>CAVXTN010000015.1:0-6313 GCA_963764745.1 Candidatus Aminicenantota bacterium | reverse complement strand
TTCATCGAAAAGGCGCCGATCCCAATCCAGGGCGCCCACGCATGTGATGTTTTTTGCGATTTCAATCGCCGCCATGTTTCCTCCAGGTGAAGCGCCGGTTCGGGCTGAATCAGGCCATGGCCTCGAAGGCGTCCTTGCCGGCTCCGCAAACCGGGCAGACCCAGTCTTCGGGAAGATCTTCAAACGCGGTCCCGGGCTTGATCCCGGAATCGGGATCGCCGTCCGCGGGGTTGTACACGTAACCGCAAACGCTGCAAACAAATTTCTTCATCTTGCCCTCCTTGGGTTTTCAAAAATAAAACCACGACCGCCCCGTATATCGTGCCAGGAATTATAAGAACAAAACCGCCAAAAGTCAACGCCGCGCTTCAGCCGCCTTCCAAAACCTTGATCATCTTGATAATCTCCGCTTTCTGGGCATCGTCACGGGCTTTGCCCAGCGCCAGCTCAAGGTTGTCCAGGGCTTTTTTCTTGTTCCCCAGTTTGGACAGGACCCGGGCGCTGTTGATCAGGTAAGCGGGATCGGCAACGACGGCCAAGCTGAGCGCCTTTTCGAAATTTTCCAGCGCTTCCTCGGGCTTGTTCAGGTTTTCCAGGGCCACGCCCTTCAGGTTGTAGAGCGGCGCGAAGCGCCGGTTGAACAACAATCCTTTTTCGGCATAACGCAGGGCCGCGTCGTACTTTTCGAATTTGAGCTCCAGCACCGCCAGGTTGGCAAAAGCGTTTTCCGGGGTCAGGTATTCATCGGCGTTGGCCGCCACCAGCAATTTTTCCTTGGCCTGCTGGTAATTGCCCTGTTCGGTGTACACCGTGCCCAGCAGATTGTAGGCGTCATAGAACTTCGGGTTGATCAGGATCAGGCGGTTCAGCGTGTCAATGGCTTTGGCGAAATCCCGCCGGTAGGCATAGACCAGCCCCAAAGCGTTCAGGGCCGGGACATAGCGCGGGTTCTTTTGCAGCGCTTCCAGCAGCGATGTTTCCGCCAGGTCCAGACGGCCGTCATTGAGGTGCTGCACGCCCTGGTTGGACAGGTATTCGGCCGACCCCGGCCGCATCTGGCCCGGGGCCGTGCGCGGCTTGCCGCCGCCGCAGGCCAGGAATGCCGTCATCACCAGCAGACAGAGATATTTCTTTTTCATATTGCCCCCTTATGTCCCTTGACCCGGTACGCCTTCAGCGGCCGGGATATGCCCGTCAACTTTTTTTCTCCCAGCGAATCGAACGTGAACTGTTCGCGGGTCGCCTGATAGGTTTGCTCGGATACGGCGATCTCGTCGCTGCCCGCCACCGCCGATTCCAGCCGGGAGGCGATGTTGACCGTATTGCCCAGCACGGTATAGTCCAGCCGCTTGGGAGAACCGAAATCGCCCGAGATCAGCTTGCCGGAATGGATGCCGATGCGCACCTTGATCTGGCCATCGGCCGGCATCTGGGCGTTGAGCACGCGCAGCTCCTCCATCATTTCCAGGGCGGTAACGATGGCCATCTCGGCATGGTTGATGAATTCCAGGGGAATGCCGAACACGGCCATGATCCCGTCGCCGATGAACTTGTCCAGGGTGCCGTTGTGCTTGAAGATGATCTCGGTCATTTCACTGAAAAAATTGTTCAGAAACATGCCCACTTCGATGGGGGTCATCTTTTCCGCCCGCGAGGTGAACTTGACGATGTCCATGAACAGGACCGAGGCTTCCGATTCCCGGTACGGCATCTGCTCGTTGCTGTTGCTGTCCTGGAACTCCATCAGCCGCGAGACCACGGCCGGCGAATGGTACCTCTCCAGGCGCGCGCGCAGCCGCCGCTCGCGGTTCAGTTTTTCCAGGCTGTTGATCCCCTCGATGGAGAAGCCGGCGAAGTTGGCGATGATGGACATGATCTCGAGGTCCTTTTCTCCGAACACCTGGGAAAAGCTCGTCGTGTCGACGTAGATCAGGCCGTAGATGGAATCCTTGGTCCAGATGGGGACCGATATGGCGGAATTGATGCCGTACATGATGACGCTGTTGGAGCTGTCGAAACGGGAATCGTTGCGCGTGTTGGAGGAGAGAATGGCCACTTTTTCATGGATGGCCTTCAGGGCGATGGTTTTGGAAATATTGGCGATATCGTCCTTCTGCCCCTGCATGAAATACGTGTATTTGAGGTGGATGTCATTCTGTTTTTCGTCATAGTAAAAAATGAATATTTTTTCGGGGTGGACGAACTTGAAAATCAGGTCTCCGAGCTTTTGAAAATTCTCCTCGATGTCCTGGGAAGCGATCAGGCTCTTGCCCAGGGCGGTCAGGGAAGCCAAAAAATTCAATTCCTCGCTCTTTTGCTTCGGCTTGTTTTCCGCCTTGACCAGCTCGTCCACGGGAAGAACCAGAGAGATCTTCTGGTCGTCGGAATCGCGGTAACTTTCCCCCTTGCCGACCGACTGGAAAATGAGCGTGGTCCGGCCGATGGTGATCCTGTCGCCGACGTCCAGGGACTTGGAGCGGACGCGCCGGCCGTTGACGTAGCAGCCGTTGGTGCTGTTCATGTCGGCCAGCTTGTAGCACTTGCCCGCGCGCTGCAAACGGCAATGCTGGCGGGATACCGTGCTGTCTTTCAGTTCGATGTCATTTTCGGGAAGCTTGCCGATGACCACCAGGTCCTTGGTCAGGTAAAAGACCTTGCGTTCATCATCGGCCATGTATTCTAATTTAAATTCCATTCGTTCTTCAGGCTCCGTTTCATCAGGTCGCTGATGGCCTGGCGCACGTCCTTGCCGGCAAACAGCACTTGGTGGACTTCCCGGGAGATCGGCATGTCGATGGCCAGTTTGCCGGCAAGCAGATGGATCGCCTTGGCGGTTTCGACGCCCTCGGCCACCATGGGCGTAGATCCTTCAACCACGGCCAGCGACTCGCCCAGGGCGATCTTCCTGCCCAGCTGAAAATTGCGGGACAGGCTGCCGAAACAGGTCAGCATCAGGTCGCCGATGCCGCCCAAGCCCCAGAAAGTTTCCGCCTTGGCCCCCAGGCGGATGCCCAGGCGCGATATTTCCATGTTGGCCCGGGTCACCATCGAGGCCGTGGTGTTGAAACCGTAGCCCAGGCCGTTGATCATGCCCGAGGCGATGGCCATCACATTTTTCAGAGCCCCGGCGACTTCCAGCCCGCGCAGGTCGCCGGAGCGGTAGATGCGCAGTACCGACGATGAAAAACGCCCCTGTATCTTTTGCTGCAGCTCTTCGTTGTCCGAAGCGGCGACCACGGCGGTGGGATTGCCCAGGGCCAGTTCGCGGGCGAAAGAGGGGCCGGAGATGGTGAGCCACTGCCGCGAAATTTCCGGAGAGAAAGCCTCGGCCGCCACCTGGGATATGGTTTTCAGCGAATCGGATTCGAAACCCTTGGAAAGATTGACCAGGACGTGCTGCGGGCGCAGGGCGGGTTTCAAGTCGAGCATCACCGCGCGCATGAATTTTGAAGGCACAGCCAGGACCCAGGCATCGGCCCAGGCGGCCTCCTTCTCCAGGTCGGAACAGGCTTTCAGATTTTTCGCCAATTCGATCCCGGGCAGGAAAACCTTGTTCTCCCGGGTGGAATTGATGGCCGCGCCGACCTCCTTTTCCCTGACCCAGATCCTGACTTTTTTTTCCCGGCGCGCCAGGTAGTCGGCGAAAGCCGTGCCCCACGAACCGCCGCCCACGACCAGTATCTTATCCATTTTTGCGGAAAGCGAATTTATTCTCATTGCCCGCCAGCAGGCGCATGATGTTGGCGCGGTGGCGAAATACGACCAGCAACAGCATGAGAAACACCACCAGCGACGCTTCCGCAACCTGGGTGAACAGGATGCAAAAAAACAGCGCCGTCGTGCCCAGCAGCGAGCCGAGGGAAACATAACGCGTGAGCCAGAGGCTCAGGAAAAAAACAGCCAGGAATACCAGCAGGGCCGGATAATAAAAGACCAGGAAAATGCCGACCAGGGAACCCACGCCCTTGCCGCCGCGGAATTTCAGGAAAATCGGGAAGACATGGCCCAGAAGCACGGCCAGGCCGCCCAGCAGGACGATCCAGGGCAGGTCGAAATGGATGCGGCCGTAAATGATCGGCAGCGCTCCTTTGCCGATATCCAGCGCCAGGGTCGCCAGGCCGGCCAGTTTTCCCTTGCTGCGCAGCACGTTGGTGGCCCCGATATTGCCGCTGCCCGTGGCGCGGATATCCTTGCCTTCGCTGAAATAAAAAATCAGGTAGCCGAAAGGGATCGAGCCCAGGAGGTAGGAACAAACGATAAAAAAAATCTCATGGTTGGACAAGGGCAATCTCCTTCAATTCGCTGTAAACGGGACCGGACGGCAGCAGGCGGCTGGAATAGAGCTGAAAGGCGTCGACCGGGCATTCGCAGAGGAAGAGGTCCTGCTTTTCGGCCAGCAGGGCGAACAGCTCCGTGAAATCGGCGCGCGCCTTGTTGCGCCCCAGGGTCAGGTGCGGCTGGAAGGGACGCGTATCCCGGGCGACGCCCAGAGGCAAAAGGGCTTCTTCGATGCCGTTGAACAAGGCCAGCAGGCCCGGATTGTCCTCCACCCCGGCCCAGAAGATTTTCAGGTCTTCGCCGTGGGGGAATTTTCCGAAGCCGCTAAAACGCAGGCGAAAGGGGGCAACGGCGATCCTGGCCGCCGCCAGGGTCGCGACAACCCGCGCCACCGTCATCTCGTCCACCTCGCCGATGAATTTCAAAGTCAGATGGATGTTGCCGCTTGCGGTCCAGCGGATGGAAGCGCCGGCCGTTTTGAAGGGCTGCGCCTGCTGAAGGATCTTCTCCTTGGCTTCCTCGGTCAGTTTGATGCCGGTAAAAATTCTCATCAGCGCAATTATAATGGAACTCTCCCCCTTAGTAAATAGCGCGACCGCTTTTGGCGGCGGAGCGGGAAGCCGCCGGGATGAAAGCGGGATCGCAATATAGTATAATTAAAAAAGTGGTTTTGGCTTTGAGATAAATACCGGCGAAACCATATTTGGTTTTCAGACAGGAGGACAAGATGAAAAAATTATTATGTCTGATGATTCTGACCCTGACCCTGATCGGGATAGCTCCGGCCAAGCAGAAATTGACCCTGCTCGCCCCCAACGGCGGGGAAAGCATGATCGCCGGCTCGCCGCAGACCATCGCCTGGAGTTATAGCGGTTTGACCGGCAATGAGACCATGCTGATCTTCCTGCAGGGGGCGGTCGACTCCGGGCCCGTCACCTACTGCAATGTGTCGCAGGGTTCCTTCTTCTGGCCGGCCGGGAAAAAAATGGAAGGCACGTTCGCCAAGCCGGCAAACGACTATATGATCATCATCGAACTCGTTGAAAATGACGGCATCTCCGACATGAGCGACGCGGCTTTCGCCATCACCGGCATCGTCCCCAACATTTCGCTGATGGCGCCCAACGGCGGCGAAGCCCTGGGCAAAGGGATGGAAACCGACATCAATTGGGCCTTTGCCGGCAAAACCGGCTTCGTCAGCCTGATGCTGCTCAAAGACGACCTGCCGCTGGGCCTGATCGCGGACAACCTCCCGGCCTTGAGTTTCCGCTACCGCTGGCGCGTCGGGGCACCGCTGCTCAATGGCGTGGCCTACCCGGGTGGGGGCAATTACCGTATCCAGATTCAATGGCGGCCGCGGCCAAGCACGGAAAAAATTGATCTGGAGGCGCCGAGAGCCTCGGGCGCCGCTTCTCCCGACGTCCAGAAAAACTTCGATCGCAGCGACGGCTCGTTCAGCATCCAGGAAGCCGCCACGACCCAGCAGCAGCAGCCCAAAGCCGAAAAAGAATAGCCGCCGCGGCCAGATCTCTCAAAAGACTCGCTTCCCGGCTCGGCAAAAGGCCCGGCAGTTCAAAAAAAGGCCGGTTTCCAGGCCCGCTTTTTGTTGACTAATCCGCTCATCTATAATAAGATTAAGGCCCATGAAGATTTTTTCAATCGTCGGGTGGTCTGGCAGCGGCAAAACCATGCTCATCACCCGCCTGATCGAAAATTTCAAGGCCAAAAAGAGAAGGGTGATCGCCGTCAAGAGCACCCATGCCGGTTACGCGCTGCAGCCCGAGGGCAAGGACACCGCCCGTTTCCTGGCGGCCGGAGCCGACGAAGCCTACCTGCTGGCCGCAGGCGAGTTGCTGCGCATGACCCGCCTCGGCTCCGGGCAGGAGCTGCTGGCTGCGCTGAAAGCCCAGCTCGGGCAGGACGACATCGTCCTGCTCGAGGGTCTCCACGAACCCGGGATCCCCGTCATCGAAGTGGAAGACCCGCGGCGGGAAAAGGCCATGAAATTCCCGCCGGAAAAATTGGCGGCCGTGAT
>CAVXTN010000014.1:0-4606 GCA_963764745.1 Candidatus Aminicenantota bacterium | reverse complement strand
AAGCGCCCGCGATGTCAAATGCCCGTATTTCAGCGCCGGCGGCCCTTTTTGGGCGGTACTTGTTTTTTTTAATAATGAATCCGGGCACTTCGTATATAATAAGCGGATATATGGAGGCGATATGGCATATACGGGGTCAGTGAAATCAAATGGATAGATTGCTGATCTTTGGTGACAACGAACTGGTTTTTCCGCAGGTCCTGCTGCCGAAAATTCATTCTTTGGTTAAAGAAAGAGGGGATATAACCATTTGCGGCGTGGTGGACACGACGAAAAATATTCTTCCATCCAGATCAATCCGAATGATCAAAATCATCGCCTCCACCCTGGTGAAAAAGATCTTTAATCCCGGTCAGAAATTGAATTTCGGCGGATACAGGTTCAACAATCTCTCCGACATTTGCGCGAAATTGCATATCCAGGTCATTGTCCCTCCCAAGCGGGACATCAATGATCGGGGATTTGTTGAATTTTTAAGGAAGTCGATCCGTCCGACCATGGGATTGGCGGTCGGCTGCCTGCAAGTTTTCAAAAGTGATTTTTTGGACCTTTTTGATATATTCGTCAATTATCATAACGGGCTGCTTCCCGCTTACTCCGGCCTGCATGCGACCGCGTGGTCCGTCTATTTTGCCGAGAAGTATACGGGTTTCACCTATCATCTCGTCAACGAGATCATTGATGGAGGCAATATTTTGCTTCAGGATAAGATTCCAATTGCCTGCGGGGAGCGGGAGGGGGATTTGAACTACTTGAAAACGGTCAAAGCTGCTGAAAACATTGGCCGTGTCTTAGATCAAATGATCGCCCGCGACAGAGGCATTCCTCAAGGTCGGAAGCGCGCCTACTTCGGGAAAAGCAAATATGAAGCGATCACGACGATCGACGATCCGCGTGAATTGACGTTCGCGGAATTGGAGAGAAGGCTGTCTGCTTTTGGGAACTTGAAGATCAAGATCCTTGGGGCATCCTATCCCGTCACCAGGATCCGGGCATTCCGCCCGGCTTCTTCGCGGGTCTCCAAATTGGATTTTATCAGCAAAGATCATATTCTTGTCAGACCGCTGCGATTTCAACATCTGCCTTTTTTGTTCTACAAAATGTACAAATTTATTAAAAAGTTGTTGCACGCAGATAAACAAATGATCAAAGTGGTGGCCAGGCGGAACGAATCACTGCCAAGGGCGTTCCCCAAGGTTCGCGGCTGGCTCAAGATCGGCTTGTACCGTCTATCACCGGCGCTTTTGTACAAAACCCGCTTCCGGCTGCGCAAAGGGCATTGGCCGAATCTCGGTGCCCCGCGCAGTTTTGACGAGAAGCTCGCCTTTCTCATGCTCTATTGGCGGCATCCCCTGAAGACTTTCTGCACCGACAAATATTGTCTGCGGGCTTATGTGCAGGAACACAAACTGGGGCATCTTCTGCCCGAACTGATCGGTGTTTATGAAGACAGCCGTGAAGTGGACTTTGCAGCGCTTCCGGAACGCTTCGTGTTGAAATGCACCCATGGCTGGAGGTTCAACATCTTTTGCCGGGACAAGCGGCAATTGAACTTCCCCGACGTCAGGGTGCAGCTTGATGCATGGATGAGGACGGATTTCAGCACCGTGTTCGGTGAAATTCAATATGCCGATATCAAGCCGCGGATCGTTTGCGAGCCGTTATTGGTGGACGGCGCCGACCGTCTCCCGATCGACTACAAGTTATACTGCTTCTCGGGAAAAGTTAATTGTGTCATGGTAGGCCTGGATCGAGGTGCGGACGGGGAGGGGGCACAGCATTATTTTTATGACCGGAACTGGGAGCGCATGCTTCCATATGTTCGTTCGACGATGCATGAGGAGCGGCAACTGCCCAGGGTCGAGTCCTTTGATGAGATGGTCAAGGCGGCGGAAATACTTTCGCGGCCTTTTCCCTTCGTCCGCATGGATTTTTACAGTATCAATGGCAGGGCCGTGATCGGGGAAATGACTTTCACTCCCTCCGGATGCATTGACACGGACTTTTCCGAACTGGCCCAGAGCGAGTTGGGCCAGCTGATCACCCTGCCTGAGCCTTATCAGGACGGATAGACGGCGCCGGCAGCGTGAGCCTGCCTGCCGGCCGGGAGCGGGGCGGGCTACTGGTGGAATTCCTTGAGCAATTCCGTGGCCAGGAACCACTTGCGGTATTCCAGGCCCTGGATGTAGTTGTCGATGATCTTCCTGGCCAGGGACTTGTTGCTTTTCAGCAGGAAAACGAACTCTTTTTCGTGGTCCTTCAGGTCGCCGAACAGGAAATCCTCGAAGTTGCGCCAGACCTTTTGGGTTTTTTCGATGCGCTCCCTGTATTGTTTGTCGACCGCGTCGGAAATTTTGGCATAGGTATTGAACGCGTGGCCGGCATCTTCGTACGCCTGGGCGGGCAGCGGTGCGAAGTGGTTTTTCAGCGCGTTGTCGGCGCTCTCGCGGCTGTAGCCGTCAGGAACCGCGGCCATGGATACATACCAGGGGGAAAAGGCGTTGCTGTCCGGACGGCGCAGGCAGATCCAGACCAGGTTGGCGATCTCGGCGGGCTGCCAGCCGCGCAACTGGGCGACAAAAGCGTATTGGGTGGATTCCGTGCAGATGGTGCGGTTCTTGTCGGAATTGGGCGAACCGTTCTTGTAATGATCGCTGGCATCGTACTTGGTCCCTTCGTAATGGTCGCGCAGGACCTTGAAAAGGTCGTTCAGGCGAATATCGCGCCGTGGTTTGAATGAGAACGGCAGGGGGGCATCCAGCTTGAACGACTTGGCGGCCAGCAGGTCAGTGCCCTGCCATTGCCGCAGGACATTCTTCATGTCGCTGAAATTAAGCGGATTGGAATAAGCCCTGGCAAAATTGAATTCCCCGTCTTTTTGCGGGTCAAACCAGCCCCGGTGCACGGCGTATTCGATGATGTCCGGGCTGCCCAGGAAATTTTCCCGGTCGCTCAGGTCCACGGAACCGATGGTATACCGGTTGGCAATGACCGCGACTTCCCCGTCGGGAACGCGCCGGGCGACCCAGTGCTTCCCCTGGACCGCGTGCAGGAACCAGCCTTCGCGCGCGTCGGCGATGATGTATGTCCGCCCCGAGGCATTGTAGCCGTACTGGGCGATCAGCTCGCCGGCGATGCGCACGCCTTCGCGGGCCGTCTGCGCCCTTTCGGCGACCAGGCGCCGCAGGCTGAAGCCGATGCCGCCCGCGCTGAGTTCGGGCTTGTCTTCGCGCGAGGGG
This sequence comes from Candidatus Aminicenantota bacterium, assembly GCA_963764745.1. GTDB lineage: Bacteria > Acidobacteriota > Aminicenantia > UBA2199 > UBA2199 > UBA2199. The sequence continues at coordinate 1,367 of CAVXTN010000014.1, read as the reverse complement.
CAGGAATTGGACGTCACGGACACGCCGTATTCATTGAAATAGGCGTCGGCAAAGTCGTTTTCCGGGATTTCCAGCCACAGCAGGCCGGGAGTGTTCCCGGTTTGCGGGAGTTGGAAGCCGCCTTTCATGGTGAAGACTTCGCCGCGCCGGTGCTCCTGGGGCGGAACTTTGTAGATGTTGACCAGCAGCCGGCCGTGGTCGTCCTCGTTGTGGGCGAGCAGCACCGAGCCGTCGGCCGTGGCATCCTTGCCGGCCACGATGGTGAAGCAGTTGTAGGCGTTCTCCTCGCCCTGAAGCCAGCCGGCCAGAAACAGAATTAATATAAAAAAAGCGATTTTTTTCATAAAAATAAAATAGCACAACTTCGCTGATTTGACAAAAAAAGAAAAAACTTTGGGCAGCCGGCTTCAATTCGTTTTTTTCAGGACCGCGAATGTCTCGAAATGGTCGGTTTGGGGAAAATTGTCGAGAAGCTGCAGTTCCTGCAGAGTGAAGCCCCTGCTCGAGAACAGTCGCAGGTCGCGGGCCAGGGTGGCCGAATCGCAGGAAAAATAGACAATGGTTTCCGTGCCGCTGCGGGTCAAGGCGGCGATGACCCTGGCCGACAAACCGCCGCGGGGCGGGTCCACGACGTACACCCCGGCCGGAGGCAGTTCCGCCCGCAGCACATCGGCCTGGACGACTTGGACGTTCCCGGCCCGGTTGCGCTCCAGGTTGAGGCGCAGCGCGGCCAGGTTTTGCGCATCGTTCTCCAGGGCCAGTACATGCCGGCAGCGGGCGGCCAGGGGCAAGGTGAAGAAGCCGCAGCCGCAGAACAGGTCGGCGGCCTTGGCCGCGTCCAGGGCGGTCACGGTTTTTTCCAGCAGGCCGAGCATGGGCTGCAGCTGGAAGAGGTTGGGCTGGATGAAATTGTCGGGGGCGATCTGATACGCATAGCCGGCAATTTCAAAATTGACCGCGTGTTCGCGGCTGAGCCAGTCGTGTTCCCCGTCGGGCATCACCAGCCGGGCCGCGAGTTCCCGGCCGTTGCCGACGACCTGCAACTGGGCGTTCGCACGGTTGCCCAGGGCCTGGCGCTGGGCGAGGAAAAAAGCTTCGACCGATTCGGGCACCAGCAGGCAGCGGCCGATGGGGACCACCCGCTGCGACTCTTTTTGAAAAAAGCCGCTTACGCCGGCGCGGACCTGGAACTCGCTCTTGCTGCGATAGCGCCAGGGCGGGGATGGGAATACGCCGGGCGGGACGGCAGGAACCAGGCCGGCAATTTTCTTCAGGTTGGCCAGCAGGATCCCGCTCTTGCTGCGCAACTGCTCCTCATAGCTCATGTGCTGCAGGTTGCAGCCGCCGCATTCCGCATAGTGCGGACA
>CAVXTN010000013.1:0-14562 GCA_963764745.1 Candidatus Aminicenantota bacterium | reverse complement strand
CGGCGGCACCCCGCAGATCTACATCATGGACGCCGAAGGCAGCAATGTCCGCCGCATCACCACGGAAGGGAATTACCACGATTCGCCGGCCTGGTCGCCCGACGGCATGCGCATCGCCTTCGTGTCGCGCATCGAGAACCGCTTCGACATATACGTCTTCAACCTGAAAAGCAACGAGATCACCAAGCTGACCGAGAACGCCGGCCGCAACGAGAATCCCTCCTGGTCGCCCGACGGCCGGCACCTGGCGTTTTCTTCGAATCGCAGCGGCAGGTACCAGATCTACCTGGTCGACTACGACGGCCTCAACGTCCGCCAGATCACGGCCAGCGGCGAGAACAAGATGCCCAAGTGGCAGAAGTTCCCCAAGTAAAGCCAATAATAAATCAGCAGCCCCAGCCATTCCGTCGCCTGATTTTTTTCAGGACGCTCCCGGGGATTTAATCGAGCGAAGATTCTCCCGCCGGCCGCATCTCGATGGTGAATGGCCGGTCGGATATGTCGAAAGGTATCGTTTCCGGGATGGACAGTTTTTTCACGATGGTGAGCTTGCCCCCGTCTGCGCTGCGCAGTCGCAGCACCCGGTTCTTCCCGGGCAGGGCCTCCAGCTCAAGCGCGGACCGCTCCGGGTCCAAGCCCAGCACCTGCCAACAGCTGCCGATCCTGTTCCGCTCGGCATCGTAGCCGCTGAAATCCTCGTTCAGCACCGTGAAACGTTGCTGGCTGCCGCCGTCGGCGCCCGGCAGCACGACCTGGATCGTCAGTCCGCCAAGCAACAGGTCGGCCGGGACGTCGCCGCCGGCCTGGATGGAAAGGTACGGTTCGAAGTGACGGACCCTGGAAGTATAAAGAGCCACATTTTCCAGTTCCGGATTGTCATCAATGAACAGCGCTCCCCGGTCGTTCTTCAGGTCCAGGCGGATCCTGGCCACGTGCCAGCCCGCATTCAACGGTTGGATGGCCTTCGCGGCTTCGGCCAGGCGCAGCGAATCAGGGCCGATCGTCACCTTGGCGAACCCGAATCCCGGCGTTTTGACATCGGCGCTGCCGAACCACAGGGCAAAATCGGATCGCGCGGCATCTTCCCGGCTGCCGGAATAAAAATTGAGCGCGTATTCCAGGACGCCACCCTCATGCAACCAGCTCTTGCCGTAACGGTCGCTCACGCGGACCAGGCCATTGGCGGTGAAATTAACCGGCACCGGCCAACCGTAACTGGCCAGGTTGGGCACATGATCGGCAATGGTCGTAAAGGAGCCGCCGTTGTCGCGCGAGAGTTCCAATTTCACCTCAAGGACCTCCGGATCATGGCTCCAGCGGATGGTCCGGGCGGTTGCCGCATCGAGCTTTTCATTGCCGTTGGGCGCCAGCAAGGTCAATCCGGCGGTGTTCGCGATCGTGAAAACGCCGCTGTCCGCCCTGACCAGGTTGTCCAGGGTAACGATACGCACCCTGTAGTTTGCGGCCGGGGCCTGTCCGGCGGGGATCGTCCACGCGAAGCTGCCGTCGTTGGCTGTACTCGCGACCACGGTCGCCGCCACGGTCGTCCCCCTTACCAGCAGGATCCTGACAATGGCGTTGATCAGGTCGCCGGTCTTGGCCCAGGTGATGGCCTGCGTTGAGCCGCGCTGCCAGACGGCTCCGGCAGCGGGCTGGGTGATGTCCATGGCGCCGGACAGGATGGAGATGATCCCGGTCTTGCCGCGGGCCAGGTTGTCAAGGGCGGTGATGGTGATCGAGTAGTTTCCCCCGACAGGCTGCGCTGCCGGTATGGTCCAATGGTAGATGCCGCTGGCCGTGGGGGTGCTTGGCGAGATGTCCAGCACCTTGGTCGTGCCCCGGTTGAGCTGGATCCTGACGTTGGGGTTCACCGCCCCCTCGGTCGTCCAGGTGATGTCCCAGGGCATGCCGCGGTACCATTTAACCCCGGCCGCGGGTTGACCGACCCTGATGATGCCGTTGGCCACGGTGAAGGGCTTGCTGATACCCCTTACCCTGCCATCCAGGGTGGTCACGCGGATGGTATAGAGCCCGCTGGCCAAAGTGGCGGGGATGAACCAGTCGTAGCTGCCGCTGTTGGCAGCCGAGAGGGTGATGTCCAATGCCTTGGCCGTTCCCCTGTAGAGCTGGATCATGACGTTGGCGTCCTGCATGCCAAGCTTGTTCCAGGTGATGGCCTTGGCGGCATTCTTCACCCAGACCGTGCCGCTGGCCGGAGCCGTGATAATGATGGCGGGTACGATGATCGAGAACTTGTCGCTGCTCCCGCTGTCCAAATTGTCGATGGTCTTGACCTTGACGAAGTAATTGCTGCCGACCGCAACCGTGTCGGGCACCTTCCAGTCGAACGAGCCGTCGTTTTCGGTCTTGACGGCGAGCGACCGGACCAGCGTGGAAGCGCCCTTCAGTAATTGGATCTTGACATAGGCGTTCTGCTCCCCCTGCTTCTGCCATTTTATGGCATAGGCCCCGCCTTTCTGCCAGGCCGAGACCCGGGTGGGGCTGGTGATGACGCTATCCAACTGTATATCGACGTGGGAAGTGGTGCTGCCGGCAACGACCGACACGCTGTCGGCCGAGGCAAAATCGCGTTTGTCCTTGTACCATTCCACGAAGTACCCATCGAAATCATGGTTGCAGCAAAGCTTGTATTGGCCCGGGGTCAATCCCTTGACCATGTAATTGCCGCTGGCATCGGTTCTCCCCCAGCCTAACTGATTATAATCCAGGTCGGTGACCCAGGCGGTGACATAGCGGACCCCGGCCCCTGAAGAATTGGTGACCCGGCCCGAAATGCAGTCGCCGAGGCTCAATTGGGCATTGATGCCGGAAACGTCGCTGCCCTCGGGCATCGTGACCGGATCGGCCGTCGAGAAACTGTTCTTGTCGTCATACCATTCCGAAGCATAATTCTTGCCGTTGTTGTAGAAGAAGACCTTCAGGTCGCCTGCCGGCAATCCCCAAACCAGATAATTACCGGCAGCATCGGTTTCCGTAAACGAACAAGTTTGATCGGAATTGTCTGCCTTGAAGACCATAACCATAATGCCTTCGATGCCAACTCCCGAACTATTGGTGACCCGGCCGGACATCTCTTTTCCTGAAGTCAATTGGGCATTGATATTCTGGGTGACGCCGCCGCTGGTCACGGAGATCGGATCGGCCGTAGAAATATCGCTTTTGTCGTTATACCACTCCGATAAATAATTAAGGCTGATTTTATAAAACTTAACCTTATAGTTGCCGGTTGCCAAGTTCAAATACGGACCCGAAAGCATGTAATTGCCGCGGACATCGGTTTGTGCACATCCATAATAATGATAATAATCCAAACCCCAAGCTTGAACCTGAATGCCCTGGATCCCGGCTCCTGAAGCATCGGTAACCCGTCCCGAAATGCCGCCCCAGGCCAGGCTGGAGACCACGTTGATCGAATATGTGCCAGCGTACGAAAGATAGCAATTGTTGACTTTCACATAATATGTTCCGGCGCTTAAATAACGATAGATCATAAAAAACGACATATCGCAGCTATCCGCCTCCTCCAGCAATATGGAAGGGTCGTTGGCGCCATGCAAAGACATGGTGGCCCAATACAAAGTATCCAGCCAGACCTGAATCCCGTAGTAACCATCGTTCACAACGGTAAACTGCCAGTAATCCTGCTCGCCGCCCGGGATCTCACCGCTCACCGGCGGAGCATCGATGGTCAGGGGAACGTAGGTGATCTCCCCGGTCGAGCGAATGCTCGCGGGTCTGGCGGACGGTTTGGCGCCATGGCCGGGCTGGTATTTTTTAATCATGCTGTCGATGGCTTCAGGGGGCAAAGATCGCAGCATGTCAAAATCCATTCCTTCATATTTTCCCGATTGCCGCAATTTCTGCAGGCGCATCTTTTGAGCCAGGATCTTGGGGAACTGTTCCGCTTTTTTTCGTTTTTCATCTGCCTGGACAGGGTCCGTGTTCTTGCTCACGGCCCGAACCGGCACTCCCAGCAGAAAAAAACCGATCAAGGTCGCCCCCAGCAATTTTTTCATGACCCTTGCATTTAATGCCCGCACGATAGACTCGCCCGTGAAATCCATGCAACACCTCGCTTTCGATTTGATAGTAACCTTATTTGCCAATGTTAGCAAACATGTGAATTGTGTCGTATTTTTAATGCAAAATCTTCCCAAGTTATGATTTGGGAATAAAAATTCCAGCGGTTCCAAAGTGATCGCTTCATGATCGCGATCTTCATTGTCTTAACGGAAGATCGTGAAGGTGCCGGGGCTGGCCGCGGCAAGCCCCGGTCTCGTGATCACGATGGAATAACCGCTCCCGGCCGGGACGGCTATCTGGTTATCCCCGTACGTCCCGACCTTCCAGGAATAGCTCCCCCGCGTGGCCGGGCAGCTGGCGATCCAGCCGATCTTCCGGCCGTCGCGGTACAGGCTGAGCGCCACTCTGCCCGCCAGGCCCAATGCCTTCCAGGTTATGTTCTGCTGCGACTTGAACAGCCAGCTCTCGCCGCCCTTGGGCAACGTCACCTCCAGCGACGGAACGGGCTTGTAAATGCTGAATGTATCGTCGCTCATGTCGCCGGATCCCGACCCCGTTATCCTGACGGCATAGCCGCCCCCGGCCGGGACCGGCAGCAGGTTCTCGCCATAAGTTCCGGCCTTCCATGCATAATAGCCTCGCGAAGCCGGGCAAGTGGCGATCGGGCCGATGCGCACGCCGTTGCGGTACAGGCTGAGCGCCACGTTGCCCGCCAGGCCCGGAGCTTTCCAGGTTATATATTGCAACGACTTGAACGGCCAATCTTCCCCGCCGTTGGGCGAGGTGAGCTTGAAATTATTCCACTTGGCCACAAAGGTATCCTGGCCGCCGCCATGAGGATTCAACGGGCTGCCCCAGGTGGAATCGCTATATCCGGTAATATAGATATTGCCGCTATTATCCAAAGCGAAACTCTTTCCACTGTCATTGCCGCTACCGCCCAGGAAAGTATTCCAGCGCAAAGCCCCATTGCCGTTCAGCAGCGCGATAAAAACATCCACACCGCCAGCCATGGGATTAAGCGGATTGCCCCAAGTGGAAAAACTGGTTCCAATAACATAAATATTCCCGCTTCGGACAACAAGGCCGGCGTACTTGCCTGACATATATATGCCCCTGCTATCATTGGCCATGACGGCACCTTTCTCAAATAAGCGGTCCTCTCCCAATATAGTTCTCCATAGCTCATCCCCATCCGGATCCAGCTTGGTTATAAATACCGGGCCTGCTCCGCCCCAGCTTCCCGCAACATAAATATTGCCATTGTTGTCCACGGCGACGCTTTCTAAATTGACACTCTCATCATCGGGGTCCCATATCAGTCTCCCTGCTCCATTGGCATTGAATTTCCATAGCGAGTTGGTGCTCCATACGTCCGTGCTTACATTGAAAGAAGTTGCCGCAACATAGATATTCCCGTTTTTGTCCACGGCAATGGATTTCCCTTCATTTTCACCTGTGTTTGTTTTCCATTGCAATGCTCCGTTTTTATCCAATTTAGCCACAAAACCATATAAACTTGTAAAATAGATATTCCCCAGGCCGTCCACGGCAACCGCTTCCCCACTCGTGCAATAGGGATAAATGAAGTTATAAAAAGAATGCCACAGCAAATTTCCGCTCGCATCGAACTTGGCCACAAAAACATCGCAATTGCCGCCGCTATAGGGGCTTAGCGGGGTGCCCCAGGATGAAACGCTCGTCCCCAAAGCATAAATATTGCCGCTGCTGTCCAAGACGACGTCTCCTCCCTCATCATAATCTCCCCCGCCCAGGAACGCGTGCCATTGCAAGACCCCGCTGGCGTCGAACTTGGCCAGGAAGGCGTCGCTGCCGCCGCCGCCGAAAGGACGCAGCGGGCTGCCCCAGCTTGAGTCGCTTGTCCCTATAACATAGGTATTGCCGCTGGCGTCCACTGTGATCTCTTCGTCATGGAAGTGAGCGCTCCCCCCAAGGAAGGTATTCCATAGGAGAGGATAATTCGCCGCGGAACCGATCATGGCACTTTCGACCGCTTGTGCTCTTGAAAGAAAAGCAGCTCCTGCGAGAAAAGCCAATAACAAAACCCGTTTTTTCATGTTAGCCTCTTTAAATTTCATTCGGCGTTGAACTAAGGCCGGAAGATCGAAAAGGTGCCGGGGCTGGCCGCGGCAAGCCCCGGTCTCGTGATCACAATGGAATAGCCGCTCCCGGCCGGGACCGGGAGCTGGTTATCCCCGTATGTCCCTACTTTCCAGGAATAGCTCCCCCGCGTAGCCGGGCAGCTGGCGATCCAGCCGATCTTGCGGCCGTCGCGGTAGAGGTTGAGCGCCACGCTGCCCGTCATGTTCTTGGCGGTCCAGGTTATTTTCTGCAATGACTTGAACAGCCAGCCCTCGCCGTCCTTGGGCGATGTCACCTCCAACGACGGAATGGGTTTGTAGATGCTGAACGTGCCATCGCTCATGTCAGTGCTCCCTGACCCCGCGATCTTGACGGCATAGCCGCCTGCGGCCGGGACCGGGAGCAGGTTCTCCCCATAGGTTCCGGCCTTCCAGGCATAGTAGCCTCGCGCAGCCGGGCAAGTGGCGATCGGGCCGATGCGCACGCCGTTGCGGTAGAGGCTGAGCGCCACGTTGCCCGCCAGGCCCGGAGCTTTCCAGGTTATGTTCTGAAGCGACTTGAACGGCCAGTCTTCCCCACCGTCGGGCGAGGTAATAGTGATCTTGTTGGCAACCTTGGCCAGGAAAACATCGTACCCTTCATTGTAAGGACATAAGGGATCGCCCCAAGAACTGTTACTGGAACCCAAAACATAGATATTGCCCAAGTTATCGAGGGCGATTTTTCCCCCGGAGTCGTTGCCGTTCCCGCCCAGGAAAGCGTGCCACCGCAACCCTCCGTTCTCATCGATCCTGGCGACGAACGCATCCGTCATCAGCGAAAAGGAACGCAGCGGCGCGCCCCATGAGCTTTCACTGCTGCCGGCAACATACGTGTTATTGCTGCCGTCGATGGCGATCGCCTTCCCCCAATCGCGCGCGCTCCCGCCCAGGTATGTATACCACTTTACATATGCCTCGCTATATTTTTTATAGAATTTCGCCACGAAAGCATCATTATCCCCAGCCAAAGGACGGATCGGCTTTAGCAAGATTTCCCAATCAACACAGTCGCCTTCTCCCGTTACATAAGCGTTTCCGCCGCTATCGTCCGTGACGTCATTGCCGGATGTATAAAAATCACAAGCAAAAGCATCGCCCCACTTGAATGATCCATCGGGGTTGTAAACGGCCAAGTCGCCAATAATATCTGACTCCAGAGAAGGTATCCAACTTCCGGTCCAATAAAGAGTACCATCGAGAGCGATATGCCATCCACCCAGCTTGCCGCTCCCCACAATACTGTCGGTTTGCAGAATATTTCCACTGGCATCGAACTTGACCAGATACTCTTCATTAGAAGAAATGACCACCACATTGATATTTCCGCTCGCATCGACCTGGATGGCTTCCGCCGACTCATTCAGGAAGGTATTCCACAACAAAGTACCGTCAGCGGCAATCTTCGCCACGAAGGCATTGGCGCTTCCTGAGAAGGACTGCAACGGGCTGCCCCATGATGACGTGCTGTTGCCGGCGATATAGATATTGCCGCTGCCGTCGAAAGAGATGCCTCTTCCCGAATCATTCCCGCTTCCGCCAAGAAATGTCTGCCAGTGCAGGACGCCGCCCGCATCGAACTCGGCCAGGAAAGCATCCTTGCTGCCGCCGAAAGGATTCACGGGAGTGCCCCAACTCTCTTGGCTCGTCCCCAAAACGAAGATATTGCCGTTGGAATCGACGTTGATGCTATTGGCGATGTCATCTCCGTTCCCGCCCAGGAAGGTGTTCCAGATGAGGGGAGAATTCGCCGCATGGCAAATGGCCGGGAAGAGAATGGCCTGCAGGATAAACGCAACAGACAATACGAAGTTTTTCAATTAATCCTCCTTACTCTGGCCGGAGCCTGACATATTTCATTAAGACACATGTTATGCTCTTTTGGCAGGCAAATCTTCCCAAGTTATGATTTGGGAATTAAAATCTCAGCTTTTCCCGGGCTTGAGCTCATCCTGCCGTCAGGTCTCGCCGGAACACTGCCGGCGCGGGAACAGGATGCCGAAAGTGGCGGATATTCCCCAAAATAAAGCCAAATCGAATATTTGACAATTATTTTTTAATATATTATATATAAGAGAGCATAAAATGCATTTAGGAGGACCCATGAAAAAATGGTTGCTTGTATTGGTAGCACTGTCGCTGATCCTGATGTTCAATGCCTGCGGTAAAAAAGCGGCCAAGGTCGCCCCGGTCCAGGCACCGGTTGTCGAAAAAGTGGAAGAGCCCGTGGCCCAGGTCGAAAAACCCGTCTTAAGCGAGGAAGAGCTCTTCCAGCAGAAATCCCTGGAAGAACTGAACAAGGACCAGATACTGAAGAGGATCAACTTCGACTTTGACAAATACGAGATCCGCGAAGACATGAAGCCCATCATGCAGGCCAATGCCAACTGGCTGCTCAAGTTCGCCAGCGTGGAATTGCTGATCGAAGGCCATTGCGACGAAAAAGGCACCATCGAATACAACATCGCCCTGGGCGAAAAGAGAGCCGAAGCCGCGAAGAATTACCTGGTGTCCCTGGGCATGAACGCAGCCAAGATCAAGATCATCTCCTACGGCAAGAGCAAGCCCCTGGTCCAGGGAGAGGACGAAGCCTCCTACTTCCAGAACCGCCGCGCGGAATTCGTCATCACCAAGAAATAGCCCGCATGAAGCTCAAATTCATTCCGGCGCTGCTGCTCCTGCTCGCGCTCAGCCTGCCGCTGGCCGCGGTGAAGAAAGACACGCAGCTCATCCTGGACGAGATACAAAAGCTGAACGACGCGGTCGCCCTGCTTTCCGCCCAGGTCGCGGAACTGCAAAAAAAGTCGGGCATCAGCGATGAAAGGATCAGCGCCATTGCCCGCAACCAGGCCGACCTGGCCCAGAGCAAGGAAAACTTCATGCTCAGCATCCAGTTTTTCAAGGAAGAATTGAACGACCTGAAGGATTCCCTGAACAAGCTGGACGACAAGATCACCAACCTGCAGTTCGCGCCGGCGGGGACCCAGCCGGCGGGGACGGTCAATGCCGCCCCCCCCGGCGGCAACGCTCCGACCCAGGATCCTTCCAGCATCTACTACGCGGCCTATTCCGACTATATCAAGGAAAATTTCGACCTGGCCATCGAAGGATTCAGGCAATTCATCCGCAGTTTCCCGGACAGCGGCCTGGCCGACAATTCCCTGTACTGGATCGGCGAATGCTATTACGCCAAGAAGAAATACCAGGACGCCATCAATACGTTCAATGAACTGCTGGCCAAGTACAAGGACGGCGACAAGGTCGCCGCCGCGATTCTCAAAAAGGGCTATGCCCTGATCGAAATGGGCCGGCAGAGCGAAGGCATCGCGATCCTGAAGGATCTGATTTCCCGTTTCCCCCTGTCCGAAGAGGCTTCCCTGGCCGGACAGAAGATCAAGGAGTTCAGCGAATAACATGAGCCAAGTCCGCAGTTTGAACCGAGTGATTCTGGTTGGCCGGGCGGGAAAGGACCCTGAGGTCACGGTCATGCCCAACAGCGGCCAGCAGCTGGCCAAGTTCAGCATCGCCACCAACGAGGGGTATTTCGACAAGAACAACAACGCCTGGAAAGACCTGCCCACCGAATGGCACAACATCGTGGCCTGGAGAGCGCTGGCCCAGAAAGTTGAAAAGGGGGTCGGCAAGGGCGACATGGTGCTGATCGAAGGCAGCATCCACACCCGCAAATGGAAAGACAAGAACGGGCAGGACCGGTCGACCACCGAGATCACGGCCGACAACATCACGGTCCTGGACCGCCGCAAGGACGGGGCCGCCCAGGGCCAGTCCTCCTATTCCGGCGACAAGTTCAACCGGGACGCCTTTCCCGAAGCCAACAGCCAGGGCACGCCCCCGTTCGATAGCTCCCGGGAAGGGGAAGACCCCGCCTATGAGGAGGATCCCTTCTGATGGCTTTCGTCAACTACAACAACAAGGAGATCACGGCCAAGATCGTGTATTACGGCCCGGCCTTGAGCGGCAAGACCACATGCCTGCGCTATATTTTCAATTGCGAGGCGGTGGAAAACAAGGGCAAGCTGATCACCCTGGACACCGACGGCGACCGTACCCTGTTTTTTGATTTCCTGCCCATGGAGATCGGCAAGCTGGGCAATTACTCCGTCAAGATCCAGCTCTACACGGTCCCCGGGCAGGTGGCCTACGATACCACCCGCAAGCTCGTGCTGCAGGGAGCCGACGGCGTGGTCTTTGTGGCCGACTCCCAGGTCATCCTGCGCGAGCAGAACATCGAGAGCTTCACCAACCTGAAAAAGAACCTGAAGCTCAACAACCTGCAATTCGAAAAGATGCCGCTGATCTTCCAGTTCAACAAAAGGGACCTGAAGGAGATCCTGCCCCTTAATTCCCTGAACAAGGACCTGAACGCGGACAACAAGTCCTTTTTCCCCACCGTGGCCACGAACGGCGAGAACGTGCTCGAAGGCCTGCACGCCATCATCAAGCTGGTCATCATGCACCTGAAGAACCAGTTGTCCATTTTCCAAAAAGACAAGACCGTCATGTTTTCCCGGGAGGAGATCACTTCGTCCTCGCCGCAAGCCGCTGAAAAAAACGGCGCCGCGAAGAACCGGGGCGAAGAGAACCATGTTGCCGACACCGAGGAGGAGGAAGTCTTCGAACTGTCTTCCCCCATGGTGGACGCCGAGGACTCCCTGAAGGCGCCGGGCGATGACGATATTTTCAACCTGGAAGACGTCCAGGAATTGAAAAACGACAAGTCGGACTTCGAGATCCCCGAGATCAATTTCGCCGATGAAGAGCAGAAAGACACCGACTATGTCAAGGCGGCAGCGGTAAAAACCGATGAAGATACCGGCGAGAGGCCGCTCCCGGCCTCGACTGCGGCCAGGACCATCGATCTGCCCGTCACCCTGGAGATCCCCGAGGATTTCCAGGGCGTCAAAATAAACCTCAATCTGAAGATCACCCTGAAAAAAAAGTGATGCCCGCCGCATGAAAAAAGTGATCGTTTCGCTGCTTTTGCTTTTTTTCATTCAAGGCGCCGCCGCCTGGGGCCAGCAAAACGCCGAAGCGCTGGTCGATGAAAGCGCCGCTTTCCTCAAGACTTTCTTCGCTGCCCGGTTTGACGTCCGGGTCGCGGTCGTCAGCCTCGAGAACGATTCGGAACTGAGCGACACGGCCATGCAGAAGCTCTACCAAATGCTGATCTCGCGCCTGGAAAGCGAAAAAAACATCCGCGTCTCCGACCTGCTGCTCAATTTCGCCGCCGGCCGGGGCGAATTCAACCTGGGTCGGGTCGATGAACTGCAATACCTGCTGGACCTGAAACTGATACAGAACAAAAGCAGGACCGGCCTGGGGCTGACCGTATTTTCCCGCCTGCAGGACAAGATCGTTGCCGTCAGATATTTTGAAAAGAACCTCAGCCCCGGGGAAATGGCCTACCTGAACACGCGAAATTTCGCTTTTTCCGAATTGGGATTTTCCAAGCTGCTCGAGTTTGAAAGCAAAGGCAACCTGATGGATATCCAGTCCACCCCCAACGGGGACGGGCAGGAACAATATTTTTTTTACTATCCCGATGAGATCGTCCTGTATCTGGCCAGCGAAACGCGCCTGGAAAAGTCTTCGCAGTTCAAGCTGGAATGGACCCGGCCGGTCTATCCCGTCCTGCATTACGAAGGCAGGCTACTGCTGTTTGCCTTCCAGCAAACGCTGGTCCTGACGGCCGGGGGCAATTTTTCGCCGACCGCCCAGGTCCTGGCTTTCCGCGACAACCAATGGCAGGCCTTGCCGAAGATCGATTTTGTCCCCTGCAAATTCCTCGTTTTGAACCAGAACCCCTACCTGGTCGGCGCCCGCTACGAGGAAGGGAAAAATTATTTCAAGGACAAGATCTGTTTCATGCCGTTCGCCGATCTCGCCGACAGGTCGGGAGTCTATGAAAAAAAAGCCTATGCGGCCATGGCCCTGGATTTCTCCGTTCAGGAAGGGCAGCTGCAGGCCATACACCTGATCGATCGCAATTATACCTACCATATGCTCACTTCCGAATTCGAGGAAAAATCCCCGCTGATCGAAAAAAAAGGGGCTTCCCTGGCCGTCCTCGGCGGGGAATGGCTGGCCATGAGCGATTATACGCGCGCCGCCGACCAGATTTATTTTTACGATATTCGCGGCGGCGGCCAGCGGCCGGTGTACACGGCCGGGGTTCCCGGCCAGATCCAATTCATCGCGGCCGGCGTCTGGCAGAAGAGCAGGGGCTTCTGGGCGGGCATCCGTCAAAAAAAGGACGACCAGGAACGGTTCCTGGTCCAGTTCTGGGGAAAACGCGATGAATAAAGGGAAGCTGCTGCTCATCCCCCTGGCGCTGTCGCTGATCTTCGCGATCAAGCCTTACTACGGGGGAGAGATCAGCATCCGGCTGAATGAGCCCACCTCTTTCAACCTGAACACCGCCAATTATTCCAACCTGATCTTCTATTCCCTGATCTACGAGAATTTCTTTTATTTGAAAAAAGACGGTGAAATATTCAGCAACGTCTTCCAGGACTACCGCTACGATCCCGGCAGCAGGACCCTCACGCTGAACCTCAAGGACAACCTCAGCTTTTCGAACGGCAAGCCCTTGACCGCCAGGAACATCCAGGTTTCGCTCAAAATATTCATGGATGCGGACCTCTTCGCCTCCAGCAGGCTGAGCAAGATCGTCAAGAACGTTCGCGTCAGCGACACCCGGGTCCTGGTCGAGCTGCTGAACGACAACCCGGATATCCTGACGCTGCTCACCGCCCCGGAGCTGGTGGTGCTGGCCGAGAACGAGCAGTCATTTTCCGGGCTCTTTTATCCGCAGGAGTGGGAAAAAGGCCAGCATCTCACCCTGAAGGCCAATCCATTCTATGCCGGCGGCCGCTCCTACCTGGACGCGGTCAAGGTCACCTTTGCCGAGAGCCCGCAGCCCGATCTTTTCCTGTCCAACCCCGGCCAGTTCAAGGAAAATTTCCAGGAATTCGATTCCGGCATCTACCAGAACATCTATCTGTGCTTCCTGCAGAGCGATATCGGCCAGAACACCAAGATCGCCCTTTTCACCCTGCTGAAAAGATTCAACGAGGCCACGGGCTTCAAATACAGGGACCTGCGCACCCTGACCGCTGACGATGAGTCGCCGGTTTCCATCCGCATCAAGACCCTGTCCCCGCAAAAGACCTTCTCCATCGTGAAATCTTCCGATATCAAGCTTTACATCCTGGCTTCCCTCTCCGACATGGAGAAGGATCTGAGCGCCTATTTCAAAAGCAACAACCTCAAGATCGAAATGTTGTTCATCGACGACAGCCAGGTCATGGCCTTTTTGAACTCGGCGGACATCAAGTATGTCCTGATCGACAAGATCTTTCAAAAAAAGGCCGCCGCCGAGGAAAAGATCAGCCGCATCCTGAAAGAGTCCAGCTTCAACCAGTTCAACGCCCGCTACCTGCGCATGCTCAGCGAACTGGACGAGGTCAAGTTCAGCAATTCCCCGGAGCTGGTCATGGAGCAGATCGCGCGCATCAGCGAGGCCATCGTCAACGACGGGTTCATCTTCCCCCTTTTCCAGAAAAACTATTCCCTTTATATCCGCAAATCATGGCCAGCCATGGAAATTGACTATTACGGGAGGCCGTTGCTGCAAAAAACGGGAAAAAACAATGAATAAAAAAGCGATCCTGGCCCTCGGGCTTTTCTTGCTGGCCGCGAACGCCTTGGCCCTGGATGCCGGCCTGATCGCCGGCTCCCTCAGCCAGCCGTCCGGTTTTTTCTACGGCCTCTCGGCGGGTTCCGGCACCATCGTGCCCATGCTCAAGTTCGAATTCGAAGGCTGCCGCGTCAAGGAATTGGGAGCGAACAGCCTGAGCGCCGCCGTGAAATTCCGGCCCAAATTCGGGCGTTTCGCTCCTTATGCCCTCCTGGGCGCCGGCGGAGAATTTGAAAAACTGAATTTTCACTTCAGCGAATACCGCTTCTATACCATGATTGGCGGCGGCTTTCACATTTTTTTCACCTCCATGTTCTCGCTGCGCTTCGACCTGCGTTTCCTCCATTTTTCCGACCTGAACAAGACCCGAGTCAGCGGCGGGGTTTTTCTGCATCTGTAGACTCAGCCCCATCCCCCCCCCTTCGCCTAAAGGAGAAGGGGCGTTCAACTAAAATGGTTAACCCCCTCGCCTTTAGGAGAGGTACGCATCGCCATGCCGAGGTCTTGCGAGGCATCTGGCGATGCCATCCCGCAGCGCGGGTGGGCAGGGGGTGAGGCAAGAAGCACTGACCGAGACGAAGCATACCTTGACAAACAGCCATTTTTCCGCTATAAATATACATCTATCCGGTATTTTTGATAAATTCGAGTAAATCC
>CAVXTN010000012.1:0-721644 GCA_963764745.1 Candidatus Aminicenantota bacterium | reverse complement strand
ACTATCCTGTTCGCGCCAAGGCCGAAGGTCGACCCACTGGTCTGCCCAAACATATCGCTGACCTGTTTCCGGATTTGTTCATAGACTCGGAGATGGGGGATATTCCGAAGAAGTGGACTACGCTTCCGCTCTATAGTACGGCAACCTTCATAAATGGTGCCACGTATAAAAAAGTAGATGGTTTCTGCAACTTGGATGAAGGGTATTCCTGTAATTAAAATCGCTGAACTCAAGGAAGGCATCAGTGCTCAAACCAGATACTCACGACGTATCGTGGATATCTCACAATGTATTGATACAGGTGACTTGCTCTATTCTTGGTCCGGCAGCCCGGATACTTCTTTGGATGCGTTTCTTTGGGCAAGTGGTCCCGGGTTGTTGAACCAGCATATTTTCAAAGTTGTGGCTCCCGATAAGTCACAAAAACGGTTTGTCTACTATCTACTTAAGTACTTGCGCCCTGTGCTTGTCGAGATGGCGAGAAATAAGCAAACAACGGGTCTTGGGCATGTCACGATAGCAGACTTAAAACGTCTGCTTGTGTGTTGGCCTTCGTCCTCGATTTTATCTGCTTTTGATTGGCAAGTGTCACCCCTTTTCGATCGAGCCTTTGACAATATCCTTGAATCCCGTACCCTAGCAACTTTACGCGATACATTGCTGCCCAAGCTCATCTCTGGCGAACTGCGGGTTGGTGAAGCCAAGAAATTATCAATTGGGGTGAAGTAATGGATCACCTTCGACGACTTGGAAATCAAATTTCGATCCCCATCACGCCTGATGAAGATGGGTTCACTGGGCGGGAATGTCCCGAACCAGACTGTGAGGGATACTTCAAAATTGAAAACGGTACTGGACTCAAGGGAGAAGGTCTTCCATGCCACTGCCCATACTGTGGCCATAGCGGAGGGCATGAACATTTTCTGGACAAAAGATCAAGCCGAGTTCGCAAAATCAATTGTGGCGCGGAAATTCACTAATGCGCTTTTTCAGGACTTAAAAAAACTGGAGTTTGATCACAAGCCGGATGGGCCTTTCGGAATTGGCATTTCATTGAAGATGGAACCGGGACAACAAGTACCAATCCACCAATATAAGGAGAAACAATTAGAAACGGAGGTTGTTTGCTCAAATTGCACACTTCGTTACGCTATCTACGGTGTCTTTGCTTGTTACAGATTGCGGCCAGCACAATTCGCTCCAAATTCTCGATAAAAACCTTGAAGTGGTAGAAAAAATGTTGGACATGGCGCCAACGTTGGAAAATGTGCTTGCCGAAAAATTTATTGAAAATGCATTGGGGGTTTGTGTTTCAGCCTTTGATGGATTTGGGCGTGAGCTGTGCCGAGTCTTCAAGGAGAAAGCTTGTGACAATGTAAAGGCGGAAAAGGTAAGTTTCCAGAACCTCGAAGGCGTGAAAAAAACACACAATCCGCGATTTATTCCATATTGATCTATCTGCTGATTTAACAGCCGACGAGTGGAAATTATTGCTTCGGGGTTTTCAAAAGCGCCATCTCTTTGCCCACAAGATGGGAATCGTCGACCAGGACTATATTACAAAGTCAGGTGACACCAGTGCTGCTATTGGACGGAAAGCACGTCTCGAAGTAGATGAAGTAAGGGGACTAGTTCAGATCATAAACAAGCTTGCTCAAAAATTTTCTGATGATCTAAAAAAAGTAAAAACGACTAAATGAAATTATATAGAAGTGGAGGTGATAAATGTCTATCAGTAGGGCATTTATAAGTTTTCATTTCGATCATGATGAAGATCTTCGGAATCTTCTAGCTGGGCAAGCGAAGAACCAGATTCACCTTTTGAGATCAGGGACGTTCCATCAGGGAGCCTTTGACAGGTGACTGGAGGGCAAAAAGTGCGTCGGCGGATGGACAACATCGACCTTATGATCGTTATCTGTGGTGAATATGCTCATAGTGCTGCAGGCGTTGCTGAAGAATTAAATATAGCTCGTGAAGTAAGAAAGCCATACTTCCTCCTGTGGGGTAGTAATGGAGGACTGCACAGAAACCGACATCGGCCTTACCGAACGACAATATCTACGAATGGACATGGCTCAATCTCAAGTCCTTGATCGGCGGAGCGAGATAGCCCATGTCTGAAATACCTAGCTCGAAACTTATCCGACACACAAAGGATAGTTACGAAGATCTTTTTCAAGTCCGATCTATTTGGGCAGTACAAGCTTTACGTAGAGTCTGCGGAGAAAATCAGCGAGCGTCGAATTTCGGCAAACAATTATCTGCTCACGGTCAATGCCTTCCTATTAACACTGTATGGGTTACTTTCTGCGAACCAATACAAGGGTTACTGGACAATACTCGTTCCTGTCGCGGGATTGCTCGTATCATTAACGTGGCTCCGCATCATCTCTTCGTACCGTGATCTGAACACGGTTAAATTCAAGGTTATTCACGAGCTTGAGCAGCAGATGCCTGCGGCACTTTTTGATTACGAATGGTACAAGGCAGAGTGTGGGCGCGGGAAGGTGTACCGCCCAATGTCCCATCTTGAATGTTGGGTTCCAATCGTATTCATCATCCTCTATGGTCTTCTTGCGATCTTCGCAATATTTTAAGAGACCGAATGAGTACCTTCATTGAATCCATAGTCGAAGAAGCTGCCCTGGAATGGCTGCAAGGCTTGGGTTATTCGATCCACAATGGACCATTGCTTGCTGTCGGGGAGATGTTTGCCGAGCGAACCGATCCGAACTACCGGGACACCATCCTGGCGGGACGGCTGAAGCAGGCGCTGGCAAAGTTGAACCCGGAGCTGCCACCGGAAGCGCTGGAAGACGCTTACCGCAAACTTACGAGAAGTCGATGCGCCGTCGCTGATCGAGCGCAACCGTGCTTTCCACCGTCTGCTGGTCAACGGCGTGACGGTGGAGTATCGCCGCAAGGATGGAAGCATCGCCGGGGCGCAAGCTTGGGTTCTCGACTTTGACAATCCCGAAAACAACGACTGGCTGGCGGTCAATCAGTTTACCGTGGCTGAAGGCCAAAACATACGTCGGCCCGACGTGGTGCTGTTTGTCAACGGCCTGCCGCTGGCGGTGATCGAACTCAAGAACCCGGCAGACGAGAACGCCACCATCTGGACGGCTTATAAGCAATTTCAGACCTACCAGGCGCAGATCCCAGCACTGTTCGCCACGAACATCGCGATGGTCATTTCCGACGGTGTGCAGGCACGTATTGGCGCGGTCGGGGCGGGACAGGAATGGTTCAAGCCCTGGCGCACCATCAGCGGTCAGGAGATCGCGGCGCCTTTGGTCTCACAGTTGCAGGTGGTTTTGCAGGGAGTTTTTGAAAAGAGCCGCTTTTTGGATTTGGTGCGCTATTTCATCGTTTTCGAGGATGCCGGGCGGGGCAAGATTGCCAAGAAGATGGCCGGCTATCACCAGTTCCATGCCGTTCAGGAGGCTATGGAGCAAACATTGAGGGCCCAGGCCATGTTCGTCGACACCAGCCATGCGGTCGTACCCATGGGCATGCAACCCAACGACAGGCGCATCGGCGTGGTCTGGCACACGCAAGGGTCGGGAAAGAGCCTGACCATGGCTTTTTATGCTGGGCGGGTCATCTGCCACCCTGACATGAGCAACCCGACGCTGGTCATTCTTACCGACCGCAACGACCTGGATGACCAACTCTTCGGCACCTTCGCCCGCTGCAGCGACTTGCTACGCCAACCACCGGTCCAGGCAGAAAATAGGGAAGACCTGCGCGCCAAGCTAAATGTCGCTTCCGGGGGAGTAGTTTTTACCACCATCCAGAAGTTCTTCCCCGAGGAGAAAGGCGACCGCCATCCGGTGTTGTCGGATCGCCGCAATATCGTGGTCATCGCCGACGAGGCCCACCGCAGCCAGTATGATTTCATCGACGGCTTTGCCCGTCACATGCGCGACGCGCTGCCCAATGCTTCATTTGTCGGTTTCACCGGCACGCCCATTGAAAAGGCCGACGCCAATACCAGGGCGGTCTTCGGTGACTACATCAGCATCTACGATATTCAGCGGGCGGTTGTGGACGGCGCCACGGTGCCGATCTATTACGAAAGCCGCCTCGCCAAACTGGAGCTCAAGGAATCCGAAAAGCCCAAGATCGACCCCAAGTTCGAGGAAGTCACCGAGGGTGAAGAAGTCGAACGCAAGGAGAAGCTCAAAACCAAGTGGGCGCAACTCGAAGCGGTGGTCGGGTCGGAGAACCGCCTCAAGCTCATTGCCAGCGACCTGGTTGACCACTTCGAAAAGCGGCTCGAAGCAATGGACGGCAAGGCCATGATCGTTTGCATGAGCCGGCGCATCTGCGTGGAATTATACCAACAACTTGTTGCCTTGCGCCCGGCATGGCATGGCGACAACGATGAATCGGGGATTCTCAAGGTTGTGATGACCGGATCGGCATCCGACCCGCTGGACTGGCAGGAGCATATCCGCAACAAATCGCGCCGTGAGACGCTGGCCAACCGTTTCCGCGATCCCAAGGATCCATTCCAGATCGTCCTCGTCCGCGACATGTGGCTGACCGGGTTCGATGCGCCGAGCCTGCACACGATGTACATCGACAAGCCGATGCGCGGCCACGGGCTGATGCAGGCCATTGCCCGCGTGAACCGCGTCTTTAAAGACAAGCCGGGTGGATTGGTCGTGGACTACCTTGGGCTGGCCGAAGAACTGAAGCAGGCGCTGGCGACATACACCGAAAGCGGCGGCACCGGACAGACGGCTATTGACCAGGCCGAAGCGGTGGCCATCATGCTGGCGAAATATGAGATCTGCCTTGGCCTATTTCACGGCTTCAATTGGACATCCTGGAACACCGGGACACCACAGCAACGGCTGACGCTGCTGCCAGCTGCCCAAGAACATATACTTGCCCAAGAAGACGGCAAGAACCGGCTGTTGCGTGCTGTAACCGAACTATCGCTGGCTTTTGCCTTGGCGGTGCCACATGAAGAGGCGATGCGCATCCGTGATGATGTTGGGTTCTTTCAGGCAGTGCGCTCGGTTCTGGCCAAAGGCACTCCCGGTGAACGCCGCTCCGACGAGGAACTGGACCACGCCATCCGCCAGATCATCTCCAAGGCGATGGTCTCCGAAGAGGTCGTGGACATCTTCGCAGCGGCCGGTCTAAAAAAACCGGACATTTCGATCCTGTCGGATGAATTCCTAACCGAGGTGCGGGGCATGCCGCAGCGCAACTTGGCGGTCGAGGTGTTGCGCAAGCTGCTTTCCGGTGAGGTCAAGACGCGCATGAAGCGCAACGTGGTGCAGGCGCGATCGTTCGCCGAACTATTGGAGCAGACGGTGCGCCGCTATCAGAACCGCGCCATTGAAGCGGCCCAGGTGATCGAGGAACTGATCGCCCTGGCCAAGGACATCCGCGCAGCCGGGGCCAGGGGAGAGTCGTTGGGACTGTCCGAGGACGAACTGGCCTTCTATGATGCCCTTGAAGTCAACGACAGCGCCGTCAAGGTGCTGGGTGACGAACTGCTCAAAAAGATCGCCAAGGAGCTGGTGGCGACGGTCCGCAAAAATGTGACCATCGACTGGACCATCCGCGAGAACGTCCGCGCCCATCTCCGCGTGGTGGTCAAGCGCATCCTGCGCAAGCACGGCTACCCACCCGACAAGCAGGAAAAAGCGACGCAAACGGTGCTGGAACAGGCGGAGGTATTATCGGATCTGTGGTCAGGAATGCAGGATTGAATGGAAAAGATCTTTAAGATCAAATGCATCGGATATGGTGTCATTTTTTGAATTGATAATAATTGAATGTATAATTTTATAAAAAAAAGGAGGGGTGAATGTCCTTGAAATTGCCTGCAATTAGATTTATTCAAAAGGGTACCACTATGTTTCTTGCTGCTTTGCCGGTTGCGGAACTTGATCTGTGTCGAATTGATACATGGGACCCAAAAAAAACAGGAAAGTGGAAGGGTTATCACGAGGGGATTATTGAAAAGCAAAATAGCTGATCTGGCCAAATATCTTGAAAGGCCTGATGGCATTTTACCAGTTGCTGGCCTTTTGAATGTCCAGAGCAAAAGAACATTCTCAAGTTTTCGAATGGAAAAGGTAATAGACCAATTGCTGGAATTCTTTACAATCCCTGAAGAGACTCAGTTATGGGTTGTTGATATGCAACATAGATTAGAAGGGATAAGGACTGCTCATAGCAAGGGGTTCCTTGGTCAATTTTCTGTTCCTGTTTTAATAACAGAAGGGATGAGTGATGTGAAAGAGGCGGCACAATTTTATTTAATTAATACACGATCAAAAAGAATGGGAGTTGATCTTACTCGAAGGCTGTTAATTGAGCATAATGAAATTCAAGATATATCTTTTGTGGATGAGTGGGAGTTAAAGGCCGTAAGAATTGCAATTTGTTTGAATCGAACTATTAAAGGTAATCCTTGGTATGGCAGAATTCAAGAGCCCGGAAGCAGAAAGCATGCGTGATCAGATTGCTACGGAAAAGTCATTCGTTCCTTCATTGAAATGGCTCTTAACGTCTCCAAAAACAAAGAACAAATCTGCAGAACATCTAGCAAGATTTCTTGCTAACTATTGGGAGGGGATTAGAAAGAACATACCGCTGGCCTTCAACAATCCAAGAGCACATATTTTACAAAAAACACCGGGTTATATGGCTTTTCATAGACTGGCTCCGATTGTATATCGGAAATATGGTCAAGGGAATCAAACTATTTTCTGTAAGTTGTTTGATCCTCTGTCAGAAAATAAGAAATATGGCCGAAAATATTGGGATCGAAAAAACTTAAAGGGAGCAAAAAAATATGGGACAGGCCAAAGCGCCTATTCAAATCTAGCAATAGATTTAAAAAAGGCTATAGGGTTATAGAAGATGGCAGAAAAACATGATCAGTTGGAATCACATTTTCGGTCGAAACTCGTTCTGCGCAAGTATAAGATTAATAAATCAAGCCCATTTGTTGATTATCGTCCAGATATATTTGCTTCGAAAGGAGATTTAAAGATTTTTGAAGTTGAAATTGAAGCCACTCTACATAGTGATCATACATTAAAACAATTAGCAACTATGCATCGATACTTAACTAAAAAATATTATCAAGGAATTGTTGTTGTTCCCAAAATAGTAAAACGAGAGGCGATATTTCTCATTGATTCAATTTATGGAGATGATAAAATTAAGGTGGTCTGGGTCTGATGAATAACTTTTCCCAAAGAATGCATCCCGTGATTTTATATAATAACTCCATATCGATACGCTTTAATTTTCCGAAGTTGAATATTACATCATGGCTCGGCAAAATAAAAAAGGGAAATCGCTTTTGAATGAATGTCACCGGCCGAAATTTCTTATCATTTAAAAGGAGGCAAATTGTGAAAAGTGATGGATTGGCAATTTATCTTGAAAATTCCAATGAACTCGAAGTTGTAAGACCAGGAGAAAGCCAGAAACGAAGAATAAAATGTAATAATCTTAACCCAAAAGATTCGCATGTATTTGGGGTGCTGGTTCAGGGAGATGAAATATGGGTGCTAACAGGCTCAAGACAAAGCAGTAGACCTAATAGGAAATATATTTATAAGTTTTCAAGTCTTTCTGGCGGCAGTAGCACGAGTATTTGAATTGCATCGTCAGATAAGGTTATTGGTGTCAGGTCTTACATATTTGGCAATATAAAAAGGAACACTTGGGTTGAAATAACGCGAGATCATCGGGTTGTCTGAGTTCGCCGCCTTGCTGATGAATGTGCTTGGGTCTCTTTATCTCTATGCGAAATTGAAAAGATCATAAGTTATGCAAAAATACAAACACCGTCCCTCATTCGGCTTAGAAAAATATTGGAAATAAAAAAGGCATTGGTGCCAGGTCTTACATTATTACATTTGATTTGATGCATTTATGTCCAAGGAGGCCGGGGCTGAGGAGGCCCGATTAGAAGAGGAGTCCCTGAAGTAGAAATTGACAATGGCGCCGGGTTTCCCTATGATAATTCTCTTACGACCGCCAATCCCTATCTACGAGGAGGAAGGAAATGAGCGACTTGGTCCAGCCAGCCATTGAATTATTGTCTTTTTCAGCGTCGGAAGCCGTGCCCAATCCCAGGGCGCAGCACGTGTTGAGCGAAATCGGCAGATTGCTTCCCGATCGGGCGGTCATTGTCGGCGGCTGGGACAAACGCCTGGCCGAGCAATTAAGAAAAAGCAGCCTCGCCGGGCAATACGATATCCAGGTGAACGACGCCTGCAGCCGCAACTGGCTGAAGCAAACCGTGGCGGCGATCAAGGCCGGCGGCAAAAAGGCCATATTGATGTCCAACTTTCCGCGCGAGGGCGACGCGCAACTGGCGACCGACCGCTCCACCCGCCTGGCCATATTTTTTTGGGGGCCCTATGCCAGCAGCTATTGCGCCAGCGTCATGCGCAGCCTGGCCCAGGGCGGGGAGATCATTTCCTGCCAATTGCTCGTGGACCCTTCCGGGGACTCGGACCTTCTGGACAAGGAAAGAAAACAACTGCGGGCCTGCCAGGACAAGGCCGAATGCCAGGTCGTCATCCAGGGAATTATCAACAGCCTGGAAGGAGACGCCAACTGCCCGGTCGCCAATTGGGGCGGAGTGCTGGTTTGATCGCCGGCGGCCACAATCGCAAGGAGGGTGAACAAGATGGGACTTTTTAAAAAAAGCGGCAAGAATGTCAAAGATCTGATCCAGGAGCGCACCCGGCTGGCCAGGCAAGTCATCCCCGTTTTGCAGGAGCAGGTCCGCCTCAATCCGGCCGACGGCAAGCTGCATCTCGAGCTGGTCAAAGCCCTGGTCATGGCGGAAGACCTGGATGAGGCCAAGGCGGAAAGCGAAAACGCGCTGCTCAAATTCCCCGTTGCCCAATGCCAGCCGGTAAGGGAGGTTCAGGCCGAGATCGAGCGGCTGCTGACGAACAAGCGCTCGGGCATATAGGAGAAGCCGCATGAAACTCTGGTGGGCGTACCTTCACAAATACGGCAGCATCCAGGTCAAAGAGTGGTACCCGGGCAACACCTACCTGCAGGAAGCCCTGGCCTCCCCGAACGTCAAGCGCTTCCTCGATAAACCGTTCGCAGCATCGTCAGCAGACGAGGCCCAGGATATCGCCAAAAAGCTTCTTGCCGATCCGGCGCCATCCCCCGGCTGAAACCGGGCGACGACCCCGGAAGCTTTAAGGCCTTGGCGCCAGGTCTTACATTGTTACATTTGATTGATGCCTCCCATAATCAGAGATGAGCAAAGCCGATAAATTAAAACGCGACGGGAAATTAACGGCCGTATTGAATGAGGCGAAAAGGGTGTTTCAGCTGGATCCAAAGAGATCGCTTCATGGCCCCGGGCATTGGCAGCAGGTCGAGAGAAACGCGCTGGAGTTGGGAAAAAATACTCCCGGCTGCGATATCGAGGTCGCAAGATTGTTCGCCATCCTGCATGACTGCAAAAGGCAAAACGAGGGGACCGGCGAGCATCATGGCGAGTGGGCCGCGGCATTTGCCCGGGAATTGTATGACCAGGGCATGCTGGACCTGGATGCCGGGCGCATGGCCATGCTGGAATACGCGATACGATCCCATAATGACGGGCTGGTGAGCGGCGACCCGACGATCGGCGTTTGCTGGGATGCCGATCGCCTGGACCTGCCCAGGGTGGGCATCGCGCCCGATGCCGGCCTGCTGTCAACCGCATATGCGAAAGAAAAATTAATAAGAAAGAGCGAGCACTAGGTTAGGGGTTAGAGGTAAGGGGTAATGGGTGAAGAAAAAGACAAAGGTAAAAGGAAAAAGGTAAAAGGTAAAAGTAAGAGAAGGCAATTCTGGATGTAGGGGCGGTCCCCCGTGGCCGCCCTTCTTGATGTCAGGGGCGGTGTCGGTGACCCGCCCTGGATTTTGAAAAGGCGTAGGGGTTTGATTCATCAAACCCGAATTCCCATCAATAATTGTAGAGCAGCGTCTACCCGCCCTGCTTAAATTCCAAATCACAAGCACCAAATCCCAAATAAATTCCAATATCAAAATTCCAATGACCCAAACGAAGAAAATGAAGACAGAATCGTAGGGAATGTCCGACCTGATTTCCTAATTTCCCTTAACCCCTTTCCCTGCAAATGCTTTCCACCAGACATTATCTTTCAAATTTTCACCTATTACAGCAAAGGACATCCAGTCCTCACTGAAATTCCATGTGTATCGCCAAATATCAACTCTACCATTTGGGTAATAAGTAGCCCCATTTTCTATGCAAGTTCTCTTATCTGTAAATGTAGGCGTTGAGTTTAGCCAACTTCCATCATCATAAAAGATATGAGTCATGCATGATTTTTTGATAGGGTCGTACCCTGTAATCTCAAATCCATTTTGAGTAACGTTTTTCGATTTCCATTGGTGTGAGATCTCAAGGGCAAAGCCATTTAATATTCTTTTGCCTTTAAGAGTCCAATCTACCTGGTAATAGGGGCCAGATATACTGTCTCGCGCTTCTCCTTGAACGATCCATGTTCCAGCCCAAGCATCTAGGACATTATACTCTGCACTTGCTTTTAGTGATTCTGTCTGAGCGCTACCATTAACAAAGCAAAGAATGAGAAAAAATGTGGTGAATAATAAGTAATTTTTCATAGTGACCTCCATACTTGATTATTATGTTGAGTTTATAACACAAAAGGAAAATCAATTTTTCCCATGCTTGGTTTTTAAGGAACTTTTTGGACCATGGACGACCATGAGGGACGGTGCTTGTCACTAGGCATTTGGCATTTTAGATAGGACCGGAACCGCGGGGGATAAAAGCATCAAGAGATCGCCCGGCTTCCCGGGTTTTCCGGCGTCAGGATGATCTCGCCTGGATCGATGCACCGTCATAAAAAAAGCGGGAGATCATGATTTGTGCATATAAACAAGCACAGGCTGCAAATTCTAGATGCTTATTTTGACTGCGCCTGTTGCTATTTCAGCAAAAGATCCTTAAAATCCCAGTTTGGAGATAGCATCACTGGATGCTGCGCAAGACCGCAGCATGGCGATGCGCTGTTTTTCTGTCGTGCTTCTGGTTGTTTTAAAATAAGGAGGTGCTCATGTTCGGTTTGATGGTGCCTTTAATAATTATTGCTTTGGTTATTTGCGTGTTTGGCCTCAGGATCGTCTCGCAATGGCAGAGCGGCGTGGTTTTTCGCCTGGGGAAATATGTCAGGCAGATCAAGCCCGGGTTGAATATCATCATTCCCGTCCTGGAATACGTAAAATTTGTCGATATGCGCATCCGCACCATGGATGTCATACCCCAGGAGATCATGACCAAGGATTCGGTCCCGGTCAAGATCGACGCCGTGGTCTATTACAAGATCTTCGACGCGCCGAAGTCGATCATCGCCGTTGAGAATTTCAACTCGGCGTCCACCTTGCTGGCCCAATCCAAGCTGAGGGATATTCTGGGCAAATATGACCTGGATACCCTTCTGTCCAACAAAGATCAGATCGGCAAGGAAGTATTGGTGGAATTGCAGGGGCCGACGGACGAGTGGGGCATTACCATCATCAGCGTCGAGATCAAGAATATCGAATTGCCTGACAATATGAAGCGCGCCATGGCCAAGGAATCCGAGGCCGTCCGCGAGAAACGCTCGCGCCTGGTCAAGGCTTCGGCGGAAGAAGAAGCGAGCAAGAAGTTCACGGATGCCGCAAAAACCATGGAAGCGTCTCCCAACGCGCTGATGTTGAGACAGCTGCAGACCTGGCAGGAGATCGGCGCCGAGCAAAACAGCCTGATCATTCTTGTGCCCACTGAATTCGCTTCGATCGTAAAAAAATTGCAGGATGGCAAATAAAACAATAGCGGAGCGCGTCAAGGAAGTCTTTTCAAGGGCAAGTGGAAGATCCAGGGCGAAAATAAATCAGGAGGACGGAATGAAACATATCGTCGGCATCGTATTGGTTTTATTTCTGAGCTGCGGCTTCATGTGGGCCGCGCCCGCGGGGGAGGACGAGGCGGCCATCAAGGCGGTCATCCTGAGCGCCTATCGCGACGGGTTGTGCAACGTCGGCGACGTCGAGCTGGTCAAGAAGGGATTTCATCCCGAGTTCCGCCTGCTGGGGATCAAGGACGACGCCCTGACCATTTTGCCCATCGCCGACTGGATCAAGATCACCGAAAGCAAGAAAGCGGCCGGCAAGTTTCCCCCGGCGGCGCTGGTGTCCATGGAATTCCCCCTCATCGACATCACCGGCAACGCGGCCATGGCCAAGGTGAAATTCATGGTCGGGGAGAAGCACGTCTATACCGATTACCTCTCCCTCCTGCGCTTCACCGCAGGCTGGAAGATCGTCAACAAGATCTATACCAGCCATTAAAGGCTGACCGTAAGAAAAATACAAATTTAAAAGCGAGGGGATAGGGGACAGCTAAGAAAACATTCTTCAAAGGTAAAAGGAAAAAGGTAAAAGGTAAAAGTAAGAAAGAGCGAAGCACTAGGTTAGGGGCTAGAGGTGATGGGTAATGGGTAAGAAAAAGGCAAAAGGCAAAAGTAAGAGAAGGCAATTCCGCATGTAGGGGCAAACCTCGTGTTCGCCCTGCTTAAATTCCAAATCACAAGCACCAAATCCCAAATAAATTCCAATATCCAAATTCCAATGACCCAAACGAAGAAAAAGCGTAGGGGCACGGCGTGCCGTGCCCAATAATGCATTGAAACGCAGGGGCGCCCTTCACGGGTCGCCCTTTTTTCAGGACGTAGGGGTTTGATTCATCAAACCCGAATTCGCATCGATATTTGCGGGGGCGGTGTCTGTCCGCAAAAATCATCCGCCGACTTTGGCGGATCTGATTTGTCCGTCCCCGAATGGGGGGACCCGCCCTGCTTAAATTCCAAATCACAAGCACCAAATCCCAAATAAATTCCAAAATCAAAATTCCAATGATCCAAACGAAGAAAAAGCGTATGGGTATGGCGTGCCGTGCCCAATAATGCATTGAACCGTAGGGGCGATCCGGCGGGTCGCCCTGATCTGATCCGTGTGTAGGGACGCCGGTCCCGTTATTTTCCCGAGCTTGAATTCCCCGGGCCGTTGGTGTATACCGGTGGCGGAGACGGAAGCGCAAATCCAATGGGAGGTGAGGGCATGAGAAAGATCGCGGCGGCAGTCATGATATGTCTTTTGGCGGCGGCGCTGGCCCCGGCGGAGAGCAAGGCCAGGCTCAGCGAGATGCGGGCGGCGCGGGGCGTGGACCCCAAGCTGCAGAGCCCCGTCGGCGTCAGCGCCACCTTCGGGCCCGAGGCCAAGCCGATCTACCTGACGGTCAAGCTTTCCGACGCCCCGCAGGGGACGCAGGTCAGGATCACGGCGTATTTCCTGGCGAACGGCCAGCCGCAGCAGATCGCCGTCCAGGAATTCCCCGATGTCTACGGCACCGGCTACCTCTCGCTCAAGATCACGCCCCCGGCCGCGGGCTGGTTCATCGGCAGCTACAAGGCCGTTTTCCAGCTGAACCACAAGGAGCAGGGCGGCATCGGCTTCGCCGTGGCGCCGGCCAAGGCGGCGGCGCCGCCGGCTGCCGCCTACCGGACGTTCTCCAGCCCGGACTACGGCTTTTCCATCCAATACCCGGCCGGGTGGGTCGAAGGGGAAAAGGGCAAGGCCAGCGTGATCTGCATGTTCCTGGCCAACGCCAAGAACAGCCCCGTGTCCAGCCTGAACGTCCAGGTCGTGCCCGTCACCGGGGCCGGAGATTCCAAGAGCAAGGAAGCGATCAACCTGGTCGCCCAGCAGCTCATCGACCAGATCACCGGCGCGCTCAAGGGCCGCATCCGCAACGATACCTGGACCACGGCCGGCAGCCTCACGGGACGGGAGCTGGATTCCGAATACGCCTACGAAGGAGCCGGCATCCGCCAGCGGCAGTTCCTCACCTACCGGGCGGACAAGGTTTTCATCCTGATCCTGACGGCCGATGACCGCGTGTACGGCTCCGTGGTCGGCCATTACCTCAACGCCGCCAAAACCCTGCAGTTCTACGCGAAGTAAGCGCCGCGGCCTCCGGGACGGCGCCTGGCTTGCAGGCGGGGGACCCGGCATTGCGGTCCGCGTTGGCGGCATGAAGCGATTTTCCGTTTTTCTGGTATAATGGTCCTTTCGGCGGGACCGCGGAACGACATTAAAAAGGTGCAGCCAGAATGAGACTGATCGACTACATGGACCGGAATTTGATCTATTTGGACCTGCAGGCGGATTCCAAGGACGAGGCCATCACCGAGATCGTCAGGCGCATGGAAGAGAGCGGGACGGTCCGCGACGTTCCCTGCCTGCTGGAGGAGATATTCAGCCGGGAATCCCGCGGCGGCACGTCGCTGGGCAACGGCGTCGCCATTCCCCACGCCCGGGTGAAATCCATTGACAAGATCGTCATCGCCATGGCCAGGCTGGCAAGCGGCGTGAACTTCAGCGCCGAGGACCGCCAGCCGGTGCGCGTCGTCTTCATCCTGATCACCCCCCTGGAGAAGCTCAACGAATACCTGCGGGTCCTGGCCGGATTGTCGAAATTCCTGAAGGACAGGAAAATGCTCAAGCGCCTTTTCGCGGTCGATTCCGCGCAGGGCGCCTGGGAGCTGTTCGAATCCCTGGAATTCAACGCCGGGTAGGACCGGGGATGGCGGACAACCTGCGGTGATCCTGAAGCCCGACCGCGGACCGAATATAACCAAGCCAATATCTGTCCCCGAATTCACCCACGTCGTGCCGCTGGGCATCAACTGCCGCGTCACCTACCAGGTCCGCGTCTGCTTCGGGTCCTGGAAGGTCTACCCCTTCGACTGGTGGATCACGCCGCTGGCGGGGCTCACCCGTTACCTCGCCGCGCCCGACGTCCCCAAGCTGTATAATTCCGCCGCGCTCGAGGAGGTGCTCACGGATGGGGAGGTCAGTTCCATCCGCAGCACGGAGTACGGGTTCCGCTTGTTCCACGAGTTCCCGCGCCATGCCGGCGCCAATAAGCTGGCCGCGGTCGCTCCGGGCTGGCGGGAGCATATCGCCGCCGCCGCCGGCAGGCATGAAAAGCGCCTGCGGCACCTGCTGCGGCTCGACCGCCCGGGGAACCGCATCCTGTTCGTGCGCTACCAGTGCGGCGCCTTGCCCGGCGCGGGGAACGGGGAGGACGCCGGCCCGGCCGCCGCGGCCCTCTGGGAAGTGCTCCGCGCAAAATGGCGCCAGGCGGACATCCGCCTGCTGCTGGTCAATTTCGCCCCGGCCGGTTCCCTGCCCAAGGGGGTCCTGCGCCTGGACTTCGAGGAGCTCCCCGGGCCCTCCGGGCAGTCGTGGCGCGGCGACGAGGAGCAGTGGAGAACAAACTTCGCCTCCCTCGGGCTGGCCGTGCGCCCGCGCCTCCATATTCACCTGAAACGCCACCCGGGCCCGCCCGACTGAAGGCGCCCCCCATCTCCCCGGCGACCACGCCATTCCATGAATTGGGATGATCTGTCCTTTAAAGAGGACAGTTTTGGTCACAATAGTTGGCAACAACCATGCATAAGGATAGTGGAGGTACAAAATGAAAAAAGTACTATTGATCGCAGCGCTCATCGGGTTATTCATGGCCACTGCCATGGACCTTCAGGCGCGTTATAGAAGAAATGACCAGCCGCGGCAAGTCCGCAGCCGGATTTCCTCCAGCCAGTCCAGGCATGCCCCATCCCTTGATCGCTCAAACCGCAATGGCCAGTACGATATTCGCTCAAGCCGGCAGTCCCGCGGCGTGATTTCCTCTGGCCAGTCCAGGCGCGCCCCATCCCTTGATCGCTCCAACAGCTATGGCCAGTACGGTATTCGCTCAGGCCGGCAGTCCCGCGGCGGGATCTCCTTCGGCCAGTCCCGGCATGCCCCGTCGCACAATCGCTACAACAACTATGGCGGATACAACAATTACTCGGGGCGCTACGGCCGCGGCGGGATCTCCCTTGGCCTGTTCCTGGGTGCCCCGGCGTATAATCGCTACAACAGCTATGGCCGGTACTATTATCAGTCGGGGCGCTACGTCGCCAGCGAGATCCGCAGGAACGAAGAGCGCATCTGGATATTGGAACAGAGATTGGACCGGCTCTATCGCTACGGGGACAGCTACGAGATCCGCGAACTGGAACAGGAGATCGAATACCTGCAGAGCCGCAATGATTTTCTGCGCAGCCGGCTCTATTAACTGAACAAGGAACCGGGAAGGGCCGGGCCTCGCCGCCGGGGCCCGGCATGATTGCATTTCATTGAAGGGTCCGCGGGGCGGCGCGACGTTTGCGCATTCGCGATAAAATGGGGATAGAAGTTGCGATTTTTCCATATAACTATATAATTGGTGTATATTGATTTTTCAAATGGAGGTAAAAATGGCGCTGCAGCCGGAAGCAAATGAAGTTCAGCAGGCCGAATTGATCAAGGACATCGCTCGCCAGGTCGCGGACCTTTCAGTCATCGAGCGCACAATTTCGAAAAGATTGCTTTTGATCACCATTTTTACGATCGTGACATTCCTTGGTTTCCTGGTCGTGGCGATCAAAATGTGGATAATGGATTAACCGGCCGGGCGGGCGGAGCAAAACCGGGATCTGGAGGATTCAGTATATGAAAAAAAGTTACCTGCAATTTTTTGCCGTGAGCCTTGTTTTCCTGTGCGTGGCGGTCGTGTTTTACAGCCAGGGCGGAGTGTCCCTGGCGAAATTCCTTATATTTTTTGCCAGCGGCGTGGCTGCGGGAGCCAACCTGGTCCAGGGTATCATCAGCTTGCGGAAAACCGGGAACTGAGATTTTTCCGTTGCCGGCGCCCGTCCGGGAGCCGACGAATTGAAGCGGCCAAGAAAATATCCCAAAGGAGAAGAACATGAAGAAAGTGATACTCGAACAATTGCTGTCGACCCAGCCCGCGAATACCCGGCAGCAGGTCGGCAATGCCTACAATCCGGTCAATTGCAATTTTGAGTTCGCCGCGTCCGTATCCATGGAGATCACCCAGCAGCGGATGGATGAAGCCGGCGCCCGGGGATTTGTCGTCTGGTGCAACAAGGATGCCAGGTCCGCCATCATGTACGGGGCGGGGAATATCGATCAGGGCGGCTTCACGGACTGCATGAACTGGCTGAAGCTCATTGGCGTCAAGGGCGAGCCGGTCCTGACCCACTTTGCCGGGAATGACGGCGACAAATTGGTCAACATCCAGAATTGAAAGCGGGGCCGGGTAAAGGCCGGGCGCCATTTTGCTTGAGATAAACGGCCGGATGTCATATATATAGGTTTCCAGATTCCTATTCAGGACAGGAGGTAGCATGTCCAAGCTGAAGAACGACCGTATCGGGATCCTGGCTCTGTGCCTGCTTTTCGGGCTGGCCGCCCATCTGGCCGCGCTGCCCGCCGCCGTCAAGGTCGAGGGACGCGTCATGATCGGCGAGGCCGTGACCATGCTGACCCTGAACGTCACCCGGCAGGGCGCCCCGTTCAGCGGGCTCAAGGTCATGGTGGCCGGCCGCCCGGCGCAGGAGCTCGGCGCCGGCAATTACAAGCTGCTGACCCAGGAGCCCCTGGGCGTCCCGGGCAAGCCGCTGCAGGTGACCATCGAGGCGCCGGCCGTCTTGGGCCAGCCCATGCAGACGATCACGGCCACGGCCACGGTCGCGCCCTGGATCCGCATCACCGCGCCCGCGGACGAAGCGCATGCCGGCGTGAACGGCCCGGCCCCGCTCATCGTCTGGAACGGCGGCAGCGCCCCCTACCGGCTGACGGCCCGCCCCGAGGACCAGCCGGACGCCTACGCCTTCGACGAGTCGGGCATCACGGCCAGCCGCAAGGCCATCCCCATGAGCCATTTCAAGAAGGGGAAGCGCTACCTGATCAACGTGGGCTTCGAGGCCGGAGATTTCAGCTTCGCCGGCAACATCGACCGCGGCTCGCGCCTGGTGCTCACCGAGAGGAGCCTGCCGCTGCACCTCAACGTCGACTGAGCCGCCGCCGGCCCAGTGGCGGGCGGGCCGATCGCCTGCCTTTGACTTTTGCCGCGCGAGCCCGTAGAATCTGGCTGCGGGGAGAGCCGTATTCCCTGCGGCCGGAGGATCGATGAAACCTGCATTGAAGATGATGTTCGTTGTTCAGCTGCTTCCCGCGCTCCTTGCCGGCCCGGCGCTCCTTTCCCAAGGCAAGCCGAAAAAAGCGCCCGCGGCCATTAAAAAAAACATCGCCCAGGCCCCGGCTTTTCCCGACTGCGGCACGGTCGAATACGGCGGGCGGACCTACCATACCGTGATGATCGGCAGGCAGTGCTGGCTGCGCGAGAACCTGGCGGTCGGGCAGACGATCGCCGCCAACCTCGACGCGAAAGACAACGCCGTGATCGAAAAATACGCCCCGCGCAACGACGCCGCCCTGGTCCCGGAATACGGCGGCCTCTACCCATGGCGGGAATACGGGGGCTACGACATGAGCAAGATGGCGCCCCCGATCCGGGGCATCTGCCCGCCGGGGTTCCATGTCCCCTCGGAGTCGGAATGGAACTCGCTGATCAGCTTCCTGGGCGGCGAAGCCCTGGCCGGCGGCAAGATGAAAGAGGCCGGGTTTCTGTATTGGAACGAGCCCAACAGCGGCGCCAGCAACGAAAGCGGCTTTTCGGCCCGGGGCGCGGGCATCCGCGACGCCGACGGCAAAACGACCCTGTTCCGCGAGGAGGCCTGGTTCTGGACCGATACCGTTTATTTTTACGGGGAGACGGCCCGCTGCCTGGTCCTGCGCAGCGGCTCCAGCGCCGTGGAGTGGAAAAAAGTCGCGTGGAGCACCGGCGTCTCGGTGCGCTGCCTGAGATAACCTGGCGGCGGCGCCCGGCCTTGGCGCTCAGGCCCGCTGCCGGGAGAGGTGCTCGGCCAGCTGGGTGAAATTGGCGATGGCGGGGACGGCGCTGGCCACAAAAGGCTGATCGGTCACCCAGCGCACGGCCGCCGCCAGGGAAGGGGCCTCGCCTTGGCGCGGGGCATAGGGCCCCGCCGAGCAGGTCTTCATGGCCACGATGCCCATGCCCGCCGCCTGCGCCCGCCCCATGACCTTGATCAAGCTCTCCTGGTCCCAGTCCCCCGGCCAGCCGCCGATCGAATGGCGGAACCTGCCGAAGGGATTGAAGGGCAGCATGGCCACCTGGTAAAAATCCGTCGCCAGCGCTTTTTCCAGGAGCGCCACGTGGTTCTTGTGGGCGGAAAAGCCGCAGGCGCGGATCTTGCCCGCCGTCCTGGCCGCGGCAAAAAATTCGCGCGCGGTTTCATTCTCGAGCTCGGCCTCGGTCTCGATCCCGTGCAGGAGCATGACGTCCACGTAATCGGTTTGCAACGATCTCAGGCTTTCGTTCAATTCCTTTTCCAGGTAGGCCCTCAGGGCCGCGGGCGTGGCGGGCGCGCCCTCCGGCAGCCTGATCTTGGACTGGATGACCACCAGGCGGCGCTTTCCCTGCAGGGCCCGGCCGAGCATCTCCTCGTTCTGGCCGTTCATGTAGGCCCGGCCCGTGTCGATGAAGCGGATGCCCTGGTCGACGGCCGCCCGGACCAGGGAGGGTTCCTGGGTGCGCGTGGCGCCCATGCCCAGGGCCGTGACCCGCAGCCCGGTCCTGCCCAGCGCCTTCAAGGCCGGCGCTTCCCCTTTTTCGTCCGGCCGGGCCGCCCGGCGCAGGCAGATGCCCGACCCGGCGATCCCCAGCAGGGAGCGCAGAAAATCTTTGCGGCTGATCGTCATGGGTCCTCCTTGAAGGGATCGGGCTTGCCCCGCGCATGGGAAACAGTAGTTTTTTTCAGGAATTTTGTCAAGGAAGGCGCCGCGGCCATGAAGGGGGCAGCCGGCATTTGACAAATGAAAAACCGCGGTCTATAATAAAATACTGACTACCAGTCAGAATTTAAATTGGAGTCGATATGGGCAGCTCGGAACGAAAACAGCGCGAATACGCGAAGCGCAAGAGCCTGATCCTGGATACGGCGCGCCGGTTTTTCCGGCGCCGCGGGTTCGGCAGCGTGACCATCGACGACATCGCCAACGAGATCGAGTTCAGCAAGGGCACGATCTACTCCCATTTCGAGAGCAAGGAGGAGATCTTCGCCCAGATCCTGCTGGGGCATTTGAACGAGCTGACCGCCGTCCTGGGCCAGGCCGCGGCCTCCTGCTCCAGCACCGAGGACGGCGTAAGGCGCGCCCTGGAAGCCTACCTGAATTTCTACGAGCAGAACAGCGATTACGGGCAGCTGATGTTTTTTGTCGACGAACCGGGCCACCAGTCCAATATCCCGGAAAAACTGCTGAACGAGATCCGCCGCCGCAAGATCGCCCTGCTGGCCAACCTGCAGTTGATCCTGCGCAAGAGCGCCGACGGCGGCCCGGGCGGGGACGGCGGCGAAGCCAAGGACCTGGCGCTCCTGCTGTGGGGGATGCTGAACGGCATCCTGCAGCTGGTGGAATCCAAGCAGGTCCGGCGCGACGAGCTGGACCGGCTGATCGCCCTGGGCTTCGACGTGGTGACGAGCGGGTTGAGCAACCGGGCCGCAAGCAAGGGGAGGTGAAGGCATGGACCTTTTCGACAAGTGCAAACAGTACGACCGGGTGAAGGTATTGCAGGAAATGAATATTTTCCCCTATTTCCAGGAGATCGAGGAGAACGACTGCACCGAGGTGAAAATAAAAGGCCGCCGGGTGATCATGGCCGGCAGCAACAACTACCTGGGGCTGACCAAGCATCCCGAGGTGCTGGCCGCGGCGCAGAAAGCCACGGCCGATTTCGGCACCAGCTGCTCGGGCTCGCGCTTCCTCAACGGCAACCTGGTGCATGCACCGGGCCCTGGAGGAGGAGCTGGCCGATTTCCTGGGCGTGGAGAGCAGCCTGGTGTTCACCACCGGCTTCCTGGCCAACCAGGGGATCATCCCTTCGATCGTGAACCGGGACGAATACGTGATCAGCGACAGGGAGAACCATGCCAGCATCGTGGCCGGGACGCTGATCGCCAGGGCCATGGCGGCGCAGGTGAAGCGCTACGCCAACAACGACATGGCGGCCCTGGAAAAGCTTTTGCTGAAGCTGCCGCCCGCGGCGCCGAAGCTGGTGATCAGCGACGGCGTTTTCAGCATGTCGGGCGCGGTGGTCGACCTGCCGGGCCTGGTGAAGCTGGCCCGCGGCCACAACGCCCGGGTCCTGGTCGACGAGGCCCACTCCATCGGCGTGCTGGGCGACGGCGGCCGCGGCGTGGCCAGCCATTTCGGCATGAAGAACGGCCGCGACGTGGACCTGGTGATGGGAACGTTCAGCAAATCGTTCGCCTCGCTGGGCGGCTTCGTGGCCGGCGACCAAGAGGTCGTCGAATACATCAAGTACAATTCCCAGGCCCTGATCTTCAGCGCCAGCATGCCGCCGGCCTGCGTGGCCGCCGCCCGCGCCGCCCTGAAGATCATCCGCCGCGAGCCGGAGCGCGTGCAGCGGCTGCATGACAACGCCGCGTACATGCGCCGGGGCTTCCGCGACCTGGGCTACGCGATCCCCGACGATCCCACGCCGATCATCCCCATCCTCATCGGCGACAATATGAAGACCTTCCAGTTCTGCCACCGCCTGCTGGAAGAAGGGGTTTTCGCCAACCCGGTGGTTTCCCCGGCCGTGCCCGAGGGCAAGCAGCTGATCCGCTCCTTCTTCATGGCCACGCACGAAAAGCGCCAGCTCGACCGCGTGCTCGACGTCTTCGGCCGGGTGGGCCGGGAGTTCGGCCTGCTGAACTGAAAAGGCGCGCCCGGCGGGTGCCGGGCTGAAACAGGATGAAAGGCCCGCGGCTATGGCTTTGAGCGGCCGCGGACGAGGATGAAGAAGAGCCCGACGGCGGCCACGAGGGCGGCCTTGCCGTATTCGGCGGCGATCTTCGCCCCCGCCAGGTTGCGCAGCGCCAGCCCCGCGGCAATGAGCAGCAGGGCCACCCCCAGGAAGATATAAAGAAGCTTCACGGTCTTCGGGTCCATTTTCTGCGGTTGGTTCCGGCTCATTTGCCCCTCCTCGCGGTCAACGGCCCAGGCCCCCCGCCAATGTAATACGCCGCCGGGGGAAATGCAAGGGGGATCAAGGCGGCAAAAAGCGTTGCGAAGCGTCGGGATACCGGTCCCGGGCGGGCGATCGTCAGGGGGCCGGCGGCCCGGCGGGCGGCTCGGGCAGGTTGCGGGTGAAGCGGTTCCAGGCGCCGCAAACGAACACCACCAGGAGCGGATAGAGGCGCAGGGGCAGCAGGCCGAAGGCGCGGTTGGCGAGCGAGAGCAGGGCCGAGACCACCCCCTTGGAGGAGCGGTAGATCAGGGCGTCCACGGTCATCTTGGCGCGGTAGCGGGCGGTGAAGGAGAGGGGGATATAGAGGACCTCCTTGGCGGCGCGAAAGACCGAGTAGTCGACCGTCTTGGAGATGAAGAAGACGGCGGCCAGCACCGGCAGGACCGGGAAGGCCACGGCGCCGAGTGCGGCCGCTCCGAAAAGCAGCGGGATGGCCCCGTGGATCCTGCGGATGGGCACGCGGGAGAGCAGGAACGGGCAGAGCGCCGAGCTGCAGCACCAGCGCGAAGAGGTTGACCGCCGACCAGAACCAGCCGAGCAGGGCGGTGCGCGGGTCCTGCTGCGGCACCGCGGCCTGCAGCGCCTGGTGGAAGGCGATGTCCAGCAGCACGGCCACCGACTGGGCGGCGACCACGATCAGGGCCAGGCGGCGGATGGTGGGGCCCTTGCGCAGCAGGTCCCAGGCGAAGTGGTCGGCCAGCTTCTCCGGCGGCCGGTCGGGCGGAACCGGCCTGCGTCGCCGGCCAGGCGGAAGGCCAGGGCCCGCCGAGCAGGGAGGCGGCGGCGGTGAGGACGGCGGCGATCCACACGATGCGCTCCGAGCCGATCGCCACCGAGAGCCGGCCGGTGAGAATGCCGCCGGTCACCGAGCCGGCGGTGCTGACCGCGATGATCACGCCGTTCCAGCGCTTGCCCTGGGCGGTCACGAAAAGGCTGTTGATGAACGCCCACACCTCCTCGACGATGAAGACGATGTAGGCCTGGGCGAAGATGTAGAGCAGGAAGGGGGCGCCCGGGATGCCGCGAAGCACCGCCGTTGCCGAAGCGGCCAATACCAGTGCGGAAAGCAGCAGGGTGGCGATGAAGGTGCGGGCCGCGCCCAGGCGGCGCAACGCCACGCTGAAAAGCCAGGTGAAGGCGAACATGGCCAGCGGCACCAGCATCAGCGCCTCGGGCAGGCGCGCGGCCGAGTGGTGGGCCAGGAAGACCGAGGCCGAGGCCGAGCGCACCATCTCGTAGCCGGCCATGGCCAGCGTGCCGGCGGCGGTGATGGCCATCACCGGCTTAACGGGCGAGGACATTGCAAGCTTTGGGTCCGATACCGCGGTCACGGGCGCTCCTTATTGCAACGAATCCGGAAATCCGATTGTATTCTCTCCGTTCGCGGTTGACAAGGGGAGCGCATAATTCAAGGCCGGACCCCGATTTTTCGATGATTTTAATATAAAACCACTTTGGGTATTGACTTCGTGAATAATTGCGCCCAGAATTCCTGCATGGTGATATATCGTTAATATTTATCGATATATTGCATCCTTGTCTTTTGGGGATGAAAAGGAGATTTTATATGAGGAAATGCTTTTTGCTGTTTTGCCTTGCCGCTGTTCTCACCCTGCCG
Source organism: Candidatus Aminicenantota bacterium (assembly GCA_963764745.1). GTDB lineage: Bacteria > Acidobacteriota > Aminicenantia > UBA2199 > UBA2199 > UBA2199. The sequence continues at coordinate 697,918 of CAVXTN010000012.1, read as the reverse complement.
CTGTCGATCAGCGGCCAAAGCCCGGTGGTCGTTGCCGGCAGCCCGGCGCTGACGGAAGAGACGATCGGCCGCTTCACCGAGTTCTTCGAATGGGCTTTCGACGTGCAGCTCACCTATGACCAGCGGGAAGTGCTGCGCAAGTATGCCGTCGACAGCTGGACCCAGAACAAGACGAGCGACATCAACGACATCGTCGGCCTCGTCCAGCAGCAGGTCGAAATCGCCAAGTACCCCGCGGAACAACGACGCTACGTCCGCGTGAAGATCGAGCCCGAGCTGCTGGCCCAGATGCGGCAGCAGCCGAACGAACCCATGGCCAGGTGGGCCCTCGCGGTTTACGAGGCGTCGCACCAGGCGCTGGCCAACGGCAATCCGCCGCTTACCCGCCAGGGCACCGACGCCTTCCTGGAGGCCCTGTTCTTCATGGCTGGCGAGGTGAGCGGGCGGCAGACCGTCCCCGACCAGAAACTGAAGGACGACTGGGCGCGGGAGCTGGCCGCCAATTACCCCGCCATGTCGGCCGAGCAGAAGCAGCAGATCGCGGGCATGCCTTTGTGGGCCTCCATGATGCGCATGGCCTGGCCCAAGCTGTCAGCAGACGTGAAGGCCAAGTACCGCTCTCTCTGGGCCGGGCAGTTGAAGGCCATGCTCCCCGTTGCGGCAGAAGCCCCGGCGGCCGCGAACAGGTCCCAGCCAGCGGCTGCCGCGAACAGAGCGCCCGCCGGCAACAAATCGGTCGCGGAAGCAATGGCCGAGCAGAACCGCCGCCACCAAAGCGCCATGCGCACGAACGATTGGATGAGGAATATCTCCACGCTCAGTTACAACACCCAGGCGAACTTCAGCGGCAACCCCTGGCGCTACTGGTGACCCCGCGCGCAACAACATGGAATCTCTTGCAACTGCGGCCGTAAGGCAAAGCGAAAGCGCATAAATCAAAAAAAGCAAATTGATTTTCGAAAAATAAACGGAGGTAAGCCATGAAACGATTTTTATTGGTAGTCGGAGTCCTGGTCTGCATGGTCGCCCTTCCGGTCTTTGCGGCCCGCAAAGAAAGGCCCGCTGGCAGGGAGATCGCCGAAAAAGCCAAAGCGGCGAAGCTCGACAGGGGGAGCGCCACCACCGGAGAAAAGGGGGGCAAGAGGATCACCATTACCCCAGCCATTCTCGATCAACTCAAGAACGAGACCGAGCTCGAGGACGGCCAGGTGATCGGCCTGCTCGAAACAGAGGCCGCGGGCGACGAGACCGCGCTCGCCCCGGGCACCTACAACCTGTTCCTGGCCAAGGTCGGGAACAAGTGGCATGCGTATGCCGAGTCGGGGGGCAAGATCGCTGCCGAAGCGGTGCGGGTCAATTTGGAGAAGACCGACAAACCCGCCGGCACGAAACCTGAGGTCATAACCGAAGGCTGGTGCCTTCGTCTTACCATCGCCGGCTGGTTCATTGGCGAATGGTGTTTTTGAGGCTTATCTTAGTTCCCAGTTTTTCGAACTCAATACACATGGCATGCAAGCCGGCTTCCCTAATTTCATGCCACCGTGCGCACGACCGACTGGATGATGGATATATAAAAAATCAAGTTCAACACCGATGCGAACTTTAGCGGCAACCCCTGGCGTTAATGTGAACTTGCCATTGTCCAGAATTGCCATGCGGTGCGTGGCGCAAAAAAGGAAAGTGCTGACGTTTGCCATATAAAACAGGGAGGACCGCCATGAAAACGACAACTCGCTGGGTTTGCGCGTTGGCCACCGTGGTCTTGATCGCGCTTGGAACGACACTCTTATCCCAGGCTCCCGCCGCAAAACCCGGGTCCCCTCTGGTCATGCCCATGCTGCCGGAGGAGGTTGACTACTGGGCAGTCAGGCTGGCTGGAAAGGTGCTCAAGGGCGGCAAAGACGCTTTGCCCGCCTTGGACTCGGCATTCCAGGCCGCGGGTTTTGGTGTTCGTCAAAATGACGGACAGATTACGCAATCCGATAAGCCGGGTCAATTCATGATCGTGAAGCGAATGGAACTGGAGGCGATGGTGAATATGTCCGCCAAGGGGATGAACTTGCCTATGGCCAACCTGGTTTCAGGACTAGGCAAAGCTCTTCCCGAGTTGAATCCCGCCGAACTGACTGATCTGCTGCTGGATGGCATACGCAAGAATGCAGCCAGCACGAGGGCCTGCATGCGATTTTGGTCGCTTTTCATCGTCGAGTTGGGCCGCCAATCAGTGAGGCCGTACGACTTGTTAGGCAAAGTCGATCAGGCCCAAGTCCGGTTCGATGCCATTCAGACAACACTGATTCTTCGAAGGCTGTCCCGTGATCTGGGGATCCTGGCCTTCAAGGCAAAGGCGCAACAATGAATTCACGCCGCCGCTCATCTAACCCTATCGCTCGGGTGCTCATTTTGCTCCTGGCCGCGGTGTTGGCGAACCTGATCCCTCGTGCGGTCATGGCCGCCCTGCCTGATTGCACCTGGGAGGACGGACTGAGTTTTACCGCGGACGAGATCGCCATTGGCTATGGCTTTGGCATGGATAAGTTGTTGGAGCATATGGCAGACCATGCCAGGTCCGGCACGTCCGCCGCCGGCAAGTATGCCTCCTTTTTATCAAAAGCAAACGTGATCTTTGCGTATACGAAGCTCTTTATGAGTTATTATACTCTGGACGTCGCCATACGCATGGAAGGCGCCGGACCGCTGCTCCGCCACAAGGACCGGTCTTCCGGGGAAACCCGGCAGCTCACAGCCACCGTGACCCAGAACACGGGAGATTTGCAGTTCGTGAACTGTCTGAGGATCGCCGCTAACAACGCCGGATTGGATTTTGACCTGCCCAATGATGGCCCGCGCGAAGACGTCGGCGTCGAGTGGGACTTGGTTTCCGGCGGCACCAGGGTGGCGACCAAAGAGGATTACGCGATCATCCCGGAAATCGTTTATCTTGAAAGGGGCGATACGACCCACGCTCTTACGAGCCTGACGGATGACAAGGGCCAGGCCCATATCATGGTGAGCGGAGCGGCGAGGAAGAACGTCCTGCCGGAGCCGGCGGTACCCGTCGCTAAAGAGTTCAAAGTCCGCGTGAACATTCAGCTCGAACCTCCCCGCATTCGCAAGAGCATTGACACCGGCGTGGGCGGGGCGGCCGGCGGCCCTGCCGCCCTGCTGAACTTCGTGCCGGAGATGCTCTATGCGGCCCGCTGGTTCTCAAGTGCCACCTATACGTTTCCGGTAACCGATTGGGAGCCTTGCACCGATGGCTGGGTGGGCACCATCGAGGTCACTTCGTGGAGAGAAACCAGTTCATCCACCCGCACCGGGGACGCCAGTGTGAAGAGCGTCAGCAGCACCAATCACTCTCAACTATACAGACAGTCGACCTTCATATTTCATGGGGGAGTGACAAAAATTGGATCCTCCTATATCCAGATTCCAGCCACGGTGGTCTCCCGGCTTGAAGAGAACAATTTCGACGTCAAGGACGTGAACTGGAGGGTGTTGTGCTCACCAAAGAACAACACCTGGGGGGACAAGGCGCGACACGAGGTTACGATCAGTCATGAGAGCGGCGGCGGCTCCACGACCATGCAGGTCGGAATGAGTGTCTCGAACAAATACAAAAACGGGTACAGAGTGACAGGCGGAGCCCCGGAGTTTCCCACAACGATTGAGTACCAGACTCATTCGAAAGAAAATGAGATCTCGTGCCAGCCCGGGTCCGACGTCAAAAGAGCCGACACCACAAAAAACGTTAATTACGGAGCCGACTTCGAGATTGAGGGACAGTTTGATCCAAAGCGTCCTGGAGTCGCCGCCGGCACCAAGACCATGGAGGATCCAACATGGGGGACAGTCGTGGTGAATTGGTCGCTACGACGATGCAACTAACCCGCTCCGGGATGATGCCAGCATTTTTGCATGAAGCACCACCTGCAGCTTTTGTTATGAAGTAAACCATCGGGCATCGGCGTCAGGACTTACATTATCATATTTGATTTGCTAAGATAGGATCATGGCCAGGAGGACATTCCTGGAATTTTCGTGAGCCCTGCATCAGCAAATGCAAGGGGATAGAAAAAAGGAGGCCGCAGATGAAACAGCGGATCGATAACAACGCCTTCCCGTACCCGATGCCCATGGTGCTGGTGGGCAGCATCGTGAACGGCCAGGCGAACTTCATGGCCGCCGCCTGGGTGTCCCGCGTGAATATCCGGCCGCCGCTGATCGCCATCGCCCTGGGGAAGCACCTGACCAACCAGGGGATCCACGGCGGCAAGGAGTTCAGCATCAACGTCCCCGGTGTCTCCCTTCTGGAAAAAACCGATTACTGCGGGCTGTTCTCCGGGGCGAAGGTCGACAAGTCGTCGATCTTCAAGCTGCATTACGGCGAATTGAAAAATGCCCCGCTGATCGAGGAATGTCCCGTGACCATGGCCTGCCGGCTGTTCCAGGCCGTGCAGCTGCCCGACCACGAGCTCTTTCTCGGGGAGATCGTGGAGGCCTACTGCGATTCGGCCTACCTGAGCGACGGCAAGCCGGACATCCTCAAGATCAGGCCCTTCACCCTGAGCATGCCCGACAACCGTTACTGGGCCGTGGGCGACGCCGCCGGCAGGGCCTGGAGCGCCGGGGTCGGCTTGCGAAAAACCATGCAGAAGTGACCATGGGAAAAGCGACTGCCTTAACCCTTATTTTGAGCTTGGCCGTTCTATTCCCCGCCGCCGGGTTTTCGCAGACCCGGATCCTGAAATGGCAGGATGGCAAGGAGGGCTGCGTCACGCTGACCTACGACGACGGATCGGAGAACCAGTTCCGCTTCGCCGTGCCGTTGATGAACGAAAGGGGGCTGCCGGCGACGTTCTTCATCAATACCGGCGACATCCCGGGAGCGAAGTACCGGCCGACCTTTGTCGGCAGGCCGATCCCGGAGATCATCCGCGAGAGCGCGACCGTGGGCACCGCTGAAAACAATTTTTTTGAACGCTGCTCGGCGTTGCGCTACCTGGCCCAGGTCAGGAATGTCCCGGAAGCCGGGGAATTTTCCGATGAGCGCTTGGCTGAAACGGTCGAGCAGGGCAGGCAGGCGGACGCTTTTGCGCTGGTGGACAAGGTGCTGCGCCGGCTCGCGGGAAGCGGCAGGGAATATAAAGTGGCAGCCGCGGCGCCGGCGGCGGGCCAGGGCTACAGGCTGAACTGGGAGCAGTTGCGCGATTTGGCCCGGCAAGGTCACGAGATCGCCGACCACACGATTTCCCATCCGTATCTGCCGCTGCTGGACAAGGCGAACATCCTGTACGAAGTCGAAAAATGCCGGGAAGACCTCCTCTCCCATCTCGGCCCCAGGCATACGCTTTCCATCGAGTGCCCGTACGGGATCGAGGACGCGAGAGTCCTGGCTTTGGTCGACCCGGAATTTCCCTTTGTCCGCAACGGCATCAGCGACACGTTCATCCGCGAGATCCTGCGCGATGACGACAGCGAACCGGCGGCCGCCGGCAGGGAATACGTCCAATGGCAGAGGGGGCCGCTGGCGAATACGCCGCTGAAAGAAATGCAAGGGTGGATCGATACCGCGATCGGGAATAACGTATGGCTGCTCCTGGTGTTTCACGGCGTGGAAGGGGTCGGCTGGGAAGCCATCCCCGGGGAAAGGTTGAAAATTTATTTCGATTATATCAAGGCGCGCGACGCCCGGCTCTGGGCTGCGACCTTCCAGGACGCGTTCAAATATGTCCGCGAGCGCATGAACGCGAAAGTGGAATTCAGCGCCGGCCCGGATTCCGTCAGCGTTTCCCTTGCCCACCCCCTCGATCCGCGGATCTACGACCTGCCGCTCACGTTGCGGACCGTTGTGCCTTCCGCCTGGAAAACCGTTGAGCTGCAGCAGGGGGCGATGAAAACAAGTCTGCCGGTTCAAAAGCAGGGAGACGCCGCCTTCGTTCAATACCGCGCCCTGCCCAACGCGGACAAGATCATCATAGCCAAAAAGGAATAGGGCAGGCCTTTGGTGCGGAGAAACAATCCCGACCCGGAAAAACCATCGCCACGAATTCCCCGTAAGCAATCTTTCAATATCGACAGCCATTTCGAGAGGAGGATGAACATGAATTACGAGCGCATGACCGCTCCCTGCGGGTTGCCCTGTTTCGATTGCGTGGTCCACCTGGCTAAGGATAACGCCGCCTTGCGGGAAATGCTGTTGAAAAAATCATCGGTCCCGGCCGACCGCATCGGCTGCCCGGGCTGCCGCGACGTCGAGGGAAAATGCCCGATCATACCGGGGACCTGCTCCATCTACGCATGCGCTGTGAAAAAGGGAGTAAGGTTCTGCGGCGACTGTCCCGGCTTTCCCTGCGATCTCCTTCATCCCTACCTCGACCGCGCCGACACGTTGCCGCACAACCTCAAAGTATTCAACCTATGCCTGATCAAGCGCATGGGGGTGGAGGCATGGGCCAGGGAAAAGGCCAAAAGCGTCAAGGAGGTCTACTTCAAGGGCAAGTGGAAGATCTGAGCAGCGGCCGGAAAAGGCGCATGAAAACCAGTAAAGGACCCGAATTGGACGTGGCTCAAGGTGAAATCACCAGGATGAAGACCGCCCTGTTCTTTGCCTCGTTTACCGCCTATTTCTATTTGCTGCTGTTCACCTTGCGGCCGTTCCTATCGGAGCATTTCGCCCTGAATCCCGCCCTCTACTGGTTCATCACCGGGTACTTTCTTTTTATTCCTCTTCTCCTGTCCGCCGTTTGGGGGGCATTCGCCGAAGGGAACCGGAACTTGGCAACGATCCTGACGGCGTTGCATGTCCGGCCGTTGACGAAAAAGGAATGGAGATATGCCCTTGGCGGGCTACTGCTTACCCTGGCCCTGTCGGGGCTGATCTTTGCCGCGGCGTTCTTGCTGAACCGGAATTTCGGCGTTCCCATGCTGTCCACAACGCCGTGGTTCATGGAAATGCGGCCATTCCGGGGGAGCGAAAAACTTCTGCTGCTGGCCTGGCTGCCGATGTTCTTCTTCAACATCGCAGGCGAGGAACTGCTGTGGCGTGGTTACCTGCAATCACGCCTGCATGGGCGGGGTGCCTGGCTGCTGTGTTCGGCCCTGTGGCTGGTTTTCCACTTGCCCTTCGGGTCAGGCCTGATGATCCTGCTCGTGCCGGTGATCGTAATCATCCCCTATTGTTTCCACAGGACTGGCAACACGCTGGTGGGCGTTTTCATCCACGGCATGTTCAACGGGCCAATGTTTGTGGCCATCGCGCTAGGCGCCGCTGGCTGAAAGCCGGGTGCCGGCGGCCGCGCGTTGACTTTTCGGCCGGATACCCTTACCATTCAGGCATGAGAAAAGGTGGCCGCGCCTTTCATCGCCGCGGCGACGGAGCGGGCCCCGGGAGGAAAAGGATGAAATTTACCAGCATCGGGTTGACCGTTGTTCTGCTCTGCGGTTTTTGCGTTTTTGCTTCGCCCGCGCCCGCCGCGGGGCAGAAGAGCGTGGTGATCGTTTACGGATCGCGGTACGGCAGCACCGCGCAGACCGCCCAATGGATCGCCGAGGGCATGGCGGGCCAGGCGGATGTCGTGTCCGCCAAGGACGCGGGCGACCTGAGCGGCTATAAGAAAGTCGTCCTGGGCTCGGGCATTTACAACGGCGCGCTGCACGCGGACATGGCCGCCTTCCTGGAGAAGCGGGGAGCGGAGGTGAAGGACAAGCTCGTGGCGCTGTTCGTGGTCTGCGGCATGCCGCCCGACCAGGCCGGGGAATACCTGGCAGATGTTCGCCGCGAAATGCCAGGCCAAGCCCCTGCTGACGCGGGCCTTCAACGGCTGGCAGAAGAAAGAGATCCTGTCTCCCGAGGACTACAAGGGCCTCGAGGATTACTACAAGGGCGCCGGCTATCCGTTCGAGAACTACGACCGCACCGACAAGGCCGGGTGCCTCGAGTTCGGCAAGGAGATCCTGGCCAGGATCGCCGAGGTGAAATAAGCCGCCCATTCGCCGTTCCGGGCATGAGCGGTCGGAGATGCCGGGATCACCCCAGGTTCTGGTTCTGGTCCAGGTAGCCTTCCCGTACCAGCTTGAACGTCCCCTTGGCGGTGTCCAGGTCGTAGATGTTGAAATTCGTCTTCATGTCGCAGTCGGGGTCGCGTACCGCGAAATTGAGCGAGACCGAGCCGGCCTCGCCCGAGGTGATGCGGTGGAACACCCGGCGCGGCCACATGAGCAGCGCCGGCCGGTCGCAGATCGTTTTGCCCGCGCTCGTGATCCTTTCCGGCTCGACCACCAGGGTCTCCACGCGGCCGCGCTCGCGCGTGTAGAGCTCCACCGTGCGCCTGCCGCCGAGGACGAGGAGGTTGTCCTCCTGGTGGGTGTGCATGTACCATGGATGCGCCACCCCGGCGACCGCGCCCGGCGAAATGGCGCCGCGCTGGTGGATCACCCGGTCGATGCCGTGGAGGGCGGGGAGGTATTCCATGGGCACGATGTCGAAGGCGACGCCTTCCGTCTTCCTGAACGGCTGCAGCGCTATGACGCGGTAGAGCCCCGGCACATCGGCGACGATCGCTTCTTCCATGCTGCCTCCCGTGACGCGCCCTGGCCCGCGTCTTCTGGAAAGATCGCTTTCCCTATGGCGCCATGGTAAAGGAATTATTCGGCGATTTCAATAGCCGGGCGGGAAAGCCGGCGGGAGCGCCTGGCGGTGATGTTCACGAACAGGAAGCTCAGGGCATAGAACAGGGCGACGAATATCACCAGGTTCCTGTAGCCCACGGCCAGCGAGGCGTATTCGAACATGCCGCCGAAAAGCGAGCCCAGGATGTTGGACGCCAGGGACACGGCCGCGGTTCCTTCCTCGGCCTTGAAGGTCTGGGCGAAGATCATGTTGGCCAGGAAGACCGGGGAAAAGATCATGAGGCTCGACAGGGAAAAGCGCAGCAGGGGATTTTCCGCGAGCAGGGATTCGAGCGGAACGGCAAAGTTGAGCGCGAGGACGGCGAACAGGGCCGCGTAAAGGACCCACAGCCTTTTGACCGTGTAGCGGGCGGAGAGCCACACGGCCAGCAGCACCATGGCCAGAACGGCAAAGAAGACCAGGGAATTGACCATCCAGGTGCTCCCGAAAAGCAGCGAGAAGCGCACGACGCTCATGGTTTCCAGGAGCATGAAGGCCATGCCCAGGAAGAAGAAATGGCCGCGAAAGAAAAAGCGGCCGCGGGCCGCGCCCGGAGCGCCGGCGAGGGCGACGGCGACGACCAGGGCGACGCTTAAGGAGGCGAGCATGAAGAGCGCCTTGAGGAAAACCGCCGGAATGACCGGGAATTTCATGTAAAGGAACGGCCATTCGTCAGTGGCGGGCTTCAACCTCGTATTTTCCGCTCTTTTGGCAACGGGGGCCTTCAGGTCCGCCAGCTTTTCGCCGATCATGAAGACGGCCGCCTTGTAACTGCCCCTGTAGGAGATCACGACGGGCGGGTAGCCGAAAACGATCTCGAGCATATTCGCGATCTTGTCGATGAGCCAGTCCTCCCGGTAGTAATTGTAAAGCACGAGCAGGCCGCCCCTGGCCAGGCGCGCCTTGGTGCTGCGGAACGACTCGACCGTGAAAAGGAAGCTCTCCAGCCTCAGGTTGGCGAAAGAAGAGGTCAGGGTGAGGGAATCGGGCAGGGCGTAGATGATCAGGTCATAGGTGTTCTTGTCGTTCCTCAGGAAAGCCCGGGCATCGTTGATATGCATTTTCACCCTGGGGGAATCGTACGGCCGCAGCGGGTGATATTTTTTCCCCAGGGCATAAATGGCCGGGTCGATCTCGACCGCGGTGACGGCCTCCACGCCGTAATGCAGGGCGAACGACGTGTCGGTTCCCGACCCGGCGCCGATGATCAGCGCCCGCCGGAAGTGGTTTTGGCGGAACGAGGTGTAGGGCACGTGGTAGAATTGCTCCTTTTTTTCGATGGGCTGCATGGTCTGGTGGCCGATGTTGTTCACGTTCAGGATCTTGCCGCCGCCGGCCAGGTCTTTCATCGTGATCCGGTAATAGGGGCTCCAGACGCTGTCTTTTTGCAGCCCGAAAACCAGGAGCAGCACCGCGGCCAGGACCACGATCGCGGCGGCGACCTGCCCGGCGTCCCTCCTGAGAAGCAGGACGACGCCAACGGCGGCGATCGCGAACCACCAGACGGGCGGCACCTGGAACAGGCTCATCAGGAAGAACGCGGCGATGCCGGCCATGCTGCCGCCGATGTTGAGCGCGTAGGCGGCCAGGGGCTTGAAGCGGTCGAACAGGATTCCCATTTCATAGCCCAGCAGCACGAACAACCCGGCCACGAACACCACCACGAAAGGCAGCAGGAGGTAGCTCTCCATGCGCACGGCCGAGGCCGAGGCGGTCTGGAAAAACAGGGCGCTGCCTTTTTCGATGTTCAATTCGAATTTGACGTTGGCGAGGATCACGACAAAAAGGAGAAGCACGGGCGCGAAAAGAACCAGCGGCTGCAATTTCCTCCTGGCCAGGAGCAGGCCGATGCCCATGCCGAGGAAGCACGACAGGAGCACGAAGTTGGAAAAATAGCTTAAATAGCGGATATAGGCCGGGACCCAGCGGATGCAGACCAGCTCGAAGAACAATATCAGGAAACTGACGGCAAAAAGCCTGGCGCGCGCGGACGGCAGCAGGGGCCGTTCTTTTTTCGGGGATTCGGGGCCCGGTTTTGACATGGTGTTCTCCAAGGGAAATTTCACGGCAACCTCACAAGTAAATAGAAATTTTTCATGCTGGTTGCATTCTGGGGAAAATTGCCCGAACTGTCAACAGGCGGCGCCGCGCTGAGCCGATCGCGGATCAGGGGCGGCCTTTTTCCCGCGGGTGACGCTTTTGCTTTTCCCCGGTGTTTCATGGTCAGGAGGTCAACATGAAAAAAATGGTCCTGATTTCCCTGACGGTCATCCTGCTTTTCTCAGCGGGCCGGGCGCAGGAAAAAGAAAAACGCGGCGGGCAATTCGGGCTTTATTTCGAAAGCTCGGCAATTTCCTATTTTTCGCTGTCGGGTATCGCCCTCAACCTCGGGCGGAATACGGGGAAGAATTTCCGCGTCGAGCTTGCCGGCACATACTATCCGTTGCTTGGCGAGCACGTGGGCGGCACCATGGTCGGTTTTTCGCTGGCCGGGCTGGCCAGGGTCACGCACCATCCCCGCTTGAACATCTTCCTGGGACCCGGCGTTAAAATGGCCGGGGTCCTGGGCGGGTGGGGAGGAGACAATTGGACTTTCAGCATGCTTTTGAAAGGAATGGTGGAGTACAAGATCGGCGACAAATGGGGCCTGCGCGCCGGTTTGACCCAGAACATCCTGTTTCCCTCGGACAGCTATGAGGCGGATTACATTTACATGACCAGCGGCGTCGAGTGGGGCTTCTTCTGGCAGTTTTAGCCAGCGGGGATCTTGCGGAAACTCCGCCGGCAACGGCTTTTGGCGAGCGATTGACATTTCAGGGGATTCTCTCCAGGATGCTGCCGACAGGCGCCGATTTTTAAATATAGACATTGGCGGCGAACTTTACGGCCGCGCGCTGCGTAGTAGTGGCGATGACTTTTCAAAGCGCATGGTCTTGCATGCTGGAGGACTCCATGAAAATTTCCCTCGCCGGAATTCTAAAATCGTTTCCAAAAATTCTCCTTCTGATCGCCTGCTGCCTGGGCGCGCTGCCGCTCGCGGCGCAGGAAAGGCCCCTGTGGCTGCGCTACCCGGCGATCTCCCCCGACGGGCAGAGCATTCTCTTCTGCTACCAGGGCGATATCTACAAGGTGGCGGCGACGGGCGGCCAGGCCGTCCCCCTGACCATCGGCGAAGCCTACGACTTCGCGCCGGCCTGGAGCCACGACGGCCGCTCCATCGCCTTCGCCTCGGACCGCTACGGGAATTTCGACGTCTTCCTCATCCCGGCCGCGGGCGGGGAGGCCCGGCGCCTGACCAGTCACTCCGCCGGCGAGGTCCCCAGCGGCTTCAGCGCCGACGACCGGAGCGTGCTCTTCACGGCCGCGCGCCAGGACCTCGAGACCAACGCCCAGTTCCCCATGTCCGTGTTCCCGGAGCTGTACGGCATCAGCGTGAACGGCGGCGAAGCGCAGCTCCTTCTGACCCAGCCGGCCATGGCGGCCACGGTCAACCCCGGCGGCGACAAGATCATCTACCACGACCAGAAAGGCTACGAGAGCGAGTGGCGCAAGCACCACACCTCCTCGGTGACCCGCGATATCTGGGTCTACGACCAGAAGACGAAAAAGAACTCCCGGCTCACGACCTTCAAGGGCGAGGACCGCAATCCCGTCTTTGACGGCAACGGCGACGATTATTATTACCTGAGCGAGCAAAGCGGCTCGTTCAACGTCTATAAAAGCTCCCTGAGCCGGCCGGCGGCATCGATCGCCCTGACCACTTTCAGCAAGGATCCCGTCCGCTTCCTGAGCCGCGCCGACGCCGGCCTCCTCTGCTTCGGCTACGACGGCGAGATCTATACCCAAGCCCCCGGCGCGGCCCCGCGCCGCGTCGAGGTCCGCATCGCCCAGGACGGCCGCCGGGTCCTGGAACGGGCCCTGCCGGTCGGCGGCGGCGTCACCCAGATGCGCCTGTCGCCCAACGGCAAGGAGATCGCCTATGTCTTCCGCGGCGAGATCTTCGTGGGCAGCGTCGAGGGCGGCGTGGGCAAGCGCATCACCAACACCCCCTGGCAGGAGCGCAGCGTGAGCTTCAGCCCCGACGGCCGCAGCCTGGTCTATGCCGCGGAAAAGGACAACAACTGGAACATCTACCGCACCTCGATCGTGCGCCGGGAAGAGCCTTATTTCTACGCCTCGACGGTCCTCAAGGAGGAGCCGCTGGTCGCGACGGCGGCCGAGGAATTCCAGCCCGAGTTCTCCCCCGACGGCAAGGAGGTCGCCTACCTGCAGGACCGGGTCGTGCTCAAGGTCCTCAACCTGGCCTCCCGGGAGACGCGGACGATCCTGCCTGCGGGCCACAACTATTCCTACGCCGACGGCGACCAGGACTACTGCTGGAGCCCTGACGGCAAATGGTTCCTGGTCCAGTTCGGCTACGTCCGCCTGTTCACCAGCGAGGTCGGGCTGGTGGCCAGCGACGGCAAAGGCCAGGTCATCAACCTGACCCGCAGCGGCTTCGACAACATCGGCGCCCGCTGGGGCATGGACGGCTCCATGATGTACTGGCTGGGCACCCGGGACGGGGCGGCCAACGCCGACAGCTCGCCCGCGACCTTCGACGTCTACGGCATGTTCTTCACCCGCGCCGCCTATGACCGCTTCCTGCTGTCCAAGCCCGATTTCGCCCTGTTGAAAGAGCAGGAAGACAAGGCCGGGGAAGACAAGGCCAAGGAGAGCAAGGACAAAGCCAGGGGCGGCAAGGACAAGGCGGCCGCGGCCAAAAAGGAAGAGCCCAAAAAGGAGGTCGTCATCGAGTTCGCCGGGCTGGACCAGCGCAAGGTGCGGTTCACCATCAACTCCGCCGACATCGCCGGCGCGGCGCTGAGCCGTAGCGGCGACAAGCTTTTCTACCTGGCCGGCTTCGAGAAGGGCTATGACCTGTGGCAGACCGAGCTGCGCACCAAGGATACCAAGCTTTTGCTCAAGCTGGGGGCCGACAACGCCGACCTGGAGCTTTCCGCCGACGGCAAGGCCCTTTTCATCCTGGCCGACGGCAGGGTCTCCAAGATCGACCCCGAAAGCGGCAAGAGCGAGCCGGTCGTCGTGGCGGGCGAAATGACCCTCGACCAGACTGCGGAGAAGGCCTACATGTTCGACCACATGTGGCGGCAGATCAAGCAGAAGTTCCTGGTCGCCGACCTGTACGGCGCGGACTGGGACCTCTATTACGCGACCTACCGCAAGTTCCTGCCCTACATCACCAACAACTACGACTACGCCGAGATGGTCAGCGAGATGCTCGGCGAGCTGAACGCTTCCCACACCGGCTGCTATTATGCCGGGGCGCGCCCGCCCGAGGCCGACGCCACGGCCTCCCTGGGCTTTTTCCGCGACTACGCCTACGCCGGCCCGGGCTGGAAGGTCGCCGAGATCGTCAGCGGCGGCCCGCTGGACAAGGCCGCGCTCAAGATCAGGGCGGGGCACGTCATCGAACAGATCGACCACCAGCCCCTGGACGGGGCGGCCGACCACGCCCGGCTGCTGAACCGCAAGGCCGGGCAGCTCACCCTGCTCTCGCTCCTGGACCCGGCGGCCGGCCGGCGCTGGGAAGAGGCGGTCAAGCCCGTGACGGCGGCCGAGGAAGGCGCGCTGCTCTACCGGCGCTGGGTCAAGGCCCGCCGCGAAGAGGTCGACCGCCTCTCGGGCGGGCGCCTCGGCTACGTCCACGTGCGCAGCATGAACGACGCCAGCTTCCGCACGGTCATCGAGGAGGTCCTGGGCCTGAGCATCGACAAGGAGGCCCTGATCGTGGACACGCGCTTCAACGGCGGCGGCAACCTGCACGACCAGCTCGCCGATTTCCTCAACGGCAAGAAGGTCTTCGACATCCTGCCGCGGGGGCAACTCGTCGGCTACGAGCCGTACGGCAAGTGGATCAAGCCCTCCATCGTGCTCATGGGCGAGTGCAACTACTCGGACGCCCACCTCTTCCCGGTCGAATACAAGATCAAGGGCATCGGCAAGACGCTGGGCATGCCCGTGCCCGGCACGGGAACGTTCGTCTGGTGGGAAAGGCAGATCGACGCCTCCCTGCGCTTCGGCATCCCCCAGGGCGGCTGGCGCACGCCGGAGGGGATCCTTTGCGAGAACAACCAGCTCGAGCCCGATATCCCGGTCAAGAACGACCCCGACGTCCTGGCGCTCGGTCGCGACCAGCAGATCGAGGCCGCGGTCAGGGAGCTGCTGAAGAAATAACGGCCGGTCGCGCCTGCTTTTTGCCCGGAGGATTGAACCGCGCCGGCTCCTGGGGTATGATAAGGCCCAAGGAGACCCGAGCATGGAAGCTGTCAATGCCCTGATCGAAGAGTTGCGCACGCTCATCAGCACGTCGGATCATTCGGCCGCCGAGCGGTTCGCGGTGGCCATCGACCGCATCGCCGGCTTCCTGGCCGGCGCTTTCTGCGTCGAGAAGGCGGAGGTGGCCGTTTTGTGGAAGCGCGGCAAGACCCTCTCCTTTCTCTGGCCCGATTTTCTCGCCGAAGCCAAGGATCTGCCGGTCCGTTCGGCGCTGCCCGTCGCCGCCGGCATCTTCCGCAAGGGCGACTCGTTCCTGGACAACCGCTTCATGGAGCGGGAGCACATGGTCGAGTACGAGTTCGTCAAGGACGCGGACGGGGAGTCGCGGCGGATATGGAAAATGATGGGCGCCGTCATCGCCGTGGACGGCGAGCGGCTGGGCGTGCTGCAGATCTCGCGCAAGCGCAGCGCCTTCGCGGAGCCGGGGCCCGATTTTACGCCGGCTGACCTCGACCTGCTGGAGAAGCTGATCGCACGCCTGGCGCCGCTGCTGAAGGCGGTCGTCCCCTTTTGACCCGGCCTATTCGCTGAATATGGATTTGATTTTCCTGCTTCAATCGTTTATAGGTTATTTCATGAGTAAGGGAGGGCATTAAAAATGAACACGCTCGATTCCACAGGCATCATTCTCATTTTGGTCGGTTTTTTCATTATTTTATTTTTTTCCGGGATGCGGATCGTCCGCCCCACCCACAGGGGGTTGGTGGAGAGGCTGGGGAAATACAAGCGCTTCGCCCACCCCGGCTTCAATTGGATCATCCCGGGAATCGACCGCATGTTCCAGGTGAATTCCACCGAGCAAATGGTGGACGCACTGCCCCAGGAGATCATCACCAACGACAACCTGAACGCCCGGGTCGACGCCCAGGTCTATTTCAAGGTCAAGCCAGATGAAGACAGCGTGAAAAGGTCCCAGTACAACGTCAACAATTACCAATACCAGATCGTCAACCTGGCGCGAACGACCCTGCGCAATATCATCGGAACCATGACGCTGAAGTCGGCCAATTCCGAACGGAGCAAGATCAATTCGGAATTGCTGAAAACGCTTTGCACGGAAACGGCCAGCTGGGGCATCGATATCGTCCGCACCGAATTGAAGGAGATCGACCCGCCCAAGGATGTCCAGGAGACGATGAACAAAGTGGTCAAGGCGGAAAACGAAAAGATCGCCGCCATTGATTATGCGACGGCCGCGGAAACGGCCGCCGACGGCCAGAAAAGGTCGGAAATCAAGAAAGCGGAAGGCATCAGGCAGGCCAATATCCTGGCGGCCGAGGGCGAGGCCCAGGCGATCAAGCTGGTCAACGAGGCGGCCAACCAGTATTTCGTCGGCAATGCCCAGCTTTTGAAAAAATTGCAGACCCTCGAGGTGGCCCTGAAAGACAACGCCAAGATCGTCGTTCCCCTTGGCTCGGAGCTGGTCAACGTGATCGGCGAGCTCGCCGGAGTCGTGCCCATCAAGAAAAGGGCCGAGTAGCGGGAGTGATGCCGTGATGAGGATAAGGAGAGGACCATGAACAGGATCAAATGGATCATGGCGCTGGCGCTGATTTCCGCTGTCATTGTGCCCCGGTCCCTGGCGGCGGATACGGCGGAACTCGCCAGGCAGGTGCGGGCAGCTGAGGCGGCTTTCGCCAAGACCATGGCCGACCGCGACTGGGCCGCTTTCAAGGCCTGCGTTTCGCAGGAGGCGGTGTTCATCGGCCGTCAGGTGCTGCGCGGCCGGGACGCCGTCGCCCAGGGCTGGAAACCTTACTTTGAAGGACCCCAGGCGCCTTTCTCCTGGCAGCCCGAGCAGGTGGAAGCGCTGGAATCGGGCAGCCTGGCGCTGAGCAGCGGGCCGGTCCTGGACCCGCAGGGCAAGCGCATCGGGACCTTTCAATCGGTCTGGCGGCTCGAGGCCGACGGCCGCTGGCGGATCGTCTTCGACAAGGGGTGCCCCGCCTGCGGCCAGGCGGAATAAATCCCGTCCGGGCTGGGTCGCGCCGGCCCCGGTTGCCTTTTCGGCGGATAAGGACTAGTATGACAGGGCCATGGCCAAAAAACCAAAGGATCGTCTTGTTAAAAAATCGCTGATCCTGGCCGAAGACGATGTCTTGATCGCCCATGAGCAGCTGGGCAAGCCCGCGCTTCCCGACCCGGTGGTCATTTCGCGCCTGTTCAAGCGCATCACCAACAAAACCCTGAAAAACATCCGTCCCGACCCGCGCCGGGTCATCACCCGCCCTTTCCGTCCCGCCACTGAAGAGCACACCGTCCATATCGTCAACCGCGTCCTGGCGCTGGACGAAGCCCAGGGTCAAGGCCCTGCTCAAGCAGATGCTCAAGGATTTCGCCCACCGCCACAAGGACATTCGCTCCATCCTGATGGCGAACTTACCAGAGGATCAGCGCCTGCATCCCAGCGACCCGCCGCCTTGTCCGAGGAAAGAAAGCTCCTGCTCGGCTCCTGTTTCACCATGGAATACTCCATCGAATCCGCCGCCCTTTTCAATCCGTCGATCGTCATCTATCCCAAGCAGAACAATCTGCAGAAGGGGCAGACGCGCGTGATCTTCAGCTTCCGCGCCACCGGCGAAGGGCATATTTCCTCGATCGTTTTCCGCAGCGCCCTGGTCGACAGGGACAATTCGATCTTCCTGGAGTCGGTCAGCCCGTTCCTGGGCACGCCCGAGGTCGTCCTGAACGCGACCTACGACCGGGGGCTTTTCCAGGCCAAGCTGGAGGAGATGGGCCAGCTCAGCGAAGCGGCCAAGGCGATCTTCCAGCGCCTGCCCGACAGCTTCACGCCGGAGGAAATGGAGCGGGCGATCGACGCCGTCCGCGCCGAGCGGCGCCTTTGCCGGCGCCGACATGGATGACGACCGTCGTCCACATCAAGTGGCTGACGGAATCGAATTACGAGGTCTTTTTCCCGCACGGGGCATTGATCTCGGAAAGGGTCATTTTCCCCCTGTCGCAAAACGAAAGCAACGGGGTGGAAGACGCGCGTTTCGTCCGCTTTGTCGACGACGACGGCAGCGTCACCTACTACGCGACCTATACCGCCTACAACGGCCGGGAGATACTGCCGCAATTGATCGAAACCAAGGATTTTCACCGTTTCAAGATCTCGACCCTCAACGGCGCCATGGCGCGCAACAAGGGCATGGCCCTTTTCCCGCGCCGCGATCAACGGCCAGTACGCCATGATCACGCGCAGCGACGGGGAAAACCTCTATCTAAGCTATTCCGACAACATCCATTTCTGGCATGAAGGGGTCAGGATCGAAGCGCCGGAAAACCCCTGGGAGCTGGTCCAGATCGGCAATTGCGGCTCGCCCCTGGAAACCGAAAAAGGCTGGCTGCTGCTGACGCACGGCGTGGGGCCGATGCGCAAATACTGCATCGGCGTTTCGCTTCTGGACCTGAACGATCCCGCGAAGATCATCGGGCGGCTGGAACTGCCGCTGCTGGCGCCGCGGGAAGAAGAGCGCGAAGGCTACGTGCCGAACGTGGTGTACAGCTGCGGCTCCATCATCCTCAACGGCGAATTGATCATCCCCTACGCCATTTCCGATTCCGAGTCGCACGTGGCCAGCATCCCGGTCGACGAACTGCTTGAAAAGCTTGCCGGGCGGCGCTAAACCGCGCCGGCGATCTCGTACTCCTCGATCATGGCCAGCAGCGCCATGAGGAAAGAGACCGTGCTTTCTCCCCCCTGGTTCAGGCTGACCCCCTCGGGCAGCAGGCCGTCGGCGCAGCCCTTGGTCTCGTGGTCGTACAGGGACATGCCCATGTCGTTCTCGCCCAGGAACCAGCCGAAGGCCAGGCGCATCTTTTTCAAATATTCCTTGTCCTGGGTGACCCAGTAAGCCGACTGGTAGGCCAGGACCATCGCCGTGGCGTCGATGGGCTGCTGGTCGTACTGCGCCCTGGCGCCGCCCCTTTTGTACCAGCCGTTGCTGCCGATGATGGAGAGGCGGCCGTCGCGGGTCATGGTTCTTTTCCAGGAACTCCAGCGTTTCCCTGGCGACCTGCAGGTACTTGTCATCGCGCAGCAGGGCATAGGTCTGGAACAGGGCCATGGGCATGATGCCGTTGTCGTAGCAGATGATGTCCTCGAACCAGCGCCAATCGTCGCCCGCCGTGTGCCTGATACATGGCCAGGAGATGATCGGCGCATTCGCGCAGCAGGGCTGTGACGCTCTCGTCCCCCTGGTAGCAGCGCAGGTAGGCGGCCAGGCCCAGCATGGCCAGGGCCTTGCCGCGCAGGTTCAGCCCGCGCACGTGGGGCAGCGCCTTCTGGAAACATTCGAAAGCCAGGGAGCGATAGGCGTCGCGGGGCGGCCGCCAGATGATATAGCCGAGCGCCCAGAGCGCCCGGCCGCACGAATCGTCGGAGCCGGTCTCGTCCAGGAAGTGGCGCTGGTAATCCATGAAATTCCGGAAGCTGCCCGTCGGGATTCTGCATGAAATGGGTGAAGCTGAAATAGGTGGAGATCAGCTCCTTGGCGTCCTCGTCGCGCAGCAGGGAATACGCCCAGGCGCACAGCATCAGCGCCCGGGAGTTGTCGTCCAGGCAATAGCCGGTATGGCGGTCGGGGACGATGTACTTGGCGTGCTGGATCAGCCCCGTGTCATCGGTCAGCCGCTTCAGGTGCGCCAGGTCGAAGGGCGGTTCGCGCAGCAGCAGGGCGGGGGTTTTCAGCGACCATCGACCTTTTGGCCGCGACCGCCGCCGTGCGCTGGAACAGCTCCAGGTACTTTTCCGGCGACGATCTCCCAGCGCATCTGCCGCCCGAATTGATAGGTCATGGCGCGCAGCGACTTCAGCTTGGCCTTGTCCGCCAGCAGTTCGCGCAGGGCGGCGGCCAGCGCCGCGGCGTCGCCAAAGCCGAACAGCAGCCCCCGGCCGTCGGCGAGCAGCTCCTGGGCGTACCAGTACGGGGTGGAGATGATGGCGGTCCCGGCCCCGACCGCGTAGGACAGGGTGCCGCTGACGATCTGCGCCTCGTTCAAATAGGGGGTGATATAGATGTCCGCCGCCATCAGCCAGGCGCAGAGCTCTTCCAGGCTGACAAAGCGGTCGTCGAAGATCACGTGCTCCTGCAGCCCCAGCTTGTCGACCAGCGCCACCAGGCCGGTCCGGTATTTTTCGCCGTATTCCTTGCAGGACGTTGGGGTGGGTTTTCCCCAGCACCACGTAGATCAGCTTGGGGAATTCCCGGACCAGCCCGGGCAGGGCCTGGATGACCGTCTCGATCCCCTTGTTGGGGCTGAGCAGGCCGAAGGTCAGCAGCGTCTGGTTCCCCTCCACCTGGAAGCGCTTTTTGTAGCGCCGGTTGTCCAGCGCGGTGAAATCGGGCGTGCCGTGATAGAGTCTCATGATCTTCGCGAGCGGCACGGCGTAGACCTCCTGCAGCAGGGTCACGGCCAGCTCGCTCATCACCACCAGCCGGCTGGCCCGCTGGGCCATCTCCTGGATGATCTTCTTCTGGTTGGGAGTGGGGGTTTTGAGCACCGTGTGCAGCACCACCACCACCGGCACGCTGAGGCTGGAGACCAGCGAAAGGATATAGATGCCGTCCCAGCCGCCGTAGATCCCGTACTCGTGCTGGACGCAGGCCACGTCGGCGTTGCTGGCGTTGATGAAATTGGCCGCTTCATAATAATCGCTCTGCTGGTTCTTTTGCATGGTGAATTCCACCCGCGGCGGGATAGGCGTAGCCCTGCTCCGTGTCGTTGACGGCGACGGCAAAGACGTTCGACCGCCGCCCCAGCTGCGTGGCGATCGCTTCGCAAAGGTCGGTGGTGAACGTGGCGATGCCGCAAAGGCGCGGGGAATAATTGCCGATGAAAGCGATATTCAGATCGGGTTTCAACATGTATCCCCACTCTACCCGATATGGATCGCGATTGCAATCGGGCGTACCTGGAGTGAACGGCAGGATGTTGCGAATTTATTCCCATTTCCATAAAATCAATCATGGGAAATGCCGGTTTTCCCGCTGGCCGGTCCCAGGGAGGGAGCAGGATGAAAAACAAACGGATCATGGCCCTGTCGGCGGTCCTGGTTTTTGTTTCAGGGATCGGGCCGGTTTTTTCCGCGGCCGCGGCCGCCGATCAAAAAAAGGGACGAGCCGTCCTGGCCAGTGAAACGCCGGCCAGATTCGAGCCGCCTGCCGGCAGCTTCGACTACAGCCGGCGCGACGTGATGATCCCCATGCGCGACCAGGTGAAATTGCACACGGTCATCCTCGTGCCCAGGGGCGCAAAGGACGCCCCCATCCTGCTCACGCGCACACCCTACGGCGCGACCAAGCTCACCAGCCACTCCGCGAGCGCGCACCTGGGCCCGAGTCTCCAGGGCTACGACAACGCGACCGAGGTCATCGTCGAGGGCGGCTATATCCGCGTGGTCCAGGACATCCGCGGCAAGTACGGCTCCGAGGGCGACTATGTGATGAACCGCCCCCTGCGCGGAGCGCTGAACCCGACGGCGGTCGATCACGCGACCGACACCTACGACACCATCGACTGGCTGGTCAAGAATATCCCCGAGAGCAACGGCCGGGTCGGCATCCTCGGCATTTCCTACAACGGCTTCCTCTCCCTGATGGCGCTCATCGATCCCCACCCGGCGCTCAAGGTGGCCGTGCCCATGAATTCCATGGTGGACGGCTGGATGGGTGACGACTGGTTCCACAACGGCGCCTTCCGCCAGCAGAATATGCTCTACATCTTCGAGCAGGAGGCCAGCCGCGCCTCGGAGGTCTTGTGGTGGAGCAGCCACTTTGACGACTACGACATGTTCATGGAGGCCGGGTCGGCGGGCGAGCTCGGGCGCCGCCGCGGGCTCGAGCAGGTCGGCTTCTGGCGCAAGATCCTGGCCCATCCGGGCTACGACGCTTTCTGGAGCGGGCAGGCGGTCGACAGGGCGCTGGCATCCCGGCCGCTGGGCGTACCGGTCATGCTGGTGCACAGCCTGTGGGACCAGGAGGATATCTACGGCACCCTGGCCGTGTACAAGGCGCTCGAGCCCAAGGACACGGGCAACGACAGGGTGTTCCTGGTCCTGGGGCCCTGGTGCCACAGCCAGGAGATCGGGGACGGCAGCACGCTGGGCGCCCTGAAGTTCGGCAGCGACACCGCCCTCTATTTCCGCCGCGAGATCCTGCGCCCGTTCCTCGATCATTACCTCAAGGACGGCGCGCCCAAGGTCGACGTGGCGCCCGTTACGGCGTATGAAACCGGGACGAACCGCTGGCAGAGGCTTTCCGCCTGGCCCCCAGGCAGTGTCCAGCCGACGCCGCTCTATCTCCAAGCCGGCCTGAAGCTGGCCTTTGCCGCGCCGGTTGCCGCTGACGCGGCGTATGACGAATACGTTTCCGATCCCGCCAAGCCCGTGCCTTTCCGCGCCCGCCCCATCCAGCCGATCGGCTATGGAAGCGGCTTCACCTGGTCGCAATGGCTGGCGGACGACCAGCGCGAGGCCTCCGGCCGCCCGGATGTCGCCGTGTTCGTCTCCGCCGCCCTGGCCGCGCCCGTGAAGATCGGCGGCGAACCGGTCGCCAACCTGGTCGCCTCCACCAGCGGCACGGACAGCGACTGGGTGATCAAGCTGATCGACGTTTATCCCGACGAGGTGGCCGGCCAGCCGGCCATGGGCGGCTATCAATTGATGGTTTCTGCCGATATTTTCCGCGGCCGCTACCGCCAGAGCCTGGAAAAGGCAGGCCCCATCGCCGCCGGCGAGCCCCTGGCGTACCGTTTCGCCCTGCCCGCCGCCAACCATGTCTTCCTGCCGGGCCACCGCATCATGGTCCAGGTCCAGTCCAGCTGGTTCCCGCTCTACGACCGCAACCCGCAGACGTTCGTCCCCAGTATCTTCTGGGCCAAGCCCGGCGACTATCGCCGGGCCGTGCAGCGCGTCTACCACGCCCCCGGACGGGCGAGCTTCATCGAGCTGCCCCTGGTCAAGGCGCCTTGAAGCAAAAGATTTTTTTAAATAAGGGGCGTTCGACCTTTAGCGGGTGGCGCGGGCGACGCAGATCAGGGTCGGGCGCACGGTGACTTCGGCCTGGCTGGAGCGCCCCGACTTGTCGATGGCCCTGACGATGATGCGCAGGGAATCGCCGACGAGCAGGGCCTTGGGAATGATCAGCTGGTAAGGGGAGGTGGTGTCGACCGCCAGCGGCGTGGTCGCGGTCACGGCGTTAAGGTACAGCTGCACCTGGCCGATGCCGCAGCCGCTGTCGCTGGCAGTGACTTTGACGGCGAGGTTGCGGTCGCGGCAGACGTTGCCCGCGGCCGGCGCGGTGATGGCCACCATGGGCGCAGCGAAGTCGATGGACACGTGCAGCACCTTCCAGCTGAGGTTGTGGCGCGCCATGTCGGCGAACTCGACGACAAAGGTGTATTCTCCCTCGCTGCGGCCCATCATGGGCAGCATGAACGTCTCGCGCACCGACGGCGGCGCCGAGCCGTCATGGGCGTAGGTGTGCCCCCAGACGCGGGGCCACTCGCGGCAGCCGGCGCTTCCCCAGTGGCCGGCCTTCATCCACATCGTCCCCTGCTTGACGCCGCTCGGGTCTTCGGCCGAGAACACCAGTCCCAGGTCGGGATGGGCGGCGTCGATCTGCCAGCAGGAGCCGTCGCCCGGGGCGTTCCAGGTCACGACCGGGCCGGTGAAGTCGGGCGGGTCAACGGCGGCGACGCCCAGGGGCAGCAAGCTTATCAGCAACGCGAGCGAAAGCCAAAGTGTTTTTTTCATCTTTTCCTCCTCTCGGTAATAATATAGGAGACCGGCGAAAATATCTCAAAAGTGATCCGGGGACGGTTCTTCAGATCCCGGAAACAGGTCAGCCGTTTTTCCTGGCCCGGCGCACCGTCCAGCGCAGGAAGGCCAGCACGCTGCCGCCGCTGGCCATGCCCAGGGCGTAAACCCCGATCACGACCAGGGCGATGGGCAGGGTCACGCTCCAGCTCAAGAACGAAACGGTGATGGCCTGCAGGTTCTGCACGGCGAAGATGGCGGTGACGCCGGCGAGCAGGATAAGCAGGACCAGGTAAAAGATCCGCATGTTTCCTCCAACCAAGCCGGCAGGATTATGGCGCAGCGCCGGCAAAAAATCAACCCGGCTGAGAGAGTTTCAGCGGCGGCCCGGGGGACCGGGGGCAGGCGCGCGCAGGGTGATGAGCATGATCTCGCCAGGGCGCCACAGGCGCATCCTGGGGCCCCAGGTGCCGGTGCCGCGGCAGACCAGCACGGTCATGCCCTCGATTTCGTAGCGCCCGGCCAGCAGCGGGTTCAGCATGCGGGTGGCAATGCTCAAGGGCCATATCTGGCCGCCGTGGGTGTGCCCCGCCAGCATCAGGCCGACCCCGGCCCGGGCCGCGGACTCGGCCGCCACCGGGACGTGGGCCAGCAGGATCACCGCCCCGGCAGCGTGCTTCCCGTCCGGGTTCCAGGGCGGGATTTCCGCTCCCGGCCCGTGCCCGGACCGGGAGCGGCGCCCGGCCAGGAACAGGCCCGGCGCCGGCTCTGCCGTTTCGTCCCGCAGCGTGCGCAGGGGAGGCTCGCCGAGCGCGGCAGCGGTCGCGGCCGGGCCGCCGTGCGTCTCGTGGTTCCCGTCCACGGCCCAGACCCCCAGAGGGGCCGACAGGCTCCGCAGGCCCGCAAGATATGCCGCGGGCGAGGCCCCGTGCCCCTCGAAAATATCGCCCAGCACCAGGATCATGTCGGGTTTCAGGGACTGCACCTGTTTCACCCGGGCCCGCAGCCAGCCGGGACCGATCAGCGTTCCGAGATGCAGGTCGGAGATGGCGGCCAGCCGGGTGCCGTCGAGCGCCGGCGGCAGCTCCGCTCAGGCGCGCCTCGTAGCGGACGATTACCGGCGAACGCAGCCCCTGAAAGAGCGCCAGCAGCGCCAGCAGGCAGCCGGCGAGCATGGCCCAGCCCCTGATCCGCGCGGCCCGGCGCGGGAAAAAGCGGCCGAAACCCAGCAACAGGTCGACCGGGAAGAGGCAGATGAAGACCAGAAAAAGGGTGCCCACCAGGGTCATGGAGACGAATTCCAGCAGCGCCCCCCAGGGCCCGGAGCCGTCATGGCCCAAGAAGCGCCAGGAAACCAGCGCCAGCCCCAAAAAGAGACCGGCGAGCAGGAAGGCCCGGCGGGGGATGCGGCGCAGGCGCGGGATCGTGGATGCGCGCCAGAGCGCGTAAGCCAGCAGCAACGCCGACGCCAGGGTCAGATAGCTTCCATACATTGGTTTTTTCCGCTAGAGAGGATACATTGGTTCAAACAATTTCGCAACCCGTTGCCTATTGCAATTTATTGGGAACTTATTTAAAATCGCTCATTGCGGAAAGCGCTTGACTTAAAATGATTCCGCCCCGCAAAAGGAGCCGCCCATGCCGCAGCGAACCTGCCTGGTCCTGCTGTTCCTGCTTGCCGCGCTTGGCGCAACGGCCTCGACCCAGGCGACCGCCCCCGACGACCGCGGTTTCGACCCCAGCGGCGTCTGGAACGGACAGCACGGTCCCCTGGCCTTGATGCGCGCCGGCGATACGCTGTCGTTTTCCTACTCCGCCGTGTTCGGCGCGACCGCGCACATGTGCGACGGCATCGGCGTCGCCGGCTTCGTGGGCGACGGCCGCTGGGAGTATGTCGACGAGCAGGGCACCGTCACCTTTACCACCAAGAACGGCCGCGTGACCATGCAGACCACGGCCGGCATCGCCTCGTTCTGCGGGGCCAACTGGCCCGGCGATACTTTCAGCAAGGATTCCTGGCAGCCCGTTTTCCGCTGCCGGGTGACGGAAACGCGGGCTCACTTTTTCGTGGTCGGGGCGCTCCCCTCCGCCCGGCGCCAGGGCTACGTGGCCAAGGGCGACTGGGTCGAGGCGATCGGGCTGGTCAATGAATCCTCGGCCGCCTGGCTGCTGGCCCGTTTTGTCGGCAAAAACGGCACCACTGCCGGGCTGCTCGAGCGCGACGCGCTTGAGTGCCACGAGGAATAAAACATCTTGCGCGCTGTCCGTATCGCGCCAGCCAAAACCCATAGGAGACATGCCATGAAAATCTTGTCCATCGTTCTGGCCCTGGCCGTCGCCGCGGCGGCCAATGCCGCCCCCGCAGCCGGCCATCCGACAAAAATGCACGGCCTCAGCTTCGCCACCACGGCCGAGTTCTCGCCGCCCGCGGAAACCGGCCTCGACGCGCTGCGCATCGTCTTTCCCAGGGAAGCCAAGGCCGGGGCCGAGAAGATGAGCCTGACGGCCGTGCGCTTCCCCGCCGAGGCGGTGGGCGCCGGCGGCATGGCGGATGCCGAATTGCTGGAATATGTCAAAACCGCGTTCCTGGCGGCATCGGGACCGGGAAAACGCAGCGAGCGGACCTTCCTCGGCCGGAAGGTCGCGGGCCAGGCTTTCGAGAAATCGATCCCCAGGCCGGAGCGGGCCGAGGTGTACATCGTGCCGCTCAAGTCCGGGGACAAGGTCGTTTTTGGCTTCGCCTTCGCGGCGGATTTCGCGGCGCAGGCCGACCAGGCGATCGGGGAGGCGGCGGCGTCGCTGCGGGAATGATCGCCGCCGCCGGTGCCGGCGGCTGCCGAACTCTCGTGATTTTTACTTGCGCTGATGGAAAATATCGTTGAAAAACAAAAAGGAGGATCCATGAAAAAAGCTGTGGCTGTTCCGGTATTCCTGCTGTCCATTGCGGTGTTGTTTTCCTGCGGCGGCGACAAAGGCTCCGCCGGCGCCGGCATTCCGCTTGCCGCGGCGGCCAAGGCCGAGATCGCACCCGCCCCCGGCCAGGCCTATGACTGCAAGTACTTCACCATGACCGTGGCCCAGGGCTGGGAAGCCGGGCCGCTGACGTTCGGCATGGTCAACGTCCTGCCCAGGGGCAAGGTCAGCCCGGGCCTGTATTTCAAGTTCGAGGGCGACGGCAACGCCGCGGGAACGGCCGAGGCTTCCATCGCAGGCATGATCAAGAATTACAACGGGGCGCCGATGACCGACAGCGCCATCGCCGGCACGGCGTTCAAGACCACGACCTACGCGTACAGCGGCATGACCCAGACCATGCACGTGGCCTTCCGCAACGGCAGCAAGATCACGATCACCATCGAAGGCGTGAACGGCAAGGACAATGCCGACATCAAGGCCATGCTGGCAACCGTGACACTGAAGTAGACTTCATGCCACAAGCCAAGGAAGCAAAAATGAAGAAATTACTCTGTTCCGGCATGGTTCTTCATCCTTTTCGGAATTCTCCCGCTGAGCACCCTTGCCCAAAAGCCGGGTGAAATCGTCTTCGCCAAGATGCTGATCGATCCGCTGAATCCGAAAGCGCTTTCCGGCCAATTCCAAGCCGGTGACAACATATATGCCGTGGCTTTCCTGGGGAAGTCGCTTGCGGGGATTCTCGCTTCCGGGCAGAAGAAGGCCGACGTAGAGGTTTTTCTATACGAACTGAAGCCGCCTCTCTATTCCTATCAGCAAGCGAGCGAAATTCAGCTGGAAGCGAACACGCTCCAGGTTTCGGGCAGTGCCCTGCAAAAGCCCTTTATCCCACTGGACATCGTGCCGCGGACCGATGCCATGACGGCCTACGGCAGCCAGGAACTCGTGTATCAGAAATTTGGCGGCGAGTTTTACGGCCCCGTCATATTTGCCGCGGCCCTTGGCCGGCTCGAGCCCGGCGAGCACACCATCGTGGTCAAATTGAGCTGCAACTACCAGTTCGTGTCGGCGGGGAAGTTCACCATCAAGGGGAACGATTACGCGGCATACCAGAAGATGTCCAAGGACCTGAATGGAGCCGCTTCCGGCGCCGGTACGAAAAGCGCCGTGATGCCGAAAGCCGCGCGGACCGACAAGGGCCTGGAAGCGGAAATGACCGGCGCCCTCAAGAACTCGCAAACCTACCGGGACAGGATCAGGGGGGAGGTCATGCGCGTGGTGATCATGGATCCCGACTGGATGATCCGCAGACACGAACTTACCGGGGCCATCCTGCACCGCTACATCCGGGCGGCGTTCGCGGTCAAGAACGGCGACGGCACCTGCACGGCGTGGCCGCTGGTGACCTTCCAACAGGATTACGCGGGCGGCAAGTTCCAGAAAACAAGGTTCGACGGGGTCGGAGATCCATATAAAATTCCCTGCGAGAATGTCTGGAAGTAAGGAGAAAAACCTGATAGGCGAAAGGCTCGGTCGCTAGGGCCTGCCGGTCCGGTCCGGGATCGCCGGGTCTTTTGCGGCAGCATCAACGCCGGCCGCGCCCGGCCGGAATGAGGTGCAATAGGCCCTCGGGCCGATCTTGATCTCGCGGACCTCTTCACCGTCGATCTGCAGCTGGCAGCGCCCCCCGGCGGAGCGGTTGAACAGGCACTGATAGCAGAAGGTGGCGAAATCGGGGTCAAGCCTGACCCGGTTGCGGATGGCGCGCTCCCGGCGCTGCTCCATTTCCCTGATTTCCATGAGGTCGCGCTTTTTGAACTGACGGCGGACCAGGAAGGCGATGAGCAGGACCAGGTAAAGGAAAAATATGCCGGGCAGCTTCAGACTCACGACAATGGGGACAAAGGCGATCATTCCCGCCATGGCGGCCCCCTGGATCACGAGCAGGAAAGCGAGGTTGGCGCCCAGGTAGGCAACCTTCAAGGACACTGAAAAACACAGCAGGTAGACCATGAAAACGACCGGGCTCTGGGCGACGTAGAAAAGGGAGAAGAACAGGGACAGGGCGACCAGCGAGCACAGGCTCATTTTTCTCAGGTCGCTTTTCAGGTCGCTGCCGCCCTCGCCCAGGCCCAGGCGGTCGGCGATGGCCGCGCCGAGCAGCGCGGCGGCCACGTGCCAGACGTAGAGCGCCAGGGCGAACGCGACGTACACTCCGGCCGGGGCGGCCTTGGCGACCTGCAGCTTCAGCATCTTTTCAGCGGGAGAGGGCTTCCAGCAGGGACCTGTGGATGCGGCGAAAGGCGGCCGGGTCGCGGACGTACTCGGTGAAGGTGCCGACGGCGGCCCGGCCAAGGCGCTCGGCCTCGGCGGGGTTCTTTTCGCGCAGGAGCTGCAGCAGCTCGTAGTCCTCGATGCCCTCGCGCATGGCTTCCAGGCGGATCGAGCTGAAGACCGATTTGCGCTCGCGGTCGGGGTAGACGATGAAGGCGTCTCCGGCGGGCAGCAGCTCGGTGTTGGCGTCGATGACCGGCTGCGTGTCGTTGACCGGCTCGGGCGTCCAGTAGTTGCCGCCCCAATGGAGATAGCCGGCCAGTCCGTAGCGGAAATTGAGCCAGTGCAGCAGGCGCACCTTGAGCAGCGGGAAATCGAGCATGCGGTTCAGGTAGCGCCGGGCGGGGTACAGGCAGGTGTAGAACCAGACCTCGCGCCCGCTGCGGACCCGGTCGCCGATGAGCTCCATCTGTTCGTCGAACTGGCCGAGCTGCGGCACCCAAATGTCGCAGTTCTTCTTCAGATCCTCGGACATGGTGGCCGCGTCCATGGCGTCCATGGTCGCGACGCCGGGCAGAAAGCGGCGCACGAGCGCGCCGAAGCGGGCGTAATACGGGGGTTCGGCGCCGTGCGGCTCGTCCAGGATGTGCTGCAGGTAGACCGGCTTCAAGCCCTTGAGCGTGAGGTGGGCGTCCAGGGCGGTCAGGAAGCCCGCCAGGAACGTTTCCGCGCGCGGGTCGTCGGGCCCCAGGCGCATTTCCACGACCCGGCCGTCCAGCGGCTGGCGGGCGCGGATGATCAGCGGGGCGTCATAGCTGCCGTCGCGGTCGAGGAGGTGGCTGCCCTCGATGGTGCCGATCACCCCGGCGCGCCGGAAGGTTTCCACCCAGCGGTCGAAATTGGCGAAATCGTAGGCCAGGCGACCGCCCTCGACCCGGGCGGCGACGAGGTCGGCGAGAGGCGTGTAGATCACGTTCTGGCGGTGGTCGGCCAATACGGCGGCGAAGTTGGCGACCAGGGTCCACCACTCTTCGGAAAACTGCGGGAAGCCGTAGAACTGGCGCGCGGTCTTGTCGCCCAGGTTCACCCAGTTGGTGATCTTCAGCGATCTCTTGTCGGGCACGGCCGCGGCAAAGACCCTGACGCGGAACTCCCGGCGCGCCAGCGTGCGCCGTCCGGAGCGCAGGACGATGGCGCCGCGGTAGAGGCCCGGCGCGGCGTCGCCGGGCACGGTGATGGTGGCCCAGAGCGAGCGGGTGCGGTTGCGCTCCAGCGCCAGGGGCAGGTCCCACAGCGGGTCGGGGAACCAGCCCGGGGCTTCGCCGATCCGCTCTTCCTCCGGGGTGTTCTTCGTGTGCGAACCGACCACCACGTAGCCCACGGCATGAATCGCCACGCTGCCGATGCGTTGCCCGGAGCTGCCGGCCAGCGGGGCGATCTCGGCGGCAACGTCGGGCCACGGCTTCGCCGACCGCAACGCCAACTGGATGCTCAGGTGCTGGTTGCGCGCCGCGGCGAACTCGGGCTCGGCCGGGCGCGGCGTTCCCGGCAGGTCGCCGGGGAAGACCTTGACCAGCGAATCGACGAACCAGGCCCGGACCTCGGCCGGCGCGGCCGCGGGCGCCGCCATGCCCGCCTGGGCGAGGATAAATAGCATCGCGAAAAGCAAACGTTTCATTTTGTTGCCTCCTGTTGCCCTAGATCTTATTCTGGGAGACCAGCCGGGCGAAGTGGGCGAACGACCGGTCATAGGTGCGTTCCGCCTCGCGGCTGAAGCAGCAGGCCGGAAGTTCATGAGCCTGCCGATGGTACTCCAGGCATGCGCAGCAGTTTCCCTTGCGCGGGCAGGGAACGTAGGAACAGTTGCAGCTTTTCAGGTTACGGTCTTTATTGCATTCCATGAACGGGTCTCCTGGATGAACAAGGAGAATTGTAAGGCAGGGACAAAATGATTGCAAGAATTTCTTCGGGGGCGTGTGCTCGACATCAAGACGGCTCGCCGGGCCACAGCCAGACAGCGACCCCGGGAATGCCGGTTTTGGTTCTTGGGCGGGAGCGCGGTCGACCGCTTGCAATTATGCGGTCGTCATATTAGAATCAAAGGCAAGGCCGGCGATATCGCGCTGGGGAATTGCGGATAGGCTCCGGACCATTGGGAAAAAGGGAGGGTGAAAAGATGAGTAGATTCAGACTGACAAAGAACCTGGGGATGATCCTGCTGGGCATCTGGCTGATCTTGACCGGGCTGATCCCGTTGCTCCACATCAACGTTGAGGGCATGTACCTGGTCATGGCGGTTCTCGCCGTTCTGACCGGAGTCCTGATCCTGCTCGGCCGCTGAGCCGGAGGCCCGGACATCGTCAGCAGGAAATAAGCCGGGTCACTCTTTTTTCTTCAGCTTGACCCGCAGGGTGATCGACATCTCGGCGTTGAGGCGGATGCCGCTCAGCACCAGCGGCTGGTAGCCCTCCAGGTCGAAGCTGAGTTCATAAAGCCCCGGGGGCAGCGAGAGAAAGCGGAACACCGCCTTTTTCCCCTCGCTCCGGGTCGGCGTCACGGCATTGCTTTCAACGGCGGTCGCCGTCACCTGGACGCCGGGCAGGTAATCGCCCGCCTCGTTCTTGATGTTGCCGAAGATCTTGGCGTTCCGCGATTGCCCGGGGAGCAAGCTCGCCAGCAAAAGCAGCAGCACCAGCCCGGCCAGGGATCTATTTCCGTTCGCCATGCCATACCTCCTGTACGCTCTGACTGATATTACGTGAAAGAAACTGTCGATGTTATCGTACTTTTGACTTATTCTTCAAAATGAATCCCCGGGACTATCCTGCCCCGGCTCAGATCTCGGGAAAAACCGGGGCGCCGCGTTCGCGCCGCAGAGCCTCCAGGGCCCTGATCAGCTCGGCCACGAAGGCGTTGACCGGCGTCGCCAGGCCGTGTTTTTCGCCCAGGGCGGCGATGGCGCCGTTGAGGAAGTCGATCTCGCTGCGGCGGCCGCGGCGGAAATCCTGGAGCATGGACGTGATGTTGTCGGAGGTGACGAAGCGGTTGACGAATGCCGCGTCCACCTTGACCTCGACGCCCTCGGCCATGGCCACGGCCCTGCCTTCGGCCAGGATGGCGTGCTTCAGCCCGTCGAAGCGCTCCTGGGCCACCAGGCGGTTGCGCCCCAGCAGCAGGACCGAGAGCGGGTTGATCACGGCGTTGACCAGCAGCTTGGTCCACAGGTCGCGGCCGATGTCCTTGCTCTTCTCGACCCGGAGCGGCAGGCCCTGGAGCAGGGCGAAGCAGGGCAAGCCGGCGAAGGCGGGCTCGACGCGGATGCTGCCGCCGAAGGAAGTGACCTCGCCCGGGCCGACCAGGGTCGCGCCCATGGCCACGATGCCGATGAAAATGCCGGCGCCGGGTACGGCCAGGCCGCGCAGCGCCTTTTGGGCGAGCTCCTTGATGCCGTAGCCGTTCTGCAGCAGCAGCACGGCCGTAGTCGGCCGCATATAGGGCGCCGCTTGCCTGAGCGCGGCTTCCAGGTCCACGGCCTTGACCGTGACCACCAGCAGGGTGTCATCCAGGGGAAAATCGATGCGCTCGCGGGCCGGCAGGGACACCGGCTTGTCCAGCAGGCCGATGACCCTCAGGCCGCGCTCGGCGATGGCCCGCACGTGCCCGCCGCGGGCGATGAGGACGGGTTCGCGGCCCGGCTGCGAGGCCATGGCGGCGGCCAGCACCGAGCCGATGGCCCCGCCGCCGAGGATGACCGCCCGGGGCTTGCGCGGCGCTTCCAGGTTGGGATCGGCAACTTCTTCCATGGGGCATTTATAGCAGAAGAGGGTAAAGCGCGCAAGACCGGCAAATGAATGGCCGGGGAAGAACTCGGGCAAGCAATCCCGGCCGCCGGTTGCAAATATTCG
The DNA here is from genome assembly GCA_963764745.1 of Candidatus Aminicenantota bacterium. Lineage (GTDB taxonomy): Bacteria > Acidobacteriota > Aminicenantia > UBA2199 > UBA2199 > UBA2199. The sequence goes on along the minus strand of CAVXTN010000012.1, from coordinate 665,055 downwards.
GCGTGTTCGGTAGAATACCGGCATGGGGAATTGATTTTCCTGTCGGAATCCACAGGAGGTTCATCATGAAATGGACTGGCATGTATCTTCTCGGCTATATCATTCTTATTCTCGGAGTACTGGCCGCTCTCTGGAAATTGAAAATCCTGGCCAGCATCGGCACGACCTGGACCTTGATCGGGGTCGTCATCCTGATCGGCTTCGGCATCATGATCGCGGTCTCCAACAGCGGTAAAAAGGAAAACATCGAGATCGACCGCAAATAGTCTTTCCGGAAAGACTGTCGCGACAGGGAGGAAAAATGAGCAAGATCCTGCGTGCGATCGCCGCCGGCTGGGGGGCCAAGAAACTTGGCTTCGGGTGCTTTTCCACGATCATCTTTTTCTTCATTTTGTGGTGGCTTCTGGGGCATTTCGGCATCTTCAAATAACCCGGGTTTTCACAGGGCGCGACCCCGGGCCAGGACCCCGGAGGATGGAGATTATATTGGCTCGGAGTTGTCCATGACCGCGCTGGAAGCGAGGGAGAGATTCAAAAACTAGCTTTCGTCGGGAATATCGATCGGTTCGAGGTCCGACGGCTCCGGGGGGACCAATTCGGCGCCCCTGAGCAGCAGCCGGGCCGGGCCTTTCAGCCGGATATCGGCGACCAGCTCGTCATGCTCCTGCTGGCTGATCATTCCCCTTTGCAGCATCTTGCCGGAAACGAGCCGGTAATAGCCCTGCAGCCAGACGCGCAGGCGCTGCTCCTGGTCGAAGTAGTACATGAATTTCTTGGGCCGCGGGATGATGCTGGCCATGAAGATCGCCTCGGCCAGGGACAGGTCGGCGACGTCCTTGTCGAAATAGAAGCGCGCCGCTTCCTGGGCGCCGTAGACCAGCGGGCCCCATTCGATGATGTTCAGGTAGATCTCGAACATGCGCTCCTTGCCGATCAGGCGGTTCTCCTCGATCAGCCAGGTGATGATCATCTCTTCCAGCTTGCGGGCGATGGTTTTCTGCCTCTTGAGGTAGAGGTTCTTGACCAGCTGCATGGAGATGGTGCTGGCGCCGCGCACGAAGCGCTTTTCCTTGAGGTTGGCGGCGATGGATTCCTTGAACGGCTCCAGCAAAAAGCCGCGATGGCTGAAAAAGGCGCCGTCTTCCGAGATCATGACTGCATTTTTCAGGTAAGGCGGAAACTGCCCGAGGTTGCGGAAATCCGGATTTTCCGGCCCGACCCTGAATGACCTCAACGCCCGGTCTTTTTCGTACGCCGTATAAAGAAACGGCCCGTTGACCGCCCGGAAATCGACGCGGCCGAAATGCTTGATCCGGAAATCCTGTTTTTCCAGCCCCGCTTCGAGCCGCAGCTCCTTGGGACGGCTGAAATCGATGAAAAAGTCAAAATGATAGGCCAGCGTCCCGCTGGTCTGGATGCCGGCCAGGTGGGTGAACAGCCCGGCCGGCAGCGAGCTGAAAAAATCATCCGCCGGGAATTCGGTCTTATCCAGCTTCAGGGTGAATTGTGCCGGCGGCCCGGTCCGGAACTTGAGGTAGGGATGGAAGGCGAGCCGGTTAAAGGAGATTTGGCTGGCTTTGTCCAGCTCAAAAAAATCGGCGCCGATGCGCAGGACATAGTCTAAGGCCGCGTTCTGCACCTTGACGTCTTCGGCCGCGATGCGCGCCTGGTTGAGCGTGAAACCGCTAAGCGCCAGCGAACCCTCGAGACGCAGCACGCCGTCTTCCCGGCCGCCGCTTTTCAGGCTGACTGCCGCCTCGCTGAAGTCGGCGCGCGCGCCCCATTGCCGGTCGATGAACGGCAGGAACGCCGGCCCGTTCTCGTGCAGGGGGTGCAGGCGCAGCTCCAGCCGTCTCTCCCCCCGCTGGATGGCACCGCTCATCCGGCAGGCCCATTTTTTCCCCTGGTCGAAGACCTCGATCGTGGTCGCAAAAAGCGGACCGCGTACCGCCAGGCGGGGAACGTACAATGCCTGCCGGATATCCGCAAAAGCGGAATGGATGGTGAGGCGTTCGATCTCCAGGCTGTCGGGGACGCGGGTGAAATAGAGGTCGAGCAGCCGCGCCGCCCGGGCCCCGTAATCGGGAGCCGGCGCGGGGACGGCTGCCGGCAGGGAGGAGGCGGCCTGTTTGCGCGGCCGGGCCGGGGCCGTGGCCGGAGCGACCGTGCTGCGAAAATCGAGGCGCAGGTCGCGCAGCGCCAGGCGCAGCAGCCGCACCCGGCCGGTGAGCAATTTCAGCCATGAGACCTGGACGGTGCACCCGCCCGCTTCGACGGCGAAGTCCCCGGCGGCGGTGCGCAGCCGGATGTTTTCCAGGTCGATGCTGGCCAGGCCGCTGAATTTTGCCGAGCCGACGTTGGCGAGTGCTCCCGGGTGGCCGATGCGGTAGGAGCTGAGCTTGCGGTCCAGGACGCTGCGCAGGGCGGCGTTGCGAAAGGCGAAGAACATGGATCCCAAAAGCAGCGTGACGACCAGCACCGCCAGGACCCCGATCTTTGTCGCTTTGCGGATGCGCGCGTTGGCCAGCGTCCCCGCGAACGCCGGCCTGACAAGGGCGCGTGCCTTAGCGGCGGCTGACTTTGCTTTCTTCAGCAATTCACTCCACTTCAAAATGGTCCATCTCCTTGGCCTCAAATGAATATGAATTTTAACCTATTTTCCCGTACTTTACAAAAAATATATTGTCCGCTGTTTTCAAAATTTCCCGATTTTGTTAAAATCATCCCATTGGCCGGCAAGTAGAGAATTCGTTTGGGGGGACACGATGAAGACCATAAGCGATGACCTGGTGATCGTCCTGGCCGGGGAGGCCGGGCAGGGCATACAATCGATCGAAGCCATCCTGGCCCAGCTTTTAAAAAGGAGCGGCTATAATTTTTTCTCGGCCTCGGAGTTCATGTCGCGGGTCCGCGGCGGCGCCAATTCCACCACCATACGGGTGTCCGCCGGGAGGGCGGCCGGGTTTCTCGACCGCATCGACATCCTGGTCCCGCTGCACGCCGCGGCGATCCCGCACCTGAAGAAAAGGATCACGGCGGAGACGATCGTGGTCGGTGAAAAGGACAAGATCGGCCATGCAGGCATGGTCGACATCCAGTTCACCGCCATGGCCACCGAGATCGGCAACGCCGTTTTCGCCAACACCGTTGCCGCGGGGTTCATCTGCGGGCTGCTAAAGGTCGACGAAAAGCTGTGCGCGGACTTCATGCGCGAATATTTTTCCAAGAAAAGCGCGGAGATCCGGAACAAAAATGTTGAGGCCATCAAACGGGGGTACGCCGCCGGGAGCGGTCTCGCCGGCGTGGATATCCGCATCGCCAGGTCCGCGGGCTCCCAAAGCGACCTGCTGATCTCCGGCTCCGAGGCCATCGCGCTGGGGGCCCTGGCGGCTGGCTGCGACTACGTCTGCGGCTACCCCATGTCGCCTTCGACCACCGTGCTGGAGAAGATGGCCGCGTACGCCAAAAAGTTCGACGTCATCGTCGAGCAGGTCGAGGACGAGGTCGGCGTGGTCAACATGGCCCTGGGCGCCTGGTACGCGGGCGCCCGGGCGCTGGTCACGACCTCCGGCGGCGGCCTGGCCCTGATGTGCGAAGGCATCTCGCCTGTGCGGCATGATCGAATCGCCGCTGGTGCTGCACCTGGCGCAGCGCCCGGGCCCGGCGACCGGCCTGCCGACGCGGACCGAGCAGGGAGACCTGGACATGGTCCTGCATGCCGGACACGGCGATTTTCCGCGCCTCATCCTGGCGCCGGGAACCTTCGCCGAAGGGTTCGCCCTGACGCAAAAGGCCTTCAGCCTCGCCGCTCGCTGCCAGGTGCCGGTTTTCATCTTGACCGACCAGTTTTTTGTCGACAGCAGGTACAATACGCCCGCTTTTGCCGCCGCGGGCCCGCCGCTGGAAAAGCATGTCGTCAAAACCGAAAAGAGCTACCGGCGCTTTGCCCTGACCGCGGACGGCATCTCGCCCCGCGGCATACCCGGCCACGGCTCGGGCATTGTCTGCGCCGACAGCGACGAGCACGACGAGGGCGGCTATATCACCGAGGACCTCGACCTGCGCGTCAGAATGGTCGACAAGCGCCGCAAAAAAATGGCGGCGCTGCAGGCCGAGGCCGTCGCGCCCACTCTCGTCGGCGGCGAAAGTTTCAGGACGCTGGTCGTCTGCTGGGGCTCCACCTTGAACACGGTGAGCGAGGCGGTGGCGAGCCTGGGGGAAAAAGACGTCGCCGTCCTGCATTTTTCCTGGCTGTTCCCCTTCCCGGAAAGCGCCGGGGCCTATCTGAAAAAAGCGGAAAAGATCATCGTCGTGGAAAACAATTCGTCGGCGCAGTTCGCGCGGCTGCTCACCCAGGCGACCGGGCGCGTCGTCGAACACAACGTGCTGAAATACGACGGGCTGCCTTTCGCGGTGGAAGAGCGTCCGCAACGAGCTGCGCAAGCTCATCTGAACGGGAGAAGACCATGGACAACATTTTTGAACCGGATCACAAGATCGATATCGCCTGGTGCCCGGGCTGCGGCAACTATTCCATCCGCAAGGCCCTGCTGGCCGCGCTGAAAGAACTGGATCTCGCCAGGGAGAAAGTGGTGTTGGTTTCCGGGATCGGGCAGGCCGCGAAAATGCCCCATTACGTCAACGCCAGTTTTTTCAACGGGCTGCACGGGCGGGCCCTGCCGCCGGCCACGGCGATCAAGGCCTGCAACCCGGAGCTGACCGTCATCGCCGAGGGCGGCGACGGCGACATGTACGGCGAGGGCGGCAACCATTTCCTGCACGCCACCCGGCGCAACCCCGACATCACCCTGTTCGTGCACGACAACATGGTGTACGGCCTGACCAAGGGCCAGGCCGCGCCGACCTCGCGCCCGGGCATGGAGACGCCGGTCCAGGTCTTCGGCGTATTTGAAAAGCCGCTGAACCCCCTGGCCCTGGCCATCGCCCTGGACGTGACCTTCGTGGCCCGGGTGTTTTGCGGCGACATCGAACAGACCAGGGAAGTGATGAAGAAAGCGATCCGGCACAAGGGCTTCGCCCTGGTGGACATCTTCCAGCCCTGCGTTTCCTTCAACAAGATCAACACCTTCCAATGGTTCAAGGACAACACCTATTCCCTGCCCGCGGATTACGATGCCGCCGATCGCGCCGGAGCCTTCAAAAAAGCCCTGGAGGAAGAGCCGTTTCCCGTTGGGGATCATCTACCAAAACGATCAGCGCCGGACGTTCGAAGACAACCTGGAAGTATATAAAAAGGACAAGACCCCCCTTTTCCAAAGGCAGGTCGACATGAAAAAGGTCGCGGCCGAGATCCAGGCGCTGAAATAAGCAGAACTCGGCATACGGCATTGAAAAATCATAGTGACAAGTAACCAGTGACGCGCAGGGAATAAAATTCCAAAATCCAAGCACCAAATTCCAAATAAGCACCAAGCACCAAAACCCAATGACCAAAACGAAAAGCAATCACATGGATAGCGCCTTTGTTTAGAACATTGGAATTTGGAACTTGGAATTTGTTTGGGATTTGGGATTTGTGATTTGGAGTTTTAGTCCAACGGGTTACTAGTCACTCGTCACTATTCATAGCGCAGCGCCTCGATCGGGTCGAGGTTGGCGGCCTTCCAGGCCGGGTAGGTGCCGAAGCCGACGCCGACCAGCACGCAGAGGCCGATGCCGGCCAGCACCCAGTCGAGCGGCACGGCCGGGGCCGCGTTCAGGGCCTTGCCGGCCAGGTTGCCGGCGCCCAGTCCCAGCACGATGCCGATGATGCCGCCGAACTGGCACAGGGTGACGGCCTCGATGATGAACTGGAAGAGGATGTTGCGCTTCTTGGCGCCGATGGCCTTGCGGATGCCGATCTCGCGCGTGCGCTCGGTCACCGAGACCAGCATGATGTTCATGATGCCGACGCCGGCGGCCAGCAAGCGCGATGAAGGCGATGACGATGGCGCCCAGGCGCACGTACTGCGTGATCTGGCCCACCTGGGAGATCAGCGACTCGTTGGAAAAGATGTCGAAGTCGTTCTCTTCGCCCGGCGCCACCTTGCGGATGGTGCGCATGTAGCCGATGGCCGCGTCGATGGTGCGGTTGTAGGTGACGGGGCTGTAGGCCATGACCGTGATGTTGACGCTGCGGCTGGTCTTGCCGTACTTGGACTGGAAGGTGGAGAGCGGCGTGGCCACGAAGCCGTCGCGCGACTGCCCGAACATGGCGCCCTTGGAAGTGAACACGCCGATGACGGTCAGGCGCAGGCCGTCGACCTTGACCTCCTGGCCCAGCGGGTTGACGCGCGGGAAGAGCTTCTTGGCCACGTCGGTGCCCAGGACGCAGACGCGGCGGTTGCGGTCCATGTCGTCCTGGTTGATGGCCCGGCCGTCGGCGACCACCCAGTCGTTGGTCACCATGGCCTCGGGGGTGCCGCCGACCAGCTGGATGTTGGCGTTGGTCTCGTCGTACTGCGACTTGAAGAGCTTGCCGAACTGCCACTGCTCGGCGCCGACCAGCTTGGCTTCCGTGCAGCATCGCGCGCAGCCGGTAGTATTCCTCGATGGTCAGGTTCTTGCGGTTGCGGATCTTGTCGCTCAGGCGCCCCTGCTGCATGGCCGGGAACTTCTGGATCTGGAAGGTGTTCTTGCCCAGCTGCGACAGCCCTTCGCTGATGGAGTTCTGCAGCATGGTGATCACGGTGCTGATGGAGATGATGGAGAAGATGCCGATGACGATGCCCAGCACGGTCAGCGAGGAGCGCAGCTTGTTGCCGCGCAGCGAGGCGAAGGCGACCTTCAGGACTTCCCAGAATTTCATTATTCGTACCTCAGGGCTTCGACCGGGTCCATTTTCGCCGCCGTCCAGGCCGGGGCCAGGCCGGAGACGATGCCGGTCACGAGCGAGATGGAGATGGCCAGCACGACCGTGTTCATCTGCACGCTGGTGGGCAGGAACTTGTTGATGACCATGCTCAGCAGCACGGCCAGCAGCAGCCCGACCAGCCCGCCCATCAGGCAGATCACCGCCGCCTCGGTGAGGAACTGGCCCATGATCGTCCGCTTCTTGGCGCCGATGGCCTTGCGGATGCCGATCTCGCGGGTGCGCTCCTTGACCGAAACGAACATGATGTTCATGATGCCGATGGCGCCGACCAGCAGGGAGAGGCCGGTGATGAACAGGCCGACCAGCTTGATCACGCCCACGACCTGGTTGTAGTTCTCGGTCAGTCCCTCCTGGGTGTTGACGGAGAAATCGTCCTTCTCGTCGTACAGCAGGCCGCGCACGCGGCGCATCATGCCGATGGCCTCTTCCTTGGTGGCCTGCGATCATCTCGGTCGCGCGCGCGCGCACGACGATGGTCACGGTGTCGCGGTCGCGGCGGAAATACTTGAAGACCGTGCCGATGGGCATGTAGACCTGGTTGTCGGGGTTGAAGTTGCCCAGCAGGTTGCTGCCCTGCTTTTCCAGCACGCCGACGACGCGGAAGGGGATGCCGTCGATCTTGACCTCCTGGGCCAGCGGGTCCTGCTTTTCGAACAGGTGGGCGGCGACCTCGCTGCCCAGCACGGCCACGTTGCGGGCGCCGCTGCTCTCCAGCGGCGAGAAGAACCGGCCGCGGGCGAAATTGAAGTTGGTGGTGCGCACGTAGCCGTCGGTGGTCCCGGTCATCAGCGTCCCTTCGACGTAGTTGTCGCCGTAGAGCACCTTGTGCACGGTCAGGATGGTCGGCGCCACGGCCAGCGGCAGCTTGGCCAGCTTTTCGAAGCGCTCGAACTGGTCCAGGGTCACGTTCTTGCGGTTGCGCATCAGGAAGAAGTCCTCGTCGCTGAACCAGGCGTACTTGTCGATGTAGAGGTTGTCGGCGCCGAGCGACGCTGATGCCGTTGACGAAGGCCTTGTCGATGCCGTTGATGGCCGTGGCCATCAGCGCCACCGAGCAGATGCCGATGACGATGCCCAGCATGGTCAGGAGCGAGCGGGCCTTGTTGGCGCGGATGGCCGCCAGCGAGATCAGCAGCCCCTCCTTCCATTCGAACAGGTGGTGGCGCACGGCTATTTCCCCTGGCCCGGGACCGTGTGGTCGGCCACCTGCTTGTCGCTCTCGATCTTGCCGTCCAGCAGGCGGATGATGCGCTTGGCGTGGTTGGCGATGTATTCCTCGTGGGTGACCAGGATGATGGTGTTGCCCTGCTTGTAGATCTCGTAGAAAAGGGCCATGATGTCCTCGCCGGTCTTCGAGTCGAGGTTGCCGGTCGGCTCGTCGGCCAGGATGATCGAGGGGCCGATCACCAGCGCCCGGGCCACGGCCACGCGCTGGCGCTGGCCGCCGGAGAGCTCGTTCGGCTTGTGCAGCATGCGCTCTTTCAGGCCGACGCTGGCCAGGGCCTTCTCGGCCAGTTCGCGGCGGCGGGCGGCGGGGATGCCGGCGTAGATCAGGGGCAGCTCGACGTTGTGGAAGGAGGTGGCGCGGGGCAGGAGGTTGAAGGTCTGGAAGACGAAGCCGATCTCGCGGTTGCGCACCTCGGCCAGCTCGTTGTCGCTCATGCCGCTGACGTCGGTCTCCTTCAGGTCGTATTTCCCCGAGGTCGGCGTGTCCAGGCAGCCCAGGATGTTCATCAGCGTCGATTTGCCCGAGCCCGACGGTCCCATGATGGCCACGTACTCGTTGCGGTCGATCTTCAGGGAGATGCCGTCCAGGGCGTGGACTTCTTCCGAGCCGACCTGGTAGACCTTGGTGATGTTCTCCAAATTGATGATGTTCATGATTTCCTGTCCCTGCGCGGTCAGTTCTGCTTCTTGTTCTTCCCGTTCTTGGGCTTGGCTTCGAGCACCACCTTGCTCTTGTCCTGGAGTTCGCTGGAGATGGCGCGGTAGGGGCCGCTGACCACTTCTTCGCCCTCTTTCAGCCCCGAGGCGACCTCGATGTACTCGTTGTCGCTGATGCCGATCGTGACCTCTTTCATGTCCACGGCATCCTTGTTCACGACGAAGACGACCTCCTTGGGCTTGGACTGTTTCTTCTTGATCGCCTTGCCGGCGAGCAAGCCGCGGCCGGATTCCGCCGGCTCCATGGCGCCGGGCGCTTCCTCGGAGCGGGCGGTCACGCTCTGGATGGGGATGGACAGCACGTTGCTCTTGGTCTCGACCTCGATGTCGGCGTTGCAGGACATGCCGGGACGGACCTGGGCGTTGAACTCGTCGAGGGCGATCTTGATGGCGAAATTGACCACCTCTTCCTGGGTGCCGGCCGCGGTCGTCTTGGCCGAGTTGGCGATCTGGGTGACCACGCCGTTGTAGACCTTGTTCTTGAAGGCGTCCAGCTCGATCTTGGCCGTGTCGCCGATCGACACCAGCACGACGTCGTTCTCGTCCACGTCGACGATGGCCTCCATCTTGCCCAGGTCGGCCACGGTCATCAGGTCGGTGCCCTGGCTGAAGCCGCTGCCCAGCACGCGCTCGCCCAGCTCGACGTTGAGCTTGCTGATCGTGCCGTCCATGGGCGAGTAGATGGCGGTCTTGTTCAGGCTTTCGCCGGACTCCTTGAGGGCCGCCTGCGCCTGCTGCACCAGCCCCTGCTGGGCGTTCAGCTGGGCGACGCTGGAGGCCAGGTCGGCTTCCATCCTGTCCAGCTCCTGCTGGTTGGTGAAGCCGCTGCGGAAGAGCTCCTGGGTGCGCTTGTAGTTGCTCGCGATGAACTCCTTCTCGACCTTCTTCATGGCCAGTGTGGCCTGGGTCGAATCCAGGTTGGCCTTGGCGCGGTCGCGCTGGGCGGCATAGGAGTCGGGCTTGATGCGGATCAGCAGCTGGTTCTTCTTCACCCGCTGGCCTTCCTTGACCGGCAGCTCGACGATCTCGCCGGTCACTTCCGGGGTGATGGCCACCATGAGGACGGGGTTGATGATGCCGGTGGCCGACACGAGCTGGGTGATGTCGCGCCGGGCGGCCTTTTCGGTCTGCACCGGGATGCCGGGATTTTTCTTCCCGCAGAAGACCATCTTCAATATGATCAATAAAAGTACGCTGCCGACAATGATCCAGATGATTTTTTTGCGTGACTTCACTTTTTTTCCGTTGGCCATGTGCCTGTTCTCCTTGACTAAAATTGCTTGGACTTTCTACTCTGCGGCGCGCGAAATGGGAAATGTCCGTTCCTGCCAATTTCATGCGTCTTTCTTATATACGAACCAAGCCCGCCATTTGTTCCAAAAAACCGCGTCTCCCGCTCGACCGGCCTCGCGGTTTCGCTTTCCCCATCCGGGCCATTGAATCGCCATGGCGGATTTGCTAAGATGGACCATGATCGAATTCGAGCTTAACGGCCGCAAGCTGGCTATTCCGCGGCGATGAAAAACTCTCCCTGCTGGACTACCTGCGCACCGAGGCGGGCATCTTTTCGGCCAAGGACGGCTGCTCCGGGCAGGGCGCCTGCGGCGCCTGCCTGGTCGAGCTGAACGGCCGCCCGGCGCTGGCCTGCGTCACGCCGATGAAGAAGGTCGCCGGCGGCCGGGTCATCACCCTGGAAGGCCTGCCCGACGGGCTGCGCCGCGCGCTGGGCGACGCCTTCGTGGCCAAGGGGGCGGTGCAGTGCGGTTTCTGCACGCCGGGCTTCCTGATGCGCACCAAGATCCTGCTCCAGGACAATCCCCGTCCCGGCCGCCGGGAGATACTGGCGGCCCTGAAACTGAACCTCTGCCGCTGCACGGGCTACGTCAAGATCGTGGAAGCCATCGAGCGGGCCGCGCAAGTATTGGCCGGGGAAAAAACGGCCGCCGCCGACCCGAACCGGGGCATCGGCGGCCGCCAGGAGAAATACGAGGCCTGGGAGACCGCGACCGGCCGCCGGCCCTTTGTCGCCGACCTGCGCATCCCCGGCATGGTCTACGGCGCCCTGAAATTTTCGCGACCACGCCCGGGCCAGGATCCTGAAGATCGACAGCGGCGCGGCCGCAAAAATGCCCGGGGTCCTGCGCGTATTCACCGCCGCCGACATCCCGGGCCAGCGCCTGACCGGGCTGATCGTCGCCGACTGGCCCCTGATGATCGCGGCAGGGGAGACCAGCCGCAGCGGCGCCGACGTCCTGGCCGGGGTGGTCGCCGCCAGCGAAGCCGCCGCCCGCGCCGCCGCCGGTGCCATCCGCGTGGAGTATGAAGTCCTCGAGCCCCTGACCGACGTCCTGCAGGCCGAGAACAGCGCCATCCGCGTCCATGAAAAAGGCAACCTGCTGGAGACCTGCCGCATCCAGCGCGGCGGCGACGTCGACGCGATCCTCGCCGCTTCGGCGCACACCGCCTCCGGCGTGTTCCGCACCCAGATGATCGAGCACGCCTTCCTGGAAACCGAGGCCGCGGTCGCCGTGGCCGAAGACGGCGGCGTCCGCCTCTATTCCCAGGGGCAGGGGGTGTACGAGGACCGGCGCCAGGTGGCCTCCCTGCTGGGCCTGCCCGAGGAAAAGGTGCGGGTCATCCAGGTGGCCAACGGCGGCGGCTTCGGCGGCAAGGAGGACATGACCGTCCAGGGCCATGCCGCCCTGTTCGCCCTGCTGCTGGGCAAGCCGGTGCGCGTGCGCCTGAGCCGGCCCGAGTCGCTGCGCATGCATCCCAAGCGCCATCCCTTTGTCATGGAATACGCCCTGGGCTGCGACGCCGCCGGCCGGCTGACCGCGCTGCGGGCCAGGATCATCGGCGACACCGGCGCCTACGCCTCGGTGGGGACCAAGGTCCTGGAGCGGGCCGCCGGGCACGCCTCCGGCGCCTACCATGTGCCGGCCGCCGACATCGAGGCCAAGACCCTCTACACCAACAACCTGCCCTGCGGCGCCATGCGCGGCTTCGGCGTCAACCAGGTGACCTTCGCCATGGAAAGCTGCGTCGACATGCTCTGCGAAAAAGGGGGCTTCGACCGCTGGCAGTTCCGCTACGACAACGCCTTGAGCGAAGGGCGCATGACCGCGACCGGCCAGGTCCTGCGCGCCGGCGTCGGCGTGCGCGCCACGTTGCTGGCATTGCGCGACGAATTTCGCCGAAGCCAAAACGGCCGGCCTGGCCTGCGGCATCAAGAACACCGGCATCGGCAACGGCATGGTCGACGATTCGCTGGTGAAGATCGAGATCGTCTCCGGCGCCAGGCTGGTCATCCATCACGGCTGGACCGAGATGGGCCAGGGCGTGCATACCGTGGCCCGGCAGGTGGTCTGCCAGGAGACCGGCCTGGACCCGAAGATCATGGAGGTCCGGGTCGACACGGCTTCCGGGGCGCGCAGCGGCATGACCACGGCCTCGCGCGCCACCTCGCTGGTGGGCAACGCCCTGATCGACGCCTGCGCCGGCTTGCGGCGCGACCTGCGCGCGAAGACGCTGGCCGAGCTCGCCGGCAATGTGTACGAAGGTCGCTGGCGCTGCGACTGGACGACCGGGCCTATGCCCGGCGACGCGACCGTCACCCATTATTCCTACGGCTACGCCAGCCAGCTGGTGGTGCTCGACGAAAAGGGCGGGATCGCCGCGGTCCACGCCGCCCACGACGCGGGCCGGATCGTCAATCCCACCCTCTTCGAAGGCCAGATCCAGGGCGCCGTGGTGATGGGGCTGGGCTACGCCCTGAGCGAGGACCTGCCCCTGGCGGCGACGGGCTGCCCGCCAGTTACCGCCTGGCCGACCTCGGGCTGCTCAAGGCGCACGACGTGCCCGCCATCACCGTGACCGGGGTGGAGGTCGCCGACGAGCACGGGCCTTACGGGGCCAAGGGCGTGGGCGAGATCGGCCTGGTGCCGACGGCCGCCGCCGTGGCCAACGCCCTCTACCAGTTCGACGGCGTGCGCCGCTTCCGGCTGCCCATGAAAAGGCGGGAGAATAAAAAATGAGCGTGTACCTGCGCGACGCCGTCCATGTCGATTGGCGGACGCTGAAATTCACCCGCGGCCACATCAAAGTGGAATACGGCGAGAACGGCGGCATCTCGCTTCGTGGACGGTATCCCATCGCCGGATCATCTGGGCAAGGAAGACAAAGTGCTCAATTGCCGGGGCCGGCTGGTGACCCGCGCCTTCGCCTGCGGCCACCACCACGCCTATTCGGCCCTGGCCCTGGGCATGCCGCCGCCGGCGCGTGCCGCCGGCCGATTTCCGGCAGAAACTGCAAAGTGTCTGGTGGAAGCTGGACCGCGCCCTGGACCTCGAGCTGGTGCGCTTGTCGGCCCTGGCCACGGCGCTGGAGTGCGCCCGAAACGGCGTGACGTCGGTCATCGACCACCACTCCTCGCCGCTGCGCGGTCGACGGCTCGCTCGGCTGCCGTGGCCGATGCGTTCGCCCGGGTGGGCATCCATGTCCTGCCCTGCCTGGAGCTTTCCGACCGCGACGGGGAAGAAGCCCGCGAACAGGGGCTGGCCGAGACCGAAAACCGCCTGCGCGCCGGCAAGCCCTGCCTGGTCGGGCTGCACGCCTCGTTCACCGTGGGTGACGATCTGCTCGCCAAAGCCGTTCTCCTGGCCGGAAAGTATTCTTCGGGGATCCACGTGCACGCGGCCGAAGACAAGATCGACCAGGAAATGACTTTGGCCGGCCACGGCTGCCGGGTCCTCGAGCGCTTCCAGAAGGCCGGGGTCCTGGAATTCAAAAAGACCATCCTGGTGCACGGCCTGCACCTGGACCGGGGCGAGAGGGCCATCCTGAAAGGTTCGCCGGCCTGGCTGGCGGAGAACATGGAAAGCAACCTGAACAACCGCGTCGGGCTTTTCGACGGCCGGGGCCTGGGCGACCGCATCATGCTGGGCACCGACGGCATGCACAGCGACATGCTGCAGTCGGCCCGGGCCGCTTACTTCAGCGACCCGATGCCGGAAAATACCGGCATGGCCGATATTTACCGGCGCCTGCGCCGCGTCCACGATTACTTCAGCGAAAACGGCTTCGGCGGCGACGCGGAAAACAACCTGGTCATCCTGGACTATCCTTCGCCCACGCCGGTCAACGACGAAAATTTCCTGGGGCACCTTTTTTACGGCCTGGGCGCGCGCCACGTGGACAGCGTCATCGCCCGGGGGAAACTGATCGTGGAAAACAAAAAAATCCTGACCGTGGACGAAAATGAGATCCTGGCCCAGACCCGGGCCGGCGCCGAAAAGCTATGGCGGAAAATGGCCTGAGACGGCTAATAGCGGAAGCTGGAGCCGCCGATGAACTCGCGCAGGATCGAAGTGGGCGGGACCTCGTCGGCCGCGACCGGCTGGAACAGCATCAAAAATAACCGCAGGCGCTGGGCCTCGGTATAGGTTTCGTCCGCGGCCGGGATCTTTTCCAGCAGCGGCAGGACCAGGTCCCTGAGCACCGCCAGCTCGTACACCAGCGACGAATTGAACATGGCGTCGGCGCTTTCCTGGAAAGGGAAGGTGTTGCGCCGTTCGCCGTTGATGACCGAGGGGAAGCGCTTCAGGGTCTGGGCGGCGTTGTAGTTGCGGAAGCTGCTGTCGCGGACCAGGCGGCGCAGGACGCGGGTGTCGGTGGTGGAGATGCGGCTGTGGTCGTTGATGGTGAGCTGGGTCAGGGCCGATACGTAGATGCGGAACTTGTGGCGCTCGGGCACCGAGACGCTGATCCTGGGGTTCAGGGCGTGGATGCCCTCCACCACCAGGATCTGGTCGTCCTTCCAGCCAGAGGGTGCGGTGCTCGCTTCGCCGGCAGCCCGTTTCGAAATCGAACCTGGGGACCGCCACTTCGCGGCCTTCGAGCAGGTCGGCCAGGTGGCGGTTGAACAGGTCCAGGTCCAGGGCGTCCAGGGCTTCGAAATCGCGTTCGCCGCGCGCGTCCAGGGGACAGGATTCGCGGTCGACGAAATAGTTGTCCATGGACAGGGCCAGCGGCCGGATGCCGTTGACCTGCAGCTGGGTGGACAGGCGCTTGGCAAAGGTGGTCTTGCCGGAAGCCGAAGGACCGGCCACCAGCACCAGGCGCAGTTCCTCTTTTTTGGAGGTGATGGTGTCGGCGATGCGGGCGATCTTTTTTTCGTGCAGGCTCTCGGCCACCTTGATGATCTCGGAAATGCCGCCCCTGGCGATGATCTGGTCCAGGCGGCCCACGTCGCTGACGCCGAGGATCTTTCCCCAGTTCTTGCTTTCCTGGTAGATCTGGAAGAGCTTGCGCGTCTTGCCGATGTGGCTGTTGACCTTGAAGTCCTCCTGCTCGGGAAAGAGGATGACGAAGCCCGGGCTGTACGTTTTCAGCTCGAAGCGCGACACGGCGCCGGTGGAGTAGGCCAGCGGGTAGATCTCGAGGTTGGCGAAGCGGCCGTTCTCATAGATCTGGACCTGGTCGATGCTGGAATTTTCGACCAGGCGCTGGCTGTCGCTCATGCCGCGCTCGGCAAGATAGAGGATGGCCTTGGCGCGGGGCAGCAGCAGGCGCTGGAACGGCAGGTCGTGGTCGATGATCTCCCGCATTTTCGCGGTGATGCTCGTTGAGCAGCTCCTGGGTGATGGGGATGCCGCAGTAGAAGTCGTAATAGAAGCCGTTGGAGATGGAATGGCCGATGACCAGGCGGGTGTTGTGGGACAGCTCGGTCACGGCCATGTTCAGGATGAAGGAGGCGCTGCGCTGGTAGATCTCCAGGCCCGGCTTGTCGGCATAGGTCACCCAGTCCAGGCGGGCGGCGCGCTCCGGGACCGTGTCCAGCGGGACAGAGGTCGCCGTCGAGCTTGGCGGCCAGGACCAGCCCGCGGGCGCCGCTGCCCGGCGCGCGGGAAATTTCGTGCAGACTCTCGCCGGGCGCCGTCTCCATCTTGTTCCCGTCGGCCAGGGTCAGCGTAATTTTGTGCATGAATAATTATACCATATTGAACAGTCCGCAGGTGAATGGAATTTGTTCATGCGGCAAGCGACTGTTCGGTCACTCGTGGATTTGTCCTTGCCCGCTGTTGGGTTCGTTCTCGCTATGCCCGCGGAGTCGCCCCGCCTTCGCTGACCTCGCGGGCTCCGACAATCGCGGGCATTCCCCCAAGTGGCCTGCTCGCCCTCACCCAGTGGGCGCCCAAGTCTAACCACACGTTCCCTTGACAGGCTTGCCTTTCTCTTGACACGAACGGCCATAAGCGTGAAAATGACGGCGAAGGAGCACCCATGATACCGATCACCGACCGCGTCGTCGACCAGGCCGTTCTGGACAAGGCCGTCGCCCATTTTCGCGCCAAGGGCATCATCCTGCCCACCTTCGCCGAGCAGCGCGATCCCGAGCTGATCCCCGGCAGATCAAGGACAAGCTGCGCCGGATCGGCCTCTGGGACCTGCACCCGCTCAACCTGTTCCGCATCACCTGGAAGAACGAGCCCAAGGAAAAGGGCGGCCTGTTCGGCGGCGTCAATTTCCTGGAGCTGCCCCAGGCCCTGACCGGCGTCCGGGCGCGCATCGTGCTGCTGATCGGCAAGTGGTTTCCCACCGGCGCCCACAAGGTCGGGGCCGCCTACGGCTGCCTGGTGCCGCGCCTGGTCAGCGGCCAGTTCGACCCGACTTTTCACAAGGCCGTCTGGCCCTCCACCGGCAACTACTGCCGCGGCGGCGCCTTCGATTCCTACCTCATGGGCTGCACGGCCGTGGCCATCCTGCCCGAGGGCATGAGCCGCGAGCGCTTCGACTGGCTGAAGGAGATCGGGGCCGAGGTCATCGCCACGCCGGGCAGCGAATCCAACGTCAAGGAGATATACGACAAGTGCTGGGAGATCCGCTCATACCCGGCCCGACTGCGTCATCTTCAACCAGTTCGACGAGTTCGGCAATCCCTGCTGGCATTATTACAACACCGGCGCCGCCGTCGATGAGGTTTTCCGCAAGGTCGCCGGCCCCGGCTCGGCCCTGGCCGCCTACGTCTCCTCCACCGGCTCGGCCGGCACCATCGCCGCCGGCGATTACCTGCGCGGCCGCTTCCCGGCGCCTCAAGGTGGTGGCTGCCGAGGCGCAGCAGTGCCCGACCCTGCTGCAGAACGGCTTCGGCGCCCACCGCATCGAGGGCATCGGCGACAAGCACGTGCCCTGGGTGCACAACGTGCGCAATACCGACGCCGTGGCCGCCATCGACGACGAGGATTGCCTGCGCCTGTTCCGGCTGTTCAACGAGCAAGCCGGCCGCGAACGACTGGCCGCCCTGGGGCTGGAAAAAGCGCAGGTCGAACAGCTGGGACTTCTGGGGATCTCCGGCATCGCCAACGTCCTGGCCGCGATCAAGTCCGCCAAGTATTTCGAAATGAGCGGCGACGATGTCATCATCGCCCCGGCCACCGATTCCTCCGCCCTGTACGCATCGCGCCTGGAAGAACTGACGGCCGAGCGGGGAGCCTACACGTCCCTGCAGGCGGCCTGCGACCTGGAGCGCTGCCTGTGGGGCCAGGGCGAGGATTTCTTCAAGGAGCTGACCTACCGCGAGCGCCAGGCCGTGCACAACCTGAAATATTTCACCTGGGTCGAGCAGCAGGGCAAGGAGATCGCCGACCTGAACCAGCTTTGGCAGGACCGCCAGATCTGGCCGCGCATCTTCAGCCAGGTGGAGCGCTGGGACGAGATGATCCGCGCTTTCAACGAGAGCACCGGCCTGCTGAAGAATCTTTCCTGACATGCCCAGGATATTGATCCGCGCCGGCACGATCGTTTGCGACGGCCGCAGCTTCGCGGGCGACATCCTGGTCGAGGGCGAAAAGATCGTCGCGGTCGAGAAAAGAATAAGCTCCGGCGACCGGGTTGACCGGGTCATCGACGCCGCCGGCTGCGAGGTGTTTCCCGGCGGGGTGGATCCCCACGTGCACCTGGAGCTGGAAACGGCCAATGGCGTCTCCGGCGACGACTTCGCCTCGGGCAGCCGTGCCGCCCTGGCCGGCGGCACGACCACCATCCTGGATTTCGTCACGCCCGGCCGCGGCGAATCGCTGCCGGCCGCCCTGGCCGCCAGGAAAGAGGCGGCGCGGCAATGCCGCTGCGACTATGGGCTGCACATGAGCGTGACTTCATGGCGGGCCGGCCTGCCCGCCGAGCTGGAAGCATGCCTGGGCGAGGGGATCGTATCGCTCAAGACCTACCTGGCCTACAAGGAAACCATCGGCCTGGAAGACAGGGAGTTGCTGGCCGTCCTCGACCAGGCCCGCGCGCTCAACCTCCTGGTCATGGTCCACGCCGAGTCCGGGGACATGGTTTCCTATCTGCAGAAAAAAATGCTGGCCCAGGGCAAGACGTCCGCGGGCTTTCATCCCCTTTCCCGCCCAGCCGAAGTGGAGGGCGACGCCGTGGGCCGGGCGCTGCTCATGGCCCGCCTGGCCGGGGTGCCGCTGTACATCGTTCACGTGTCCAGCAGCCAGGGAGTGGCGGCCCTGGCCGCGGCCAGGCAGGCAGGGCAGATGGTGATCGGGGAAACCTGCCCGCAGTACCTGCTGCTGGACGAAAGCCGTTACCGGGGCGACGCCGGTCAGGCCGCCGCTTTTGTCATGAGCCCGCCGCTGCGCTCCGCGGAACACCAGGCGGCCCTGTGGGAAGCCCTGGGGCAGGGCATCCTGCAGACAGTGGCCACCGACCATTGCCCTTTCGCCCTGGCCGAGAAAAAAAAGTTCGCCGACCTGGATTTTACCCGCATCCCCAATGGCTGCGGCGGCATCGAGACCCGCCTGTCCCTGCTGTACACCTTCGGGGTCAAAGGCGGCAAGATTCCCCTGACCCGGTTCGTCGACCTGGTTTCCACCCGGCCGGCGAAAATATTCGGATTGTATCCGCGCAAAGGGGCGATCCGCCCCGGCAGCGACGCCGACCTGGTCGTTTGGGACCCGGAGCCGAAAAGCAAGGTCGCGGCGGCGCGGCAATGGCAGCGCTGCGACCATACGATCTTCGAGGGGCTGAAGCTGCAAGGAGCGCCGCGCCTGGTTTTCAGCCGCGGCGAAGCGGTTTTTGAGGATGGCAAAGTCCATGCCGACCCGGGCCGGGGCATCTACCTGGCGCGGGACCGGAGGCGCGGCGGCAATGGTCCCGGGCGTTGAGGGTGTGCTGCTGGCCGCCGGCCTGTCCAGCCGGGCCGGCGCGTTCAAAATGGAAATGGAACTGGCCGGGAAACCCTTGCTGGCCTGGAGCCTGGATCCCCTGGCCGCGGTGTGCCGGCGGGTGATCGTGGTGGCCGGAGCGCGCCCGGAAAGGATCCTGCGGCTGCTGCGCCGGCGCCCGGGGGTCGAAGTGGTGGTCAACGAAAATTTTGCCGCGGGCATGCTGGCCTCCGTCCAGGCCGGCATCCGCCTGGTTCGCGCCGGCCGTTTCTTCCTCCTTCCCGGCGACATGCCCCTGGTCAGGGCCGCCGTCTACGAAAAATTGCTGGCGGCCCGGGGCGGAGATCGTGGTCCCGGCCTGCCGGGGCCGCCGCGGCCACCCGGTGCTCCTGGACGGCCGCCTGATCCCGGCGTTGCTGGCCGAGCCGCTCGACTCCAGCCTGGGGCGGTTCATTCGCCGCCGCGGCGGCGCGACCGTCGAGGTCGACGACCCGGGAATTTTTGCCGATCTGGATGAGCCGGGCGACATAGACAAAATCGAAGCCTTGTTGCGCGCGGAGTGACAGCCATGAATAACATTCAATTCTGGGAATTCGTCCACGAGTACCTGCAGGAAGGGGAGCCGGTCATGCTGCTGCTGGTGGTCGAGAGCGGCGGCTCGTCTCCGGGCCGGGCCGGGTTCAAGATGGCCCTGAGCGGCGACGGCCGCAGCCACGGCACCATCGGCGGCGGCGTCATGGAGAGGGAACTGGCCGACAAGGCCGAAAAGCTGCTCGCCCGCGGCAGGGGCCGGCCGCAGCTGCTGAAGCTCCTGCACCATGAGGGGGGCGCCGGCAAGCGTTCGGGCATGATCTGCTCGGGCTGGCAGCGCGTGGCCCTGCTGCCCCTCGGCGGCACCGACAGCGACGCCGTCGACTCCCTGCTCTTCGGTCTGAAGCGGAACCGTCCGGGGCGGCTGCTGTTTTCCCCGCGCGGCCTGGAATTCCAGGCGCGGAAAAAACCGGCCGCGGCCCTGGCCTTCAGGTTCAAGTCGGCCGAAGACTGGCTGTACCAGGAGGAGGCGGGCCGGCGGCCCGACCCTGACCATCATCGGCGGCGGGCACGTCGGCCTGGCCCTGTCGCGGGTCATGGCCGACCTGGATTTCCATGTCGTGGTGCTGGATGACCGGGCCCGCCTGGCCACCATGGCCGCCAACGATCTACGCCCAGGAAAAGCAGGTGGTCAGCTACAAAAATATCGGCAGCCATGTCGCCGTCGGCGGCCAAAGTTACGTGGTGATCATGACGTTCGGCCACCAGGCCGACGAGCGGGTGCTGAAACAGCTGGTGGGGAAAAAGCTGCGCTACCTCGCCCTGATGGGCAGCTCGGCCAAGATCGCCCAGATCTTCGCGCGCTTGAAAAAGGCGGGAGCGAGCGCCGCCAGCTTGAAAAAAGTCCGCGCCCCGGTCGGCCTGCCCATCCACAGCCACACGCCCGAGGAGATCGCCATCAGCATCGCCGCCGAGATCATTTCGATAAAGAACCAGCCTAGAACTAGTGAAAAGTCAGGAAAGGAAAAGTGAAGAGTGAAGGAATCGGCGCTGGAAGATAACGTGCTCTCATCTGCCCTTACTTCTTCACCTTGCACTTTTCACTATTCACCAATTTTTGACAAACCAGCTACGCGCTGTGTTAAATATTTGAACCTATGGCCAATAAGAAAATCGACCGCGTGTTCCTCATTGTCCTGGACTCGGTCGGCGTCGGCGCGCTTCCCGATGCCGCCGAATACGGCGATGTCGGCGCGAACACCCTGGGCCACGTCGCCGAAGGTTGCGGCGGGCTGAAATTGCCGCACTTGCAAAAGCTTGGGCTGGGAAACATCATTCCCGTGCGCGGCGTGGCCGCCGCGCCGGCGCCGCGGGCTTCCTGGGGGCGCATGGCGGAAAGATCGCGGGGCAAGGACACCATCGCCGGCCATTGGGAATTGATGGGCATCATTCTGGATCGGGCGTTCGCGCTTTTTCCCCAGGGGTTTCCCCGCGAATTGCTTGACGATTTCAAACGGCGGACCGGGGCGGCCGGCATCCTGGGGAACAAGGCCGCCTCGGGGACCGAGATCATCGCCGAGCTCGGCGCCGAGCACGTGCGCAGCGGCTTTCCCATCGTCTACACTTCGGCCGACAGCGTGCTGCAGATCGCGGCCCACGAGCAGGTCATGCCGCTGCCCGACCTTTATGAAATGTGCCTGCGCTCCCGGAAGATCTGCGACGAATGGCGGATCGGCCGGGTGATCGCCCGTCCGTTCACCGGCAGCGCCGGGAATTTCACCCGCACGGCCAACCGCCGCGACTACCCCATGCTCCCTCCGGGGAAAACGGTGCTGGATGTCCTGCTGGAAAGCGGCCTGGAGACCGTGGCCATCGGCAAGATCGAGAATATCTTCGCCGGCCGGGGCATCGGCCGTTCGCGGCCCAGCCATGGCAACTCCGAAGGCATGGCCCTGCTGGCCGGGGAAGCGGCGGCCGCGACGCCGCGGGCTGGTATTCGCCAACCTGGTCGATTTCGACATGCTCTACGGCCACCGCAACGATGTTGCCGGCTACGGGGCCGCCCTGGAGGCTTTCGACCGCGAACTCGGGGCCCTCCTGGCGAAATTCGGACCCGCCGACCTGCTGGTCATCACCGCCGACCACGGCTGCGACCCCACTTTCCCGGGCACCGACCATTGCCGCGAATACGTGCCGCTCCTGGTCTACGGCGCGGGACTGCCGGCGCGGGCGCTCGGCGTGCGCGCCGCCTTCGCCGATGTCGGCGCGTCCATCCTGGACGCATTTGCCTTGCCGCGCGACTTGCCGGGACGGAGCTTCCTGGAAGATATTTTTTCCGCAAGGAGCTAAGGAGGAATCATGGAGCAATTCGATCGGATCATGGAAGCCGTTGGCCTCATAAAAAAGAGATCGCCGCTGGTTCCCCAGGTCGGGGTGGTCCTGGGCTCGGGGCTCGGGGAATTCGCCGCCCGGGTAACGGACAAAACGGTCATCGAGTACGGGGATATCCCCCATTTCCAGAAAGTGAGCGTGGCCGGCCACGCCGGCCGCCTGGTGCTGGGCAAGGTCGGCCCCATGCCCGTGGCCGTTCTGCAGGGGCGCTATCATTATTATGAGGGGCACGACATCGCCGACGTGGTTTTTCCGGTGCGCGTCCTGGCCAAACTGGGCATCCGCGGCCTGCTGCTCACCAACGCCGCCGGCGGCATCGGCCGCGAGCTGCGGCCCGGCGACCTGATGGTCATCCGCGACCACATCAACCTGATGGGCATCAACCCCTTGCGCGGGCCCAACGACGAGCGTCTGGGGCCGCGTTTCCCCGACATGAGCGCCGTCTACGACCCGGTTTTCCAGGATGTCATCGCCGCCGCCGAAAAAAAAATCGGCCTGGCGGCCCGCCGGGGCGTGTACCTGGCCCTGAGCGGCCCCTCCTACGAAACACCGGCCGAGATCCGCATGCTGGCCGCGCTGGGCGCCGACGCCGTGGGCATGTCCACGGTGCCCGAGGCCATCTGCGCCCGCCATATGGGGCTGCGCGTGGCCGGCATCTCCTGCGTCACCAACCTGGCGGCCGGCATCTCCAAGCAGCCGCTCAGCCACCAGGAGGTGACCGAGACGGCCGAGCGGGTCAAGAACGACTTCATCAAGCTGCTGGAGCTTGTCATCCCCGACTTGGCCTGACCTCACTAAGAAGGGCGGTTCCCGAACCGCCCCTACATCTTCGCTGAAAAATCCCGCTTCAGTTTTCCGAGCAAAAAAAAACCCCCCGGCCGCGGGGCCAGGGGGTTCCTTTTTCGTTTCCCGTCGGGCAAAGCCCCGATGGGATGAATTAAAACCTAGAACCGGTAATTTACCCCGAGCAGCATCTGCCAACGGGACAGAAGCTGGTTGATCAGGTAGCGGTAATCCAATTTGGACGCATCATTCGGGTCGGTTTTTCCGAAAAACTCGAACTTGGGTTTGCCGGTGGCCTGATCGTAGCCCACAAACGTCAGCGGTGTATCTTCGTTGCTGAAGTAACGGAATACGCCCCAGTCCTTGTTAATCATGTTGAGAACGTTCTTGACCGACAGGTAGAGCTCCACGCGGTGTCCCGAGGCGATGAAGGTCAGGGGAAGCTGCTGGGCGATTTTGAAGTCGAAGCCGTTGTACCAGGGTTCACGGCTGGAGTGACGGGGCAAGATCTTGCCGCGGTAGTTGTCCAGGCCCGGATCAGACTTGATGTAGGCGTCAAGCTGTTCCCAGGTCCCCTTGGTCAGGATGATCTGGTCGGCGCTTTCCGGGACCCACATCAGGTCGTTGGCGAAAGAGTCGCCGTTGACGTCGTTGTAGAAGATGGTCGAATAGCGGGAACCGGAGTGGCCGTTGTAGAAGATGGAGACGGTGGTGGGGGCGTTCTTTATGAAGTCGAAGCGCTTGGATGCGGCGACCATGATGCGGTGGCCGGGGTCGTAGAGGGAGTAGCCGAGGGCCGGCTCATTGGGATTGCCGGCGGTCATGTTGTACTGGAAGTTGGAGATGGCGCGCGACGAAGTACCCGAGTTGGCATCCTTGGAAACGCCGTACGAGTAGGCCAAGTTGATGCTGTTGCCAAATCCCCATTCGCGCTGCAACTGGAAGGAGAGGTTCCACTGGTAACCGAGGTTGGTGTTGGAGAGCTCGATGACGTTCTTGAACGTGGTGCTTTTGTAATTCGGCTTGCCGTAGCGGCCCGAGCCGCTGCCGGTGACGCTCTGGGTGCCGAACATGGGGCGGCCGTCGAAGGCGTTGCTGGCTCCGGTGGGCAGGATATTGATGTTGGAGAACCAGACTTCCTTCATGTTTTTCGAGTAAACGAATTCAATGGTGCCGGTGAAGCCGAAGGGCAGCTTCTTGTCCAGGGCCAGCGAGGTGCGCATGACCTGCGGAAAGCGGAAGTCCTTGGTCATCAGGTTGATGTCGCCGTCATAGGCGCCGGGATTGGGATTGGTCGGCTGAGCGTATGGATCGGCGATGAATCCGAAGGGGATAGGCCCGGTACGGAGGTAGTAGCGGCCGAGATCCATGCCGGTATTGGCGAATTGGTTGGACACCCAGACGTAGGGCGTGCGGCCGGAGAAGATGCCGATGCCGCCGCGGACCTGAAAGTCCTGGTCGCCGCTGATCTGGTAGTTGAAGCCCAAGCGGGGAGACCAGAGGATGTTCCCCGAGGCGACCTGGTTGGTGGGGATGCCAAAAATGGACTCCACCTTCGGGTTCGCCAATGGCGTATCGGGAAAGACCGGCACGTCGGCGCGCAGGCCCAAGGTCAGTTTGAATTTGGGGGTCACGTTCCACTCGTCCATGACCATGCCGCCGAGCTGAAACACCGAGAATTTGGACGGGGCGTTGGGATCGTTGGTGAGTGAATAATAGCGGTCGTAGGAATCGGGTTTGCCGGCAGCCAGGTCGTCGAGGCTCTTGAATGAATACAAGCCGAAGGCGCGCTGCACATAGGCGTTGTAAAACTTGAAGATCTCGTTATGGGTACCGAAGGTCAGGGTGTGGTTGCCTTTGAACAGGGTCAAGTAGTCGGTGATCTCGATCAGATCCTGCTTGAGGATGTTGATGTGGCGGTACTGCTCGGATCCGGCATAAAATGTTTTGCTGCCGGGAACCGATACCGAGATGTACGGGAAGGCAGCCCCCATGTAGGTGGGAGTGTCCTTGATGTTCTGATAGTTGATGATCAGCTGGTTGGAGAGATTGTTGCTCAGCATGGAGTCGAGCTGCAACACGGTGGAGATCGACTTGGTGCTGTAGACGACGCCGTTGTTGCCGAAATTGAACGCGGTCTTGCTGGTGCGCAGGATGGAGTCGAGATCGGATCCAAGGTAGGACGTGCGCAGGGACAGCTTGTGTTTGGTGTTGATGTTCCAGTCGATGCGGCCGAGCAGGTTGAGCTTCTGTTTCTTGGCCGTGATCTGGCCGTAGCCGCCGACGTCGTAGCCGTACTTGTCCTTCATGATGGACACGAAGCGGTCGGCATCGGTTTTGGAGCCCCAGTCGAATTGCGCGCCGGAACCGTCGATGAAGTAATCCTGGGGGGTTTTGCGGTTGTCGATCTCGGCGTTCACGAAGTACAGCAAGCTTGTCCTTGATGATGGCGCCGCCCAGCGAACCGCCGATGACGCCGTCGGTGAACTTGTTGAAGCTGTACTCATTGGGGCCTTTGCCGACAAGACCCTGGTTGCGGCCTTCGACGAAGAACGAGCCGAACATCTTGTTGCGGCCGCTCTTGGTGATGACGTTGACCCCGCCGCCGGTGAACATGCCCTGGCGCACGTCATAAGGGGCCATGACCACCTGGAATTCCTGGACTGCGTCAAGGCTGATCAGGGTCGCCTCTGACTGGCCGCCCGGGGTGCCGGTGGAGCCCAGCCCGAAAAGGTCGTTGCTCTGGGCGCCGTCGATCTGGATATTGTTGTAGCGCGAGCTGCGGCCGCCGGCGTTGAAGGCACCGTCGGTCTCCTCGTTGTTGAGGACCTGGGGGGCCATGCGGGTGAAGTCACTGAGCGACCGGGAGATTGTCGGCAGGCTCTCGATCAACTCCTGGGAAACGTTCTGGGTCGCGCCGGTGCGAGACTGGAGACATGATCGGGTTCGAGGCGACGACCGTGATCTCCTCGGAGATGGTCTCGAGAGCCAGTTGGAATTTCAGGTTGCGGTCCTCGCCCAATTTCAGGATGATGCCTTTCACTTCCTGGGTCTTGAAAGGCTCCATGCTGACCGTGATCGTGTACGGTCCGCCGACTTTGACGGCCGGGATGTTGAAAAGGCCATCCTGGCGGCTGACGGCGGTGTAAACGGTGCCGGTCGGCACGTGCAGGGCGGTCACGGTGGCTCCGACTATGGGATTGCCGTCACTGTCCGTGATCAGGCCGTTGAAGGCTGAGCTTGTCACCCCCTGGGCCATGATCAGCCCGGGTAGAATGAGGCAGCACAGCATGACTGCGAACAACATTCTTTTCATGTAGTGTATCCTCCTTTTTTTGCCATTTTTAGAAAAATTCAAAAAAACATTATAGCAAAAAAGAAAAAATCAATCACAAAAAAAATTATTTTTATCATGAAATTATTTTCCCGCGGACTCGGGTCGGCCGAGAATGCGCCGGGGCCTGTTTTGACTCTCCTGGCGGGTTGTGCTACCATGCTTTCATGAAAAGAAAGCCCTTGATCATCGGGGTGGCCGGAGGCACGGCATCGGGAAAAACCACCATTGCCAACGCCATCATGGAGAGCATCAACCACCCGCAGATGGTGATGATCCAGCATGACGCCTACTACAAGGACGCCAGCCACCTGCCGCTGGCCGAGCGCGCCAGGATCAATTTCGACCATCCCGACTCGCTGGAGACCGACCTGATGGTCCGCCACCTGCGGGAATTGATCGCCGGCCGGGCCATCGAGATGCCGGTCTACGATTTTTCCACCCACGCGCGGCTGGAAAAGGGCATCGTCAAGAAGCCGGCCAAGGTGATCATCATCGAGGGCATCCTGATCTTCTGCGAGCAGGCCCTGCGCGACCTGATGGACGTCAAGATCTTCGTCGACACCGACAGCGACCTGCGCTTCATCCGCCGGCTTGAAGCGCGATATCCAGGAACGCCAGCGCAGCATGGAATCGGTGATCGGCCAGTACCTGGGAACCGTGAGGCCCATGCACATCGCCTTCGTCGAGCCGAGCCGCAAGTACGCCGACATCATCATTCCCGAGGGGCACAACCCGGTTTCGACCGCCATGGTCGTGACCACGATCCGCCAGCGCCTGCGCGGAGGAAAGATCGATGACAAATAAACCCGGCAAGGATGGCAGCCATGGCTGAAAAACAATTCATCAAGGCCCAGGAACTGCTGGAAGACTCGTTCCGGCTGGGCCTCAAGGTACTGGACAGCGGGTTCAAGCCCGATTTCATCGTCGGCATCTGGCGGGGCGGCACGCCGGTGGGCATCGCCGTGCAGGAGCTGCTCGAGCACAACGGCATCGCCAGCGACCACATCGCCATCCGCACGTCGTCCTACGAGGGCATCGAGCAGCGCGGCAAGAAGATCCAGGTCCACGGGCTGAACTATATCGTCAAGAACGCCGACGCCGCCCAATGCCTGCTGATCGTCGACGACGTGTACGATACCGGCCTGAGCATCAAGGCCATCATCGACTCGCTGAACGCGCATGTCGCGGCGCAACACCCCCCACGATATCCGCGTGGCCACCGTCTATTTCAAGCCCGGCAACAACCGCACCGAGCGCCGGCCCGAATACTACATCCACGAGACCGACAAGTGGCTGGTCTTTCCCCATGAATTGAACGGCCTCAGCCCGGATGAGATCGCCCGCAACAAGCCGGAGATCGCCCGGCTGATGCAGGGGAGCGAGGCAAAATGAAGATCAGCAAGGAATTCATCGAGAAGATCCCCAAGACCGACCTGCACCTGCACCTGGACGGCTCGCTGCGCCTGCCGACCCTGATCGAGCTGGCCAGGGAGAGCGGGGTCAAGCTGCCGGCCTATGACGAAGCGGGCCTGCGCCGCCTGGTCTTCAAAAGCAAGTACGCCAGCCTGCCCGAGTACCTGAAGGGCTTCCTGTACACCACGGCGGTGCTGCAGACCGCGTCCGCCCTGGAGCGGGTGGGCTACGAGCTGGCCCAGGACAACCAGGACGAGGGCGTGCGCTACATCGAGGTGCGCTTCGCCCCGCAGCTGCACCAGAACGCCCGCATGTCCAGCATCGAGGTCATGGCCGCCCTGAACCGCGGCCTGGCCCGGGCCAAGGAAGAGTTCAATTCCCGCCCGCAGGTGAAAAGCGGCGAGGAGCCGCCCTTCGAATACGGGATCATCGCCTGCGCCATGCGCATGTTCGACTACGGGTTTTCCGAATATTTCGACAACCTGCTCAACGTCCACGCCCATTCCGAGCGCAAGTGGATCTTTTCCCTGGCCTCGCAGGAGCTGGTGCGGGCGGCGGTGGAAGCCAAGACGAAGTTCAAGCTGCCCATCGTCGGCTTCGACCTGGCCGGGGCCGAAGCGGGCTACCCGGCCGAGGACCATGCCCAGGCCTACGCCCTGGCCCACAAGAATTTTCTGAAGAAGACCGTGCACGCCGGCGAAGCCTACGGCCCGGAGAGCATCTTCCAGGCCATCACCGACCTGCACGCCGACCGCATCGGCCACGCCGTCTACCTTTTCGACGCCGACATGATCAAGAGCCCGGAGATCAAGGACAAGAAAGCCTATATCGCCAACCTGGTGCAGTTCATCGCCGACCGGCGCATCACCATCGAGGTCTGCCTGACCTCGAACCTGCAGACCAACCCCGCCATCCGCAGACCTGGCCGAGCACTCCTTCCGCCACATGCGCAAGGCCAAGCTGTCGGCCACCTTCTGCACCGACAACCGCACCGTTTCCCAGACCACGGTGAGCGCCGAGATCCTCAAGGCGGTCCAGGCCTTCGGCATCACCCCGCGCGAGCTGAAGAATTTCGTCATCTACGGCTTCAAGCGCAGCTTTTTCCCGGGCACGTACATCAAGAAAAGGGAATACGTGCACCAGATCATCGATTATTACGAGAAGATCGAGAAGCAGTTCTCGCAGTAAGGTTTGAAAAGCGGGCTAGCTCGATGGCAGGCTATCCCGCCATTCGCCTTCACTTTTTCCCGGAGCACCGAGGCCTCCGGGAAGCGATGGTCGTCTCCTCGACGCCCACAAGCCGTTACGGCGAAAGCCGGGGCGCCTGCCATATGCAGCCCTAAGTAACTTCATACCTTATTTCTTGACATTACGAGCTCCTCCGCTACTATTGTTTTTTAAAATCTGGTCCGAACGATAGGTGACCGATGAACGCAATTTCGCTGCTCCGGGGAGTCCTGGGCCTGTTCCTGATCATAGGCATCGCCATCCTGTTCTCCAACAACCGCCGGCGCATCAGCTGGCGCCTGGTGTTCAGCGGCATCGCCATCCAGGTGGTGTTCGCCATATTCATCCTGTACAGCGACAAGCTGCGCTCCTGGTTCTGGCCCCTGGGCTGGCCCAAGGCGGCCATCTCCTGGCTGGGCGGCGCCGTGGTCAGCCTGCTGGGGTTCACCACCGAAGGCTCCAAGTTCGTTTTCGGCCGCCTGGCCGTCAACTCCGGGCCGGACAGCCTGGGCGTATATTTCGCCTTCCAGGTGCTGCCGACGATCATCTTCGTGGCCACCCTGACCTCGGTCCTGTATTATCTGGGCATCCTGCAGATGGTGGTCAGGGGCATGGCCTGGTTCATGGCCAAGGTCATGGGCACCTCGGGCGCCGAGTCGCTCTCCAACACGGCCAACATCTTCGTCGGCCAGACCGAGGCGCCGCTGCTGATCAAGCCCTATATCGGCGCCATGACCAACTCGGAGATCCTGACCATCATGATCGGCGGCATGGCCACCATCGCCGGCGGCGTCATGGCCGCCTACATCCAGATGCTCGGCCAGGCCCTGGCCGAGGTGCAGAAAATTCCCCTGGCCGAGGCCCAGCTGCGCTTCGCCGTGCAGCTGCTGGCGGCCAGCGTCATGGCCGCCCCGGCCTCGCTGGTCATCGCCAAGATCCTTTACCCGGAAACCGAAATTCCCGTGACCAAGGGCACGGTGCGCCTGAAGGTGGAAAAGAACGCCTCCAACTTTGTCGAGGCGGCGGCCACCGGCGCCGGCGACGGCATGCAGCTGGCCCTGAACGTCGGCGCCATGCTCCTGGCCTTCATCGCCGGCATCGCCCTGATCAACTACCTGTTCGTCGGCCTGGGCGACCTGATCCACGTCAACGCCTACCTCAAGGCCCATTTCGGCATGCCCCTCTCGCTGCAGCTCGTTTTCGGCGTGGTGCTGCGCTACCTGGCCATCGGCATCGGCGTGCCGCGGCCGACGCCTTCCACTTCGGCAGCCTGCTGGGCACCAAGGTGGTGCTGAACGAGTTCGTCGGCCTATATCGACCTGGTCGGCCTGATCAAGCAGGGGGCCATGAGCCCCAAGGGCATCACCATGGCCACCTACGCCCTGTGCGGCTTCGCCAACTTCTCCTCGATCGCCATCCAGATCGGCGGCATTTCCCCCATGGCGCCGCACCGCAAGAAGGACATCGCCGCGCTGGGCCTGAAAGCCGTGCTGGGCGGTTCGCTGGCCACGCTGATGACCGCCACCCTGGCCGGCATTCTGCTGGGGTGAGCCTGGCTCAGTGATAAGTGATTAGTGATTAGTGAAGCGAGAATTTAAATGACGGTTGATCGTCTTGTTGCGATCCGATAATAGATCGAGTTATTCTTTCCTATCTCATCACTCATCACTCATCACTTATCACTTTTCTTCTCCACCGGCAGGTTGATCTCGGTCTTGCGCTCCGCGGGCAGGACCGCGTCGGGGTTCATGTCCAGATACTTTTCCATGACCGGGCCGGCCTGCTTGTAGCCGTTCTTGCCGATGAATTCGAATATCTTGCCGTAGGCGTCGTTCGACTTTTTCATAGGGGCCGATGTACAGGTAAACGGCGATCTTTGCGGCTTGGCATTCCCCTTTCTGCAGCGGCGCGGCCACCGTTTCCTCGGCGGCGACGGGAAACGCCAGCCGCCAGAGCAGGTCCTCTTCCTTGATCTCGCCCGGG
The DNA here is from genome assembly GCA_963764745.1 of Candidatus Aminicenantota bacterium. Taxonomy (GTDB): domain Bacteria; phylum Acidobacteriota; class Aminicenantia; order UBA2199; family UBA2199; genus UBA2199. The sequence goes on along the minus strand of CAVXTN010000012.1, from coordinate 634,403 downwards.
GAATTCAGGTACATGCCGAAAAAATTCCCGACCGGCATCAGGTTCTGCTTGAAGAACGCCTGCATGAATTCGTTGACTTTGGCGGGGATCTGCTGGTAGGAACCGCGGCACTCCAGGTAGGCGTAGGTGAAAGGCGCGCTGTCCTGGATCGTCACTTCCTGGCCCATGAGCAGACCCGGCCAGAACGGCTATCGCGACCAACATCCAAAACGGTTTTTTTCATGATTCCTCCTTGTAGGCCCAATTATTCATCCCCGGGACGGCAATTGTCAAATGGCTATTGGGTCGCCTTTTTTTATTCTTTCAACTGGGACAGCGATCTTTTTCAAGGGCATTGTCGTAGTGGCCGACCAGCCGTTCTTCCAATCTTGTATAGTCCGAGTACAGCATGAACACCATGGTCAGAAATTGCGATACGTTTTTCTCGTCGAAGGCGCCGGGAGTGAGCATGGCCTGCAGGATCTTTTCCTCGATGAGCGACATCCAGCGCTGCATTTCATACAACTCGGCGATGGCCAGGATGGTCTGGTAATCGGTTTTTTTCAGCGACTGGGTGGAAAGCACGGTCTGCCACGCGGCCTGGTAGAGATGGGGCGGGCGCAGCTCGAAGTTGAGTCCCAGACCCTTGTCTTTATCGGCGCCGGATTTTTTCAACTCGCTGAGCTTGTCTATCGTTTTCTGCAAATCGGCGGTGAATTTGTGATGCAGAGGAATCACCGTGGACAAGGTTTTCCGGTTCTGCCGGATCTCGGAACTGATGTTCCGCAGGGCGCTGCGCGCCATGCTCCCGTTCCTTGCGGCCCTCGCGCCACGATTCCAGGTTCAGGGCCAGCAGGATGCTGAAGACGATCATGACCATTTCCAGCAGGAAGGTGAGCCAGTGGAACGGCTTGTGCTCCAGGGAGCGCTTTTCGATGGGATGCATGATGGTCTCCTTGTCGGGATCGGGCCGGGTCAGCAAGTCCGGGATCTCCGAGATTTCCCGCACGATGAATGTGGGGGCATGCTCCGCCGGGCAGGGGAGCCCTTTCGGATTGAGCCAGCAGAAGTCCATGCCGGCGTTGCGCGCGGCGGCCATGTCCGAGGTGACGCTGTCGCCGACGTAGAGAACGTCGCCGGCCGCGACGCCGAGCTTTTCCAGGGCCGGCCGGAAAATGCGCGGGTCGGGCTTGGCCACGCCCGCCTCCTCGGAGATGACGATGGAGCGGAAAAAGGGGGTGATGGGCGAGGCGGCGAAGCGCTTGTTCTGCACCGCGGCGATGCCGTTGGTCACCAGGGCCAGGGGATATTCCCCGGCCAGTCCGCGCACCAGCGCGAGCGCCCCGGGCAGCAGCTGCGACTGGCAGGCCAGCGCTTCCAGGTAGAAGGCGCTGACCTTCTCCAGGGGCAGGCCGGGCAGTCCCAGTTCGGCGGCCAGGCGGCGGAAGCGCTCGACGCGCAGTGTGGCCTGGTCGGTTTCGCCGCGCTCGAACTCCCGCCAGACGTCGTGGTTGTGGCGGCGATAGGCGGCGATGAAGGTTTCCGGATCGGTCGGGAGCGCGAATTCGCCGAGGCAGGCCAGCAGCGCCGCGCGTTCGGCTTGCGGGTAATCGAACAGGGTGTCGTCGGCGTCGAAAAAAATGCTTTTGTATCTCTTTTCCAGTTCAGTACGGCCAGGGCTTGATGCCGTCCTTGTCCACCAGGTGCAGGATCATTCTCGGCTTGGCCACGGGCCGCGGGCCGATGCGGATCGCCTGGGCCAGGCGATCCAGGACCGCCGTTGTCTGTTCCGGGCGATCGCTGTGGATGGTCACCAGTTTCTGGCCCTTTTCGACCTTGTCGCCGACATTGGCGTGAAAAATGAAGCCGCTGCCGTAGGCGATGGCGTCCTCTTTTTTGCGGCGGCCGGCCCCGGTATCGATGGCCGCCATGCCCACTGCAAAGGAATCGATGCGGGCGATGAAGCCGGAGGCGGGAGCCGCGAATTCCAGCCGCTGCGCGGCGGCGGGCAGCAGCGAGTAGTCGTCGCAGACCCGGGGGTCGCCTCCCTGGGCGGCGATGAAGCGCCGGAAAACGTCCAGGGCCCGCCCCGAGGCGATGGCCTCCTCGAACTTCTCGATTGCCTGCGGGTAGTCCAGCTCCTGCCCAGCCGCCCGCAGCATGCACCAGCCCAGGGCGAAGGTCACTTCCATGACGTCGGCGGGGCCCCGGCCTTTCAGCGCCTCGAACGACTCGATCATCTCCAGGCTGTTGCCCACGGCGCGGCCCAGGGGCTGGTCCATGCTGGAGATGATGCCCAGGGTCGTGCGCCCGGTCTTTTCGCCGATGGCCACCATGGTGCGGCACAGGCGGATGGAGTCCTGCTCGTCCTTCATGAAGGCGCCGCTGCCGGTCTTGACGTCCAGCACGATGCCGTCGGAGCCCAGGGCCAGCTTCTTGCTCATGATCGAGGAAGCGATCAGCGGGATGCTGCTGACGGTGGCGGTGGCGTCGCGCAGGGCGTAGATCTTCTTGTCGGCCGGCACGATGTTCTCGGTCTGGCCGCAGATGACCATGCCGGTTGAGGCCAGGACTTCGCGGAATTGCTCGGGCTCGAGGAAAACGTTCATGCCCGGGATGGCTTCCAGCTTGTCCAGGGTGCCGCCGGTGTGGCCCAGGCCGCGGCCGGAAAGCATGGGCACGCGCACGCCGCAGGCGGCCAGCAGCGGGGCGACGACGAAGCTGATCTTGTCGCCGACGCCGCCGGTGCTGTGCTTGTCGATCTTTTTGCCCGGCACCGAGTCCAGCGGGATGCGGTCGCCCGAAGCGAGCATGATCTCGGTCAGGTCGGCCAGCTCCCGCTCGTTCAGGCCGCGGATATAGATGGCCATCAGCCAGGCCGCGACCTGGTAGTCGGGGATCTCGCCCTTGACGTAGCCGCGGATCACGAAGGCGATCTCTTCCCGGCACAGCTCCAGGCCGTCCCGCTTTTTCGATATGATCTCGTACATTCCATTTGCCATGTTGCCTCGCTTGTCGTTTCAGCCGCCGCCGGCGGGTGAGAAAAGATCAACGTTGTCGCCGCCGCGCACCCGCGTTTCCAGGTTCTGTTTCAGGCGGATGTTCTCGCCGTTGACCAGGATCATGGTCCCGGTCAGCAGCCCCTGCCGGCGATCGAGCAGCTCATCCAGGAAGTTTTTTCCGGTCTGCTTCTCCGCCAGGCGCAGCAGTTCCCTGATCGACAACTCGTCGCTTTCGATCTCGATGGCCCGGGCGCCGATGCGCCGGCGCAGCAGCGCGTAGAACTTGACCGCGATCTTTCCGGCCAATTTACAACCCGAGCTCCGCCAGGGTCTTGGGGAGGGGCACGCCGTCTTTGTCCCAGCCGCGCACGGCATAATAGTCGTCGAGCATTTCCTCCAGGCGCACCACGCGGTGGCGCGACGAGCCGGTCTGGAATTCCTCCCGGAAAAAACGCGGCGGCAGGGTGTCGTCGCCGCGGCCGAAGCCGGCCCGGTTGTTGAACATCCTTTCCAGGGTGTACACGCGCCGGCCGATCTTGATCAGCTCTTCATCGCTGAAATCCAGGCCGGTGACCACGCGCAGCATGTCGGTGAAGGTGGAGATGCCCATGGCGAACTGCAGGAAGCGGCAGAGCACGGTCGAGTCCACCAGGGCGGAAATATCCTGGAACAGGGCCACGATCTCGGCCTTGCCGGCGGTGGAAAAGCGGTCCAGGAAAACCGGGTGGCCGAGGATCTCGGGCATGACCATGTAGGCGCGCATGTGGCAGCCGCCGCGGTTGGAGGTGGCGTAGCTCAAGGCCATGCCCTGGGCGCCGCGCGGGTCGTAGGCGGGGATCTCCATACCCTTGACCTGCATGGCCAGCTCCGGGCGGCCGAATTTTTCCGCCAGGCGCTTGGACCCCAGCGCGAGTTCGGCTCCGATGCCGCGCCGGTAGGCGGTGTCCTGCACCCAGGCCAGCAGCTTGCCGGCGTCGCCCCAGCGCAGCCCCGCGTCCCAGGCGCCGGTCTCGCACAGCTCCATGGCGCAGCCCAGGGTGCTGCCCATGGTGATGGTGTCCAGGCCGAGCTCGTTGCAGGCGTAGTTGGCCTCGGTGATGGCGGTCAGGTCGCTGATGCCCAGGTGGGCCCCGAAGGCCCAGACCGTCTCGTATTCCGGCCCCTCGCCCTGCTTGTTCGGGGTCTTGGTGGTGCGGCCGCAGCCGATCGGGCATTTGAAGCAGGCGCTCTGGCGCTGCAGCAGGGTTTCGGCGATCTTTTCGCCGCTGGTGCCCTCGGCGTCGTTGAACACGCCGCGGCGGAAATTTTCGGTGGGGAACATGCCGTGGGCATTGATGATGTTGACCAGCACCGGGGTGCCCAGGACCTGCAGCGATTTCCCGGTCACCGGGTTCTTGTCGACGATGCGGTCGAGGCGGGCGGTCAGGGTCTTGTAGGCTTCCGGGTCGGCGATGGCCACGGGCTGGCTGCCCGAGGCGGCGACGGCCTTCAGGTTCTTGGCGCCCATGACCGCTCCCAGTCCGCCGCGGCCGGCGGCGCGGTCCTTGTCGTTCATGATGGCGGCGAACAGGACCTGGTTTTCGCCCGCCGGACCGATGCAGGCCACCGAGGTCTTTGCCGCGGTCCGCTCCTGGACTGCTTTTTGGGTCTGCTGCGTGTCGAGCCCCCACAGGTCGGACGCGTCGCGCACTTCGACCTCGCCGTCATGGACGTAGAGGTAGACGGGTTTTGCGGCCCGGCCCGGTGATGACCAGCCCGTCGAGGCCGGCGCTTTTCAGGACCGCGCCGAAGCTGCCGCCCGAGCTGGAGTCGCAGATGGTCCCGGTCAGCGGCGAGCGCGAGATGACCTGGTAGCGGCCGGAGGTCATCACCGTTCCGGTCAGCGGCCCGGTCATAAAGATCAAGGCGTTTTCCGCGGCGAAGGGATCGGTCCGGGCGTGACACAGATCGGTGTACAGCTTGACCCCCAGCCCGCGGCCGCCCAGGAAGCGGCGGCGCGTTTCGGCGCCGACCGGGACGATCTCCTGTTTCCCGCTGCCCAGGTCGATGCTGATTATTTTCCCCATCCAACCGTTCATCTTGTCCTCCTCTATTCGTAGAATTTGTTGAATTTTTCCAGGTGCGGGCAGGCCAGGCATTTTTTCTTGTAATAGGCGTAGACGGCCTTGGGCTGCTTGTCCAGGTTGGCGAAGCGCGACGGGCAGATGTGGCAGGGGATCTCTTCCTCCAGCCAGGCGGCCGGGGCGAATCTGTAAAGCGACAGCCCTTCGACGATGGCCACGCTGGCGCTGACCCCCAGGCGCGAAGCGCCGGCCTGGATCAGGCGCCAGGCGTCCTTGAAGTTGCGGATGCCGCCCGAGGCCTTGACCCCGATGTCCGGGCCCACGGTCTGGCGCATCAGCCGCACGTGGTCCGGGAAGGCGCCGAAGGCCCCGAAACCGGTCGACGTCTTGACGAACCTGGCGCCGGACTACGACCGCCAGCTCGCAGCCGCTGACGATCTCCTCGTCGGTCAGGAAGCAGGTTTCCAGGATCACCTTGACCAGCGCCGGCCCGCTGGCCTCGACCACGGCGCGGATATCGTCGGCGACCAGGCCGAGCTTCTTGTCGCGCAGGGCCCCGATGTTGACCACCATGTCGATCTCGGCGGCGCCGTTGGCCACGGCTTCCCTGGCTTCAAAGGCCTTGGCGGCGCTGGTGCCGGCGCCCAGCGGGAAACCGACCACGGTACAGACCAGGACGCCGCTGCCCTCGAGCTTTTCACGGGCGAAGCGGGTATAGCCGCCGTTGATGCAGACCGTGTAGAAACCGAAGCTGCGCGCCTCGCTGCACAGGTTGGCGATCTTCTTTTCGCCCGAGTGGGCGCTCAGTTCGGTATGGTCGATCATTTTAACCAGTGTTTCCCTGTCCAGATCAATCATTTTGTCCTTGCCTTGCTGTTAGCGATTGCGAAAAACGGATAAGGGTCGCTTTCATTTTTTCAAATGAAAGATGAACGGAACCAGTTCGGCCACGGTGGTGTCGCGGCAGGCGCCCTGGCGGGTGCACATGTGCACGACCACCGGCGGCGCGGCGAATTCGGCGATGACCTGGCGGCAGGCGCCGCAGGGGGGCAGGAATTCCTCGCTCTCGCCGATGACCAGGACCTCGCGGATCTCCTTTTCGCCGCCGGCGATCATGGCGAAAATGGCGTTGCGCTCGGCGCAGCAGGTCAGGCCGAACGAGGCGTTTTCCACGTTGCAGCCGCTGTAGATCCTGCCGCTGGCGCCCAGAACGGCCGCGCCCACGTGGAAATTGGAATACGGTGCATAGGCGCTCGCGCGCGCCTGCCTGGCCGCGGCCAGAAGTTCCTCTTTGTGATCCGCCATGTTCCTCCGCGCCCGTCAGCCGGGCCGCAAATGCAGATTTTAGCGAAAGGCCGTAAATAAATCAAGGGCCGGCGCTCTTTCGGCCATTGACAGCCCCCGTTCGCTTTGCTAGGATAACCAACTTGGTATCACTTGCGTAAAAGTCTTTTCACCTTTTGCTTCGGCGCGAGGTCGACAATGGATCTGAAAAAAGAAAGGCACTTTCCTGCCGTGTGCTCGGTTCTCTGCCTGCTGGCAGCGCTGGCCGTGTGCGCTCCGGCCCAGGAAACGCAAAAACTGGCCCTGGCCGACGCCGTGGCCCGGGCCCTGCAATACAGCCCCGAGCTTGCCGCCGCCCGCGCCGATATCCGCGCCGCCGCGGCGAGCGCCATGCAGGCTTCGGCATACGCCGCCCCGGAGCTCACCCTGGCCTGGGAGGCCATGCCCGGGTTCTTCGATCCGGCGCATGCCGACGAGAGCAGCATCGGCCTCAGCCAGTCCTTTGAATTTCCTTTAAAAAGAAAATACCGCCTGGCCGGGCTCGGCTACGAGCGGAACCTGGCCGAAAGCCGCCTGCAGAAGGCCCAGGCGCTCCTGGTGGCCAGGGTCAAGCACGCCTATTTCAGCGCCCTGTTCGCCGCCGAGCAGATCGCCAACCTGGAAAAGGCGGTGGGCTGGCTCGGCGAGTTCGCCGGCCTGGCCGCGTCCCGCTATGCCGCCCAAAGCGGCACATACCTGGAAGTGCTGCGCGCCCGGGTCGAAGCGGCGAAATTGCGCGCGGAACTGATCGGCTGGCAGGGCGTATCCGGGCAGAACCTGGCCGCCCTGAACCGGCTGCTGGGCAATCCCGGCCCGCTGCCCCTGCAGCTGAGCGATGGTTTTTCCCTGCCCCCGCTCGCGCGCAGCCTGGATCAGGAGCTCGCCAGCCGCCTGCCCGGCAATTCGCGGCTGCAGCAGGCCCGGGCCCGGGTCTCCCGCCAGCGCTCCTCCCTGGCCCTGGCCCGTTCAGGGTATTGGCCCGATTTCACGCTGGCGGTTTCGCGGCAGCGCTTGAACGGCCAGCCGCCTTACGACGCCAACGGCTATTCCGGCGCCCGCGGCCGCGGCTGGGCGATCGAATTGGGCTTCAGCCTGCCTTTTTTGTGGGGCAAGGGGCCGCGTGCCGAGATCCTGCAGGCGCAGGCCGGAAGCGACAAGGCGGCAACCCTGCTGGCGGCCGCGGAAAAAGACGTGCGCAGCGCCGTGGAGAGCGCCTATCGAAAAGTGAAAACGGCGGAAGCCCAGGTCGGCGTTTTCCAGGATTCCCTGCTGGCCGACGGCCAGGACCAGCTCCAGGCCGGATTGGAACTGTACCGCCTGATGCGCATCGATTCCTGGCAGCTGCTTGACGTGCTGCGCAGCGACCTGGAGATCCATGACGAATACAGCCGGGCCTTGTTCAGCTTCAACCTGGCCCTGGCCGACCTGGAAGCGGCGGGAGAAGCCGATGACATGGGAGATGAATATGAAGAATAGCGTTGCGACGATTTTGCTGGTTGGCGCCGGGTTGCTGCTCAGTTGTTCCTGCCGGGACGGCGCCGGGGAAGCGGAAAAGGCGGCGGCAGCCGCCGCGCCCGATTCATCAGTCCGGCTGTCCGGCGACGCGGCCCGCGCGGCGGGGATCAAGCTCGAAGCCGTCCAATGGCGGCGCTGGTCGGGCGCGGTCGAATGCCCGGGAACGATCGGCTTCAACGAGCGCCGGCTGGCCGTGATCACGCCGCGCAGCGCCGGGCGCATCGAGAAGGTCTTCAAGGGAGAAGGGGAGGCCGTGGCCGCGGGGCAGACCATGGTCTCCATTTACAGCCCGGAATACCTGGCGGCCCAGGCGGAATTCCTGCAGCTGACCGCCCCGCGCAGCGGGGCCGTCCCGGCCATCGGCCGCGACAACCGGGTGAATGAGCAGCTGCTGGGCGCGGCACTGGCCAAACTCAGTCTGCTGGGCGTGACCGGGGAAGAGATCAAGAAATTGCAGGCCGGCCGCCGGGCTGAGGTTTTTCTGCAGGTGCGCTCCCCCTGGCCCGGGGTGGTGATCGAATCGGGCGCCATCACCGGCAGCCCGGTCGCGGCGGACAGCCAGTTGTTCAAGATCGCCGATACCCATTCCCTGTGGGTCACGGTCCAGATCCCGGAAGGGGCCCTGGCCGTGCTCAAGGCCGGGGCCGCGGCCCGGGTGCGGGCCGGCGCTTTTCCCGGCCGGGAGTTTCCGGGCCGGTTGACCATGATCGCCGCCGAGCTGGACGGGGAGACCCGGTCGGGCCGCGGCCGGGTGGAGATCGACAACCCGGAGGGCCTGCTGCGCTCCGGCATGTTCGCCACCGTCACCCTGGAGCCGGCGGAGAATTACCGGGCATTGGCCGTTCCCGAGCAAGCCCTGCGCCGCCGCGGTGACGAGGTCTTTGTTTTCGTCGCCGCCCCGGACGGGAGCTTCCGTAAGAAACAGGTCAAGGTCGGGCGGATCTTCGACGGCTGGGCCGAGATCACCTCCGGGCTGCGCGAGGCGGAGCAGGTGGTCAGCGACGGCAGCTTCACCCTCAAGTCCGAACTGTTGAAGGGCCAATTCGCCGGAGAATGACCATGCTCGAACACCTGATCTCCGCCACCCTGAAGCACAAGGGCGTCGTGGCGGTCGCCTTGCTGCTCGTGGTCGGCGTCGGCGCCTATTCCCTGTCCACCCTGCCCATCGACGCCTTTCCCGACGTGACCAACATCCAGGTGGAGGTGGTCTCGACCGCGCCGCGGCTGTCGCCGCTGGAGATCGAAAAATTCGTCACCGCGCCGATCGAGATCTCCATGCGCGGATTGCCCGGCCTCGTGCAGATGCGCTCGCAAACCAAGTTCGGCATCTCGGTCGTGACGCTGATCTTCGAGGACGGCATGGATATCTATTTTGCCCGCCAGCAGGTCTTCCAGCGCCTGGTGGAAGCGGAGAAGGGCATGCCCCGCGGCGTGGAGACCGAAATGGGTCCGGTGGCCACGGCCATGGGCGAGATCTATCATTATACCCTGGAGGGCAATGAGCCCGCCGATCCCGCGCTGGTCCCGGCGTACCTGACCGAGCTGCGCACCACCCAGGACTGGCTGCTGGCGCCGCTGCTCAAGAACATCAAGGGCGTCAACGAGGTCAATTCCTTCGGCGGCTTCGTCAAGCAGTTCCAGGTCAACGTCGATCCGCAAAAGCTCCTGCAGTACGGCCTGACCCTGCCCGAGGTCTTCGCCGCCGTCGAAAGCAACAACGAGAACATGGGCGGCAGCGTGATCGTGCGCTACGGCGAGCAGTATATCGTGCGCGGCATCGGCCTGATCCGCTCGAGCGCGGACATCGGGCGCATCGTGCTGAAAAGCGCGGCGGGGTTTCCGGTCACCGTCGCCGACGTGGCCGACGTGGCGGTGGGCCAGGTGCTGCGCCAGGGGGCGGCGCTGAAGAACGGCGAGAAGGAGGTCGTGGGCGGAGTGGTGATGATGCTGCGCGGGGAGAACAGCCGCGACGTGGTGCGTCGCGTCCAGGAAAAGGTCAGCGAGATCAACGCCTCGGGCGTGCTGCCCGCCGGGCTGGTGGTCAAGCCTTACTACCAGAGGTCGGAGGTCATCGAAAGCAGCATCGCTACCGTGTCCCGGGCCCTGGCCGAGGGCGCCCTGCTGGTTTTCATCATCCTGTTCCTGTTTTTGCGCAGCCTGCGCGGGGCCCTGGTCGTGGTGCTGGCCCTGCCGCTTGTCGCTGCTGCTGACCTTCACGGTCATGAAGCAGGCCGGCCTCAGCGCCAACCTGATGTCGCTGGGCGGCCTGGCGATCACCCTGGGCATGATCATCGACGCCACCATCATCCAGGTGGAGAACGTGCAGCGCATCCTCAGCCAGGCCGACCCGGGAACGCCGAAAAAGAAGCTGGTGCTGCAGGCGGTGCTCGAAGTGCGCAAGCCCAGCATCTTCGGCGAGCTGATCATCGCCCTGACCTTCATCCCCATCATCGCCCTGCAGGGCTATGAAGGCAAGATGTTCTCGCCGCTGGCCTTTACCGTGGCCATCGCCCTGCTGGCTTCGCTGCTGCTCTCGCTGCTGGTCATTCCCGTTCTCTGCCTGGTTTTCCTGAAGCCGGGCCGGCACGAGGAAAACCCGCTGATGCGCGGGATCCACAAGGCGTACCGGCCGTTGCTGGAGCGGGCGCTGCAGCACCCCCTGCTCGTGGCCGGGGCCGCCCTGCTCCTGCTAGTCGCCGCCCTGGCCCTAGTGCCGCGGCTGGGGACCGAATTCATCCCGGTCATGGACGAGGGGGCCTTCGACATGGACGTGCAGCAGCTGCCCGGCATCTCGCTCGACGAAGCGCTGCGCGTCAACCGCCAGATCCAGAACAAGCTGATGCAATTCCCGGAGCTGGACGTGCTGATCGGGCGCACCGGGCAGAGCGGCATCGCCCTGGAGGCCAAGGGAGTGGAGAAGACCGGCTACACGGGCTCCCTGAAGCCGCGCTCGGCCTGGCGGCCCGGCATGGACAAGGTGCGCCTGGTCGAAGCGATGCGCCGCTCGCTGGAGGCCATCCCCGGCATCGCCTTCGGCTTCAGCCAGCCCATCCAGTGCCGCATCGACGAACTGGTGGCCGGCACGCGCGCCCTGGTGATCGTCAAGATCTTCGGCCCCGACCTGGAGGTCCTGAAGCACCAAGCCGGGGAGATCGCCGCCGTGCTGGCCCGCATCCGGGGCTGCACCGACCTGATGGTCGAGCAGGTGGCCGGCCAACCCTACGTTTCCGTGCGCGTCGACCGCGAGCGCATCGCCCGCTTCGGCCTGAACGTGGACGACGTGCTGGAGGTGATGGAGATCGGCATCGGCGGCAAGGCCGCCACGCAGGTGTACGAGGAGAACCGCTATTTCGACCTGGTGGTGCGCTTTGCCGAAAAATACCGCGACCAAGCCGGCAAGATCGGCGCCGTCCTGATCCGCACCCCGCAGGGCCTGCTGGTCCCGCTCAGCCAGCTGGCCGAAATCGGCGTCGAGGAGGGGCCGCTGCAGATCAGCCGCGAGGACGGGCAGCGCCGCATCGGCATCGAACTGAACATCAAGGACCGCGATATCGGGAGTTTCGTCGCCGAGGCCCGGAGGAAGATCAAGCGCCAGGTCAGCCTGCCGGCCGGGTATTACCTGGATTGGGGCGGGCAGTTCGAGAACCAGCAGCGCGCCCAGAAGCGCTTGCTGGTCATCATGCCGCTGGTGATCGCCCTGATCCTCTTTCTCCTGTTCCTGACCTTCTCCTCCCTGCCCAAGGCCCTGCTGGTGCTCCTGAACCTGCCGCCGGCGCTGATCGGGGGCATATTCGCCCTCTACCTGTCCGGCCTGTACCTGTCGGTCCCGGCCTCGATCGGCTTCATCGTCCTTTTCGGCGTGGCCGTTCTGAACGGCGTGGTGCTGGTTTCCTGCATCGCCCAGCTGCGCGCCGACGGGCTGCCGCTCTCCCGGGCCATCAGCGAGGGCTGCCGCCTGCGGCTGCGCCCGGTGCTGATGACGGCCTCCATCTCCATTTTCAGCCTGGTCCCCATGATCTTCGCCAGCGGTCCCGGCTCGGAGATCCAGCGCCCGCTGGCCCTGGTGGTCGTGGGCGGCCTGCTGACCTCGACGCTGACGACGCTGCTGGTCCTGCCGGCCATTTACCACTGGTTCGAAAGCAAGAGAAAAACCGAGGCCTGATATTTCTATGGTTTTCGACGTATGATACAATGACGTTTCTATCTTCAGGAGGCTGCGGATGAACAAGCCCGTGGTTTGCATGCTGGCGGCGTTGTTCCTGGGCGGCCTGGCAAGCGGCCAGACCCTGGACGAGGTCCTGGCCAAGAACTACCAGTCCCGCGGCGGCCTGGAAAAGCTGAAGGCCGTCACCGCCGTGAAGATGAGCGGCAAGATCGCCATGCCGGCCCAGGGCCTGGAAATGCCCATGGTGTTGTGGCAGAAAAGCCCGAACCGCATGCGGGTGGAGACCACCTTCCAGGACAAGAAGATCATCCAGGCCTATGACGGCAAGAAAGGCTGGTGGATCATGCCTTTCCAGTCGGCGGTTCCCCAGGAAATGGAGCCGGGGCAGGCCAAGCTTTTCGCGGAGCAGGCCGAGTTCGAAAATCCGCTGGTCGTTTTCAGGGAAAAGGGGAACAAGCTCGAGCTGCTGGGCAGGGAAGACCTGGAAGGCACGCCGGTGTTCAAGCTGAAATTGACCAAGGCCGACGGCAGGGAAATATACTTTTACCTGGAAGCCGGCCGCGGCATCGAGCTGAAAAGCACCCTGGCGCTGAAAAGCGCGGACGGGGAGGCCCTGGCCGAGATCCTTTACGGCGATTACCGGCCGGTCGGCGGCGTGATGATGCCGTTCTCCGTGGAAAACCGGCTCAACGGCGAAACCAGCGTGCGCATGACCCTGGAGAACATTGAAGTCAACCCCGTCATCAGCGACACCCTGTTCGCCATGCCGCAGAAGACGGACGCGGCCAAGACCGCGGGGCCGAAGCCGAAAAAACCAAAGCAATCCACGCCCAAAAAGAACGGCGGTCCGGCCGCGGCCGGAAAATGATTTCGCGGCGAATTTTGCCAGTTTCACTTCCAGGAGGTCTCTCATGAAAAAAAACGTTTTTCTTTGGATCGTTCTCTTGCTGGCTTTCCTGCCCTGCGCCGCCCAGGACGACCTGCAGGGGCAGCTGGCCGCCGCCGGCGGGGCCAAGGAATATCCCGGCGCTCCCTACCTGCTGGTATTCGACCGCACCGCGGTGCGGGTGGAGGATTCGGGGCTCAGCCACATGGACAAGGAAGTCTTCTACAAGGTCCTGGATGCCGAGGGGGCCAAGACCCTGCAATCGCTGACCTTCAACTATGATCCTCTCTCCGCCTTCGTCGAGGTCAGGGAGATGAAGATCGTCCGCTCCGCCGGCGGGGTGGAGAACGTCCCCCTGGACGCGGTCAGGGACTACCCGGCACCGGCCCGGGCCATCTACTGGGGGGCGCGAGAGAAGATCATCCCGGCCGGCCGCCTGGAGCCCGGCGACGGCGTCTGGGTCAAAACCTATCAAAAGGGCTTCACCTACGCCCTGCTGGCCGCAGGCGAGGACGACCGCTATACCCCGCCCATGAAGGGGCATTTTTACGATATCGTTCCCTTTTACGCGAGCGTGCCGGTCAGGGTGAAAAGCTACCAGCTGACCATGCCGCAGGCCAAGAAGCTGCAGTTCGAGATGTACAACGGCCAGGCCCGGCACTATGTCCACCTGCAGGGCGACCAGGCGCTGTACTTCTGGGAGGTGAAGGACATCGAGCCTTTCAAGGGCGAGGCCGACATGGTCGACGCTTCCGATGTCGCTCCCAAGCTGCTGCTGTCGACGTCGCCGGACTGGCAGGCCAAGTCGCTGTGGTTTTACAAGGTGAACGAGGACTACGGCTCTTTCCAGTTCGACGACGAGATCAAGAAAAAGGTTGACGAGATCGTGCGCGGCGCCAAAACCGACTGGGAAAAGATCTCGCGCCTGACCCACTGGGTGGCCGAGGAGATCCGCTATTCCGGCATCTCCATGGGCCCGGGCGAAGGCTATACCCTGCACAAGGGGAGCATGACCTTCGCCGACCGCTGCGGGGTCTGCAAGGACAAGGCCGGCATGCTGATCACCATGCTGCGCGCCGCCGGCTTCACTTCCTACCCGGCCATGACCATGGCCGGCTCGCGCATCGACCGCATCCCGGCCGACCAGTTCAACCACAGCGTCACCCTGGTCAAGGTCGACGGCAAATACCACCTGCTCGATCCCACCTGGGTGCCCGGCGTGCGCGAGCTCTGGTCGTCGGCCGAGCAGCAGCAGGAGTACCTGATGGGCGTGCCCGAGGGGGCCGACCTGCAGTCCACGCCGCTGAGCCCGCCCGAAAAGCACTTCATCCGCTACCGCCTGGATTCGGTCATCGGCAGCGACGGCAGCCTGGACGGCCGCGTCGAGGTGACGGCCGAGGGGCAGTCCGACTCGGGCCTGCGCCGGATATTCACCCGCTATCCCATGGGCCAATGGCCGGCCGAGCTGCAAAAGGAATTCTATCGCCTGCATCCCGGCGCCATCGTTACCGGCCTCGATTTTCCCGATCCCGTTGATATTTCCAAGCCCATGCATATCGCGTTCCGTGTCCGCATCCCCGGTTATCTCAAGAAAGGCAAGTCGACCGTGCATGTCCGGCCGCTGTCGGCCTTTCTGCCCTTCCAGGGAGTACTGGCCTTCCTGCGCCTGGACACGGGCTTGAGCGCAAGGAAATATCCCTTCCGCCTGCGCAGCTCCCAGCTGGTGGAGATCAGCGAGAACCATGAAGATCCAAGGCGGCGGGCGGGACCTGCAGCTGCCCGCCCTGCAGAAGGTCAGCGGCAGCGGCGCCGATTTCAGCGGCAAGATCAGCCGCAGCGGCAACAGCCTGAACCTCCAGGCCAGGCTCGTCCTTGAAAAAAAGGATCTGCCAGCCCGAGGACTGGGACAGCGTGCGCCGCGGCGTCCTGGAGTTCAAAAAGATCATGGAAACGCCCTGGTTCTTTTCCCGCGGAGGTGCTGAATGAGACGCGTTCTTGTATTCTGCTTCACCCTGCTTGCCGCTGCCGCGTTCCTGCTTGCCGGGCCCGCGACCGACGCCCGTTTCCTGAAGGTCGAGATCACCTATCATCTGCAGAGCGACGGCTCCTGGGACATGGAGTACGGCCAGCAGGTCCGCCTGGAAACCTATTATGCCGTCAACCGCGCCCTGGGCGAAACCTTCATCGTCTATAACCCCGATTTCCAGAAATTGGAGATACTGAAAGCCGAGACCACCATGGCCGACGGCCGCAAGGTGGCCGCGCCGGCCAACGCCTTCAACGAGGTCCTGCCCTATGCCGCCCACGGCTTCGCCGATTTTTCCGGGCTGCGCGAGATGGTGGTCACCCACACGGGGCTGGAGCGGGGAGCCGTGGTGGATCTGCGCTATCGCATCCATACCAAGCCCGGTTTTTTCCCCGCTTTCAGCGGTCGTGAAATCATGGCCAGGGATTTCCCGGTCGATGCCTACAAGCTGACGCTCATCGTGCCCAACAGCCAGGAATTGCGCTACCATGTTTTCGGCCTGAAAGCCGATGCGGAAGTTTCCGCCGGCGGCGGGGAAAAACGTTTCGCCTTCACGCGGAATAACGCGAAAGCCCTGCCCCACGAGTCCCTGGCGCCCGCCCAGGCGCAGCCGTTCGTGGTTTTTTCCTGCGCCCCGGATTGGGGCCTGGCGCTGGCCTTGGTCAGCGATCCATCGCCATTGCCCGCCGCCCTGGCGGAAAAGATCGAAAAACTGAAAGCCCAGTATCCCGACCGGCCCGACCTGCTGGCCGCCCTGCAAAAAGTCGCCGCGACCGAGGTGCAGAATTGCGACCTGGGGCCGGATATGGCCGGCTGGCAGCCCCGCCCGCTCGGGCGCGTTTGGCAGAGCAATTATGGGACCCGGCTGGAAAAGGCCTTGCTGCTCAAGGCCATGCTGCAGAAGGCCGGCATCGCCGCCGAGCTTCTGGCCGTGGCCGCGGGCCCGGATTTTGACCCGGCCGTGCCTTCGTTGCTGCAGGTCGGCGAATACTGGCTCAAGGTCGCCGACGGAACCCATGCGCGCTACCTGGACCCCTGCCATGAGCAGAATGAATTTTTCCCCTACCGCTTCCCAGCTTTCACGGCCTTCAACCTGGAGCGCCGGGAAATGGAAAAATTGCCGGCCGCGAGCCGGGAACAGAACGGCGTCGAGATTTCCGGGACCGTGGCCCTGGACCCGGCCGGCGCTTCCGGCAACCTGACGGTGACGGCGCGCGGCATTTTCAACCGCTACCCGGAAGCCGTGGACAACGGCGGCAAATTCATCGAGGGGCTGCTGAAGAAAATATTCCCGGTGCAGAAGCTGGAGATCAAGAAACTGCTGGCGCTGACGCCGCGGGAAACGCGGGCCGAGGTCAGCTTCAGCGGTCCCTGGCTCAAGGACGCCGGAGCCGGCATGTTCACCGTGGACGCCTGCCGCCTGCCCGGCTTGAGCGAAAGCCTGGTCCAGCTGGAGAAGCGCGAAACGCCCGTGGTGCTGGAAGCGCCCTTTGCGGTTTCCCTGGAACTGGAGCTGCAGCCGGCCGCCGGCCTGAAGCTCGAATACGCGGCGCCCGACGTCAGGCGCGAGAACGAGACCGGTTATTTTTCCCGGAGCCTGGTGGCCGAGAAAAACGGCCTGCTGCGGTTTTCCCAGGCGTATTCCCTTGAAAACACGCCGGTCATGCCGGAGCTGTACCCGCGCCTGCGTGAATTGCTGAAAGCCTATTTCACCCCGGATTACTGGCTGGTGTTCAAGAAGGTCAAGTAAACTCGAGGGCCGGCCGCCTTTTCCGCTGCCGGCCCTTTTTATCCCGCTGGGGGAGCAATGGAGTCCCCATTGCCGACACAAAAATAGCACAAAATCACGTATTGACAATTCGATTTTCCGTTGATAGACATATTCTTCCGACGGAGAGAGAGTCAATCTTTTCATCATCCTGATTGCCTGGGAGGTGACAGGTGCATGATTTTATTGTGTTTAGCCGGCTGGCGGAGTATGAAGAATGAGTAAAAATTATTTAAAAAAATGTTGGAGGGGAAGATGAAAGCAATTAAACTTTTTATTGTGGTGGTAGTGGTTTTTGTAACATTGGGTTTAAACGGCTGGGGACAGGAGAGTAGTTCAGGTAAAAATGACTATGGTATTGTTGCCGGGCAAATTCTTGATCCTGAAACCGGCAAACCGGTAAGCGAACGATTTTTTATTCGCTTTAACTATGTACTTTACAAAGGCGAATATCCCACTGAGTTTAATGCGATTACTATTCCTCCTGCTTATCCAATTCCGGATGTTAGATTTTCTAATCTTCCAGGCAAAATAGGATATTCATTAATAACCGATTCCAAGGGCTACTTCAAAAGAAAATTTGCGCCGGGAACCTATGGAATAATAATTGCTCCGGAAAATATCGAATCATTACGATATTGTACTGAATTAGATCCAATGGATCCAAGAATGCCCAATCAAGATAAATTATCTTTGACTTTTATTATAAAAGTTGAAAGGGGAAAAATTACTAGGTTTAATAAAAAGGCTATTTTAGGAGGGAGAATAAAAGTAAATCTTGTTGATAAATATGGGAATATCATTAATCACAATACTTATTTTAAACCGGGCACCGTAATTGATATTGATTGCTACAAACCTAATTTGAGTGAAAAGAGGAAATTTAGTTTTATTGATAATACGGATAGAATGTCTCCCAGTCTTTTGCCTGGTATTTATAAAGTCGAATTGAGATTAAGGGGCCCTATTAAAGGATTTAAAAAGTACATTTCTGAAAATGTTTTGGTAAAAAAGATGGAAACAACCGATATTAATATTGTCATTGATCCGATTGATTCGGAACTAAAAGATATTTTACTCTAGATAAAAAATGAGGGGAAAATGAGTAGCTACAAGTTCAGCAAAATACTTTTATTCTTTTTTTTAATTTTAGATATTTTCAATAACTGCATACGGTGATAATTATAAAGTGTTTCCGGGAAGCAATGGGGACGGATTGTAAATATGTAAAAATTCGGTAAAATGGGTTTATGAGGCAACCCAGGTTCACTTATCGGAGTGCATTCCACCATTGCATGAACCGCGGTCATGGGGGCGAGGCCATCTTGGCCGGCGCTGAGCGCAAGCAGGCTTTCCTGGATCTATTGGGCGAGAAGGCGGTCAAGTACCGTATGCGCTTGCTTGCCTATTGCCTGATGGACAACCATTACCACCTGGTTCTGCAGAATGCTTCCGGCCGGATGTCCGATTTTTTTCGCAATTTGAACACGCACTACGCATTTATTTATCGAAAAAATGCCGGCGGCAGGGGCTATGTGTTCCAGGGCCGCTTCCATTCCACGATCATTGCCGATGACGACTATTTGAAGATGGCGATCATCTATGTTCTGCAAAATCCGCTGCGAGCCGGATTGGTCAAGCGTGGTCAAACCTATCCCTGGTCGAGCGCAGGACTGTATAGCGAAAAGAAAAAAAAGGAGTGGCTGGATAGTGATTTTGTGCTGGAGTTGTTCGGCGGCGGCAGGGGATTCGCGGCTGCCATGCGGAGCGAAGTCCCGGAAAAACTCCCATTGTTGCCAACCGTATTCGGCCCGGTGCTGGGGGAGGAGAGCTTCTTTAAACGGGCGCTGGAAAAGTTCGACCGGCGAAAGGAGCCGGACGCAGTGAAGAAGCGTCGCCGTGACGATTGCGACTTCGATCCCGTCGAAAAAGTGATCCGGGAATTCGAGGGGAAGCATGGCATAAAGGTGGACGCTCTGGAGACAGACCGCCATGCCGGTAAGAAACTGAGGGCGGAGTTACTGGTGAGGCTGAGGGACCTGGCGGGACTGACGTACCGGGAGATAAGTGAATGGGAGTTATTTGCCGATCTGCAATACGGTTCCCTGAGACAGCTCTACCAGAATGCCCGCCGGGATTTTTATGGCAAATGAAGAATTTTTACATATTTACAATCCGTCCCCATTGCTGACACAAAAATAGCACAAAATCACGTATTGACAATTCGATTTTCCGTTGATAGACATATTCTTCCGACGGAGAGAGAGTCAATCTTTTCATCATCCTGATTGCCAGGCAGGAGACAGGTGTTTAAATTTTTTAGTTTAACTAGTTATTGGGAAGTAATGAAATGCTGGGATTATGTATAGATAAAATTAAGGGAGGAAGTGAAAATGAAAATGTTTTTATCGATTCTTCAAACACTGTTATTTATTTTGTTGTTTAATTTCTGCCAGTTTAGTTATTCTGCAAATAATTGTTCCATTTACGGAAAAGTGACTGCCGAAGATACGGGCGCTGCCCTTGAAAATGTTATTGTCGAAATTTCATATGATGTTGATAGGAATGGCTCTAGTAATGAAGTAAAAATAAAAAAAGTGATCTCAGACAAAGACGGAAACTATATACTTGAAGGACTCGAACAAAGGGAATATATCATTACTTTCATTCCGAAACATCCTTATTGTGAGAATTTCGAAATAATTCCAAGTAAATATTTGAATAAAAATAAATTTGAATTGAATGAAAAATTATGGCTTGGAGGATCCGTAAGTGGCAAAGTATATTTAAAAAATAACGAACAACTTTCCTCTTTATCTAATGCAAAAATATTTCTTAGTGGACCTCATTCATCTTATTCAACCAATTCTGGACCAGATGGAAGTTATTTTATCGGAAGCGTGGATCCAATGTGCAGCCAGCCCTCTTGTACGGCTTCTATTACGGCCTACAGTGAAATCAGTGGCATAGCTAAAGAAATCATCTGTTGTTTTAAAATTGAAGCTGGGAAGGATGAAAAAATCGATATATTTTTTGATACTGATATTAAAACTGGAATAAATGGGTATGTGAAATCATGCTCAGATAGTAGACCAATACTGGATAGCCCTCGCTCTATTGGTTTTGATTATATGGGGAAAGATGGGAGGAGTTTTCCATCGCAATGGGCAACCATGTTATCCGATTTAAGTGGTTATTTTTCCATGCAGAATTTACCTTCTGGTTTTTATAAGGTACGAATTCTTTCAACTAATGCTTCGGATGACAAAAATGAATGCAACCAACCTTCTGAAGCTAAAGTGTTTGTTCCAGAGGGGGTTATGATTGTCGTCGAACTTTTTACTAATTTCCCATCAAATGTCTATAACAAAAACGAAAAGAATAGTAAGGAGAAAAAATAATGCTAAAAAGAATGGCAGTTTTCATTTTTCTTATGATGATTGTATTTCAATCTATTCTTTTATCCCAGTTTCATGTAAAACCAATGGTCGAAATGATGTTTACATACGAAACCGGGGTTCAGTATTTTATTGACAAGGTTTCTTTGGTTGGAAAGAATAACACTTATTCTGTTGAAATATTGGGTTCAAAACAGAAATGTTTCTATGATGTCAAGCCTGGAACTTATTTTGTAATATTTGAAAGTAAAAATAAAATTCCTTTATTTTCGTCATTTGTGGTGACTTTACTATTTGATGTGGAGTTAAATGAACCTACTGAGGAGGCTGGATATCAGAATGTAATCACTGTAAATGAAAATCGGAATTACATGATGGATATTCAAATCAAAGCAAGCTCTACTGGTTCATATATTGAAAAAGAAGCAGAAAATAAATTTGCGGATTTTGATTATGTGAAATTAGTCTATTATATGGAATCTACAATTAATACAGTCCAGGCAGAACTGAAAGAACAATTTGTAAACACAAAGAAGTCTAATACAATTCAGAATAAAACAACTAGCACTACTGATCAAACAATTACGGTTCCAATAAATAAGGAATGCACTGGTGATGATGGAAATATCAATGTGAAAATTGAAAATGCTATTTTTATTGATAATGGAACCATTGAAGAAAATGCTACAACTGGAACAAATGGTGTCGGGAAGCCGGACCCGAAAGAACCAAATAAGGAAGGCAATGGGGAGGCAATGGGGACGGATTGTAAATATGTAAAAATTCGGTAAAATTGGTTTATGAGGCAACCCAGGTTCACCTTCACGATAGCAGATATTGCAAGTTAGTTTTTAAAGTTGATTTTCCGGGAAGTCCCTTGCCAGGCCCGGTCGATTCGTCTATAATAAAAAGCCGAACAAGGAGAAAAAATGGCCGCTGAAAACGATTTTGTCAAGGACATCACCAAGAAATCCGTGGATTTCTCCGCCTGGTACGTGGACGTGATCAAGAAGGCCGAGTTGGCCGATTATTCGCCGATGAAGGGCATGATGGTCATCCGCCCCTACGGCTACGAGATATGGGAGCTGATCCGCGACCAGCTGGACCGCATGTTCAAGGAGAGCGGCCACCGCAACGCCTATTTCCCCCTGTTCATCCCCGAATCCTTCCTGAAGAAGGAAGCCGAGCACGTCGAGGGCTTCGCCCCGGAGGTCGCCTGGGTGACCATCGGCGGCGGCGAGGTGCTCGAGGAGAGGCTGGCGGTGCGCCCCACTTCGGAAGCCATCATCTGCTCGATGTACTCCAAGTGGGTCAAGTCCTGGCGCGACCTGCCCCTGCTCTACAACCAGTGGGCCAACGTCGTGCGCTGGGAAAAGGTGACCCGCCTCTTCCTGCGCACCACCGAGTTCCTGTGGCAGGAGGGGCACACGGTGCACGCCACCGCCGAGGAGGCCGAGGAGGAGACGCTGCGCATGCTGGCCACCTACCGCCGCCTGGCCGAGGACTACCTGGCCATCCCGGTGGTCACCGGGCGCAAGAGCGACAGCGAGAAGTTCGCCGGCGCCGTGCGCACCTACGCCATCGAGATGCTGATGCCCGACGGCAAGGCCCTGCAGGCCGGCACCTCGCACAACCTGGGCCAGAACTTCGCCAAGGCCTTCAATATCCGCTACGAGAGCAAGGAGCAGAAGCTGGAGTACGCCTGGCAGACCTCCTGGGGGGCGACCACCCGGCTGGTGGGCGCCCTGGTCATGACCCACGGCGACGACTCGGGGCTGATCCTGCCGCCGCGCGTCGCGCCGATCCAGGCCGTCATCGTCCCCATCTCGGCCGGCAACTGGCAGGAAACGGTCCTGCCCCAGGCGCAGAAGATACTTCGCCGAGCTGAAAGCCGCCGGCCTGCGCGTCCATCTCGACGACCGCGACGCCTACACCCCGGGCTGGAAATACGCCGACTGGGAGATGCGCGGCGTGCCGGTGCGCATCGAGATCGGGCCCAAGGACATCGACAAGCAGCAGGTGGTGCTGGTCAGCCGCCTGGACCGCAAGAAGAGCTTCGTCCCCTGGGGCGACCTGGCCGAGGAGCTCCCCCGCCTGCTCGAGCAGATCCAGGCCGAGCTGTACCGCAAGGCCATGGCCTTCCGCGACGAGAACACCCGGGAGGCGGGCACCTTCGCCGAGCTCAAGGAAGCCATGGCCGGCAACCGCGGCTTCATCCGCTGCGGCTGGTGCGGCGGGGTCGACTGCGAAGCCAAGGTCAAGGCCGACACCGCGGCCACCATCCGCGTGATCCTGGACAAGCCGGAGCCGGCTCGCCGAACATTGCGCCGTCTGCGGGCAAAAGGCCGCCCATACCGTGCTGTTCGCCAAATCCTATTGAAAATGGACGATCCTTTCGCCGAACTGCGCCGCGACATGGTCGAACGGCAGCTGCGTGCCGCGCGGCATCCGCTCCGCAGCCGTTCTCGCGGCCATGGGGAAAATCCCCCGCGAGTTGTTCGTGGAAGAGGCGGCGCGGCAGTACAGCTATGCCGACGGCCCCCTGGCCATCGGCTGCGGGCAGACCATTTCCCAGCCCTACATCGTGGCCTACATGACCGAGCTGCTCGAACTTGAGCGGCGGGGAATCGGTGCTGGAGATCGGCACCGGTTCAGGCTACCAGACCGCCGTGCTGGCCGAGATCGCCGCCCGCGTTTACACGGTGGAGGTGATCCCCGAATTGAGCGCGCCGGGCGCAGTCGTTGCTGCAGGAGCGCCTGCATTACCGCAATATATTCTTCAAGATCGGGCGCGGCCAGGAAGGCTGGCCCGAGTTCGCCCCCTATGACCGCATCATCGTGACCGCCGCCCCGGCCGAGTTCCCGGAGCCGCTTTTCGACCAGCTGGCCGAGGGCGGGATCGCCGTGGCCCCGGTCGGCACCGACAGCCAGCGGCTGGTCCGGTACCAGAAGCGCCAGGGCCGCATCCATGCCGCAGACACTGATCGGCGTGATCTTCGTCCCCCTGGTATGAAAAAACTACTGATTTTCCTGTTGGCCTTCGCCGGCTTGCTGGGCGCGGAAAACCGCTTCATCACGATCTTCGTCCAGGACAAGCCGTTTTCCGCCGAGATTGCCGACACGCCCGAAAAGCACGCCCGCGGGCTGATGTACCGCCGCCGCCTCAAGGCCGACTACGGCATGCTGTTCATCTTCGCCGAGGAGGACATCCGCAGCTTCTGGATGAAAAACACCCTGATCCCGCTGGACATCATCTTTCTGAACAGCGAGCAAGCAGATCGTCGACATGTATTGCTCCGTCCCCCCCTGCCGCGGCGATCCCTGCCCCAGCTACACCTCGGCGCTGCCGGCCCGCTACGTCCTGGAAATCGCCGGCGGCACGGCCAAAAAGCTGAAATTGCAAATCGGCGATAAAATTTTCATTCTCATACCGATTGACTAAATTTTTTCAATGGTGATATAATTAAACCATGATTATCGAATGTCCGCAGTGCAAGGCCAAGTACGAAATCCCCGAGGAAAAGGTCAAGGGCAAGAACAAGCTCAAGTGTTCCAGGTGCCAGACCGTTTTCGAGGTCATGGAAGCCAAGGGGGATTCCTCCAGCAAGAAGGACACGGCCAAGATCATCCAGCAGAAAGTCGAAGATTCCCTGTGGATCAACGAGAACCTGAAGCTGCCCGACGACCGGAAAATTTCCGTGGCCGTGATCAAGGGGGCCCGCGCCGGCTTCATCTACCACCTGAACAAGCCCTACGTCCTGATCGGCCGGGGCAAGGTCGACCTGATCATCCCGGACAAGGAAGTCTCGCGCAAGCACATGGCCATCGAAGTGCGCAACGAAAAAATATTTTTACGGGACCTGGGCAGCACCAACGGCACCTTCATCAACGACGACAAGGTCTCGATCACCGAGATCACCGACCAGACGGAATTCAAGATCGGCCAGACCACGCTGATGCTGATCACCACCTCCCAGGGCTACGAAAAGTAACTTGCTGCGCTCGCTCAAGCTGGTCATCAATTTCGCCCTCACGGCCTGCGTCTTCACCTTCTTCCTGCTGCTGCTGATCGGGCTGCTGAACCCGGCCGTGGCCATCGGCAAGGCGGGCCTGCTGCCGGTCTTCCTGGACCTGCTGACCTTCTACGGCCCCCTGTGGTTCGTCTTCATCGCCCTGACTTTCTTCGTCGTGCAGTTTTTTTCCGAGCGCAAGTACCCCATCGGCTTTTTCAACCCGCCGACCCTGGTGTATTTTTTTTCCTTCACCATGCTGGTCGTCTCGGTCCTGATCTACGCCAATTACGATTACTACCACGATCTCTTCCAGGCCGCAGCCAGGGACAAGTTCATCAAAATCCTGCTGCTGAATTTCCTGCTGCTGATCCTGGGCCTGGTATTCGTTTTCAGCAAGACGCGGCGCAAAAAATGGCTCCAGGCCCTTTTCCTGTTGCTGCTCGCCGCCGATTGCCTGGCCGCCTACGCCCTGGTCGTGCAAAGGATCGCGCCCCTGCCCACGGCCTTCCGCTACACCGCGCCGGCGATCGATCCGCCGCGCCAGATCAATATCGTGGTCATGGAAGGGCTGTCGCTGAATTACCTGCTGGGCGGCTCCCAGGAGCAAAGCCTGCTGAATTTGAACTGGATCAAGGAAAACGGCGTGATCGGGCGCCTGAAGACCCAGAAGCCCAACATGGACCTGTCCCTGTTCAATACCCTGCTGACCGGCGAAGTGCCGGCCGCGGCCTCCGCCCATTCCGTTTTCAAGTTCCAGTTCCGCGACCTGCCTCTGGAATTCGATATTTTTCCGAAATACATATTTTTCCGGAATTCGGCCAAGCTGGACGTGATCGATTTTTACAAGAAACCCGGGGCGCTTCCGACCGACCGCATCAAGGAATTCTTCGCCCGCAACGGCTTCAAGACCTTCACCATGATCACGCCCCCGGCCTGGCCGATCTATGCCGAAAAGAACCTGAAAAAGAACAACACGTTCGTGCAGTTCTTTTCGGCCATGCTGAACAGCAAAGACAAAAAAATGGACATCGTGAAAAAGATCGTTCTTTTACGACGATTTCATCCGCAAGCAGATACCGGAATTGAAGACCAGCGATTTTCGCTATTCCCTGGTCCTGCTCACCGGCCTGGAGAACGTGAACGCCCATTTTTACCACTACGCGCGTCCGGAAAATTTCGGCAACCTCATCGATGCCGAGAACAGCCAGAAATACGGCTGGATACTCGAAAAATATTATGAATATTACGATTCGGTCATCGGCAAGATCATCGGCTCCATGGGCGACAACGAGCTGCTGGTGATCCTGAATTTCCACGAGATCGTGCCCATGTCCGTCTGGCGGCGCATCCTGGTCAATTATATCGGCCGCCGGGACGTCTTCGTCTACAAGCCCCTGAACGCGCCGGGGGTTTTCCTGATGTACGAAAAATCGGCCTTGAAGAAGGGCCTGTTCCTGGAAAATGTCCGCCTGGCCGACCTGTTCCCCACCCTGCTCTATTACGCCGGGTTTCCCCTGTCCAAGGGCCTGCAGGGCGAAGTGGTCCGCGAGATATTCAGCGACGCCTTCCTGGCCGAAAACCCGGTTTATTTCGCCACCGATTAGCCGGCCCCCTTCGGCCATCCTACCCGACTGGCGGCGCTTTGCCTGCGCCGCCATCGTGATTTGTTTTGCCTCCGGGGCGTGTCCCCACGGTCATGCCACCCGGCTGGTGGGGCCACGTCCCCCCGACCTCTTGTGCAAATCCGATTTTTTTTCTATAATTTGGACGGGCATTCATAAGGAGTCAAGATGAAAATACTGATCGTCGGTTCCGGCGGCCGTGAACACGCCCTGCTTTGGAAGATCTCCCAATCCAAGCGCGTGAACAAGATCTTCGTCGCCCCGGGCAACCCGGGCATGAAACAGCTGGCCGACCTGGTCGACATCAAGCCCACCAGCATCATCGAGCTGGCCGATTTCGCCCAGGAGGAGAAGATCGACCTGACCGTGGTCGGGCCGGAGCAGCCGCTGGCCCTGGGCATCGTCGATGAATTCAACAGCCGCAACCTGAAGATCTTCGGCCCGACCCAGAAAGCGGCCATGATCGAGACCTCCAAGTCGTTCGCCAAGGAGTTCATGCGCAAGAACAATATCCCCACGCCGGAATTCAAGGTGATCAATTCCGCCGCCGAAGCCATGGAATATTTCCCCGGCGCCCAGTTCCCCCTGGTGATCAAGGCCGACGGCCTGGCGGCCGGCAAGGGCGTTTTTATCTGCCGCAAAAGGCCGGAAGCCGATGAAGCCATCAAGGAGATCATGCTGGAGGGGAAATTCGGCCAGTCCGGGGAACGGGTGGTGATCGAAGAATTTCTCACGGGCCAGGAAATGACCTTCATGGTCGTTTGCGACGGCAAGCGCATTTTCCCGCTGGCCACTTCCATGGATTACAAGAAAGCCCTGGAGGGCGACAAGGGGCCCAATACCGGCGGCATGGGCGCCATTTCTCCGGCGCCGATGATCAGCAAGGAGCTCTTCAACCAGATCATGAAGACCATCATCCAGCCGACCGTTTCCGGGCTGAAATTCGAGAACAAGGAATACAAGGGGCTTCTCTACGCCGGCTTGATGATCACCCGGGAAGGCCCCAAAGTCCTGGAATTCAACGCCCGCTTCGGCGACCCGGAAACCCAGGTGGTGCTGATGCGCCTGAAAAGCGACCTGGTCGACATCCTGGAAGGCTCGGCCGACGAGAACCTTTTCGACATCGTCGCCGACTGGGAGGAGAACGTTTCCGGCTGCGTGGTCCTGGCCGCCAAGGGCTACCCGCAAAAGTACGCCAGCGGGGCGAATATCCAGGGGCTGGATCGGGCCAAGTCGCTGGGCGTGGAGATCTTTCACGCCGGCACGGCCCAGGGCCGGGACGGCCTGGTCAGCGCCGGCGGCCGGGTGCTGAATGTCTGCGCCACGGCCCCGACCATGAAGGAAGCCATGGACAAGATCTATAACGGGATTTCGTTCATTACTTTTGACGACATGGTCTTCCGCCGCGATATCGGCCTGAACCGCAAATGAACGCCAAAATAGCGTATCTCCTGGGCTCCGATTCGGATTTTCCCCAGGTGGAAAAAGGCATCGCCCTGTTGCGCCGGCTGCAGGTGCCGCTGCGCATCGAGGTCAGCTCGGCCCACCGCACGCCGGAACGCACCCTGCAGCTGGTCCGGGAATTCGAAGCGCAGGGCGTGGAGGTGATCATCGCCGCGGCCGGCGGGGCCGCCCACCTGCCGGGAGTCGTGGCCAGCCACACCGTCCTGCCCGTGCTGGGCGTGCCCATGACTTCCCCGCTTTCCGGGCTCGACTCCCTGCTGGCCATCGTCCAGATGCCGGCCGGGGTGCCCGTGGCCACTTTCGGCATCGGCGCCGCCGGCGGCGACCAACGCCGCGCTCTTCGCCGTCTCCCTGCTGGCCGTCCACGATCCGGCCTTGAAGGAAAAACTGCAGGCCTACCGCTCCGAACAGCGTGACGCGGTGCTCGGAAAAGAGCAGGGAACTGAAAGAAAAGCTGGACCGGGGATGAAATTCGTCGTCGACAGTTTCGGCTGCCGCAGCAACCAGGCCGAGATTCAGGAATGGATCATCGAACTGGAAAAACTCGGATACGAATTGACCACGGCTCCCGCCGAGGCCGCCTTCGGCATCCTGAACACCTGCAGCGTCACCGAGAAAGCCGAAAAGGACGTGCTGCGCTTCATCGGCAAGGCCTATCGCAACACCCGCATCCGCTGGCTCATCGCCGGCTGCACGGTCAGCCAGGACAAGGCGGCCCTGAGCCACAAGTACAAGAACTATTTTTTTTTTGACAACCAGGAAAAACAGAACCTGGTCCAGGCCGTGCGCGAGCTGTTTCCCCTGGACAGCCGCATGATCTTCCATTCGTCCTTCCGCTCGCGGGTCTTTTTGAAGATCCAGGACGGCTGCAATTTCCGCTGCGCCTACTGCATCGTGCCGTCGCTGCGCGGCAAGGCGCGCAGCCTGACCCAAAAGGACATCCTGGCCAAGGTCCGGCACTACGCGTCGCTGGGCTACCGCGAGGTGGTGCTGACCGGCATCAACCTGTCGTCCTACGGCTACGACCTGTTCCCCCGCGAGACCCTGCTGGGCATCATCGAGGAGATCCAGCGCGTGCGCGGCATCGAGATCATCCGCCTGAGCTCCCTGGACCCGCGCTTCATCAAGTACAATTTCGTCAAGGAACTGAGCGCTTTTTCCAAGGTCGCCGACAGCTTTCATTTTTCGTTCCAGAGCGGCAGCGACGCGGTCATCCGCCGCATGAACCGCGGCGGCAAAAGCGCCGATTACCTGAAGATCCTGGCCCATTTCCGCAAGTTTTTTCCCGAAGCCAACCTGGGGGCCGATTTCATCGTCGGCTTTCCCGGCGAAAGCGAAAGGGAATTCCAGGAAACCGTGAAATTCATCCAATCCTCGCCTCTGAACTACCTGCACGTCTTTCCCTTCTCGCCGCGCCGCGGCACCAAGGCCGCCGCCCTGGACCCGCTGCCCGTCGTCATGGTCCGCGCCCGCGCCCGGGAGCTGAAGGAACTGGGCATCCAGATGAAGCTGGCCTACCGCGACCGCTGCCGCGGCAAGATTTTTGCCGGCATCCTGATCGAGGAAAATCCCAATTACGCGCTGGTGGTCACGCGCAATTTCCTGTCGGTGCGCATCCCGCCGGTGCGCGGCTACAAGCAAGAAAAAACTGTCGGTGCTCATCGAGCGCGTGGTCAACGAGAACCTCTGCGAGGGAAGAATCGCCTGAAGAAAAGGCAGCGGAAGGCCGCGGCTGCCGGGAAACAAGCCTGCTCAGAACATCTTGAGAAAGACGAGATAAACGACGAAGCCCCGGATGTCGTGGCTGACCAGCGGCACGCCGAAATCGAAACGAGCGATCGTGTTCAGGCCGGGGACGTGCGTCGTGCCCGAAATGCCCACCCCGGAAAAATATGTGTTCTTATACCCGTTGCTGCGGTCGGTCACCAGCGCCGAATCATAGAAGGCCTCCAGCCGGAACGCCTCACCGAAGCTGTAGCCGTAGGAGGTATTGAATGTCCAGGCACGCTCGACCCTGACGGAGCCGGATTTAAAGCCGTGGAGCTTCAACTCGTTGAAGAACCCGATTTTGAAGTCGCTGAAGCGGTCCAGGCGCATGCCGTCGTAGTAGCCGGCCGACAGGTGCAGCCGGCGGAACTTGGTAAGGAAGAAATCCTTGACCAGCAGGAGCCGCCAGCGGACGAAGGACCTCTGATCGGGGTCGAAAGCGGAGGAATCGCCCCGGCCCCAGAGATCCCAGCTGCTGCGGCGGGCATACGTGCCCATGAAGGAAAGGTTGTAGCCGTTGACATCGAGGATCAGCCGGCCGATGGCGCCGAAAGTGAGCCCGCTTTTGGGCAGGACGAAGTCGTCAGCGGTGTCGGCGCTGCGTGAGTAATGGTGATATTCCACATAAAAGGAGGAGGCGAATTTCAGGTTATGGTTCAGGGGAAAACCGAAATTGAGCTGCAGCCAGGACGGCAGGTCGCGGATCTTTTCCTCGGCAACGGATGAGCCTCCGCGGTAGACGGAGTTGCTGGAAGGAATGGCGACGGCATAGAGGTCGGCGCCCAGGTTGGCCCGGGTCCCGAGAAAGGAAGGATCGCTGTACGTGGCAGTGAGCAGGACGCCGCCGAAAAGCAGGTTGAGGTGCTTGCCCTTTTTGTCCATGTTGAAGTTCATGTAGCTGATCCCGGCGATGGGCAAGGGAAAGGAGAGCGACCTGTCGTAAAACGTGCCCAGCACGCCGGACAGCTGTGATTTCTTCACTCCCCACTCCACCACCCGCTCGCCGGTCTTCTTGTCCCTGACCAGGTAGCGCAGCCCCTGTTCGGTATCGCGGACGATCTGCACTTTCGAGCGAAAGGCCTCGTCCCGCCGCGACTCGAGATCGGTCGGGTTGACCTCCAACCTGGAAAGCGTCAATTGGCGTTCGATGTTGATGCTCCGGCCGCCGATCGTAAAGACCTGCTCGCCCTTGATGGTCATCGGCAGCCATACGTTCTCGGCGCCGGGCACCGCTTCGAAGGATTGCGCCTCGGTGTTGGAGATGGCGTCGCCCTTCAGGTTGAGCTGGGTGGCGCGTTCATAGAGACGGGCGAATGTGGCGACATCGACATACATCCGGCCCTCGAAGCCGGTTTGCTTGTCATTTTTGTTCCTGGGCTTGAAATCGACCATATAGGCGCGGTGGCCCCTGAACGTCGTTTCACCGACCAGGTCGTATTGGTAGCCCTCGGTGAGATGGATGGCGAAAGGCTGTATGGAAACCTTTTCCGGCTGCAGCAGGGGTATCTTCGGCGCCATCTTGCCTTTCCACCTGACGCCATTGATAAAGAATTCCTTCCACACCCAGTCGTAGGGCTTGTCCCGCTCGGCGAACACCGGGCCGCGGGTCGTCAGGTCGAACGTCTCGTCATAGTTGGCGATGTGCAGCCTCAGGGAAAGGGTCATCGTGGCAATATAGGATTTCAGCTTGTTCTTCTGCAATGCGTCCCAGGCCTGGACGCGGGCAACGATTTCCTCGACAGTCAGCTGATACCGGCTCTGGACATCGACCTGGGCGGTGGTCATTTCGGGATTTTCGCTCCAGGGGACGAGTTCGATCGCCAGGAATGCGCTCTGGTGATTGATGAGCAGGGCCTTGGCATGCGAGCGGATGGGCAGGACGGCGCGCTCGCCGGTGATCAGGTTATTGATGCGGGCTTCCTGATACTCGCCTTTTTCCAGTGAGAGCTTCAGTTTGCTGTCGCTGGCGGTGCTCATGAACACGATGGAGGCGAGATCCTTTTTGCGTATGAAGCGGGGCAGGGGATAGGAAGAACCGCCATCGGCGCTGACCATGATCGCGTCGGCGTCCCGGTACATTTCGTCTTCCAGGCAGGCGCAAAAGCGGGAAAAAAGCGGAAAGCGCTCGCTGGGGTTGTCGACCGGGACGACGAGCAGCGTGATCCCCTGTTTTTCGAAGTCTCCCGCGGCGACGATCTGGGCCAGGATCTCCCGGTTCTCGAGGACGGTGTCCGGCGACTTGCCGGCCACGGCGCACCATTTCCAAAAAACGATGCTCGGCGCCTTCTCCCAAAGCGCATCCCTGGACCGGTCGCTCAAGGAGCGGCACAGGAATGCGTTGAAGTAGGGGGCGACATCCGGATCACCGACCAGGCGGCCGGCCAGCTTCAGCCAACTCGCTTCATCCGGATCGCCGCCCACTTCGACGGCTATCTGGATGCCGGCATTGGCGCCGCGGGCCTGGGTGGAAACCTTCTTGATGAGATATGCCAGGGAGTCCGGGTTCGCCGGCGGCGCGGTGGCTTCGATGACCAGGTGCGATATGCCGGGGTGGGCCAGCAGCAGTCCCGCCAGGCGGTCCAGGTCCGGGGCGCTGATGTTTTGGGAGGCGTCTGCAAACTGCAGGCGCAACAGCAAGGGGATGCCGGCGGGCGGGAAAAGGGCGTCAGCCGCCCCGGGCTCCAGGGGCCAGCGCCGGTCGAGCGAGACCAGGGGCAGGTTCTTCCCGTCCTGCCGCTGGTCGATCTCCGGCCAGGAAGCCACGTTGGCCCCGCTGTGCAGCGCGATGCGCAGCGACGGCGCTGCGGCAAGCGGCCTGCAGATGAAAAGTCCGAAAACGGCACAGGCCATCCCGATCCATTTGGAGATCATGTTTCCTCTCGCCGCGAATGCAAATCAGAAAAATATTGCCGATCGTGACCCCAAAAAACCCGATCGTCAACCCCGGTTCAGGAAAAACTGACGGATAGAAGATTTTTGCAGCCATGGCGAAATTTTAGGGAAAATATGCCGAAATGTCAACCACATTTTTCGATCGCCCGTGGAGGCAATGGCGGCAGCGGCGGATTTTCTCGAGATTGCCGTTGCCAAGTCATTCATGTATAATCTGGAACACCAAGGACGTTCCATTACGACCGGTTGGCGGTCGCTTGGAAATGCATGATCATGAATGGTTTGCGGAATTACGAGGAGAAAATGCCCAGGAAAAAGGCCCTGGTTTTGCTGCTTGCGCTCTTGGCCGTGCGGGTTCTGGTCGCGGCGGAAGACCTGAAACCCGAACCCGACCGCTTGCGCAAGGCGCTGGAAAAATCGCTGATCTTCCCCGGCCTCGGGCAGCTGGCCGAAAAGCAGTACCTCAAGGCCGCGCTTTTCGCCTCGGCCGAGATATTCTGCCTGGTCGAGGTGGCCGTCAACATCGGCAAAGGCAACGATGCCTACCGCAACTACCGCGATGCCATGGATGCGGCCTCGGCGGTGGAGTGGCGGCTGCAGACCACGAAGTACGACCGGAGGCGCAACACTGCCATCCTGGCCGCCGCCGGCGTCTGGGTCCTGAACATGATCGACATCTTTGTTTTCGCCAAGAAAAAGTACGGCCGGACCGCGGCCGTGGCTTTTCACCCCTATTACAACCATGAAAAACAAGCATTCGGCGCTGGCTTCAGTTGCTTTTTTTAGTCTTTTTTTCCTTTCCGCCTGCAACGACCGGCTTTTCGACAATGCCAACGATCCCGCCGCCGAGACGCGCGCCTATGAAATCCTGGCCACCCTGCAGGTCGACGGCGTCGTCCCGGTCGACCTGACGTTCAGCCGCGATGCCCTCTGGGTGGTCGACGCGCTTTCGCGCATCCAGGCCCTGAACTACAATTCCGGGACCCTGATCCGGGAACTGGATTACCCGCAGCCGGTGGCCGGCATCGCCTATGACGGCAAGGACCTCTGGCTGAGCGTCAAGGACTCTTCCCAGGTGGTGCAGGTGAACATCGTCACCGGCACGCAGATCCGCGTGCTCAACCTGCTGCGCGGCAATGCCGGCTGCCTGGAGTATGCGGCCGGACGCCTGTACGTGGCCGACCGCCTGACCAACTCCATCCTGGTCGTCGATCCCGCCAGCGGGGCGGTGGAACGCTCCATTCCCCAACCCGGCTTCGCCATCGACGGCATCAGCCATGACGGCGTCAACCTGTGGACCATCGACGCCACGAAGATGAAACTCTTCCGTCTCGACGAAAGCGGCGCCCCGCTCAACGCCTACCAGACGCCCTCCCGCCAGGCCGCCGGGCTGGCCTTTGCCGGCGGCATCTTCTGGTGCGGCGACCGGGCCGGCAAGATCTACAAACTAAGGTTTCAATGAGCAAAGCCCTTTTTTTCCTGCTGGGGGCTTTGGCCGTCTGCCTGCCGGCCAGGGGCTTGCTGGAGATCAAGGGCGATTACCTTCTCTATAGCTATGACTTCAATTATATATACGGCCAGGGGAACATCCGCATCAAGTGCAATGAGTGGACCATCCAGGCGGAGGCCGTGGAGATCGACGTGTCCGGCCGCGTCGCCGTGGCCAGCCGCAATTGCCTGCTGGAGGCGGGCAGGCAGAAATACGCGGCCGACGTGCTGGAGATCGACCTGGAGAGCCTGAGCCTGAGATGCACGCGCTTCCGGGAGCGCATCTTTTCCTGGACCCTGCCGGGCCAGAAAAAAGCCGCGGCCGGCATCAATGCCGCCGCCAAGAAAATCGTCAGCCGGGACCCGGAAGCGCTCAAAAAATCGCTGGTATATTTCCTGAACCGCCGCATCGTCATTACCGGGATTTACCGGGTGTTCGGCTACGAGACCACTGCCTTCATCGAAGGCGTGCAGTCGTTGTCGTTCAAGAAATTCAAGCTCGACCAGGGGAGCGACAGCGCCGAGGTCCAGGGCGCCTACCTGGACAAGATCTGGTATTACGCTTCGCAGGGGCTGGTGGTCAACAGCCACCTGCTGCTGGAAAAGCCGGTCAGGAACGGGACGGCCAGGACCTACAACATGCTGGACATCAAATACGATATCCTGGGCCGGATCGATGTCGGGCCCGCCTTCAAGGTGAATTTCAATTCGTTGAATTCGCTCAACCTGGGCCGGAAAAGCGAGGCCAGCCTGAATGTCAATTTCCTGACCGACAACCTGTTCAACACCCGCCTGGGTTTTAAAACCAAATGGACCCCGTGGCTGGCCAGCGAGTGGGCGGCCGAATACAGCCGTACCCCGGCTAAAAAGGAGGAACTGTGGCTGCGCCTGGGTTCCAGCCTGCAAAGCCGCGTGCTGGGCAACCTGGCCCTGAACCTTTCCTATGAAAAGGAAAAGCAGTACGTGGCCGAGGTCTCCCTGCAGAACCAGGTTTTGAAGAACATCAACTTTTCCCTGCAGCACTCCCGCTCGCGGCTGCTGTACGCCGCGGACGCCTACAACCGCCTGCTCAGCTCGTCGTTCTCCCTGGCGTATACCCACCGGCTTTTCAACCTGGCCGCCGATTATTCGTTCCACAAGGACCTGCTGTTGAACCAGAGCCAGGGCACGCCGCGCTTCACCCTGAACGTCAGCCCCATCCGGCTCTATCACAACCTGCTGCAGGTGAACCTGAACTCCACCTTCATGGTCAGCCAGCTGAACCTGGCCGGCAAGCGGGACAACCAGAGCCGGGCGAACCTGGCCCTGAGCCTGCAGAGTGAAAAGATCCAGCTGGGGCGCGGGCCGGTGTTCGATTTCTCCCTGGCCGCCGAGCAGCTGCTGGATGAGGACCCTCTGAACAAATTCACCTCGCTGGGCTATGTGTTCAAGTGCAGCCAGAACATCGGCGGTTTCGCCGGGCTCGATTTCCTGTACAATTACCACACCCGGCGCCGCACCGAGAAATGGCTCATCCAGGGCAGCAGCTCGCAGGACTGGTCGGCCATAATGAGGCTGAAAGAAAGCCCGCGGCGCGTCAACGGCTGGGTGTCGCTTTCCTATGACACCAAGACCGGGAATTTTACCAGCAGTTACCTCGATTGCATCGTTACCCTGGTCAAGAACTGGGAGTTTCAGACCCAGATGAACTACGACTTTTTATTCAAGCAGTTCCATTACGATTTTTACCTGATCCGCCGCGCCGGCCGCATCATGGTCCGGGCTTCCTACCGCTCGCTTTCCCGGCAATTCATGCTGGAAGTGCTGCCGCAGTGATCCATATGGATATCGTAACCGTCCTGTTCATCGCCCTGGGCCTGTCCATGGACGCCGTGGCCGTGGCCATGGCCAACGGCTGCGCCGCCAGGAAGGTCGAGCTGCGCCAGGCCTTGCGCCTGGCATTCGCCTTCGGCCTGTTCCAGTCCCTGATGCCGGTCATCGGCTGGCTGGCCGGCCTGGGTTTCAAGAAGGCATTTTCCCGTTTCGACCATTGGCTGGCCTTCATCCTGCTCGCCATCATCGGCGGCAAAATGATGCTCGAGTCGCGGCGCGGCCGCGACTGCCGGGCGGAAACCAACCGCTTGCGCCTGCCGGTTCTGCTGGCCCTGGCCGTGGCCACCAGCATCGACGCCCTGGCCGTGGGCCTCAGCTTTTCGGTCCTGGCCGTGGACATCATCCTGCCGGTGCTGCTCATCGGCCTGGTGACCTTTTGTCTCTCGCTGCCGGCCGTTTACATCGGCCACAGGTTCGGGACGTGGTTCGCAGGCAAAGTGGAGGTCCTGGGCGGGGCGATCCTGGTTGCCATCGGCCTGAAGATACTGCTGGAACACCTGGGGGGAGGGTAGCCATGGGAAAGCGCAAAATGCGGCTCCATCCTTTTTCCGGCCTGAAGTCGATCCCTGCGCGCCCTGCGCCACCGCAACTACCGCCTCTATTTCGGCGGCCAGGGCATTTCGCTGACCGGCTCCTGGATGCAGCAGGTGGCCATGGGCTGGCTGGTCTACCGCCTGACCGGCTCGGCTTTTTACCTCGGGCTGGTGGCTTTTTTCGCCCAGGTGCCCGTTTTTTTCATGTCGCCCCTGGCCGGCGTGCTGGCCGACCGCTGGAACCGCATGCACATCATGCTGGTGGCCCAGTCCCTGGCCATGATCCAGGCTTTCGTCCTGGCCATCCTGATGTTCAGCAAGGCCATCGCCCCCTGGCACCTGCTGCCGCTGGCCTTTTTCCTGGGCGTGGCCAATGCCCTGGACGCCCCGGCCCGCCATTCCATGGTCGTGCAGGTGGTCGAAAGAAAAGAGGACCTTGGCAATGCCATCGCCTTGAATTCGGCCATGTTCAACGGCGCCCGCCTGATCGGGCCGCCCGTGGCCGGCATCCTGGTCGCCCTGGTCGGCGAGGGGATCTGCTTCCTGATCAACGGCTTCAGCTACCTGGCGGTGATCTTCGCCCTGCTGGCCATGACGTTTCCCGCCCCGGGAGAGGAAAAAAACAGGCGCGGGCTTCTGGCCCGAGCTTCGCGAAGGGTTCGTCTATACCTTCAGTACGCGCCCCATCCGCCTGATCATCACCCTGATCGCCTGGGTCAGCCTGGTCGGGTTGTCCTACGTGACCCTGATGCCGGTCTTCGTTCGCCAGGTCCTGAACGGCGGCCCGAACAGCCTGGGATTCCTGATGGGGGCGGTCGGTTGCGGGGCGCTGCTCGGCGCCCTGGTCCTGGCCGCGCGCCGGACCAACCGCGGCATCGAGAAGATCATGGTCGGCGGCTCGGCGCTTTTCAGCCTGGGGCTGGTGGCGCTGGCGCTGGCGCGGGCCTTCTGGCTGGCCATGGCCTTGCTGTTCCTTATCGGCCTGGGCATGATGGTGCAGATGGCCTCGGCCAACACCTATATCCAGCACCTGATCAGCGACGACAAGCGGGCGCGGGTGATGAGCATCTATACCATGGCCTTCATGGGCGCCACGCCCATCGGCAGTTTTTTGGTCGGCACACTGGCCAGCGGCATCGGCGTGCAGATGACCATCGCCATCGGCGGGGCGCTTTCCCTGGCCGGCACCGTGGTATTCGCGCTGAAATTCCTGCCCCTGCGGGGGCGCCTGGAAAAAAGCGGCTAGACGCCGGTTTGGCAGCAGCCGGGAAATGGGGTAAAATAAGGCCATGAACAAAGGCGCGGTCATCCTGTTTTCCGGGGGCATCGATTCCACCACGGCGCTCTACTGGGCGCGCGGCAGATTCGCTCCGCTGCGGGCGCTGGTCGTCGATTACGGCCAGCGGCACCGCATCGAGGTGGAAATGGCAAAAAAGATCGCCGCCAACCTCGGGGTGGCGGCCGACGTCGTGGCGCTGCCCCTGCAGAACCTGCTGGCTTCGGCCCTGCTTGCCGACGGCCGCCCCATTCCCGCCTCGCTGGCCGCCGCCCGCAAAGAACCCGGCTTGCCGTCGACCTACGTCCCTTTTCGCAACGGCATTTTCCTGGCCCTGGCCGCCGCCTATGCCGAATCGCGCGGCTGCCGCCACCTGGTGACCGGATTCAACGCCATCGACAGCCCCGATTACCCGGACACCATCGGCGCAGTTCGCCAGGAAAATGGCGGCGGCCATCAACCAGGGCACCGCGGCGAGCCGGGGCGGGGAAAAATTCAAGGTGCACACGCCGCTGATCGCTTTGAGCAAAATGGAGATCATCGAGCTGGGCTTCGAGCTGGGCGCCGATTACGCCTATTCGATCTCCTGCTACCGCGGCGCGGAACTGCCCTGCGGCCACTGCCCTTCCTGCGACATCCGGGCGCGGGCGTTCGCCGGCCTGGGGCGGCCGGACCCGCTGCTGGCGCGCCTGCAAAAGGAGGGAAAAGCATGAGCTGGGACCTGGTGGTCAAACAAAAATTTTCCGCGGCCCACTTTCTGGAAAACTACAAGGGCAAGTGCGAAAAAATGCACGGCCACACGTTCGAGATCGAAGTGACCTTCCGGACCGGCGAGCTTGACAAGTCGGGTATTTCCATCGATTTCGGCATGCATCAAGGAATTCCTGCGCCAACTGGTCCCCGACCACAAAGTGCTCAACGAGGTGTACGATTTTTCGCCTTCGGCCGAAAACCTGGCCCGCTATTTTTTCGCGCAGATCAAGCTGCGCTACCCGGTCCAGCGGGTCATGGTCTGGGAATCGGACGATGCCGGTGCCGCATATGCTGAAGATCGATGACATCTTCTGGTCGGCCCAGGGCGAGGGGCTGAACAGCGGCGTTTCCTCGATATTCATCCGCCTGGCCGGCTGTTCCCTGCGCTGCCCGTATTGCGACACGCGCGGCGCCTGGAGCGGCGGGCGGGCCATGTCCGCTGCCGCGATCGCGGCGGCGGTCGCCGCCTTGCCCGCGGCCGCCCCCGGAACGCAACTGGTGATCACCGGCGGCGAACCCCTGGAGCAGGACCTGCATGAGCTGGTGTCGGCCCTGCGGCGCGACCGTTATTTCGTGGCCGTGGAAACCAACGGCCTGCATTTCCAGGAACTGCCCATCGACTGGTGGACGGTATCGCCCAAGGATGTCGCCGCCTACCGGGTGCAGCCGCGGCTGTTGGAGCGGGCCAGCGAGATCAAGCTGCTGGTCACCCCGGCGCTGGACCTGCCGGTCTTGAAAATGCTGCGCCGGGACTGCCAGGCGCCGATCCTGCTGCAGCCCGTTTGGGGCTCCCGCGAACAAGTACCGGCGCGCCTTCGACCTGTTCAAGGCCTGCGCGCAAAGCGGCATCCCCGACGTCCGGCTGGGGCTGCAGCTGCACCGGGTATACCGCATCTCCTGAGGTTTCCGCCTCACCCCTCGCCCCCTCTCCTAAAGGCGAGGGGAATAAAAGCATAATCAAACTCAGCGGATCAATTATTTTTTGCCCCTTCTCCTTTAGGGGAAGGGGTTGGGGGATGGGGCCAGCTATCCCGCCTCTCCAGGAAAAAAATATTTTTTTTCTATTGCATTTGCCGCAAATGTGTTCTATAATGCTTTTGATTGAGTTGGTGAATGTATCAAGTTTTAGAAATTTTGTTGGTTTGCCGAAAATCCCCGCAAGAGATGGATAAAACCCCACATCATCGCTGAAGTGGGATTTCCATATTCACTGGGTCTGGAAAACCGGATGAAATTTGAAGCTGAATGTTCACAAATTAAAAAACTCAAATCGGAGGATTTTATGAACATTTACGTCGGGAACTTACCCTGGGAGATCCAGGAAGAGGATTTACGCAAGTCTTTTGAGGAATTCGGCCAGGTGGCTTCAGCGACCATCATCAAGGACAAATTCACCAATAAGCCGAGAGGTTTTGGTTTTGTCGAAATGCCGGAGAAAGAAGAAGCCGCAGCCGGCCATCAAGGCCCTGAACGGCAAGGAACTGAAAGGCCGGCCCATGAAGGTGAACGAAGCCAAGCCGAAAACCGAAGGCGGCAATCGCGAACGCGACCGTTTCGGCGGCAACCGCTGGTAAGCGAGAGCTTGCCGGCTGTTCTAGTCACAGACTAAACAGTATCCGAAAATCAAGGGGACGCTCCCTCGGGGCCGTCCCCTTTTTTTTTAATTTCATTTTTTAAAATCTCCCCTTCCTGCCAATCAAAAATAATATTTTCACCCCGGTCAACGAAAACGCTATAATAGCCGTCAAAGGGGTATGCTGCAAATGAACGGCAAAGAAACTGACTGGGTGGTCCTGGCCAAGGCGGGCGACCGCGGCGCCATGCATGAACTGTATGAGCGCAACCGCAGCCGCATCTATTCCCTGGCCTACCGCTATGCCGGCAACGTGGCCGACGCCGAAGATATTTTGCAGGACACCTTCATCAAGGCTTTCCAGTCGCTGCAAAAGTGCCAGCTGGACGAAAATTCCTATTTCGCCACCTGGCTGTATCGCATTGCCGTCAATTGCGCCCTGGACCATTTCCGCCGCCGCCGGCGCCGGGAAGACACGGTCGAGTTGAGCGAAAGGACCGCGGCTGCCATGGAAGCGGAGAATGCGGCCACGCCGGAAAGCGAATACCAGCGCAGCGAGATCCGCCGGCAGGTGCGGCTCGGCCTGGAACGGCTCAGCGAGCGCAAGCGCATGGTGGTGGTGCTGCGCCATTACCAGCAGCTGAAGATCGGCGAGATCGCCGCGACCATGGGCTGCAGCGTGGGCAGCGTCAAGAAGCAGCTGTTCCGGGCCCTGGCCCAGTTGAAAAAAGAACTGCCCGCGGGTTTGGGAGAATGAAAATGAAATGCAAAAAAATCAGCGAGCTTGATTTTTGCATTACCAGGACGGCCGGCTGGCCGAAGCGGAAAAGGCGGAATTGGAGCGGCACCTGCGCGCCTGCCCCGCCTGCAGCTGCGCGTCTGGCGGAAATAAGAAAAATCGGCGGCCTGCTGCAAACGGCCGTCCCGGTCGTGCCGGCCGCGGATTTTGAAAGATCGTGGCAGCAGGATCGCCGCCGCGGTCGCGCCCGCGCCGCCGCGGCGGTTCTCGCCGCTGCGCTCTCCGCGCTGGGCCTTGCTGGCGGCGGCTTCCTGGCCTTTTTCGTCCTGGGCGTCGCGGTCGCCCGCCTGTACTTTTCCCCGGCCAGGACCGCGAGCGGCCGCGCCGGCGGAAGCGCCCTTCCTGTACTCGACCCAGGACTATTTCGCCGCCCTGCAACCGGTCCTCTCCGAATACAGCAATGTCCGGGCCCCGGGCGACGGCGGCGCGATCGACGGGGACCGGATACGGCGCGCTGCTGAACAACCTGCATCTTTTGCGCTTGCGGGCGGAAAAAAACAGGGACTCCTCCCTGCTGCGGCTGTTGGACGACATCGAGCTGGTCCTGCTCGAGATCGTCCACCTGGACCGCTCCAACCCCGAAGATAGCCGGCTGGTCGGAGCCCTGATCAGGGAAAAGGGCATTCCCATGAAGATGAAGGTTTTTAAATTCACGGATCGCAAGACCGTGCGCATTTAAGGAGGTTCAATATGAAAAATGTAAAAAAAGCGGTTTTTTGTTTCCTGCTGCTTCTGCTGACGGCGCTGGCTCCGCTGGCGGCCCAGTCCGGCCCCCAGTCGGCAAGGCCAAGGCCGACCAGCTGTTCCAGGCCGGCAAGGAAGCCATCCACAAGAAGGACTGGAGCGCGGCCGTCGACAAATGGAAAAATTTGAGCACGCTTTTCCCGCAAAGCCCCTGGGGCGCCGAGCCCTATTACTGGCTGGCCTACAGCCTGAACCAGGCGGCCAAGGAGAGCGGCGATATTGAAAAGCAAACCGCCATGCGCGAAGCAGGCCATGACGCAAGGTCGAAACGCTGCTGAAGCGTTTCGGCGACAGCAGCTGGGCCAGCGATGCCCGCATGCTGCGCATCGAACTGGCCGAATCCCTGGTCAATGCCGGCAAGATCCAGTACAAAAAGTACATCACCGGCAGCGCCGAAACCGGCAACGGCTCCGACATGGATGTCAAGCTGGTCGCCCTGGACGCCCTGATGCAGATGAACGAGGAAAAGGCCCTGCCCATCCTGAAAAAGATCATCCGCGAGAGCAAGGACAAGAACATCCGCGCCAAGGCGGTCTTTGTCCTGAGCCAGCATGACGACCCGTCGGTCCCGCCCCTGCTGGGCGAGATCGCCCGCAAGGACGAAGATCCCTATGTTCGCGAGCAGGCCGTTTTCTGGCTGGGGCAGGAGGGGGGCGAAGCGGGAATGCGCAGCCTGATCGACCTGTACGCCGGCATGCCAGGACCGCAAGCTCAAGGAGAAGATCCTGTTCGCGCTCTCCCAGAACGAGAGCGAGGCGAGTTTCCGCAAGCTGCTCGATGTCGCCAAGAGCGACCCCGACCTGGAACTGCGGGAAAAGGCGATATTCTGGATCGGGCAGTCGGATGACCAGCGGGCGCCCGGCGCCCTGATGGAAATGTACAAGGCCAATACCGATATCGAGCTGAAAAAAAAGATCATCTTTTCCCTGGGGCAGACTGGACAACGATGCCAGGGCACGGCTTTTCTCAAGGAGATCGCGACCGGTAATTCCGAGGACCGCCTGAAAGAAGAAGCGGTGTTCTGGATCGGCCAGAAGGGGGGCGATGCCAGCGCCAACATGCTCAAGGCCTGTACGACGGCAACGCGAGCTTCGCCGTCAAGGAAAAGATCCTCTTCAGCCTGAGCCAGAACGACAGCCAGGCGGCCTTGAAGCACCTGTTCGCCATCGCCCGCGGCGAAAAGAACCAGGAGCTGAGAAAGAAAGCGATGTTCTGGATCGGCCAGTCCGACAGCGAAGAGGCCGCGAAATTCCTGCAGCAGCTTGATCGACCAGGAATAAGCCGGGGGACACCGTGAAACGCCAATTCGTTCTCGGCTTGGTCTTCTGGCTGCTGCTGGCCCTGCTCGGGGCGGCGGCGGAAAGCCCGACCGCCGGGATGTTCAACGGCCGGGTGACGGTCGCGGCAACGGAGGGGCTGTCCCTGCGGGAGCGCTCCGCCGAAGCCTGCCGCCAATGGACGGCGAGCAGGCAGCGGGTCCGTTTTTTTCACGGCCTGGGCCTTTCCCGCCTGCGAGCGCATCGATTCCTGCGCGCGGCGGCATCGCGACGGCGAACAACGGCCCGCTGTCGATCAAGAGCCGCGGACGGCCGGATCATCGTGAATGCGGATAGGCGAGCAGGGATTGAATATTTCCGCCGGCCCCGGCGCAGAGCAAGGCGGCGAATCCTGGGGAGTGTTGCTCTTCCTGAACCAGGTCGAAAACGGCCGCTGCCGGATCCTGCGACATGGAGCTCCTCGCCCCGGACCGGAAATACGACCTGGGTGGCGAGCGCCTGGCCTGGCTGGGAACGGCCGACGAGACCCAGGGGCTGGAATTCATCCGCGGCCTGCTTGGCCAGGGATGCCGGTCGCGACCTGCGCAAGGACCTGGTGTTTGCCCTCTACCTGTTCAACGGCCGGCCGCGGTCGGCGAATTGATCGGCCTGGCCCGCCGCGACCCCGACAGCGACGTCCGCAAGGACGCCATTTTCTGGCTCGGCCAAAAAGCTTCGGCGGCCGCGGTCAGGGCCCTGGGCGACGTGATCGCCTCGCCCGAATCGCTGGAGATCAAGAAAGCAGGCCGTTTTCGCCCTCAGCCAGCTGCCGGAGGAAACAGGGACGCCGCTTTTGCTGCAGATCGCCCGTCGGAACCCGCAGCCGCGGCTGAGAAAGGCAGCGATCTTCTGGCTCGGCCAGTCCGGCGATCCCCGCGCCCTGGACCTGTTTTCGAGAAATACTCCTAAAATAGTGCTGCTGGCCGGGGGCCCCTGGTCCCCGGCCGGCTTCGACCGGCGCGGTCAGCGACCGGCAAGCCATTCAATCCGCAAACGGTTATCCCGGCAACGAAATTCAAGTGATTTCATTTTGTTTTTTGGCCAGGCGGCTGAATCCATACGCCAGCAGCAGGCCGAACCCGCCGCAGCCGAACCACAGCGCCGCCGGTGAAAAACGGGCATAGACCCCCGCCCCGCCGATGGGACCGAGCATCCAGGCCAGGGAAAAAGAGACGCCGAACCAGCCCATGTGCCGGCCGCGGTTGTGTTCGCTGGAGCGGTTGGCGACCTCGGCGGTCAGCAGCGGCAGGGAGAGCATTTCACCCATGGTCCAGACGGCCACGGTCAGCGCGGCGTAAGGCGAAGCCGCGCGCCAGGGGCATCAGGGCGAAGCCCAAGCCCGTCAGCGCGGCGCCGACCGCGATGATTTTCAGGGGCTTGACCCCCTTCAGCTTCTGGAGCAGGACCATTTCGAAGAGGACGATCATCAGCGTGTTGATGGCCAGCAGCTGGCCGATGCGGTTTTCGGCGAAGCCGAAGGCCGGTGGATGTACAGCGGATAGGTGCTGAACAACTGCGAAAAGATCAGGC
Source organism: Candidatus Aminicenantota bacterium (assembly GCA_963764745.1). Lineage (GTDB taxonomy): Bacteria > Acidobacteriota > Aminicenantia > UBA2199 > UBA2199 > UBA2199. The sequence goes on along the minus strand of CAVXTN010000012.1, from coordinate 590,636 downwards.
CGATCCCGAAAACCAGGAAAAAGATAGCCCGCAGGTGGCGCCGCTGGCCTGGCAGCGGCGGGCGGCGGCGCTTCCCCGGCCCGCGGCCGGGCCGGAGGCTCGCTCTTGAAAAAGACGGCTGAACAGCGCCAGGGCGGCCAGGCTGGTCAGGCCGTCGACCCAGAACAGGGCGCGGTAATTCCACATGGCCAGGTAGCCGCCCAGCACCGGGCCGATGGTCACTCCCAGGTTGGCGGCCAGGCGGTTCAGGGCGAAGCCCTTGGTGCGGACCGGCGGCGGGCATTCCCTGGCCATGGCCGTGGTGTTGCCCGGCAGCAGGGCTTCGGCGAAGACGCCCTGCAGAAAAGCCGCCGCCAGGATGCAGCGGCGAAGGTGCCCAGGTAGCCCATGACGATGAGGTTCACCCCCGAGAGCAGCAGGCTCAGCCGCTGCACCGCCGTGGCGCCCAGCCGGTCGCAGAGGATGCCGCCCAGGTAGGCGCCGGCCAGGGCCCCGCAGCCGAAGGCGCTGACGGCCTGCCCGGCCTGGGCCAGGCTGAAGCCCATTTTGCGGGTCAGGTACAGGCTGAGGAAGAACAGGACCATGGAGCCGCTGCGGTTGACGAACTGCACCAGCGACAGCAGCCAGGCGTTGCGCGGCAGCCCGGCATAGGCGTCCCGGTAAAGGAAGATGATCTTGCGCAGCATGCTGTTTACAAATTGCCGCAGGGGAGGCGGAACGGGCAGTAGGAGCAATTACGCTCATCGCCGGGGTTGGCCAGGAAATACTCCCGGGAATGGATGTCGCGAATGACCTCGCCCAGGTCGTTGACGAATGCCTCCATGGCCGCCTTCTTCTCGTCGGCGCTGAATGGCCGCGAGCCGCGGCCGCCGGTCATGAAAATTCCTTGCACCATCCTGCCGCTCTTTTCCCGGAGGAAGGCGTAGGCGGCATCGAGTTCATCCCAGGCTTTGCCCTCTTCCCTGGCCAGGAGCATGAGGTAGACCTGGAGCTGCATGCCCGGGTATTTTTTGCGGAAAGCCGCCAGGGCGTCGAAATAGCCCCTTTCATCCCGCTGGAAAAGATCCTTCAGGTCCAGGGCATCGTTCAAGCGGACCCTGGGCGGGAAAGGCGCGCCTGTCTTGTAGTCGATGACGCGCAGCAGGCTCCCCTCCCTTTCCAGGCGATCGAGCCGGCCTTTGATGACGACCCGCTGCTCCAGCCCCGGGACCTCGAAGTCCGCGGATAACGTTTTTTCCCGTTTTTCGACCCGGATGCCGTTCTGTTCGATCCGCTTGCCGTCCTCGCGGACGAACAGGCGCAGCTGCTCCAGCAAGGTCCAGGAGCGGATATGTTCCAGCCCCTTTTCCGGGTCGAAGTTGAGCTTGCGAAAGGCATCGTGCAGGAACACTTCCAGGTCGGCTTCCAGGGCTTTCTCCCCGGCCCCGGTCGCCGCCCGTGGCGCCGGGTATTTATCATAAAAGGCCTCGAGCGCTTCGTGGGCGATGGTGCCGATCAGGCCGCCCTCTGTCTCGGGGGCGACCTCCTCCCGTTCTTTCAAGCCGAGCACCCTGCTGAAGTAGAACTGCAGCGGGCATTTGACGTAGGCCTCCAGCGAAGACGGGGAGAGGGTGATCGCTCCCAGCCGTTCGCGGACGGCCTGGTTCTTGTTCACGCGCTCCTGAGCTCGCGCGGCAGGATCTCAAAGGGCAGGGCCAGGGGGCTGGCCGCCGGCGCCTTCCCGTTTTTTTTCTCGATCGCGTAGGCGATGCGCTCGATGAAGCGGCTGCGCTCGCACTCCTTGCCGTCCTCGCTTTTGCGGGGATACAGGACATGGACGCGCCTGGCGGACCCGAGCATGGCGAAAAAGTTGAAGGCGTATATGGTTTCCCAGTCGCCGTGGTCGCGGATGCCGAAGATGGCGCGGATATCCGCGGGGAGGATGGGGTCGTACTTCATCGTGCCGGGCAGGACGCCCTCCAGGGCGTCGAGGATGACGATCTCATCGAAGGAAAGGCCGCGAAACTCGAGGGGGCCCATCACCTGCACCCCCTGCAGCGGCGATCCCTCGAAGCGGATGGTGCGGCCGCGAAAATGGGAGCGCACCATGGCGGCCAGGCCGGCGGCGTCGGTCCCATGGAAGACGTCGTCATGGGACAAGGCGAAGTCTTTCAGCTCCTCCAGCGCGTCCAGGGCGGCGGCGGCATACTCGTTGAGGAACAGGTGGCCGCCGCGGTTCTTCTCGCTGCCTACGCTCTCCAATGCCTGTTGCAGGAAGGCGAGGAGCGGCTGCATGCCCGCGATCCCCTGGGGAATGAATCGCCGGTGCAGGCTGCTGACCTGGGCCGCGATCTCGGCGGAGACTCCCGGGGCGATCCCATGCACGGCTCTCAGCATCTCCGTAGCGAGCTTTGCTTCCAGGCCGGCAACCGAGAAGCGGGTCAGGTTCCCCCCGTCGATGATGTTCTCCAGCAAATGGATCCCCCTTTTCAAGGGTTCCAGGTCTCCGCCGCCGCCCGATATCTTCACGTAAGGATGGCGGATGAGCTGGAGGTAGTCGCCGGCCGCTATCATGGCGCCCTCGGTGTTCTCCAGTATGGTCAGCAGGGAATCGACCAGCTGCATCATGGGCGTCCGTTCCAACGGGTAGCCCAGCGTGATGTTGAAAGGCAGCTTCTTCGTATCCTGATCGAAGCGCGACACCGCCCCCTGGACAAAGGGGATAAGGCTGGGAGAAGAGGGAAGAAGGACGGCGACCTTGCTCAAGGACGCTTCGTCGCGGCCGCGGCAAATCCCCTCCAGAATCCGGAAGGCATGATATATCTCGCCCTCCACGCCGTCGCAGGGATGGATGGTCACCTTGCCGGCCAGGTCGTCCCAGGCGTCGGAGCGCAGGGGGAGCGGCGGGCCGGGTCAGCCCCAGGCCGTGAATGGTTTCGGCCTGCAACTGGAACGGCGAAAGGGCATCGTCCAGCCCCGCGGGGTCCGTGCGCAGGATGAGGTCCTGCCCCGTGTTTTTCCTGAAAGAATGAAAAAAGTTTTTTTTCGCACGTGTTCATGGCATTGAAGCCGCTGAAGATCCAGTGCTGCGCGGAGGGGATTGCCAGATCGCCCTTTTCGGCCAGGTCGGCCACCATGCGCAAAGCCATCCCCCGGGTGGCCTGTCTGCGGCCGTCCAGGCGCTGCCCGAGGTCGGCCAGCAGGTCGGGGATTTTCAGGATGAATTCCTTATAGGAGCGATGGTAGTCGCCCAACCCGGCGAATTCCTTGTACGTCGTGAAATCGATCCCTTCGCTCCGCCCGCCCTCGGTCAGGATCTCCTCCAGGGCGGCCAGGATCTTCTGCGCCCAGGGGAGAAAGGAGGCGAAATCAGCGATCTTGCGGCTCCCGTACATCCCGTCCTTGAACACGGCGCCGGCGCTTTCGTAGACGGCATGGGCTGCTTCCAACTCGTCCAGGATCCTGTGGCCGGGGAAGTTCAGGCCGAAAAGCGACTCGAAAAAGGCCTCGATCGGGAACAGGAGCGGTGGAAAGAAATTGCCTTTCACCTCCGCGGCCAGTTCCTGGCGCAGGAAAAAGCCGAAGCGCCGGCTGGGAAAGACGACCGCCGTGGAGGAAAGGTCGTTGCCTTCGCGGTTCGCGAGTATTGACGCGCAGGTCCTCTCGACAAGGTTTTCCTGGAGGCCGATCAGCTCGAGCATGGGATCTCCTCGATCTCGCCGCGGTCGATATACAAGAGGAAGCCGCGGCATTTGCGGCCCGGGAAGAGCGGGGCGACCGCGCCCAGGTATCCTGACATCTGGGTCTTGTTGTCATCGTTTTTTTCGGGACCGGTTTTGAAGTCGATGACCAGGACCTCGTCCGCGCCGACCTGAAGGCGGTCAAGGCGCCGGAATACCGGCAGCGCGCCCGAGTTGTCCACCACTTCCTTTTCCCGGTGCACCTCCCGGCCGCGGCCGAGAAGCTTGAAAACGTCAGCGCGGCACACGTAGGCGACAACGGCCTCGGCGGCGCTTTCCGGCCATCCCGCTTTTTCAGCCAGTTCCCGCACCCGGAGCGGCCAGTCGCCCGGGAGCGCTGACCTCGCCGAGGCGGGAGAGGAGGTCGTGGACGCGCTCGCCGCGCTTCGCCCCCGGACGGTCGCGGCGTTCATTGGCGTCGGCTTTTTTGAAGACCAGGTATCGGGATTGCCAGGAACGGGTCAGTATTTTCTTGGAGGTGATGGCGGCAGGCTGCCCGGCGGCGGAGCGTTTTTTCTCCCCCTTTTCTTCCGTCTTCTTCTCGAGTTTGCCGCTGCGATAAGGCCCTTGTGGCCCTGCCGCGAACCAATTCAGCAGCGGGTGGCGGCCGACGACGTCGCTTGCCCGGGAGATCTTCTTGACCAGTCCGTCGCCGCCGCGGGCGGGCCTGGCCGTTTCCGGCGGCCTGATCCCCCGGCTGACCGCCACGGGAACGAACAGCGCTTCCCTGGCCCGGGTGAATGCCACGTAGAGCAGGTTAAGCAGGTCGATGCTGCCCCGGCAGTTCTCCTGCTCGTACTTCTTCTTCAGGCCGGGATGCGCCAGGGCGAGATCGCCATTGATATAAAACAATCCCTCCCGGTCCCAGTGCAGGCTGTCGTCGCCCCTGCCGCCGCTGTCGTTGAGGGGCACGATCACGGCGGGGAACTCGAGTCCCTTGGACTGGTGCATGGTCAGCACGCGGACTCCGGGAGCGTTTTCGGGGATGGTCACCGCCGGCGTCGCATTGTCCTCGTCCATCTCCCGCCACTGGCGGAGGAAGCCGGCGATGGAACTGCCGCCATCTCGCTCGGCGCCGTGCAGCGCATCGCCCAGGGCCAGGAAGAAGGGCGTGTCGTCGCTGAAATTTTCATATACGCTGAACACCTGGGTGATATCTGAAAACAGGTCGTAGGGGGGCAGGAAACCGACCGACTGGAAGAACGGCTCGATCAGGCCTTTCCAGGTCTCCGGGAATTTCTCCTGGAACAGCTTGTAAAACGGCCCCTGGCAGCCGATGAACAGTTTCTCGGAGAAGGCATTCATCTCTTCGCCAAAGCGAATTTTCGCCGCGGCCTGGAATATCCCGCCGGCAATGAAGGAAAAGAAATTCAGGTCGTCCGGGGGATAGTCGAGGAAACGGAGGAAGGCGATGATCTCCGCGACCCTGGGATTGGAGCCCAGCATCAGCGATTGGTCGGAGATGCTGCTGATGCGCTTGTCCTTGCGGCCCAGGCGGCGGATAATGGCGCGCACCTGGTCGTTCTTGCGCACCAGCACGGCGATGTCCGAATAATCATAGGCAAACTCGTCGTGGAGCCGATGGATGATGCTTTCGATCTCGTCCAGGTGGGCGGAGCTCAAGCCTCCGTCTTCTTCTTCCCGGGTTTCCGTTTCCCCCGCTTCCCCTGCGCGGTTTTCTTCCGCCGCGTCATGCAGGGACAGCTCCACATAGCCTCCCCGCCGCTCCTCGCTCTCGGGGAGCGCCTGCCGTGAGTCCTTGAAATTGCTGCCGATGGCCTGCTGGAGCACGCCGTCGCCGCTGATCCGCGAAATCGCTTCCGGGTCCCAGAAGCGGTTGTTGAAATCGACGATCGCCCTGCGGCTGCGCCAGTTGGCGCCCAGGGTGGAGGAGAACGTATCCCGGCTGAGGTTGTCGATGGCAGGGACCTGCTCGCGGAGCAGGCTTTCCTCCATGAGTTCGCTGTTGCCGCCGCGCCAGCGGTAGATGGCCTGCTTGCGGTCGCCGACGATGAAAAGCGAGGCGTTCTTCTCCCGCGACAGCACCTCGTCGATGAGCGGGGCCAGGGCCTTGAACTGCAGGGTCGAGGTGTCCTGGAACTCGTCGAAAAGGAAGTTGCGGAAGCGGTCCGACATCTTCAAGTAGAGGTAGGGGAAGGCCTCCTCGCTCCAGTGGGCGAAGAGCCTGGCCAGCGTCTGGCTGAATTCCTCCACGAACAGGGTCTTCTTGCCTTTCTCCCAGCTGCTGATAAAATTCCCCAGGAACTCACGATAGGGCAGCGTCTTGTAGGCGCTGAAGGCCAGCGCGGTTTCCCGCAGGGCTTGCTGCACCGGCCGGTAGGCGGCGATGAAACGCTGGCGATAGTCTGGGGGGGCTTTCTTTAGCAAAAGCGCTTCCGGGTCCGCTCGGCAGAAAAAGGAGCTGCCGACAAGAGTCTCCAAGCCCGGGAAACCGCCGCCCCCAGCCGCTGCTTCAGCCAGCGCCTTCAGAAGCCTGTCGGTCGCGCAGGTCCCGCTCACATGCTCGCATTTGCCGTTTTTCAGCGGCTCCTCGTCCATGAGCCGGGAAAAGGGCCGCAGCGAATTTTGAAAATTCTCCCAGCTCGAATCCAGCCGCTGCCGCAGATCGCCCGTTGACGGGACCGCGCCCGCGTTCTCCTGCTGCAGCGTCCGCCGGAACAGGGATGTGACCTTCTCGACGATCGCATCGTCGGTTTTCCAGGCGACCTTGGCGGTCATGACCCTAAGGTCCCTCAGGAAATGCTTCAGCCGCTCCCAGTCGTCGTCGGCCAGGGCGGCCAGCATCGCGCGGCCGCGGGACGTCATCTCGTTCCCGGCGTCGACCGCGATCTCGTAGTCGGCGGGCAGGTTGAGGTCGGGGGAGACGGCCTTGACCATGGCGCTCATCAGCGAGTCGATGGTGGTGACGTTGAAATCGTCGTAACTGGCCAGGACCAGCTCGATCAGGCCGCCGGCAAGCCCGATGATCCTGGCGGGAGCCAACCCGGTCTCCGTGGCCAGCCGGTCAAGGAACTCCTTGTCCTTATCGTCCAAAGCCTGCCCCAGCGAGCTCAGGGCGAAGCGCTTCAACTTCTGCACGATGCGTTCTTTCATCTCCTGGGCGGCCTTGACCGTGAAGGTGATGGCCAGGATTGATCCCAACAGCTCGCGCTGTTTTTTCAGATCGGTCCTTATATTGCCCTGGCCGGCGAAAGCCAGCATCAGGCGGCTCAGGTATTCCAGGGCCAGGCGGTAGGTCTTGCCCGAACCGGCCGACGCCTCGAGTTTTAAGATCGGTTTTTCCATGGAGTTTCTTTCCCGGATTATAGCACAATCCCGTCGCCGCCGGCCGCCGTTTTCTCTTGATTTAAGATTGAAAATAATATAAGATTGACAGCGAGGAATGATGACACAACTCGAAAACGCCAGGAAAGGGAAATTCACCCCGGAGATGAAAACGGTCGCGGCCGCGGAATCCCTGGATCCGGACCGGCTGCTGGCCGCGGTCGCTTCCGGGCTGGTGGTGATCCCCGCCAACCGCAACCACCTGAACCTCCGGCCCATCGGCATCGGCCAGGGGTTGAAAACCAAGATCAATGCCAATATCGGCACTTCCCTGGACTATTCCCGCCTGGAGGATGAAACGCAAAAATTGCAGGCAGTCCTGGACTGCGGCTGCGATACGGTCATGGACCTGAGCACCGGCGGCGATATCACCGCCATCCGCCGCGCCCTGCTGGCGCAGTCCACCATCCCCTTCGGCAACGTGCCTGTATACGAGATGATGGTCGAGGCTCCGCGCCAGGACAGGACTTTCGTCTCCCTGGACGCGGCGCAGATGTTCGCCTATATCCGCCGCCAGGCGGAAGACGGGGTCGACTTCATGACCATCCACGCCGGCTTGACCCTGAAAGCGATTGAAAAACTGAGAAAAAAACCGCGCCTGGCCGGGATCGTCTCGCGCGGCGGGTCCATGCTGACCGCCTGGATGCTGCACAACGGGAGGGAAAACCCGTTCTTCGAGCATTTTGACGAACTGCTGGCCGTGGCGCGCGAATTCGACGTCACCCTTTCCCTGGGGGACGGCTTGCGGCCGGGAGCCCTGGCCGACGGCAGCGACTGGGCCCAGCTGGAGGAGCTGCTGACCCTGGGCGAGCTGGTCCAGCGCTCGCGCCTGGCCGGGGTGCAGGTCATGGTCGAAGGCCCGGGGCATTTGCCCCTGCCGCAGATCGAGATGAACATCCGCCTGGAAAAAGAGGTCTGCGCCGGCGCCCCTTTTTACGTTCTGGGGCCGGTGGTCACAGACGTGGCTCCCGGCTACGACCACATCACGGCCGCCATCGGCAGCGCCGTTGCCGGAGCCGCCGGCGCCGATTTTTTATGCTATGTCACTCCGGCCGAACACCTGGGCCTGCCCGATGAACAGGACGTTCGCGAGGGGATCATGGCCTCGCGCATCGCCGCCCATGTGGCCGACATCGCCAAGGGCCTGGGCGGCGCCCTGGACTGGGACCGGCGCATGGCCGACGCGCGCCGCCGCCTGGACTGGGCCGGGCAGGAAAAACTGTGCATCGATCCCGAGAAATTCAGGCGCGTCCGCGGGCGGCGCGGGTCGCAGACCGATGCCTGTTCCATGTGCGGCGAATTTTGCGTGTACAAAGTCCTGGAAAACTATAAAATATGAAAGGCGAATTCTCGCTGACCTTTTTCGGAGTGCGCGGCAGCTACCCCGTGCCCGGAAAAACCACCCGGCGCTGCGGCGGCAACACCGCGTCCCTGCTTTTCGAGATTGCCGGCCAGCCGGTCATTTTCGATGCCGGCACCGGCATCATCCAGGCCGGGCATTATTTGAAAGGCGGGCTGCCGGCGGGACGGAAGATCCATATTTTCCTGACCCACCTGCACAGCGACCATATCATGGGGCTGCCCTTTTTCGCCCCCATGTTCGACCCGCAAGCCGAGATCGTCATTCATTACCCGGAGATCGCCGGGATCGGTTCGCGCCAGGCGCTGGAAGCGCTTTTCCTGCCGCCCTATTCGCCGATCACCCTGCAGGGCATCAAGGCCCGCCTCGAATTCCGGCCTCTCTCCCTGGCGCCGCAGGCGAACGTGTCGCGGCTGGAAAATGGCATCGAGGTCGGCCACGTCCTGCACAATTCCCACCCGCGCCTCGGCGTGGTGATCTTCCGCCTCGCACACGGGGGACGGAGCGTGGTATTTGCCACCGACGTCGAAAGCCCCGACGGTTTCGACCCGGCGATCAGCGCCTTCATCGCCGGCGCCGACCTGCTGATCCACGATTCGCAGTACTTCGACAGCGAGTATTTCGACGCCGCCAACCCCAGGCGGGGCTTCGGCCACAGCACGGTCTCCATGGCGGCGCACAATGCCGGGAAATGCGGGGCCAAGCGGCTGTTCCTGTTCCATTTCGATCCCAAGTATTCCGATGCCATGCTGGCGGAAATGCTGGCCCAGGCCCGGGGGAAATTCAAGAATACCCATTTGGCCCAGGAAGAAAAAAAAATAAAATTAAGGAGATAACCATGTCAGGACATTCAAAATGGAGCTCGATTAAACATAAGAAAGCCGCTACCGATGCCAAGAGAGGCAAGATGTTCACCCGCTTCATCCGCGAATTGACCATCGCCGCCCGTGCCGGCGGCGGCGATGCCGAATCCAACGCGCGCTTGCGCCACGCCATCGAAGGGGCCCGGGCGGTCAATATGCCCAGCGACAACATCAAGAAAGCCATCCAGCGCGGTACCGGCGAGCTGGAAGGCATCAATTACGAAGAGATCGCCTATGAAGGATACGGTCCCGGCGGCGTGGCCATCCTGGCCGAAGCCATGACCGACAACAAGAACCGCACCGTGTCCGAGATACGGCACGTCTTCGAAAAATACAACGGCAATCTGGGCCAGCAGGGCTGCGTTTCCTGGATGTTCGCGCGCAAGGGCGTGATCCTGGTGCCGCAGTCGGCCATCGGCGAGGACGAGCTGATGGAGATCGTCGTGGAGAACGGCGCCGAGGACATGGTCAAGCAGGGGAATTCCTACGAGATCACGACCACGACCGAGGATTTCGACAAGGTCCAGGAAGCCTTGAAAGCCAAGAAGATCGCCATCGAGTCGGCCGAGATATCCAAGGTCCCTTCCACCTACATCAAGCTGGAGGGCAAGCACGCCGAGCAGATGCTCAAGCTGTATGACAAGCTGGAGGAGCTGGACGACATCCAGAACGTCTGGGCCAACTTCGACATCGCGGACGAGGTCATCGAAAAATTCAACCAGGAATAATGCTGATCCTGGGTTTGGATCCCGGTTCGCTCCGTTTCGGCATCGGCATCGTGAAAAAGGAAAAAGGCCGTTTCTCTTATGTCCATTCCGAAACCATCAAACTGAAGGACGGCGATTTCGTACAGCGCATGCGGGAGCTGTGGGCAGCGACTGGACAAGCTGACGGCCTCCTTCCCCCTGGATCAGGCGGCCATGGAAGAGGGGTTCCTCGGCAAGAACATCCGTTCCATGTCCCTGCTGTCCATGGTGCGCGGCGTGGCCATGGCGGCCCTGCTGAAGCGGCGACCTGCCGCTGGAGCTGTACGCGCCGCGCCAGGTCAAGCTGGCCCTGACCGGCTACGGCAATGCCGACAAGGAGCAGGTGGCGAAAATGGCGGTCATGGTCTTGCATCTCCACGATAAAAAGACTCGGCCTTGATGAAAGCGACGCCCTGGCCGTGGCCTATTGCCATGGCGTGAACCTCAAATGATCGCTGCCGTGCAGGGGAAGATATTCCGGCTCAGCCCGGGGCGGGTCGCCGTGGCCACCGGTTCCGGCCTGATCCTGCAGTTGGCCGTCCCGGTCTCCAGTTTCCAGCGCCTGCGTGAAAACCAGGATGTCCTGCTGCACACGGTGCTGAAGATCAAGGACGAGGACGTGGTGCTCTACGGCTTCCTGGCCAGCGAGGAAAAAGCGCTGTTCGAGAAGCTGCTCTCGGTCTCGGGTATCGGCGGCAAGACGGCCATGGCCTGCGTCTCGGCCCTGACTCCCGCTGAATGGCTGGCGGTCGTCGCCGCCGCCGACGTGGAGCGCATCAGCTCCATCCCGGGCATCGGCAAGAAGACGGCGCAACGCATCATCCTGGAATTGACCGGCAAGCTGGGGGTCGAAAAGGAAGCGCCCGAGGCCGGCAGCCGGCTTGCATCCGACCTGGTTTCCGGGCTGGTCAACCTCGGCTACGCCTTGAAAAGCGCCCGGGAGACCGTCAGCCGCGTTTTGAAGGAGAATCCCGGCCGCAGTGATTTTGAAGAGCTCTTCAAGATCACGCTGAAGAAAGTCAAGCAATGAAAGCCGAGAACATCACCACCCCGGTGGAAAAAAGCGAGGACAGCGGGCTGGACCAGAGCCTGCGCCCCTCGCTGCTGCGGGAATTCACGGGCCAGAAGCAGAAAATTGCCAATCTGAAGACCTATATCAAGGGGGCGCGCCAGCGCGGCGAAGCCCTGGACCACGTGCTGCTGCACGGCCCGCCCGGACTGGGCAAGACCACCCTGGCCAACATCGTGGCCTCGGAGATGGGCGTGGGCATCAAGTGCACTTCCGGGCCGGTCCTGGAGAAGAAGGGCGACCTGATCGCCATCCTGACCGACATGGAGATGCACGAGGTCCTCTTTATCGACGAGATCCACCGCCTGCGCACCGCCCTGGAAGAGATCCTCTACAAGGCCATGGAGGATTTCCAGATCGACGTGGTGATCGGGCAGGGGCCGGGGGCCAAGACCGTTTCGCTGCACATCAACCCCTTCACCCTGGTCGGCGCCACCACCCGGGCCGGCCTGCTTTCCAACCCGCTGCGCAACCGCTTCGGCATCACCTGCCACCTTGATTTCTATGCCGCCGACGAGCTGGTCGGAGATCATCCGCCGCAGCGCCGCCATCCTGGGGATGCGCATCGACGACGATGCCGCCAGGGCCGTGGCCGGCAGGTCGCGCGGCACGCCGCGCATCGCCAACCGGCTGCTGCGCCGGCTGCGTGATTTCGCCCAGGCCCAGGGCAAGACCGGCGTCGACCTGGCCGGCGCCAACGGCGCTTTCCAGGCCCTGGAGGTCGACGAGGCCGGTTTCGACGAGGTGGACCGCAAGATCCTGCTGGCCATCATCGACAAGTTCGCCGGCGGGCCGGTGGGCATCACCACCCTGTCGACCTCGGTGCAGGAGGAGAAGAACACCCTGGAGGACATCTACGAGCCCTACCTGATCCAGGAGGGGTTCCTGCAGATCACCTCGCGCGGCCGCCTGGCCACGGAAAAAGCCTTCCGTTATTTCGGAAAAAAACTTCCGCCGCCGCAAAAACGCCTGTTTTGAACAAGTTTTAAAAACCCACTCGATCCCCGCAAAAAAAGACAGGCAACTTTATCTGCAACTTTCCCGCCCAGAAATTCGTTTAATTAACTTAATGCAATGAATGACCAAGCCCTGCGGAGGAATATGTGAAGACGAGAAAAATATGGGTCCTGAATGGCATTTTGTTGCTGTCCTTGTTCAGTGTCCGGCTTTTTCCTGCCGCTGAAGCGGTAGCCTTGACGCGGGCCGAAGTGGCCCCCAAGATCGACGGCGTCCTGGATGACGCTGTCTGGCAGGCGGCCCGGCCATGGAGCGATTTCAGGACGGCCAAGCCCGACTACGGCAAGCCGGTTTCGGAAAAAACCGAGGTCTACGTGGCCTACGACCGGGAGCATGTCTATGTCGCTTTCCGCTGCCTGGACAGCGAGCCGGACAAGATCAAGACCTCCGTGTGCCGGCGCGACAGCTGCGACAGCGACGACTGGGTGGCCTTTATCCTGGACACCTTCGACGACCAGCAGAGCGGCTTCATGTTCGTGGTCAATCCCAACGGCATCCAGATGGACGGCATGCTCAACCAGGACGGCAACGCCAACGGCGATTATGACATGATCTGGAGCAGCGCCGCCAGGATGAACGGCGACGGGTACACGATCGAAATGGCCATTCCCTTCAAGAGCCTGCGCTATCCCTTCAAAAAGGTCCTGACCATGGGCTTCGGCGCCGCGCGCGTGATCGTGCGCAAATCGGAGCAAGCCCATTTTCCCGAGATCCGTCCCGACCGCGGCTCCATGCTGGCCCAGTTCCAGAGGATCACCCTGGCCGACGTGAAATACGAGCGCAACTATGAGCTCCTGCCCGCCGTCACCTTCAGCCAGGACAACCTGCAGCGTGAGGGCGCCTGGCAGCGGGATAGCCGCAAATTGGACTTCAGCCTCACCGGCAAGCTGGGCATCACTTCCGACCTCACCCTGGATGCCGCCTACAACCCCGACTTCAGCCAGGTGGAGGCCGACGCCGGCCAGATCGACGTCAACCTGCGCTCCTCGCTCTATTACTCGGAAAAGCGGCCGTTCTTCCTGGAAGGCAAGGAGAACTTCGACATGGCGGCCCCCATGGAACAGGACCCCCTCTACACCGTCGTGCATACGCGCACCATCGTCGATCCGCTGCTGGGCTTCAAGTTGACCGGAAAAGTCGGGCGTCGCGACATGGTCTCCGCGATTTTTGCTTTGGACGAATTCCCGGGCCAGGTAGCCTCCGAAGAGGGAGATACGGAACTGGCCGGCCGCAACGCCGCTTTCGCCATTTTTCGCTACAAGCGCTCGCTGCGCAAGGACAGCTTTCTCGGCGGCTTCTACACCGGACGCGAGTTCGCCGGCAGCTACAACCGCCTGCTGGGAGCCGACGGCCGCTTCCGCCTGACCCCCTCCAGCATTTTGGAGTTCCACGCCTTCGGCTCGCTCAGCCGGGACGGCAGCGACTCCGAATCCGTTGGCGGCTCGGCCGTGGGCGTGCGCTACAATTACGAGACGCGCAACTGGTACATCGAAACGGGGTTCAACGACATCAGCCGGGACTTCCGCACCGACGTCGGCTACGTGAGCCGCGTCGGGCTGACCACTCTGCCCTGGCTCGTCATGCGACATGTCTACCCGCGTTCGAAATTTTTTCAGAAGATCGAGCCCTTCTACTGGGGCTACGTGGCGCGCGACCGCTTCAGCGGCCTGTACGAAACGGGCAACGTCTTCGTCGTGCGCTTCGCCATGCCGCGCCAGAGCCAGCTGCGCTTCGACGCCATCGTGGGCAACGAGGTCTTCGCCGAACGGCGCTTCACCGTCAACGCCTGGCGCATCCAGGGCTTCACGCAGATCTTCAACCAGCTCTACCTTGAAGCGTCGCTCCGCCGCGGCGACCTGATCTACTACGATGCGGACGCCCCATTCCAGGGCAAGGGCACCCTGGCCAGCTTCGCCCTGGTCTTCCAGCCCGACGAAAAATGGAACAATACCCTGAGCGTGCAGTTCACCGATTTCTTCCGCAAGGCCAATGAAGAAAAAATCTACGACTACAGCATCGTGCGCGACCGCCTGACCTTCCAGTTCAACAAGTACCTGTTCCTGCGCGCCATCGCCGAATACAACGCCTATTACAAGAAACTGAACGTCGACCTGTTGGCTTCCTTCACCTATATCCCCGGCACCGTGATCTATGTCGGCTACGGCTCGGCCTATGAAAAGCTCAAGTGGCGGCAGGATGAACGGGACTATTTTCCGTCCGCTGATTTCCTGAGGACCAGGGGCAGCTTTTTTTTCAAGGCGTCTTATCTCTGGAGATTCTAAAAACCTGCGGCTCGTTGTTCGTCAAACGAAGCGTAAAACCCTACTCGCTGTCGTGATAAGTGAACGAACTTCCAGGGATAAGTGATGAGTGATGAGAAAGAAAATGCCTTTCAGATAGTTCGTCTCATGCCGTTTCTCATCACTTATCACTTGTTGCTCATCGCCTAGCCCGGCATTCCTCTTGCCGTCCACCATCCACCGTATCCTGTATTCGCGCTATCCGTCAAATTTCTCATGCAACTTTCACCGCTTTTCATCCGTTATTCATGTCGGAGGCGATCGTGAGCCCCGCTGGAGGACAAAGTGAAACGAAACCGCAGCCGGACGATCTGGCTTGGCATCTGGATGATAATTTTAGCGGCGGCGCTGCTGCCTGCCAAAAAGGCCGTGAGCCTCGCTCCCGCGGCCGGGGCTGTCGTCATACAAAAAACCGACTCGCCGCCGGTCATCGACGGCAAGCTGGATGACCCGGTATGGCAGAAGGCAACCCGCTTCGACGCTTTCGTCACCTTCAAGCCCGATTTCGGCAAGCCGACATCGGAAAAGACCATCGTGCTGATGACGTATGACCGGAGAAATGTCTATTTCGCTTTTGATTGCCGCGACAGTGAGCCGGCCAAGATCAAGGCCGCCATGTCCAAAAGAGACGGCATCGACATGGACGACTGGATCGGCGTGGTCCTGGACACCTTCGGCGACCAGCAGGGCGGCTACCTGTTCGAGGTCAATCCCCTGGGAGTTCAGCTCGACGGCATGATCAATGCCGACGGCAACGGCGACTCCAGCTTCGATACCATATGGGAAAGCAAGGCCAGCATCAATGGCCAGGGTTACAGCGCCGAGATGGCCGTGCCCTTCAAGAGTCTGCGCTACCCCTTCAAGAAGAATCTCACCATGGGGCTGCTCGTCTCCCGCTATATCGGCCGCAAGTCCGAGCAGACGAGCTTCCCGGAACTCAGCCCCGAGGGCGGGGCCATCATGGCCCAGTCGCAGTTGATCGAGCTGAACGACATCAAGTTCGAGCGGCCGGTGGAGTTCATCCCGGCCCTGACCTACAACCAGAACAGCGCTCGCAGTGATGGAGATTTGCGATCGACCGGCAAAAACACCGATTTCAGCCTGACCGGCAAGCTGGGCATCACGTCGAACCTGACCCTGGACGCGGCCTACAATCCCGATTTCAGCCAGGTCGAGGCCGATGCCGGGCAGATCGACGTCAACCTGCGCTATTCCATC
This sequence comes from Candidatus Aminicenantota bacterium, assembly GCA_963764745.1. GTDB lineage: Bacteria > Acidobacteriota > Aminicenantia > UBA2199 > UBA2199 > UBA2199. The sequence goes on along the minus strand of CAVXTN010000012.1, from coordinate 574,999 downwards.
TATTATTCCGAGAAGCGCCCCTTTTTTCTCGAGGGCATGGAGAATTTCAACTTCGCCACGGCCATGGAGGCCAATACCCTGGGCGCGATCGTTTATACGCGCTCCATCGCCGATCCGCTGCTGGGGCTGAAGCTGACAGGGAAGGTCGGCAGGCAGAATGTGCTCTCCGGCGTCTTCGCCCTGGATGAGTTCCCCGGCGTCGCGGCGGCCGAGGAGGGCGATAGCGAACGAAGCGGCCGCAACGCCGCTTTCACCATCCTGCGCTACAAGCGCCAGATGAGCCAAGACAACTACGTCGGCGGCTTCTTCACCAACCGCAGCTTCGCCGGCGACCGCAACACCGTAGGCGGCGTCGACGGCCGCTGGCGGCTGAACAACACCAGCTTTCTTGAATACAGCTTCCTGGAGTCTTTCAGCCGCGACGAGCGCGCCGCCCGGGACGACCAGGGGCACTACCTGGGCTTGCGCTATAACTTCAGCAACCGGCGCTGGAACGTGGACCTCGGCTTTTTCGACCTGAGCCGCGACTTCCGCATCGACACCGGCTACGTGACCCGCACCGGCATCACCATGGCGCCGGCCTTCGTCATGTATTCCTTTTATCCCAAGTCCAAGTTCTTCCAGAGGGTCGACACTTTTTGGTGGAGCTACCACCTGCTGGACAAGCCCAGCGACCTGTTTGAAACCTACAACCAGCTGGTGCTGCGCCTCAACATGCCGCGCCAGTCGCAGGTCCGCTTCGACGTGATCCTGGGCAACGAGGTCTACGCCGACCGGCGTTTCAGCCTGAGCGGCTGGCGGGTCAGGGGCTATACGCAGATCTACAAGCAACTGTACCTCGAGGGCGGCTACCGCCGTTCGGGCCGCATCTATTACGACGCGGAGGCGCCGTTCCAGGGCAAGGGGAACACGGCCGACCTGTACCTGCTATACCAGCCCTTCGAAAAGCTGAGCACCTCACTGGGGCTCACGTACTACGATTTTTACCGATCCAGCAACAGCGAGAAGGTCTACGACTACACGATCTGGCGCAGCCGCACCACCTTCCAGGTGAACCGCTTCCTGTTTTTCCGGGCCATTGTCGAGTACAACGTGTATTAGAAAAAGATCAGTACCGACCTGCTGGCCTCCTTCACCTACATCCCCGGGACGGTGATCTACCTCGGCTACGGCTCGGCCTATGAGAAGATCCGCTGGAGCAACGAGGACCGGGATTATTTCCCGTCCGACGATTATCTCCAGACCAGGAAAAGTTTCTTTTTCAAGGCTTCGTATCTCTGGAGGTTCTAAATAAATTAGGGAAAGCCGAGGGGGAAGGAGTCGAGGGAAGGGAAAGGCAGAGGGAAGAGCACAGAGAAGAAATTTCTTTCTCTTACTCCTTCTTCCCTCTCTCTTCCCTCATTCTTCCCTGACTCTTCCCTTTTCCCCACGCCTTAAACCCTGCACCCTGAGCCGAGTTCCTGCTTTACTATTTAGACCTGAGCGCCTATAATCCAAGGCATGGATCTCGAGAGCCAATGCCTGGAGAGAATCGTGCGCCTGGCCCTGGATGAAGACCGTGCCCAGGCCGATGTCACCACCAATGCCCTGATCGGCCTGGACGGCCCGGCCCGGGCCGAAGTGCGGGCCAAGGCGGACGGGATCATTTCGGGCATCGAAGCCTTCCTGCTGGCCATGCTCCTGGTGGACGCCGCCCTGGAAATCAGGGTGGAAAAAGGCGATGGCGACCCGGTCCGGCCGGGAGACCTGGTGCTGGAGATCAACGGCCGGGAAAGTTCGATCCTGAAGGCGGAGCGCACGGCCTTGAATTTCCTGCAGCGCCTGAGCGGCGTGGCCACCCTGACCCGGGAATTCGTCGAAAAGCTCAAGCCCTTCCGCACCGTGCTGCTGGACACGCGCAAGACCACCCCAGGGATGCGCTACCTGGAAAAGAAAGCGGTGCGCGACGGCGGCGGCCGCAACCACCGCCTGAACCTGGAAGACATGGCCATGGTCAAGGACAACCACATCGCCATGGCCGGCGGCATTCGCCCGGCCGTGGAACGGGTGCGCGCCGCCTGCCCGGGCAAGAAGATCGAGGTGGAAGTGAAGGATATTCCCGAACTCGAGGAAGCCCTGGCGCTCGGGGTTGAGATGGTCATGCTCGACAATTTCCCCCTGGAGCAGGTCGGCCGGGCGGTGGCCCTCAACCGCGGCCGGGCCAAGCTCGAGGTCTCGGGCAATGTCACCCTGGAAAACATAGCGGCCAAGGCGGCGACGGGAGTGGATTTCGTCTCGGCCGGGGCGCTGACCCATTCGTTCCGCTCCCTGGACCTGAGCCTGAAGATCGTGAGGTCTTGAATGAAAGATTACATTGAAACCGACGTTCTGGTCATCGGCGGCGGCATCGCCGGCTCCACCACCGCCCTGCGGCTGGCCGAGCAGGGGATCGAGGTGCTCCTGGTCTCCAAGGGCAAGGATTACACGCGCAGCAATACCTATTACGCCCAGGGCGGCATCGCCGCGCTGCCGGTCGGGGAAAAGGCCGAGCTGTTTGCCGGCGACATCATCAAGGCCGGGGACGAATTCAATTACCGCCCGGCGGTCGACCAGGCGGTCGGGGATTCGCATCGCCTGGTATGGGAGATCCTGATCGACAAGCTGCACGTGCCTTTTTCCAAAAAGGGCGAGGAGTACGACCTGGCCAAGGAAGGGGGGCATTCCACGCGGCGGGTGCTCAACGTCAGGGACATGACCGGGCGCGTCATCCAGGAAAAATTCTATGAGTACCTGCAGAAACTGCCCAAGTTGAAAATGCTCTTCCAGCACACGGCCGTCGACCTTCTGAGCTACCCGCACCATTCGCTGAACCCGCTGCGCACCTACCAGGAGCCCAAGATCATCGGCGCCTACGTGCTCGACCAGAAGAGCAAGAAAATATCCCGGGTGTTCGCCAAGAAAGTGGTGCTGGCGTCCGGCGGCCTGAGCAGCCTGTTCCTGCACTCCACCAACCCCGAGGAAGCCATCGGCAACGGCATCGCCATGGCCCACCGCGCCGGGGCGCGCCTGGCCAACCTGGAATACATCCAGTTCCATCCCACCTCCCTGTACCACCGCGAGGCCGACAGCTTTCTCATCTCCGAGGCGGTGCGCGGCGAGGGGGCCCGCCTGATGAACCTCAAGGGCGAGTATTTCATGGAGAAGTACTCGCCGCTCAAGGACCTGGCTCCGCGCGACGAGGTTTCGCGGGCCATTTACGAGGAAATGATCAAGAACGGCAACGATTACGTGCTGCTGGACCTGGCTTCGTTTGCCAAGATCAACATCCGCGAAAGGTTCCCGACCATTTTCCAGACCTGCCTGAAATACGGCATCAACATCGAGGAAAAGCCGATCCCGGTGGTGCCGGCCGCCCATTACAGCTGCGGCGGCGTGCTGTGCGACCTGCGCGGGCGCAGCAGCATCCGCAACCTTTACGCCATCGGCGAGGTCTCGGCCACGGGCGTGCACGGCGCCAACCGCCTGGCTTCGGTCTCCCTGCTGGAGGCCCTGGTCTGGGGGGTCAAGGCGGCCGAGGATATCCTGGCCGTGATCGCCGACGAAAAGGACCCTTATGTCATCGCCGAGGTCCCGGCCTGGAAATATCCCTATCCCCAGGAAAAGCTCGACCCGGCCCTGGTCTGGCAGGACCTGGTGACCATCAAGACCATCATGTGGAATTACAACGGCATCATCCGCACCGTCAAGCGCATGGAGCGGGCCAAGGCCGACCTGGAATACCTCAAGCACCGCATCGAGAAATTCTACCAGCAGAGCGAGATCGGCAACCGCATCATCACCCTGCGCGACAGCGTGCAGGCCGCGCTGCTCATCGTGGAGGCCGCCCTGCGCAACCGCGTTTCGCGCGGCGCCCATTTCATCAAGAGCGACGAAAGTTGAACGCGGATCGCAAGGGCCGGCGGCGATCCGGGATATTTGCCGGGGAACGGTTATTGGCTGGTCTAGTCTTCGAGTTCCAGGGCGGCCAGGAAGGCTTCCTGGGGGATATCGATCTTGCCGATGCGCTTCATGCGCTTCTTGCCTTTTTTCTGCTTCTCCAGCAGCTTCATCTTGCGCGAGATGTCGCCGCCGTAGCACTTGGCCAGGACGTTCTTGCGCAGGGCCTTGACCACGGTCTTGGCGATGACCCGCTTGTTGATGGCCGCCTGGATGACCACCTCGAAGAGCTGGCGGGGGATGACCTCTTTCATCTTGCTGGTCAGCAGGTTGCCGATGTTGTAGGCCTTGTCCTTGTGGACGATGACCGCCAGGGCGTCGACCGGGTCCTGGTTGATCAGGATGTCGAGCTTGACCAGCGGCGATTCGCGGTAGTCCTTCAGCTCGTAGTCGAAGGAGGCGTAGCCCTGCGATATCGATTTCAGCTTGTTGAAGAAATCGTACAGCACCTCGGCCAGCGGCAGGTCGTAGGTCAGGTAGACGCGCTGCGGGCCGATGTACTCCATTTTCCTGTGGACGCCGCGGCGGCTCTGCAGGAGTTTCAGCACGTTGCCCAGGAATTCGTCGGGGGTGATGACGATGGCCTCGATGAACGGCTCCTCGATCTTCTTGTAATATTGCGGGTTGGGCAGCTGGGCCGGCGATTCGATCTCGTAGGTCTCGTCCTTGTTCGAGGTGATGCGGTAGCGCACCGAGGGGGCGGTGGTGACGATGGAGAGGAAGTATTCCCGTTCCAGTCGCTCCTGGATGATCTCCTTGTGCAGCAGGCCCAGGAATCCGCAGCGGAAGCCGATGCCCAGCGCCGGCGACGTCTCGGGCTCATAGGTCAGGGAGGAATCGTTCAGGGTAAGCTTTTCGATGGCCTCGCGCAGCTCTTCGTGGCTGGTGCCCTCGGAAGGGTAGAAGCCGGCGAAGACCATGGGCTGGGGCTCCTTGAACCCGGGCAGGGGCAGGACGCCGGTTTCCTTCACCAGGGTGACGGTGTCGCCGATCTTGACCTCGGAGATGTTCTTGATGCTGGCGATGATGTAGCCGACCTCTCCCGCCTCCAGCGTGTCCAGAGGCATGGGCTTCGGGGTGTTGACCCCCACTTCGTTGATCTCGTATTCGGTGTTGTTGGACAGGAACTTGATCTTGTCGCCCTTTTTCATGATGCCGTCGATGATCTTGACCAGGATGATCACGCCGCGGTAGGAGTCGAACCAGGAATCGAAGATCAGGGCCTGCAGCGGTTTCTGCGTGTCGCCGCAGGGGGGCGGGATGCGCTCGATGATGGCCGGGATGATCTGGTCGATGCCGATGCCGGTCTTGGCCGAGACCATCAGCGCCTCCTGGCGCGGGATGCCCAGGATGTTCTCCATCTGGTCCAGGGACTTGTCCAGCTCGTTGTTCGGCAGGTCGATCTTGTTCATGATCGGGATCAGGGTCAGGTCGTTCTCCATGGCCAGGTAGGTGTTGGCCACGGTCTGGGCCTCGACCCCCTGCGTGGCATCGATGACCAGCAGGGCTCCCTCGCAGGCGGCCAGGGAGCGCGAGACCTCGTAGGTGAAATCGATGTGCCCGGGAGTGTCGATCAGGTTGAGCAGGTATTCCTCGCCCTTGCCGTCGCGCCAGGTCAGGCGCACGAAGTGCGATTTGATGGTGATGCCGCGCTCGCGCTCCAGGTCCATGGAGTCGAGCACCTGTTCCTGCATGTCGCGCTTGGCGATGGCATGGGTGATCTCCAGCAGGCGGTCCGACAGGGTCGTCTTGCCGTGATCGATATGGGCGATGATGGAAAAATTGCGGATGTTCTTCATGGCAGCAGCTCGACGGCCAGGGCGGCGGCGCCGGTCATGCCGGCCCTGTTCCCCAGGCGGGCCGGCTCGATGCGCGTGCAGGCGAATGCCTTGGCGATGACCCGGCGCGACAATTCCTCCCGGGCGGGCCCGAGCAGCGCTTCGCCGGCCGCGGCCACGCCGCCGCCGATGGAGATCAACTCGGGATTGAGGGCGTAGACCAGCTGGTGGAACAAGACCCCCAGATACATGCCGGCGCGTTCGAAGGCCCGGCGTGCCGGCCCGACCCCCTCCTGCCACAGTTGGTATACGTCCTTGGCGCTGGTGGCGGCCGCGGATCCCGAATACTCCTGGAAACTTTTGACGATGCCCGCCTCCGAGCTCTCGGTCTCGGCGCAGCCGACGTTGCCGCAGCCGCAGGCACGGCCCTGACTGTTGACCAGCAGGTGGCCCAATTCGGCGGCGAAGCCGCAGCCGCCGCGCCAGACGCGACCCTCCAGGATGACGCCCGAGCCGATGCCGCTGCCCAGGGTCAGGTGCACGAAGCTGGCCGGCCGGGCTGAATTGCCGGCGTCCCCATGGGGGGCCGGGCGGGGAGAGCCCAGGCTCATGAACTCTCCCAGGGCGGCGGCGTTGGCGTCGTTCTCCACCTGCAGCGGCAGGTCGCTCGCGGCGGCGATCTCTTTTTCCAGGGCGATGCCGTTGAGAAAAAGCATGTTGGGAGATATTTCGATGGTGCGTTCCTTGCGGGAGATGAAACCGGGAACGCCGATGCCGACGGCGCGCAGGTCATGGGTGCGGCGCAGCCTGTCCATGATGTCCAGGACCTGGGTCCGCAATTCCGGATAGGCCCGGGAGGTTTTTTCCTCGGCCGCGAAAAGGGGCTGCAGCTTCTGGGAAAACACCCCGTATTTGATGGTGCCGGCGCCGATATCCATGCCCAGGACGTTCATGAGCGGCTGCCTTTTACGGCGTATTCGCAGGCAGAAAAAAGCAGCCGGTTCAAGCGGTCGACGTTGCCGTTGAAGGGCCTGGCCAGGGATTCGCCGGGACCGATCGCTTCCAGCTTTTCCGCCTGGGGCTCGGCGCCATAGAGGATCTCGACGGCCGAAAAACCGGAATTTTCCAGCAGGTAGCGCATGTATTCCGGGTGCAGGGGACTGCGGTGGGTGGGGTCGAGGAAATAGATCCGGCTCAGGGCGAAGACGCTGAGCGGGTTGATGGTTTCCAGCAGCAGCAGCGCTCCGGGGCGCAGGACGCGGAAACACTCGCTGATGACGCGGCGCAGGTAGTCGGGCTGGAAATGCTCGATGACCTGGGAGGAAAATATGCCGTCCAGGGAAGCGGCCGGGCGGTCTTTCAAAAATTGCAGGGCGTCGGCCTTGCGGCAATCCAGGCCCTTGGCGCGCGCTTCTTCCAGCATGGAATCGGAGAGGTCAAGGCCCAGGGCCTGCTGGCCGTTCTTTTTCAGCAGGGCCAGGAATTCGCCGCGGCCGCAGCCGATGTCCAGGATCTCCCGGCGCCCGGCGAACAGGGGCAGGTACTTGCGCCAGCCGGGCGGAGATCTCTTCGTCGCTGCCGCGGAAGCGCTTTTCGAAATCGGCGTATTGGATGGGGGAGAGCTGCTCCTTGACGGCGCGCAGTTCTGCGGAAGCTTCCGGGGTGGCCTTGTCGTCCAGGGATTCCAGCAGGCGGTCCAGCTTGTTTTCCAGCTGGGCGAAATGGATCAGCAGGGTCTTGAGGTTGGAGTATTCCGCCTCCAGCTTTTCGATCTTCCACTGCAGCGACTTGAAAACCGTGGTGGCATGGTTGCCGGCATAGGCGTCCCATTCCTTGTCCTGGGCGCTGACATAGGCTTCCAGCGCGCCCTGGAAACGGGCAAAACCCGCGCGGATGCTCCGGCCGTTCTTTTTGAGGAGTCCCCGCTTTTCAACCGCCGCAGCCAGCTCGTTCAGGCTCGCTTTCAGCTCATCCTGCCGGTTTTTTCTCTGCTCGATCAGTTCTTCAATTACCCTTATCATCCTTGGATTCTTTTTCGTCCTTGTCCTCGCCCTTGACGGCGTTCTTGAAATTCTTGATGCCCTGGCCCAGGCCCTTGCCCAGTTCGGGCAGTTTTTTGCCGCCGAAAAGCAGCGCGATAACGACCACTATCAGCAATATTTCCCAGATTCCCAAGCTTCCAAACATGTTGATCTCCTTATGCCAGTATTATATGTGGGAAAGCCGGTTCAGTCAAGGGAATACAGATGATGTTCGAAGTTCGATGTTCGAAGTTCGAAGTTGAAAAGCCATAATCGAGATACTCTTTAGTCAGAAAGCGGGCAAGACTGCCCTGAGTGAACGTGAGGTGAGGACTTGGGACCCGTTGGGAGAGGCAAGCGGTCCCGCAGGGGATTCGCTGTGGGTTCCCCGATGTTCAGACTCAACCCACTGCGGAAGTGAAGCTTGAACCCCTCAGCGGTTAGGCCAATCCCCGAGTGAACGATGGGCAGCTTGCCCGATGGCTTACTACATTGCAATTTTTGATGATATATTTTATAGTGGCCGGGAACCAAAGGAGGTGGCCATGAGCGAAGTGACCCCGGACGCAAGGCGCATTCCCTATTTTAAGAACGAGCCCATCGTCGTATTGCTGCTGGGCTTTGTGACCTGCGGCCTTTACCTGATCTATTGGAACATCAAGATGGCCGAGGTGATCAACGCCGTGGTGGAAAAAGAGGTGATCACCGCGCCCATCGCCATTTTTTCCGGCTGCTGTTTCCCGGTCAACCTCTATTTTTACTACCTGGTCGGCCAGAACCTGGAGGTGATCGGCCGCAAGGTCAACAATCCCAGCCTGCAGGACCAGTCGGTGCTGCTGATCGTGCTTGGGTTCTTCGCCCCCATGGTCTCGGCCATGATCATCCAGGGTGAAATTAACAAGCTTTATAACTGAGAGCCGGCATAGCTTTTATTGGCCCCGGCTGCTGGCCCTGGGCCTGCTCGCCGGCAGCGCTGCTGCTGCCCTTGCTGGCTTTCGACTGGGTGACGGCGCCCGGTCCGCTGGTCCTGTGCCCGCTGCGGGCCGTGACCGCCATTCCCTGCCCTTCCTGCGGCCTGACCCGCGCCCTGGCCCACCTGGAGCGCGGCCACTTGGGCCGAGGCGATGCGCTTCCACCCTTTCGCGCCGCTTGTCTTCCTGCTGGTCCTGGCCCTGGTCCTGATGCTGGTTTTCGAGCTGGCGGCACGCAAGGACGATCATCGGCAATCCCCTGAAGAACCGGCGCGACGTCTACCTGGTTTTCGGCGGCCTGGTCGTTTTCCAGGTCGCGCGCACCGCGATCTTTTTCCTGGACGGCGGCTGGGGCATATTCTGGCACGAGAACCTCGTCGCCCGCCTGCTGGCCCTGGCCAAAACGGTTTTTTGATTGACTTTTCATTTCATTTTCGGGTATCTATGGTTTCATTGAATTCACAGGAGGAAAAGATGAATCTGGTTGAAAGAGCGAAAAACATTCTGCTGACGCCCGGCCAAGGAATGGGACGTGATCAAGGGCGAGAACCTGACCATCGCCGACATGTTCACCAAGTATGCCATGATCCTGGCCGCCATCCCCGCCGTGGCCGGCTTCATCGGCTATGTCGTGATCGGCGTTTCCTTCGGTTTCGGCACCTTCCGCATGCCCTTCGGCACCGCCCTGGTCTGGGCGATCCTGACATATATCCTCTCGCTGGGCGGCGTGTTTTCCTGCTGGCTTTCATCATCGACGCCCTGGCGCCTACCTTCGGCTGCACGCAAAGACATGGTCGCCGCGGTCAAGATCGTGGTCTTTTCCTATACCGCGGCCTGGGTGGCGGGCATTTTGAGCATCATCCCCGCCCTGGCCATCCTGGTCAGCCTGGCCAGCATTTACTCGCTGTACCTCATGTACATGGGCATGCAGAAGCTCAAGGATGTCCCCAAGGACAAAATGATCGGCTATTTCGTGGTGACCATTGTCGCCGCCATCGTGGTCTTCTTCATCGTCGGCTTTGTCGTCAGCCGCGTGGCTTTCGGCAGCATGGCCGGCCTGGCTGGAGTAAGCGGTTTTTAATTCCGTCTCTCTGACCGATTGATCACGACCGGGCCGGCCGCGCGCCGGCCCGGTTTTTTTTCTTCCGTTTTTCCCTATGCCCGCTCTTTTTGATTGAAACCCGTCCATTTTTCCCTTACAATGCAGCCATGGTCAAAAAGGGAGAAAGGAGGGTAAAACACCGCGGTCTCATCGACGCCATCGCCGACCGCGTGACCATCACCGACCTGCAGGGAAATATCCTGGATGTCAACAAGGCCGTGCTGGATTTTCACGGCCGGCGCCGCCAGGATCTCGTCGGCCGCAATTTCCTCGACATGGTCGCGGTCGAGGACCGCGAAATGATGCGCCAGCGTTTCGCCGAAACGCTGGAGAGCGGATATTCCAGCGTCTTGGAATTCACAAGCCTCTCCCCCGCGGGCAAGGAATCCGTTTCCGAGCTGAACGCCATGATCCTGCGCGACGCGGATGGCCGGCCGCTGGAAATCGTGGCGGTGATCCGGGACGTCACGCGGCGCAAGGCGATGGAAAGGCAGCTGGCCGAAAGCGAAGCGATGTACCGCACCCTGCTCGACAACATCTGGGAGGCGGTTTTCGAGGTCGATGAAAAAGGCATCCTCCGCTTCGTCAGCGCCGGCATCGAGCGCGTCATCGGCTACAAACCCGACGAACTTTGCGGCCGCAATTTCATGGAATTCATTCACCCGGATGACAGAAAATTCCTCGCGGACCAATTCGATCTGGTGGCGCGCAACATCCTCGAGCCCAGCGAGTACCGCCTGGTCGCCAAAAACGGCGACAGCCGCTGGATCTCTTCTTCCAGCCGGCCCATTTTCAGGGAAGGCAAATTTCACGGCCTCAACGGCATCCTGATCGACATCCACGAGCGCAAGACCGCCCAGCAGGCGCTGCAGCGGCAGCAGGAACTCCTGCTGCAGGCGCAGAAGATGGAAGCCATCGGCACGCTGGCCGGCGGCATCGCCCACGATTTCAACAACCTGCTCATGGGCATCCAGGGCCGGGCTTCGCTCATGCTCAGGGACAGCGCCGCCAGCCACCCGCATCACGCGCACCTCAAGGCCATCGAGGAGCACGTGCGCAGCGCCTCCGAGCTCACGCGCCAGCTGCTCGGGCTGGCGCGCGGCGGCAAGTACGAAGCCCGGCCTTCCGATCTGAACGAGCTGATCCGGCACACGGTCGAAATGTTCGGGCGCACGCGCAAGGAGATCACCATCTTCTCCATGCTGGAACCGCGGCTCTGGGCGGTGGAGATCGACCGCACCCAGATCGAGCAGGTGCTGCTGAACCTCCTGGTCAATGCCTGGCAGGCCATGCCCCATGGCGGCCAGATCACCGTCGATTCCCAGAACCTGGAACTGCCGGAAAACGAGGCCCGTGCCCTCCAGGTCCGCCCCGGCCGCCTGGTCAGGGTCGGGGTGAGCGACCTGGGCGTCGGCATGGACGAGGAGACCCGCAGCCGCATCTTCGACCCTTTTTTCACGACCAAGGAGATGGGGCGCGGCACCGGCCTGGGCCTGGCCTCGGCCTTCGGCATCGTCAAGAACCATGGCGGCATGCATCACCGTGCAAAGCAAGAAAGGCAGCGGCAGCACCTTCCATATCTACCTGCCCGCCTCCGACAAGCCGGTCGCCAAGGTCCAGGAAGCCCCGCTGGAGCCGGCGGGCGGCAGCGAAACCATCCTGCTCATCGATGACGAGGAGATGATCCTCGACGTGGCCAGGCAGATGCTGGTCACCCTGGGCTATACCGTCCTGACGGCCGGCGGCGGCAGCCAGGCCCTGGAGGTTTTCCGGGAGAACCATGAACGCATCGACCTGGTCATACTGGACATGATCATGCCCGGGATGAGCGGCGCCAGGGTTTTCGCCTGCCTGAAGGAGATCGACACCGGCGCGCGCGTCCTGCTTTCCAGCGGCTACAGCCTCAGCGGCCAGGCCGTGGATATCTGCCTGCCGCGGCTGCCTGGGGTTCATCCAAAAGCCGTTCAACATCACGGAGCTGGCGCTCAAGCTCCGCGAAGTTCTGGGTGGTTGATTTTCTCCTGCCCGGGCCCCTTCCCCGGCGTTCAGTGAAAAAAAATGGTCTTGCCGGACGCAGCCCAGGCAACCATTTTATCCGCGCGTATTGACCCGCTCCGGTTTTTCTGCTAAAAAGAGCCATGACAGTTGAACAATTCCTGCCGGCCCTGCATTTCGGTGACGCGGTCGGCAATTCCGCCCTGGCCCTGCATAATTTTTTGCTGGGCCGCGGCATTGAAAGCCGGCTGGTGGCCATGACCTGCGACGAATGCCTCCAGGGGCAGGCCGTGCCGTTCGCGGATTACCGTCTCGACCCGGCGGCGCTGAAGATCCTGCACTTCGCCGTGCCCTCGACGCTGAGCGATTTTTTCTTGGGCCTGAAAGGAAAAAAGGCCATGATCTACCACAACATCACCCCGGCCCATTTTTTTGCCGGTTTTTCCGATTTTTTTACGCGCTTCACCGCCGCCGGCCGCGAGCAACTGCAGAGGCTGAACCAAACCTTCGATCTGTCCCTGGGCGATTCAACCTACAATGCCGACGAACTGCGCGCCCTGGGTTTCGCCAATGTCCGCACTTTCCCGCTGCATCGTCGACCTGGCCGAGTACGACCGCGGCTACAGCCGGGCCTATTTGGACCTGTTGAAAAACGAGCGGAAAAACATCCTGTTCGCCGGCCGTATCATGCCCAACAAGAAGATCGAGGACCTGGTGCGGGTGCTTTTCTTTTACAAGAAATACATTTCCCCGGCCGTGCGGCTGATCGTGGTCGGCAACACCCGTTCCCTGCCCAAATATTTCCACGCCGTCGCCGACATGGCCGCCCGCTTCTACCTGACCGCCGAGGACGTTTTTTTCACCGGGCACCTGCCCGCCGATGAATTCCTTTCCGTGTACCGGCTGGCCGACGTTTTTCTTTCCATGAGCGAGCATGAGGGCTTTTGCCTGCCGCTTGCTCGAAAGCTGCTATTTCCGGGTGCCGGTGCTGGCCTATGACGCCGCGGCCGTGGCGGAAACCCTGGACGGGGCCGGGATCCTGTTCCGCGACAAGGACGCGGCGCTGACGGCCGGCCTGGTCGAGCAGGTGCTGGAGAACGAGCCCTTGCGCGCCCAGCTGCGGGCCGGGGCCGCGGCCAGGATCGAGAGCTACCGCCGCCAGGCCGATCCCGAGCTCCTGCTGGCCATGCTGCGGCAGCTGTGAAGCGATGATCTCCATCGGCGTCGTGGTACAGCGGTACGGCAACGAGGTGATCGGCGGGGCCGAGACCCTGGCCCGCAACGTGGCGGAAAGACTGCTCAGGTCGGGTTTTCGCGTCACGGTTTTTACCACCTGCGCCAGGGATTATCTCACCTGGCGCAACGAATATCCTGCCGGTGAAACGATCCTGCAAGGGAGTCACCATCAAGCGCTTTCCGGTTTCCCGCGAGCGGGACATCGCGGATTTCAACCGTTTTTCCGACGATTTTTTTGCCGCCGCCGCCGGCTGCCGCGATGAAAAAAAGTGGTTCGTCGAGCAGGGGCCATTTTCTCCCGAGCTGATCGAGGCGCTCGCAGGCCGGGCAAAAAGACATCGATCTGTTTTTCTTTTTCACCTACCTCTATTACCCGACCGTGGAAGGGCTGCCGGCGGTGAGCAAGCCGGCGATCCTGTTTCCCGACCGCCCACGACGAGCCGCCGATCTACCTGCAGGCCATGGCGGAAGTGTTCCGCCGTCCCCGGGCCCTGTTTTTTCTGACCGGGGCCGAGATGGAGCTGGTGGAGCGGCTGTTCGCGCCGCCGGGGCTGCTGCGCCTGGTGCGCACCGGCCTGGACATCCGTGCCGACATCGATGACAAGCCCTTCCGCCGCAGATACCTGCTGGTCGCTCCCTACCTGCTCTATGCCGGCCGCATCGAGAAGGGCAAGGGGCTGGAGGCGGTCTTCGATTATTATCGGGCCTTGAAGAACGAAGCCTACGTGGACCTGGTCCTGATCGGCAAAAAACTGATGGATCTCCCCGCTATCCAGGGGCTGAAATACCTGGGCTATGTCTCCGAGGACGACAAGCTGGCCGCTTTCAAGGGCGCCGTGCTCTCCCTGCAGCCTTCAGCCGCTGGAAAGCCTTTCCATCACCACCCTGGAATCCTTTTCCATGCGGACGCCGGTGCTGGTCAACCGCCGCTGCGCGGTCCTGCTCGAGCACGTCGAGGCTTCGGGGGCCGGCCTGGCCTACGGCAACGAGGAGGAATTCCTGGCGGGGTTCCGCCGGCTGTACCGCCGCCCGGGCCTGCGCCGGAAAATGGGCGAGCAAGGGCCTGGAATACGTGCGCAAGTACTATTCCTGGGACGCGGTGCTGGCGGAGATCAAGAAAGGGATAGACGAGATATTGGCTCAGTGAAAAGTGAAAGGTAAAAAGTGAAATGTAGAAATGCGATATCCAGGAAATATTTCGAATAAATTCTTAACTATTCACTTATTCACTAATCACTATTCACATAGTAGGTCGGTGGAGCGCTTACATCCCCTTGGACATCATGTTGATGAACTCGGCGTTGGACTTGGTCTTGGAGAGCTTGTCCACCAGCAGCTCCATGGCTTCGACTTCCGACATCTGCGACAGCACCTTGCGCAGGACCCAGATCTTGCTCAGCTCCTCGCGCTCGATCAGCAGCTCTTCCTTGCGCGTGCCGGAGCGGAACAGGTCGATGGCCGGGAAGACGCGCTTGTCGGCCAGCCGGCGGTCGAGGTTGATCTCCATGTTGCCCGTGCCCTTGAACTCCTCGAAAATGACCTCGTCCATGCGGCTGCCGGAGTCGACGATGGCCGTGGCCAGGATGGTCAGGCTGCCGCCGCCCTCGATGTTCCTGGCGGCGCCGAAGAACTTTTTCGGCTTGTTCAGGGCGTTGGCGTCGATGCCGCCCGAAAGCACCTTGCCCGAAGCCGGGGTGATGGCGTTGTGGGCGCGGGCCAGGCGGGTGATCGAATCGAGCAGGATGACCACGTCCTTGCCCATCTCCACCATGCGCTTGGCTTTTTCGAGCACGATGTCGGCCACCTTGGTGTGGCGCAGCGGGATCTCGTCGAAGGTGGAGGCGATGACCTCGCCCTTGACGTTGCGGCTCATGTCGGTGACTTCCTCCGGCCTTTCATCGATCAGCAGGACGATGAGGATTGATCTCGGGGTGGTTGACCTCGATGGACTTGGCGATGCTTTGCAGGATCATGGTCTTGCCGGTGCGCGGGGCGGCCACGATCAGGCCGCGCTGCCCCTTGCCGATGGGGGTGAGCAGGTTCATCACCCGGCCGGACATGTTGTCCGTCCCGGTCTCCAGGTTGATCTTTTCGTCGGGGTAGAGCGGGGTCAGTTTTTCGAACCTGACATTGCGGCGCTTCTCCGTCACCGTTTCCGGGTCCTCGTTGTTGACCGCCTCCACGCTCAGCAGGGCGAAGTATTTCTCCCCGGTCTTGGGCGGGCGGACCGAGCCGGAAACCGTGTCGCCGGTGCGCAGGTCGAACTTGTTCACCTGGGAGGGGGACACGTAGATATCTTCCGGGCTGGTCAGGTAGGCGTACTCCTGGAAGCGCAGGAAGCCGTAGCCCTCGCTGTGCACTTCGATGACCCCTTCGGCGAACAGCTTGCCGTTGGCGCGGGCCTGGACGTCGAGGATCTTGAAAAACAGGGAATTTTTATCGTTGATGTCTTTTTCGTCGATTTCCAGTTCCTTGACCAGTTTTTTCAATTCCGGCGCTTTCAGGTTTTGCAGATCTTTCAATGAATACATATTCACTCCTTAATGGCCTCGTTTATATATTTCCAAATTTCATTCTTTCCTGCTTGCACTTTGATCGAGAAGGAAATGGTTTGCAAACCGAATTTTGTTTTGAGTTGCGTGATGAGGTTTTTTTGTTCTGAAAACGATATTTTATCACTCTTGGTCAGGATTGTCAAGATGGGGAAATTTTTTTTCCACGATCTGCGCCAGGGTGTCCAGGTCGGGAGGCAGGAAGCCCCGGCGCGAGTCGATGAGCAGAGCGGCCAGGCGGACATTTTCCACCTGGCTCAGAAAATCGGCGATCAGCTGGCGCACCCGGGCGCTTTCGCGTTTTCGAGACCTTGGCGAACCCGTAGCCCGGCAGGTCGACGAAAAGCAGCTTGGAATCGATCAGGTAGTAGTTGATGCTCAGGGTCTTGCCCGGCGTGGAACTGGTCTTGGCCAGCCTGTGCTCGAGCAGCGTGTTGATCAGCGAGGATTTGCCCACGTTGGAGCGGCCGAAAAACAGGATCTTCGGCCTGCGCGTCCGCTGGGCAACTGGCCTTGATTGAAGAAAGTCCCGGCAAGTTCGGATTTTTTTATGTTCATTTGGAAAAACCAGTCGCTTACTGTAAATTCGCCTCTTGCAAGGGCCGGATGACCTTGCTCTTGATATTGTTGATCTTGATGGGAGTTTCCAGGACGATATCCAGGAGCTCATCCATGGTGTCGACGGGATGGATGCGGATCTCATTCCTCAGTTCTTCGGGAATATCCTCGAGGAAATCCTTTTCATTTTCCGACGGGATCAGGATGTTCTTGATGCCGTAGCGGTGGGCGGCGATGATCTTTTCCTTGATGCCGCCGACCGGCAGGATCTTGCCGCGCAGCGTGATCTCCCCGGTCATGGCGTAGTCGGACCTGACCGGTATGCCGGTCAGCAGCGAGATCAGCGAAACGGCCAGGGTGACGCCCGCCGACGGTCCCTCCTTGGGCACGGCGCCCTCGGGGATATGCAGATGAATGTCGTAGTTCTTCAGCTCTTCGGTGTCCAGCTCGAGCTCGAAAAGCTTCAGCTTGGTGTAGCTGAAAGCGGCCGACGAGGATTCCTTCATCACCTCGCCCAGGCGGCCGGTCAGGATCAATTCCCCCTTGCCTTTCAGCATGCGGGCTTCCACCATCAGGATGTCGCCGCCGACCGCGGTCCAGGCCAGGCCCATGGCCACGCCGATCTCGTTGCGCTGGAATATCTTCTGGTTGCTGTACTTGGCGATGCCCAGGTATTTCTGCAAGCAGGGCCCGGTCGATGACCTTGATTTCCTTTTCATCGTTCTTGCCGCCCGATTCGATGATGCTGCGGGCGGTTTTTCTCATGATGACCGCGATCTCGCGTTCCAGGTTGCGCACCCCGGCTTCGCGCGTGTAGTCGTTGATGATGCTCAGCAGGACGTCGTCGCTGATCTGGATCTCGTCTGGCGGAAAAGCCGTTCTTCTCCGCCTGCTTTTTCAGCAAGAAAATTCTTGGCGATCTGCAGCTTCTCCCTCTCGGTGTAGCCCGGGAGCTCGATGACTTCCATGCGGTCCAGCAGGGCCGGGGGGATGTTGTCGGCAAAGTTGGCGGTGGTGATGAAAAAGACCTGGGACAGGTCCAGCTCCAGGTCCAGGTAATGGTCGATGAATTCGGAATTCTGCTCGGGGTCGAGCGCTTCCAGCAGCGCCGAAGCGGGGTCGCCGCGGAAATCCGAATTCAGCTTGTCGATCTCGTCGAGCAGGAAGACCGGGTTCATGCTGCCGGCCTTTTTCAGGCCCTTGATGATCTGGCCGGGATAGGAGCCGATATAGGTGCGGCGGTGGCCGCGGATCTCCGCTTCGTCCTTGACCCCGCCCAGCGATACGCGGACGAACTTGCGGTCCAGGGCGCGGGCGATGGATTTGGAAAGCGAGCTCTTGCCCACTCCCGGCGGTCCGACGAAGCAGAGGATCTCGCCTTCCGATTTTTTGACCAGCAGGCGCACGGCCAGGTAGTCCAGGATGCGGTCCTTGACCTTGCGCAGCCCGTAGTGGTCCTCGTCGAGGATGCTGCGCCGCCCGGCGGATATCCTTGTTTTCCTTCTTGAATTTTTTCCAGGGAATGGCCAGCAGCCAATCCAGATAGTACCGGGAAACCGTGCCTTCGGCGGAAAAAGGCGGCATGGCGGCCAGCCGTTCCAGTTCCTCGTCGGCCCGGAGCTTGACGTACTCGGGCAACTGGGCCGCCGCGATCTTCTTTTTATATTCCTCGTAATCGGTCTCCTGCCCGTCCTCGCGCTTCAGCTTGGGTTCGATGTCCCGCTGGCTCCTCAGCTGCAGGACCTCCTTTTTCAGGATATTGTACACGCGGACGCCGCGGGCATAGGTGTTCAACTCCTCGAGCAGCGATTGCTTGATCTTCAAGGGGATGTTGATGATGGAGATGATGATGTCCGAGGCATCGGCCAGGTGGCTGGGCTTGAGCCGGGTCATGATGCCCGGCAGGCGCACCCGCTTCAAATTGATGTATTCCTCGAACAGGGCGATCAGGTTGCGCGAAAGCTCCAGCAGGTCCTTGCCGCTCTCGGCGTGCTCTTCCAGGATGTCGAGCCGCACCAGGTAAAAATCGTGGCTGTCGGCATAATGGAGGATGCTGGCCCCTTTTCAGGCCCTGCACCACGATGCGGTAACTGCCGTTGTTCTGCTCGGCGGATTTTTCGATCTTGGCGATGGTGCCGGTCTCGTACATTTCCTCGGGCAGCGGCGATTCGGTGACCTGGTTCTTCTGGGCGGCCAGGAAAATGTAGCCGCCGTAGGAGGCCAGCGACGCTTTCAGGGCGTTGACCGATTTGTCGCGGCCCACCAGGATGGGCACGATGACGGTGGGGAAAGCCACCAGCTCCCGCAGGGGGATCAGGGGCAGAATCAGTTCCTTGCTGTTCAGGCGATCCATTTTTTGTCTTTGAGAAAATCTCCGTCGATCAGCACCTTGCTGGGCTGGTCCTTGCGCGAGGGGATCTCGAACATGAGATCGAGCATGATCTCTTCAAAAATAGCGCGCAGCCCCCTGGCGCCGACGCCGCGGGCCGTGGCCTGCTCGGTGATCTTCTCCAGGGCTTCCTTGGAGAATTCCAGGTCCACGCCGTCCATCTTGAAAAGGGCCTTGAACTGCTTGGTGATGGCGTCCTTGGGCTCCAGCAGGATGCGGTACAGCTGTTCCTTGTCGAGATCGTTGAGCACGCCGGTCACCGAGAAGCGTCCGACCAGTTCGGGGATCAGCCCGTAGCGGATCAGGTCGTCGGTCTGCACCTGCTCGAAGATGTCGGCGCGGAAATGGCGGCTTTTCTCCTTGCTGGTGCTGAAGCCGATCTGGTTTTTTTTCAGACGCCGCTGGATGATCTTCTCCAGTCCCACGAAGGCGCCCCCGGCGATGAACAGGATGTTCCGGGTGTCGATCTTCAGGAATTCCTGGTAGGGGTGCTTGCGTCCGCCCAATGGCGGAACGTTGGCCACGGTGCCTTCGACGATCTTGAGCAGCGCCTGCTGCACGCCTTCGCCCGACACGTCGCGGGTGATTGAGGGGTTCTCGCTTTTGCGCGAGATCTTGTCCAGCTCATCGATGTAAACAATGCCCTTTTCCGCCAGTTCCTTGTTCTCGCCGGCGGCCTGGTAGAGTTTCAACAGGATATTTTCCACGTCTTCGCCCACGTAGCCGGCCTCGGTCAGGGTGGTGGCATCGGCCATGGCGAACGGCACGTCGAGGATCTTGGCCAGGGTCTCGGCCAGCAGGGTCTTGCCGGTGCCGGTCGGCCCGATCAGCAGCACGTTGCTCTTGCGGATATCGACCTTGGCCAGGTTCTGGTTGTGGCTGGTCCGCTTGTAATGGTTGTACACGGCCACGGCCAGCTTTTTCTTGGCCGTGTCCTGCGAGATGATGTATTCGTCGAGCTTGCCTTTGATCTCGACCGGGGTCAGGAGCTTGAATTTTTTCCCGCTGGCCGGCGTTTTCGGCGTTTCCCCGCCGCTGAAGATCAGGTTGAAAGCGGTCTTGGTGCATTCGTCGCAAATATATACTCCGGGGCCGGCGATCAGCTTCATGGCCCGGGATTGGGGAATGCCGCAGAAACTGCAGCGGGCTTCTTTCTCTTCCTTCATTTGGATCCTTTTTTATCCTTTTTGCGGTCGCTGATCACCGAGTCGATGATCCCGTATTTCAGGGCCTCATCCGGGGACATGATATAGTCCCGCTCGATGTCCTGGGCGACCTTTTCGCGTTTTCTGGCCGGTATGGAAGGCCAGGATCTCGATGGTCTTTTCCTTCACCTTGCGGATCTCTTCGGCCTGGATCAAAATGTCGGTGGCCTGGCCTTCGAATCCGCCCAGGGGCTGGTGGATGACGATCTTGGAATTGGGCAGGGTGAAGCGTTTGCCCTTGGTTCCTCCGGCGAGCAGGATGGCGGCCATGGAGGCCGCCTGGCCGATGCAGATGGTCACCACGTCATTCTTGATGAAGCGCATGGTGTCGTAGATGGCCAGCCCGGAGCTGATGATGCCGCCGGGGGAATTGATGTAGATGGACACGTCCTTTTCCGAGTCCTCGGCCTCCAGGAACAGCAACTGGGCGATGGTCACGTTGGCCACGTTGTCGTCGATCGGCGAGCCGATGAAAATGATCGAGTCCTTCAGCAGCCGGGAATAGATATCGTAGGCCCGTTCGACGTTCCCCGCTTGTTCGATGACCATGGGAATGAGTGGCATGTTATACCTCTTTGACCTTGATTTTTTCCTTGATGAATTCGTTGATCTTGGCATTGAGCAGGTGGTCCTTCAGCTCCGCCTCCCTTTTTTCTTCGCCGTAATATTTGCGGATCTCTTTTTCCGGCAGCGAGTGATGCTGGGCCAGGTGGGCATATTCCTTGTCCAGGTCCTGGGCGTTGACCTCGATGTGGTACTGCTCGCGCACCCGTTCCAGTATCAGCGACAGGCGGACCGACTTCTCCGCCTGGGCGAACATCATTTCCTTGAACTTGGCCTTCTCTTCATCGTCCTTGAAATTCAGGGGGCGCTTGTTCTGGGTGAGCCGCCGGGCCACCTCCTGCTCCTGCAGGGAGCGGGGGACGGGGAATTGGCATGTTTCCAGCAGCTTTTCATAGATGCCGTCCATGATCTTTTCCTCTTTTTGGTGCTCCTGGCGGTGTTCGTATTCTTCCTTCAGCTTTTTCTTGAAATCCTCGACGCTCTTCATGCCCAGGGACTTGAGGAAGGTCTCGTCCATTTCGGGTTTTTTCAATTCGTAGACGGCCTTGATCTCCACCTGATGTTCGATCTTCTTGCCCGCCCAGGCCTTTTTCGGCGCGCTGGCGTCGTAGGAGCGCTGGAGGGTGAATTTTTCTTCGTGCTTCTTCCCCAGCAGTTCATCGTAAAGCCCGGTGATCTCGGATTCGCTTTCCCGGTTCATCATGAAATAGGTTTCCTGGCGCGGCCATTTTTTCTTGCCTGTGGCGTCCGCGGATTGCACCAGCAGCAGCACCAGGTCGTTTTCGGCGATGGGCCGTCCCTGACCGGCAGCGATCTTTTGTTGGCTTCCAGGATCTGCTCGACCTGCTTGCTTTCGTCGAAGGCCTCTCCTTTCAGGTCGGCGGCCGGGATCTTGACCTGCAGGGTGTCCAAGTCGGGAAGTGTGATCTCCGGGAGCGTTTCGACCGCGATATCGGCCGCGAAAATCCTCGTCTTCCTTATCTTCCATTTTTTCCACGTAGGGCTCGCTGGCCACGGCGATCTTGTCCTTTTCGATCCGCTCAAAAGCCAGCTTGCTGACCGCCTGCTGGATGACTTCCTCGCGCAGGGCCTGCTTGTACACTTTTTTCACCACGTCCACCGGGACTTTCCCCTGGCGGAAACCGGGCATCTTCACTTTCTGGCTGTATTCGACGGCCAGGGTGTCGATCTCGCGGGCGATGTCATCCTTGCTCATGGAGATCTGGAAACGACGGAGCAGGACATTTTCATCCTTGCTCGGGGCCGCGGGCTGCAAATCAGCCGCGCTGCCGGCTTCGGAAGCGGGCTTTGTCTCGGCTTCCGCTTTTTTGTGATTCATGGTAATAACTCCTGAATGTGGCAATGTGAGGCTTGTCCAGACTTTAGCAAAAAAGCGCTCTTTTGTCAAATCCCCAGGCCGGCGATATCCCGGCGGATCTGTTCCACCAGGCCCTGGGCCGAAACGAATTTTTTTTCCTCGCGGATCTTGTCGATGAAATGCAGGCGGACCTTTTTGCCATAGACCGTCCGCTGGAAACCGGGGACATGGGTCTCGACTTTCAGGGGTACCCGCGTCCTGGCCCTGGAAAGTGGGGGCAAATCCGATATTGGTGACCGAAGGATACTGGCGCCCGCCGATCTCGATCCGCGTATGGAAGACGCCGGCGGGAAGGATCAAATTGTCGGTGGCGACGTTGATGGTCGGAAAACCCAGTGTTTTCCCGCGCCCCGCTCCCTTTTCCACGATGCCCTCGATATAATAAGGCCTGGCCAGCATGCGGTTGGCCGCAGCGATGGCTCCGGCGGCGAGTTTTTTGCGGATCAGGGAACTCGCCACCCGGCAATCGCCGATTTTCACGGTCGGGGACTGGATGATCTGGAAATGGGCCGGCCGCCGCTTCCCGGCGCAAGTGGGCCAGGTCGCCTTCGCGGCCGCGGCCGAAACGGAAATCCTCGCCGATGACCAGCACCTTCATGCGCAGGGTGTCCAGCAGGACAGAGTGCGACAAAATCATGGGCCGGCAGAGCGGCCACGGCGGCGAAATCGATGAAAAAAAGATAATCCAGCGTCCTGCCGGCCCAGGGTTTCCCGGCGCTGGCGGTCGGTGCTGATCAGGTGGATGGGCTGGTTGAAAAAAAGGCGGGGATGGGGATGGAAAGTGAGGACCACGGACAGCAAGCTTTCGGCGCCGGGCGGTTTTTTCCAGCGTTGCAAGTATCTTCTGGTGACCGGCATGGAAGCCATCGAAATTGCCGATGGCGACGGCGCTGGGCCCGGGGAGCTTTTCCAGGCGGCTGCGCAATCTCATCGCTTCAGCGTGCCGGCAGGGTCAGGGGAAGATTAAGGCGGTAAAACTGCGACTTCAGCAGCATGTTCGTTTTGTGCAGCGGCCGCAGCGGCGTGAAAAATGTCAGCAGCAGCAGGAGGGTCAGCAGGATCATGAACAACTGGTTCAGGCGGTTGAGCTTGTGGGCGTTTTCCAGTTCCAGGTCCTCGGAGATCTTCTTTTCCTGGATCTCCTGGATCTCGGTTTTTTCCTTCTTTTTCATCAAGCCCTTGTTGGCGAGATTGAAAAGGTTCTTGTAGATCTTGTACTCGGTGAACAAGCCCATCTCGACGATGTCCTTGACCGTGTTTTTGCCGTTGATGTGCTTGAGCAGGTTGACTTCGGTTTCGGTCAGGTACAGGGTGTTGCTGTCCTTGGATTGCAGGTCGTCGTCGTATTCGGAGATCAGGGAGATCTTTTTGTTGCCGAGGAACACCGGTTCGAAGATGATGTCCTCGGAGGGGATGACTTTCTTGATCAACGGCCATTCGTCGAGCATCTGCACCCCTTCCATGATCAGGTTGTCCACGGCGATGGGGGCGAGCAGGCGCAGCTCCTTGTCGACATAATCCAGCACCTTGAAATTGTATTCGCCTTTTTTCCAGTTGAACAGCGAAAGCACGATCTGGATGGCCTGGATCTTGAGCACCTCGGGGATGATCTTTTCGTCGATCAGCCCCATGCCGATCAGGATCTCGCCGACTTTCTGGTTGGTCCGTTTCTGAATGGCCAAGGCCCTTTGCAGCATCTCTTCGCTGATGATCTCCTGCTTGACGAAGACGTTGCCGACGCGCATTTCCAGCTTCTTGGGAAAAGCGTCAATGCCGATGATGAAGCCGTCCTCGAAGATCAGGGTGATAAAGCCTTCCTGGCTGTTGAAGGTCAGGATGCCGGTTTTCTTCTGCAGGGAGAGCAGCTGCAGGATATCGGGGACTTTGAACTCCCTCAAGGTTCCCTTAAAAGCCATGGTGATCCCCCTTCAGCGAATAGGCATTGATGGCCAGATAGAGTACAACGGCCAGGAGGCCGATGACATTCAGGAACATGGGGATGGCGCCGAAAACGCTTTTAAAGGTCAGGGCCGATGAACAGGGACAGGCCGAAAACGTTGAAAAACACCAGGAACAGGATGATGAAGGCCTTGCTCTTGTCCGCGAAGTTCAGGGAAAATCCGGGAATGACAAGGGAAGCCAGCATGACAAGGGAATTCTTCAGGCGGGACTGCCTGCCGATCTCCTTTTCCTTGAGGATCTTGGCTTCCAGGAAGATGGGGTCCTTGATCAAAAACAGCTGGTAGCAGCCCTCGCACAAGGCGTGAGCCTGTTCGATCGACATCTTTTTGATGATCTTGCCGCACTTGCTGCAAAACGTGCTTTGGCCGAGGGCGGGGAAAAACTTTTTCAACAGGGCGATGTAGGCCGCCATGACCAGGATGGCCAGCAGGACCGGAAATTCGAAAAATTCGATCGCCACGAGCTCCAGAAAATGCCAGGCATGAAAATTCTGCCAGGAAAAATTCAGCAGCCTTTTCCACAATAGCTTTTCCGGCAGTTGGTTTTTTTGCAGGCCCGCGGCCTTGTCCTTGAGGTCCTTGATCTGCGGATAGCTTTTGCTGTAGAAGAAAAAGAGGTCCGGGTCGTTGTTTTTCAGCAGGGCCATGGTGAAATTTTTCAGCGTGGTCTGGTTGCGGTTGTCCAGGCTCAGCGATTGTCGGTAATACTGGATGCTCTGCAGCACGTTTCCCTTTTCGAAATAGATATTGCCGAGCAGGTTTAACTTGAGGATAGAGCTGTAATTGTCGCCTGTGGCCTGCAGGACGTCCATGGCCGCATCCGTTTGGCCGCGGTTGTAATAGGCATAAGCCTGCATGACTTTCATCTCGTTGTCGAAGCGGCTATAGGTGTTCTCCGGGAAAAGATGCCCGGCATAGATTTTTTGAATATTTTGAAAACCCGGGCTTTGCAGGCTTTTTTCCAGGTAGGCGCCCAGGCTGTGCAGGAGAGTCAGGGCCAGAAGGATCGTCCAGGATGCGCTTGATGTTGGCCCGGTCGTCATGGTTGAAATAGTGCCAGAGAAATCCGCAGAACAGGAAAGGATAAAACCCCCAGCCGCCCGTGATGGCCAGCGGCCAGAGCAGCAGCAGAAGCAGCAGGAGAAGCTTGGGGAGGGCGAAAGGGGAATTGCCGCCCATGAGGAAATCATAGGCCGCCAGCTTGAAATATTTGATGAACATGACGGCGGTGACCAGGAAGAACAGCAGCAGGCCCGAGAAGAGCAGAACGTTGAAAAAACCGTCGAGCAGGATGAACGAGCTGTTGAAGTTGCGGGTAACCAGTCCGAATTGCCGGCCGATGTTTTCCAATTTCCAGAAAAAATTCCCCCGCTGCCGGGAGATCTGCTCCAGCTTGTTGTATGTCGGCCAGGCGTCCCGGGCCGAAATGGCCAGGATCTTCCGGTAAAATGCCTCGGCGAGCCGGTAATCGCCCTTTTGATAATAGCGGTCACCCAGTTCCGTCAGTTTTTTGATCAACTCGATCTTTTCCGTAGGCGGCAGGGTCTGGGCGTCCAATGCGACCAGGTTACGCGTGACTTCGTCCAGGTTGCCGCTGCCGTCGTAAAAATAGATCTTTTTCAGGTCGCCCCAGGGGTTGGAGGCCGCCGGGGACAACGAGGCCAGCAGGAACAGGGCGATCAGGGTCACGATTGTCTTTTTAGCCATTTTCCGCCCGCGATTTTTTATGAAAGATTTTTTGCAGGTTTTCCAGCATGTCGGCCAAAAAAGCGGCTTCGTCGGGGAGCAGGTTGCCCCGGGTGGTGCGCTGCAGCTCCGCGAGCAGGTCGATGAAGAATTTCGCCCCTTCGTCATGGAAAGCAGCCTTGCCGCTCATGGGGTCCGGGATTTCCCCCAGGCGGATCATGCCCTGCGTGGCCAGGAGAATGGCGATGGCGCGGATGTCTCTTTTCTCCGGATATGTCTTGCCTTTTCCCATCCCGCTAACTATAGCACAAGCGCAGCGGTTCTTCAAACGTCAAGGCCGCGGCCGGAGGAAAAATATTTTGTCGTTCCGTCCCGGCGCTTGCAGCTGCGGCCTTTTCCCGCTATGATGTCGCTTGCATCGCCACTTGCGGAGAAAAAGATGAAGGAGTTCAGCCGGCTGGTCGGGATCATGAAAAAGCTGCGCCACCCGCGGCGCGGATGTCCCTGGGACTTGAAACAGACTCCCGCTTCCCTGAAGGAGTACATCCTGGAAGAGGCCCATGAATTGATCGAGGCCATCGACAGCGGCGACGCGGGTGCGGTCAGGGAAGAACTGGGCGACCTGCTGCTGCAGATCGTGTTCCTGGCTCAGCTGGCCGATGAAGAAAAAAAATTCGCCATCGGCGACGTGATCTCCGGCGATCTCGGAAAAGCTGGTCCGCCGCCACCCCCATATCTTCGGCTCCGTGCAGGTCAGCGGGGCCGAGGAGGTCAAGGCCAACTGGGAACAGATCAAGATCGCCGAAAAGAACAAGCAGAGCGTCATTTCCGACTATCCGTCCTCCATGCCCTCCCTGCTGCTGGCCAACCGCATCGCCTCGCAGGCCGCGGGCGTCGGCTTCGACTGGGACGATGCCGGCAAGGCTTTCGCCAAGGTCAGCGAGGAGATCGAAGAACTGCGGGTGGAGATCCGCGAAGACCGGCTGCCTGAAGCCGAGAACGAGATCGGCGACCTGCTTTTCGCCGTGGCCAACGTGGCCCGGCTGCTGAAGATCAATCCCGAGTTCGCCCTGGCGCGCACCAACAAAAAATTTACCAGCCGTTTTCGTTTTATCGAAGCGGAGCTGAAAAAGCAGGGCAAGGACATCCACACGGTTTCCCTGCCGGAAATGGAAGCGCTGTGGAACCAAGCTAAAAAAGAATGCAATAAATTAATGTGAAAAGTGAAAAGTGAAAAGTAAAAAGTGAAAGGTAACCAGCAACAAGACGAACTATTGTGAAAAGTGAAAAGTAAAAAGTGAAAGGTAGCCAGCAACGAGACGAACAATAGTGCATTAAAATTCTCGCTTCACTTTTCACAAATCACTTTTCACTATTGTTCGTTGAGGTCTACTGCTCGATCTCGCCGAAATCGTCCCTTGACAGCGAATCGAACCATTGGTCGATCTTTTCCTCGCTGCTGAGGAAATTGCTGAAAACGTCGGCCAGGACCGATGTGTCCAGAACTTGCTTGGAAACGTAGATCTTGGCCCTGTTCTTCAAGGCCAGGGCCACGGCGTCCGAGGGGCGGCAGTCGATGACCCTCTGCTCGCCGTCTTTTTCAATATGCAACTCCGCGTAATAGGTGTTTTCGACGATGTCGGTGATGATCACCTTGGCCAGCACGGCTTCCAGGTTGGCCATGATGCTTTTCATCAGGTCGTGGGTCATGGGCCGGGGCGAGGAAACGTTCTCCAGTTCCAGGGCGATGGCATTGGCCTCGTTCAGGCCGATCCAGATGGGGATGACCTTTTTTTCGTTCAGGGCCTTGAGCACCATGACCGGCGACTTGGATATCTGGTCCATGATCAGGCCGACGATGTTCACTTCGACGAATTTTTCCATATGCGCAACTTATATAGTATCAAAACCGTGTTTTGTCAATTGTTAGACCATAAAACGAACTATAGTGATTAGTGAATTAGTGATTGGTGAAGCGATAATTTTATTGCACTATCGTTCGTCTCGTTGCTAGTTACCTTTCACTTTTTACTAATCACCAATCACTGTATTTCGTTTAATGAACATAACTGGCGGCGTTGATGTCGATGGTGCAGCCGGTGGCGTGGTCGGCCAGGCCGCTGGCCAGGAAAGCGACCATGGGGGCGATGTCTTCCGGCTCGGTCAGCCGGTTCAGGGCGATGTCCTTGAGCACCAGCTCCTCGCCGTGGATGTCGATGAACTCCTGGGCCATCCTGGTGCGCGTGAAACCCGGGGCGATGATGAAGGCCTGGATGTTGTCCTTGCCGAAGGCCCGGGCCAGTGAGCGGGTCAGGGAGACGATGCCGCCCTTGGAGGCGGCATAGGCCAATTGGGCGGAAATATCGCCGCGGAATGCGGCCCGCGAGGCGATGTTGATGATGCGGCCGCCGCCCCGGTCCTGGAAGTGGCGAACGGCTTCCCGGCACAGGATGCCGCAGGCGTTCAGGTTGACGGCCATGATCTTCTGCCAGTCCGCCAGCCAGCGCTCGTCGTCCAGGTCCAGCGGCGAATCGATGGTGATGCCGGCGTTGTTGACCAGGATGTCCAATCGTCCGAACGCGTCCAGCACGGTCCTGAACAATTGCCGGGCCTGGACCGGGGACTGCCAGGTCGGCCTGGAAAGGCTGGACCTGCCCCGGGTAATCCCGGACGGTCGATGGCATGGCTGGAATAATGGGCCGCTACCCGGGCGCCGGCCTTGGCCAATTGCCTGGCGATGGCCAGGCCGATGCCCTGGCTGGCCCCGGTGACCAGGGCGTTCTTACCGGTAAGATCGATGGTCAACATGCGGTCTCCTTTGTTCTTGCTTTTATTTTAGGTGAGGTCTTCAAGGTCTTTTCCCGCAACGGTTTTCAGATATTCCACCAGCAGGCGCACGCCGAAGCCGGTGGCGCCCTCGGCGGCCAGGCAAAAATTGGGCTTGCTCAGGAACGCCGTGCCGGCGATGTCCAGGTGGGCGAAAGGGATCCTGCCGGTGAACTCGTGCAGGAACAGCCCGGCCTTGATCGAGGAGGCGCCGTTGTAGTCGGCGTTTTTCAGGTCGGCGATCTTGGAGGTGATGCTTTCGCGGTATTCGTCGGGCTGGGGCATTTCCCAGAGAAGCTCTCCGCAGTTTTCGGCGGCCTGCAGCAGAGCGGAGCGCAGTTTTTTGTTGCGGCACATCAACCCGGCCAGGGAGTCGCCCAGGGCGGTGACGATGGCCCCGGTCAGGGTGGAGAGTTCGATGATGGCTCCCGGCTTCTGCCTGGCGGCCATGATCAGGGCGTCGGCCAGGACCAGGCGCCCTTCGGCGTCGGTGTTGACGATCTCCACGGTCTTGCGGTTGGCGAAGGTGATGATATCTCCCGGCTTGTAGGCCCGGCGTCCGGGCATGTTCTCGGCCAGGGCGGCGAATCCGATCACTTGGACAGGCAGGTCCAGCTCGGCCGCGGCATTCAAAACACCCAGCACGACCGCGGCCCCCGCCATGTCGCACTTCATCTCCGCCATGCTGTTGCCCGGCTTCAGGTTCAGGCCGCCGGAATCGAAGGTGATGCCCTTGCCGACCAGGGCCACGGTCCGGGAAAATCTTTTCGGGGTATGGGAAAGGGCGAGCAGGGCCGGCGGGCAGCAGGAGGACCCGCCCACGGCCAGCAGGCCGTTCAGGCCGAGTTCCTCCAGTTCTTTTTTCCCGTAAACGGTCAGGCGCAGCCGGTTTTTGCGGGCGTTGTCGCGGAAAAGCCGCACCAGGGAATCCGGGTTGATCTTGGCCGGGATCTCGTTGACCAGGTCGCGGGCCAGGGTGACCTGGCGCGCCAGGGTCTCCCGGGTCCTGAGCAGGGCGCGCGGCATGGGGGTCCGTTTTTTGAAAACCAGCTGGATGCCGTCGACGGGCTTGCTCTTTTTTGTCTTGTAGCGGTCGAAGCGGTAGTTGTTCAGGTGCAGGTAATCGACCAGGTTGACCAGGTATTCCGCGGGAGCAGGCCTGGCCTGAGACGAAGTAGATCAGGGCCTGGCCGACGCGG
The DNA here is from genome assembly GCA_963764745.1 of Candidatus Aminicenantota bacterium. GTDB lineage: Bacteria > Acidobacteriota > Aminicenantia > UBA2199 > UBA2199 > UBA2199. The sequence goes on along the minus strand of CAVXTN010000012.1, from coordinate 545,603 downwards.
TTTTCCCGCAGCAGGGTCATGGTCTTGCAGGCCAGTTTCCGGGCAGTCGGGCAGGGAGCCGGGATGTCCGGCCCCGACCAGCAGGAACAGCCGCTGCTGTTGCGCGAGTGGCAGACCCGGCGCTTCGCCGGCCCTGCCCTTGATCTTTTCAGCGCGGTTGAGAAATTCCAGTTCGGGGAATTCCCGCCAGATCTCCGCCAGATCGGCTCCCTGGAAGACGGGAATGACCACGGCGGCGTGTTTTTCGGGCCGGTAAAGGTTCTTTTTTACGATTTTCATTTTTTATCTCTTTTGGCGCCGGCGGCGTCGGCGAAGTGATCGAAGCCGAGGCGGGAAATCTTCAATGGCCGCCCTTTTTCGAGGACGCGCAAGCTGCGCCCCGCGCTGATCTTGCCGATCAGGTGGTAGGCCATCCCGGTCTTGCGCAGGCGGCTTTCCTGGAGGGGCGACAGGGCGAACAACAGCTGGTAGTCCTCGCCGCCGGCCAGGACCAGCTCCTTTTCCGGATAGCCTTTTTGCCGGCACAACTGCCGGAAGCGCGGGGAAACCGGGAGCTTTTCGTAATCGATCTCGCCGCCGACGCCCGAGGCCTTGAGCAGCCGGGAGAGGTCGAGCAGCAGGCCGTCGGACAGGTCGATCATGGCGTGGGCGTAGCGGGCGAGCTTCAGGCCCTTCTCGCACTGGGGCACGGTGCGCTTGTGGCGCCGGATGAAGGGGGAATCCTTTTCGCCGTCCAGGAGCAGCTTCAGCCCCAGGGCCGATTCCCCGGTCGGGCCGGTGACGGCGATCCAGTCCCCGGGCCGGGCCCCGCTGCGCAGGACCGGTTTTTTGCACCGGCCGACGACGGTGATGGCGATGACCATTTTTTCCGAGCGCGAATAATCGCCGCCGGCCAGCTCCACCCGCCATTTTTTTGCGGCCCGGCTCAGGCCCGAGAAAAAGGGGCGCAACTGGCCGCTGGCCAGGCGGTCGGGAAAACCCAGGCCCAGGTAAAAGTATTGCGCCCGGCCGCCCATGGCCGCGATATCGGAGAGGTTGACCGCCAGCGATTTTTCGGCCAGCTCGGACAGCGAAAAATCCCGCAGCCGGAAATGGACGTCCTCGATCAGGATATCGGTGCTGACCAGCTGGAAATATCCGCCGCACCTGACCGCCGAGGCGTCGTCGCCGATGCCCAGGCCGTGGTGGAAAGGGAACTTGTTTTTCAAGAAGGAGACGAATTGCCTCTCATCCATCAAAATGCTTTTTTGACCAGGGCCGCGTTCACCGCGTCCTTGAAGTCGCGGACGAAGATGAAATTCATGGCCTGGATATGGCCCTGGCTTGAGTTCGCTCAGGTCCTTTTTGTTTTTCTCGGGCAGGATGATGGTCTTGATGCCGGCCCGGCGCGCGGCCAGGACTTTTTCCTTGATGCCGCCCGACCGGCAGTATTTTCCCGCGCAGGGTGATCTCCCCGGTCATGGCGATCTCGCGGTTCACGGCGATGCCGGTGAAGGCCGAGATCAGCGCCGTGGCCAGGGTGATGCCGGCCGACGGTCCGTCCTTGGGGATGCCGCCTTCGGGGATGTGGATATGGATGTCGTTCTTTTCGAAATCTCGGCGGTTTCCAGCTGCAGCTGGGCCGATGAGGCTTTGATCAGGCTCAGGGCGGCGCTGGCCGACTCCTTCATGACGTCGCCCAGGGAGCCGGTCAGGATCAGCGTCCCCTTGCCCGGGATCAGCTTGACCTCGATGAAAAGGATGTCGCCGCCGTAGGGAGTCCAGGCCATGCCGGTGGCCACGCCGACCGAGTTTTCCTCCAGCAGCTGGTCGCGGAACAGCTTGGGGATGCCGGAGTATTTTTCCAGGTTGCGGATGGTGATCTTGTACAGTTTCTTTTCGCCCAGGGCCACCTTGTGGGCCACCTTGCGGCAGATGCCGCCGATCTCCCTTTCCAGGTTGCGCACCCCCGCTTCGCGGGTATACAGGGCGATCATGTTTTTCAGGGCCCCGGGGGTGAATTCGATCAGGTGCGAGCTCAAGCCGTTGGTCTCGACCTGGCGCGGGATCAGATGCCGGCGGGCGATCTCGATCTTTTCCTCCTCGGTGTAGCCGTGGATCTCGATGATCTCCATGCGGTCGCGGAAGGCGGGCTGGATCGGCTCCAGCAGGTTGGCCGTGGTGATGAACAGGACCCTGGAAAGGTCGAAGGGCACTCCCAGGTAATGGTCGGTGAAAGAATTGTTCTGCTCGGGGTCCAGGACCTCCAGCAGGGCGGAAGAAGGGTCGCCGCGGAAATCCATGCCGATCTTGTCCACTTCGTCCATCATGAACACCGGGTTGTTGGTGCCGGCATTTTTCAATTCCTGGATGATCTTGCCCGGCAGGGCCCCGACGTAGGTGCGCCGGTGGCCGCGGATCTCGGCTTCGTCGCGCACGCCGCCCAGGGAGATGCGCACGAACTTCTTGTTCAGGGCGCGGGCGATGGACTTGCCCAGGGAGGTTTTGCCGACTCCGGGCGGGCCGACGAAACACAGGATGGGCCCGTGCGCCTTGGCGGTCAATTTGCGGACGGCCAGGTATTCCAGTATCCTTTCCTTGACCTTTTCCAGCCCGTAATGGTCCTGGTTCAAGATGGCTTTGGCCCGTTTCAGGTTCATGTTGTCCTTGCTGGCCGTGCTCCAGGGCAATTCGAATATCCAGTCCAGGTAGGTCCGGATCACGGAGCTTTCCGCCGATTCCGGGTGCATTTTTTTCAGGCGGTCGATGTTTTTCTCGGTTTCCTTGCGGGCCGCCTCGGGCATCTTCAGTTCTTCCAGCTTTTTCATGTAGCCGTTGATCTCGTCGATGTTCTCGGCCTCTTCGCCCAGTTCTTTTTTGATGGCCTTCAGCTGCTGGCGCAGGAAATATTCCTTTTGATTCTTGTCCATCTCGCCCTGGGCCTTGAGATTGATCTGGTTCTGCACGTTCAGCATCTCGATTTCGTAATTCAGGTATTCGTGGACCTTGCCCAGCCTCTTCAGCGAGTTCACCTCTTCCAGGATCGCCTGCGATTCCTCGATCTTCAGCTCCAGGTTGGAGGCGATGATGTCGGCCAGTTTGCCCGGTTCCTCGATGTTTTCGGCGATGATCAGGATCTCGTTGGAGATCTGCTTGCCCAGCTTGCTGGCCTGCTCGAATTTCTGGCGCACGTTCTTGATCATGGCCTTGTCGGGCAGCGTCAGCTCGGCAGGTTCTTCGTCTTCCACCTGGCGCGACCTCGGCCTGCAGGACCTTGCCGTCGTCGATCAGGCTGCCGCACCTTGACCCGGGAAATGCCCTGGACCAGCACGCGCATGCGGCCGTCGGGGAGCTTGAGCATGCGCACGATCAGGGCCACGGTCCCGAATTGGTACAGTTGCTCTTCGCTGGGGTCTTCCACGTTCATGGTCCTTCTGGGTGAGCAGCAGGATCAGGCGGTCGCTGTTCAGCGCCGCATCGACCGCTTTCTTGGACTTGGCGCGACCGACGTACAGGGGTACGATCATGTAGGGAAAGACCACGATATCGCGCAGGACCAATACCGGCAGGCTGTCGGGGATCTTGATCTTGTCCAGTTTTTCCTCTTTTTCCTGCTTGGCCGGTGATGCTTTTTTGTTCTTCGGCCATGTGTTCCCCCCGCTACTTGATTTCCACGGAAATCTTGGACATGATCTTTTTGCTGACCTCGATGGTCAGGACGCCGTTTTCCATGAGCGACTTGATCTTGCCGGTGTCCAGGGGGAAATCGATGACGATCTTTTTGTAGAACGTGCCGAACTCCCTTTCAAACAGGTAATAGGTCACCAGGTCATTTTCCAGCCGCGGCTGCTTTTTCAGGCCCTTGACGATCAGTTCCTGGTTGTTGAGCAGCGTGATGGCCACGTCATTTTTGTCGACGCCGGGCAGTTCCATCTCGATGATCAGGGAATCCCGGGTCTCGACGATATTGGTGTTGGGCTTCCAGTCGATATGGGTGCTGATGCCCGAAGGGTAGTTCTTGCTGATCTCGATTTCAAAAAAAGGATAATTTTTCTTTGCCATTCACTCCTCCTTTTTCAAAAGGCTGTGCAGTTCGGTCAGGAACTCCTCCAGGCTCTTGAATTCCAGGTACACCGAGGCGAAACGCACGTAGGCGACCTTGTCCATTTTTTTCAATTTTTCCATGATCATGCTCCCGATCTTGAAAGTGGGAACTTCGCGGTCCGAGCGCGAGAAAAACTCTTCGACCTGGCGGGCCAGCTGTTCGATCTGCTTGGTCTGCACCGGCCGCTTTTCCAGGGCCCGGTACAGCCCCTTGCGGATCTTGTCCATGTCGAACGGTTCGCGCCGGCCGTCCTTCTTGACCACCATCAGCGGGATATCCTCGATCTTTTCGTAGGTGGTGAATCGCTTGCCGCAGTGGAGGCATTCGCGGCGGCGCCGGATGTACAGGCCGTCCCTGCTTTCGCGGGTCTCGATCACCTTGTCGGCGATTTCAGTGCATTGCGGACAATTCATCTTTTTTCCTCATGCGGCCGATGATCTTGAAATTCAGCCCCTCGCTGCCAGAAGGCCAGGAGGCCGAGAACGATCGGCATGGCCAGCAGCAGGAAATGGAACAGGATGGTGAACGCCACCGCTGTTTTTTCCTGAACCCCGAACAGTCCGATCAGAGCGTATTTTGACGCCAGGTCCAGGCTGCCGGCCATGCCCGGGGTGGGCACGGCCGCCGACACGAAGATCACGGCCAAGAAGGGCACGACGGCAGGCAGGTCCAGGCCGATGCCGGCGAATCCCCGCATCAGCAGCCAATACGAAAAGAGAATGATCAGCCAGTGCAGCAGGGAAAGCAGAACCACCTGCCCGATGCCCGCCCAGCCCAGGTTCAGGTGCAGGGCCTTGATGAAATGGACGGCGAAAGCGGCTGTTTTTTCCCGCAGGCGCGCCGGCAGCAGCTTGGCCAGCGTTTGGATGAGCTTTTCGGTCCAGGGCAGGAACGTTGCGGAATTGGCCAGCGTGATCAGGAAAAAGACCAGGAAAACCAGCGGCAGGAGCAGAAATGCCATGGTCTGCAACTTGAGCAGCACCGGAGACGGTTTTCCCGTTCCGGAAATCAGGTACACGGTGAGCAGGAACAGGACCGTGAGCAGGTCGAACAGCCGCTCATTGATGATGGTGGCGATGGCCTGGCTTTTTTTTATCTTTTCCTTTTCGGCCAGCAGCACCGGCCGGGCGATCTCGCCCAGCCGGCCCGGCAGCAGATAGGAGATCATGAAGCCGATCAGGGAAAAATTCCACAGGCTGCGCAAGGCGATATGCTTTTTGAACGGCTTGAGCAGCACGCCCCAGCGGCAGGCACGCACCAGGTACTGCGGCAGGGCCAGGAGCAGGAACAGCAGCGGGTAGCGGACCGGGATGGAGGACCAGACGTTTTTTATTTCGTTGAAGTCGATGCGCTGCAGGAAAAGCCAGACAAAAAACACCGACAGGGCACTGATCAGCAGTAATTTCCAAAGTTTCATCTCTCCGCATAGTAATCATTTCAATCGCCAATGTCAACCGGGCTTTTCGGGGCTGGGCGGCCGGAAAAAACTAGGCGCTGTACTCGGGCAGGAACAGGATGAAGGTCGTGCCGCTGCCTTTTTTTACATCGATCTCGATCCAGCCGGCGTTCTCCTCGATGATCTCCTTGACCGTGGTCAGGCCCAGGCCGGTCCCTTTCTCGCCCTTGGTGGTGAAATAGGGCTCGAAGATCTTGCCGATGATCTTTTCTTCGATGCCGGTGCCGTTGTCGGAAATGCGGATGCGGATGAAGTTCTTTTCCGCCTTGGAGATGAAGATGCGGTCGACGGCGATGCGGATCAATCCTTTTTCGCGCTGCGCGGCCCAAATGGCATCCTTGGCGTTGATCAGCACGTTGAACAGGGCCAGCAGAAATTTTTCCTTGTTGATCAGAACGGTCGGGGCGTTGTCCGGGAAATTTTTTTCAACCTCGATCCTTTTCAAAACGGTTTTTCCCAGCAGGTTGAGCACGGTTTCGATGGCGGTTCCGACGTTCAGGCTCTCTTTTTTCAGCTTCTCTTTTTTTGAAAAATCCAGGATGTCCTTGCCCAGGTTGTAGGCGCGCATGGCGACGTCCTCGATCAGCTGGGTGCGCTTGTAATTGGGGCTGGCCTTCGCCGACCTCCTTTTTCAGCATGGTCAGGTGGCCCAGCAGGCTGGTCATCAGATTGTTGAATTCGTGGGTGAAGCGGCTGAGCAGTTCTCCGAGCGTGCCGAGTTTCTTGGCATGCAGCAGCTTTTCTTCGAGTTCGAATTTTTCGCTGACGTCCTCGATCTGCAGCACCTCGGCCGGGGCGGACGGGCAGGGGGATCTTGTAGAGGATCAGGCGCAGGACCTTTTCGCCGCCCTCGGCGGGGATCACCGAAAAACTGTCGTAAAAACAGGGATTGCCGCTCAGCAAAACCTTGAAATAGTCTTCCTTCAGAGGCTTGAACAACGGCAGGCATTCGAAAAACTGCTTGTCCTTGAGCTCGGACAGCGGCTTTTCCAGCAGTTTTTCGGCCGCCGGGTTCATGGCGATCACCTCGGCGCTTTCATTGCCGATGACGATGGCCGATCGGGGAGTGCTCGACGATCTTCTCGAAAAACTGCTGCAGCTCCCGGATCTCGTCGCGCTGGATCTTCAGCGAATCCGACATTTTGTTGAAGACATTGGCCAGGTCGCCGATCTCGTCCCTGGACTCGAGCTTCATGCGGATGTCGTAGTTGCCGCCGGCGATGGCTTCGGCGCCGCGGGCCAGGCTGGATGATCGGCAAGGTGAGTTTTCTGCCCCAGCAGGATGCTGGTCAGGATGACGAAAAAGCCGATCAGCATGGACACGTACAGCAGGCTGGCGATGCCGACCTGCTTGGCCGCCATGATTTTTTCGATGTTGACGCCGACGAAGATCTCCCCGACTCTTTGTCTTGCCGGAAATCCTCGACGGTGAAGGCGTCCAGAAGATAGCGGTCGCCGCCCGGCTTGGAAGCGGATCATGTCGTCGCGGCCCGCCGATGGCCGGCTGCGGGAAAACCATCTCGCCGTTGCTGTCGGTCAGGGTGGAGGTGACGGGCTTGCTCCTGGGCATAGACCATGATGTCGGCCTTTGATTTTTCCTTGATCTGGTCGGCGAATTCCAGGTTGAAGGGGATCTCCAGCAGCATGAATCCCTTGAGCGCTGAACGTCTCCTGGTCGACGATCGGGGAAATGGCGGCCATGCACAGGTTGCCGTCGATCAGGAAAACCCCGGCTTCGCGGATCAGCGGGTCCCGTTTCTGGTTCAGGAAGGTGACCTGGCTCCAGGTTGCTTTCCGTCGATGTAGCTGACCGACGAATTGTCATGGCTGAGGACGATCTTTCCGGCCGGATCGAGTATCTTGATGTTGATGTTGGAAAAAAAGAAATTCTTGAATTCCAGGGCCATGGCCAGGTCGTCCGGGATTGCCGGTGTTTTCGCTGATCTCCTTCAATTCCGACAGGAAAAGCGCCTTGCGCACCAGGTCGCCCAGGTTTTCCAGGAACACGCTTTCCGCCACTTTTTTGGCGTCGGCGATCTCCTCCTTGGCCATTTTTTCGTAACGCTTGGAGATGGAGATGATCGAGAAATTCAGGGTGACGAAAATGGACAGGACGGCGATGACGATCAGGGAAAGAAAAAGCTTGGTCTTGATTTTCATTTCATCTGCAGGTCGAACAGGAAAGCTTGCCCAGCGGATCGGGCTGGATGTTGCCGAGCTTGCGGTTGAAGATGATGACCCGCTTGTCCTGGTACAAGGGGATGACCAGGCCGTCGGCGATGACGGCACGGTCGAGGTCCCGGTACATGGCCTGGCGTTTTTTCGCGTCGCGCTCACGCCGGGCCGCGGTCAAGAGGTCGCGCAGGTCCTGGCGCCGGGCGCCGGCGATGTTGGCAAAGCCCTGTTTTTGCAGCTGCTCCGACAGCAGGGGATACAGCATGCTGTCGGGATCGGGAAAATCGGCGATCCAGCCCGAATAGGCCAGGTCGAAGTCGCCCCGGGCGATCCTCCGGGCCAGCGCCTGCGGGTCCAGGCGGGTGAGCTTCAGCTTGATGCCGATCTGTTTCAGGTTCTTGGCGTACATGGAAAGCAGCTGGAAGATCAGGCCGTCGTCTTTTTGCAGGAGCATCTCCAGCTGGATCTCGCCGGCCAGCCCCTCTTTTTTCAGCAGGGCCTGGGCCTTGGCCAGGGAAAAACCGCCGGCGGTTTTCCCCGGGCTTCGCGCCGCACCAGGTCTCATGGGCAGCAGGGTATGGATCGGCAGCACGTAATCCTGGAAGACCAGTTTCAAGACCCGCGGGTCCCAGGCGCGGCTCAGGGCCTGGCGCACTCCCTTGCGGTTCAGCAACGGCCTGGCGGCGTTGACCACGGCGAAGGTCACCGACAGGTAGGGCGTGGCGATGACCTTGACCCAGTCCTGTTTCTTGTAGCTGACCATCTTCGATATCGAATAGGAGATAGAGGATGTCCAGCATCCCCTGCTGGAAGTAGTTGTTCAGGATTTCGCTGCGGGGCTCGATGGTGTCGATGTATTCATCGACGTTCGGCCGGCCGCGCCAGTATTCCCGGTTGGCCGTCAGCACCAGCCGCTTGTTTTTCTGCCAGGAGCTCAGCTTGAAGGGGCCGGTCCCCACCGGCTGGCGCGCGAAATCGGCCGCCGGATTTTTTCACGGCGGTCGGGGAGACGATGGCGGCGCAGTCCACGGTCAGCGTGGCCAGAAAAGGGAAGAACGGTTCGGAGAGGATGAATTGCACCTGCGCAGGGGATCGATCTTTCTGACCGTCTTTCAAATACGTGAAAATTTCGGCGAACAGGGGGAAATCCTGCAGGCGGTTCGGGTTGGCCGGATCCATCTGCCGGAAGAAAGTGAACACCACGGCGTCGGCGTCCAGGGGCGTGCCGTCGTGAAAGCGCACGCCGCGGCGCAGCTGGAACGTCCAGGTCCGGCCGTCCTGGCTGGTCTCCCAGCTGTCGGCCAGGGACGGTTCGATCTTCATGGTCTGCGGGTTCAGGCGCACCAGGGTGTCGAAAATGTTGCCCACGTAAAAAGAGGACGTGTCGTCCCAGGCCTGGGCGGGATCGATCCCGGTCGGTTCGCAGAAGGCTTCCCGAGCGCACCACGCGTTCGGCCGCCAGCGGGGCCGCCATGACCAGAAAGAGCATGGCCAGGAGCGCCGGGCCCTTTCATTTTTATTTTCATCGCTTTGACTCCTTTGTAACATCGCGGAACAGGACATGTCCCAGGGGGCTGAACCCGACCCCGTTGACCTTTTTGCTGCAGGCCATGGTGTCGATCAGGTGGAACAAGGGGATCCAGGGCACGTCTTTTTTCAGGATGGCCAGGGCGTCCAGGTAGATCTGGTTCCGTTTCCTGCTATCCAGGGTGGTTTTCCCCTGGTCCAGCAGGCGGGTCAGGTCGGGGTTCTCATAAAAAAAGCGGTTGCGGTTGCCGGCGGAGAAGGTGAAAAGCGGATAGAGGAAAAAATCGGGATCGGGGCTGGTCGACCAGCCCATGATCAGCAGGTCGTGGTCGCCGCGGTTGGCGACCTTCACCAGCTCGGTGAAAGGGAGCTTGATCTTTTTGATGTTGATCTTGACCTTTTTGGCGAAGATGGCCAGAAGGTCGGCGATCTCCTCGATGCCTTCCTGGCCGTCGGCGAAATGCAGCGTGCAGTCGAAGCCGTTTTCCATGCCCGCCCATTTTCAGCAGTTTGCGGGCGACCTCCAGGCTGAAGCTGCTCTGCGGCGCCGTTTTTCCGGCCGGGAGCAACGGCAGCGGCAGGGCGGCATAGGCCGGGTCGGCCAGTTTCTGGAAGATCTGCTTGACCATGTTTTCCTTGTTGATGATGTGCAGGAAGGCGGCCCGGATCTCGTTGCGGTCGAACGGTTTTTTCCGGGTGTTGAAAGCCAGGTAATGGGTGGAGATCGAGGGGTTGCTTAGAATGGCGATCTCGTTGCGCCGCGACAATTCCTCGTATTCCTTGGCCGACTGGATGGCCGTCATGTCGGCGCTGCCGTTCTTGATCTGCAGCAGCCGGCCCAGCGAGTCGGGCATGAACTTGAAAATGATCTTTTCGACGTTGCCCGTTCCCGCCCAGTAGCCGGGGTTGCGGGTCAGGATCAGCGATTTTCCCTTCGACCAGCTGGAAAAGCGGAAGGGGCCGGTGCCCACCGGGAGGAACGGCTTGGTCTCCGCGGCCTTCGGGGGCTGGACAAAGGCGGCCGAATCGGCCAGGGCGATGAGAAAAGGGGCATATGGGCGGTCCAGGGTGATCTCCACGCTGATAGGGATCGTCGCTGCGGATGGCGGTGATGAAAGAAAAAAGAAAACTGAGACGCTGGTAGGCGGTCTGCCGTTTTTCCAGACGGCTCTGAAAAGAATAGAGGACGGCCCGGGCGTCGAAAGGGGTGTTGTCATGGAACCTGACGCCGCGGCGCAGGACGAAGCGCCAGCGCTTGCCGTTTTCCATGATGCTCCACGAAGTGGCCAGGCAGGGCTCGATGGCGGTGGAGTTTTTTTTGAAGCGTACCAGCCCTTCGAAAATATTGGCGGCGATCTCGTTGGAATAGAAGTCGTCGGCCTGCCAGGGGTTGAGGACCAGGGCGTCGGCCGGACGCAGGTAGACGATCGAGTTTTGTTCCGCTGCCCGCAGGCCATTTCCCGCAATCAAAAAAACCGCCAAGAGAGCCACAACTTTCATTGTCAATTATATTAATCTAATAGCGACTGTTTTTCAACAATGAAATGCCGGAAGCGGCGGAATTGCCGGATCGGGGTCAGGAAGAGCGGCATGGAGCATGGATCGGCGGGGAGCTATGGTTTTTCAGATTGGCGGCAGCGGCTTTGCACGATGCCGGCCAAAACGTACTGGAAAATGTCGCTGCGCCGGGTGCGGCGGATGTCGTGGCGGTGGATCTCGAACCAGAACAGGCACAGCTGCTCCAGAACCCGGCACAGGGCGGAAATGGTATCCGCCTCGTCACTACCGCCCCCGGCGGCCTGTTCCTTCAAGTCGCGGTTCATGGCGATGATCCGCTCCTGGTAGTCCCAGACATTGCCGTCGTTGAACTGGCGCTTGTGGTTGGTTTCCTGGAAAACGGCGTTTTTGACGTCTTCTTCCAAAAGCAGGTCCGTCTGGTAGCAAATGAATTCGCGGAACTGCTGGGCCGGGTTGACCGGTTCCCCGCTGCTTTCGCTGTTTCGGGGAATATGGGTCATGAAGTTGAGCAGGTACTGCAGGGTCTGGCAGACTTTTTCGCACCGTTCCTTGTGGCGGAAAAATTGCTCCAGGGCGGCGGGGGACAAGACCGGCCCGGACCGCTCTGCCAGCACGGCGCCTTGGCCGGCCTCCATTTTTTTCAGGTATTGGCTTGCCTCCTGCTTCAACCAACTGATTCTTTCCGGCCTGTCGAAATTTTCCAGGCAGAAAATTTGATCGATCTTTATCGGCCCGTGCATGGCGGTCATCTTCAGGCGGGAGTGGGCAGGTTTTCGTTCTGATACAGTTCTTCCACCGAGAAGCAGTCTTTTTTGAACAGGATCTGGCCGCATTTGGGGCAGACCCGGGGCAATTCGTGCAGCGACTGATAAGCGAAATCCTGGCGTTCGTCGTATACTTCCTCGAACATCAATACGTTTTCGTCAAGCGGGCAATAATACAGGGTCTTGGCTTTCATACCTTTTGTTCAGCAAAAATCGTGCCAAACACCGAGAACGGCATGAAGAACGTGCGCGGACAACGGTTTGCCAATCGCGCCCCGCAGGATGCCCCGGGCGTCACCGTCCCATTTTGGGACACCCGGCGCGAGGGGTATGCCGGAACCCTTATCAGCAAAGTGCTTGAGGCCGGAAACGCCGTCCCAATTTGGGACAACACGAAAGCGGGACGGGAACGCTGGCAGGCAGGCATTTTGCGGGTGCGGCCGTCCCAATTTGGGACAATAGGAGAAAATATTTTTTTCCGGATTTGCATTTTCCTCTGCAGGGGAGTATGATAAAGCAGAGTGACTGACCATGAAATCCGGAGACCGTGTTTAAATACATCCGCAATTGATTGTCCTTTGAATTCATTTTCTTTGAGACGATCGGTTGTCAGGAGGAAGCATGATATTTTTTAAAATGCCCAAGCTGACCATCGGCAACCGTACCGCTTCCCTGCCTATCGTCCAGGGCGGCATGGGGGTGGGGATTTCCCTGTCCGGCCTGGCGGCTTCCGTGGCCGCCCAGGGCGGCATCGGGGTCATCGCCGCCAATGGCATCGGCATGATCGAACCCGACTACTACGACGACGGCCGGGCGGCCAACATCAAGGCCCTGCGCAGCGAGATCCGCAAGGCCCGGGCGCAGACTTCCGGCCTGATCGGCATCAATATCATGGTGGCGGCCAATGATTTTCAACAGCTCCTGGACGTGGCCATCGAAGAAAAAGCCGATGCCCTGTTCATGGGCGCGGGGCTGCCGATCAAGAACATCCCGGTGGCCAGGATCCGTGCCGCCAATGTCCTGGTGATCCCCATCGTTTCCTCGGGCCGCGCGGCCGAGCTCATTTTTAAATATTGGGAAAAGACCTATGACGATGTTCCCGACGCGGTCGTGGTCGAAGGGCCCCTGGCCGGCGGGCATCTCGGCTTCAAGGCCGACAAGCTGCAGGATGCCGACCAGCAGCTGGAGGTCCTGGTGCCGCAGGTGGTCGCCGCCGTGGTCAGGTTCGAAGAGACCTTTCACAAGAAGATCCCGGTCATCGCCGCCGGCGGCATTTTTACCGGCGAAGATATCCTGCGCTTCCTGCAGCTGGGCGCGCAGGGCGTGCAGATGGCCACCCGTTTCGTGGCCACCGACGAGTGCGACGCCGACCGCCGCTTCAAGGAGGCGTACGTCGCCTGCCGCCCCGAGGACATCGCCATCATCAAGAGTCCGGTCGGATTGCCGGGGCGGGCCATCCGCAATCCCTTCCTGGACAATGCCGCCGCCGGCGTGCGCAATGTCAAGCGCTGCGCCTGGCGCTGCCTGGAGCAGTGCGACATCCAGCACGCCGACTATTGCATCTCGATCGCGTTGGACAACGCCCGCCAGGGGCTGTTGGACCAGGGATTCGCCTTCTGCGGCGCCAACGCCCACCGCGTGGAAAAAATCGTCCCCGTGGCCGAGCTGCTGGACAGCCTGAAAGCAGAATACGAAGCGGCCTTTGTCCAGAGCCTGGTCACCCTGAAGGACGAATACGTCAAGTCGATCGAAAAGAAGATCGCCGGCCTGCGCCAGGATTACCTTCAGGCCCGGCAGCGCCTGATCGTCCTGCGGGCCGAGGCCGGCAAGGCCTGGGATATCCGCCGCGATTCGCTGCGCGAAGATTATGATCGCGCCCAGGCGCTGTACGAGCGATTGAAGAAGGAGCGCGAAACAGCCTTGAACAAATTGAACTCCCTGAAGGAGCGCTTCCCGGAAAAGCTGGCCGAGCTCCAGGAGCTGGCCCGCCGCGTCCCGGCCGATCCGGTCCTGCAGCCGCTTTAGCGCCGCCCCGCCCCCCGGCCGCTCCTGCAGCCAGGGGCAGTCCCCATAAGCCAAAGAGCGGCCCGAAGTCGTTCAGTAGATGGTCCGGCCCGGCCGCGCGCAATTTCTCTTCAGGTTCGAAATCGGAAACCAGCGCCACGGTCGTGGCGCCGATGGCCCGGCCGCAGGCGATGTCCGCCGCCGTGTCGCCGATGACGAACACGTCGCGCGGATCCACGCCGCCGTTGCCGGCGCTGATGCGGCGGCGCGCCTCCCGCGCCAGGTCGGCCCGCTCCTCGGAATGGTCGCCGAACACCCCCCAGGAAAAATAATCCCACAAGCCCGCCGATTCCAGCTTGAGCCGGGCGCCGCCCGGGACGTTGCCGGTGAGCAGCGCGAGTTCCAGGTCATCGCGGCGGCGGCAGGCCTGGAGGAGTTCGCGAACGAGGGGATAGGCCATGACGGGCTTCTCGGCGAGATTGGCGGCCAGGTGACGCAGGTAGGAAGCGAGCACTTGCGCCAGCGCCCCCGGCAGCTCGGTCGCGGCGAAGCCCGAGGAGCGCAGCGCTGTGAGAACGATCTGGCGGTCGGTCTTGCCGGCGAACGAGAAGTTGTCCAGCGCCCCGCGGGCCGCCCCGCTCTCCTCCAGGGCGGCGGCGAGAGCGCGGCGGCCGGCGCCGCCGGCATGGAGCAGCGTGCCGTCGATGTCGAACAGCAGGAATTTCTTGTTCATGCGTTTCCCTGCCATATTCTACATGCGAAGCATGGCCGCGGCAATCCACGGCCGGGTCGAGGACCATCTTGAAAACGATCGTCGTTGCCGGCATAATCCTCCTGGAGGCAGTCATGAAGAAAATATCCATTTTCATCATCTCCCTGTTTTCCCTGGCGCTGCTGGCGACCGAGGAGAAAGGAGGCCCGTATCGCTGGTCGGCCGAGCTCGAGGGGGGCGCGGTGTTCTCGGGCTACAACGACGTCCGCATCCCCAACGCCGGCGGCACCCTGTTCTCGCTGTCCGAGGACCTGCAGGTGGCGGCCAAGGCGTACTACCGGCTCCGCCTTTCTTACGCGATCTCGCGACGCCACGAACTCTCCCTGCTTTATGCGCCGCTGACCCTGAAGGCGTCGGGACGTCTGCCGTCCGCGGTCCGTTTCACGGGCGTCCTGTTCCCGCAGGGGAGCGACGTCGACGGCATCTTCACCTTCAACTCTTACCGCATCACCTACCGCTACCGCCTGGTGGACCGGCCCCGGCTGCGCCTCGATATCGGCTTCACCGCCAAGATCCGCGACGCCGAGATCGCCTTGGACGCCCCGGGGCTCGCCGCCTCGCAAGACCAACGTCGGCTTCGTGCCGCTGCTGCAACTGCGCCTGCTCTGGGACTGGAGCGCCCGGCTGGGCCTTCTCCTGGAGGCCGACGGCTCCGCCGCCAAGCAGGGCCGCGCCGAGGACGTGCTGCTGGCGCTGAATTGGCGGCTGGCGCCGCGGGTGCAACTGCGCTTCGGCTACCGCTTCGTCGAGGGCGGAGCCGACGTCGACGAGGTATACAACTTCGCCTGGATCCACTATATCGCCGCCGGGCTCGCTTTCAACTTGTAGATCGTCCAGTCATTTTCCTGTCCGGCCCGGACGGAAGGGCCCAGAGAAAACCCGCCAGTGGTTTTTTTTCGCGAAAATTGCTAGTATGATGGCATGCGGCCTGAAAAGATCCTGATCTGCTACAACGAGCCGGTCGGCATCTACGACAACTACGCCGGCAAGGCGCCGCCGGACGGGGCTGCGGTCGAGGACACCTCCGACCCCGGGCTGGCCGCCCAGGTCGCCGACATGCAGAAGATCCTGCAGCAGCGCTTCGAGCAGGTCGAGTGCCTGCCCTTCAGCCGCGATTTCGCCAAGGCGCTGCGGCGCATCCTGCAGCTGGCGCCGGACATCATCCTCAACTTCGTCGAGGCCCTGGAAGGCGACTCCAATTTCGAGGGCCACATCGCCGGCGCCTTCGAGATCCTGGACATCGAGTTCACCGGCAACAAGGCGCTGACCCTGGGCAACTGCCTGAACAAGCTCAAGACCAAGCAGATCCTGCGATCGCTGGGCGTCAGGACCCCCAGGTACACCATGGCCCGGCTCAACAAGCAAGCTCGCTGGAGACCGACCTCAAGCTGAAATTTCCGCTCATCCTGAAGCTGAACAAGGAGGACGCCAGCATCGGCATCTCCGAGAACTCGGTGGTCAACGATTTCGCAGGCCTTGCAGGCGCAGCTCGATTTCCTGTTCCGCACCTTACCGCCAGGACGTGCTGGTCGAGGAATGCCTGCCCGGCCGCGAGATCAGCGCCGCCATCCTCGGCGACCGCGTGCTGCCGCTCTCGGAGATCTCCTACGCGGACTTGCCCGGCGCACCTGCCCCGGATCGTCACCTACGAGGCCAAGTGGTCGCCGCACAGCCCCTACTACATGCGGCACGGTGCCGGTCTGCCCGGCGGAGGTGGACGAGCCGCTGCGGGCGCTGATCGAGAAGACGGCGCTGGCCGCGTTCAACGCCCTCGACTGCCGCGACTACGCCCGCGTCGATTTCCGCCTCAGCAAGCGGGACATCCCCCACGTCATCGACGTCAACCCCAACCCCGACCTGTCGCCCGAGGCCGGGTTCATCCGCTCGGCCTCCCATGCCGGCCTCAGCTACGAGGAGGTGCTTTTCGCCCTGGTGGATTTCGCCCTGCAGCGCGGCAGCGCCAGCGGCCGCTCCATCCCCGAGAGGCGGAAGCACCTGGAGATCTACCTGCAGGAGCTGAAGGGCTGAGTAATAGAGAGATAAAGAGTCCCTAGCGGCTTTCGGGGATGATGATGTCCACCGATTCGAAGCCCAGCAGGCGGAAGAACTTTTCCAGCATCTGCCGCCCCTGCTCGGCGCTGTTCTTCAGGATGCCCTTGTCGCGGGCGTTGCGGTCGAAGATGCGCCGGGCGTCCTCGTGGAATTTCTTGCTCTCCTCGAAGGTGATCTCCCCCTGCTCGATGAAGGTCTCGAAGCCGCTGGGGTTGATGACCACGTCCAGGATGCGGGCCGGCGGCAGCTTGACCACGATGGACTTGTCGCGGCGGATGATCGATTTTTCGCTCAATTCCGACAGGTCGAAGCCGGATATCACCTCGCCCTTGGCGATGAAGATCAGCCGCTTGTTCTGGTTGAAGAGCGGCGTGCGGATGACGCCGGTGTCGTAGACGTATTCGTCGTAGAACGTCTGGGTGAACATCTGGGCGATGTTCTTGATCTGCTGGATGATGACCGGGGTGTCCTCGATCTTCGGCGCGCCGCCGCGCAGGAAGGAGGACAGGGAAGGCAGGAGGCCGATCTTGGCCAGCGGGCCGTAGAGCAGCAGCAGGATGGCCAGCAGGGCGACGAGGTTGAGCAGGGAGATGATCCTTTTCATGTCCGCCCCCTTTCTCCTTGAACACGACGCGCACGGTCGCGAAGCCCATTTTTTTCAGCCACGATTCGACCAGGATGCGGGCGTTGCGCGCGGCCCGCTGCAGGATGTCCATGTGGGCGACCTTGGCGCGGATGTCCTTTTCGCCCTGGCTGAGCAGGCCGTCCTTTTCCTCGTTGGAAAAATCGCTGCGCAGCACGCCCGATTCGTTGAAAATTTCCCGCATCTGCTCCGGCTTCATGTTGAAGAGCAGGATCCTGGGCCGGGGCAGGGAGACGGTCACCGTCGAGTCGCCCTCCAGCTTGATGTCCTGGTCGGCCAGCTCGTTCAGGTCGATGCCGGCCTTGACCGTGGCGGCCGTTTCGAAAAGGATCTTGCGGTCGCCGTACCAGGCCACGTCCTTGTAGGAGACGATCTTGGTCACGCTGTATTCGACCGTGGCCAGTTCGGCCAGGTCCTTGAGGGTGCGGGCGCTGAGCTGCGGCGGCACCCGGCGCCGCGGCACCGCGACATTGACGGCCAGCAGCGCCAGGATCACGGCTCCCAGGATGAGCAGCCGTTTTCTGGCGCGGGACTTTTTTTGCGGATCAGTGTTCATGGGTTCATGGCTCCCGTGAGGCTCGATTTTTATGCGTGCTTCAATTATAGGCAGGCCGGGAAAAAATGCAAATTCGCGGCGCCTTGCTGTTGGCAAATGGGCGGCGGCTTATTTTTTTACCGAGTCGTCTTCCTTGATCCCGCCCTGCTTGTACAGGTCGCGGCGCCCCTCCTTGTCGTTCTCCATGATCTTCCGGGCATAGGCCGCCACGGCTTCGGCGCGGGAGCGCGGCACGACCACGACGCCGTCGCCGTCGGCCACGATGATGTCGCCGGGCATGACCAGCACGCCGCCGCAGACGATCGGCCGGTTGACCGACTCCAGCTCGTTGCGCCCGGGGCGGATGCCGCGCCCCGTTTCTTTGAAGTAGAGCGGGACGCGCATGGTGATGATCTCGTCGGTATCGCGGGCCGTGGCGCTGGTCACGACGCCGACGCAGCCGTGCTGCTGCCACTCCAGGATGTTGTAGGAGCCGATGCTGCCGACATCGGCGTTCGCCGGCCGTCCTCGATGACCAGCGCCGTGCCCTTGCGGACGAGGTCGAGGTAAGCCTCGGTCGAGCGCTTGTCATACCAATTGCCGGCCCATTCGTCGTAGGCCGCGACCGTCATTTTCCCCGCCGGCGGATCCTGGGTGGGGACATAGCGGGCGGTGACGGCCACGCCGGCGAAGCGGTGGCTGAAATGTTCCGTGTCGCGCCAGAGCGCATGGATCTCAGGGTCCATCAGCCCGATGTCCTGCAGCCCGACGGCGTCCATGCCGTCGGTGACGTCGGCCACGCGCAGCCCTTTGTACAGGGACAGCAGGCGCTGGTCTTCGGCTTCCGTATGAACGGCGGTGGCCAGAAAATTCTTGCCGGCGCGCAACGCTTCGCCGTCCGCGATCTTTTCCGCCTGGGCGGGAGCGAGAGCCGGCTTCAGTAGCATCACCGAGAGCAGCAATCCCCATGACAGGAGTTGTCTTTTTTTTGGTTTCATTTTTTCTCCTTTTTTGTGGAATATTCGGTATTTCTAAGATCCCTGCAGGCATTGGCGCAGGACGGCCAGGGCGGTGCCGGTGTCCGCCGCCGACAGCAGCTCGGCGCGGAAATCCTCGTGCATCAGGCGCCGCGACAGGCGAGCGATGAGTTGCAGATGCTCCTGGCCGTTTGCCGCGGCCGGGACGGCGATCAGCAGTACTCCGCGCACCGGCGCCGCCGTGTTCCCCGCCCAGGGGAATGGCCGGCGCGGGCGCAGGAAGGCGATGGCGGCGGCCTTGACCGTGGCCGCCTTGCCGTGGGGAATGGCGAAGCCGAATCCCAGGTCGGTGGCATACGTCAGCTCGCGCTGCCAGACGGCTTGCTTCCAGGGCCGCGGCGTCCCCCACCCGGCCGGCCAGTTCAAGCAGGTCGCAGAGTTCCTTGATGGCCTCGGCGGCGGAGCGGCAGTCGGCGTCCAGGCGGATCAGTTCCGGGGCGATCACCCCGGCGTCCAGGGAGCGGCCGTTGAAGTCGCGCAACAATTCGCGCACGTCGGCGGCGGTGGCGCAGTGCATGGCTGCCTGCAGCAATTTGCCGCATTCAGCGCTTTGCAGCTGCCGCAGCCGGGCCTTGACCGCCGGGATGCGGCCGGAGGCCATGCTGAGCTCGTCGAGCCCCAGCCCCAGCAGCAGGGGCAGAAGAGCCGGGTCCCCGGCCATTTCGCCGCACAGGCCCAGCCAGCGCCCGGCCTTGCGGGCCTGGCGGGCGACCTGGAACAGCAGGCGCAGGAAGGCCGGGTGCAGCGGGTCATAAAGGTCCGCCAGCCTGGCGTTGCCGCGGTCGGCGGCCAGGAAGTACTGCAGCAGGTCGTTGCTGCCGATGCTGAAGAAATCGGCTTCCCGGGCCAGCCGGTCGAGAAACAGGGCGGCCGCCGGCGTCTCGACCATGATCCCGACTTCCACGCGCCCGGCGTGGGGAACATTCTCGCGCTTGCAGTTCGGCTGGCGGCTGCGGCCAGCAGGCGGCGCACCAGGCGCACCTCCTCCACGGCCGTGACCATGGGCACCATGATCTTCAGGCTGCCGTAGCGGGCGGCGCGCAGGATGGCCCGCAGCTGGCACTGGATCAGCTCCGGCTGCCCGGCGTAGAAGCGCACGGCGCGAACCCCCAGGAAAGGATTCTCCTCCCGCGGCAGAGGCAGGTAAGGCAGGCGCTTGTCGCCGCCGATATCCAGGGTGCGGATGATGACCGGCCGGCCCTTGGCCGTGCGCGCCGCTTGTCGGTAAGCGGCAAATTGTTCGGCCTCGCCCGGAGGGGCGGCGCGCTCCAGGAAGAGAGCCTCGGTGCGGAAAAGCCCGATGCCTTCCGCCCCGTTCTTCCAGGCCGGGCCGAGTTCGGCCGTGCTGCCGATATTGGCCGCGACCGCCAGTTTCCCGCCGTCGCCGCTTTGGGCCGGCTCGTTTTTCAGCTGGTCCAGCTGCCGGCGGCGCAGGTCGCAGCTTCCTTTGTTCCAGCCGGTAGTAGCGTTTCAAGGCCGGGCCGGGCTCCAGGCAGACCAGCCCGCGCCGGCCGTCGACGATCAGTTCCGCGCCATTCTTTATTTTCCCCAGCTCCTGCGCAGGCAGCGCCACGGCGGGGATTCCGAACGAGCGCGCCAGGATGACGGTATGCGAGGTCGGGCCCACGTCGGCGAGGACCAGGCCGCGCAGGCGGCGGCGGTCCAGGCGCAGCAGTTCGGAAGGAGCCAGGGTGGCGGCCGCGACCACGCCGGGCTTGCGCAAAACTTGCCCGGGGCGGGCGGCGGCGCGGCCGTACAGCTTTTCGCCCAGCTGCCGGGCCAGGTCATGCACGTCCTCCGCCCGTTCCCGCAGGTAGGCGCTGGGCGAACCCCGCAGCATGCGGGCAAAATGGGCCGCGGCCTGGCCGATGGCCGCTCCCGCGGGCTTGCGCTCGCGGATGATCCCGTTGCGGATGCGCTCCTGGAACCCGGGATCGCCGAGCATGCCCAGGTGCGCTCGCATGATGCCGGCGGCGTTGGCATCCTGGAGCGCTGCCGCTTTTTCGCGCAGCTCCGACTCCAATTCCCGGCAGCTTTCCCAAAACAGCGCCAGCTCCTTTTTGGCGTCCCTTTTGCCGGCGGCAAAGCCGCGCGGCAATGCCCCGGCTCTTTGCCAGGCCAGCGCCCGCCCCCGGCCGATTCCCGGCGCCAGGGCCCGGCCCGGCAGGATGCCGGCGGCGCCGTCATGGAAAACGGGCGGCAGCCAGAGCTCAGCGTCGCCGGCCGGCAGCGGCGGCGGCAGATGGTCGTCGGCATGGGGCAGGACCCGCTGCAGGAAAGAGCGCAGGGCCCGCGCCGCGGCCTTTTCGTCGGGGCCGCTGATCTCCAGGCGGCAGGGATCGCCGCCGGTCGTGCCGCTGGCCACCAGCGCCAGGACGCTGCGGGCGTCGGCGCGGGTCCCGCGGCGGTCGTTGCGCCAGAAGATGGCGGCGGCGAACGGCTGGCAGGCCTCCTGCAGCATGCTGGCCGGCCTGGCATGCAGGCCGTTGGCCAGCGGGAAGGTGAAAGCGATCTCCCTCATGGCCCGGTCGGCGGCTTCATTTGGCCGGGCGGCCGAACAGGGCGTCGGGATCCTTGATCGCCTCCTGGACGCCGACTTCGATGATCTTCAGCCTCGCAAAGCGCTCGCGTTTTTGCACCGCGATGTCGGCGGCGAAGATGACCAGCTCGGCGCCGCGGATGTCCCCGGCGCTGAGTTCGTTTTCGATGCCCATGGCTCCCTGGGTTTCCACCTTGATGCTGGTGGCCGAGCCGGCGTGGCCGTCTTTTCCAGCTGCTCGGCCGCCATGTAGGTGTGGGCGATGCCGGTGGGGCAGGCGGTCACGGCGACGATTTTCATGATGGCCTCCTAGGCTTTGGCATCCGGTCAGCTTTCTCAGGCCGTTGATCAGCAGCGCCACGGCCAGCGACCCGGCGACGATGGCCAGGACATAAACCAGGCGGTTGTCCACGACCGGCAGCACGATCGGCCCGCCGTGCGGAGCGTGGTCGCCCACGCCGCCCAGCATGGCGATCACCGCGGCGACCATCGAGCCGAACATGATGGTGGGGATGACGCGCAGCGGGTCGGCGGCGGCAAAGGGGATGGCCCCCTCGGTGATGCCGATCATGCCCATGGCCAGGCTGGCGTACCCGGCTTCGCGCTCCTGCTGGTTCCAGAGCTTGCGGCCCAGCAGCGTGGCCAGGCCCAGGCCCAGCGGCGGCATGCAGATGGCGGCGGCGCAGGCGCCCATGGGGGCGAAGTTGCCCTCCTTGATCATGGCCGCGCCGAAGAAGAAGGCGACCTTGTTGACCGGCCCGCCCATGTCGAAGGCGATCATGGCGCCCAGGATGGCCGCCAGGAGGATGCGGTTGCCGGTGCCCATGACCGCCAGCCAGGAGGAAAGTCCGGCCATCAGGTCGCGGATGGGCAGGCCGATGACGCGGAACATGATGAAGCCCACCACCAGCGGGGCGATGACCGGGATGACCAGGATGGGCATGACCGGCTTGAAATAATAGGGGACCTTCACTTTCTTGATCAGCATGACCACCAGGCCGGCAAGAAGCCCGGCGACCAGCCCGCCCAGGAAGCCGGCGCCGACCTGGTTGGCGATGGCGCCGCCCACGAATCCCGGCACCAGCCCCGGCCGGTCGGCCATGCCGAAGGCGATGTAGCCGGCCAGCACCGGGACCAGCAGGGAGAAGGCGCTGCTGCCGATGTCCATGATCAGCTTCAGGAAAGGCGAATGGGAGAAATCAGGTCCGCCCGCGCCCATCGGGGCGAAGGCGATGGCCACGGCGATGAGGATGCCGCCGCAGGCCACGAAGGGGATGGCGTAGGAGACGCCGGACAGCAGGTATTGCTTGACCTTGAACAGGTGGCTCTTCATGGCTTCCCGCTCTGCCGTCATGTCGAAGCGGACCTTGACGGTCTTGATCTCGAAGGCCCGGAACGACAATTCCAGGCGATCGCCCTTCAACTCCAGCGGCGCGGTCTCGTTCTCCAGCAGGTCGGTGGCGACCGCCCGGGCTGGTTTGCGGAAGAAGCGCAGCGCCGCATTCTCCGCCTTGCCGTTGGCTTCGTAGAGGCGGAAGACCAGGCCGGTGCCGTCCTCGGCCAGCTTGATCGCGTCGATGATCACGCCATCGCCATCGACGCCGAAGAAGCTTTGGATCGGCGGCAGGGGACTCGCCCTGGAATCGCCGAGAAGTGCAGTAAGCAGCGGCTGGTTGAGCTCCTGGCCGCGGCGCACGACCTGGCCATCGCTCCAACTGCCGGCGTGGGGATAGAGGGAATAGGTGAACTCGTGGCGGCCGCGGTCGGCCATGGGGTCGGGCCAGGTGGGCGAGCGCAGCAGCGACAGCTTCATGACGCTGCCGTGGATGTCGTGGCCGTACTTGGAGTCGTTGAGCATGGCGATGCCGCCTTTCTCGTCGGAGAGGTCAGCCCAGCGCAGCGCCGGCACCTCGTAGCGCGCCTTTTCCCACAGCGTCTCGAAGCGGGTGGTGCGGCCGATGGCGGCGAAGGGGATCTCATAGAAGGCCTTGTCCGCCTTGGACCGCGACCGGGAAGCAGGCCTTGAGCGACAGGTGGTCCTCCCACCAGTCGGCCTCGGTGCGGATGTCCAGGCGGTCGAGCCCGTTGTACAGGGTGATGTATTGTTTAAAAAAGGAGGATGGAAAATCCTCGGTCGGGTAGTAGCGCTCCTTGGAAATGCCCAGAAAACTTTTGTCCACGCGGTAGACGGTCTTCACCGGCCCCGATGAGACCAGCTCCACCTTGTCGGCCTTGTTCAGCTCCCAGCCGCGGCCGGTGTAGCCGATATTCCAGGCGTCCCAATTCTCGGGCAGGTCCTCGTAGACCCAGAGCTTGTTGGCCTGCTCGCCCGGGGCCACGAACTCGCGGCCCAGCCGCTTGTCGAAGATGCTCTTGAGATTGCCGCTGGCGGGGTCGATCTCAACGCGCAGCGCCTGCGTTCTCCAGGATATTGCCGCGGCCTCGGTCTTTGCGCGGTAGCCTCCGGATGTCGCCGGGAGTCGCGATGATCCTGAGACAGACCATAGATGCGGTATCCCATGGGTGGGACCTTGCTGGCGATGAAGGAGATCTCGACCATTCCGCTCGTCGTCGGCCGGTGGCTGACCTCGTAAGGGACTTCGCGGCCTGTGTCGTCAGCAACCCAGTCCAGTGAGTAACCCTCGGGAGCATGGGCATAACGGCTGAGTCACGACGTCGTCGCGCTCCCAGGAAAGGGGGTTGAAGACGATCAGCAGGCGAAGCTATATTCCTGAGGCTTGGAGGTGAGCGATGCTGCCGGCGATCTGTTCGAGTGCCTTGCTTTCCAGGAGCTTCAGCTCCTTCTGAACGTCTCTGGTAGGTCTCCAGGGCGTCGCGGTAGACCGGGGTGATGGAGGAGCCGGGGAGGATGTCGTGGAACTGCAGGGTCAGGGCGCTCTTCCAGCTCTTCTCCAGCTCGTGCCTTCGGGTACGCGCTGCCCAGCAGCCAGGCGATGGCGGCGAGCTTCTCGGTCGTGGCCAGCATGGCCTCGGTGCGGCGGTTGTTCTTCTTGATCGCCCCCTGGGTGGTGAAGGTCCCCTGGTGGTATTCCAGGTAGAGCTCGTCCTGCCACAGCGGCAGGTCCAGTTTCTCGCTCCGTTTTTTCTGCAGGAAGGGGCTCGGGGTGGTATGGACGAATTTCGGCGCCAGCGCCAGCCTGCCGTAGCCGCGCACGCGGTCCAGGATCTCGCGGTTGGGGCCGCCGCCGTGGTCGCCCAGGCCGTAGAGGATGAGGCTGTCCTTGCTGCCGGTGGTGGCCTCGTACTTGGAGACGCCGTTGGCCACCTCTTTCAGCTCCAGCTCGCTGGCGTAGCTCAGCGGCGGCATGTAGGTCAGGATGGTGCTGCCGTCGACCCCCTGCCAGTTGAAGAGGAAATGGGGGAAGACGGTGGTATCGTTCCACCAGAGCTTCTGGGTGATGAAGCTGTCGATGCCGCTTTGCTTGTAGAGCTGGGGCATGTTCCAGTTGTAGCCGAAGGAATCGGGGTTCCAGCCGATGCGCACGTCCACGCCGAACTTCTCGCGGAAATATTTCTTGCCGTAAAGGAGCTGGCGCGCCCAGCTCTCGCCCGCGATCAGGTTGCAGTCGGGCTCGACCCACATGCCGCCCACGATCTCCCAGCGCCCGCTGCGCACCTTTTCCCTGATCTTCCGGAACAGGTCGGGATATTTTTTCTCGATCCACTCGTAGGTGACGGCCTGGCTCTGGGCGTAGGTCAGCTCGGGGTACTCCGCCATGTTGGCGATGACCGTTTCATAGGTGTTCTTGCTCAGGGCCATGGTCTCGGCCATGCGCCACAGCCAGGCGATATCGATGTGGGCGTTGCCCACCAGGTTGATGCGGAATTCGCCCAGGTAGGACTTGACCGGCGCCGCCAGGCGCAGGGAGCGCTTCAGCGAGGCCTGCACTTGCGGCCAATCGCCCGCCGCCAGCGCCCGTTCGTCCAGGGCGGCGACGGCGCGGTCGAAGTCCGAGTTGAGCCGCGCCAGCTTGTCCTTGGCCACGAGCCGCCGGTCCGGGATATCGTAGGGCTTGCCGGTGAAGGTGTAGCGTTTCAGCTCGGGATTGAGCAGGGTGTCGGCCAGCTGGAAAGCCTGCAGCCATTTTTGCAGGGCTTCCAGGTTTTTCTCCGCCGCCGGGAAGCGCAGTTCGGCCGCGTTCAGCGCGACCCAGCTGCCCTCGTCCGCGGGCGCCCCGCGGCGGCGCTCGGGCCAGTAGCCGGTCCGCGGCGGCGCGAAGCCCCGGTTCTCCACGGCAATCTCCAGCGCATGCGACTTGTCATCGGCCTGTTCGCCCAGGGCGATGGAACCGCTCCATTCGGTTTCGGTGCCGCCCTCGCCGTGAACGGTCGCCTGCTCCAGCTGGCGGCCGTCCAGGTAGAACGTGGCCACGGCCAGGCCCCTGGCCTTGATGCTGACCTTCAGCCGCAGGGGCGTTCCCGCCACCTTGGCGGCGGCGAAAACCGCGGGCGCCTGGAAGCTGGCGCGCAGGCGGAATTGCGGGGCGCTGACGCTCCGCCCGGGGGCATAGGGCTCCCAGCGGCCGCTGGCGGGCGACTGTTCCCAGTTCAGCAGCCTGGCGTCGAGGGTCTTTTCCAGCGCGGCCAGCTTGGTTCGGGTGGCGTCGGCGGCCCATGCCGGCAGCAGGCAGGCGCAGAAGATCACCAGGATCACGATCGTTCTTTCCAAAACACGGCATCTTTGCTTCATGGCTTCGCTCCTTTTGGGGGATGGCTTCGAAGAATCGCCAACCGCTATTTTATTGAGATTCGTTCCGATTTACAACCCCGCTGAATTGGTGTATAATGATTCCAAGCGCGGAAATGCCCGTCCCGATAAAAAATTCAATTTCGGAAACAGGAAGAGCGATCTCCTCTTGGGGAAAAAAAGCAGGCACCGGCTTAAAAAATGAAAAAATTTAAAAACATCGCCATCATCGCCCATGTCGACCACGGCAAGACCACGCTGATCGACGCCGTCCTGAAGCAGGCCGGGGTGTTCCGCGACAACCAGAACATCGCCGAGCGGGTCATGGATTCCAACGACCTGGAACGGGAGAGGGGCATCACCATCTTTTCCAAGAACGCCTCGTTCCAGTTCCAGGGCTACAAGGTCAACATCGTGGACACGCCGGGCCACGCCGATTTCGGCGGCGAGGTCCAGCGCATCATGAAGATGGTCGACTCGGTGATGCTGCTGGTCGACGCTTTCGAAGGGCCCATGCCGCAGACCAAGTACGTGCTGAAAAAATCCCTGGAGCAGGGCCACTGCCCGATCGTGGTGATCAACAAGATCGACCGTCCCAACGCCCGCCCCGACGAGGTGCTGAACGCCGTGTTCGACCTGTTCGTCGAGCTCGGCGCCGACGAGAAGCAGCTCGATTTCCCGGTGCTCTACGCCTCGGCCAAGGAAGGGATCGCCCATTATGAACTGGCCGACAAGAACCGCGACCTGAAGCCGCTTTTCGAGACCATCCTGCGCCACGTCAAGGAGCCCGAGGGCGACCGCATCAACCCGTTCCAGTTCATGGCCTCGGCCATCAGCTACGACAACTACCTCGGCAAGCTCGGCACGGGCCGGATCCACAACGGCACCGTCACCCAGGGCGAAGAGGTTCTGCTCATGAAAAGGAACGGCGACCGCAAGCCGTACAAGATCACGCGCATCTTCACCTACGACGGCATCAGCCGGGTCAGCGTGCCCGAAGCCGTGGCCGGGGACATCGTCTCGCTGGCCGGCATCGAGGACATCGACCTGGGCGAGACCGTGGCCGATATCGACCAGCCGCTCCTGCTGCCGGCCATGGACATCGACGAGCCGACCCTGGCCATGACCTTCGCGGTCAACGACTCGCCTTTCGCCGGCACCGAGGGCCGCTTCGTCACCTCGACCCAGCTGCACGACCGCCTGCGCCGCGAGATCCTGAACAACGCCAGCCTGCGCCTGGAAGGCACCGATTCCAAGAAGGCCTTCCTGATCAAGGGCCGCGGCACCCTGCAGCTCTCCATTTTAATTGAAAACATGCGCCGCGAGGGCTACGAATTCCAGGTCTCCAAGCCCGAGGTCATCTTCCGCTACGTGAAAGGCCAGCGCTGCGAGCCCATGGAGCTGGCCGTGATCGACGTGGCCGACGCCTACGCCGGCGTGGTCATCGAGATGCTGGGGCAGAGGAAAGGGGAGCTGCGCAACCTGGTCCCGGGCTCCGACGGCTACACGCGCCTGGAATTCCTCATCCCGGCCCGCGGCCTGATCGGCGTCAACAACGAATTCATGACCTCCACCCGCGGCACGGGCATCCTGAACCACAGTTTTTCCGGCTATGAGCCGTTCAAGGGCGAGATGAACCGCAAGACCAAGGGCGTGCTGGTCGTGCATGAACCGGGCGTTTCCGTGGCCTACGGGCTGTTCGGCCTGCAGGAGCGGGGCAGCCTGTTCATCGGCTCCGGCGTCCCGGTCTACCCCGGCATGATCATCGGCGAGCACAGCAAGGACAACGACCTGGTCGTCAATGTCTGCCGCGGCAAGAAGCTGACCAACATGCGCGCCGCCGGCTCGGACGACGCCATCCGCCTGACGCCGCCGCGGCAGTTCTCGCTGGAGCAGGCGCTGGACTACATCGAGGACGACGAGCTCCTGGAGATCACTCCCAAGAATGTCCGCATGCGCAAGAAAAAGCTGGACGCCCACAGCCGCAAGCAGGACGAGAAGCTGAAAAAAGCGGGGTGACGCGGTTGCCGGCCCTTGACCGCCGGGGTCGGGTGTGGTATAATACGCTTTCATCAGGAAGAAACTTCCCAGATAGAAAATAAATCGTCTCCTTTCCCTCGCTGGTTGCGTTTTATGGTTGCGTTTTCCCATGTGCAGCGACCGTTTCTGGCCAGAGCCTCATGCAAGACGGCGCCCCCTTCCTGCTGCAAAGGAAAACAACCATGTTAAAAAAGAATTTCAGTGATTTCGACCTTTCCGCGGAAATGAACAAGGCCATCGCCGAGATGGGCTTTGAGGAAGCCACGCCCATCCAGTCGCTGGCCATCGGCCCGATCCTGGCCGGCGCCGACATCATCGGCCAGGCCCAGACCGGGACCGGGAAAACCGCGGCCTTCGGCATCCCGATCATCGACCGCATCGAGCCCGCCCAGAAAAAAGTGCAGGCCCTGATCCTCTGCCCGACCCGCGAGCTGGCCGTGCAGATCGCCGAGGAACTGAAGCTGCTCAGCAAGCACAAAAAGGACATCCGCATCCTGCCGGTCTACGGCGGCCAGCCCATCGAACGCCAGATCGCCGCCCTGCAGCGTGGCGTCCAGGTGGTGGTGGGAACTCCGGGCCGCGTCCGCGACCACATGGAGCGCAAGACCCTGCGCCTGGACCTGGTGCGCGCGGCGGTGCTCGACGAGGCCGACGAGATGCTGGACATGGGCTTCGTCGACGAGATGAAATTCATCCTGGCCGCCATCCCGGCCCGGCACCAGACCCTGCTCTTTTCCGCCACCATGCCCAGGGCCATCCTCTCCCTGAGCAAGGCCTTCCAGACGCGAGCCGGAACTGATCCGCGTGGTGCACGAGGACCTGACCGTTCCCGGCGTCGAACAGAACTATTTTGAAGTCAAGGAATTCCAGAAGGCCGAGATCCTGGCGCGGCTGATCGACATCCATGACCTGAAGCGGGTCCTGGTCTTCTGCAACACCAAGATCCGCGTCGACGAGCTGGTCGAAAAGCTGCAGGCGCGGGGCTACGCGGCCAGCGGCCTGCACGGCGACATGAAGCAGATCTTCCGCGACCGCGTCATGGGCCAGTTCCGCAGCGGCCGCCTGGAGATCCTGGTGGCCACCGACGTGGCGGCGCGCGGGCTCGACGTCAACGATATCGAGGTGGTGGTCAACTACGACGTGCCCCGCGACGAGGAGTACTACGTGCACCGCATCGGGCGCACGGCCCGGGCCGGCAAGAGCGGCCGCGCCTTCACCTTCGTGGCCGGCCGCGAAATGAGCAAGCTGGCCGAGATCCAGAAATTCGCCAGGACGCGCATCCGCCGCCAGCGCCTGCCCTCGCTGGACGACGTCGAGGGGATCCGCAACGGCGCCGTGCTGGAAAAGATCCGCCAGGTCATGGAGACCGACGGCCAGGAAAAATACGTGGCCATGGTGGAAAAGCTGACCGCGGATGACCATTCCTCGCTCGACGTGGCCGCGGCCCTGCTGAAGATGACCCTGGAAAAAGACGGCAGGGGGGCGGGCGTCGCCGTCCCGGCCGAGCCCGAGTTCCATTTCAACGCGGCCGAGATGACCCGGCTGCTGATCAAGCTGGGCAAGGACCAGAGCATCCGCCCCGGCGACATCGTCGGGGCCATCACCGGCGAGACCGACCTGCCCGGGCGCATGATCGGCGCCATCGACATCCACGACCGCTTCAGCTTCGTCGACGTGCCCCAGACCTTCGCCGCCTCGGTGATCGAGGTCATGAACCGCTGCCAGATCAAGGGCCACCCGGTTTTCATCAAGCCGGCCAAGGGCAAGGGCGGCAAAAAATGGGACCAGGTCGTGCAGTAATAAAAATCAGACTAACTGGGTAGGGGCGATCCTCGCGATCGCCCAATTGTTCGGTCGTTACGTAGGGGCAGGCCTCCGTGCCTGCCCTTTCGATTCAATGGACGAAATCGTTCTGAATAACACAGGGCGAACACAAGGTTCGCCCCTACGGATTCAATAAGACCACCACAACGTCAAGGCGGCGCAGACCAGCGTAATGGCCACGGCGATGACGAAGGTGACGGGAATGACCTTGGTCTCCTCGCCGATGCGGTCGATGGAGGCCGCGGCATTCTGCAGCTTGGCCGGCGAGATGACGCTGGCCAGCCCGCCGCCGATGCCCGAGGCCGCGGCGATGAGGATGCCGTAGGCGCCGATCTTTTCGGCCGTGGCCAGGTGCAGCCTGGTCAGCATGGCGATCGCCGACGACTCGGAGCCGCTGACGAAGCCGCCGAGCAAGCCGATGAACGGGGCGATGGCCGGGTAGAATTTCCCGAAGGCCGAGGCGGCGGCCGTGGCGACCACGGCGATCATATTGTGGGCGGGAGACAGCAATTGCCAATCGCTCCCCTTGCCCGAATGGTTCAACACAAAAGCCAGGGCAAAGAAGACGGCGGCGGCAAAACAGGGCCGCGGAGCCCGCTTCCACCATTTTTTCAACGATATCCCGAATTGCCGCCTGCTGACCTTCATGAACGGCATGGCCAGAAACGTGGCGATCAGGATCCAAAAATAGGCCTGGGCGAACAAGCGGACCTTTTCCGGGGCGCCGGGGATGATCGTCAGCGGCATGGCCCAATCGAGGTTGAAGAGTTTTTCAAACGGCAGGGATTTCAGGCTGATCAGTATTGAAAAAACGATCAGCGCCAGCCAGGGGGAAGTGGCGGCGAGCAGGCTCATTTTTTTCTCGACCGCCAGGTCCTGTTCATTCAAGAGCGAGCGATCGATCAGCTTGCGGCCGCGCGCCTTGAGGTAAGCCAGCATGACCAGGATCACGCCCAGGCCGGCGGCGATGCCGGTAATGGGCACCAGCCCGATGGCGCTCATGCCGATGGCGATCATGCCCGCCGTGACGCCCGCCAGCACCGTGGGCGCAAAACCCTTCCAGATCATCCGCCAGCCGCCGATGATCCACAGCATGCCGAAAGCGATGCAGGTGCTGATGAAGGGCATGTAGCGGGCAAATACCTGGGCGATATCGCCGACGGGCCGGCCCACGAAATTGGCGAAGACCACGATGGGAACGCCCAGCAGGGCATAGGTGCAAAGGGCGTCATAGCCCAGGGCCGGCAGGGCAATGGAGACAAAAGTGGAATAGCCCAGGGCCAGCATGATCGGCGGCAGGATCGAAACCGGGGTCGCCCCCATGGCGGCGATCAGGGTGCCGAAGCCGATGTTGATGAGCAGCACCTGCACGACCTTGTCCTGCGGCGAAACGGTCTTCATCAGCGTCACCACGCGCGCGATGGCCCCGCTCTCGAGCATCACCGTGACCTGGAAGATCGAGGTCGCCACCATCAGGGAAATGGGGAAAGAGGCGATCATGCCGCTGAGGCTGGCTTTCAAGGTGATGGCCAGCGGGGTCTGGAAATAGAGCCAGGCAATGGCCACGGCCGCCAGCCAGCCCAAAGCCCCGGATATATCGGCGGCCTTTCTGGCCACGACCAGCAGCAGGAATATCAGGATCACGGGCAACAAGGCCAGAAAAACAGCCACTCCGTTCATGGTTCAACTCCTTGGGCGGAACAAATAAGGTCGGCCTCGCGCCGGCTAGAAGCGAAAGAACATTTCAAACTGGACCCAGCCGTAGGCGTCGGCGCCGGCGAAATAAAAATTGCCCGGGCTGAAGTTTTCCCAGATGAGGCGCCCGGCCAGGCTGGGGCTGATCTCGTAGGTGATCTTGACGATGAACAATTCGCCGCGGGCCTTGCCCCGGCCGCTGAGCAGCCCGGCGGGCAGGGTTTTCTCGACGGCCAGCAGGTGGTGCCAGGCCAGGTTCAATCTCACTTTTTCCAGCGGCGCGAACAGCAGGCCGGCGTAGAGGGAAATGAAATTGCTCCAGTCGGCCACCCGGGTCTCTTTGGCCTGCAGGTAGATCAGCGAGTCGCTCCACTTGGGCCAGCGGCTGAAGGCCGGGTCCCAGCCTTCATAGCGTTTCGTGGCCGGGTCGTCGCCGCTCAGATAAACGCCGCCCAGGGTCAATTGGGCGGGAAGGGGAAAGCGCCAGCCCTCCTTGTCGTCCAGGTGAAAATACCCGCCCAGGCCGCTGCGTTTCTCAGGACCGAGCGTTCCCAGCTGAAGGGCGCCCTCGGCGGTCAGCGAGAGTTTGTCCGTGAAAGGGTGAACGAAGCGGCCGCCGGCGACGTGGATCGCCCCTCTGGGCAGAAGGCCGTATTGAAAAGTGTCCTTGCGGAACAGGTAGGCTTCCAGAGCGGTTTTTTTCAGCCAGCCGCTGAAGTAAAAGCCCGCGCCCTGCTCCTCCTGCTCCGCCAGAGGCTGTTGCTTGTCGTTGAGGACCGGCAGCAGGGAGTCGGTCCGGGGCTGGCGCACGAAAAAGAACATCAGGTTGCCCCGGTTTTTCAGGGCGTAATCCAGGCGCAGGCCGTTGAAATAGGCCGAGCGCGAACCGTCGAGCGGGCCGCCGTCAAAGATCAGGAACCCTTCGCCCAGCATCAGCTCCTGCCGCCCGAGGGTGACAGTCAGGGGCAGGCGGCCGGGATTCTTCCACCTGACGTTCAGCTGGTCGACGAAAACTTCGTTGAGATCGAAATTCTTCTTCAGCTTGGGATCGCTCTTGGGCGCCAGGTAGTAGCGGTTCTCATTGGTCAGGCGAAAATTGATCTCCCAGGTTTCATCGGGCCGCCACTGGCCGCCGATGCTGGTGCGCAGGCGCATGTAGGCGCTGGAATCGCCGGCGCCGTCGTTCAGGCTGGACACATTGTCCGAGCTCTCCTGGCGGATCCGCTCCCAGAAATATATCTTGAACTTGCCGTTTTTCTTTTCGCCCGGCTTTTCCTGAGCGCTCAGCATCACGATATTTGTCAAAAGGCCGATGGCCATGGCCCCGACAACGAGTTTCCTGAACATGACTCCTCCGTGGCGCGTTTCCGGGCTGGAGGGGACAATAAAAAATCATCCCCTGGGATTTTCCTTGCCGGCAGCGAAAGGCTACGATAGCGCAAAAAAACAAAATTTTCAATCTTTTGGCTCCCGAGGCCGGTTTACTTCATGAGCGCGACCGGCTACAATCGATCGGCCGGCCGCTGCGGCCGAAGTTTATTTGCGAGTCTGCGAAAATGAAAATTGCCTGGAAATTGCTGACTGTTTTTGCCTTGGGAGTGGCCGAGCTCTGGGCGGCTGCTCCAAGCGGCGCACTCATGAAGCTGGATCCGGCCCTGGTCTGCGCCGTGGCCGCGTTGGGAGCGGTCGCGGGCGGCACGGTGGTGATCCTGCTGGGTGAACGGGTGAAGGCCTGGCTGCAGCGGCGCCGGCAAGGCGAAAAAATGGAAAAAAAGCACGGGCTGCTGTTCAGGGTCTGGCTGCGCTACGGCGTGGTCGGCTGGGGGCTCCTGGCCCCGCTCCTGGTCGGCTCGCCCCTGGGCGCGGCCTTGGGACTGGTCCTGGGCGCCCCGCCGCGGCGCCTCCTGCCCTGGCTGGCGGCGGGCTCGGTCCTGTGGAGCGTGGCATTCTCGACTTTAACCGCCTTGGGCAGCCACATGCTCAACCATTGATCATTAAATCTTTCGACAGCGATTGTAATTCGCAAAGATACCTTATAAAATTCCTGCTTAAACAATTTTGAGTTTCCCCAATAAAAAAAAGGGGGTATGAGAATGGATGGAATGGGAATTCTATTTCCACTGCTGCTCATTATTCTTTTCATCATGCATTTTGCAACCAAGAGCAAGTTGGAAGCCGAACTTGAGGAAATTAGAACGGAATTGGAGAGAATCAAAGATTTGTTGAAACCCCCCATCACCGGGAAAAAGAAAAAACCTGCCGATATCCCGATTCCGGAAACCGCAAAAGCGGAAGAAAAAGCTGCGCCCTTTTATGAACCGCTGTCCGTTCCTGATATTGAAAAACCTCCGCTTGAAGATGTCAAGAAGAAAGCGCCTCCCAAAGAGCCTGCCTTGGCCTATGAAATACGGCCTTCGACATTGCGACCCGAGCCCCAGCCTTCACCAGGGGCGCCAGCGCTGGAAAACCGGGAAAATCCATGGGCGCAGAAGTGGGCCGCCTTCACGGCCAACGTGGATTGGGAACTCTTTGCCGGCGCCAAACTCTTTGCTTGGCTCGGCGTCGTGGCCCTGTTCATCGGCGCCGGATTTTTTGTCAAGTATTCCATTGACAGAAATTTGATCCCACCGGCTTTACGGTTGGCCATCAGCGCCCTGGCAGGTCTTGGTCTTATCCTCGCTTCCAGCCGTTTTGACCGTGTCCGCTATTATGGGCTGCGCCACACATTGGGTGCCTGCGGCATCGGCGTTCTTTACAGCGTGGTATTTGCCGCCACCCTGTATTATGAATACCTGCCAAAGCACTTGGGCTTCGGATTGTTGACCGTGGTCTCGATCGTGGCTTTTGTGTTGGCCATCTACCACCGCGGTATTGTCATTTCCGTTTTGGGCGCTTTGGGCGCGTATATGACCCCGATCATGGTCAGAACCGGCCAGGGGAACCTGCTCATGCTTTTTCTTTACCTGGCCGTCATCAACGTTGGATTGTATTTGGTCATTAAAAAATTAAAGTCTCCTTTGCTACTCCTCGTTGCTACTATCGGTACCCTTGGCACTCTGGCTTTGGCGACCTTTGCCGGCGCCCTGGCCGCGGCCAGCATGCTGATCTGCGGAGTTTGGATCGCCAATCTCGCCTTGTTCAGTGTTTTCCTGGCCTTCATGCCGGAACAACCGCAGGAGAACCAAGCGCTTTCCTGGTCCGGGCATTTGCTATATGGGTCCGCCGCTCTCACGGTTCTGGGATTGCTCGGGCGATCCGGAAATGCGCCGCTCTTTCTGATCACAGCAGCCATGGTTGGCGCGGTAGTTTTGGCTCTGAGGAATCGGGGCTGGTTTCAACGAATCATTCCCTATGGAACCGTCAGCTTTTTAATTGTTTTTTTATGGACCGTCCTGTATTTCAATCCCCAAGACCTTTCCTGGGGCTTTGTCATTCTGTTGGTCTATGGCGTGGTTGGCGGATTGGGACCGGTTGCCCTGATACGCAAATATGGGTTGGAAAATATCCATATGCGATGGTTCCAGGTCTTTCCGGTAGCGATGGGCTTGCTGCTCCTGACAGTGGTATTGAAAAATCCCGAAATCTCTTTTTGGTTTTGGCTTTTACTATTGGTTATTGAATTGCTCGGCATCCTGATCTGCCTGGTATTCGGGGCCCTGGTGCAAGTGGGATTGTTGACCTTGTTTTTCATTCTCGGCGGATTGACATGGATCCTGCGTATTCCGGCCGGCGGTATCGGCTTGGAGTTTTTCAGCTTTCTCCTTGTTTCCGGAGCTTTGTTGAGCGCGGTTATTTTTTATGTTTTCCGGAAATTGCCGTCCTGGAAAGATTCTTTCAATGCAACCGGTACATTCAAACTCTCTTTTGATCTCTCAAAAGCGGCCATGGACTGGATAACGGCCTTCCCGGTCCTGGGCGCTTTTGTTTTGCTTGGCGTCACTTTCAGAGTGCAACACCCGTTGAATCCTCATCCCGCCATGGTCACCTTGGTCTGTCTTTTAGGCTTGAGCCTTTTTCTGGCAAAAAGACTATCCTCTTCATCCCTGGGAGTGGTGGCCCTGGTGGCCGCCTTCCTGGCCCAGAGCGTCTGGACTCTGCAGCCCGGCTTGCAGGAAAAAGTGTTTCTTTCTTCCGTGATCTGGTCCGGCATTCTGTTCTGCCTGGCCCTTTTCGCTCCTTTTGTTTTTTTCAAACGCCTGGAGGCGTGGGCGAAGATCTGGATGGCCTGGGCGGTTTTTGAAGCTGCGCAAGGTTTTTTTCTGATCTATGCGGCGGATCATCTCTGGCCCAGGGATTTTTCCGGATGGACCCCCCTGGCTCTTGCGTTTTTAAAACTGCCGGTCCTGGCAAAATTGATGTCTGCACTGCGGAACCGTCCCGAAAGGAACAGCCTGTTGGCTTTTCACGGCGGTGTGCTGTTGTTTTATATTTCGTCGGTCCCGGTCATGCTTCTGGACAAAGGCTGGCTGGGCTTGACCCTGGTCATCGAAGCATTCTGCCTGCTCTGGTTGAACCGCAGGGTGGTGCATGCCGGGTTGCGCTTGGTGGCTTCCTTCATGGCCCCTACGGGTTTGGTTCTTCTCTATTTGGCACTGCCGCAGATGAAGGGAGCCGACGGCGCGATCGTGTTGAATGGCGCCGTGCTCTCAGTAGCAGCCTGTGTGTTTTTCTTATTTTTGGCCATTAAACAAAGCGCTTTTCCGCAACGGAATTTTGGCCAGTCCGATCTGCCGAATTATTTCAAGTGGCTGGCCTTGGGAACCGGTTTTTTTCTGCTCAACTTGATTGTGGCCGATATTTTCAGCGGCGCCAGCGGACCTTTCAAAGTCTTGCCGGGAGGAAATGCCGGGCAGGGGATCGCTTACTCTTTAGTCTGGCTGGCTTTTGGCGCCGTACTTTGGTCCAGGCGCGTTTTAAATCCGGTCATGCGCGCTGTCGGGCTGATTCTGGTCTGCCTCGGGGCCGCAAGTACGATCCTCCTGCCTTTTTTGTTTCCTGATTTCGTACCTGGGCTGCAACCCGTTCTTAACTTGGGATTGGCGGCCTATGGAATCGCCTTGGCAATTATAGGAGTCTTGTTTTGGCTCGAGCCAGCATCAGAAACCAGCAGGGGCATGAAGAATTTCTTTTTAGCGCTTTTGCTGGTAGCTGGTTTCATGGCTGT
The DNA here is from genome assembly GCA_963764745.1 of Candidatus Aminicenantota bacterium. Lineage (GTDB taxonomy): Bacteria > Acidobacteriota > Aminicenantia > UBA2199 > UBA2199 > UBA2199. The sequence goes on along the minus strand of CAVXTN010000012.1, from coordinate 509,066 downwards.
GAAAGTGGAAATGAACAGCTACTTCCAACCCGGGGCTTCTTTGCGCCTGTTTTTCGGGCACACGGCTACCATGGCCGTGGCTTCGGCTTTCGGTTGGCTGATTTATGGCATGGGCTTGTTGCTCTGGCCCAGGGGATTGGACAGGCCATTCCGTAAAGCTGGCGCGATCTTGATTTTAATTGGCCTGACCAAAACCTTATTCTACCCGTTTGCGCATAATGACGCGTTCGGTGCCCTGACGCCCCTTTGGAATATACCGTCCCTTCTGTTTGCTTTCACCTTATTGATTTTGATCGGCTTGACCTTGAATCGACCGGTTCATCATTGGCCCTGGGAACAGATTGGTCAGCGATCTTTTTGGGGAGTCCTGCTGTCCGCAATGGCTTTTTTTGTGCTCAATGTGGAAATCGCCGCTTTCTTTGGAATCCGGGGCCGGGCCTTCAGCCTATGGACCTATGGCCGGCTGGCCCAGCAATTGGCATATAGCCTGGGCTGGATGGTGTATGCGATCGGACTTCTGATTGTTGGTATTCGCTGGAAACAGATCAGGGTGCGTTGGGCCGCCTTGATCTTGTTGGTGATCACCGCTTTCAAAATATCCTTTATGGATCTATGGCGCTTGGGCGGATTGTATCGAGTGGCTTCTTTCGTTGGTTTCGCGGTCGTCGCGATTCTGGTATCTTTCCTTTATCAACGTTATTTGGTCAAGGGAGGTCGGGATGCTGAAGACAAGAATTCATAGGCTTTTAATAGGATCATTTTTGGTTTTGGCAATTGGCAACCGGCTGGCATTGGCTGATGCTCCGTGGCATTTTCAAGCCGAATTGGTTGTTCCCAAAGCCGGGCTGGTGGAATCGGTCCTGCCGGCCGGACTTTTCTTTGCCAGCGATGAAAAGGGGAGCCAATCCTTCATCGACCTGGCTCTGGTCGGGCCGGATGGCCAGAATCGTTCCTTTGAACTCTTTTGGAAAGAAGACAATAAACTCCGGCAAATTGATTTGGCGCCCGGTCGTATCTACCTGGACAAGGACAAGGGCTTGATCTGGGAAACATCGCTGCCCGCCAATTTTATCATGGAGACCCTGCTCATTGATTTGTCTGATTCTGAATTCATGGGCAAAGTCGATATCCAGGCTCGTGCCGGGCAACGATGGCTTTGGCTGGCGCGGAACGCGGCGCTCTATAAAAAAGGAGAGCAATCGGGATCTACGCTTCAGGTTAAGTCCGGGGTCTATGATCAAATGCGCCTATGTTTCAAAGGGTATGACCGGTCGTTGAAGGAAACTGCCTTGCCGGTTCAATCCGTTCGGGTGATTGGCCGCAATCGGGCCAAGGGCTTTGCCGAGCAATGGACGCAACTCGCTTTTGCGGATGACAAGCGCGGAAATGAACGCGTACTTTCCGCAGTGCTGCCGGGATCTGGTCTGGCCATTCAAACCCTGGCCCTGAAAACGGAAGCCCAATTTCAGGGCCGCTGGCGGTTGGGTTATGAAATGGCTCAGGGCGGGGTGCCGGAATTTCGGGAAATTTATACTGGAGTGGTCACAACGGTGCTGGGAACGGAAACGGAGCTGGAAATTCATGTCAATCAATTCTGGCCGAGTCGTTATCTGATTTTAAAACTGGATCAAGGCGACAAGTACTTGGGCCATGTCAGCGAATTCAAGCTGCAGGCACGCTTGCCGCGTTTGGTGTTCTGGGCGGATAAAGAAGGTGTCTATCGGGCCCAAACCGGCCTCGGAAGCAAAACTCTAGTCAAGGAAAGGCCGGGAGACGAAAAGCGGCAAGCCGGCAGAAGCCTGGTTTTTTCAGGAATTATCGAGAACCCCCAATGGCGCGCCGAGAATCTGCTGGAGCAATTGGGTGTCGGCGGAGGTCCTTTCAATGAAAAAGGATATCGCTGGAAAGCCAAAGTAATGATCCCTGTTCCCGGATATTACCGGCTGGTGCTGGACCCGGAGGTCGTTTTTGAAGCGAACCTCCAGGCATTACGCCTGGTCAAGGATAAAGTGCAGATCCCATATTTCAGAGGAAGCAATGAAATTCGCACTGCAAAATTGCATGTCATTTCAAGCTATGATCAAGCAACAAACAGTTCGGCTTGGACAGTTCAATTGCCCGGATCTTTATCTCCATGGGAATTTTTGAGCCTGGAATCCCATGGTATTTTCGAACGCCAGGTCATTTTTGAGATCCCCGGGCCTGGACAAAGTGAGTGGAAGCAGTGGAAAGAACTGAAATGGCAAAACACCGGCGACGGCGCAGCCGTTTTACAAGTGGATTTGCATGCCCTTCCGGTTGCCGTGGAGAAAATCCGAGTGCGCATGCAGCATGGCGACAACCGGCCTATTGGTCTTAATAAGAGCAACGCGTTTTTCTATGCTCCAACCTTGCTTTTTATCGCCCGAAACGCTGGAGAATATTCTTTATATGGCGGTCATCCGGACGCGGATGAGGCTAAATATGATTTGGCCCTGGTTCAGGCTCATTTAAAGGATACCGCACCCCAAACCGTCAAAATGGAGAACTGGACAAACCTGAGCGCTTCTGGTTTTGACTTTAAAATCAAGGCGCTTTTCGAAGGCCGTAATTGGGGATTATACGTTGTCCTGGGATTGGTTACCCTGGCCCTGTTGGTTCTGATAATCAGGTTATTTCCTAAAAAGGAATAAGAGAAAAAAAGTGCCAGGATATGTTTTTTCATTTTAAAAGCGAAGTGCCGGTCTATAAAGATTGTAGGCGCTTGTGTCCGCATCGGCCGGATTGACATTTTTCTGCGGATACAGTACCTTTACTCATCGGTTCCGATCGAATTTGCGAGGTATTTCATGTTCTCGTCGCCAAAACATTTACGGGGCGTCGCGGTTCTGCAGATCGTGTTTTTTCTTTTTTTGCTGGCCGTCGAGGCGGTTCCTCTGTCCGCCCGGCCCGGGCTGAAAAAAACGCGGGATGCGGCCGATGTCCTCGACCAGGTCCCCGGCTACAGGGAACAGGCCGGCGACAGGGAACCCGGGGCGGCGCGAACCAGCCGCTTGCTGCCCACCCTTCTCGGCTGGGCCGTGGCCGGCGCCGTCGTGACCATCCTGGTGCTGACGGTTTTCAAGAAGACCGGCTACAACCCCCATATCATCCCGGCGGAATTCGTCAAGGGCGTCAGCAACAAATATTTCCCGATTATTCCCGGCCGGACCCGGAGCTACGCGGTCGCCAACGGTGACAGCGGCGACCTGATGACGGTCACGGACACGGCCGACACCAGGTTGGTCATGGGCGTCCTTTGCCTCGGGGTCCATGAACGCGGGCTCAACAGCGAGCGGCTGTTCGAGGACACCTGGCGCTGGTTCGCCCAGAACCAGGACGGTGATGTCTGGTTTTTCGCCCAGGAAACGAAAAAGTATGATTTCAACGTGGTGAGCGGGGATTGGTCCTGGCAGGCCGGGACTGATGGCGCCAAGCCCGGCATCGTCATGCCCGGCCGGCCGCAGGATTACCTGAACCAACAATACCAGGAGGAACTTGTGACCGGCGTGGCCGAAGACAAGGCGCAGGTCCTCAGCCTGAATGAAACCGTGACCGTCCCCTACGGGACCTTCAGCGGCTGCCTCAAGGTCAAGGTGTTTTCCGGCCGGGACGAGTATCGCTACTACGCTTCCGGCATCGGCCTTATCCTGAGCGAAACCGTGTTGGCCGGCGGCCGGCGCGTCGAGCTTGTCGGCATCGGCAACGAATAACCTGCCGGGCCGCATAGCCGCCAGGCCATGAGTATGCCGGAAGAAAAAGAAGGATCAGGAGAAGAGCGCGAGGGCGGGGAGTTCCGCGAGCTGATCAAGTATACCGGCGGCGGTTATGCCGGCGGCATTCTGGCCGGCGTAGTCTTGGATCACTTCGGCTTCCAGACCAGCGGCATCGGCCAATGGATCGTGCGCACCTTGTCCGGCGAGGGCGAGAGCATTTTCGAAGGGATATTCGCGATCCGCAAGCGCCTGGCCGGCGCTGCCGGCAGCATGGCCGAAGCTTATGGCTGGGGCAAGCTCCTGGGCATGGCGTTCCCCTGGATCATCGATTGGGGCAGCCGCCTCCTGGGAGTGAACGTTTACGGGGTCGAGGCTTTTTACATCCCCTATTTTTACGCGCTCTCCGATCAGATCGGGGCGAACATCTCGGGATTTGTTTTCCTGCGCCGGCGGGAAAAGTCCCTGGCACCGGCCTTGGCCAAGTACTTCCGGGACCCGGTGATGGTCTCCAGCCTGGCCATCATCCTTGTCGTGCCCCTGGGGCTGCTGGCCGCCCGCTGGCTCGGCTTCGTGCCCAGGACGCAATTTTCTACCGCGCTCGAAACCAGCATCGCCGATCTCTGCTGGGTCCCGCCCCTGGTGGGATGGATCGCGGAGCGGAAAAAACGATGAGGCGGAGCCATGTCGCTTCTTCCCTGAGAGGGGGACTTTTTACTTGAAGCGTGCGACCATGACGCCCACTTCGATGGCAGTTTCGTCGAATGCGACAGCTAACGGATGAAATTTGTCCAGACCCGCTCCTCGGTTTCCGGAAGAGCGACTCCCGCTTTTCGACCCGCTTGTATTGATTTCAAAAGCCAGGCCATGTTCCGCCCCAGCGTCCTCATGGTCTGCAGTCCTTCGAGATCCTGCAGCACTTCCCTGGGAGAGCTGCCATGGACCATGTTCCAATACTGCGATGAAACGACCGGCATGCTGCTGATGGTGAAATACTTGTTGAGCTGATCGAATGCCGAGCCGGCGCCGCCCCGGCGGCAGCTGACGATGGCCGCGCCCGGCTTGTAGGCAAAGCGGTCGCCGCCGGCAAAGAAGCAGCGGTCCAGGAACGATTTTATGAATCCCGAGGGCCCCGCGTAATGCACGGGAGAACCGAAAACAAATCCGTCCGCCTGCTCCGCCTTGGCCAGCGCGCACGTTGACCAAATCATCGTCGAACACGCATTTCCCCAGTTCGGAGCATTTTCGGCACGCCGTGCAGCCGCGGATCGGCTTCTTCCCCAATTGGAATATTTCAGTTTCGATACCCTGCTTGTTCAGCTCCTTTTCCACTTCGCAAAGGGCCGTGTAGGTGCATCCTTTGCCGTTCGGGCTGCCATTCACCAGCAAGACTTTCATTTTATGTTTCTCCTTGGTCTTATATTATTGTCTTGAATATTCCGCATTGCCTTTAGATTATCCTACATTCAGGCTTTCATTGAAAGATGGGAAAAAGTATCGAATTCCCTGTTGAAGGAGTTCGGGCAGCCAGGATCAGGTATTGATCATCAATGCTTAAAAAAAAAACGGAATGTAAAAAAGGTCGTGCCCTGCGATTTTTGATTTGGAAGGGAAGTTAAAGTGGAGCTGAGGAGGATCGAACTCCCGACCTTCTGAATGCCATTCAGACGCGCTCCCAACTGCGCTACAGCCCCACGGGACTGACAATATATCATAAAAAGGGATGCAAAGCAACAAACCCAAGACAAGGGAAGAAAGAGGGAAAGGCAGAGGGAAGACAAAGGGAAGACAAAGGGAAAGAAAAAGTGGAGACATGTTGCAAAACATCAGCGCTTTTTCGATCTCTTACTTGCTCTTCCTCTTCCCTCTTCCCTGATTCTTCCCTTCCGATCTCTGCCTTGACAATGAAAGCCCCGCTGGCTACCATGGTTGAACATGAAGAGAGGCAGGGCCGAAAATGGATGAAAAAGAGAACACGCGCGAACTGGTCGTCGTCGACGTCAAGCGCTACCGCAGGGTCAAGCAGGCCCTGGAGGCGAGCGAGGAGCGCTATCGCCAGCTTTTCGAGAACGTGCCCATCGGCATCTACCGCACCACCCTCGACGGCCGCATCGTGGACTCCAACCCGGCCCTGGTCAAGATGCTGGGCTATGAATCATTCGACGAATTGGCCAAGCGGAACCTGGAAAAAGATTATTCGGACGCGAGCTACCTGCGCCGCGATTTCATCAAGCGCTTGGAGAGCGACGGCGAGATCATCGGCCTGGAATCGATCTGGAAAAAAAAGGACGGTTCCGCCGATCCACGTGCGCGAGAACGCCAAGCTGACCAAGGGCGAGAGCGGCGAGGTCATGTTCGAAGGCACGGTCGAGGACATCACCCAGAACAAGCTGGCCGAGGAGGCCCAGAGGGTCCGCACCCAGCAGATCGAAATCCTCAACTGCATCATCTCCAAGGGCAACACTGCCGATTCGCTGGACGGACCTGTTGGAAGTCATCCTGGATTGCGTGGTCGGCCCGCTCGCCTTCGACATGGCCGCCATCTTCATGTACGACAAGGAAAGCGAAAAGGTGAAGCTGCTGGCCCAGCGCGGCTTGCCGAAGCGATTTGTCTTCGATGAAAAGTACATGTCGATCGACAACCTGCCGTTTTCCCGGGTGCTGAAGCACGGTCAGCCGTATTTCATCGACGACACCCGCGAAGCATCACCCGATCTTATTTCAAAAAATGGGGCTGGCGCATGGCCAGCAGCGTCCCCCTGGTCTCCAAGGGGCGGGTGATCGGGCGCCATGAACGCGGCCAGCAGCCAGCGCGGGACGTTCAGCCCCGAGGAAAAGAGCATCCTGGAAATGGTCGGCAAGGAAGCCGGGACCCTCATCTCCAAGCTGCAGACCGAGACCGAGCTGCGCGAAAGCGAAAAGTACTACCACACGCTGATCGACACGTCGCCCGAAGTCATCGCGGTCATGGGCCTCGACGCCAGGCTGCTGACCGTCAACCAGCAGTTTTTGATGACCGGCGGCTACGCGTACGGCGACGTGGTCGGACGCAGCACCTATGATTTCGTTTCCGGCCTGGACCGCTTGTTTCTGGAGAAAAAAACCGCCAGCTTCATCAGAAGGAAAAGCGTTTCGGGATCCGAGTACTTGTTCAAAAGGAAAGACGGCCAGTCCATCCCCCTGGAGGTATCGGCCTCGCTGTTCAATGACAGCCAGGGCAGGCCCAAGGGCATCATCGCCCTCGGCCGCGACGTCAGCGAGCGCCAGCAGGCGGAAAAACTCACACAAACGCTCTATAAGATTTCTCAGGCTATCTATACAACCGGCAATTTGAACGAATTGTTCGGACACATTCATCGCACCTTGTCGGGAATCATACTGGCAGCCAACCTGTTCATTGCCCTTCTTTCAGACGATGGCAAAACATTGACCTTCCCATATGTCGTCGACGAAATGGATGTCGGTGCGGCGCCGATTATCGACGTGGATGATTCACAATCACTGACGGTGGAAGTCCTTAGAACGAAAAAAACGTTGCTGCTGGATGAAAGGCAACTCAATGAGCGATATGCGACGGGCAGGAACAAGGTCTGGGAAACCGCCCCCAAGTGCTGGCTGGGTGTTCCGCTGATGATCAGGAAGACCGCCATCGGCGTGATGGCGGTTCAGGACTACCGGAAGAGCAGCGTCTTCAGCATCCGCGATGTGAAGCTTCTGGAATCGGCCGCCGGACAAATTGCTATCGCCATTGATCGCAAGCAAACGGAATCCCAAAGGGAGGCTGCGCTCGATGCGCTGCGCCAGAGTGAAGAAATGTTCCGCTGCACCTTCGAGGCCATCCCCGACCCGGCTTTCATCTGGACGCGCCAGGATGACGGCCGCTTCATCCTGACCCGCTTCAACCGGGCGGCCGCCCTGATCACCAAGGGCAAGATGAAGTCGTTCCTCGGCATCGAGCCCGACCGCCTGTTCTCCGACTACCCGGATTTCTTAGAAAAGATCCGCTCGGGGCTGAAGCTGGGAGGAAGCAAGAATGCCGAGATCTTTTACAAATTCCAGTCCACCGGCGAAAGCCGCTGGCTGCTGGTCGATTACGCGAAGACCTCCGATGACAGCGTCCTGGTGATCACCAAGGACATCAGCGAGCGCAAGCGGGCCGAACTGGATATCGCCGAAAAGAACAAAGACCTGGCCATGCTTAACGAAATATCGCTGGAATTGGCATCGCTGCCGCGTGAGGCCGATATCAATGAATACATTTCAAAAAAAATGATGGCCATCACCCGGGCCATTTATGTCGGGGTCAATTATTACAACAAGGAGACCCGCCAGCTCGAATTCATCAGCGCCAACACGGCGAGCAAATTGCTGAATGAGCTCAACCGCGCCCTGGGCCGGAAGATCGGCAGCATCAAATATGACGTCAGCGAGGCGATGTACAAGGAGATCACCAGCGAAGTGGTCGGGTATCGCAATTCCCTTCACGACGTATCGTTCGGGGCAATTCCCAAGGGAACGAGCGCCGTCATCCAGCGTGTGTTCAATCTCGAGAAATTTATAGGCATGGCGCTCGTGGTCGAAGGCGAACTGATCGGGACGGTGATCGCGGCCATCACCAAGGGAACGCCGCCGGTATCCCTGGAATTGTTGAAATCGGTAAGCCATATCGTTTCGGTCTCGTTGCGCCGCAGGCAGGCGGAAAGCCAGCTGATCGCCTCGGAAGAGAAATTCAAAAGATTGTTCTACATCAGCCCCGATTCCATCATCCTGTCGCGCCTGGATAGCGGCAAGATCGTGTCGGTGAACAAGGGTTTCACGAAGATCCTGGGCTACAAGGAAAACGAGGTTTTCGGCAGAACGACCCTGGAAATGAAAGTATATAGGGATCCCGAGGACCGTCAGGAAATCATCGATGCCGTGAAAACAAAGGGAGCGGTCGAAAACGTGGAATGCTGGTTCGTCGGCAAGTCTGGCAAAAACGTATTGGGCCTGGTGTCGGCGGCGTCGATCGAAATCGAAGGCGAGAAATATATCCTGGGCACCATCCGCGACATCAGCGAGCACAAGCGGGCCGAGGAGCAGCTGCGTTTCCTGAGTTCGGTCACGGAAAACACGTCGGATGCGATCATCGTCACCGATGTCGATTTTGCCATCACCTATATCAACAAAGTGGCGGAAAACTTTTTCGGCTACACGCTCAAGGAACTCAAGGGCAGAACCCCCGAGATCTTCAATGCCGAGCCCAAAGCCCTGCAGATCCAGCAGGAATTGTATCAAATCGTCTCCTCCGGCAAGACCCATTTGGGAGAATCGCTGAACAAGCGCAAGGACGGTTCGACTTTTTACTGCGAATACAAGGTGATGCCCCTGAAGGACGACGCCGGCAGGATCTACGCCTATTCTTCGGTGCAAAGGGACGTGAGCGAACGCAAGCGCAGCGAAGTCGAGCTGCGCCTGCGCGAGGAGACCTTCCGCAGCACCTTCGCGGCCATTCCCGACCCGGCCTACATCTGGACGCGCCAGGCCGACGGCCGCATCCTCCTGACCAACGCCAACCAGGCGGCGGACAAGATCACCCGGAACAAGATCCGGAATTTTATCGGCATCGAGGTGGAAAAATTATATGCCGACGAGCCGAGCCTGATGATGAATGTCCGCCGGGTCCTGGACAGCGGCGAAAGCCTGAATACGGAAATGCTGTACCACTACCAATCCACCGGCGAAAGCAAATGGCTCGTGGTCGACTACGTGAGGACCGCGGCCGACAACGTCTTGATCATCACCAAGGACATCACCGAGCGCAAGCAGGCCGAGGCCAAGCTGCTGGCCTACCAGGAGCAGCTGCGGCCCTGACCTCGGAAATGATCCTGATCGAGGAAAGGGAGCGGCGGCGCATCGCCTCCGAACTCCATGACCAGATCGGCCAGAACCTGGCCCTGTGCAAGCTGAAGGTCGCCGCCATGGAAAAGAACCTGGCCGCCGACGAGGGTATGAAAGGGGAAATGGCCGCGGTGCGCCGGCTGCTGGAGTGCAGCATCCAGGACGCCCGTTCGCTGATCTTCGATCTCAGCCCGCCGATACTGTACGAGCTGGGCCTGCAGGCCGCGCTGGAATGGCTGGCCGAAAGGATCCAGGAGCAATTCCATGTCCCGGTCGAATTCGAAAGCCGGATCGGGGACCTGGAATTGGACAACGACCGCCAGGTGATCCTGTTCCAGGTGGTGCGCGAGCTGCTGGTCAACGTGGGCAAGCACTCGCGGGCCAGCCAGGCCAAGGTCATCCTTTCGCTGGAGAAGCCGTTCCTCAAGATCCAGGTCAACGACGACGGCGTGGGCTTCGACGCGTCGCGGATCTTCGGCCCGCGGGAGCCGCACGGCGGCTTCGGCTTTTTCAGCATGCGCGAACGCCTGAATTATCTGGGCGGCAGGCTGGAAGTGAAATCCAAGCCCGGGCAGGGTTCGCAGATCATCCTGACCGTGCCGCAGAAGGGCGGCGGCGCTGCGCCCGAACAGGAGAAACCATGAGCGTGAAGATCCTCATTGCCGATGACCACAAGATCATGCGCGACGGCTTGCGCCTCCTGCTGGAGAAGGAAAAAGGCTTCGAAGTGATCGCCGAGGCGAAGAACGGCCGCGAAACCATCCGACTGGCCGAGCAGCTGCGCCCCGACATCATCATCATGGACATCTCCATGGATGACCTGAACGGCATGGACGCCACGCGCCAGATCGCGGCCAAGGAATGGGGCTGCCGCATCATCGCCCTGTCGATGCACGCCGACAAGCGTTTCGTGGCCGGCATGTTCGAAGCCGGGGCCATGGGCTACCTGCTCAAGGACTGCGCCTTCGACGAGCTGATCCAGGCCATTCGCCAGGTGATCTCGGGCCGGACCTATCTTTGTTCCATGATCTCCGGGGTGGTGATCCGCGACTATATCCAGCGCATGCGCAAAAGCGAGCCCTCGCTGCTCAGCCCGCGCGAAAAGGAGATCCTGCAGCTCCTGGCCGAGGGCAGCACCACCAAGCGCATCGCCGACCAGCTGAAAGTGTCGGTCAAGACGGTGGAAACGCACCGCCAGCACATCATGGAGAAGCTGAACATCTTCAGCATCGCCGAGCTGACCAAGTACGCCATCAAGGAGGGGATCACTTCCCTGGATATGTGAGGCTTACTAGTCAGTAGTCAGTAGTCAGTAGACAGTAGTAAGAAAACCGCGCGTGCTTTTTCTTATTCTAATTCGTTGAAGTGCTTTTCTACTGATTTCTGACTACTGACTACTTCTTCAACTAAGGTTTTTAGAGCCCGGACTTAGGGAATTCCCCGATTGTTTTATGCCCGGCCCGGATACATTATAGTAGCAAGCTGTTTTTTTTATAGGGTCACAATGTAAGGGGGGAGAGAGGGATTTTGCGAGCGCCTTGGCAGTAGATTCGCAAATTCTGACGATTCGTGGTATGATCGCATCCCGGTTAAAACATGGGCGCTAAAAATTTTGTCAACCAGTTCAAGAACACAAGACGCCAGGTCGGAACCGCCATCCCCTGGGGGACAAGCAACCGTGAAGAAAACTTGCAACGGACCGGCCCGCAAAATTCCCAAGGCCGGGCAACGGCCGGCCAAGAAATATTCCGGGCCCGGTGGAAAATAAGATCGCTTGAGCCCGCTTCCCGCCGGCGGCTGTTGATTTTACATTGGATTTTTAGTACAGTATAGCCGTGCTGAAACGCATTTTGGGAATCCTTTTCATGCTGGCGGCCGCCATTGGCCTGCAGGCCAGGGGGCCGGTCAGACTCCAGAACATCCGCTATTATTCTTATCCCGAATACACGCGCGTGGTTCTGGACCTGAGCGGCGACATCAAGATCGCCGAAAAAGTCCTCAAGGGCGGCGAGAGCGGCCGCCTTTTCTTTGACCTGAAGAACTGCCGCTTCTGCCGTCGATTACCCTTTCGAAAAGATGAATGAGATCAGGATCCAGACCGGGAACCTGCAGCGCATCCGCATCGGCAAATGGCAAGCCCAGACCATCCGCGTGGTCTTCGATTTCGACCAGATCGGCAAATACAACCGTTTCTACCTGACTTCCCCTTTCCGCATCGTCTTTGACATCTACCGCCGGGCCGAATTCGTCAGCCACGGCCAGCAGGAACGGGAGCAGGCGCAGGTGCAGGAAATCCCCGCCCGCGAAGGCAGCCCTTCCATCGCCCGCCAGCTCGGGCTCGGCGTCCACCGCATCGTCATCGACCCTGGCCACGGCGGCAAGGACCCGGGCACGGTCAACCGCCTCCTCGGCATGCAGGAAAAAGACATCACCCTGGATATCGGCAAGCGGCTGAACGCCATCTTGAACGAACACAGTGAATTCGAGATCATCCTCACCCGCCCCCGCGACGAGTATCGTTCCCCTGGAGGAGCGGGCGGCCATCGCCAACTCCAACCAGGGCGACATCTTCGTCTCCATCCACACCAACTCGGCGCCGCGGCTGTCCGCCCGCGGGCGTGGAATCCTACTACCTGAACATGACCGCCGATCCGCGGGCCATGGAAGTGGCCGCGCCGGAGAACGCCATGAGCAGCAAGTCCATGGCCGAGATGCGCACCATCCTGGACCAGATCCTGCAGAACAGCAAGATCTCCGAATCGCGGATCCTTTCCCAGTTCATCCAGGGAAGCATGGTCGCCAACCTGCAGCGCAAATACGACGCCATCGAGAACCTGGGGGTCAAGAAAGCGCCCTTTTACGTGCTGCTGGGCGCGCAGATGCCCTCGGCCCTGGTCGAGGTCTCTTTCCTCAGCAACCGCGACGAGGCCAGGCGCCTGGGCGCGCCGGAGTACCGCCAGGCCGTTGCCGCCGGGCTGTACCTGGGCATCATCAATTTCATCCAGAGCCTGGGCAAGCAATGAAACTTTTTGCAGGCTTTTTCGCGTCTTAATATTTCTATATAAGGAAAGGAGGATACCATGAAAAAAATCGGTTTGATCGCCGGGGCCAGTTTTTTGGCCGGGGCGATTTTTTTCGCGCTCAGTTTCGGTTTTTTGCAGAAATCAGTCAATAATCAGCCCATTATGAGCCCGGCCGTGGCCAGGGCCGAAACGGTCGCGCCGCGCCGTCCGTGGCCGGCAGCTTCGTAGCGATCGTCAGGAAGGTGAAGCCGGCGGTGCTGAAGGTGATCTCCGAATCCGTCGTGACCAAGCGCTCCCATGTTCGGCGATGATTTTTTCGACCAGTTTTTCAACGCCCCGCAGCGCCAGGAAAAGCGTTCCGGCGAAGGTTCGGGATTTTTCATCTCCGCCGACGGCTATATCCTGACCAACAACCATGTGGTCAAGGATGCCGTCAAGGTCAAGATCTTCAACATCGACAAGGAGGAATTCACGGCCAAGATCATCGGCACCGATCCCAAGACCGACCTGGCGCTGCTCAAGATCAACGTCAAGAACGTCCCCTACATCGACCTGGGGGATTCCAGCGCCGAGGAAGTGGGCGAGTGGGTCCTGGCCATCGGCAACCCCTTCGGCCAGGACCTGACGGTCACCTGCCGGGATCATCTCGGCCAAGGGCCGGCAGCTCGGGCTGGCCCAATTCGAGGATTTCCTGCAGACCGACGCCGCCATCAACATGGGCAACTCGGGCGGGCCGCTGATCAACATGAAGGGCGAGGCCATCGGCATCAATTCCACCATCCTGACACCCAGCGCCGGCAACATCGGCATCGGCTTCGCCATTCCCGTCCAACATGGCCAAGAAGGTGGTGGCCGACCTGAAGTCCAAGGGCAAGGTGGTGCGCGGCTGGTTCGGCATCCAGATCCAGGATATCAGCGAAAGCGACGCCAAGGACCTGGAACTGGCCTCGGGCGGCGCGCTGGTCATGAAGGTGGAGGACAATTCCCCGGCCCAGAAGGCGGGCCTGAAGCGCTACGACCTGATCGTGGCCATCAACGGCAAAGCGGTCAAGTCGGCGTCCGACCTGATGATGGAGATCGCCAATTCGGCTCCCGGCGACGAGATCAGCGTCACCTTCTTCCGCAACAAGGACAAGCAGACCATCAAGATCAAGGTCAGCGAAGCCCCGGATGCCGTAAAGGAACAGGTCCGTGGCGGAAAGCAAGAGCCTGAACCTGGGCATGACCCTGGTCAAGAACACGCCCGCCCTGGCCCGGGAATACGAATTGAAAACCGCCGAAGGGCCTGGTGGTCGAGAACGTGGACCGGGGCGGCGCCGCTGCCGAAAACGGCATCAAGTCCGGGGACGTCATCCTGGCCGTCAACCGCACCGAGATCGACAGCGTGGAGCAGTTCAAGCGCGTCCTGGCCAGCCGCCGCAGCGGCTCCATGGTCATGCTGCTGATCAACCGCGACGGCGACGAGGTGTACGTTCCGTTTGCCCTGCCGGAATGATCTTTTACAAGACCAGCTCGTTCGGCAACGATTTCATTGAAATCGACGTCGCCGACCTGCCGGCCGGGGTGGCCAATAAAGGCGCCCTGGCCGCGGAGATCTGCGACCGCCAGCGCGGGGTGGGCGCCGACGGCGTGGTCTTTTACCGGGCCTGGGGAAGCATGAGCATCAATTTCGAGATCTTTAACCGCGACGGCGGCGAGGCCGAATTGTCGGGCAACGGCATGGCCGGCCTGGCCGCCGTGCTTTTTCAGCGCCGCCTGGCCCCGTCGCCCCTGGTCCTCCATGCCGCCATCGGGACCAGGCGGGTCGAACTTCTGGACCGCCGCGGCCCGGTCTTCCAGTTGAACGTGGAGATCGGCCGGCCCGATTTTTCCCAGCCGCCAATTTTTCCCTTTTCTGAAGGACAAGCGGGACTCGCTACGAGATCGACGGCCTGGAATTTTATCCGGTTTCGGTCGGCAACCCCCATGCCGTCGTCCTTTGTCCACAGGCCCTGGCCCCGGCCCGCCTGGCGGTACTGGGGAAAAAGCTGGAAAGCCACCCCTGGTTCCCCAAGCGCGTCAACGTGGAATTTGTTCATTTCAGCGGCCCTGAAGACCCCCGCGGGGGGTCAGCGGCCTTGCGGCCCGCAAGTCCCCCAGTGGGGTCAGCGGCCTTACGGCCCGCAAGCCCCCCGGTGGGGTCAGCGGCCTTGCGGCCCGCAAGTTGCCGGGTCTTTTTTTATGAGCGGGGAGTCGGGCCGACCCTGGCCTCATCCACGGGCAGCGCCGCCGTGTTCGCCGTCCTGCGGCGGCTGGGAATGGTCCGTGACCGCCTGGACATCGATCTTGGCCCCGAGAAGATTGCTCTCAGCTGGAAGCAGGGGATCTTCATCCACAATATCACCCGCCTGATTTGCCGCGGCGAATATTTTCTTTAGAGGGTTGCCCCGACCATCTTCAGCGGCTGCCGGCCCTGCTTGCGCATTGACATTTTTAGCAATACTTCTTACATTGAATTAGAGGAAAAATCCATATGAAAACTCTTGCACTATCGATGGCAATTGCGCTAACGGTTTTCGCACCGCCCGCTTCCGCGGCGGCGCAATGGGCGAGGCAGGCGGACGTGGACTTGCGTGTCGAGGATCTGCTGAAGCAAATGACGCTGGAAGAAAAAGTCGGCCAGATGACGCAGGTGACGATTGAGGTCGTTACAAAGGACATGGATGGGAAGGTCGAGCCGTACGGAATCGACCGGGCCAAGCTGGAAAAGGCCATTCTGCAGTATCATGTCGGATCGATCTTCAATGCCGTCGAATACGCGTACAGCGTCGATCAGTGGCACGAAGTCATTTCAGCGATCCAGGATGTGGCCACAAAAAAATCGCGTCTTCATATTCCGGTTCTCTATGGCATTGATGCCATTCATGGTGCCACCTACACGAAGGGTGCCACGCTCTTTCCGCAGGCGATCGCCATGGCGGCTTCGTGGAATCCGGAATTGGCGCGCCGGGAAGGAGAAATCACTGCGCTGGAAGCGAGAGCTTCCGGCATCCCGTGGAATTTTTATCCCGTGCTCGACATGGGACGCCAGCCACTGTGGCCCCGGTTCTGGGAGACACTGGGCGAAGATGTTTACCTGGCCACAACCATGGGCGTCGAATACATCAAAGGACTTCAGGGTGACGATTTTGGCGCCAGGAACAAGATGGCTTCCTGCTTGAAACACTACGTCGGATACGGTTTCCCCTTCACGGGCAAAGACCGGACACCTGCCTTCATCGACGAGCGGACGATGCGTGAAGTGTTTCTGCCCGCATTCGCAGCAGCGGTGAAAGCCGGCGCGCCCACGGTAATGGCGAACTCGGGCGAGGTCAACGGCATTCCGGGCCATGCGAATTACCATCTACTGACCGAGGTCCTCAAGGACGAATGGAATTTCCAGGGGTTTGTGGTCTCGGATTGGGAAGACATCAAGCGCCTGTATTCACGTGAACATGTTGCCGAATCGCCCAAAGAGGCGGTCCACATGGCCGTCATGGCCGGAATCGACATGAGCATGGTACCGCTCGATTTCAGCTTTTATGACCTGCTTCTTGAACTGGCCAAGGAAGGCAAAGTGCCGATATCCAGAATTGACGATGCCGTCCGGAGAATCCTGCGCGTCAAGTTTTTGACGGGGATCTTTGAGAACGCGTATCCTGAGAAATCGTTGAAGGCAAGCGTCGGATCAAGGGAGTCAACGGAAGCGAACCTCCAGTCCGCGCTGGAAGCGATCACGCTCCTCAAGAACGACAACAGGATATTGCCGCTGAAGAAGGACGCCCGGATCCTGGTGACGGGACCGACCGCGAATTTGCTTTCGGTTCTCAACGGCGGGTGGACGATCACCTGGCAGGGGGACGCGGAGGATCGCTATCCCAAGGACAAGCTGACGCTGCTGGCCGCGATCACGGAAAAAGCCGGCAAGAATGCCGTTGCCTATGTGCCGGGGACCGGTTTCAACACGGCGATCGATGTTCCGGCCGCGGTCGCGGCGGCGGAAAAAGCGGATGTCATCGTTGCCTGCCTTGGCGAAAAGGCCTATTGCGAGACACCGGGCAATATTGATGATCTGACCCTGGATGAAGCACAGTTACGGCTTGTGGAAGAACTTGCCAAAACGAAGAAGCCGATCGTGCTCGTCCTTACGGAAGGCCGTCCGCGCATCATCCGCCGGATCGCGGGACTCTGTGACGGCATCGTGATGACGTATTTGCCGGGCATGGAGGGGGGCAAAGCGGCCGCAGCGATCCTGTTCGGCGATGCCAACCCGAGCGGCAAGCTGCCGTTCTCCTATCCCCGCTATCCAAATTCGCTGGTGTCGTACGATCACAAGTTGCTCGAAGCGGTTGATGGAAACGCCTACGATCCGGAATTTAAATTCGGACACGGATTGAGCTATACGACGTTCGCCTGCTCCGGTCTCGCGCTGAGCGCAAAGACGATGCCCCGGGGCGGTTCGCTGACGGTCGCCGTGACGGTGAAGAATACCGGCGCCCGCGCCGGGAAAGAAGTCGTGCAGGTGTATGTGAGCGATCTTGTACGGTCGGTGTCCGCCGCCAACAAGCAATTGAAGAAATTTGCAAAAGTTGCGCTGGAGCCGGGCGAGAGCCGGACGGTTTCCTTTGCCTTGACAGCGGACGATTTGTCGTTCATCGGCCTCGACAATAAACGGTTCGCCGAACCCGGCGCTTTCCGGGTGAGTGTCGCCGACATGAGCGGAGAGTTCGATCTGAGGTAACCGCGGGGTTGTCCGGGGACTACCAGCCTTTAGAGGGTTTTATCTTCTTCGGGAATCACCAGGTACGGCTTGAAGCTCATGGCCTGCGGTTCTTTTTGGGCGATGGCCAGCAGCTTGCCCTCGTCATCGAAGATGCGGAAATAATCGGTGTTCGGGGCCGGGAATATTTTCAGCACGTCGGAGGCTTTCAACGCCATGCCGTTGCAGATGCAGCGCCGGCCGGTCTGGTTGACGATCATTTTGGAATACTCGTCCAGGAGCATTTCGATCGGGATCACCGCCTGCAGGGCGTTGCCGGCTTCCGCCAGGGTTTCGATCTCGTCCAGCGTCTTCGCCTGTTCCAGGCTGAACAGAGCCGATGCTTTCCCTTTTCAATTCCAGCAGGTATGCCCCGACTCCGACCTTTTGGCCGAGGTCGTGGGCCAGAGAGCGGATGTAGGTCCCGGACGACGTCAGGGCCCTGAATTCCAGGGTCTCGTGGTCGACCACCCGCGCCGGTCAACTCATGGATGCTGACCGCCACGGCATTGATGGGCACTTCCTGCTGGCGGCGGGCATAGCTGTACAGCGGTTTGCCCTTGAATTTCTTGGCGGAAAACGCCGGCGGCAGTTGCATCTGCTCGCCGCGGAAGCCGGCCAGCAGGGCTTCCAGGTCGATCTTGCCCAGGTCGACTTCCTGCTTGGCTTCCCGCGGTTTTCCCTCGGAATCGTAGGTGCTGGTGGCGTAACCGAAACGGATGAGGCCGGAATACAGCTTGTCCTGCTTGACGTAAAAATCGAAAAAACGGGTGGCCTGGCCCAGGGCGATGAGCAGCAGGCCGGTGGCGTTGGGATCGAGGGTGCCGAAATGGCCCGCCTTCTTGGTGTCGAAGAGGCGGCGGATGCGGGCCACCAGGGCGTGGGAACTGATGCCCTTTTCCTTGTTGACGGCGATCAGGCCATGGATCATTGGAGCTGGGCCGAGACCAGCCGCAGGATCTCCTTTTTGGCGGCGGCCAGGTCGCCGCTGAAAAAGAAGCCGGCCGCCTGGTGATGGCCGCCGCCGTTGAACGCCTGGGCGACCTGGCGGGCGGAAAAATCGGCGCGGGAGCGGATGGAGATGCGGAAATAATCGTCGGCGATCTCCTTGAAGAAACAGCAGCACCTGCACCCCGTCGATGGAGCGCGCGATGGCGATGATATCCTCGGTTTCGATGTCTTTCAGGTTGAGCCGGCTCAGGAATTCGCGCTGGAAATGGATCATGGCCACGCGCCCGTCCAGGGCCAATTCCAGGGTGGACAGGACCCGGGTCAGCATGCGGATCTTTTCCGGCGGATTGGAGTTGAACAACAGGTCGCTGACCGCGAACGGGGCGATGCCGCCGCGCACGGCCAGGTCGGCGGCGATGGCCAGCGCCTTCGGGGTGGTGTTGGAATACTTGAACGAGCCGGTATCCGCGGCGATGGCCGCGTACAGGTTGAAGGCGATGTCGCGGCTCAAATTCCACCGCCAATTCCAGCCCGAGCTCGTAGATGAGTTCTCCCACCGCGGCGGCCTCCGCGACCACCCAGTTGATGTCGCTATCCTCGCTGCGAGCTGGCGTGGTGGTCGATGTTGATGCAAAAATAATCCTGCAGGCGCTTCTGCCCGGTGCGCTCCTCGCTGCCGCCCTCGATCAGGATGACCAGGTCGAAGGGCTGCGGATGGATCTGGCCGCTGCGGATGTTCTCGTATCCCGGCAGTTTGCTGATGGGATAGGGGGCGGCATCGGTGTTGAAAAAAAACGGGGTCTTGCCCAATTGCCTGAGCATGAGGAACAGGGCCAGGCCGCTGCCGATGGAATCGGCGTCGGGGCGGACATGCGAGCTGATGGCGATGGTGCCGGCCTGCCTGATCTTCTCAGCGATTCGTGTTTTCATGATCCCCTTCTATTTTGCAAGCCGGATATCTTTTGATCGAGCTCGCGGGTCGCATCGGCGAGGAATTGGAGCTCGGGCATGTGGCGCAGGATCATTTTCCGGTCCAGTTGCTTCTTGATGAACCCCTGGGAGCGCTTGAGCTGCTCCAGAACGCGATCGAGATCGCCCAGCGGGCAGGTGATGAAGATGGTCGCCTTTTTCAGGTCGCGGCGCGAGCCGGACCTCGCATGATGTTGACGAACTTGAAATCCGGATTCAGGCTGTCCCGGGTCAGGATCTCCCCCAGGGCCTGGTGCAGGGTGCTGGCGAATTTTTCCAGGCGGTAGGACATGTTTAAAAATATTGGATTTTCATTTTGCTGATCTGTATGGCGTAGTTCAGGAAAATGAAATCTTCGATCTGCTGGAACGTGCTTTCCAGGATGGCCCGGCTCGGCCCCAGCGTGACGAGTGAAAGCTGGGCTTTCTGCCACAGGTCCTGGTAGTCGCTTTCCACCACGGCGATGTTGAATTTATGTTTCAAGCGTTCCTTCAGGCTGGAAAGCAGGCGCCTTTTTTCCTTCAGGCTGTGAAACTGCTCGCCGAACAAATCGATCTCCAGCATGCCGATCATCATGGGATGATGGTTGTCTCATAGACTTCCAGGATGTCTCCGGTCTCGATGTTGTCTGAAGTTCTTGATGCGGATGCCGCATTCGGTCCCGGCCCGGACCTCGGACACCTCGTCCTTGATGCGTTTCAGGGACGCGATCTCGCCTTCGAAGACCAGGTCGCCGCCGCGCATGACCTTGATCTTGGATTTGCGCGTGACCTTGCCTTCGCGGACCACGCAGCCGGCCACGATGCCCACCTTGGAGATCTTGAATTTTTGCAGGATCTCCACCTTGCCGATCAGGGTTTCCTGGTATTGCGGGCCGATCTTGCCCTTGACGGCCTTTTCGATATCCTCGACCAGGTGGTAGATGACGCTGTAAAGCCGGATCTCCACTTTTTCCATCTTGGCCATGGAGAGTATTTTCTGCGGCGCCTTGACGTTGAAGCCGAGGATGACCGCTCCGGCGGTCGAAGCCAGCAGGATGTCGCCTTCGGTGATATTGCCCAGGCCGCTGTGCATGATCTCGATCTTCAGTTTGTCCTGGCTGAGGCGGGCGAGGATCTGTCCCAGGACTTCGGCGCTGCCGAAGTTGTCGGCCTTGACGATCACCGGGAAAGCCTGGATCTTGTCCTGCTCGACCATCTGGAAAAGGTTCTGCAGGCTGAGTTTCTTTTCGGCCAGGAAGTCCTTGTTCTTGGAGGCCTTGCTGGTTGATCTGCCGCATTTCGATGATTTTCTTGGCTTTTTCCAGGTCGTCGACGACCTGGAAAATGTCGCCGGCCTGGGGAACGGTCTCAAAGCCCATGATCTCGATGGGGTCGGGGACCTGGGCCTAGTTCAGCATTTTGCCGCCGTCATCGAAGATCGATTTGATCTTGCCCAGGGAGTTGCCGCAGATGAAATAATCCCCTTTTTTCAATTGGCCGTGCTGGATCAGCACCGTGCCGATCGGCCCCAGCTGGGGATCGAGCCGCGATTCGATGATCGTGCCGCGGGCCGGGATCTGGGCATAGGCCTTCAATTCCTGCATCTGGGCGGTGAGCTGGATCATTTCCAGCAGCGTGTCAAGGTTTTTATTGACCTTGGCCGATATTTCGACGGAAACCACTTTGCCGCCCCAGCTTTCGACCAGGACGTTGTTCTTGTTGAGGTCCTGCTTGATCTTCTCGATGTCGGCGCCCGCGATATCGATCTTGTTGATGGCCACGATCATGGGCACGCCGGCGGCCTTGGCGTGGTTGATGGCCTCGACGGTTTGCGGCTGCACGCCGTCGTTGGCGGCCACGACCAGGATGACCAGGTCGGTGACCTTGGCGCCGCGGGCCCGCAGGTTGGTGAACGCCTCGTGTCCCGGCGTGTCGATGAACACGATGGTCCCTTCCGGCGTGCGCAGCTTGTAGGCGCCGATCTTCTGGGTGATGCCGCCGGCTTCCTTCTCGGCGACCCGGGTCTTGCGCAGCGTGTCCAGCAGCGTGGTCTTGCCGTGGTCGACGTGGCCCATGACGGTGACCACCGGCGGGCGGGTGGTCAATTTGCCGCCGCTCTTGTTCACCTGGTTCTGAAAGACGTAATCCTCGTAGGAGAGGATCTCGACCGCGACGCCGTAATCGGCGCACACTTTCTCGATGTCGGCGCTGTCCATGATCTGGTTGCCCTGGTAGTTCATTTTCATCTGGGCGATCTTGTCTTCCAGGACTTTCAGCTTGAGGTTCAGCTTTTCGGCCAGTTCCTTGACCGTGCAGAAATCGGTGATCTGGATCTTGGCGGGCAGGGGCACGATGACTGGCGCCGATCTTTTCCTTTTTTACCGCCGGTGGGCGCGGCGCCTGGGGCTGGTAGCGGCGCTGCTGGTCCGGCATGCGGCGCCGGTAAAAGGGAGCCTGGGCGGGCCTGGACGGCCCTCTGGGGCTCGGGTTCTCTGGGCAGCGGCCCTTTTCACTTCCGGGGCGGCTTTGGCCGCCGGGGGTGGCGCGGCCGGCTGGGGCGCCGGCGGCCTGGCCGGGGCAGCCGCGGGCTTGGTTGCCGCCGGGGCGGCGGTGGCTTGCCGTCTGCCGCAGGCGCGGCGGTCGGGGCCGCCTGGGGCTTGGCCTGTGCGGGCGCGGCCGGTCTTGCCGGCGGCGCTTCCGCGGCTTTTGCCGCTTTGGCCTTGGGTTCCACCGGGGCGGTTTTCGTCGCCGGCGGGACCGTTTTGCCGGCGGCCGCGGGCGCAGCGGCCGGCTTTTCCGCGGTTTTCTTCTCGCTTATTTTATTCTCGGCCGCTTTTTTGTCGGTCGTTTTTTTGCGCGCTTTCCTTTTTCTCGGCGCTCGGAGCCTTCTTTTCGTCCGCGGCCGGCTTTTTGGCCGCCGTTTTCCTTCTTGGGGATGGTTCAGCCTGCGGCTGAGCTGCCGCGGTCGCGCCTTTGCCGGCACCGCCCTTGGCCAGCTCGGCTTCCAGGGCGCTGATCTTTTTCGGATTGGCGGACAATTCGCGCAGCAGTTCGAGCTGATCGACGGTGATGACCGAGGAGTGCGACTTGACCGGCAGGTTTATTTTTTCCAAAAAGTACATGGCCAGTTTATTTGCGAGCTTGAATTGCTTGGTGGCTTCATGAAGTTTGATGGTGGCTGACATTTTGTCGCCCTCCTATTGTTTGGTTTGCTTCTCTTCGCTGTGTTCGCTCTTGCGATTGGCGATCTGGATATCCCACTGGGTCAGTTTGGAAGCAAGCTTGATGTTGACCCCCTTTTTACCGATGGCCGCCGAGAGGGTTTCGTCCTTGACGGTCACTTCGGCCACGTGGTTGACCGGGTCGATCAGGTGCACCTTGACCACCTCGGCCGGCGTCAGGGCGGAAGCGATGAACCTTTCCGGGAGCGTTGCTCCAGGCGATGACGTCGATGCGTTCGCCGCGCAGCTCCTTGGTGATGGCCAGGACGCGGTTGCCGTTCATGCCCACGATGGCCCCGACCGGGTCGATGGCCTTGTCGGTCGAATACACGGCCACCTTGGACTTGATCCCCGGCTCGCGGGAGATGGCGAAGATCCTGACGATGTTCTCGGCCACTTCCGGGACTTCCTTCTTGATCAGTTCGGCCACGAAATCGTTCATGTAGCGGGTGGCCAGGACCAGGGGCCCCTTGCCTTCGGAAAAAACCCTCTTGATCAGGAAATTGATGATCTCGCCGCGTCGGAAATTGTCCTTGGGGGAAAGTTCCTTGGGCGGCAGGATGGCTTCGCCCCATTCCAGGCCCAGGATGATGTTGTCGTTCTCGATGCGGCGGATCTCGCCCGACATCAGGGTGCCGGCCAGGGGGAAATATTTTTCGTAGATGTTTTCCTGCTCGGCCTTGAGGATCTTCTGCATGATGATCTGCTTGGCCGACTGGGCGGCGATGCGCCCCAGGGTCTCGCCGGACAGGTGGATCTTGATGATGTCGCCTTCGCGCGCCTTGGAATCGTATTTCAGGGCGTCTTTCCAGTTGATCTCGGCCAGGGGGTCGCTGACCTCCTTGACCACCAGTTTGCTGACAAAAACCTCGATGATGCCTTTGTTCTCGTCTATTTCGATCTGGATGGTGGCGTCGGGATCAAAATACTTCTTGGATACGGTTAGCAGGGCTTCCTTGATGGCAGAAAAAAAGATGTCGGGATTGATGCCGCGCTCCCGGCTGATCTGCTTGATGCTCTTCAACAATTCTTCTGCCATTGAATTTCCTCAATTTGCTCATATTTTAACGCCTCATTATAATGGATTTTTCGCCGGAAAGCAAATTCACGGCCCGGCCGGCCCAAACCCGCCGCCTGGCGGCGGCGGGCCATGATGTTTTTTTATGGCGGGTATTGACTTTCGGTTGTTTTTAAGGTAAATTCACCTTTGTCAATTTAGGAGGAATTAAAGATGAACAAGAATGAAATCGCCCAGCTGATGGTAAAAGATTCCAGCATTATCAAGAGCAACGCCGTCGAAGGTCATCGATACACTGGTCACGGTGGTTGGTGATGTATCTGAAAAAGAAGCAAGGGCAAAGTGACATTGGTCGGATTCGGAACCTTCAAGGTGATCGAGAAAAAAGCCAAAGTGGGCAGAAACCCCAAGACCGGCGCCAAGATCAATATCCCCAAGAAAAGAGTTCCCAAATTCGTTGCTGGCAAAGAACTGAAAACTCTGGTCAAGTAAGCGGGGAAGATACAGGCGCGTAGCCCAGTTGGTTAGAGCGCTACCTTGACACGGTAGAGGTCGGCGGTTCGAGCCCGCCCGCGCCTATTTTATTCATGGAAAAAGAAAAGGCGATTTTGCTTAAAATAAATGGCGAACTGAAAGAGATCGGTGCGCCGTCTGTTCCCGGCGCCACGCGTGGAAGAGATTTTCCCCCATTCGCCGGAAGCCCTGGAGATTTATCGCCACTCCTGCGCCCACCTCCTGGCCCAGGCCGTGCTCGAATTGTTTCCCGGGACCCAGGTCGGCGTCGGGCCGGCCGTGGAAAACGGTTTTTATTATGATTTCCTGACCGCCCGGCCGTTCAGCGAGGATGACCTGGCCGCCATCGCCAAAAAAATGGCCCACCTGGCCAAGCAGAATCAGCCGATCCGCAAGGAAATCTGGACGAAGGAAAAAGCCCGGGAATATTTCCTCCAGCGCCGGACAGTCGTTGAAAATCGGAGCTGCTCGAAGAAAAGGTCGACCGGCGATGACGTTACGGTTTTCATCCAGGGCGATTTCGTCGACCTGTGCCGCGGCCCGCATCTGCCCGCGACCGGCCTGCTGAAGCATTTCAAGCTGATGAGCGTGGCCGCCGCCTATTGGAAGGGCGATGAAAAGAGCCATTCCCTGCAGCGCATCTACGGCACGGTCTTTGCCGATGCCGAAGCCCTGAACGAGCACTTGCGCTTCCTCAAGGAAGCCAAGGAGCGGGACCACCGGCTGCTGGGCAAGAACTCTCGACCTGTTCTCCCTGCAGGAAGAAGCCGGCCCCGGCCTGGTCTACTGGCACCCCAAGGGGGCGCGCGTCCGTCACGAGATCGAATCCTACTGGAAGCAGCGCCATTATGAAGGCGGGTACGAGCTTCTGTATACGCCGCATATCGGCCGCGAGTGGCTGTGGCAGACATCGGGGCACCTGGATTTCTACAAGGATTCCATGTATGCCCCCATGGCCATCGATGAACTGAACTACTACCTCAAGCCCATGAACTGTCCGTTCCACATCATGGTCTACAAATCCAGCCAGCGCTCCTACCGCGACCTGCCCCTGCGCTGGGCCGAACTGGGGACGGTCTACCGCTACGAACGCAGCGGCACCCTGCATGGGCTTTTGCGCGTGCGCGGCTTCACCCAGGACGACGCCCATATCATCTGCACCCCGGAACAGATCGACGAGGAGATCCTGCGCACGCTCGATTTCTCGCTCGATCTGCTCAAATCGTTCGGCTTCAGCGAATTCAAGATCGAGCTTTCGGTCCGCGACCCGCAGATCACCGGCAAGTATGCCGGCAGCGACGAGATGTGGGTCCAGGCCGAGGCGTCCCTGGTCAAGGCCTTGACGGTCCGCCGGACTGCCCTACCAGCGCATGGAGGGCGAGGCCGTTTTCTACGGTCCCAAGATCGACATCAAGATCAAGGACGCCCTGGGCCGCTTCTGGCAATGCACCACCATCCAGTTCGATTTCAACATGTCGGCCCGCTTCGCCATGAAGTATATCGGGGCCGACGGCGCCGCCCATCAGCCCTACATGGTGCACCGCGCCCTGCTCGGTTCCCTGGAGCGTTTCTTCGGGGTGCTGATCGAGCATTACCGCGGCTTTTTCCCGTTGTGGCTGGCGCCGCTGCAGGCCCTCATCGCCCCGCTCAACGACGATTGCCTGCCCTATGCCCGCTCCGTGCTGGAAACGATGCGCCGCGGCGGTCTGCGCGTGGAACTCGACACCCGCACCGAGGGGGTCAACCGCAAGATCCGCGATGCCGAAATGCAGAAAATTCCCTATATCATCGTCCTGGGCGCCCAGGAGCAGAAGGAGGAGAACATTTCATACCGCATTCACAAAAAAGGAGACCAGGGCAAGATTGGCTTGCCGGAATTCATGGAAAAAATCAAAATAAAAATCGAGGAAAAAAGCCTAAATTATGAGATTCAGTAAACCCATCCCCAACCGGAAAAAAAATCCCCACCGGATCAACGAAGAGATCCCCGCCCAGGAAGTCCGCCTGATCGACGAGGAAAAGAACCAGGTCGGCATCGTCCCCATTGCCCAGGCCCTGGCGCTGGCCAGGGAAAAAGAGCTGGACCTGGTCGAGATCTCCCCGGAAGCCAAGCCGCCGGTCTGCCGCATCCTGGACTACGGGAAGTTCCTTTATGCGCTGCAGAAAAAAGCGCACGAAGCCCAGCGCCACCAGCGCAAGATCCTGATCAAGGAGATCAAGTTCACGCCCGTGATCGGCGAGCACGACGTGGAGGTCAAGCTGAAGAAGATCAGGGAATTCCTGGCCGAGGGCAACAAGGTCAAGGTGACGATCTGGCTCAAGGGGCGCCAGAAAAGAAAACCGGAGATGCTCGAAGTGATGGTCAACCGGATCATGGAAATTTTGAAAGACATGTCGGAGATCGAATCGCCTCCCAAGCGGGAAGGCTTTTTCTGTCATATAATGATCGGTGCAAAAAAAGGAGGAAAGGATGCCGAAACTAAAAACCCATAGAGGTGCCGCCAAGCGTTTGCGCGTGACCGCCAGCGGGAAGATCAAGCGCAGCAAGGCCTTTGGCCGGCACATTCTGACCAAGAAGAGCTCGAAGCGCAAGCGCAACCTGAAGAAGGCCACCTATGTGGTCAAGTCGGAATTTAAGAAGATGAAAGAAATGCTGCCGTATTCAAAATAGGAGGGTACTATGCCGCGAGTTACCAGAGGAAACAAAAAACTTTTACGTAGAAAAAAGATACTGGACCAGGCCAAGGGCTTTTGGGGCGCCAAGCGCAAGAACTACCGTTCCGCCAAGGAATCGGTCGAACGGGCAATGGTCTATGCCTACCGCGACCGGCGCAACCGCAAGCGGGATTTCCGCACCCTGTGGAACGTCCGCATCAACGCCGCCATCCGCGAATTCGGCATGAGCTACTCGGTGTTCATCAACAAGCTGAAAAAAGCCAATATCCTGTTGAACCGCAAGATGCTGTCCAACCTGGCCGCCACGGAACCCGAGACGTTCAAGTCCATTGTCGAGAAAGCCAAGTCCGTGGCATGATCGATGAACTCACAAAAGAGATTGAAGGAGTCCGACGGTCTTTTTTAAATGAAATAGCGCAAATTCAATCTCCCGAGAAACTGGCCGCCCTGAGAGAGCAGTACCTTGGCCGCAAAAAAGGGGTGGTCAGCCATTTCCTGGCGAAGCTCAGGGAATTCGCGCCCGCGGAAAAGCCCGCGGCCGGGCAGCTGATCAACCAGCTCAAGGCGACGATCGAAGCGGAGCTGGCCAGGAGCGAAGAAAGCTCCGGCGCCAGGAACATCGCCGCGCCCTGGTCGGATCCTTCCCTGCCCGCGTCCGATCTTCCCGTGGGCCGTTTTCACCTGATCGCCGATATCCAGCGCCAGATCGAGGACCTGTTCCTCAACCTCGGCTACGAGATCGCCATCGGGCCCGAAGTCGAGCTGGAGGATTACAATTTCACCAAGCTGAACATCCCCGAGTTCCACCCGGCCCGCGACGAGCAGGACACTTTCTTCCTGGAGGGCTTCGACGATCTGGTGCTGCGCACGCACACCTCGCCGATGCAGGTCCGCTACATGCTGGAGCACAAGCCGCCGCTCAAGATCATCTCGCCGGGCAAGGCCTTCCGCAAGGACGACCCCGACGCCACCCATTCGCCCTGCTTCCACCAGGTGGAAGGGCTGCTGGTGGACCGCGGTATCCATTTTTCCCACCTGAAGGGGACGCTGGAAGTCTTCTGCCGCTCTTTCTTCGGAGCGGACATCGTGCTCCGCTTCCGCCCGGGCTACTTCCCGTTCACCGAGCCGTCAGCCGAGGTCGATATCAGCTGTTTCATGTGTTCCGGCCGCAAACCCGACTGCAAGGTCTGCAAGGGCAGCGGCTGGCTGGAGCTCGGGGGCAGCGGCATGGTCCATCCCCAGGTGCTGCGCAACTGCGGCATCGACCCCGAGATTTATTCCGGGTTCGCGTTCGGCATGGGCATCGAGCGCGTGGCCATGGTCAAGTACGGCGTGCCGGACCTGCGCCTGTTGTATGAGAACGACCTGCGCCTGCTGGGCCAGTTCGGGTGACGGCATGAAGATCAACATCGACTACCTGAGACAATTCGTCGCCTTTGACTTGGACGAAGCCGCGCTGAAGGAACTTCTGGCCGGCATCGGCCTGGAAACGGCTGAGACCCTGGAGATCGGCGGGCAGACCGTGCTGGACGTCGAGACCACGCCCAACCGCCCCGACTGGCTCTCGCATTACGGCGTGGCCCGCGATATCGCCGCCAAGGACGCAACGCTGCGCTTCACGCCCATGGATGTCTCCGCGGTGGATCTGGCAGGGAAGACCGGCGGTTTCGCCATCCGCGTCGAGGACGCCGCCGACTGCCTGCGTTACAGCGGCTGCATCGTCCGCGACGTCGCGGTCAGGGAATCGGAGCCTGCCGTGCAGAAGCTGCTGACCTCTCTTGGCCTGCGACCGATCAACGACATCGTGGACATCTCCAACCTGGTCGATGATGACCTGCGGCCAGCCGCTGCATATCTTCGACCTGGAACGGCTGCAGGGCGACCGGATCCGCGTCCGCCGCGCCCGTCCCGGCGAAACCCTCAGATTGCTGGACGAACGCGAAGTCTCCTTGAACGAAAATATCCTGCTCATCGCCGATGCTTCCCGGCCCCTGGCCCTGGCCGGCATCATGGGCGGGCTGGACTCGGGCATCTCCGCCCATACCCGCCATATCTTCATCGAGAGCGCCTGCTTCGACCCGGTGGTCATCCGCCGCGGGGCTCGCCAGCTCGGGTTGAAGACCGACGCCAGTTATCGCTATGAGAGGGGCATGGACGTCGAAGCGACCATCCCGGCCATGAAAATGGCCCTGCACCTTCTATCCAGGGCTCAAGGCCGCAAGATGACGCCGGCTTATTTCCAGGACGTCTATCCGCTGCCGCTGCCGCCCAAGGTGGTCGAGCTGGACAAGGAGTACCCCGGCCGCTTGACCGGCATCGCCATCGCGGCCGAAACCAGCGCCGCGATCCTGCAGCGCCTGGGCTTCCGGCTGCAGGACCAGGGCAGCCGCTGGCAGGTGCAGGTGCCCAGCCACCGCGTCGACATTTCCTGCAAGCAGGACCTGGTCGAGGAGATTATCCGCATCCACGGCTACGACCACTTGCAAGGGCGAACTGCCGCTGGCGGCCAACCCGTGCTTGCGCGTCGACAGGGAGCGCGTGATCGTGCAGCGCCTGAAGAGCCAGCTGGCCGACGCGGGTTTCAATGAAGTGATCAATTACGTTTTCCAGAGTCCGGAAGAAAACGCGCTGTTTGACCCGCAGCCGCCTCTGACCCTGAAGAATCCTTTGGGGAAAGATTTTTCCGTGATGAAGAATTCCCTGCTGGCCGGCCTGCTGAAAAATACCGCCATGAACGCCAACCAGAACTGGGAGACCGTGGCCCTTTTCGAGATCGGCAACGTGTTCGGCCAGGGCCAGGGCAAGATCCGGGAAGAGAAAGTACTGGCCGTCAGCGCCTACGGACTGCTGCAGAAAAAGGACTGGCGCCGCCCGGAACAAGCATTTGATTTTTCCTATTTCAAGTCCCTGCTGGCGCTGCTGTGCCGGCGCCTGCGCCTGGAGTGCGCCTTCAAAAAAACGGCGCACCCGGCCTACGGCGACGCCTGTTTTGCCATCGAGCTGAATGGCCGTCCGCGGCGGGCGCTGCGGAGAAGTGCGCCCCGATTTTTGCCGCTTTTACAAGCTGGACAAGCCGGTCTTCGCCGCCGAAATCGACTTGTCGCCGCTCTTCGGCCAGGTGCGGGAAGATCGTTTTCAATGGTGGACGCGCTTCCCGGCCGTCAGGCGCGATTTCACTTTCCTGATGGCCAAGAACGTCAGCTATGAGGAGTTGCAGGCCTGCCTCGAACGCGTGCGGCCCGCTGCCCTCGAGAGTTTTGAACTGACCGACGTTTTTCAGGGCCCATCCGTTCCGGCCGACAAGGTCAGCTTTTCCCTGGGGTTCACCTACCGCTCCCAGGAGCGCACGCTGACCGGGGACGAGGTGAACGGCATCCACCGGGAATTGACGAAAGACCTGGCGGAGCAACTGCATCTAATCCAACGATAAGGAGCACGGAAATGAGTTTCAAAGAGTTCGATAAACTGGAAGAAAAGATCAACCGTCTGATCGCCGGGCTGAAGGCCCTGCGGGAGGAAAACCAGAAGCTGAAAAAGGAACTGCAGGAAATCAAGCACGATTCCTCCCAGCGCGACGGCGAAAAAAGCGAGATCCGCAAGAAGATCGCCTCGCTGATCGACCTGGTCGATTCCATCGGGGAATAATGGCCAGGGAAATTGAGGTTCAGATCACCGGCAAGAAGTTCGTCTTTCAGCTGGCCGACGACGTCCAGCCCGAGGAATTCCTGCAGGTGGTCGAATACGTGGAAAACAAGATCAACAAAATCAAAAGCAGGATGAACGAATTGGACTCCCAGAAATTGGGATTGTTAACTTCGATAAACATCGCCCAGGACCTGTTTTCGTTGAAAAAGGAAAACGAGAAACTGGCGCAGATACTCGGGAGAATCGACACATTGCTGTCGCCTGAAAGCGAGGATGGAAAGTTAACTGTCAGTTTGTCGTCCTGAAATAGGAGGAAGACAATGACCGAGATCGCTTTGGTATTGATCGGGACCATACTTGGCGGCGTCGGGATATTTTTATTGAAAAGGAGAATCTTCTCCGCGGAATACAGGAAAGTCGACATCTATCAGAAGCAGCTGGAGGCCAAGGACCGCGAGGAAGTGGAAAGGTACAAGAAGCAGGCGCAGCTGGACCTGAAGGAAGAATTCTCCGAGTGGAAGAACGAGTACAACCGCCGCCAGAACGAAAAGGTCACCCGCCTGCAAGTCACGGAAAAGCGCCTGATCCAGAAGGAAGAGAACCTGGACAAGCGCTACACCAACCTGGACAACAAGGAAAAGGACCTGAAGAAAAAGGAAAGGGACCTGGCCATCGAGGAAGAGGAGATCGTCGCCGTCAAGAACGGAGTCAACAAGCTTTTCGAGGAGCAGCGGCTTAAGCTGGAAAAGATCTCGGGCCTGACCGTGCAGGAAGCCAAGGAACTGATCATCAAGCAGTACGAGGGCGAAGCCCGGCTCGAATCGGCGCAGAAGTTGAAGCAGATCGAGGAAGAGCTGAAGGAGAAGAGCCAGCAGCTGGCCAAAGACGTCATCTCCAACGCCGTGCAGCGCATCGCCACCGAGCACGTGGTCTCCTCCTCGGTCACGGTCATCGACCTGCCCTCGGACGAGATGAAGGGACGGATCATCGGCCGCGAGGGCCGGAACATCCGCGCCCTGGAAAATGCCACCGGCGTGGATTTCATCGTCGATGACACCCCGGAAGCCATCCTGGTGTCCTCCTTCGACCCCATCCGCCGCGAGATAGCCAAGCAGACCATTGAAACGCTGATCGCCGACGGCCGCATCCATCCGGCCCGCATCGAGGAGATCGTCGACCGCATCAAGGGCAATTTCGATACCTACCTGCGCAAGCAGGGCGAAGCCGCGGTCACCGAGCTCGGCATCAGGGACCTGAACCCCGAGCTGTACTTCTACCTGGGCAAGCTGAAATTCAGGACTTCCTTCGGCCAGAACGTCCTGGAGCATTCCAAGGACGTGGCCTTGATCGCGGCCATGCTGGCCCGCGAGATCGGGGCCAACGTCAACATCTGCAAGCGGGCCGGCCTGCTGCACGACGTGGGCAAGGCCATCGACCGCGAAACCGAAGGCACCCACACCTCGCTGTCGGTGGACCTGACCAAGAAGTTCGGCGAGTCCGCCGCGGTCCAGGACGCCATCGCCTCGCACCACATGGATACCGCATTCACTTCCATCGAAGCGGTCCTGATCCAGGCCGCGGACAGCATCTCCGCCGCGCGGCCCGGGGCCAGGCGCGAGATCCTGGAAACCTACATCAAGAGGCTGGAAAAGCTGGAAGAGCTGAGCAAGTCCTTTGCCGGGGTGACCAAGGCCTACGCCCTGCAGGCCGGGCGCGAGATCCGCGTCATTGTCAACGCCAACGAGCTGGACGACAACCACACCTTTTTGATCTGCAAGGACATCGCCAAGAAGATCCAGGAAGAGATGGAGTATCCCGGGCAGATCAAGGTTTCGGTGATCCGGGAAGTGCGGGCCATCGAATATGCCAAATAAAAAGGTCCGGCTCATCCTGATCGGCGACGTGGTCGGCCGCTACGGGCGCAAGTTCGTCCAGGCCGTCCTGCCGCTGATCAAGGAAAAATTTATGCCCGACGTGGTGATCGCCAACGGCGAGAATTCGGCCGGCGGCATGGGCATCATCCGCCGCACGGCCGACGAACTGTTCGAAACCGGCATCAATGTCCTGACCGGGGGCAACCACATCTGGGACAAGAAGGAGGCGCTCGAACTGCTCAAGAGCGAGAGGCGCGTGCTCCGGCCCCTGAATTTCCACGTCTCGACCCCGGGCAATGGCTCCATGGTCTACAAGACCGCCGCCGGCCACCCGGTGGTCATCGTCAGCCTGCAGGGGCGGGTGTTCATGGAAGCGGTGGTCGACAATCCCTTCGTGGCCATGGACGAGTTCCTGAAGAAAAATCCCCACCCCATCGTGCTGGTCGATTTCCACGCCGAGGCCACGGCCGAAAAGCAGGCCCTGGGCTTTTTTCTCGACGGCCGGGTAAGCGCCGTGCTGGGCACCCATACCCACGTGCCCACCGCCGACGCCCGCGTCCTGGAGAATGGCACGGCCTACCAGACCGACGTGGGCATGACCGGCTCCCTGGACTCGATCATCGGCATGAAGCGCGAGCCCATCATCAGCAAGTTCTACAACGGCATCCACCAGAAGTTCGAGGTGGCGGGAGGCAACCAGGTGCTGGACATGACCCTGGTCGACGTCGACCCCCAGAACGGCAAGGCGCTGAACATCGAGGCCCACCGCTATTACGAAGCGACCTATGGCCAGCAGCTTTCCTGAAGAAAAGGTCTTTAAAGTTTCCGAACTGACCCAGCTGGTCAAGCTGACGCTGGAAAGCCAGTTCAGCGCCATCTCGGTCCTGGGCGAAGCCTCGGGCGTGGTGCTGGCCAGCTCCGGCCATCTCTATTTCACCCTCAAGGACGCGGCCGGGGCCATGAAAGTGGTCATGTTCCGCGGCAGCCTGCTGAAAAGCACCCTGGGCAAACTGGAGAACGGCCAGCAGATCGTGGTCAGGGGCGTGCTCTCCGTCTACCCGGCGCGCGGCGAGATGCAGATCATCGCCAGCGACATGCGCCTGCAGGGCATCGGCGACATCTTCGCCGCCCTGGAAAAGCTGAAAAAGGCCTACCAGGAAAAGGGCTACTTCGACCCGCAGCGCAAGAAGCCCCTGCCCCTGCTGCCCGGCTGCATCGGCGTGGTCACGTCGCCGACCGGGGCGGCCGTGCGCGACATCGTGCGCATCCTGCACCGCCGCTTCCCGGGCATCGCCATCGTCATCTACCCGGCCAAGGTGCAGGGGGAGGGGGCCGCCGCCGAGATCGCCGCGGGCATCGAATATTTCAATAATACCGAAGCCGCTGAAAGGGTGGACGTCCTGATCGTGGGCCGGGGCGGGGGCAGCTACGAGGACCTGTGGGCCTTCAACGAAGCGCCCGTGGTCGAGGCCATCTACCACAGCCGGATCCCGGTGATCTCCGCCGTCGGCCACGAGACCGATTTCACCATCGCCGATTTCGTCGCCGACCTGCGGGCGGCCACGCCCTCGGCCGCGGCCGAGCTCGTGGTGGGGAAAAAGGACGAGTTTTTGAACCGCATCGATTTTTTGCGCCACGGGCTCATGCGCCACATGGAAAAGCAGCTGCATGAAAACTGGTCGCTCCTGGAGCAGCTGCGCAGCGATTCGGCCCTGGCGGAATTCCCCGGCCGCCTGCAGGAGCTGGCCCAGCGGCTGGACAACGGCGAATTCGCCCTGGTCCGCCTGTTCCAGCAGTCCCTGAAACTCAAGCTCGGGCGCTGGAACCGGGCCGCGCACAGCTTCGCCGCCTTTGACCTGGGCGGCATGCTGCGCAACCGGGAACTGCGGGTCCAGAACCTGGGCATGCGGCCTCAGCGCGCATTTTTCCGAACGGCTGCAGCGGCGCCGGGAAAGGATCAGCGTCCTGGATTCGCAGCTGACCGGCATGAACCCGGAAAATGTCCTGGCCAAGGGCTATTCCATCACCACCGACGCGGAGCAGCGGCTGGTGAAGGATGCCGCCGTGCTGGCCGCGGGAGACAAGGTCTCCATCCGTTTTGCCCGCGGCCGGGCCGCCGCCAAAGTGATCAAGGAGTGAACCATGAAAAAAGAGACGCTCGATTTTGAAGCCGCGCTCAAGAAGCTCGAAGCCATCGTGCAAAAGCTGGAGAACCCCGAAGTTCCCCTGCAGGACGGCTTTGCCCTGTACGAAGAAGGAATGAAGCTGAGCGGCGAGATGAAAAAGGAACTGAACGAGATCGAAAAGAAAGTGAAGATACTGCAAAGCGACGCCAAGGGCAGACCTGCAGGAAACCGACTTCGACGCTCCAGACAATGAATGATTACCTGCAGCGGCTGACCGCGGCGGTCAACCGCGAGATCCTCGGCGGCATCGAACCGCAGCGGGGCACGCTGGAAGCGGCCATGCACTACGCCCTGTCGGTCCCGGGCAAGCGCCTGCGGCCGCTGCTGTTCCTCAGCCTGCTGGACGGCTGCGGCAAAGAGTCCGGGCGCTTCCTCGGCCTGGCCTCGGCCCTGGAGATCATCCACACCTATTCCCTGATCCACGACGACCTGCCGGTGATGGACAACGACGACCTGCGCCGCGGCATGCCCACGGTGCACAAGCAATTCAACGAAGCCGTGGCGCTGCTGGCCGGCGACACCCTGCTGACCCTCGCCTTTGAAAAGATCGCCGCCGCCCCGCTGCCGGCGGAAAGGACCGTGGCCATCATGGGCATCATCACCCGCTGCATCGGCAAGGAGGGCATGGCCCAGGGGCAGGCCCTGGACCTGGAATTTTCCGGGCGGGCGGAGACCATCGCCGCGATCCACCGCCTGAAGACGGCCGAACTGATCAAGGGTGCGCTGCTGGCCGCGGCCCAGGTGGCCGATTTCTCTCCCGGCCGCCAGGAGCTGCTGGCCCGCGCCGGCATCGCCCTGGGCCTGGGTTTCCAGCTGGCCGACGACCTGCTGGATATCACCGGCGCCGAGGACAAGGTCGGCAAAAAGCTGCACAAGGACCAGGCCAAGGGCAGCCCCAACGCCGTTTTGTACTTCGGCGAGCCGGCGGTCAGGGGAAAAATAGACGCGTATTACCGCGAGGCGCAGGCCCTGGTCGGGGAATCGGGGATCGAGTTCCCCCCCTTCCTGTTCCTGATGAAGAGCATGCTCTACCGGAGCCAATAATGCCGCTGCTGGAAACGATCCATTCCCCGGCCGACGTCAAGAAACTGAGCCTGGAGGAACTGTCCGCCCTGTCGGAGGAGATCCGGGAACTGCTGGTGCAGGTGGTCTCGCAGAACGGCGGGCACCTGTCGTCCAACCTGGGGGCCGTGGACCTGACCCTGGCCCTGCATCGGGTCTTCGACGCGCCGCTGGACAAGATCATCTGGGACATCGGCCACCAGAGCTATACCCACAAGATCGTCACCGGCCGCCGGGAAAGGATATTTTCCATCCGCAAAAAGGGCGGCCTGCTCGGTTTCCCCGACCGCGCCGAGAGCGAGTACGACGTCCTGAACACCGGGCACGCTTCCACGTCGCTCGGCTTCGCCTCGGGCCTGGCCATCGCCCGCGACCGCCGGAACGAGAAATTCCACATCGTGGCCGTGATCGGCGACGGGGCGCTGACCGGCGGCGTGGCCCTGGAAGCTCTGAACCATATCGGCCAGGTCAAGCAGCGCCTGATCATCATCCTCAACGACAACAAGATGTCGATCTCGCCCAACGTCGGCGGCATCTCCCGCCACTTGAACTACCTGGTCTCGGGGCGGCCTTACATCCGCCTGAAGGAAGTGATCCAGAAATTCCTCAAGTCCATCCCCGGCCTGGGCAAGCCGCTGTTCGAACTGGCAAAGAAAGTGGAAGTGCTGATGCGCACCATGATGGTCCCCGGATCGCTTTTTGACGAACTGGGCATCAAGTACATCGGGCCCGATCAACGGCCACGACTACCGCGAAATGCTCAAGGAGTTCGAGGCGGCCAAGAAGTACGACTTCCCCGTGCTGCTGCACGTGGTGACGCACAAGGGGCAGGGCTATGTGCCCGCCTGCGAGGACCCCAGCTCCTTTCATTCCTCGGCGCCGTTCAATATCGAGAACGGCAAGTTCATCGGCAAGTGCAAGACGCCCTCCTACTCGGAAATTTTCGGGCGCACGGTCCTGCGCCTGGTGGCAGCGGACCGGAGGCTCGTGGCCTTGACCGCGGCCATGCCGGAAGGAACCGGCCTGGACGTCGTGCAGAAGGAGTTCCCGGACAATTTCTTCGATGTCGGCATCGCCGAGCAATACATGTTCGATTTCGCCGGCGGCCTGGCCCTGGGCGGCTTCAAGCCGGTATTGGGGGTCTACTCCACTTTCCTGCAGCGGGCCGTGGACCAGATCATTCACGATATCGCGCTGATGCGCATCCCGATCCTGGTCGGGCTGGACCGGGCCGGCCTGGTCGGCGGCGACGGCCCGACCCACCAGGGGCTGTACGATATCGCCCTGCTGAACCCGGTCCCCGGCATCGTGCTCATGGCGCCCAAGGATGAGAATGAGCTCCAGCACATGGTGTATACCGGCAGCCGGCTGGCCAAGCCCGTTTTCATCCGCTATCCCAAGGAACCGGGCCGGGGAGTGCCACTGGACAAGGAATTGCTTGAAATCCCCGAGGGCAAGGCAGAAGTACTGCGCCGCGGCGGCCGGGTCCTGATCCTGGCCGTGGGTACGCTGGTCTACCGGGCCCTGGAAGCCTGCGAACGGCTCGCCCGGCAGGACGGCATCGAGGCGACCGTAGTCAACGTCCGTTTCCTCAAGCCTCTGGACCGTGATTTGATCTTTTCCCTGGCGGCCGGGATCCGCAAGATCGTTACCGTGGAGGATGGCGCGGCCAGCGGCGGTTTCGCTTCCATGATCCACGGGGAATTCCTTGCCCGGGGGCCCAGCGGCCACGAATTCCTGACCCTTGCCGTGGGAGCCGGGGAGATGCCCCTGGCTTCCCGGGAAGAACTGCTGGAGCATTTCGGCCTGGACGCTGCCGGCATCTACCGCCAGGTCCGCGCTTTCGTAAAAGGAACGTAGTCCCAGCCTTGCCTACGGCTCGGGGTCAGCGGCCGTCCGCATCCCTTGCCGCCGCCAGCGGGAAGTATAGACCGCCGATATTCTTTTTCTTCTCCCGAAGCGCAGCGGCGAAAAAACGAATTCCATGAACCCGCGTACGGCCAGCGCCGGTTTTAAAAACGCCGCCAGTTTTTTCACCTGCGCCAGCTCCCGGTGTTTTTCGTACAACCGCAGGCAGCCTTGGGCAAAATGGACGACGCGGAGCGCCTGGTCTTCGCTGCTGCCCCCGCCCTGGTGGGTGATGGCGATTGCCGAGTCGTAGGCGAGCCCCATCCCGGCTTTCCTGATTCGCAGGCACAAGTCCACGTCTTCGCCATAGAGGAAAAAGCTCTCGTCGAATCCGCCGCAACGGTCAAAAACGCTTCTGGCGATGATGAGGAATGATCCCTGGATATAATCGAACCCTCCGTGGCGCGGGCGATGACGCGAATGCGGAAATTTCAAAAAGCGACTCAAGCCGGAAACGTGGGCGACGATCCGCGGCGCCGAGGGGAACCTCAGGGCCGAGCCCTGCAGGGAACCGTCGGGATTCAGCGTCCGGCAGCCCATGACTCCGGTCCCCGGATGCTTCTCCATATAAAACACGGCGCCGCCCAGGGTGGCGTCGTGCACCAGGGTGTCGGAATTGAGAAAAAGCAGGTAGCGGCCGGAGGCGATCGCGGCTCCCCGGTTGCTGGCCGCCGCGAAGCCGAGGTTGGCGGGGTTTTCCAGCAGGCGTGCCTGGGGAAATTCCCGGCGGACCATTTCGGGGCTGCCGTCGCGTGAACCATTGTCCACGATGACGACTTCGAAGGCGAAATCGGGTGGATTGCGGAAAATGGACGACAGGCAGGCGCGCAGCAACGCGCGCGTGTTCCAGTTGACGATGACG
Source organism: Candidatus Aminicenantota bacterium (assembly GCA_963764745.1). Lineage (GTDB taxonomy): Bacteria > Acidobacteriota > Aminicenantia > UBA2199 > UBA2199 > UBA2199. Next base: position 470,789 of record CAVXTN010000012.1, on the reverse strand, counting down.
ATGCTCAGCGTCATGTGAAAAGCGCCTTGCCCGCAAGGGCCGGCGGCGGGGCCACGCCCAGCAGGCCGAGCACGGTCGGCGCCACGTCGATCACCCGGGCCTGGCCGGTCGGCAGACGAGCGCGGAATGCCCGCTCCCTGGCCGATGACGAAGCCGGTCGGCTGATGGCTCCCCGATTTCCAGAAAGGCAGCGGTCCCAGCCTTCCCATGGCCTCTTCTTCGCTCATGTCGTTGGCCTGCCGCTGCCAAAGCACCACCAGGTCCGCGTCCGGCAACCGGTCGGCGGGAATGCCCCGCAAATACTCGCGGCTGCGGACGACCTCTTGCACCAGCGGCCTGCCCGTGCGTGGGTCGCGGAGCTGCAGCAACCGTTCGCGCAATTCGCGGCAGATCTCCTCGTATGCGGAAGGGGCGACGGTGCCGTGCGGTTCACGCCCCTGGAGGTTGACGCGGATGCAGCCGTCGCCGTAGCTGGGCAGGGCGAACGCCTTCATGCGCGGCCACCAGGGCCGGTACCAGACCGGCGGCTGCCATTGCAGTGCGCCCAGGCGGCGCAAGGCGTAAAAGGGGAGATCGCAGCCGGGCACGGCGGCCAACGCCCGGAAAACCTTCCCGAATCTCCCCGGCAGCCAGCCGGGAGGCAGGCAGGCGAAATGATCGCGCCAGACCGTTCGCACCCAGTCGCCGGAGCGCGGCCGGGCGACAAGGTCGGCAGCCGCGTTTCCCGGGGCGGCATCGGCCAGCAGCGAGCGGCCGGGGAAATTCCAGCGCAACATGAACTCGGGCAGAAAGACCATGCTGTTCAAGTCGCACCAGTTGACCGCCCCGCCTTCGGGGGAGAACAGCAGCAGGTTGGCGTCCGGCGGCATCTGCCCCAGCAGTTCGCCCAGGGCTTGGTCCGTTGCCTTGTAAATGTCAAGGAGGAAGTCGGGCAAAGGCGGCTGGTTGCGCCTGTAAGCGGGATGGCCGCGATCGCCCAGATGCCAGAAGTGGTGGCCGGCGATATGGATCTCGCTGAAGGCCAGTACTGTCAGGTCGGCCGGGTGCTCGGCCAGCAGGGCCTTCATGATCGCCAGGCGCCTGCGGATGCCTTCCAGGAGCGCCGTTCTCAGGCGCTGCAAGCGGCCCGTGTCCCACCAGGCGCCGCCGTTCTGCATGCGGAAAGCCGGGTGCGGCCCGAAGCGGCGCAGCAACTCGCCGAAGAGATCCGCGGGCTGCGATTGCCCGCCGCCCATGGGCGAATGGGCTCCCCAGCCCAGGACCTGGACGCCCTCGGCCTCGGCGAACAGGCGGCCGCAGTGGGGCAAGTCGAAAACCGTGACCCTGCGCCCGGGCGCCAGGGCGAAAAAAGGGAGGCAGGGCTGGAAGGAATAAGCGCCGCCGTTTTGCACGCGGTAGCCCGGAGGGTGAAACCGCAGCGGCGTCCAGTAGCCGGTTCGATCGGGGAAACATCCCGTCAACAGGCTCACCCAGGGGGTTTCGTTGCGGTAAAGGGGATAGTTGTCCAGGGGAAAAAAAGATCCCTGTTCGGCGATGCGCTTGAGGTTGGGCAGCAGCCCCTGGCCCGACCATTCTCGGATCAGCGTCCAGTCGGCCGCGTCCAGGGCGACGGCCAGCAAGCGGGATTTCATTTTAAAAGGGGCTGAGGCCGGGGCGGTTTTTCTGGAAGTCCTGATAGGCCCGGATCCACGTGGAGGACTTGTGTCCCGGCGGGAAGCCGCCGCCGCCGACGTTTCTCACGATGGCCAGCAGCCCCTGGCCGCCGCCGGGAAATTCACGGAAGTGGCCGCACAGCGGGCAAAGGCGGCTCATTTGCCCGGCCAGCGCCTCGCTTGCGGCCGGCAGATCCTTCAGCCCGACGTCGAAGCCGAAGACGCGGTCGATGCCTCCGCAGATGGGATGGGGATAATAGCCGCTGCGCGTCAGTCCCAGTCCGAAAATCGGGTGAATATAGCAGCCTTGACTGAAATCGGCCTGCCTGAACCCCGGCAGGTCGCTGGGGGCGACGTTGAAGCCGAAATGTCCCTTGCGGCGATTGGCCGTCTTAGCGGAATCCTTTGCCCGGATGCCGGGCGGGAGACGGTCGAGTATGCGCCGGGCCCGGGGGCTGTGGCCGTTGGAGCAAAGTTCGATCTCGCAGGCCGGGGAATGGAGCGACCGGTAGCGCAGCAACTCCGCCAGGATCTCATCCAGCTGCGGATGCAGGGTCGGCTCGCCCCCTTCGAGCATGATCCGCCGCCAGCGAATGCCGGCGGCGGCGCTCTGTCCGATGAAGCGGCGGATCTGGTCCAGGCTGATGAATTCCTCGGCCGGGGCCTGGTCGGCTGCGCAGGAGCGGTTGCAGTCCAGGCAGCTGAGATCGCAGCAATGGGCCAGGTCGATAATGATGCGGTCCGGACGGGGATGGTAGGGCGGGCCGCCGCGCAGGGTGCGCCAGATGCTTACCTTGAACTTGGCCTGGTCGGCAATTCTTTTCAGCCTAGGCAGGGACATGGGGGGATTGTAAAGCAGGCATCCGGAAAATACAAGGCCGGCGCCTGGCCGGATTCTTTCGCAGGGCAGGCCGCCTGGCCCGCCCAACCTTGACAGGCCGATATTTTTTCATTATCATGGTGCCATGATCGTGGGCTACAATACCGATATCAAGTATCGCCAAGAGGTATTTCACATCCAGACCGAGGACAAGGGCCAGGGCAATCCCCTGATCGAAACCCTGGTATACCTGCATGGCGAGATCCTGCTCTCCCGCCGTATCTCGTACGCCCACCTTCTGGAAGCGGCTGAAAAAGCCAAGAAAGTCAAAAACCTGATGAAAAGCCAGCACGACCAGGTCATCGGCGAGTTGAAGGAGGGCCGGTTCTCGCATCTGATGTCCATGGACACCCAGGACATCGAGGACCAGACGCTCGACGAGATGGTGCTGGAATACTTGAGCAAAGAAACTCCCTGATTGATGCCTGAAAGCATACTCCTCATCGACGGCATGTACCTGGTGTTCAGCTCCTTTTACTCGCACCATGCCATGCGCACCATCAAAGGCGAACCCACCGGGGCCGTTTTCGGATTTGTCAGCCGGGTGGAAAGCCTGGTCCAGGAACTGCGGCCGGACCGCCTGGTGGTGGCTTTCGATTCCAAGGAGAAGAATTTCCGCCGCGACCTTTATCCCGAGTACAAGGCCAAGCGCCAGCTGCCGCCCGAGGAGCTGATCCAGCAGCTGCCCGCCATCCGCGAATACCTGACCTGCCGCGGCATCCATTTCCTGGAAAAGCCCGGGCTGGAAGCCGACGACATCATCGCCCTGCTGTCGCGGCGTTTCGCCGCCGCGGGCAGCGAGGTGCTGATCTTCAGCGCCGACAAGGACCTTTTCCAGCTGGTGGGTGAACGGGTATTCATCTTTCATCCCAAGCTGAAGCGCAAGCTGGACCGCGCAGCCGTCAAGGAATTCTTCGGGGTGTACCCGGAACAGATCGCCGACTACCTGGCCCTGGCCGGCGACGCCTCGGACAATATCCCCGGCATCCCGGGCATCGGCGACAAGACCGCGACCAAGCTGATCGAAAAATTCGGCAGCCTGGCGGCCATACGCAAGGACCTCGACCAGGTGGAGGGCAAGTTCCAGGAAAAGATCAGGGCCAACAGCCACCTGTTCGAATTGTGGCACCAGTTGCTCGATTTTTCCCGGATCCCGGCCGTGGACCTGGACCTGCGGGTGCCGCTTTTTGTGCCGCGCGCCGACGCGTGCCTGGCCGACCTGTACCGCCGGCTGCAGTTCAGCAGCCTGCTGAAAAAAATAGACGTCCCCGCCCCTGCCGAGGCGGCCGGCGCAGCCCTGTCTTTCACGCTGGTCGAAAACCGGGACCAGTTGCGGGCGCTCGCCAAAGAGATGCGGACGGCCGGAAGCTTCGCCTGGGACGTCGAGACCACGGCGATCGAATTTTTCAAGGCCGGGCTGGTCGGCATCTCTTTTTTTGTCGCCGGCCGCGGCTATTACGTCCCCTTTTTGTTCCCCGCGGCGGCCGCCGGACGCTGCCTTTTGACGCTGGCCGAATTCAAAAGCGAAATGGCGGAGATCTTTTGCGACGCGCGGATCAAGAAAACCGGGCACAACCTGAAGTTCGACATGCTGCACCTGCGTCGCGAGGGCATGCCGGTCGCGGGCGTCGAACACGACACCATGATCATGTCCTATCTTCTCTTCCCCAACCGCCGCGCCCACCAGCTGAAGGAATTGAGCGCCGAATGCCTGCAGGTGCGGCAGGCCACCTATGAAGACCTGGTTGGCAAGGGCAAGAACCGGGTCGAGATCGCCGCCGTGGACGTCGAGCAGGTCGGGAGCTATTGCGTGGCCGATTCCCGCTGTTCCTGGCAGCTGGTCGAAAAACTGCTGCCGCTGCTGCGCGACAAAAAACTGCTGGGCCTGTACCGCGAGATCGAAATGCCGCTGGTCGAGGTGCTGCTGGAGATGGAATGGCACGGCATCGGCATTGACCGCGCTTTCCTGAAAAAGGCGGCCGTGCGCCTTCAGGAACAGATCGCCGGCATGCGAAAAAGAGGTCCAGGAACTGGCCGGCTATGAATTCAATCTGAATTCCTCCCAGCAGCTGGCCGAGCTGCTCTTCGAGAAAATGAACCTGCCGCTGAGCAAGAAGACCCGCAAGACCAAGGCCCAGTCCACCGATATCGACGTGCTCAACGAGTTGAAGGGCTTTCCCGTCGTGGAGAAGATCATCGCCTACCGCACCTATAAAAAATTGTATTCCACCTACGTCCAGGGGCTGCTGGAAAATTCCTCCGCCCTTGACCGCGTCCACACCTCTTTCAACCAGACGGTCACGGCCACCGGCCGGCTCTCTTCCTCCAACCCCAACCTGCAGAATATCCCGGTGGGCGAGATCGCGGGGCTCAACCTGAGGCGCGCTTTTGTCGCCGCCCCCGACCGGCTGCTGCTGTCGGCCGACTATTCGCAGATCGAGCTGCGCGTCATGGCCCATTTTTCCGGGGACGAAAACCTGCATCAGGCGTTCGCCGCAGACATGGACATCCACCAGCACACCGCCGACCTGGTCTTCGGCGCCGATCTTTTTTCGCCGCGCAACGAATTGCGCCGGCGCGCCAAGATCATCAATTTCTCGATCATTTACGGCAGCGGCGCATATTCCCTGGCCAAGGAACTCGGCGTGAGCTTTGCCGAGGCCAAAAAATTCATCGACCGCTATTTTGAAAAATACAGCGGCGTCAGGCGCTTCATGGACAAGGTGATCGCCGACGCCGAAAAGGACCCCGAAGTGCGGACCATCTCCGGCCGCGTCCGCCCCATTCCCGAAATCCTGAGCTCCAACCGCACGGTCAAGGAGAACGGCAACCGCATGGCCATCAACACGATCATCCAGGGCAGCGCCGCCGACATCATCAAGATCGCCATGATCCGCATCCACGAGCATTTGCGCCCCCTGCAGAGCCGATTGATCCTGCAGGTGCACGACGAGCTGGTCTTCGAATATCCCGCCGGCGAAGAAAAAAAGCTGATCGCCGTGGTGACGGCGGAAATGGAAAACGCCCTGAAGCTGACGGTACCGCTGAAGATCAGCCTGAAAAAAGGAACGAACTGGGCCGACATGGAGGAGATCCAGGGCCGGCCATGAACGAGATCGATGCCGCGCAGTTCAAGGACATCTGCAAGCGCGGCATGGAGCACCTTTTCCAGGAGCGCGAGCTTCTCAACCGCATCAACGTCTTTCCGGTGGCCGACGGCGACACCGGCGACAACCTGGTTCATACCCTGAAGCCGGTCTTCGAGCAGATCGACGCCATCGACGAAGCGCGCCTGGACGACCTGGCCGCCCGCTTGGCGGCTGGGATGCTGATGTCGGCCAAGGGCAATTCCGGGGTGATCTTCTCCCAGTTCTTTTTCAGCTTCGCCAAGGCCATGAAGGGCCATGCGACCATCGGCCCGGCCGACTTCAGCCTGGCCATGGAAAAGGCCGTGCAGGAGACCTATGCCGCGATCGCCGCGCCCAGGGAGGGAACGATCCTCACCGTGCTGCGCCACAGCGCCGAAGAATTCAAGCGCCTGGCCCTGGACGGGGAAAGATACCAGGTGATCTTCGAAAAAGTGATCCTCAAGGCCAAGGAGATCCTGGAAAAAACGCGGGAAATGCTGCCGCAGATGAAAAAAGCCAGGGTGGTGGATGCCGGCGGCATGGGATTCTACCTGTTCTTCAAAGGCATGGCCGCCGCCGTCCTGGGCCGTGGCGCTGAAACGGGCGAGGACGGCAATGCCGCTTTCGACCAGGAACCGCTGGCCAGGGAAACGCCTGAGCTGGCCTACTGCGCCGAATGGGTGTTCCGGCCGCGCGGCCACAGCAAGGATTTTCTCAAGGAGCTGCTGAAAAAACACGGCGATTCGCTGCTCATTGCCGGCGATGCCGACCTGCTTCATCTCCACATTCATACCGACGATCCGGACGGCGTTGAAGCCAGGATCGGCCGCTACGGCGAGATCCTTTCCAGCAAAATCGATTCCCTGCGCCGGCCGGCAGACCCCGGGCCGGAAGTCGCGGTCGCCCTGCTCATGGACTCGGCCGTCGATATCCCGGCCGCGACCGAGAAAGAATGGCGGATCGCCCTTGTCCCCCTGCAGATCCTCATCGGCCAGCGTTTTTATTATGACCGCGTCGACATCGGCAAAGAGGAACTGTACCGGCGCATGCGCACGGAAAAAGACCTGGTGGTCAAGACGTCGCAGCCGGCGCCGTTCGATTTCAAGATCGCTTTCGAAACGGCCCTTGGCGGCCGGGAGCGGGCGCTTCTCTTCAGCATGTCCTCCCGGCTCAGCGGTTCCCACCAAAGCGCCCTGGCGGCGCTGAAACTCCTGCCCGACGCCGATCAGGCCCGGGTCCGCATCGTGGACACGCGCAACGTTTCCGCCGGCAGCGGCCTGCTCCTTTTGCGGGCCTTGCAGCGCTTGCGCCAGGGCTGGGACCTGGAAGCGATCGCGGCTGAAAGCGAACGCGTCAGGGACGAAGTGATCTCGCTGGGGTATATCGAATCCCTGGAGTACGCGGTTCGCGGCGGCCGCCTGCCGCCCCTGGCCGGCGCCCTCACCCGCTGGCTTGGCATCCGGCCGCTCGTCGCCTTTGAGCGGGGGGTGCTGGTGAAAAAAGGGATGCTGCTCGACGCCCGGAACAAGGAAAAGAAGGTTGTGCGGCGCCTGCTGAAAAAACTCGACCCGGGCAGGTCTTATTCCATCGGCGTGGTGTATACCGACAACCTGCAGGCGGCCCTGCAGCTGGAGGACGAGCTGGCCAAATCGCAATTAAAGATTTCCAGCATTTACCAGGTTGCCGGCGCGGCCGTGCTGGGCGCTCACGCCGGCCCGGGCACGTTCTGCCTTTTCGCTTTGCCCGATCCTGAAGCGGGCGGATGAAAGGGGGGTAGGATATGGAAGAAAAGATCAAGCTGGGCATCAGCTCCTGCCTGCTGGGCAACAAGGTGCGCTATGACGGCGGCCACAAGCTCGACCCGTTCCTGGCCAATACCCTGGGCCAGTTCGTGGACTATATCCCGGTCTGCCCGGAGGTGGAAGCGGGATTCCCCGTTCCCCGCGAAGCCTTCCGCCTGGTCGGCGACGCCGCGGCGCCGCGGCTGGTCACCCGCCAAAGCGGGGTCGACGCCACCCCGCAGATGGAGCGTTGGCTGGAGAAGAAGCTGCCGCAGCTGGAAAAAGAGGAATTGTGCGGCTTTATTTTCAAAAGCCGGTCGCCTTCCAGCGGCATGGAGCGGGTCAAGGTCTACAACGAGAAAGGCATGGCCGAAAAGAACGGCGTGGGCATCTTCGCCCGGGCCCTGATGGAGCGCCTGCCGCTGTTGCCGGTGGAAGAGGAAGGCCGCCTGCAGGATATCCAGCTGCGCGAGAACTTTATCGTGCGCATCTTCGCCTACCGGCGCTGGCGGGAACTTCTCGCCGCGGGGCCGACGGCCGGGCGGCTGGTCGACTTCCAACGCCGGCACAAGCTGCTGCTCATGGCCCACAGCCCGGAAATGGCCCGCCGGCTCGGCAAGCTGGTGGCCGCCGCCGGGTCCCGCCCGGCCGCGGGCGTCTTCGCCGAATACGAGGAACTCCTGCTGACGGCCCTCAAGCAGAAGGCCACGGTGCGCAAGAACGTCAACGTGCTGCAGCACATGCTCGGATATTTCAAAAAGCAGCTCGACGACTTTGAAAAAAAGGAACTGCTGGCGGCCGTCGAGAACTACCGTCAGAACCTGGTGCCGCTGATCGTGCCGCTGACGCTGCTGAAGCATTACATCGACAAGTTCCATGAGCCTTACCTGAGTGACCAGTATTATCTCGATCCGCACCCGCTGGAACTGAAGCTGCGCAACCACGCCTGAAGTCGCTTTTACGATTTATCGCGACGGGCCCGGCGCTGGTTGTACAAGCCGCTCCGTGAATCCGCCTTCCTCAAGGAATTTCCGCTCCAGGGTCTGCAATTGCCTGTGCAGCAGATAACTCGCCTGGTTGACCAGGCAGATCATTATATTGGCGGCGGTTTCGGCATCAGAGTTTTTTAGAATGGAAGCTCCTTTCTTGTCGGACCGGTCGGACCTGTCGGACTCGTCTGACAAGAGCTTTTCTTGCTTCCAGTGCTTCCGGGGAGTTCTTGTCCCAAAGGCGCAAGCCGCGCTGGCGCAGGAAGTCCTCGTAGTCCAGCAGGAGTTCCTCCAGGCTGGCCCGGGCCACGCCCGTCAGCTTGAGCTCTGTCTTCTTCGATGTGGCCGAAGCCATGCTTCCCTCGGCGATGTTCTGCACGCCGCTGCGCGCCGCCTGCACCATCTGGTCGTGGGTGCGCGAGCGCTTGTCGATGAAGCGGTCGCAAAAAACAACCGTCAGGTCATATGCCAACTGGGCGCTTTGGAAACTGCGCAGTTTGCGGTAGCCGCCGTGGGGCGGGATGAGTCCTTTCTCTCTTTCCATTCTCTCTCCTATTATCAGATGGGATGCAGGCTGTACGCTCTTCCAAAAAGTTTCCTTGAATGGAATCAAAAAGCATTCTATACTAAATCATGCATTTTAAACATCAGGGGGATTAATGAAACGATTTTGTTGCCATTTCTGGCTAATCGTTCTGATGGTTGGAATCTTTCCATTTTCGGCTCCCTGCGATGGGTATGATAAGGCTTCCACTTGTATTGCGGGCATGGCTGTTTCCATTAAGTCTTTCAATAAGTTCATGAAAACAGACCCAGAAATGATCTCACTGTTGCCGGCAATAGAGCGGCTGAGTGACAACCTGGAGCGCTCGCTGAGAGAGCTCAAAGCCATATTGAAGAAATACCCCGCACTTGAAGTAGACCCGAATCTAAATTTCGGTGCGCCAATTGATTTCAAGGAAAAATGCGTTTCGTTGTATCAGGAATATTTCGAAGCCATGGAGAGAGTTCAGTGCTTGGCCACTGATCATCCGACCGATCCGGAGATCCAAAAGGCTACCTTGCGGTTTTTATCTCTGAATACTCGGCCCGTGTCAGACCTGCTGAATGTTTCATATTCTCTTCGGCGTTGCGATCGTCAGAGAATCGAGGAGTACAAAAAATTACTCCTTGCAGGGGATGGGAATGATCACGATTGGCCTTCTGAGCTTGCCGAGACCGGCGATGTCAGCTGTGTGCCGGCCCTAATCGCTGTATTAAAGCGAAATCCGATTGAAGAAGATGGCAGTATGATCTGTACTCGTGAGCATTGCCTTATGGCTTTGCGCAAGCTGACTAGGGAAAATCTTGGAGATACCGATGAGGATTGGATCGTTTGGTGGAAAGATTACGAAAGGAATTTGAAATAAAATTGACTATCGCTGTGAAACTATAGATGGCTAAATCAAATCGCTAATCAGATTTCTTCGGGAACCAGGGAAAGAAGACCGGCGTTCTTTTTTTGTACTCCTCCCAGTCGGGGCGGCCTGCATACTTCTTTTCCAGCAAGGGCACGCCGGATACGAAAAGCAGGAGGTTGGTGATGACCAGCGGGCCGGCCAGCCCCAGCCAGCCGCGCGGAGCCGAAAGCGCGATTATGGCCATGCCCCACCACATGGCGGCCTCGCCGAAGTAGTTGGGATGGCGGGTATAACTCCACAAGCCGCCGGTCATGAGCTTGCCGCGGTTGGCCGGATCTCGGATGAACGCGGCCAGCTGGCGGTCGCCGACGGTCTCGAACAAAAAGCCGGTCAGCCAGGCCAGCAGGCCCAGGCCGTCCAGAAGATTCAACTGCGGTTGCGCCTGGCCCACGATCAGCAGCACCGGGGTGACGACCAGGAGCAGGAGCAGCCCCTGCAGCATGAATATCTGTCCGAAACTGCGAATGACGAAATACCTGCCCCACTGGCGGCGCCAGGCGGCGTAGCGGAAATCCTCTTCCCGGCCGCGGTTGCGCCGGAAAATATGCAGGGCCAGGCGGCCGCCCCAGGTCAGGACCAGCGCCAGTGCCAGCCATTGCCGGGCCTGGCCGCTCCCGTAAAGAGCGAAAATCGCGACCGTGACCAGGATGAAGCCCGGGCCCCAGGCGATGTCCACCACGCCGTTGTTCTTTTTGGCCAGGGCCACCATGAAGACCAGGGTCATGTACGCCAGGACGATGACCGCCGCCGTCGCGAACACTTTGCCCATCCTTGCCTCCCGGCCTGTTGCACGGGCCGAAATCTCCTTTACAATCGATTTATTTTATCCAGAAAGCGGCGGGCGCGCAAGGCGCTCTTCTCCTTGTCCTTGATCTCCAGCATGACGTCGAAGTCAAAGGCGGCAGTGGCGGCGATGAACCTGGCGAAGTGTTTCAGGTCGATGCTCTCCGCGTGGCTGCCGCGGCGTTCTCCCTTTCTCTGGGAGCTGTAATCGACCATGGGCGGACCGTCGCCTTTCATCCAGGTGGGCGCCGCCATGCCCAGCGCCGTGACAAGATCTTCGCCATTGTTGTTCAACTGGTGGTGAAAGGAATCGAAAAGCACGGGGACGCCCGTGCGCCGGCTGATCCGCAGGCAGTCGGCGACGCGGTACAGTCGGTCGTCGTTCTCCACCGCCAGGCGACGGCGGACCGCTGCGGGCAGCTTCTCGAAACGGGCGCAGAAGCGGTCGAGGCTCGCCTCCCTGTCGCCGTAGACGCCGCCGCAGTGGATCTGGATCCTGGCGGTCAGGTCCAGCCCGAGCAGGTCAATGACCCGGGCATGGTAGGCCAGCTCGGCGGCGCTGCGGCTGAAAATTTCCGGGTCGGGGGAATTGATCAGGGTGAACTGGTCGGGGTGCATGGAAATGCGCATGCCGCTTTCGCGGATGAGCCGGCCCAGGGCAGCGAAGCGCCGGGCGAATTTTTCCGGCCAGGGGAAGACGCAGACCGGGTGCGAGGCGAAGGGGACCAGGTCTGAGGTGACGCGGAAGAACAGCAGTCCATGGTCACGGTTGAACTCCAGGATGCGCTCAAGGCAGTCCAGGTTCCAGCCCACGGTCTCGGCGAGGCGCTCGGCGGAATATGAGGCCAGGCGGAAGGTGTGGCTGCTGGTGCAGCCGCTGGAGCGGTTGAGGCAGGGGTAGCCGATCCTCATGCTACTTCCTCTTTTTCTCCATGGCCGACCCGTAAAGGATGCGGTTGATCGTTTTTTCGTCGGCAGGCTGCTCCGGGAGGACCTCTTTCCAGGTCGGTGCGTCCTCCATGCACAAATAAAGGGGGAGATGCCGGGATACGGCGGCACGGATCTCGTCCCTGACCAGGGCGAACAATTCCAGGCGCAGCGGCGTGAAATAACGGTATTTTTTGTCCTGGCCCTCGACCAGCTCGCCCCAGAAAAGCTGCGAATCACGGTGGCGAAAGATATGGCTCTTCAATTCCGCAGGAAAGCGCAGCGCGCCCAGGCTCCACCAGGCGATCCGCTCCGGGCGGATGAACCGGGAGATGGCGCGGACAAGCTCGCGGTAGTGTTTTTCCCAGCCCGGGAACAGGATCAGGGGATCGAAATGAATGCCCACGGCATAGCCTTTGTCCTGGACCGCCGCCAGGGCGCGCAGGCGTCGGGGCAGCGAGGGGGCCAGGCGTTCTTCGCCGCGGGCGATGGGGGAGGGGTTCAACGACCAGGAGACCACGATATTGGCGGGAACCTCCTTGACATCCAGCAAGGCCCGGATGGCGACCGACTTGGTCTTGAACTCGAAAACCGCCTCGGGGAAACGACGGAAAAGCTTGATCAGGCGGGCGGCGCCGGGGTGAATGCCTTCGTAGGCCAGGGAATCGCTCAGTTCGCCCGTGCCGATGCGCACCTCCCTGTTCGCGGCCAGGAATTTCTCCAGCTCGCTTTCCAGGTCGGCCCAGTTCGTGAAGAACACGGCCCGGTTCTTGTCCTCCAGGTAGGCCTGCAGGATGCAGTAGCTGCAGTCGAAAGGGCAGCCGCTCTGCAGGTTGAGATTATAGTAGCCGCAGGGAACCGAGCCCGGGGAGCAGGGACAATGCTTGACGAACGCGCCCTTTTGGATCGTCTCTTGCGCCGTGGGCGGCAGCTGGCCGGGAGCGGTCATGCTTTCTGGATCTTGGCGACGGTGATTTCGTCCTGGCCGTTGTACTTGCCGTTGAGGTCCTTGTAGGACATGACCGGCAGGTCGGCGCTTTCGATGAAGATGACCTGGGCGATGCCCTGGCCGGGATGCAGGGCGGCCGGCCGGGCGCCGCAGTTGGCGATGGAGATGGTCAGGAACCCCGTCCATTCCGGCTCCAGGGGGGTGACGTTGACCAGGATGCCGCAGCGGGCGTAAGTGGATTTGCCGAACACCAGCCCCAGGACCTTTTTCGGCATGCGGAAATACTCCACGCTCCGGCCCAGGATGAAATGGCCGGGGGGGACGACGATGAGGTCCTCGCTCAGGGTCTCGAAATCGGCGTCGCTGACCTGGTGGGGGTCCATCAGCGTCCCCGCCTGGACCGGGCGCCGGTAGGTTCCTGTCCAGGCGCAGGTCGTAGCCGTAGGGCCCGAGGCCGTAGGAGATGACGCCGGAGCGGACCGAGGTGGAGACGAAAGGCTCCAGCAGGCGGTTGCTCGCGGCCTGCTCCCGGATCCAGCGCGAGGACTTGAGCATCAGACGATGGAGTATTTGGATATTTTGTTGCTGATCAGGTAGTACAGTTTGCTCAGGTACTTGATGTCGTTGATCAGGTCCTTGGAAAATTTGAACAGGTACTTGACATAGTTGGTCTCTTCGTTCAGGCGCAGCTTGTTCTCGAATTCCAGGGTGAAGTCCTTCAGCTCGACCATCAGGTTCTGGATCAGCAGGAGGTTGTCGATGCTTTCGATCAGGGCCACGGTCGGGGCGTTTTTCAGGTCGTTCTTGGGCAGGAGCTTGATCCGCTCCAGGGCCTCGGAGTGGACCTCCCTGGCCAGGTAATCGATCTCGTCCAGGTAGGGTTTCTTGTAGTCGTCGTAATAGCGCAGCTTGTGGAGGGCCCTTTCCTGGATCTTGGCGTTCTGCTCCACGATGGAGTTGAAATATTCGTGCAGGCCCAGGTGCTCCTTTTCGAATTTCTTCAGGTCGATGAAAATGCGGCCGATATAGATCTTGTCGTTATATGAGTTCTGCAGTTCGTCCTGGTAATGGGAATAGAATTTGACCTCGAATTTGCTGTGCTCGCGGTACATCAGGCGGCCGATGATGATGTCCTGCTCGTTGATCAGGTAGTTGGCATTTTCCTCGATCACGGCGCTGTAAACGAAAAGCGTGTTGACGATGAAATCCTTCAGGCTGTCCAGGAATTCTTCATTCTGGGCGAGGAAGCTGGTCCAGTTCCGGGAAGGGTTCGCCGCGCAGCTGGATATAAAACGGCGAAAACAGCATATTGTTGCCCTTGAGGAACAGTTCAAAATGGAAGTTGTCCCTGATCCTCTTGAACAAGTTGTTGTGCTGGATCTGGGGGAAATTGTCCATGCGCCGGCCGTTGAACTTATTCAGGATTTGCAGAGTTTCCACTTTTGCCTCCAGTAAAAATTATAGGTGAATGCAAGGGAAAAGTAAACAAAGCAAGCGCTGCAAATAAAAATCGCCGGAACGAAAAAAGGAAATCCCGCTGCCGCGGTTGACAGCGGCGCGGATATTTTTTATGATATCGTTTCACCATGAAGAAAGTGCCGATTTTGCTCATTCCCCCGCTGCTCGCCGCGCTGACGCTGGTGGCGTTCATGCTCCTGTACCACCCTGCCCCGGATTCGCCGGAAATGACCAGCGCCTGCCTGGTATTCCTCACTTCCGCCAGCTGGAGCGCCCTGATCGTTTTCGGCCGCAAGGAATGGCACTGGCTGAAATTGATTTATGGCGCCTCGTCGCTGCTGGTCTCGATTTTGCTGATCAAGGTCATTCGCCCGTTCCCGGTCGATCCGCTGCAGCACGGTTTGATGGTCTTGCTGCAGGTCCTGGGCATGGCCGGGATCGTTCTATACCTGCGCATTCTGAAAAAAAAGGGAGAATCCCGATGACTGAAAACCAGCCCGGCGGCCTGGCGGCCGCCGTAAAAAAATCCTTGCGCGAACTCGCCGAGACCTTCACGGCTTTTTTCAAGGCCCCGCGGGCGCTGTGGGGGGTCAACATCCCCTATGTGTTCGAGGGGCTGGTCTATTTCGGCATTTTGACCATCCTGGGCAAATTCTGCTCCGAGAACGTCGCCTTGAACGACATCCATTCGGGCTGGGTCTACGGCGGCGTCACCGGCGGCATCACCTTCGCCATGCTGCTTTTCGGCGGCGTCTCCGACAAGATCGGCGTCCGCGTCTCCCTGGCCCTCTCCCTGGCGGTGATGATGGTCGGCCGCATCCTGGTCGCCCTCTCCGGCACGCTCTCGCTGGGCAGCGGCATGGGCTCGCCCATGTTCCTGCTCATGGCCGCGCGGCCTGCTGCTGATGGTGGCGGCCTACGGCCTGTACATGCCGGCGGCCTACGCCGGGGTCAAGCGCTACACCAACCCGCAGACGGCCGCCATCGGCTACGCCGTGATCTACGGCCTGATGAACCTGGGCGCTTTCCTGTCCGGTTTCGTTTCGTCCAATACGCGGCACGCGTTCGTGGCCAAGTTCCCGCCCAACGGCCTGACCGCCGTGTTCTGGATCTATGCGGCGATCACCCTCTTCGGCTCGCTGCTGACCCTGCTGATCATCACCCGCAAGGTCGACCGCCAGGCAGTCGAACGGGTCGGCCGGGAAACCCGGGAGATGAACACCGCCGAGCAGAACCAGGCCGCCGACGCCAAGGCCGCCGCCCCGGCGAAAAAGGACGCGCCGCGCATCCCGCTGCTGCCGTTCCTCGGCTGGATCGCCGTGTCCCTGGCGCATGCTGGCGCTGGTCGTCCTCTCGCGCCTGGGGAAGATCTCCCTGCCCGGATATGTCCTTTTTCCGCTGCTGGCTTTCGCCGTCCTGGGCGCCATCTGGGAATTCCTGCGCAAGAGGCCCGATCACCCTTTCCGCGACGGCCGCTTCGTTTTTTTCATTTTCATCCTCATCCCGGTGCAGACCCTGTTCGCCCACAACTGGCTGACCATTCCCTATTACCTGGACCGCGCCTTCGCCGGCACCGGCGTCAGCCGCTATTTCGAGGTCTTTTCCAACCTCAACCCCATCCTGATCTTCGTCCTGTCGCCGCTGATCGCCGCCCTGACCGCGCGCAGCAACGTCTACAAGATGATGATCGCCGGCACCTTCGTCATGGCCCTGCCCACTTTCCTGCTGGCCCTGGGGCCGAACGTCTACCTGTTCCTGCTCTTCATCCTGCTGATGTCGGTGGGCGAGGCCATGTGGCAGCCGCGCTTCCTGCAGTGGGTGGCCGAGATCGCTCCGGAAGGCAAGACCGGCCTGTACATGGGCATCGGCCAGTTCCCCTGGTTCCTGACCAAGATGATCACGTCGCTGTATTCGGGCTACGTCATCGCCCGCTACTGCCCCAAGCCCGAGCTGGGCCTGCCGCTGCGCACCGGGAGCATGTGGCTGATGTACGCCTTCATTGCCATGGTATCGCCCATCGCCCTGGTCCTGGCCCGCAAGTGGATGGCCAAGGGCATGACCCGGCAAGGGTAGGCCTCTTATATCTTCCTGAAAATATCGGGCTCGATAAATATCTTTTTTACCTCGGGATGATGCGCCGCGGATGTCCGCTTCGATGCCGTTGATCAGGATGCAGATCTGCTTGGTATTCAGGCGCGGGTTGAATTCGGCCTTGATGGCCAGCAGGATGTCGTCGGCGCCCAGGTGCAGGGAGCGGATGTGGATCACGCGGCTGATGCTGTCCTCCCTGAGCAGCAGCAGGCGGATCTTGCGCAGCAGGGCCGGGTCGGCGCCTTCGCCGATGAGCAGCGACTTGGTTTCATTGCCCATGAACAGGGCCGTGACGGCCAGCAGCACGCCGATCAGGACCGAGGCCAGGCCGTCGAAAAAAAGAATGCCGGTGAAATGCTCGAGCAGCAGGGCGACCAGGGCGATGGTCAGGCCGATGAGCGCGGCGGTGTCCTCGAGGAAAACCACGATCAGTTCCGCTTTTTTGGATCTGGCGCAGGTAGGCGATCAGCCCGGTCTTGCCGCGTTCGACATTGATCTTCTTGAAGGCGACGCGCAGGGAGACGCCCTCGGCGATCATGGCGATGACCAGGACGAGCAGGGCGACCGCCACGTGGTCGACCGGAGCCGGGTGGCGCAGTTTTTGCACGCCTTCGTAGATGGAAAAGATGGCGCCGCTGGTGAACAGGATGATGGCCACGATGAAGGACCAGAAATAGGCTTCGCCGGAAAATCCGAAGGGGTGAAGCTCGTCGGCTTTCTTGGCGGCCTTCTTGATGCCGACGAACAGCAGCACCTGGTTCAGGGTGTCGGCCGTGGAATGAACGGCCTCGGCCAGCATGGCCGACGAGGCGCTGAGCCAGGCCACCACGAACTTGACCAGGGCGATGAGCAGGTTGGCGCTGAAAGCGGCCATGATCACGGTTTTCGAACTTTTCGCTTTTTTCATTGGCTGGTATCCCAATCGGTCACTGCTGATTTTTCGGCGCGGAGAAGCCCTATTTTATGCCGGAATCGCTCGTCCTGTCAAATCCGGCCGCTGAGCCGGAACGAACTTGTTTATAAAAATTATTTTGCGGAAAGAAAACCGGAGCTGAGTGTATAATAGATAACTGATATGGAGGCAGAATGGCTGAAAAAGAAAAAAACCCGGCCAGGGCGGAGATCAAGATCGGCGGCATGAGCTGCGCCATGTGCGTCAAGGCGGTGGAGAATTCGCTGCGCCAAGCTGCCGGGCATCGAAGAGCTGACGGTCAACCTGGCCACCGAGCAGGCGTATGTTGACCTATGACGAAAAAAAAACCAACCTCGAAGAGATGGGGAAGGCCATCGAGGCCGCGGGCTACAAGTACCTGGGCCCGGCCGCGGACTCCGGCGAAAAGGAGAAGCAGGCGCTGGCCGCGGAGCTGCGCACCCGGCGCCGGCGCATCGCCGTCGGCTTCGTCACCGGCTTGCCGCTGATGGCTGGCCATGTTCCTGCCGCTGCATTTTTCGTTTTTGTGGCGGCTGGCCATGCTCGTTTTTTCCCTGCCCGGCATCATTTTCCTCGGTTTACCCATTTTTCGCGCCGCCGGCATGTCGTTGAAGAACAAGAGCCTGAACATGGACGTGATGTACAGCCTGGGCATCGGCGTGGCGCTGGTTTCCAGTCTGCTGGCCACGTTCGGGGCCCTGCCCCACGGTTTCATGTTTTTTGACACCGTCATCCTGCTGGCCGCGTTCCTGAACCTGGGCAAATACCTGGAGATCCGGGCCAAGGGCACGGACATCCGACGCCATCAAGAAAGCTGATGGGGCTGCAGCCGCGCACGGCGACGGTGTCCGCGACGACAGCGAAACCGAGATCGCCGTCGCCGACGTGCGGTCGGCGACGTGGTCCTGGTGCGGCCGGGCGAGAAGATCCCGGTGGACGGCCGGGTGAGCGCCGGCCGGGGCTACGTCGACGAAGCCATGATCAGCGGCGAGCCGCTGCCGGTCCTGAAAGCGGGACGGGGACAACGTGATCGGCGGCACCATCAACAAGAACAGCGTGCTGCGCTTCACGGCCGCCAAGGTGGGCAAGGAAACGCTGCTGGCGCAGATCATCCAGCTGGTCCAGGCGGCGCCAGGGCTCCAAGCCCCCGGTGCAGCGCCTCGCCGACCGCGTGGTCGCGGTCTTCATCCCGGTCATCCTGGCCATCGCCATCGTCGCTTTCTTCCGCTGGTATCTTCATCGTCGGCCAGACGTTCCTCTTCGCCCTGACCACGCTGATCTCGGTCCTGGTCATCGCCTGCCCCTGCGCCCTGGGGCTGGCCACGCCCACGGCGGTCATGGTCGGCATCGGCCGCGGCGCCGAGCTGGGCATCCTGATCCGGCGGGGCGAAGCCCTGGAAGCGGCCGGCAAGCTGAGCGCGCGTGGTCTTCGACAAGACCGGGACCCTGACCGCGGGCAAGCCCGAGGTCTCCGACGTCATCGCCCTGGACGGCAGCGGAGGGCGACGTGCTGCAAATGGCCGCGGCGGTGGGACGCAACTCGCTGCACCCGCTGGGCGAGGCCATTGTCCAGGCCGCCGCCGGCCGGGGCCTCGCCATTCCCGACGTCAGGGATTCGACACCCTGGAGGGGGAGGGGCTGAAAGGCGTCGCTGGCCGGGGCGGAGATCATGGTCGGCAGCGTGCCCTTCTTCGAACGCCGCGGCGATCGCCGGCCTGCTGGCGGCCAAGCCCGCCATGGAGAGCCTGCAGGACGAGGGCAAGACCGTCGTCCTGGTCGCCAGGAACGGCACCCTGGCGGGCATCCTGGCCCTGGCCGACACCCTGAAGCCGTCACGGCCGCGGAGCCGTGGCCGCTTTCCAGGCCATGGGGCTGGCCGTGGCCATGATCACCGGCGACAACCCGCGTGCGGCGGCGGTCATCGGCCGCCAGGCCGGGATCGAAACGGATCATCGCCCAGGTCCTGCCCCAGGACAAGGCCCGCGAGGTGGAAAAACTCCAGGAAGGGGGCGAGGTCGTGGCCTTTGTCGGCGACGGCATCAACGACGCGCCGGCCATGGCCCAGGCCGATATCGGCATCGCCGTGGGCGGCGGCACCGATGTGGCCATCGAGAGCGGCGATATCGTGTTGATCCGCGACGACCTGCGCGACGCGGTCGCCGCCGTGCAGCTCAGCCGCAAGGTCATGGGCCGCATCCGCCAGAACCTTTTCTGGGCTTTCGCCTACAACCGGCCCTGATCCCGCTGGCCGCCGGCGTTTTTTATCCGTTTCTGCACATCCTGCTGCCCCCGGAGGTGGCCGGCCTGGCCATGGCCATGAGCTCGGTCACGGTGGTAACCCTCTCCCTGCTGCTGAAAAACGTACGTTCCGCCGGTCAAGCGGCAGGTCGGCGATCAGGAGTCGGCATGCGTTATTCTCCGAACGTGACGACGTGTCACTTGCGGAATTCCTTGAGCAATTCCGCGGCCAGGAACCATTTGCGGTATTCCAGGCCGTGGATGTAGTTGTCGATGATCTTCCGGGCCAGGGACTTGTTGTTTTTCAGCAGGAAAGCGAATTCCTTTTCGTGGTCCTTCAGGTCGCCGAACAGAAAATCCTCGAAGTTGCGCCAGACCTTTTGCGTTTTTTCGATGCGGCTCCTTGTATTGGCGATCGACCGCGTCGGAAATCTTGGCATAGGTGTTGAACGACAGGCCGGCATCTTCGAACACCTGGGCGGGCAGCGGTGCGAAATGGTTTTTCCAGCGCGTTGTCGGCGTTTTCGCGGCTGAAGCCGTCGGGAACCGCGGCCATGGAGACGTACCACGGGGAAAAGGCGTTGCTGTCCGGGCGGCGCAGGCAGATCCAGACCACGTGGGCGATCTCGGCGGGCAGCCAGCCGCGCAACTGGGCGACAAAGGCGTACTGGGTGGATTCGGTGCAGATGGTGCGGTTCTTGTCGGAATTGGGCGAGCCGTTCTTGTAATGATCGCTGGCGTCGTACTTCGTCCCTTCGTAATGGTCGCGCAGGACGCGGAACAGGTCGTTCAGGCGCATGTCGCGCTGCGGTTTGAAGGAGAACGGCAGGGGGGCATCCAGCTTGAACGACTTGGCGGCCAGCAGGTCGGTGCCCTGCCACTGCCGCAAGACGTTGCTCATGTCGCTGAAATTGACCGGATTGGAATACGCCCTGGCAAAATTGAATTCCCCGTCTTTTTGCGGATCGAACCAGCCGCGGCGCACGGCGTAGTCGATGATGTCGGGCGAGCCCTGGAAATTTTCCGGGTCGCTCAGGTCGACGCGAACCGATGGTATAGCGGTTGGCGATGACCGCCGACTTCGTTGTCGGGAACGCGCCGGGCGACCCAGTGCTTGCCCTTGACCGCGTGCAGGAACCAGCCCTCGCGCGCGTCGGCGATGATGTAGGTCCGCCCCGAGGCGTTGTAGCCGTACTGGGAGATCAGTTCGCCGGCGATGCGCACGCCTTCGCGGGCCGTCTGCGCCCTTTCGGCGACCAGGCGCCGCAGGCTGAAGCCGATGCCGCCCGCGCTGAGTTCGGGCTTGTCCTCGCGCGAGGGGCAGGAATTGGAGGTGACGGCCACCCCGTATTCATTGACGTAGGCGTCGGCAAAATCGTTTTCCGGGATCTCCAGCCACAGCAGGCCGGGAGTGTTGCCGGTCTGCGGGAGGTGGGCGCCGCCTTTCATGGTGAAGACATCGCCGCGCCGGTGCTCCTGGGGCGGGACCTTGTAGATGTTGACCAGCAGCCGGCCGTGGTCGTCCTCGTTGTGGGCCAGCAGCACCGAGCCGTCGGCCGCTGGCATCCTTGCCGGCCACGATGGTGAAGCAGTTGAATGGCGTTCTCCTCGCGCTGAAGCCAGCCGGCAAGGGAAAGAATTAATATAAGAAATGTGATTTTTTTCATAAAAATAAAATAGCATAACTTCGCTGATTTGACAAAAAAGAGAAAAAACTTTTGGCGCCGGCTTCAATTCGTTTTTTTCAGGACCGCGAAAGTCTCGAAATGGTCGGTCTGGGGAAAATTGTCGAGCAGCTGCAGTTCCTGCAGATTGAAGCCCCGGCTCGAGAACAGGCGCAGGTCGCGGGCCAAGGTGGCCGAATCGCAGGAAAAATAGACAATGGTTTCCGTGCCGCTGCGGGTCAAGGCGGCGATGACCCTGGCCGACAAACCGCCGCGGGGGGGGTCCACGACGTACAGCCCGGCCGGCGGCAGTTCCGCCTGCAGCACGTCGGCCTGGACGACTTGGACGTTTCCGGCCCGGTTGCGCTCCAGGTTGAGGCGCAGCGCGGCCAGGTTTTGCGCATCGTTCTCCAGGGCCAATACCTGCCGGCAGCGGGCGGCCAGCGGCAGGGTGAAGAAGCCGCAGCCGCAGAACAGGTCGGCGGCCGTGGCCGCGTCCAGGGCGGCCACGGTTTTTTCCAGCAGACCGAGCATGGGCTGCAGCTGGAAGAGGTTGGCCTGGATGAAATTGTCGGGGGCGATCTGATAGGCGATAGCCGGCAATTTCAAAGTCGGACCGCGTGTTCGCGGCTGAGCCAGTCGTGTTGCCCGTCGGGCATCACCAGCCGGGCCGCGAGTTCCCGGCCGTTGCCGACGACCTGCAGCTGGGCGTTCGCGCGGCCGCCCAGGGCCGGGCGCTGGGCGAGGAAAAAAGCTTCCACCGTTTCGGGCACCAGCAGGCAGCGGCTGATGGGGACCACCCGCTGCGACTCCTTTTTGAAAAAAGCCGCTGACGCCGTCGCGGACCTGGAACTCGCTCTTGCTGCGGTAGCGCCAGGGCGGGGATGGGAATACAGCGGGCGGGCCGGCAGGGACCAGGCCGGCGATTTTCTTCAGGTTGGCCAGCAGGATCCCAGCTTTGCTGCGCAACTGCTCCTCATAGCTCATGTGCTGCAGGTTGCAGCCGCCGCATTCACGATAGTGCGGGCAGGGCGGCTCGACCCGCTGCGGCGATGCTTCGAGCACGCGCAGCAATTTTCCCTGCCAGACCGATTTGCGCCGGCTCAGCGGCGGCATATTCCACGGTTTCCCCGGCGATGACGCCGGGGACGAATACGGTTTTGTCGGGCTCGTGGATGACGCCGGCGCCGCCCTTGGCGATGGCCTGCACTTTGCCGATCATGGTTTTCCCTGTCCGTCCTTAAAAAAACGGGGCGCACCGTTCGGCGCGCCCCGCGATGGGTTGGCTTTATTCGATGGCGATGGCGATCTTTTCGCTCATGAATTTCTTGATGTCCAGCAGGGTGATGGTCGCGTTCTGGCCGGCTTCGTCGATTTCGATCTTGAAATCCGTTCCCGCCTTGAAATAACTGGGATAGATGGTGATGTCCTTGATCTTGCCGAGCTGGAAAGCGGCGGCAGTGACCGCGATCTTGGCGTCGCCGCGCAGGTCGAGCGAGCGGTCGAACAGGGCGGTGTCGACCTTCTGCAGCTTGGTGGAGCGCAGGAAGCCGCCCTTGATGATGCCTTTCTCGTTCAGGTTCTTGCGCAGGTCCATGGCGTAGTAGACCGAGTTGAGGGCCGTCTGCATTTCCTGGTTCTGGTCGTTGAGGCTGCTCATTTTGGTCAGCATGCTCTGCTTTTCCTGGTTGAGCAGGTCCAGCTGGGAGATCAGCTCGGTGCGCCGGGTCTCCATTTCGTTGATGTCGCTTTGCAATTGGTCCTTTTCGGCAGATGGCCTTGTCCTTGGCGTCGACCAGTTCTTTTTTCACTTTTCTCTGGATCTGGTTGGGCGAGATGGGGGCGCTGCCCTGGGTGATGAAGGTGCCGTATTCGTCCTCGGCGTAGAAGTTCCACACCTTGAAGCCGGGGATGATCGGCTCGAACAAGGCGGTGCGTTCCACCAGTTCCATGGCCCGGGTCTTGTCCACGCCCTTTTCATTGAGCAGGAAATTCATGGCGATCTGGTAATGGTTTTCGCCTTTTTCCACCATGTGCGGCTTGGGCAGCAGGGTTTCGAGTTCCTGGACCCTGGCGTTCAGGTTCTGGATGTCGTTGTTCTTGTCGAGGATATCCTGCAGCAGCGATTTGATGGAAACGTCCTTTTCATTTTTGATCTTTTCTTCCAGCACCTTTTTTTGCTCGGGCGACAGGTTCATGATATTGACTTCCGGCAGGTCTTCGCCGGTCTTCTTTTTGTATTCGCTCAAAACGCTGAAAACCTCGTTCTGCTTTTCCTGGATGTTGGACTCCAGCTGCTGGATCTGCTGGACGGTCTCCTGCATCTGCTTCATTTTAGGAGAAACCTTGGGCCCGGACGGGCCTTGGAAAAGAAAATAAGCCAGTACCACGATGACCAGCGCCAGGGCGCCGACGACATAGTAGATCTTTTTTGATTTTTTTTCGGTTCAGGTTGTCCTGTGAACGGAACCTTGGGTTGTTCTTGGGCCATGTTTTCCTCCTTTCGTGGATCCCTCGATTCGCGATATACTCTAAATCTTATTTTAGCACATGCGTTCCCGGGAAACAATCCAGGCCGGTCTTGCAAAGCGGAGCGTGCCGGCTTATAATTCGACTCTCGAGGAGTGAGCATGAACCGCGAACAAGCCTTGCAACTGGTCGAACAGCATCTGAAAAACCGCAACCTGGTCAAGCACTGCCTGGCCGTGGAGGCCTGCATGAGGGATTTTGCCGTCCATTTCGGCCAGGACCCGGAACCCTGGGCGCTGGCCGGGCTGCTGCACGACCTGGACTACGAATACACGGTGGAGAAGCCGGCCGAGCACACGGAGAAGACGGCCGAAATGCTGGCCGCCTACGGTTTGCCCGGGGAGATCATCCACGCCATCAAGGCCCACAACAACGGGTCGAGCCCAGCTCGAAGATGGACCTTTCCCTGCTGACCATCGACCCGGCCAGCGGCTTCGTCATCGCCTGCGCCCTGATGCACCCGGAGCGGAAGCTGCAGGCCCTGGACCTGCCGTTCCTGAAAAAGCGTTTCAAGGAAAAATCCTTCGCCAAGGGCGCCTCGCGCGCGCAGATGGAGGGCTGCGCCAAGCTGGGCCTGACCCTGGACGAATTCCTGCTGCTGTGCCTGGGCGCCATGCAGAAAATTTCCGCTGAACTCGGCTTGTGATGGACCGGCTGCAGACCCGCGAGCTGACCAAGATCTACAACCGTGTGCCCGTGGTGGACGGCATCAACCTGGAATTCAGGTCCGGGGAAATCACCGCCCTGCTGGGGCGCAATGGCGCCGGCAAGACCACCACTTTCCTGATGATGGCCGGCATCGTCGAGCCCGACGGCGGCGAGGTGCTGCTCAACGGCGAAAGCGTCAACAACATCCCCTCGTACGAGCGCTCGCAAAAGGGGCTGATCTACCTTCCCCAGCAGCATTCGGTTTTCATGAAGGCCACGGTTTTCGACAACCTGTTCATGATACTGGAGATGGTCGGTCCCGGCGGCGGAGGCCGGGCAAAAAGCCCTTGAGCTGCTGGGCGATTTCGGCCTGCTGCCGGTCAAGGACTCCATGGCCTACCAGTTGTCGGGCGGCGAAAAACGGCGCCTGGAGATCGCCCGCTCCATGATCATGGCGCCGCGTTTCCTGTTCCTGGACGAGCCGTTCACCGGCATCGACCCCATCACCATCATGGACATCCAGAAGATCATCCTGAAGCTCAAGGCCAGGGGCATCGGCATCATCATCACCGACCACAACGTCAAGGATACTTTTTTCATCACCGACCTGGCCTACATCATCCACAAGGGCCATATCCTGAGTTCCGGGACGCCGGCCCAGGTGGTGCGGGAGGAAGAGACCCGCCAGGTGTTCCTGGGCAAAGACTTCGAGTGGAACGGCTGAATCGCCCCTTCCTACCTGGAGCTGACCGCGGCGGACTGGCGGCAAAAAAGCGAGTTTTTTTCCGACCGTTTCCAGCCCCTGCCGCCTCTGCCCGCGCCAGTGCGGCGCCGAGCGCGAAAACGATCGCCCCGGCGTCTGCCAGGCCGGCCGGGAAGTCAAGATCGCTTCGCACAACCTCCATTTCGGCGAGGAGCCGCCGATTTCCGGTTCGCGCGGCTCGGGCACGGTGTTTTTTTCGGGCTGCACCCTGAAGTGCCTGTTCTGCCAGAATTATCCGATCTCGCAGCTGTTTCACGGCGAGATTCTATTCGCATCGAGCAGCTGGCCGGCATGTTCCTGTACCTGCAGAAACGGGGCGCGCACAACATCAACCTGGTGTCGCCGACGCCCTATCTGCGCCACATCGTGGCCGCCCTGGAGATCGCCCGCGCCCGGGGGCTGGCCATCCCCCTGGTCTACAACACCAGCGGCTACGAGCGGGCCGAGGTGATCGCCGGGCTGTCCGGGGTCGTCGACATCTACCTGCCCGACCTGAAGTACGGCCCGTCGCGAGAATTCGCGGCAGCTGGCGCTCCGGCTGTCGGGCGTCGGCGATTATTTTGAAAACGCCGCGGGCCGCCATCGGCCGAAATGTTCCGCCAGACCGGGCCGCTGCTCCTGGACGGGGAGGACCTGGCCGTGCGCGGCACCGTGATCCGCCACCTGATCATCCCCGGGCACACGGAAAATTCGCTGGACGTGCTGCGCGAGTTCGCCGCCGGCAGTTTCAAAAATGCCTGGCTGAGCCTGATGAGCCAGTATTTCCCGGCCCACCGCGCCCCGGGCCTGCCGCCGCTGGACCGCCGCCTGCGTCCCGACGAGTACCGGCAGGTCAGGGACGAAGCGCTGAAGCTGGGACTGGAGAACGGCTGGTTCCAGGACATGGACTGAAAAGGCAACCTTTTTTCTTTTAAGATCATTTGTATTCCGGCCATATTATCGGGTATAATCGGCCTTGCGATCATTGCGTAAAAGAGGCCTGAAAAATGATCCTGGCCGCCAAATTCCTGCTGCTGGTCGTCCTGCTGGTCCTGCTGCTGCGCTGGAAGGTCGACCTCTCCCTGGCCGTTTTCGCCATCACCCTGCTTACCGTGGCCCTGTTCGGCGTCAACCTGGCGCGAGCCGGCGCAGAGCGCCTGGGCCGGGATCCGCGATCACGAGACCCTGGAGCTCCTGCTGATCATCGTCCTGGTGCAGTACATCGGCTCGGTGCAGAAGAGCCGGCGCATGTACGACCGCCTGATCGATTCGCTGAACACCATGATCCGCGACAAGCGCCTGGTGGCCATGGTCTCGCCGGCCATCATCGGCTTCCTGCCCATGCCGGGCGGGGCGCTGCTCTCGGCGCCGCTGGTCCAGGTCTCCACCGACAAAATGAAGCTGAAGCCGGCCTTCAACGCCTTCCTCAACTTCTGGTTCCGCCACGACTGGGAGCTGATCTGGCCGCTCTACGCCGGCCTGCTGCTTTTCCAGACCATGTCGCGCATCCCCATGCGCCATATCATCCTGTTCCAGCTGCCGTTCTCGCTCCTGCACATCGCCATGGGCCTGGTCGTCTCTTTCCTTTATTTCCGCCGCCACGGCATCAAGCGGGAGCATCCGGGCCCCAGCAACGGCCTCCACGCCACGCTGCGCGACTTCTTCGCCGGCACCTGGCCGATCCTGGCCGTGATCCTGCTGTTCTTCGTCAAGGCGCCGCCGCTGCTGCCCCTGCCCCTGCACTGGGCGCTGCTGCTGGTCGCGGCCATATTGAGCATATGGAAAAAGGTCGGCCCGCAGGAGATCGGCGCCATCGTCTTCGGCAAGACCACGATCCGCAGCCTGCTGGTCATCGCCGCGGTCATCGTCTTCCAGCGCGTCCTGCAGGTCTCGTCGGCCTTCGACGCGCTCAAGACCATGGACATCTCCCTGGGGCTGGTCGTATTCTTCATTTTCCTGGTCTCGTTCTCCGTGGCCTTCCTGACCGGCGTGAACACCGCCTACATCGCCATCGCCTTCCCGGTGCTCCTGCCCCTGATCCAGCATCTGCCGAACTATTTCTATCTTTCCCTTTACATCTACGTCATCGGCTACGCCGGCATCCTGGTCTCGCCGCTCCACCTCTGCCTGGTGCTGACCAACGAGTATTTCGAGGCATCGCTGCTCGATGTCTACCGCTACATGGCCATCCCGGTATTGATCATGATGGCCGTGGCCACGGGGCTGGTGCTGATACTGTAGGCCGATCGGCCGGCGCCCCCCGTGTTGCCACTCCCGGGCATCGGTGATATATTCCTCGCGTGGATCTGTTGAGCCGTTTTCTCAGTTATGTCAACCTGGCCGGGGCGGTCCATGCCCTGATCCAGGCCCTGGTGCTGGCGCTCACCCGCAGGGGCAATCGCCTGGCCAATCGCTACATGGCCCTCTTCCTCCTGGCCCTGGCGATCGGCATGGCCAGCGGCATGGTCGCGATCCTCGATCTCTACAGCATCTGGCCGGCCCTGGCCATTCTCATGGGCCCCATCATCCTGGCCTATAGCCCGTTGTTCTATCTTTATATCCGGGCGCTGACCGCCAGGGATCACCGCCGGCAGCTTGTGCATGTCCTTCACGGCATCCCCTTTGTCCTGGGAATGTTGGCTTACGGACTCTATTTGGGTTCGCCCGCCTCGGGCCTCGCTACTGCCGGCGTCTACGGCTTTATTGTCCGCTTCCCCTGGCTCGTGGTCCTGATCCTGTCGGTCCTGCAGATGATCGCCTACGTCTTTGCCGTCATCCGTCTCCTGCGTTGGCATTCCGCGAGGATCAAGGCGGCCTTTTCAACGATCGACCGCGTCAACCTCGGCTGGCTGCAGCGGCGCCTGGCCGTTTATGCCGCCATCTGGGGCGTCGGCCTGGTGCTGCTCGCCGCCGTCAGGTTGGAAGTCCGGGCGGTCGGCCTGGTCGGCCAGTTCGTTTTCTTTCTCGTCGCCCTGAATACGTTCGTGACCGGCTACCGGGCCATGCACCAGCCCGAGATCATCTCCGGCCTGCTCGAGGCCGAACCGGGCCGGCGCTACGAGCGGTCATCGCTGAGCCCTGAGAACGCCGCGCTCTACGAAACGCGCCTGCGCGAAACCATGGAGCGCGAGAACCTATTCCTGGATCCCGAGCTCACCCTGCCAAAGCTGGCCCAGGCATTGGACATCCCGGCCAGCCACCTTTCCCAGGTGATCAACGAACGGCTTGGCCGGAATTTTTTTGAATTCATCAATGGCTACCGGGTCGAAGCCGCCAGGCAACGGCTGGCGAGCCCCGGATCAGGGGCAGCAAAAACTGGTCGCCATCGCTTTCGACTGCGGGTTCAATTCCCTGGCCACGTTCAACCGGGTATTCAAGGAGCTGGCTGGCCGGACCCCATCGGATTTCCGGTTGCATCCGGATTCCCGGTAAAACTTCCCTCCCTTCCGTAATCATTAGCGGCACAAATCGTTCCTCATCGTATACGCTGAGCAGAAACCGGTATTATTTTGCCTTATTATGGCTGCGGATGGACAAAATTCCATTACGATCCATAAGGAGGATATCATGATCAAACACATCCGTTCCATCAACAAATTCGTTGCGCTGTTTTGTCTGGTCTCATTTTCAGTGCCTTCCCTGGTATTCACAGTTGACCTTTCACCAAGAAATTGGGGTGCTGGCGAATTGGCGATTTACAACTGGCTCAACAAACAGTTCGGGCTGCAGAATGTCCTGGCCAAGGGGAAAAACGGCGTGATCACCGGCACCTCCAGCGCAGCGGCGGAGCGGGCCGGGCTGGAAACCCTGCGCCAGGGGGGCAGTGCCGCGGATGCCGCTATCGCGACGTCACTGGCTCAGATCGCGCTGGCCATGGGAAGCGTCGTGAGCTATGCGGGCATCTTCACCATGGTCTATTTCGAAGCCGGATCAGGGAGGATATACTGCCTCAACGCCGGCTTCAACACCGTGCTGGGCGAGAATGACCCCATGACGATCCCCGCCCAGACCAATCCGATGTCTCCGCAGGCGGGCGCGAAGCTCAATCCCAGCGGTCGAACGGCGCTGGTTCCCGGCTTCATGGCGGGGATCCAGGCGGCGCATAAAAAATTCGGCAAGCTGGCCTTCAAGGACCTTTTTGCGCCGGCCATCTACTACGCCGAAAATGGTTTCGAGCTCACCCCGTACCATGCGGGCCAGATCAAGTTGCGCCAGAACGTGTTGTCCCGGCTTCCGGACACCCGGGCGATCTTTACCCGGCCGGACGGGTCCTGGGTCGGCCAAGGAGATCTCTTCAAGCAGCCCAAGCTCGCCGCTACCCTGCGCCGGGTCGCCGACCGGGGCGCGGATTACATGTATGGCGGCGAATGGGGGAAAAAGTTCGTTGAAGCGGTCCGGCGCGAAGGCGGCAATATGACCATGGACGACATGAGAAGGTATAGCGTCATCTGGTCCGATCCGCTGGAGATCGCTTATGGCGGCTGCAAGATCTACGCTCCCGGGCTGCCGGCCCAGGGCGGCGTCCATATCGCCGAAGCGCTCAATGTCGCCTCGCAGGCCGGCCTTCCCGGCATGGGGCATTATTCCGAGTCGGCCAAGGCATTCTTCTGGCTGAGCCAGATAACGAACCTGATGGCCTTGAGTTTCATGCCGCCTCAGTCGGTATCCCAGCTGCTCAATGGAGCCGACGGCTCCCCGGTCGCCCGAACCGGGGAAGAGCACGCCCGGAGGGTGTGGTCGCTGATGTGCGCAGGAAAATTCCCATTGTCCAAGGTCCCGGTGAGCGAGGATGCAAAGCACTCGGATGCCGTGGTGGCCATTGACCAGTGGGGAAACATGGCGGCCATCGTGCACACCAGCAACACCTCGATCTGGGGCACGACGGGCATCTTCGTCGATGGTGTATCGATCCCCGATCCGGCGGCCTTCCAGCAGCGGCTCATCGCCCAGACCGGCCCTGGAAAGCGACTGCCTGATCCCACTGAGCCTTTGATCATCGCCAGAAGCCGTTCGCGCACGTCTTCTCGTGCATATGACAGTTTCGCGTCCTGTTTCACTGATCCGGCCGAATGCCGTTGGCCGTCCTCCTAGAATAGGACTTGCTCTGGTCCAGTGCACCGGCCGGCAGCCTGTCATGACCGACGGGGTCAGCCAATGACTCAGGCAGCCCTACGTTTCCCGATATCGCTGATCTATGCGATTGATCCCTGTTCTCTTTCAGAACCTTGAAGAACCGCTGCACGCCCAGGCCGTCGACCAGCTCGCTGCCGGCGGCGCCCATTTTTTCGCGGGTCTCCTGGTCCAGCGGCGCGATGGCGTCGCGGACGGATTGGACCGAAAAATCGGCCAGGGCGGGAATCTTCACGCCGGTTCCCTTGCCGACCCAGGTATCGGCCAGCGCCTCATCCGTCTTTTTTCCAGGGGCATGTACAGGGCCGGCGTGCCCACGGCGGCGGCTTCCAGGATCTCTTCGCCGGCCGGGATCAGGGCCAGGTCGGCCTCGAAATAGGCGCGGGCCGGGCTTTCGCTCCTGCCGCAGAAATGGATGCCGGGATAAATTTTCATCAGGTTGCGCTTGTCGGCTTTTTTCAGGTTCAAGCCCGGCGCGATCTTCATCTTGAAGCGCAGGCGGTGCAGGGTGTCGATGATCGCGCGCAGGTCGCGGTAGGGGAGCAGGTCGCCCAGGTTGATGAAAATATTTTTGATGTTCTTGCGGTATTTTCTCCTGGCCTGGTTGAAGTGGCGGAACTTGTGGTGCAGCAAGGCGTTTTGCCGGCTCGACGCAACGGGCGAGATCGATCGCCAGGTCGACCGGCTGGCATTCTGCCGCCGGCAGGGACGATCTGGACGGTCTTGAGCCCGGCTCTTTTCGCCTTGTCCAGCAGGGCGCTGTCCTGGCGTGGAAAAACGGGGCAGGTCGAAGATGATGGCCTTGACCTCGGCCAGGTCCAGCGCGCCCGGGTCCTTGACCAAGGACAAACGGGATATTGTTTTCGGCCAGGAATTTCGCCGTTTTCTTGTCGTCGCGGCTGCAGATGCGCACCGGGTTGTTCTTTTTCAGCAGCGACGGCCAGCCAGGCGCAGCGGCGCAGGGGCCGCAGCCCGGTTTGCGGTGCGAAAGGTCGGCGCGGAAGACGATCATTTAGCCCAGGACTTCTCTGATCTTCTCCATGGCGGAATCGATGTCGGCCTTGCCGATGACCAGGGGCGGCGCGAAGCGGATGATCCAGTCGTGGGTCTCCTTGCAGAGCAGGCCCTTGGCCTTTCAGGGCCGTGGTGTACTGGCGGGCCTTGCCGGCCGATTCGTGCAGGACCACGCCGATCAGCAGCCCCTTGCCGCGCACCAGCTTTATTTTTGCCGATTTTTTCTGGAGATCCTTGCAGTTGGTCCATGAAATAATCGCCCATCTCGGCGGCGCGCTCGGCCAGTTTTTCATCGACCAGCACGTCGATCGCGGCCATGGCCACGGCGCAGCCCAGGGGGTTGCCGCCGAAGGTGGAGCCGTGGGTGCCGGGCTTGAAGACGCCGAGCACGTCCTGGTTGGCGGCCACGGCGCTGACCGGGAATACCCCGCCGCCCAGGGCCTTGCCCATGATGATGATGTCGGGATCGACATCCTCATGCTGGTAGGCGAACAGCTTGCCGGTGCGGCAAAAGCCGGTCTGGATCTCGTCCACGGCCAGCAGGATGTTGTTCTTCTTGGCGATGAGCCCCAGCCCTTCAGGAAGCCGTCGTCCGGGACGACCACGCCGGCTTCGCCCTGGATGGGTTCGACCAGGATGCCGACGGTATTTTTGTTGACCGCCTTTTCCACGGCCTTCAGGTCGTTGTAGGGGACGATCTTGAAACCGGGGGTGTACGGGCCGTAATTGTCGTGGCCATCGGGGTCGGTGGAGAAGGAGACGATGGTGGTGGTGCGGCCGTGAAAGTTGTCGGCGAAAACGATGATCTCGGCCTTGTCGGCGGCCACTTTCTTGACCAGGTAGCCCCACTTGCGCATGGTCTTGATGGCCGTTTCCACGGCCTCGGCGCCGGTATTCATGGGCAGGATCATCTCCTTGCCGGTCAATTCGGCCAGTTTCTTGGCGAACAGGGGCCAGCGGTCGTTGAAAAAGCCCGCGAGGTCAGGGTCAGGATGTCGGCCTGGTCCTTCAGGGCCTTGATGATGGCCGGGTGGCGGTGGCCCTGGTTGACGGCCGAATAGGCCGACAGCATGTCGATATAGCGCTTGCCTTCCGGGTCTTCCACCCAGATGCCCTCGGCCTTGGCAATGACCACTTCCAGGGGGTGGTAGTTGTGGGCGCCGTACTGGTGTTCGATATCCATGTAACTGCTGAGAACTGTATTTTTCCATGAAATCACCTCATTTTAATTTAAGATTCATTGTAACATTTTAAACTTTTTCGTCAAGAGGAAAGCAGAAGTAGACAGTAGTTAGTAGTCAGTAGTCAGTAGAAAGGCAATCATTCGAAATATCTCCTGGACGCAATGATTTCGGTCGAATTTCTTCCTACTAACTACTGACTACTGCCTACTAACTACTTTTTTCTTGATAAACTTGCTTATTTTTAACGAAATCGTGTATATTTTATTAGGTACTGCGTAAAATGACGCCGAGGAGGTAAGCATGAAAGTTGAAAAAATCCTGGAAAACAAGGGCAAAGAAGTGTTTTCGATCCACGTCGACGCCATCGTCAGCGATGCCCTGCAGATCATGAACGAGAAAAATATCGGCGCCCTGATGGTCCTGGACAGGCCAGAACAATGTCCAGGGCATCGTCACCGAAAGGGATATCATGCGCAGCTGCCACCGCAGCCAGGCCAATGTCAAGGGGCTGGCCATCAAGGACGTCATGACCCCGCGCGAAAAACTGATCGTGGCCCGGGCCGAGGACGACGTCAATGACCTGATGGGAGCCATGACCCAGAACCACATCCGCCACATTCCCGGTGGTCGACGACAAGGACAAGGTCGTGGGCATGGTCTCCATCGGCGACATCATCAAGGCCATGTTGAAGGACAAGGACTACCAGATCCGGCACCTGAAAGACTATATCGAGAGCAAATATCCGTTGTAAGATCAGCGAACTATAGTAATGAGTGATACGTAATGCGTAATGAGTGATGAGTAAAGGCAAAGATCGACTTAATGCAGATTTCTCCATTACGCATCACTGAAGATCTGCTGACGTTCGTTCACGTCATCACGATAGATCGTTATTTCTGTGAGCTGACCTGGTCCGCAGAACCACTTCCAGATGGCGAGATGGAAGGCGTAGGTGGGGGGATTGGCTTTCAGGAAGGCCAGGGGGTTGAAAGTCAGGGGCGCGCCGGTCTTTTCGCGCTGCCAGAAGTCCCTTGCGGTAGAGGGTGTGGCGCTCCGGATGGAACTGGATGCCCAGAACGTTGGCGAAGCGGGTATGTTCGACGGCTTCCACGATCTTTCCGTCCAGGGAAGTGGCGGTCACGCGCAGGCCGGCGCCCAGCTTGGCGATGGCCTGGTGGTGGGCCGTGGCCACGAATGGCAGGTCGCCGCCGGAGAATCCCATGCGGCGTACGAAGACGCTGTCCCTGCCCAGGCGGATGCGGTGGAATGGCATACATCAATTCCGTCGTCGTTCGGGATAAAGCTTTTCCAGGTAGACGCCCGAATGGACCTGGTCGGGACCCGCTGCCAGGACCTCCTCCACCGTTTTCTGCCCGTACACTTCGGTCGGGATATCCTGGATCAGGGTGCCGCCGGTCGCCACGTTCAGGCTCTGGAGCGCCGAGGCAGATGGCCAGGACGGGAAAATCCCTGCGCGCCGGCCAGGAAGGGATGAAGGCCGGATTTTGTCTGCCGCCCAGCAGGTGAAAGAGAAAAGAAATTTCATAACAGTGAGCGCGCCGGGGTCGTGGGCTCGGTGAGCAGGCTGGTCCCTTGGCCGTATACCGCGGGAGGGATATCCATGCCGCCGGTGAACATGATGCCGCTGGCCATGGCAAAGATCTCCCTGAATTGCGGGGTCCAGAGGTTTTCCCGGAACAGGTCCTTGGTTTCCACCCGGCCGCGTGATTTTGCGGAAGCGCACCCAGGAGATATGGTTCTCCCGCACATAAGCGAAGGCGTCCTGGTAGGCCCGCGCTTCCTCGTCGTTGGCGAATTCATCCTCGTGATAGATCCCCAGCAGGACCAGGATTTCAGCGGAATGATGTCCTTTTCATACATTTCCACGATGTTCTTGACCTGGAAGAGGGTGGGGTGGGTCATGACGATGACCGGAACGCCCGGCGGAAAATCGCTTCGCCGTTTCCGCGGCCGCCAGGGCGAGGTTCAAGAGCAGCAGAAAAACAAGGGATCGAATGATTTTTTTCATGGATGCTCCTCGCGGTCGAAAAAAAAGGGAGAGGCGCGCGGCCTCTCCCTCTTGTCTTATTCGCTGAATTTTTTTAAAAGCAGAGAAGCGTTGGTGCCGCCGAAGCCGAAGGAATTGGAAAGGGCGTAAGGGATTTCGCGGGCTGACCCCCTGGTTGGGAGTGTAATTCAGGTCGCAGTCGGGGTCCGGGGTCTCGTAGTTGATGGTCGGCGGGATGAAGGAGTGGGTCATGGCCATGATGGTGAAAGCGGCCTCGGCGCTGCCCGTGGCTCCCAGCATGTGACCGGTCATGGACTTGGTCGAGCTGACGGCCAGTTTGTAGGCGTGGTCGCCGAACAGGCGCTTGATGGCGAGGGTTTCCAGCTTGTCGTTGAGTTCGGTCGAGGTGCCGTGGGCGTTGATGTAAACGATGTCTTCGGGCTTCAGCCCGGCGTCGGCCACGGCGATTTCTCATGGCCCGGTAGGCGCCGTCGGCCTCGGGATCGGGAGCGGTCATGTGGTAGGCGTCGCCGGTGAAGCCGTAGCCGACGACCTCGGCGTAGATCCGGGCCCCGCGGTTGTGGGCGTGCTCCAGGGATTCCAGGACCAGTATCGCCGAGCCTTCGCGCGATGACGAAGCCGTCGCGGTCCTTGTCGAATGGCCGCGAGGCCTTTTCCGGCTGGTCGTTGCGGGTGGAAAGGGCGCGCATGGCGGTGAAGCCGGCCACGCCCAGGGGGGTGATGGGATACTCGGCGCCGCCGGCGAGCATGATGTCGGCTTCGCCGCGCTGGATGATGCGCGTGGAATCCCCGATGGCGTGGGTGCCGGTGGCGCAGGCGGTGCAGTTGGCCAGGTTGGGGCCCTTGAAGCCGAACTTGATGGAGACCTGGCCGGCGGCCAGGTTGGCGATGCAGGCCGGCAGGAAGAAGGGCGAAATGCGGTCCGGTCCCTTCTGCATCAGGATTTCCTTGTTGGTCTCGATGGTCTGGATGCCGCCGATCCCCGAGCCGATGTAGATCCCGGCCTTCTCCTTGTCAATGGCGTTCAGGTCCAGGCCCGAATCCTTGACCGCTTCGTCCGCGGCGATCAGGGCGAACTGGATGAAGGGATCGAATTTCCTCACTTCCTTCCGGTCGAAGTACTGGGTCGAGTCGTAATTCTTGATTTCGCCGGCGATGCGGCTGGCGTGGTGCTGGGCGTCGAAGCGGGTGATCGGGCCGATGCCGCTGCGCCCGTTGCGTGATGTTGTCCCAGTTTTCTTCCTTGTTCTTGCCCGTGGGCGTGATCAGTCCGATGCCGGTGACGACCACCCGGCGCAAGGTATGGTCTTGCTGATAAAGGGATCCATGTTTGCGGAATGGAATTACTGGGCTTTTTTCAGGACGTAGTTCGACGGCCGATCCCACGGTCGTCAGCTTCTCGGCTTCTTCCTCGGGGATCTTGAGCTCGAATTCGTCTTCCAGGGCCATGATCAGCTCCACCTGGTCCAGGGAATCGGCGCCCAGGTCCTCGACGAACTTGGCTTCTTCGGTAACCTGATCTTCGCCGACATTCAGCTTCTCGGCCACCACGGCTTTTACTTTGGTCAGGATTTCTTCTTTCTTCATGTTTTTCCTCCTTGGATTTTTAAATCAAGAGTCCGCCGGAAACGTTCAGAACCGTTCCAGTTATATATTGAGCGGCAGGCGATGTCAGGAAATAAACGGCTTCCGCCACATCTTCCGGAGTGCCTGCTCTTTTGAGCGCGATCTGGGCGATGTACGCTTCCTTGACGTTTTCGGGCAGCTTTTCGGTCATTTCGGTCAGGATGAAACCCGGGGCCACGGCATTGACCGTGATGTTGCGGCCGCCCAGTTCGCGGGCCATGGATTTGGTCAGGGCGATGATGCCGGCCTTGGAGGCGGCGTAATTGGCCTGTCCGGCCGTGCCCAGGATGCCGCTGACCGAGGCCAGGTTGACGATGCGGCCGAAGCGTTTTTTCATCATTTCCTTGGCGGCGAACTGCGAGCAGAGGAAAGTCCCCTTGAGGTTGATGTCCATGACCAGGTCCCAATCGCTTTCGGCCATGCGGATGGAGAGATTGTCGCGGGTGATGCCGGCATTGTTGACCAGGATATCGACGGAGCCGAAGGCGGCTCATGGTCTGCTTGATCAATTCCTCGGCGTCCTGGCGCTTTTGGAAACGTCGGTGTTGACGGCCAGGGCGCGGACGCCGGTTTTTTCGATCTCGCGCGGCGGTTTTGCCGGCTTCTTCGCCCATGATGTCGGAAATGACGATGTTCATCCCTTCCTGGGCCAGGCGCTGGGCGATGGCCTTGCCGATGCCGCGCGCCGCGCCGGTGACGATGGCGTTCAGGGCCGGCGTCAGACATATTTCAACTCCTTCATGGTTTCCTGCATTTTGCCGATCTCCTGGGAAATCTTTTCCAGAACCTTTTCGGAAATGAATTTGTAGCTGAGGTAAATGGCGTTCTTGATGGCCTTGGCGTTGGAGCCGCCGTGGCCGATGATGACGATGCCGTTGACTCCCAGCAGCAGGGCGCCGCCGTATTCGGAGTAGTCGAGCTTCTTCTTGATGCGCTTCAGCGAGTGTTTCAGGAAGAAAAAGCCGATCTTGGAAAAGACGTTGGACATGATCTCCCTCTTCAGCATGGAGAGCATGACCTCCACCACCCCTTCGGAAACCTTCAGGGCGACGTTGCCGGTGAAGCCGTCGGTCACGATCAGGTCGGCTTCGCCGATGTACACGTCGCGGCCTTCGACGTTGCCGATAAAATTGATGTCCATTTGCTTGAGCAGGTTGTGGGTGGTCTTGGTCAACTCGTTGCCCTTGACCTCTTCCTCGCCGATGTTCATCAGGGCGATGCGGGGGTTCTTGATGTTGAAGATGTTCTCCAGGTAGATCTTGCCCATCATGGCGAATTCGACCAGGTTGTGGGGCTTGGAATCGGTGTTGGCGCCGACATCGAGCAGGAGGGAGCTGCCTTTGAGCGTGGGCAGCATGATGGCCAGCGCCGGGCGGTCGACGTTCTTCATGGAACCCAGTACGTTCTTGGCCAGGGCCATGACGGCGCCGGTGTTGCCGGCCGAAACCATGGCCATGGCCTTATGGTCCTTGACCAGGTCGATGGCTTTCTTGATCGAAGTTTCTTCGCGTTTGCGCCAGTAGGAGAGAAAATGCTCCTTCATGGAGATCTCTTCCAAGGCGTCGACGATCTCCAGGCGGTCGCTGCGGAAGTTCTTGTATTTCTTCAATTCCTTATGGATCTCTTTTTCCTTGCCGACCAGCACGATCTTGTAGCTGTCGTCGTGGCTGTTCTCGCGGATGTAGTCGACCACCCCTTCGATGACGACACCGGGGGCATGATCGCCGCCCATGGCGTCAACGGCAATCTTGACAGGTTCCATTCCTATCAGGCTTCGCTGCCCTTGACGATCTGCTTGCCCTGGTAATAGCCGCAGTTGCCGCACAAGCGGTGGGGGAGCTTGGGTTCGTTGCATTTGGGGCAGCTGGACAGGCCTTCCACTTTCAGGGCGTCGTGGGCTCTTCTTTTATTTTTTCTGGCATGGGAATGTCTTCTTTTGGGTTGGGCCATTTTTCACCTCTTTACTTTTTCAAACAAGAATTTTATTTCGTTCTTTGCCTGTTCGCAGGGGCAGGCGCTGTGGTTCAGGTTGGTGCCGCAACTGGGGCAGATCCCCTTGCATTCGGCTTTGCAGACCGGTTTGAAGGGGATGAACAGGTTGACCTGCTCGATCAGTATTTTTTCCAGGTCGATCTCGTCGTTTTCATAGAAGATATATTCCAGTTCCTCTTCATCCAGGGCCGTGCTGCGCGGATCGACCATCTCGCTGGGGAAGAGGATGATATCGAAACGGGAATTGATCTTCAACTCGAACTGCTCCAGGCAGCGCACGCAAACCAGGGAAACGGCGGTCTTGATCTTGCCCTGGGCCTGGATGCGCCGGTCCTGGCGCTTGAAAAAGATCTGGTAGTCTATGCCTTCGAGAAAAAAGCTTTCGTCTTCGAGCAAATGGGTGCTGTCGATGTCAATGGTGTCGTTCAGCGCATAGCCCTTATCGGAGATTTTATTGACGTTTATGATCATTTTTAACCTTATCCCGGTTTTCTTTGACAAGTCAAAATTTATAGCATACTTCAGCGCGCTTGTCAATAAAAAGAACCGGGGCGGCCCGCCTGGGCGGAACCCGGGATCGCGGCCGTTTGACAGGATCGGCCGTTATAACCTACAATAAAATAATGGGAATAAGAAAAGTTCTTGTGCTGCTCCTGCTGCTGCTTTCGGCCATCCCTGCCTGTTCGCGGAAAGCCGCCGTCGTTGGCAAAGACAGGCCGATCGTGGTCATCCTGGGATTTGATGGAGCCAACTGGGATTTGATCGATCCCCTGATCGCCAAGGGGCGCCTGCCTCTTTTCCGGGAACTGAAGGAGAATTCTGCCTGGGGGATTCTGCGCACCGGCACGCCGGCCAAGTCGCCGATCATCTGGACAAGCATCGCCACCGGCAAGACCATGGCCAAGCATGGGATCGATGATTTTATTCCCCAGCGCAAAAACAAGGCCGGGAACCGGCTTCCTTATCTCAGCACCGACATTCAGGCGGCCACGCTTTGGGATATAATGGATTCCTACTCGTTGCGCAGTGTCCTTGTCAACTGGTATCTGAGCTATCCACCCCAGCCGCTCAACGGCCTCAATGTCTCGGATTACTTCCGCATGAGGGCTTTTCAACCGCGGAACACCAAGCAGGGGGCTTTGAGCGATACCGTTTATCCCCCGGGCCGGGCCACAGAGTTCGAAAAATTCATCGATCGCGATTATGAAAAAGTGCTGAAAGAGAGCGGCCTGCCTGATTTCCCGCGCCGGTTCGACCAACAGGGCGGCGGCCGGCATTTTTCCGATCATGAGATCTTCAATAAATATCCGGAATTCGTCCTGCAGGAAAGCCTGATTACAAAAATAGCTTCCGACTTGTTCCGGACGGAGAAATTCGATTTTTTCGCGGCTTATTTTAAAATGGCCGATATCGTTCAGCATTTCGCCTATGACTGCTTAGTCGACGAGGCCTATAAAAAAGAGCTGCTCTCGGCTTTCTCGGGAGCGGACCCGGACGGCCGCAAGCTGCGGGAAGCGTATGCAAAGGTGGCCGATATTCTCTGCCCGGTTTATCAGAATATCGAAACAACCATGAGGCGCTTCATGGATAGCGAGAGATTCAAGAATGCGTATTTTATCATCGTCTCCGATCACGGGTTCTATTTCTTCCGGCGCGACAACGCCGTATATTACAATCATATCAACGGGATGGAAAAAGCCCCGGATGGTATTTTGCTGGTCAAGGGTCCTGGCGTCAAGCCCGGAAAGATCAAAATGGCGCGTATCTACGACATCGCTCCCACCGTTTTGTACCTGCTCGGCCTCCCCCAGGACCGCAGCATGGACGGTGCCCCGCTGGCCAGGATCTTCCGCTTCAAGAACCACGTCCGCTATGCCGTTTACAGGAAGAGGTCGCCTCTCAACCGCCGCCAGGACCGTGAGATGGACGAAAAGGCCCTGGAGGACCTGAAGGCCCTGGGCTATATCAATTGATCTTTTTGGCGCGGCCGCTTTCCCAGGAAGGGGCTTTGCGGCAGCGGCCGTAGGTGAGCAGGGCCGCCCGTTCCAGGCCGAGATATTTCCTGCAGAAACCGTTAATGTCCGTGACCGTGGCGGCATTGATCTCGGCCAGGATCTCGGCGACGGTCTGTTCCTTGCCGAAATAGAGCTCCTGGTTGGCATTGAAACGCATCTTGGCCACGTTGTTTTCCAGGCTGAGAATGATGGATGACTTGATGTGGTCCTTGGCCCTCTCCAGCTCGTCGTTGCTGACGCCTTCTTTTCTCAGCCGTTCGATCTCGCCATGCACGGCCCGCAGGTAAGCGCCGGTCTTGTCGGGCTCGATGACGGCATAGATGAGCTGCACGCCGCATTCGCGATAGGAGTCGATGAAGGAGCTGATGGTATAGGCCAGGCCTTTCTCCTCGCGGATGCTTTGAAAGAGCCGTGAACTCATGCCCGCGCCCAGGATATCGTTCATGATCATGATCGGATGGCGCAGCGGGGAGACCAGGGAGATGCTGTCCAGGGCGGCCAGCACGTAGCACTGGTTCAGGGTCTCATTTTTTTTACAGAACTGCCGCGCCTGGAAACGGGCGCGGGGGAATCTGAATTTCCACGGCGGCCGCGGCGGGAAGGCCGCGAAGAAATCGCCGCTCAGGGCGACCAGCTCCTGGTGGCGGATATTGCCGGCGGCGGAAAGTACCATGTTTTCCGGGACATAGTTTTCCCGGTAAAATGCGAACGCCTGGTCGCGTTTCATTCCGGAGACCTGTTTTTCCCTGCCCCCGATCGGGTAGCCCAGGGCGTTGCCGGGGTAAATTTTTTCGTAGAATGTCTCGAAGGCATTGGTTTCCGGATTGTCGTCGGCTTCCTTGATCTCCTGGATGATGACGTTCTTTTCCTTGGCGAACTCATCGGCGGGGAAAGTGGAATGAAACACGATATCGGACAAAAGGGCAAAGGATTCCGCGAATTTTTCATCGATGGACTTGATATAGTACTGGGTGATCTCCTTGCTGGTGAAGGCGTTCAGACGGCCGCCCAAGCGGTCGGAAATGTCGGCGATCTGCTTCAGGTCATAGTAGCGGCTGCCCTTGAACAGCATGTGTTCGATCAGGTGGTGCATGCCGCTGTGGCTGAGGTTTTCGGCGCGGGAGCCGCTTTTCAGTGAATAACTGAGCGCGAAAGAGGGAAATTCGGGAAAATTCTCCGATATGACCGTCAGGCCGCAGGGTAAAATCGTTTTTTCGACCATAAAGGCTGCACTCCTTCAGGCAGGTGGGCCTGATTATACCATTCGCGGCCTGATTTGCCAATTCCGCGGGGAATCAATCGAACTCTCGTGATTGGTAAAGAAAAAACCACCAGGCGAAATTCTGATCCCCCCGGCAACGCCACCCCCCTTCAGTAAAGGGGGTTTTAAATCGAATCAGTTCGATCCAAATTCAATTCTCCCCTTACACAAGGGGGAGGAAGGGGGGATGCGGATTTCAAGAAAATGAAAGGGAACGGCATATAAAGACAGGGGGATATTCCGGAAGTTTTATCCGATTTCCTCAATTTTTTTGAGCATGACGCGCGCTTTCAGGGACATGGGGCTGAGCATGCCGGCCAGTTTTTTGAATTGCGCCCTGGCGGCCTGCTTTTGTCCCTGGCGCAGCAGGACAAAACCCTTGTAATATAACGCTTCGTCGAAATAAGCGGGGTCCATGGCCTGGATGATGCCGTTGAGTATCTCGCCGGCTTTGTCCGGTTTGTCATCGCCCAGATAGCAGATGGCGCGGAAGAATTGGACCTTGGGATTGGCGTCGGCGGCCGGCGGTGTCTGCTCAAGAAGGTTCAGGGCAGGCCGGAACTCCCTGTTCTGCAGGTATTGCATGGCCCGCGAAAAATTTTCTTCCGCGGCGTCGCCGCCGTCGGGGAAGTTCCGCATTTCGCCCTGGTGGTAGGGGGGGATCTCGAATGCCGAAATTTCCCGCAGCCGGCGGGTTTCGCGGTTCTGCTGCACCAGAAGGGCCGAGAACAGGATGAGCAGGAGAAGGGAGGACATGGCCAGCATTGGCTTGAATAGCTTCAGCGCAAACAGCCTTGGTTTTTCCTCAAGCCGGACAGGCACGCATTTTGTTTGCAGGGTTTCATTGATCTTAAGCCCGAGAAAGCATTTCCGGCAAGCGAAAAAATGGGCTTCGAATTCCTCGCGCCGGGGGTCCTCAATGGCCTCATGCAGGTAATCCGCGATCAAGCTTTGAAATTCATGGCATTTCATGTTCCCTCATCCCACTTAATATAATTTTTTGCGAAAAATCTCATTTCTTATTTTTTTTATCGCCCTTTCCTTGCGGACGCTGACATAGTGCTTGGAGTGGCCGGTCAGGCTTGAAATTTCGCCGATATCCCTTTC
The DNA here is from genome assembly GCA_963764745.1 of Candidatus Aminicenantota bacterium. Classification (GTDB taxonomy): domain Bacteria; phylum Acidobacteriota; class Aminicenantia; order UBA2199; family UBA2199; genus UBA2199. The sequence continues at coordinate 428,580 of CAVXTN010000012.1, read as the reverse complement.
CTGCAGATAGAAAGCGTTCAAGATAACCCGGTCAATTTGCGGCAGCCGGGCGATCAGCCGGTTCAGAATTTCGCATAGTTTTTGGTTTTCCAGGCGTTCGTCTTCAACGAAATCGCAGCTCAATTGGAAGACCGAGCCTGCTTTTTTTTGTATTTCGTTGTTTTTTTTCTGCTTGTAGAAATAGTTGAAAAGCACCCGCTTGGCGATGCCGAAAATGAAGGGGGCGATCCATTCAGGACCTGAGATCTTTCCCTGGTCAAGCCCGTTGAAAAATGCGCTGAAAACCTCTTGCACGAGGTCTTCATAGCTGCTCTCGCCCTTGATGCGGTTGCGGAAATAAACAAAGATCCTGGGATTGAACGTTTGGATAAATTCTTTTTGCGCTTCCGGGTCGCGGCCGCGTAATTTTTCAAAAAAATGATCGCCGGGCATGTTTCAGGGCCGTGACTGCAGATCCTTTTCCAGTATATTGTTGCTAAAATCGCTTTCCGGGATGGTCTTTTCCCCGTTCACTTCCACCCTTATTCTCTGAGCGCGGCCGACGCGGAAATTGGTCTTGAAGATGATGGAACTTTTTTTTAAAAAGACCGTGGGATCCATGGCCTTGCATTTGTACTCGGCCCGCTTGATGCCGTTGATGGCCAGGCTGAGAAAAACGATCTCCCGCATCTGTGCCGGCAGGGTGAAGTCCTGGCTGCTTGTGTTCTCGATTTTCAGGGCGATGAAGCCGTCCGCAAGGACCAGGATGTCGCTGACTTTGAAATTCGGCATCTCTCCGGCCAGCAGCGTGCTCAGTCCAAGAAGAAGGACAAGCGGCAGTTTTTTCATGGTTCCCATCCTTTTCTAAATAGGGATGATAAACCAATATCTCAAATTTAACAACAAATTGAAAAAAAAAACGATTTTTCATATAATCGCTGCAATGAAGAGAGTTGCTTGCCTTGGGCTTTTGCTTTTGCTGTTCATGCCTCTGGCGGCCAGGGAAGGTCACGGGGAAAACGAGGGATTGCAGCAACTGCGCAGGGATTTCTCCACCATCATCTGCCGCCTGCTGGCCTGCTATGAACAAAGCCGCGCCGGCAATTTTTTGGCCTTGGCGGTTCATTTCAGCGATCTCCGGACGCATCCGCTGTGGGATCTGGCCTGGGGCCGGAGCCGGCAAACCATGACGGCGGAGCAAAGACTCCTGGATGCCGCATCCCGCTACCAGGCTCAATTCCGCAATGGCGCCTGTCCCGCCGGCGGCGGCGAGGAAAACCTCTGCCATCTGGCGCTGGAATATATCAGAGCGGCCGATCGCACCCGGATCCCTGCGGCCCAAGCGCCGTTGACCCCGCCCGACAAGTGCGGCCTCGGCCAAATTCAAAAAAATTTGACCGGGCGCCAGGTGCTGCTGAAATATGTCCTGCTGGAAGACCGCATGCTGCTGTTTTTCGTCACTGCCCGCGATGCCGGTTATGAATTCCTCCCCGTCGCCACCAAGCCGGCAGTGGCCATGGTCAACCGGCTCGCCGAGCCCCTGGAAGATTTTGCCCTGGGCCGGGTCGATTACCTGCGCATCCATTTTGACATGGAGCTGGCCCAGCGTCTTTACAATATTTTCCTGAAAAGCGTAGCGGAGCGTTTCCCGGCCGCGGATGAACTTTTCATCATCCCCGACCAGGTTCTTTTCAAATTGCCTTTCGAGGCCCTGGTGATGGGATTCAACAAAAACATCCAGCAGGATGATGTGTTGTTTTCCGAGTACCAGGCGGCCGATTACGTGATCCAAAAATTCGCGGTTTCCTACTACCTTTCCCTAGCCGATTTTTTGCGTCCTCATGAAAACCGCGGCGAACATCGCTACGCCCTGGCCGCTTTCGGGCAGCCGCTGGTCAACGGTTCTGCGCCGGACAACGCCAAGGGCGGCCGGTCGGGCGTCGGCGCCATCGCCGAGATCCCTTCCACGCGACTGGAAATCATGAACATGGGGAAAATATTTTCCGGCGCGCGCCGGCGCCTGTTCCTGGGCGCCGATTTCAACCGGGAAAATTTTTCCCGCTACGCTCCCCAGGCCGGGATCGTCCATATCGCGACCCACTTTTTTTATGACGCGGCGGATCCCTCTCGTTCCGCCTTCCTGTTCTCCGCCGCCGGCGCCCAGCCTTCCCTTTGCGATGCGAGGCAGATCCAGAAACTGCGCCTGTCGGCCGAACTGGTGATCCTCAGCGCCTGTGAAACATCGGAAAAAGACCTGATGGGCTTCAGGCTGCTGGGCGGGATGACGGCGGCATTCCGCCGTTCCGGGGTGCGCGCGCTGATCACCAGTCTCTGGCCGGTGGATGAACTCAGCTCCCAGATCGTGCCGCTTTTTTACCGGGAATACCTTAAGCTCGGGACCAGCGCTGCGGCCCTGCGGAACGCCAAGATGGCCCTTTTCGGCAGGACCATTCCCCTGCGCGACCAACTGCGGCTCTCGCTGGCCCACCCTTTCCTGTGGGCCAATTACGTCCTGGTCAGTTTCTGCCGCTGAAAATTTCTCATTCCCGGAAAAATTCGGCGAATACCCTGGTCATATGCAGGTGATCGGCCGTGCCTGCCATTTCCCGGATCGAATGCATGGCCAGCAAGGCGTTGCCGACATCGACCGTCGGCATGCCCAGTCCGGCCGATACGACCGGGCCGATGGTCGATCCGCCGGCCATGTCCGTGCGATTGACGAACTTCTGGAAAGGGACCCCGGCTTTCCGGCAAAGCAGGATGAAGGCGGCGCCCGATTCCGCGGTGGTGGCGTATTTTTTCAAGGCGTTGATCTTGATGACCGGTCCCTTGTTCAGCGAGCAATGGTGCTCTTTTTCGAATTTCTCGATGTAGTTCGGGTGAACGGCGTGGGCGGCGTCGGCGGAAATGAAAAATGAGCGCGCCAGGGCCCGGAAAAAATCTTCCGTGCTCTTGGCCGCCGCCATGACCAGCCGGGTCAAAATGTCGCGCAGGAAAGAGGAGCCGGCGCCGTTGGCGGTGGTGGAGCCGATCTCCTCGCTGTCGTAAAAAATGATGATCTGGGTGGCGTCGCCGCCCGGGCTTTTCAGGAAGGCGTCGAGGGCGGCCTGGCACATGGCCAGGTTGTCCAGTCGCGAGCAGGAGATGAATTCGTCATCCATGCCGGCCAAGGCGCCCTTTTGCAGGTCGAACAAACCCAATTCCCAATCCAGCAGCCGGTCGGCCTTGATGCCCAATTCGGCGGCCAGCAGGTTTTCCAGGCATTTTTTGTCCGGCTTTTCGCCCGCGCTGCCCAGGATGGGGGCCAGGTGCTCCTGTTTGTTCAGCACCAGCCCCGTGTCGTTGACTTCACGGTTGAGGTGGATCGGCAGCTGAGGGATCCTGAGCACCGGCTTTTCCATTTTGAGCAGAACGGTCTTCAGGTTGTCCCGGCCGTCGCGGATCACCGCCTGGCCGGCCAGGCCCAGGTCGCGATCGAGCCAGGAGGCCAGGAGCGGCCCGCCGTAAATCTCCACTCCCAGCTGCATATACCCGCCCTTGCTGATCAGGGCATGGGGTTTCAAGCGGAATCCCGGCGAATCGGTATGGGCGCCGATGATCTTGAAGCCGTTCTTGGCGGCGGGTTTTCTTCCCACCTTGACCGCCGCGATCCCCGATAGCTGCCGATTGACGAAAAAGCGGTCCCCCGGGCGGATGCGCCAGCTGTCTTTTTCATCCAGGCTGCGGAAATCCGCATGGAGCAGCCGCGTTTCGACCTGGCGGACGGCATGGGCCGCGGTCGGGCTCTGGTCGATGAATTGCAGCAGTTCGCGCGCGCTTTTCTTGAACTTTTCTTCTGTCATGGGCACTTCCTTGTTTTTCGCAAATTATAGGCCGCAAGCAGTCTGAAAGTCAATCCGCGCCTCCTTGACTGGAATTCGAAAAAACGCTACACTTGCGCCAAGGAGCCGCCATGATCTCCCAGCTGGAAGAGACGCGGGATTTCCGCCGCGTGGCCGAGGTCCTGTTCATGAAAAACTGGGCCGAAGCCAGCGCCGGCAACATGTCGCTGCGCCTGGCCGCCGAGCCTGCCGCCCTGGCCGCGCGGGCGCCCGCCGCCGGCCAGATCCACAAATCCCAGGTGGACATGACCGACCTGATCGGCGATTGTTTCCTGGTCACCGCCAGCGGCAGCCGCATGCGCGATATCGCCGGCGAACCGGAAAAAGGGCTTTGCCTGATCCGCATCATCGACAAGGAGAATTACTGGCTCGCAGACGGGGCGGAACAACCGAGCAGCGAGTGGGCGACCCATGCCGGCCTGCATTCTCTTTTCAAGGAAAACCGCAGCGGCGAGCGGGCCGTGGTTCACTGTCACCCGCTCAGCCTGATCGCCCTGAGCCATATTTTCGATTCCGAGAAAGAGATGAACGACCGCATCTTCCGTCTCCAGCACGAAACGCGACTGTTCGTCCCGGAAATGCTGGGGCTGATCCCTTATGCCGTCACCGGCTCCAAGGGGCTGGCCAGGGCCAGCAAGGAAAAGCTGAAGAAATATCGCCTGGCCCTGTGGGACAAGCACGGGGTCATCGCCTCCGGCAAAAGCCTGGACCAGGCCCTGGACCGGATCGAGATCGTGGAGAAGGCGGCCGCCCTCTACCTGCAGTTGCGCAGCCTGGGCCTGGAACCGCAGGGCTTGAGCGATGAGCAAATCGCCGCGACCCTGCGCACCCTGAAAAAATGAACAAACGCCTGGCCGCGATATCTTTGCTGCTGGCCGCCACGCTGTTGACGACCATGAAGGGCCGGGCCGAGGGGGAACTGAAAACCCCCGCCGAGGGGACTGCCGACCCGACCTACCGCCTGGAGTACCATATCTGTGGCAGCGCCGTTTCGCGGCTGCTGCTGTTCATCCCCCTGCGCGTTTATTATGAAGCTTCGGCGGCGATCGACCTGACCGCCCGCTTCCGGCCCGACGGCAGCGTGGCCTTTGCCTTTGCCGGCCTTCCCCGCTCGGCTTACGTCCTCAGGACGCTTGGCTTCTCCGGCAAGACCCTGGCCTTGCTCAGCGTGGACCGGGACGAGGCGGAAGCAAGAATTTTTGCCGACACGCTTCTGCAGCAATGGCGCCGGCGTGAACCCGAATTCGCCGGGCGCATGAAAACCATGAAAAAATTTCCCCACCGGCTGATCATGACCGGGACGCAGGCGTTCGCCTTCGAAAGGGACGCCCTTGGCGTTTACAAGAATTTCTCGGTCGGCTTGGAACCTCGCTATCGCTATCATCCCGCCAAGACCGGCATCTATTTCCTGGTCTTTCCCACGCTGGCCGAATTGCTGAAACTCATGAACCAGCGCTTCGGCCCCGAGCCTTTCGCCTCTCCCTTCGACCCGTTCCCCCGCGAATGGACCGTCGACGGGCTAGATTTTTCGGCGGACCTGAACCGGGTGGCGGCGCTGCTGGAAAAGGTCGTCAAGTCCCTGGTCACGGTCCGGCAAAAATCGCCCCTGAGCCTGAGTTTTCGCGTCAGCGCCAGCAGCGCCGACGAGTTGGAAATATGCGGCGAATCATTTCCCGATGTTCCGCTGTGGAAGGATTTCAAGATCAAGGAAGTTTTCCGCCGGCTGCGCTTGCGCTCGGCGGACCGGGCGCTGCTCGCCGATGAATTCTGGTTGGGAATACGCAACAGCAAAGGCCAGGGCGGTTTCGGCCGCGTGCAGTTGAAAATGATCGATCCAGGGAGGTTGTGAAATGAACGACAGAGCATTTGTATTTCCCGGCCAGGGCTCGCAGGCCGTGGGCATGGGGCTGGACCTTTTCGAGAAGAGCGACTTCGCCAAAAAAACGTTCCGGCAGGCCGACGAGATCCTGGGCTACCATCTGTCCCGTATTTGCTTTACGGGTCCGGAAGAGGAACTGAAACTGACCTTCAACACCCAGCCCGCCCTGCTCACGGTCTCGTATATTCTTTACTCACTTTGGCAAAAAGAACCGTTGCTGGCGGCCGGTCACAGCCTGGGCGAGTATTCCGCCCTGCTTTGCGCCGGGGTGTTCTCTTATGAAGACGCACTCACCCTGGTCCATCGCCGGGGGAAATACATGCAGGAAGCGGTCCCGGTCGGCAAGGGGGCCATGGCGGCTCTGATCGGTGCCGACATGGATGAAATCCGCAAGACCATCGAGGCCCTGAATCATGAACTTGCCGGCCTGCCCGCCGACTCCTGCTGGGGTCCGCAAGGTGGTCAACCTGGCCAACCATAACAGCGCCAGCCAGGTGGTGATCTCGGGTGAAAAGGGGACGGTGGAGGAAGCGGCGCGGCGCCTTGGGGTAAAAACGGTCTTTTTGCCGGTTTCCGCCCCCTTTCATTCGGAGTTGATGCTGCCGGCCGAGGAAAAATTGGCCCTGGATCTCGACCGGGTGGTTTTCGCCGCTCCCCGGTTCCCGGTCATCAACAATTGGCAGGCCAAAAAGGTCACGAGCGGCGAGGATGCCCGCGCCGGATTGAAAAAGCAGGTTTCCCGTCCGGTCCTGTGGCAGGAAACCATGGAGGTCCTGCTCGGGGATCCCGCCGTCGCCGGGTTCGCCGAGATCGGCAGCGGCAAGGTACTGGCCGGGTTGCTCAAGCGAGCCGCCAGGGAAAGGCAGCGCGATGTCCAGATCCTGAATATCGAAAACCTGGCCGATATCGCAAAAAACCCCTGACCATCCCCGTTCAGCCGTTGCGGGGAAAGAAAAAACGCGAAAAAACCGAAAAAATCGTCTTCCAAAATGAAATCAGAATAACCTAGTAATATAGGAATTTTGCAATAAAAAAATTCCATAAGGCACGTCAGTTTAGGCTGTTCGGGGTGTCAGCATTTCCATATCCCCGATAAATCTATAAAAAAAACAAAAAAACCTTGACATTTTATTTTCATTATGTTAAAAAATTTTCAGTATGAAAATTACATACAGTGGAGAGTGCCATGCCTCTATTCAGTTTTAAAAAATCCAAACCCATCGTTGGACTGGACATAGGTTCGTTTGCCTTGAAACTGGTGGAGCTGAAGGCGAAAAAAAAAGGAGCGGAAACCCGCTATGAACTTGTCTCCATCGGCTATGAACCTGTTCCCTATCAATCCATCGTGGAAGGAAGCATCATGGATTCGACGGCGGTGGCCGAGGCGATCCAGCATGTATTTTATGACAGCAAGGCCAAGACCAACCGCATCGCGTTTTCCGTGTCGGGGAGTTCGGTCATCGTCAAGAGGATCGAGGTGCAGCGCCTGAATCCGGATGAGATGCATGAGCACATTCTCTGGGAAGCCAGGCCGCATATCCCGTTCACTCCCGATGAAGTCAATATCGACTATGAGATCATCGAATCTTCCGATTCCGCGCCCGACCGCGTGGGCGTCATTTTGTCGGCGGTGCGCAAGGAAAAGCTGAACGACTACCTCAACGTGATCACCAGCGCCAGCAAGGCCGCCGATATCGTGGACCTGGATTCCTTCGCCGCCCTGAACAGCGTGCTGCTCAACTACGACCTGTACCGCGACAAGGTCCTGGCCATCATCAATATCGGGGCGTCGATCTCCAATGTGATCATTTCCAAGGCCGGCCACCCCGTCTTTGTCCGTGACATTGCGTTCGGCGGCAACCAGTTCACCGACCTGCTGCAGAAGGAATTGAACCTCAAGTACGAAAAGGCCGAGGCGGTCAAGAAAGGCCGCGCCGTGGAGGGGATCTCCACCGCCGCCGTCAAGCCGATCATCAACATCGTGTTGAACGATCTGCGCAACGAGATCAAAAAAACGTTTGAATTCTACCGCTCCAATACCACCGAAGGCCGGATCGACAACATCCTGCTCAGCGGCGGCAGCGCCAACCTGGAAGCGATCACCGATTTCTTCTCCCAGGAGTTCGATATTCCTGTCGAAGTGGTCAACCCGTTCAACAATATCGATATCAACTACAAGAAATTTGATCTAAACTTCATCAAGGACATGGCGCCGTTGTATACGGTAGCCGTCGGCCTGGCCCTGAGGGCCGTGGGGGATTCGAAATGATCAAAATCAATTTATTAAAACCGGAAAAGAAAGAGGTTGCCGCTGGGGGAGCGACCGTCAGCCTGACCGAAGAAGCAAAGCCCAGCAAGCTGAGCCTGCCGGCCCTGATCGGGGCCATCGCCCTCACGGTCTGCAGCATCGGCTTGCTGTATTTCCTGCAATCCGGCCAGCTGGCCTCTGAAAAAAAACTGCTGGATGACCGGACCCTCAGAAAAGCGGAACTCGAAAAAGTCCTGAAGGAACTGGCTGAAATTGAAACGACCAAAGTGGAACTGGACAGCAAGATCAAAATCATCAGCGACCTGAAACTGAAGCAAAAAGACGCGGTGCTCATGATGGACAAAATGTCCCGCGCCCTGCCCGAATGGGTATGGCTGACCGGCTTGACCTTCAACAAGGGGGTGATCAACCTCACCGGCAAGGCCCTTTCCAATAACCTGATCGCCGATCTGATCAACAACCTGCAGAATTCGAGCTCGTTCACCAATGTCCAGCTGAAATCGACGACCAGAAAAAAGGAGGCCGGCATCGATATTTTTGAATTCCGCATCGATTGTCTGTTCGTCGGTCAGCCCGATCTCAATAAGGTGGTTTAAAATGGAAATTCAAAATTTACCGTGGTATGGGCAATTGCTGGTTTTCCTGGTCGTCGGCGCCGTCCTGTTCGGCATTTTTTATTTCATCGTCTATTCGCCCACCCAGGACGAGATCAATTCCATCGTCGTGCAAAGCGAAAAACTCCAGGACGAGATCCGCAAAGCGGAGAAAAATGAAAGCAAACTGGAAAAGCTGAAGGAAGAAAAAGCGCTCAATGAAAAGATCCTGGAAGACCTGAAGGGCATCCTGCCCGAGAAGAAAGAAGTGAGCCAGATCCTGCGCAAGATCCAGGCCATCGCCTCCAATGCCCGCCTGAAGACCGGGACTTTCAATTTCAACAAGGAAACCAACCGCGACATCTACATCGAATGGCCGATCGCCATCAGCCTGGAAGGCAATTACCACAACCTGGGCATATTCTTCGACCAGGTCTCGCGCCTGAAAAAAATATTCACCATCGACAGGCTGCAGATCAGCCCCCTGAAAAGCCTGAGTTACGACTACACCATCACGGCCAGCTTCATCGCCACCACCTATATCTATCGCGAAGGCGGCAAGGTCAAAAAAGCCGTCACCAAGCGCGCCCCGGGCCGCAAAGCCCAGGAACCGGGAGCATTGAAAGCAGGAGAATTTTAAATGAAACCCATATTCGTCCTTATTTTCTTGCTGTTTCCCCTGCTGCAGGCGGCGCAGGAAGTGCCCAAGGATCTTCCTGAGCCCGGCAGCGAGGACACGGCCGAGATCAGCGTCATGCCCGGAGAGTTCGTCTACAACCCCGAGGGTCGCCGTGATCCGTTCTGGAACCTGCTGCAGGGCAAAAGCGTCAAGGAGAACCGCGAGGCCATCGAAGGCATCGCCGGATTGATGATCGATGAGCTGGAGCTCGAGGGCATCATTTTTGCCCAAGGGTCTTTCAAGGCCCTGCTGAAAGGCCCCGATACCAGGCCCTACATCGTGAGCATCGGCAGCAAGGTCTATGACGGGGAAGTCGTGGCCATGGACAAGAATTCCGTCAGTTTCAAAAAGAGCTTAACCGTCGCCCTGGCCGGTCAGAAAGACCGCATTATTATAAAGACCCTAAATCCTGAAGAGGAGGAAATGAAAGAAAATGAAAAAAACGAGCAGTAGTATTTTGTTGATAGGTTTCATTTTATGCTCCGGCATGGGGCTTGACGCCCGGGTAACCATCAACAAAATTGAATATTTCCCCGGCGAGGATTTCGTGCAGCTGCACATGCAGACCGACAAGATTTTGCCCATTCCCGATATTTTCTATCCGCAGAAAGACAACCTCAACCGCCTGGTCATGCGCATCAAGGATGTCGATTTCCAGGTGGAAAACAATTTCCTCACCTTCGATTCACCGGTGATCCAGAACCTGAGCATCAGGAATTCCGCTGATTTTTCCGAAGTGGAGATCACGCTGAAGAGCGACGTCAATTACCGGGTCTTCACCAACCAGACCGGGTTGTATATCGAATTTCCCGTGCTCAAGGGGCTGGCGGCTCGAAGTGAGAAAAGCGTCATCGCCTCCGCCCCGCCGCCCAGGCCCAAAGCCGTCCAGGACATTCTCCCGGCCAGGGCCGCCGCCGCGAATTCCGGGCTGGTCAGCGTCCGCGACGTGAAAGTGGCCGCCCAGGAGCCCGGTCATGTCAGCTTTGAATTCGCCCTGTCGGCCCAGACCGAATACCGCGTCATCCCCATCGAGACAGCAGCCGGTCCGCCTGGCCATCGACCTGCAGGGCGCCCAGTCGGGGAAGATGCTGAAAACCGTGAATCTGCAGAATGTCAAAACCATCCGCGGCGGCAACAATTCCGGCGATGTTTACCGCATCGTCTTCGACCTGAACTATCTGAAGCATTTTTCGGTCCAGGCCAAGGGCAACCTGCTGCAGGTGGAATTTTTTGATGCCCCGCAATTGGCCGCGGCGACTCCGGCCGTGGCCCAGAACCGGACCCAGCCGCCCCCCCAGCGGTCCAGCCGCCGCTGAAGAGCGAGCCTGTATTTGCGGCCAAAATGGAAGACAAGCTCCCGCCGGCCCGGCCCGCGGAAAGCCAAGGCCAAGCCTGCGGCGGCCAGCAATGAATTTTTCGGTCCGGAAAAATCCAAGGCCGAAGGCGAAGTCGGCCGAGGCCGCAGGCCGTCCCCCAGGATCAGGAAACGTCCGGGCAGCAAAACATCGATTTCCAGAAGAAGACCGTGGATGAAGGCCGGCCGCAGTTTTCCGGCGACCCCTACGACTTTTCCTTCAAGAACGCCGATATCAGCAATATCCTGAAGTTCATCGCCAAGATATCCGGGTTGAACATGGTCATCGATCCCGACGTGACCGGTCGCTTCACCTGCGAACTGGTGCAGGTCCCCTGGGACCAGGCCCTGGAACTGATCCTGAAGGTCAACGGCCTGGACATGATCCAGGAGGGCAACATCCTGCGCATCGGCAAGGTGGAAAAACTGGCCCAGGAATCCAAGCGCCGGCAGGAGCTGCGCGAAGCCCGTGAGCAGGAAGGCAACCTGGAAGTATCCACCCGCACCCTGAGCTACGCCAAGGTCAAGGACGTGGCGGTCATCCTGAAAAAACAGATGAGCCCGCGCGGGGAGCTGGTCACGGACGACCGCACCAACACCCTGATCATTTCCGAAGTGCCCGAGCGCATCAAGGTCATCGACACCCTGATCGATACTCTTGACGCCGCCAACCCCCAGGTGCAGATCGAGGCGCGCATCGTGGAGGCTTCCGCCAGTTCGCTTGATTCCTTCGGCATCCAGTGGGGCTACAACGCCATCGGCCAACGCCGCCCACGGCAACCAGACCAACATGGTTTTCCCCAATTCCATCGTCAGCAGCGGTACGGTGGATGCCAAGGCCAACCCCAACGGCTACGTGATCAACGTGCCGACCGCGGACAGCGTGGTTTCCCCGAAGATCTCCCTGGGCAACATCGCCGGGCACCTTCAACCTGGACGTGGCCCTGAGCGCCCTGACCCGCAAGGGCAAGGGCCGGCTCATTTCCTCGCCCCGCGCCACCACCCAGAACAACATGCCGGCCGAAATCACCCAGGGCGAGCGCATCCCCATCCAGACCAACCAGAACAACACCATCACCACCCAGTATATCAACGCCGCGCTGGAAATGAAGGTCACGCCGCAGATCACGGCCCGGGGCTCGGTGATCATGCTCATCGACATCAAGAACGATGTGGCCAATTTCGACAAGCAGGTCCAGGGCATCCCGACCATCGTCACCGAGACGGCCAAGACCACGGTCATGGTCCAGGACGGCGGCACCATCGTCATTGGCGGCCTCTACAAGATCACCCAGTCCCACAGCAGCGACGGCGTGCCGCTATTGAGCAAGATCCCCCTGCTGGGGGCTCTGTTCCGCAATTCCCGCAATGCGGGCACGCAGAATGAGTTGATGATATTCATCACTCCCCGCATCGTCAAATAGGAGGGAAAAATGAAACTGAAAATTGCAGGTTTGATCATATTCGCGGTTTTGCTGGCCGGCTGCAACAAGTTGGAGAACGACAGCACGTCGGGGACCATGCTGCAGATCGTCTCCCTGACCGGCAACGACCTGGCCGGCAAAGCCGGCTCGACCACGGTCTTTTCCGATGTCGAAACCGGCGGCAGCATTTTTAACGACAACGCCATCGCCGACATCATGGCCCTGCCCCTGGACCCGACGCTGACCAGTGCCGATTTGACTCCTTATTACAATGTCCTGATCGACCAGATCGATGTCGTGTTCCAGCGCACCGACGGCCGCAACCAGGAGGGGGTCGACGTGCCCAATCGCTTTACCCAGCCCATGGGCGTGCTGGTGCCCATCACCAAGGAGACGAAGATTCCTTTTATATTGATCCGCCACGACGCCAAGCTCGAGCCGCCGTTGCTGGCATTGACCTTGCCCCAGAACCAGGCAAAGATCCTGGAGCTGGTGGCCGTGGTGACCATCCACGGCAAGGACATGGGCGGGCACCGCGTGGCGCCGATAACGGGCTTAGTAACGGTCTGGTGCGCCAATTTCGCCGACCCCGTCACCCCCACCCCCACCCCCACCTCCACCGGGGCTGCGGGGAACTAGGAGGAACCTGAAATGAAAAAAATACTTTTCCTATTGCTCATCGTCAGCCTGGTCCTGGCAGTTTCGTCCTGCAAGCGCACCGACGTGAGCGATCCGCCCTGGGACGGCCCGGCCGGCTATAATATCCTGGTCGAAGGTTCGGCCAGCCCGGCCGTGCTGCTGGTCGACGGCATCCAGCATACCAGCCACATTACCGTTCGGGTCACTGACTGGAAGGGCACGCCGCTGTCGGGAAGAACTATCCTGCTCCAGCAGGCGGACGCGGGCTTCAATTGGCTGGAATTGGGCTTTTTTCAAAACAGCGAACCCACGATCAAGTTGACCACCGACGGCAACGGCCAGGTGACGGCCACGTACTTTCTTCCGGGGGAGGTCGAATTTCCCGGCATGGACGCGCAGATATACATCCGAGCCTTGCTGGTCATCGACGGACGCGTCGACGGCCTTTCCCTTCCCCAGGACTACATTTCCATCCTCTTGATGCACGCCAACTAGTTTGCCGGGAGGGCTTTTGCGCAAGATGCGGTAAGGCTTCTCCAAGGAGGACAGGGCAGGATGGCCCGGGGAAGCGATTTGTTTTTTCGACTTGAACATGCTATGAAAAGGCAGAGGAAAGGATATTGGTAACGAGGTAAAATTTGGCCAGTTTTCAGAACGAAAGGGAGCAGCTGGCGCAGTTGGAGGAGCTGTTCCAGCAGGGCAAGTTCATCGCCGGCCTGGCCCAGGCGGATGAGGTGATCAAGCAGTTTCCCGCTTCCTATCAATTGCGGTTCCTCAAATACAAGTTCCTGCACGCATTGAAAAAGGACGATGAAGGCCATCCTGTTGCTGCGTGAAATGTACGGCATGTTCGGCGACAATATCATGATCCTGAAGGAGCTGGCCGACCTGAATTTCCAGCAGCAGAAACTGCCCGAGAGCCTGCTCTATTATAAAAAGCTGCTTTTCCTGGATTCCTTCAACGCGGTCGCCCAGGAGCGGGTCAAGCAGTTGCAGGGAATGCTGACCGCCGACGTGAACGCCAAACTGGCCGACACCAAGGTGGAAATGCATGCCCACGAGAGCCTGCCCGGCGTCCGCTCCGCTCCGCCGCCGCCCGAATCCCCGCCGCCGCTGTCGTTGGCGGTAGAGGCCCCGCCGGTCCAGATCACCTTCGATTCCGAATCCGGGCCCGAGATCGGGGCAAAGGAAAAAGAACCCCCGCCGCCGGCCGATGACCTGCATTTCGAAACGGAAAGCGCCGCCGAATTGTATTTCAAACAGGGTCTTTACCGGGAATCGCTGGCCATTTATAAAAGCCTGTTCGAAAAAACGGGCCGCACCGACTTTTTCCTGAAGATCAAGGCCATCCTGCTGCTGCTGCGCACCGACAAGAGCAACCAGGTCATTGAAAAACTGCAGAGATTTTTGCAACTGATCCAACAAAGGGGAAGCCAAATTGTTTAAAACGATTTTCAACGAAGTCCAGGCGCGCAATCCGGAAATATACCTGATCGGGATCTGGGGCAAAGACGGGCTGGAACTGGAAAAAGCGGTTTACCTGCCGCCCGAGACCGACATGGACCTGCTCGGGGCCGAACTGGCTGAAGTGGTCGGGAAACTCGACAACCTGGAGGCGACCCAAGCCGATTTCCATATCGAATATGTTGCCGGCAAATTCAAGATCATGGTCCATTCCTTGAACAGCGGCTATTTCCTGTTGCTGATTTCCGGGTTGAACCTGATTTCCGGAAAGTTGAACTATTACCTGAAATTAAAAAAAGACAGTATCCTCTCTTTGCTTTGAACCGCAATTTTGAGCCGAAATTGTCAGGAGTGCTAACCCATGGGAAAGTTTAAAAAATTCAAGGTGATCCCCGATCTGCCGGATAAGCTGAAGCCCCTTCTGGTCATCGCTTCCAACCTGTGGCTGACCTGGAATCCGGAGGCCATCAAGCTGTTCATCACCCTGGACGGCGATCTCTGGGAAAAAAATCAGCATAACCCGATGCGCATGCTGGGGGAGATCAGCCAGGAAAAACTGGACGAACTGGCCGCTGACGAAGGTTTTCTGAGCGAGGTCCAGAGGGTCAGCGAGCAGCTCGACCAGTATCTGCACATGCTGCACAGCATCAACCATACGCAAGCAGGTCAGCATTGCCTATTTTTCGGCCGAGTATGGCCTGAGCGACACGCTGCCCATCTATTCCGGAGGCCTGGGCATCCTTTCCGGCGACCATGTCAAGGCGGCCAGCGACCTGAATCTCAATTTTCATGGCGTCGGGCTCCTTTACCAGCTGGGCTACTTCCAGCAGTACCTGAACATGGACGGCTGGCAGCAGGATTTTTACCAGGTCAACGATTTTTACAACATGCAGGTCCAGGAAGTGAAACAACGCGACGGGCAGCCCCTGGAGGTCGAGCTGGATTTCCCCGGCCGCAAAGTTTATCTCAAGGTCTGGCAGATCAAAGTCGGCCGCGTAACCATCCATATGCTCGATTCCAATATTGAGAAAAACAGCGAATACGACCGGCGCCTGACCGCCCAGCTGTATGGCGGCAATCCGGAGATGCGCCTGCAGCAGGAGATCATCCTGGGCATCGGCGGCGTGAAGATGCTGGACGCCCTGGGCATCCCGCTTCACGGTCGTGCACATGAATGAAGGCCATTCGGCCTTCACCCCCTTCGAAAGGGCGCGGGTGCTGATGAAGAAAAACGGCCTCGCTTATGACGAAGCCATGGAATTGGTGCGCAAGTCGAGCGTGTTCACGACCCATACCAACGTCCAGGCCGCCCACGACATCTTCAGCCCGGAACTTCTGAAAAATTACTTCGGCAACTATCTGCGGGAATTCAATATTTCCCTGAACGATTTCATGGCCAGCGGCCGCGTCCACCCCGATAACCACCAGGAAAATTTTTCCATGACCGTGGCCGCCGTCAAGAATTCCGCCTTCGTCAACGGCGTTTCCACCCTGCACGCCGAAGTTTCCAAGGACATGCTGAAAAACCTCTGGCCGGCCGTGCCGCTGGAGCATGTTCCCATCCAGCCCATCACCAACGGCATTCACATCCCCTCCTGGATCTCTTTCGAAATGAACGACCTGTTCGAAAGATACCTGGGCAGCAAATGGCGCGAAAAGCAGGATTACCGCGACGCCTGGGAAAAAGTGCAGAACATTCCCGATCCCGAGCTCTGGAACGTGCACGAGATCCGCCGCCGGCGCCTGATCGCCTTCACCCGCCTGCGGCTGCAGAAGCAGCTGATCGCCAAGGGGGCGTCCAACCTGCTGGTCAGCGAATCCCAGGAAGCCTTGAACCCGGTGGCCCTGACCATCGGCTTCGCCCGCCGCTTCGCCACCTACAAGCGCGCCTACCTGATCTTCAAGGACGCGGAGCGTCTGCTCAAGATCCTGAACGACAGCGAGCGGCCGGTGCAGCTGGTGTTCGCCGGCAAGGCCCATCCCCAGGACCAGGCCGGCAAGGAGCTGATCAAGAACATCATCTCCTTCATGTCGGTCGGGCACCTGCGCAAAAAGATCGCCTTCATCGAGGATTACGACATCAACGTGGCCCGCTACCTGGTTTCCGGAGTGGACATCTGGCTGAACACCCCGCTGCGCCCGCTGGAGGCCTGCGGTACGTCGGGCATGAAGGCCGCCTGCAACGGCGTTTTGAATTTCAGCGTCCTGGACGGCTGGTGGGACGAGGCCTATGACCTTAAGAACGGCTGGGCCATCGGCAACCGCGAAGTCTACACCGACAAGGACTACCAGGACGAGGTCGAGAGCAAGGCCATTTATTCCATCCTGGAAAAAGACATCATTCCCCTGTTTTACGAACGCGGCTCGCGACGGCCTGCCGCGCGAGTGGATCCGCATGATGAAGCATTCGCTGATCACCATCGCCTCGCGCTACAACACCAGCCGCATGGTCAAGGAATATTTCAACAAATTCTATAAAAACGCCTCGGACAACCACGCCAAGCTGAGCGCCGACGATTTCGCGCCGACGCGCGAGCTGGTCAAGTGGCAAAACCGCATGCAAGCCGATTTTCCCGGCCTGCGCATCGAAAATGTGCTGGCCGATACCGGGCGCACCTACAAGAGCGGCGAAGAGTTCCGCGTTCAGGCCGACCTCTTCCTGGGCAAGGTCCAGCCCGGCGATATCCGGGTGGACGTCTATTACGGGACCATCGTCGGCGAGGACGTGCTGCAGAATTCGGCCCTGGGCCAGCTGGCCGAGGTGGAGAAGATCGCTGACGGCCGCTTCCGCTTCAGCGGCGCCATCCCCTGCGCCCGCACCGGCAACTTCGGTTTCAAGCTGCGCGTCACTCCCTTTCACCCCCTGGCCGGCGATCCGTATGAGATGAACCTGGTGCTCTGGAGCTGAAAAGAAATCAGTAGATTCGATGTTCGAGGTTCGAAGTTCGATGTTGTACAGCCAGAACAAGAACCAAATAAGAATCAAATACAGAAAGGCTTGTATTTGTTTTTTTCTTCTATTTCGTTTCTTTGCTTTTAAACTTCGAACATCGAACGCCGAACTTCGAACCTCATTGATTTCTGCCCGGGTTACTTAGATTTGCTTGGTTCTAATAGGGATATATAGAACAAATCGTTGTTCAGTTCCGAAGGCAATAAATAGCAGCCGTATTTCGCCTGTTTCACCCGGAAGCCGTATTTTTCCAGCAGCGGCTGAAGCGCGACCGGCTGCCAGGCCGCGGGCGGCGGCGACTTTTTCCACCACCGCCTCGCTCTCCTCGCGGATGAACGAACAGACCGCGTACAACCAGCGGGCGCGCGGGAAAGCGCTCGACCAGGCTGGCCAGCATGAGCCGCTGCTGCCGGGCATTTTTTTCGATCATCTCCTGGCTGATCTTGCTTTTCAGGTCTGGGTTTTTGCGCAGGGTGCCGCTCGAGGTGCAGGGGGCGTCGAGAATGACCAGGTCGGCCGCTTCGCGGCCGGGCGGGTACTTGAAGATATCGGCTTCGAAAGGAGAAATATTGTCCAGGTGCAAGCGGCGGATATTGTGCTCGAGCAGGCGCAGGCGCTGCGGCGCTGACATCGCTGGCCCAGATTTTCAGGTCGGGCCGCAGGCAGGCCAGGGTCAGCGACTTTGCCGCCCGGGGCCGCGGCGACGTCGCAGACGATTTTTTCCGCGACGGCGGCGGCCAGCAGGGCCACGGCCTGCGAGCCCGATGTTCTGCAGGTAAAACCCGCCCAATTGCCCGGGTTTTCCAGCACCTGGCCGGCGGCCGTGGTTTCAAAGCAATCCAGCTGCGGCAGCTCGCGGCAGGGGATGCCGGCAGCGGCCAGGGTTTGCCGCGCCTGCGTCCATGGTCAGCTGCGGGGGTTGAAGCGCAGGTGAAAGGCCGGTTCGCTGTCCAGGTATTCCAGGTCCGTCTCGATGGCGGCGGAGATCTGCTGCAGGCCGGCCAGCAGCCGCGGCGAAATAGCGAATTTCAGGCCCAGGTCTGTGCTGCGGTCCAGACGGTCCCTGACCTCCTGCTTGCGGCGCAGCAACTGGCGCAGAACGGCGTTAACGAAAGGCTTTTCCTTGCCGGCGACCGCGCTCACCACTTCGTTGACCACCGCGTATTCGGGATAGGAATCGGAATAGAGCAGCAGGAAAACGGCGATTTTCAAAAAAACATGGCTGGCCGGGTCCGGGGCCTGGTTCTTGTTTTTCAAAAAAAGGCCGATGACATGCTCCAGGGCGATGTCCTTGCGCACCACCCCGTATACCGTGCGCGTCAGCGCATTTTTGTCGCTGCCCGGGTAGCCGTTCAGAAATCGGGTCAGCAGCATGCGCAGGTTGGTTTGCGGGTCGCGAAAGTACTCGCGCAGGACGCTGGCGGCCGGGTGTGATAAAATTCATGGCAAGCGCTCCGGGAAGCGGTTGCCCAGGGAGAACTGCCAGGGGCTCATGGCTTTTTTGCCTTCCGGCTGAATGCTCGGAAATTTCCAGGACCGTTCCCAAGCCGCAGGCGACCTGCAGGCCTTGGGCGTCCAGTTTCAGGATCGCGCCCGCCTGGTCGTGGTGTTCATTCCTGCGCAACCGCGGCGGCGAGGATCTTGACCTGGCGCTTTTCCAGGTCGAAAAACAATCCCGGCCACGGCGTGAACGCCCGCAGGCGATCGTAAAGCCGCCGCGCCGGCAGCAGCCAATCGACCCGGCCCTCGCTTTTTTTGACCGCCGGCGCCACGGTGGCCTGCGCATCGTCCTGCGGATGATTGCGGATCGTGCTCGGAAAAGATCTGCTCCAGGGTTTTGCAGCAGGAAAGGCGCCGCCGTCTCGCCCAGGCGCAGCTGGTAGGTGGCCGTGGTGTCGTCGGGGCGGATGGCGATCTCTTCCTGGGCCCAGATGGGGCCGGCATCCATGCGGCCGCTGATCTCGAAGATGGTGATGCCGCTGCGGGATCTCGCCGTTTTCGATGGCCCGCTGCACCGGGGCGGCCCCGCGGTAGGCCGGCAGCAGCGAAAAATGGACGTTGATCGTCCTGATGGCGGGGCAGGGAATGGATGGCGCCGGGAATGAACTGGCCGTAGGCCACGACCACGGCGATGGCCGGATCGATGCGGCGCATGGCCAGCTCCAGCTCCGGCTCGCGCAGGTCGGGCGGCTGCATGAAGGGCAGGCGGTTTCTCCACGGCGAATTGCTTGACCGGAGGGACGATCAACTGGCGGTTGCGCCCGCCGCGGGTGTCCGGCTGGGTGACGATCAATTTCAGGTCGAAATTTTTATTCAGTTCTTTGAGGATGGGCAGGCCGATGGCCGCGGTTCCGAAAAAAACCATCTCACCATTGGCCACTTTTTCTCTTTTGGTTGATCTCTTTCTTGATCAGGGTGCGCTTCAGGCTGGACAAGCGGTCCACGATCAGCACGCCGTCGAGGTGATCGATTTCGTGCTGCAGCACCCGGGCCTTCAAGCCGTCGAATTCGGCGCGCAGGTCGCGGCCGTCGAGCAGGATGCCCTGCAGCAAAATGCGGGCGTTGCGCTTGATGGGCAGCGAATAGCCGGGAACCGACAGGCAGCCTTCCTCGCTGATCTCATAGCCTTCGGCTTCGATGATCTGCGGGATTGACGAGGACCAGCAGTTCCTCGGGATTTTCTCCGACCGAGAGATCCACGGTGATCAGCTGCAGGGATTCGCTCACCTGCGGGGCGGCCAGGCCGATGCCCGGAGCCTGGTGCATGGTCTGCGACCATGGCCGCGGCCAGGTCGGCGATGTGCGCGTCGATGTCGCGGATCTCCCGTGCCTTCATTTTCAGCACGTCGTCGCCGTATTTGCAGATCTTCAGTGTTCCGGGTTCCACGCCATTGATTATATTTTTATTTGAAATGCTTGTCAATTCAGTCTCTTCCCTCTGTCTTTCCCTCTTTCCTCCCTTTGCCTTCCCAGCATTGCTTTTGCTGAGGCTTTGTGATATTTTTCCAGACTGCCGCTCAGGGAACCGGCAAGGGGAGAAGCCGTGGCCAGAATTCGGGTTTTAGCCGAAAGCGTGTTTCGCAAGATCGCCGCCGGCGAGGTGATCGAGCGCCCGCTTTCCGTGGTCAAGGAACTGGTGGAAAACGCCATTGACGCCGGTGCCGGCGAGATCGCCGTCGCCCTGCTCTGCCGGCGGCAAGGAAATGATCCGCGTCGAGGACGACGGCTGCGGTTTTGCCGCCGACGATATCGAGATCGCTTTTCAACGCCACAGCACTTCCAAGCTGGTGGAACTGGAGGACCTGGACCGCCTGCTGACCCTGGGTTTTCGCGGCGAAGCCCTGCCCTCGATCCTGGAAGTGGCCGATATCGACCTGGAGACCGCGGACAACCGAGAGGGCCGAGGCTGGCAGTGCCGTTTCCGCGACGGCCGGCTGCAGGAAAAAAAACAAGCCGCCTGCCGCCGGGGCAGCGCCATCACCGTGCGGCAGCTGTTCGCCAATTTCCCGGTGCGCCGCAAATTCATGAAAAGCGACCAGGGCGAGCTGCGTCCGGTCAGCGCCTTCCTGGAGACCACTGCCCTGGCCCGCTCTGCCATCGCCTTCACTTTGCAGCACAACGGCCGGACGGTGTTTTCCTACCCCGCTGCCGCCAATCTGGCCGAGCGCATCTACCAGGTTTTCGGCAAGGAGTTTCTGGCCGGATTGCGGCCGGTGGATTTCTCTGCCGGGGACTTCGCGCTTCATGGTTTTATCTCGGCGGCGCAGACCGGCGTCAGCGGCAAGGGGCGCCAGTTTTTTACGGTCAACGGCCGGCCGGTCAAGGAAAAAACCCTGCTGGCCGCTTTCAACAATACCTATCAGACGTACCTGGAAAAATCGCGCAGCCCGGCCGGGGTGCTCAATTTCACCGTCCCGCCCAGCCAGATCGACGTCAACATCCATCCCATGAAACTGGAAATCCGCTTCCTGGACAGCCAGCGCGTCTACCAGTTCCTGCAGCAGGCCATCGACGACGCCCTGGGGCAGGCAGCGCGGTCCGCCGGCGGCCTCCAGCCAGGAGCTTTCCCAGCCGGCTGCGTTTGCTTCGACCGGAGCCGGGGCCGGCGCGTCGGCGGCAACGCCCTCGCTGTTTGCCAGCGCAGCCATGGCTGCCGGGGATGATTTTCGCGTGCTGGGTCAATATCTCGATTCCTATATCGTGGTCGAAAGAAACGGCGAACTGCTGATCATCGACCAGCACAATGCCCGGGAAAGGGTGCTGTTCGAGCGCCTGCAGGCCGGGTATCGCGTCCGGCGGCGCCGCTTCGGCCCAGGCCCTTTTTCCCCTGCTGCTGGAATTGTCCCCGGCGGAGCGGGCGGAGCTCGATGAAACCAAAATGGCATTTTTCAAAAAAGCCGGTTTTGACATCCGGCCCTTGAGCGGTTCGGCCATCGAGATCAAGGCTTTCCCGCAATTCTTAAGCGAAGCGGGCATCCGCGATTCCGTGCGCGCCGCCCTGCGCGTGCCCCCAGCGGCGGGCGAATCCCCCGCTGCGGACAAGCCGGCCGGAGAACGGAGCGCGGAAGAACGGTGGCTGGCCGCCCTGGCCTGCCACGACGCGATCAAGGTCAACCAGCGCCTGCAGCCCGAGCAGCAGCGGGCTTTGGTCAGGGACCTTTTTTCGTGCGCCAATCCCTTTTTCTGCCCGCATCGCCGGCCGATCATCGTCACCCTGACGCCGGCCGCCATTGAAAAACAGTTGAAACGCCGTTGAACAAGGCAAAGGAGTCCTGAAGATGGCCAGAGACCTGACTGTCGTTGCCGGGGAAAAAGCCGGCCGCCTGGGAGGAAGAAAAACCATGCCGTTGCCCGCGCCTGCTGCAAGCGGCCATCCAGGCCGCCAGCGAAGCGATTTTTCTGGCTGACCGCCAGGGGCTGATCTGCTATGTCAACGACGCCTTTCACGAGGCTCACCGGCTACCCGGCCGCCGAAGCGCTGGGGCAAAACCCCCGCCTGCTCAGCAGCGGCATGCAGACCAGGGCATTCTACCGCGAATTGTGGGCCGCGCTGGACGGCGGCCTGGCCTGGCAGGGGGAATTGGTCAACCGGAAAAAGAACGGCGCCCTGTATACGCAACGCACCTCCATCTCTCCCGTTCTCGACAAAAGCGGCGCCATCAGCCATTTCCTGTCCATCGCCAGCGACATCAGCATTGAAAAAAAAATCGCGGAGCAATTTTTCCAGGAAGTCAAGATGGATTCCCTTGGGCGCCTGGCCGGCGGCATTGCCCATGATTTCAACAACCTGCTGACCATCATCAATGGCTATGCCGAAATGGTGCTGGCCGAAAGCCAGGCCGGCAAGACGCGCGAAAACGTGCAGAGCATTTACAATGCCGGCGAGAAAGCGGCCCAACTGATCTCCCATATCCTGGCTTTCAGCCGCAAGCAGATCATCAATCCCAGGGTGCTCAGCGTCAACGGGACGGTGCGGGAGCTGCAGCAGATGATCCGCGGCATCCTGGGCGAGGGAATCGCCCTGGAGATCGACCTGGCCGCCGACGTCGCCCCGATCCGCATCGACTATGCCCAGCTGGAACAAATGATCATGAACCTGGTGGTCAATGCCCGCGACGCCATGCCGGCCGGGGGCAAACTCCTGATGCGCAGCCAGAATTTCAGCATGGACGATGATTTCGTGAACCGGCACCTGGGCGCCAAAAAAGGCGAGTATGTCAGGCTGGAAGTCGCCGATAACGGCCGCGGCATGGTCCCGGAGGTCCAGCAGCATATCTTTGAACCCTTTTTCACCACCAAGAGGCTCGGCGAAGGTTCCGGGCTCGGCTTGGCATCGGTTTACGGCATGGTCAAGCAGAACCGGGGCTATGTCGATTTTGACAGCGAACCTGGGAAGGGGACCTGCTTCAGCCTTTATTTTCCCAAGCACGATTCCCGGGAGCTGGGCGAAGCGGCGGACAAAGCCGGGGGAAAAAAGCAGCCGTTTGCCGGCCGGACCGTCCTGCTGATCGAAAGCGACGACACGGTGCGCAAATTGACGGAAAAAGTCCTGCTTGCGGCCGGGTTCCAGGTCCTGGAATCGATGAACTGGCCGCTGGCGATGCGCCTGGTCAAGGGGCGCAGCCAGGCCATCGATCTGCTGCTGTCCGATGCCCTGGGCGCGGAAATGCCGGGCCGGGAGGCGGCGGCAAAGATCCTGGCCGCGCACCCGGAAGCCAGGATCCTGCTCACTTCCGGCTATGCGGAAAAGCATGCCGCCATGCCGGAAGCGCCGGACCGCCAGATCGCTTTTATCAGCAAGCCGTTCAACCGCCTGGAATTGCTGGAAAAAATCGGGGAAATCCTGGGAAAAAAAGATTGAAAAAAGACCCGTTTCCCGCCTTTGATCCGGTTGCCCTGCTGCTGGCCTGGTTCGGTCGCAACCGCCGCGACCTGCCCTGGCGCCGGCGCCGCGACCTGTACGCCATCTGGGTTTCCGAAGTCATGCTGCAGCAGACCCGGGTGGACACGGCGCTGCCTTATTTCCGGGATTTCCTGGAACGCTTTCCCACGCTGCGAACGGCTGGCCGCGGCATCCCTGCAGGAGGTGCTGAAGGCCTGGGAAGGGCTGGGCTACTACTCCCGCGCCCGCAACCTGTGGCGGGCGGCCCGGCTGGTTGTGGGAAACTTCCACGGCCGCATACCTGCGGACTACGACCGCTTCAGGGAGCTGCCCGGGGTAGGGGACTACATCGCCGCCGCCGTCATGAGCATCGGTCGCGGCCTCGCCATCCCGGTCGTGGACGGCAACGTGCTGCGCGTCGTCTGTCGCTGGCAGGGGATCGCTGACGACATCCGCCTGCCCGCCACCCGGGAAACCGTGCGCGCCTTTCTGCAGGAGATCATCCCGCCGGTTTCTCCGGGCTTGTTCAACGAAGCCCTGATGGAGCTGGGGGCGCTGGTCTGCGCGCCGAAGAATCCCGCTTGCGGTCGCTGCCCGCTGCGGCCCGGCTGTCATGCCCATCTTCGCGGCCGGACGCTCGGACTTGCCGGTGAAAAGCAAGAGGGCGCGGCTTCCCCTTTACCAGGTGGCGCTGGCGGTGATCGTCCGCGGCGGCAAGTTCTTTGTCCAGCAGCGCCCGGAAGAAGGCCACCTGGGCGGTCTCTGGGAATTTCCCGGCGGCAAGTGCGCGGCGGGAGAAAGCCCGGAGCTGGCGGTGGTGCGCGAATGCCGCGAGGAATTGGCGGTCGATGTGGAAGTGCTGGCCAAGCTGGCCGAGGTCCCGCACGCCTACTCCCATTTCAAGATCGTGCTGCACGTGTTTGCCTGCCGGTTGCGGCGCGGCAGCCCGCGGACCGGGCAGCCCCACGCCTGGATAAAGTTCCGCGACCTGAAGCGCTACCCCTTCCCGGCCGCCAACCACAAGTTCTTTTCCGAACTCAAAGCATATATGAATACGAATTATCGTAATTCGTGATGAGTGATGAGTGATGAGTGATAAGGAACAGCAAGAGGCCGATCGAACGCGGTTTCTCATTACTCATTACAATGGATCGTTGAGTTCGTTCACCCATCACGATAGATCGTTGAACTCTTTTTGACTTTGACTGAGCTCTATGCTACCATGCCGTTTTCTTTTGGCATTCTAGCCAACCCAATCGGATAACAGAGGAGTGAAACATGTTCAAGTCCCTGGTGCCGAAAAATGAAATTTTTTACGAACTCTTCGACCAGATCAGCGCCAACACGGTCGAAGGGGTAGCAAATCCTGGTCAAGATGCTCGATGACTGCGAGCATTACAACGAACACGCCGTCAGCCTGAAGTCGCTGGAGCACCAGACCGACCTGCTGGTGCACAGCATCATGTCGCACCTGCACAAGACCTTCGTCACCCCCATCGACCGCGAGGACATCCACCAACTGGCCTCCCGCTTGGACGATATCCTGGACCTGGCCGAAGCCGCCAGTTCGCGCATCGACCTCTACCGCCCCTGCGACGTGCCGCGCGAGGCCAAGGAACTGAGCCACGTGCTGCTGGAGAGCGTCAAGCTGGTCAAGGAGATGGTCGGCCTGCTGCGCAACCTGAAGAAGCCGGCGCGCATCATGGAGTTGAACGTGGAGATCAACCGCCTGGAGGACCAGGCCGACTACATCCGCCGCAGCACCCTGGCCCGCCTTTTCCGCGAAGAGAAGGATCCATTCGAACTGATCAAGTGGAAGGACATCCTGGAATACATCGAACGAGCCACCGACCGCTGCGAGGACGTGGCCGACATCACCGAAGGCATCGTCCTGGAAAACACCTGAGAACCGAAGCGCCATGTTGATCCTCGTCATCATCATCGTTTTTCTCGCCCTGCTGTTCGATTTCATCAACGGCATGAACGATGCCGCCAATTCAGTGGCGACCATCGTCTCCACCCGCGTTCTCTCCCCGCGCCAGGCCGTGCTCTGGGCCGCATTTTTTAATTTCGCCGCCGCTTTCCTTTTCGGCGTGCACGTGGCCAACACCATCGGCAAGGGCATCATCGATACCAAAGTGGTTTCCGCCCCCATGATCCTGGCCACCCTGATCGGCGCCATCATCTGGTCCTATGTCTGCACTCATATGGGCTTTCCGATCAGCGTTTCGCACGCCCTGGTCGGCGGATTGGTCGGCGCCGCCGCTGGCCAAGAGCGGTATCAAGGCCCTGGTCATGTCCGGGTTTGCTGAAGATATCCCTTTTCATCGTCCTGGCGCCGCTAATCGGGCTGATCCTGGGCTATGTGATCATGATCCTGGTCATGTGGATCTGCCGCAAGCGATCGCCGCTGACGATCGACCACTGGTTCCGCCGCCTGCAGCTGGTGTCGGCCGCTCTGTACAGCATCGGCCACGGCACCAACGACGCCCAGAAGACCATGGGCATCATCGCCATGCTGCTGTTTTCCACCGGCTACCTGGGCAAGCACCTTTTATGTGCCCTTCTGGGTGATCATCAGCTGCTACCTGGCCATCTCCCTGGGCACACTGAGCGGCGGCTGGAAGGTGATCGAGACCCTGGGCATGAAGATGACCAAGCTCAAGCCGGTGCACGGCTTCAGCGCCGAGACCGCCGCGGCAACGTCCATACTTTTTTCGACCTTCCTGGGGATCCCGGTTTCCACCACCCACACCATCACCGGGGCCATCATCGGCGTCGGCGCCACCAGCCGCCTCTCGGCCATCCGCTGGGGCCTGGCCTACCGCATCGTCTGGGCCTGGATCCTGACCATCCCCGGCTCGGCCCTGATCTCGGCCCTGTGCTGGTACGGCATCTCCCTGCTGCACTTGCCGGGCTGAGTTGGCATCGGAAATAGTAATTTAAAGTTTAACGTATTTTGCCTCTTGACATTCGAGCTCGGAAATGGTAAAATCAAACTTGAATCCACTCAGAAAACCGCTATCCGATCGACTCGATCTCGGAAAAGAGGAGGAAAAAAGTGGCGAAAAAAAGATGGGTGCTCCCGGGCGTACTGTTGTGCTTGTCGGCGATCTGCTGGTCCTGGGCGGCTGCAGCCGGCAAAGCCAGCAGGCCAATTCCATCCAGATCAAGGGCTCGGACACCATGGTCAACCTGGGCCAGGCCTGGGCCGAGGCCTTCATGAAAGCCAATCCCAAGGTTTCGGTGGCCGTCACCGGCGGCGGCTCGGGCACGGGCATCGCCGCCCTGCTTTCCAACACCTGCGACATCGCCGAACTTTCGCGCGAGCTCAAGCCCGAAGAAATCGCCATGGCCAAGCAGAAGGGCTTCGAGCCCAAGCAGATCACCGTGGCCCTGGACGGACTGGCCGTGGTCGTCCATCCCGCCAACCCGCTGTCGCAATTGACCATGGACCAGCTGGCCGCGATCTTCTCCGGTTCCGTCCGCAACTGGAAGGAAGTCGGCGGCAGCGACCTGCCCATCGTGGTCCTGTCGCGCGAGGTCAACTCCGGCACCCATGTCTATTTCAAGGAGCACGTGCTGCGCCGCGGCAGCAAGGAAAGCCAGGTGGAATTCGCCGCCAACGCCCTGATGCTGTCCAGTTCCCAGGCCATCGCCGACGAAGTGGCCCAGAATCCCGGCGCCATCGGCTATTACGGCATGGGCTACATCTCCGCCAAGGAAAAGGCCCTGGCCATCGCCAAGGACGCCGCTTCTCCCTATGTCCAGCCCACGATCGAAAATGTCGTCGACAAGGCCTATCCCATCTCGCGGCCCCTGCTGATGGTCACCCGCGGCCAGCCGCAGGGCTTGGTGGCCAGATTTCCTTGATTTCGTCCTCAGTCCCGAAGGCCAGAAGATCGTGGCCAGGATCGATTTCGTGCCGGTGAACAGCAAGCAATAAAGAATGAAGCCCATCCGGCTGCGCAAGCTGAAAGAATGGATCATCGAGAAGGCCATCCTGCTCAGCGGGATTTTCTCGGTTGTCTTCGTCGTCCTCATTTTCCTGTTCCTGCTGCGCGAGGGCTTCTCCCTCTTCCGCGGCGAAAGCATAGTTGATTTCCTTTTCGGCAAGAGCTGGTACCCCATCTCCGAGCCCGCCGCGCTTCGGCATCCTGCCGCTGATCCTCGGCTCGCTGCTGGTCACCCTGGGCGCGGCGGCCATCTCCGTGCCCATCGGCATCGCCGCCGCCCTGTACATCGCCGAGATCGCGCCGCGGCGCCTGAAGGAGCCGCTGAAGGCCGGCATCGAGCTGCTGGCCGCCATCCCTTCGGTGGTCATCGGCTTCATCGGCATGATCACCCTCGGCCCCTGGATCAAGAACCGTTTTCCACCTGCCCACCGGGCTGACGGCGCTGACCGGGTCGGTCACCCTGGCCTTCATGGCCATGCCCACCATCGTCTCCATCGCCGAGGACGCCATCACCGCCGTGCCCCGGCAGTACCGCGAGGCGGCCATCGCCATGGGCGCCACCCAGTGGCAGACCACCTGGCGCATCGTGGCCCGCGCCGCCCGGCCGGGCATGGTCGCCGCGGTCATGCTGGGCATCGGCCGCGTCATCGGCGAGACCATGGCCGTGATGATGGTCACCGGCAACGCCGCCGTCATCCCCAGGAGCTTCCTGCAGCCGGTGCGCACCCTGACCGCCACCATCGCCGCCGAGATGGGCGAGTCGGTGCAGGGCGGGCCGCATTACGCCGCCCTGTTCGCCATCGGCATCGTGCTGTTCATCATCACCTTCCTGATCAACGGTGTGGCCGACCTTTACCTGCACCGCTCGCGCCGCTGACCATGAACCCGCGCCTGGCCCAGAAGATCGCCCATGCCGTCCTGCTGCTGGCCACCCTGCTGGTGGTGCTGCCGGTGGTGGTCATCCTGGTGATCATCGTGGCCAAGGGGGCCAGCGCCATCAGCTGGGATTTTCTTTTTTCCATGCCCCGCGACGGCATGACCGCCGGCGGCATTTTCCCGGCCATCCTGGGCACGCTTTACCTGGTGCTGGGGGCCATCGTCTTCGCCGTGCCGCTGGGCGTCCTGGCCGCCATCTACCTGGTCGAATATTCCAGCGACAACTGGTTCTCGCGCCTGGTCAAGCTGTCCATCGTCAACCTGGCCGGCGTGCCGTCGGTCGTCTACGGACTTTTCGGCCTGGGCATCTTCGTCACCTTCTTCCGCTTCGGCGCCTCGATCCTGGCCGGGTCGCTGACCCTGGGCATCATGATCCTGCCGGTGATCATCACCTCGGCGCGCGAAGCGCTGGAAAGCGTGCCCCGCCATTTCCGCGTCGTCAGCCTGTCGCTGGGCGCCAGCCGCTGGCAGACCATCCGCCACTCGGTGCTGCCGCACGCCCTGCCCGGGATCCTGACCGGCATGATCCTGGGCCTGGGCCGGGCGGCCGGCGAAACCGCCCCCATCCTGTTCACCGTGGCCGCCTTCTACCTGCCGCGCCTGCCGCATTCGGTCTTCGACCAGACCATGGCCCTGCCCTACCACCTGTACGTCATCTCCACCCAGGTGCCGGGCATCGCCGAGAACGTCCGCTACGGCACGGCGCTGGTGCTGCTGACGCTGGTGCTGCTGCTGAACCTGGCCGCCATCCTGGTCCGCTCCCGTTTCCGCAGGAAGAAAAAATGGTAGCCGCGGCCAGCCAAGTTTTCCATCCGCGTCCTTTCAGCGTCCACTACGGCCGTCTCAGCGCCCTGCGCGACCTGAACCTGGAGATCCAGGCCAACGAGATCTTCACCGTCATCGGCCCGGCCAATTCGCGGCAAGACCACCTTCCTGCACTCGCTGAACCGCCTGATCGACCTGGTCCCGGCCAGCCGCTGCCGCGGCGAGATCCGGCTGGACGGCGTCGACATCCGCGGCGGCATGGAGGTCGAGGCCCTGCGCCGCAAGGTCGGCATCGTCTTCGCCCTGCCGCTGCCGCTGCCGCTCTCCATCTTCGAGAACGTGGTCTACGGCCTGCGCATGCAGGGCGTGCGCGATCCGCGGCGCCTGGACGAGGCGGTGGAAAGGAGCCTGCGCGAATCGTACCTGTGGGACGAGGTCAAGGACCGCCTGCGCACTCCGGCCATGAACCTTTCCGGCGGCCAGCAGCAGCGCCTGTGCATGGCCCGGATCCTGGCCGGCCAGCCCGATGTCCTGCTTTTCGACGAGCCCACCTCCGGGCTGGACCCCATCTCCACGGCCAGGATCGAGGAGACCATGCTGGTCCTGAAGGAAAAATACACCATCGTGCTGGTGACCAACAACGTGGCCCAGGCGGCCCGGGTGGGGGACCGCACCGCGTTCTTCCTGATGGGCGAGCATGATCGAAGTGAGCGACACGAGCAAGATGTTCACGACGCCGGCCGACCAGCGCACCAGCGACTACATCACCGGCAAGTTTGGCTGACATGAGCGAGATCAGCATCGAAACCAGGGCCCTCGATCTTTTTTACGGCGACTTCCAGGCCTTGACCGGCATCAACCTGAGCATACCCGCCCGCACAGGTGACCGCCCTGATCGGGCCCAGCGGCTGCGGCAAGAGCACGCTGCTGCGCGTGTTCAACCGCATGAACGACCTGATCGAGGGCGTGCGCGTCAGCGGCCAGGTCCTCATCGGCGGCCGGGACATCTACGCTCCCGGCGCCGACCTGCTGCGCCTGCGCGAAAAGGTGGGCATGGTCTTCCAGCGCCCCAATCCCTTTCCCGCTCTCGGTCTACGAGAACATCGTCTTCGGCCTGGCCGTGCACCGCCTGGCTGCCAAGAAGGAATGCGGCGACATCGTGGAACAGGCCCTGCGCAGCGTGCTGCTCTGGGACGACCTCAAGGACCGGCTGCACCATTCGGCCCTGAAGCTGTCGCTGGAGCAGCAGCAGCGCCTGTGCATCGCCCGGGTGCTGCCCCTGAAGCCGGAGATCCTGCTCATGGACGAGCCCTGCTCCGCCCTCGACCCCATCGCCACCCTGCACATCGAGGACCTGATGCAGCAGCTGAAAAAGGACTACACCATCGTCATCGTCACCCACAACATGCAGCAGGCGGCCCGCGCCTCGGACCGCACCGGCTTCCTGTACCTCGGCAAGCTGATCGAGTTCGACGAGACGGCGAAGATATTCACCCAGCCGGCGCAAACCATGACCGAAAACTACATCAGCGGCCGCTTCGGCTGAAAGGAGGAGAAACCATGGCGAGAGAACATTTTCAAAACCTGCTGCGCGGACTGGAGAAGGAGCTGGTGGACATGGGGGAGATGGTCATCGCCGCCATCCAGCGCTCCGATCGCTGGCTTGAAGAACGTCGACAAGGTGCGAAGCCGAGCGCATCATCGCCGACGACGCCCTGATCAACCGCCGGCGCTGGGACATCGAGAACAAGTGCATCCAGCTCTTCGCCACCCAGCAGCCCGTGGCCGGCGACCTGCGCGAGATCGTCTCCTTCATGGACCTGATCACCAACCTGGAGCGCATGGGCGACCACGCCAAGGGCATCGCCACCATCGTGGTCCGCCACGACCAGAAGCCGCTGCTCAAGCCGCTGATCGATATCCCGCGCATGGCGGACAAGGCCTGCGAGATGATCCAGAAAAGCCTGACCGCCTTCATCACCCAGGACGTGGCCGCGGCCCGCGCCATCATCGAGATGGACAACGAAGTGGACGCGTTGTACGAGCAGATCTTCCGCGAGCTCCTGACCTACATGATGGAGGACGCCAAGACCATCACCCGCGCCGTCTACCTGATCTGGGTGAGCCACAACCTGGAACGCATCGCCGACCGCGTCACCAACATCTGCGAGCGCATCATCTTCATGGTCACCGGCGAGATCTCCGGGAACTGACCGTTTTTTTTCCGGGCGCCGCGATTTTTTTTCAAAAATATTTTTATTTTTGCTTTGCAGCCTATTGACACGCGTTTAAAAACAAATTATATTCGTAGTTGAAATATGGGAGGCACAAAAATTGAAAAAAGCCAATCACGGCATGGTGATGAAGGAAGCTGAAATTCCCAGTGAGGAGGCTGAACCTCCAAGCAGTGCGCTGCTGGAGGAAAGCAACAACGCCGCCCCGTCGTTGCTCTTTCCCGAGTTGATCCAATTTCCCAATTCCAAACCCGACAAGACATTTCTGAAGATCGGTTCCCGATCCCTGCAATTCCTGAGAAAATATTTCCCGCTGGCGACCAAGGACGACTGGAACAATTGGGAATGGCAGCTGCGCAACAGCATCACCAGCTGGAAGGCGCTGCAGCAGATCCTGCAATTGTCCGACGACGAAGTCCGGGCCATGACCGTCGAGAGCGGCAACCTGCCGCTGCGCCTCACCCCGTACTACGCCAGCCTGCTCGACCCCGCCAACCCCATGCAGCCGCTGCGCCGCAGCGTGGTGCCGGTCACCGCCGAGCACCTGATCTCCTGCGGCGAAGCCGCCGACCCGCTGGGCGAAGATACCCACAGCCGCGTGCCCGGGCTGGTCCACCGCTATCCCGACCGCGTGCTTTTCCTGGTCACCGGTTTCTGTTCGACCTATTGCCGCTACTGCACCCGCTCGCGCCTGGTGGGCGACCAGAACAAGCGCCACCTCAACCGCGAGCAATGGGACCGGGCCCTGTCCTACATTGAATTGAACCCGGCCGTGCGCGACGTCCTGCTTTCCGGCGGCGACCCGCTCACCCTGCCCGATGACAGCCTCGAATACCTGCTGACCCGCCTGAGCCGCATCCCGCACGTCGAGTTCGTGCGCATCGGCACCAAGGTGCCGGTGGTCCTGCCGCAGCGCGTCACCCATTCGCTGGTCAACGTCCTGAAGCGTTTCCGGCCCCTGTGGATGAGCCTGCATTTCACCCACCCCGACGAGATCACACCGGAAAGCGCCCAGGCCTGCGAGCGGCTGGCCGACGCCGGCACTGCCCCTGGGCAGCCAGACCGTGCTGCTCAAGGACATCAACGATTCCGTGCCGGTCATGAAAAAGCTGATGCATGAGCTTCTCAAGATCCGGGTGCGCCCTTACTACCTGTACCAGTGCGACCCCATCCTCGGTTCTTCCCACTTTCGCACGAGCGTGGAAAAGGGACTGGAGATCATCGAAGGCCTGCGCGGCCACACCAGCGGCTACGCGGTTCCCCATTACGTGATCGACGCCCCCAACGGCGGCGGCAAGATACCCCTGCTGCCCGATTATTACCAGGGCCGCGCCGACGGCAACGTGCTGCTGAGGAACTATCAGAACAACATCTACCGCTACCCCGACGCGGTCGAGAAGGCCCCGCTGCCGGGAGAAGGCCGGTAAAAAAACAGCGCACGGCGCCCGGATTTCCACTTGCATATTTTTTTCTGCTGGCTTAAAATCACGTTGAAATGCAAACAGAGGGGGACCCATGACCATCGGCTTGACTTATGATCTGCGCCAGGACTACCTGGATGCCGGCTACAGCGAGGAACAGACGGCGGAATTCGACCGGCCCGACACCATTGACGCCATCGAAAAGTCCCTGATCGCCATGGGGCATGCCGACCCGGCGCATCGGCAATATCTGGAGCCTGGTGCGCAAGCTTGCCGCCGGCGAGCGCTGGGACATGGTCTTCAACATCTGCGAAGGCATGTTCGGCCTCGGCCGCGAAGCCCAGGTCCCGGCCCTGCTGGACGCCTTCCAGATCCCGTACACCTTCTCCGGGCCGCTGGTCCTGGCGCTGAGCCTGGACAAGGCGCTGACCAAGCGCGTGGTCCGCTCCCTGGGCGTGGCCACTCCCGATTTCGCCGTGGTCGAGGCGCCGGCGGACGTCGCTGCCGTGGACCTGCCCTTTCCCCTGTTCGCCAAGCCGCTGGCCGAAGGCACGGGTCTGGGCATCGACGCCCGCTCCAAGATCGATTCCCGCTCGCAGCTTGCCGCCGTCTGCAACGACCTGCTGGCCAGGTTCAAGCAGCCGGTGCTGGTGGAAGCCTACCTGCCCGGGCGGGAATTCACCGTCGGCATCGTGGGCAGCGGCGCCGCCGCCGAGGCCATCGGCGTGATCGAGGTCCTGCTGAGGCCCGAGGCCGAAGCCAATGCCTATTCCTACGTCAACAAGGAAAAGTGCGAGGAGCTGGTCAAGTATGCGCTGGCTCCCGAGGATGCGGCGCGCCCGTGCCGGGAACTGGCCCTGCGGGCCTGGCGCGGGTTGGGCTGCCTGGACGGCGGCCGCGTCGACGTCAAGATGGACCGGAACGGCGCGGTCAATTTCCTGGAAGTCAATCCCCTGGCCGGGTTGCATCCCGAACATTCCGACCTGCCCATCATCTGCAGCATGAAGGGCATCCCCTACCAGACGCTGATGGAGAGGATCATGGCTTCCGCCTGCGCGAGGATACGCCCATGAAGGGAAGGAAAGTAGTCATCTTGCACAACCAGGTCACGGAAGATTCGCCCAAGGACGAACTGGATGTCCTGGTCCAGGCCGACGCGGTCTTCAAGTCCCTGTCCGAGCTCGGCTACCAGCCGGTGACCGTGCCCTTTTCCCTGGATCTTGAAAAGAACATCCGCACCATCAAAAAACTGTCCCCGCTTTTTGTCTTCAACCTGGTGGAGTCGGTGGAAGGCAACGGCCAGCTGATCCACCTGGCGCCGGCGCTTCTCGACCATCTTGGCCTGCCCTATACCGGCAACAGCCAGGAGGCGATTTTCGTCACTTCCAACAAGATCCTGAGCAAGAAACTGCTGCAGCTGGCCAGCATCGCTTCGCCGCCCTGGCTGTGGGCCGAGAACCCCCAGGACTGCGCCGAGCCCGATGCCGGGACCTACCTGCTCAAATCGGTTTGGGAGCACGCCTCCTGCTGGTTCGATGAAACTTCCATTGTTCAGGTCGGCGGC
Source organism: Candidatus Aminicenantota bacterium (assembly GCA_963764745.1). Classification (GTDB taxonomy): domain Bacteria; phylum Acidobacteriota; class Aminicenantia; order UBA2199; family UBA2199; genus UBA2199. The sequence continues at coordinate 394,208 of CAVXTN010000012.1, read as the reverse complement.
GCGGCTGAATTGCGTTCCCTGCTGGAGAAAAAGAACCGGAGTGGCCGCGGCCAGTTTTTCGCCGAAAAATATATCGCGGGCCGCGAATTCAACCTGGCCATATTGACCGGGGAATTCCTGCCGGTTTCGGAGATCCAATTCGTCGAATACCCGGACAAAAAGCTGCACATCGTCGATTTCCGGGCCAAGTGGGAAGAGGATTCGTTTGAATATACCCATACCCCGCGCACATTCGAATTCGCCGCCGCCGACCAGCCCTTGCTGGCCGAGTTGCGCGCCATCGCCAGCCGCTGCTGGAAATTTTTTAACCTGAGCGGCTATGCCCGGGTGGACTTCCGCGTCGATGGCAACAACCGCCCCTGGGTGCTGGAGATCAACACCAATCCCTGCCTTTCGCCCGACGGCGGTTTTCATGCGGCTGCCGACCACAACCACTTGTCATTTACCGACCTGGTGGAAAGGATCGTCAACGACTGCCTGCCCGGTTGAGAACAAATCCATTGGCTGCAATGGCGGAGGAATAGATCATGAACGTGCACGAACCGTTGTCTTTTCGCGAGGAGGTCCTGCCCGGCGATCCCGGCCTGGTCAGGGAGATCGTCGCTTCCACGGGATTTTTTTATGACCACGAGATCGACGTGGCGGTGGAACTGGTCGAAGAAAGGCTGCAGAAGGGGCTCAAAAGCGGCTACCTTTTCCTGTTCGCCGAACTGGGCGGGCGGACGGTCGGCTACAGCTGCTACGGGGAGATCGCCTGCACCGACGGCAGCTATGACCTGTACTGGATCGCCGTGCAGTGACGATTGCCGCAACCGGGCATCGGCAAGCTCCTGCTCGAAAAAACCGAGAAGCTGATCGCCGGCCTGCAGGGGCGGGTGATCTGGGTGGAAACCTCGGGCCAGGACAAGTACCTGCCGACGCGGAAATTCTACCTGCGCTTCGGCTACCGGGAGGAGGCGGTGCTCAAGGGTTTTTACGGTCCCGGCGATGACAAGTTCATTTACGTCAAGCGCATGGGCTGACCATGGTTGAAAAAGTAAAAAAAAGATCGCAGAAAGCCGGCCTGCCTCCCGGCACCCTGGTCCACATCGGGACGAAAAAGGTCGGGGCAGAGCCGCATCCGCATCATGGACTATGACGAGGGCTCCGTGCGCGAAAAGAAAAAGCGCGCCCTGCAGGAGTGCATCCCGTTCCGCGACACCGATTCGGTGACCTGGATCGACATCGAGGGGTTGCAGGACATCCCCCTGCTGGAGTGCCTGGGCGAGAGCTACGGCCTGCACCCGCTGATCCTGGAGGATATCCTCAACACCGACCAGCGCCCCAAGTCCGACGACATGGATGGCTATATCTATGTCGTCCTCAAGATGCTCGATTTCGATGCCCGAGCCGCCGGAGCATCGTTTCCGAACAGGTCAGCATCGTTTTCGGGCGGAATTTCGTGATCTCCCTCCAGGAAGGACGCGAAGGCGACCTGTTCGAGCCGCTGCGCGAGCGCATTCGCGCCGGCAAGGGGCGCATCCGCAAAATGGGCCCCGATTTCCTGGCCTATTCCCTGCTCGACACCATCATCGATCATTACTTCCTCATCCTGGAAAAATTCGCCGAGCAGATCGAAACGCTTGAAGAGAACCTGGTCAGCGATCCCAAGCCGGAAACCCTGCAGCAGATCCACCGCCTGAAGAGGGAGATGATCTTTCTGCGCAAGTCGGCCTGGCCGCTGCGCGAATTGGTCTACGGCCTGGAAAAGAGCGATTCCGAACTGATCCGCCCGGAGACGAAGATATTCCTCCGCGACATCTACGACCACGCCGTGCACATCATCGACAGCATCGAGACCTACCGCGAGATGCTCTCCAGCATGCTGGACATCTACCTGTCCTCGGTCAGCAACCGCATGAACCAGGTCATGAAGGTGCTGACCATCATCGCCACCATCTTCATGCCCCTGACCTTCCTGGCCGGCGTCTACGGCATGAACTTCAAGCACATGCCCGAGATCGGCTGGCCCTGGAGCTACCCGCTGCTCTGGCTGGTCATGCTCGGCGTCGCCGGGGTCATGCTCTATTTCTTCAAAAAAAAGAACTGGCTGTAAAAACAATCGCAAACTGCCGATCGGGCAAGCTGCCCTTCGTCCACTCGTGGATTTGTCTTTACCCGCTTGTGGGTTCGTGCTCACTTCCGCAGCAGAGTCGCCCCAATTCTGGCAGATCAGGGACTCTGCTGCATTCTCCCAGGGCATCGTTCGCCCTCACCCAAGCGGGTCCCAATTCCAAACCACACGTTCCCTCAGGGCAGGCTTGCCCGTGGCTTATCAATCCGATTTTGCTGATTGCTGCTTAACTTCGAACATCGAACATCAAACCTCGAAGTAGACTTGACCTATAAGTTAAGTTGTGTTAATTTAATTGCAATGTTACGTGAACGGATTCTTCTGTCGCCCGCCTCTGTCTGGCACCGCGTTTGCTGGTGGGCGGCCCCGTCCGCCTGAAAATCCATCCATCCATCCATTTTTTCATTTCCCAAATCATGAAAAATCCCAAGGAGAAAAAACATGGAAAGATTTTCAGACCGAAAACAGGAACATATTCCGACCCATTTTTATAACATCAAGGCCGACCTGGCCGTCCAGCCCCGGCCGCCCCTGCACCCGCTGACACGCGAGCCGCTCGCGCCCTCCGATCTCGAGCCGCTCTTCCCCCGCGCTTTCATCGAGCAGGAGACCAGCCGCGAAAGATACCTGGCCATCCCGCCGGCGGTGCTTGAAGCCTACAGCCAGTACCGGCCCACGCCGCTGGTCTATGCCGCCGGACTGAAAAAAGCGCTGAAAACCCCGGCCCATATCTTTTACAAGTTCGAGGGGGTCAGCCCCACCGGCAGCCACAAGAGCAACACGGCCCTGATGCAGGCCTATCTCGCCGCCCGGGAAGGGGTGAAGACGCTGGTGACCGAAACCGGGGCCGGGCAATGGGGCTCGGCCCTGGCGTACGCCGGAGCGCGCTTCGGCATCGCCACCCGGGTGTTCATGGTGCGGGCCAGCTACCGCCAGAAGCCAGGGCGGCGCACGTTGATGAAGCTTTTTGGGGCGCAGGTGCTGGAGAGTCCCAGCACCGCTACCGCCGCCGGCCGGGCCTACTGCCGCCAGGACGCCCGACATCCCGGCAGCCTGGGCATCGCCATTTCCGAGGCGGTGGAAACGGTCAGGCAAAATCCGGGTAGCAAATACGCGCTGGGTTCGGTGCTGGACAGCGTCCTGCTGCACCAGACCGTGATCGGGCTGGAAGCGGAGAAGCAGCTGCAGGCGCTGGGCCTGGAGCCCGACACGGTCATCGGCTGCGTGGGCGGCGGTTCCAATTTCGCCGGCATCAGCTTTCCCTTCCTGCGCCGCAACCTGCGCGAGGGCAAAAAGACGGAATTTGTCGCGGTCGAGCCCGAATCCTGCCCCACGCTGACCCGCGGCGAGCTGCGCTACGACCACGGCGACAGCGCCGGATTGACCCCGCTGCTCTACATGCACACGCTGGGCGGGGATTTCATCCCGCCGGCCATTCATGCCGGCGGCCTGCGCTACCACGGCATGGCGCCGCTGGTCAGCCACCTGGCCGCCATGGGGCAGGTGCAGGCGCGTTCCTATGCGCAGGCCGATGTCTTTGCCGCGGCGCGTACTTTTTTCATCAGCGAGGGCATCCTGCCGGCGCCCGAGTCGGCCCACGCCGTGGCCGCGGTGCTTGAGGAGGCGGGAAAGGCCGCGCGCCGGGGAACGGAAAACGTGATCCTCTTCAACCTTTCCGGACACGGTTTTTTCGATATCGGCGCCTATGAGAAAAACGGGGCGTAAGCCTCGGCGGCCGCCGGCCGGGGAGGAATCGCTGCTGGGAAATTTTTGCCGGTTGTGCTAGAATGAAAGCCGAGGTGCTTGCCCATGTTCGACGTCATCCTGGTCCTGCCGTATCCATTCGCCGACCACCCTTCCTTCCCCGAGGGGATCCTGAAAAGGGCGCTGGAGGCGGCGGGGTTCAGCGTGGGCGTGATCGAGACGCCCTTCTGGCAGGAACGCGAATCTTTCACCGGGCCTGGGCCGGCCCGCCCTTTTTTTCGCCGTGGTCTCGGGACCGCTCGATTCGGTGGTCCTGAATTATACCGCCGGCCGGCGCCGGCGCCGCGAAGATCTTTACCAGCGTGACGGCGCGGCTTTTTTCAGCGGCCATCCCCCGGACATCAAGTTCAAGATCCGCCCCGACCGCACCCTGACCGTTTTCACCAGCCGGCTGCGCGAAGCGTTCCCCGGCACGCCGGTCGTCGTCGGCGGCGTCGAGGCCAGCCTGCGCTGTTTCGCCCACTACGATTTCCAGGAGGACAAGGTGCGGCGTTCGCTGCTTCTCGATTCCCGCGCCGATATCCTGGTCAGCGGCAACGGCGAAAAACAGGTCGTGGCCATCGCCCGGCAGCTGCAACAGGGTGTGCCGGCCCGGGAGATCGACATGCCCGGCACGGCCAGGATCTGGACGCGGCTGCCGCCCGAAAAAAACTGCCTGGAACTTCCGCCCTGCGAAGAGGTCCAGGCCGACCCGGCCAAGCTCCTGCGCAGCCAATTGCAGATCGGCCAGGCCGGCGGCAAGCGCGCCCTGGCCCAGAAGCACGCCGGCCGCTGGGTGGTGCTGAATCCGGCCGAGCGTTACGAGAGCTCCGACCTGGACCATATCTACGGACTCGGCTACCGGCGACTGCACCCGAACGCTTCCTGGTATTCGCCGGCCCTGCGCATGAACCTGTTCTCCATTACCTCGCACCGCGGCTGCGCCGGCGGCTGCGCATTTTGCTCGATCACCCTCAGCGAAGGGCGGCGGGTGGTCTCGCGCTCTCCCGAATCGGTCCTGGGGGAGATCGCCTCCCTGGCCGGCCACCCGGAATGGCGCGGCGTGGTTTCCGATGTCGGCGGGGCCACTGCCGAGATGTACGGCAGCGACTGCCAGCAGGAGGCGTGCGGGCGCGATTCCTGCCTGCAGCCCGGGATCTGCGGGCGCTTCGGCGCCGGGGAACCCTACCGCGACCTGCTGCGCCGCTGCCGGAGCCTGCCGGGGGTTAAGAAGGTCATGCTGGGCTCCGGGGTCCGCCACGACCTGCTGCTGCGCAATCCCGACCTGCTGGAAGAGATCATGCGCGAGCACTGCGGCCGTTTCCTGCGCGTCGCCCCGGAGCATACCGAGGATGAAGTCCTGGACCTGATGGGCAAGCCCCGTTTCGCCGTGTTCGAGGAATTCGCGCGCCTGTTCCAGCAGGTGAACCGCAAATTGCGCCGTCCCGTCGCCCTGGCGCCCTATTTGATCGTCGGCCATCCCGGGGAAACCGCGGCCATGGTGGAGCTGATGAAGGAAAAGCTGCGCGGCCCTGGGCCTGCAACACCTGCGACGCGCAGATCTTTACTCCCACTCCCGGAACCCTTTCCACGGCCATGTACCACTCCGGCCTGTCGCCGTCGGGAAGACCCCTTGGCGGTGGAAAAGGACATCCGCGCCCTGCAGGAGCGCAAGCGTCTGCTGACCGGCTGACAAAATTCGTCATATCCCTGCCGGGCGATCTTTCTTTGGCAATAGTTGAGATTTTGCTGCGCAGGCAATATATATACAATGGATTCGAATTGCCGCAATGGAGGGACCATGAAAAACAAGATGGCACTAACGGTCGCGCTGCTGCTGACGGTGCTGGCGCTCGGGGCGCAGAGCGTCAAGGTGAATTCGCCCAACGGCAGCGAAAGCTGGAAGTTGGGGAGCCAGCAGTCCATCTCCTGGACGGCCCCGGGGGTCACAAAACAGGTGAAGATCGTCCTGTTCAAGGACGGCACACGTTGTAGGCCCGATCGCCAGCGGCCTCAACGCCCGGAGTTCCCCTTATCCTTGGATCTGCGGCAATTACCAGAACGGGACCGCGGCCGCCGGCGGCGGCTATAAGATCTACATACGCACCATGGACGACACCATCGAAGATTTCAGCGACAACGTCTTTGCCATTACTCCCGCCGCGCCGGTCATCGTCAAGCTCCCTGAACGCAGACTGCCCCCGCCGTTCCCTTTACGCAGCCCAAAGCTGGCCGTCACGATCATCAACCTGGTGCGCAATGCCAGCGGTTACAGCATCGTTTTCGGCTACAAGAACGTGGGCAACGCCGCGCTGCCCAAGCGCCACGAGCTCACGGTCAAGCCCGACTACCGCGTGCTCATCGACGGCCGCGAGATCGACAAGGGCGATCTCTTCATCCCGGAGAGCCCGCCGGCCGGCCCCGGCTGGGAGATGACGACCCACTCGGGCGGGTCCATTAATTTCCCGGTCTATGAGCCGCGGCCCTGGTACATCGGCAAGCAGATCACCATCATCCTCAACGAGCGCAATGCCCTGAACATGGGCAGCGCCTCCAAGACCTCCTCGCTGCTGCCGATCGTGCTTACCGTGGGCTACGACCTGGCCTTCGCCGGCCCCGCCGTCATCGATTGGAACGCCAACCGGCCCGGGTCACGATCACCAAGGTGGGTTCCAGCCCGCAAAATTCGAAACATTTCAACCTGAACTGCACCGTCGGCTATTATCACACGAACACCGTGAGCGGCGGGCCGCTGGAGGCTACGGTGACCTACCCGGAAGGCGCCTACACGAAGCAGGAATCGCGGGAGATCCCGGGCACGGGCCCCTTCCCCTGGCACCTGGACATCCCGATGGAGGCATCTTCCTATTACGACCTCGAATTCCATATCACCAGCGAATCCCGGGACGAGTTCGACGAACGCAACAACGCCCTTGCCCGCGTGCGCTACGAGCGCCCCGGCACCCCTCCCGGGCCGAGGCTCACGTCGATGACCTTCTCCAAGCGCACGGACTCTGACGGCAAGACATCGCTGCGGACCACCATCACGATCGGCAACATGGGCAACGCCGCATGCGGCGGGCTGCGCCTGCTCTTGAAGCGCAACGGTTCGCGAGCGCAGGAGTGGACCGGGATATCCCTTGCCCCCGGGCAGAAGCAGATCTATATCAATTATGGCAGCACCAAGGGCTATTCCAAATATAACCAGTACATCGACTTCGCGGCCTTGCTCTACGATAATAGCGGGCGCCTGGTCGACGCCCGGAGCGATAAGCAGATAGGGGATTGAAGGGTTTCGGCGCGCCGGTGAGGCTGCAATGATGTGAATCGCTGGCTGCGCATAAAGGTTAATTCCCAAAAGGAGTCGAGAGCCACCGCCTGATTTTTGCGGTTTGCTTTTAAAAAAAAATTGCGCTACAATCGCTCCTTATGCCCTTGACAAGGAGACTCCGCGATGCGCAGTGACAACCACTGTCCAGCATGCCGGCCAGACCCTGGCCGACCGTGTCCTGGAAAAAACCGGCGTCGACGTCGCCCGCTGCTACCAGTGCGGCAAGTGCTCGGCCGGCTGCCCGCTGGCCGCCGAGATGGATTTCCCCCCCAGCCAGATCATGCACCTGCTGCAGCTGCGCGAATTCCCCGAATTCGCCGAAATGGCGCTGCGCTCGCACACCATCTGGCTCTGCCTGACCTGCGAGATCTGCTACGCCCGCTGTCCCATGGAGATCGACATCCCCAAGCTCATGGACGCCCTGCGCGCGAGTCGCTGGCCGCCAAAAAAGTCAATCCCAAGGCCAGGGATATCATAGCTTTCCACCGCGCCTTCCTGGATTCGGTGCGCTACACCGGCCGCCTGTTCGAGATGGGGCAGATCGTCGACTACAAGCTGCGCAGCCGCCATTTCCTGCAGGACCTGCTGCAGGCGCCGTGGATGTTCCTGGTCGGCAAGCTGCACCTGCTTCCCGAGCGCGTGCGCGGCCGCCGCCTGCTGGGCCGCATCTTCGCCAGGACCTTGAAGGCCAAGGAGAAGCGCTCATGAAAACCGGATTTTACCCCGGCTGCTCCATGAAAGGATCGGCCCGCGAATACAGCGAATCGCTGCTGGCCGTCAGCCAGGCCCTGGGCCGGGAGCTGCCCGAGATCCCGGACTGGAACTGCTGCGGCGCCACCGCCGCCCACAACCTCGACCGCGACCTGGCCCTGGCCCTGCCGGCGCGCATCCTGGCCGCCGCCGAGAAGAACGGCATGGACGAAGTGCTGGTGCCCTGCGCCGCCTGCTACAGCCGCCTCAGCGTCACCCGCCACGAGCTTCTGGAAGACGACGCGTTGCGGCAGAAGATCTCGGGCCTGATCGAGGCCGACTATCGCGGCACGGCCCGGGTGCTGAACATCATCGAGTGGCTGGCCGCCATCCCCGGACTGGAGAAGCAGGATCAAGGTGCCCTTCGCGCGCCGGGTGGCCTGCTACTACGGCTGCCTGCTGGTGCGGCCCGCCGGCATCGTGAAGTTCGACCGGCCCGAGGACCCGCAGTCCATGGACCTGCTGATGAAAAAGATCGGGGCCGACGCCGCTGGATTGGGCCTTCAAGACCGAATGCTGCGGCGCCGGCTTTTCGGTTTCGCGCACCGACCTCGTGGCCAGGCTGAGCGGCCTGATCCTGGAGGACGCCGTCTCCCGCGGCGCCGAGGCCGTGATCGTCGCCTGTCCCATGTGCCACCTCAACCTTGACATGCGCCGGCCGAACATCGAAAAACAGGCCGGAAAAAAATTCAATATCCCGGTCATTTACATTACCCAGGCCGTGGGCCTGGCGCTGGGCATCGCGGCGAAGAAGCTCGGCCTGCAGCGGCACAAAGTGGCGGTGAAATTTCCGCCGGCGGCGAACAATCCGCTTGCGGCGGACGCGCCTCGAAAAGGCGGGCAAAAGTCCCGGCCTGGGGAGGAATGACCATGGCGCGCATCGGCGTATTCATCTGTCATTGCGGCGAGAACATCAGCGCCACGGTCGACGTCAAGAAGGTGGCCGAGGCGGCGGCCCGCATCCCCGGCGTGGCCCACAGCGTGGACTACAAGTACATGTGTTCCGATCCCGGCCAGCAGATGATCAAGAACGCCATCCGCGAGAAGAACCTGACCGGCGTGGTGGTGGCCGCCTGCTCGCCGCGCATGCACGAGCCCACCTTCCGCCGCGCCTGCGCCGAAGCGGGGCTGAACCCCTTTCTCTGCGAGATGGCCAACATCCGCGAGCATTGTTCCTGGGTCCACGAAAAGGGCGACGCCACCACGGACAAGGCCATCGATATCGTGCGCACGCTGGTGGCCAAGGTGAAAAAAAACAAGCCGCTGCTGCCCATCAAGGTGCCGGTGACCAAGACGGCGCTGGTCATCGGCGGCGGCATCGCCGGCATCCAGGCCAGCCTGGATATCGCCAACTCCGGCCACAAGGTGATCCTGGTGGAGAAGGGGCCCTCCATCGGCGGCCACATGTCGCAGCTTTCGGAAACCTTTCCCACCCTGGACTGCTCGCAGTGCATCCTGACGCCGCGCATGGTGGAGGTGGCCCAGCACCCGAACATCACCCTGTACACCTACGCGGAACTGGAAAGCCTGGACGGCTTCATCGGCAATTTCAAGGCGCGCATCCGCAAAAAAGCGCGCAGCCTGGATGAAAAGCTCTGCACCGGCTGCGGCCTGTGCACCCAGAAATGCCCGACCCGCAAGATCGCCAGCGAATTCGACGCCGGCCTGGGCCTGCGCCCGGCCATCTACGTTCCCTTTCCCCAGGCCGTTCCCAACAAGCCGGTCATCGACCGCCGACACTGCACCTATTACCTGAAAGGCAAGTGCCGCCTCTGCGAAAAGGTCTGCCCCACCCAGGCCATCCGCTTCGACCAGGAAGACGAGATCGTCGAGGTCGAGGTCGGCGCCGTGGTCGCTGGCCACCGGCTTCGACATCAAGCACGGCGACTTTTTCCCCGAATACGGCTACGGCAAATACAAGGACGTCATCGACGGCCTGCAGTTCGAGCGCCTGGCTTCCGCCTCGGGGCCGACCCTGGGCGAAATACGCCGTCCTTCCGACGGCAAGGTGCCGGAAACGGTGGTCTTCGTCGCCTGCGCCGGCTCGCGCGACCCGGCCAAGGGCATCGAGTACTGCTCCAAGATCTGCTGCATGTACACGGCCAAGCACGCCATGCTCTACAAGCACAAGGTGCACCAGGGCCAGGCCTTATGTCTTTTACATGGATATCCGCGCCGGCGGCAAGATGTACGAGGAGTTCGTGCGCCGGGCCATGGAAGAGGACGGGGTGCAATACGTCCGCGGCCGCGTCTCGCGCATCTTCGAGCGCGGCGGCAAGCTGATCGTCAAGGGCGCCGACACCCTGCTGGGCGGCAGGCCCATGGAGATCGAGGCCGACATGGTGGTGCTGGCCACGGCCGGCGTCGCCCAGCCCGGCGCCGAGGAACTGGCGCAAAAGCTGCACATCAGCTACGACGCCTACAAATTCTTTGCCGAAGCCCATCCCAAGCTCAGGCCGGTGGAGACCAACACCGCGGGCATTTTCCTGGCCGGCGCCTGCCAGGCGCCCAAGGACATCCCCGAATCCGTGGCCCAGGCTTCCGGGCGCCGCCGCCAAGGTGGGCGCGCTCTTTTCGCAGTCGGAGCTGGTGCGCGAGCCGCTGATCGCCGTGGTCGACCGCCAGGCGCCGCCGCTCTATTCGACCTGCATCGGCTGCTTCCTCTGCCAGACCGCGTGCCCGTACCAGGCCATCGAGAAGGAGGAGATCCGCGGCCGCGACGGCCAGCTGATCAAGACCGTGGCCAAGGTCAACCCCGGGCTGTGCCAGGGCTGCGGCACCTGCGTGGCCCTGTGCCGCTCCAAGTCCATCGATATCCAGGGTTTTTCCCACGAACAGGTCTACGCCGAAGTGCTGGCCCTGCTGAACCGAGGTGAAAGCGATGTCTGAATTCAATCCGAAAATCGTGGCCTTCGTCTGCAACTGGTGCACCTACGCCGGCGCCGACCTGACCGGCACCAGCCGCATGAAGTATTCGCCCCAGGTCTCCATCATCCGCTTCCCCTGCACCGGGCGCATCGACTTCATGCTGCTGCTCAAGGCGTTCGCCAACGGGGCCGACGGCATCATCGTCTCCGGCTGCCACCCCAACGACTGCCATTACAGCAGCGGCAATTTCCACGCCCGCCGGCGCTGGATCGTCTTCCGCGGCCTGCTCGATTTCCTGGGCATCGACGTCCGCCGCGTGCAGTTTTCCTGGGTGTCGGCCGCCGAGGGCGCCAAGTGGGCGCAGCTGGTCAACGCCACTGCCGACCAGATCCGCCAGCTGGGGCCTTTCAGCGAGCTATCATCGCCTGCGCGGCCTGGGCGTCGGGTAGGGGGCCGCCATGGAAGCCTTGAAGAACAAAGCGCGCGAATTGCTGGCCGCCAAAGACGGTCCAGGTGGTCATCGGCTACGGCCGGGGCAGCGGCGGAGCGGCGCGGGCGATCTTCGTCCGCGATCCGCGCCAGGCCGACGACCTGGTTTTCGACGACTCCTGCCGGCAGAACCTGGCCGTGTATCTCCTGAAGCCCGAGGTGCGCAAGCTGGGCAAGGCCGCCCTGGTCGCCACGCCGGCTACCCTGCGCACCGTCCTGCAGCTGGCGGCGGAGAACCAGGTCGGTGACCACGACCTGCTGGCCCTGGCCGTCGAGCGCGGCCGGCGAAGTGGTCCCGCTGGCCACCCTGGCGGCCATCGAGGCCCATGTGGCTGCCCTGGATCCCGGGCTGAGCGCCGCGCGAAAAAGCGGAACTCCAGAAGTACGAGGCCCTGGGCCTGGAACAGCGCCGGCAGTTCTGGCAGGAGCATTTCTCCCGCTGCCTCAAGTGCTATGCCTGCCGGGCCGCCTGCCCGCTGTGCTACTGCAGCCGCTGCACGGTCGAGTGCAACCAGCCGCAGTGGATCCCGGTGCCGGCCCACGACCTGGGCAACCTGGAGTGGAACGTCATGCGCGCCATGCACCTGGCCGGCCGCTGCGTCAATTGCGGCGACTGCAGCCGGGCCTGCCCGGTGGGCATCCCCCTGTACCTGCTGAATCAGAAGCTGATCAGCGAAATTTTCGCCCATTTCAACGTTCCGCAGCGGCATGGCGGCCAAGGCCGACAACGCCATGTCCACGTTCAAGCCCAATGACACGGAAGACTTCATCAGGTGAAGGCATGGAAACCGAAAACAAACTGATCAACCGCGACGCCGTGGCCAGGCTTTTTTCGCAGTGGCTGGCGCAGGGCAAGCGCATCCTGGCCCCGAAAAAATGCGGGGACAAGATAGACTTCGCCCCGGTGCAAACCCCTGGACGAGGTCTGCCTCGACCAGGTGCAGACCGTGCAGTCCCCCAAGATTCGCGGTATTCCCCAGGGTGGAGGAGCTGCTCGCGTTCCGGAGCAAGGATGGCCGGGTCGAGGTCCGGGAGCGCGACAACGCCGCGCTGCCCGAAACCGTGATCTTCGGACTGCGGCCCTGCGACGCCGCGGCCTTTGCGTCGCTGAAGGCCATTTTCACCTGGGATTGCCCGGACAGCCTTTTTTCGGCCCGCCTGGAAAAAATGACGGTCGTCGGCCGTGGCCTGCGCCCGCGCCGATGAATTCTGCTTCTGCACCGCCGTGGGCGGAGGGCCCGGCGCCACTGCCGGCAGCGACATCCTGCTGACCCAGGTCGGCGGGGGCGAGTACCTGGCGGAGATCCTTACCGCAAAGGGCAGGCAGCTGGCACAGGCGGCGCCCGGGCTTTTCCAGCCGGCCGCGGCGCTGAAAAGAAAGGAGAACCACTTGGCCAAGGTCGATCCGGCATTCGCCCTGGAGCGGATCGCGCCCGCCCTGGCGGCCTTGTTCGACGACACCGCTTTCTGGGAGGAGCAGTCGCGGCGCTGCCTGGGCTGCGGCGCCTGCGCCTATGTCTGCCCGACCTGCGCCTGCTTCGATATCCAGGACGAAGGCGGAGTCTCCGGGAAGCGGCTGCGCTGCTGGGATTCCTGCGGCTTCCGGCTCTTCACCCTGCACACGTCCGGGCCACAACCCGCGGCCGCTGCAAAGCCAGCGCTGGCGCCAGCGGCTGATGCACAAGTTCGCCTACATGCCGGAGCGCCAGCAGGTGCTCGGCTGCGTGGGCTGCGGCCGCTGCTCGCGCGCCTGCCCGGTGGACATGAACATCCTGGAACATCTGCGTGCCCTGGCGGAGGCGAAAATATGAGCGCCGCCAATATCTTCAAACCCTACCTGCTGAAGATCGACCAGGTCATCGACGAGACGCCCGACGTCAAGACCCTGCGCCTGGTCTTCCTGGATGAACGGGAAGGCAGGGACTTCACGTTCCGCACCGGCCAGTTCGGCGAATACTCGGTGTTCGGGGAGGGCGAATGCACCTTCTGCATCGCTTCGCCGCCCACGCGCCAGGGCTACATCGAATGCACCTTCCGCAAGGCGGGCCGCGTGACCTCTGCCCTGGCCGGCCTCGAACCCGGCGAAACCATCGGCTTCCGCGGCCCCTACGGCAACATCTTCCCCATTCAGGAATGGGAAAAGAAGAACCTGCTGTTCATCGCCGGCGGCATCGCCCTGCCGCCCATGCGCAGCGTCATCTGGAACGTGCTGGACCTGCGCGATCGCTACGGCGACATCACCATCGTCTACGGCGCCCGCACGGTCGCCGACCTGGTTTACAAGCGCGAACTGGAAGAGTGGGGGCGGCGCCCCGATGTCAAGCTGATCACCACCGTCGACCCCGGCGGCGAAACGACCGACTGGAAAGGCGAGATCGGCTTCGTGCCGGCGGTGCTGGACAAGGCGTCCCCGTCCAGCCGCAACACCGTGGCCGTGGTCTGCGGCCCGCCGGTGATGATCAAGTTCACCTTCCCGGTGCTGGCCAAGCTGGGCTTCGCTCCCGAGAACATCTTCACCACCCTTGAAAACCGCATGAAATGCGGGGTGGGCAAGTGCGGCCGCTGCAACGTCGGCAAATACTTCGTCTGCAAGGACGGGCCGGTCTTCACCTTCGCGCAACTGAAAGAAATGCCGCAGGAGTATTGACGAACCTTGGCGTAGGGCGTACGGCGTAGGGCGTAGGGTGAAGAATCAAGACAGAAAACGAAAGGCAATAGTAAAGAAAAATAACCTCGACCGGCAGTATAAGATATAAAAATTGGAGATTTCGTTTTGTGGGGCTTTCTAACTTTTTACTTTTGCTTTTTGCATAATTGCATTGTCTTCATTTTCTACCTTACGCCGTCTGCCCTACGCCGTAAACCGAGTTCAACTGTTCGTTATAGATCCAGTCTGATAGGCAGCGTCACCGACGTGATCTCGTCCCAGTGCAGCTGGCGCTGGATGGCGAAGGCCGTCTCGTTGTGCAGCATCTTGTGGTAGAACTTCTCATGGCGGAAGGTCAGCTTGCCGGTGAAAACGGTCGAGCGGTGGAATTCGTTCTTGATGTCCTTGCACAGCTGCGTGGCGCTCTCGACCACGTCGGTGCCCACGGCGTAGCGATAGTCGGCGGCGAAGCCCAGGTGGCGGGCCAGGTCGACGTATTTTTGCAAGGATTCTTTGGACGCTTCCTCGAGGTTTTTCATTTCCTTGGTGCCTTTAAACGAACCGGAATCGACCACGGCCACCGAGGCGAAGATGAAATTCTTGTAGAGGTTGGGGAAGTTGCGGATTACAGACAGCACGGTGTGCACGCCGAAGCCGTTGTATTCGCTGACCAGCTGGATGGCGGTCATCTCCTGGGGATTGGGCCTTTCCATGTTGGCCTTGCGGCTGGTGGGGATGTCCAAAAGCAGGTCGTCCAGCTTGCGCACGGCTTTCCTGACCTGGTTGTAATGGCGGCGGATCATGGAGCAGAGCAGGACGAAGGTGGCGGTGATCAAAAGTGTCATCCAGCCGCCTACCAGGAATTTTTCCATGATGGTGATGACCAGGATGGTGAAACAGAGTAAAAAGCCGATGATGAACACGGGCAGCTTTCTTTTCCAATGCGGTTCTTTGCTGCGGTTTTTTACAAAATAAACGATCATGCCGATCTGCGAAATGGAAAAGGTCAAAAACACGTTGATGGCGTACATGACGATCAGGTTGGAGATCGAACCGCGGGTGTAGAACAGAAGAAAGATGGAAGCGCCGCCCATGAGCAAAACGCCGTTCTGCATGGTCAGCCGTTCCGAAAGCGAGGCCAGGCGGTGCGGGAACCAGGAGTCGATGGCCATGTTGGCCATGACGCGCGGGCCGTCGATGAAGCCCGTCTGGGCGCCGACCAGAAGCAGCGCACCTTCGGACAGGATGGTGACCAAGGCCAACGCGTAGCCGATCGACCAGCTGCCGTACAGGGCGTTGGCCAGGATGGCGTTCAGGGTCCTGCCGCTGCCCGGGGTGACCTTCAAGAGCAGGTAGCAAAGGAACAGGCCGCTGGCGGTGAAGGCCAGCGACGCCGACATGTAGAACATGGTCTTTTTGCCGGTCTGCACCTTGGGCTCGCGCAGGATCTGCATGCCGTTGGCGACGGCCTCGATGCCGGTATAGGTGCCGCCGCCAAAGGAATATGCGCGCAAAAACAGGGCCAGCATGCCCAGGCCGCCCAGGCTGGCCAGGCCGGCATTGAAATCGGTCTTGATGGCGTGGGCCACGGGACCGATCTGGGGCAGGTGCGAGAGGATGCCGAAGCCGATCATGAAGATGTGGGTGATCACGAAAACGACGAAGATGGGAGCCAGCATGGTCACCGATTCCTTGACGCCGCGGACATTGAGGACCACCAGGAGCAGGATCAAAAAAAGATCAAAAAAGAGCTTGTACCCGTGCAGCGCGACGGGCAGGAAACTGAACAGGGCATCGCCGCAGGCGACGATGGAGACGGTGATGGTCAGCATGTAGTCGACCAGCAGGGCGCTGCCCGAAAGGACCCCCACTCTGGGGCCGAGGGTGTGGGTGGCCACGATGTAGCCGCCGCCGCCATGGGGGAAATGCTCGATGATGCGCGAATAGGCGTAGGAGATGATGAAAACGGTCAGCGAGGTGGCCAGGGCCAGGAAAACGGCCAGGTAGGTGTGCCGGCCCAGGGCGCGGAAGGCCTCTTCCGGGCCGTAGGACGACGAGGAAAGCCCGTCGGCGCCCAGGCCGATCCAGGCCAGCAGCGGCACCAGCGAGAGCTTGTGGAAAATGGAGGGGTCCTTGATGTTGCGCGGCGCGCCGACCACGGTCTGTCGGACTTTTTCCAGGAGTGAATCGTGTTCGTCTGAACCGTTCTGGGCCATGGTTTCCTTACTGCGCCGCAATTGAATTCAAGCGCTACCCATTTGCCGAATACAAATTTTACCGTTTTTTGCGTTCCCTGTCAATTTGCATTTCTTGCCGAGACGGCTATGTCTTTGCCCGATTTTCTCAATTCACGCTCAAAAAAATCAAAGGTTCAGGCGGATGGGCATGGTCATCGAGGTGATCTCGTCCCAGTGCAGCTGGCGCTGGATGGCGAAGGCCGTTTCGTTGTGCAGCATCTTGTGGTAGAACTTTTCGTGGCGGAAGGTCAGCTTGCCGGTGAACACGGTGGAGCGTTGAAATTCCTTCTTGATGTCCTTGCAGAGCTGGGTGGCGGTCTCGACCACGTCGGTGCCCACGGCGTAGCGGTAGTCGGAAGCGAAGCCGAATTTACGGGTCAGGTCCACGTACTTCTGCAGGGTCGCTTTGGTCGCCTCCTCCAGGTTCTTCATTTCTTCGTTGCCCTTGAACGTTCCCGAATCGACCACGGCCACCGAAACGAAAATGAAATTCTTGTAAAGGTTGGGAAAGTTGCGGATCACCGAAAGGACGGTATGCACCCCGAAACCGTTATAGTCGCTGACCAGCTGGATGGCGGTCATTTCCTGGGTGTTCGGAGACTCCATGTTGGCCTTGCGGCTGGTGGGGATGTCCAACAGCAGGTCGTCCAGCTTGCGCACGGCGTTTTTGACCTTGTTGTAATGGCTGCGGATCAGGTAGCAGAGTGAGACGAAAGCCCCGGTGATCAGCAGGGTCATCCAGCCGCCCTCGCGGAATTTTTCGTAGCTGGTGATGATCAGGATGGTGAAGCAGAGAACGAATCCGGTCATGTGCACGGGCAGGTGTTTCTTCCAGTGGATCTCTTTCTTGCGGTTCTTGATGAAGTAGGTGGACATGCCGATCTCGGAGATGGAAAAGGTCATGAAGACGTTGATCGAGTACATGACCACCAGGTTGGAGATCTTGCCGCCGGTATAAAACAGCAGGAAGATGGATGCCCCGCCCATGAGCAAGACGCCGTTCTGCATGGTCAGCCGTTCTGACAGCGAGGCGAAGCGGTGCGGCAGCCAGGAGTCGATGGCCATGTTGGCCATGATGCGCGGACCGTCGATGAAGCCGGCCTGGGCGGCGACGAACAGCAGGGCGCCTTCCGACAGGATCGTGATCAGGGCCAGGCCATAGCCGATCGACCAGTTGCCGTACAGGGCGTTGGCCAGTATGGTGTTCAATGTTTTGCCCGTCCCGGGCGTGACCTTGAGCAGCAGGTAGCAAAGGAACAGGCCGCTGGCGGTAAAAGCCAGGGAGGTGGACATGTAGAGCATGGTCTTTTTGCCGGTTTGCACCCTGGGTTCGCGCATGATCTGAATGCCGTTGGAAACCGCCTCGATGCCGGTATAGGTGCCGCCGCCGAGCGAATAGGCGCGCAAGAACAGGGCCAGCATGCCGATGCCACCCAGGCTGGAGAGGCCGATGTTGAAATTGGCATGGATATCGCGGGCAACCGGCCCCAGCTGGGGCAGGTGGGACAGGATGCCGTAGCCGATCATGAAGATATGGGTGGCGACAAAAACGATGAAGATCGGGGCCATTAGTGTTATCGATTCCTTGATGCCGCGGATGTTCATCACGATCAGGGCGATGATCAGGAATAATTCAAAATAGATTTTGTAGCTGTGGAATCCCATGGGCAGGAAACTGAACAGGGCGTCGCCGCATGAGGCGATGGAGACGGTGATGGTCAGCATGTAGTCGACCAGCAGGGCGCTGCCCGAAATCACCCCCGCCCGGGCGCCCAGGGTGTGGGTGGCCACGATGTAGCCGCCGCCGCCGTGGGGGAAATGCTCGATGATGCGCGAATAGGCATAGGAGATGATGAAAACGGTGATCGAGGTGGCCAGGGCCAGGAAAACGGCCAGGTAGGTGTGCTGGCCAAGGGCGCGGAAGGCCTCTTCCGGGCC
The DNA here is from genome assembly GCA_963764745.1 of Candidatus Aminicenantota bacterium. GTDB lineage: Bacteria > Acidobacteriota > Aminicenantia > UBA2199 > UBA2199 > UBA2199. Next base: position 376,092 of record CAVXTN010000012.1, on the reverse strand, counting down.
ATAGGAGGAAGACGACAAGCCGTCGGCGCCCAGGCCGATCCAGGCCAGCAGCGGCACCAGCGCGAGCTTGTGAAATATGGAGGGGTCCTTGATGTTGCGCGGCGCGCCGACCACTTTCTGGCGCACCTTGTGCAATAACGATTCCTGCCCGTCTGAGCCGTTCTGGGCCATTTTTTTTCCTTGTTTTGAGGGATCGGACCGGCATGAAATCCGGCCTGTTTGACGTCCTGAATTTTACTCTTTTCGCTCCCGGCTGTCAATATGCGGCGCCGGGCGGGCGATTGACAGCGCCTGGCGAAAAAAGGTAAACTGCTGGCAATGAAATTTCAAGGCGAAATCTTTTTAAGCGAGCTTTATAAAAAATACCTCATGGCGCCAGATGGCGAGCGCATCGGCAAGATCACCGATTTCACGGTGGTCAAGGGCGACGTCTTCCCCGTGATCGACAGTTTCGTGATCTCGGGCGCAGGCAAAAAATTCAAGCTGGCCTACGATGCCATCGAGCTGTTCAACCGTCGTTTCTCCTCTGCCGCTTCCCCGCCGACATGCTCCAGCGCAACGCGCTCGCGGAAAAGGATATCCTGGCGGTCCGGGATATCTGGGACAAGCAGATCGTGGACATCAACGGCGCCAAGATCGTGCGCGTCAACGACATCAAGGTGCGCGAGATCGAGGGCAAGCTCTGCCTGATCGCCGTCGATGTCGGTATCCGCGGCCTGATGCGCCGGCTGGGGTTGAAGCACAACGACTGGCCGCTGTGGAAGACCATGGTGCAGCGTATTCCCTACGACCTGATTTCCTGGCGCTACATCCAGGCGCTGGGTGACGAGATCACCCATCTCTCCCTGACCGTCTCCAATCGGAAATGCAATCCCTGCATCCCTACGAGATCGCCGACCTGCTGACCCAGATCCCCCCGGACAACCAGGAGACGCTGATCAATTCCCTGGGCATCGACGCCGTGGCCGAGGCCATTCCCGAAATGGACGAAAAGCACCAAAAGGACCTCGTGGAACGGCTGGACAAGGGCAAGGCCGCCGATATCATGGATGCCATGTCCCCGGATGACGCCGCCGACATCCTGGGCGACCTGTCCGAGGAAAAAGCCGAGGCCATCATCGGCGAGATGGAGGACGAGGAGGCCGAGGACGTCAAGGAGCTGCTGCAGCACGAGGAAGACACGGCCGGCGGCCTGATGACCACCGATTTTCTGTCCGTCAAGCCTGACCTGACCGTGGCCGAAACCCTGGACTTCATCCGCCGGGCCAGCTCCGAGATCGAAAACATATACGTCATTTACGTGCTGGACGAGCAGGAGCGGCTCCTGGGCTCCCTGCCGATCAACGACCTGTTCAGCCATGCTCCGGAAGCGCGTCTCTCCCAGTTCATGAACAAGCGTGTCAAGAGCATCCGTTCCGATTCCGACGACATGGAAGCGGCGGCGCTCATGGCCAGCTACAATCTGCTCTCCCTGCCCGTGGTCGACGATGAGAAAAAAATGCTGGGGCATCATCACCGTCGACGACACCCTGGAAGTCCTCCTGCCGTCGTTGAAGAAAAGAAGCCGTTACAAGCAAAAATGATCCCGGGCAAAAGGGAGCGCGGCGGCAAAAAAGCATTCTTCACCAACCTGGTCATCTTCCTGAGCATCCTGGGCCCGGGCATCATCACCGGCAGCGTCGACAACGACGCCGGCGGCATCACCACCTACTCGGTGGCCGGTTCGCCACTACGGCTACCGGCTGCTGTGGACCCTGCTTCCGGCCTTCGTGGTGCTGCTGGTGGTCCAGGAGATGAACGCCCGCATGGGCATTGTCACCGGCAAGGGCCTGGCCGACCTGATCCGCGAAAGCTTCGGCGTCAAGATCACGTTTTTCATATTCGTCGGCCTGCTGATCGCCGACATCGGCAACACCGCCACCGAATTCGCCGGCGTGGCCGGCAGCATGCAGATCTTCGGGGTCAGCAAGTACATCTCCGTGCCGCTGGCCGCGGTCGCCGTCTGGATCCTGGTGGTCAAGGGCACCTACAAGATCGCCGAGCGGATATTCCTGGTCTTTTCCGTTTTTCTGCTTTCCTACGTCGTCTCGGCCCTGCTGGCCAGGCCCCATTGGGGCGAGATCGGCCGGGCCATGATCCGGCCGTCGTTCCAGTTCGACCGGCCATACCTGGGCATGGTCATCGGCATCATCGGCACCACCATCGCCCCCTGGATGCAGTTCTACATGCAGTCGGCGGTCATCGAAAAGAGGATCAAGATCAAGGATTACCGCTTCGCCATCTGGGACGTGGTCATCGGCTGCGTGGCCACGGTGGTGGTGGCTTTCTTCATCATCGTCGCCTGCGCCGCGACCCTGCATGAAAAGGGCATCGTCATCCACGAGGCCAAGGACGCGGCCATGGCCCTGAAGCCGCTGGCCGGGGTCTTCGCCGCCGAGATCTTCGCCTTCGGCCTGTTCGTCGCTTCGATTTTTTCCGCCACCATCCTGCCCCTGGCCACGGCCTTTTATGTCTGCGAAGCGTTCGGCTTCGAGGCCGGCATCGACAAGAAACTGCACGAGGCGCCGAAATTCTATACGCTGTTCACGGCGATCATCGTCATCGGCGTGGTGATCATCCTGATCCCCGGGGCGCCGCTGATCACCATCACCATCTGGACCCAGGTCCTCAACGGCGTGCTTCTGCCGGTGGTGCTGATCTGCATGATGCTCATGGTCAACAACAAGAAGATCATGGGCCAATACGTGAACAACGGCTTCCAGAATTTCGTCGGCTGGTCGACCAGCTTGATCCTGATCGTCCTGACCTTTTTCCTGATCCTGTCGCCGCTGCTGTCGCGCGTCATCTGAGAAAAATCGATCGAGCCTTTTTTCCCCTGGCCCGGTTTTGTTTTGAGAGTTGACAGTGTTTTTTCTTTGTGATAGTGAATAAACGACCCGTCGCCAGTGACCGGCTGAAGGCAGGCCGCCCGGGATTTGAAAAGGGAATTTGAACGAAAATGAAGAATGGCCTTGACAGACCGTGACAGGGGGGTACCCATGGAAGATGAATATCAAAGCACCTTAAAAAAGAAAATTTCCATTCTTTTCCAGCTTGGCAAATGGCCTGACGTGGTCAAGCTCTGTGATTCGTACACTGAAAAATACGGCAAGGACATGGAAATCGACATGCTGCGCTACAAAAGCGAGCGCCATTTGGGAATTTCCGCCCCGCCGCAGGCCCCTGCGCAGCCCCGCCGGCGGAAAAAGCCGCCGCGGCGGAGGAGGAGCAGCCGCTGGCGTTGTCCCCGGAAGCGGCTGCGGATGACCGGGCCATCCCGCTGAATCCCGGCGCGGAAACAGCGGCCCTGAGGCAGGACAAGATCGCCTACGATCCTTCCGCCGATGAGGATGAACTGGTCATCACCGATCCCTTCGCTGAAAACGAACCGGGATTCAGCCTGGCGCCGGATGAACCCCCGGTGACCCTGGGCGATCACGGGGAAAACGAGAACCTGCAAATCACCAGAGAACCCGCAGAGGAAATGGCGGCCGCGGCGGAAACCCCGGCCGAATCGGCCAAGGAGGAAATGGAGCTTGATTTTAAAACCATGGGGTCCATGACCATCGATGCCGATCCGCAACTGACCCCGGCGAGCCCAAAACGGAGCCGGCGGCAGACGGTTTCATGGAGAGGGAAGGAGCGACTTGCGAGGATGCTGCCAGGTCCTTGGCGGGCAGCACCGATGTCGTCGAAGAGCCGGCGGAAGAAATTCCGATCTCCCGCCTACAAACCTGGAGCCACTGAAAAGCCGTCTGCGCGCCAGGGACACGTTCAAGGAATTCAGCGAAAAAGAACCGGCTTCCTGCGAAAAAGTTCCTTCGCCCGCAAACCGTTGCTGATGATCGCCCTGCCGCTGGCCGCCGTCTTGGCTTTGTGGCTGGTGCTTTCCGGCAAGTTCAATTCTTCGGGCGGCGAAGCGCCAACGGTCAATCCCGCTGCCGTCGCCCGTCCCGCGGTCCGCAAACGTCCGCCCGCGGCCAGGAAACTGCCGCCCGCCGCCCCGGCGGCCAACTCGGTGGAAATGGACAAGGCGTTTGATGAAAAATTCCAGCAAGCCAACGAACTTTATAAAAAGGGCGAAATACTCAAGGCCTGGGCCGTGGTTCTGGAGGCAAAAAAAATCAAGATGACCGAACCCTTGCGCCTGCTGGAAGAGCAATTGGCATTGAAGATCCGCGCGGATGAAGCACAGGCCAGGCAGGAAAGCCAGGTGGTGCAAAGCCAATGGGAACTGGAAAGCCAGGCCTTCGCCAAGGCCGAGACGGGAAACACCCTGGCCGACTGGCAGAATTTTTTAAAGGCGTATCCCCAGGGGGAATTTGCCAACCGGGCCGAGAAAAAAGTCGCCGGCTTCGAAAAAAAAATCCAGGAAAATTCCGATCAGCAGCTGCAGCTTAAAATTCTGCAAGCGCAAAAAGTCAAGCTGCGCAGCTCTTATTTGAGCCTCGGCCAGGCCGACATCACCGCCATCATGAGCCAGGGCGGCAAAACGCCCAGCCAGTTGGAAGTCCATGAGCATGGCGGGGCCAAGGTGATGCTCGATTACGCCGCCGGACTGATGTGGAGCATGTGGAACAAGCCCATGGATTACAGCAAAGCCAAGTGGTGGGCCAACCGCGTCACGGCCGGCTATGGCGGCTGGCGGCTGCCCACGGCCGAGGAGGCCCTGTCTTTGCTGCGCATGGACCGGGCGCAATATTCCGGACTGGCCGGTTTTGCCGTCTGGACCGGCGATACCGTCAGCGACCAGCCGCGCTCGGTCTGGGTGCTGAGACTGCCCGAGGGCCAATTTGCCGTTGCCGGGTACGAACAGATATATTATGTCTGGGCCGTGCGCAAGGCAGGCAAGTAATTCCTGCCGGGATATTTTGCCGGCGCCGTCCGCAGGAGAAGCCATGAAATTTGTCGGTGCCCATGTCAGCGCCGCCGGCGGCGTGGAAAACGCTCCGCTCAACGCCGCAAAGATCGGGGCCAAAGCTTTCGCCCTGTTCACCAAGAATCAAAAGCAATGGCAGGCCAAGCCGCTGGGCGCCGAGAACATCTCGGCCTTTAAAAAGAACCTTGCCGCCGTGGGCATCGCTCCCCGCCATGTCCTGCCTCACGACAGCTACCTGATCAACCTCGGCCATCCGGACCCGGAAAAGCGGGAGAAATCAGTCCTGGCCCTGCTGGAGGAGGCCCAGCGGGCCGAGCAGCTCGGGCTCGCTTTCCTGAATTTCCACCCCGGCAGCCATCTGGGCGGCCTGGAAGAAAAAAAATGCCTGGAAGTGATCGCCGCCGGCATGAAGCGCATCCTGGCTGCGACCCGCCATGTCTGCCTGCTGCTGGAAACGACTTCCGGCCAGGGCGGCAACGTCGGCTATCGCTTCGAGCACATGGCGCTGCGTTTTGGAAAAAGTGGCCGCGCCCCGGCGCAGCGGTGTCTGCCTGGACACCTGCCATATTTTTGCCGCTGGCTACGATATCCGCGACGCCGCGGCCTATGATAAAACCATGAAGCAATTTGACCGCGTCGTCGGCCGTTCCTACCTGCGCGCGGCGCACCTCAATGACGCCAAGGCGGAACTCGGCAGCCGCAAGGACCGGCATGACAGCATCGGCCGCGGCCGGATCGGGCTGGAGGCTTTCCGGCTGCTGATGAACGATCCGCGCTTCGACGACATGCCTCTGGTCCTGGAAACCATCGACGACTCCCTCTGGGAGGCGGAGATCCGGCTGTTGTACACGCTGGTCGAAGCTGCGCCGGCGAGTTGAAAAATATTTTTTTTGAATTATTCTGGTTTTGATTTTATAATAGCGCCAATGACCCGAAGCTTGCGCTGTTTTTGCTTTTTATCGTTAACGTTGCTTTTTTCCAACCTGGCGGCGGAGCGTCCGGTGATCTACATGCGTTTGACCGATTCGCTGACCATGGATCCCGGGAAGATCGAGGATTTTTTTTCGCAGGAGGTCATTTTCAACGTTTTTGAAGGATTGGTGCGCCTGGGCAAGGACGCCGTTTCCGTGGAGCCGTGCCTGGCCGAGCGCTGGACTTTCAGGGAAAACGGCAAGCGCTGGATATTTTACCTGCGCCGCGGGGTGAGGTTTCACAATGGCGCCGAATTCAATTCCGGGCCGTGGTCTATTCCTTCGCCAAACGCCTGGCCGGAAAAAATGGCGAATACGTCGCCTTCGGCCGGTTTTTCCCCTATGTCGCCGCGGTCAGGGCCTTGGATGATTGGACCGTGGAGATCGTGCTCTCACGGCCCTATTTCCCGTTCCTGTTTTCCCTGGCCGATCTGCGCGGCAGCGTGGTGGCCCCGGGCTCCTGCGACGGGCGGGAATTCAAGCCGGTCGGCACCGGCCCCTATGTTTTTTCCGAGTGGGTCAAGGGCAGGTCCCTGGCGCTCACCCGTTTCGACGAACTATTGGCAGCAGCCGGCCAGGCTGGAAAAGATCATCTTCAAAAGCGAACCCAACCCATCGCTGCGCCTCTCCCAGATCAAGAACCGCGGTGCCGACATCGACCTGCTGCGGTCGGCCAAGGAAGTCGATGAACTGCGGGACAAGACCCACATCGCGATTTTGTCCGAACCCATGCTCAGCACCAACTACCTGGGCTTCAACTGCCGGCGGCCGCCGTTTTCCCGGCTGGCGGCGCGGAAGGCTTTCGTTCATCTGTTGAACAAGAGGGTCCTGGTCAAGCAGATCTTCCAGAATTTCGCCAGGCCGGCCGCGGGGTTCCTTCCGCCGCAGATGGCCGGCCACAATCCCGGCATCGGCAAGGATGATTTCGATCTCAAAAAAGCGCAGCACTTGCTGATGGACGCCGGGCTGGCCGGCGGATTTTCCTGCAGCCTGTACATCCCGCAAGGGCAATTCGGGCTCGCGGACCTGGCCCGGACCCTCGCCAGCAACGCCCGCCAGATCGGTATCACCATTAAAGTCGTGGCGCTGCCTTTTGCCAGGCTTTTGCCTGCCGTGCAGAACGGTGAACCCGACCTGTTCCTGCTGGCCTGGGGCTATTCCGGCGATCCCGGCATTTTTCTGAATCCCCTGTTCATGCTCTATCCCGGTGACAAAAAAAGCACCATGGCGGCCAGCCCCGAGTTCGTCAGCCTGCTGGCCCGGGCCGAGGAAACGGGCGACGACGGCAAGCGCGGGGAATTATACGCCGCGGCCCAGCGCCGGCTGCAGGAGGACATGCCCCTGATCCCCCTGTTCCACCTGAACCATCTGCTGGCCTATAACACGCGCTTGCGCGGCCTGCGCATGAACCCTTTCGGTTTTTTGATCTTCAAGGACGCCTACTTGGGAGCGGAGTAACTTCTCACTTTTTGCCTGACGTAGGAGTCTTGCGCTTTAAAAAAATCGCCGGCAACCGCATGATTTTTCCCGCTGGTTTTTTTTATTCGCTTCGCCCCTGCTTTTTCTTTTTGCGCCAGGCCAGCCAGACCATGAGCACGGTGAGCAGGATCAGGCCGACGAACATGGCGCGGGCTCCCCACAGGTAGGGGTGGCGGCTTGCTTCCTCGCCCTTCATCAGGAACTTGGCGATGGCCTCCTGGTAGGTCCAGGCGCCCAGCACCACCAGCATGTAGACCGGGGTGACGTATTTCAAGATGAATTTGAAGATTTTCGGCACTTTCAGGTCGGCGCCCTGGTGCATGTCGTCCCAGCCCTTCTTGACGCCGAAGATCCAGGAGAAGATGATGATCTCGATGGTGGCGAAGACGACCAGGCCGAAGGTGCCGGCCCAGAAATCGAGCTCGTCCAGGAAGCCGAACTTGAAGAAGGCGACCACCGCGATCGTGCAGGCCACCATGACGGCGAACACCATGTTCACGGCCTTGTGGCGCTTCCACTTGAACTCGTCCTCCAGGAAGGCGACGGCCGGCGAGGTCATGGCCACCGAGGAGGTGATGCCGGCGATGAACAGCAGGAAGAACCACATGGCGCCGAGAATCTGGCCCAGGGGGATCTTCTGGAAGATGACCGGCAGCGACTGGAAGCCCAGGTTGAAGGCTCCTTCGCTGGGCGATGAGCTTGGTCTCGACCACGCCGAAGAAGGCGACGGCGACCGGGATGGCGATGGTGCCGCCCAGGATGACCTCGGCGAACTCGTTGGTCATGGAGGTGGTCAGGCCGTTGAGGGTGACGTCGTCCTTTTCGCGCAGGTAGGAGGCGTAGGTGTTGATGATGCCCTGGCCCAGGCTCAGGGTGAAGAATATCTGGCCGGCGGCCACCAGCCAGACCGTGGCCCGGCTGAGCTGGCTGAAATCGGGGTTCCACATGAAGCCCATGCCCGCGCCCACCGAGGCGACGCCCGAAGCCGGGTGGCCCAGGGTCAGCACGCGCACGGCCAGGATGATGCCGAAGATGAAGAGAACCGGCATGCCGATCTTGGCCAGCACCTCGATGCCCTTGGAAATGCCCTTGCGCAGGAAATAATAATTCAGGAAGATGGTGATGCCGATGAAGATGATGACCGGCAGCCAGGAGGAGAAGAACTGGTTGTGCTCCACGCCCTGGAAGCCGCGCAGGAAGTGGCCCATGGCGTCGCGCGTGGTCAGGCCGAAGTACTTGCCGGTGCCGGAGAACCAGGCGAAGCCCAGGGTCCAGGACTCGATGAAGTTGTAGTAGACCACGATGATGAAGGGCAGCGAGATGCCCAGGGCGCCGAGGTACTTGGCGGCCGGGTGCTTCCACATCAGGGAGAACATGCCGGGCGTGGTGCCGTGGCCGTGGACGCCGCCGTGGCGGCCCATGGACCACTCCACCCACATCAACGGGACGCCCAGGAAGAGCAGGGCGCAGAAGTAGGGGATCATGAAGGCGCCGCCGCCGTTGGCCGCGGCCTTGACCGGGAAGCGCAGGAAGTTGCCCAGGCCGATGGCGTTGCCGGCCATGGCCAGGATCAGGCCGATGCGCGAGCCCCATTGCATGCGCCCGCTTTTATCGCCCACCCCAGTCTCCTTTTTCTTCTTGGCCAGCAGCACGCGGCTGAAGCAGTAGATCGTCAGGACCAATATCACGCCCCAGGCGGCGGCCAGGGAGAGCCAGCCCCACAATGTCAGTCCTTGGTTCATTTGCGTCCTCCTCGGTAAAAAAAGATTCTATTGAAATAAAAAAAATAAGTCAATGAAAAAAATGCGGCCCGGGTATTGCCTTTTGCCTGCAGTCCTCACGTCGTCAGCCGTTGCGCAGCAGTTTCTTTTTCCAGTAGAAATAAACCGGCAGCCCGGTCAGGATCAGGAACACGCCCTTGCCGGAATTGACCGGGTCGCCGATGATGATGTAGACGATGAAGAACAGGGCGATGGCCACGTAGAGCAGCGGCACGAAGGGGTAGCCGGCCACCCGGTAGGGGCGCTCCAGGTCGGGCTTCTGCCGGCGCAGCTTGACCAGGCCGACGACGGTCATGGCGTTGAACAGCAGCGAGGCGAAGGCCGTGTAGGTCAACAGGTCGTTGTAGGTTCCCGACAGGACCAGTATGCAGCTCCATGCTCCCTGGTAGAGCAGGGAGACGTGCGGCGTCTTGTACTTGGCATGGATGCGGGCGGTTTTCTTGAAGAATATGCCGTCGCGGGCCATGGCGTAATAGAGCCGCGGCCCGGGCAGGATCAGGCCGTTGACGCAGCCAAAGGTGGAAACCAATATGGCCAGGGTGATGAAGATCAATCCCGCCTGGCCCATGATGGCCTGGGCCACGGCCGCGCCGATGCGATTCTCGGGGACCGCGGCCATCTGCTGGATGGGGATGACATATAGATAGGCCATGGCGGTCAGGGTGTAGATCAGGGCGACGGCGCCGCTGCCCAGGACCATGGCCCGGGGCAGGTTCTTCTGCGGGTCGCGGACCTCCTCGGCCACGAAAGCCACCGCGTTCCAGGAGTCGTAGGCGAACAGGGCCTTGCTCATGGCCACGGCCAGGGCGGCGAAAAGCGGCAGGGACGCGGCGGCGGGCAGGACCGGCTTGAGCAGCGGGGTGAAATTCTTGAAGCTGCCCTTGAAAAAGAAAAACGCCGCCCCGATCAGGAACAGGATGGCCGCCACCTTGGCGAAGGTGAAAATATTCTGCAGGGAAGCGCCGGCGCGCACGCCGCGGATGTTGACCGCGGTCAGCAGGGCGATGCAAAAAATGGAGACCACCTGGGCCGTCGACAGGCTGAAGGCTTTGCCGAACAGGCTCAGGGAGAACAGCTTGTTGGCCTCGCCCAGGAAGGGGAAGAAGACCCCCAGGTACTTGGCGAAGGCGATGGCCACGGCGGCGATGAAGCCGCTCTGGATGACCAGGAAGATCGTCCAGCCGAACAGGAAGCCCCACAACGGCGAATACGCTTCCTTCAGGAACACGTACTGCCCGCCGGCCTTGGGATACGCCGCGGCCAGCTCGCCGAGGCTCAGGGCGGCGAAGACGGTCAGGATGCCGCCGACCAGCCAGAGCAGGACCAGGATGCCCGGGGTCTGGATGTAGCCGGCCATCAGCGAGGGGGCGATGAAGATGCCCGAGCCGATCATGGAGCCGATGACGATATTGCTGGCGTCGAGCACTCCCAGGCGCCTTGCCAGTCCGCTTTTGGGTTCTTCCTTTGCCATTTTTCCCCCTTCACCAAGTAAAGGTATAAATAGCCATCTGCTAAAAAAATGTCAAATCGGCTGTTCTGCCCCTTCCCTGGTTTTGCGCCGCTTCCAGAACAGGTAGCCGGGGATGCCCGCGGCCACCAGCAGCAGGCCCAGCAGCGAATTGATCAGCGGGGCGCGGCCGGCGGCGTAGTTGGCGATATCGGAATACAGGGTGAACACCACGTAGACCATGGCGAAAATGATGAACAGCACCGGCACGGCAGCGGATAGCCCCAGACCTTGTAGGGCCGCTCGTGGTCGGGCATCTTGCGGCGCAGGACGATCACGCCCAGGGCGGCGGCGGCGTAAAAGATCCAGGAGACGAAGATCAGCATGTCGGTCAGCTGGTCGAAGGTGCCGCTCAGGATCAGTACCGAGGTCCAGAACGCCCTGGACGACCAGCGACGGGCCCGGCGTGCGATAGCGCGGATGGACATACTGCAGTTTGCGAAAAAAAAGCTTTTCCTTGGCCATGGCGTAATAGACCCGGGCCGACATCATCAGCGTGCCGTTGACCGTGCCGAAAGTGGAGATCATGATGGCCACGGCGATCAGGCTGCCGCCCCAGCCTCCCAGGAACGAGGAAGCCACGTCGGTGGCCACCAGGTAGGACTGGCCGGTGCTCTCGGCGGCCAGGTACTTGCTGCCCATCTCATGGACGGGGATGATGTAAAAATAGGCCAGGTTGATCAGCAGGTAGATCGAAATGAAGACGACGGCGGCGATGATCATGGCCCGGGGCATGTTTTTCTGCGGGTTCTTGATCTCGCCGGCCAGGTAGGTGAGGTTGATCCAGCCGTCGTAGGCCCAGAAAGCGCCGGACATGGCGATGATGAAGGCCAGGAAAACCGGGGCGTAGCCGCCGCTGAAGGTGACGGCCGACTGGGTGAAGTTGGCCAGGCTGCCGTGGCCGATGGTGAAGGCCAGGACCACGATGGCCAGGATGACGGCGATCTTCAGGCCGGTGAAAATGACCTGCACGGCGCTGCCCAGGCGCACGCCCAGGTAATTGACCACGGTCAGGAACAGGATCAGCAGGATGGTGCAGCCCTTGAGGCCGATGAACTTGAAGGGCGTGATGGCCCCGACCCAGGGGATGTGCAGGGCGAACGATTCCCAGGCCGGGCCCAGGCGCGGGAATTTGAAAAAATAGCCCAGCGAGTCGGAAAACACGTAGGCGATGGAGGCGATGGAGCCGGTCTGGATGACGATGAACACGGCCCAGCCGTAGAGGTAGCCGGCGAACTCGCCGTAGCTCTTGTTGAAATAAATGTACTGGCCTCCGGCCTGGGGGAACATGCCCGAGATCTCGGCGATGCTCAGCGTGCCGAACAGGGTCATCAGGCCGGCGACGACCCAGACCAGGAGCAGCAGCAGCGGCGACTCGAGCTGGCTGGCCATCAGCCCGGGCTTCTTGAAGATCCCCGAGCCGATGACCGAGCCGATGGCGAAGGCGATGGCGGCGATCAGGCCGACTTCGCGCAGCAGTTCCACCGGTTGCTTTTTTTCAGCTCCGTTCATCTTTTTCCTCGTTGGCCGCCGCGGCGCCGGTGGATTTTCATTTAAAAGGCATTATAGGAAGATGCGGGAAAAAAATCAATGACCATCAAGCCCAAGAATAAAGGCTCGAGAAAAAAGTAAGAATGAAATCCTTTGATCGATCTCCCCAATACTGATTTTTGCGGCCGGTCAAGGTGGCTATTCTTTACTTTTACCTTTTACCTTTTTACTTTTGACCTGTTTTTCGTCCTCGACGCGGATGACCAGTTCGTCCCTGCTGACCTCGATCACGGCCTTGCCGCCGCTTTTCAGGCGGCCGAAAAGGACCTCGTCGACAAAGGGATTCTTGATCTTCTCCTGGACCAGGCGCGCGACTTCGCGGGCGCCGAAGATCCGGGAAAAGCCGCGCTTGGCCAGCCAGGCGATGGCGGCCGGGCTGACGCGCAGGGCCACCTTCTTTTCCTCGAGCTGCTTGCTGAATTCCGCGATCATTTTCCTGACGATGCGGGCGACCACTTCCTCGTCCAGGTTGTTGAAGGTGACGATGGCGTCCAGGCGGTTGCGGAATTCCGGCGAGAAAAGCTTCTCCACGGCCACGGTAACGGCCCCGGAAAGCGGTTCGCCCTGGAAGCCGACCGCGGCCCGGCCGAGTTCCTTGGCGCCGGCGTTGGAGGTCATGATCAGCACCAGGTTGCGGAAATCGGCCTTGCGGCCGCTGTTGTCGGTCAGGGTGGCATAGTCCATCACCTGCAGCAGCGTGTTGAAGATATCGGGGTGGGCCTTTTCGATCTCATCGAGCAGCAGGACGGCGTAGGGCGACTTGCGCACGGCCTCGGTCAGCAGCCCGCCCTCTTCGTAGCCGACATAGCCGGGCGGAGCGCCGACCAGGCGCGAGACGGTGTGCTTTTCCTGGTATTCGCTCATGTCGAAGCGCAGCAGCGGCACGCTCAGGACGTCGGCCAGCTGGCGGGCCAGCTCGGTCTTGCCCACTCCGGTGGGGCCGACGAAGAGGAACTTGGCCACCGGCTTGTCGGCGTCGCGAAACCCGGCCCGGGAACGCTTGATGGCCCAGGCGACCTTTTCCACGGCTTCGTCCTGGCCGAACAGGCGGGTTTTCAGTTCCGCTTCCAGGAGGCGCAGGTTCCGGTTCTCGGAAAGCGATACGCTGCGGCGCGGCACCTTGGCGATCCGGGCCACCACCTGTTCGACCATGTCCATGCTGATGGCGATCGGCCCGCTTTTTCCGCAGCGTTCATGCGCGCCAGGGCCCCGGCCTCGTCGATGACGTCGATGGCCTTGTCGGGCAGGTAGCGGTCGTTGATGTACTTGCCCGAAAGCTCGGCCGCGGCCTTGAGCACTTCGTCGCCGTAGGTCACCTTGTGATAGTCCTCGTAGCGCCGGCGCAGTCCCAGCAGGATGTCGTAGGTTTCCATGACCGTGGGCTCGGGAATCTCGATCTTCTGAAAACGGCGCGACAGGGCGCGGTCCTTTTCGAAATATTTCTTGTACTCTTCGTGGGTGGTGGTGCCGATGCAGCGCAGTCTTCCCCTGCGCCAGCACCGGTTTCAGGATATTGGAGGCGTCCAGGGAGCCGCCCGAGACCGCGCCGGCGCCGATGATGGTGTGGATCTCGTCGATGAAGAGCACGGCGTTCTTTTCCTCCTGCAGGATGGTCAGCACTTTTTTCAGCCGTTCCTCGAAATCGCCGCGATAGCGCGTGCCCGCCAGGAGGGCGCCCAGGTCCAGGGAGTAGATGCGGATGTTTTTCAGGGCGGCGGGCACCCGTCCCTGCACCACCCGCTGGGCCAGTCCCTCGGTGATGGCCGTTTTGCCCACGCCGGGATCGCCGACATGCACCGGGTTGTTCTTGAAGCGCCGGCAGAGCACCTGCAGGGTGCGCTCCAGGATGTCGTCGCGGCCGATCAGCGGCTCGCTTTCCCCGGCGCGCGCCTTGTCGGTCAGCTCGCGGGTGTACAAGCGCAGAAAATCTCCGCCCTTGCCGGCGGCGGGCTGTTTTTTGCGTTCGCGGCCGTCGCTGGTTCTTTCAGCTTCGGCTTCCGGGCCTGGAGCCGGAATGGAAGTCGTCCCGGCCCCGAGGTCGCCGCCGTGGGAGATCACGCTGAGCAGGTTGAAGCGGCTTACCCCCTCGCGCTGCAGCAGGTAGGCGCTGAACGATTCCTTTTCTTCCAGCAGGGCGGCATACAGGTCGCCGATCTCCAGGAGTTTTTTTTCGGCGGCCACCGTGTGGACCACGGCCCGCTCCATCAGGTCCTGGAAGCCGAGCGAGGGAACGGGATCCTTGCGGGTCGTTTTGGGCACCTGTTCGTTCATGTAGGTTTCCAGTTCCCTTTTCATGAGCTCGACATTGGCCCCGCAGCGGCCGATGATCCCGGCCCCGGCGGCGAAAAACAGCGAGGCGTAGAGAATGTGTTCCGGGGTCAGGTATTCGTGCTTGCGGCTGCGGGCATCGGCGTAGGCCACGGCCAGGATGCGGTTCAGTTCTTCATCGATTTCCATCTTGTCCATGGCTGCCTCGCTTCAAGCCTCCTCAAACGTGCACTTGAGCGGGAATTCCTGGGCCCGGGCCAGGGCGTGCACCTGGGAGACCTTGGTGCGGGCGATGTCATAGCTGTAGACGCCGCAGATGCCGCTGCCGCTGCGGTGGACGTCCAGCATGATGCTCGAGGCGTCGCGCGCGGGCTTGTGAAAGATCTTCACCAGGATGTCGATCACGAATTCCATGGTGGTGAAATGGTCGTTGTGCAGGATGACGCGGTACATCTGCGGCGGCCGCAAATCAGTCTGTTCCTTGGCCTGCAGATCGCCATCCGTCCCCAAAGTGAATTCCTGATCGTTATCCATGAGTACCTCTATCGCTATCATGAATTCTAGCCGATTGGCGGCAGGCTGTCAATCCGGCGGCGGCCGATCGGGCATGCGCGGAGCGGACCCGCCGGTCACCGTCACTTGCTTGCCGGCCAGGGCATTGTTCCGCCTGTGCTTGCTTTTTTTCTCCGGTGGCTTATAATTTCCTTCCGTGGAGGTGGAAAATGAAAAAAACCCTGGTTTTTCTTTTCTGCGGGTTGATCCTGGGCGCCGCGGCGGCCTGGGCGCTGATCAGTTTCGTTGTCCCGCGCTGGCACCGTTCGGCGGTGGACAATACGTTCTGGCAGGTGACTTCCCAGTTGGACCAGGGCGGCGAAGTCTTCGCCTATTTTCACGCCGAGAAGGTCATGGCCGTCGCGCAAGGCGTCGTGGCCGGACTGCAGAAGAACGTGAGCGCGCTGCCCGCGGAGCGGCAGGCGCAGGCCAGGCAAGGCCTGGACATGGTGAGCCTGATGTTCAAGGGGTACGGACTGGATGAAATCAGCGGCCTGGGTTTCAGCTCCTTCGCCATCAAGCCCGGCCTGCACCGCGTCCGCGTCGTCCTCCACCACCGGCCGGGCCGCGACCAGGGTTTGATCTGGAAGATCGCCGGCCAGGGCCCGCGCGACCTGGACGAGATCGACTTGCTGCCGGCCGATACGGCGCTGGCATTTGTTTCCGATTACGATATTGTCCAAGTTGATTGACTGGCTGGGCCAGATGGGCCAGAAAATGGGCGGCAGGGCGATCATGAAAGCCCGACCCTGGAACAAGGCATGGCCATGATGAAAGCGGGCCTGCAGATGGCCGGCATCGACTACGACCGGCTGATCAAGTCCTATGGCGGGCGCATGGGCTTCCTGCTTACCCTGGACCCGGAAAAAAGGGTCATGCTGCCGCTGGGGAAAACGCCGCTGTCGGTGCCGGAACCGGCATTTGCCCTGCTGGTGCGCGTCAATGACGACTACCTGTTCGAAACGCTCAAGGGCAAGCTGACCGCCACGGGCCACAACAAGGCCAGCGAGGAAAAAGGGTTGAAGAAGATCGTCTTTCCGCGCCTGCCGGCGCCGTTTCCCCTGGAACCGGTGATCGCCCAGAAGGGCGAGTGGCTCGTGCTGGCCTCGCAGGGCGCCCTCGTGGACAATGTCCTGGGCAAGGGCCAGCGCCTGGCCGACAGCGATGACTACAAGGCCATGGCCTACAGACTGCCCCGCCGCGGCAACGGCTTCGGCTTCGCCAGTCCGCGCCTGCCGCGCCTCGCGGCCCAGCTTCTGCGCGAAAACAAGGCGACCTTTCCCGTCCCGGCCGCCATGGAAAAAATCGCCGCATTTTTGGAGCAGGGCAAGGGGTTCTGCCAGGTCTGGGAAAATTCCGACCAGGGCCTCGTGTATACCATCAACCACGGTTTTGAGATCTCCTCCCTGCCGGGCTTGATCGACGCCTTTGTGGAAATCGCCAGGGCCAAGGTTCCCCCGCCGCCGGCGCTCCCCGAGCCGCCGCTCGGGGGAAAACCGCGAAAATAACGACATCCGGGGCACCAAAGTCATGAAAATCAAGTACGCGCTGCCCGTTTTGCTGCTGCTGTCGGTGCGCTGCGCGTTCGCCCAGGAACCGCCCGCCGCCGTCGAGCACGCTGTCGAAAGCGGAGCGTTTTTCGTCGAAGCGACTTCGCAGTACCTTTCCTTCAGCCAAACGGACCTCAACGGGACCATGGTCCTGGGCAACGCGAACGAGGTTTTTTATATCCCCCGCGTCAAGCCCAGCCTGGGTTTCGGCTTCGGCTTCGGCCGCCGCTACCGGTCCGGATTGTGGTCGGTTTCCTATCTGGTCTCCGGGCACGACGTGTCCTTCCAGGGCCGTGACGGCACGGCCGTGTCGCGCCTGATCCAGATCAATTCGCGCAGCTTCCTGCTGAAAACCCCGGCGCTGAAGATATTCCTGCACTTCGGCCTCGTTTTCCCCTGGTTGACGGTGCACAACAACTCGGCCGACAGGAACGGCAAGATTTTCGACGCCACCTACCTGGGAGTGGGCGCCAACGCGGGGGCCGGCATGCTGCTGCCGGTCTCGACGCGGATGTTCTTCAGCGCCAGCCTGATCTACCGCCTGATCGGCTATCTCTACGCCAAAGGTCCGCTGAGCGGGATCGACGTCACCGATCTTTTTGACGACCGCAGCGGCCCGCGGCACCGCAGCTATCTGCGGGCGCCCCAGTTGGCGTTGGAACTGAGCCTGGGGTACGAGTTGTAGGCGCGCCGAGGGAAAATGGCGAACTGCAAAAATTGCGGGGCCGTCCTGACCGGGACGCTGCTCGTCTGTTCCTACTGCAAGACCCGCCAGGACGTCGACCTGTCGGTGGTGCACCGCTACACGGTCGAGAAGCCCCAGTCCGAGCGGCTTTGCCCCCGCTGCCACATTTTTCTGCAGACCCTTGACCTGCACCTGGGGGAAAAATTCCTGATCGAGCGCTGCCCGCGCTGCCTGGGCCTTTTTTTCGATCCGGGCGAACTGGAAGCGGTCCTGGAAAAAACGGTCACCAATGTCCACGCCGTCGATCGCCAGCGGCTCGACGAGGTGCAGAACGTAAAGCGCAGCCACGAATTTCCGGTTTCCTATATCGATTGCCCGGTTTGCCGCAAGCTGATGAACCGCATCAACTTCGGCCCGCGCAGCGGCGTCATTGCCGACCAATGCCGCGAGCACGGCCTGTGGCTCGACGGCGGCGAACTGCGCCAGATCCTCGAGTGGGTGAAGGCCGGCGGCAACATCCTGAAGAAGGAGAAGGAACTGGAAATGGCCCAGCTCGCCCTGGAGCAGGAGAAAAAAAACCTGCAATTCAGAACCATCGACCAGGCCTTCGACCATTCCCGCCCGGGGCAGTATCGTGAACCCGAGGATCTCGAAATTCAGCTGTTGCCATTGCTCGCCAGGTTGTTAAAAAGGATCTTTCGCCAGGAGTAGCGGCCGGTCCCTTTACAAACTTCCCGCTTGCGGGTATGCTGAAATCGTTATCGGCTCAGGAGGGAGGCATGAAAAAAACAATTTCACGTTTTCTTTTTTGCTTGCTTTTGGGCTCCGGGCTTGGACTCTCCGGCCAGGAGCAAAGGGAAATGGTCAACCTTATGTCGCTGCAGGAGGGGACCATGCCCGTCATCGTTCCCGCCAATTACGGCGGCTGGCCGGCGGAAGCCCTCCTGGACGACAAGTCCCGCCTCGGGCTGGGCCTGCGAGAGCGGAAAGACAGCCAACAATGTTTTTGTGTTTGAAATGATCAACGCCGCCGAAATTGAAAGCTTTGAATTCGCCACCGCCGCGGTCGACACCGAGGGCGCCGGAGCCAGGGAGATCACGGTCGAGATCTCCCCTGCGGCCAGGAACAGCGGCTTCGAGACCGTCCTGCAGGCGACGCTGGCGGCCAAGGCCGACGAGCAGAAATTCAAGGCCCAGAAAAAGGTCAAGGGGCGCTGGGTGCGCCTGACCATCAAAAACAACCACGGCGCCGCGGAGTGGACGGAGCTTTTTGCCTTCCGTGGCTACGGCCTGAAACCGGTCGTGCCCAGCCCCCTGGAAAACATTTCCGGAACCTATGACACCGACTACTCCAAGTTCCATGTCCGGCAGCAGGGAACGGCCCTGGTCGGCTGCTATGAGTATAACGAAGGTCTGCTGGACGGCGCCATCGAAGGGCGTCTCATGAAGATCACCTGGCGCGAGGGGGAAAATTCCGGGCCGGCCGTGATGATCTTCAGCCCCGACGGCAAAAGCTTCCGCGGCTACTGGTGGCGCAAGGGACGGGAAAAGGAGGCGCCAGCCGGGAACTGGAACGGCAGCAAGATCAGTCCGCAGATCGGCGGTTGCCCCCATTGGTCGGGGTCGCTGGGCGGGGAGTTGAAAAAGAAACTGCTGAGCGACGGCCGCGCGCAGCGTCTACGGCATCCTCTTTGACCTGGATGCGGCCGTCATCCGCGGCGAGTCCAAACCGGTCCTGGAAGAGGTCCTGGCCGTGCTGAAAGGGGAGCCGGGCTGGAAACTGACCATCGAGGGCCACACCGACTCGACCGGCGGTGAAAGCCACAACCAGAAGCTCTCCCGGCAGCGCGCCGAAGCGGTCAAGGCCTACCTGGTGGCCGGCGGGCATCGACGCCGACCGCCTGCAGACCAAGGGCTTGGGCGCGAGCAAGCCGGTGGCCGACAACGCCACCGAGTTGGGCCGCGCCCAGAACCGCCGCGTGGAACTGGTCAGGCGGTAAACCACATTTCTTCGACAAGGGGAAATTGATTTTTTAACGCGGGACTTTCTTATTTGTTTTGCATCTCACTCGGCGGTTACTAAATTAATATTAATTGCTGCCCAATGCTGTTTTTTAATTTGACTTGAATGAAGACCTGTCATACCATACGCGCTTGGGTGAACCCAGCGCCCATGAACGGAGGCAGAGCATATCCATGGAAGTCGTCGACCTGACCCATCCCATCCACGAAGCCATGCCGTTTTTCCCGGGCACCGAGCCCCCCAGGATCATCGATGCCTACACGATCGCCGTCAACGGTTTTGCCGAGAAGGGGCTCCGGCTCCTTTCCCATACCGGCACCCACGTGGATGCGCCCTGCCATCTGCTGGAAGGGGCTCCCGCCCTGGACGAACTCGGCGTCGGGCATTTCCATGGCCCGGGCTGGGTCCTGGATGTCTCCCACGTCCGCGGCCGGCACATCGGCATCGCCGATCTGCAAGGGGAAGAAAAGCGCATCGCTGCCGTCGATTTCGTGCTTTTGCATAGCGGCTGGGCGCGCTTTTGGGGGAAAACAGAATATTTCGGCGCTTATCCCGTCCTCTCTGCCGACGCCGCCCGCTGGTTGTCCGGGTTCAAGCTCAAGGGGGTGGGGGTGGACATGGTTTCCCTCGACGAGGTCGATTCGTCCTCCCTGGTGGTCCACCGGACGCTCCTGGCGAAAAACATCGTGCTCGTTGAGAATTTAAGCAACCTTGAAATGCTGATCGGAAAGGAGTTCGATTTTTCCTGCCTGCCCCTGAATATCGCCGCGGCCGACGGCTCGCCGGTGCGGGCAGTGGGCATAGTCAAGCCGTGAGTTTTCGTTTCAACCTTAATTCTTGACAATTCATTATGATATATGGAAAATATCGGCATGGGCAATACCGAAAAAACCAATAGAAAAAAAATCGTGAAGACGCGGGAATACAGCCGCCGCCGCTTCATCGGCGACGGGCTGCTGATGACCCTGTCATTCTCGGCAGTTCTCGGCTCTTTGAAGCTGTTCGCCGCCGACGCGCCTCAGCTGCTGACCTACCAGGGACGGCTGACGAGCCCTTCCGGCGCCACCCTGGACGGCGCCTTCGAGATGATCTTTCGCGTCGTGAACGCCGAGGACATCTCGGCCACGCCCCTGCCGATCTTCTCTCCCTGGATGGAGATCCATCGCCAGGTCATGGTCCGGGATGGCTTCTTCAGCGTGCAGCTCGGCAGCGTCACGCCGCTGCCCGCGGGCCTCTTCGCCGGCCCGCCGGCCGATGCCAGCGGCCCCCTGCGCTTCCTCGAAGTCACGGTCGACGGCGAGGTGCTGTCGCCCAACCTTCGTTTCGGCAGCTCGGCCTACTCGCTCGTTGCGGAACAGGCTACCGGGGCCCAGGGCCCGGCCGGTCCCAAGGGCGAGCCCGGCAGGGACGGCAAACAGGGCTTGAACGGCCCGACCGGGCCACAAGGGCCTTGGGGCCCTACCGGTCCCACCGGGATGAGGGGCTCACAAGGCCCCGTGGGTGTCACCGGACCTATGGGGGCGGCCGGTCCCACCGGTTCGATGGGCTCGCAAGGCGTCATGGGTGTCACCGGACCCATAGGCCAGACCGGCCCGCAGGGAGTCCCGGGTACCGCCGCCAATACGGGACCGACGGGTGCGCCGGGCGCGATGGGCTTCACCGGGCCGACGGGCCCGACGGGGTATGGGGGACCGACCGGCCCCACGGGCCCGATGACTGAGCCCGCTGGACCTACCGGCGCGACCGGGTTTTAGCGTGTCCAGCATGAAGATGCCATCGGGCGGGCGGCGAGCGTTCAGTGGGCTCGGCGACGCCTGACGGCGTCGGCAAACGGTTAAGAGCGCATGGCCGAACTTTTCGGCGCCTGCGACCTCAGTGAGCTGGAGATCGCGCTCCCTCCTCACTTTGCACCCGCCAACCCGTCGATCTGCAGCCGGGACGGAACCGTCTATGGCGTTGTCCGCGCCGTCAACTACACGGTCGAGAACATGGCCTACCGGATCCATGATGAACGGGGAATCATCCGCAGCCGGAATTTCTTCGTGCGCCTTGGCCCCGATCTCAACGTCGTCGAGGCGCGCGAGATCCTTGAGCGGCCGCCCTCCGTCCCCCGCAGCGGCTTTCCCGTGGCCGGGTTCGAAGACTGCCGGCTCTTCTCCTGCCGCGGTCGTTTCTGGTGCAGCGCCACGGTCAGGGACATGGTCCCCTCCGGCCGCTGCGAGATCGCCCTGTTGGAACTGGATGCCGGGCAGCGCATCGTGGATGTGGCCGTGGAGCGTTCCGTCCACGCCGACCGCCACCAGAAGAACTGGATGCCCCTGGTCCGGGGCGACGATCTCTTCTTCGTCTACTTGAGCGATCCCACGACCCCGTGATCCAGTGACCCAATCGAAACATTGCCAGGAGCACACGAAGGGATATT
Source organism: Candidatus Aminicenantota bacterium (assembly GCA_963764745.1). Lineage (GTDB taxonomy): Bacteria > Acidobacteriota > Aminicenantia > UBA2199 > UBA2199 > UBA2199. The sequence continues at coordinate 354,385 of CAVXTN010000012.1, read as the reverse complement.
TCTAAGGATTCCGATTTTATTGTATAATGCCGGGCGTGAGATAGGCAGATCGTAAATCGAGGGAGCGACATGATTTTTCCGCCGTGGACGGCGTTCAACCGTTTGGGAGAAAAAGCCGGGAACAAAACTCAAATCACGGCTTTCGTGCTGATCCTGGCGCTCGCCATTTCCCTGTATGCGCTTTATGTCGGCGTCTATATGGACGATGTCCTGATCTACCTGCGGGTGGCCCGGAATATCGTCGACGGCCACGGGCCGGTATTCAATCCCGGTGACCGCCATTTCCCGGTCACCAGCCCGCTTTGGGTCTTTTTGCTGGCTTTTTTTCAAAAACTGCTGCCTGCCCCTGGATTGATGGTCTGGTCGAAAGTTTTGTTCATCGCTTTCCTGGCCGGGGCTTCCTTTCTTTTCTTTCAGCTTCTGCGCAAGCGACTGGGGATATGGGCCGCCCTGGCCCCGCTGCCTCTTTTTTTTAATCCGGTCACCCTCACCTGCGGCGGCGGCGAATGCGCGCTGCTCTATTTCGCCCTGCTGGGAATGATCCATGCCGCGACCCGCCGTGAAAACTCCTGGCTGCTGGGTCTGTTTGCGGCGCTGGCCTACCTGGCCCGCGGCGAGGCCGTGCTCATGCTCCTCCCCATCCTCTTCTGGCGCCTGTGGCTGCTCCTGCGAAAAAAGATCGCCGGGCGGCGATTCGCGGTTGAGATCTTGCAGGCCGCCGCTGTTTTCCTGGCCGTTGCCTTGATCTGGCACGGCTACTATTATCTGCATTTCCACGGGCTTTTCCCGGAAACTCTGCAGACCAAGATCGTCCAGGGCAGCAGCGGCAAGTGGGCGATGTACCATCAGAAAATGCGCCCCCACATCCTGCAGTTCTTTCAGGGGCGCTGGTACCTGCTGCCCCTCCTGCTGGCCGGCTTTTCCGGCCTGGGGGCATGGACGCTGATGCTCCTGGCCTTCACCTGTCTCCATTATTATGCCTATGCGTGGCTCTCCATCCCCTTCTACCACTGGTATTTTTATGATATCGACCTGCTTCTCGCCGCGGTGCCTTTGTTCGGAGCCCTCTGGCTGCTGTCCGTTGCGGGGCGCCGGCTGACCCGCAAGGGAGTGTTGCGCGGCCCGGGCCCCAAGGTCCTCTCCCGGGCGGCGGCGCTGGCCATTGCGGTATTCCTGGCCGTGACCATCATGCCTCTTCGCCGTCTGGCCGATTTCCGTTTCGACAACCGTATCCGCTCTTATGGCCGGCTCTGTTCCTGGCTGGACAAGCGCCTGCAGCCGGGCGATGCCGTCCTGGCCCGGGAAGTCGGGATAATCGGTTATCTTCTCCCCAAGGCCCGGGTCTTCGACACCAACGGCATTGCCACTACCGGGGTCACCGTCGACAACATCGAGGACCTGGAGCATTTCGCCAACCGTTTTCGTCCGGCCTACCTGCTGCTGAGGGACGATGCGGACGAGATGAAAATTTTCGCCAATCAGAAGGGCTGCCTGTTATACAAACGCGTGCTGCGCGCCGACGCGACCGGAGGGAGCGGCGGCCCATATCCCTCGGCGCTGTATCAGCGCATTGCCGACTATGACCCGCCGCCGGGGCTGCGGGGGTTCCTTGACCTGGCCAGGGGGAGGATCTGCAGCTGGCAGATGGCGTTCCGGCAGATCGAAAAGCGCTGGGTCCTTTTCGCGCATGCCTTGTTCATTTCCCGGGTCGCCGTCCCGCCCGAAGCGACGCGAATCTCCATCTCCATCGGTTATATCCCGGAATTCTACCGGGAGGGGATCGCCTTTAGCGACGGTGTGGAACTCAGGCTCATCGGGGTCAATGGGGATAAGGAAACACAGTTGCGGCGCATGATCTTCGACCCGGCGCGGGAGAAATCAGCGCCGGATGCCGAGAAGATCCTGGATGCCGAGTTTCCGGCGGGAACTTATCAATATATCCGCTTGGTGATCTATCCGCGGCGGAGCAACGATTGCGACTGGACCTATATCGGTTCTTTCTCGTTCCATTGACGCGCAAGGCGGCAAAAGCAACCGGGAACGCCGTTTATTTGCGAACCCGGCCCTTGACGTTGCGTATCTCCAGGCCGCCGCTGCCGGCTTCCTCGATGGTCACGTCCTTCTCCACGCCGTCGATGACGATGTCGCCCGAGCCGTCGTCGATCCGCACCGAGCCCGCGATCCGGTAGATCCCGATCTCTCCCGATCCGTCTTCCACCGACACGTCGCCGCCGCCATCCTTAAGTTCGATGTCCCCCGAGCCGTCGCTGATGGCCACCCTGCCGGAAAGGCCGGACAGCCGCATATCGCCCGAGCCGTCGTCAATTTTTACCGGGCCGTTGATATGGGCCGCCAGTATGGCTCCGGAACCGTCTTCGAGATCCAGGCCGCCGTCGATTTCACGGATCTCGATGTCTCCCGAGCCGTCTTCGACCGCAAGCGCCAGCCGGCGCGGCAGCCGGATCTCCAGATCGATCCTGGCGTCATGCCCGCCGAAAAGGTTTTCCAGTGAAAACCAAGATTCGATCTTCGCGACAAGCACGGCGTGGTCGCCCGTTTGCGCAAGCTTCAGCTCGACGCGTTCTTTTTTGAAATCCGCAAGTTCGTTCTCGGCAAGTCCCCTGACATCCAGAACCGCGTTGACCTCGATTTTGTCCAAATTGTCTTCTCCCACGACCTTCAGCGAGCCGGCTCCGCAATCGATGCGCAGCATCCGGCATCCGGAAGCGGCCAGGGTGAGGGTTTCCCGGCTCTGGGCCGCGCTGGCGGCAGCCATGGCGACTAAAAACAGCAAGCAGAAAAAGGCGACTTTTTTCATGGGACCTCCTGAAATGAATATAACGCAGCCAAGGCTGAAAAGTTCCATGACCAGGCAATATGCTCTTGCCTTTTTATTTCGCTTGCAGTTTTGCTGCGCTTCCTTTTAGGCCCGAAAAATCGTCTTCCGCCAGCAGTGACCAGGCGATGGCGCCGCAGTAGCCGCTCTCCCGGGACGCGGCCACGATCCCCTCCGGGGAACGGCTTGAATTCCGGGTCGGGAATTCCCCGAGGAGCACGGGCCGGTCGAGGCCAAGCTCGGCGACCGGGCATGACAACGGGGCGACGCTTTCCCAGCGGTCATACCAGTGCACCTGGTAGAGGTCGAGGCCGCAGCCCCGCACCAGCGGCAGCCCGGCGGCGTTGCCCAGTCCGACCGTGGCCAGGTGGCCGGTATGGCGGTGGACCAGGCGGACCACCCTCTTGATGAAGCGACGCATGGCCAGGAAGGGGACCGAAGGGCCGATGATGCCCCCGCCCCAGCCGCGGGTGGCCCACTCGGGCTCGTTGACGATGTCCCAGGCCAGGATAACCGGCGAGCGGCCGTAGCGCTCGAGGAGCGGCGCCAGGACGCGCCGGCGCAGGGCCCGCTGCTTGTAGGCGCCGGTCACGGTTTTGCCATGTCCCCCGGTCTGCACGCCGTTGACCAGCGAGGGCTTGTCGAACCAGAGGAAGTCGAGGAGCACGAAGATGACCTTCATCCCCTCGGCCGCCGCCGTCTCCAGGGCGGCATCCATGTCGGCGAACAGGCGGTCGTCGGGGCCCATGGGCGTCCCATGCGGGCTGAAGCGGATACCGGCTCGGCCGTCGCAGAGAAGGAACCAGCGCAGCACAGTGATGCCCCGCCCCTGCAATTCCCGGAAATGGCGGCGCAGCTCTTCTTGTTTTTCGGTTTTTCCCAATCCGCCGGCCGGGTTCCAGGCGTTGGCGCCGAAGTCGCCGCCGTACCGCAGCCAGGGCAGGTTGGCCCCCTCGAGGAAGGGCAGGGGAGCCCCCTGGACCCGCAAATGCCTGGCGGTCCGGGACCGGGGTGAAATGCGGAAAAACGCGCGCAGGGCCCGGCCGCAGCGCAGCCGGAAAAGGAACAGCATTTTCAGCAGCCAGCTCACCGTCCCATTGTAGAAGAAGCGCCGCGGCGTGGCAAGTGCAATATGCCGCGGGCGGCGCGTCTTTGAACAAAAGCGGTCCTTCTGATACAATGCGCCCATGAGCATCGTGGAGGTTCAACAATGGCAAAAAGAAATGGCAATCTCGTATTTTGCGGGATTATTTTCATGATCTTAGCAGCAGGAAATTCATTGGCCGCCGCCGGCGCTGCCGGGAAAATCGATATTCCGTTCCAGAAGTTCGTTTTGGACAACGGCTTGACACTGATCGTCCATGAGGACCACAAGGCGCCGATCGTGGCCTTCAACGTCTGGTACCATGTCGGTTCCAAGAACGAAAAGCCGGGCCGGACGGGGTTCGCCCACCTTTTCGAACACCTGATGTTCAACGGCAGCGAAAATTACGACGACGATTACTTCAAGCCCATGCAGAAGGTGGGCGCCACCGACCTCAACGGCACGACCAACGAGGACCGGACCAATTATTTCGAGAATGTGCCGACCCCGGCCTTCGACCTGGCCCTGTGGCTGGAATCGGACCGCATGGGCCACCTCAAGGGCGCCGTCACGCAAGGCAAGCTCGACGAGCAGCGCGGCGTGGTGCAGAACGAAAAGCGCCAGTCCGACAACGAACCCTACAGCGTCGCCGAAGAACTCATCGCCAAGGCCTGCTTTCCCGCCGGCCATCCCTATTCCTGGACGGTGATCGGCTCCCTGGAGGACCTGGCCGCGGCCAAGCTCGATGACGTGCACCAGTGGTTTTCCTCATACTACGGCCCGAACAACGCCGTGATCGCCATTGCCGGCGACATCGACGCCCAGACGGCGCTGGCCAAGGTCAGGCAATATTTCGGCGACATCCCGCCGGGCCCGCCCATCGCCAGGTACGAAGCCTGGGTCGCCAAGCGCAGCGGCGTGCAGCGCCAGACCGTCGAGGACCGCGTGCCTCAGGCCCGGATCACCAAGATCTGGAACGTGCCGCAGATCCTCACGCTTGAGAACGACCGCCTGCTCCTGGCCGCGCAGTTGCTGGGCTCGGGCAAGACCTCGCGCCTGTACAAGCGCCTGATCTACGATGACCAGATCGCCACCGACGTGAGCGTTTATGTCGACAACCGGGAGATCGCCGGGTTGTTCACCATCCAGGTCGACGTGAAGCCGGGAGTGGAGACGGCCAGGGTGGAGAAGGCGATCGATGAGGAATTGCGGCGCTTCCTGGCCGCGGGCCCCGCCCCGCAGGAGCTGGAAAAAGTGCGCATGCAGTTCCTGGCGCGTTTCATCCGCGGCAGCGAGCGGATCGGCGGATTCGGCGGCAAGTCTGACATCCTGGCCCGCAGCCAGGTTTTCGGCGGCAGCCCCGACGCCTACCGGGTCTCGCTGGAAAATATCGCCGCGGCCACCCCGGACGCGTTGAAGGAAACGGCGCAAAAATGGCTGAGCGACGGCGTCTATACCCTGGAGATCAGGCCCTATCCGGAGCTGACGGCCGGGAAAAGCTCCGTGGATCGCGGCAAGATGCCCGAACCCGGTCCGGCTCCTGAGGTGCGCTTCCCCGCCTTCCAGCGTTTCACTCTCGAGAACGGCCTGAAGGTCATTTTGGCCGAGCGCCATTCCGTGCCGCTGGTGCGCCTGAACCTGGTGCTGGACGCCGGTTACGCCACCGACCAGTCGGGCATCCCGGGTTGCGCCGAACTGGCCATGGCCATGCTTGACGAGGGCACGGCCCGGCGCACGGCCCTGCAGGTCAGCGAGGAACTCGCCCTGCTCGGCGCCAACCTGGCGACCGGGTCCGACCTGGACACTTCCTACGTCGCTCTGTCCGCCCTGAAGGAAAAATTGGACGCCGCCCTGGATATTTACGCCGACGTGATCCTCAACCCCCAGTTCCCGGAAGCCGATTTTCAGCGGCTGCAGAAGCTGCAGATCGCCCAGATCCAGCAGGAGAAGAGCTCGCCGTTCACCATGGCCCTGCGCGTCTTCCCCAAACTGATCTATGGCCAGGGCCACGCCTACAGCAACCCCTTCTCGGGTTCGGGCTATGAAGATTCCGTGTCCAGACTCACGCGCCAGCAGCTGGCGGCTTTCCACCGGACGTGGTTCAAGCCCGACCACGCCACCCTGGTGGTGGTCGGCGACACGACCATGGCCGAGATGAAACCCAAGCTGGAGAAGCTCTTCCGCGACTGGAGCCCCGGCGCGATCCCCGAGAAGAACATCGCTGCCGTGCCGCTCAAGACCCGGCCGGCCGTTTACATCATCGACAAGCCCGCGTCGCCGCAGTCCGTAGTGATCGCCGTGGAGCTGGCTCCTTCATCTTCCGACCCCGGGCGCATCGCCATGGAGACGATGAATTTTATCCTGGGCGGCGATTTCGTTTCGCGCCTGAACATGAACATCCGCGAGGAAAAACACTGGAGCTACGGAGCCGGGTCCTTCCTGACCGGGGCCCGCGGACAGCAGCCGTTCATCGCCTACGCCCCGGTGCAGGCGGACAAGACCAAGGAGACCGTCGAAGAGATCCGCAAGGAACTGGAGGGCATCCTGGGCAAGAAACCGATCAGCGCGGAAGAATTCGGGAACGCCAAAAAAAGCCAGACGCTGCAGTTGCCCGGCCTGTGGGAGACCATGGCCGCGGTGGAGCAGTCCCTGACCGAGATGGTGCGTTTCGGCTTGAGCGATGATTATTACCAGCAGTATCCACAGCGGGTTCGCCAGTTGGAGATCAAGGACCTGAGCAGCGCCGCCCGCAAGGTGATCCACCCCGAGAGCGTACAGTGGATCGTGGTCGGCGACCGGGCCGCCATAGAGCCCAAGCTTCGCGAACTCGGCATCGCCGATGTCATCGTGATCGACGGCGACGGCAACCCGGTCAAGTAGCTCAACGACCTGTTTGTAATGAGTGATAAGTGATAAGTGATGAGTGATGAGAAAAAGCAACTGCTAAAAGTATCTAAAAGAATCTTTCTCTTTCTAATCACTCATCACTGAGTCCTGCAAGTTCGTTCACTCATCACTGAGAACGAACTTCAAGCCCGGCAGATTCGTTCTAAGGGCGAACTAGGAGGAAACATGGCTGAAACCAAGGATATGCGGGCGCGGGCCGCGGCGCTGAGCGGCGGCGCCATTCTGGTCTTGTTGGGAGTGCTGTTTTTGCTGAACAATTTATACCGTTTCCTGGACGCGGAGCGGCTCTGGCCGCTTTTTCTGCTCATCCCGGTCATCCCCCTGGCCGTCAACTGGCTGCAAAAAGGCCGGGAAGCCGCCGGGGCGGTCATCCCCATCACCATCCTGGTTTTTTACAGCGGCTACTTCCTCTGGCTCAGCAATACCCATTGGCTGGACGCGGGCACGACCTGGCCCAATTTTCTCATCGGCCCGGGCCTGGGCTTTTTTCTGCTGTACGTCATCGAGCGCAAGGGCGCATTGCTGGTCCCGGCCCTGATCTTGATCGGATTGGCCGCGGCCTTTTACAGCGGCATCTATGACACGTCGCTGCCTTTTGGGGCGTTCCTGGTCCTGGCCGGAGGATTGCTGGTCCTGCGCGGCGTGATGAAGCCAAAGGGGTGAAGCGGCGGGGAGGCCGGTCTCACGCCGCTTTTGGCCGGATCAGCCGGGAAATATTTTGGCGAAGACCCGGCTGGGCAGGAAATCGCTGGAGAAAACCGGTTTTTCCTGATGCAAAGGCCGCTGGGTGGACAAACTGAAAAAAAACGGGCAATAGGGATAGAACGGCACCTGTTGAAAGTGTGGGAAGCGTTCCTCCCGGCTGCCGTGGTCCTGATATTCCAAATCGTAATAAGCCTGAGAAAATTTAACTTTCGTCATGGATTCACCTCCTGGGTGAATGGCGTTGCCAGCTTGCCTGCGCGGCGGGCCGGCACGGGGTCATCGAGCCTGACTCGCAACCGTTCTGCATGACTCAGTCAAAACTGTCAAATAACTCGTACCATGTATAGTATGAAAAAAGAGTTTTGTCCAGTGAATTGTTTTTTCTTTGGATTTTCGCCTTTGGCCGGCAGTCCGGCCCCGCTTATTCGCCGTCCAGGACCTTGCGCACGGTTTGGAGCATATGCGGCAAGGTGTAGGGCTTGGCCACGAATTCGCGGACGCCGCCGGCCAGGATGGAGTTTTTCAACTCCGTTTCCACGAATCCGGAGATCAGGATGATCTTGATTCGCGGATTGTCGCTCAGGATGGTTTGGCTGACCGCCGCGCCGTTGATCTTGGGCAGGTCCATGTCGGTGATGACCAGTTGAATATCGTCGCGGTGGCGACGGTAGCGTTCCAGCGCTTCCAGGCCGTCGCGGGCCACCAGGATCCCGTAGCCATAATCGTGCAGCATGGTGGTCAGGAGCTCCCGGAGATCCTCCTCGTCCTCGACCACCAGGATGGTCTCGCTGCCGCGGGCGATCGGCTCGTTGTCGAGGCCCCTCGGCACGGCAGGGGCATCCTGGCGTTCGGACGCCGGGAAATACAGCGAAAACGAGGTGCCGTGACCGGGCCGGCTGTCCACCTCGACGAAACCCTTGTGGGCCTGGACCACGCCATAGACCACGGCCAATCCCAGGCCGGTGCCCCGGCCCCGGCCCTTGGTGGTGAAAAAAGGCTCGAAGATGCGGCTGCGGGTCTTTTCGTCCATGCCCGCTCCGGAATCGGATGACCTGGATGCGGATCAGGCGCTTGCCTTCGGCGGCCGGAAAGCGGGAGGCGATATCCCCCCCGGGGATCAGGGTAGTGCGGATCTCCAGCTTGCCGTTGCCGGCCATGGCATCGCGGGAGTTGATGCACAAATTGAGCAGGGCCTGGTGCAGCTGGCTCGGATCCATCCACGCCGGCGGCAGATCCTCCGGGCAGGAATACGTGATCTCAATGGTGCGCGGGAAGGTCACGCGCAGCATCTTGACCAGGTCGGCGATCAGTTCCTGGATCTTGAGCGAGCGGAATTCCGCCTCCGACTTGCGGGCGAAGGTCAAGATCTGCCTGACCATGGCGCTGCCCCGCTCCGCGGCTTCGTTGATGGTGCCCAGGGCGGCCTTGGCCGGGGAATTTCCCTTCAGCTTGCCGGCCAGGACCGCGGCATGGCCGCTGATGATCGAGAGGATATTGTTGAAGTCATGGGCGATGCCGCCGGCCAGCGTTCCCAGGCTTTCCAGCTTCTGGTTCTGGCGGATCTCGCTTTCCAGGATGCGGTGCTCTTCTTCGCCGCGCCGCCGCTCGGAAATATCGAGGAAAGTCGTCACCTGCGCGCTTCGCCCCTGGTAAGGGATGACCTTGTTCCGGCTTTCGACCGGGACCCGCGATCCGTCAGGCCGCCTGAGCAAGTGTTCGTAAGCAACGCTGGCGCCGGATGAGAACTGCTGGTTGATGGCTTCCCCGGCTTCCGGGTCCAGGAAGTCGGCGATTTTACGGCCGATGATATCCCGGGTCGGGCAGGAGAGCATCCGCGCCATGCTGGAATTGGTGTCGATGATGATGCCGTTCTCCGATATGCAGAGCCCTTCAAAGGTCGAATCGGCGAGCACGCGGAAGCGCTGTTCGCTTTCGCGCAGCGATTCCTCGGCTTGCTTGCGCTCGGCCACTTCCTGCTGCAGGCAGTCGTTGCTGTCCCGAAGTTCCAGCTCGCTCTGCCTGACGCGGGCGATATGGCGGTTGAGGTCGTTGGAAATGAGCCGTATGGGGGCCGCCGCAAGGAGAAAAACGGCCGTGACCGTGATCAGGGAGTAGATGCTCGTGCCCAATCCCGAGGACCAATGGATCCAGCCCCCGATCTCCATCAGGATGATGGATACCGCCGAGAGAAGCGACAGGATCACGATGGCCAGGAACTCCCGCGGGCGGAGCAGCAACCCGCCGCAGGCGATGATCACCGGGAAGAGCATCGAACCCAGGTCATGGATGCCTCCGCCCAGGTACAATACGAAGGAAATGAGGACCAGTACAAAAAGGAAGGTCAGGAATATGGCCAGGCGTATGCGCCTCAGTCGCAGGGGTATCTGGAGCAGCAAAATGACGATGGCGCCGGCGGCGAGCACGGCCGGCTTTCCGGGCTGTCCGGCCGCGGCCCCGGCGATCGCCGTCAGGGCGCACGCGGCGAATCCAAAGGCGAGCGTGATGTGCAGGACCCTGGCCAGCCTGTCCTTTTCTTCGTCTGTCAAAGCGCGGCGGGGCCAGGATCTGGCCCAACCATTTTTTGAAACCGGGAGCCGGCTTTTCTTTTGTCTCGCCCATTTTTGCCGCCTTGGCAAAAAAAGTTGCCAACCGATTCTAGAGAATCATGATTTGATTGTCAAATTTCGACGCCAGGGCGGCAGCGCTGCCCGCGGCGGGAATTTGCATCCCGGGGCCGCTGCGCGTTATAATGAAAAAACGTGTTCGGCGGGCAGCCGCGCGCGGGAGGTAAGCATGAAAAGAAACGTGTTTTTGCTGCTGGTGCTGCTGGCGATTTTTCTGTTGGCCTCGTGCGCGCCCGGGCCCAACCGGCTCGCCAGGACCGCCGATGGCGAAGGGCGGGTGGCCGGGTTCTGGCTGGGCCTGTGGCACGGATTGATCGCCCCCATCACCTTTATCGTCTCCCTTTTCAGCGACAAGATCTCTTTGTATGAAGTGCACAACAGCGGCGGCTGGTACAATTTCGGCTTCGTGCTGGGCGCCGGATTGTTCTTGAGCGGCGGCATTCTCGGGCGCAGGAAAAAGAAGTGATCCGCCCGGCAAGGGTAGTCGATTGGGCCGGCCGCGGCTGAAAATCGTTCCGGGTCTGCTGCTCCTGGCCGCGGCCTGCTGCTTTTTTTCGGCCTGCAAAAAACAAGCGGCCGCTTCCATTCATGAACAGGCCGGACGGCCCAGGCCCGTGGACCTCGAGTTCCTGGCAGCCTGCGGGCGGGGCGACCTGGCGGCGGTCAGGGCCAGCCTGAGTGCTGGAGCCGACATCCTGGCCCGTTCGGACTACCGCTCCGGCCTGCTGGCGGCCATGGACGACGGTTCGCTGGAACTGGTGAAATTCCTGCTGAAAAAAGAGGGGAAACTGGCAGTCCTGCCTGATGCCTACGGCGTCAAACCCCTCGGTTATCTCGTGCGCGGTCGTGGAAGTTTCGCGGCCGGCGCCGAGCCGGCACAGCGCCTGGCCCTGCTGGACCTGCTGCTGGCTGCCGGGGCGGATATCGAGGAGACCGACGATTATGGCTATGGCCTGACGCCGATTTTTTTCGCTTCCGGGCGCTTCGCCCCAACCATGGTCGAAGCCTTGCTGGCCCGTGGCGCGCAGATGGACCGCAAGTCCCTGGCCGCCTATCCCGACAGCTTCTGTGACGTGGATTTCACGTTGCCGCCGGGCTCAACGCCGCTGGACAAGTACCAGGCCCTGCTGGAAGTCGTGCCCGCTGACGGCGATTTTGACCAGTTCCGCGCCAGCGTCAGCGGCGTCATCCGGGTCTTGAAGGAACATGGCGCGCGCAATGGAGCCTGGGCGGTGCAGCGGCTGCCGGGAAAAGCTACCTGAAACGAAAGAGCATGGCGGCCAGGCGCCGCATTTCATCTTTTTTTACGACGCCCAGGGCGAACAGCGCCGCGATGAAGGCGGCCAGCATGGCGGTTTTAAAAAGAACGCCCATGCCGCCGTGGAAATAGAAATAATAGTAGATCGCGCCGGTGGCAAAGATCGTGCCCAGGATTTTCAGTAGTTTGCCGTACTCGTATTCGATCTTGTAGAACCTTTGCGCGAAAATGAATATGCCGGCCGCCATCACCATGTAGCTGGCCAGCGTGGCCAGGGCGGCGCCGACGATGCCCAGGACGGGAATCAGCAAGAGGTTGGCCGCCACGTTGACCAGGGCGCCGACGCCGGATATATAGGGAAAATATTTTGTTTTTTCTTCGATATACAGCCCGGCCCAGAGGTTGACGTAGATGCCGTTGAACAGGTAGGCCAGCAGGATGATCGGCACCACGACCAGCCCGGGCAAAAAATGCTTTTCGATGATCGAGCGGCCGGCCCCGATCTCAAGACGGGCCAGGTTCTCGATAAAAAGGGAGATGACGATCCACAGCAGGCTCGCCGCCAGCACGAACAAGGTCATGATCTTGGCGAAAATTTCCTTGGCGTTCTTCTCCCTGGCGTTGTTGAGGAAAAAGGGCTGCCAGGCGTACTGGAACATGGAAACGACCAGCATCATGAAGATGCCGATCTTGTAGCCCGTCTGGTAAAGGCCGAGCGTGGCGGCATTGGTCTTGGCCAGGACCAGGGGCCGGTCGATGACCTGGACCATGGTCGCGGCCAATGAGGCCGGCAGATAGGGGAGGCCGAAGCGCAGCATCTTTTTCAGCTGCCCGCCGTAGATTTTTATATGCAAATGCTTGAGGATCTCCGGCATAAGCAAAAACAAGGTGACTGCCGAGGCGGCCAGATTGGCGGCAAAAATGGCTTCAATGCCCCAGTGGAATTTAAGGAATAACACCAGGTTGAAGCCGAGGTTGATCAGGATATTGGCCAGTTTCAGGGCGGCGAATTTGCCGGCTTTCCGTTCCAGGCGGAGGTTGGCGAAGGGAACGAGCGCCAGGGTGTCGAAGAGCAGGATCAGGATGACATAATAGATCAACCTTGAATAACGGGCCGGGACGGCCATCAGGTGGCCGAAGGGCAGGCGCAGCAGCAGGAGCACGGCGGTCAGGGCCAGGGTCGACAGGGTGACGAAAACATAGGCCGTGGAGAAAACCTTTTTCTTGTCCTCGGGTCCGGCCAGCGAGCTGTATTTCATGAAGGCCGCGTCCATGCCGTAAATATAGAAAATGTTCAGGAATGCCAGGTAGGCGTACATGTTGGTGTAGATGCCCATGTCGGCGCGCGAGATGAAATGGGTATAGAAAGGGCACGAGCAGAAAATTGAAAAAGCGGCCGACGATGGTGGAGATGCCGTAAACGGCTGTATCCTTGGTCAGTTCCTTGATCTTTTCACGCATGGGTATTTGCCGCCCGTCCGGAACGGAGCGTGGATTGCATTTCCCGGGAAACCGTTTTTGACCATGCCAGCATTTTACCGCAAATCCGGATCATTGCAACAGCGGGATCCTTTTTTATGATTGGCGTTGAGTTCCCGTGTTTTTGACAAAGCGGGAACAATACGTTATAAATTATTTTCCAGCCAAAAATCTTCCTGAAATATTCTCCGCAAGATCAAGGTCGTGCGCCCTGGGAGAAAAGCGCGCCAGAAAACGATCGAACGCAACGTGCCGGCGCAGGCGCAGGACATCCAGGCCCTTTCTTTTGGCCATGCGATTCAAGCGCTCCTCGACGGCCATGCGCAACCCAGCCGCGGTTTTGTAGCGCGGATCGGTTTTCAAAGTGCCTCTCCCATCATTTCCCTGAATCTGCGCCCAATACGCGGCATCTCTTTTAGCGTGCGGTATTGAGCGCGGGTCAGAATCCCGCGATCAAGCGCCTGCCGCACGGCCTGCCTGAAAAATTCAGGAGACATCGTTTGCGCCCGGACCAAATCGACGAATGTCCGGAATGGGCGGGTGACCTTGTACCCGTTTCTTTCTTCACATTCCGCTGTCTTCACATTGGCATGGTGCAGGCAGAGTATTTCCGGAATGCTCCCGTGACGCCTGTAGCCTCTTGGCACCGTAACATGAAGTTTCGCGGGTTGAAGATCGCTCAAGCCGAACAACGACAAAGCGGTTTCATGCGAGTAGGCGCCGCGCCTTTTACCCTGGCGGTCGCTTGCCCAAACTCCCCAAAGCGCAAATTGGGCATCATCTTGCAGCGGATAGCGAGCCAGTCGATAGATGCCCCGCCACTCCCTGATCCAGTTTCCGGCGCGAAGGTGAAAGCTGTGGTTGTTGTCGCTGAATCCGGCCTGTTTGGCTTGCAGAGCCGTGAAATATCCGCCTTGCGCCGCCGCGATCCGGAAAAGCTTTTCTTCAGAATCAATTTTTGACATGTAGTATAAAACCTCTAATTAATATGGGTAATATACTACCATTCATGGTGTTTGTCCAGAGCCAGTCCCGGTCAGAACCCTCTGGAAGAGATGGATATCAGATTTCACTTTTGACATGTGAATGGGAATGGGTTATTAAACATTTTTAGCTCGCAAATATCCCTGAAGCGTTATTTCGGGGGAAGGTTGCAGTAATTCAGGATTGCGGGAGGGGAGATGAATAAAAATTTTGCCAGCAATGTGTTCGACCTGGAGAAGATGAAGCAGGCCCTGCCGCCGCAGATCTTCAAAAAGTTCATGCGCACGGTCGACCGGAAAGAAACCCTCGATGCCGACGTGGCGGACGCGGTGGCCCGGGCGATCAAAAAGTGGGCCGAACGCCTGGGCGTCACCCATTTCACCCACTGGTTCATGCCCCTGACCGGGCTGACCGCCGGCAAGCAGAATACCTTCCTGGAATGGGAGGGCAACAGCAGGATCATTTCCCGTTTTTCCGGGCGCGACCTGATCAAGGGCGAGCCGGATGCCTCGTCTTTCCCGCACGGCGGCATGCGCTCGACCTTTGAAGCCCGCGGCTACACGGCCTGGGACCCTTGTTCCCCGGTTTTCGCGGTCAAAAGCCGCAAGAATTGCGTCCTCTTCATCCCCTCGGTCTTTTACGGTTACAACGGTTGTGTCCTGGATAAAAAAACGCCGCTGCTGCGTTCTTTGCGGCTGATCAATGATATCTCGCTCAAAATACTTGCCAAGTTCAACCAGCGGGCCGGGTGGGTGAAGAACATGATCGGCGCCGAGCAGGAGTTTTTCCTGGTCCGTGAAAAGGACTACCAGCAGCGACCCGACCTGAAAACCGTTGGCCGGCTGATCTTTGGCGCCCGCCCGCCCCGCGGCCAGCAGATGGGCGACCATTATTTCGGCGCCATTCCCGAGCCGGTGCTGCACTTTCTCGAGGATGTGGAGGAAGAGGCTTTGAACCTGGGCATCCCGATCAAGACCCGCCACAATGAGGTCGCTCCCAACCAATTCGAAATTGCCCCGCTGTACGAAGAAGCCAACATCGCCGCCGATCACAACCAGTTGCTGATGGACCTACTGACGAGGATCGCCCGCGATCACGGCATGGTCTGCCTGCTGCACGAGAAACCGTTCGCCTTTTTCAACGGCAGCGGCAAGCACATCAACTGGTCGCTGATGGACAGCAAGGGGCGGAACCTGTTTACCCCCGGCGATAATAAAAACTCGCGGCTGGTATTCTTGAGTTTCCTGGCCGGGTTTATCT
The DNA here is from genome assembly GCA_963764745.1 of Candidatus Aminicenantota bacterium. Taxonomy (GTDB): domain Bacteria; phylum Acidobacteriota; class Aminicenantia; order UBA2199; family UBA2199; genus UBA2199. The sequence continues at coordinate 339,248 of CAVXTN010000012.1, read as the reverse complement.
GCGGCATGAACCGCTATCATGACCTGTTGCAGGCCGTGCTGGCTTCCCCGGGAAACGAGCTGCGCCTGGGCGGCCATGAAGCGCCCCCGGCGATCATTTCCGTCTTTTTGGGCGATGAATTGCAGGGAGTGATCGATGATCCCCAGGCCTTCATTACCGGCAAATTCCGCAGATCGAAAATGGTGCGCTTCGAGGAATTCGTGCCGGCGATCCTCCATGATCTCTCCGATCGCAACCGTACCTCGCCCGTGGCGTTTACCGGCAACAAGTTCGAGTTTCGCATGCCCGGATCGTCGGCTTCGCTGGCTTTTCCGATCTCCGTGATCAACCTGCTGGTTGCCGCCGGTCTGACGGAAGTATACAAGGCAATTGAGAAGACCCGGGACGAAAAAACGCTGGTTCACAAGCTGCAGCATATTGATCAAGGAAAACTCAGGCATTATTTTTGCCGGAGACAACTATAACTCGGATTGGCATCGGGAAGCCCGCCGGCGGGGGTTGTTCATTCCGGTCTCGCTGCCCGAGACGGTCGACCGCTTGCAGGAAGAAAAAAACATGCGTTTGTTCGAAACATTCGCCATACTTTCGCGGGATGAGATCAAGGCCCGGGCCGATATCAAGATCGAAATCTATGTCAAGACCGTGGAAATGGAACTGCGTGTCGCCCGTAATCTTTTGCGCGTTTATATTATACCGGCGGCGCTGAAGAACCAGGCCATGCTTCTCGAAGCGGTCCGCCGGTTTCCCCGGGAAATTCTGGCCAAAAAACCGGGCCTGCTTAAAAATCAGCTCGCTTTCATCGCCAAATTCACTGAAAAGATCAACCGGGCGATGGAAACGGTGTCTTTGCTGGATGAGGACAACGATAAGCTGAAAGAAGGAGATGAGCGCACGCGGGCGCAATTTTGCACCAGGTTCATCCGGCCCCATCTGGCCGAAGCGGCAGTCCTGGTGGAAAAGATCGAGGAGCGGGTGGAACGCGATTTCTGGAAACTGCCGCGGGTGACCGATATCCTTTTTCGCTGAACAAGGGTCACTTTTCGCGGGTTCGAACTTCAGCTATTCGACTACTTGCACTCCAAGCGGCCTTCATCTAAAATGCGGGCATGAAAAAAATCATCCTGGCCATGATAATGATCTGGATCTTCGTGTTCCTGTTGCCGGCCGCCGCCAACGACGAGGGCTGCACCGTGATCGCCGTGGGCAAAAAAGCCTCGGCCGACGGCTCGCTGATCCTCTCCCATACCGACGCCGGCCCCGATTCGCGCATCTTCGTGGTGCCTGCCGCCAGGCACAAGGCGGGCGAGACCGCGCCGGTTTACTGGGGCATCCAGGACGCTCGGCCGGCCGCTGCGCGACGACGGCGAGATCCTGGGTTATATTCCCGCAAGCTGCCGAGACCTACGCTTACATCCACTCGGCCTATCCGCACATGAACGAGTACCAGCTGGCCATCGCCGAAAGCACCATCAACCAGCGCCCCGAGCTGGCCGTGACCCGGGAAACCGGCAAGCAGATCATGACCGTCGAACAGGCCGAGATCTTCGCCCTGCAGCGCTGCAAGAAGGCGCGCGACGCCGTGCGCCTCATCGGCTCGCTCATGGAAACGTACGGCTTCCTGCCCTCCAGCGGCGACGGCGCCGAGGACCTGGTCATCGGTGACCCGGGCGAGGCCTGGGTCCTGGAGATATTCGGCGTGGGGCCGGGCTGGACCCCGGAAAGCGGCAAGCCCGGCGCCATCTGGGCGGCGCAGCGCCTGGGCGACGACCAGGCCCTGATCATTCCCAACTGGAGCATCATCAAGGAGATCCGCGCCGACGACAAGGAGAATTTCATGGTCTCGGCCAATTACCTGCAGGAAGCGGTCGAACGCGGCTGGTACGATCCGGCCGCGGGCAAGCCCTTCATCTGGCAGGAGATCTATGCGCCCGCTGCCGGTCGAGTTCGCCACCAGCCGCTTCTGGCTTTTTTATACGACCTTCATGCCCAACCTGGCCCAATGGCCCGACCGCAAGCTCGGGACGAATCCCATGGCCACCATCAATCCTTATTACCAGACGGTGGAGCCCCTTTCCCTCTACCCCTTTTCCGCCGCCCCGGAAAAGAAAATAGCCCTGGCAGACGTGATCGCCTTCCAGCGTTCGGTTTTCGCGGGCACGATCTACGATTTCACCGCCCAGCCGCAATGGCTGGTCTCCGACGGCAAGGGCGGCTGCAAGGTCAGCCCCCTGGCCACCCCGTTCCCGAACAGCGAGCTGCGCGCCCTGCTCAAGCTGAGCAACCGCCGGCCGGTGGCCCGCCACCGCGGCCATTACGGCATGGTCTGCCAGCTGCGCAGCTGGCTGCCCGACGCCATCGGCGGCGTGTACTGGGTCTACCAGGACAACCCCTACATCAGCCCCTACGTCCCGGTCTACGCCGGCTGCAGCGAAACCGCGCCGTGCTACCAGACCTACGACCCGGAGAATTACAGCGACCAATCGGCGCGCTGGACCATCGATTTCGTCGACAACCTCTGCGGCCTGCGCTTCCAGGACGCGTCCAGGGAGGTCCTGGCCTGGCGCCAGCCTTTTGAAGAAAAAATTTTCGCCGACCAGGAAAAGATCGAAAAAGAAGCCCTCCGGCTCTTTGCCGTCAGCCCCAAAAAAGCCAAGGCCTACCTGACCGCCTATTGTCGGCGGCTGATGGAGCAGGTCCCGCCCCTGTATATCGGCATGCGCAACCGCCTGATCGCCCTGTTCACCAACAACCGCGAGTAAAATAAAAGATCAGCGGAGGGGAATCTGCATCTTTTCCCGGGGGTGGGAGCGTCATAATTCTATCCGGAGGTGTCTCATGAAATCTGGAAGAAAATATGTTTTCATTCTTATGATTCTTGTTGGCGCGGCGCTGGCCGCCCAAACAGGGCGCTTTTTCATTCCCGGATACCATCCAGGGCCGGCGCGCCGCCGCCTACTTCGCCGCCTTCAATGCGGAGGGCGAGGAGGCCATGGCCGCGTTCCTCAAGGACAATCTCGGCGCCGAAGCCCTGAAGCAGGCCACGGTGGAGGAACGCCTGGCCCGCTATCGCGGCATCAAGAAGGAAGCGCTGAGCCTGACTCCCGAAAAGCTGCTCCGCGAGACGGAAGACGAGGCCGGCTACCTGGCGCGGGACGGGCGGGGGGAGATGCTGGAATTCACCTTCCGCTTCGAAAAGGGCGGGGAAGCCCGGCTCGCCGCCATCATGGGCGCCCCGATCGACCCCGAGAGCGCGGCCGAACTGGCGGGGCCGCCGCTGAGCCGCGAAGAAGTGCTGGCGCGGGTCCGGGCCGTCCTTGACGAACGGTCGCGCTCCGACCAGTTTTCCGGGGTGGTGCTGGTCGCCCAGGGTGACCGGGTGCTCATCCACGAGGCCCGCGGGCTGGCCAGCCGGGAATTCGCCGTGGCCAACCGCCCCGACACGCGCTTCAACCTGGGATCGATCAACAAGCTGTTCACGCACGTGGCCATCGGCCAACTGGCCGAACAGGGCAAGCTTTCCCTGGAGGACACGATCGGAAAATTCCTGCCCGCTTACCCGAACCGCGAGGCGGCGGCCAAGGTGACCGTGCGCCAGCTCCTGGACATGACCTCGGGCATCGGCGATTTTTTCGGGAAAAAATATGAGGATACGCCAAAGGACCGCATCCGTTCTCTTGAAGATTACCTGGGGCTTTTTGCCTCCGAACCGCTGCTTTTCGCGCCCGGCAGCCAGCGGCGTTATTCCAACGGCGGCTTCATCGTCCTGGGGCTGATCGTGGAAAAAGCCTCCGGCCAGAGCTATTTCGATTATGTCCGCGACCACGTATACTCTCCGGCCGGGATGACCGCCACTGGCCACCTGGAGGCCGATGTGCCCGAAGCCGGAGTGGCCTCCGGCTATACCCGCAACTGGGATGACGCCGACCACGGCAAAGAGCCGCGGCGCAGCAACATCTACACCCGTCCGGCGCGGGGGAGTTCGGCCGGCGGCGGCTACTCGACCGCCATGGATCTTTTCCGCTTCGCCCTGGCGCTGCGATCGGGGAAGCTGTTCGGGTCCCAGAACAAAGAGTGGTTCGCCGGGCCGCAAGGTTTTGCCGGCGGCGCTCCCGGCATCAATGCCGATCTGGAAATTGATCCGCTTCCCGGCTGGACCGTGGTGGTCATGGGCAACTACGACCCGCCGGCGGCCAGCTCGCTGGCCCAGAAGATCGGCGCCATACTGAGGCGCTTGCGTTAAACGCCGGTTCCCGGCGGTCCTTATTTCTGGTCCGGAAGCAGGCCCCGGCTCCTGAGCAGGGGCTCGATCTTGGGTTCGGCGCCGCGGAAGCGCTTGTACAGGGTCAGGGCGTCCTCGGTCCCCAGCTTGGCCAGCAATTGGCGGAACGAGGCGGCCGTGGCCCGGTCGAAGATGCCCTTTTCCTTGAAGGCCTCATAGGCGTCCTTGTCCAGCACCCCGGCCCAGATGTAGCTGTAGTAGCCGGCGGCATAGCCGGAGATCATGTGGTTGAAGTAGGTGGTGCGGTAGCGCGGCACGATGGAGGGGATCAGGCCCAGGGCGGTCATGGCGCCGTTCTCGAAACTGCGCACGTCGATGGCCTCGCCGCCCCTGAGGGTATGCCAGGCCATGTCCAGGAATGAGGCGGCCAGGTATTCCACGGTCTCGAATCCCTGGTTGAAGAGGCTGCCGGCTCTTCAGCTTTTCCACCAGCGCCGCCGGGATCACTTCGCCGGTCTGGTAGTGGCGGGCGTAGAGCTTGAGCAATTCCGGTTCCAGGGCCCAGTTCTCCATGATCTGCGAGGGCAGCTCCACCGCGTCGCGCGGCACGGTGCGGTCGCGGTAAACGCCGTTGGCGAAACAGGGTGTTCAGCGAGTGGCCGAATTCATGGAAAAAAGTGTTGACCTCGTCGATGCTCAGCAGCGAAGGAGCATCGGCGGCCGGCCGGGTGAAGTTGCAGACCAGGGTGGAGATAGGGGCCACGCGCTTGCCTTTCTCGTAATATTCGCGCCGGAAGGCCCCGGACCAGGCGCCGCCTCGCTTGCCGGGGCGGGGGTGGAAGTCCATGTACAACAGGCCGACGTGGACTGCCGCGAGCCCTCCTTGACCTCGTACACCTGGACTTCGGCATGGTAGACGGGCAGGTTGTCCAGCTTGACGAAGCGCAGGCCGTACAATTTTTCGCAAAGGGTGAATATCCCCTGCTTCACGTTCTCCAGGGAGAAATAGGGGCGCAGCAGCGGCGTCGTCGAAGGCGTATTTCTCCTGGCGCAGTTTCTCGGCATAGTACCACCAGTCCCACGAGGCCAGGCGGAAGCCGCCCTTCTCGCGGTCGATGATGGCCTGCATTTCGGCGGCTTCGTTGCCGGCCCGGGCCAGCGCCGGGGTCCACAGCTTCTGCAGGAAGGCCATGACCGTGGCCGGGTCCTTGGCCATGCGCTCCTCCAGCACGAAATCGGCGTGGGTGGGGTAGCCGAGCAGCTGGGCGCGCTCGGCGCGCAGGGTGACTATTTTTTTTACGATCTCCTTGTTGTCATTGGCGTTGTCGCGGTCGCCGCGCATGAAATAGGCGCGGTGCAGCTGCTCGCGCAGGTCGCGGCGGGTCGAATACTGCAGGAAGGGGGTCATGGAGGGGACCTGCGTGGTGTAGGCCCATTTGCCGTCCAGCTTGAGCTGCTTGCGCCGTCTCGGCGCCCATGGCGCGCACGGCCTCGGGCAGGCCGGCCAGCCCGTCGGCGGAGTCGATGACGATGCGCGAGGAGTTGGTCTCGGCCAGCATGTTCTCGCCGAACTTCAGCCCCAGCAGGGAGAGCTCGCTGTTGAGCTCGCGCAGGCGGGCCTTGCGGGCGGCGTCCAGCAGGGCGCCGCTGCGGATGAAGCCCTTGTAGGTGTTCTCCAGCAGGAAGCTCTCCTCGGGAGTGAGGGTCAGCTTCTGGCGCTGGTCGTACACCGCCTTGACGCGGGCGAAGAGCTTCTCGTTGAGGTTGATGTTGTCGCCGTGGGCCGACAGCAGCGGCGACACGTCGCGGGCGATGGCCTGCAGGTCGGGGTTGGTCTCGGCGCCGAGGAGAGCGTAGAATACGGAGCTGACGTCGTTCAGGAAAATGCCGCTGTGGTCCATGGCGGCGATGGTGTTGGCGAAGCTCGGCGCCTTTTTGCCGGCGGCGATGGCGTCGATCTCGGCCTGCTCTCTCCTGATCCCTTCCTTGAAAGCGGGCAGGAAATGCTCCTTGTGTATCTTGTCGAATGGCGGCGCCTGGAACGGCGTGGCATAGGCTTTGAAGAACGGGTTGTCTTTCTGTACGTCCTGTACGGTCGTGGGCGGCGACAAAAGCAGGCCGACGGACAGCAGCAGGATGAATCTTCATGAGCGTTCTTTGTTTCATAGCGGCTTTCCTCCTTGTTTGCTCCAAAGAAAAGTACTTTATATCCGCAACACCTCTCGTTGTCAATCTTGCAGCTGCAGGAAAAGCCGTTTTCTGCTACCATGAGTCCGAAGCCGTCGAGGAGGGTTTCAAGCAATGCCGATCTTCAGCCTGGGTGACAGCCGCGATTTTCCGCCGGCGGAGACGGCCGGGCGCGACGGGCTGCTGGCCATGGGCGGCGACCTGTCGCCGCGACGCCTGCTGCGCGCCTACGGCCGGGGCATCTTCCCCTGGTACGGCGAAGGCGAACCGATCCTGTGGTGGTCGCCCGACCCGCGCTTCGTCCTTTTCCCAAGCGAGTTTCATGCCAGCGGCAGCCTGAAAAAATTATTGAAGCGCCATGCTTTCACTTTTACCTTTGACCGGGTCTTCGCTGAAGTCATCGCAGGCTGCGCGCAGCCGCGCCCTGATCAGCAAGGCACCTGGATCACGCCGGCCATGCGCGACGCCTATGTCGACCTGCACCGGCTGGGCTATGCCCATTCCCTGGAAGCCTGGAAGGACGGTGAACTCGCGGGTGGTGTTTACGGGATCTCATTGGGGCGCTGTTTTTTCGCCGAGTCGATGTTCCACCTCGAGGACAACGCCTCCAAGGCCGCCCTGGCCGTCCTGGCCGCGACCCTGGTGCAAAAGGGGCTTCGCTTTCATCGACTGCCAGATGCCGCAGCCCGCACCTGGCCGGCTGGGGGGCCAGGTCCATCACCCGCCGCCGTTACCTGGAGCTGGTGCGCGCCGGGCTGAAGCACCGCACCCGGCGGGGAAATTGGGGAGAAATGCCGCTGTTGCCTGCCTGAGGCCCCGTTGCCGGCACCGCCCTTTTGTGCTATCGTACAAAACGGAAAAAAGCAAATGAGAAAACTGAAGGATCGCCTGCACGATCTCGATAAAAATGACATCCAGGAGAAGCTGGCAGCAGCCTGGAAAACGACGGTGGGCTCTCCACCAGGGAAAAACTCGAAAAGCTGGTACGCCACAACCTGAAGCAAAAGGAGAAGCCTGCGGCTGCGCCGGCGCAGAGTCCGGAGCCCGCGCGACCCGAGCCGCGCCTGCCGGAGGCCGCGGCGGCGGAACCTTATCTGGTCAAGGAATTCACGTATTCCCTCGACGGCCGCTACGGCAAGGTGCGCCTGGGCGACTGGCTGGCGCTGAAGCCCGGCGCCCTCGAGGTCATCGCCGGCGGCGGCGAGTTCGCCGCCGTCGACCCGCGCCGGGTCGTTTTCTTCGACAGCGAGACGACCGGGCTGGCCGGCGGCACCGGCACCATCCCCTTCATGCTGGGCTTCGGCTTCTTCAGCGACCAGGCCTTCCAGGTCAAGATCTTCGTGCTGCTGAGCCTGGACCGGGAAGGGGAGTTCCTGGAGGCTGTCGCCCGCTTCCTGGAGGAGAAAGGCTTTTCCGCGCTCGTGACCTACAACGGCAAAGCCTTCGATTCCCCCCTGCTGGAGACCCGCTATATCCTGCAGCGCCAGCGCTTTCCGCTGCGCGACCTGCCGCACCTGGATTTCCTGTTCCCGGCCCGCACCATCTGGCGCAACACCTTCGATTCGCGCCAGCTCGGCTACCTGGGCGAGATGCTGCTCGGGCTGTCGCGCGAGGACGATATCGACGGCAGCGACATCCCGGCCCTTTATTTCAACTTCCTGCGCAGCCAGGCTTTCTCGCTGATCGAGCCGGTCGTCGAGCACAACGCCATGGACCTGGTCGGCCTGGCCGCCGTGGTGCTGCTGGGCGTGCTCTACCTGGACGACTATTCCCTGACCGGCGACGGCGGGGAGATCTTCGGCCTGGGCCGGCTCTGCGAGCGGGCCGGGCTGCTGGAGAAAGCCGAGGAATTTTACAAGGTCGCCCGCGAGGTCAGCTCGCGCTCCGACGTCGGCACCCTGGCCGCGCAGCGCCTGTCCGCGCTCATGAAGAAGAAAAAACTCTATGGCGAGGCCCTGGAACTGTGGCGGCAGCTGGCCGATGCCAGCGACCCCCAGGCCCAGCACGAGATCTCGGTGCACTACGAGCATCGCGAGCGCGACTATGCCATGGCCGTCACCTACGTCGAGAAGGCCCTCTCCGGCGGCGGCCTCTCCCCGGCCCGGCAGCAGGAGATGGAAAAGCGGCTCAAGCGGCTGCAGCAGAAGATCGCCAAGCTCGAAGAGAACGAAGTGACGGGCGAGAAGTAACAGCTATCTTCCGCCGCCAGGCGCGGAGGTCACTTCTTTTTGTCCAGTATCTTTTCCATTTCATCCAGGGCACGGTTCATCTTGGCCATGCATAAATCAAACGGCTCGGGGGCAGTCATGTCGACCCCGGCTTTTTTCAGCAACGGGATCGCATAATCCGATCCGCCGGAAGAAAGGAAATCGAGATATTTCTTTTGCGCAGCCTTACCGCCGTTCAGCACCAATTCCGACAACGCCGTAGAGGCCGAGAAAGCCGTCGCGTACTGGTAGGCATAAAAGTCGTAGTACAACTGGGGGATGGTCGTCCAGTCCGATTGGATGGCGTCATCCACGACACAGACGTTCCGGTCATGACCATAGTACTTTCTCGCGATCTCCAAATACAAGCGGTTCAGCGCATCGCCTGTGAGTTGCTCCCCTTTTTCGGCCATTTCATGGGCGCGAAGCTCGAACTCAGAGATCTGCGTTGCCCGGAAGATCTTGATCGCGAAGCCGTCAAGATAATTGCCGAGCATGGAGAGCCGTACATCATCGTCCCTGGTTTGTTTTAACAGGGAATCCACCAAAGCGCTTCGTTCAGCGTGGAGGCGACCTCGGTAACGAACCGGGGGCACTGAGCCACGGCGAAGGGTTGCTTGCGATTCGACAGATCGCTTTGCAGCGCATGGCCAAGTTCATGGGCCAATCCGCTCATGTCATCGTAGCTGCCGCCGAAATTGAACAGGATGTAGGGATGGACATCGTATGCCCAGCCATTGGCATAGCCGCCCGGGCGCTTCCCCGCGGTCGGATACGCATCGATCCAGCGGTCGGCAAAGGCCTTTCTGGCCACCGACACATAGTCATTGCCCAGGGGCCTGCACGCCGCCAGAATATGCTCCCGCGCTTCAGCGAAAGTGAATTGCCGGTCGGCCGCGACCGCCAGTGGCGCGGAAAGATCATGGTAGTGCAACCGGTCCACGCCGAGAATTCTTTGCCGCAGCTTCAGGTAGCGATGGAAGACAGGGAGGTTCCTGTTCACATTCTCGACCAGGCTGTGAAAAACCTGAACCGGGATATTGTCCTCATCCAAGGAGCTTTCGAGGCACGAGCCATATTTCCCCGCCTTCATGTAGAATAGATCTTTCATGATTTGCGCGTTCAGAAGCGCGCCGAAAGTGGCGCTGAACTCGTTCAGTTTTCCCATGGTATGTCGAATACGCTTTCTTGCGGTCTTCACGGTTCGCCGACCTTCGCTGCCGGGCAAATCCGGATGGATCGAGCTTCACCATTTTTCCATCGCTCCCGGTCACCTCGGGGTATGGGAAATCCATATTGACCAGCGCGTCACGGATATTCACCGGGGCAGCCGCTAGCAATTCCGCTGCGGCAATGATCTTTTTTTCATCCATGTTTCCGGCATGCGCCTGGCGGCGAAAAAGATCGTGCAAGTAGTGGCGGTAGGGTTCCAGCTTCCCGGCGCCGGAGAGGAACGTTTGCAGCTTGGCGGGATCGATCGCCAGGACCTCGGGATCGATGAACGCCGTTTGCTCGGCAAACGTCGCACCCAGCTGGTCCAGCTCCTGCTTGAGCGCCTGGCTCGCTGGCACGCGCATATCCTGGTCCAGATTCAGGTTCGCATAGGTGAACAGGCGCGTGAATTGCCTGTTGAGATGATCGAGAAGATCGAGGCATCCCGATAGCCGATCCGCTGACGTGGCCAGCGTGCCCTCGTACTTGCCGATGGCCGGGAGTTCGCCGCTGAATTTCTGCCTGGCTTCCTGCCAGGCCGAAGCGGAGGGATAGATGGCGGTAAGGTCCCATCGGTATTGATCGGGGATCTGGCTGCGATCGCGCTCCTGAGCCGGCATTGAAATGGGCGCGCATGACAGCAAAAAGAAAATGGCCAAAGCAACCGTTCTTAGGATATGCATCCTTTCACCTCCGCGAAAAAAATAAGCGCCGATTTAAAAAATAAATGCGGGGATCCGCTGAATCGTCCCAAGGTTATTTGTCTTTTTTGTTCTTTCGCCTTTGCCTCAGGTACTCGATCACTCCCGGCAGCACCGAGATGAAGATGATGGCGAAGATGACGATGGTGAAGTTGCGCCTGACCACGGGCAGGTTGCCGAAGAAATAGCCGCCGAAGACGAAGATGGCCACCCAGGCGATGCCGCCGATGACGTTGTAGCTGATGAAGCGCCAGTAGGTCATGCGGCCGATGCCGGCCACGAACGGCGCGAAGGTCCGGATGATGGGAATGAAACGGGCCAGGATGATGGTGACGCCCCCGTATTTTTCATAAAACTCGTGCGTCCGCTCCAGGTGCTCCTTTTTCAGGAAACGGACCTTTTTCTGGTTGAAGATCCTGGGGCCCACGGCGTGGCCGATCCAGTAATTGACCGTGTCGCCGAGCACGGCGGCGGCGGCGAGGACCAGGAAAAGCCAGTGGACGCGCAAGGGGCTGCCGGGCATGGCGGCCAGGGCCCCGGTGGCGAACAGCAGCGAGTCGCCGGGGAGGAACGGCGTGACCACCAGGCCGGTCTCGCAGAATATCACGGCGAACAGGATCAGGTAGGTCCAGAGCTGGTAGGTGACGATCAGGGTGTTGAGGTGCACGTCCAGGTGCACGACCAGGTCGATCAATTTGCCGATGATTTCCATGCTTGCTCCTGGGAGGAATTTGCTTTTGTTTGGGGCGCGGGCCCGTCAGGCTGCCGCTTTCATCTTACCCGAGCCGGTCCAAGCTGTCAAGGGCGGCCGCAGCGGAACGCCCCGGCGGAGCCGCCGGTAAGTATTGATTTTTAACCGCTGTTATGGTACATTTCCTCTATGTTAGACCTCAATTCTTCCTTCCTCTGGATATTTTTCCTGGTCTGGCTGCTTTATCTCGTTCTGAACCGCATCTTCTTCAAGCCGGTCGGCCAGATCATCGACGCCCGGGAGTCGAAGATCGCCGCCGATTCGCAACGGCAGGAGAGCATGATGGCCGAGATCGAGACCCGGACGCGGGCCGTGGAAGACCAGTTGGGCCAGGCCCGGAAAGATGCCCGGCAGATCAGGGAAGAGTGGCTGAAAAACGGCGAAGAGGTCCGGGCCAGGGCCGTGTCCCAGGCCAAGGAGCGGGCGGCGCTCGTCTTGAGTGAAAAGATCGCCGCCCTGGAAGGCGAGATCGTCGCCGTCGAGGATGTCCTGGAAAAGCAGGTCGCCGCTTTCAGCGAGAAGATCAGGCAAGCCTATTTATGAAAAAAATCGGATTTTCGCTGTTCCTGTTCCTGGCGCTGACCGCCGGCCTGGCGGCATCCGCCGAGGGCGAAGCCGCGCACGTGGACTGGTTCAACTTCCTGGGCAAGGTATTCAATTCCACGGTTCTCTTTGGCGGCCTGATCCTGCTGCTGCGCAAGCCCCTGATCCAGATGCTGTCCCAGAAGAGTTCCGCCATCCAGGATGATATCGTGGAAAGGGAAAAAAACCTGGCCGCTACCTCGGTTCAACTGGCGGACATCCAGCAGCGCCTGGACAAAATGGCGGCTGAAGTCGAAGGGATGAAAAACGGCGCCGAAGCGGCCGGGCGGGAAGAGCTGGCCCGGCTGCGGGAAGCCGGGCGCCGGGAAGCGGAGCGTATCATCGCTTTGAGCGAGGAAGAGATCCGCCAGCGCGTCGAGGCCGCCGTGCGCACGGTCAAGGGCCGCATCGCCGACCTGGCCATTGAGCGTTTCAAGAGTGATTTCGCCCGGAACCTGGACGACGATACGCAGAAAAAGATCATCGAGCGCAACATAGACTCCTGCGGAGACCTGGATGAAGGAAAGTAACCTGGTCAAGCGCTATGCCAAGGCCCTGGTGCTGGCCATGGACGACCAGGCCGAATTCGATCGCGTCAGCGCTGAACTGCAAGCTTTCCTGGACCTGCTCGCCGGCGATGAAAGAGTGAAGATCGGGCTGGCGACTTCCCTGATCTCCCAGGCGGAGAAGATGGCGGCCCTGGATATCGTCAACGCCAAGATGCACCTTCATGCCAAGACCTTTCAATTCCTGCTGACCGTGGCAGCCGAGAACCGCCTGGCCTACCTGGCGCAGATGGTGCAGCAGCTTCCCGACGCCTGGTGCGCCGCTCGCGGCATCGAAAAAATCGTCGTGCATTCGGCCGTCGAGCTGGCGGGAGATCAAAAAGAACGCCTGCTCGGCAAGCTGGAAAAAGTCCCTGGCCAGGAAAGTCGTCCTGGAATACGGGGTGGAGCCGGATCTGATCGCCGGTATCAGCCTGCAGCGGGGATCGGTGCAATACGATTTTTCCTTGTCCGGCAGCCTGAAAAAATTGCGTGAAACGCTTGTAGGGGAAAGATAAATGCTAATCAAAGTCGACGAGATCAGCGAGTTGATCCGCCAGAAGATCGAGGGCTTTGCCTTCGATTTCAAGAAAGAGGAGACCGGGGTGGTGATATCGATCGGGGACGGCATCGCCCGCATCTACGGCCTGGACAACGTCATGTACAACGAATTGCTGGAATTTCCCGGCCAGATCTACGGCATCGCCCTGAACCTGGAGGAGGACAACGTCGGTTCCATCCTGCTGGCCGAAAGCCACATGATCAAGGAAGGCGACATCGTCAAGCGGACCGGGCGCATCATCTCGGTGCCCGCCGGGGACGCGGTCATCGGCCGGGTGCTCTCGCCGCTGGGAAAGCCCCTGGATGACAAGGATCCCATCCGGGCCGATGTCTTCATGCCCATCGAGGCCCTGGCCCCGGGCGTGGTCGACCGCCAGCCGGTCAAGGAGCCCCTGCAGACCGGCATCAAGGCCATCGACGCCATGATCCCCATCGGCCGCGGCCAGCGCGAGCTGCTCATCGGCGACCGCCAGACCGGGAAAACCGCCATCGCCGTCGACACCATCATCAACCAGAAAGGCCAGGACGTGATCTGCATCTACGTGGCCATCGGCCAGAAGCAGTCGACCGTTGCCCAGGTGATCAAGACCCTGACCGAAGCCGGGGCCATGGAGTACTCGCTGGTGATCGCGGCGTCGGCTTCCGACCCCGCCGCCCTGCAATACATCGCGCCCTACGCCGGCTGCGCCATGGGCGAATATTTCCGCGACCACGGCCGGCACGCGCTCCTGGTATACGACGACCTTTCCAAGCATGCGGCCGCCTACCGCGAGATCTCGCTGCTGCTGCGCCGCCCGCCCGGGCGCGAAGCCTATCCCGGCGACGTGTTTTACCTGCATTCGCGGCTGCTGGAGCGGGCGGCCAAGCTGAGCGACGAAAAGGGCGGCGGTTCGCTGACGGCGCTGCCGATCATCGAGACCCAGGCTTCCGACGTATCGGGATACATCCCCACCAACGTCATCTCCATCACCGACGGCCAGATCTACCTGCTGCCCGACCTGTTCAATGCCGGCCAGCGCCCGGCCATCGACGTCGGCATTTCGGTCTCGCGCGTGGGCGGCAACGCCCAGATCAAGGCCATGAAGCAGGTGGCCGGCTCGCTGAAAATGGACCTGGCCCAATACCGGGAGCTGGAGGCCTTCACCCAGTTCGGATCCGACCTGGACAAGACCACCATCGCCCAGTTGGAAAGGGGCAAACGGCTTTCCGAACTGTTCAAGCAGGACGAGGGCCGGCCCCTGCCGGTGGAGAAGCAGATCGTGTCGATTTTTGCCGGCACGCGCGGTTTCCTCGACGAGTTTCCCGTCAGCCGGGTGCGGCCATTCGAAACGGAAATGCTGAAATACGTGGAAGCCAGGCAGCCGGAAATCTTCCGCGAGATCCGCGAAAAGAAAGTGCTTTCCGCCGAGCTGCAGCAGAAACTCCAGGACGTGCTCAAGGAATTCGCCGCCGAATTCAAAAAGCCCGCCAATCCCTGATGGCCGGCAACCTGATCGTCCTGCGCCGGCGCATCAAGTCGGTCAAAAACACCCAGAAGCTCACCCGGGCCATGAAAACCGTGGCCGCGGCCAAGCTGCGTCGCGCCACGACCGAGCTGAAAAAATCCCGGCCCTACCGCGACAAGATCGCTTTTCTTCTGCAGCAGGCCGGCCGCCGAGGCGCCGCTCGACGGGGCAGCCGCTGCTGAAGGGGGCGGAGCGGGGAACCGTGCTGCTGGTGGTCGTGGCCAGCGACAAGGGCCTGTGCGGCGCCTTCAATTCCCATGTCCTGAAACAGAGCGAGGCCCATTACCGGGAATTGACCGCCGGCGGCCAGGCGGTGTCCCTGGTCACCATCGGCACCAAGGCCAGCCGCTATTTCAGCAAAAGGAACATGGAGGTCAAAAAAGCCCATAACGGCCTGATCGGCCGGCTGCAATTGGCCGATGCCGACAGCCTGGCCGCCGACCTTCAGGAGATGTTCCTGAACGGCGGGATGCAGAGCGTTGAATTCGCCTTCAATGAATTCGTTTCGGCCTCCCGGCAGCAATTCACCATCCGCCGCCTGTCTGCCGGTGCGTGCTGGCACGCGGCCGTCCGCGGCCGCTGAAAAGGAAACGGGCGCGGAAAAAGTGGAATACCATTTTTGAACCCGGCGCCGAAGCGCTTTTTCAGGCGCTTTTGCCGCGCCACATCAACGCCATGGTCTACCAGATCCTGCTGCAGTCCATGGCCGCGGAACAGATGGCGCGCATGGTGGCCATGGACCTGGCCACGCGCAACGCCAGCGACATGATCCGCGACCTGACCCTGCTGTTGAATAAAATGCGGCAGGCGGCCATCACCAAGGAGCTTCTGGAGATCATCACCGCCACCGAAGCCCTGAACAAATAGGAGCGAACATGAGCAAGAAAGAAGACAATTCATAAACATGTCGGCAAGGTGATCGAGGTCATCGGCCCGGTCGTGGACATCGAATTCGCCAAGGGCGAGCTGCCCGAGATCTACAATGCCATCGAGATCGTCTCCGACGGCTTCGACAGCCCGCAGCCGATCCGCATCATCAGCGAGGTGCAGTACCACCTGGGCGAAAACCGGGTGCGCACGATCTCCATGCATCCCACCGACGGCCTGGTGCGCGGCATGCAGGCCCGCGACACGGGCGGCCCCATCACCGTGCCCGTGGGCCGGGAAGTGCTGGGCCGCATCATCAACGTCATCGGCGATCCGGTGGACAAGCTCGGCCCCATCCATGAAAAAAAACGCTACCCCATCCACCGCCCGGCGCCGCCGCTGGACGAGCAGGACACGCGGCTGGAACTCTTTGAGACCGGCATCAAGGTGGTCGACCTGCTCGAGCCCTATCTGAAAGGCGGCAAGATCGGCCTGTTCGGCGGGGCCGGCGTGGGCAAGACCGTGCTCATCCAGGAGCTGATCCACAACGTGGCCACCAAGCACGGCGGGTTCTCGGTGTTCGCCGGGGTGGGGGAGCGCACCCGCGAGGGCAACGACCTCTGGCTGGAGATGAAGGAGTCGGGGGTCATCGAAAAGACGGCCCTGATCTACGGCCAGATGACCGAACCGCCCGGCGCCAGGCTCAGGGTGGCCCTTTCCGGCCTGACCGTGGCCGAATATTTCCGCGACGAGGAAAACCAGGACGTGCTGCTTTTCATCGACAACATCTTCCGCTTCACCCAGGCCGGTTCGGAAGTGTCGGCCCTGCTGGGGCGCATGCCTTCGGCGGTCGGCTACCAGCCCAACCTGGCCTCGGAAATGGGCGAGATGGAGGAGCGCATCACCTCCACCAAGAAGGGCTCGATCACCTCGGTCCAGGCCATCTACGTGCCGGCCGACGACTACACCGATCCGGCGCCGGCGACCACCTTCACCCACCTGGACGCCACCACCAACCTGTCGCGCCAGCTGACCGAAATGGCCATCTTCCCGGCCGTCGATCCCCTGGCCTCGTTCTCGCGCATCCTGGACGCCAAGATCGTGGGCCAGGAGCACTACCAGGTGGCCCGCCAGGTCAAGGAAGTGCTGCAGCGCTACAAGGACCTGCAGGACATCATCGCCATCCTGGGCATGGAAGAGCTTTCGGATGAGGACAAGGTGATCGTGGCCCGGGCCAGGAAGATCCAGAAGTTCCTCTCGCAGCCGCTTTTCGTGGCCACGCCCTTCACCGGCCTGGAAGGCAAGTACGTGGAGCTGGCCGACACCATCCGCAGCTTCAAGGAACTGGTGGAAGGCAAGTACGACGCCCTGCCCGAGCAGGCCTTTTACATGTGCGGCGGCATCGAAGACGCCGTGGCCAACGCCAAGAAACTGGGATTCTAATGGCCGACGCCATCGAGCTGGAGATCCTCACTTCGCGCGAAGTGGTCCTGCGCGCGGAGATCAGGGATCTGTACATCCCGGCTTTCCTGGGTGAAGCCGGCGTCCTGTCCCATCATTTGCCTTACCTGTCCCTGCTGAAGGCCGGGCGAGATGTCCTATCTCGACCTGGACGGAGTGCGGCATTACCTCTTCAGCGGCGAAGGATTCCTGGAAGTCCGGGACGACCGCATCACGCTGATCATCGATTCCTTTGAACGCGGCGAGGACCTGCGGGAAGAGGACCTGCAGAAAGCAGCTGCGGGAAACCGAGGCCCGGATCAAATCCTCTTTCCAGGGCGCCATCACCCCCGCCGAACTGCAGGTGGAGCTGGCCAGGCAAAAGGAACTCCAGCTCAAGCTCAGTATCTGCAAAAAGCTCAAAAAGCAGTAGGCGGAACGGCCGGAAGCAAAGCCGGAAATAGTCTGGGGGGAACTTGAAGAAGAAGCGCGTCGCTTTCAGGATATTTTCCGGCAATCGCCTGACCGTGCCCCTGCTGCTGAATATCTGGGAAAAGGACGGCCTGGATCGTGCGTTCGACATCGTCCTGGTTGACGGCGAACCGGGGCGGCTGGCGGCCGGGGAGACCCGGGCCCTGCTGGGCAGTGACGCCTGCGTCTATTCTTTCATGACCCCGCACCTGCCCCAGGTTGCCGGAGAGATCAGGATGCTGCGCGCTGCCGGCAAAAGCGCCCCCCTGCTGGTCGCCGGGGGCCCGCACGTGAGCGGCGAGCAGGAATTGGCTCTGGCCTGCGGCTTCGACATCCTTTGCCGCGGTCCCGGCGAAACGATTTTCCTGCAATTCGGCCGTGACCTGCTTGCCGGAAAGATCAAAGCCGGCGGCGATCCGCTCGTGTATCTCGCGGACAAGGACAAGAAAGTCCGGAGCGGTGCCGAATCCGCCTGGGAGGAGTATATCCCGGTATCCAGGTATTTCCGGACCGTGCCGCCGCTGGAGATATCCCGAGGCTGCTTCTGGAAGTGCCGTTACTGCCAGACCGGCGGGACCAGGCCTCTCACCCGGGGCGAAGGGTCGATCCGCCGCTATCTGGATGAACTGCGCCGCCGCGGCCTGCCGCGCGTCGGTTTCATCTCGCCGTCCGCCCTGGAATTCGGAGCCGGGCGCAGGGGACGGCCGGAGCTCGGCCGCGTCGAAAGGCTTCTGGAGCTTTGCCGCCGGGCCGGTTTCCGCTTCAGCGAATTCGGCATATTTCCTTCCGAGATCCGTCCCGATACGGTGAGCGCGGAAGGCGTGGATCTCCTGCGCCGCCACGTGGCCAACCGCCGGCTGACGTTCGGGGCGCAAAGCGCCTCGGCTGCGGGCTTGGCCTCCCTTGGCCGCGGCCATGACACGGCCGCCATCTGGCAGGCCGTGGAAATCGCCAACTCAGCCGGTTTTTCGGCCAACCTCGATTTCATCATCGCCTTGCCCGGTGAAACCGCGGTCGACCGGCGTCTGCTGCTGGAATTCATCGCCGCCCTGCGCAAGAAACACCGTGTCCATATCCAGCTGCACCATTTTTTCCCCCTGGCCGGCAGCGCTTTTTCCCGGCGCCTGCCTTCTTTTTTGAGCGCCGGGGAGCGCCGGGTTTTCTGCGCCTTGAAAAAAAACGGCCTGGCCAGCGACTGGTGGCTGGAGGGGGAAAGAACGGCCCATGCATATTTGTCCTGGCTGGAGCGCGATTTTCCGGATTGTTTTTCCCGATTTGGCTGAATACAAGGCAAGTCAAGGGCTTTGCATTGGATCGGCGGTTCAAAATCTTGACTTTTCGGGCAAAATTGGGTATAAAATGTTTTCATTCCACTTACCCAAAAACATTTTATCGAGGAGAAAACCATGAGTTTAGTCGAATTTGTTCATCCTGGCGCCGCTGGGTTCCGATCCTGGCGCTCGCTTTTGCATACTATTTTTATCGTTTCATGAAAAAACAGGACCCGGGCACGGCCGACATGCAGCGCATCGCCGGCTACGTGCAGAAAGGGGCCATGGTCTACCTCAAGCGGCAATACCGGGTCGTGTCTTTCGTCTTCCTCCTGATCTTCATTCTCTTTTCCTTCATGGCGTTCGTGCTGCATACGCAGAACCCCTGGGTGCCGTTCGCCTTCATCACCGGCGGCTTCTTCTCCGGCCTGGCCGGCTTCCTGGGCATGCGCACGGCCACTTTCGCCTCCAACCGCACCACCGCCGGCGCCAAGCACTCCCTGAACAAGGGGCTGCAGATCGCCTTCCGCTCCGGCGCCGTCATGGGCCTGGTGGTCGTCGGCCTGGCCCTGCTGGACATCTCGCTGTGGTTCATCATCCTGCGCCATTTCATCCCTGAAGGCGTCAGCCAGCTCTCCATCATCACCACCACCATGCTGACCTTCGGCATGGGCGCTTCGACCCAGGCCCTGTTCGCCCGCGTCGGCGGCGGCATCTTCACCAAGTCGGCCGACGTCGGCGCCGACCTGGTCGGCAAGGTCGAAGCCGGCATCCCCGAGGACGACCCGCGCAACCCGGCCACCATCGCCGACAACGTCGGCGACAACGTCGGCGACGTGGCCGGCATGGGCGCCGACCTGTACGAATCCTACGCCGGCTCCATCCTCTCCACCGCGGTCCTGGGCGTGGCCGCCGGCTACGGCCTGGGCGGCGTCCTGGCGCCCATGGTCATCGCCGGCGTCGGCGTGATCTTTTCGGTCCTGGGCGTCTTCCTGGTGCGCTCCGGCGAGAAGGCCTCGCAGAAGGTCCTGCTGAAGGCGCTGGCCCGCGGCATCAACGCCAGCACCTTCCTGACCCTGGTCGCCTCTTTCTTCATCCTGGTGCTGTTCAAGGAGTCGTTCCATGGCCGGCACGTGGGCATCTTCCTCGCGGTCATCACCGGCCTGATCGCCGGCTGGGTGATCGGCAAGATCACCGAATACTACACGTCGCAGGACTACAAGCCGACGCAAGTACGTCGCCGAACAGTCCAAGACCGGCCCGGCCACGGTGATCATCGCCGGCATTTCCACCGGCATGCAGTCCACCGGGCTGCCGGTGCTGGTCATCGCCCTGGCGGTCATCATCAGCTACGCCCTCAGCGGCGGCTTCAGCGGCGACGCCAACGCCATCAACCTCGGCCTCTACGGCATCAGCTTCGCCTCGGTGGGCATGCTCTCCACGCTGGGCATCACGCTGGCCACCGACGCCTACGGCCCCATCGCCGACAACGCCGGCGGCAACGCCGAGATGACCGGCCAGGACCCGGAAGTGCGCCGGCGCACCGACGCCCTCGACGCCCTGGGCAACACCACCGCCGCCACCGGCAAGGGCTTCGCCATCGGCTCGGCGGCCCTGACGGCCATGGCCCTGCTGGCCGCCTACATCGAGGAGATCAAGATCGGCTTCCAGCACATCGGCCAGAAGTTCATCACCATCAGCGGCGTGCAGAAGGCCATCGAGAACACCTACATCGGCGACTGGATCAGCTACTACAACCTGACCATCTTCAACCCCAAGGTGCTGGCCGGGCTGTTCATCGGCGCCATGCTGGTCTTCGTCTTCTGCGCCATGACCATGAAGTCGGTCGGCCGCGCCGCCGGCAAGATGGTCGAGGAAGTGCGCCGCCAGTTCCGCGAGATCGCCGGCATCATGGAGGGCACGACCGAGCCCGACTACGGCCGCTGCATCGAGATCAGCACCCGCGCCGCCCAGCACGAGATGATCGTGCCGGCGCTGACCGCCATCGTCGCCCCGGTGGCTCATGGGCCTGATCTTCGGCGTGGCCGGCGTGATCGGCCTGCTGGCCGGCGGCCTGACCACCGGCTTCGTCGTCGCCGTTTTCCTGAACAACGCCGGCGGCACCTGGGACAACGCCAAGAAATACATCGAGGAAGGCAACCTGGGCGGCAAGAAGCTTCCCGACGGCAGCCGCAACCCCAACCACGGCGCCGCGGTCATCGGCGACACCGTGGGCGACCCCTTCAAGGACACCTCGGGCCCTTCGCTGAACATCCTGATCAAGCTGATGTCCATGGTCTCGGTGGTCTTCGCCGGCCTGATCGTCAAGTACGGCGACTGGCTGCAGCGGATCATCGACCACTTCGCGCGCTGACCCATAAAGGGGGCATGTCGCCGGGCGGTGAAGCTTTCCTTTCGGAGGCCCGCCGCCGGCTGAAGGCCCGGCGGCAGCCTCTTCGACGTTCTTCTACCTGGTTTCCAGGCTGAAGGTGATGGTGACCGTGAAGCGGACCGGCCTGGGGATGCCGTTGACCAGGTACGGTTCATAGATCCATTTTTTAACGGCTTCGAGCGCCGCGCCGTTGAGCAGGGCATTGCCGCTGGTGACGCGGGCCTCGATCACCCGGCCGTAGATATCGGTGCTGGCATCGATCTCCACCCTGCCCACCACGTGGGCCGCGAGGGCCATGGGGGGATATCCGGGATCCACCCGCTTGATCAGCCGGGGCGGGCGTACCATTGTGATCGGCACGGCGGCGGGGTTGATTTCATCGGTCGGGATATCCTTGCCGAATTCCCAGGGCGACGCGCCGTCTCCCGCGCCCCCTATGACTCCCGGCCCTCCACTTTCGCCCGGAATCCCGATCGTGGGGTCCTCTTCCTCGATCGTGGTCGGGAACCTCGATCGGCGCTTTCAGGACGACCGGCCCGCGGGAGTCACCTGGTTTCGGCTTGCTTTCACCGGGCTTGGTGATTTTACCGTGACCCTTGCCGTTGCCGGCAGGCGGGACTCCGGGAGTGACCGGCGGCGCGATCAGGACCGTGTCAATGATCTTGAATCCCGGCAGATCGGCATCGGCGCGCAAAAGCGGCACCACGATGACCGCGGCGATCAGCAGGGCATGGAGAACAAGGGAAAGGGACAAGGTCAGCGCCTTGCGGACATTTTTTCTCCGGGTTCCCTTCTCGGGAAGGAAGATGTCAAACATGGTCCACCTCCTTTTTGATGTTCCGCTTCAGTTATGCGCTGCCGGCGGCGGAGAATGGTCCCAATTCATGATTCAAGACACTTTTTCAGGCAAATAAAATAAGCGTGGATCCTTGTCAGGAATGGCCGCCCTTTGTTCCGCCTCCCAGCATCCTGCGGAATTCCGAAGGGCTGAAGCCGGCGTCTTTCTTGAACGCGCGGTTGAACACCGACTTGGAATTGAACCCGGCCTCGAAGGCGATGCGCAGCAGCTTGAAGTCTTTCGCCGCCGGATCCAGCAGTTTGCGCCTTGGCTTCCTCCACGCGATAGCGGTTGATGAAATCATTGAAATTCAGCTGGTATTGTTCGTTGATGACCTGCGACAGGTGCTTGGCCGGGATCGCGGCCGCTTCGGCCAGTTTGGCCAGCGTCAGGTCCGGGTCAAGATGGAGCTTGTCCTTCGCCATGATCTTTTCCAGAAGCTGCGCGTATTCCCCTGTCTTGTCAGCGCTCAAGGTCGAGAGTTTGTATTTTTCTGACTTTCGTCTGCGCGCCTTTCGCTGCCTGATAAAAAACAGCCCCGCGGCAGCCGCGCCGCTCCCGGCCAGGAGCAAGAGATAAAACCAGGCGGTTCGCTGGAAGTACGGCCTAATCGTGAAGGAAAACCCGGCTCCGCTCTCGTTCCAGATGCCGTCCCGGCCGCGAGCCTTGACCAGGAAACGGTAGGTCCCGGCCCCAAGATCGGTGAAGTGGCGGCTGCGCTGCGATCCGGGCCTGCTCCATTTATTTTCAAAACCCGCAAGCCGGGTAGAGAATTCAATTTGTTGCGGATCCGCAAAACTGATGGCGGTGAAGGAAAAATCGAAGCGATCCGTGCCCGGCGGGAAACGCTTCACGCCGGCGCTGTCGATGGCGCGGCCGTTGGCTTGGATCTTTTCGATCCACACGGGCGGTAAATAGGGAACGGATTCCATGGTTTGCGGATCGATCATGACCAGGCCCTTTTGCGTCGGGAACCACAGCCGCCCGTCACGGCTTTTACAGCCGGCCGGTTGGAACCCGCCCGTGCAGACCGTGCTCTGCATGCCCGACATCTCGCCGAACAGGCGGCAGTGGACCTCGCGGCCTTTGGCGGAGGCGGATCGCTCGAGCTCGGAGCCGGCAGCGCAGAATATCCCGGATGGCGTGCTCATCCACAGGCGCCCGGAGCCGTCCTCAAGGATATCCAGGATGGTTTCGCTGAGCACTGCCGGCCCTTCCCGGAAGTTGAAGAACTCGCCTTGGCGAAGCAGGTTCAAACCGCCGCTTGTGCCCAGCCAGATATTACCCCTCCCGTCCATATGAATGGCATAAATGCTTTCGCCGACCAGGCCGTCGGCCGCCGTGAAGCGGCGCCATTTTCCGTTGCTCAGGACGTGCAGCCCGGCTCGCGCGCTTCCGGCCCACAGTCTGCCCTGGCGGTCCTCGCCAAGCGCCGTGATCGCCCCGGCCTGCAGTCCGCCGGCCAGGCCGTAATGCCGCCAGCGCCCATCGTTTAAGCAGTCCAGCCCCATGCCGCCGCGGCCGACCCAGAGGCCGCCCCCGTGGTCGGCGAAAAGGGAAAGCACGGTGCCGCCGGATCCTCCCGCTGGGGCGGGGCTGAAGCGGCCCTGTTCCTGAAGTTGCAGGCCGGCATCGATCGTGCCGATCCACAGCCCTCCCCGGCGATCGGGAAGCAGGGCGGTGATCGCAGCGCTGGCCAGGCCGTCACGCCTGGAAAAGGAGCGCCATTTTCCCCGCTCCAGCATGTTCAGCCCCTGGTCGCGCGTGCCGGCCCAGAGGCGCCCCGACGTATCCTCGGCGATCGAGCGGAACTGCTGCCCGGACAAGCCGTCGCCCGGGCCGTAGACGCGGACCTCGTTGCGCCTCAGGGAGCTCAAGCCGCTGGCCGCCCAGCCGACCCACATGCCGCCTTCCCGGTCGCGGCAGATAGCCATGGCCGTGTCGCCGGCCAGTCCGTCCGGGTTGGCGCAAAGGGCCGTTTCCCCCGTCTCCATGATCGTCACGCCCTTGTCGGTGCCGATCCATATCCGACCTTTCGTGTCCTCGCCGAGGGCGAGCACCATGTTGCTGGCCAAGCCGTCGGCAAGCGAAAAGCTGCGGACCCCCTTTTCGTCGATGCGGCTCAACCCCGTCGTCGTTCCCACCCAAAGGCTGCCGCGGCTGTCGGTAAACAGGCAATAGATATAATTGCCGGCCAGGCCGTTACGGATGGTAAAAACCGTTTCCCGGCCGTTGCGGATGGCGGCAAGCCCGCCGCGCGTCCCGATCCAGAGGATATTCCCCATGCTCCCGGCGAGGGCGGTGACCTGGCTGTCGGGCAGGTCGTCGATGACGGCCCGCGCCGGACCCATTTCCTTCTCCAGGCAATAGACGCTGCCCTCCTGGGGAACTATCCAGAGCACGCCCTGGCGGTCCCGGTGCAGCGACCAGACGCTGTCGCCGGCCAGGCCATATATCCTGCTGAACTTCCCATCCCGCTGCCTCAGCAGACCGCCGCCTGATGTGCCGACCCACAAAGAGCCATCAGGATCGGCGGCCAGCGTCGTGATCGAGTCGCTGGCCAGGCCGGGCGTGGCGCTTTTTCTATAGGCGATGAAGGCGGAGCCGTCAAAGCGGGCCAGCCCGCCTTCGCTGCCGACCCACAGGCAGCCGTCGCCGGCCTGGGCCAGGGCGTAGACGGTGTTCTGCGGCAGACCGTTTTCCGTTGTCCATGAGCGGCGCACCCAACGGTCGTATTCCTTTTTCAACTCAATGCTCGTTGCCGGGAACAAGCCGGAACAGGCGCCCGCGCAAAAGAGCAGTGCCCAGGCGATGATTTTGAGCGGTTTGGGAATATTCAAGGGAGATGATTTCTCCGGCAGCATATTGCCGTCTTTATAGTCAAACCCGGCCGGCTTGTCAAGCCGCGGCCGGGGAATGGTTCAGAAGCCGGTCTCAACCGGCAGTCTTTTTCATCCGCTTTCCCGGGGAGCCCCGGGGAAAGCGGGCAAAGCATCTTTGACAATGGGGCGGCCGATTGCTATCATGAAAGGCAGTAGAGGTCATGCGCTTGAAGAATACCATTATCAAGACCGAGCGCCTTTCAAAGAACTACGGGAGCCGGCTGGGGATCGCCGACGTCGGCATCGAGGTCTTTGCCGGCGAGATTTTCGGCTACCTGGGGCCGAACGGGGCCGGCAAGACCACGACCATCCGCATCCTGCTGGACTTTATCCGCGCCGATTCCGGCCGGGCCGAGATCTTCGGGCTCGACGCCCGCAAGCGCAGCGTGGAGATCCACCGCCGGCTCGGCTTCCTGCCCGGCGAACCGCACTTGTACGATAACCTGTCGGGCGGCGATTTCCTGCGTTTTTTCGCCAGCCTGCGCCGCGGGGTCGCCTGGTCCTACGTTGAAGAACTGGCTGAGCGGTTGAATTGCCGCCTGGAGCAGCCGATCCGCACCCTTTCCCAGGGCAACAAGCGCAAGATCGGCCTGATCCAGGCCTTCATGCACAGCCCCGAGCTGATCGTCCTGGACGAGCCGACCAGCGGCCTGGACCCGCTCGTTCAGCACGAATTCTACCAGATGCTGGCCGAATCCCGGAGCAGGGGGCAGACCGTATTCTTATCCTCGCACAACCTGGCGGAAGTGGAGCGGGTCTGCGACCGGGTGGCCATCATCCGTTCCGGCCGCCTGGCGGCCACGGAAAATGTCGCCATGCTCAGAGCCAGGTCGCTGCGCAACCTGGAGATCCATTTCGCGGAGGACTTCGAGGCGAGCGCCTTTGCCGGCGTGCCCGGGCTGGAGATCCTTGCGGCGGAAAAGCGCCTGCTCAAGGGCAGGCTCAGGGGCGGGATGGATGCGCTGCTGAAAACCGCCGCGCGCTTTGCGATCAGCGATTTCAGAAGCCAGGAGCCTTCGCTGGAGGAAATTTTCCTGGCCTACTACGGGGACAACGACCATGCTCGTTAACCTTTTCTGGAAGACCCTGCGCGACCAGAAATGGTCGCTGCTGGGCTGGTCGCTCGGCCTGGCCGCCCTCTCGCTGTATCTGCTTTACGTCTATCCCTTCATCAACCGCGCCGCGGCCATGATGAAAGTCCTGGACAGCCTGCCCCCGGTCATCAAGAACCTCATCGGCAAGAACAATTTCATGGCCACTCCGGAGGGATTTTTCAACCTCCAGCCTTTTTCCATCCTGGCGCCTTTGCTGTTCATCGTCTTTGCCGTGGCCAAGGGCAGCGACGCCACGGCCGGCGAAGAGGAACGGGGCACGCTCGACCTGCTGCTGGCCAATCCGCTGCGGCGCACGCAGGTGGTGCTGCACAAATCGCTGGCCCATGGCGCGGCTTTGTTGTTGCTGTCGGTCGTCTTCTGGGTGGGCATGGCCGCCGGCACATGGCTTTTCGGCATCGCCCTGAACCGGCTGCGGCTGGCCGCCGTGATCTTCAGCTGCTGGCTGCTGGGACTGGTTTTTCTACGCGTTCGCCCTGGCCTGCGGCTGCTGGAGCGGCAAAAAGAAATTCAGCATCGGCGTCAGCGGCGGCCTGGCGGTGGTCACCTACCTGATCAACGCCTACGCGCCCATGGTGGAGAGCTTGCGGCCGTACCGGGTCCTGTCGCCCTTTTATTTTTACAACGGCAACAATGTCCTGGGCAACGGCATGCAGTTGAGCCCATGTCCTGGTGCTGGCGGGACTGGCCGCCTTTTTCTTCGCCGCCGCGCTTTTCTTCTTCAGCCGCCGCGACCTCGCGACCTGATCCGCCGGCGGTCCCCCCGCTTCCTATTTTTGCAGGGCGATGGCCAGGGCGAATTTCTCCTGCCTGGGAATGGTGACTTCCCTGCTGAAGCTCTTGAATCCCGGCTTGTAGGCGGTAAAGACGTATTTGCCGGGCGGCAGGCGCAGGATGGCGGTTTTGCCCTCGGCGGGAGCCAGCCCCCAGAACTTGCCGTCGATGTAAACGGCGGTTTCCTCCGGGGTCACGGTCAGGGCGACCTGGGTCAGGAAGCGCTCCGCTGCGGCGACCGGCCTTTCCTCCGGCTGGGCGGGGATCGGTTCGCTCTTGGCCTCATAGGCCGGCTGCTCTTCCGGGGTGGGGGGCTTGGCGGCGCCGGCTTTGGCGATGGTAAAATTGTCTTCCAATTCCAGCTCGACTCTCAGTGTGATGTTGCGTGAATGGTAGGAACTCAGGTCGATGACTTCCTCGCGAAAGCCTTTTTTGCTGAACCTTAGTTCGTTCTGCCTTGAGGCCAGGCGCAGGGCCAATCCGGCGGAAGAGAATTCGTAGGCGGCCCCGATCAGCCTGCCGTTGAGCAACACGTCGGCGTCGTCGGGGGCGACGTGCATGACGACGCGCACGCCGTTGTAGTCATCCATGACGTCCCAGGGGACGTTGAAGGAGCAGGCGCTGAAAACGCAGACAAAAAACAAGACCGTTGCCATCTGGCTTATCTTTTTCATGGCTCCATGGTAGCACAAATGCAAAAATGATTCATCCGGCCTGTTTTTTCCCCCGCCGCCTGCCGCGCCGGGTCGCAAAAAGGCCGCGTGGCTATTGCCTAAACCGGGGGAAATATGTTACATATTACTATTCATGAAAAACAAAACGCTGCGCTTTCTCCACTTTACCCTGCTTCTTGCTTTTGCTTTCGCGCTGGCGGCGCAGCAGGGAAGCGACGAGCCGGTCGTGTACGCCGATTACAAAAATATCGGCGAGGAATCCCTCCGCGCCAACGGGCACGTGGAAGTCATCTGGCAGGATTATGTCATCTACGCCGACGTGATCGAATTCAACCTCAAGAGCCGGGAATTGTTCGCCGAAGGCCGGGTGACGATGTCGACCAAGGATATGGTCTTGAGCGGTGAAAAGATGAAGTTCAACCTGAAGACCAAGACCGGCGAGCTGGTCGACACCTATGGCCTGATCACCCCGTTCGTGCGCTACGATACCGACCGCCTGACCCAGACCGACCGGGAAACGCTGACCTTCAAACGCCTGGAATTCACCTCCTGCGCCCAGATCTTTCCGCGCTGGAAGATGACCAGCCGCCGCGGCAAGATCAAGAAGGATAAATACGTTGAAATGACCGACGTGCTGCTGCGCATCAAGAATATCCCGGTCTTCTACCTGCCCTACCTGCGCTATCCCGTGCAGAAGGACGGCCGGGGCACCGGGCTGCTCTTCCCCGGCATCGGCAATTCCGACATGCGCGGCTTTTTCCTGCAGAACCAGTTTTTCTGGGCCATCAAGCCCAACCTGGACATGACCTTCGGCCTCGATTATTTCTCCAAGCTGGGCGTCGGGGTCGGCGACGAACTGCGCTACCTTTTCCGCCATGCCAGCGGCAGCGCCCGCTTACTACTATTTCAAGTACCGGGATAACAACGGCATTTATGACGAGACGGACCACGATTATTACGTGGAAGCGGAGCACAAGCAGACCCTGCCTTTTTTGAATTCGCGCCTGCTCCTGAACATCAACCGCCAGAGCCGCCCCGACTTCCTGCGCCTGTTCGACAACGGTTTCGACCTCAGCCTCTCCACCAATTTCCAGTCTTCCGTGGCGCTGACATCGTCTTTTGCCAACGTCAATATTTCGCTGGGCGCGTCGCACCGGGAAACGTATTACATTTTTAACAACAAATCGCGTGTCGTGGAGTACTTGCCGTCGTTCTCTTTCAATTGGAACCAGCAGAAGCTGGGCAAGCTGCCCGGCTATCTTTCCCTGGGCGTGGATTTTGAGAGCGTGCGCCGCAGCGGCAAGACCTATGAAGAGGAGCCTGAATTCGTGACCGATATCCGTTCCCAGCGCCTGACCGTCACACCGACCTATTCGCTGCCCATGCTCAAGCTCCCCTGGCTGAATTTTTCCCTGGACCTGCTTTCCAAGAACACCATTTACGCCAAGAGCCTTGATCCGCTGAGCAAGGAGATCGTCGACAAGCCCCTGTACATGAAGTACCAGACGGCCACGTTTTCCCTGCAGGGTCCGATCTTTTTCCGTATCTTCGATGCGGGCCGCAGCAAACTGAAGCACGTGATCGAGCCCGGATTTGAATTCCGCTACGCCACCAAGGTCGACAACCGCGACCAGTTGTTGCCGGTCGATTCTTTTGATTATCCTTCCTATTCCATGGCCGGCTTTTCGCTGACCACGCGCCTGCTGAAAAAAAACGGCGGCGACAACGGCTCGGCCGGCGAATTGCTCACCTACACCATTGCCCAGGAATACTATTTGGACGCGGCCGAAGCCAACCAGTTCCGCAAGGTAAACGGCGAATACCAGAGCTTTTCCGAGTTGAACAACACCCTGCGCGTCCGCCCCGCGGCCGATGTCGCCTTCGACGCCTCCGTGGTCTACAATTACTACATCCATGGCCTGACGCGCCTGAATCTGCGCGCTTCCTATGAACCACCGGGCGCGCCGCTGTCGGGATCCGTTTCCTACAGCACCTATCGCAATCCCTTCGCCGCGGCCAATTATGTGTTCAACCGCACCATCCTGGGCGGCCGGCTCAATTTCGACCTTCCCCGTTTTCCCCTGAAATTGCAGGCCGACGTGGACTACGATCTCACGGCCAAGCAATTCCGCCACGCCGCGGTCAGCGTCAGATTCGATTACCAGTGCCTGGTCTTCACCAGCGAATGCAAGATTTTTTCCTACCTGGGCCGCGCGGAGACCCAATTCCGTTTCGGTTTCTCCCTGGGCAACCTGGGTGTAGTCAGCGACTTTTTTGGAGGCAAATGATGCGGGTCAAGGGACAGGCGATAAAAAAGATCATGGTCACCGGCGGCGCCGGTTTTATCGGCTCCAATTTCATCCGTTTTTTGCATGACCATCACCCGAAGATCGAACTGCTCAATTACGACAAGCTGACCTATGCCGGGAACCTGGACAACCTGGCCGGGGTCGAGGGCCACTACGGGTTCGTCCAGGGCGACATCCAGGATGCGGCCAAGGTGGAAAGCGCCCTGGCCGGCGTGGACGTGGTGGTCAACTTCGCCGCCGAAACGCATGTGGACCGGTCCATCCACGATCCCGGCGATTTCATCATGACCGACGTCTTCGGCGTGTTCGTCCTGCTGGAAGGCATGAAAAAAAACGGCAAGGTCAAGCTCTTCGTCCACGTTTCCACCGACGAAGTGTACGGCAGCATCGCCAGCGGCTTTTTCAATGAAAACAGCCCGCTGAACCCCTCTTCGCCCTACGCGGCTTCCAAGGCCGGCGGCGACCGCCTGGCTTATTCCTATTACAAAACGTTCGGCCTGCCGGTGCTGATCGCCCGGCCGGCCAACAATTACGGCCCGTTCCAGTATCCGGAAAAACTGATCCCCTTCTTCATCACCCGCGCCCTGTGTGACCAGGCGTTGCCGCTTTACGGCGACGGCAGCAACTGCCGCGACTGGCTGTTCGTCGAAGACACGGTGCGCGGGCTTCTGGCCCTGATCGAAAAGGGCGAGCCCGGGCAGGCGTACAACCTGGGCGCCGGCCAGGAACGCAGCAACAACGACGTGACCCGCCAGATCCTGCGCAGCCTGGGCAAGCCCGAGTCGCTGATCCGCCCGGTTGCCGACCGCAAGGGCCATGATTTCCGCTACGCCCTGGATTGGGGAAAAATTCGCGACCTGGGCTGGCAGCCGCGAACCGGGTTTGAGGAAGGCCTGCGCCGCACCGTGGACTGGTACCTGGGACACGGGGAATGGTGGCGGAAGCTGATCGCAAAAAACAGCTTTCAGGATCATTTGCGAAAGAACTATGAATAGGATCCTGCTGACCGGCTGCTCGGGGTTCCTGGCCTCGCACCTGCTGAAACTGCTGCAGCGGGAGGACCGGAACAAGATCTTCGGCATCACCGAGGTGCCCGGGTTCATTTATCCCGATGTCGAGGTATTCCAGGTGGATATCCGCCGCCGCGACGACATCGCCCATGTCCTGGACATCATCCGCCCGGACGTCACGTTTCACCTGGCGGCGGTGGCCAACGTCGGCTTCGCCTGGAAAAACCCGCAGCTCACGTATGACGTCAACTTCATGGGCACTTCGAACCTGCTGGAAGCGCTGCAGGCATCGGCGCCGGATTCGCGGCTGCTGCTGATGAGCTCGGCCGAGGTGTACCAGAGCGGCGGCGAAGCGCCCATCGCCGAGGACGGCGCCACGGTCTGCCAGAACCCCTACGCCCTGTCCAAGCTGGCCATGGAAATGCTGGGCGACCTGTACTGGCGGGCCTTCGCCATGAAGGTCTGCAAGATACGCGCCTTCAATTTCACCGGCCCGGGCCAGGACAGCAAATTCGTGGCCGCGGATTTCGCCAGGCAGATCGCCATGATCGAGAGGGGCGAACGGCCGCCGGTCATCCGCGTCGGCAACCTGGCCGCGGTCCGCGATTTTTCCGATGTCCGTGACGTGGCCCGTTACCTGCGGGTCATCGGCGAAAAATGCGCGGGCGGCGAGGTTTTCAACTTGTGCTCCGGCCGCGCCTATTCCATACGCCAGGTCCTGGATATCCTGCTGGCGCAGGCGCGCGTGCCGATCCGCGTCGAGGTGGACGCCAACAAGTTCCGCCCCCTGGATGCTCCCCAGACCCTCGGCGACTGCCGGCTGATACGCTCCCGTTTCGACCTGCAGCCGGAATTCGCCATGGAAAAAACGCTGCTCGACCTGCTGGACTACTGGCGGGAGTCGCCGCGGTGAAAGTACTGGTCATCAAGATCGCGGCCATCGGCGATTTTTTGATGGCCACCCCGGCCCTGCGGGCATTGAAGCTCGCCGACTCGGTCGGGAGCGTCAGCCTGCTGGCCGGGCGCTCCCTGCAACCCGTGGTCCGGGACAACCCCCACCTGGACCGGGTATTCTATGTGAATGACCGGCGGATCTTCCACGGCGGTTTCTGGGGAAAAAGCAGCGAAGTGATCAAGATCGCCTGGCGCCTGCGCCGCGAGCGCTTCGACGTGGGCTTCAATTTCCACCGCGATTGGCGCTTCAACATCATCCTTTTCCTGGCCGGCTGCAAGAAGCGGATCGGCTTTGCCAGCGGGCGCAAGTCGGTCCTGCTGACCGATGCCGTGCGCATCGCGGGCCTCAAGCACCACGTGTTTCATTACTGCGACCTGCTTAAAAAGATCGGCATATTCTGCCTGGATTTCAAGCTGGAATTCGCCTTGGGCGCGGATGCCCTTGCCGCCGCGGCCGACAAGTTTCTCAGGCCGGAAAACCTGGAACAATACGTGGTCATCGCCCCGGGCGGGGCGGCCAACGTCAAGGAGGAGATGGAAAGCCGGCGCTGGCCGGGCGAGCACTTCGCCGCCCTGGCCGGCATGCTGCTCCGGGACGGCCGGAGGGTGGTTTTGCTGGGCAGCGGCGGCGATGTCGCGATCGCCGCCCGCATCAAGGCGGCTTGTCCCGGGGTTGTCGATTGGAGCGGAAAGACCACCCTGACGGAGGCGGCGGCGCTGCTGAAAAAGTCGCAGTTGCTGGTCTGCAATGACGCCGGGCTGATGCACCTGGGAGAAGCCGTTGGCGCGCGCGTCATCTCCCTTTTCGGCCCCACCCATCCCCAGGAAAAAAAGCCGCTTTCGGCCGGCAGCGTCGCGGTCTGGAAAGGAGAGGACATGGAGTGCTCGCCTTGCTACCAGGACGGCGTTTTCCCCAGTTGCGACCACATAACTTGCCTGAAATCTATTACGCCTCAAGAGATTTTCGACCTTATTACTAAGTGATTAGTGATGAGTGATGAGTAATGAGGGAAAGGCAATTTTCATGCAATATTTCGATGAATTCCTGATCTAATCACTAATCACTAATCACTAATCACTAAGTTCGTCTAGACCTTGAACAGCTTCCCCGTGGCCGTGGCCAGGACCTGCCCGTCGGCAGCGCAGATGCGGCTCTCGGCCGTGACCAGGCGGCCGCGTTCGGCCAGCATCTTTCCGGCAGCCCGGCAGGGGACGCCGGTCCGGGCCGGTTTTTTATACTTGACGGTGATCTCGGCGGTCACGGTCTTGATGCCGGCGGCGGCCGCGGCCTTGATCATGGTCTCGTCGAGCACCGTGGCCAGCAGCCCGCCGTGCACCGTGTCCCGCCAGCCCTGGAGGCGGGCCGGGAACACGACCCCGGCCTCGATCTCGCCGTTTTGCGGATTGGGCCCGAATTCGAGCTGCAGCCCGGCCGGGTTCTCCTTGCCGCATACGAAGCAGTTCCCGTCATCGCTGAAGTTTCTCATGGTTGTTTTATACACCCGTGGTCCATTTTGTTCAATGCCCACGGACCATTGCCGGCAGGCTCAAAATGACTTTACAAAAAGAACCGGAATGTTTATTATGGGCATTAACGGCGAGGTGCATGGATGGCAGGATCGACAGTCGGACAAGTCGCGGACCGCTGAATGCAAATAAAAAAATTCCAGAAATGGCAAGCGCAATGGCCGTGTGGCCGCACCTTGCTCCTGGGTTCGGCCATTCTTTTGCTCCTGGTCGGCGTTGCCGAGCTGCTTCTGCGCCAGCATTTCATCCAAGCCCGGCTGCCGATCCCCAGTATCGGCAGCAATAACCGCAGCCTGGAGCTGAAGGTCCATTTGCTGCAGCAGATGGTGGAACGCCGGGGTCCGCCGGACTGCATTTTCCTGGGAAGCTCCCAGGTGACGTTCGACATCGATCCGGAAGTTTTCGGGCAATCCTATCGGGCGGCGACCGGCAAGCCGATCCGCAGCTTCAATTTCGGCGTCAATGCCCTGACCCTTTTCCCGGCCGTCAAGCTGCTGCATATCCTGCTCAAGCGCTATCACCCCGGGATGATCGTTTGGGGCATCACTCCGGCCGATCTGCAGGACCGGGACAGAAACAAACCCACGGGATTGGAAAACAACGCCTGGATACGCTACCAATCGGGAGAGAGTGATTTCGGCGGCCGGCTCACGGACATATCCTATTTATACCGCTATTACCTGCGTTTTCGCTACTGGCTGGATTTTCCTCAAATATCGAGGAATCAGAACCTGCAGGAAAAAAAGACCACTGCCTACGGCTATCGAAAGAACCTGTCCAGAAAACTGGCCGACGTGCAAGGCCGGGCGGAACAGGCTGCCGGCAACCTCAGGATGAGCCGGGAATTCAACACGGATCCTTTCGTGCTCGCCGTTCTGAAAACGGCGCTCGCCCTGGACCCGGGCACTGCGATCGTGCTGGTCGAGATGCCCCTGCACCCATCCCGCTTGCCAACCGGCCGGGCGGCGGCGGATAAACACGACCAGGCCATCGCAAAGCTGCAGGCCACGGCCGGCCGCAGTTCAAAGCTTTTTATCCCGGTCAATGCCTGCAAAACATTCGCGGCCGGGGAGTGGGCGGACTATATCCATCTGAACCAGGACGGTTCTCGTCAATTCAGCCTCTGGCTGGGAGCGCGCATCGGGGCGGCGGTCAAAAGCAGCCTGCTTCCCGATCCGCGCCGCGGCGGCAACTGACCATGGCCATTGTCTCGCTTCGCTTTTTCTTTTTTTCCGCCGCCGTTCTGTTCTTTTACCACTGGTTGCCAAGAGAGAGGCAAAATTGGCTCCTGCTGCTTGTATCGTATCTGTTTTACATTGCGATCTCCTGGCAATATGCCGTTGTCCTTTTGTTCATGACCCTGGTCAATTATGCCCTGGGCGCGGGAATCACCCGGGCAAAACGGGCCAGGACGTGGCTGACCCTGGGAGTGGCGATCAACCTGGCCATATGGCTCTTCTTCAAGCGATCCGATTTCTTCGTTCCGCAGCTGCTTGGCCTGCTGCCGCGGCTGGGCATCAGCCTCCAGACCCAGGGCCTGCGCATCCTGCTGCCCGTCGGGCTCTCTTTTTATATGCTGCAGGCCATCTCCTACCTCGTGGACACCTTTCGCGGCCAATTCAAGGACGCCCCGGCGCTGCGCGATTTCGCCCTGTACCTGGCTTTCTTTCCCAAGCTCATTTCCGGCCCCATCGAGCGTCCCGGCCCTTTTTTAAAGCAATTGGCCGCTGCGCGCACCCTGGGCAACGATCTTCTGGCCCGCAGCTTTTATTTGATCGTGGTCGGGCTGGTGCGCAAGGTGGTGATCGCCGACACGTTGCTGCAGGCCGTCCCGGCCAGGGTCTTCAAGATGCCCTTGAAATATTCGGCCCTGGAGCTGGCGATCTGGCTCCTGACGTACGGCTTTGGCATATACAACGATTTTTGCGGCTACAGCAATATCGTGCGCGGGATCAGCGGGCTCTTCGGCATCACCCTGTCGCGCAACTTCGCGGTCCCCCTGTTTTCCCGGAATTTCAGCGAGTTTTGGAACCGCTGGCACCGCAGTCTTTCCCTTTGGCTGCGGGACTATATCTATTTCCCGGTCGGCCGCTTCCTGGTGCGCCGCAACCCGAGCCTGACCAACCCGGCCAACCTCATCCTGCCGCCCCTGGCCACCATGCTGGCCAGCGGATTGTGGCACGGGCCCAGGTGGCATTTCCTGGCCTGGGGATTTCTGCTGAGCCTCTATCTGGTCGGCGAGAATATCGTTGCTTCGTACCGGCCGGTGCTGAACCTTGACCGCCTGCCGTCATGGCGCCAGTGGCTTTCCAGGCTGCGGGTGTGTTCCCTGGCCACGGCGGCATTCGTGCCTTTTGTCATGGATCTGCCCCGCGCCCGGGAGTTCGTCCTAGCGCTGGCTTCGGGCAGCCATTGGGTTTTTCCCAATTCCCGGGTGTTTCTGGTCATGATCCCGTCCTTGTGGATCGACTTTGTCCAGGACCGGCGAAAAGACGAGTTTGCCTTCCTGTCGTGGTCCCTGCCCGTGCGGGCCACCCTGCTGGCGCTGGCCGCCCTGGCCGTGTTCCTGTTCTCCCAGGACAGGATCAGCGAACCTTTCATATATCAGGGGTTCTGATAAACGGAGGAAATGCCGGCGCGAGCCGGTGGAAACAAGAACGTTGGGAGCCAAAATGAATGAAAGCGAGATCCGGAAGAAGCTGAAGGAGTACATCCGCAAGGAGATCATCAAGAAGGAAGATTATCCACTGGCCGACGCTGAACCGCTGATCAGCGGCGGGCTGGTCGACTCTTTTTCCCTGGTGCACATCGCCGTGTTCATCGAGAATGAGTTCGGGGTAAAAGTACCCGATACCGACCTTTCCGTGGACGTCATGGATACGATCGATGCCATGGTCAAACGCGTCCGTGAAGCCTTGCCGGCGGCCGGCGCATGAAGGCGTTCCGCGCCGCTCACTTCCAATCGGTCGTGGAGCCCTTCCGCGAGCGGCTTTGCGCCGGGCCCGGGCGCACGGCGCTGGTTTTTGTCCGCGAAGACGAGAGCGAGGAGCGGATAACCGTTGGCGAGCTGCATGCCGGAGCATGCGCCTACGCTGGAGCGATCCGCGCCGCCGGGCTCCAGGCCGGCGAGATCGTCATCCTGGCGCTGCGCCACTGCCGGGAGCTGATCTTTTCCTTCTGGGGGGCCCTTTACTCGGGGGCCGTCCCTGCCATCGCCAGCTACAAGGGCCCGCTGACCACGTCCGCCGCCTACGTCGCGCGGTTGAAGGAGATGGTCGAGCGTTCCGGGGCGAGCCTGGTCATCGTGCTGCCGGAGCTGGAAGCGGCGCTCCGTGAAGCGCTGGCGGCCACGGGCTGCCGGGTGCTGGCGGCAGCACCGGGCGCGCCCCGCGGCTTGGAATACGATCTTTCCCCCGGGCAGGGGGAAGCGCTCGCTTATTTGCAGTTCACCAGCGGCACGACCGGCCTGCAGAAAGGAGTGAAACTCTCGCACCGGGCGATCTTGAACCAGGTCCAGGGCCTGAAAAAATGTTTCCGGCTGAACCGGCGGGACGTCGTGGTCAACTGGCTTCCCCTGTACCACGATTTCGGACTCTTTGCCGGGTTCATCATGCCCCTGCTCTGCGCGGTCCCCGGCATTCTCCTGTCGCCGTTCCACTGGCTGCGCGATCCCGCCGCCCTGCTGCGGGCCATTCAGCGCCATCGGGGCACCATCAGTTTTATTTCCAATTCCGCCCTGCACCACACCGTTCGCAGCCTGG
The DNA here is from genome assembly GCA_963764745.1 of Candidatus Aminicenantota bacterium. GTDB lineage: Bacteria > Acidobacteriota > Aminicenantia > UBA2199 > UBA2199 > UBA2199. Next base: position 302,496 of record CAVXTN010000012.1, on the reverse strand, counting down.
GCAGGCGTGATCTGCAGGGGCTCGATCTCTCCTCCCTCCGGCTCATGGTCAACGGTTCCGAACCCGTTCTCTACGAGAGCCAGCAGTTGTTCCTGGAACGCTTTGCACCCTTTGGTTTCCGGGAAACCGCTCTCGGCGTCGGCTACGGCATGGCTGAAAACACCCTGGGGGCGACCTGCTGCCGGGTGAATGAGAGGAGCCCGGTGGACTGGGTCAGTGCCAGGGAGATGCAGACGAGGAAGCAGGCCGTGCCGGGGGCTCCCGGGGAGCTCGGTTCGAAACCCAATGTCAGTTCGGGCTTGCCCATGGAAAACACGCAAGTGGCCATCGTCGATGAACGGGGACGGCGCCTGCCCGAACGGCATGTCGGCGAGATCATCCTTTGCAGCCGCTCCCTTTTTTCCGGCTATCACCGTTGCCAGGAACTGAGCGATCGGGTCATGAAGGACGGCTGGTACTTCACCGGCGACCTCGGCTATCTCGCGGCCGGCTCCCTGTACGTCTGCGGCAGGAAGAAGGACCTGATCATCGTCGGCGGCCACAACGTCCATCCCGAGGACCTGGAAAATATCGCCGGTTCCATCCCCGGCATCCTCAAGGACCGGGTGGTGGCCCTGGGGGTGATGGACGAGGCTTTGGGCAGCGAGCGGGTCGTCATGGTCTGCGGTCTGGAACGTCCGCTTTCCGGCGAAGAGCAGGCAGCCCTGGAGCGGGAAGTGCGCCAGCGCATCCATGCCGGCCTGGAGGTCACCCTGGCAGGTGTTTTTTTCGTAGGCAAAAACTGGCTGGAGCGGACCCTGAACGGCAAGATCGCCCGCGGGGCCAACCTGGAAAAATACAATAAGCTCCTGGCTTGACGCCCTGGGCCGTCACGATTGCGCGCTTTACAAAGTCCGGCGCTTTGCCTACAATGAATGGGAAAATCGACGGCGAGGTGAAAACATGGCGCAAAGAATGATCAAGCAATTCATGGACATGGTGCGCATCGACAGCGAGTCGGGGAACGAAGCCCGGTTCATCGACTATCTCCTGAAGGAATTCAAGAAACTGGGGGCTGCCGCGAAAAAGGACGCCTACGGCAACCTGGTGGCCAAGCTGCCGGCCCTGAACAGCAAGAGCAAGGAGCCGGTCCTGCTCTCCTGCCATGCCGACACCGTCAAGCCCGGGCAGGGCATCAAGCCGAAGCTGGCGAAAGGCGTGATCCGCTCCGCGGGCGACACCATCCTGGGCGCCGATGACAAGGCCGGCATAGCCGAAATGCTCGAGGCCCTGCGCCTGGCCAAGGTCAGGCCGCCGGTCGAGGTGGCCATCAGCCGCCAGGAGGAAGTGGGGCTGCACGGCGTCAAGAACCTCGACTATCGCCTGCTGAAAGCCCGGCGCGGCTTTCTGCTGGACAACGACACGCTAGATACCATCGTCATCGGCGGCCCTTCCTACTTTGCCCTGGACGTGGAGATCAAGGGCCGCTCGGCCCATGCCGGCATGGAGCCGGAAAAGGGCATCAACGCCATCGTCGCCGCCGCCAGGGCCATCGCCGCCCTGCGGTTGGGCCGGCTGGACCATGAAACCACGGCCAACGTCGGCGTGATCCAGGGCGGGATCATCCGCAACGGCGTCCCCGCCGCGGCGAGTTTCCTGGCCGAATGCCGCAGCCTGCAGCACAAAAAGGCCCAGGCCCTGGCCAACGAGATGGAGCGGATCATCCAGCGCGAGGTGAAGAAAGCCGGGGCCAGCGCGGTCATCAAGACCGACAATCTCTGCAAGGCGGTGCAGATCGCCCCGGACGCCTGGACCGTGGCTCACCGCGCAAAAAGCCCTGAAAACGGTCGGCATCAAGGCCAAGACCACTTTCATCACCGGATTTACCGACGCCTCCATCTACAACAACCATGGCATTGAAATGGCGGTGGTGGGCATCGGCGCCCGCGACGAGCATTCCACGGCAGAGCATATCCGTGTCGCGGACATGGAAAAGGCCCTGGCCATGCTGATCGAAATTCTGAGGCTCTCGGCCGCCTGAAGGCCGACCTGAGTCTGCTGCCGGCACACGGGCAAGCCCTCGCTGGTGCCGGCTTGACAGGGCTGGAGAAATTCGCTACCATCCGGGGTATGCTCGACTTTAAAAAGCACAAGAAAGTGGCCCTGCTGTTCTCGGGCGGGCCGGCGCCTTCGGCCAATGCCGTCATCTCCTCGGTGGCCCTGAATTTCATCAACGCCAAGGTTCCCATCATCGGTTTCTTTTTCGGCTTCGAATTCCTGGAAAATTACGACCACAAGAACCGCTACTGCCTGGCTCCCAACGTCCACTACCAGGCGCTGGATTCCGACATTTCCTCCATCCGCAACCGCCGCGGGGTGTTTCTGAAAACCTCGCGGGCCAATCCGGGCCGGCTGATCAAGTCGCCCGAGGACCTGCAGGATCCCGAAAAGACCAAGAAGCTGCACAACATACTCCAGGCGCTCGACAGCCTGGGCATCGGCTGCCTGATCACCATCGGCGGCGACGACACGCTGAAGACCGCCAACTTCCTGGCCCGGCTCGGCCTGCCGGTGATCCACATCCCCAAGACCATCGACAACGACTATTTCGGCATCGCCTGGACCTTCGGCTACTGGAGCAGCGTCCAGGCCAGCCAGGAGGCCCTGCTCAATTTAAAGGCCGATTCCGAGAGCACCAGCTCCTATTTCATCGTGGAATTGATGGGGCGCAAAGCCGGCTGGCTGACCTACGCGGCCGGCATCGCCGGCGAAGCGGTGCTGATGATCTCCACCGAGGACAACGAGGAAGAGGTCCTCGATATAGACAAGATCGCCGAGAAGATCGTGGACACCATGCTCTGGCGCGAGAAGAACGACAAGTATTACGGCGTGATCTGCGTGGCCGAGGGGCTGGCCGACAAGCTGCCCGGACAAATACCGGCCCACCGAAAAGGACCGCCACGGCAACGTCATCCTGGGGACCGCCGAAGTCGGCCGCGTCGTGCGCGACGCCGCCGAGGAGGTGTACAAGAACCGGACCGGGCGCAAGAAAAAGATCATCTACAAGCAGATCGGCTACGAGACCCGCAACGCCCTGCCCATCAGCTTCGACGTGGTCCTGGCCAGCATGCTCGGCTTCGGCGCCTACAAGCTTTTCAAGAACAGGCAGTTCGACTGCATGGTCTCGGTCTCGGACAATTTCCAGATCGTGGGCGTGCCCTTCGGCGACCTGATCGATCCCCAGACCCTGCTGACCCGCCTGCGCAACGTGCCGCGCGGCAGCGATTTCTTCGAGCTGAAGGAAGCCCTCTCCTATAAACAGATCGAATAAGGACATTGGGCCGCTTTGGGGGCGGCCCCGTCAGCGGCGGCGATCAGTTGCCACCCGGGAAAATCAACCCGGCCAGAAGCATGATATTTAAAAAAGTCACGATGGCGGCCACGGCCAGCAGGACCGTTTTGTTCAGCGGGCTGTTGGCGTAGCGGCCCATGACTTTTTTTGACGAGGTCAGCACGATCAGCGGGAAAATGGTCCAGGGCAATTGCAGGCTGAGCAGGATCTGGCTCCAGATCAGTCCCTGAAAAGGGTTTTTCAGGAAAAAAACGGCCAGCAGGGCGCCGCCCATGGTCAGGAATATCCCCCGGCGCGTGCGCGGGTCGGCCAGGGCGAAGGGCTTCCCGAAAATCCCGGCGAAGATCGTGCCGCCGGCCATGGCCGCGGTGACGGACGAGGAAAATCCCGAAAAAACCAGGGCCAGGGCGAAGACCACGGCCGCGGCCGGCCCGAGCAGCGGCTTCAGCGTGGCCTGGGCCTGGGGCAGCTCGCTGACCGCCAGGTTCTGGCTGAAAAAGACGGCGGCGGCGATCATGATCATGGCGCTGTTGATGACCCAGCCCGCCAGCATGCCGGCCAGGGTGTCCATGAATTCAAAACGCAGCTGCTTTTTGATGACGCGGTCCTCCTGCAGGTTCCATTGCCGGCTCTGGATGATCTCCGAATGCAGGAAGAGGTTGTGGGGCATCACCACGGCCCCCAGCACGCTCATCAGCAGGGGCAGCGAATGGCCGGGCAGGGCCGGCAGAAACCAGTGGCGCAGGACGGCGGGCCACTGCACCTTGACCAGCAGCAGCTCGAAGAGGAAGGAAAAGGCGATCAGGGAAACGAACGCCATGATCCACTTTTCCAGCCGGCGGTAGCTGTTGGAAAAAAGCATGAACAGGGCCAGCGCCGTTCCCAGCACCGCGCCCGCGGCCAGGGGCAGGTGGAACAGCATCTGCAGGCCGATGGCCAGGCCCAGGACCTCGGCCAGGGCCGTGGCGGCGGCCGCGACCAGGGCGCTGGCCAGCAGGCCGCGGCTGACCCAGGGCTTGAAATGGGCGCTGGCCGCCTCGGACAGGCAAAGCCCGCTGGCGATGCCCAGGTGGGCGGCATTGTGCTGCAGGATGATCAGCATCAGGGTCGAGAGCGTTACCACCCAGAGCAGGGAGTAGCCGAAACGCGAGCCGACGGCCACGTTGGCCGCCCAGTTGCCCGGATCGATGAAGCCCACGGTGACCAGGAAACCCGGCCCGACGTATTTCAGAAAATTGTATTTTTCCCCGGCATGGTTTTGGCTGCCCACGCCTTCATTATAACCGATAAAAAAATATTTTGAATCCTGATGGCGGGATGCCGGAAAAAGCCCTATAACGGGGCGCTTCCGACGATCCCCGGCAGCGGCGTACGCAGCCCCTTTTAGAGAAAAATCGGCGAAGTCGCTTCCCGGCCGGAATGTGGACGGGATTTAGCTGGTGGGGATGTCGGAAAAAGCCCTATAACGGGGCGCTTCCGACGATCCCCGGCAGCGGCGTACGCAGCCCATTTTAGAGAAAAATGGGCGGAGTCGCTTCCCGGCCGGAATGCGGACGGGATTTAGCTGGCGGGGATGTCGGAAAAAGCCCTAAACCTGCAAAAACCAGTCTGTTCTATTTATAGCGGATCCAGCGCAGCATCTCGCCCAGCGACGGCTTCTTGCCGTACATCAGCATGCCCACGCGGAAGATCTTGGCTCCCAGCCAGGCCAGCCCCCAGATGGTCAGGACGCAGAGGCCGATCGACGTGAGGATCTGCCACAGCGGCGGCAGGGCGGTCGTGATGCGCATGAACATCAGGATGGGGGTGAAGAGCGGGAAGAGCGAGGCGGCCAGGGTCAGGGTGGAGTTGGGGTTCTGGATGGCCGAGATGCCGAGCAGGTAGGGGACGATGATGATCACGGAGAGGACGGAGGCGAACTGCTGCGCTTCCTGGTCGGTATTGACCGCGGCGCCGATGAAGGCGTAGGGGATGGCGTAGATGAAAAAGCCGAGGATGAAGAAGATGACGAAATAGAGGGCGATCTCCGGGGTAAGGAAAGAGAGGATGGCGGCGTCGATCATGCCCGAGAAACGCGATACCAGGATCGCTCCCAGCACGATCCACAGGGCGACCTGGGTCATCCCGGCCAGGCCGATGCCCAGCAGCTTGCCGTAGAAGATCTGCGTGGAGCGCGCCGACGAGATGAGCAGCTCGGAGATGCGGTTGGTCTTCTCCTCGAGCACGCCGCGCATGATCATCTGGCCGTAGTTGATCAGGACCATGAAGAGGATGACGATCATGAATATGCGACATCATGTAGTCCATGCCCGAATCGGACTTGGTGGTGCCCTCCTTCTTGACCTTGAAGGTCTCCATGTAGATCTCGCGGGTGGCCTCGTCCACCACCGCCGGGTCGATGCGCTTCTCCAGCAGCAGCTGCTTGGAAATGGCGGTGCGCAGGGTGGACTCGATGAACTTGATGGTGGTGAAGTCCGAGACCGACGTGGAATAGTAGGAGACCTGGCGGCTGGCCTTGACGTCGGCCGGGATGAGCAGCAGGCCGTCGATCTCCTTTTTCAGGACTTTCCGCTCGTAGGCGCGCACCAGGGCGGCGGCGTCGCGCCCGGCCAGCTCCACCTGCTGGAAAGAGATGCGGCCGGAGATTCCCAGGTCCTGCCTGTTGTTCATGGCGTCCATGTCCAGTCCCTTGCGCTTCGCCTGCTTGGCCGCCGGCTTGGCGCTCAGCGCCTGGTAGTAGCCGCCGGCATAGTCGGCGACGGCGATCTTTTTCTCGGTGCGGCCCATCTTCATCAGCAGGACCGGCACGAACATCATGGCGGCCATCAGCACCGGCGTCAGCACGGTCATGATGATGAACGACTTCTTCTGGACGATGATCTTGTATTCCTTCTTGATGACGGCGAATATCTTGTTCATGCTCCTTCCCCCTCCTGGACCTTGCGGATGAAAATGTTCTGCAGCGACGGCTCGCTCAGCGTAAAGCCGGTGACGGCCACCTTGCCGAGCAGATCGCGCAGCAGCAGCTCGCTCTTGGACAAATCGTCCAGTTCGACCTCCATCTCGCGGCCCGAGTCGCGGCAGGAACGCGACGTAGGGCAGCCCGGCCACGAAACGCGCGTCGCCCTCGTACTGCACCTTGACGAACTTCCGGCCGTACTCGGCCTTGACCGCGGCCAGGGTGCCGTCCAGGACCTTGCGGCCCTTGTCGATCATCACCAGCGAATCGACCGTCTTCTCGGCGTACTCCATCAGGTGGGTGGAGTAGATGATGGTCTTGCCCTCGCGCTTGCGCGCCAGGATGATGTCCTTGACCAGCTCGATGTTCAGCGGGTCGAGGCCGGAAAAGGGCTCGTCCAGTATGAGCAGCTCGGGATCGTGCAGGATGGTCAGGATGAACTGCAGCTTCTGGGCCATGCCCTTGGAGAGTTCCTCCACTTTCTTTTCCTCGTAGCCTTCCAGCTGGAATTGCTTCAGCAGCCGGCGGCCGCGCTCGCGGATGGCCGCGCCCTTCATGCCCTTCAGCTCGCCGAAGAAAAGCAGCGTGTCCATCAGCTTCAATTTGCGGTAGAGGCCGCGCTCCTCGGGCAGGTAGCCGATGCGGTCCTTCACCTTTTCGGAGAAGGGCTCGCCCAGGATCTCGATGGTCCCGGCGTCCGGGGCGATGATGTTCATCACCATGCGGATGGTCGTGGTCTTGCCGGCGCCGTTGGGCCCCAGCAGGCCCAGGATCTCTCCCTTGCGGACCGTGAAGGAAATGCGGTCCACGGCTCTTTTGCCTGCGAAATCCTTGACCAGGTCCTTCAATGACAATGCCAGTTCATTCATGACTGCTCCTTGGCCGTTTTTTTTGCGAATGAAGCGGGGCGGGCCCGCTTGTCCTTATACGTCCCGCTGCCCGGCAAGGTTTCTGCGCCTAGCCGGCGATCCGCAGCAGGGTGCTTCTTTTGATCTTGTGCAGCCCGGCCCGGGCGATTTTTTCCGCCGCGGCGTGCAGTTCCAGGATGCCCCGGAAGGTGCCCCGCTGCGGCTGCCGGGAAACCAGGTAAATCCTTTTGATCTGCAGGTTCTGCCGATGATCGCGGTTCAAGCCGCGCATGGCGGCGGCCAGGGCGCGCAAGCTGGCGTCCCTGAGCTCGAGTTGGTAAACGCTGGCGAACGGGGGCAGGCTGAACCACTGGCGGTATTTCAATTCCCGCTCGAAAAACTTTTCCTCGTCCATGAGGAATTGCAGCGCGTAATGAAAATGGAAGACCGAGAAAACATGCAATTCTCCCTCGTCTTCCAGGGTTTCGGCGATCTCGGCCGCCGTGGCGAAGATCATTTCCGCGGCATTGAATTCCTCCATGTTGAAAAAGGATTCGGGCTTGACGTAGATGACGGCGGCGAAGATTGCGCTGAAAAAGGGATTGAGGGCGGCCGCGGTGGCGATGACGATCGGGCTGGAGCGTACGGCCGCCACCGTGGCCGCGGCATCCTTGAGATCGGCCGCGGTCAGGATTCGCGCCGCTTTTTCGCCGATGGCGCGCTCCACGGCCAGGGACAGGGATTCGATGCTGATGTCGCGGAGCAGGGTCAAGGGCTCGGCCGCAGCGCGGGCAATCGTCGAGCGCCTGCTTGCGGTAGGTGCAGCGGCGGCAGGCGGCCTGGCGCGGCTCCTCCACCTGCAGGGTGCCGCCGCAGCCCGGGCAGGCCACGATCTTGCGGCACTGGTCGCAGAACAGGTGCAACGCCGGCTGGATGCGGTTGACCAGGACCAGGGTCTTTTTATCTGTCCAGGTAATTCTGGCGGATCATGTCCAGCAGGTCGTCGGGAATGCCGCGCTCCCTGCCCTTGAGCATGTGGACCTGGCAGGAGACGCCGCGCTCGCGGCGGCGGTCGGTGATCGCCAGGTCCTGGCGCTGGCGATAGGTGGCGCAGGAGTGGGACGCCGCCCCGAGCAGCAGGGGAATATGCCCGGTTTGCGCCCGGATGGCGGCCAGGTGATCGATATGGAACGGCGACGCGAACCCGCGCTGGTAGAGCGGCGAAGCCGCCCGGTCGACGATCAGCAGGCCCGGGTCGGCGAGCGGCAGCAGGAGCGCCGAAAGTCCGCCGCAGACCACGCCGCTTTTGCCCTGGCGGTATTGCCGCCAGACGCTTTCCTTGGCTGCGGCCTTGATCTCGGAATGATACAGGATCCAGCCCGGGGATGATGCCCTGCCAATAGCCGGCCGTGGCGTTGTCGGGGACAAGCAGGATGACGCTGCGACCGCCGGCCAGCGTCTCGCGGCACATTTCCGCGTATTCGGCCTCGCGGCCCGGACCCAGCAGCAGGCGCGACTGGCGCGGCGCCTGCCGAGCGGAGGCGGCACGGCGGCGACCGGGCCGGCGTCGCTCCCGGTCTTGAAGAAAAAACGCAGCGGACCGGCCGCGGACAGCTTTTCCAATTGCCCGGCCGTGAACTCCTCCATTTTCCGCGCCTGGCCGCCGGTTTCCAGGCGCAGTTTCTTCAGGTTCTTCTGGCTGGGCGGCAGGCAATGGTCGAGCACGCTGCCGGCGGAAATGAAATAGGCGGCGGCGGCCTGCCGGGCGAATTCCAGCACCGCCGGTTGCGGGACGGAAAGGATCGTCGATGACGCCGATGATGCTTTTCAGCCTGCCGCCGTAGGGAGAATCCAGTGAAAGCACCCAACCCAGGGCGAGGCGCCTGCCCAGCGGCACCAGCACCCGTGAACCGGCCTGCAGGCCGGCCGGCGCGCCTTCGACCCGGTAGGTCAGGGGTTCGAAGATGTTGTAGGAAAGGGCGACGCTGATTTTCAAGGGCGTTTCTTGGGGATCAGGGCCAGCACTTTCTGCATGTCTTCCCACACTTCCCACTTGGCCTGGCTGATTTCCTCCTTGTCTTTCTTGTGCAGGATATAGGACGGATGGTAGGTGGGGATGAGCGGGATATCGTGGAAGCTCAGGAGCTGGCCGCGGATGCGGCCCATGCTGTGGCTGGTTCCCAGCAGGTTGTTCAGGGCGACCTTGCCCAGGCAGACGATGACCTTGGGCTGAAGGACGTCGATTTGCCTCGACAAATAGGGCAGGCAGGCCTCCACCTCGTCCCGCTGCGGTTCGCGGTTGTTGGGCGGGCGGCACTTGACCACGTTGGTGATGAACACGTCCGCCCGCTCCAGGCCCATTTTCTGGATGATCTTGTCCAGCAGCTGCCCGGCCTTGCCGATAAAGGGGCGGCCGAACTGGTCTTCGGTCTCGCCCGGGCCCTCGCCGACGAACAGGATGTCGGGATGGTTGCAGCCCTCGCCGGGGACGTAGTGGGTCTTGCTTTCGTGCAGCCGGCAGCGGCGGCACTGCAGGATTTCGCGGTCCAATTCGGCCAGGTCGGCGCGCGGATCGCTTCCCGGCAGGTGCAGGAATTCGGCGCCCATTTCCCCGAAAAATTTCAATATTTCCCTTAGTTCGTTCATGGCGGCCGGCGGTCTTTTTCAGGAACCGCCGGCCAGGCCGACGATGTCATCCCAGATCATGGCGGCGATATGCGCCTTGTTCATTCTTTCCAGCTTGCGCACCCCGTCGGGACGCACCAGGTACACCTGGTTCTCGTCGCAGCCGAAGGCCGGGTTTGCTTCGGAGATCTCGTTCAGAACCAACAGGTCCAGGTTCTTGGCGATCAATTTTTTCTGGGCGTTGGCGAAGATATCCTCGCTTTCGGCGGCAAAACCGACCAGGATCTGGTTCTTGCGCTTGTGTTGGCCGAGTTCAAGAAGAATATCGGGATTTTTCACCAGCTCCAGGGTGATCCTCTCGCCGTCCTTTTTCATTTTTTCCGGGTAGTATTTCAGGCTGCGGTAATCGCTGACCGCCGCGGCCATGATGATCACGTCGGCTGAGCGGAAATGGCCGCCGATGGCGGCGCGCATTTCCTGGGCGGTCTCCACCTGGATCAATTCCACCTGGCCGGGCAGGTAGAAAGTGGGGCCGGTGATGAAGGTGATCGGGCCGATGCCGCGCTTGCGGGCCTCCATGGCCAGGTGGTAGCCGGTCTTGCCCGAAGAGCGGTTGGAGAGGAAGCGCACCGGGTCGATGGGCTCCAGGGTGGGGCCGGAGGCGATGATGATTTTCTTAAACACTGAAGATCTTCAGGCAATGGCGGTAAATGGTTTCGGCGTCGGGCAGCCGGCCCTTGCCGATCTCGCGGTTGGCCAGCAGGCCTTCCGCCGCTTCGATGATCTCCACGCCGCGGCTTTTCAGGCGGGCGATATTGTCGACCACGGCCGGGTTGTCCAGCATGTGGGTGTTCATGGCCGGGGCCACGACCACGCGCTTGAAAAAGGCGCAGAACACCGTCGACAGCAGGTCGTCGGCGATGCCGCCGGCCATTTTGCCGATGATGTTGGCCGTGGCCGGAGCCACCAGCAGCAGGTCGTTCTCCTTGGCCAGGTTGATGTGCAGCAGGGGGTCCTGCCCTGCGGCGAACAGCTCGTGGTAGACCTTGCCCGGGGCGAATGTTTCGAAGGTAAGCGGCGCGATGATCCGCGTCGCCGCCCAAGTCATGACCACGGACACGTCATGGCCGTTCTTCTGAAAGACCCTCATGATGTCCACGGCCTTGTAGGCGCCGATGGAGCCGCTGACTCCCAGGATGAGTTTCATTTTTGGCCTCGCAAGAGTGTCTTGATCTTGTCCTGCTGGCGGAGCATCTGCAGGCGAAATGTCGAGTACAAGCAGCGCAGGTCGGCCAGGGCCGCGGGAAGCTTGTCGTTGACGATCACGTAGTCGTACAGCGGGTAGGAGCGCAATTCCTTCAGGGCGGCGCCCAGCGGTGCTGCGCTTCGCGGTCAAGCTTTCCCTGGCGCAGGAGCAGCCGTTTTTTAAGCGCGGCCAGCGTGGGCGGGACCACGAAAACGGCCATGGCCTCAGGGAACTGGAGCTTGATGTTGCGCGCCCCCTGGACATCGATATCCAGGACCAGCGTCCGGCCCTTGCCTGATTTGGCGCGGATTTCCTTCCAGCTGGTGCCGTAGCGGTGGCCGTGCACTTCGGCCCATTCGACGAATTGATCCGCCGTCGAGCATCTTTTGAAATTCACGCTCGGAAATGAAATGGTAATCCTTGCCGGGAACTTCATTTTTTCGCATCGGCCGGGTCGTATGCGACACCGAAAAATTCAGCTCGGGAAACTCGGCGAGCAGTTCGTGGATCAGGGTCGATTTGCCGCTGCCGGACGGGCCCGAGATGATGATGATGTTGTTCATGACCGGCGCTTACTCGATGTTCTGCACCTGCTGCCTGATTTTTTCGATCTCGCGGCGGATCAGCAGGATCTGCTGGTGGATCTCCAGGCTGCCGGTCTTGGCGGCGATGGTATGGGTCTCGCGCTGCATTTCCTGGGTGAGAAAATCGGCTTCGCGCCCCTGGCTGGCGACGTTCTTTTCCTGCAGCAGGCGCTTCAGCCTCTGGGTATGGGTGCGCAGCCGGTTGATCTCCTCGGCGATCGAGGTCTTGTCGGCGCTGATGGCGGCTTCCTGGACGATGCGCTTCTCGTCGATGGGCAGCCCCTTGACGTATTTGGCGATCTTGTCCCGGTAACTGCGGAACACTTCTTTTTCGAAGTCCTTCTCCCTGACGCGGATGCCTTGGGAATACTTTTCGATCAGGACGATGCTGGCCAGCAGGTCGGGGAGGATGCACCGGCCTTCCTGGCGGCGGCTTTCCAGGAAAGCGGCGAAGACCTTGGCGGCCGCTTTCTTGATCTTGAGCTGGTCCTGCGGGGTCAGGCGCTCCGGGTCGTGGTCCAGGTGGAAAACCATGGGCAGCTTCAGCAGGGAGTCGAGCGAGAGGTTCAGGCTCCGGCCGTATTTTTTCTGCAGCGGGGCGAGCTTGTCCATGATCTCCGCCAGCAGCCCGGTGTTCAGCTTGACATCCCATTGCCTGGAGCCGCGCTGGAACAGGTCGAAGACGATCTCGATCTTGCCGCGCTGCAGCTTGCCCTTGAACAGGTCGCGAACGATCTTTTCGTGGGCCGCCGAGATGCCGTTGCCCTTGAAGCTGATCTCAAGATAGCGGTGGTTGTAGGATTTGAAGGAAATGAACAGCGAAAAATCCCTGAAGTTGAACCTCTCCTGGGCAAATCCGGTCATGCTTTTCATGGGTCACATTATAATATTCATCGCCGGGAATTGCAAATTGTACAGGGAATAGTAAAGGCCGCGTTTTTTCAGGAGTTCGCGGTGGTTGCCGCTCTCCTTGATCTCCCCGTTCTCGATGACCAGGATGCGGTCGGCCTCGATGATGGTGCTCAGGCGGTGGGCGATGACGAAGGTGGTCCGGTTCTTCATGACCTCGGCCATGGCTTCCTGGATCAGCTTCTCCGATTCCGAGTCCAGCGAAGAGGTCGCCTCGTCGAAAATGAGGATGCGCGGTTTTTTCAACACGGCCCTGGCGATGGAGATGCGCTGGCGCTGCCCGTTGGAAAGGAAGATGCCGCGTTCGCCGACCACGGTCTCGTATTGCCGCGGCAGTTCGGCGATGAAATCGGCGGCGCGGGCCACGGCCGCCGCCTGCTGGATGTCCTCCGGCGTGTAGCGCTTGCGCCCGTAGGCGATGTTGTTCTGGATGGTGTCGTTGAACAGGAAAACGTCCTGGGTGACCAGGCCGATATGCTCGCGCAGCGATTTCAGGGTCAGGGCGCGGATATCCCGGCCGTCGATGAAAATTTCGCCGTCCTGCGGTTCATAGAAGCGCAGCAGGATATTCATGATGGTGGTCTTGCCCGAGCCGCTGGCTCCGACCAGGGCCACCATTTCGTTGGGCCGGGCCAGGAAAGAGATGTTTTTCAGGACCGGCACGCCGGGCAGGTAGGCAAAATGCACGTTCTTGAATTCCACTTCGCCGCGAATGCTTTTGATCTCCATGGCCGACGACCTGTCCTGGATGGTGTTCTCGGCGTTGATGATCTGCCGCACCCGCTCATAGCCGGCCTTGCCCTGCTGGTAATCGTTGTGGGCCGTGGAAAGGCGCTTGATCGGCGCGTACATCATGAAGAGCGCCGTCAGGAACGAGGTGAACTGGCCCGGGGACAGCGTGCCCTGGGAAATGCGGTGCATGCCCACGGTGAACAGCCCGGCCGCCACCAGGCCGCCGATGATGTCCATGATCGGGGCCGCCAGCGAGTAGGCCAGGGCGATCTTGGCGTTGATGCGGAAATGCTTCTGGTTCAACTGGCGGAATTTGTTGATCTCGAATTCCTCCATGTTGTACGACTTGACGATCTTGTTGCCCATGGCCGATTCGCTCATGAAGTTGGACAGGTCGCCGATGGTCTCCTGGGACTGGATGCCGCGCTTCTTCACCTTGCGGCCGAAATAGACCAGGGGCACGGCCGCCACCGGGATCAGCACCAGCGAAAGCGTGGCCATTTCCCAATCCTGGTAGAAGATCACCGCCAGCAGCCCGGCCAGGGTGAGGGTCTCCCGGATATAAACGGCCATGGTTTCGGCCACGGCCAGTTTGATCTTTTCGATGTCGTTGGAGATGCGCGACACCAGGTCGCCGGTGCGGGCCTTGCTTAAAAAATCGATGGACTGGTGGATCAGGTGGCGATAGAGCTTGTCGCGGATGTTGCGCACCACTTTCAGGCCCAGGGTCTTCATCGAATACAGGGAGAGGAAGGTGAAGATCGCCTGGCCGAGGAAAGCCACGAACAGCAGCTGCGGCAGGACCAGGACCATCTTGTCCGGCCCGACATGCAGCAGGCGCATGATCAGGTTGCGGATGAGCTTGCTGCTTTCGCGCCAGCTTGCCGCCGCCCTGGATGAACAATTCATCGATGACCGGCTGGATGATCACCGCGAAAAAGGCGGTGAAGACGGCCACCATGGCCATGAAAAAAAGGGCCAGGATGAACCGTTTCAGGAAAGGCCGGAAATTGCCGTACAGTGAGTTCTCTTCAGTCATGAGCCGGACTTCAGGCTCCGCTCTTGCTTCCCTGGGCCGGCTCGCTTTTTTTCTCGCCGCCGGCTTCCGCGCTTTTGGGCTTGCGATTGAACCAATGGAACAACAGCGGCGAGAGCATGTAGGAAAAGGTCAGGATGGGGATGGTGGTGTCGGGGAAGATGACCAGGCAGCCGATGATCAGGGCCAGCAGGAAAAGCGTTTTCAGGCTGTTCTTGAAAACGAATTTCTTGACGGTCCGGTACTTGACGTTGGAGATCATCAGCAGCGAGACCAGGAGGACGTAGAGCGAAAAAAGCAGGATGCCCGCCTGGGTCTGCGGCGGTTTGTTGCCGAACACCAGCACGACCGAACAGACGGACAGGGCGGCGGTGGGGATGGGCATGCCGATGAAGATGTTGGACGGGAAGGCCTGGGCTTCCTTGTAAGACGTTGAAGCGGGCCAGGCGGATCAGCCCGCCGCTTAAAAAGATGAAAGCGACGATGCTGCCGAACTGGGAATAGCCCGACTGAAAGCCCCACTCGAAGACCAGCATGGAGGTGACCAGGCCGAAGGTGACGGCGTCGACCAGGGAATCGAGCTGCACGCCGAAATTGGATTCGGTGTTGGTCAGGCGGGCGATGGTGCCGTCGAAGCCGTCCATGATGACGCTGGCCATGATATAGTAGATCGCCGTCTTGAAATTCTGCTTGGGGCCGATGATGCGGATCAGGGCCTGGTAGCCCAGGAAGAGATTGAGCATGGTGAATACCGAGGGCAGGAAGGAGATGCGGGTCAGGGCCGATATCTTGGGCTTGTGGATTCTTTTTCTCTTCACTTTCGTGGCTGCTTTCGGCTCGATGGTGCCCTCCCGTGAAATTTCATTGTCCATTGCGGTCCGCTTTGTGCTTGAACGCATATATCTGTTTTTGCATGGCGTCTTTCAGCTTGAGCTTTTCCTTCTTGATGTTTCGGGCCTCGACCGTCTCTTCTTCGGACTTGAATTTCTTCTTCAGGAAAGATTGCAGTTTTTCCTCAAGCTCCTGGTGGCGCAGGAACAGCTTCTTGAAGGCGCTCGTCCTGCTCAATTAAGATCTCTTTTACTTTTTGATCCTCCATCCTTTGTTCCTTTTAGCTTGGATTCCTTGTGGTTGCGGCAATATTTCAGATAGGACTGGAGGTTCTTGTCCTTGCCGATGATCGACATGGTGGTGATGATGGACTCGATGAAGTTCTCATCCAGGACGTTGGTCACGATGTAGTCGAGCCCCTTGGCGATGGCCAGCGAGACGAAATAGGAAGCGATCAGGTGGCGCTTGGGCAGGCCTTCGGACAGGTGCGAAACGTTGGCCATGGTCTTGACCTGGGGGAAATCCAGCTTGAAAAGTTCCAGCGTGTCCAGAAAAACCCGGCCGCTGTTGAAATCCTCTTCCAGGGGGCAGATCTGCGGATCCAGGAGGATGTCCTGCCGCTTCATGCCGCGGTCGAGCAGGTAATCGATGTATTTCTGGGCGATGAGCAGCGATTTTTCCGGGGTGCTGGAATGGTTGTTGCGCTTGTCCTTGATCAGGGCGATGATCTTGGCGTTCTTCTCCATGACCGTGTCGATGAGGAAGTCGATCTTTTCGATGTCGTAGTCCACGGCGCCGATGATGATCGGGTTCTTGGCGATCAGCAGGGCCTGCTTCAGCGCCTCGACATTTTCGCTGACGATCACCAGCCTGGAACCCAGTTTCTCCAGCATGGGGATGATCTTGAGCAGGAACGGGATCTCGTTGTGCAGCAGCGACAGCGCGTTGACCTCGATATACTCGGCTCCGGCTTCGATCTGGGTCTGGGCCTCCTTGCGGATGAATTCGAAATCCATCTTGTTCATGCGGTCCAGCACTTTCTTGTTGGCGGAATTGAGCTTGTTGCCGACGATGGTTGTCATGTTTTTTTCGCCTGCTCCCAATGAATGGTTTTAGACATTGAAAAAATCCTTCAGGATCGCGATCACGTCGCTCTCGACCTCGTCCATGGTTTCCGCCGCGCCGTGACCCACGGCGCGTGCGGACCTCGATGTTGCGGCCGCGGGCGGCCGCCGCGTCGATCGGGCCGGAAACGTCGCTGCTGCGGACGATCAATTTCAGGTCCACGCCGCGGTTCAGGATCTCCGCGGTCAGCGGCAGTGAGCCGCTGACGATCAGGGCATCGGCATTTTTGATCTCCTCCAGCAGCTGCGCGGAGGGCAGTCCGGTCCTTTCACTGATCTCGAATTCGGGAATTTCATTGAGCAGGTCCAGGGACTTGGGGCTCAAACGGTCGGCGACCAGGATCCGGATCATGGTCTGCCCGCTGCCCGAGGTATTCAGGATTGAAAAAACCGTCTGCATGGCCAAAAATACCTCCCTGTTCAATTCCAGGCAAAAGAATAGCAGATTTCGGCCCCGCTGTCAACTTTTTTACGAAAAAACCTCGTCGCTTTGGGCTTTTTCCGTTTTCGTTAAAAAAAACAGTTCGCTGGCTGCCGCCTATTTATTGTCCTTGGCGAATTTTTCCATGAATTGGGTCAAGGCCTGGACTCCCTCAAGCCCCATGGCGTTGTAAATGGAAGCCCGGCAGCCGCCGACGCTGCGGTGGCCTTTCAAGCCGATGAACCCGGCTTTCTTGGCCTCGTTGATGAATTTTTCCTCCAGTTCCTCGGAAGGGCAGGCGGAAGGTGACGTTCATCTTCGAGCGGTCCTTGATGTTGGCGGTGCCCTTGTAATAGCCGTTGCTGTTGTCGATGGCGTCGTAAATGGCCTTGGCCTTCTGCTCGTTGATCTTTTCGATGGCCGCCAGCCCGCCCTTGCCCTCGATCCAGTCCATGACCAGCTTGATGATGTAGATGGCGAAGCAGGGCGGGGTGTTGTAGAGCGATTTTTCCTTGGCGTGGGTCTTGTAGCTGAGCATGGTGGTCAGGCCGTCGGCGCAGGCCTCGATCAGGTCGTTGCGCATGATGACCAGGGTGACGCCGGCCGGACCGATGTTCTTCTGGGCGCCGGCGTAGATCATGCCGACATCGCTGAAATCGATCCGGCGGCTGAAGATGTCCGACGACATGTCGATGATCTTGGGCATGCCGTTGGTCTCGGGGAACTTGGGCCACTGGATGCCGCCGATGGTCTCGTTGGAGGTGAGGTGGACGTACTGGGCGTCGGGGGAGAAGCCGAACTTTTCCGGGATATAATTGAAGCCCTTGTCCTCGGAAGAGGCGGCCACGTTCACCGTGCCGAACAGCTTGGCTTCCTTGATGGCTTTCTTGGCCCATTCGCCGGTGTGGACGTAATCGGCCTTCTTGCCCTTCAGCAGGTTCATGGGGATCATGCCGAACTGCAGGCTGGCTCCGCCCTGCAGGAACATCACCGTGTAGTTCTCGGGCACGCCGAGCAGGGAGCGGATCTTGGCCTCGGCCGTGTTGATCACGCCTTCGAAGTCCTTGGAGCGGTGGCTGATCTCCATGATCGAAAGCCCGATGCCGTTGAAATCCAACAGTTCGTCCTGCGCCTTCTTCATCACTTCCTGGGGCAGGATCGCCGGTCCGGCGTAGAAATTATACTTTTTGGCCATGGTTTGACCCTCCTGATTTTTATTTAATAAAATAAATTTTACTCCGGCCTTTAAAAAAAAGCAATAAGGCAGTTCCCCCTCGCCTTTAGGAGAGGGGCGGGGGGTGAGGCAGGAACGCTGGCCCCAGCCCTTCCCCAAAAAAAGAAGGGGAGATTTCGCCCGCTGTCCCAAATTGGGACACCCGCGGTTCGCCCGCGGTCCAGGCTTGAAAAGGGTCTCCGTTTTTTTGCCCTGACAGTCCCAAAACGGGACACGTTCGGGCCTGACGCTTGAAATGATTGTCCGTGCTGCGTTTCCGCCTTTTTTCGCGGCGCCATTGTCCCAAAATGGGACATTCGGGATTGCCGGCAAATAATCGTTTGCGCCCCGAAATCCAGGACAGGCAACGTTTTCAGGGTGGAATCGACATTTGGCACTTATATTGCTATTCCATGTTTGACTTTTGCCTGTGACCTGAATTTTCGTTTGGTTGGACTCGCAGCGAGGGCGGCGGCTTGCCTCCAGTATGGATGCTGCAGGCGGGAATCGCGTTCGCGGAAAAGGAGCGGGATCAATTCTATGCACGCAATGTGCAAGGATCAAATAGGGAGTAAAATGAAAAAGTCCTTGTTCTTTTCAGTGATGTTATTGGTTATCATGCCGGCGCCGGCGGAAACGGTCGCCCGGCTGCCCCAGGTGAAGAATCCCCTTTGCATCGCCCTGACCAACGAGCGGGTCTATGTCGTGGAGGACTCTTCGCAGGTTCATATTTTCGACCGCGGACCCAATGGCATCGCTTTCAAAAAAACCTTCGGGCGCCAGGGCGATGCGCCCGGCGATTTGATCGAAATCTATCATCTCTACCCGTTCAAGGATCACCTTGAGATACTCACCTTCGGCAGGTTCGCCCGCTTTTCCCCGGATGGCCTGTTTCTCGACGAGCAAAAATTCCCCCTGCGGGTTTTCAAGGACGGCGTTTTCCGCATCGGCGAGAAATTCCTGGCCAGGGATTTCCGCTTCGATGACCAAGATTTGTCCATTTCCATCCGTCTATATGAAAAGGATTTCAGAAACGTGCAGGAGCTTGTGACGCACCGGATGCCGCTCGGCAACAAGCCCGGCCTGGTGACCGACTACTGTTCCGTTCGCGTGGTCGGTGACCAGGCATATGTCATTGAATCGGGAAAAGTGACCAAGATCATGGTCTATGATCAGGCCGGCCTCAAGCAGAGGGAGTTCGGCCTTGCCCTGGAGCCGGTCCAGGTGACCCCCGCCTTGAAGCAGGCCCTGCTCAAGCCGCTCAAGGACGAACCGGACTGGCGCGCCGAGGATGAGGCGCTATACACTTTCCCCGACCGGACGCCGGGCCTTGATTTTTTCGATATCGTGGACGGAAAATGCGTCGCCCGGACCTACAATTATCGCGGCAATTCGGTGGAATTCGCCATCTTCGACCTGCAGGGCCGGGAATTGAACCGGGTATTCCTGCCTGCCGTCGGCCGCCTTTCCCATGACCTCCTCTTCTGCTTTTTCCAGGACCGGTTCTACTACCTGCGGAAAAACCCCGATGACCAGGCCTGGGAACTGCACGAAGAAAAAGCGTGGTGAGGAATAACCCGGGCGAGCGGGCCTTCCCGTAAAACTTCGCGCATTGATTTTTTTTGCGGCTTTGCCTACAATGGGAGCCGGTCCGCTGAAAGAACGCAAAAAACCGCGGACCCGGTTCAGCGCCATGCCAAGGAGGCTGCCATGACTTCTGCCGCCCAAGAGACCCGGGACCTGATCGCCCAGTGGGCCTTTGACGCCCGCCCCATCCTCGGACGCTTTCACCTGTGGCTGGAGAACGTCGAGGTCGCCTGGGCGCGCGGCGAGCCGGCCAAGGAATTCACCAGCGACATCTCGTTCATGGACGGCGGCATGGAGAGGCTTTTCGCCGTCACCGGCGCGGTGACCGCCCTGGGCACGAGGCTGTTCGGCCGCTACGGAGCCGGCAAGGGGCTGGACAAGTCGGGCCTCAACCAGGCCAAGAAGGAGGCCGACGCCATCTCGGCCTACGCCATGAGCGAAAGCCTGTGGTACCTGTCGCGCCAGCTTCCCGAAAATCACGCCATCATGGTCTGCGTGGGCGAAGGCTTGATGCCCAAGGCCGGCGAGACCCCGGAAATGGGCTCCAACCCCCAGCTCGGCTTCGGCCGCGTCTACGCCCGGCCGGCCGTGGCGCGCTGGCTCGACCGCAAGGTGGTGCGCCTGCTCAACCGCAAGGACTACGGCTGGGAGGAGTTCTACCGCGACATCAAGTCGGCCGGCATCACCATCTGGGGGGCGGCCATCGACACCCTGGAGAACACCTCGCGCTTCTCCAAGGGGGCCGCGACCGGGCCCATGACCGTGCTGCACCTGTTCGACCAGCCGCTGGCCATCACCCGCCCCTACGAAGGCTACATGGGCAACCTCTTCCTGCCCAAGGCCGTGGCCGAGCGCGCCGCCGAGGAGTCGATCCTGATCTCCTTCCGCACGCCGCGCGCGCAGGTGATGAAGGCCATCGCCAAGACCTATCCCGGCATCCGGCCGGAGCATGTCCACATCTGGACCCTGGGCGGCAAGAGCCGCGAGGCGCGCATCGGCGAGCTGTGGCAGGAATGGACCGCCGCCGGGGCGCACGTGGTCGAGGACGGTTTCCCGCTGCCCACCGGCATCCCGGCTTTCAACGAGTCGGGCACCTATGCCCCGACCTACCACATCGGCCCCTACGGGCAGGACGGGGCGCGCCACCTCTTCCTGTGCGACGGCTACGCCGCCTCGGCCGAGGCCATCCAGGCCGCCAGCCTGGCGCCCATGCTGGGGCTCGTCGCCTATATTTCGCCCTTTCACTTCGACCTTCGAGGTGCCCTACCATCGGGAGCGCCTGGTCATGGGCCTCGATCCCGACGCCGGTGACTTCAGCGCCAGGCTGGGCCAGGCGCTCGGCCATGAAGTCGACGCCGCCGGCGCCGCCCGCTTCCGGGCCATGATCGAGGACGCCAGCCGGGCCGGCATCCCGGTGCACAAGAGCTCGGTCGAGGCCGGCGATTTCTTCCCCGAGAAGAAGTGGGACGTGCTGGCCGTGTCGGGCTACATGTGCCCCGATCCCTACTCCGGCGCCCCGGGCGTGGAGGAGGTGGAGAAGGGGCTGTACCGGGTGACGGTGCGCCTGGCCGGTTCGCGCGGCGACAAGCGCATCACCTTCACCCTGCGGCTGATGGAGACCCTGGAGCAGAGCTGGCTGGTCTTCAACCCGCTGCTCAGCCGCTTCATGGGCGGCGAGGATTACCCGCGCCGGCCCGTGCGCATCTCCGACTCGGGGCGGATCCGCAACGAGCTGCAGACCCTGTGCTCGGAGGCGCTGGAGTTCCCCGAGCAGGACCACATCCGCGTCCATTTCGACCGCATCCCGGCCGACGTGATACGGCCCGAGGCCCAAGCCAAGCTGCTGGAGATCCTGCGCTGGTACAAGAAGCACCACCCGATCTGGTTCGCCTGGCTCGACATCGCCGCTCCCAAGGGCCGCTAGGGAAAAACCTTACTGGAATAGCTTCATAGGGGAAACCGGGTTTCCCTACCGTAATACCTGAAGAAAGGAGGAAAGATGAAAAGGACTGTTTCGCCTCGCTGGCCATGGAACTTCTTGACCCAACCCGTCCCTTGCAGATTCAACAGGACTTAAAAACCTGTTGGCCGAGAACCCTATCGTCACCTACCCGTTTGTGATCACGGCCGAGGGCGAGTATCTTTTCCCTTTCAGCCGGCCGCTGATCGCCCAGCCGGTCCGGCTCGATTTCTCCGCTTTACGGTCCGGCCTGGGAAGCGCCTGTTCCTGGAAGGGGAAAGCCTTGAATTCAAGGAACGCATTGGCTGGCAGCCATAAAGAAATATATTGCCGGCGCCAAGCAAGCAACGGCCATTCGTGAAAAAGAGGTTTTTTCCCTGGCCATCGGGCGTTGTTACTTTAAATGGGGCAAGTATGCGCAGGCGATCCAGTACCTTTTAGAGGTCGTCCATGGCCAGGCAGTGACCGATGCGGCCGAGCGCTATCTGCCGCCCGGCAAATGCTGGCGCTTTCTTGACCGGATGGGCGACCGTGAGGCGGCTTCCAGTTCTTACCTGGAACTTTATGAGAAATCCTGGCTTTGCAAGCGGTCAGCCAATCACCGCAGCTGGATTTTTATAAAAACGAAGCTCTCGAGTACCTCAACCGCCGGATCTCCACGTTCCGACTCTATACAGGAGCGCTTGAGCCGAGCCTTGCGGCGTGAGCGCCTGGAGGACATTCCGGCCCGGGAAATGTCGTTGCGCTGGCAGTTCTTCACTATCCCTGAGCTGGTCAGAAGGGCTTCCACCGTCCGCCAGGGGATCGAATTCAAACGCCTGCAGCAGGTCCAGGAGTTTTACCTGGCCAATGATGAAAAAAAACTCTTCTACACGCGCCTGCAAAAAGATTTTCCCGCTGATTTCCGCTGAACCCGTTTCGGGAAAAGATCGTCGAACA
Organism: Candidatus Aminicenantota bacterium; assembly: GCA_963764745.1. Classification (GTDB taxonomy): domain Bacteria; phylum Acidobacteriota; class Aminicenantia; order UBA2199; family UBA2199; genus UBA2199. The sequence continues at coordinate 280,151 of CAVXTN010000012.1, read as the reverse complement.
GAGGTCGGATATTCTCGTCAGGCCGCCCTGCAGATCGTCTATGCCCCGCTGCCGCATGATGAATAAATCCACTTCCGCGCTTTTTTCGGGTTTCGCATCGCCTTGGTACAGATCCGCCAGGCGCTGTTTCCGGCCCTGTTAAAACTGTATTGGCGGGAAGAGAACCCAACGGCAGTTTTGGCAACCGGGGACGAAGCCGCCGCATTGGCGGCGGACGGGTTGCCCAAGTAGCGTTGGAAAAATTCTACCCGGATACGTGCTGGCGGTCAAGGCGCCGCGCCCGGGCTTTCTTGAGGCGCGGATCAAAAGAGAATTGCTGGTCAATTACGCGTTGATCGCTGCTTTGCTGTTGACCCTGCTTGCCGCCGTGGCCCTGTTTTTCGCTCCCTGCGCCGCGACATGGAGCTTCTGGAACTTAAAAACCGTTTCCTGGACAGCGCCGCCCACACCCTGAAAACCCCGCTGGCCCGCATCCGCATGCTGGCCGAGCAGCTGCAGCTGAACTGGCTGAAAAACGAGGAGCAGCGGACCGCCCAGTCCGGCAAAATCATCGCGGAAGCGGACCGCATGAACGATATGATCCGCAATCTGCTTGACCTGTCGCGCATCGAGGCCGGGCAGAAAACCTATCGCATGCAGCCGGAGTCCTTGGCTGAAACCGCCCGCCAGGCATGGGCCGAAGCCCTGCCCCTGCTGAAAGAAAATGGCTTTACCTGTCGGGCTGAAATAGTAGAAGAGATGCCGCCATTCGCTTTTGATGCCCGCGCCCTGCGGCTGATGATCGGCAATCTGGTCCAGAATGCTATCAGCTATTCGCCCGATCATAAAGAAATCGAATTGAAGGTTTACTTTTCCGAAGGTAATGCAGTGCTGGAAGTAGCCGACTGTGGCCTGGGCATCGCAGCGGAATTCCAGGAAGCCATTTTCGACAAGTTTTTCCGGATCGAAAGTGAAGGGTACAATACCAAGCAGGGGAGCGGCCTGGGGCTGTTTTTGGTCAAGCATGCGGTGGACGCCCATGGCGGGCGCATCGAAGTGCAGAGCGCAGTGGGCAGGGATCAAGATTCATCATCCGCCTGCCCATGACCTGGGGAACGGGCCGCGGCGAAAAAAAGGGGAAGCGATCATGAGCAAGATCCTGATCATTGAAGACGACGTCACCCTGCAACAGGGCCTGGCGGAAACCTTGCAATTCCACGGCTTTGAAACCGTCAGCGCCCGCGACGGCCGTCTGGGGCTGGAATTGGTTGGACAGCAGCACCCCGACCTGATCGTGCTCGACATCATGCTGCCCGGAATAGATGGCTATGAAATCTGCAGGCAGGTCCGCCGCCGCGATGAAAAAACGCCGATCCTGATGCTCACGGCCCGGGACCGGGAAAACGACAAGCTGCGCGGCTTCGAGCTGGGGGCCGACGATTACCTGACCAAGCCGTTCAGCCTCAAGGAGCTGGTCGCCAGGGTGCAGGCGCTGCTGAAAAGGACGGCACTGGAAAAAGATGCCCCGGCGACCGTCCGCATCGGGGACGTTGAGGTTTTGTTCCGCCGCTTTGAGATCCGCCGCGGCGGAAAAACGCTCGAAATGACGCCCAAGGAAAACGCGATCCTGCGGCTGCTGGTCGCCCATTCCCCGGAAGTGGTCAGCCGCGACCGGATCATCGACCGGGTCTGGGGCGACGAATACGACCCGTCGCCCAGGACCATCGATAATTTCATCCTCAAGCTGCGCCAGAAGATCGAGCGTGACCCGGCCCGGCCCGAGCACCTGCTGACCGTGCATGGTGCCGGTACAAACTGATCATGAAACCGCATGGTTGATCCGTGACATTTTTATGACAAAATCATGATACTTGAGACCACATTTCATTTGCGGCTCCTTACAATGGTGAGCAAGGAGGAAACATGAAAAAAATCGTGATCCGCGTTTTGCTGGCGCTGCTGGTCCTTGTCATCGGCTACCTGGCTTTCAACCAGATCGATGCCCGGCCTTATCGATCCAAGTATGGTGAACCGCCGGCCGTGGCCCCGGGCGCTTTCGAAAAAACAAACGGGTTTTACCGGCTGTGGACGCTGACCGAACCGCAGGATGTCGATATCGAGGCCGACGCGGCCATTCTCCCGTACCGCCGACTCTTCGATCCGGCCTTTGACAATGACCGCTATATAAGGGAATTCAACCAGACTTGGGCGAAGCATAAAAAAAATTATAAAATATCAAAAGACCTGACGCCTGTGCGCGACTTGCGATTCGGGGAAAATTGGCTGTCTGCTTTGAATCAACACCATGATCAAGTGATCAAGGCCGCAGCAGAATACGGCTTCATGCTTGCCCGTTATGAAAAGCTGATCAATTGTGAGAACTTCAGTGATCTCAGCCTGGTGAGAACCGACACCCCCATTCCCAACCTGCTGGCCTGGCTCCATATGGCCAAGCTCTCCATCGCCCTGGATCTCATTGCGGTGCAAAACGGCCATGCTCCCGAAGCCGCCGCCCACCTGTTGCGCCACCTGCGCTTTGCCACCAAGGCCAGCGCCAACAGCCGCCTGCTGATCACCAACCTGGTGGCCAAAGCCGTGGCGCGAATGTCCATATGGGCCTTGAACGAAATCATGAACCAGAAGGATTGCCCGCCCCAGGTTTTCCAACTGGTATTCGAACAAACCACGCCTTTGACGTCTGAAGAGTTCGGCTCCCGCTTGGGGCTGATTTGTGAAATGTCTTTTCCGCCCGACCTTACTTTCTCCAAGGAGAGCTGGTTTTCGCGAATGAAATACAAGTTTCTTTACCAGAAAAACCGCACCCGCAATGCCCGCATTCGCTTTATGGAGGGGATCATTCAGCGCGAGCAAACTCCGCCTTTTCAATGGAGCGAGTGAGCCTCTGGAATGGAAGCCTTTGAGCACCGGCGCTTTCTGGTGGCTGCAAAACATGGTCGGCAAGGTTCTCCTCGACGTGGCGAATTCCGACAACTTTATCGGCATGGTCTACAAATCCTATATGCTGAAAACCTCTCACGACATGGTCCATATCGCCGCCGACCTGCACCGCAGTTACGATCCGGCCCGGCCGGTCCAGGCGCAGCTCAATGATCTGGCGAGCTATCGGGAATTGCTCGACCCCTGCTCGGGCAAGCCGTATATCTGGAACGAAGCCAAACAGATCCTCTACAGCATCGGCATCGACCGCCGCGACAACCAGGGGGATACCAGGAACTATGAAACCTGGCAGGATAGCGATTACGCTCTGCCGGTCACCTTATATGTCAAGTAGATTCTGATCAGCCTTTGGCAATCGGGACGGCAAGACGATACGCCCCTTTAGCGCTCGATGAAGATGGCCAATCCTTTCACCTGTTTTGCTACGGAAAGGCTGGCCTCTTCATCGTCCCCGCCGCTGATGCCCAGTCGTTTTTCCATGCCGCCGAGGATCAGCCCGTTGGCCCCGAGCGCTGCCGCTTTCATTTTTAAGTGGTCGGCCAGTTTCCCGAAACTCGGAGAACCAAAATAGCCACCTTCTTCGGCGTAGACCAGGGCGATCCTGACAAACTTGCCGGGCACATCCTTCTCTGAGAGATAAACCTGCACGTTGGCGGGATCGGTCGCGGGACGGACATCCTCCCCGGCAAGGCGAACCGCGCTGGTCTGGATCAAGCAGGAATAAGTCGAGAAAACGACGACAAACAATGCGCAAGCCGTGATTTTTTTCATTTTGCCTCCTCTTTGAGCACAGCGCCCAATGCGCCCGCATTGAAAGGAAGCAAATTGCTTGCCAATTCAGACTGCTGAAAATGTCCTTTTTATAGGACGAAACGACCGGATCGCTGTCCTATCCCGGGCCATGCCGGATCGCGGATGGCCAATGTGGGGAATAAGGACTTAAAATACGCCTCAGACCGCTTTCAGCGACTGGACCGACTCCTCGGGCGAGATGGGGTTGATGTAGAAGCCGGTGCCCCACTCGAAGCCGGCCACGCGCGTCAGCACCGGCATGAACTCGATGTGCCAGTGGTAGAAATCGCCGACGTTGTTGCAGCACGGGGCGTTGTGGATGATGAAATTGTAGTCGGGGCGGTTCAGCAGCCGCGCCACTTTGCCCACGGTTTCGCTCAAGACCTGGCTCAGGCTGTCCAGCTCGGCGTCGGGAGTGCTCTCGAAAGTCGGGTTGTGGCGCTTGGGATAAACGGCCAGCTCGAAGGAAAAGCGCGGGGCGTAGGGGGCCAGGACGATGAAATGCTCGTTTTCCATGAGCAGGCGGCGGTCGGCCTCGCCTTCGTACTGGATGATGTCGCAGAAAATGCAGCGCTCCTTCAATTCGTAGTGGGCGCGGGCGCCGTCGATCTCCTCCTGGACGCGCAGCGGCACCACCGGCAGGGCGATGAGCTGGGAGTGGGAGTGGGAGAGGGTGGCGCCGGCCGTGGGGCCGAAATTCTTGAAGACCATGATGTACTTGAAGCGCGTGTCCTTCTCCAGGTCGAGGATGCGGGACTTGGCGGCCAGCAGGGTGTTGCGGATGACCGGCGCGTCGCCGTCGAACCAGGTGTGCTGGTGGCGCGGCGTTTCGATGATCACCTCGTGGGCGCCGATGCCGTTCATCTTGTCGTAGAAGCCTTCGCCGCTCTTGCGCAAGCTCCCCTCGACGCGCAGGGCGGGGAACTTGTTGGGCACCACGCGCAGCTCCCACCCGGGCCCGTTCGCCGGCGAGTGGCCGGGGCGCAGGGCATAGGTCTCGGGCGGGGTCATGGCCTCGTTGCCCGGGCAGAAGGGGCAGTTGGCGGGGATGGAGAGGTCCTTGTCCACCACGATCTGGTAATACTTGGGCCTCTTTTTCCGTTCCTCGGAAATGATGACCCAGGTCCCGGTGATCGGATCCTTGCGCAGTTCAGGCATGGTTACTCCTCGAAGGCGTTTTCCAGATGGTCGCAGGCCATGGCCTCGACCGTGCGCAGGACCGAGACCACGTCGAAGCGCACGCGGAAATCGCGGTAGGGCTTGCGCGCCGAGAAGATCCTGGCGGCGCGGATGATCTTCAGCTGCTTGGGCCGGGTGACGAACATCTCCGGCGAGCCGTGGTCGCAGTTCTTGCGCGTCTTGACCTCGATGAAGCACAGGATGTCGCCCGTGCTGGCGATGAGGTCCACCTCGGCGCCGGCGACCCGGTAATTGGCCTGGATGATCTTGTAACCCTTGTCCTTGAGGTAGGCGGCCGCCGCCTGTTCCCCGCTCTGTCCGATGGTTTTTTTGTCCAAGGGGTTTATTTCTGGGGGATCCTCTTTTCCACCATCTTGATGTTCAGGGTTTCCAGCTCGGCCAGGACCGGCTCGTAGATCTCGGGGTGAACCGGGGTCAGCACGCCCTTCATGGTGATCTTGCCTTCCGCGATCAGGCGCGTGCCGATGGCCATGGGCAGGCTGACGGTGCGGGCCATGGAGGAGTCGCCGAAGGGAATGCCGAAGTCGATCAGGGTCGAGGTGATCAGGTCGCGGCTCTTGTCCTTGTTCTCCACGATGAAGCGGTGGCGCAGGACGAGCAGGTCCCTCTCGCCGTCCTTGAAGAACAGCTTTTGCTGCATGCGCTCGCTCAGGATGTCCAGGTAGTTGCCCACGTCGGGCACGGTTTCGTCGCTGAACAGGCCCAGCCATTCCAGGCGCCCGATGATCGCGGAGTCGGCCGGGATGCCGAGCTTCCTGGCCGTGGCTTCCTTGAGCTGCGAGTCGGCCGGGGCAGCCGACCAGGTCGGCCGTCATTTTTTTGAAGGTGATGCCCTTGAGCCCGGGCCGCGGGGTTTCATCGACCAGCCCCAGGTCGACGATCTTCTTCAGGGTCTCGCACCAGCCCAGGTTGCGGTAGGTGCCGCGGATCACGGTCAGGGCGTCCTTCAGGCCGTACATTTCCTTGTAGGGGACGGAGTCGCGGTTGGGATATACTTCAAATTTCCCCAGCCCCTCGATCTCTTCCACCTTGGGATTGACGAACAGGTTCTTGCCTTCGATCTCCACGATCTTGCCGTTTTCCAGGAAGCGGGCCGAATTGCGCGAGGCCAGCACCACGCCGCGCGGGCTCCAGGAAAATTTGTAGCCGAAGGGGTTGTCGTTGTTCTCGGGAGCCGGCAGCCCGCCGCAATAGGAATGGAAATGCAGCACCTTGCCGCCCTCGGCCTCGACGGCGTGAATGATCTTCATGGCCGACATGTGGTCGATGCCCGGGTCCACGCCGATCTCGTTGAGGAAGGTCAGGCCCTTCTCCAGCACCGGCTTGGCCAGCTTTTTCATGCCCTCGCTGACGTAGGAAGTGGTCACCATGTCTTTGCCGTGCTCCAGGCACATGTTGGCCACCTTGACGTGGTGGATCCAGGGCAGCAGGCTGATGACGATGTCGTGGTCCCTGATCAACGCGGCCAGGGCCTGGTCGTTTTCGACGTCGACGGCCGCGGCCTTGCCGTTGGCGTGTCCCTTGACCAGCTTTTCGGCCTTGCTCACCGTGCGCGAGGCCACGGTGACCGACAGGTTTTTCTGTTCCAGCAGGTAGTTCACTCCCGGCCTGCTTACCAGGCCGGCGCCCAGAACCAGTATTTTTTTCATGATCGTCCTCCTATTTTACGAAATCCTTCATATATTGATAATCGGGGGAGAAATTGCCGCGGTGCAGGATCAGGGCCTTTTGCATGGGGGAGGGCAGTTGCAGCTTTTCCGGGCTGAGGCTGAAATCGGCGGCGGCGATCGCCGGGACGAAGTCGCGCAGCACGGCGGAAAACTCGACCGAGGACTCGCGCGGGAACTCGCAGGGCAGGTTGTCCACGGCCATGACCGTCACGCCCAGGGGCTGGACGCCGTTTTCGAAGCGGTCGTTCTCGGCGAAATAGGTATAGTAGGCGTCGTCGGGCTTGGTGGACTTGTGCGTGATCTCGATCGATCCGTCGATGTCGCAGCTGATGTCGCCGATGACCTGCAGGCGCAGGTTGGACTCCAGCACCGTGCGCGTCCTTCAGGTATTCCTTGCTGACCAGGCGCGGGTATTTCTCGGTCCAGTAGATGCAGTTGACCAGGATGGACAGCAGGGGCAGGTAGTTTTCGAACTTGCTTGCGTATTTTTCGGGGTGGGCGTAATAATCCTGCAGCTCGAAGCCTCCCTGCCTGGCGCGGACCATGTCGTCCTCGCTGAACACGACCTTGACCAGGTTCAGGTTGTCGGTGGAAAAATTGTCGATCATTTCGACCAGGGCTTCGGCCGAGAGGACCTTGTGGGGCAGCAGGTCGAAGATCTCCTGGGCGCCGCGCGAGACGTTGCCGTAGCCGGCAAAGCCGACCACCAGCGGGCATAGTTCCGCGGGGAAGCCGTGCTCGTCGATCTCGGTCGCCGACGGCCGCGATCTCGGCCTTGGCCTGTTCCAGCGAATCGTACTGGTAGGCCTGCCTGATGCGGGCAAAGGGACTGTCCACGCCCCGGGCCTGCAGCTTCTGGCCGTAGCCGTGCAGCGTGTCGAGCATGCCGGCCAGCCCGGCGTAGCGGCCGAAGAATATCAGGCGCTGGTTCTTTTCGTTGAGCACCCGTTCGTAATCGATCAGGTTGCAGCGCAGTTCGATCAGGTCCTTCAGCATCGGCATGTTGTAGGCCTGGCCCTTGATGGTGTGCGAAAAGAACACGTAGGTCTTGTCCTTCTGGAACAGGGCGGCGGGGATCTCCTTGACGGCAAAAACGACGCTGGCCCGGCCGAGATCCTCGCTGATCTCGGCCCCGGCGCGGCGGAAATCGTCATCGGAGAAGACGCGGATCGCGGAGGGCTGCACCAGGGTGCGAATGCCGTGCTTTTCCTTCAGCCAGCGCACGTCGTCGGGAACCAGCGGCACCCTTCTTTCCCATTCGTTTTTATCTTCGCGGCGGATGGCGATCGTTTTTTCCATGGTTTTCCTCTTGGCTGTCAGTCTGGAATACCTTTCACTTTAGCAAAATCCCCGCCATTAGTCAACCCTGCCCGGTCCCGCCCGAAGACGCGCGTCCCCGGGCAGCAGCCTGCGCCCGGTTGACTTTGCCGGGGGGCTAAATTATAATTCGACCATGAAAAAAACAGTCCTTCTTATCGTTCTGTCGGTTCTTTTTGCCTCCAGCGTTTTCGGCCAGCAGGGGCAGCCTGGGAAAAAACAGGAATTCGTCGAAGCGGAAAAAACGGCATACAGGGACCTGGACGCCAAATACCGGAACTGGCTTGACATGATCACCTATATCACCTATGCCGAGGAGCGCAAGGTCTTTTTGAAATTGACCAACGACCGCGACCGCGACTCCTTCATCACGATTTTCTGGTTGCAGCGCGATCCCACCCCGGGCACGCCCGAAAACGAATTCAAGGCCGAGATCGAAAAGCGCTTCGCCTATGTCAACGAGTTTTTCAAGCGCGGTTCCGCGCGCCCGGGCTGGATGACCGACCAGGGCCGGATATACATGATCCTGGGCAAGCCCAACAGCCAGGAGCGCTTCGATGAAAAAGCGGGGCTCTACCCCGTCCAGGTCTGGTATTATTACGGCGATGCCAGCCTGGGCCTGCCGACCTACTTCAACATCGTCTTTTACAAGCGTTTCGGCGCCGGCGAGTGGAAAATATACAACCCGGCCCAGGACGGCCCGGCGGCGCTGCTGATCCAGCACGGGCCGACCGAGAGCGAGAATTACGCCGAAATGTATAACAAGATCTACGAGATCGCGCCGACCCTGGCCGGCCCCGCCATCTCGATGATCCCCAATGAAATGAGCAATAATTACCGGCCCTCCCTGCGCAACAATTTCATCATGGCCAGCATCATCGAATCGCCGACCAAGAGGCTGAATGTTTCCTATGCCACCAATTTCCTGAAATACAAGGGCTATGTCAACATCGAAACTTCGGCCAATTTCATCGACAACTCCAACCTGGTGGCCGTCAGCCGCGATGAGCGCTACGGCTTGAATTTTGTCACCGTGTCCGTGCGGCCGAAAAAGATCTCCCTGGGCTTCAACGACGAAAAGGAAAAATATTATTTCAACCTGAACCTGAACGTCAGCCTGCGCCAGGGCGAAAAGATCATCTACCAGTATGCCAAGAATTTCGAATTTTATTTCGAGCCCGACAAGGTCCAGGGCCTGGAAGGCGGGGGAGTGGTGGTCCACGATTCCTTCCCGGTGATCCCCGGGGATTTCCAGCTGGTGGTGTTCGTCGAAAATTCCGTGGGCAAGGAGTTCACCTATTTCGACCAGGCCATTCACGTGCCCGCGCCCGGCCAGAAGCCGTACCTGGCCAAGCCGATCGTCGGCTACAAGGAGGAAAGCGAAGAAAGCAATTTCTTTCATGCCTATAAATTCCTCAACAAAAAGCTTTCCGTGGACACGGAAAGGACCTTCGGCCTCAGCGATACGCCCTTTCTTCTGGTCGGCCTTTATGACCTGACCCGGGAAGCCTGGGAAAAGGGGGCGCTGGAAATCGAACTGCGCGGCCTGAACGAGAGGAACAAGTTCAGCCGCACCGTGCGCAAGATGCTGAACGAGCAACCTTTTGCCAGGAACATGAACCTGATCCTGCCCATCGACAAGACGGACCTGCGCGCCGATTACTACGAATTGGCCGTGCGCCTGCTGGCGCCTGCCGGCACCGTGCTGGACAGCAAGGACACCGAGTTTACCATTTCGCCGATCCAGAAGATCGCCCACCCGCTGGAAACCTACAAGCAGATGCTGGTGGACAATCCTTATTTTTTCGACTACGCCCTGGGGCAGCAGTTCGAGGGGACCGGCGACCTGGAGAAGGCCGAAGCGTATTTCGCCAAGAGCGTCGGCGACAACCCCGACTTCGCGGAAGGATACGTGGCGCAGTTCACCCTCGCCAACCAGCAGCAGAAGTATGCCCAGGTCCTGGCCGCCGTGGAAAGCCTGGCCAGGTTCGGCAAGTTTTCCTTTGACTACCACCTGATCAAGGGCACGGCCCTGTTCGGCCTGGAACGCTACGAGCCGGCGCTCGATGAGCTGCTGCAGGCCAATAAGATCTTCAACAGCGATGTGCGCGTCCTGAACCTGATCGGGTTCTCCTTCTTCAAGCTCAACGACCTGGAGGAGGCGCTCAAGGCTTTCCAGGCATCGCTGGCCGTGAACGGCAAGCAGCCGCGGGTCGAAAAAGTCGTCGCCGAGATCAGGAGCCGCGGCGCCAAAGAACCGGCCGGGAACAAAGACAAGGCCAAGTAGGCCGGGCCGCCCCGTTTTCCGCGCCGCGCGATTTTTTAATACAGGCCGATGGAGCGCAGGCTGATTTCGCCCCGGGCGCCGGCAAAAGAATCGCCGTTGTCGATCAGGAAAAAGAAAGCGCTGATGCGTTTCAGGTCGGGCGGCGCCTCGCTGCCGTACAGGCGGTGAAAGCCGGCGAAAGGAATGGCGATGCGCTGCCAGTTTTCGTCGACGCGGAAAGAGTGCTGGAAAGCGGATTCATCCCGGCCTGCGCCGGTGCGGAATTGCAGCCAAAAACGCATGGGGCGACTGCCGCGCGTCTCGAAAACGAACCCCCGGTAATTCGAAAAATCGAGGTTTTCCCTGCGGGCCAGGGCCGTCCAGAAGTCGACCTGGGCGGGCGATTCCTGCCTCAGCTCATAAGCGAAGCGCGTCACCGGCCGGGCAGCGTCAAGAACGTCCACCTGCAGGGAAGCCCGGGAAAGCGGGTTTTTTTCGATGTGGAAATACTCCCTGGCCGAAGCCAGGATGCTCCGGGGAGCGATCGGCCCGCGCTTCTCGGCCTGGACGGGACGGGCGACGAAGATGGGGTTGGCCAGGATCCAGGGCAGATCCCTGCCCTGGCCGGCATGCAGCGATATTTCGCAGCGATAGACCCCGGGCCTGCCGAGGGGGACGGCGATTTCCTGCGCGTTGTTGTCCCGAAGGGAGCGGAAGAGCTCGCCGTCCTTGCGGATGCGGATGTCGGTCGAAAAATCGAAAGGCAGTTTCAGTACCAGCCGGCCGCCGGCGGCAGCGGCTTCTCCCCCCATTTCCACCCGGCTTCCGTCCTTTTCAAGGTAATAGTTTTCGAAGCCGTTGGCCGCGGCCAGGGATTCGATGACGCTGAAAAAATTGCCGCGGCGCAAGGCGGCGATGACGGCCGCGGCGGCGGCGCGCGGATCCCTTTCAAGTTCGCGCTCCACTTTGACGTACACGTTCAGGACGCGGAACATATCCGCGTAGGACGGGATGTGGAAGCTGAATCTCTTGTTGACCTTCAGCGTGGCATGGGCGTCCAGCGCGTAAATACCTGAATAGTTGCCGCGCCGGTTCAAATCGTCCCAGCGGCGCAGCTCTTTTTCCGGATACGTGATCAGCGCGGTCAGGGCGCTGTCCGGGTTGAACAGGTATTGCAGCGGGAACACCGCGACGCTGAAAGCGATATTTTTCTTGGCCAGCTGATACAGGCTCAGTATCTCCATGCCGCTGAAGCCGCGGACCCGCCAATCGGTCCAGGGGATCCTGCGGTCCAGGGGGTGGGCGATGAACGTGACGCCGCGGTCGCGGTTGACTTCCGCGATCGCCTCCTCCGCTTCGGGCGGGAAAATATAGGCGGGGACGCGGTATCCGGCGGCGGCCAGGTGGCCTTCGTTCAGGGAAAATTCCGAGGCGCCGATGAGCAGGGTGTCGTGCAGCCAAGCCGTGGCGGCCGACGCCCGCAGGTTGGGCCGGCCATGGTCGCAAAGGATGACGAAATCCAGGTTCTGGCGTTGCGCGGCGCGGCAGATCTCATCCACGCTGCCGGAGCCGTCCGAGAAACTGGAATGAACGTGAAAAACGCCTTTCAGGTACAAGGGAGGCAGGGGGCGGTTGTTGATCTTTTTTTGGAAAGAAAGGCTGTTGAAGGCAATGACGGCTATGCCGATGACCAGGATGGCCAGCAGGGCCTTGAAAAACTTTTTCAGCAAACCAGCAGCTCCTTCATGCGGGCCACGGCTTCCTTCAGTCCCAGGAAGGCGGCGTTGGCCACGATGGAATGGCCGATGTTCAATTCTTCGATATCCGCCATGGCCGCGATGGGGCGGATGTTCTGATAGGTCAGGCCGTGTCCGGCCAGCAGGGTGAAGTTCAGTTTCTTGGCATAGTTGATCGCTTTGGCGATCTTTTCCAGTTCCAGTTTCGCGTAGCTGTTGCCGGCGTTCTTGGCGTAGTCGCCGGTATTCAGTTCGATGATGCGGATGCCCAGGCGATGGCAGGCCTTGACCTGCTCGATGCCCGGATCGATGAACAGCGAGACCCCGATCCCGGCGGCCAGCAGGTTGCCCGCCACTTCCTGGATCTTTTCGGCGAACATGATCACGTCCAGCCCGCCGCCGGTGGTGATCTCGTCCTTGCTTTCCGGAACCAGCGTGCAGACGTCGGGCTTGTATTTCAGGGCGATCTTGACCATTTCCATGGAAACGGCCATTTCCATGTTCAACTTGCTTTTGATCACCCGGCGCAGGATCTCGACATCCCGCTCCTGGATGTGCCTGCGGTCCTGGCGCAGGTGCACGGTGATGCCGTCGGCGCCTCCCATTTCAGCCAGCACGGCCGCGTACACCGGGTCCGGCTCGTTGGTCATCCTGGCCTGGCGCAGGGTGGCGATGTGATCGATATTGACGCTAAGTTTCATGTTGTTCTCCGATTTCATTTTTTATCAACGACTGGAAAATGGGCATGTTTTTTTCAATGATTTCCGGGTCGCGGGCCTCGATCATGATCCTGATCTTCGCTTCGGTTCCCGAATAACGGATCAACAGGCGCGCCTGCCCAGCGTATTTTTTTTCGAATTCCCCGGAGGCCCGTTGCAGCGGTTCCCAGGCTTTCAGGTCTTTCCGGCGCCTGACCCGGATATTGACCGTCGCTTGCGGGAACAGGCGAAGCTGGTCGAGGATCTCGCCGGCGCTGCAATGGAAAAATTCCATGGCTCTCATGAAGAAAAGCGCGGTCAAAAAACCGTCGCCGCTGGTCTGGCGGTGGCGCAGGATGACGTGCCCCGACGGCTCGCCGCCCAGGATGGCGCCGTTTTTTTTCATCAGCCGGTACACGTGCTTGTCGCCGACGCCGGCGCGCAGAAATTCGACGCCCATGTCCCGCAGGGTTTTTTCCAGTCCCATGTTGCCCATGACCGTGCCGATCACCTTGCGGTTGAAGCGGGGTTCGCTGTCGTTCAGGAAGCGGGCGAGGATATAAAGCACATGGTCGCCCTCCAGCAGCCGCCCCTGGCGGTCGACAAAAATCACGCGGTCGGCATCGCCGTCAAAGGCCATGCCCAGGTCGGCTTTTTCGTCCTGCACCAGCCTTTGCAGGGCCTGGGGATGGGTGGAGCCGCAGCCGGCGTTGATGTTCAGCCCGTCCGGCCGGTCGTGGCGGACCGCCGCTTGCAATCCCAGGCGGCGGCAGAGCGGGGCGGCGATCGCCGACATGGCCCCGTTGGCGCAATCCACTGCGATTTTCAGTTTGCTGCCGGCCAGTTCCCGGCCGTTGGCAAAAAGAAAATCCCGGTATTCCTGGTCCGAGATGGCGCGGATCTCCTGCGGCCCGCTGGCTGCCGGTTTCCCTGCGGCGCGGAAACCGGCGCTGATCCTGTTTTCCAGGAGGCTGGATATTTTCTCGCCGCGGCGGTTGAATATCTTGATGCCGTTGTCGCCGGCGGGATTGTGCGAGGCGGAGACCATGATGCCGAAGTCAAAATGGAGTTTCCGGGTCAGGTAGGCCAATCCCGAAGTGGGCAGAACGCCGGCGGAAGCGATGCGGGCGCCACGGCCCAGGCCGCGGCAGAACTGGGCCTCGATGGCCGGCCCCGATTCCCTGGTGTCACGGGCGACGAGGATGGCGGGAGAGGGGCGCAGGGAGGCGATCACCGCGCCCAGCTTGAGCAGCGAGGCCTCGTCCAGGGGAAATTCTCCGGCGGCGGAGCGGATGCCGTCGGTGCCGAAGAGGTTGTCTTTCATTTCCCGGCACCGGGGTCTTCGATCTCCAGCTGCATTTCCACGTCGCGGCGGTCCCTGAATTTCAAAATGTCCCGGGTCTGTTTCAGGGCGAGGCGGCGGGTCAGGCTCTGGCCGATCTCGTTCAGGTCCACTTCTTCGGTCAGGACCACGTCGATGTCGTTGATCTGCGACTTGTAGCCCATGACCGTGACCCGGTCGGGGATGACCCTGGCTTGCTTCAGCACCAGCGGCGGCTTCAAGCGGCCGCGGAAACGGATCTTTACCGGGCACTTCCCGGGTAGCGAATTCCTCGACGTATACCTCGATCATTTTCGGGTGGATGGAAATGAGCTGGACGCCGGCGGGGATCTCCAGGTAGTCCTCGGCGAAATAGTTCAGCTTGCTGCTTTCCTTGATGTTCTTCAGGTCGATCTTGATGGGGTTGATCTCGGCCGTGGCGGCGGCGACGAATTTGTTGGCGCCCTTGAGCGATACCGTGACTTCCTCGGGCCGCAGGTTGACCACTTCCACATTGCTGGAAACATTGAAGATCTCAATGGGGATCTTGAGCGTTTTTTCCGAAAATGTCCTTTCCCGGCCACTGATCATCGCCCAGACCAGCACGGCCAGGACCAGGGCGCCCGTCTTCAGGCCCCAGTTGTTCAAAAAAAATTTTTTCAATTTTTCGGGCATGTTAGATCTTCAGGAATTTCAGCCTGTTCTTCAGGCCTTCGCGGTCCAGGCCGCGGATCAGCTCGCCCTTGACGGCCAGGGATATCTTGCCGGTCTGCTCGGAAACGACGATGGCCACGCAGTCGGTTTCCTGGCTGATGCCGATGGCGGCCAGGTGCCGGCCCCCGGCCGGGGTCAGCTCCAGGAGCGGCGGGTAGGGGAAAAAACAATTGGCGGCGGCGATGCGGCCCTCGGAAATGATCACCGCCCCGTCGTGCAGGGGAGTGTTGGGCGAAAAAATAGTCAGCAGCATGTCCTTGGAGACCAGGGCGTCGATGCGGATGTGTTTGTCGATATAGGATTTCAGCTTGATTTCCCTTTCCACGGCGATCAGGGCGCCGATCTTGCCCAGCGCCATGGCCACCACGGCGTTGACGATCTCGTCGCGGATGCGCGAGATGTCGGTGGGGATGAATTTGGTCTTGAGCTTGCTCCCGATCTCGGCCAGTATCTTGCGGAATTCGCCCTGGAACAGGACGATGATGGCGAATACCAGGTAGGCGAAGAAGTTGTTCAGGATAAAGGCGGAGGCGGTGAGCTTGAGCAGGTCGGTGACCAGGACGAAAAAGCCGATCAGCATCAGGCCCAGGGCCATTTGATAGGACTTGGTCCCCTTGATGAGCAGCAACAGGTAATAGATCAGCAGGAAGATCAGGAAGATGTCGAGAATGTCCCGGAAGTTGAATTTGGCAAAGGCATTGATGAAGTTTTCAATGACCATCTACTTCTGTTCGGGCTCGCTGGTTCCGTTCCTGGGTTTTCTTTTTTTCGGCTGCAGGGGGTCGGGTTTCTTCTGGGTGCCCAAAATGGCGGCGATGTCGTCCGAGGTCAGGGATTCTTTTTCCAGCAGCCCCTGGGCGATGGTCTCCAGCCTTTCCCGGTTTTCCATCAGGATCTTTTTGGCATTGGCGTAAGCCAGGTCGATGATCTTCTTGATCTCGATATCGATCCTCTGCGAGGTCTCCTCGGAGTATTCGTTGTGGGACATCAGGTCGCGGCCCAGGAAGATCATGTCCTCTTTCTTGGCGAAGGTGATCGGTCCCATGGCCGACATGCCCCACTCGCAGACCATCTTGCGGGCGATGGAGGTGGCTTTTTCGAAATCGTTGCCGGCGCCGGTCGTGGTCATGTTGAGAAAGATCTCCTCGGAGATGCGCCCGGCCAGGAGCACCGACAGCTGGGCGTTCAGGTAGGTCTTGGAGTAGGTGTACTTGTCGTTGAGCGGCAGCTGCTGGGTCACGCCCAGGGCCATGCCGCGGGGGATGATGGAAACCTTGTGCAGGGGGTCGGCTTCCTTTTCCAGGGCGGCGATCAGGGCGTGGCCGGCTTCGTGGTAGGCGGTGATGCGCTTCTCCTCCTCGGAGATGATCATGCTCTTTCTCTCGCTGCCCATCAGCACCTTGTCCTTGGCGTATTCGAAATCCTCCATGGCGATGCTTTTTTTGCCGCTGCGCGAGGCATACAGGGCGGCCTCGTTGACCATGTTGGCGATATCGGCGCCGGTAAATCCCGGAGTGGAGCGGGCCAACACCGGCAGGTCGACGTCCTTGGCCAGGGGGGTGTTGCGCGTGTGCACCTTGAGTATCTCTTCGCGGCCCTTGACGTCCGGGGTGGATACCACGATGCGGCGGTCGAAGCGCCCCGGCCGCAGCAGGGCCGAGTCGAGAATGTCGGGACGGTTGGTGGCGGCGATGATGATCACCCCTTCGTTGGCGTCGAAACCGTCCATTTCCACCAGCAGCTGGTTCAGGGTCTGCTCGCGCTCGTCGTGGCCGCCGCCCAGGCCGGTGCCGCGCTGGCGGCCCACGGCATCGATCTCGTCGATGAAGATCAGGCAGGGGGCGTGTTTTTTGCCTTCGTCGAACAGGTCGCGCACGCGGGATGCCCCGACGCCGACGAAGAGCTCGACGAAATCGGAGCCGGATATGGAGAAAAAGGGAACGTTGGCTTCCCCGGCGATGGCCTTGGCCAGGAGGGTCTTGCCGGTGCCGGGAGGACCGATGAGCAGCACGCCCTTGGGGATCTTGCCGCCCAGGCGCTGGAATTTCTTGGGCTCCTTGAGGAATTCGATGATTTCATTCCAGCTCATCCTTGGCTTCCTCGACCCCGGCCACGTCCTTGAAAGTGAACTTGTTTTTGTCGCCGGTGAACAGGCGAGCCTTGCTTTTGCCGAAGGTGAAGGCCTTGTTGCCGCCCTGCTGGCGCATGATCATGACCCAGAAAACGATGATGATCACGAACGGCGCCCAGGAAAGCAGGATGCTCAGCCATTCGTTCTTGTTCAGCTTTTCCACTTCGATATTGACCTTGTGCTGGCGCAGCTTGTTGATCAGGTCCGGGTAGTCCTGGGGGATGTTGGACTCGTAGCGGGTGTAGGCGGTCCCTTCCTCCAGGTTCATGTCGCCGCTGACGACATTGCCGGCGATCAGGGCGCTGGAAATCTGGTCGTTCTCGACCTTGTCCATGAATTCGGAGAAGGTCAGCGTCTTGGTCTTGCTGTTGGACACGTTGCTGAGCATGTTCCACAGCATGATGAGGATCACCAGCGATATCAGCCAGAACAGGATGCCTTTCGGGGCCTTTGCGGTTATTTTGTTCATCGTCTCTGTTTTTCCTTATATGTTTTTTTTATTATAACATAATTCGGGGATTTTTAAAAAGCGACATTGCGGATGCCGCGGACGGGAAGCGTCCCGGTTTTTTAAATGACGCCGTGCTGGCGGCCGATCTTGGCGAAAGCGGCGACGGCCTTTTCGATGTCCGCGTCCGTGTGCGCCGCGGAGATCTGCACGCGGATGCGCGACTGGCCGCGCGGCACCACCGGGAAAAAGAAACCGACCACGAATATCCCCTCGGCATAGAGGTCGCGGGCCATCTGCTGCGACAGCTGGGCGTCGTTTTCGAATTTGCGGAACAGGATGGGCACGATGGGATGGCTGCCCTCGTTGATGTCGAAACCGAGCCGGCTCATCTCGCCGCGGAACGCCCGGGTGTTGGCCATCAGCTTCTGGCGCAGGTCGTCGCTCTTTTCCAGCAGGTCGAAAGCGGCGATGCCGGCGGCGGCGATGGCCGGGGCCAGGGTGTTGGAAAAGAGGTAGGGCCGGGATTTCTGGCGCAGGATCTCGATCATCTCCTTGCGGCCGCTGGTGAACCCGCCCGTGGCGCCGCCCATGGCCTTGCCCAGGGTGGAGGTGATGATGTCCACCTTGCCCAGCGCGTCGTTGTACTCGATCGAGCCGCGGCCGGTTTTTCCCAGGAAACCCGTGGCGTGGGAGTCGTCCACCATGACCAGGGCGTCGTACGTGTCCGCCAGTTCGACGATGCTTTTGATGTCGGCGATGTCGCCGTCCATGGAGAACACGCCGTCGGTGGCGATCAGGATGTTGCGGGCCGGCACCGGTTCCTTGTCCAGGCCCGGGCCGTCCCAGATGTCCATGCCCTCGCGGGCCTTCTTCAGGGCGTTTTCCAGCGACTTCATGTCGGAATGCTCGTAGATGAAGCGCTTGGCCTTGCACAGGCGGATGCCGTCGATGATGCTGGCATGGTTGAGGGAGTCGGTGATGATGGCGTCCTCGGTGCCGAGCAGGCTTTCGAACAGGCCGCCGTTGGCGTCGAAGCAGGAAGAATACAGGATGGTGTCCTCGGTGCGGTAGAATTGCGAGATCCGTTCCTCCAGGCGCTTGTGCAGGTCCTGGGTGCCGCAGATGAAGCGCACCGAGGCCAGGCCGAAGCCGTAGCGGTCCAGGGCCTGGTGGGCGGCCTGGATGAGGTCCGGATGGTTGGCCAGGCCCAGGTAGTTGTTGGAGCAGAAATTCAGCACTTCCCGGGGTGCGGCGCCGGCCGGGAAAGAGACGTGGATGCTGGGCTTCTGGCTGGAAAGGATCACCCTTTCCTCCTTGAACAGTCCCGAATCCTTGATCTTGACCAATTCCTGGTTGAAATCGTATTTCACTCGCTGGTACATGGGATCTCCTTGCCCCCGTATTCTACACCAAAGCGCCGCGTAAATAAAGATTCTCTCACCTCCCTGGGACTACGCTCAGGAAACGCCGGCGCAGGAATCTGGAAATTGCTTTTACTAAAAACAAAAAGATTTTTTATCGGCTTTTTTTGCTACAATACTCTGATGGGAAAAATTGAAATGAAAAAAGCATTCAAGTATATTTTTGAATCTGCTGGAATCTCGGCAGGTTTGCTGCTGCTGGCGGTCTGTTCGGTCGAGCAACAGTCGGCCCGGCCTGATCTTTCCCGCACGCCGACGTTGTACGCTGTAGCCTACGCGCACCTGGATACCCAATGGCGTTGGCCATATCCGACGACTATTTCCAAATACCTGCCGAAAACCATGCGGACAAACTTCGCCCTGTTCCGCAAGTATCCCCGCTATATTTTCAATTTCAGCGGTGCCAACCGCTACCGCATGATGAAGGAATATTTTCCGCTTGAATATGAAATGGTGAAAAAGTATGTGGCTGCCGGGCGTTGGTTCCCCTGTGGATCCTCTATGGAGGAATGTGATGTAAACATCCCTTCGGCCGAGTCAGTCATCCGCCAGATTCTCTATGGCAGCCGGTATTTCCGTAGCGAGTTCGGGCGGAACAGCTCTGAGTTTATGCTGCCAGACAGCTTTGGGTTTCCCGCCTCGCTTCCCTCCATCCTCGCCCATTGCGGCATCAAGGGTTTTTCAACCCAGCGAACTCCGGTCGGCATTCCTTTCAATGTGGGGTTCTGGGAAGGATTGGATAAGACCGGAGTGATTGCAGCACTTAACCCCGGCAGGTACACCAGTGGCATCAGGTATGACCTCAGCCGAAGCCCTGATCACGCGGATATTGATACCCTATCGGGGAGCGGTGAAGTGGACTGGCCCCAGCGAATTCAAGGAAACGGGAATGTGAGTGGTTTGTTCACAGACTACATGTATTATGGGACCGGCGACCGTGGGGGCGCGCCTGATGAAGCATCGGTCCGGCTGTTAAACGCGATCGTCTGCAAGAACATTACGAAGCTCCCGTTGCCCCCAAAACGGCATGGAGCCAACCGCCCCGCCAGCTTGGAAACAGTCCAGGTTGGTGGCGGACAACTTCGCGTGGAATCGGCCACCGCAGAGCAAATGTTCCTTGACATCGATCCCCATCAAGTTTCGCGCCTGCCCCGTTTCAAGGGGGAAATGCAGCTTACTAGCCTCTCACCGGGCTCGCTGACATCGCAGTCGTACGTCAAGCGCTGGAACCGCCACAATGAGGTTTTGGCTGATGCGGCCGAAAAGGCCTCTGTAGTTGCGGAATGGCTGGGAGGAAGGGCGTATCCTCGGCAGCGTTTGAATGATGCTTGGTCCCTGGTGTTGGGCAGTCAGTTTCATGATATTCTTGCAGGCACGTCAATTCCAAAAGCATACGAATATACTTGGAACGACCTGGTGCTGGCCATGAATCAGTTCGCCTTGGTCTTGACCAGTTCAGTAGAACTTGTCGCCGGGGCAATGGATAGCATGACCCAGGGGATTCCGATTTTGGTAAGCAATGCCCTGGAATATGAACGCGAAGATGTGGTAGAAGCCTCGGTGCAATTTTCAGGCGCGAATCGGCGATCGGTCCGGGTCTTCGCCCCTGACGGCAGTGAAGTCCCCGCCCAATTGGCTGCCGACCGGAAAATCCTCTTCTTGGCCAAAGTGCCAGCTCTGGGCTATGTTGTTTACGACGTCCGCTTCTCTGACAATCCTTCCACGGATCAGCCCTCTGAACTAAAAGTCACACGCCATACCTTGGAAAATGCCCGCTATCGGGTTCAGCTTAACGACGAAGGCGATGTGGCCGGGATTTATGATAAATTGATCTCCAGGGAATTGCTTTCCGCTTCCGCCCACCTGGAAATCAAGACAGACAACCCGGTGCGTTGGCCCGCATGGAGCATGGATTGGCTGGACCAAAAGCGTGCGCCGCGCTCTCGCGTCAAAGGCCCGGCAATCATCAGGATCAAGGAAAGGGGGCCGGTGCGGGTCGCGATTGAAATTGATCGTCAATGCGAAGGTTCGCGCTTTTTACAGGTTGTCCGGCTTGCCAGCGGTGACGCCGGCAACCGTCTGGAATTCGCTAACGTCATCGATTGGAAGACCCAGGGGGCGCACCTCAAGGCCGTGTTCCCATTGTGCGCTACAAATCCGTTGGCGACCTATAATCTGGGAGTGGGGACCATTCAGCGAAATGGCAATGACGCAACCCAATTTGAGGTAGGTTCTCATCAATGGTTTGATCTGACCGATGCCGGCGGCTCCTTCGGGGTGAGCGTGCTTTCGGATTGCAAGTACGCGTCTGACAAACCTGATCAGGGAACGCTGCGTTTGACCTTGCTTCGCACCCCGGGCACCCGGGGCGGCTTCCCTGACCAAGGGACCCAGGACCTGGGGCGGCACGAGTTTATTTATGGTCTTGCTGCCCACCGGGGCGATTGGCGCAGCGGCCGCACCGATTGCCAAGCCTACAGGCTCAATCAGCCTTTGCTTGCATTCCAGTCAGGAAAGCATGCCGGGATATTGGGTGGCAGTTTTTCATTTTTGCACCTGAACGATGAGCGAGTCCGCCTCTTGGCCTTAAAAAAAGCCGAACAGAGTGATGAGACCATCATCCGCCTCGTGGAAACAGAAGGCAGCAGGGTACCGAACCTGCGCGTCCGCTTCGCGTCTGCGGTGATCAATGCCCGCGAAGTGGATGGGCAGGAAATGCCGTTGGGCAAAGCCTTGGTCCAGAACGGAGAACTGTTGGCCGACTTCAAACCGTACCAGATCCGCACTTTTGCGTTGAAACTCGCAGCGGCTCATGCAAAAGCCATGGTGATGCAAGGGCAGACGCTTCCTTTGGCCTATGACCTTTCGGTAGCCAGCGGCGATGGCCAGGTAGCGAAAGGGGGCTTTGGCGCCGAGGGCGGCATGCTGCCTGCGGAATTACTCCCAGCAAGGATCGCCTACAAAGGCGTGGATTTTGCGCTAGGTGTTTCCCGAAACGGGCAGGCCAACGCTGTGACCTGCCGAGGGCAGACGTTAATGCTCCCGACGGGCAATTTTAAAAAATTGTTCTTTCTGGCCGCCGCGGACCATGATCAGAAGGCAATATTCAGGATTGGCGATCAAGCCCAAAAACTGCAGATTCAATATTGGAGTGGCTTTATTGGGCAGTGGGACAACCGGTTGTGGCAGAACAAGGAGGGGCGAATCGCTGCAGATGAAACGGAAGTCCCGCCGGCTGTTGACTCGGCCGGGACAAGGTCCGGAAAAACCGAACCGTTGTGGATTCAACGCCCGGCGAAGATCTTCAGCGGCCTCGCCTCTGGGTTCGTCAAGGGAAGTACCGTGGCCTGGTTTGCATCTCATTGCCACAATGCCGCGGGTGCCAATGTTCCCTATTCATATTCCTATCTATTCGCCTATGAGATCAAGGTTCCATCCCGGGCCAAGACGTTGACGCTTCCGAATAATGATAAAATTCGAATTTTCGCGATTACGATTGTGGACCAAGATCTGTCGCTAAGGCCCGTTCAGTCCTTGATCGATATGCCGCCAAGCGCCAAACCCAGTAGCCTTGGTTCCGGAAACTAAGATCGTATTTTTTGGCTTTTTTCCGTGGGGCACAGCTCATCCTGGGAATGCTTCTAGAGGGAATCATTGGACTGGAAGTTAGTGATTGAATCAGGAAATGGATATGAAAAATCTTTAAAAATTTATTTTTTTAATATATATTCCAAACAAATGAACAAGGTGCTTTCCAATGTGAGATGTCGTTCGCGCCGTTTGGTACTTTGGCGAACGCTTATCGCATCCTGTCTTTTTCTGGCTGCCGTTTTTTGCGGGGCCCTGGACCCGCAAAAGGATATCAGCCAGTGCATCATCGACCTGTGGAGCACGGACAACAGCAACATCCCGCAGAACTCGGTTTTGAGCATGGTCCAGGCCAGGGACGGCTACCTGTGGATCGGCACCTATGACGGGCTGGCGCGCTTCGACGGACTGCGCTTCACCGTGTTCGACAAATCCAACACTCCCGAGATCCGCAACAACGGCATGCTGGTCCTGGCCGAGGGCGCGGACCGCGCGCTGTGGATCGGCACGCCCAACGGGCTGCTGTGCCGCCGCGACGGCAAATTCCGCAACTACACGGTGGCGGACGGGCTGGCCGGAGATTTCATCCTTTCGCTTTGCTTCGATCCGCAGGGCAGCCTGTGGATCGGCACGACCCGGGGGCTCAGCCGCTATCGGGACGGCGCGTTCGGCAATATCGAAATGGCGGACGGGGGAGAGTCAAGCTACGTTTCCGCGCTGTGCGCCGACCGCAGCGGCACGTTGTGGGTCGGGACCAGCGCCGGTCTCTTCAGCTACCGGGACGGCCGTTTCATTTCCCAGGCGCTGCCCGGAGGCAAGGCCGGGAATTCCGTATGGTCTCTCTGCGCCGCCCGGGACGGAACGCTGTGGATCGGCACGGCCGGCGACCGGCTGGTTTCGTTCCGCCAGGGAGCCTGGCGCAGCTTCTCCCGGAGCCAGGGCCTTTCCGGGAGCAGCATCCGCGTCATCTACGAGGACCGCAGCGGTTCCCTGTGGATCGGCACCGACAATGATGGACTGAACCGTTTTGAAGACGGATCGTTCAGCAGCCTGAGGAAAGCGCATGGCTTGAACGACGATTCCGTCCGCGCCCTGATCGAGGACCGCGAAGGCAGCCTGTGGATCGGCACATTCGGCGGCGGCCTGAACCGCCTCAAGGATGACCGCTACGTTTTTTACAACTCGCGCAACGGCTTGCCGGTCGACATGACCCGGTCGGTCATGCAGGACCGGCAGGGCAATATCTGGATCGGCACGATCGGCGGCGGCCTGGTCCGTTTCCAGCGCGGGCAAATTCCAGGTCTTCGGCGCCCGGGAGGGGCTGCGCAGCCTGCGGATCTGGTCCATTGCCCAGAGCATCGACGGCGCCATCTGGTTCGGCACCTATGGCGGCGGCCTGCACCGCCTGCAGGACGGGAAGGTCCGGATATATTCGACCGCCGACGGCATGGCCAACGACATCGTGCGCGCCGTCCTGGCCGCCCGCGACGGCTCGATCTGGGCCGGGACCAACGGCGGCGGCATCGATATCCTTCGTCCCGACGGCCGCATCGTCAACTTCAGCCGGCGCAACGGCCTGGGCGACGATTTCATCTACGCCATCGCCCAGGACCGGGCCGGCGCCGTCTGGGTGGGAACCTACAACGGCGAGCTGTACCGCTTCCGCGGCGAGGAGATCACCGCTTTTCGACCCCATGGCGACCGCTCGCAGAATGCCATCTGGACGATCCATCCCGACGATGACGACGCCCTCTGGATCGGCACCAACAGCGGCGGCCTGGTGCGCTACAAGGACGGCAGGTTCCGCACCATCGACACCCGGAATGGGCTGTACAACGACGTGGTTTTCCAGATCCTGGAGGACGACCACGGCTATTTCTGGATGAACTGCAACAAGGGGGTCTTATCGCGTCAGCAAGAAGGAGCTGAACGATTTCGCCGACGGTCGCATTCCGCGCATCCACTCCCTCTCGTTCGGCATATCCGAGGGTGTGCGCGGGGTCGAAAGCACGGGCCCGGCCCAGCCGGCCGGCTGGAAAAGCCGCGACGGCAAGCTGTGGTTCCCGACCATCAAGGGCGTGGCGGTCGTGGACCCCGATTACCGCAAGCGCAATGAGAGCGTGCCGCCGGTGCTCATTGAAAAAATGACCGTGGACGGGCTGGCCCTGGACCTGGCGCGCCGGCCGCTCATCGATCCCGGGCGCAAAAAACTCGAGTTCACTTTTACCGCCCTCAGTTTCCTGGTGCCGGAAAGAAACCGTTTCAAAACCATGCTGAGCGGCTTCGACCGCGGCTGGAGCGCGGAAACCGGCCAGAGACAGGTCTCCTACACCAACCTGCCGCCGGGCCGCTATGTTTTCAGGGTGATCGCCTGCAACAATGACGGCATCTGGAACCTGGACGGCGCGAGCCTCGCGCTTCGAACTGCGGCCTTTTTTCTTCCAGACCTTCTGGTTCTGGTCGCTCATTGCCCTGGGCCTGCTGCATCCTGGCCGCGGCGACCATCCGCTGGCGCCTGCGGCGGCTGCGGCGACGGGAGAGGGAACTGGAGACCCTGGTGCATGAGCGGACCGGCGAACTTTCGCGCGTCAACGAGGAATTGCTGCAGGCCAACCGCCTGCAGGATGAAATACAGCGCATCGCGGTCCACGATCTGAAGAACCCGCTGCAGGCCATCATGGGTTCGGCGGACCTGATCCGGCGCCGCGATTCCCAGGATCCAAGCCAGCGTCCAGCTGGCCGAGAAAATTTCCCTGGCTTCCCAGCGCATGCTGGCCCTGGTCAACGAGATGCTGGAAATGTCGCGCATGGAAACGGGCGACATCAAACTGGAACTGCAGGCCGTCGATATCGGGGCATTGCTCGCGCACGTGGCGGAAGGATTCGCCAACCAGATGCTGAACAAGGAGCAAAAGCTTGATCTCGCCATTGAACCGGGATGCCAGGTCCGGGGCGACCTGGAATGGCTGAAGATTATTTTCGACAACCTGATCAGCAACGCCGTGAAGTTTTCGCCGCGCCAGGCCGTCCATCGCCATCCAGGTGCTCTGCCGGGAGAAGACCGTGCAGGTGGCCGTAAAAGATACCGGCCCGGGGCTCACCGCGGAGGACAAGAAAAAGCTCTTCGGAAAATTCCAGCGCCTGAGCGCCCGGCCCACCGGCGGTGAATCGTCGACCGGATTGGGATTGTCCATCGCCGAACGGCTGGTGCGCCGGCACCAGGGGCGCCTCTGGGCCGAAAGCGAAGCCGGCCGGGGCAGCACTTTTTTTGTCGAACTGCCGCGCATACTGCCGTAAGTCCCGCCCGGGCCAAGCCGGAAACTCGAGGGACGCCCCGCCTGTCGCCGCTCTAGAAAAAATCCGCCCGGGTTTTTCCGGCAGCCAGGGCAAGGCGGTTGCGCTTCAGGTCCATGACCCGCCGGCAGGCTTCGTCGATGCGCGTTTCCCGGATGCGCCCGGCCGCCACCAGGCGTTCGATTGCATGGACCGATCGTTCGGCGATCTCCGCGTCGAATTCCCGGTTGTTGGCGATGAGCAGGATGTCAATGCCGGCGTTCAAGGCGAGTTCCAGGGCCGTTTCCCGGCTGTACTCCGCGCTGATGGCCTTCATGTCCATGTCGTCGGAAATCACCACTCCGGCAAAACCCAGCTCTTCGCGCAGCAGGCCGCTGATGGTCTTTTGCGAGAGGGTGGCCGGGTATTCGGGGTCCAGGCGGCTGGTTGAAGATATGGGCGGTCATGATCGTGTCGGCCAGGCCGCTGGCGATCAGGTCGCGGTAGGGGGCCAGCTCCAGCGGGTTCCAGGTGGAGCTGACGTCGGTGAAGCCGAGGTGGGAGTCCTGGCTCGAACTGCCGTGGCCGGGAAAATGCTTCAGGCAGCCGACCACGCCGTGCTCGTGCTGGGCCTCGATCACGGCCCGGGCGTGGCGGCTGACCGTTTCCGGGTCGGCGGAAAAACTGCGCCGGAATCTCCCGATGATCGGGTTGTCGGGATTGACGTTCAGGTCCACCACGGGCGAGAAATTCAGGTTGATGCCGGCCTTGGCCAGTGCGGCGGCGATGGCTTCCGCCTGGCGCCGCGTTTCTTGCGGATCGTCGCGCTCGCCCAGGCTTTGCGGCTTCGACCGTTGCCGGGAAGCCGTGCTTTTGCTTCAGCCGCGCCACTTGCCCCCCTTCCTGGTCCACGGCCACCAGCAGGGGGATGCGCGGCGGCTTTTTGCAGCGCCGCGACCAGCTTCTTGACCTGCCCGGGCGTGCGGATGTTGCGCTCAGGGGCGTCCAGGGCCAGGTCGCGGTCGAACAGGACCACGCCGCCGACCCGGCCGGCGCGGATGTCGCGCACGATGGGGGAGCGGTCGTCGACCGCCAGGCCGCGGAAGCCGACCATCAGCAGCTGGCCGATCTTCTCGCTCAGGGTCACCGGTTTACATGCCGTAGCGGTCGATGATCTCCTGCTTGCTCTTGTGCAGGATCTCGAACTTCTTGCCGACCTTGGTGAAGGCGGCCAGGGCCTTGTCCAGATGGTGCTGGTCGTGGGCGGCCGAGAGCTGGGTGCGGATGCGCGCCTGCCCCTTGGCCACGACCGGGAAGAAGAAGCCCACGGCGTAAATGCCCTCCTGATAGAGTTCCTTGGCGAAGTCCTGCGACAGCTTGGCGTTGAAGAGCATCACCGGCACGATCGGCGTCTCGCCCTCCTTGATGATCAGCCCGGCCGCGGTCAGCCCCTGCCGCCAGAAGGCGGTGTTGCGTTCCAGCTTGTCGCGGCGCTCCGTGGTCTTGGAGATGAGGTCAAGGACGGCGATGGCGCCCGATACGACCACCGGCGGGATGGTGTTGGAGAAGAGGTAGGGCCGGGCCTTCTGGCGGCACAGCTCGACCAGCTCGCGCCGCCCGGAGACGCAGCCGCCGGAGGCCCCGCCCAGGGCCTTGCCCAGGGTGGTGGTGATGATGTCGATCTTGCCGACCACGCCGCAGTGCTCGTGGGTGCCGCGGCCGGTCTTGCCGATGAAGCCGCTGGCGTGCGAGTCGTCGACGAAGACCATGGCCTTGTATTTTTCGGCCAGCGCCACGATCTGGTCCAGCTTGGCCAGGTCGCCGTCCATGGAAAAGGAGCCGTCGGTGATGATCAGCTTGACGCGCGCCGCGGCGTGCAATTGCAGCTTTTCCTCCAGGTGGCCCATGTCGGAGTGCTTGAAGGTGTCCTGCTTGGCCTTGCACAGGCGCATGCCGTCGACGATCGAGGCGTGCACCAGGCGGTCGGAGATCATCACGTCCTGGTCGTTCAACACGGCCTCGAAGACGCCGGCGTTGGCGTCCATGCACGAGGGGAAGAGGATGGTGTCCTCGGTGCCCAGGAATTCCGTCAGCTTGCCTTCCAGCTCCTTGTGGATGTCCTGGGTGCCGCAGATGAAGCGCACCGAAGACATGCCGTAGCCGCGGTGGTCGAGCCCCTTGCGCGCCGCCTCGACCACGTCGGGGTGGGAGGAAAGGCCGAGGTAGTTGTTGGCGCACATGTTGATCACGCGCTTCTGCTGGGCGCCGGCCGGGAACTCGACTTCGATCTCGGAATCCTGGGGCGAGCAGATGATGCGCTCTTCCTTGAAAATGCCGGCCGTGCGGATGTCGCCCAGTTCCTTTTGGTAGATGCTGCGGATATCGTCGTTGAATGCCATGGCGCGCCTACTTGATGTTGAATTCCGCCAGCAGGCGGATGATGTTGTCCACCGAGTCGAACGCTTCCGGGGTGGCCTTGGCGTCGGGGATCTGGATGGCGAACTTGGTTTCCAGGAATCGTTTCAGCGAGACCATGGAAAAGGAGTCGACGATGCCGCCCGAGATCAGCGGCGTGTTGAACGTGATCTCGCGGTCGTCGTCTTCTTCCAGGTACTCTTTTTTCACGTAATCGAGGATCGTGTTTTTCAGTTCGGACATTTTGTTCTCCTTAATGATTTGGCAATATTTTTTATTACATGGAATGGGCAAAAAAGTCAATAGACAAGAACTTGGTTTACGGTAGGCGATCCATGGCAATTTATACAGAGTAAGAAAAAAATTCCAAATTCCAAGCACCAAATCACAAACAAATGCCAAATTCCAATGACCCAATGTTTAAAACGAAGAATAGGGCAATGATCTGGAAGTGCTTTCGTTTGGAACATTGGAATTTGGAGCTTGGAATTTATTTGGAATTTGGAATTTGTGATTTGGAATTTTAGTCTTATTTGTATTTCGCTACTATGGATTGTTTTTGCCGACTGCTAGTTTAAAATTCCGGCGCGAAAGAGGCGAAAACCACCCGGTAGATGGCGTAGAGCAGGTACAGCGACAGGATCAGGTAGACCAGCTCCATGAGCAGGCGGGGCAGCCCCAGGTTGCGGCGGTCGCGCAGCATGGGCAGGGCGCCCAGGATGCAGATGAAGCAGGTGAGCAGGAAGGTGTAGAACGGGTTCCAGGGGGAGGAGAGGCCCACGATGGCGTTGTCGAACTCAGGCAGCAGGCCCAGGGTTCCCTGCCAGGTGCCGATGACCTTCCAGGCGATGGCGCCCGAAACCACGGTGATGACCAGGAACGCCAGCCAGCGGGCCAGGGCGACCAGCCTGGGCAGCATGGTTTTGATTCTTTCCATGCCTTCATTCTGGGCGAAAAGAAATCCGTTGTCAACCGCTGCGCTGGCAAGATGATTAGTGAAAAGTGAAAAGTGAAAAGATAGGAAGAAATGAAACGAACTAAACTGCCAGCCCTGACATTTCACTTTTCACCTCTTACTATTTACCTTTCATTTTTTACTTTTCACCTTTCACATTTCACTATTTACTTAGTCCGTTCCAAAAGTGAGGGTGCGCAATGAGATAAAAATCGTGTATAATGTCTAATGCTGAACCAACCGCACTTGCGCCCGTCCGCTCTGATATTCGACATGGACGGGCTGATGATCGACTCCGAACGCCTCTATTTCGCCGCCGAGCGCGAGATGGCCGCCGCCCACGGCATTGAAATCCGCGACGAGCAGCTCTGGCCGCTGATGGGGCGCAAGCCCATCGAGTCGCTGCGCCTCCTGCGCGAGATACTGGGGATCGGGACGCCGCCCGAGGAACTCCTGGCCTGGCGCAACCGCCTGATGCTCGAGCTGATGCGCCGCGACCTGGGAGCCATGCCCGGCCTTTTCGAGATCCTGGACGCTTTCCACGGCAGGTTGAAGCTGGCCGTGGGCACCGGAGCGCAGATGGAGTTCCTTGACCTGGCGCTCGACCGCTTCGGCATTCGCGGGCGCTTCGACGTGCTGCAGACGGCCGACGGCCTCGAGCGCGGCAAGCCCGATCCCGAGATCTACCTTTTGACCTGCCGCCGCCTGGGCCTGCCGCCCGGGGAGTGCGTCGTGCTCGAGGACGCGCGCAACGGCGTCCTGGCAGGCAAGGCCGCCGGCTGCCAGGTGATCGCCGTGCCCAGCGACTACACCCGCGGCCAGGACTTCTCCGAGGCCGACTGGGTGGAGCCCGACCTCTTCGCCGCGGCGCGGAGAATCGAGAGTTTGCTGGCTTCAACCTGATTCTCAATACCGACTGGATCTCAGTCGTTCTCCAGGGTCGAGATGTCGCCGATCTCCTCGCCCCACTCCTGGGCGCGCAGCACGCGGCGCATGATCTTGCCGGAACGGGTTTTGGGAAGACCGGGAACGAACTCGATCTCCTGGGGCATGGCCAGCGGCGAGAGCTTCTTGCGCACGAAGTTCATGATGTCGAGCTCCAGCATCTTGGAGGCCTGGAAGCCGGGCTTGAGGGCGATGAAGGCCTTGACCACCTCCATGTTCACCGGGTCGGGCTTGCCCACCACCGCCGACTCGGCCACCGCCTCGTGCTCGAGCAGCGCCGACTCGATCTCGAAGGGGCCGACCAGGTGGCCGGCGGTGTTGATCACGTCGTCGTCGCGGCCCACGAACCAGAAGTAGCCGTCCTCGTCGATCGAGGCGCGGTCGCCGCAGATGTACCAGCCGTTCTTGAACTTGCTCTTGTAGACTTCCTCGTTCTTCCAGTAGGTGCGGAACATGGACGGCCAGCCGGGCTTGATGGCGATCAGGCCCACGATGCCGGCTTTCTGGATCGGCTCGTGGGTCTTCAGGTCGACCACGGTGGCGGTGATGCCCGGGAAGGGCTTGCCCATGGAGCCGGGCTTGATCTTCATGGTCGGGTAGTTGGTGATCATCATGCTGCCGGTCTCGGTCTGCCAGAAGGTGTCGTGGAAGAACAGGCCGAAGACCTTCTTCGACCACAGCACCGCCTCGGCGTTCAGCGGCTCGCCGACCGAGCAGAGGTGGCGCAGGCAGGAGAGGTCGAATTTCTTGACGATCTCGTCGCCCTCCTTCATCAGCGAGCGGATGGCGGTCGGCGCCGAGTACCAGACGGTGACGCGGTATTTTTCGATGAAGCGGTACCACGATTCGGCCTTGAAGCCGGCGTCGAGCACGCACTGGGTGACGCCGTTGGCCCAGGGGCCGATGATGCCGTAGGAGGTGCCGGTGACCCAGCCCGGGTCGGCCGTGCACCAGTAGATGTCGTCCTCCTTCAGGTCCAGGACATACTTGGCGGTGATGTATTGCGAAATGAGCGAGTAATGGACGTGCTGGGCCCCCTTGGGCTTGCCGGTGGTGCCGGAGGTATAGTGCAGGACCGATGGCGTTTCGGCCTTGGCCGGGAAGACCGGGAAGTTCTCGAGCCGCGGCTCCTTTTCCATGTGCAGGGCGACCTCGCGCTCGCGCAGGGGCTTGTTCTCATCGTCGTCGACGATGATGACGTGGCGCAGCCCGGGCATGTCGTTGAGCAGGGCGCGCACCTTGGCCACGTGCTTTTTCTGGGTGAGGATGGCGGCCGTGCCGGCGTCGGCCAGGCGCGTGAGCAGCGATTCGGCGCCGAAGGCCGAAAAAAGCGGCTGGGCGATGCCGCCCATTTTCAGGATGGCCAGGAAGCCGAAATAGAGTTCCGGCACCTTGTCCATGAACAGGCAGATGCGCTCTCCGGGCTTGCAGGCCGAGGTTGACCAGGTACTGGGCGATGGCGTTGGTCAGCAGGCGCATGTCGTTGAACGTGTAGCGCTTCACTTCGCCGGCGTGCCCTTCCCAGATCAGGGCCAGCTTGCCGCCCTTGCCCTGGCTGCAGATGCGGTCCGCTGCAGTAGGCGCCGATGTTGATGTCGTCCCCGGGCTTGTAGCCCAATTCCTTCTCGGAGATCCCCCAGTTGAAATCCTTGCGTTCCTCTTCGTATGTCCGCATATTTGTCATGCCGGTCCCTCCAGGTGGTGTTTTATCGCGCCGTTCATAGAATTCGCGCTTTTTTAACGAAACCCATATATAAATTAAGTGCGCCCGAAAGTCAAGGATGGTGGGCAAGCTTGCCCTGAATGAACGTGGGGTGAGGACTTGGGCCCCGCTGGGGAAAGGGCGAGCGGTCCCGAAGGGATTCGCAGTGGGTTCCCCGATGTTCATATTCGAACCCACTGCGGAAGCGAAGCCCGAACCCCTCGGCGGGTAAGGCCGAATCCCCGAGTGAATGAAGGGCTGCTTGCCCGCCGTAAGAAAGCTTCAGGCCGTTGGCAGGCTCTCGCGCCATTCCCAAGAGGGCGGATCACGATCCGCCCCTACACGGAGAACACGGGCGCCTCCGGGAAGCGATAGTCGTCTCCTCGACGCCCACAAACCGTTCCAGCGAAAGCCGCTGCGCCGGCCTTTTATTCAATATCAAGCATTGAACATTGATATTTTGTTGACAGGCCATGTCTCCCCGTCTACAATCCGTCCATGGCCGACTCCACCCCCTTTTACCGCAACATGGACCGCTACTTCATCCGCCTGAAAAAGGGGGAGAGCATGTCGCTGGGCGCGGCGCTGCAGAAGCATTTGCGGGCGAGCGCGGAGGAGGCGGAGCGGCTGCTGCGCCAGGGATCGGTCTGGGACGGCGAGCGCAAGGTGCGGCTGCGTGACGGGCGCATGGCCATCAGCGGCCAGCTGCTGCGCGTGGACCGGCCCAAATTCGCCGTTCACGAATATGAATTGCGGCCCGAGGATATCAAATACGAGGACCGGGACCTGCTCATCGTTTACAAAAGGGGCGGCGTGCCGGTGCAGCCTACTCCCTACAGCGACATCGACAACCTGCTGCACGGCGTGCAAAAATATTACGACCGCCTGCCTATCCCGTATCGGGCGGCGCCGGTCAACCGCCTCGACCTGCCGGCCCAGGGGCTGGTCTTTTTCGCCAAGAACAAGAAGAGCGAGATCGCCCTGCACCGGCAGTTCCAGGAGCGCCAGATCCGCAAGCGCTACCTGGCGGCCACCGAAGTTTTCGCCGGGGTGCGCCCTTCCTACATCATTCGCTCGGCGCTGGAGTGGCAGGGGAGCAGCAAGCTCGCGCTGACCTACGTCCGCTTTTGCCGGGAAAGCGCCGGCCGTTATTTTTTCCTGGTGTTCCCGCAGAGCGGGCGCACCCACCAGATCCGCCGCCATTTCCAGGAGCAGGTGGCGCCATTGGCCGGAGATGTCCGCTACGGGCACGGCCAGGCCGGCGCCGATCTCTGGCTCCTTTGTTTCCATTATTCTTTCCGTCACCCGGCCACGGGCAAAAAGATCTCGGTCCGTTTCCTGCCCGAGGCATGGCGGCAGGCCATGGGCCTGGCAAAGGATACCTGAGCGGCGACAGGGTAGGGAACGCAAATTTGCGTTCCCTACGGAAAAAGCGAATGGCCTTGACAAACATAATAACATATGTTAATATAATTATATGATAAGGTCGGTATGTATCCTGCGCGCCCTGGCTGACGAGAACCGCTTGCGGCTGCTTCTGCTGCTGCGGGAGCGTGAGCTCTTCGTTTGCCAGTTGATGGCCGTCTTGAACATTTCGCAGCCTCTGGTGTCCCGCAACCTGACCTTGCTGGACAGGGAGGGACTGCTGGATTCGCGCCGCCAGGGCAAGCATGTCTTTTACCGCCTGAAAAAAGATCTGCCGCTCCTGGTTTCCGCCCTGCTGGAAATCATGGCGGGGGAAGGCAGCTTTGACCGCGACCGGCAAAACCTGGAATTGTTCTGCCGCGACTTCCTGCGCGGAAGCGAATGCGATATGAGGGCGGTCAGGGCTTTTATGGAATCACGGAAAAAAAATAAAAAATAGAGGAGTCAAAACATGGAAAAACTGGACAAGAAAGCGTTCACCGAGAAGATCTTCGATTTCGAGAACAAGAAGGAATGGGAATTCAAGGGCGAGCTGCCGGCCATAGTCGATTTTTACGCCGACTGGTGCGGGCCGTGCAAAATGGTCACTCCCATCCTGGAAAAGCTGGCCGCCGAGTACGAGGGGAAGATCAACATATACAAGGTCGATACCGACAAGGAACAGGAACTGGCCGGGGCCTTCGGCATCATGACCATCCCCAGCCTGCTTTTCATCCCCAGCAAGGGCGAACCGCAGATGGCCCGCGGCGCCCTGGCCCGCGAGGCGTTTGACAAGATCATCGCCGATGTTCTGGGCGTGAAGAAGGACGAGCAGAAACCAGTGATAAGTGATAAGTGATAAGTGATGAGTGATGAGAAACAGCATTCACTCGAAATATGATCATTTCAGTTTCTTTCTCATTACTCATCACTGAGCCCTGCAAGTTCGTTCACTCATCACTATAGTTCGATCAGTTTACTAATCAAGCTATTTTATGCTATTTTCCGGCCATGGACAGCAGTAAAGACATCCGGGTCGAGCAGGCGCTGAAAGAACTTTTCCAGCTGCGCAACGACATCGAGACCGACCTGCGCCTGATCAAGATCGAGCCTTTCAGCGGCGCATTCGCCGATTTCCCCGCGCAACTGGCGCCCGAGATCGCCGCCATCTACAAGCAGCGCGGCATCGAGCGCCTCTTCTCCCACCAGGCCGAGGCCCTGGACAATATCCTGCAGGGACGGCACACGGTGGTGGCCACGCCGACCGCCTCGGGCAAGACGCTGATCTACAACGCCGCCACCCTGGACGGCCTGGCCCGCGACCCCCAGTCCAAGGCCCTGTACCTGTTCCCGACCAAGGCCCTGTCCCAGGACCAGCTGGCCGAACTCTTCGACCTGAACAAGGCCCTGGGCGACAAGCTGGGCCTTTACACCTACGACGGCGACACGCCGACCAGCATGCGCCAGGCCATCCGCAAGCAGGCGCAGATCGTGATCTCCAACCCCTACATGCTGCACTCGGGCATCCTGCCCCACCACACCAAGTGGGCCAGCCTGTTCGAGAACCTGAAGTACGTGGTCATCGACGAGCTGCATTATTACACCGGCGTCTTCGGCTCGCACGTGGCCAACGTCATGCGCCGGCTGAAGCGCATCTGCGCGTTTTACGGCACGCGGCCGGTGTTCATCATGAGCTCGGCCACCATCGCCAACCCGGCCGACCTGGCCGCCAGGCTGATCGAGGAAGAAGTGGTGCTGATCGACAAGAGCGGGGCGCCGCGCGGGGCGAAATTCCTGGTTTTTTTCAACCCGCCGGTGGTCAACAGGCAGCTGGGCATCCGCCGCTCCTACGTCTCCATGACCCGCGAGATCGCCGGCATCCTGATCAAGCACGGCCTGCAGGTGATCACCTTCGCCAATTCGCGCCTGATCACCGAGATCCTGGTCAAGTACCTGAAAAACGACTTCGAAAAGACCGTGCAGGACCGCGACACGGTGCGCGGCTACCGCGGCGGCTACCTGCCCAAGCTGCGGCGCGAGATCGAGAAGGGGCTGCGCGAAGGCAAGATCAAGGCCGTGGTTTCGACCAACGCCCTGGAGCTGGGCATCGACATCGGCTCGCTCGACGCCGTGGTCCTGGCCTCCTACCCGGGCTCGATCTCCTCCACCTGGCAGCGCATCGGCCGCGCCGGCAGGCGCAGCAGCCAGTCGCTGGGCGTGCTGGTCGCCTCCTCCATGCCCATCGACCAGTACATCGTCAGCCACCCCGAATATTTTTCCGGCCAGTCGCCGGAAATGGGCCGCATCAACGCCGACAACCTGACCGTGCTCATCGACCATGTCAAGTGCGCCGCCTTCGAGCTGCCGTTCGCCAAGGGCGACAAGTTCGGCGGCGAGGACCTGGAGGAGATCCTGGCCTACCTGGCCGAGCACCAGGTGCTGCTGCACAAGGACGACAAGTGGTTCTGGACCGAGGAGGGCTACCCGGCCGACGCCGTCAGCCTGAACCGCGTCACTTCCGACAACTTCGTGGTCGTCGACCGCACCGACGGGGAGCGGGTGATCGCCGAGGTCGGTTTTTCCGACGCCCTGGAAACGCTCCACCCCAAGGCCATCTACATCCTGGAGGGCGAGCAGTACGTGGTCGAGGAGCTCGACTACGAGAACCGCAAGGCTTTCCTGACCCGCTCCAACGCCGACTACTACACCGATTCCATCACCTACACCAAGATCAAGGTCCTGGATATCTTCGACGAAACGCGCAAGAAGAACCTGAACTTTTCCTACGGCGACGTCCATGTCTTCTCCCAGGTGGTGGGCTTCAAGAAGCTGAAGTTCTTCACCATGGAGAACGTCGGCGCCGGCGAGCTGCAGCTGCCGCAGCAGGAGATGCACACCACCGGCTTCTGGCTGACCGTGAAGAACGACGTGCTGCAGAGCCTGGATTTTTCCAACGAGGAGAAGATCGAGGCCGTGGCCGGCATCGCCTACCTGATGAAGCAGATCAGCCCGGTCATCCTGCTCTGCGACACCCGCGACGTCGGCGTGGCCATCGAGGACAACCTGACCAAGGAGCCGCTGCATCCCGGGGCGCTGAAGAACATGATGCGCAACCAGGCCGACATGACCTTCGCCGACCGCTTCGAGCCCAACATCTTCATCTTCGACAAGTACCCGGGCGGGGTCGGCTTTTCCGAGACGCTATACGAGAAGGGGAGCCTGCTGCTCGAAAAGGCCCTGGAGATCATCGAGAAATGCCCCTGCCCCAGCGGCTGCCCCTCCTGCGTCAGCCCGGCCATCCGTGCCCAGGGCAACCACAAGGCCGCGGCCCGCTTTATCCTCAAGCTGCTGCTCGAGCGCCTGGACAATTGACGGCAACCCCGGATTTCGTTTTAAATTAAATTTGCGGTTCTTAGCGATTGCTATTTTAAATTGATTTTTATAGAATTGTTCATAATTATCAGGAGGATATATGAAAAAAGTATTGATACTACTGTGCGGCTTGCTTGTGGTTTCGAGCGCGTACGGCGCGGGCAGCCAGATGAATTTCGTTCTCAATTTCGGCGTTGTGACCGACAAGGACTTCACGTTCAGCCCGCTCTTTTGGACCGCGGGGGCTTCTCTTGATTTTCAGTTCGGCGATTACCTGATGTTCAGCCCCGAGGCGACATTGGTCGGTAACGGCTTCAAGTTCAAGGAATTCCTGCTCTTCCCGGGAGCGGTCCTGAATTTCACCCCCGGAAACTTTTTCATCGGCGGCGGCCTGGTCAAGGGCATCTATATAGGAAGTGGTGACACCTTCATCTCCGACAAATTTTCCCTGAAGCTGAACGCGGGGCTGATATCCAAGAACCTCAAGCTCACCGCATATTTGATCACGGAGTTCAAGGACCTGTTTACCAACATGGTGCTGGGAGCTTGCTTCGGGTTCAGATTTTAAGCGAGGATTGATCGGTCCTCTGCCCGGCTTTCGGTCTTGCGGACAGGCGGCCCCGAGTCGTCTGCAAGGCTCATTCTCCTATCGGGAAGGGGCTTTCCCGCTAGCCAGCGACGTGCCGGTCATGCCCGGATAAAATATTTTTGTTGACAAAAAAATAAATCCATATTATATTAACCGTATGGTTAAACCAAACGGTTGGTCAAGATGAAAAAGTCCGAGCTGCCGAGCCGGGAAAAGATCCTGCTGGCCGCGCAGAAGGAGTTCGCCGCCCGCGGCTATGCCGGGGCGCGCATGGAGGCCATCGCCCGCGGCGCCGCCGTCAACAAGGCCATGCTTTTTTACTACTTCGCCTCCAAGGAAAACCTTTACCGGACCGTCCTGACGGGGGTTTTCGGCGATTTTTTCAAGGAGATCGGCCGCGTTTTTTCGCCGCTGCTGACCCCGGCGCTTTTCCTGGAAAAATTTCCCGAGATCTACATCCGCTTCATCGCCCGCCATCCCGACCTGGTGCGCATCATGGTCTTCGACCTGATCCATAACCCGGAAAACGTCACGGCCGCCATGGCCGGGATCATCCACAAGGAAATGTCCTCCCAGCCGCACCCGCTGCTCCAGCTGATCCCGGAATGGCACCGGCGGGGACTGATCTCCGAACCCGACCCCCTGCACTTCATGATGAACATCATCGCCCTTTCCGTTTTTTCCTTCATCGGCAAGCCCATGGTGGAGGCGATCTCCGGGATCAGGGTCGCCACGGACGAGGATTTTTACCGCAAGCGGATCGCCAGCGTGGTCCGCGTCCTGCAACGGGGGATGTTGAAATGAAAAAAATACCATTCCTGCTATTTTTGGCTTTCGCGTCCGTGCTGCCGGCCCGGGTGACATTGTCGCAGGCGGTGGCCGACGCCTGGAAGATCAGCCCCGGCCTCGACAGCCAGCGGCTGGAGGAAGAAGCCGCGGCCACGGCCCGCCTGACCGCCCTGCGCCAGAAATATTTTTCCGTTTTTTTCAACGGCAGCTACCGCTACAGTTCGGACAAGGTGGAGGTCAAGGCTTCCGCTTTTCCCTTTCCCCTCGGCCCGAACATCCCCGCGGGCACGGTCATGCTCTCCGCCCCCAACGACAATTTTGATCTCAAAATGTCGCTGTCCCAACCCTTGTACAGCGGCGGCCTGCTGGACAACGCCGTGAAGATGGAAGCGATCCGGGAAGCCGCGGAAAAGGACGTGACCCGGCTGAAAAAGATCGAGCTGGCCGGGCAGGTCAAGTCCTCCTATTTCACCTACCTGCTGTTCTGCCGAAAGCGGGACTCGCTGAATTCCCTGCTCTCCAGCCTGGACCTGCACCTGCGCAAAGTGACGAACCTGTTCGCCGAGGAAATGGTGAGCAAGTCCGACCTGCTGGAGTCGCAGGCCAAGGCGGACGAGATCAGGCTGAGCCTGGAGGACCTGGAGCAGTTGATCGCGGCCGAGGCGGTCCATTTCAACAGCCTCTGCGGCTACGACCCGCAGGATATCGATTTCCAACCCGGGACTGGCAGCGGATCTTTTGCCGCGGCCCGGGAATATTTCCTGGCCGGCCATCCGCTGCTGCGCTCGCTGGAGCAGAGGGAGCGCCTGGTCCAGGTCCAGAAAAAATCGATCGCCGGCGGCGTATCTTCCCCAGGTCAGCGCCTTTGCCGAACTGCATTACGGCCGGCCGGGCCAGAATTTTTTCACGAACCAGTGGACCCTGTATTTCCAGGGCGGGGTGAGCGTCTCCCTGCCCGTTTTCAACTGGAACAAGGGCGGCCGCGACCGCCATCTGGCCGACATCGCCGCGCGCAAGCTGGAGAACCAGCGCGCCGACTTCGTCCGCGAGAGCGAAAAGAGCCTGCGCCAGCTGTTCCTGTATGCAGGAAAGCCTGGAGAAAAAGCTTGCCCTGCTGGACGACCTGTCCGCCAACGCGGCCGAGGATGTCCGGCTGAAGGAAAAGCTTTACGAAGAAAACCAGATCGATCATACCGACCTGCTGGCGGCCATGACCAGCCAGGAAAGATACCTTTCCAACCGCGAGGAACTGCTCGCGCAGATGGAAATGCTCAAGGTCAGCATGGACACCCTGATCGGCAAATGCGAGGAGGAAGAATGAACAAGACGGCGGCGCTCCTGCTTTCCCTGGTGCTGTTTTATTCCTGCCGGAGCAATGACCGGGAGATCCGGGCGCCCGGCGTGGTCGACGGCGAGATCGCCAGCGTCAAGGCCGTGGCGGCCGGAACCCTGGACCGCCTGCTGGTCCGGGAAGGCCAGGCCGTGAAGCAAGGGGGAGCTGATCGCCGAGATCAACCGCGACAAGGTGCGCAACGGCATGGAAGACCTGTCCTTGAGCGAGAAGGAGATCGCCAACAGCGAGACCCGGGCCCGGGAGAAGCGGCAGCTGCTCGCGGCCAACCTCGACTACTGGCAGAAGCAGGTGCAGCGCTTCGAGCGCCTGCAGCAGAGCCAGTCCATTTCCGGCGACCAGCTGGAAAAATCCCGCCTGCAGCTGAAGGACGCGCAGACCTCGCTTTCCGAGCTGGACAGATCACTGGAAGCGCTGCAGATCCAGAAGGAACACATCGCCAACAAGCGCCAGGCGCTGGACCTGAACGAACGGGACCTGCTGCTGCGCGCCCCGGTCTCGGGCGTGGTGCTGGAGACCTTCATCAGCCAGGGGGAGACCGTTTTCCCGGGCGTGGCCCTGGCGGATATCCTGGACCTCTCCAGCCTGTACGTCGACGTGTTCATCGAGGAGCAGGAGATCACGGGGCTGAAGCTCGGCCAGCGGGCCGGGATCATGGTCGACGGCCTGGAAGACCGCTCCTTTTCCGGTACGATCTCCGTCTTCGGCCGCAAGGCTGAATTTTCCCCCAAGTATATCGTCGCCGAAAAAGAGCGCCAGGCGCTGCTGTACCAGGTAAAGGTCCGCATCGACCGCGACCTCGAGGTCTTCAAGATCGGCATGCCGGTCACCGTGGTCTTCGCCAGGTAGACAAGGGCATGGTCCGGCTGGAGCGCGTTTCCAAGTCGTTCGCCGCCGTCAAGGCCGTGGACGAGGTTTCGCTGGACATCCGCAAAGCGGCGATCACCATCCTGACCGGGGCCGACGGCGCCGGCAAATCGACCATTTTCAAGATGCTGGTCGGCCTGGTCAAAAAGGATTCCGGCGCCATCCTGCTGGACGGCCGGGACATCGGCGGCGATTATTCGCCGGATCACCTCCATCTGCGGCTACATGCCCGAGCGCTTCTCCCTTTACGCCGACCTGAGCGTCGAGGAAAACATGAATTTCTTCGCCGCCATCCAGCAGGTGCCGTTGCCGCGGCGCGAGGAACTGAAGAACCGCCTGCTGGCCAGGACCGGCATGGAACCCTTCCGCCGGCGGCGCGCCGGCGCCCTTTCCGGCGGCATGAAGCAGAAGCTGGCCCTGTCGACGATCCTGCTCTCCTCGCCGGAATTGATCATCCTGGACGAGCCGACCACCGGCGTCGACCCCCTGTCGCGCATCGAATTCTTCGCCATCATCGAGAGCTCTGAAGAACGAAGGCAAGACCATCGTCATGTCCACGCCCTACCTGGACGAGGCCGAAAAAGGCGATCACATCGTGTTCATCAAGAACGGCCGGGTCATGCGCCAGGACTCGCTGGCCGAGCTGCGGCGCTCCTTCCCGGCGCGCCTGTTCCGCATCCTGCCGCGCGGGAACGTGTTCGAGGCCATGCAGCGCATCGCCGCCGTTCCCGGCCTGGGCGGCCAGGCGCACATGCGCGGCAAATTCATCCGCTACATGCAGACCGGTCCCGAGAACCTGGGCCGAGCGCATCCCGCACCTGGAGATGGTCGAGGAAAAGCCCACCCTGGAAGACATGTACATTTACTACGAGAGGCGGCAATGAGCCCCGCGGTCCCGGCCATCGCCGTCAGTGACCTCAGCAAGAACTTCGGCCATTTCCAGGCCGTGAAGGGCATTTCCTTCGACGTGGCGGCCGGGGAGATCGTCGGCTTCCTGGGGCCGAACGGCGCCGGCAAGACCACCACCATCAAGATGATCACCGGCCTGCTGAAGATCACTTCCGGGACGGTCCTGATCGGCGGCCTGGACAACCGCGAGCATCTCGCCCAGGTCAAGAAAAAACTGGGCTACATGTCGCAGAAATTCTCGCTCTACCCGCTGCTGACCGCCCTGGAGAACATCGAGTTCTTCGGCGGCATCTCCGGGCCTGGAGCCGGAATGAACTGGCCGAGCGCCAGGCCCGCATCGGGGAACAGTTCCCGGCCGAGCTGCTGCGCCGCAAGATCGAGGACGTCCCGCCCGGCATCCGCCAGAAGGTGGCCCTGTTCGTCTGCCTGCTGCCCGACCCGGAGATCATCCTGCTCGACGAGCCGACCTCGGGGGTCGATCCCGAGGCGCGCCGCCATTTCTGGAGCGAGATCTACGGGTTGAAAAAACGGGGCAAGACCCTGCTGGTCTCCACCCACAACCTGGACGAGGCCGAATACTGCGACCGCATCATCATCATCCACAACGGCGAGATCGTCGCCCTGGGCGAGCCGGGCGAGCTGCTGCGGCAAAAGGGCAAGGCGAGCATCGAAGAGCTCTTCAAGGACGCCATCGCGGAACATGGGCAGAATTAAGGCGATCATCGTCAAGGAGTTTTACCATATCCTGCGCGACCCGCGCAGCCTGACCATGGTCTTCATCACGCCGCTGGTCATGATCTTCATCCTCGGCTATTCGGTCTCCTATGACCTGAACCGCATCGACGCCGCGGTCATCGACCTGGCGCAAAGCCGCCTGTCCAGGGAGCTGGTCAAGGCCTTCGCCGCCAACCGCGTCTTCGTCGTGCGCACGCGCGCCGGCGACACGGGCGGCACCCTCTCCCTGGCCGCGGCCGAGGAGCTGCTGCGCCGGCGAGACCATCAAGGAGATCATCGTCATCCCGGCCGATTTCTCGCGCCGCCTGGCCGCCCACGGGCAGAGCGACATCGGCATGGTCATCGACGGCAGCGACACCAATGTCGCCAACCTGGTCTACCAGTACAATGAGCGGATCCTCCTGGAATTCATCGCCGCCCTGAAAGGAGCGGGCCGCTGCTGCAAGCATCGACACCAAGATCTATTTCAATCCCGAGGCCCGCAGCCAGTTCTTCTTCATCCCCGGC
The DNA here is from genome assembly GCA_963764745.1 of Candidatus Aminicenantota bacterium. Taxonomy (GTDB): domain Bacteria; phylum Acidobacteriota; class Aminicenantia; order UBA2199; family UBA2199; genus UBA2199. The sequence continues at coordinate 238,096 of CAVXTN010000012.1, read as the reverse complement.
CTGGTCGCCGTCATCCTGCTGATGATCTCGGCCATGCTCACCTCGCTCAGCATCGCCAAGGAGCGGGAGACCGGCTCCATCGCCCTGCTGTTCATCTCGCCGCTGCGCTCGCGCGAGATCATCATCGGCAAGACCATTCCCTACATCATCGTGGCCCTGCTGGACGGGGTGGTCATCCTGCTTTTCGCCCGCTTCTGGTTCGGCATCCCCATCCGCGGCAGCCTGCTGGTGCTGCTGCTTTTCGCCCTGCTCTACATCGTCGCCGGTCTGTCGCTGGGCATCCTGATCTCCACGTCGGCGCCCCAACCAGCGGGTGGCCATGCTGGCCACGCTGCTGATCACCATGCTGCCGTCCTATGCTGCTTTCCGGCTTCATCTTTCCCGCTCGATTCCCTGAGCCCCGGTCCTGCGGGCGATCTCCTACGTCATACCGGCCACCTATTTCCTGCGCATCATCCGCGGCGTGATCCTCAAGGGGGCGGAGCTGAAGCATTTCCTTTTCGAGGGCGGCATGCTGATCGCGCTCAGCCTGGTGCTGCTGGCGGCCGCCACCCGGAAATTCAACCGGCAGAGAAAGGCCGTGCAATGAAGCTGTTTTACCTGATCAAGAAGGAACTGATCGAGGTCACCCGCCAGAAAGAGCTGCTGTTCCTGATGTTCGTCAGCCCGGTCATCCAGATCATCATCCTCGGCTACGTGATCTCCACCGATATCCGCCACGTGCCGGTGGGCATCGTCAACCTCAGTCCGCGGGCAGGCGGCCGGGCAGATCATCCAGCGCGTTCGCCAGTCGCCGCTTTTCAGCGTGCGCTTCGTGAGCGACCGCAGCGTGGACTACCTCTACCTGCTCAAAAAAGGCGAGGTCAAGACCATGCTGGTCTTCCGCGACGCCCTGGACAAGAAGCGCAACCTCCTGAATTATCCCGAGGTGCAGGTGCTCATGGACGGCATCGATTCCAACACCTCGATGATCGCCGCCGGCTATTTCAACGGCATCATCAAGAACTATATCCTCGACGACATGGAGAAGCGCGGCCAGGGGCTGCCGCTGGCGGCCAGGACCGTCTTCCGCTTCAACCCGCAGCTGCGCAGCATCAACTACATGGGCCCGGGCATCGTCGGCCTTCCTGCTGACCATCATCACCATGTTCCTGACCTCGGCCTCGCTGGTGCGCGAAAAGGAGCAGCAGACCCTGGACACCCTCCTGATCTCGCCGCTGACCACCCTGGAGATCTACATCGGCAAGGCGCTGCCGGCGGCCCTGATCGGCATGGTCGACATGGTCATCGGCCTGCTGGTCGTGCTGCTGTGGTTCGGCATCCCGTTCCGCGGCAATTTCTTCTACCTCTTCCTGGCCGCCATGGTTTACCTGGCCGCCATCCTTTCCTACGCCCTGCTGATCTCCGTGCTTTCCTCCACCCAGCAGCAGGCCATGTTCTTCGCCTGGTTCTCGCTGATGATCTTCCTGCTGATGTCGGGTTTCTTCACCCCGGTGGAGAACATCCCGCCGCTGATGCGCGTGGTGGCCGACATCAACCCGCTGCGCTACCTGATCAGGATCATCCGCGAGATCTTCCTCAAGGGCAACGGCATCGCCTATTTCTGGAAGGACCTGCTGGTCCTGGGCGGCATCGCCCTGACCCTGATGTCCATCTCTCTGCTGAACTTCAAGCGCTTCATTTCCAAGTAAAAAAAGAAGCCGGCGCTGGGATTTAGATCAGGAGTGGGTCAAAGGAAGGACGGCAAGGGAAAGAAGGGGAGGAATGGAGGAGGTCTTCTTTCCCTTGCCGGTGGACAAACAAAGGATTTCAATCGCCCGGAGGGCCTTCTTCCATATCGTCCATGGCATCGGGCGGCGGCGGCATCATGCCCCGCTTGCCCATTCTTTCGCGCATTTCGCCGCGAAACTTTTCCTTCGCTTTCTCGAGCTTCTGGACCTGCTCGGCGGTCAGGGTGTCGCGCACGTCCAGCAGGTAGTTGAGGTGGCCCACCTGCAGGTCGGTCTTCATCTTGCCGATCTCGCGGACCATTTTTTCCATTTCGCGGCGGTCGACGCGGCCGGGCTTGAGCAGGGAGGCGAACTTCAGCTCCAGCACCTTGATGTCGGAGCCGCGGCGGATGGCGCTCTCCTCGTAGGCCAGCATCATGTCGCCGATCTTCTTCTCCTGCTCGGGGGCCAGGCCGATCTCGGCCTTCAGGTGCAGGATGAAGCGGGCTTCGAACAGGTTGTTCTCGGCCATGTACAGCCCGAAGCGCATGCTGTTCAGCACGCCGGGGCGCGGCCTTTTCCCGACCTGGGCCTGGGAGAGCGTGCCCAGCAGCAGGACCATGACCAGCAGAAAAACGATCTTTTTATTCATGCGTACCTCCTTTTTCGGGACGCGGGTTGAAGAAGAACCAGTTGCGGCTCAGGCCGTAGATCATGCTCAGCCGCTGCGACGGCTCGAGGATGTCGTTGATCTTCAGCAGGGCGGCGATGAAATCGCGGTTCAACTGGTTTTCCAGCTTGTTCAGTTCCTCGGTCTTGGCGGCGATCTTGGCGGCGTCGCAGAGCGGGTTGCCCAGCTCCTCGACGATCTCCACCCTTTTATCCAGGATGTCCTCCTTGAACAGGATGGAATTGATCTTGAACTTGCGCACGATGTCGCGCACCCTGGCTTCCTGGTCCGCCTTGAGGCCGAAATCGCTGCGGAAATCCATGGGCGGGGCCGAATGGTGCCGCCGTACGACTTTCCTGTAAACGAAAGCCGCCAGAAAGGCCAGGTTCAGGGCCATGGAAACCGTGAGCAGCAGGGTGATGGCTTTGTTGCGGTTCATGGCGCCTGCCTTTCGAAGAGGGCCAGGGTCTGGTCATGGATGGCCAGCAGCCCCAGGTCCTGGTTCTCCAGCAGCACCGAGCTGAAGGTCGCGGCCCGGGGCTGGGCCAGGGCGGCGCCGCGGTCGGAGGTCAGCTGCAGGAAAAAACCGCCGATGAATATGGCCAGGAACACCAATGCGTAGGCCGCGGCCGGCAGCAGGCGGAATTCTCCGCGCCGGGCGGCCGGCAGCCCGGCCATGACCCGGGCAGGGAAAAAAGGATCCACGTCCGGCGCGGGCAGGGCGCGCAGGCCTGCGACCACTCCCTGCATGCCCTGCCACTCGGCCCGGCAGGCGCGGCAGCCCTGCAAGTGAGTCTCCACCTCCCGCTTCGTTTTGGGAGCGAGTTCCCCGTCCTGGCAGGCGCTGAGCAACCGGCAAGCTTTTTTGCAATTCATTCTTCCCTCGCACTTGAAACAGTTTCCCCGTTTCTTTCTTGCAGCGAAATGTTTTTTTTCAGGCGGCCTTTGGCCCGCGATATGAGCGTTTCGATCTTGGGGATCGACCAGCCGGTGATCTCGCGGATCTGCTTGTAGGAGAATTCCAGGTAGACCTTCAGGATCAGGGCCAGGCGCTGCTCCTCGGGCAGCAACAGCAGGCCGCGGCTGACCTCGGCTTCCCTTTCGCTCTGGTCATGGGCGGAAAAACGCGGCGGCTCCTGGCGGAAGGGGGCCTTGTGGAAATCCCGGTCCAGCAGGCGGGAAAAAAGAACCGTGCGTTTCCCCCGCTTGAGCCAGTTCAAGGTCATGTTCTTGGCGATTTTGAATATGAAGGCCGAGAAATTGTTCTCTTTGCGGTAATAGGGGAGATTCTGGAAAATTTTCAGGAAAACTTCCTGGGCGATGCTCTGGGCCTCGTCGCGGTCCTGGGTCATGCGCGTGATGAAATGGATGATCCTTCCCGAGTAGCGGCGGATCAGGATCTCGAAATCCTGGCGCCGCCCCGCCAGAACGGCGCTGACAACCTGATCGTCGGAGAGTTCCCGGGAATTCATGGTTTACTTAAACAGCCGGCCGCGCCTTTTCTTGCAAAGCGGCGGCCCAAGCGCTTCAGGCCCCTGGCGCCGGACCGGAGACGATGAAGCGGGCGGCGGCCATGAGGTCGTCGACAATGTGGTCGGGGCCCGATCCCGTCGCCGCCAGGGTCGCGGCGGCGGCTTGCCCCTGGCCGGTGCGCACCAGAACGGTCAGGCAGCCCGCCCTTTTGCCGGCTTCGATGTCGTCGGCCTTGTCGCCGACCATGAAACAGTTGGGGAGCTCCAGGTCGAAATCGGCTGCTGCCTGCAGCAGCATGCCCGGGGCGGGCTTGCGCAGGGGGCTGTCGCATCGGTAGGCGGGCACTGCGGCGTCGCCGAGGAACGGGCAGTAGTAGAAGGCGCTGATCTCGGCCTTGCGCTTCTTGAAATGGCCTTGCAGCCGCCGGTGCAACTCGCTGACCTGCGCTTCGCTGCAGATGCCGCGGGCCACGGCCGACTGGTTGCTGACCACGATGACCAGGTACCCGGCCCGGTTCAGGATGCGCACGGCGGCCGCGGCCGCGGGGAAAAAGCCGATTTGCGAAAAATCGCAGATATAGCCGCGGTCCTGGATCAGCGTCCCGTCGCGGTCCAGGAAAACCGCCCGCTTCATTTCGCCCCCGCAGTATCCTGGCGCCAGAGTTCCCCGGCCGCGGCCAGGACCTGGTCCGCGCCGATGGCGCTCATGCAGCGGTGATCGGTCGGGCATTCGCGCCGGCGGCAGGGGGCGCAGTCGGCGCCGCGGTGGAGCAGGCGGTAGTCCCGGCCCAGAGGGGCGGTCTTGCCCGGCTCGGTGGGGCCGAAGACCGCCACCAGCGGCACGGCCAGGGCGGCGGCGATATGCATCAGCCCGGAATCGTTGCCGATGAAAAGGCGGCAGCGCGCCAGGATCGCGATGGTCTGGCGCAGGGTAAGGCGGCCGGCCAGATCGAGGATGGGGCCGGGCAGGCCGGCGGCCATGGCCGCGATCCCGTCCTTCTCGGCCGGGCCGCCCAGGAGCAGGACGGCGCAGTCGGGGTGGGTCTCATGCCAGGCCGCGATCACCTGGCGGAAACGCTCGGGCAGCCAGGCCTTGGCGCTGCCGTAGGCCGCGGCGGCAGCCACGGCCAGCAGGGGCTGCCCCTCAACCAGGCCCCGCTCGACCAGCCAGTTCGCCGCCCAGGCGCTTTCCGCGCTCGAAACGACCAGGTCGGCCGGGAAAGCGGAATCGATCTTTTCCCCGGCCAGGTGCTCCACCAGGTTCAGGTAATAGAACTGGTGATGCTCGGCACTTGGGATAAAAGGAATCCGGTCGCGAAGCAGCCAGCCGCGGCCGTCGCGGTCGTAGCCGCGGCAGTCGCGGATGCCGGCCAGGCGGAAAAACAGGGCCGAGGCAAAGGAGTTGGTGAACAGGACGCCGCGCTGGAAACGCCGGCCCCGCATCTGGCGCAAGGCGGAGGCATATGTCGAAGCGGTCCAGCGGTCGGGGATGGGGACGATCTCGTCGATCTGGGGAATGTTCAGGAAAATGTCGGCGAGATAACGCCTGGCGGCCACGGCCAGGCGGTCATGGGGAAAATATTTTTTATAGGCCCGGATGGCGGGCAGGGACATGATCCCGTCGCCGATCCAGTTGGGCGATCGGATGACGGTGTTCATTCACGGACGTCAACTCAGGATTCAGGTTCCGTCTGGGAATCTTGCGCCTCGTCCACCATTTCGCTCTCGGCTTCGTCTTCGGCTTCGGCCTCATCCTCGGCGTCGGCACTGGCCTCGGCTTCGGCATCGGTTTCGAGTTCGGCTTCAGATTCCTCGGCGTCTTCCGCGCTCCCGCAATCGACCATCTCGCCGCTCAGCCCGGTTTCGCCCGTCGGGGCTTCCGCGCCGGGTTCACCGAAAATGGAGGGTTCTTCGTACAGCATGTTCATGTCTATTTTCCCCTGCCTGAATTCTTCCATGGACACGGTCAGGGGATTGTCGGTCTTGATCTCGATCTTCCTTTTCGCTCCCCCGATGAGCTGCTTGGCGCGGCGGGCGACCAGGATGGCCAATCTGAACTTGCTGTCTATTCCGTTTAAATTATGCACGTATCCTCCCAGAAAAACGATTATAACAGAAAAAAGACAGGGGCGCAATAAGGGAGCCATTCCGCTCACCGGGGAGCCATTACGGAGAGCATGAACACAAGGTGCCGTTCCCGTGCCCCGATTGACATCGGCGTTGATTGATTATAAAATCAGATCTTGAAATCGGGTGCAAGTATAAATATGACTCTTTCCAAGAAGAAATTGGCCGATGCGGTCCCAGTTGCCTTGCTGTTTTCCTGCACCCTGGCCTTGTTCGGCCCGGCGCAGCTTTTTTTACCCAATTCCCTGGAGTTTAACTTCAGTCTTTCCCAGCTATTGCCTTCTCTGGCCGTTGTCACATTTTGCCTGTTTTTCCTGGTACTGCTGGCCCTGATGCTTTTGCCGGACCGTTTCCGGCTTCATGAACGCGGGTTGGCCCTGGTGTTCGCCCTGGGATTCCTCCTGTGGTTCCAAGGCACCTTCATGGTCTGGAAATACGGCTTGTTCAACGGGCACGAGATCGATTGGGGAGAAAAAATCGCCTACGGCCTGATCGATACTCCCATTTGGATCGGCTGCATGCTCCTGGCCGTCTGGCGCCCGGCATTTTTTTCGCGACGGGCGAAAACACTTTCATTGGTCATCCTGTCGATCCAGTTTCTGTTCACGTCATTTTTGGTCGTCAAACAACCGGGATTGCCGAGCTTCAAGAAATTTCAGTTCGTCACCAATAAAAAATTCGATTTTTCCAACCGCAAGAACATCATTGTCCTTGTCCTGGATAGTTTTCAGTCGGATGTTTTTCAGCAGGTCATCGACAAGGACCCCGCTGCCAAGAAATATTTTGACGATTTTACCTATTTCCGCAACACCACGGGCGGTTTTCCCAGCACCTACGCCGCGGTCCCGCTCATACTCACGGGGCAATATTATACCAACTCCCAGCCGATCCAGTCGTTCATGGCCGAGGCCTATTTTGCGCCGACATCGATTCCCCACGCCCTGCTTGCGCGCGGTTGGCAAGTGGATCTTTTCCCCTCGGTGATGCAAAGCATTTATTTCAATCCGGCCGTGATGTCCAATATCTGGGAGAACAAGGACAAGCATACCACCACGCGATTGGCCTATCTGTTCGATATCACCTTGTTCCGTTATCTGCCCCATTTTCTGAAGCGCGAGGTTTTCAACAACGAGCACTGGTTCCTGACCCGCTGGCTGGGGGAAGGCGACAAATCCACGTCCCTCGATGACGACTACGTCTCCCGCTTTATCTACAGGCAGGCGGCCAATGCCAACCGCAAGCTGCGACGTTCCCTGCCGCGCATCCACCAGGTGCGCAGGAACTGGCTGGAGGTCTCCAGGTCAGCGGCGCGAGACCATCTCGACGTGGTATTCGTGACGAATTTCCTGAAGAAGGCGAAATTGGTCCCGGACAAGGATATCTTCAAGTTCTACCACTGGCGCGGCATTCATGAGCCGATCCGCCTGAACGCCAACCTGGAACCGGTCGAGCGCTCGCTGAATCGCGCCAACGGGGTTGACCTGGCCCGCGGCGAGCTCAAGATGGTCCATTTTTTTCTGCAAGGGCTCAAGGAGCTGGGCGCCTATGACAACTCCCTCATCTTCATTCTCGGCGACCATGGGCATCCGTACGGGGGATTTGACCTGCGCCTGCCGGCTTCCATGGACGGCCGGCAGTCCGCCAAGGGCCCGTTGCCGCCGGGCGTGCACGAGTCGGGGCTGCCGCTGCTGCTGGTCAAGCGCCCGGGCGACCGCGGGGACCTGGTCATCAGCGATGCGCCGGCATCGCTGGTCGATATCCAGGCCACGGTGTTCGCCAGCGCCGGTCTGGAGAAAGCCGGCACGGGCGAGCCGCTTTTTCAGATCCCGCCCGATCGCCCCCGCGAGCGCCGTTTTCTTTACTACCGCTGGGACGACAGCGACTGGATGAACCTGTACCTGCCCAACCTCATCGAATACCGGATCGACGGCAACGCCTGGCTGACCTCGTCCTGGCACGAAACCGGAAGAGTTTTCAAACCGCGCAAGTGACCCAGATTTTCCTCATGGTGAGCCGGGATTCACCCCGGCTTGACTTTTCGGCGCCGTTATTATACTGGGAATGGGGAGTGGCATTTGTTCACCACATTGAATGGCATTGACGTCTTGCCTCAGGTTTACAAAAAAATCGTCGCCGGCCGCCCGTTCGCCCTGGTCAGCGGCAGCGCCAACATCGACCGGGCGGGACGGCCGGTCCATGAAGTGCTGCACGGCCTGGCCGGCGGGCGCCTGAAAGCGATCTGGTCGCTGCAGCACGGTTTTTTCATCGACCGCCAGGACAATATGGTCAGCTCGCCCTCGTTCTTCTGGAGCGCGGCCGGAGTGCCGGTGCGCAGCCTGTATGGCGAGAAACTGCTGCCCGAAGAGGATTGGTTGGAGGGGATCGATCTCCTGGTCGTCGATCCTTTTGACGTGGGCACACGGGTCTACACTTTCGTCAACCACCTGGTCATGCTGCTGCGCTGGCTCGCCGGCCGCGGCGTCGAGGTGGTCGTCCTGGACCGCCCCAACCCCCTCAACGGCCGCGACTTCGAGGGCCCGCCGGCCCGGCCCGACCATTTCAGCATCGTGGCCCAGCTGCCGGTGCCCATGCGCCACGGCCTGACCGCCGGCGAATTTCTCTCTTTCGCCCTGAGTCACTACGCCCTGGACGTGCAGCTGTCCGTGGTCCAGGCGCGCGGCTGGACGCGCAAGGACTATTTCCCCGGCTATTGGACCCTGCCCTCGCCGAACATGCCCTCTTTTTCGACCGCCCTGGTCTATCCCGGCGCGGTCATGCTCGAAGGGACGAACCTCTCCGAAGGCCGGGGCACGACCCGGCCGTTCGAACTGGCCGGCGCCCCGTTCATCGACCCCTCCCGTTTGGCCGCGGAAATGCGGCGGCGGCGACTGCCGGGAGCGCGCTTCGTCCCCATGTTCTTCAAGCCCGAATTCTCCAAGCATGCCGGCCGGGTGTGCGGCGGCGTGCTGGTCCAGGTGACCGACCGGGAAAAGTTCCGCAGCTTCCAGGCCTACTATGAATTGATCCGCCTGGCGGCGCGGCTGCACCCCGGCGAATTCCGCTGGCAGGAGCCGCCCTATGAATTCGAATACCGGCGGCCGCCCATCGACATGATCTGCGGCGGCGACCGCATCCGCAAGGCCATCGACGGCAACATTCCCTTTTGCCGGGATCCGCGACGGTATCGAGCGCGAGATCGCCGCCTATGCCGAAGCGGCCCGGCCGTTTCTCCTCTATCCATGATCGTCATTCCCTTCGCCGACATCCTGGCCCCGGGCAATTTCAAAAAGATCGGCGACTGCCTCCGTGCCGACGGGGTGATCGCCTATCCTACCGACACACTCTACGGGCTGGGCGGTAATTTTTTCTCCGCCGCCGCCATGGCCAGGATCGACGCCCTGAAAAAGCGCAGCGACATGCCGTATTCGGTCGCCGTGGACGGCATGGCCATGCTGGAATCGCTCGTCGCGGAGATCCCGGATATTTTTCGTGACCGTCTGCAAAAATTACTGCCCGGGAAATTCACCTTCCTTTTCAAGCCGGCTGCGGCCATCGACCCCATGCTGTTGAAGAACAGCGAGCGCATCGGCATCCGCATCCCCGGCGTGCCGTTGCTGCTGGCATTGATCTCTGCCCTTGGCTTCCCCCTGGTCAGCACCTCGGCGAACCTGAGCGGCCGGCCGCCGCTGAACGACCCGCAGCGCATCGCCCGCGAGTTCCCGCAGCTCGATCTCCTGATCGACGGGGGAGCGCTCCCCGCTTCGCTGGGCTCGACCATGGTCGATGTCACGGTGACCCCGGTGAAGATCGTCCGCCGCGGCGCCGACTGGGAAAAGTTCTCGGCCATTTTAGGGGCTGCCGACAGGTAGGAAGGGCGCTTTTTCCGTCTTGACTTTGGGTTGAAAAAAGTTACAATACGGGTAGTGGAGGAGGAATCATGAAATCACTCAAAGGCAGCCGCACGGCTGAGAACCTGCTCAAGGCATTCGCCGGGGAATCCCAGGCCCGGATGCGCTATACTTTTTACGCCAAGACCGCCGGCAAGGAAGGATTCAGGCAGATCGAGGAGCTATTCCTGGAAACCGCCGAAAACGAGCGCATGCACGCCAAGCTGTACTACAAGCACCTGGTCGCCGAGATGAACGGCGAGGCGTTCGAGATCCACGCCGCCTACCCGGTGGCCCTGGACTCGACGGTCAAGAACCTGGAATACGCGGCCAACGGCGAGCACGAAGAGTGGTCGGCCCTTTACCCTGGATTCGCCGCTATCGCCGACGAAGAAGGATTTCCCGATGTCGCCCGCACCTTTCGCGCCATCTCGCTGGTCGAAAAAAGGCACGAGGCGCGCTACCGCAAGCTGCTGGACAATGTAAAGAGCAACAAGGTCTTCTGCAAGGAAAAGAAAGTGTTCTGGAAATGCCGCGTCTGCGGCCAGATCATCGAGGCCGACAAAGCCCCGGACAAATGCCCGGTTTGCGCCCATCCCCAGGAATACTTCGAAGTCTGGGTTGAAAACTATTGAACCGCGTTCGCTCGCGGCAAAGGAGGGAAAAATGAAGGACATGGAATTGAAAAAATACGCCCTGGCCGACCTGCTGCTGGCCGCCGTGAAAAGCGAGATCGAGAGCCAGGCCATATATTCCCGCGTGGCGCTGCTCGTCAAGAACGCTTTCCTCAAGGAACGCCTGGAATTCCTGGCCCTGGAGGAAAAAAAGCACCAGCAGGCACTGGAGGGCATCTTCCGCCAGCGCTTCCCCAAGCAGGCCCTGACGATCCCCGAAAAACCCGTGGTGCCCCTGCCCCGAGATCCGTTTCCGGGACGAGCGCGTCCCGCTCAGCGAGATCTTCGCCCAGGCCATGAACGCCGAGCAGGCCGCCCATGATTTTTACCTGCAGCTGGCCGATCTTTTTGGCGACGATGCCGAGAAGAAAAATCTCCTGCTCTATTTTTCCATGATGGAAATGGGGCATTACAAGCTGCTGGAACTGGAAAAAGAAAACCTGGAGAGGCTGGAGGAGTACGGCGAGGAGCAGGAGATGATCCACGTCGGTCCCTGAGGCGCTGGCCGCTTCCGGCATTGCGATTTCCGCAGCGAAAAGGCCGTGAAACCGGTTTGACAAGCCGCCGACAATAGGATATATATTACCAAACCATGTTATTCAATTCCATAGATTTTTTGGGGTTCTTCGTCATAATTTCCGCAGCCTATTTTCTCGTGCCGCAAAAAAGCAAGTGGCTTTTCCTGCTGTTGGCCAGCTATTTTTTTTACGGCTGCTGGAAACCGGCCTACGTGCTGCTCCTGGCATTTCCGACCCTGGTCTCTTATGGCGCCGCCCGCCTCATGGCCGCGGCCGGGACCCGGGGCCGGCGCAGGTTCGTTTTCATTGCCGGGCTTCTGGCCAGCCTGGGGCTGCTTTTCGTTTTCAAATACCTGGATCTGTTCCGGCAGGCGCTGCACGGCCTGGCGGGATACTTCCTGCGCCTGCAGCCGCTCTCCGCCGCTGACGATCATCCTGCCTGTCGGCCTTTCCTTTTTCACCTTCAAGATCATCAGCTACCTGATCGACGTGTATTACGAGCGGATCCCGGCCGAAAGGCACCTGGGGATCTATGCGTTATATGTCTCTTTCTTCCCGCAGCTTCTGGCCGGGCCCATCGACCGAGCCGCCCGGTTCATCCCCCAGCTCAAGCAGCCGGTTTATTTCGACTGGGAGCGCATCAGCTCCGGGTTGCGGCTGGTCGTTTGGGGGCTTTTCAAAAAAATGGTCGTCGCCGACCGCCTGGCCGTGTTCGTCGACCAGGCCTTCCGCAACCCGCAAGGGCAGGGGCTGCAGCTGGTTTTCGCCGTTTATTTCTACGCTTTCCAGATCTACTGCGATTTTTCCGGCTACAGCGACATGGCGGTGGGCATCAGCAGCATCCTGGGTTTCGCTTCCATGAAAAATTTTGATTTTCCCTATTTTTCCAGGAGCATCACCCAGTTCTGGAGCCGCTGGCACATCTCGCTCTCCGGCTGGCTGCGGGACTACCTGTTCCTGCCCCTGGCCTATGCCGTGATGCGCAGGATCAAGGGCGAAAAATTACTGGCGGTCAAGGCCGAAACCTGGGGATACTTTGTCGCCATCTTCCTGACCATGCTCCTGGGCGGGCTGTGGCACGGGGCCCGCTGGACCTTCATCGTCTGGGGCGGCCTCTACGGGGTCTACCAGATTTTTTCCTACGCCGGCAGGAACTGGCGCAAAAAGGCCGTCAAAAAGACCGGGCTGCAGCGCCTGCCCTGGCTGCACGCGGCGTTGAACATTTTCTTCACGTTCAACCTGGTCTCGTTCGCCTGGATTTTTTTCCGCTCGTCTTCTCTGGCCGCGGCCGTGGCCTTTATCCGTCAATTGGACTGGCGCCTGCCGCCCGCCGCCGGCGCGCCGCTTTTTTACGATTCCCTGCTGCTGTCTTTTTTCGCGGCCATCGAGTATTTCTATAAGAACAAGGACCGCATCGTATTCTGGCAGCGCTGCCCCCGGCCGGCCAAGGTCGCCGCTTTCGCCTTCTTTTGCGGACTGCTCGTCGTGCTCGCCGTGGATCGCTCCAACCCGTTCATCTATTTTCAATTTTAAAGGCCGGGAGGACAAATGCGCAGTGAAATCTTATTTGCCGGGCGGCGGGGCAAGGACTGAATCGTGATGAAACGGTCGATTGGAAATAAAAAAAAGTTTTATATCCTTATGTCAGGCACCGTGCTGTGCCTGGTACTGGCGCTGGCATTCTTGGCGCCGGCAAAAAAAAATGACGGCGCCGGCAAAGCGCTGGACCCGGAAATCGAGGGAGTGAATCTCACCTATCTGGCCTTCAACAAGAACAACGAAAAAAAACTGGAACTCAAATGCGTGGAATCGCAGCGCGGCGCGGACGACAAGCTGCTGATGAAAAAGATCACCGCCACCATTTTCAAAGCCGACAAACTGGATAAAGACGTTCACATTTCCGCCGATGCGGGAACCGTCAAGAACGACTTCAACGATTTTTATCTTCAGGGCAATGCCGTCATCGCTTCCCCAAGTTTCACCCTGTCCAGCAGCAGCTTTAACCTGAAAGACCTGGATGTTCTTTCCACCCAGGACGCCGTTGATTTCAAACTGCGCGACGCGGCGGGGCAAGGGCGAAAGGGATTGCTGTATATCTTCCAAAGCAAATACCTGAAATTGTTCCAACCCCGGGGAGTGTTGACCCGCGACGGCAAGCCCTATCATTTTCAATCCCAGGTGCTCAGGGTGATCAATCAAAAAGACATCCTGCATTTTGACAAGGATGCCCAGTTGGACGGGGGCGGGACCACCGTCCGCGGGAACCGCATATCGCTGCAGTACGACCAGGATTTCATCAACCTGCAATGGGCGGTAACCGTGGGGAACGGCTATTTCCAGACGAGCGAAATCGGCAAGGACGGCAAAAAGCACGGCAGGGAGATCACGGCCAACCAGATCAAGATGCTCAATGATCCGCAGGGGCGGCTACAGGAAATAGCCGTCCTTGGAGACGGTAAAATAACTATTGTTGACCCGAAAAACACCGGCGAGATCCAGTCGGGAAACATCCAGATCTCGCTGGACAGCGAAACGCAGGTTTTGAAAACGATCCAAACGCTTGCCCGGGGTTCCCTGGAAAGCAAGGGCCGCGACAATATCCGGATCAAAGCCGATTCCCTGCTGGCCACCTACGGCAAGGACGGCGCCCTGGCCCGGATCCAGGCCGAGGGCAGCTGCGAATTCGGCACCGACGATTTTTCGGGCACCGCCGCCCGTCTCGACTACGATGCCGCCAATTTCCGTGTCGGCATTTTCGGCAAGGACGCGGCCATCACCAGCGGCAAAAACACGTTCCATTCCAGCCAATTCCTGATCCAGACCAGGCTCAGGCGCTTGAGTTCGGACAAAGGGGTCAAAGCCAGGCTGCTGCCGGAAAAAAAGAATGTCCTGCTGCGGGCCAAGCCGGTGTTCATCACCGCCGCGGGCATGGAAATGAGCGAGAAAGGCAAGGTCACCGGTTTCAAGGGCAAGGTCAATCTGTTCCAGGACGAGATCGAACTGCAGTCCGGCGAATTGCTTTTCGATACGCGCAGCAACCGCATCGCCTGCCGCGGCGACGCCGACCTGAAATTCGTGTCCGACAACGAGCCAGTCGTTCTGCACGGCCAGACCATGGTTTTCCAGGCCGGCGAACTGAAAATCGTCCTCGAGGGCGACGGCCGCCTGAAGCAGGCGGAAAACCTGCTGGCCGCCCGCAAGATCGAATTGGCCTTCAACCGTTCCGACAAGCTGGAGAACATCACCGCCGCCGACCAGGTCGCTTTCAGCAAGAAGGACCTGTCCGGAAAGGCGCAGCAGCTTTTCTGGTATTTCAGCAAAAAAACCATTTTGTTCAGGAATGCGGCCGAGATCACCAAAAAGGATGCCGGGACGACCCGGGGACAGGAATTGCGCTTCAATCTGAACACCAACGAGATCGAGGTGACCAGCGCCGACGATCGTTCCGAAACGATCATCCGCCAGGAAGCCCCGTAGGCCGCGTTCGCGGCCGCGGCCATGCCTTGATTTTGCAATGGTTATTGAGTATGATATCCTTTATTCGCCTTGAACCGTATTATGGAAATGAAGAAAAAGAGAATAATGGCCGTTGTCGCTGAGATGCGCACCCCGGAGTTGCGGGCCGGGCGAATGGGCAGAACTTTCCCGGCGGACAGAGCAAATGCCGTGGCCGCCCGCTTTCTGGAGAATCAATGAAAAAATGTATCCTGCTGGTTGTCTGGCTGGGGTTGGCGCTGGCCTTGACGGCGACCGACATCATGAAACTGTCGGAAATCAGGCCCGGAATGGAAGGCGAGGGCAAGACCATTTTCAAGGGCAGCAATATCGAGACCTTCAAATTCAAGGTGCTGGGCATCCTTGACAAGTTCGTTTCCGACAAAAACCTGATCATCGCCGAGCTCTTCGCCCCGGAATTGAACGAGGGCGGCGTCATCGCCGGCATGAGCGGCAGCCCGGTCTACATCGACGGCAAGCTCATTGGCTCGGTGTCCTACGGTTTGAGCAATTTTTCCAAGAAGCCGATCGCCGGCATCACGCCCATCGAGGATATCCTGAAAATTTCCGCCTATGGCGGTCCGGCCGCCAACGTGGAGATCTCCGATATCAAAATCGATTTCAGCAAGGAGAACGTCAAGCGCGTGGCCGCTGCCATTCAAAGGGAACTGGTCAGCCGCATGAATTTCTCCCCGGCCCGCGAACTGTCGCCGATCAAGCTTTTCGCCAGCAGCAGCGGTTTCTGCCCGGAAGCGCTCTCATCCCCTGCAGGAAGTTTTCGTGCCGCTCCAGAATCTGGGCAGCGTTGCCGACCTGAACAAGAACAAGCTGAACCCCGACATGTTCACCGTGCGCCCGGCCGACGCGGTCGCCATCCCGCTCATCCGCGGCGATGCCTCCTATTCCGCCACCGGCACGGTGACCCATGTCGACGGCAAGAAAGTATATGTCTTCGGCCACCCCTTTTTCAACCTGGGCACGGTGGATTTTCCGCTGCACCGGGCCGAAGTCATCTCGGTCGTGCCCTCTTACGAAAACTCCTTCAAGCTGGCCGCCACCCGGAACATGGTTGGCGCCGTTCAGCAGGACCGTTTTTCCGGGGTCCTGGGCGAACTGGGAAAAACCCCGTACATGATCCCCCTGAAGATCTTCCTGAAGAACCGCAACCGCAATTTCAACCTGGAATTGGTCAACCACCCGCTGCTGACGCCGACCCTGACCTATATTTCGCTGCTGAACGCCCTGCTGGCCGAGTATCAGGAATTCGGCTTCCAGTCCATCGCCGTCAGCGGCAAGATCTTCATCGAAAACGAGGAGAACGTGGTCGTGAACGACCTGTTCAGCGGCACCACGGCTTTCGACGAGTTCTCGACCCTGGTCATGGCCATCAATTACTTTTTGCTGAACAACAAGGAAAAAAACATCAAGATCCAAAAAATGGATTTCGAGATCAGCGGCCAGGAGGTCGTCAAAAAAGCCGAATTGGAAAATGTCCTGATCGACAAGAACTCCTACTTGCCTGAAGAATTGATGGACATCCGCATGAAATTGAAAAATGAAAAGGGCGATAGTTTTTGAAGAGAAAATCACCATCAAGGCGCCCAACCTGAAGCCGGGATCGGTTTTTTACCTGATGGTCGCCGACGCGGGCGAAGTGACCGATTTCGACGCCAAGGCCATCAAGACCGTTTATTTCCCGACCAAGCTGAGCGCCCTGATCCGGGCCATCAACAATATCCGCAGGAACAACCGCATTTACCTGAAAATATTTGTCCCCGCCCAGGGCGTCTTCATCAAGGGTTTTGAATACTCCTACCTGCCTTCCAGCCTGAGCAATGTACTGTTATACAATTCCCTGGCCAACGACCAGGCCAACATGGCGGTGTCCACCATTGCCGAATACCAGTACGAGGTGCCGGCCGTGGTCAACGGGAAAAAAATCTTCAAGCTACGCATCAAAGAGAGGAAAAATGAATAGCAAAGCGCTTGTCTTCATGGTCATCCTTGCCCTGGGCACCGGCCTGGAAGCGGTCAAGGTCAAGCAGATCGAAAAAACGAACCTGGCCGATTTCCAGAAAGGGACCTTTACCAACGTCAGCATCGACAATACGGGCAGGCTGTTCCTGGGCCCCAAGCTGAAGATCATCCCCGGCCCGGCCGAGGAATTTTATCTGTCCGCGGCCGCGGCCAAGAACGGGGACCTCTACCTGGGAACCGGCCACAACGCCTGCGGTGTACAGGATCAGCCCGACCGGGAAAACCGAAGTGATTTTCAAGGGCGAGCAGCTGGACGTCTATGCCCTGCTCGTGGCCGGCAATGGCGACGTGATCGCCGGCGACTTCGCCCAACGGCAGGGTGTACCGGATCGCCAAGGAGAACAAGGTCAGCGAATTGTTCAATCCCGACGAAAAATTCATCTGGGACCTGGCCGAAGACAAGCAGGGCAATATCATCTGCGCCCTGGGCAATACCGGCGCCGTGTACCAGCATCAGCAAGGCCGGGACGGTGGAGAACCTGTTCATGGCCGAAGATTCGCCACATCGTCAGCCTGCATGTCACCCCGGACAACGTCATCCTGGCCGGCAGCGGCGACCGCGGCATCCTCTACGAGATCAAGAACCGCAAGGTCAAGGTCCTGTTCGATTCTCCCCTGGATGAGATCAAGGGCATCGCCAGCGACGAGGAAGGCAACGTCTATTTCGCCGCGGTCAAGAGCGTTCCGGTCCCGCAAACCACGAAGGAGATCGAGATCGGCACGGTTTTTCCCAAGACTGAAAGTCCCGAAAAGGAAACGATCAAGGAAAAAAGCATCCTGTACTGCCTGCAGGCCGACGGCACGGTCGAAACCATCTGGTCTTCCCAGGACGAATTCATCTATTCCCTGTATTTCGATCGCGACCGTCAAGGCGGCCATCATCGGCACCGGCAACTCAGGCCGCGTGTACCGCGTCGACAAGCATGGCGACTTTTCCCAGGTCTGCGAAAGCAATTCCGCCCAGATCTTCAAGATCACGGCCAACGGCAACGGCTATTTCCTGATCGCCGACAACACGGCGGGCATCCTCCAGGTGGAGAACAGCCTGAACGCCAGCGGCACGTATTTTTCCGAAATCTTCGATGCCCGCATCCAGTCCCGCTTCGGCCGCCTCACCTGGAATGCCGACCCGGGCCCGCAAGCCGTCGGTATCGTTCGCGGTACGGATGGGCAATTCCGACAACCCGGACAAGTCCTGGACGAGCTGGTCGGCCCCGTTCAACGACCCGGAAAATTCGAATATCAATTCCGGCGGCTACCGTTTCCTGCAGGTCAAGATCGTGCTCAGCTCGGCCAATCCCACCGACGACTCCTTACCTGCGCGGTTATCGGATCCATTACCTGGCCAACAATCTGAAGCCGGAGATCGGCCAGATCCTGGTGCAGAAGGCCGGCGAGAAAAAGCCGGTCGCCGACACCACCCCGCCCAAGAAGTACCTTGCACGTCTCCTGGGACGCGACCGATCCCAATCAGGACCGCCTGAATTTCAACCTGTTCCTGCAGAAGCTTCCGGGCAGCGAATGGGTGCTGCTGCGCGGCAATATCCAGGAAAAATGGCTGTACCTGGACAGCGAGCTCTTCGCCGACGGGAAATATCTTTTGAAGGTGCAGGCCGACGACGCCCTGGACAACACGCCGGCCTGGATCAAGAACGCCAGCAAGATTTCGTCCCCCTTCATCATCGATTCCACGGCGCCGGTCCTTTCGGGATTCAGCTATGCCGGCGGCAAGGTCGCTTTTTCGGCCGCGATGAAACCTCCGCTCTGCAGCTGGTCAGTTACTCGCTGGACGGCAAGGATTGGTACCCGGTTTTTCCCGAGGACATGGTCACCGATTCCAAAACCGAAAAATTCAAGTTCGCCCTGAGCAACCCGAAAAATTCCCGGGTGCTGTTCGTCAAGATCGTCGACGAGTCCGACAATTATAAAGTTTTTCAAAATTCCATCTAGGAGGGCCCCTTGACAGAAGTGAAAAGAATTTCCACTCCCTTGACGGATGAGGCGATCGCGCAGTTGAAGGCCGGGGACAACGTGCTGATCAACGGCACCATTTATACCGGCCGGGATGCCGCCCACAAGAAGCTGGCCGACCTGATCGCCGGCGGCTCGCCGCTGCCGTTCGACCTGCGCGGGCAGATCATTTTTTACGTGGGGCCCACGCCGGCCAGGCCCGGGAATCCCATCGGTTCCGCCGGCCCGACCACCAGCTACCGCATGGACGCCTATGCGCCCAAGCTGCATGAACTCGGCTTGAAAGCCTCGATCGGCAAGGGATCGCGCAACGCCGAGGTGAAGGAGTCCTTGAAAAAATTCAAGGCGGTCTACCTGGCCGTGACCGGCGGCGCCGCCGCCCTGGTCTCCAAGAGCATCAAGAAGGCCGAAGTGGTCGCCTATCCGGAACTGGGTCCCGAAGCCATCCAGAAGCTGGAAGTGGAAAATTTCCCGGCCCAGGTGATCAACGACATGTACGGCGGGGACATCTACGAGGAGGGCCGCAGGCAATACGAGAGGAAATAGGAGCTGGCCTCATGAAGATCCATGAGTACCAGGCCAAGGAGCTTTTCAGGAAATACGGCGTGCCCGTCCCCAGGGCGAAACGGCCGAGACGGCCGACACAGGCGCTGGCCGCGGCCGAAAAACTGGGTTATCCGTGCGTGATCAAGGCCCAGGTGCACGCCGGCGGCCGGGGCAAGGCCGGAGGCATCAAGCTGGCCCGCAACCGCTCCGAAGCGGAAACGGACATCGCCGAGATCCTGGGCATGACCCTGGTCAGCCACCAGACCGGTCCCGAAGGGCAAACGGGTCAGAAAACTGCTGGTCGAGCAGGGACTGAACATCCGCCGCGAATTCTACCTGGCCATCATCGTCGACCGTGAAAAGGAGATGCCGGTCATCATCGCCTCCTCGCAAGGGGGGATGGAGATCGAAGCCGTGGCCCGCGACCATCCGCAGGCCATTTTTAAGAATGCACGTGCACCCGGTGACCGGGCTTGCCGCCTGCCATATCCGCAACCTGGCGTTCAAACTGGACTTGAGCAAGGTCCAGCAGAAGAATTTCGCCGGCCTGCTGGGCAGCCTGTACGAACTTTTTCATGGAGAACGACGCCTCGCTGGTGGAGATCAATCCCGCTGATCGTCACCGGCAACGACGAGGTGATGGCCCTGGACGCCAAGATCAACTTCGACGACAACGCCCTTTTCCGCCATCCCGACATCGCCGCCTGGCGCGATGTGTACGAAGAAGAGCCGCTGGAGGTGGAAGCGTCGAAATACGAGCTGAATTACATCCGCCTGGACGGCAACATCGGCTGCATGGTCAATGGCGCCGGCCTGGCCATGGCCACCATGGACATCATCAAGTTCTACGGCGGCGAACCGGCGAATTTCCTCGACGTCGGCGGCGCCACCTCGGTGGACAGGGTGAAGGAAGCCTTCAAGATCCTGCTGGCCGATAAAAACGTCCGGGCCGTTTTCGTCAATATATTCGGCGGCATCGTGCGCACCGACCTGGTGGCCAACGGCATCGTCTATGCGGTCAAGGGCCTGGACATCAAGATCCCGATCGTCATCCGCCTGGTGGGCACCAACGAGGAAGAGGGCATGAGGATCCTGCGCGAATCGCAATTGAATTTCGTCACCGAGAACGTTCTGGCCGACGCGGTCCGCCGCGTGGTCGAACTGGCCAAGGGAGACTGACCATGTCCATTCTGATCGATCAGAATTCCCGGGTGATCGTCCAGGGATTCACCGGGCGCGAAGGCACGTTTCATGCCACGCAGATGATGGAATACGGTACGCGCATCGTCGGCGGCGTCACCCCGGGCAAGGGCGGGCAGATCCACCTGGAAAAGCCCGTTTTCAATACCGTGGAGGAGGCGGTGCGCGGAAACGGCGGCGGACGTGTCGGTCATTTTTGTGCCCGCGGCCTTTGCCGCCGACGCCATCATCGAGGCCGCCCTGGCCGGGATCGCCCTGATCGTCTGCATCAGCGAGGGCATCCCGGTGCTGGACATGGTCAAGGTGAAGAATTTCATCCGCACCACGACCTCGCGCCTGATCGGCCCGAACTGCCCGGGGATCATTTCTCCCGGCAAATGCAAGGTCGGGATCATGCCCTCGCGCATCCACCGCCGGGAAAGGTCGGCATCATCTCGCGCTCCGGCACGCTGACCTACGTGGCGGTGAACCAGATCACCCACGAGAAGCCTGGGCCAGTCCACCGGCATCGGCATCGGCGGCGATCCGATCATCGGCACGACGTTCGTCGAAGCGCTGGAACTGTTCAAGGAAGACGAACAGACCGAAGCGGTGGTCATGATCGGCGAGATCGGCGGCACTCTGGAAGAACAGGCCGCCGCCTACATCGGGAAAAATTTCCACAAGCCGGTCGTCGTCCTTCATCGCCGGCCAGACCGCTCCGCCCGGGCGGCGCATGGGCCACGCCGGGGCGATCATCTCCGGCGGCAGCGGCACGGCGGCCGAGAAGATGGCGATTCTGAAAAAAAACGGCGTGCACGTGGTGGAAAACCCGGCCGAGATCGGCATGACGGTAAAAAGGATCCTGGGCTGACCCGGATGCGGCGGCAGGCAATTTAGAGGAGGTAGAAATGAACGGACAACGGGGCAAAATTACTTTCATGAACCTGATCGTTTTTGTCATTCTGGTGTTCGGCGGCTTCATGGCTTTCAAGTACATCGCCAGCGGCATCGAGAAAAAGCAGATCAAGAAGGAAATTTTCGACACGCTGGGAAGCACGCGCGGCGCGGATCCCGACGACGCCAAGATCATGGCGGTCATCGAGAGCGTCCTGGAAAAGAAAGAAGTCGAGATCCTGGAAGTTTCCGCTGAACGTGGACAAGAGCAAAGCCATGATCTATTATTCCTTCAAGTACAAGCTCGAAACCAACTACCTGCTGTTCAAGCACAGCGAGATCGTCGAAGTCATAGATGAAATGCCCAACTATGGCGGATGATTCCGGCCGCGGCTCCATTTTCCTGAAGGTCTTTCTTGCCTTCATCGCCGCCGTTTTCATCGTGTTTGTCCTCAGGGAACTGCGCATGATCTTCATTCCTTTCTTTATCGCGCTGTTCCTCTATTTCATGCTGAACGAAGGCGTGCACCGGCTGGAGCAGTGGCAAGATTCCCAAGACCCTGATCATGATCGGCATGCTGCTGGTCATTTTCGACCTGCCTCTTTCTGTTCGGCCTGCTGATATTCACCGGGCGCTTCCTCCTTCATCGACCATTTCCCGGCCTACAGCGACAAGGATCACCCGCCTGGTCAAGGGCGTGCTGGCCAACCTCAAGCTGCCGATGATCGACGTCAAGCAAGTACCTGGCCAACATCGATTGGGACAAGATCTTCGATCCCGCCCAGATCACGGCGCTGGTGTCGGGAACCATGGGCACTTTCACCAGTTTTATCGGCAACCTGCTGCTGGTGGTCCTGCTGCTGATGTTCATGCTGGGCGAAAAGGTGCTCGATGGTCACCCGCATCGCCCGAACCCTGTCCAAGGAACGGGCGGAGGACCTGCAGTGCATCGTGGCGGCCATCGACTGCCGGGTCCAGCATTATCTGTTCATCAAGACCCTGATGAGCGTGGCCACGGCGGCCCTGGCCGCGCTGATCCTGCTCGTGGGCCGGGTCGATTTCATCATTTTTTCCGCCCTGCTGATCTTCTTTTTGAACTATATCCCGACCTTCGGCTCGCTGCTCGGCACGATTTTCCCGGTGCTGATCACGTTCCTCAGGTACGGATTCTGCCTGCGCCTGGTGCTGGTCACGGCCGGCCTGATGGTCATGCAATTCGTCATGGGCAACGTCCTCGAACCGCAGGTCATGGGCAGGAGCCTGGAACCTTTCGCCGATCGTCATCCTGCTTTCCCTGATCTTCTGGGGCTGGCTGTGGGGCGTGGTCGGCATGTTCCTGGCCGTGCCCCTCACCTCGGCCCTGAAGATCATCTTTGAGAGCATCCCGGCGTTCAAGCCCGTGGCCGCGGCCATGAGCGGCGAATGAAAGCGAAGCCAAGCGGGGGACGGAAGACCGACCGGGCCATTTTGCAGGGCATCGCCCGGCGGGCAATGCTCGAGCATGGATTGCGCCCTGAATTTCCGGCTGCGGCTCTACGCGAATTGGCCAGGCTCTCGGCGCCGGCCGCGGCCGGGAGCCTTGGGGCCAGGCGCGACCTGACCGGCCTGCCCTGGGCTTCCATCGACAACGACGACTCGCGCGACCTTGATCAACTGACCGTTGCCCGGGCCTTGCCCGGAGGCAGGGCCCGGATCCTCGTGGCCATCGCCGACGTGGATGCGCTGGTCAGGAAAGGATCCGCCATTGACGATCACGCCGGCGCCAACACGACCTCGGTTTATACCGCGGCCATGATCTTCCCCATGCTGCCGGAAAAGTTGTCCACCGGGCTCACGTCATTGAACTTCAACGAGGAACGCCTGGCCATCGTCGTGGACATGGTCCTGGGCGCCGACGGTTCGCTCCAGGCAGAGGATATCTACCGGGCCCTGGTCCGCAACCAGGCCCAGCTGTCCTACAACAGCGTGGCGGCCTGGCTGGAAGGCGGCAAGACGCCGCAGGCGGTCGCCTCCGTCAAGGGCCTGGCCGAGAACCTGCGCCTGCAGGACCGGGCGGCCCTGAGCATGCGCAGGCTGCGGCGCAGCAATGGGGCCCTGAGCCTGGAGACCATCAAGGCCAAGCCGGTCTTTGACGGCGACCGGCTGCGCAGTTTCAAGGTGGACAACAAGAACCGCGCCACGGACATTATCGAGGACTTCATGATCGCGGCCAACGGCGTCAGCGCCCGCTATCTGACGTCCAGGAAATTTCCTTCCCTCCGCCGCGTGGTCCGCGAACCGCAGCGCTGGGACCGGATCGCCGAGGTTGCCCGGGAACACCGGTTCCGGCTGCCCGCCCGTCCCGACCCCAAGGCGCTGGACGAGTTTCTCATCCGGGCGAAAGCCGCCGATCCGCTTCGCTTCCCGGACCTCTCGCTCGCGGTCATCAAATTGCTGGGGGCGGGTGAATATGTCGCCAGCCTTCCCGGGCAGGCGGCCCCCGGACACTTCGGCCTGGCGGTCAGGGATTATACCCATTCCACCGCCCCCAACCGCCGCTATCCCGACCTGGTCACCCAGCGCCTGCTCAAGGCCGCGCTGGCTGGAGATCCCTGGCCTTATGACAAGGATGAGCTGGCAGCCCTGGCAACCCATTGCACGGCGGAAGAGGATAGCGCCGACAAGGTCGAGCGCCAGGTCGATAAAGCCGCGGCCGCGCTGCTGCTGCGCTCGAGCATCGGGGAACAGTTCGAAGCCATCGTCACGGGCGCTTCCGACAAGGGCACATGGGCCAGGCTTATCGTCATCCCGGTGGAAGGGAAAGTGGTTCGCGGCTTCGCGGGCCTGGATGTCGGTGAGCAGATACGCGTGCAATTGACGGCGGTGAACGTGGAGCGGGGCTTTATCGATTTCAGGAACGTGGGTCCATCCCGGAGCGGCAAGGGCGGCGGATCCTCCATGCCGGGCAGGAAACAACGAAAGCGGTTCTAATTTTTAAATTTGTCCGGGAACTGTGATCTTCCCGGAGCTTGCCTACGGCTATTCTCAGCTCGAGCGGAGTACGGGGCCCGGAATGATGTCTTGAATCGGCCGCTTGCTTGTTTTCGCGCCCCGTCATTTCAGGCCCTGCCGCCCGGTTTTCAGATCAAAGAACTCTACGGCCCTGAAGCAGTCTTATGATCAGGACCACTGCGGCAATGACCAGCAGGACATGAACCAGGCCGCCGACATGAAACGCGAAAAATCCCAGCGCCCAAAGAATGACCAGGATGATCAAAATTGTTTCCAGCATGTCAACCTCCTGCTTTTTACCCATCCGCTGCCCTGGCCGTCGACAGGCGGAGCATAGGACCAAGTAAAAGCTACTTTTGTGTTGCATTTTTTATGCCAGAGTATTCCTTGCGGGCCGCAAAACATGAGACAATCGTTTTCACCTTAATAAAACGAATTTTAAAGCGGAGCTTGTCGCCAAATATCGGCATGGATTTTTTTTACTGATTTATGATCGGCGAAATTGAACTGCAAAACAGTACAATTCCTGTTTTGCAGGACGTTTTTGGTGAGATAAAATTCCTGAAAAGCAACCTTCATCTTGTGAAATCGCGATTTGAAAGCAGGCCGGCCTCGTGAAAATCCCGCAAATGGTTTGGCACCAATAATGCATGGTTATTGTGGGTAGGAGGCTAAAATGAAACACTGTATTTTACTTATTTCATTGGTTGTGTTAATGGCTACGGGCTGTTCCGCATATGTCTCGTCGCCGGAGACCGGTTATTATCCGGATACAAGCGGTCAATACGGCGGCGACCCGCAGCAATACGGGCAGCAGCCATACGGGCAGCAGCAGCAACAATACGGGGCGGACATGGACATGGATTCCATGTATAACTATCTGGCTATCTATGGAAATTGGGTCTATATGCAACCCTACGGCTATGTCTGGACGCCCAGGAACATGGGGTACCAGTGGCGGCCCTATAGCAATGGCCACTGGGTCATGACCGAATACGGCTGGACCTGGATCGCCTATGAACCCTGGGGTTCGATTCCTTTCCATTACGGTCGCTGGGGCTATGACGATTATATGGGCTGGTACTGGGTTCCCGGCACCACCTGGGGCCCGGCCTGGGTCAGCTGGAGAGGAAACGACCAGTATACCGGCTGGGCGCCCCTGCAGCCCGGGATCGAAATCCGGGTGGGCATGGATTTTGGCTCGCTCTCCATCAACATTCCCCTGCGCTCCTGGAATTTTCTCCAGACATCCCATTTCATGGACAGCGACGTCAATCGCTACAGCCTTCCTTATGAACGCAACTCCACGCTTTTCAATTATACAAACGATCGCAACAACTACGGCTTCCGTAACGACAGGATCTACAACGGGGGGATCGGGGTCGACATCGTGCAGCGTGCCACCCGGCGGAATGTTACGCAGTACCGGATCCAGGACGCCCGGCGGCCCGGGGCGGCCAGGCTCGCGGGCAGGGATCTCCAGATCTACCGGCCGAACCTGCGGGTGAAGGCCGGAGCCAAGCCCAGAGTTTTCCTGAACCAGGACCAAGCCCGGACGGAGCTGGCCCCGGTCAAGATCTTCGATCCCAAGCAGCAGGAATCGCTGAACGTGCAGGAGACGAACGTGCGCAGGCGGCAGGCCAACGAAAAGGCGCTGCTCGAGAAAACCCAGGCCGAAGACCTGCAGGTCCTGAAGCGCAATCGCGATTTGCAGTTGGCGAAGGTCCGCGACAACGCGGAAAAAGAGAAGATCAAGCAGGACAATCAGAATAGAATAGCCGAGCTGCAGCAACAGCATCAGAACGAGAAACTGCAGCTGATCGAACGGCACAAACAGGATACCGCGGTGGTCCAAGAGGTCGCCAAGAAGAAAAAGTCGGCCAAGGTCAAGGCCACGACGGTTAAAAAGAAAAAGGGTGGAAAGAACTGATTCAGCAATTGCTCGCGCCGGTGATCTAATGGAAAGGAGCCCGGCGCGGGCAGGCGAGGTTGGGGGGAGATGATATCCCCGAGGGATGGACCGCGATCCTCCCTCGGGGATTTCTTTGCCCGCTGGATTCGGCATATTTCGATCGGCAGGGAAGAAAAAGGCCAAAAATGAAAAAAGATCTTTTAGAGGGAAAGTACCGGGCAACGCTGATATCGGGAGTGGTGTCCCTGCTGCTGATGGCGGGGATACTGGCACTGCTGGTGATCAGCGGGATCTTGTTCTCCTCGGATATGGACGGACGCATCGAGTGGGCTGCCCGCAAGTCTTTTTCAGGCAATCCGTATTTCAATGGCGACGAAATTCAGGTGCGCTCCCTGGAGGCTACCGTTCTGCTGACGGGGACCGTTGCCGAGAAGGCCCATTCATTTTTAGCGGAAAAAACCGTGGCCCGACTGCCCGGGGTCAGAAAGGTAGAAAACTATCTTGAGATAGCGGTTAGAATTCCGGGCAACCATTTTTATGCCCGGATGCGCATGAAGTAAATGCCGCGCCTTCAGCGAATCGCCATCGGTGAAAGTCATGAACAAAAGGAGATAAAATGGACGCTATGAAGATTCTGGCAATCATACTGATCGTGGCCGGCGTGCTGGCGTTGGTGTATGGCGGTTTCAGCTACATCAGTGATACCCATACGACCAACCTGGGCCCGCTCAAGATTACGACCCAGGACAAGGAACGGGTCAATATCCCTCTCTGGGCCGGCGTGGCGGCGATAGCGGTTGGCACGATCCTTCTTCTTTCCGCAGGCAAGAAGAGCTAGCCCGATAATTTTAATTCATTTCAACTCTAAATGGAGGATACTGTGAAATCAGGTGACAAAGACAAGGCGGAAGGAACGTTCCACGAAGCAAAGGGCAAGGTCAAGGAGATCGCCGGGAAACTGAGCGATAATCCCAAGTTGGAGGGGGAAGGGACAGGAGAAAAACTGGCCGGCAAACTTCAGAAAAAAATCGGCCAGGTCAAAAAGGTTTTTGGGAAGTAGCACGCATGAGCGTCATGCGCCGGCATTTTTAAAAAGATACTGCCGTCTATTGACATTAAAAATGTGTATATTTAAGATTTAAACATGGGGGAATGGTTTTTTCGGACAGTCATTAAAAAAGGAGGTACTTGATATGCCAAAATACGAATCACCGATACTTGTTCCTTTAGGGGGAATGGCCAAGGGGACCGGAGCTTGCACGACTGGAAGTGGATATACCGGGGCATGCGTTTATAATCCAGGTGCTAGCGCCCCTTATGATGTGACTCCTTGCTCCGCCGGTACCCTGCCAGCCGACATGTGCACGGCTGGAACTACCGCAACTGCAATTGGCGCCTCTTATTGCGCAGCCGGGGTTACCGCGTCAGATTATTGCACGGCCGGCAATTGTGCGCCTGGAGCAGCTGGATATTGCACGTCGAGCGGGATGGACGCTGGCGCTGCGTGCACGACATCCGGGACGGTCGCAGCAGGTTAATTACCCCAGGTCAGCTGGCTTTGCAAGCAACTTGCATCGGTGGATCTGGGTAAAATTGACAAATTGAATTGCCCAGTCACGGCAGGTTGCACTGCCGGTTGCGGCATTAAGGAAACCGCAGGACGTCTTCCCTGACTCCCTGATGCTATTTTCGATCAGGATGATTCCTCAAGCTGAAGGCAGCTTCAGAATGAGGAATTGCCGTTTTGGATCTGGCGCTCAGGATTGACGAGTTTCATTTTTTTGCGGGTATCCGGCGGGCGTTGTTATCGCTGACCTGAAAAATGGAGGAAATGATCCATGAAGCAAACGGACAAACCGATTGCCAATCCCATCGTCGTGCTCCGCGAAGAGTTCGACGACTGGGCCGTGCTCTTCAATCCCGAAACGGCTTTTGCCCTGGGGACCAATCCTGTCGGTGTCGCGGTATGGAAACAGCTGGACGGCAGGAGAAGCATCGAAGATATCGTGGAGAAGATCAAAAGCAGCTTTGCAGACAGTCCGGACGCCATTGCCAAAGAGATCGTCGCCTTTGTTGACAAGCTGGCTGAAAATGGTTTTGTGGGGCTGGAAATGGAGAGAAAATAAAAGTGCCAAAGGTCATGCGCTCCCCGCGCAAATTGGACATTGAAATCACCGCCCGCTGCAACCTGCGCTGCCGATATTGCTATTTCTTCAACAACCCGGCGGTGGAGTATCGGGACCTGCCTGCGGAAGAGTGGCTCAAGTTCTTCGACGAACTGGGGACGCTCGGCGTGATGGACGTCATCCTGGCTGGCGGCGAACCGTTCATTCGCGAGGATCTGACCACCCTGCTCGAAGGTATCGTCCGCAACCGGATGCGTTTCAGCCTGCTTTCGAACGGAGCGCTCATCGACGATGGGGTAGCGGCTTTTCTCGCCCGTACCGGCCGCTGCGAGTATGTCCAGGTGTCGGTGGATGGTTCCCGCGCGGAGATCCACGACTCCTGCCGCGGGCAAGGTTCTTTTGACGCTGCGATACGCGGCATTCGCACCCTGCAGCGCCATCGGATCAGCGTGGCCGTGCGGGTCACGATTCATCAAAACAACGTGCATGACCTGGAAAATATCGCTCGTTTTCTCCTGGATGAGCTTGGCCTGCCGGGTTTCGGCACCAACTCGGCAGGGTACCTGGGCACATGCCGCGTGAACGCCGATGATCTGCTGCTGAATACGCAGGAGCGGATGGAAGCCATGGCGACCTTGCTGCGCCTGGCGGAGAAATACCCCGAGCGCATCTCGGCCAGCGCCGGCCCATTATCCGAAGGGCGCGCCTGGCGCCTGATGGAGGATGCGCGGGCCCAGGGCAAACCGGCATTTCCCAATCGCGGTCGCCTTACCGCCTGCGGCTGCCCGAGCAGCAAAATCTCCGTGCGCGCCGATGGCACGATCGTTCCCTGCAACATGTTAAACCACATTGAATTGGGGCGGATCAACCGTGATTCTCTGGCAGAAGTTTGGCAAAACAGCCCGGCCTTAAACCAACTCCGCAACCGGCATTCGATCCCGCTTAGCGATTTTAAATTCTGCGCCGGCTGCTCATACATACCTTATTGCACAGGCAGTTGTCCGGGGCTGGCCTACACGTTGACCGGCAAGGTTGACCATCCCAGTCCGGATTCGTGCTTGCAACGATTTCTTGAGGAAGGGGGTATGATTCCATGAACTTAGCGAGCGGCATAAAAGAGCTAAAGACGGGACAGGATGGCATGCCCGTGCTTAGAACTTTGTATTTTTACCTGACCGAAGGGTGCAACCTGGCCTGCCGCCATTGCTGGATGGGTCCCCGCTTCGACGCCACCGGCGACCAGTACCCCACCTTGCCGGTTGAGTTATTCGAGACGGCCATCCGCGAAGCCAAGCCGCTGGGGCTGAATAGTGTCAAGCTGACCGGCGGCGAGCCGTTGCTGCATCCCCATTTCACCCGTTTGCTGGAGATCGTACGCCGTGAAGAATTGAGGCTGACGATCGAGACCAACGGCCTGCTGTGCACGCCCGAAATCGCCGCCGAGATCGCCAAATCTCCCAACCGCTACGTATCCGTAAGTATCGACGGAGCGGATGCGGCAACCCATGAATGGGTGCGCGGAGTGCCGGGATCCTTTGCAGCGGCCCGGCAGGCTGTGCTCACCCTGGTGGCCGCCGGCATCCGGCCGCAGGTCATTTTCACGGTGATGCGCGGGAATGTCAGCCAGGTGGACGCCATCGTGCGCATGGGCGAAGAACTGGGCGCTGACTCGGTCAAGTTCAACATGGTGCAGCCCACCGCCCGCGGCGAGAAATTGCATGAAAACCAGGAGACCCTGAACATCGCCGACCTCATCAAGTTGGGGCGGTATGTGGAAGGGGAACTGGCGCCCAAGGCCAAGTTGCGGGTGATCATTGATTACCCTCGGGCTTTTAAAACCCTCCAGGGCATCGCCCGGGGGGACGGGTGCGGCACCTGCGGGATCTTCGGCGTCCTGGGCGTCATTGCCAGCGGCCACTATGCCCTGTGCGGCATCGGCGAGCAGGTGCCGGATCTGGTCTTTGGCAAGATTGGCAGGGACAGGCTGGAAACGATCTGGCGAGACAACTCTGTCTTAAAGGCCCTGCGCGAGGGGCTGCCCGAGCGGCTGGAAGGGGTCTGCGGCCGCTGCCTGATGAAGAGGGTCTGCCTGGGGCAATGCGTCGCCCAGAATTACTATAGGAAGGGCAGCATAATGGCGCCAAACTGGGTCTGTGAACAGGCGGAAGAAGCGGGTCTGTTCCCGGCTTCACGCCTGGCAACAAGCCCCAGCCGTTTTCCACTTGTCAGCAGCGGCAATGCCGTGGCGGATTCCCCTGGAGGCTGAATTATTAAGGAAACATCGTCGCCACCGATCCCCATCGGCAATCCCGGCGCCGGGTCGCAGAATAACAATGAGAATGTCCCCGGGGCCATGTTCTTCGCTGCTTATGTCGGCCCCAGCATGAATCCAACCCTGCGCCAGTCGGAGATCATGGAGATCATTGCCTATGGCAACCGGCCCATGCGCGTTGGCGATGTGGCCTTTTTTCTACCCGCGGACGCGGATCAGCCGGTCGTCCACCGCATTGTTCGCATATCTCCCGCCGGTATAGCCACGCTCGGGGACAACAACACCCAGGAGGATGCCTTTCTCTTGCAGCCAAAGAGTATCAAAGGCCGGGTAGTGGCCGCCTGGCGCGGACAAAGGCGGCGGAAGATCGCGGGCGGGTTGCCGGGCCGGTTGATAAGCCGCTGGCTCGGTTGGCGACGCGTCCTTGACCGTGGCGTGTCACCCCTGCTGCATCCCTTTTATCGGGCCCTGTCTCGCCGGGGGTTGATCGCCAGGGTGCTGCCCCCGCAGTTGCGGCCGCGAGTCGTTGTCTTCCGCGTCCAAGGACGGGAGCAGTTTCAGCTTCTGCTGGGACAGCGCATCATCGGGCGCTACGATGAACGCAGGCATCAATGGCAGATTCAACGGCCATTTCACTTGTTTGTGGATGGAGGGGTGCTGCCCGGGCAGCAGGAAAGGGAACCATTGACGCGGCAAGTTCTCTCTGAACGGCAGCGGGCCTTGAACCACTCACCTACGCAGGGCGTGTCGCATAACCTCGTCCTGGCTGATGGGAGCCGTTGGGAAATTGCCGCCGGGGACGCCGGGGACAAAGAGGCCGCAGCCATCGTTTCAAAACTGGGAGAAGCGATGCAGCTGCATGTGACCCAAGGCGCAGGCAAACCTCAGCAACACAGCAATCGGTGCCGGCTTCTCGTCCATGTTGACGCGCACGCGCCCGTGGTGGATGGTTTTGTTCCGCTGGCATCAAAAAATGACGGCATTGTCGTTGTCTCTCTGGATCCATGCGATCGCTGGGGAGGTCCCTACTTTAATCTTGTGAGATTGTCGCTCATCCTTGCCCGCGAAGCGCAGGCCCGCGGCGGATTCCTCATCCACGGTGCCCTGGCTGAAAGCGGCGGCATGGGCGTGATCCTGGCCGCGCCGGGCGGAACGGGAAAGACCACGGCCAGCGACCGGCTTCCTGCCCCATGGCGCTCGCTCAGCGACGATACCTCGCTGGTGGTGCGCGACCCGCTCGGCAACTACTGGGCGCACCCCTGGCCCACCTGGAGCCGTTTCCAGGACGGGGGAGCGGGCGGCACCTGGGACGTGCAGGCAGCCGTGCCGCTCAAGGGCATATTTATCCTTGCCCGAGCGGTTGGGAACCAGGCGGAGCGGGTAGGCCCGGGGCATGCGGTCAGCCTGCTCGTAGAGTGCGTGGGGCAGGCCTCATGGTTCATGGCGCCGGGTCTCGGCAAAGAAGAACTCCAAGCCCTGAATATGGAACGGTTTGAGAACCTTTGCGCCCTGGCCCGGATTATATCCGTGCACGTGCTGCACATCAGTCTGACCGGCCCCTTCTGGCAAGAGATCGACAAGGCGCTTCGGGAAGGAGATGGCGATGATGCCTGAGAAAGGGTCCGCAGAATGAATCAGAATCAAAGCCGCTCTCCGCTTGCGGAAACCATCTAAGCATGCGAGAACAAGCTGAAGCGAAAAAACTGAAAACCAAACGTACCCTGCAGCTTGGCCGCGCCTTTCGTTTTGTCTGGCAAAGCGCGAAAGGCTGGACGGTAGCGAACGGCATTTTCATCGCGGTCCAGGGGGTATTGCCGTTGCTGCCGTTGTATCTCATGAAACTCATGGTGGACGCCATCACCGCTGCGCATGCGGCTCCTGACAAAGGGGCTGCTTTCAGACACGTGCTGTTGCTTGGTGGCTTGATGGGTGCAGTGACCCTGTTTGCTTCCTTGATCCGCTTGCTGGCGGGAGTGGTCAGCGAATGGCAGGCTTACATCGTCACGGACCATATGAACGACGTGCTCCTGGCCAAGTCCATTGAGGTCGATCTGGAGTTTTATGAGAGCGCGCGCTATTTCGACACCCTGCATCGCGCCCAACGCGAAGCCCCCTCCCGGCCCCTCAGTATCGTCAATGGCCTGGCCAAGATCGGCCAGAACGGGATATCGCTGCTGGCCATTGCCGTGCTGCTTTTTTCATTTCATTGGTTCATCGCGATCATACTGTTTGTCGCCGTTATCGCCGGCACGGCCGTGCGCCTGAAATATACAGGCCAGATGTATCGCTGGCAACGCGGGCAGACAGCCACGGAGCGGCAGGCCGGCTACTTCAATTGGCTGCTTACCGACATCAGCCACGCCAAGGAGATCCGTCTGTTCGACCTGGGACCGCTGTTCATACGCCGGTTTCGCGATGTCCGCCGGAAACTCCGCAAGGGAAGACTGGACATCGTGCGCCGGCGTTCCATCGCTGATCTCGCGGCTCAGACCTTTGCCACCGCGGCGATCTACAGTTTGTATGCCTATCTTGCATATCAGGCGATTGGGGGGAAGATCACGTACGGCGACCTGGTGATGTATTATCAGGCATTTCAGCGTGTACAGGGATCCATTCAAGGGATATTGGGCAGTCTGGCCGGGCTTTATGAAGACAACTTGTTCCTTTCCAATCTCTACGAGTTCCTTGACCTGAAACGTACCGTCTGCGAGCCGGTTCATGCCGTACCCGTGCCTCAGCCGATGCAACGCGGGATCGTGTTGGACCACGTGAGTTTTCAATATCCCGCAGGCACCAGGAAGGTTTTTGAGGATATTTCCCTCACCATCCGGCCGGGAGAAGTGGTGGCCTTGGTGGGGGAGAATGGCTCGGGCAAGACGACGTTGATCAAGTTGTTGTGCCGGTTGTACGATCCAAGCGGCGGGAACATTACCATCGACGGGATCGATCTGCGCCAGTTTGAAACCAAAGCGTTGCGGCGCGAGATCGCCATCATTTTTCAGGACTATGCCCATTACCATATGACGGCCCGGGAGAATATATGGTTCGGGAATATTGCCCTGCCGCCCGACCATGAACAAGTCATCGCTGCGGCGCGGCGCTCGGGGGCCGACGACGTCATCCGCGCCTTGCCTCATGGCTATGAGACGATGCTGGGCAAGCGGTTCGAGCACGGGGAGGAGCTAAGCATCGGCGAGTGGCAGAAGGTGGCCCTGGCCCGCGCCTTCATGCGCGACGCCCAGATCATCGTGCTCGACGAGCCGACCAGTTCCATGGACGCCAAGGCGGAATACGAGGTTTTCCAGAGCTTTCGCCAACTGGTGTCCGGCCGCACCGCCATCCTGATCAGTCACCGTTTTTCCACCGTGCGCATGGCCGACCACATTTATGTGCTGAAGCAGGGAAGCATCATCGAAGGCGGCAGCCACGAAGAATTAATGAAGCGCCAAGGCGTTTACGCCGACCTCTTCGAGAAACAAGCCAGGTCCTACCGATAACATCATGAAAGGGAGGACGTAGCATGGAAAAAAGAGAAGCGGGCCGACTTTTATGCGATATTATTGCAGGCAGAAAAATAGCTGAAGCCGGGCTGGGAAAATTATCGCCGACCGATTGGCAGAGCCTGGCGGAGCGGGCGCTGCGTTTTAAAGTGGAGGGGTTGTTCTATAGGGAAATAAAGTCCCGCAACTTTCAGCCTGAGCTTGTCCCGCTTGAGGTCAGAAACAGGCTCAGGAAAGCATACCGCGACCTGGCGACCAGGAACACGAGTCTTTTTTTTGATGCCTTAAAAGTTTGCAAAGTCTCTGGCGCAAAATCAACTGCCGGTCATCGCGCTCAAGGGGCTGGCGCTGGCAAAAAACGTCTATGGCGATATTGCCTTAAGGCCCATGCATGACATAGATCTTTTGCTTAAAGGAGAAGACCTGGTCAGGGCAGGCCGGATACTGCTGACTCTTGGTTATAAACAGGATTTTCCCGCCTGGGAGAGCATGGCAGGGATTTACCACCATTTGCCGCCTTTTACGAATGATAACGGAACGATCATCGAACTGCACCGGAATATAGTGACTCAGGATAGCCACTTTAAAGTAGATATTGACGGTTTGTGGGCGAGGGCTTGCCTCAATAAAATAGATGATGTAGAGGTCCTGGTTTTTTCTCCGGAGGATTTGTTTTTATATCTGTGTCTCCATGCCTGTTTTCACCTGCAGACCGTGATGGACTTGATTCCTCTTTGCGATATGGCCGGATTGATAAAAACAGGCGCGGATAAAATCGACTGGCAATTGGTCTATGAGCGCGCCGCCTGTTGGGGCGCCCAAAAGTGCCTTTACCTGATGCTGCTTCTTGTCCGTGAATTGCTGGGAGTGGCGCCGCCGGATAAAATAATGTCCGAAATAAAACCCGCCGATTATCGGCCTGCTTTTTTGGCTGAAGCCCTGGAGCAGATCATTGACGAAAACCCCTCGGGCCAGCTGATCAGAAGGAGGATCGGCAAACTTGCGAAAATAAAAAAAATTAAAGGGATCAAGGGTAAAATTTCGGCTTTTTTAACAGGGGCCTTTCCGTCAAGGGCATATATGGCCGGCATCTATCCGGTTTCAGTTTCTTCTGCAAAGATATACCTTTACTATTTTTTTCGCCTGGGCCGCCTGTTTTTCTACTACAGCAAATTGTTTTTCCGGCTATCCCGCCGGGACCAGGCGGTTGTAAAAGCGGTCGATCTGGAGCACCGGGTGAACGCAGTTTCCGACTGGCTATTTTCGCAAGGCGGCGGCGGGGCGCGGCCGTTGCCATGAACGGCGAGTCGGTTAAAAGAAGGTCTTTGCAGCTTGATTTTTTATTTTCCGCTGAGTATATTGCTTGCATATAGGAGGAATAATGAAAATCAATAAAATTCTGATCTCATTACTGGTTCTTGTCGTGTGCGCGTCTCTGGCACTGTCGGCCGCTCCCAAGGGTAAGAAGTACGCCCAGCTGCAGTTCCACAAGGGTGACAAATTCCTGACGCCGCAGATCGGCCTCAACTCATATGCCACCCCTTTTGGAGCCAGTTTCGAGTATGCCATCACCGAGAACATCGGGGTCGGCGGCACGGTTATGATCGCGCTGTGGAACGACTGGGGATATAAAAACAGCCTCATCATGCCGGCGGTCGAGGGGGCGTATCATTTTACAAAGTTGAAAGTTGAAAAGCTTGACCTGTTTGCCGGTCTCAGTCTCGGCTACGCGATTTTCAACTCCGATTATGTGAGCTGGAGCTCGGGATTGGATCTCTCGCCTTTTATCGCTGCCAGGTATTGGTTTTCAGACAAAATTGGCGTCAGCCTTAAAGTGAATTACTCATTATTCGGTGATTTTTCCAGCTACGGCACTTTCCTTGGCGTGGTTTTTCGGATTTAAACACACGCAGTTCAACTTTTAAGTTTGGAGGAGAGAGCAATCTCTCCTCTTTTTTTCAACGGAATTCAGACAGGTAGCGGCTGGATTGCAGCGAAAATTCCCCGTGGTATTCGATCTTGCCCGCCATGAGCCGGATCAGCGGCGCGGGAGCGAAGCGGCCGGCCCAGGCCGCGGCGTCCTTGGGAGCGTGGTTCGCCGTCCAGGAGATATAAGCCAATTCCTCGCGGCCCAGTGACCGTCGCTCGCTGGTCCTGCAGGCCGGGCACAGCAGGCCGCGGTAGTCGTCGCGCAGCCAGCCCCGCTCCAAGCCGTGGTTTGCACAGTTCGAACAGCGGCCGGGATTGAAAAGCAGCCCCTCGCTGCGCAGGAGCCAGACCAGGAAATAGAGCAGCAGCCAGTCCATGGCGGTTTTTTTTTCGCGGGCCTGCAGGATGGCCGCCAGCAATTTGTAGATGCGGGTGTCGCTGTGATTGAGCGGGATGAATTTCAGCACGATTTCCGCCATCAGGTAGAAAAAAAAGACATTTTCCGCCGCCGACACCACGGGGAAATAGCTTTTCCTGATCTCTCCCTTGCTGAGCGTGACCAATTCCCGGTCTTCGTGCCAGTAATACTGGAATTCCCCTTCGGTGAACAATTCCAGGACCGAGCCGAAACGGTTCTTCATCTTGGCGGCTCCCGGGGCCACGGCCTTCAGCAAACCGCGGCCGGAGGTCAGCAGGGTGACCAGCTTGTCCTGCTCGTTCAGCGGCGAGCTGGAAAGGACCAGGGCCAGGGTCGAAGCCTGGGGCATTTTTCAGTCGGCGACGCCGGGCTTGGTGATCTTCATTCCCAAGTCAGTGCGGACGCGGGTAGAAAAGTAAGGCCTTGAGGGCAAAGAACAGGAAATAGAGGCTGAAGCCGATCAGCACGTAGCCCAGGACCCTGATGACCTTGCGGGTGTTGTGCGGGGTGCAAAGGGACTTCATTTTGTTGGTGATGAAAATGATCAGGGTGAAATAGGAGAAGGCGCCGAGGATGACCACGACCATGAAGAATATTTCATAGTTCAGCGTCAGGGGAATGTAAAAGCTGAGTTTTTTCAGGAAGGACAGGGCGATCATCCAGGAGGCGATGCCCAGGGGGTTGATCAGCACCATGCCCAGGCCCTGGAGAAAGGCCCAGCGCTTTCTCGGGATCCTCTCGGCGATGGCCTCTTCCTTTTTTTCGATCTTTTCGATCTTTTCCAGGAAACGGGCATCCTTGAGCGAAAGCAGCCCCAGGACGAAGGTGATGACCGCGGTGACCAGCAGGAAGATGCCTTCAATGTTGAAGTTGTAGCCGTTCTTCAGGAAGGGGGTGATGCCGAAAAAAGCGGCCGTGGCCCAGATGGCAGTCGCCGATCGCCGCACCCAGAGCGACGCTCAGCGCCTGGGCGTGCTGCTTCTTGACGGCGCTCTGGAAAACCTGCAGGTTGACCGGGCCGATGGGAATGCAGAGAAAAAAACTCGTCAAAAAACAGCCTACGTAAAATAGCAGCGAGGTCACCACATTGCCGCCATTGTAACTGATAAAAGAAAATAAAGTCAATCGTCTCTAAAAAATAATAAACAAGACCTTGAACAGATAGGCTGAGAACGAGGCTACCGCAACGCTTAACAGCGCCGAAGCGCCCGCGGTTTTCCAGCCGAATTCCTTGCCCATGACCACGAAGGTGGTAAAACAGGGAAAGTAAAGCGTTACGAATACCAGAAAGACCACGGTCTGGCCCAGGCTCAGCGGCAGCAGGGCCAAAGAGGCGGCGCCCAGTGCCTGCTTGGCCATGACCACGATCAATTCCTTGCGGAAAAATCCGAAGACCAGCGTTGTTCCCAGCTGGGCGGGCAGACCCAGGACGCCCTTGATCAACGGCGACAAACCAGCCGTCTATCCAGGCGCTGATATTCAGGCGCCCCAGCCAGGACATGGCCGCGCTGCCCAGCAGCAGCAGGGGGACCACCGTGACGGTGAACTCTTTCAGCTTGCGGCCGGTGCCGGCCAGGGCGTTGCGCAGGGAGGGCACTTTGAGGTCGGGGATCTCCATGATCAACCCGTCGGGCTTGTCCAGGAAAAAGGAAATGGCCTTGCCGGTAACCGCGATCACCAGCAGCACGAAAGCATAGATCAGCAGGGCCCAGAGCGGACCGGCCAGGGCGGCGGTCAGGGCAAAGATCACGGCGTTGCGGGCCGAGCAGGGGACAAAGGGCAGCAGCAGGGCGCTCAACACGCGGTCGCGCTTGTTTTCCAGTATGCGCGTGGCGTAAAGGGCCGGGGCGGTGCAGCCGAAGCCGAGGATGAACGCCGCCACCGACTTGCCCTGCAGGCCGATGCGGTGCAGCAGGCCGTCGAGCAGGAAGGCGATGCGCGACAGGTAGCCCGTGTCTTCAAAAATGGCGTTCAGGAAAATGAGCGGCAGAAAATAGGGCAGCACGACGCCCAGCGAGCCGGACAAGCCCTGCCACAGGCCGTCGGCCGTGAGCCAGAGGAAAAAGGATAACTTTTGCAGAGGAGCGATCAGCGGCGGGACGCGGTTCAGCAGCGGGTCGAGCCAGCGGCTGAAGAGATTGCCGGCAACAAAGATGGTCGGCATAAAACAGCAGGAAGTAGGCGAGCAGGAAAAAACGGCCGAACAGCGGGTGGAGAAAAAACCGGTCCAGGCGGTCGTGAAGGTGGATGGTTTTGCGGGGCACGAAGACGCAGATCGCCTCGCTCCATTTCATGGCCAGGTGGTGGCGTTCATAGGCCACGGATTCAAAGCAGTCGCGCTGGTGATAATCGCGGATCTGCGAGCAGGCGGCGGCGATCTCGCCGGCCAGCGCCCGGCCGGGTTTTCCGGGACCATGCCCGGGTTTTCAATGGCCTTGACGGCGTAGAAGCGGCGGTTGCCGTTGCGCCCGCCGGCAGGCTCGGGCATGGCGGCGGCCAATTTTTGCACCAGGGCCTCGATGTGGGCCGTGTAGGGAAAAACCGGGAGCGGGGGAGGCGGATCGGCGTTCAGCAGGCGCGAGCAGCGCTCCATGAGCCGCCGGACGCCTTTGCCGTGCAGGGCGGCGGTGGGGACGACCGGGATTCCCAGGATCCGTTCCAGCTTTTCATGGTCGATCTTCAGGCCCCGTTTTTCGGCCTCATCCTGCATGTTCAGGGCGATGACCAGCGGCAGCCCCAGCTCCAGCAGCTCGGCGGTCAGTTCCAGGCTGCGGGCCAGCAGGGTGGAGTCGACGACGTTGACGATCAGATCGACCTTCTCGTTCAACAGGTATTCCTGGGTGATCCTTTCGGCGTCGTCCTGGGCGTTCAGGGAATAGGTGCCCGGGAGGTCCAGCAATTGAAAAACGCGCCCTTCCAGCTGGATGGCGCTCTGGGTGATCTTGACGCTGGTGCCGGCGAAATTGCTGGCCGCGGCCTTGATGTCGGACAGGACGTTGAACAAGCGTGCTTTTGCCGGCATTCGGCTGGCCGACCAGGACGATCTTATAGCTTTTCATCTCCGACCAGTATTTTTTTGGCCAGCCCCTGGCCGATGGCGACCTTGCTGGAATGGGTGGTCAGATTGCGGATCAGGACCGGGCTCCAGCGCGAATGGTTGAGCTTGACGATGGAATCGCCCACGTGGATGCCCAGGGACAGGAGTTTTTTCCTGGCTTCCAGGCCGGCTGTGATTTCGATTATTTTTTGCGGAATACCCCTGGGAACCAGGTTGAGGAACATTGTTTTCATTTCATATCTTAAACCATTTTTTCGCATGCGTCAATGGCAGATGCCCTTTCCGCCTCCAGAAAAATCACGGCGACTTGTCGGCGGGGCATTTTTGGATTACAATAGCGTTTGCGGAAAATGAATCAGGGGAAAGAGCCATGATCGACCTGGTGACCGGAGCGGCCGGATTCCTCGGTTCGCACCTGTGCGACGCCTTGCTGGCCAAGGGCCACGACGTGATCGGACTGGACAATTTTTTCACCGGCAGCAAGGACAACATCCGCCATTTGCTCGCCGACGGCCATTTCGAGATCATCCGCCACGACGTCATCCATCCCATCCTGCTCGAGGCGGACCGCATCTACAATTTCGCCTGCCCGGCGTCGCCCCTGCATTACCAGTTCAACCCGGTCAAGACCATCAAGACGTCGGTCCTGGGCACCATCAACATGCTGGGGCTGGCCAAGCGGGTCAAGGCCCGCATCCTGCAGGCTTCGACCTCGGAAGTGTACGGCGATCCCGAGGAGCATCCCCAGAAGGAGTCCTACTGGGGCCGGGTGAACCCCATCGGCCCGCGCTCCTGCTACGATGAGGGGAAGCGGGTGGCGGAATCGCTGATGATCAATTACCAGCAGCAGAACCACGTGGACATCCGCATCGTGCGCATCTTCAACACCTACGGCCCGCGCATGGCCCTGAACGACGGCCGGGTGATCAGCAATTTCATCCTGCAGGCCCTGCGCGGCGAGCCGCTCACCATTTTCGGCCGCGGCGAGCAGACCCGGTCGTTCTGCTACGTTTCCGACCTGATCGACGGGACCATGCTCATGATGGAGCAGGACGGGTTCAGCGGCCCGGTCAACCTCGGCAATCCCGAGGAGATCACCATGCTGGAGCTGGCCGAGCTGGTTTTGCGCCTGACCGCTTCCCGGTCGAAGCTCGTGTTCCAGGCGCTGCCGGTCGACGACCCGGTGCGGCGCAGGCCCGATATCTCGCTGGCCCGGGAAAAACTGGGCTGGCAGATCAAGGTGCAATTGCAGGACGGCCTGCGGGAGACCATCGCTTATTTTAAAAAAGTGCTGCCGGCTTGAAAGGATTCATGGGCCGGCTGACGGTTGACATCATAAAAATCGAGGAGGTCCCGATAATGAAAAAACGCGGATTCGCGACTGTCATGTTCTTTTTGGTGATTTTTGCCTTCACGGCGCTGGCCGCCCCGGCCGAAGCCGAGAAAAAAATGCCGAAAAAAGCGCAGAAATTAATGACCAAGGCCCTGGAGGCGATCAAACAGAAGCAGCCTGACCAGGCCATCGACCTGCTGAACCAGGTGCTGGTTCTGGCGCCGGAGAATGCCGTGGTGCATCACAACCTGGGCGTCCTGTATTTCGAGAAGGGAATGGCCGACCAGGCCATCGGCCAATTCGAGGAAGCCCTGCGCCTGCAGAACGATTACCGTACGCCCGGATGGCCTTGCGCCAGGCGCTGTTCGAGACCGCCAAGAAGGCCAGCGGCAAACAGGAATATGACAAGGCCAACGCCTACCTGCTGAAGCTGCTCGGCCTGCCCCTCCCCGAAACGGAGAACAAGAACCTGCTGGCCTCGGCCCGTTATTTGCTGGGCTATAATTTTTTCAATCTCAAGCAATACCCGCAGGCCAATGACGCGTTTCAGCCAGTGCCTGGCCCTCGAGGGGCTGGAAAAAGACAATTTCCAGCTTTATGCCAACACCACCTATTTCCTGGGCATGATCACCCATATCCAGGGCCAGTACGTCGTTTCCGGCGAACATTTTCAAGAAGTACATCGCCCTGTACGACGGCAAGGAAACCAAGCCTGAATTTTTGGCCTCGGCCAATTATTTCATCGGCGCCAACCTGTTCCGCCTGCTGGAAGAAAAATTGGCCAAGGGCGACGTGGCCAAGGTGAGCGAATCCGCCCAGGAGATCCTGCCTTACCTGACCGCCGCCGTGGAGATGAAGATCCCGACCGAGGACGCGTATGTCATGCTCGGCAACTGCTACGTCTACCTGAAGGAATACGACAAGGCCATGGCCGCCTACCAGCAGTTGATGCGAACTGTTTCCCGCAGTCGCCGCAGCTGAAAAACTACCAGGTCTTCATGGAGGAA
Source organism: Candidatus Aminicenantota bacterium (assembly GCA_963764745.1). Taxonomy (GTDB): domain Bacteria; phylum Acidobacteriota; class Aminicenantia; order UBA2199; family UBA2199; genus UBA2199. Next base: position 196,367 of record CAVXTN010000012.1, on the reverse strand, counting down.
CTGAAAAAAATGCAGCAGCAGGCCCAGAAGGCCCAGAAGACCAAGAAGAAACGCTGAGCGCTTCCCCTGTCCGGATCCGGCTTGTTTTTTAAAACTTCAGCCCAGGACGATCGCTGTTCGGCCCGCTGCGGGCGGATAGACACCAAGAACGGCGGTATCGACACCCCGATTTTCATGCCGGTGGGCACGGCCGGGACGGTCAAGGCCCTGACGCCGCAGCAGCTGTCCGACGCCGGGGCCCAGATCATCCTGGCCAATACCTACCACCTGTTCCTGCGGCCGGGAACCGAAATCATCCGGAAATTCGCTTCCCTGCACCGTTTCATGGCCTGGAACAAGCCCATCCTGACCGACAGCGGCGGTTTCCAGATCTTTTCCCTGCAGGCCAATGCCCGCGTCAGCGAGAGCGGCGTGCGCTTCAAGTCGCACCTGGACGGTTCTTTGTTCAGCCTGAGTCCCGAAGACGTGGTGGAGATCCAGAATGTCCTGGATTCCGATATCCAGATGGTCCTGGACCATTTCGCCACCCATCCGGCCAGCCGCGCCCAGGATGAAAAAGCGCTGGAGCTGACCGGCCTCTGGGCGGCCCGGGCCCGCGAGCATTTCCTGAAGACCAACCGCGGCAATTTCCAGTTCGGCATCATCCAGGGCGGCCTGCACGCACGACCTGCGCGAGCGTTCGCTGCGCGCAGCTGGCCGCCATGGACTTTCGACGGCTATGCCATCGGCGGCCTGAGCGTGGGCGAAAGCCAGGCCGAATTCCAGAGGATCCTGGCCCCCCTGGCTCCGGAGCTGCCGGCCGCCAAGCCCCGCTACCTGATGGGGTCGGGCACGCCCGAGGACATCCTCTTCGCCGTGGAGAAGGGCGTGGACATGTTCGACTGCGTCCTGCCTTCGCGCAACGCCCGCAACGGCACCCTGTTCAGCTCGCGCGGCAAGGTCAGGATCAAGAACGAAAAATACAAGAGCGACATGCGGCCGCTGGATGAAAGCTGCTCCTGTTACACCTGCCGGAACTTTTCCCGGGCCTATCTCAGGCATCTGTTCATCTCGCGGGAGATCCTGGCCTCCATCCTGAACACCATCCACAATATCCATTTCTATCTTGATTTTATGGCAAAAATAAGGTATGCTATCCAATCGCACAAATTCATCGAATTTAAAGAGAATTTTTTAGCTCTTTACAAAGGAGAGTAACATGAATGGCGCAACCCAGAGCAATATGCTGGTGCAACTCATTCCCTTCGTCGTCATTTTCGTCATTTTTTACCTGCTGATCATCATGCCGGCCAGGAAAAAACAGAAGCAGCACCAGAGCATGATCATCTTCCCTGAAGGGCGGGGAGCGCATCATCACCGCCGGCGGCATTTACGGGACCGTTTCCCGGGTCATGGACGACCGCTTTGAAATCCAGGTGGACGGCAATACCCGGCTGCAGATCACCAAATCCTCCATTTCCGCGGTCCTGGAAATGGGTGGCGACAAAAACAAGTAATTTTAATCAGCCAGTTGCATAGTATTTCAAAATCGCATGATCTTTTTATTAGCCCTGGCAATAGGATAAAGGAGAAAAAAGATGGACAAGTCTATGACCTGGAAAGTGGGTCTGATCATTGCCGTGATCGCCCTGTCGATCTGGCTGATGTGGCCATTGGATAAAAAAATCAATTTGGGGCTCGACCTCAAAGGCGGCATGCACCTGATCATGGAGGTCGAGACCGACGAGGCCATGGCCGTCCAGTCCGACATGAGCGTCACGCAACTGCGCGGCCTGTTCAAGGACGGCAGCATCAAGTACGACAAGATCTCGCGCAAGGGATTTGATAAAATCGAGATCACGCGGAACCCTGCTGGATGACGAGCGCAAGATCAAGGATATATTGGACGACGATTTCCGTGATTGGACCTACACGTTCGGCGGCAACCTGGTTTCGCTGGCGCTGCGCCCCAACATCGAGCAGCAGCTGCGCGACCAGTCGGTCGACCAGGCCCTGGAGACCATCCGCAACCGCGTCGATGAATTCGGCGTGGCCGAGCCCACCATCCAGAAAGAAGGCATGGCCGGGGACAAATTGCTGATCGATCTTCCCGGCATCGACAACCCGGAGCGGGTCAAGAGCCTGATCAAGAGCACGGCCATGCTGGAATTTCGCGCCGTCGTCTCCGGGCCCTTCCTGACCGAGGAAGCGGCCCTGAAGGACTACAACGGCCAACTGCCCGAGGACCTGGAGATCGTCAAGACCAATCCGCGGCGCCTGGACAAGGGCTTTTACGTGCTGAAAGCGGCCACCGTGGTCCCGGGCAAGGACCTGAAGAGCGCGCGCCGCGCCCAGGACGAATACGGCGCCCCGGCCGTCGGCTTCTCCTTCAATTCCCAGGGAGCCGCCCAGTTCGAAAAGTTCACCGCCGCCAACATCGGCAAGCTGCTCTCCATCGTCCTGGACGACCGCATCGAAAGCGTGGCCACCATCCAGGACGTCATCTCCGGCGACGGCATCATCCAGGGCCGCTTCACCGTCGACGAGGTCGACGACATCGTGCTGGTATTGCGCTCCGGCGCCCTGCCGGCGCCGCTGAAATACATCGAGGAAAGGACCATCGGCCCCTCGCTGGGCGCCGATTCCATCCGCAAAGGGCTCATGGCCTGCATTGGCGGCTTGGTGCTGGTGATTTTGTTCATGTTGGTGTATTACAAGGCCGCGGGCATCAACTCGATCCTGGCCCTGCTGCTGAACATGATCATCCTGATGGGCATCATGGCTTATTTCCACGCCACCCTGTCCTGCCCGGCATCGCCGGCATCATCCTGTCGATCGGCATGGCCGTGGACGCCAACGTGCTGATCTTCGAGCGCATCCGCGAGGAACTCAAGTCGGGCAAGTCGCCCAAGTCGGCCATCGACGCGGGTTTCAAGAAAGCGTTCTGGACGATCTTCGATTCCAACCTGACCACGGTCATCTCGGCGGTCTTCCTGTTCCAGTTCGGCACCGGCCCCATCAAGGGCTACGCCATCACCCTGATCATCGGCATCGCGGCCAGCATGTTCACCGCCATCTTCGTCTCGCGGGTGATCTTCGACCTGACCTACGGCCGGCGCAAGAAGCTGGTCCAAGATCAGCATATAGGAGCGCATCATGCAATTATTCAAAGAAGTACCCAACGATCAAGTTCATCAATAAAAGGTATTACGCCTTCGCCCTTTCGGGGCTGATCATCCTGGCCGGGATCTACATGTTTTTTACCCGCGGCTTCAACATGGGCATCGATTTTTCCGGCGGCACCCTGATCGAGGTCAGTTTTCAGAACAAGACCACGATCCCGCAGGTGCGCGCCATGCTGGAACAAGATCAACCTGGGCGACGCCCAGATCACCCAGATCGGCGGCGAGAACAAATTTTTCATCAAGACCCTGGCCTCGCTGAAAAAGTTGAACCTTGCCAATACGACGAAAATGGAAGACGTCGAGGAATATGAGACTCGTGGCCAGGCAGATACGGAACAGCATGCTCGATGCCGCCGAAAGGACATGGTCGCGGCCGGCAAGATCGACCTGAACAACACCGCCCAGGGCGAGATCGCCCGTTTCCTGCGCGACCAGGGTCAGGCGGATGAAGACGCCCAGGCCAGCGCCCAGATCATCATCGACCTGCGCAAGAGCAAAACCGGCGTCATCCCGATTTTTCCGCCCTGGAAAAAGCCGGGGTCAAGCACCGGGTCATGACCGTCCTGCGCGACAAGACGTTCTTGAGCAAATTCACCTTTTTGAGCGTGGAGTTCGTCGGCCCGCAGGTGGGCAAGGAACTGCGCCGCAAGGCCGCCCTGGCCTGCATCTGGGCCCTGATCGGCATGCTGGTCTACATCGCCTTCCGTTTCAAGTTCCTGTACGGCGCTGTCGGGCATCCTGACCCTGGCCCACGACGTCCTGGTCTCCCTGTCGTTCGTCCTGTTGTTCCGCATCGAAATGTCCCTGCAGGTCGTGGCCGCCATCCTGACCATCGTCGGCTACTCGATCAACGACACCATCGTGGTCTTCGACCGCCTGCGCGACAACCTCAAGATCATGAAGAAGGACGACCTGGAAGCCATCCTGGACAGAAGCCTGAACCAGACCCTGAGCCGGTCGATCTTCACCTCCCTGACGGTTTTCCTGACCGTTCTGTCCCTGTACCTGTTCGGCGGGGAAGTGATCCGGCCTTTCGCCTTCACCATGCTGGTCGGCGTCATCGCCGGTTCCTACTCGACCATTTACCAGTCCTGCGCCTGGCTGAAAGTCTGGGAAAAATATTTCCTAAAAAGAAAAAAAAGTATGAAATTGGGCTTGAATTTTTCTCCAATTTAATATATAAGATATTTTGGAAATATTAAAAAATTATTTAATGGAGGCCTAGCATGTTTGGCGAATCCATGATCATATCGGGAGAGAAACGCAAACCTACCAAGACCTATTTGACCCTGCCGATATCCCTGTTGATACACGCCCTGGCCATCGCGGCTTTTGTCGTGGTGCCTTTGATGATGGCCGACTCGAATCTTCCCGAGGTCAAGATGACCAATGTTTTCGTCATGGCCCCGCCTCCGCCTCCGCCCCCCCCGCCTCCGGCGGCCAAAAAGAAAACGGGCGGCGAGCAGAAGACCGAGGAAACCAAGAAGACCGAGAGCAGGCCCATCATCGCCGGGCGCCTGATCGCCCCGATCGAAGTCCCCACCATCATCCAGGAAGAGGATGTGGGCAGTTTCGGCGTTGAGGGCGGGATCGAAGGCGGCGTGGAAGGCGGCGTTGAGGGCGGCGTCATCGGCGGCGTCCTGGGCGGCGTGGAAGGCGGCCAGCTGATCGAGGGCTCGCAGCAGGCGATCCGCATCGCCAGCGTGCAGCGGCCCAGGCTGATCAAGCAGATCCGGCCGGTTTACCCGCAGATCGCTTTGACGGCCCGCATCCAGGGCGTGGTCATCATCGAGGCCATGACCGATATTTACGGCCGTGTGCGCCAGGCCCGGGTCATTTCCGGCCATCCCCTGCTCAACGATGCGGCCCTGAGCGCCATCAAGCAGTGGGTCTATGAACCCTACATTCTGAACGGCATACCCAAGTCGGTCATTTTCACGGCCACGGTTACCTTCACCCTGCAGAACCAGTAACCAACCGCGGCATGTTCACAAGGAATTTCTAAAATAAATCTTAATTTAGGAGGTCTAATATGTCATGGGATTTAGTTGAAATGTGGCACAGCATGAGCATTATCCCCAAGGCCGTCGTTTTCACCTTGGTGCTAATGTCGGTCTATTGTTTCGCGACCGGGATCGAAAGGGCGATCGTTTTTTCCAAGGCCAAAAAGCAGTCCAGGGACCTGTTGAAGCTCATCTCCGGCCTGTGGCGCGAAGGCAAAGTGGAAGAATCCATTAAACTGGCTTCTGATAAAAGATTCAAGAACAGCCACCTTGCCAAAGTCCTGGTTGCCGGCTTGAACGAACTTCAGTTCCAGCAGGACAGCAAGTCCACCCCCGCCGAAGTGGTCGAATCGGCCAAGAGAGCCATTGAAAGGGCCACCATCAAGGGCGTCCAGGAATTCAAAAGAGGCCTGAACGGTCTGGCGACCATCGGTTCCACGGGCCCGTTCGTCGGCCTGTTCGGCACGGTGTTCGGGATCATCACCGCTTTCCAGGGCATGAAAGTTTCCGGCTCGGGCGGTATCGGCGCCGTCGCCGGCGGTATTGCTGAAGCCTTGATCACCACGGGTTTTGGCATCATCGTCGCCGTCGTTGCCGTGTGGTTCTTCAACATCCTGCTCAATCGCGTGGATGTCTTCACCGGTGAAATGGCCAATGCTTCTTCGGAATTGATTGATCATTTTATCAAGTTAAAGTCCAAGTAAGGGGAGCTGAGAATGAGTGTCGATGTCGGCTCAAAAACTGCAAAGTCTGAGCCCAACGTAGTGCCTCTCTGCGATATTCTGCTGGTGTTGCTCATCATCTTCATGATCGTGACACCGATGATCCAGAAGGGCGCCAACGTCACTCTGCCTGAAGCCAAGTACACTGCCAGTGAGCCCGATCCCAGCCAGATGCTAACCGTGTATATTAAAAAAACGGGTGAAGTCGCACTGGACGACAAGCCGGTGGATGACCTGGCGAAACTGGGACAGCTGATCCTCGACCGCATGGAGGAGCTGCAAAGGACAGAGAAAAAAGTCCTTTTGAAAGCTGATTTGGAAGCCGCGTACGGCAGAGTGGTTGATGTGATGAATGCCATCAAGGAAGCTCAGATCGAGGTTATCGGTTTGGTAACGGAACAAAAAGCAGCCACTTTGGAATAGACTGATTTTTGTCTTGAAAAGGGGAAGAAGCGATTCTTCCCCTTTTTTTTTAGCCTTTAAAAACCGGGACGCGCACTTTGATGGCGGCCGGCAACACATGGACGTCATAATCCATGAGCTCGCTGCCGCCGTATTCGCCGTCAAAATGAAAGGGGATGGGATCGATCAGGGAACGGATGTGCACCCGTTCGAATTTAAAGGATCTGTAGAAAGGATACTTGTCGATATTGCCGGTAAAAAGGCGCTGGACGTTCAGGGAAGACTGGAGCAGCCTGGATTTTTTCAATATGCACAGGTCCAGCAGCCGGTCGTAGGGGGACGCGTGCGGGGCGATGATGGCCTTGGCCCCGTACTGGCGGAAATTGGCCAGGGCCAGGATCATGATATCGTCCTCGAATTCGCTCGTCTCGGTGGTGATCCGCACCTTGAACTCCGGCATTTCCAGATATCCCTTCAAGGCAAAATAAACATAGGGGAGGATGCCCCTGGTCTTGGATTCCAGGTTGAATTTTTTTGAGATCAGGCCGTCCAGACCCATGCCGGCCACGTTGAAAAAACAATTGCCGTTGATCTTGCCGGCGTCGATGTAGACATCCTGGCCCGTGATCAGCGTGTCCAGGGCGCGCAGCCAGGAGAGCGGGATGTTCAAATTGCGGGCGAGCCCGTTTCCCGAACCGCCGGGCAGGATGCCCAGGGTCTTGTGGGTATCGATCAGGGAGGAAGCCACCGAATTCACGGTGCCGTCGCCGCCGAAGGCGACAAAGATGTCGAAATGCTTCAGCCCCTGGCGGGTGATCTCGCAGGCTTGCAGGGGCGAACTGGTGTTGACCAGTGAAACGCTGGCAAAATGGCGGCGCAATTTCTTCAGAATAAGGGAAACGGCTATATCTTTGGAGATAAAGCCCGAGGACGGATTCAATATCAGTAAAATTTTTTCGGGACCACGGTTCATATGTAACTATTATACCACAGAAGCAGGCGGAATTTCCGCGCTCAGGATGTTTTTTGGCCGCATTCGGGGCAGAATTTCGCCCCTTTTTTCAAGGCCGCGCCGCAATTGCTGCAGAAGGCTCCCTTGGAGAATTCGGCGCCGCATTCGGGGCAGAACTTGGCCGTCAACGGTGCGTCTTATCTGGCAGGCAGGGCATTTCTTGGTCTTGGCGGCTTGCCGCGCTTTCGCCGTCCTCTTTTTGCGTCCTGCATGGCCTGGTTGATCATCCCCGGCATCATCATGCCCATGCCGGCTCCCAAGCCCATGCCCATGCCGGAAGACGCCTCTCCGCCCTTTTCGGCCGCTTTTTCCATGGCCTTGGCGGCCTTGAACTGCACGAATTTGCCCATGTCGCCGACGGCGCCCATGCCGGACCGCTCATCGATCATTTTCTGGACCTCTTCCGGCGGGGTGATGGAGTTGATGATGAAATCCGCGATCTCCAGCCCGTATTTGGCGAAGTCGGCGGCGATCCGTCCCTTGAGCCCGGCCGCCATCTCATCGAAATACTGCGGCAGTTCAAAAATGGTTTTGACCGTTTCGCCCAAAAAGTCATTCAGGCGGCCCACCAGGAGGTCGCGCAGGAAATCCTCGATCTGGTCGGTGGTATAGATCGCCTGGGTCCCGGCGACTTCGGCGATGAACAACTGGGGATTGTTCACCTTGATGGAAAACACGCCGAAGGCGCGCAGGCGGACGAACCCCAGCTCGGAATCCTTGAAACCCACCGGCTCCTTGGTGCCCCATTTCAGGTCAAGGAAGGTTTTCAGGTTGACGAAATACACCTGGGCCTGGAAGGGGGACTTGAAGCCGTAGGGCAGGGAAAGCAGACGGGTCAGCAGGGGAATGTTCATCGTCGACAGGACATGGCGACCGGCCTTGAAGGTGTCCAGGGCCTTGCCGTCGCGGAAAAAGACCGCGGCCTGGTTTTCCTGGACCAGGAGCTGCGCGCCCAGCTTGATGTCGCTCGACCCCTCCTCCGGGAGGCGATGGGAAATTTCCTTCCCCGTTTTGTCAAAGTATTGAATGATTTCCAGTTTCATTTGTCAGCTCCTTCTTCATACCCTTTCAGCAGGGCGATCCTTTTTGAGAACATGTCGCGGATCCGCTCCAGCCTGTCACGCAGGGGAGCGAGCTTGGAGATTTCCAGCGGCGCCGCGGCCAGGTCCTTGAAGCCGTCGCTGAAAAGGACAGCCGATTCGGCGATGTTCGCGTCCAGCTCATATGCCTTGTCCAGTTCGGCCTCCTTGATCTTGATCAGGTCGAAAAAACCGCTGTAGCCCTGGTCGGCATAGCGGATCTCGCCGATGGCGATGTCCAGTTCCTTTCCGAAGCGGTCATATGCCTGAAGGAGTTCAAAGTCCTTTTGCCGGCTGGCGGCCTGCAGCGCTTCGTTCAGGCCGGTTTTAACCTTGCGCAGCTGCTTGACGATGAACTCCCTCTGCAGGTGGTCGGAATCGCGGCGCAATTCCCTTTCGTAGTACCCGCGAAAACCGGGAATCTTGTGCAGGATCCTTTCCAGCCAATTCAACTGTTCCCGGGCTTTGTCTTTGATGTCCATGCTGGCCTCCCGGATGATTATAGAAAAACCCCTGAAGAAAAGCAAATCCAGGGATCGCGGCGTTAAAAAACATGGCCATGGGATACTTGAAAATAATGGCCCGTTGTGCTACTTTTTTATTCTTGGAGGTAACACATGAGCATCAAAGTAGCTATAAACGGTTTCGGAAGGATCGGGAGGATTTTTCTGCGCACGGCCTGGAATACTCCGGGCATCGAGATCGTGGCCATCAATGACATCACGGATACCAAGACCCTGGCCCACCTGTTGAAATACGATTCGACCTTCGGGGCGTTCGCCGAAGAGGTCGGGCACGGGGACGGCTTCATCCAGGTCGGCGGCCGCAAGATCAGGGCCATGGCGATCAAGAACCCGACCGAGCTGCCCTGGAAGGAGATGGGCATCGACCTGGTCGTCGAGTCCACCGGCCTGTTCACCAAGCGCCCGGAAGCCGAGAAGCATCTTCAGGCCGGAGCGAAAAAAGTCCTGATCTCGGCCCCGGCCACCGACCCCGATATCACCATCGTGCTGGGAGTGAACGAGAAGGAATATGATGCCAAAAAACACCACATCGTTTCCAACGCCTCCTGCACCACCAACTGCCTGGCGCCGGTGGCCAAGGTCCTGCACGACAGTTTCACGATCCTCAAGGGCAACATGACCACGATCCACTCCTATACCAACGACCAGCGCATCCTCGACCTGCCGCACAAGGACCTGCGCCGGGCGCGGGCCGCCAACCTCTCCATGATCCCCACCACCACCGGCGCGGCCAAGGCCATCGGCCTGGTCATCAAGGACTTGAAGGGAAAGATCGACGGCACATCCATCCGCGTCCCGACTCCCGACGTGTCGGTGGTCGACTTCGTGGTCTCGGTGGCCAAGGACACCACGGTGGAGGAGGTGCGCCAGGCGTTCCAGAAGGCGGCTGACGGCCCGATGAAGGGGATCCTGAGCTGCTGCTCCGAACCGCTGGTATCCATCGATTTCAAGGGCAACGACCATTCCGCCATCGTCGACATGGACAACGTTTTCGTCATCGAGAAGAACCTGGTCAAGGTGCTGGCCTGGTATGACAACGAGTGGGGCTACTCCTGCCGGGTCCGCGATTTGATCCTCAAGATCGCCGCGAACTGAGATGGCCAAAAAATTTATCCAGGATATTTCCGCGCGCGGGAAGCGGATCTTCCTGAGGAACGACTTCAATGTTCCCCTGGACAAGAACCTGGAGATCACCGATGATACGCGCATCCGCGCCAGCCTGCCCACCTTCCGCTATCTGCTCGACAGCCAGGCGCGCATCGTCTGCGCCTCGCACCTGGGCCGGCCCAAGGGCGAGGTGATCCCCGATTGCAGCCTGGCTCCGGTGGCAGCGCGGTTGGCCGAGCTGCTGGGTCGGGAAGTGCTTTTTTGCGCGGAAGCGGTCGGCGCCGCGGCGGAAAAAGCCAAGGCCGCCCTGCGGCCCGGCCAGGTCCTGCTGCTGGAGAACCTGCGCTTTTACCCCGGGGAGACCCGGAACGACCCCGCCTTCGCGTCCGAGCTGGCCAAGGGCATCGAAATATATGTCGATGACGCCTTTGGCGCCTGCCACCGCGCCCACGCTTCCATTGACGAGATCACCCGGCACGTCCCCCTGGCGGCAGGCGGGTTTTTGATGAAAAAAGAGATCGACTATTTGAGCATGGCCGCGGACAACCCTCCCGACAACTACCTGGTCATCCTTGGCGGCGCCAAGGTCAGCGACAAGCTGCCGCTGCTGGCCCACCTGGTGACCAAGGCCGACGCCATCCTGATCGGCGGCGCCATGGCCTACTCGTTTTTAAAGGCCACGGGCATGAACGTCGGCTATTCAAAGGTGGAGGACGAGTGTCTGGACCTTTGCCGGGATATCCTGCAGCAGGCCAAGGACCGCGGGGTGCGCTTCATCCTGCCCAAGGACCATATCGCGGCCACCAAGATCGATCCCAATATTACCATTCGCGTGATCCGTCCCGGGGAAGAGATCCCGGGCGTGATGATGGGGCTTGACATCGGCCCGGAAACCATCGAGCAATACCGGGAGGAGATCCGGCGCGCTTCCCTGATTTTCTGGAACGGCCCCATGGGAGTTTTCGAAGTTGAGGCTTTCGCCAGCGGTACCATGGAGATCGCCGCGGCGGTCGCGGACGCCAAGGCCACGACCATCATCGGCGGCGGCGATTCGGTTGCCGCCGTCAACAAGGCCGGGGTCAGCGACCGCATCAGCCATATCTCGACCGGCGGGGGAGCGTCCCTGGAATTCCTGGCCGGCGACAAGCTGCCGGGCATCGAAGCCCTGACGGAGGCGTGATGGGCAAGGAATTTCTGATCGCCGGCAATTGGAAAATGTTCAAGACCGTGGGCGAAAGCCGGGAATTTGTCCTGGCCTTGTCCAGGGAGTTTGCCGCCGCCCCCGGCCTGGAAGTGGCGATATTCCCCCCCTATACCGCCCTGGCCGGCACGCACGGCCTGGACGCGAAGATCATGATCGGCGCCCAAAACATGTTTTATGAGGAAAAAGGGGCGTTCACCGGCGAGATCTCGCCGCTGATGCTGCAGGAATTGGCCGATATGGTTTTGATCGGTCATTCCGAACGCCGGGAACTATTTTTCGAAAGCGATGAACTCGTGAACAAAAAACTGCGGGCGGCCCTGCAATTCAAATTACGGCCTGTCCTTTGCGTCGGTGAAACCCTGCCGGAGCGTGAGGCGGGAACCGCCCTGCCTAAGGTCCGCCGCCAGCTGGAAAAGGCCCTGCAGGGGGTAGAGGCGGCGGCAATGGACAGGATCGCCGTGGCCTATGAACCGATCTGGGCCATCGGCACCGGTCGCAACGCCACGCCCGGGCAGGCCCAGGAGGTGCACCATTTTATCCGGCAAACGCTGCTGGAAATGGCGCCGGGGAACGGGATCAAGATCCTTTATGGCGGTTCGGTCAAGCCCGAAAACAGTCTGGAGCTTCTTTCCCAGGAAGATATTTCCGGAGTCTTGGTGGGCGGCGCCTCCTTGAAAGTGGAACAATTTTCTGCTATAATCAAAAGCGCTCTGAAACTTCTGAGCGCATAGGAGGCAACTTGGAAGGCATTATACTTTTTTTTCATATAGTCGTATGCTTTTTACTGGTCATCGTGGTCCTGCTGCAAAGCGGCAAGAGCGCCGACTTGGCTGGCGCCTTCGGCGGCTACGGCAGCCAGTCCACCTTTGGCCCGCGCGGCACGGCTACCCTGCTTTCCAAGATCACCACCACGCTGGCGGTGTTGTTCATGGTGACTTCGCTGCTGCTGCAGGTCGTGGCGGCCGGCAAGAACCGTTCGGGCTCGGTGCTGGGCAAGGAAAAACCGGCTGCCAAGACCCAAACATCGCAGCCGCTCAAGTCCGGAAGCACGGTTCCCCAGCAGCCGCCGCCGAGCGGACCCGCCAAGTAGGCGGACCGTTTTTTGCATTCGAGCTGGATCCAAGGGAATAGCGATTTGTCAGATATAGGCCGAGGTGGTGTAATTGGTAGACACGCAAGCTTGAGGTGCTTGTGGGAATTTTCCTGTAGGGGTTCGAGTCCCCTCCTCGGCAGTTATGGAGAGGTGCTGGAGTGGTCGAACAGGGCTGCCTGCTAAGCAGTTGTCCGGGGTAAACCCGGACCGTGGGTTCGAATCCCACCCTCTCCGTTTCTTTTAACCTTTGTTAACCAACCAATCTTTTTTTACCTCAGACTCCTTTAATTAAAACTACCCCCGGGTGGGGTTCGAACCCACGCAGTACCTGGGTTCGCCCGAATTGGGCATGGTGCCCAATTCGGACGCCTGAACGAAGTGAAGGCGCCGCAGGCGAGCGGGCCCCAGCGGGCCGCGAGTCATCCCACCCTCTCCGTTTCTTTTAACCTTATAACAAACCCTTGAGGGACGCCGTAAAGCGTCCCCCGCCGCAATGATCTCGTTCAGTAGCTCGCCGTCCAGCGCGACCAGAGGGAGCTATTCCAAAGTTCTTTGGCCTTCCGCATGATATTGACTTGAAGTAGCGGTTATGTTACCAATATTCCATGGAAAAGATTCTGGGACAGGCGCTGAAGAATGAAAGGGAGATGCGCGGCATTTCCCTGGCCGATATAGCCGCCGAGACCCGCATCGGTACCCGGTTTCTCGAGGCCATGGAAGACGAACAATTCGACATGTTTCCCGGGACTTTCTACATTCATTACTATATCAAGAACTACCTCAAGGCATGCGGGGCCGATGACACGGCTTTTTTCAACACCTATGGGGACTATCTGAAAAACATCCTGAAGAAGGGTGGGGAACTCCCGCCCGAGCAATATTTGAACAAGATGTCCTATGTCAAGATCAGGCATAGCAAAAGAATTTTGGCGGCAGGAGCCCTGTTGGCCGTTCTGGCAGTTCTTTTTTACTTTTTCCTGGGCCCGCCCCGGCTTTGGAACAAGGTTTTTGCAGGCAGGGAAGAGGTTGCTTTCAATTTCCCGGCTTTTGCCAATGACCTGCTGTTGCCTGGAGTGGATTTTTGCCTGACCGTTCCCCCCATCCGGGCGCGCATGACTTTTACTGCTCCCTGCTGGCTGCAATTGTGGCGCGGCAGTGAGAAAGTCGTGGAAAAAACGTTTCGCCCGGGCGAGACATTCTCCCTGAACGGCTACCAGCTGGCCTTGATCATCGCCAATCCAGCGGGTTTGCGCTTGACTCTCAACGACCGGGAAGTTTCCTATTTCCGCAGTTCGCCGAGTGCCCTCAAGCTGGTCATCAATCCCGAGAACCTGGACGAAATACTGCGGCGGTGACCCCTTGGTATCCAAAAACCCCCTGGTCCTGAAGATCGCCGAGGGAACGCCGGGCGGCGAACTCCTGAAGTACCTGCTGGACAAGCAGTTGGCCTTTACCGAGGAAGAATACCTGGAAAGCCTTGTCTTCGTATTGCCGGACAGCAAGGCGCATGCCCGGGCCCTGGAGCTGCTTGGCCAGATTACCCTGCCGGTCAAGGAAAAATACGTGCAAAAAAAGGAGGCCCATCCGCAGGTGTCCGATTTCATCCTGCAGGAGGCTCTGAATGCCGGCTATTTCAATGTCCTGACCCTGATCATCCAGAACCAGAATTTTCCCACCGAGTTCCTGCTGCGCATCGCCGCCCAGGCCCAAGGCGGTCGTCCTGGAGGTCTTGCTGGAAAACCAGGTGCAGCTGATCGCCTATCCCGAGATCATGGAAAAAATGGAGGGCAACCCGGAATGCGGCCCCTTCATTCGCGGCCGCATCAAGGAGCTGCGCGAATTTTATTTCAAGTCCACGGCTGCCGAAACCATTCCGGAAACCGAGGTCATCGAAGAATTGACCACGGCGATCGCCGAGGAAAAGGAAGAAGATGCCCAACTGGACCCGGCCAAGATCAAGCAGGAAGCCATGTCCACCCTGGAGAAGATCAATCGCATGTCGATTTCCGAGCGCATGCGCCTGGCCCTGGCCGGCACCAAGACCGACCGGCTGGTTTTGATCAAGGACCCCAACAAGATGGTGCAGGCGGCCGTGCTCGACAGCCCGAAAATGGCCGACGACGAAGTGCTGATCCATATCCGCAACTTGAGCCTGTCCGCGGAAATCGTCGGCCGCATCGCCAACAACCGCGACTGGACAAAGAATTACACCATTATCCTGGGCCTGGTGCAGAACCCGAAAACCCCGATCAATCGCGCGATCGGTTTCGTCAAGCAGCTGCATGACCGCGACCTGAAGCTGCTGGCCAAGGACCGCAACATCAGCCCGGTGATCCGCGTCGTGGCCGAGAACCTGGCCAAGCAGAAGGAAAAGGTCAAATAGCCATCAGCCTGTACAACAGGCTCTTGACGTCAAAAATGGTCATGGGCTCGCGGAGGAGGTCGCCGCGGCTGCAGGCGAAAAAAGCGTTGTCCTGGCGGTGCATGCCGGTGAAATGGCTGTTTCCCGCTTCCTGGTCCTTTTCCAGGCCGCCTTTCAGGTCGAAGCCGGGGTTGGACAGCAGCACCAGGTCGGGAGCGGCGGCGATCTGCGTCGCCGCTGTACAATTCTTCCTTGAAGTAGGCCTTGCGGATGATCTTTTCCCCGCCCAGCTCATAGTTTTCGAACAACTGCTTCAACTCTTCCCTGATTTTCTGGACGTCATTTTCCGCGACCCGGCCCTTGAAGTATTTGCCCTGGCGGTGGATGTAGATCCGGGAAGGGTCCAGGGCGAAGGCCGTGGCTTCGGGGCTGATGTTGGCCAGGCTCCTGGCGCTACGGTTTTGCTTAAACTGAAATACCCGTATTTTTTCAGGATCGGATTCAGGTAGACTCGCTCTTGATGGGCCCGAAACCATGGTCGGAAAGGGCCACGATCTCCACATCGCCGCGTGCCGCGGCGCGCTGCAGGAACGACGCTTGCGACCTGGTCGACCTCATGGTAAAAACCGTCGAACTCGCCGTGGTAAGGATGGCGGCTGTCGCCGTAGGCGTCATAGAGAAAGTGCTGCAGCCGGTCGGTTTCGGTCACGGTGAACATGAACACATCCCATTTCTCTTTTTCCCACAGGATGTCGGCGACCTGCTTGCGGATCTTCAGCGCGCAATGCAGGTCGGCCAGGAACTCGTCTTTTCTTGTCCCGGCCTTTGCCGGCGTCCACGTCGACCTGGTAGCCCGCCTGCTTGAGCATGGGCAGGTAGCGCGCGGGGTAGACCGCTTTTTCCAGGTCCAGGGCCACGAATCCGGAGATCAGGACGCCGGGCATGGGCCGCGCCGGATACGTCGCCGGCAGGTTGATGATCACCGAGCGCTTGTTGTTCAGCCCCAATTCGTCGAAAAAGGTCGGGGCCTTCAGGTCGCTGAAATTGGGGAAACGGTACTGGTAGGTTCCCGGCGTCAGGTCGACGAAGCCGTAGATGCCGTGGTCGCCGGCCTGGGTCCCGGTCATGAAGCTGGACCAGGACACGGACGATATCTCGGGGATGGATACCGTCATTTTCACGGTCGACGCGGCAAAGAATTTTTTCAGGCTCGGGCAGCAGGGAAGGCCGGCCGTTCCCGGCGAGCATCTCGTGAGAAACTCCATCCAGACCGATGATCAAGGAGTTTTTTAGCTTTTTTATGTAATCACTAACGGCTATTCTCCGGAGGCGCAGGCGGTTGGCCCTACTCCACGAAGGGATTCCCATGCTTGAGGATCTCTTCGGCCACTTCCTTGCGCATCATGGATTCGGGCGGCGTCTGGTGGTTGACCAGCTTTTCGCGGATGATCTTGCCCGCGAAATCGATATGGTCGCCCTGGGGATGGGGGCAGGTCTTGTCGTTGGCGATGGAGTTGCACTTTTTGCAGAAGAAGAAGCTCATGAAAAAGATGGGCGTGATCCCCAGGTCGGGAAAGAACTCGAAGATCTTCTGGGCGGCGAAAGGGTGGTAATAACTGCCGACGCCGGCATGGTCGCGGCCGATGATGAAGTGCGAGCAGCCGAAATTCTTGCGCACGATGGCGTGGAAAATAGCTTCCTTGGGGCCGGCGTAGCGCATCTCGGTCTGCAGGATGGACATGACCGTCCGCTCCTTGACGTAATACTCGTCGATCAGCACCTTGTAGGAGTCGAGGATCACCTGGTCGGTAAAATCGCCGGCTTTCTTCTTGCCGATCACCGGGTTGATGAACAGGCCGTCCACGATCGACTGGGCCGATTTCTGCACGTATTCGTGGCCGAGATGGGACACGTTGCGGGTCTGAAAACCGACCACGGTATCCCACTTTTTTTCCTTGAAGAGCACGCGGGTCTCGCGCGGGGTCAGGTAGTAGGCGGGGAAATTGGAAATGGGGTTGCTCAGGAAGTTGATGCTGCCGCCGACGAAATATTCGCCGCTGGCTTTCAGCTGCTGGACGCCGGGATGCTTCTCGTCGGTCGTGCCATAGACGTTCTTGGCGTATTCTTCGAAATCCCAGGTATAGATATCCTCCACCTGCATGGAAGCGATGGCCGTTTCTCCGTTTTTGAGGATGATGGTGTCGTTCTTGGCGAATTTCTTCGTGCTTTCCTTGTCCACGGACAGCACGATGGGCAGGGTCCAGGCGTGGCCGCTGGCCAGCCGGTTGCGCTGGACGACCTCGCGGAAATCGTCCTGGGTCATGAATCCCTGCAGCGGCGAAAAAACTCCGGTGGCGATATTCTGCACCTCGATGGCTTTTTCCTCATCGATGGCCAGGTTGAAGAATTTATCCTGGTAGGACAGGATGGCTTCCCTCTCCTTCTCGGAAAGGATGCGGTTGATCAATGTGCCTCCGTGCGGTTTGACGATCATGTTTGTCTCCTTAGCTTATATAGCCGAGTTTTTTCAGTTTTTCCCGGACCGCGTCCTCTTCCGCCTTGGAAATATCGCCCGCGCCGCTGTTCTGCGCCACGTACTGGCTGAGGATATGGATGACAAATGTGTTCAGGTCGGGAAAATTCTGGTTGGCCAGGGTCTTGAGCAGGTCCTGGCGCAGGTAATCGGGGATGAGGATGTCCTTGCCGCTGGGGCGCAGGTAGCCCAATTCCTCCAGCTTGGCGATGATCTTCTTCAGGGACTCGGCTTCGCTTTCCTTGTCGGTCTCCACGACCAGCTCGGGATTTTCCGGCTCCTCGAAGGGGTCGGAAACCCCGGTGAAGTTCTTGATCTCCCCGGCGATGGCCTTCTTGTACATGCCCTTGACGTCGCGCTCCATGCATTTCTCCACCGAGCACTTGACGTAGACCTCGACGAAGTTGCCGATCAGCTTGCGGTTCTCGTCGCGGATGCTGCGGTAAGGCGATACGAACGCCGCCGTCACCACGGCGCCGTGCTTGGTCAGCAGGGAACAGACGAAGCCGACGCGGCGGATATTCTCATCGCGGTCTTCCTTGGAAAATCCCAGCCCTTTGCTCAGGTACTTGCGCGTGACGTCGCCGTCCAGATCCTCGGCCAGTATGCCTCTTTTCTTGAGTTCGGCGCTCAATTTCAATGCCAGCGTGGTTTTCCCCGAGCAGGGAAGCCCCGTGAACCAAACCGTTACTCCTTTCATGGTAAACTCCTTGTATCATTGATTTTTTTCATTTAGCGGTTGACGACCAGGTATTTTTTGGGCAGGATGAGCTTGCTGGAGAATTTGACGTTGGTCAGCAGGATGATGGCCCTTTCCCGGTCGGGGAGCTCCTCCTGGAAAATTCCCTCCCAGCCCTCGAAATCACCTTCATCGATCAGTATCCTGTCGCCCCTGCGGAAGCGGTTCTCCCTCTTGTGCAGGACGACCAGGCCGTTGTTTTCGCGCGAGCGGATGTCGCGGATCTTCTCATCGGCGATGGTCCACAGGTATTCGTTGTAGCCCAGGATGGTCTTTACTCCCCGGGTATATTTCACTTTCTGGTAAAACTCGTGGATATCGAATTGGGCGAACAGGTAGCCGCTGAACAGGGGGGCGATCCGGTCGATTTTGGTCTTGTTTTTCTTGATTTTCTTGTTGTAGACGGGCAAATAGACGTTGACGTCCAGGGTGCGCAGGTTTTTTTCGGCGTCGAACTCCTGTTTGGGTTTGCTGCTGATGATGAACCAATCACTGTCCGGAGTCTCTTTCATCTGGAAATTTTAGTACAAATCGGCTTAAATGTCAATTGCCCTGATCCGGCCCGGGAGGCTAGAGAATGCCATTTTTACAGGCGTTCCTGCCCGGCGCCGGCTTTTTATGGTATAATTTCGAAAACAAGGAAAAAAAATGAATGACGACAAGCAGAATCCCCGAGCCGCCGCTGCCGCCCGCCGAGCAGGGCGAAGAGATCCTGGATGAATACATAAAAAAATTCTGGCAGAATTCCAAATTCTGGCTGGGGGTGGCGTTGCTGCTGATCCTGGCGGTCTTCGCCGTGGTGTATAAGATCACCGTGATGAACACGGCCGTGTCTCCCGCCGAGCTGAAGGCGTCCATCGAATTGTTCGACATTTCCAGCCAGTGGGTGGTCAACGACAAGGTCGACGAAGAGGATTTCAAGGGCATCATCCTCGTTCCCGAGGTGTCTTTCCGCATCCGCAACGTCGGGAAAAAAGACCTGAGCTATGTGTTCCTGCTGGGGGTGTTCCGCTTCATGGACACCGGCAAGGTGATCGGGGAAGGGTACCAGATGGTCTTGCGCCGTGCCTTGCCGCCGAACGGCGAGAGCTCCAGGATCACCCTGACCGCCGGCTTCGGCTACCGCGCCACTTCGGCGGCCGCCTTTGAAAAATACAAGCAGGATTGGCGCAATTCTCTTTGCGATATCTTCGTCAAGTCGCACAATTCCGGGCTGACGCCGCTCAAAACTTTTTATATCAGCCGCAAGATCGCCGGCCAGGACATCGAGATCAAGATCAAATAACGCCGGTTTATTTCAATAAGGCGGCGATCTTGCCCTTCAGTTCATCGCCGCGCAGCTGGCGGGCTTCGATCTTGCCTGTGCGGCCGATGACGAAAGTCGAGGGGATGTATTCGACCTGGTAAAGGTTCGCGATCTCGCGGCCGGCTTCCCAATCGATGATGTGCACCCAGTCCATTTCCTTGTCCTTGACGAACTTGCGGGCCGCGGGCAGGTCGCGGTCGAGGCTGACGCTGATCAGGACAAAATCATCGTTTTTGAATTTGCGGAAAATCTCGAGCAGATTGGGGACTTCGACGCGGCAGGGCGGGCACCAGGTGGCCCAGAAATCGAGCAGCACGACCTTGCCTTTGAGCTCGGACAATTTCACCGCCCGTCCGCTGATATCCTTGGCGCTGAAATCGGGGGGATCGCCGCCTGCCTGGGCCCGGCAGAAAAGCGCCAGTCCCAAAATGAGTATCGTTATCAAAAGGGCAATTTTTATCGTTTTCATGGCCTTATTTTACCATAAAAACGCCTTTTTTTGAAATGGCCGCTGCCGCGCCATGTTCCCCGGCGGTGCGATTCCCCATGCCATTCGCCGGCAGGCGGCAAATTGCAAAAAAACTATTTTTATATTATAGTCCGTCACATGAGCCGGATCGGATGCCATCCGGGTCCCTCCACGGACGGAAGGGAAACGCGAGGTGAAAAATGTCATATTTGCTCGATGTAAAGGAAATCCTGGAATTCGCGGTGTATATCGAGGAGAGGGGCTATGAATTCTATATCGGCGCCATGAAGAAGTTCGGCGAACCCCGGATCACCGAGCTTTTCCAGTACCTGGCCGACGAGGAATTCAAGCACGAGGAGTTCTTCAAGAAGCTGCTGGAGCAGAGCGGCGGGATCAAGGGCGAAGCCCGTGATCCCGAGTACCAGGCGTACATGCGGGAATTCTGCAAAGCCCATGCCCTGGCCGACCGCGAGGCGACCACGGCCAGGCTTGCCCGGGCGTCCGGCCTGGCGGAGATCCTGGACATGGCCATGGGCTTTGAAAAGGATTCGATCGTCTTTTTTTCCGAGCTGAAGGAAATTTACGAAAAAGGACATTCCGAGGCCGTGGACAGGATCATTCACGAAGAAATGGGCCATTTGCGCAAGATCTTCCAGATGAAGCGCGACATGCCCTTGAAATAACTCGCCGTAAAAGATCGCGAGTTCACTTTATCCGGGAGGGAGCATGGAATTGATGGAGATTATCAGCACGCGGCGCGCCTATCGCTCGCTGCAACCGGTCGCGATCGATGAAAATACGGTCCGGGACCTGGCGACCGCCGCCTCGCTTTCGGCTTCCTGCTTCAATTACCAGCCCTGGCGCTTCGTGTTCGCCTTTGACAAGGAAGTGCTGGGCCGGTTGCTGGAAGCCATGAGCAAGGGCAATGCCTGGACCCAGGCCGCGTCCCTGATCATCGGCGTCTGCAGCCGCAAGGACCTCGATTGCGTGGTCCAAGGAGAGAGAATACTACCTTTTCGACACGGGCATGGCCACCGCCTTCCTGATCCTGCGGGCCACGGAAATGGGCCTGGTCGCCCATCCCATTTCCGGCTTTGACGAAGACATTGCCAAGGAAGCGCTCGGCATCCCCGCCGATATGCGCCTGATCACCCTGGTCAATGTGGGCAAGCATCTGCTGCCGCCTGGCGCCCTGTTGAGCGAGAAACAGGCGGAAATCGAGAAAACCAGGCCCGAACGCCTGCCTTTGACCGAGATCATGAGGTTGAACAGGTACTGACCTGATTGGTTTAGACAAGAAAGGGGGTTTGATGAATCAAACCCCTACAAAAATCAAGCCCTACAACAGTTTCTCGATGGCTTCCTTGGCCAGCTGGTCGGCGCGTTCGTTCAGGACGACGCCGCTGTGGGCGGCTACCTTGTGAAAGCCGATGTGCGGGAATTGGTCTTTCAGGTCCAGCAAGCGCAGCCACAAGTCCTTGTTTTCCACGGGTTTCCTGCCGGCCGTCAGCCAGCCGTTCTTTTGCCAGCGCCGGAACCATTTCTGCTCCAGGCAGTTGTACACGTAGGCGCTGTCGGTGAACAAGCTGACCGGCAGGGCGGGATTGGTGATCGCCTCCAGGGCGCGGATGCAGGCCGTGAGTTCCATGCGGTTGTTGGTGGTGTTTTTCTCCGCCCCGGAAATTTCCCTGGTCTTGCCCTTGTATTGCAGGATGGCCCCCCAGCCGCCGCGGTTCTGCTCCTGCTGGTTGTTGCTGCAGGCCCCGTCACAGTAGATGATGATTTTCTCTTTCATATTGATGCGCGGAAAAAGCATTATAATCCTCCTGCTGAGAGAAAGGCAACACTCAGGATTTTCCTGATTCGCGGAAATGACTTGATTTTTTAATTTTATGCTATAATGGCCCCACGGTTTTTGGCTTGAGAGAGGAAAGGGACAAGATGGGCAAGAAAATTTTGATCATTGATGATGACCGGGTCATCCAGGATTCGCTGCAGGAGCTTTTTACCGAAGCGGGCTATGTAGTCCTCCTGGCCGCCGACGGCGTCAGCGGTTTCGATCTGATCACCCGGGAAAAGCCGGATATGGTTATTTCCGATATTCTTCTGCCCAGGATGCACGGCATCGCTCTATGTGAAAAGGTCCGGGCCAGCGACGACCTGCAGCAAATTCCCATCATTTTGATGACCGGCGTCTACAAGGATGTCAACCTGCGCATGTATGTTCACAAGGGCCTGGCCGATGATTTCATTGAAAAACCGTTCCGCGAAACGGAATTGCTGGCCAAGATCGAGCATTTTCTCGGCCACGCGGACAAGGTGGATTCCCGGCCGGTCGACGGGCATGCCTCGCTGCCGGAGCGGGACCACAAGAACCTGGGCGGCAGGTCCGTCGACCAGGACCTGGATGAACTGATCAACTGGGCGCACAACAAGGGGAAGAAGTAACAGGCAAGCGTTCGAACCCGCAGACGGTGAACGGTAGATGGGGCAGGGAGTACGGCAAGATAAGGCAATAGTAGGAATAAAATTCCAAATCACAAATTCCAAATACCAAATACCAAATAAATTCCAAGTTCCAAATTCCAATGACCCAAACGAAAGCCCTTTCCAGTTTCTTCTCCTCGTTTTGGTCATTGGCTCATTTGTGCTTGGTGCTTATTTGGAATTTGGTGCTTGGATTTTGGTGCTTTTCTTCACAGTCTACCGTCAACCGGCCTCCGAACACCAGGTTCAAGTTCAAAGAAACCCGTTGATTACGTCTTTCCGGGGGACGGATGGCCGCCGCCGCGGACCATGTCGAGCCCATGGGGCATGACCCCGGCCAGCAGGGTGGCGCAGAGTTCGGCGCCGCGCACCGACCCGGGAAAATTGACGATGATCGTGCCGCCTTTCATGCCGCTGTAGGCGCGGGAAAAAACGGCATGCGGGGTTTCCTTTTCCGATTCGCGGCGCAGCCATTCGCTGATGCCCGGGATAGCGCGGTCGCAGATGCCGGCGCACGTTTCCGGCGTGATGTCCCGCGGCGAAAGCCCGGTGCCGCCGCAGGTCAGGATAAAATCCCGGTCCAGATTGTCGTGGATGGCCCTGGTGATCTCCGCCGCCTCGTCCGCGACCACGGTCAGGGAAACGACGGCGCCGGGCAGCCGCTGTTCCAGGATCTCGCGAATGCGGGGCCCGGACAGATCGGCGTATTCGCCCCTGGCCGCCCTATCCGATACGGTAATCACCGCTACTTTGAGCATTGACCTTTCCTCCCTTGAGTACCTTGGCGAAAATACCCTGGCTGGGCATGATGCATTCGCCGGCCGCATAAAAGATCGCGCAGCGGCTGTGGCATTCCTTGCCGATCTGGGTGATCTGCAGCAGCGCGGCTCCGATGGCGATCGTTTCTCCGACCCGGGCCCGGCTCCAATCCACGCCGCGGGTGACGATATTTTCCCCGAAAGCGCCCGGGGCCAGTTCCAGGCCCTTGGCCTTCATGGCATCCACGGCTTCCCCGGCCAGAAATGAAACCTGGCGGTGCCAGTCGCCGGCATGGGCATCGCCCTCGATGCCGTGATTCTCCTTCAGGACGATCTCGGGCACCTCGTGCTTGGCCACGCCCTTGGCCGCGGAAATGTGGACCGATTCAACCTTGAATTTCACGCTTGCTCTTCTCCAGCAGGGCGATGGCGCCGATGATCATGTTCTTGTCCACCGCCTTGCACATGTCATAGAGGGTCAGGGCGGCGACGCTCACCGCGGTCAGCGCTTCCATCTCGATGCCGGTCCGCCCTTCGCTGACCGCCCGGGCCGTGATCTCGACGCCGTCGGCCGCGATGCGGAACTGCACGTCCAGCTGGTGGATGGCCAGGGGATGACAGAGGGGGATCAGTTCCGCGGCCTTCTTGCCGCCCTGGATGCCGGCGACGCGGGCCACGGCCAGGGCGTCGCCTTTTTGCAAAAGGTTTTCTTTCAGCAGCTTCAGGGTGGCGGCGGAGAGGATGATCTTGCCGGCGGCCAGCGCCTCGCGGTGCATGGGCGGTTTGCCGCTGATATCCACCATGCGCGCCTTTCCGGAATCGTCCACATGACTCAGTTTCATCTATCCTCCTATCTGCCAGTTCCCGCGGTTGCGGCAGGAGACGCCGTGATGGGGCTTGGCCCGGACGGCTTTTTCCAGGCTGGCGGCGATATCGGCGAAATCGACCGCGAACTCCCGGTCGGAAAACAGGCATGGCTTCAATTTCCCGTCCGCGGTCAAGCGCAGCCGGTTGCACACATGGCAGGAGAGCGGCCTTTCGGCCGGCAGTTCCTGCCGGGCGCTTTCCAGGTCGCATAAGGAATAATGGTGGATGCGCTGCAGGAGCAATCCATTTTCCCGGCAGAACTTTTTCATGCTTTCCACTTCGTCGTCATTGACCCCGGGGATCAGCACCATGTTGATCTTGGTGTCCCGGAAGCCCGCCCGCCGGGCGGCGGCGATGCCGGCAAAAACTTTTTCGATCTCGCCGTTGCGCGTGATCCGGCGGTACTTGCCGGCATCCAGCGTGTCCAGGGAGATATTCAGGCGGTCGAGCCCCGCCTGTTTCAGCTCCGCGGCCAGCAGGTCCAGGAGCGTGCCGTTGCTGGTCATGCTCACCTCGCTGATGCCGGGTATGGCTTTCAGTTCACGGACCAGGAAAGAGACGTTCTTCCTGACCAGCGGCTCGCCGCCGGTCAGGCGGACCTTGTGTATCCCGGTTTTTGCCGCCGCGGCCACGATGCTGACGATCTTCTCGTAGGCCAGGATGTCGGCGTGGCTTTTCAGCTGGATGCCGGCTTCGGGCATGCAGTAGGTGCAGCGCAGGTTGCAGCGGTCGGTCACCGACACGCGCAGGTAATCGATGCGGCGGTTATAGGTATCGAACATGGACGGGGCTCCCGGCGGGGATGCTGAGCTGCCCGGCCGGCACGTAGAGCAGGGCGTTGGCCGCGGCCAGGGCGTGCAGGTGGGCCGAGCCGTGGTAGGAAAGCACGGCCGCCTGCCCGTCCCGGTAGAGTACGGGCACGAAAGCGGCGCGCGCGGCCTGGGAGCGGCTGTAGCTCCCGTCCAGGCGCGCAGGCAGGAGCAGGGGCTGGAAGTCGGCGCCCTGCAGGCGCAATACCAGAGGCTTGATGAATATTTCGAAGATCACGAAGGTGGAAACCGGATTGCCGGGGAGCCCGAACACGATCTTGTCCGCGCGGCTGGCAAAAACCGTGGGCATGCCGGGCTGAACGGCGATTTTTTCAAAATGCAGGGTGCAGCCGGCCGCTTTCATGGCCGCGGGCACGAAATCGAAATCCCCGGCCGAAACACCGCCGGAAAGGATCAGTACCTCGCAGCCCTCCAGCCCAGCGGAGATGGCCGCCAGCGTGGCCTGGGCGCTGTCGTCGACGCGGCCCAGGGCAAGGGGCTTGCCGCCGCAGGCGCGTACCTGGGCGGCCAGGGAATAATAGTTGCTGTTGTATATCTGTCCCGGCGCGAGCGGCGCGCCGGGCTCGGCCAGTTCCGAACCGGTGGTGATGATGCCGATCCGGGGCGGCCGGGCTGTCGGCACAGCGGACAATCCCAGGGAAGCCAGCAGGGCGATCTGCGCCGCCTGCAGGAGCGTGCCTTTTGGCAAGACCCGCTGCCCGGGCCGGAGATCCTCGCCCTGGCGGCGGATATTGAGGTTCTTGTCCTCGGCGACGATCGTCATGAACCCGTTTTCTTCGCGGGTGCATTCGCGCTTGACGACCCTGTCGGCGCCCGGCGGCAGCATGGCCCCGGTCATGATCTTGGAGCAGTGGCCAGGGGTGACGGTCAATGACGGCGCCGTGCCGGCGGCGATGGTCTCGATGATCTTGAACGAGGAGGATGGGTCCTGCGAAATATAGGCGTAGCCGTCCATGGCCGATTTGTCGAATTCGGGCATGGCCAGGGGCGAGGCGATATCCCGGGCCAGAAAGCGGTTCCGGGCGGCCAGCAGCGGGACGGTTTCAGCGCGGACGCTGACCGGGAAGGCGGCGATGCTCCCTGCCGCTTCTTCCACGCTGATCAGGGGCTTTTCAGGCATGGTTCCGCAAGCGGGCGTATATCAAAAAAAACAGTGCTTCAGGCAAGGTTTCTCCTTTCCGATCGGGGAGGCGGGGCTGTTTCCGGCCGCACCTTCGCGGTTCAAGGGCCTGGCTTTCCGGCTTTAGCTCTTTGAACTCGGAGATACCCCATCATAGCAAAAAATCGGATAGCGGTCAAATTTCCGGCCGGCTGAATTTGAACGCGGCACGAAAATGATGTACTCTTTTTAAGGAAAATAACGGGCTGCGAGGAGATACATGCTGAAAAGATTCAAAATCGTTTTTATCATTGGCTTGACCATGATGGCCTTGTCCGTGTTTGCCGCCTACCACCACCAGGGCGAGCGCGACAGCGCCAATTTCCTCAAGGCCAACCCGCTCAAGGCCGGGGGAAAACTGGATCAATGCGCCTTGTGCCACAGTGGCGGCCAATTGGAAAGAAACGGGGCCACGGTCGCCCTCGGCAGCTGCCAGTGGTGCCATTTCAAGTATGGCTATGACAGGAAAGGCCCCCTGGCCGAGACTTTGAATGCCTATGGCCGGGATTACCTGCGGAACGGCCGCGATGCCGCCGCCATTGTTGCCATCGCCGGCATCGATTCCGACCACGACGGCTTCAGCAACCAGGATGAGATCACGGCCGACCGTTTTCCCGGCAACGCGGGCGACGATCCGAAAAAGGCCGCCGCCCCCATGCGGGTTTATTCGCGGAAGCAGCTCGAAGCGCTCCCCCGGCACAAGGAATTCCTGTTGATGAATGCCTCCAAAAGCGGCGATGACTATGCGGAATACTCAGGCGTGGCCATGGAAACGCTCCTGCGCGACGCCGGTATCCTCGCCTCGGCCGCGGGCATCACGGTGTTCGCGCCTGACGGCTGGTCGCAGTACCACCCGCTGCGCCCGGTGGACGACCCGGCCATGTACCCGGTTTTCGCCACCTATCCGCAAGCGGCATATTATTTTTCCCCCAAGGCCGCATCGTGGTGTGATTACCGGGCGCCATCCTGCGCCGGGCGCAAGCCCGGAGCGAGCATCTGGGTGCCGGGGGGGCTGCGCGTGCTGCTGGCGCTTTACCGGGAAGGCAAACCCTTGTCCCCAGCGGTTCTTACCAGGGACAACAAGCTGGATGGCGAAGGGCCTTACCGGGTGATCGTTCCGCAGAAGGCGCCATCACCGCCCGACCAGTCCAGCAAGTCGAAGGACCAGGATGTGCTTTGGCCGTACCGGGCCGATTGGGACCACAATGCCGGCTCGTCGACGCGTTCGGCGACCATGATCAGGGTCGAGCCCCTGCCGCCGGGAACGACCGACATTGACGTCAGGGAGATCGGCTGGCTCTATATCGACGAGGGAAAGATCGTCATATACGGCGCCATCGCTCCGCCTCACTCGTAGCGCAGGGCTTCGATGGGGTTGAGGGCGGCGGCCTTGCGGGCAGGATAATAGCCGAAGAAAACGCCCACGGCGCCGGCGAAACCGAAGGAAAGAAAGACGTTTGCCGGGACGATGACCGTGTTCCAATCGGTGGCCAGGTGGACGATCCAGGTGGCCACGAAGCCGATCATGACCCCGATCAGGCCGCCCGAGAGGCTGAGCACGATGGCCTCGATCAGGAACTGCACCAGGATGTCGCGGCTGCGGGCGCCGATGGCCATGCGGATGCCGATCTCGTGCGTGCGCTCGGTGACCGAGACCAGCATGATGTTCATGATGCCGATGCCGCCCACCAGCAGCGAGATGCTGGCGATGGAGGCCAGCAGGATGGTCAGCACCTTGGTGGTTTCCTCCGCCGTGCTGGCGATGTCGGTCTGGTTGCGCACGGTGAAGTCGTCGTCCTGGCCTTCCTGGATTTTGTGGGCTTCGCGCATGATCGTGGTGATCTCGGCCTGGGCCTGGGTCATCTGGTCCAGGGACGCGGCCCGGGCCAATATCTGGTTGATGTGATCTTCGCCGCTCAGGCGGTAATATACGGTCGAATAAGGAGCGATGATCACGTCGTCCTGGTCCTGGCCGAAGGCGCTCTGGCCCCTTTCCTTCAAAACGCCGATGATCCTGAACGGCACGTTGCGCAGGCGCAATTGCTGGCCGATGGGATCTTCGTTGGCGAACAGGTTTTTCACGATGGTCTGGCCGATGACGCAGACCTTGTTCTGGGCGCGCACGTCGGCGGCCGAAAAAAACTCTCCGGAGCTCATTTGCCAATCGCGGATTTTCAGGTATTCCTCGGAACCGCCCCAGACGGCCGTGCTCCAATTGCCGCTCCCGCCTATTACCTGCACGCCCGTGCGCACCACCGGCGAGACGGCGTCCAACAGGGTGCTGTTTTTTTTCACTTTTTCGGCGTCAGCCAGGGTCAACATCACGCCCTGGTCGGGCCCCATGTGCACGCCCCGCTGTTGCATGGAGCCGGGGAACACCATGATCAGGTTGGTGCCCATGCTGGCGATCTGGTTCTGGATCCTTTGTTCGGCCCCCTTGCCGATGGCTACCATGACGATCACGGCGCCGACGCCGATGATGATGCCCAGCATGGTGAGCAGGGTGCGCATCTTGTTCTTGACGATCGACTTGAAGGCCACCTTGATCAGGTTTTTCCATTTCATGGGCGATCTCCTTGCCCGCCGGCGGCTTTCCAGCGGCCCGTCTCCAGGTCCTTGCCGGCGTCATGGGGATGGGACACGGGCAGGTCGCGGATGATCAAACCATCGCGGAATTCGATGACGCGGTGGCAGTAGGCGGCGATGTCGTGCTCGTGGGTGACCATGATGAGGGTGATGCCCTGGCGGTTGAGTTCCTGGAAAGTGGCCATGATCTCGATGCTGGTGCGCGTGTCGAGGTTGCCGGTGGGCTCGTCGGCCAGAACGATGGCCGGCTGGTTGACCAGGGCGCGGGCGATGGCCACGCGCTGCTGCTGGCCTCCGGAAAGCTGGTTGGGATAGTGGTGGGCGCGTTCGGCCAGGCCCACCCGTTCCAGCGCCTGGCGGGTCAGTTGGACCGGATCTCCGCTTTCCTTTTGCCTGGAGTAAAGCAGGGGAAGTTCGACGTTTTCAAAGGCGGTGGTCCGGGCCAAAAGATTGAAGCCCTGGAACACGAAACCGATCTTGCGGTTGCGGATGTCGGCCAGCTGGTCGCGGTTCATGTCGTTGACATGAATGCCGTCCAAAAAATAATCCCCGGCGCTGGGGTAGTCCAGGCAGCCCAGGATATTGAGCATGGTCGATTTTCCCGATCCCGAAGCGCCCATGATCGCCACCAGCTCGCCGGGATTGATGACCAGGTCGATGCCTTTCAGCGCCTCGACCTGGATTTCGCCGCTGTCGTAAATCTTGGTCACCCGCTCGGTGCGGATGACGGCTTCCTTGCTGTTCATTTTCCTTTCCTGTGCTCGGGCTAGAGGATCCGCATGCGCGGCGGACCGCCGGCGGCTTGCTGTTCAGCCGCTGTGAGGGTGATGCTCTTGATCACTTCCATGCCTTCCTTGACTTCTCCGGAAATGATCGCGGTCAGCTGGCCGTCGCTGATCCCGGTCTTGACGCGGACGGGCTTGGGCTGGCCGGAGGCGTCGAGAACCCAGAGAAAGGCCACGTCCTTCGGCCTGTTGCCGTTGCCGCCGCGGCCGGCGGCGAATCCCGGAAAACCGCCGCCCGTCCCCTGGGCCGGCCGTCCGGCCGTTGTTCCGGGATGGCTGTTTCTGCTCGCTGCGAATTGCTTGATCAGGGTCTGCACCATTTCCGCGTCGGGCTTCAGGCGCAGGGCGGCATTGGCCACGCGCAGGACGTTCTTGGCCTGGCCGACCATGAAATCGATGGTGGCGGTCATGCCGGGGAGCAGCAGGCCTTCCTTGTTGGCCACGTTGATGACCACGGTGTAGTTGACGACGTTGTTCACCGTGGTCGGTTCCAGGCGGATCTGGCTGACCTGGCCGGAAAATTTCCTGTTGGGCTGGGCCTGGACCGTAAAGCGCACCTCCTGGCTTTCCTTGATCTGGCCGATATCGCTTTCGTCGACATTGGCCAGGATCTGCATTTTCGACAGGTCATTGGCGATCAGGAACAAGGTGGGAGAAGAGAAGCTGGCGGCCACGGTCTGGCCGACATCGATGTTGCGGGCGATGACGATGCCGTCGATGGGGGCGTAAATGGAGGCATAGCTGAGGTTGATCCGCGCCCGTTCCAGGCTGGACTGCTCGGATTTCAGCGTGGCTTGCGCCAGTTCAAAATTGACCTGGGCCTGCTCGAGGTCGTTCTTGGTCTTGATGTTTTCCTTGAACAGGTATTGCATGCGGTCCAGGTCCTGCTTGCTTTGCTTCAGCTGGGCCTTGCTGCGGTCGTAAGCGGACTCGGCTTCCGCCACGTTCTGAAGCAGGGAAGAGGTGTCGATCATGGCCAGCAGCTCGCCTTTCTTGACGGCCTGGTTGAAGTCAGCGTGGATCTTGGCGATGCGCCCCGAAACCTGCGTGCCCACCTGGACCGTGGTCACGGCGCTCAGCGTGCCGGTCGAGGATACGACGGCCTCCAGGTCGCCGCGGTCGACCTTGGCCATCGTGTAGCGCCCGGCGGCTTCTTCGCCCTTGCGCGTAAAAAACCAGACCGCCAGCGCGGCCACGATCAAAACGATCACGCCGAGCAGCCATTTTTTTTTATGGTTCTTCATGCCCATCGATATCCTCCTGGATAGATTCCATTATAACAAATCCCGTTTCCCGCGTGCAAATTGGTTTTACGGCGGCGGCGCGGCAAATGTTTTGTCCAAGCGCCTAACAAACTACCGCGCTTTTTCTTGCACGAACCTGGTTGATTTTCTCACTTTTTGCAGGTACCATGCCGGAGGAGGCGACCATGAAATGGAGCGATTGGAAAAGCGAAAGCCCCGGCCTGATCCGCCGGGTGGACGCCGTTGACCTTTTCAGGTTTATCGTGCTTTTTTTCATGATCCAGGGTCACCTGTTCCGCGCTTACCTGCTGCCGGCCTTGCGCCAGATGCAATGGTACCAGGTCCACGAGGTGTTCCATGGCTTCGTCGCCCCGGGATTTTTGTTCACGGCCGGTTTCGCCGCCTTCCTCTCCTTTCATAACAAGCGCCAGAATTACATCCACCTGGACAGGGCTTTCTTCAAGCGCCTGCGCCGCATCCTGTTCGTCATCGTCATCGGCTACTGGATCCATCTGCCGTTCCTCTCGCTGCGCAAGACGCTGCAGGCCATTCGCCTGGGAACGCCCAATGCCGCTGACTTCTTGAGCGTCAATATCCTGCAGTGCATCGGGATCGGCCTCCTGCTCTTCACCCTGCTGGCTGTTCTGCTGAAAAACGAAAAAGTGGTTACGCTGGTCACTGCGCTGGCCGGGGCCACGTTCTTTTTGCTGGCAGGCACGATGCAGGGAGTTCATCTTCACCCGGCGGTCGACCCCTTTTTGAACTACAATGCCTTATGGAAAGCCCCTGATGGCACGCGCACGATTACCTCCTTCTTCCCCATCTTCCCCTGGGTAGGATTCCTGTGCCTGGGCGTCGTCGCGGCCTATGTTTACGCGCAGTTGAAAAAAGAGGTTTTTTTCAGGCTGCTCCTGCTGCTGGGAATCCTGTTCTTCCCCTGGTTCTTTCTCCGCTCCAGCACGTATTATTTCAAGGCCGAGCTCACCCTGAGCGGAAACCTGAACAAGGCCGGGGGCATCTTTCTGCTCCTGTGTCTTTCCGACTGGCTGCTGCGCAAGCACGGCGGCGGGTTCCTGGCGCTCCTGAAGAAGGCGGGGACCGAGTCCCTGTTTGTTTACGTGCTGCACCTGTTCATCATCTTCGATTCCGTTTTCCACCCGGGGCTGAAAATGTTTTTTGAAAACTCCCTGACTGTGCCGCAGGCGCTGCTCCTGTTCTTTGCCATCCAGCTGGCGGTATTCGCCTGTTCCCTGGCTTACCATTGGGTGAAGGAGAAGCGGCCGTTCATCTGGCGGCTGGGATTCAACGCTTTCTGGCTGATCTTCCTGGCCGTATTCGCGATCAAGCCCTTTTGATCGCGGCCAGCCGCCGCGGCGCTTTAAGTTTTTTCGCGTTGGTGATATAATATCCGCTTCAGGAGGTCCAAATGAAAAAAGCCCTGGTCATCGTGGCGCTGGCCGTGTGTTTGGCTGCTTCTCTTTTCGCCCAATCCGGCGTGTCCGGCAAGGGAAAGATCAAGGGCATCGTCTATGACGAAAGCGGCAAGCCGTTGGAGGGCGCGACGATAAAACTTTTTTCGGTCAAGGCCCAGTCATACTTCCTGCCCAATCCCAAAACCGACAGCGAAGGCAAATGGCGGGCGATATATCTGCGCAACGGCGCCTGGAACATCGATATTGAAAAAGCCGGCTATGAAGCCAAGAAGATAAGTTATCGCGTGGACGATTCGCCGGGGGCCAAGCAGCCGGAGATCGAGATCAAGCTGGCCAAGATCCAGGGCATCGCCCTGACCTCGGACATCGTCAACGAGCTGGATAAAGGGAATTTGCTGTTCTCGGAAAAAAAGTACGCGGAAGCCCTGCTGGCCTATGAGGATATTTTGAAGAACAACCCCGATGTGTTCATCATTTATAAAAACATCGGCAACTGCTATTTTGCCATGGAAAAATACGATCAGGCCGTGGACTTCTACCTGAAGCTTTTTGAAAAGCAGCCCACGAGCGCCGAGACCATGACCTTGATCGGCAACTCCTATGCCAACGCCAAAAACATGGAAAAAGCCATGGAATGGTACGGGAAGATCCCTTTTGAACAGATCAAGGACATCGACACGCTTTACAACATCGGCGCCAACCTGACCAACAACAACAAGAACGACCTGGCCTTGAAGTATTTCAAGAGGGCCGTGGAAGTGGATCCCGATTTTGCCGAGGGGTATTATCAGCTCGGCATGACGCATACCGCCTTGAACCAGATCCCCGAAGCGCTGGAGGCGTTGAAAAAATTCATGGAACTGGCGCCCGATTCTCCCAATTTCGGAACGGCCAAAGCCATTGTCGACGCTTTCTCAAAGGTGAAATAAAGGCCCTCGCCCAGGCGAATTCATGATGGTGCACCGGTCCAGGCGGCTGAAATATTTTTTATTGTCCATGCTGGCCGGCGCGGCAGCTGTCCTTTTCCCCGCTGCGCGGCCCGACCGCCAGCCGCCTTTCAATGTTCTGCTGATCACCATCGACACCCTGCGCTTCGACCACGTGGGCATACTGGATCCCCGCTACGTCAAAACCCCGAACCTGGATGCCCTGGCCCAAAAATCCCTTGTCTTCAGCCGCGCTTTCGCCCACAACCCGGTCACCCTGCCGTCACACGCCAATATCCTGACCGGCGCCACCCCCTTGTACCACGGTATCAGCGACAACACCGGCTTCCGGCTGGACAGGAAATTCCTGACCCTGCCGCAATACCTGCGGCGCTTTGGCTACCGCACGGCCGCCTTCATAGGCGCCTTCCCCCTGGATTCCCGGTTCGGCCTGGACCAGGGGTTCGACCTCTACGATGATTTCTACGGCACGCGCAACGAGCGTGAATTTTTCTTTGCCGAGAGGCCGGCTGAAAAAGTGATCGCGCCGGCCATGGCCTGGATCGGCAAGCAGTCCGCCAAATGGTTCGGCTGGGTCCACTTGTTCGATCCCCACCAGCCCTACCTGCCGCCTTCCCCTTTCCGGGAATCCTATGCCAACGATCCCTATTCCGGAGAAGTGGCCTACGTGGACGCCCAGCTGGGCGTTCTTTTCGATTTTTTGAAAAAAAAAGGCCTGCTGGAAAAAACCATGATCATCCTGACCGCGGATCACGGCGAGGCCCTGGGTGAGAAAGGGGAGGATACCCATTCTTATTTCGCCTACAACAACACGATCCATGTCCCCCTGTTCGTCTATATCCCGGGCCGCAAGCCGGAAGCGTTTGCCGGGAACGTTTGTCACGCCGACATTTTCCCGACCGTCTGCTCCGTCCTGGGCATGCCGCCGCCGCCCCATTTGCAGGGTGAGTCCCTGCTGGCCGTGATGGCGGCCAAGTTCCGCAAATCCCCGGAGATCTACTTTGAATCGCTGACCGCCTACTTGAACCGCGACTGGGCGCCCTTGCGCGGCCTGATCTCCGGGAACAGCAAATTCATCGACCTGCCGATCAAGGAAGTATACGACCTGGGCAGCGACATGCAGGAAGAGCACAACCTGGCCGGCAGCAGCAAGATCGGGCCTTTGAAAGATGCCCTGATCCGGCTGATGCGCAAGCTGAAAAACCCCCTGGCCGCCGGACGGGAAAACCGGGTGGACCCGGAAACGCAAAAACGGCTGAAATCCCTGGGCTACATTTCCGAAAGCCGGTCCGGGCCGCGCAAAAAGCAGTACACGGAAAAGGATGATCTGAAAACCCTGTTGCCGCTGCAGAGCAAATTGCTCGACGGCGTGGCCCAGTTCCAGACCGGCGATTTCACCGGCGCGGAAAAGACGATCCGCAGCGTGATCGCCGCCAGCCCGACCTTTATCCTCGCCTACACCCATCTGGCGACCATGTACAAGGAGATGGGGAAAAGCGCCGACGCCGTCCGGGTCCTGGAACTGGGACTGGAGAAAAACCCGGGCGATATCCTGCTGCTGACCAAGCTGGGGATCGTGCTGGCCGACAGCGGCAACTGGCGGCGGGCCATCCCCATTCTCGAGTTCTGCGTCCGCAAAGAGGATTTCGATCCGGAGAGATTCAATTTTCTCGGTATCGCCTATTACCAGGGAGGAGATTTCGCCAAGGCGCTGCAGAACTATGAAAGGGCCCTGGAACTGGACCGCAACAACGCCTCCGTTTACAGCAACATCGGCGGCGTGCACCTCGCCCTTTTCCTGCGTGACCGCCGCCAGCAGGAGATCGCGCAGGCCGAGCGCGATTTTAAAAAAGCCCTGGAGATCGATCCCCGGCTGTTTTCCGCCTGCAACGGCCTGGGCATCGTTTGCCGCAAGACCGGCCGCAACGCCGAGGCCATCGTGTATTGGCGGAAGGCCCTGGCCATCAAACCCGACTACGACCTGGCACTGCTCAACCTGGGCATTACCCTGCTGGAAGAGAACCGGGCCGCCGAGGCCCTGGAATTTTTTAAAACCTACAGGGAAAAATTTTATTATAAAATCGGCGCCGGCGAACAGCAGCGCCTCGATCGCCTGATCGCGGAAGCGCAGGCCAAGCTCCCGGCCGGCCTGGTGGAAAAATAGCTTTTTTTAAGGTATAATACCCTGTAAATTCATTAGGAGGCTATATGCGAAAACTCATGTCGCGCGCGGGTTGGCTGGCGGCGGT
Source organism: Candidatus Aminicenantota bacterium (assembly GCA_963764745.1). Classification (GTDB taxonomy): domain Bacteria; phylum Acidobacteriota; class Aminicenantia; order UBA2199; family UBA2199; genus UBA2199. Next base: position 161,303 of record CAVXTN010000012.1, on the reverse strand, counting down.
ATTCATCCTGGGTTCGACCCTCTCCGCTCAAGATACGGCGAAAAGTTCCATTCCGGAAAGCGTAAAAAACAGCCTGGACGGCCTGCTGAAGACCAGAACTGCCAACGGCGTGTTCAACATCCAGTACAAAAACTCCTATTTCTGGGCCCTGGAAAAAGCCGTCTACGTGAACCTGCTTTTTGGGGCCGACCTGGACAATGACGTGGCGGAAATGAAAGGCCAGCTGAAGAAGCAGTACGATGAGAAAGTCGCCGCCGAGATGAAAAAGCTGGATGAAATCAATAAAAAAATAAAAAAAGAGGAAGACAAAAAAAAATGGGAACCGCCGGCCCTCGCGTATCCGGAAACGTTCCATAACCTCTATATGCGCGTGATGCAGGGGAGCGTGGTCGTTCAGGAATACCGCGCGCGGGTTCCCTTCGACAGCGAGGCGACGGCCTATTATTCGTTCGGAACCATCCTGGCGCCGGGAGAATACGATGTGCTTCTGAACATCAGCCGCATCGACAATTCGCGGGACGGCACCCAGATCATCAAGCTGCGGGTCCCGGAACTCACGCTCCTGGATATCACGAAACCCTTGAAGGACCTGCAGATCTCCGCGCCGGTTTTTTACGGAGAAGTGAAGCAATTGCTGCAGCCCGAAACCCGGTTCACCGTGGTCAAGAACAAATACGAGAACGGGCCGGCCCAGCTGGATTTTTACCCCAACGCCGGCAATAGCTTCAAGAACAGCGACAAGCCGGTCCTGACGTTTTTCATCCTGGGCGCGGTGGCGGCCCAGGGCGCCGAACCCTGGAACCTGTCGGCCAGCATCGAGATCCGCAGCGGCAAGGAGCTCATGGCCAAATTCGCGGAACTGAAATTGGTCAATCCTTATTTTTATCAGCCCATCGAATTCGTCAAAAAAGACAAGGAAAAGACCAGCCCCCTGCCGGCGGGAGCCTATACGCTGGCCGTAGAATTGAAGGACAACAACCAGAGCGGCAAGGCCAAGGGCGTTTTCGAAATTGCCTTCAAAATCATCGACTAGTTTGCCGATCTTCAAGGACAGGTGACCCTAGAGTGAAATGGATCCCGCGGCCGCGGTTTTTGCAGCCGGCGCCGTCCCGGATCCTTTAAAAAAATGAAGCGCAAAGAGATCGTCCTGATCAAGGAAACCAAGCAGAACGAGTTCGTCAAAAAGCTCATGGACTCCATCGCGCCTTTTTTGGCGATCCGGCCCGGCGACCGGGTGGCCATCAAGATCAACCTCTCGGGTTCCAAGGAGATCTACGCCAACACCCATTACGAGACGGTGGAATCCCTGATCCATTACCTGAGGGAAAAGTACGGCATCACCCAGATCACGGTGGTCGAGGGTTCCGACGGGGCCTACTTTTCCTCCAAGACCACCTGGGATATCTTCTACAAATTCAAGTACAAGGAAGTCGAGATGCTGGGCGCGCAGCTGTGCGACCTGGATGAACTGCCCCACAACCAGGTCCTCAGGGTCGAAACCATCAGCGGGCCCCAGGAGGTCAATTTCTGCCGCTTCCCGGCCGATTACCTGATCTCGGTCGTCCCGCCCAAGACGCACAACATTTTCCCGGTCTCCCTTTCCATCCCCAACCTGATCGGGTTCGTCAGGCAGGATCAGCGCGTGCTCCTGTTCGGAGCATCGGCCCAGGAAATGAAACGGATCAATTTTTTCCAGAGCGAAAAGTACTTTCAGCTTGCTGCAGCTGGCCAATCGCAATTTTGTCGCCTTGCTGCAGCAGATCCCGCCTTCCCTCGTGCTGATCGACGGCCTGTACGGCATGGAAGGCAAGGGGCCCATCAAGGGCAGCCCTGTGTTTCACGGTTTCGCCATCGCTTCCGAGGACGCCGTGGCGGCCGACGCGCTGGCCACGCACGTCATGGGCTTCAACCCGGATGATGTTCCCTACCTGGACCTGGCCTTCCGCGCCGGCCTCGGCAACAACCACTGGCAGAACATCATCGGCGTCGATCCCCAGCAGGTGAAATTCCCTTACCGCCCGCACCCCCTGTTCCAGAGACAGCGCAAGTGGCGCGAGGCAAAAAACCGCGGCCAGGGGCAGGGAGAAAACCCCCCGCCAAAGCCGCCGCCGATCCATGAAGCAGATCCTGCGCCGGAAAATTAAGGCTTTCAAGGCCGGCGAGCTCTCCGAAAAGGAGTTGTTCCTTTTTTTGCAGAACTTTCCCTTCAGCAACGAGCCGCACCTCAAGCTCGATTTTCACCGCAAATTGCGCCGGGGCATTCCCGAAGTCATCTTCGGGCAGGGCAAGAGTCTGGAGCAACTGCGCCGCATCATCAAAAAATTCATGGAAGTGGGCGAAGAGATCCTGATCACCCGCATCGACGAGGAGCGTTTTCACAAGCTGAAGAGCGATTTTCCCGCCCTGCGTTTTCATGCCGCGGCCCGCATCATCACCACGGACCGCCGGCCCGAGGCGGCAAACAAGGGAAAAATACTGGTCCTGTCGGCCGGGGCCTCCGATGAAAAGGTCGCCGAGGAAGCCTATGTCTCTTCTTTGTACCTGGGCAACCGCACGGACAAGGAATACGACGTGGGCGTGGCCTGCCTGGCCCGGGTCCTGAGCCTGCAAAAAAAAATGAACGGCTACACGGTGATCATTGCCGTGGCCGGCATGGAAGGGGCTTTGCCGTCGGTGGTGGCCGGGCTGACCTCCACGCCGATCATTGCCGTCCCGACCTCTGTGGGCTACGGCAGCAACTTCGGCGGCCTGTCGGCCCTGCTCTCCATGCTCAACTCCTGCGCCGGCGGCATATCGGTGGTCAACATCGACAACGGCTTCGGCGCCGCCTACCAGGCCACGCTGATCAACCAGAAACTTTCCTGATAGTTTCGATAAACCGGGCTATCTTGCCGATATGGGTCCCCGGCCAGTAGATCTTTCGGCAATGGCCGCAGCGCTGGAAACTGCTCTGGGTGCGGAAGACGTAGGGCGGGACCAGGTCTTTCACCGATTCCTTTTCGATCGCCGCCAGCTCGCCGTTGCAAACCATGCAGCGCGGCGAAAGGGCGAAGCGGTCCAGCCGGAAAACAGCCATGAGTTCTTCCATTTGCTGGCGGGGATATACGGCTTCGACCAGGCGGCCGGTCCCCGCGGGCATGGATTGCTGCAGGGCAATGTCTTTCGTCAGCAGAATGCGGGATTCTCCGAGGCATAGTTTTTTCAGGTCTGCGTCATCAGCCTTGTTGTCATAAAACGTATCGAAGCCGAACAGGCGCAGCCACCTGGCCGTCCGGCCCAGCATGACGTCGGCGGCGAAGCGGGGAGGAGTATCGCTCAACTCATCCCCCACCCCCTTCTCTTGGGAAGAGAAGGGGCCTTAAGAAGGAGTTATAATTCCCCCTCTCTTGCGAAGAGAGAGGGGCAGGGGGTGAGTTGCGAGAAGTCAATATTCCTTGTCCGACGAAGCGCGCACGGCCCGGTTGTGGGCCCAGCTGCGCACCTTCTTGATCTGTTCTTCCATGGTGGTGGCCAATGGCACCGAGTTGCCGAAAATGACGAAAAGATCGTCCTCGCTCAATTTGCGGTTCTCGGCGAACGCCTCATACATGCCGGAAATGATCACCTGTTCGATCTCCGATCCCGACCAGTTCTTGGTGATCTGGGCCAGCTGCGGGATGTTGAACTTGCTCAGATCGTTGTCTCTCTTGGTCAGGTGGATTTTGAAAATTTCCTCCCTTTCCTTGCGCGTGGGCAGGTCGATGAAGAAGATCTGGTCGAAGCGGCCGCGGCGCAGCAGTTCGGCCGGCAGCAGGTCGATGCGGTTGGCCGTGGCGGCGATGAATATTTCCGAAGTGTGCTCCTGCATCCAGGTGAGGAAGTAACCCAGGATGCGCGAGGAGGAGCCGTCGGATTGCTTGTCGCTGATGCCGCTTTCGATCTCGTCGATCCAGAGCACGGCCGGGGCCACCGAATCCATGGTTTTGAGCGAGCGGGCGAACACCTCTTCCGGCGCTCCGGCGATGCCGGAATAGACCAGGTTCATATCCATGCGGAACAGGGGCAGGTTCCACAGCGTGGCGATGACCTTGGAGGCCAGGCTCTTGCCGCAGCCGGTGACGCCCATGGTCAGGATGCCCTTGGGCTTGTCCAGGCCGAATTCGCGGGCTTCCTTGGAAAAAGCCTTTTTCCTTTTCAGCAGCCAGTCCTTCAGCTTGTCCAGCCCGCCCATGTCGTCCAGCGTCAAAGCATGGGTGAAATACTCCAGCACGTTTTCCTTCAATATCAACTGCTTCTTTTCCAGGTGGATCTTGTCGATCAATCCGATGTGGATGCGCGGCTGCCCCTGGAACGCTTTCATATAGGCCTTGTACGCTTCATCCAGCGTCAGGCCCTGCACGGCCACGACAAAGTTTCTTTTTTCCTCCGGGCTGAGCTGGATCTGGACTCCAGCCTTTTCCATGGATTCCAGGAATTTCTGGCAGAGATTTTCCAGTTCTTCGTAATCGGGGAGGTCGAAATGAATGATGTCGACCTCCTTTTTCAGTGTGGCCGGCAGGTAGTCGTCGGGAGAAAGGATAAAAAGGAATTTTCGGGCATTCTTGAACTGCAGGTAGCATTCGCGGATCTTGCGCGTAAGCTCCGGGCAGTCGCGCAGGCGCGCGTTCAGGTCCTTGAAGAGAAAAAAAGCCGGCTCGCCGGTCTTCAGGGCGTGGTCCAGCGCCGGTCCGGGCTCCAGGCAGCCCGGGATCGCCGCTTCACTACGGCTGAGCCCGTTATGGCTGTCCCAGACGTAGATGTTCTGGTTTTTCAAAGTCTGCTGGCATAACTTTTTCAGGAAGCCTTCGACCCGTTTTTCCTCAAAGGAGACGATCTGCACGAGCGGTTGACCGGCGAGCAGCGAATCCTTGATCTTGTTAATGGACTGGTTCATCCCCGACCTCCATCGTGGCAAAATCCGCGATCTCGCTGTATTTAAATGCGATGTTCTTGATACGGTTCTTCACGGCCATGAAATTCGAATAATAGTACAACGGGATATAGATCGACTCTCTCTCGAAATCGGAATTGATCTCGGCCAGCATCCTTGTTTCCTTGACGATGTCCACGCTGGGCAGTGTCTTGATCTTGGCCTGGAGCCCGGCAAAGGTGAACTTGAAGACATTGAAATAGCCGTTGCGCTCCACCAGCTGGGTAAGAAAATGGTAGGAGGCGGGATAATCGGGGATGCCGCCCATAACCACGCTGGTCTTGGTTTTGTAGACCAGGTTGTTGAAGTATTCGTATTGATCGGCGATGGTGATGACCTTCACATCCACGGCGAATTTGGCAAGTTCGCGGCGGACGAACTCGGCAACGAGCTGCCTGTCATCCTTGGCCACGGTCAGGATGGTGAAAGCGATCTTCCCCGCGGGCAGCGAGGCGCGGATGGCCCTGGCACGGCCGTAATCCAGGCGGTAGTAGGGGTTGTGCCCCAGCAGCCCGAAAGGCAGCATGGAATGGGCGGGCAGCGCCTGGCGGTGGAAAACCTTGCGCACCAGTTCCTCCCGGTTTATGGCGTAATTGACCAGCTGGCGGATCCGTTGATCCTTCATCTGGCCGTTCTCGCCCGGGTTCAGGATCAGGAAATTAAGGATGCTGAAGGAGGAGTTGATGATCTTGAAATCGGGCTTGCCGGCCAATTCGCGGATCTCGCTGTTGGAGATGTACAACAGGTCGAAATATTCCTTGGTGGCTGTATCGATGGGGGTGTTGGCCGAGTAGAATTCGATCTCGTCCAGGTTGCCCATGGGTCCGAAGTAGTCGCGGTTTTTTTTGAAGCTCAGCACCAGGAATTGCCTTGAACCGATGGTTGCCGCAGCGGAGCCGGCCAGGCGGAACGGCCCGGTCCCCAATGGCCGGCTGCGAAAATCCGCTTCGCTCAGCCCGGCATAGGCCGCGGGCAATATGGCCGTGTATTCCGCCGACAGGAACTGCAGGAAATATTTGAACTCCCTGTTGAGCCTGATCCTGAGGGTGAAATCGCCCAGCTTTTGAATGCCGCGCACGTGCCTGCTTTTTTTGCCCAGAAAATCCTCGACGCCGTCGATGTAATGGATCTCGGCGAACTTGTCATGGGCCTTTTCGATCAGTTTTTCAAGGCTGAAGATCGCGTCGGCCACGGTCAGCCTGCTGCCGTCGTGGAAACGGACATTTTTCCTGATCTGGAAGGTATACTCCCGGTGGTCGGGAGATATTTCCCAGCTTTCGGCCAGCTCGGGGGCGAGGTTGCCCGCGTAGTTCGCCTTGATCAGGTTGCTGAAAATGAGATCCGAGAGCTGCCCGTCGACATAATTATCGCTTTCATAAGGCAGAAGGGATTTCGGCCGGGGAAAGATCACCACCCGGATCTGCCGGGAAGATTTGTGTGCGGGGGCCCGGTCGCCGCGATCGGCCGGCGCGCAGCTGAAAATCGCCGTCATGACCAGGAGAAGGAACCCGTGAACAACGTATTTCGTTTTCAGGGATTCCATGGGGACGGCAGGTTCAGATCCTGAAATTCAGGGCCTTCTCGACTATGGAAAACTCGGCGGGCAGTTTTTCACCCACTTCGCCGTCATATTCGATGTGGACCTCATCGGGGGATTCCACCTTGATGTTGCGGGCCCTCAGGATATGGACCTTGGGATTTTTGGCGATGGTCCCGGAATAGAGGAGGCGGGAATTCGCCAGGATTTCGAGTTTCTTCATGGATTCGATGAGCACCAGGTCGAAATAACCGTCGTCGGGCTCCGCCTGTGGGGCGATGACCATGCCGCCGCCGAAGATCCGGCCGTTGGCCACGGCCCCGATCAGGTATTCGCCCTGCAGCTGCTGGTTGTCGTCCAGGGTCAGCTTGACGTTTTTGCTGCGGTAATTCATCATGCGTGGAGAGCAGGCCGCGATAATAGGTGAAAGCGCCGCGCTGGCCGGATTTGACGTTGGATATCCTGCGGATCACTTCCGCCCCCAGGCCGAAATCGGCCACATTGATGAAATATTGCGTTTTGTTTTCTCCCGGGCCGCCGCCGTAGGTTATTTTTCCCGATATCGATTTTTTTATTCGCTGAATTCTTGATGTGCGCCGCCGATTTCTCGAATTCCCTGGGTACTTTCATGAAGCGGATGAAATCCGACCCGGTTCCGGACGGGATGATGCCCACGGCGGCATCGCCGTTGATGGCCTGTCCGGATTGGGCATGGAAAAAGCCGTTGCTGATCTCATTCAGGGTGCCGTCGCCGCCGACGCCGATGAGCAGGTCGAACCCCTGCTGAAGCAGTTCCCGGGCGATATCCGTGGCCTGGCGGGGCTTTTCGGTGAAGACGTACTTGAATTCCCGGAAATGCGAGCGGATGGCCGCCTTGATCGTTTCCCATCTTTTTTCGGTCTGGCCGCGGGCGGAAAACGGATTGACGATGACGTGGACTTTGTTCATGGGTGCTCCGCCGGGATGGATGATGGAACAGGCTCCTGGCGATCAGGCCGGCGAGCGCCCCGGCGAAGATGGCGGCCAGAACGAAGAGGCACAACGCTGATGATCATGATGGTTTTGAACTGGTTGCCGGCCATGCATGGCTGCGGTGTCTGTTCGCGTCAAGAAAGGCGCCAGCGCTTGCGCTTTTTCGACCATGCGGTCCAGTTGCTCCTGGGTGATGCCGATGATGGTCACCAGGCTGAGAACGGCGAAGATGCCGCCGCCGACCAGGCCGCTCAGGGCCCCGGCCAGCAGGGCGTCGCTTTTGCGGAGCCGCTGGTTTTCCTTGCCGAGCAGATAGATCGTCAGCGCGGCGCCCAGCGCGATCCAGAGCATGAAAAACAGGTTGAGCAGGTTCAGCGCCCGGAAAGATGGATAGGATCCCGGAAGCGCCGCCGCCCAGAAAAACGCTTTTGCCCAGGCCTTTCAGTTGATCGGGATTGCTTTGGGGCAAATTGCGTACCTAATTGATGATCTCGATGCTGCCCGTGATGTCGGCCGGCAATGTATCGGTGATGATGGTCTTGCCTGCCGCAGTGGTGTATTTGTAAATTTTTGTTTTCAGCGAGGGCTGAAGACGAAAACGTGGAACTCATGCCCATCAGCGACATCACGCGGCGGATGTACTGCTTGGTTTCCGGGTAAGGCGGGACGCCGTTGTACTTGTTGACGGCTTCCTCGCCGGCATTGTAGGCGGCCAGGGTCAGGGGGATGTTGCCCTTGTATTTTTCATAAAGATATTTCAAGTGCTTCACCCCGGCTTCCAGGTTTTCACTGGCATTGTAGCGGTTGATCACGCCGTATTGCCGGGCCGTATCCTTCATCAGCTGCATGATCCCCACCGCGCCCTTGGGGGACACGGCGAAGGGATTGAAGCTCGATTCGGCTTTGGCCACGGCGATGACCAGGTCCTCGCGCAGGTCGTGCTTCTGGGTCAGGGTCTGGATTTTTTCCTTGTAATGAAGGGGAATGGCGTGGCTGCGGGCGGGAGGCAGAAAAGTGATGCTCGCTTTCCTGGCATTCACCCGGTCCAGGGTGTTGGACAGGACGATATGGCCGTTCTTGTCCTGGCGGACGATCAGGCCGGCGAAAAGGCTGGCGGCGATGAGCCAGGCGCCCAGGAAAACGATTATTTTAAGCTTCATTGTTGTCGGTCGATGATGCGGCTGATCTTTGTCCTTGAGCCCCTCCAGGTCGGCGATCGTTTCGCCGCCGGCCTGGGCAAAATCGTTTCTGCCGCCTCCTTTGCCGTTGATCATGGGCGCGATCTTTCTGATTATTATATTCGCGTTGAATTTCTCTGTCAAGTCCTTGAAGACCGAAACCACGATATGGGACTTGCCGTCGCCGTTGGCATACAGGACGGCGATGCCGCGGATGCGGTTCTTGATCTCGTCGGCCAGGTCGCTGAGCTGCTTGCGGTCCATGGCGGCCAGGGGGGCGATCACGGCCTTGGACCTGGTCGATCTGCACCGCGTTCTTGAGCAGGCCGTCCATATCCGCTGCCGCGGCGGGGGTCCCTTTTTTGAGCTGTTTTTCGCTTTCCCGGGCGCTGGCTTCCAGATTTTTCAGGAAAACGAGCAAACCGTCGGCTTTCTGGCCGAAATGGGCGAGAACCTGGTCCAATATGGCCAGGTTTTTCTGGATGTAGAGGTACGCCGGCTTCTCCGGCCACGGCTTCGATCCTGCGTATGCCCGAAGAGATCGAGCTTTCGCCGGTGATCTTGAAAAAACCGATCTCGCCGCTGGCTTGCAGGTGGGTGCCGCCGCACAGTTCCCGGGAAAAATCGCCCATGGAGACCACGCGCACGGTGTCGCCGTATTTTTCCTCGAAAATAGCGATGGCGCCCGCTGCCGATGGCGTCCTCATAGCTTTGCGTTTGCTGGGCAATGGGGATGTTCTCCCTGATCTTTTCGTTGATGGCGTGCTCGACTTTTTCCAATTCTTCGCCGCTCAGGGCGTTGAAGTGGGTGAAATCGAAGCGCAGCTTGTCCGGCCCGACGCGCGAACCCGGCCTGCTTGACATGCAGCCCCAGCACTTCGCGCAAGGCGGCCTGCAGCAGGTGGGTGGCGGAATGATGGATGGAGATCTGCTGGCGCCGGGCCGGCTCCACTTCCAGCCGGACATTGTCCTTGACCCGCAAGCTGCCTTTCTGGATGCGCGCCTCATGCAGGATCGCCCCGCCCGGAGCTTTCTTGGTATCCTCTACCGAGAAAAAAGCCTCGCTGTTTTTCCCGCAGCCGCTGTCGCCGACCTGGCCGCCGCTCTCGGCATAGAACGGCGTGCGGTCGAAGACCAGGATGCCCTTTTCATTTTCGGCGATATGGTCGGCTTCCTTGCCGTCGATATAAATCGCCAGCAAGCGGGCCTCGGCCTGCAGCTCTTCATAGCCGACGAATTCGCTGGGCCAGCGTTCGATGTTTTTCAGGGAGCCGATCTCCTTGCGTTTTTCCTGCAGGCTGACGCGCGAGCGCTCTTTCTGGCCTTTCAATTCGCGCTGGAACGCGTCGAGATCGATGCCGACGCCTTTTTCCATGGCCAGGTCGCGGGCAAAATCCAGGGGAAAGCCGTAGGTGTCGGAAAGCCGGAACAGGTCCTTGCCGGAGAGCAGCGGCTGTTTTTTCTCGATGGCGTCCTGCAGCAGGTCCTCAAATATTTTCAGGCCGTTGACCAGGGTGCGGTTGAAGCGCTCTTCTTCCACGGCGATCACCTTGCTGATGAAATCGCGGTTTTGTTCGAGTTCCGGATAAAACGGCTTCATCACGTCGCTGACCCGGCCGCTGAGCCGGTGCAAAAAATTGCCCTGCAAGTTCAGGGATTTGCCGTGCTTGACCGCCCGGCGCAGGAGACGGCGCAGCACGTAGCCGCGGCCGTCGTTGGCCGGCATGATGCCGTCGGCGATGAGAAAGGTCAGGGCGCGGATATGATCGGCCACCACGTTCAGGTCCACCCTGTGGGCCGGGTCTTCGCGGTCGATCCCGGCCAGCTCGGCGGTGCGTTCGATGATCGGCAGGAAAAGGTCGGTCTGGTAGTTGCTGGCCACGCCCTGCAGGATGGCGGTCAGCCGTTCCATGCCCATGCCGGTATCGATGGACGGGGCGGGCAGGGGCAGCAGCGCGCCGCTTCTTGTCGCGGCTGTACTGCATGAACACCAGGTTCCAGACCTCGACGAAGCGACGGTTGCCGTCGACGAATTCCTGCGGGCCGAATTCCGGGCCGCGGTCAAAATGGATCTCCGAGCAGGGGCCGCAGGGGCCGGTTTCGCCCATCTGCCAGAAATTGTCCTTTTCGCCCAGGCGATGGATCCTTTGCTCCGGGACGCCGATCTTGTCCTGCCAGATGCGGAAGGCCTCGTCATCGTCGCGAAAAACCGTCACCCACAGCCGTTCGGGCGGCAGGCGGAAATCCCCGGTCAGCAATTCCCAGGCGTAGGCGATGGCTTTTTCCTTGAAATAGTCGCCGAAGGAAAAATTGCCCAGCATTTCAAAGAAAGTGTGGTGAAAATCGGTCTTGCCGACTTCGTCGAAGTCGTTGTGCTTGCCCGACACGCGCATGCATTTCTGGATGCTGACCGCGCGGCGGTATTCCCTCTTTTCTTCCTGCAGGAAGACGCCCTTGAACTGGTTCATGCCGGCGTTGGTGAACAGCAGGCTGGGGTCCTTGGCCGGGACCAGTGGCGAGGACAGGACCCGCTGGTGGTCTCTTTTCACAAAAAAATCATAGAAGATGCGCGCGGATTTCGCTATTGCTGGGCATTAGTCGATTTCCAGCAGGTGGTGATCCGGGTTCAGGTCTTCCGGCAGCTTTTCCGGCTGGTCGCTGCTGCCGATATCGGACATGCGCTTTTCCATCTCTTCCATGGACATGTCCTTGGCGCTCTGGACGCCGATCTTTTTGAGCTTGAACTCATCGGGATTGCTGGCCCATTTCAGGGCTTCATCGAAGGAAATGAAGTTTTTCAGGTACAGGGAATACAGGGACTGGTCGAAGGTCTGCATGCCGTACTGGGAAATGCCCTGGGAAATGGCTTCCTTGATCAGCTTGGTCTTTTCCTGGGTGACGATGCAGTCCTGGATGAAAGGCGTGGTGATGAGAATTTCCACGGCCGGCACGCGGCCTTTGTCGTCGCTGCGGGGCAGCAGCCTCATGGAGATGATGGCCTTGAGCACCGAAGCCAGCTGGATGCGGATCTGCTTCTGGTGATGGGGCGGGAACATGGAAATGATGCGGTTGACCGTTTCCGGGGCGTCCAGGGTGTGCAGGGTGGAAAGGACGAGGTGGCCGGTCTCGGCGGCCAGCAGCGCGGTTTCGATGGTTTCCAGGTCGCGCATTTCGCCGACCAGGATCACGTCGGGGTCCTGGCGCAGGGCGCTGCGCAGGGCCTTGGCGAAATCGTTGGTATCGGAGCCCACTTCCCTCTGGTTGATGATGCTCTTTTTGTCGCGGTGCAGGTACTCGATCGGGTCCTCGATGGTGACGATATGTTCGATGCGGTGGATGTTGATGTAATCGATCATGGCGGCCAGGGAGGTGGATTTGCCGCTGCCGGTGGTCCCGGTGACCAGGACCAGGCCGCGCATTTCCTGGGAGATCTTTTCGAGGACCAACGGCAGGTTCAGGTCGGAAATGCTTTTGATCTGGGTGGGAATGACCCTCAGCACCATGCCCACCGCCCCCCTTTGATAAAAAACATTGCAGCGGAAACGGCCCAGGCCGGGGATGCTGTAGGCCATGTCGATCTCGTGGTCGCGCTTGAATTTGTCCTTTTGCTCGCTGTTCATCATGGCAAACGCCATGGCGATCGTGTCCTCGGGCATCAGGCGCTTCAATTCGACCAGCGGGTGCAACAGGCCGTTGATCCTGACCACCGGGTGGTTGCCGACCTTGAGATGCAGGTCGGAAGCATACCTTTCCACGCTGATTTTCAATAGATCGTCAATGCTCATTTTCCGCTCCTTTGTGGGAATATTATACAACAATCCCGGAAAAAATACCAAGTACGGCGCGCCGGTGCAGCGCCTGTCCTTGCGCGGGCCTTTCTGTTATAATCGCGGCATGAACATGACCCTGCGCCCGGCCGCCTGTGCCCTGCTGCTGGCCTTTGCCGCCTGCGCCCGGCAGGCGGATATCCGCAACGAACCACCGCCGCCACCGCCGCCGGTGACAACAGAAAGCCAAAGCGTCTTCCAGACCGGGGTCGCCTCCTGGTATGGGGATGATTTCAACGGCAAAGCCACGGCCGATGGCGAGATCTATGACATGCGCAAGTTGACCGCCGCCCACCAGGACCTCCCTTTCCACACGCTGGTGGAGGTGGAGAACCTGGAGAACAATAAGAAAGTGCTGGTGCGGATCAACGACCGGGGTCCTTTTCTGAAAGACCGCATCATCGATCTTTCCTGGCAGGCGGCCCAGCGCCTGGAGATGGCCGAGAAGGGGACCGCCGAAGTTCAGCTCCGCGTCTGGCGCCGGGGCGGGACGGCCCCGGCCGGAGACGGTCGCCCCCGGCGACGGCCGGGAATGCTTCGTGCAGGCCGGGGCATTTTCCGTCAGGGAAAATGCCGAGGACCTGCTCCTGACCCTGAATGAAATTTTTCCCGAACTGCGCTTCCGCGTCGCCCTGGAGGACGGCATGTTCAAGGTTATTTCTCCGGGATTGACCGCGCCGCTTTCCTGCCTTGAAGTCCTGAAGAAAATGGCGGCTTTCCGCCTGCAGGGTTTTGCCAGGGCGACGGATGCGGCCCCGGAAAAGTGATCCGCTGTTTTTTAACTTTTTTTGCGATCCTGACTTGAAAAATCATTTTATTTAATTTACAATTTCTGCAACGGAAGAGAGGGAGCATGGAGGGCATTGAATTCATGGTCGTCAGCGCCTTGAGCAAGGGATGTGCGGGCAATGACTGAAGAGCAGAAATCCAGCCTGCCCGTCGGCGAAGCCGATGTTTCCGGAGAAGCCACGGCGAGCAAAAGGATCCTGATCGTCGATGACGACGATACCGTGCGCGATTCCCTGTATGATTTTTTGGAGTTTCACGGCTTCGCGGTCGCGGCCGTGGCCAGTGCCCGCCAGGCGCTGGAAGTTCTCAACCATGACATCTTCGATCTGATCCTGTCCGACCTGGTCATGCCGCAAATGGACGGGATCTCGCTGACCAGGGCCATCCGTGAATCGGGCAAGGACATCCCCGTCCTGGTAATGACCGGTTTCGCATCGATCGAATACGCCGTGGAATCCATGAAGGCCGGCGCCACGGATTTCATCACCAAGCCTTTGAAATTCGACCACGTCCTGCTGGTCATCCAGCGCACCCTGGAAAGCAGCAACTGGCGCAAGATGGCGCGCGAGAGGGAATATTACAAGGACCTCTCCAACAGCGACGGCCTGACCAAGATCAGCAACTACCGTCATTTCAACCAGGTGCTGCAGCTGGAGCTCGATCGCCAGCGCCGCTACCACAGGCCGCTGACCCTGTTGATGATCGATATCGACGATTTTAAAAAAACCAATGACTGCCACGGCCATTTGATGGGCGACATGGTCCTGATCCAGATCGCCGCGCTGCTGAGCGACGAGATCCGCGGCTTCGATCTGGTCGCCCGCTACGGCGGGGATGAATTCACCGTGATCCTGCCCGAGGTTTCCGGCCGGGAAGCCCTGGCCGTGGGGCGGAGGATCCTGAAGGCGATCGCAACGCACGCGTTCACGACGGCGGACGGAAAAGAGATCGGCGGCATCGGCGTGACCATCGGCGTCGCCTCTTTCCCCAAGGATGCCACGGAAGGCCAGGCCCTGGTTTCCATGGCCGACCAGGCCATGTACGCGGGCAAAAGCGCGGGCAAGAACTGTATTTGTGTTTTTGGCGACGAAAAAAACATTATCCGGACGCGCAAGCCCACCGCGCCTGCGCAGCAGCTGAAGAAATAGACCGCGGCAGGGGATTTTCTAGGCGAACAAACCGGGATGGACGACTGCGCCGTCCCGGATCAGCCAGCGGCCGTTGGCCAGCAGGTGGCGGATCTGGTCCTCTTCGTCCAGCAGCAGCAGGTCGGCATCCATGCCCGGGCCGACATGGCCCTTGCCGGGAAGTTTCAGTATGGCGGCGACATTGGAAGTGACGGGCGGCAGCGCTTTTTCCATGGGCATCTTTTCCTGGCGCACCGTGTCGATGAGCTCGCGGAATATGGCTTTGGGCTTGCCGCTGACCAGTTTCAGCAGGTTGCCCTGGTCGTCGAACGTGGGCAGCGACCCGCAGCCGTCCGAAGAAACGGTGATATGAGCCAACGGCACGCCGGCTTCCAGAAGCTCTTTCAGGCAGCGGGAAACCTTGATCTCCTCGTCGGGGTAATACGGATAGGAACTCGCGGTCAGGTCCACGTATCCCTTCTGGCCGTAGCGCTTGGCATCCTCGAAAACGGCCCGCGGCTGCGGTTGCAGTGGGTCGGCAGAAATTGGGAAAAGCGCAATTCGCTTTTTTCGACCGCCGCGTAGAGCATGGCGAACGGCTCGGGGGCATCGCCCAGGTGGATGTTGACGATCCCGCCCTTGCCGCCGATCATGCCGCCGACCCGGGCCAGCTTGCCCAGGCGGATCAATTCGTCGAGCGTCGGGCTGGAAGAACGGTGGTCGGCGATGGCGATCTCGCCCACGCCGATGATCTCCTCGATCATGGCGATGTCCTTGCCCACATCGCCCAGGATGGAGGGGGGAGGCACCTGGTAGGCGCCGGTGTAGATCCAGGCGGAAACTCCCTCCTGGCGCAGCCCCTTGGCCTTCATCAGTACGGACTGCCACCGAGCGGGTCAGGCCGTCGGTGCCCAGGCAGCCGATCACGGTGGTGATGCCGCCTTCCAGCATGTCCAGCAGGCGCATTTCCGGGGTGCGCGTGGCCGGTCCGCCTTCGCCCCCGGCGCCGGCGATATGGACATGCGAATCGATCAGGCCGGGAAGCAGGCGCAGCGCCGTCGCGTCCACGACCTCGCATTCGCAGCCCGACGGGGGCTGGATCTTGGCGGCCAGGGCGACGATCTTGCCGCCGGCGACCAGGACATCCTTCGCGCCGATGAACTCCGGAGCATAAACCCGGCATCCTTTGAAAAGTATCATGGCCACCTCCGGGTGAGAAAGCCGGTCTTTCTTGCTGGCAACCCCGGGCCTTTTCGGCCGGCTATTTGCCAAGCGTCGCCACCATCACGGCCTTGATCGTATGGACGCGGTTCTCGGCCTGGTTGAAAACCTGTGAATTGCCGGCTTTCGAATATTTCGTCGCTGACCTCGCAGATGTCGGGGAACTGCTTGGCCAGCTTGGTTTCGGTGTTGTGGAACGCGGGCAGGCAGTGCAGGAACGTGCATTCCGCATTTCCGGTCTTGTCGAACAGGCCGCGGTTGATCTGGAACGCTTTCAGCAGCTTGATCCTTTCGGGGATCTGTTCTTCTTCGCCCATGGATGCCCATACGTCGGTGTACACGACGTCGGCGTCCTTCACCCCGGAGGCGATGTCGTCGGTAACGACGATGCCGGCGCTGCGTTCACGGGCGAATTCCCGGCATTCCTTGACCAGCTCCGGGGCCGGGAACAGCGGTCTTGGGCGCGACGATGCGGAAATCCATCCCCATCTTGGCGGCCCCGATCATCAGCGAATTGGCCATGTTGTTGCGGCCGTCGCCCACGTAGGCGAATTTGATCCCTTTCAGCCTGCCCTTGACTTCCAGCACGGTCATGAAATCCGCCAGGACCTGGGTGGGGTGGTAGAGGTCGGTCAGCCCGTTCCAGACCGGGAC
Organism: Candidatus Aminicenantota bacterium; assembly: GCA_963764745.1. Classification (GTDB taxonomy): domain Bacteria; phylum Acidobacteriota; class Aminicenantia; order UBA2199; family UBA2199; genus UBA2199. Next base: position 145,050 of record CAVXTN010000012.1, on the reverse strand, counting down.
GCCGGCGTATTGCGCCAGCCCTTCCACGGTCTCGTGCTTGAAGCCGCGGAACTGGATGCCGTCGAACATGCGGCCCAGCACCCGGGCCGTGTCCTTGACCGTTTCCTTTTTGCCCAGCTGGATGTCGTCCTTGCCCAGGTACTCGGGGTGGGCCCCTTCATCCACGCAGGCCACCACGAAGGCGCAGCGGGTGCGGGTGGACGGCTTCTCGAAGATCAGGGCGATATTTTTCCCTTCCAGGTTTTTCCCGCGCAATCCGGCGTACTTGTCCTGTTTCAGCTTGATGGCAAGCTGGAGGAGAAAATCGATCTCCTCGGGAGAGTTGTCTTTCATGGATAGAAAATGTCTTCCTTTCAGGTTGAATGGCATTGCGTGACCTCCCAAAATTAAATTCCATATTACCGCAAAAAATATGTTTTCGCAAGCTGCCCCGCCGTTTTTGACATTCCAGCGCCCTTTCTGATACCATTCTCGCTCGGCGTGCTCCCGGGGTCATTCACGCGGCGCTTTCGGCGCCGGGCGCCGGCTGCAGCCAAGGAGAAACATGACGAACGGAACAGGCAAAAAAATCACAGGCTTCCTGCTCATTCCCCTGGCGTTTTTTTTCTTCTCGTTTCCCGCCGTCGCGAAAAATTCGCGGGCGACGCAAATTCGCAGCGGCTGGAAGGATATCTCCGCAACCGAAATGATGGAATATGTCCGCGAGCTTTGCTCGGAAAAATACTCCGGCCGCCTGAGCGGGACCAAGGGCTACGACGATGCGGCCGCCTGGCTGGCCGGACTGCTGGCCGAGTGGGGCCTGGCGCCGGCCGGCGACAACGGAACCTATTTTCAGAATTTTCCCGATCCCTATACCCTGGTCCTGCCCGGCGGCGAACTTTTTTTGCAGGGCGGAAGCGGGTCCGGGCAAAGCCTACCGGCTGGAAAAGGATTTTTTCCCCGGAGCCACGTCGGGCAGCGGCAGCGTGACCGCCGAAGTGGTGTACGTGGGCTACGGCATCAGCGCCCCGGAACTGAATTTTGACGAGTACAAGGGGCTGGACGTGCGCGGCAAGATCGTCCTGGTCGAAGTCGAGGTGCCCGTGGATCCGGCACGCCGAGCCCGGCGAATTCGCCAAATGGCGGCCTTATTCCTTCCACCAATACAAGGTGCAGAACGCCCGCGACCACGGCGCCGCCGGCATGCTGTATCATTATCCCATCGCCAACCCGAACTGCCTGTACATCCCGGACCTGGTCCTGACCTACGTCGGCGCGGCCGTGGTCCGCGACATCTTCCGGGGCAGCGGCAGAAACCACGAACAAGTGGTCAGGAGCATCCGCAAAACGCGCCGCGAACGGTCGTTCGCCAGCGGCAAGGTCATGACCCTGAAAAATTTCAGCGAGCACCACGCCGAGGGCATCGGCAAGAACGTAATGGCCGTGCTGCCGGGCGGCGATCCGCTGCTCAAAAGAGAAACGATCCTCATCTCCGCCCATCTGGACCACCTGGGCATGATCCCCCTGCTGGCGCCGGGCGCCAACGACAACGCCTCGGGCGTGGCCGTGGCCATGGCCGTGGCCCGGGCCCTGGCCGCGCTGGGAACCGCGTCCGCGCCGCAGCGTGGCTTTTCTTTTTTTCGCGGCCGAGGAACAGGGGGTCAAGGGCTCCGAGTATTATCTGCAGCACCCGCCGCCGGCTGCTGGCCAATGCGCGGGCTTTCATCAACCTGGACGGCGTCGGCCGCGGCCGCAGGCTGGAAGCGCTGGCGGCCAAGAATTATCCGCGACTGTGGAAATATTTTGCCGCCGCCAACCGGGAGTGGGTGCATGCGTCCGTGAGCCCGGCCTATTTTCACAACCGGGCCCGGCCCAGGCTCGACGCCGCCCGTTTCATGTGGGCCGGCGTTCCCACGGTCTCATTCGCGGCCTATGGCGCCCCGGATCTGCCGTACCCCGTCTACCACACCAGCCACGACCGGCCCGAGATCCTGACCCCGCCGATCATGGTCGACCTGGGGCGGCTGATCTTCAGCGCCGTAATTGAACTGGCCGACAGCGAATGACCCGGCCAGATGATGAAGATGGCCGTTGGCCAGGGATTCTGTTGACAGATGGGGCCGCTTTTGCTATAGTTGCTGCGGCTGAAACAGCCTTTAAAACCGATGAACGGGGATGAAGTCGAAATAAAAGTGATCCAGACCGCGGAGCGCGCGTCCGTAAAAAAACTTTACCAGCATGCCGGCTGGTGGGACGAAAGCGACGAGAGCCTGGACGGCAGCGCCTGGATCGACACCCTGGTCCGGCAGTCCTTCTGTTTCGTCGGGGCCTTCGCCGGCGGCGAAATGATCGGCATGGGCCGCGCCGTTTCCGATGGCGTCAGCGACGCCTATATCCAGGACGTCGTGGTCATGGAAAAATTCCGCGGCCGCGGCATCGGCGCCGCCATCATCGAGAAAATCATCGAATTTTTGCAGGCCCGCCGCATCGGCTGGATCGGCTTGGTGGCCGCAGCCCGGCACGCAGCCTTTTTACCGGCGGCTGGGTTTCGCAGCCATGGCCGGGCACACGCCCATGCTCCTGAAAAAGGCAAAGGATTGACCCGTGCAGAAAATCAGGCTTGAGAATTTTTCCCCGGTCACGCTCGCGGACAAAAAGGTCATCCTGCCGCAGCTGCTGGCCAACGACGTTTTTTTCTGCGATTACAGCTTCGCCAATCTCTTCATGTGGGGCGATATATTCAAGACCAGCTGGCTTTTTCATGATGAACGCCTCTGGATCTACAACGGCTACGATGACCTGATGCTGATGCCGGTGGGCAAGGCCTTGAGCCTGCCGGAGCTGGTCGCGGTTTCCGACATGCTGCGCCAGGAAGGGAAAAGCGGCAATTTCGTTTTGGTCGACCAGGATTTTGTCAAGGTCAATCCCGGCCTAAACGATTTTTTCAACGTGCAGATCGACCTGGACAACGGCGATTATATTTATTCCAGCCGGAAACTGGTCGATCTGCCGGGCAACAAGTTGCATAAAAAACGCAACCTGATCAACCAGTTCCTGGAGTTGTACCCGGACCACAGCCTGCAGCCGCTGCTGCCTTCCGACCTGGACGCCTGCCTGGAACTGTCGAAAAAATGGTGCCGGCTGCGCACCTGCGAGGAACTGGATTTCGACCATGAAACGTCGGCCTTGACCAGGGCCTTGCGCAATTTCAGCGAATTGGAGCTGCAGGGCTTGAAGATCTCCCATGGCGGCGCGCTCATCGCCTTCTCCGTCTTTTCCCGGCTGAACAGCGACATGGCCGACGTGCACTTTGAAAAATTCGATCCCGAAATAAAGGGCATCGGCCAGGTGATCAACTGGGAAACCGCGAAAAGCCTGTCCGCGAAATACAAGTACATCAACCGCGAGCAGGACCTGGGCATCGAGGGCTTGCGCCAGGCCAAGAAGTCGTATAGCCCGGAATACGTGGTCAGCGCCTTTTTCCTGGAAAGGAAAACCGTCTGAAAGGCAAAGCCTAATCGGTATTGAAAAGCAGCCTGGGGCCGGCTGATCCATTCCCATTTTCCCCGGCGTAAAAAGCGGCGTGGATGGCTCCCAGGGGCAGGAGGGCGAGGCCCCGGGTCTTCCCATCCAGCAGGCGCTGCAGCACCGGCCTGGAAATGGTGAACCAGGTCTTGCCGCCGTCGCCGGAGGTGACAGGCCAGTCGATGATCGTCTGGGGATTCAGTACCCGGCTCAACCCCAATCCCCGGCAAAAATTCGCGGCGGTGACGGTCTTCTTCTCCCAGGCCCGGTCCCCGGCCAGGATCTCCACCACGCGGACCAGGCCGAAATCCTTCAGGTCGCCGCCTTGCGCTCGAGCGCCCGCGTGGTCAGTTCCAGCAGGCCTGGGCCGGCCGCCTTTTTCCCTTTCCAGGCGCCCAGGTCCCAGCGCAGGATCGCGATTTGGGAAGAGCCGAGCGCCAGCAGGGCGATTTTATCCCTTTTTTCCACGGCCACCCAGTCGCCCAGGTTGACGCTTTTTTCGCCCAGGTCGATGGTCGCGGCCTGGGCTGCCCGGGCCGAGCAGAGCAGGGATGCGGGAGCGGCCAGCGGCGGGTGGTAGGGAACGGCGTCCCCGGCGTCGGTTCCCGCAGTCGGAAACATTCACCAGGTCGACCCTGATATAATCGATGTCCACGCGGTATCTCTCCAGTCCCCAGTCCATGAGGGCCAGGTGGGCGATGAGCGAGTCACCGGGGCCGGCGTCCAGATGGGGCACGGTCAGGCTGATGGTATGCCAGTTCGTGGTGTCGGCGATGTCGAATTCCATCAGGTTGCTCTCGTAGTCCGTGGTTCGCTGGGTGAGGATCTGCAGGTTCACGCGCCGGGGCGCCTGGCTGACCCTGAGGCGCGCTTCGATGCGCAGGGCGCGGCCCGGGTGCTTCAATCGCCCCAGGTCCAGGTCCTCCAGGACCCGGCGTTCGATGAGCGCCCACCAGACGTTGCGCCGGTCACGGCGGGCATCGACAAAAATGGAAGCGTAGCCCGGGCCGCCCTGGCGGAAGTCCATGGCGGCATTGCCGTCGCCGCTGAGAAAAGACCAGCCCTGGATGCCGGCGGGGTCGGTCTTGACCGCCGGACCGTTGAAATCATCGCGGAATTGGGCCTGAACGGGGACCGCCCACAGGCAAGCGAGAAACAGGAGCAAATGCCAGCGACTGTGCCGGCAGCAGCTTGCGCCCGCCAGGCCCTTGGCATTCATTGATCCGCCTGCAGCGCCTGAACCGCCACTTTTTGCCTACTGCTCGGGCTCGCGGGCGATGACCCCTTTCTCGATCAGCAGGTCCACCTGCTTGTTGACCATGTCGGCAAAGCGCAGGAAATGGGGGATGGTCAGGTGGGCATAGGTGTGAATGTTGACCTTGGTGGCTTCCTTGACGTCGCGGATGCCCAGCCCCAGGCAGATTTCCTCCGGGTTGACGTTGAAAGAGATCAGGTTGGCGTAAACATGGCTGGCATGCAGGTCCGTTATTTCAATTTTTTCTTCCTTTTTTTCCATGTCCGTCTCCTTGGCGCCGCCGGCTGTTTTCCGCTGGCGGCCGCCGGGCTTGCCGGTTTTAGCGGCAGCTGTTCTTTTCCAGTTTCTGCAGGAGCTTGTACAGCTTCCGTTCGTCGGCCGTGAGCACGATGCGGCTGTTCTTCTGGGTTTGCTCGTCCTTGCGGATCACGTTCATGTCGACGGTGAAACCGAGCTTTTTAAAGGCCTTCTTGACGCCGGGACGGCCCTGGATCAGGGCTTCATAGCTGATGACGATGCTCTTGGGCATGTTCTCATGGGCGGCGACCAGGGCGTTGTTGTTGTCGAACCAGCTGAGCTTGAATTGCGAAATGCCGCGCTTGAACATGCTGGACCTGACATCGGCCGGGTTGCGGAAAATGAAGACCACCCGCATTTTCTTATCCTTGGCGATGTGGCGGAAAAAAAACAACGCCGGCACGTGGACGATCTTCAGGCCGCTCAGGCCCTGGGCGTTGTTCAGGCGCTCGACGATCTTGTTCATCTCCACGACGTTTTCTTCGGTCATGGCCTTGTCGATCAGTTTTTTTTCCAGCTCCTTGCCGGTTTCCAGTTCGAAATATCCCGACTTGTTGTATTCATCGCCGCCGAAATCGCTGGGGAAATCGACGCCGGCGCTCTTGAGCAGCTGGCAGGCCAGGGAGGTGCCGCTGCGGGGATGGCCGACCACAAAAATACCGTTTTTCAATACTTTCGGCCGGATCTCCTCTTTGGCCGCCGGCGTAGAATTTTCCATGTCTGTCTCCTCAAATTTCGCTTGCTTGCGAAAGACCATTATACCATAGTCCGGCGCTTTCGAAAAACGGGGCCGGCAGGGAAGATGCAGGGAAGAAAAAGGGAAAGGCCGAGGCGAAGAGATAGGGGAAAGGCTTTATTTTTGCTTTTCGGCCGAGATTCTTATAAAATATCGCCAATGGAAAAATTCAGGACGCAGTTGGCCGAGGACGCCCAATCCATGCAATTCTCGCTGGACAGCAGGGGCGACCGCGAATTTTCCCTGAAAAAAAGAAGCGGCACGCTGGCCCGCAGTTTCGACGGCAGCTGGAGAAGCAGGGCCGAAGAATCCGGCGCCAGGGACGAAGCCGCCCCGGCCAGGCCGGCGAAAAGAAAACAAAAACCGGGGCCGGAACTGCCCCCCCTGCCCATGGACACGGGGGAGATACTGGCCGACAACCGCTTTTTGACCGACTTTCTCGACCGGCTCGGCCTGGCGGAATGGAAATTGCTGTTTCGCGCCCGGCGCTGCCGGCGCGCCATCCAGAACACGCGGCGCCAGAAATTGCAGACCGTTTTCAGCCAGTTCAGCATTTCCGTGAAGTTCAAGGTCCGCGGCCAGCCGCAGGAGCTGGAAGTGAGCGAAGGGAGCAGCGAGGCCCTGAAATTCAACCTGAACGGCCTGACCCGGCGCATCGCGGAAACGGTCGAGAATCAAAAAAACCGCGCCCGTGTCCCCCTGAATTGCGAAATGCCGGTCGTGCTGCAAGCCGGTGAAGGCGCCATCCTTTTTCATGAGATCCTCGGCCATTGCCTGGAAGCGGATTACGTGCGCCAGGGGGTTTCGCCCTTTACCCTGGCGGACCTGGGCCAGGGCCATCGTCGCTCCCGCAGATCACCATCCACTGCCGCGATGACCGCGATCCCTTTTTCAGGGATGCCCGGGTGGACGACGAGGGCGAGACCTGCCCTTCGCCGCTCCTGGTCGAAAACGGGGTCCTGCGCCGCCTGATCAGCGATTATGCCCACCAGAAGCTGCTGCGGCTGGCCGACCGCGGGCACGCCCGCCTGGAGGATTTCAGCTTCCTGCCCCAGCCGCGCATGTTCGCCACCTACGTCCAGCCCGGCCGTTTTCCCGCGGCCGAGATCTTCGCCTCGACCCCCTACGGCATCTTTGCCCGGGAATTCGGCGACGGCGGCCTCGATTTCCGTTCCGGGCGGTTCTACTTCAATATCCGCCAGTCCTATCTGATCGAGAAGGGCCGCCTGACCGCCGCCTTCGGCAACCTGACCGTCAGCGGCAGGATCCGGGAAATCCTGAACGACATCGGCATGGTCGGCGATGATTTCAAGTATGACCGCGGCGTCAGCTACTGCCAGAAAAACGGCCAGGTCCTGCCGGTGCGGGTGGGGCAGCCGACCGTCAAGATCAACAAGCTGTGGATCCATGGAGGACAGGGTGCTTGAAACGGTATTGAAAACCGGCCGCGAAGCCGGTTTCTCGACCGTCGAGGCCTTCGCGGAAAAGATCCTGCGCCAGGAGCGCGCCGGGGTCGATCAGCCCCTGTCGCTGCATGAAGTCCAGGGCGACCGGGTGCGGGTCAGGGCTTTCCGTGACAGCGGCGATCCTCTCGGCTTCAGCCTTTCCAGTCCCGACGCCCGGCAGGTCAAACGCTGCTTTGCCGCGCTGGCCCATGGCTCCGGGCCGGACGGGAAAAAAAATTTTGCCCAGCTGCTGCCCAAAAGCGTGCCGAAAAACAAGCCGGATATTTACGACCCGGGCATCGAGGCCTGGGAAGAGGACCCGGCCGAGACGTTGCGGGAAAGGATCATGGAAAGCCTGGTCACTTTCCCGGGCTTGAAGCTGAAAAAATTTATTTTTTCCCGGGTATTGAAAAAAGTTTACCTGGCCAACAGCCGCGGTTTCCTGGCCAAGTACAAAAAAACCCATTTCCAGATCCTGGCGTCCTTCCTGTTCAGGGACCACGCGCTCGAACTCAGCGAAAGCCGCGTCTATTGCAAGGATTTCGATCCCGGGCGCCTGGTGGCCCGGGGGAGCAACCTGCTGGGCGCCCTGAGCGCGGACCGGGAATGCCCTGGCTGCCGGAGCCGAATTCCTGGTCATGTCGCCCGAGGCCTCGGTCCAGGTGCTGAAGGAATTTTCTCCGCTGCTGAAGCTCGACCAGGCGGCGGCCAGGGGGCGCGGCATCGCCGCTTCAGCCAGGGTCAGCATCCTGGACAATCCCGCCCTGGACGGCCAGCCCGGCTCCGTTCCCTTCGATGACGAAGGCACGGCGGCCGACGAAAAACACCTGATCAACAAAGGCGTGTTCATCCGCTCGGCCGCGGATATCCGCACCGGATTTCGCCAGGGGAGCAGCCTCGACCGGCAACGGTTTCCGGGACGAACGGGGCGTTTTTCCCCGCATCCAGTTTTCCAACCTCTATTTCAAGCCCTCGGCCGTTTCGCTCGCCCAGCTGCTGGGCCAGGCGCGCAAAGGCATTCTGGTGTACCTGGTCAAGCTGCGGGACCGCGGCGGCCAGCCCGGCGAATACGTGTTCTCGGCCTACGGCTATTTTTTTGAGGACGGGGAGATCACCCGGCCGGTCCATTTCCATTTCGTGACCTCCCTGCGCTCGTACCTGCTGCACATCGGCGCGATCTCGCGCGAGCTGCGTTTTTTCCACGCCCGGGCCAACTTCGGCTCGCCTTACCTGCTGCTGCAGGGGCGTTGCGACGCCGAAAAAAAAATTGTCATCTGAAAATGAGATTTTTCCCCATGGAGTTTATTTAGTCATTAGCAAAAAGAGGTTTGGCATGAAAAAATATTTTTTTGTTGCCTTGTTCGTTTCATGGACGCTCGCGCTGTCAGCGGCGGAGATCACCGTCACCGGCCCGGGCCAGATCTTCGTGGGCAGCGTGGTTCATTTTCAATTTACCCCGGCCCCGGAACCGGGGTCCAGTATTCACTGGGATTTCGGAGACGGCCGCAGCGAGAACGGGTCCGGCAACGAAAGCCAGCACGCCTACAACGAACCAGGGAACTACCACGTGACCTGCACGGTCGAGAGCCGCGGGCGTCGCCGCCGCTCAACGGCGAGGTCACGGTCAACGTCGGCGACAACCGCCGCATGTCCCCGCAGGGGAACAATTTCCGCAGCGGCAAGCGCGTCGATTTCCAATCCGAGAATTTTGTCGACAATAGCCTGCGCTGGGATTTCGGCGACGGGACGGTCGAGAACGGTCCGCGAAACCGCGGCCATGTTTTCCAGAACCCGGGCAATTATACGGTCAAGGCTTTCGACTTCGGCGGCAATTCCAATACGGCCATCACCTGCCAGGTGGCGGTGGAAGCGGACAACCGGCAATTGCAGGTCTCGCCGCTTTCCCCCCGGGCCGGCCAGGAAGTGAACTTTGCGGCCGGCAATTTCCCGGGCGCGGACCTGAAATGGAATTTCGGGGACGGCAAGATCGAAAACGGCGGAACGGTCATGACCCATGCCTATGCCAAGCCGGGCAATTTTCAGGTACTGGTCTGGGACGCCGGGGATGCGCCGGACAGCGCCGTGAAAACGGCGGTCATGGTGCAGCCCGACATCCGCCAGGTCGTTTTCAGCGGCCCGCCCGACCTCTTTCAGGGGGCGGAATTCGATGTGGAAGCGAGGAATTTCGCCGGCGCGAACCTGAAATGGGACTTCGGCGACGGCACGGTCGAGAGCGGCAGCGGCCGGAAGTCGCACCGCTATGCGCGTCCGGGAAATTATGTCCTGCAAGTGGCGGAGGCCGATGCTCCCGGCGGCCTGCCGCTGGAAAAGAGGATCCAGGTGCTGGCGGACAATCGCGATCTGGCGGTGAAGACCGGCGTGATCTTCGCCAACAGTGAATTTGAAATCACGGCCGTGAATTTCAGGGGGGAGGCGGTGAGCTGGGACTTCGGCGACGGCCCGGTGACGACCGGCCCGCGGCTGATGAGGCACCGCTATAACCGCACCGGCCAATTTCGCGTCCGGGCCGTGGATTTCGCCGGCCGTGACGGAAAATTCATCGAGAAGACCTTCCTGGTGGAGGAAGACAGCCGCCGGCTCATCCTTCCCGCCGAGATCATCGCCGGTGAAGCGGTGGATATACGGCTGCAGAACGCCGCGGGCGGCAATTTTGTCTGGCGCTTTTCCGACGGCGACAGCCGCAGCGGTCCGGAAATGAAGGGCAAGGCCTTCCGCGTCGCCGGCCCCCAGAAGATCACGGTCGCCGATCCGACCGGGAAATTCCCGCCCCTGGAAAAAATGGTCCAGGTGCTTCCCGATACCCGGGCCTTGAAAAGTTCGGCCCGCTTTATCCTGCCCGGTGATGAAGTGACCTTCACGGCCGCCAATTTCAAGGGGCCGGGCATCCGCTGGGATTTCGGCGATGGCGCGGCCAAGGAAAACGGCATGGCCGTGGAGCGGCACGTCTACGCGACCCTGGGCCGCTTCCTGGTCAAGGCCGTGGATTTCGGCGGACGCAGCAGCAAGGTTTTCAGCGCCGAAATAGTGGCGGCGGACATGACGCCCGGCTTCGAGATCGATACCCTGGAATTGGTTTTTGCCAGCGGCAAGTACTACCGGGTCATCGCCAAGGGCAGCCCGGGTCCCGAATACCGGCTGCGCGTCAAGGCCAGGGGCCGGGGCGTGCTCAACGGCCAGTTCGTGCTGGACAACATGCCCATGGGGCTGTTCCAGCTTCTGGTCAACGAGAACCAGGTGGCCCAGCTGCCCAAAAACCAGATGGCGGCGCTGCCGGCCATGGATCCGGGGCTGCACGAGCTGACGGTCAAGTTCAGCAATTACGAGTTCAACAAGAAGATCCCCATCCTCAAGTATTTCGTTTCGCTGGCCGGTGCCATCCAGATCGTCGCCCCGGTCATGGACGGCAGCGTCCCGCTGCGGAATGAGATCAGATTGAGTTGGGCGATCGAGCACAAAAAGCCGCGCTTCGAAATCGCGGTCTCCGCGATCCCCTTCCAGTTCATGGATGACCGCCAGATCGTCTGGCAGCCGGTCGCCGGCGGCACCAGCTTCGCCTGGCTCCCGGGCGCCTCCAAGCCGGGGAGCTGGGTCTACTGGCAGGTGCGTTTGCTGAACGAGAACAAGCAGGTGCTGACCACTTCCGAGATCGCCGCTTTCAAGCTGAGCGAATAAGCGCCTTTGTCTCATAACCGGCGGCGTCGGGGTCCCGAACCGGCCGTTTGTCAAAAAACTCGGAATTTGCTATAAACCATTCATGGAAAACGTGAAAGTGCTGGTCGTCGATGACGAAAAGAACATCCTGGAATCGGTCAAAATGGTCCTGAACTATGAGAAATACAATGTCCAGGTCGCCAAGGACGGGATCGAAGGCATCGATATCTTTAAAAAATTTCTGCCGGACATCGTCCTGCTCGACGTCAAAATGCCCGGCCTGGACGGGCTGAGCGTGCTGAAATCGTTCAAGACCGTGAACCCGGTCGCCGAAGTCATCATGATCTCCGGCCATTCCGGGATCGAGGAAGCCGTGGAGGCCTCGCGCCTGGGCGCCTTCGATTTTTTGGAAAAGCCGATCTCCCGCGACAAGCTGGTCCTGACCGTGCGCAACGCCGCCGAAAAGATCTCCCTGCTCAAGGAAAATTTCAATTTGCGGAATTTGACCGCGAAAAAATACGAGCTGGTGGGGCAATCGGCCGTCATGAAGGCCCTGCTGGAAACCATCCGCCGCGTGGCCCGCAGCGATTCCACGGTGCTGATCTCCGGCGACAGCGGCACGGGCAAGGAGCTGATCGCCCGCATGATCCACCAGCAGTCGGCCCGCAGCCAGAACCGCTTCGTCCAGGTCAACTGCGCCGCCATTCCCGACGAGCTGATCGAGAGCGAGCTTTTCGGCCACGAAAAAGGCTCGTTCACCGGGGCCTATGAGAAAAAGATAGGCAAGTTCGAAAGCGCCCACCGCGGCAGCATCTTCCTGGACGAGATCGGCGACCTGAGCCTGAAGGCCCAGGCCAAGGTCCTGCGCGTGCTCGAGGAGGGCGAGGTGCAGCCGGTGGGCTCGCCCGAGATCAAGAAGGTCAACGTGCGCGTCATCGCCGCCACCAACAAGAACCTGGAAGAGGAGATCAAGAAAGGCAATTTCCGCGAGGACCTTTACTTCCGCCTGCACGTCGTGCCCATCCATTCGCCTTCCCTGCGCGAGCGCAAGGAGGACATCCCCCTGCTGATCGACCATTTCGTCGCCTATTTCTCCGAGGAGAACAACTACCGCAAGAAATCGTTCGCGGCCGACGCCCTGGCCCTGCTGCGCGAGTACCAGTGGAAGGGAAATGTCCGCGAGCTGCGCAACCTGGTCGAGAGGATGCTGATCATGTGCCATTCCGACCAGATCACCAGCCGCGACCTGCCCGACTACATCAACCGCCGCGGCGAGGTCGGGGAGTTGTCCCTGCTGCAGATCGGCCAGTGGAAGGAGTTCAAGGCCCAGTCGGAGAAGGCCTTCCTTGAGGAGAAATTGAAGGAATTCGGCTACAATGTCGCCAAGACCGCGCGCGAGATCTCGCTGCCGCGCAGCAACCTCTACCAGAAGATCGAATCCCTGGGCATCCAGGTGGGGCATCAGCCGGACGCGGAAGAAGAACCTCCCCATTCCTGACCGGGGGACTGACAAGGCCGGGATTCGCGTCGGCCAGGATTTGAAAAAAGAACCTGCTGTCGTGCGAATTTTCTAATTTCGTTAAAAAACTTCTGATTTCATGTTGACTTTGCGCATGATTTCTCTAAAATGCTGGAATGGCCTTCGAACTCTTGGGAAAACATGATCTTCCAATAAATAAAATTCCATTGAACGAACAAAATCGGGGAGGATTAATTTTTTATCCTGGAGGCGCAAAATGATCATCAACCGAATAAAAACCGCCGGTATCCTCGCGCTGTTGGTTGTAGCTATTTCGCCCGTTGCCGCGTTTGCCGAATGGAAGATCTATTTCACCGGTGGGGCCGCAAGAATGTTCGGATCAGCGGGGAGAGGAAGCTTCGCCACCAGGGCTGAATGCGAGGCCTACCGGGCGAGTTCCGCCGCCTATGAGCGGAACAATTGCTATTGCGCCGGATCCGACAGCGCCAGTGCCAGCGGCGCAAGTACCGGCTTCCAGGGCCCGCCGGAGCAGCAGTTCGCGCTGGGACTGCTCGACGGCCTGCTGAAATCCATCTTCGCCAAGCCCGATACGTCGCGCCAGGACGAGATCAACCGGCAGAATGCCGAGATCGAGAGGCAGAATGCCCTCATGCGCCAGCAGGAAGAGGAGCAAAGAAAGCAGGCGGCCAACCAGGCCTGGATCGACCTGCAAAATCAGGAGAAAGAGCAAAGAAAAATCGCCGAAGCAGATAAAAAGGCCGCCGGACAAGACCTCCTGGGGAAGATCGAAACCGTGGGTGGCGGCGAGCTTGAATTGAAAACGCTCGGCACGGATTTCTTTCAAGGCGGAGCGGTCGACCTCCGCGGCAAGCAGGGCACCGTGCAATCGCTCACCACCAGGGAAGAGCAAGCGCAGCGGGATCTGTGGTATGAAGAACAGATTCAAGGCCAGGGTTTCAGCGATCTTGCCCCGATCCCTGAAAACGGCATTACGGAAAGCGCGGGTTCCGTCTCCAAGCTGGAGGATTCCAAGGAATATAAAATGGTGGATTTCTATCTCGATCGGATCGAGAAGGTGCCGCTCGGCGAATTGCCCGCTTATGTGGGAAAGATCATGCTGAACTTCGAAAATCACGCTTTCGTTTCCATCAACGCCACCACGGCCGCCATACTGAACGGTTCGCCTCCGCCGGAAGCGGTCGCGAACGGGACCGTGGTGCAAAATATCATTTATAAAACCGCCGAGAGCATGACCATTGACAAGGCCGTCGATATCGGAAAAAAAATCGCAGCCAATTCAGGGATCGGCTTCCTGAGCGCGGTGTATGGCAGAGCGACGGAGGCGACCACCACGCTGGCGCTGGAAGTGTCGGAAGACACGAAAAAAATCGTGGAGATCTGGTTCGCCAAGAGGTATTAAAGCCCATGAACAAAAAAACTTTTTTTCTCATATTTCCGATGCTATTGGCGCTCGCGGCATATGGCCAGCCGGCAAAAAACGGCTCGTTGCGCTATGAAGTGCTGCTCACCCGGCAAATGCTCGCGGCTGCCGGGCTGAATGCGCCGTTCATCAAGGCTCTTGACATCACGGCCAGCCGGCTTATCCTGCTGGCGACTAGCGACAGGTTCTATTTGCTTGGCTGGGGAGGCATCAAGCCGGTCGGGCAAAGGGTCATGGGTACCATCAGCTCGTTCGCTTGCACGCCCGATGGATTCATGATGGCGATCCGCGACAGGGAACTGGGTCACATGAGTTCCCGCGGAAACTTTTCCAGGCTCCTCGGCTTACCAAGAAGATCCATGGGAATGGCCGCCGGAAAAAATGTAATGTATGTTTATGGCCGCAGCAAGGAGAGGCAGGGGAATGCGCTTTATGTCATCGCCAAGGGAGGCCGGTATACAAAGCTGTTCGGGATACCGACGCCGATCAACTCGGTGGTCGAGATCAACAATACGATCTTGTTCGCGACCGGGAGCGCCCTGTTCAGCTACAATATCGCGAACAAGGAGCTGAGCCCTCTTTTTGGCCTGGCAAAGGACAAGGAGATCATATCCATCGCGGTGGATGAATCAAGCAATCAAATATACTTCTCGACCGCCGGCAGCATCTATGCATTAAATGACAATGGGGCATCACCCATTTCGGATCAATTCGGGGGCGTGCTCAAATATTTTGATGATGGGCTCATTGTTTTTGATCCCGGCAAAAAAATCCTGATTCGAATAGTCGGTCTTACCGACAAGACCGGTGTTGCTGAATGAATCCCGTCTTAACAAAATGGAGTTCATTGAGTACAAGCCGGGTCGCAGTCCTCAGCAAGCGTTCTGAATGCGTTATTGTTGAACATTCACCAATACCCGGGGGAGTGGGAGGATGAGCATATGAAAAAATCCTGTGTATGGACCATGCTGCTCCTGTTCGCCATGACCTCTTATGCCGCGAGTTCATGGGAAAAAGGCTGGAAAGCCTATAACAAACATGAATACGGTGAGGCGATATCCTATTTCAAAAAAGCTGTTGAAGAAAATCCCCAGGACGGTTCCTATTTCCGGTGGCTGGGTCATGCCTATTACGAGAATGGGCAATTCCAAGAGGCCAGCGATGCCTATAAACGAGCGCTGGCCCTTCCCCAGGGCACGGCGTTCGTGTTTGAGAGCTGGCTGTGGCTGGCCGAAGCGCAGGGGAAAATGGGCCTTTATGAAGCCGCCATCTTATCCTGGAAAAAATATATCGAACTGAAGCCGGATGATCCCACAGGTTTTGCCAAATTGTCCCATGCATACATCGGGAACAAGCAATATGACGAGGCGCTCACGGCAGCCAGGCGGGCGATCGAGCTGAAAACGGATTTCGCCAGCGCTTATTATTATCTCGGAGTCGCCTATCGAATGAAGAAGCAGTCCGCCGAGGCATTGCAAGCCGACAAAAAAGCGATGGAACTCGATCCCGCCAGTTCTCTCTATCCTTATGAGATGGGCCACCTGCTTTATGAAAAAGAAGAATATGCCGAAGCCGCGGCAGCGTATAAAAAAACACTGGAGTTGGAACCAAAGAGCAACGAAGCTTTGAAAATGCTGGCGGCTAGTTATCGACTGACGGGCAAATATGACGATGCCATCGCCACGATCAACCGGTTGCTTGCCTTGCAATCGTATGCGGGGATCGGCGTCACGTTGGCGCTCGATTCCGGCTATCCTGTTATAAAAGAAGTGTTGGAAGCGGGTCCGGCCAGCAAGGCGGGGATCGAGGTCGGGGACAGGATCGTCAAGATCAATGGCAACAAGACCAAGGGCTGGAGCATGGACAGGGCCAGCCTGATCATGAGGGGAGCGGTGGGCAGCCAGTTCCTGCTGACGATCGAAAGAAACGGAATAGACGAGGCCATTGAAAAGAAGGCCATGAGAGAGACCATGTTCGAGAAAAGCGCCGCTTCAGCCCTGGGAGTGAGAAGCGATCTTTATCGCTACAAGGGCAGCCTGGAAGCAGCGCTCCTGGACGCGCAGAGGGCCTACGCCCTTGATCCCGCCGATAGCTGGGCCTGTTATTCTCTCGGGGCGGCGGATCTTGACCGGGGGCAATACGACGAATCCATCAAGCTGCTGGCGCGGGTAAAAAACAGCGCCCGGGCCCGGGTCCTGGAGGCGACCGCCTATGCGAAACAGGGGAAAATGAAAGAGGCTGAAGAGCATCTACTTGTGCATTCCCGAAGAGGAATTGTCTTCAAAGAACATTCCCCTGACGAGTAACCGTATGGCTTTGCTGCAGCTATTCAAACCCATTGTCAATGAGCAGCGGGCCAAGGCAAAGTCGCTTGCAGCGCAGGGGCGATATCAGGAGGCGTTGTCCGAACTCTCCGCGGCATTGAAAATGGCTGACGAAACCGAGGGTCAAGCGATAAAAGAATCTCTCTTCACTCTGCTGAGACGAAACCCAGCGCTCGCCGGAGTGCTGCCCGAGGAGGCAAGGAGAAATGTGCTAAGAGGCGAGATGCTGGTCAAGGAGGGCAGTTTTGAGAAGGCTGCCGCGGAATTCAAGCAGGCGATCCGCATCGCTCCCTACGCGGCGCGGCTGTATTATAACCTGGCCCTTGTCTCGGCGGAATTGAAAAACTATCCCGAGGCCATCCGCCAGATGAAGACCTATCTCCAGGCAGCGCCCGACGCGCCCGACGCCCGCGCGGCCATGGACCAGGTCTATAAGTGGGAATTCATGATGGAGAAGGGGAAATAAGGGCATGAATGTGAGGGATCATCATGAAACGAATTAAATTTCCCCAAATCCTCGCGCTGGCGATTTTTATTCTTTCGCCTGCTACGACCTTTGCCGAATGGAAGATCTATTACACCGGCCAGGCGGCAAGAATGTTCGGGTCGGCTGGGAGAGGAAGCTTCGCCACCCAGGCTGAATGCGAAGCCTACCGGGCGAAATCCGCCGCCGCAGAGCGAAACAATTGCTATTGCGCGGGATCTGACAGCGCGAGCGGCTCAAATGCCGGTTTCCAAGGCACGCCTGAGCAGCAGTTGGCGCTGGGTCTGCTCGACGGCCTCCTGAAGTCCATCTTTGCCAAACCCGACACTTCTCGTCAAGCCGAGATCGATAGGCAAAATGCGATCCTGCGGCAACAGGCGGAGCAACAGGAAAGGCAGCGGCAGCAGGCGGAAGAGATGGAAAAACAGCGTCAGCTCCAGCTGCAGAAAGAGCTGGAGCTCGCTCGGCAAAAGAAGTTCGATGAGGACAAGGGCCAGCTGCTGGATTCATTCAAGGATGCCCGGACGGATGAGCTTAAGCTGAAGGGGGGCGGTGAACCGGCATCTGAACTAAAATTAAAACCATTGGGGACGGACTTTTTTCAAAATGGAGCGGTTGATCTAAAGGGCAAGCAGGGCGCCGTGCAATCGCTCACCACCAGGGAAGAGCAAGCGAAGCGGGATCTGTGGTATGAAGAACAAATTCAAGCGCAGGGATTCAGCGATCTGGCCCCTATCCCTGAAAACGGCATTCCGGAAAACGCGCTCCCGGCCTCCAAGCTTGAAGATTCGAAGGAATACAAGATCGTGGATGCGTATCTGGATCAGATCGCAAAGTTTCCCGGCGGCAAATTGCCCGCATATGTGGGAAAGATCATGTTGAGCGCGACAAACCACGCATTCTCCGCCATCAACGCCACCACGGCCGCCATACTGAACGGAACGCCTCCGCCGGAAGCGGTCGCCAACGGGACCGTGGTGCAGAACATTATTTATAAAACCGCCGAAAGCATGACCATTGACAAGGCCGTTGATATCGGGAAAAATTTCGCCGCGAAATTGGGGATTGGCTACTTGAATTCGGCATACGGCAAATCGACTGAAGCGACCACCAAGCTGGCGCTGCAATTGGGGGAAGATACGCAAAAAATCGTGGAGATCTGGTTCGCCAAGAGGTATTAGTGACCATGAATAAAAAAACCGCTTTTCTCATTTTCGTCGATGGTATGGATCCTTTCCGCATACAGCCAAACCGCTCAGGAACGAAGCCAGACGGCATTTCGACCGCGGCATGGCCGCTGTGGAGATGGCGAAATCTCCGGAGGATTATGCCCCGGCGATCAGGGAGTTTGAGGAGGCGATAAAGCTTGCGCCAAAATGGCCGGGTCTTTATTACAATCTCGGGCTGGTGCAGGAGAAAGCGGGAAATCTCGGCGAAGCGATCATCAATCTTATGCAATACCTTCGCCTTGCCCCGAAAGCGAACGACGCGGAGACGGTAAAAAGCCTCGTCAACAAGCTGGAATACAGGTTTGAGCAGTCGAGCAACGGAGATACGCTGCTGAATGAAGCTGCCTACAATGGCCAAAAGGAAATCGTCGAACTGCTGATCGCCCAAGGCGCGGACATAAACGCAAAGAGTAGCGGTGGCCAAACCGCGCTGCAAGAAGCCATCCGTCAAGGCCAAAAGGAAGTGGTCGAGCTGTTGCTCGCCAGAGGCGCGGACATAAACGCCAGGGATAATTTTGGCGAAATACCTCTGCATGAGGCCATTGTTCAGGACCACAAGGAAATAGCCGAGCTGTTGATCGCCAGAGGCGCGGATATAAATTCCAAGGACAACGATGGCGATACGCCGCTTCACGATGCCGCCGTTTTCAACCGCGGGGAAATTGCCAAGCTGTTGATCGCCAAGGGCGCGGACGTCAATGCCCGTAACGTAAACCGGTTGACCCCGTTGTACGGGGCTGTCATTGGCGGCCACAGGGAAGTGGCCGAGATGATGATGGCCAAAGGAACGGATGTGAACGCAAAGGAAATTTATGGCTCAACGCTGCTGCACGATGCGGTCATTCAATGCCAGAAGGAAATGGTCGAACTGCTGATCGCCAAAGGCGCGGATATCAACGCAAGGAATGACTACGGGAAAACGCCGCTTGACCTGGCTCTCTGCCAGGGAATGGCCGATCTGCTGAAAAAATACGGGGCAGAGAAATAAGGGGAGATCGCATTTGCAAATTATCCACAACATGACTGAAAAAAATGTCAATGAGAAATCCGGGAACGACAAATCCGGCGAAATATATTGCGCTTCAGTCGTGGTCACGGCGATGCGCGTCTTAAAACTGGTTTTAATATTGATAGTATTAATTATGTTTCTGAATCTGGTCGGCCTGTTTTCATTTTTGAAGGGCTATTTCTATCTTCTGGTGATCGCGATCATCGGCTTATTCATAATGATTGTGGCCACGCTGATATTGCGTTATATCTACCGCGGCGATGAACGCGCCAGAAAGAGCCTGCCCAAATTGGGCTGGCTGCTGCTGGCTTTGGTCATCGTCGTGATCATGGGTGCCGCCTTCCCTTCCTCTTCCCGCGCGATCTCCATGAACGAGGAGAGGATATGCGAGGAAAATCTTGAAAAGCTGGGCCATGCGGTCGAGAGGTATGCCGCGGAAAAGGGGAGCCTTCCCGGCAGCCTGGAGCAATTGATCCAGGAAAAATTCCTGGACAATATACCGAAAGTCGGGAGATCGGCCATCCATATACCGGATCGATACGACCGACGGCAAAAGCTCCTTTGTTCTGATCTGCCCGGATCCCGGGAAATTGTTGAAAGCCCGTGGTTTCCTGCCGGCAAGGAAATGCATGGATATAAGGTATGTCCAGGGCCGGGGCTTGGTGGTGGAGACGGAGTAGAATGCGCTTATGCGGACTTGGCGAATTACAATAAGGAGGGATCATGGGTTTGGGCATAACTGGAAATTATTTTGTTGCTGTTCCTTGTTTGCGTACCGATCTTTCTGATCGCCTTCCTGGACATCCTGAAAAGCGACTTCAAGGGCAACGATAAGCTCGTTTGGCTTTTGGTCGTTATCTTCGTGCCTTTCATCGGGCCGCTGTGCTATTTGTTCATCGGCCGCAAGCAAAAACTGGGAGACGCAAACCAAGGGAGCCCGCCAAAGCGCTAGCCTCTATCAAAAAATCGAATCTCTTGGTATAATGGTAGGGCACCAGCAGGATGCGGATGAAGAATCGCCTCTTCCGCGAGGGAGGGGAGGAAAGTCCGGACTCCGCAGGGAAGGATGATCCCCAACAGGGATTTTTCCCCGCCAGCCGGGGGAACAGGAAAGTGCCACAGAGAACAGACCGCCCCGCTGCCGGCAACGGCGGCGGAGCAAGGGTGAAAAGGTGAGGCAAGAGCTCACCGTCCCGAGCGGCGACGCGAGGGACTGAGGCAAACCCCATCCGGAGCAAAGCTAAACAAAGGGCGCTTGAGGCTTTCCCGGCCGAAGCCCTTGGGTTAGCTGCTGGATGCCGGCGGCAACGCCGGTACCAGATAAATGATTCTTCACGACAGAATCCGGCTTACAGTCCGCATCCTGCTGGTGCGCTTTTCATCCCGGCCGATTCATCCATCGCCGGTCGATTCCGATTATCCGCGACTCCATGTTGACATTTATGGGAATTGTCCTCAAAATCAAAAACAGGTTACTTGCTTGCCATGGAGGGCGCATGATCCGCAAACAAGCCGTTTTTGGTCATCCTTTGTCGTCGTTGTATCCCGGAACTTCCCATTTGAGAAAATTCCAGTTTTTACTATTCCTGTTCCTGGGCTTCCTGGCCATGATGACGCCGCGTATTTGCCCAGCAGGACCAGCAGGCCATCCTGCTGGTGAACCACACGGGCTACTCCCTGTCCGGAGAAAAAAAGACGGTGCTGCAGACCCGTTCTTCCAGCCCAGCCGGGCTCATTCCAGGTGATCGATTCCCTGCGGCAAGGTCGTCTTTGAAAAACCTTTCGCCAAGGGCGGGGCCGATCGACCATTGGCACACCGGCAATGCCTACGCCGGTTTCTTCAGCGAATTTAAAAAGCCCGGAACTTTCCAGATCAGGACCGCCTTCGACGGCCGCACGGTCACCAGCCCCCTTTTTGTGATCGAAAAAAATGACGCGGATCGAGAAAAACATGGCCCTGCTGCTGGACGGCTTCGCGTCGCAGCATCCCATAAAGATCTATGACGACCGCGACCGGCATATCCCCTTCATCGGCGGCCGCAAGGGCACGGTGGACGTTCATGGCGGCTGGTCACGACGCTTCGGGGGACGTGGGCAAGCACCTGAGCCACTTGAGCTTCGCCATCTACATGAACCCGCAGCAGGCGCCGCTCGTGGCCTGGAGCCTGCTCGCATCCGCCCGCCGGCTCGCGCGCCGGGGCGGAAGCGACAAAGCGCTCCTGGAGCGGATGCGCAGGGAAGCCGCCTACGGGGCCGACTTCCTGGTGCGCATGCAGGACCCGCAAGGATATTTCTACCTCTCGATCTTCGACGGGGAGTGGTCGCGGGACCCGGAAAAGCGTTTCATCGGCACTTCGCGGAACGGCGCGGTCGACGCCGCCGCCGGCTATCATGCCGCCATGCGCGAAGGCGGCGGCATCGCCATTGCTGCCCTGGCCCGGGCAAGCAGCGAGGGCATCGCGGGGGAATATTCGAGCCGGACGTATCGTCAAGACCGCCGAGAAAGGTTTTGCCCACCTCAATGCCCACAACCTGGAATATCTCTTTGACCACAAGGAGAACATCATCGACGATTATTGCGCACTGCTGGCCGCGACCGAGCTTTTCATGGCCACAAAAAAAGTCGAATATCTCGAACACGCCCGCAAGCGGGCCGACAATCTTATGCGGCGATTGAGCGCCGACGGTCGCTGCCAGGGATGGTGGCGCGCCGGCGACACAGGCGAGCGCCCCTTCTTCCACGCGGTCGAGGCGGGGTTCCCCATTGTGGCGCTGTGCCGTTTCCTGGATGTCGAGAAGCGGGATCCCATGCGCCGGAAGGTCATTGCGGCACTGCGCGCAGCCGTGGATTTCGAACTGGGAATCACGAGCGAGGTGAACAATCCCTTCGGCTACGCCCGCCAATATGTCAAGGCGGTCGGATGAAGCCGCGAAGCGCCCCGCCTTCTTCATGCCCCATAAAAACGAAACGGGCTATTGGTGGCAGGGCGAGAACGCTCGCCTGGCTTCCTTGTCGTGCGCCCTTTCATCGGCCATGCCCTATCTGAGCGAAGTCCGGAAACCGCTGGCGCGCCGCTATGCCTGGGACCAGCTCGACTGGATACTCGGGCTTGAATCCCTTCGACATGTGCATGCTCGATGGCGCCGGCACGGAACAATCCCGGAATACCACGAAAGCGGCGGCAACCTCAACTATCGCGGCGGGGTCTGCAACGGCATCACCGGCGCCGACGATGAAACCGACATCGCCTTCATGCCGCCTCCCTACGACAAGGACGTGAACAACCGCTGGCGCTGGGCCGAGCAATGGCTCCCTCATTCAGCGTGGCTGATGCTGGCGCTGGCCGCGTCAATTGGGGATTGAAAGGGGCTTAAAGGTTGACCGTCAGGCCCAGGCTCAGGAAAACGCCCTGGGAAAGGGTCAGGCGGGCCAGCACGCCCAGGTTGCGGGAGAGTGAATAGCCGGCGGAAAAAGCGAGTGCCGGGAAAACCAATGCCCTGGGGATGTGAAGCCCTTCGCTCCTCAGCTCCGCCATGGTTTCCCGGTCATCCAGGTCCAATTCCTCTGAGCCGACAATGGTATCCAGGGAAGCATGGCCCTTCAGGCTGACCTCGCCTTTCAGGGGCATGACGTGAAGCCCCGCCGCCAGTGAACACTCGACTCTTTTCCTTTGCCAAACCCGCCAATGCACCCAGGCTGTGGCATCGAGGCTGCGGATGCGGGCGGTGCCGCTTCCGAGCGTGCGGGCCCGGGCGATGGGGAAGCCGTACAATTCGACGCTTTGCCTGAATTCCAGCGTGAAGGGAAGGTCCAGCCGCAGCCAGGAGGCCTCCAGGCTCACGGCCAGCCGGGAACCCGGAAAGTTGTATTTCAACGTTGAGTGGATCGCCTGGCCGCTTGAAGAAAAATCAATGTCTTGCTTATCGTTCGTCAGGGTGAGCAGCGGGGAAGCCCAACCCAGTAGTTTTTGAATCTCATAATCGATCATCTTGTTGCACTGGCTTTCCACCAGGGTCGTGAAAGGAAATGAACTCCACAGTCCGTACGACACCGACAACTCCAGTCCGCGCCCGGGAAGCGTCCGGCCCGCCAGCGCGACCAGCAGGAACAACAGGACCGCTTTTGTTTTCAGTCTTGCATCCACGCCGGGATTATATCACTCCCAAAAAAAATTAACGTGAAATTTAAATATTTCCGGCCCGGGCCCGAGACCGAAGCCGGTGCCGGCCGGGAATTGAGCAAGTTGACTTTTCGATTTTGCCCCGCTAAAATTCGCTGCGAAGGAGGGTGTCATGAAAAAAGCCATCATCGTGTTTTCCGTGTTCCTGATGATCCTGGGCGGCGTTTTGACGGCCAAGGAGGCCATCGTTCTGAAAGTCAAGACCCAAGTGGCAAATATCCGCGAACTGCCCGACGCGGCCGCCGAGGTCGTCGCCAAGCTGGCCGTCGGGACCCTGGTGGAAGCCTCGAAAAAAAGCGGGGCCTGGTACAGGGTAAGCATCATGGAGAAGGGCAGGAAAATCAGCGGCTATATTCATTCCAGCGTCGTGGATGTGATGGGCGGCGACACCGAGGAAGAAGAGGAAAGCCCCAAAGTCGAACCGCGGCGGGAGACGAATGCGGCGAGAAAGCCGGCTGCCAGGATGAGGAGGGAAGAGAGCGGCTATTCCGGCGGCGTCATGGTGCAGGGCGGATTGAGCCTGGCCAGCATGAGCCATTCCGCGACCGATACCCAGGGGAACGATGAGGCCCAGTATACGAAAAGGAAGGCCGGCTTCCTTGGCGGCGTGGGATTCGACATGGGCAAAAAGATCGGGCTGGAGATCGACCTGTTCTATATGCAGAAGGGGATCACCTACTCCGGGTCGATCACCGATCAGGGGGTCACCTATAGCGGCGAGGCAAAGGTCATGCTGAACGAAATTTGCGCCCCGGTGCTGCTTAAGTTCAAATTCATGCCCGGCTCCACGCCTTTCATCGTCGTCGGCGGCGAGATCGCTTTTGTGCTTGCCAACAAGGTCGATTGGACCTTTACCAACCCCCAGACCCAGCAGCTGGAGTCGGGGACCGAGGACCTCATCGATTACACCAATCGCATCGATTTCGGCCTGGTCTTCGGCGCCGGCTACGAGCTGAAAATGGGCGGCGGCTCGCTCGTGCTGCAGGGCCGTTACCACCTGGGGCTGGCCAATATAGTCAAGACCGACTCCACGAGCCAAGTCAATTCATCCAGTTGGACCAAGACCAACGCCATCGTAATCCTGGTCGGGTACAAGTTTTAACTGCTTGAAATTGGCCAAAGGCTTTTTGGGGGGGGCCGGTCTTTTCCTCGTTATCACGCTGAATGTTTTTTCCGCAACAGGGGTTCTGCAGGGAACCGTAACCGCCAAAGGCGCCGGCAACCCGTTGCCGGAAGTCCGGGTCGGGGTCCCGTCCCTGCAAATGGAAACCGGGTCGGCCGGGGACGGCGGGTACCGGCTCGAAGGGGTTCCCGCCGGGCGCTACATGGTCACTTTCAGGCTGCAGGGGTTCCGCACCGCGACACGCTCCGAGGTGGTGATCCTGCCCGGCCGGCAGACCGTCCTGAACGTCGAATTGGAGAAGTCCGCCAGCGATAGCGAGGAAAGCGTCAATGTCACCGGCAATATTGGCAAGATCCCGGAAGGCACCATCAGCCAGTTCAGCCTTGGCCAGGGGGCATTGACCCATCTGGCGGGCTCGATCGAGGACATCGGCCGCATGTTGAATTTTTTCCCGGCCATTGCCCACGTGAACGAGCTTTCCAACGACCTGATCGTCCGCGGCGGCAGCCCCTTCGAGAACGGGTATTATATCGATAACATCCCCATTTACAACATCAGCCATTTCCAGCGTGAAGGCGCCAGCGGCGGCATCATCGGCATCATCAATCCCGACCTGGTCTCCGAGACCAATTTTTTTGTGGGGGCTTTTCCCGCCCGCTACGGCGACCGGCTTTCCGCCATCATGGACCTTCGCTTTCGTGAAGGAATGAAGGACAGGACGCATTTCAAATTCGATCTCAATGCCGCGGGGTTTTCCGTATCGACCGAGGGCCCGCTCTTCAGGCAAAAAGGTGCCTTCATCCTTTCCCTGCGCCGCAGCTACCTGGATATCCTGGCGGCGGCTTTTTCCGACCACATCGCCCCGCGCTACGGCGATTGGCATCTCAAACTGGATTGGGCCCCGGACGCGAAAGACCAGTTCACCTTTCTTTCGATCGTCGGTGACAGCTCAATAGCGGTTGACCTGGAAGAAGCCGTAATTGCCGGCTACAATTCCTACCTCGACAGCCATACATATGAATTGACGGCCGGCATCAATTGGCACCGGGCCTGGAGCGCCCGCCTCGCTTCTTCCACGTCTTTCTCCGTTTCGCGCCTGAAGAACCGGGATACCTTGAACAAGGTCGAGGCGGATTCGCTTTATGAAGCCCGGAATGAGCAGGCGACCCAGTTTTCCCTGCGCCACGTCAGCCGTTGGCAGATCACTCCCCGGCACAGCTTGGAATTCGGCTTCGATCTGCAGCATGAATACTCCGATTTTTATAATTATTTCGCTCCCTACCTGGACCGTTGGGGCGATGATTTCCCGGGCTTGACCCTCGAAGGCGATTCTTCGACCTTGAAAGGGGGTCTTTTTTTAAGCTTGAACTGGAATCCGCTGCGCAAGCTCACCGTGGTCATCGGCAACCGCCTGGAGTATTTCTCGTTCAACCGCAATTTTTTCTTTTCCCCCCGCCTGAACGTTTCCTATGCCCTCTCAGCCACGTTTTCCCTGCGGGTCGCATCGGGGATCTATTACCAGCAGCTTTATCCTCTGCTGCTGGCCCGCAATCCCCTGGCCCGCGACATGAGGACGCCGCGGGCGGACCACTTCGTCATCGGCGCCGAATTCCATCCCGATGAAAGCACCCAGCTCACCCTGGAGGTCTACGACAAGGAATGCAGCAACTATCCCCTTACCCCCGATGACCCGTTCACCTTCGTGATCGACAACGGGGTGGCGTTGACGGGTTTTCTGCGCTTTAACCGGATCGTGGATTCCGGTTTGGCCAACGCCCGCGGCATCGAGTTTTTCCTGCACAAGACCTTTGGCGAGCGGATCTACGTTCTCGCCGCCGCCTCGGTTTTCCGCTCCCGTTACCGGGATTTGACCGGGGTATGGCGAAACCGCATCAATGACAACCGCCTGGTCGTGACCCTGGCGATAGGGTATGACCTAGACAACGGCTGGAAGTTTTCCACGCGCTGGAATTATGCCGGGGGTCTGCCCTATACGCCCTGCGATGTCGTGCGCTCCGCCGAGCTCAATTTCGGCATCAGCGATCTGACCCGGATCATGGCCGCCCGCTATCCCCCCTACCACTCTTTGTATCTCCGGGTCGACCGCCGCTTCATTTTCAAAAGATCGAGTCTCACCGGGTATTTCACCCTGGTCAACGCCTACGCCCGGGGCAACGTTGCCCGCTACTATTGGTCTAGCCTGAAGAAAAAGGTGGACACTCTCTATCAGCCCCCGCTGTTGCCCATCATCGGCCTGCAGTATGATTTTTAATTTCCTCTCGCGCCGGAGATAGATTTTTCGGGGAAGCGGTCGGGGTTTAAAAAGCTTCGGCGAAAGTCAGGTAGAAGGCGGGGGAAGGCCCGGCGAAGCCGAGGTCCAGGCGGACGCTCAGGTTTTCGCGGCGGTTGAACTTGTAGCGCAGGCCGGCGCCGCCGGCGACATGGAACTCTCCCGAGCGCCAGGCGCGAGATCTTGTCCTGCACCTGGGCCACCCCGGCGAAGCCGCAGATGCCGAAGCGCCTCCATAGCGGGCGGCGGTATTCGGCCTGCACGGCCAGCAGGTTGCGGTCGCGGTAGCGGCCTTCATAGAAGCCGCGCATGCAGGTTCAAGCCCCCGAACATGGGCAGGGCCTGGAAAGGGCAGTCGCCCCATACCGCTTTGAAAACCCCCTGCACGGCCAGCACCTGGTCCTGGCCCAGGGGAAAATATTTCCTGGCGTCCAGGATCATCTGGCGTGAAATTGAAGTCGCTGGCCAGCAGCACCGGGCTGAAGAAATTCAAAAACAAGGCGCAGTAACTCCCGCTGGACGCGGAAAAAGTGTTGTCGCGGCTGTCCCACTTGGCGAACAACCCCAGGGCGGAAAGAGTCCCGCCCCGGCTGCCCGGGATGTCCCCGGCGGCCAGCAGGCCGCCCTTGGCGGCATCCATTACCTGCAGGGAATAGTAATCCAGGTGCAGCCCGGCAAACAGGCTGCTGCCCCAGCGGCGCTGCATGTTCATCTGCAGGCGCCAGTTGCGGGAGGAATAGCTTTCGCGGTTCGTCTCGGGGTTGCGGTTGCCGATGCCGTAGAAGCGGTCGGGGTAGAGCGAATATTTCACCTGCCCGTCGAGCAGGAAACTGTCGCTTGTTGAGGTACAGTTCATAGTTGATCTCGGCGATCGTCTGCTTGTTTTGCGTGCGGATGAAATTGAAGCGGTAGTGCGAAAGCCGGGACGTCGGAGCGGGGTGACCCAGGCGGAAATAATGGATGCCGACCACGCCGAAGGCCAGGCGGGTTTCGGGGGAGTAGTAAGCCACGGGCGTGACCAAGAAGCCGCCGCGGGGGCCGAGGCGGCCTTGGCCGTGTCGCCCTGGCCGCAAAGCGTGCCGCCGCAGAGCGCCAGCAAAAAGGCGAGCGCGGTTAAGACTCCCCGGCCGGGCCGGGAATGGCAGGCGTTGCCGGCGCTCATGCCAGCGCCCCCCGGCCGCGCGTTTTTTGCTTTTTCTTCATCAGGATCTTTTTCAACGCGTTCTTGCCCAGGCCGTAGCGCTCGCTGAAAAAAGCGTACAGGTCGTCGATGTCGTCAAAGCGCGGGGCCGCTTCCGACCGGGGCGCATCAGCGCAGCCCGCGACGACCACGACCATTTCCCCCAGGAGGTTTTCCCCTTCCCGCGCCTGCGGCCATTGACCCAGCCTGCGAGCGAATGATCTTTTCGTGTTTCTTGCTCACTTCCTTGGCCAGCGCGAAACTCCGGTCGCCCAGGACCGCGGCCGCGACGCCGAGAAAATCGTCCAGCCGCCGCGGCGACTCATAAAAAACCAGGGTGTAGGGCAGCGGGGCAAGGGTTTCCAAAAAACGCCGCAGCTCGCTGCGCCGGCGCGGGGGGAAGCCGAGAAAAAGGAAACGGCGCGGATCGATGCCCGAGGCGACCAGGGCGGGGATGAAGGCGGTCGGGCCGGGCAGGGGGATGACCGCGATGCCGGCGGCGATGGCTTTCCGGACCAGGATGAACCCGGGATCCGAGATCGCCGGGGTGCCCGAGTCGGTGATCAGGGCGCCGTCCTGGCCGGCCAGCATGGCGACGATCTTCTCCGCCTGGGTTTCCTCCTTGGGGCGGTAGTGGCTGATGATCTTTTTGTGGATCTGCAGGTGGCTCAGCAGCTTGCGCGAGTAGCGGCTGTCCTCGGCGACGATGAAATCGACGCGGCCCAGGACCTCGACGGCCCGCCGGGTGATGTCTCCAAGGTTGCCGACCGGCGTGGGAACGATGTACAGCGCCATCAGAGTGATGAGTGAACAAACGTACGGAACTCAGTGATGAGTGATGAGAATGAATGCTTGTCGGTAAAGAATCTTCGTTTTATTAGGTTGTTTCTCATTACGCGTCACTCGTCACTTATCACTCATCATCTACTTGTTCCAGTCCCTGTAAATACCTGAAATCGATGCCCACGGTGCGCGGGTGGAGCTTGATGACCGGAGGCATGGTGCGCTTGAACTGCGAGTCGACGATCATTTTTTTTATGCGGCGGATAAGCGGCAGCGGGTAGCCGCGCTCGACGATCTCGCCTTCATCCCAGCGCCTGTCGATCATCAGGTGCAGGATGATGTCGAGGTCGTCGTAGCTGATGCCGATCTCGCCCTCGTCGGTTTGCCCGGGCCACAGGTCGGCCGACGGTTTCTTGGCGATGATCTCGGCGGGAATGTCCAGGTGGCGGGCCAGCTCGAACACCTGGGTCTTGTAGAGGTCGCCGATGGGCAGGAAAGCGGCGGCCGAATCGCCGAACTGGGTGGAGTAGCCGACCAGGAGCTCGCTCTTGTTGGAAGTGCCGACCACCAGGGCTTTCCTGCGCGCCGAAAAATCGTAGAGCACGGACATCCGCTCCCGGGCGCATTTGTTGCCGATCTGCAGGCGGTTTTCGGCCGGGAAGCGGTCGAAGTAGGCGTCCACGGACGGGGAGATATCGATGACCTCGAAGGCGACCTTGCATTTGGCGCAGGCCAGCTTGCCGTGCTCCTGGCTTTCGGGAGAGGAAACGCGGTAGGGGAGGAGCAGGGCGAAAGTGTGAGCCGCGCCCAGGGCTTTGCGGCAAAGGGCCAGCACCACGGCTGAATCCAGGCCGCCCGAGACCCCGACGATGGCGTTCTTGAAACCGTTCTTGTGGATGCTGTCGCGGATGGCGCCCACCAGGATCTTTTCCACCAGGTCGCAGCGGATTTTAAGCATGGAGTATCCTCCGCATTTCCTTGAGCACCAGCTCCGGCTGCTCGTCGCGCAGGTAATTGGAACTCAAGCGGGCGCGGCGCACGTCGGCCGTCTGGATGTCCGCGTCGAGCACGTCCTCGTCGACATACTTGGCCTTCCGGCAGATGCCCAGGCCGGCGGGGGCGAAAAAAGAGCCGCCGCCGAAGCCGATGCCGTCTTCAAATCCGACACGGTTGACGAACAGGTAATTCTGGTGATAGAACTGCGAAAAAACGTAGCCCATATTCTCCCAAAGTTGAAAAGAAGAGACCCCTTCCTTGCCGATGCCCCGCTGCGGGCTGTTGGAGATGCCGATCAGCAGGTCGGTTTTTTGGATGAAATACAGGTAGGCGAGCATGGGGAACAAAATTTCCCGGCAGATGAGGATGCCGGCGGTCAGGGAGCCGATCTTGAACGTGCGGAACTCGTCCCCCTGCTTGAAGATCTTCCTTTCCTCGAACATGCCGTAGTTGGGCAGCTGCACCTTGCGATGGGTGTGCCGCCATTTGCCCCTGGAAAAATAAAGGGCCGTATTGTAGATGATTCCCGGCTCCTCTTCCAAAGGGGCGCCGATGATGATGTCGATCTTTTTGCTGAGTTTTTCGATCTCCCGCCAGATCGGCCCGTCTTTTTTCAGCGCGATATCGCAGGCGATGTCCTGCAGCTGGTAGCCGCTGATGCTCAATTCGGGGAACACGATCAATTCCCGGCCGTCGCGGAGGGCCTGGCCGATGCAGGCGACATGGAATTCCAGGTTCTTTTCGATGTTGCCCAGGGCGGGGCTGAACTGAATGGCTCTGACCTTCATGGCAGGAATATATCATACCGGGAGCGGGGAAACAATCCCCATCGTCGCCGCCATGGGGGGAAAATCCGGGTGACAGCGGAAGGCCGGAGCCGTGTTCCAACCGTCATGGAACGATGCATGGCCGGCCGGGGGGCAAAACTTGGTTCGTCGGGGTGCGGGTCTTTGCCAAATCCCGCGCATTCTGATAAAATAAAGCTTATTTCGGCGCTGGTGGCCGCAAAATCAATCCGGGAGTAATTTAGATGCCGAGTCCTTTACGAAAATTTGCCGTCGTTTTCGGCCTGTTGCTTCTGGTCTGGCATCCGCTTCATGCCGGCCACCCGCCCCGCGAAGCGAAAATGTGCCTGTATTGGGAGTTGTTGGGCAACGGCCACTTCTTCAGCCTCAATATCGAGCGCCTGCTGGGCGACCATGTCGCGCTGCGGGCCGGCTGGGGTGTTACCGGAGGCATCTTCATGGGCTCGGTCCTGGCCGGCCGGGGTGATCACCTGCTCGAACTGGGATGCGGACCGTCTTTCGGAAAGAACAACGACAACCGCTTCAGCCTGCTGACCCTGAATTTCGTGGTCGGCTACCGCTACCAGAAACCCCTGGGCGGGCTGCTGTTGCGTGCCGGTTTTACGCCGGTGATCTTCCTGGAAGACATCCAGAACAATGCCTTCGCCGTGCGCAGAAACAGGCTGACGCCCAAGGTCGGGGTCAGCATCGGCTATGCGTTTTAGCTCCAACCATGAGGCACCCATGAACAGAAAGATCCTGCTGATTGTTCTATTGCTGATACTGGCGCAAGGCCTGGTCGTTGCAGCCGATCGAAACGACGAGGCGCTCAGTCCCAGATCCAAGCAGCGGAAAACCGGCATGGCCCTGCTTGAAGTCAGCCTCAATATCGCCATTTCGGCCGCCAATTACTGGCACATGTACACCAGCTTCATCGAGGATTGGCAGTTCACCCTGAGCTGGAAGGATCAGAAGCGAAAGTTCTTCACCTCCGAGGGGCTGCGCCTCGATTCCAACAACATCCGCCTGAATTGGACCCATGGCCTTGCGGGGGCGCTGTATTATAACTGGGGGCGCACCAACGGTTTGAGTTCGGCGGAATCGACGCTGTTTTCGCTCGGCGGATCGTTGTTCTGGGAGTACTTCGCCGAGTGGCGCGAGATCTCCTCGATCAACGACCATATTTTCACCAGCTTCGGCGGCATCGACAGCGGCGAGGCGCTTTTCCAGATCGCCAATCATTTCCGCCACCGTCCGGGACCGGCCAACCGGCTGGCCGAGGCTCTCTTCAACCCGCTTATGGTGTTCAACGACCTTCTTGACGGACTGTTTGACGGACCGCGGCGGTCGCCGCGCGTGGCGCTCGCGGACTGGCACGACTTCCGCCTTTCCCTGGGCGGGCGGCACGGCGACGTTCCCGGGGA
The DNA here is from genome assembly GCA_963764745.1 of Candidatus Aminicenantota bacterium. GTDB lineage: Bacteria > Acidobacteriota > Aminicenantia > UBA2199 > UBA2199 > UBA2199. Next base: position 113,412 of record CAVXTN010000012.1, on the reverse strand, counting down.
CCTGGTCCGCAGCCCGGGCGAATCAGCGCTGGGCCTCGACATGCGGCTGGTGCTGGCGCCCGGGTACGGCAATGCCGGCAGCGGCCAGGGTCATTATCGCGGCACCATGGACAGCGAACTGCACTTCCATATCAGCGCCAGCTCGCGCGGGGTGGAGGAATTCAGCGTCGCCACCCGCTCGGTGCTTTTTGGCTGGTGGTGGCAGCGGGTGCATGCCGACGGCAAGGGCGGTCTGCACGGCCGCTATTCCTGGTTGGGGATGGTTTCGGCATGGGACGTGTTCCAGAAGAAGCCGATCGCCCCTTACGACGGCCACGACCTGGGCCAGAAGGGAATGTGGTTTCCGATTCCGCAACCGGCGCAGTTCACCGACAAGGGCGCCACGGTGCACCTGTTCGGCCCGGCATTTGCCCTGACCCGGTATGCCGGCGCTTTCAGCGGCCGGCTCGACCTGCAGGCCACCCTTGATTTCGGCATGATCAATTCCCTGGCCTACAACGCCTATTCGGCCGGCCACGACGTCTGGGGGGTCAAGAGCACGCTGCACAACTGGGGCTATTACTACTCCCTGGGCTACAGCCTGGAGGGCCGTCTCGATCTGCAATACCGGGGCCTGCGCGCCCAGGCCGGGATCCATTACCAGGATTTTCGTTCCATCCAGGGTCTTGACCGCTTCCAGGATCATATCATCGACGATTCACGCCTGAGCGATTCCCGGCTCATCTGCAGCGCAGCGCTTTTGGCGGCCATTCCGCGCACGCCGCTCTTCCTCTCCCTGAACCTGGAGGGGATCGATCGCCGCGGCCGCTTCCACGAGGTCAGCGTGAGCAATCACGAGACCCGTTTCTACTACCAGGTCGGCGTCGCGTTCTGAAGCCGGTCCCGGCCGGCGCTATTCCCGAACGCCGGCGATTCCCTGCTTTGCCAGCCATCTTCATCCGCCGCCGTGTCAACTTGCGCCGGGCTTGGGGGCGGGAAAGAGCAAATCCCGGTACAGCTGCAGATGCAGCCGGGCGACCGCGGACCACGACGTTTCCCGCCCCAAGCGGCTGGCGGCCTCCATGGCCCGTTGGCGGAAGGGCTCATCGGACAGGATGCGGATCAGGGCGCTGCTCCAGGCTCTGACATCCCGCCGCGCCGGGAAGAGCTCGGGCAGGCGTTCGCCCCAGGCGTCGCTGGCCTCGGCGAAGGTCGGGATATTCGCGCAGATGGCCGGCCGGCCGGCGGCCAGCACCCGGTGAAAAATTCCACTGGCCGAGCCGTAGCGCCTCTGGTATGGGAAAACCGCCACTTCGGCGGCGGCGATCCGTGTCGAGAGCTCGGCGTCGGGGACGTACTCGGCGCGGCGGATCAGCCAGCCCTTTTTCAGCCCCGGGCGCATCTCGACATGCAGCCATAAGCGATACCAGCGGTCAAGGATGTTGTTGCTGCGTTCGTTGCCCACCACCAGCAGGCAGGCTTCCGGGATCTGGCGGACCACGTCCGGGAAGGCCCTGATCACGATATGCAATCCCTTGCGGCGGAAGATGTTGCCCGCGAACAAAACCACGCGCCGGCCCGACGTGTCGACCGTATCCGGGATTTTGACCGGGGCGGTCTCGGCGCTGGTCCAGGTTCCATGGGGAATGACGACGATGCGCTGCGTCGGGATGCCCTGCTCCTGCAGAAGATCCCGGGTTCCCGCTTGCTGGTGGATGATCACCCGTTCGACGTTTTCAGCCAGCAGGCGATAGAAACGGGCGGGCCAGCGGCGCAGGGGGGTCGCAGGCCAGACGCCGTGCAGGGTCGCGACGCAGGGGATGCGGCGGGCGCGCAGGCCGGCCAGGAAGCGGGCCAGGTTGTCGTCATGGCCGATGTACAGGCCGTGCTGAATGTGCACCAGTTGCGGGGCGGCGGCGTCGATGGCTTCCAGGCAGGCGTCCGACCAATGGCGGGGGAATTCCCGGCCGCGCCAATCGTCATTTTCTTGCCCGGATTTCCGCGCGAGGAGATCGACGGGAGCCATGATGGAACACTGCGGGTCCCGCAGCCTGAGTTCCTCGCTCAGCCGGGCAGCGTAAATGCCGATGCCGTTATGCCTGGCAGGGTGCGGCGCGATCTGGGCGATCCGTATCCGAGTTGGCTCCATGCTTGCCGGGTCGAGCGATTCTCTGGCGGCGGATACAACGCTGGCCATTTCCCCCTCCGCAGCATATCTTTCCTGGTGCTGACGAATGATTTTAGCAATATTCACCGGCCGATGCAACGGCAGCCCCCGGGCGTGCCCACGGCGGGGCCGAACGCCCCGGGCGAACCGCGCTCATATTGCCAGGCGCCCGGCATTTTGTTAAAATCAAGCGTTCAAGGAGAAAACCATGGGCAAGATCCGCGCAGGGGGGGCGATCGGCAGCGGCCGGGCCGGCAGCTCTCCGGGCAGACTGGTGCGCGGGCTGCTCACCGGGCTGGGGGTGGGCGTTTTCCTTTACCTCATCTATCGCATGGGCTGGCGGACCATCCTGGACAATGTCGCCCATTTCGGCGGCTGGTTCGCCGTGATCCTGCTGGTGCAGATGGGTTGGGTGGTGCTGCAGGCCGCCGCCTGGTACATCATCCAGAGCAGCCTGTTCCAGCGCGCCCCGTTCATTTTTTTCGTGCGCATCAAGATCATCAGCGATACCATGAACACCGTGCTGCCCACGGCAAACCTGGGCGGCGATGCCATGCGCGCCTACCTGATCAAGCCGCGCATCCCTCTCAAGGAGGGCGTCGCCGGCATCCTGGTGGACAAGACGGTCGAGTCCATCGCCGGCACCATGTTCATGGCCTGCGGGCTCCTGATCGCCATCCTGTTTTTCCCCATGCCGCGGGCGCTGATGATGCCGGCCGTGGCCTGCCTGCTGGTGCTGCTGGCGGCCATCTCCCTGCTGGTCTTCTTCCAGTTCCGCGGCTTTTACCGTTCGTCCATGACCCTTATCGGCTGGATGCCGCCGGCACGGCGGTGGCTGAAGAAAAAGGAGGAGACGCTGCGCATCCTCGACGACAACCTGCGCCGGCTCTATCGGCGCGGCGGCGCCAGGATCCCGCTGGCGGTGGGGCTGCACTTCCTGGCGCGACTGGTGGGGATCCTGGAACTGCTGGTCGTCCTGTGGGTGCTGCACCAGCCCGTGGGTTTTTTCGCGGGCTGGTTCATCAGCGCCGCGGTGACCGTGGCCAACACCATCCTGTTCATCGTTCCCGGCCATTGGGGCGTGCAGGAAGGGATGTACGTTCTGGTGCTCAAAAGCATGTATTTCAGCGGCTCGGCCGGGCTCAGCCTGGCCATCATCCGCCGCATCCGCCGGCTCTTTCTCATGGGTTTCGGCCTGCTGCTGCTGCACCTGGAGAAGGAAAAGCCGGGCAACGCCGAGGTCCTTCCGGAGGCCGCGGACTGACATGGGCAAATTCCGCATCCGCATCCTCAAAAAATACGTGTCGGCCGCCGAATATGACGTTGCCGTCGAAACCGGGACGCTGTTCGGCGTTTCCGCGTTACGGCTGAGCAAGCATTTTTCGCGGGTCTATACCATCGAGATCCACCGCGAGCTGTACGAGAAGGCGGTGGCCAAGTTCAAGGATCACGACAGGGTCCGGGTCCTGTTCGGCGATTCCAAGCTGGTGCTGCGGGAACTTCTGAAAGAGATACAACGGCCGTGCCTTTTCTATCTGGACGCCCATTTCAGCGGCGACCACGCGACGAACTGGAAGCAGAGCCGCTGGCGCGGATACCGGGTCGACACGGGGTACGCGGGCGACCGGCCGATCGCGGAAAACCAGGTGCCCCTCTTCGAGGAGATCAAGGCGATCCATGACGGCCTCAAGAGCCGCTGCCTGATCTATATTGACGACGTCGACAAGTTCGACGAGAACGGGGCCGGGCTCAGGGACAAGAATTTTAAAGGCGAGGACTGGTCGCACCTGAACCTGAATTCGATCAGGGACTATGTCGCGGGACGATTGCTGTCCTGGGTGAAGCATAAAAACCAGTTGATCATCCAGCTGGCTGAAAGCAAAGAAGCAACGTGATCTAACCTTTTTCCTTTTCTGGGGATATCAGGGGTATGAACCAGCGGTCGGCGATCTGTTCCCTGAGCATCCTTTTGGCGCCATCCGGCCGTGCTATAATGGATCCAAGTCTGCTAAAGGGGGCGTCGGCAGCCATGGCGGAAGAAAAAGAACTGTTCTGGGAGCTCCTGGCTTCCCTGGAAAAAAAACTTTTCAATTTCCTGCACCGGGCCCTGAATCTCTCCGAGGACAGCGCCGACCTGTACCAGGAGGTGGTGATCCGGGCCTGGAAGTATTTCCCCTCTTTCGACCGCGGGCGAAGCTTTTCGAGCTGGATCTTCGCCATCGCCCACAATGAGGTCAGGAAGTATTTCAACCGCCGCAAGGGTCAGGCTCTGGTCCCCTTGGCGCAACTGGCGGCTGAGCCCGCCGCGCCCGCCGGCGAAGATCCGGCCGTGGCCTTGATCTACGGCGCGGCCCGGCAATTGCCTGCCCGGCAGCGGGAAGTTTTTTTCCTTTTCTACTACAACCAGTTCTCCATTGCCGAGATCGCGGCCATCTGCTCCTTGCGTCAGGGCAACGTGAAATTCATCCTCAACCGCGGCCGCGAGGCCGTGCGCCGGGCTTTGGAGGCCACTCATGAAAAATGACGATCTGGATAAATTCATTACTGCCAGCCTTGAAAGGAGGGAGCTGGAAATACCCGCCGCAATGCGGAGAAACTTGCGGCGGCGGGCGGCGGCAGTGGCCATGCGTCCCCGTCCGCCGGCCTGGAAACGGATCGCGCTCTGGGCTGCCCGTGCTGGCCGCGGCTTCTTTGGCCATTGTTATTTCCATTTCTTTGTTTTCCCCACCCCGGCCGGAAGTAAAAAAGATTTCCCAGATCCGCACCGAGTTCAGCATCCCGGAAAAGAACATCAAGATCGTCTGGGTGCAGCGCGACGATTTCCATCTTCCCGGAACAAAAGGATGAGAGCGGGGGGAATTTATGGGATTTAAAGATAAAAAAATATGGAGGTTAAAATGAAAAAAATGATCCTGGTTGTTTTATTGTTGTTGCTATTCGTTTCTCTCCCGGCGCTGGCTGAAGAGCAGAAAACCCAATCAGCGGGGAATTCCCCCAGTGAAGTGGTGACCAGATCCTACACGCTCCGTTATGTGTCGCCTGACTTCATTAAGGAGTCATTGAGGGTATATTTTATAACCTGCTCATTTGGCGATGGATCCAACCTGATCTCCGTTGTTTTGGATAAAAAGAATGTGGCTACTTTTGAGGAGCAACTGCGCAAACTTGATGTGGAAAAGAAAAACATCCGGCTGCGCATATTCACCGTCATTGCTGCCAAGGAGGGCAAAAGCGACACTATTGAGAATAAGGACCTGAAACGAGTTCTAGCCGAGGTCAGCAACCTGCTCAACTTTAAATCCTATGTGCTGGACGGGGCATCAACGATCATGACCAAGGATGGAACAGAATCATTCAACCGGGTTGTGCTTTCCTCATCGCTGAGTGAGAGTATGGAGTTCGACTTCAAAAACATTTCTGTTTTGACTGGAAATAGTGGTAAGCGTTTGGTCAAAATGGAATTCTGGCTGCTTCAATTGAGCAACAAACAGCAATTGCTGAGTTCGGAGACCGAGATCGCCGAGAACGGCTACCTGGTCGTCGGGGTTTCGCGCATCGGCAACGATGGCAAATCGCTGGTGCTGGTGATCAACGCCGAGATCAAGTAGGGTGGGGCTTCTGGCCCCATCCCCATAACCCCTTCCCCTGAAGGAGAAGGGGATATATATTGCATGATGCTTTGGAAATGCAGTTCCCCCTCGCCTTTAGGAGAGGGGGGCGCGGGGGTGAGGCCAGCGGCAGGGAATGGTGACCTGGAAACTCGGAAGTTATTGTGCTATATTTTATAACGAGCACAGGATCGATAAAATTAAGGAAAGGGTCCTAAAACAAGGGGGGAAGAATGACCGAACTGGGGAATGCCGTCGATATTTCGCAATATGTGGCCGGGGACAAAAAAACCGTGGTTTTTTTCGAAATCACCGGCTGTCCTTTCTGCGCCGCTTACCAATCCCGGTTCAAGGAATTCGTGGAAAAGCATTCCGCGGAGTGCGAGGTCCTGCGTGTCAAGCTGGACGAGTATGACAATCCCCTGTGGGAAAAGTACAAGATCGAGGCCACGCCCACGGTCATCGCCTTCGCCAGAGGAGAGATCGTCGCCCGCGCCGACGCCGTGCACGGCATGGGGCTCTCCAAGAAAAAGTGGGCCGAATTCTGTGATTGTTTTAAGTAGCATCCGGTTTCTATCCGTTTGATGCCTTTTTTAATGAGGTGTGACCCATGACCAAACCAATCGATCCCCAAGCCATTGTCTGGGCCTATCGCCTTTTGCTGGACCGTGAACCTGAGAACCAGCAAATCGTACAGGAGTGGCAGGAAAAATCACTTGACCAGCACGGGCTGGTCGATGAGGTCCTGAACTCACCCGAATTCAAGTTCAAGCACCCGCGGCTGCGCTCCCCGTCGCTGTCGGGGTTCGAGTCCGAAATGCCAGTGGACCTGAATCTCTCCGCGGTCGAGCTGGAGGCCTTGTTCCTGCACGTCCAGGAGACATGGGAACTCCTGGGGCGTGAGGAGCCCTATTTTTCCGTCTTAACCTCCGAGTTCTACCGGTCGGCGAAGATCCAGGCGAACCTGAGTGAATTCTACTCCACGGGCCGGCACGAATGCCAGCGCCTCATGCAAACCCTTGCCCGCAACGGCATCAATCCTTCACGGCTGAAGACCTGCCTGGAGTTCGGCTGCGGAGTGGGGCGTATCACCCGCTGGCTATGCGGGCAGTTCGCCTCGGTTTATGCCTGCGATATTTCCCGGGCCCACCTGGACATCGCCCGGGAATATTTCGCCGCTGAAAAGATCGCCAATGCCGAGTTTGGCCACCTTGGCCGGGTAAGGGACATCCAGGTGCTGCCCAAGGTCGACCTGGTCTACTCCATCATCGTTTTGCAGCACAATCCGCCGCCGATGATAAGCCAGATCATTCACGGGTTCCTCGGGGCCCTGAATCCCGGCGGCGTCGCGTTCTTCCAGGTACCGACCTATCGTGCAGGCTATGCATTCCATCTTAGGGATTATTTGGGCGGCGATGCGCGGGAGCAGAAAATGGAAATGCACGTCCTGCCTCAGAGACAGGTTTTTGAAATCGTCCGGCAGGAGGGTGCGCGCGTGCTCGAGGTCATTGAGGACATCCTGACCGGGGCGGTTACTTGCCAGGAGTTGTCCAACACCTTTATCATTCAGAAAGATGCGTAAACGGTGCCATTGAGGGAAGCATGAAAAAAGCAAGGATCGTGATCGTCAAGAACGGCCCGTATCTCGTGTCGGGCAGCTTGCCCCTGTGCAAAGAGATCGCCAAGCTCGGCAAGGACGGAGAGCCGGAGAAGTGGGTCAAAGGCCAGCGCTATCCCGATCGGGAATCCTATGCTTTGTGCCGCTGCGGCATGTCTAAAAATCACCCATATTGCGACGGCGCGCATGTCAACGCGGGCTTTGACGGGACGGAAACGGCCAGCCGTAAAACGTATGCCGAGCAGGCAAAGATAATCAAAGGGCCGGGCCTTGACCTACATGACGCCGTGCCCTTGTGCTCCGAGGCGCATTTTTGCCGCGCCCAGGGCGGCACCTGGAAGCTGACCCTGGAGTCGGCCGAACCCGGAAAAAGGAAAACCGCGATCCAGCAGGCCTGTGACTGCCCCGCGGGCAGGCTGGTGGCGCACGACAAGAGCACCGGCAAACCCATCGAGCCCGAGTTCGCGCCGCAGATCAGCCTGCTCGAGGACCCGCAGAAAAAAGCGAGCGGGCCGATCTGGGTAAAGGGCGGCGTAGAGATCGTGTCGGCGGACGGCAGCAGTTACGAGATCCGCAACCGCGTGACCCTCTGCCGCTGCGGCAGGTCGGACAACAAGCCTTTTTGCGACGGCGAGCATATCCGGGCGAAATTCGACGACGGCGACGAATCGTTGAAGAAATAGATGGGCAAAAAACTCTGATTACAGAGAAACATATCCGCTTGGATCTGACAGCCGATCACTGAAACAGATGGTACTTGATCACAACCAGCAGGTACAATGTCGCGAGGAAAAAAAATACGCCCAAGCCGATGCCGATGGCCTTGTTGCTGGACATATGAGGCGAAAGCAAGGCAACGGTCACCATGTATGGGACCCAGGCGACCAGTGTCCCGACCAGGACAAACCACGCATGCTGACCCAAGGCTTTCCCTCCCCGTGATTGGCCGATGAAAAAGTACGAGATCAGCGTAAAAACGGGCATTAATGTCGCCAGGCCCGACCATATTCTCAAGCCGCTTTCTTCCAGCATGACGATCAGCGTGGTAACGGCGCCGCCCGTAATGAAGTAGATGAGAATATTTTTTATATTCATATTTCCGCATCCCTCATAATTTGATTCATCCTGTCCTCCCTGCCGCGAGCGCTTTCAGGCGCGCATATAACAATATTAAAGATTCTTGGTAATTTGTTCAATTGCGCAAGAATCGCAGCTGCAGTAAATGCGGCGGCAATTTCTGTTTTTTTGGACTGAAGAAGTCAAAGCCCCATAGTAAAATTGTGTTACGTGCTTATAATAATCCCGGGAATGAAATTCTTGAATTTTTACAAGTCCGGGCGGGATGCCAGTTTCCTGATAATCAAAACTCCCAATCCCAGCGAAATGACGGATCGCTGAAGCGGGCGATCGCGTAAAACACAGCCCCTGTCGCGCTATCTGCGCAGGATGACGTTCGCGTGCAAGGCGATTTCGTTGATGGTGATGGCCGCCTGGTTGTTCGTGGTCTTGCACTCTTTCATGCCCCGGATATTGAGGAAAGCATAGGTAAAGGTTGTTTTTACGCCGTGCCGGAAAGCGGCGTTGTAGCCTTCCGTCCATCGGCTTCCGGGAGCCTTCACCCCGTTGGCGGGGGAGCCCACGTAGTTTAGAACAATTTCATTCCGGTACCATTTGCTTTGCAGCATGGTTCCGTTAGGAATGGCCATGCCGCCGTCATTCTGCAGCGTCGCCTCCAGCCTGACATGGTCCCACTGGGTGCCATCCGCGGAGACGGAGGTCTTGACCAGCTTGGCCGTCAATGAGATCACGTTGATGTCCGGGCAAATGATCATATGGGTGGGTGGCACTTGCATCTGCTTGGACAAGACCGGAGTCTTCTGTGCGTGCATGCCCAGGGAGGTCGAGACGAGAAAGACCAAAAGAAAAATGGGGAATGTATGTTTTTTCATATATCCCTCCTGTTGTCATTAATTATATATTAAATCGGCTGCCTTTATCTCAAGATCGCAAATAACGGCCCATGGCCGCCCCAAGCTGAATGCCTGGGACGAGAGGGCCTTTTTTCTTTGGGGTTTGATGGCAACCATTATGGGGTGAGGAAAACGCAGGGGAAAACGAAAAGCCGAAGGGGAGGGTCGAACTCCCGACCTACTGATTACGAATCAATTGCTCTACCAACTGAGCTACTTCGGCCCGAGGGATTTGGAAAAGTCATTTTAATATATTTCGGCCGGGGCGTCAATGGCGGGCGTGACCTTGCCGGCTTTACAAATTATTATCACTGGGTTACAATTCCCTCATGATGTTTGAAAAAAGGCAGGCCGGTTTCAAGGAAAGCTTCCAGAGGCAACACGACCTGGTCGCCTATTTGAACCGCTTCTCCGGCCTGTAATTCCTGACGGTCGCCCATATCTTTTGGGCGGAAATTTATTCGCCCCAACCAAAAAATCAAAAAGGAGATAAAAATGAAAACACAGAAAATACTCGTTTTGGGTTCCGGGCTGGTCGGCGCCCCCATGGCCCTGGACCTGGCCAAGGACCCGCAGTTCGCCGTCACCGTGGCCGACATCAGCGCCGAGTCCCTGAAAAAGTGCGCCGTGAACAAGTCCATCAAGACCGTCCAGGCCGACCTGGCCGACGTGAACAAGGTGAAGGAGCTGGTCAAGGACCAGGACATGGCGGTCAACGCCGTGCCCGGCTTCCTGGGCTTCCAGACCCTGCGGGCGATCATCGAAGCCAAGAAGAACGTGATCGACATCGCCTTTTTCCCCGAGGATGCCTTCCTGCTCGATGAGCTGGCCAAGAAGCAGGGGGTCACCGCTATCGTGGACTGCGGCGTGGCCCCGGGCATGAGCAACATCCTGGTCGGGCATGTCCACCACCTGCTGGACAAGACCCAGTCGGCCCTGATCTATGTCGGCGGCCTGCCCGAAATACGCATCTGGCCTTATGAATACAAGGCGGTCTTTTCTCCCGTGGACGTGATCGAAGAATACATCCGCCCGGCCCGCTACGTGGAGAACGGCAAATTGGTGGTGCGCACGGCCCTGTCTGACGCCGAGTACCTGAACCTGCCCAATGTCTCCTCCCTTGTGGCCTTCAACAGCGATGGCCTGCGCACCCTGGCCCGCACCCTGGACATTCCCAACATGAAGGAAAAGACCCTGCGCTACCCCGGCCATATCGAAAAAATAGCGGTGCTGCGCGAGACCGGCTTCTTCGGACAGGATCCGATCGAGATCAACGGCGTGCGCATCCGCCCCCTGGACTTCACGGCCAAGCTGCTCTTCCCGCTCTGGAAGCTGCAGCCGGGAGAGACCGACATCACCGTGATGCAGGTCGTGGTGGAGGGGGAGAAGGGCGGTGAAAAGGTCCGTCATACCTACGACCTGTTCGACCGCTTCGACAGCGCCAGCGGCGTCCACTCCATGGCCCGCACCACCGGCTACACGGCCACCTCGGCGTTGCGCATGGTCAGCCGCGGCCTGTACAAGCGCCAGGGCATCATCGCCCCGGAATTCATCGGCGAGCAGCCCGAGTGCGTGGAGTTCATGCTCAAGGAGCTTGCCGAGAGGGGCGTGGTGTACAAGTCACGGATCGAGAAGATCTAAAGCAAGCTCATAAAGCAGAATTAAGCTTTTAGGCAGGCTATCCCGCCATTCGCCTACACTTTTTCCCGGAGCGCCGAGGCCTCCGGGAAGCGATGGTCGTCTCCTCGACGCCCACAAGCCGTTCCGGCGAAAGCCGGGGCGCCTGCCTTTGGCTTTTTCTACTCGTCAAGCGTTAGGCGTCACGAAAGTGCAAATAGTTCTTTAACATCGAACTTCGAACGTCGAACATCGAACCTCTGTAATTTCAAGCGTATTCCGACAAATTTTCCCACATCTCGTCGGCCGCGCTTTTTTCCTCGACCTTGGGATTTTTTTCAAGGTAGGCCTTGTATTCCTTTTCGCGCAGTTTCTTTAAAAAGGTGTTGGCCACGGTGGGGAATAGCTCCAGCAGCAGTTCCTCCTTTTCGTCCTTGGCCAGGCGCGCGCCGCCGAATTCGGCCAGGACCGGGTTCTCCTGCTTTTCGTACTTGCTGGTGTCGTAGGGCGTTTCCGCGCGCGTGCCGGCGATCTTCAGCCTGAAGGCGGGGTCGATCTTGACCGGGGTCTTGCCGTAGGTGCCCTTGACCAGGTTGACGAACTGGATGGACTTGGAGGTATAAAAAGGCATGCCCTTGGCCTGGTCGATGATGCAATTGACGGCCTGCACGCCCACGATCTGGCTGGTCGGGGTGACCAGCGGCGGGCAGCCGGAATCGAGCCGCACGCGCGGCACGGTGGCCAGCAGCTTGGGCAGCAGGTTCTCCATCTTGGCCTGCTGCAGCTGGGCCATCATATTGGTGTACATGCCGCCGGGGATCTGCGCGACCCGGACCACGTCGTCGGGTGCGGGGAAATTGAAATATTTTTCGATGGCCTGGGTGTTCTGCAGGAGCTCGGGAATGCGCTCGGCCCGGGCGGCGGCGATGGCCTGGTCGAAGAGCAGGTCGATCTCGGCGGGCAACTTGTCGGCCGCGAGATCGAACGGGCGGGGGAACATCTTGTACTGGTCGAACTGGGCCAGTTCCCGGCGTATGTCCAGCAAAGCCTTGTTGATGGCGGCGACGGAGGCCCTGTCGACGCCGGTCTCGATCCCGAGCTTGTCGGCGAAGATCTGCACCAGCTCGAAGGCCGGGGCGGCCGGTCCGCCCGAGAAGTTCAGGATCACGGTGTCGACGATGTCCACGCCGTTGAGCATGGCCATGAGCACCGAGGCCAGGCCGAAGCCGGGCGTGCAGTGGGTGTGGAGGTTGATGGGGATGCCCACGTTCTTTTTCAGGGCGCGGATCAGCTTGCCCGAGGTGGCGGGATCGATCAGCCCGGCCATGTCCTTGATGGTGATCATGTCGGCGCCCAGGCCGGCCAGCTGCTCGGCCTTGGTCACGAAATAGTCGATGGTAAAGATCCTGCCGGGCACCGGCTTGCCGGCGAGCAGCGCCTTGACCTTGTCGAGCCAGGAGAATTTCGGGTCCACGGTGTAGCAGACGGCGCAGTCGGCGATGCCCTTGTTCTGCTTGATGTAGCGGATGGTCGATTTCATGTTGTCGATGTCGTTCAGGGCGTCGAAGATGCGCATGATGTCGATGCCTGACTGGACGGCGTTGCGGCAGAAGCCCTCGATGACCTCGTCGGGATACGGGTTGTAGCCGAACAGGTTGCGGCCGCGCGACAGGGCGGTGAGCTTGGATGCCGAGCCCACGGCTGCCTTGATCTTCTCCAGGCGCTCCCAGGGGTTCTCGTCCAGGTAGCGCATGACCGAATCGGGCACGGCGCCGCCCCATACTTCCATGGCGTAGAAGCCGGCGTTCCGGTAAAAAGGCAGCAGGCGGTCCACCTGGGCCTGGTTCATGCGCGTGGCGAACTGCGATTGCTGCCCGTCGCGCAGCGTCAGGTCGCGGATCAATATTTTTTCAGCCATCGGTTTTTCCCCTGGATTTTTTTCGGGCAAAGGTCCTGGATACTGTTTTAACGTTTATTATATAACAAATCGGGAGAAAAAAAAAGTCCCCCGCCGCGTCCCGGTTCAGGAAAAAACGCCGGGAATGACCGTTTGGCAATAGCGGCAGCGGTTTCCCTTCATGCCCTCGTTCTCGACGCTGAACATCAGGCGGCGCAGGAGCAGCTTGCCGCAGGCCGGGCAATAGGTGTGCTCGGCGTCGGAGATCAGGTTGCCGATATAGCAGAACTTGATGCCGGAGTCCAGGGCGATGCGCCGCGCCTGCAGCAGCGTGGCCGGCGGCGTGGGCGGGAGGTTCTTGAGCATGAAGGTGGGCTCGAAGCGCGTGAAATGGAGCGGCACGCTGTCGCCCATTTCGCGGCGCAGCCAGCGGCACATGCTTTCGATCTCCTGGCGGCCGTCGTTGAGCCCGGGGATGAGCAGCACCACGATCTCGAACCAGATCTTTTCCCCGCGCAGGGTCAGCAGGGTGTCCAATACCGGCTTCAGGTTGCCGCCGCACTGCTCCCGGTAGAACTTTTCCGTGAAGGCCTTGAGGTCGATCTTGACCGCTCCCAGCAGGCGGCAGAGCTCGAGCAGCGGCTTTTTCTGGATGTAGCCGTTGCTGATCATGACGTTGGGGATGCCGTTTTCCTTGCCCAGGGCGGCGCAGTCGCGCATGTACTCGAAAAAGATCACCGGCTCGCTGTAGGTGTGGGCGATGAGCGGGCAGCGGCGGTCGCGGGCCTGGCGGATGACCTCCGCGGGCGGCATGCGCACCGACTGCACCTGTTCGGGCCGGCGCTGGGAGATCTCCCAGTTCTGGCAGAAGCGGCAGCTGAAGTTGCAGCCGGCCGTGGCCAGCGAATAGGCCTGGCTGCCGGGAAAATAGTGGAAAAGCGGCTTTTTTTCGATGGGGTCGATGTGCACGGCGCAGGGCTGGCCGTAGACCAGGGTGTAATAGGTGCCGCCGCGGTTCTCGCGCACGCCGCAGCTGCCCCTTTCCAGGTCGGCCACCTGGCACTGGTGGGGGCAAAGCCGGCATTCGACCTTTTTGTCGGGCTTTTTTTCATAGTAGCGGGCTTCGCGCGCCTGCGGACCGGATGGGGTCGCGGCGGCCGCCGCCGGGGAGCGGAGCAGCAGGGGGGCGGCCAGGACCGCGCGCCCGGCGTTGTGGAGAAAGGCGCGGCGGCTCTGCGGGAATGCGGCCGGGCGCGACTGTTTTTTCATACGTCGATCCTGCGGATCTGGCGCTCATCGGCGCGACCCAGCCCCAGGCGGGCGGCGCTGCGGATATACGCCGGCTCCCTGCCCGCGGCGGCGAGCGCGGGCAGCCCGGCCTCCCGGCGCAGGGAATCGATGACCTGCCAGCCGCAGAAATCCAGGGCCACGGGGTCGCGGCTGACCAGCAGGCCGCCGTATTCCCTGGCATAGCCGGGGAAAAAAGCCGGCCCGTTATGGAACTGGACCCGCGAGGCGTCGCAGACGGCAAGGCGCAGCTTGCCCTTGACCAGGGGATGGTTGCACAGGTCGGCAACGTACGGGTCGCAGCGGTTGGCGTGGAACTTGTTGGGATTGAAAATGGCGCCGTACATGTTTTTCATGGCCAGCGAAACGCCGGCCAGGTCGTGGTCCTTGAGCACCGGCACGCTGATCAGCGCGTCGATCTCCTCCAGGATGGCGCTGAAGATGGTGCCCACGCTGCCGGAGACGGCGAGGCCGCCGCCGTAGCCGCCGCCCGGGAGCTCGTCGCTGCCCAGGGTCCTCACCCCCGTGCGCGAAATCTCGTAGCCGGCGTTTTCCAGCTCGCGGCTGCTGCGCTCCCAGACGATGATGTTCTTTCTGGCGACGCCGGCGGCCAGCAGGCCGGCGACGATGGCCGCGGTCAGGCCGGGGCTGGACGAAAGCATGCGGCCGGGCAGGCAGCTGAGCTTGATCCCCACCTTCTCATGCGGGGCGAATACCGCTCCCCAGGCCGAGGCCGGATCGTTCTTGCCGGTGACGGCCTGCAGGCAGCGATCCAGATACTCGCGGGCGGCCGGGCCCGGCATGTCATTGTTCTGCCGGCGCAGCCGCGGGGAGAGCGCCTGGGCGACCAGGCTTTTTTCGCTTTCCGCTCCCGGCAGCGGGGCGGGGAAACGGGGAGCGGCGGCCAGGGCGGCGCCGGCGAACGCCAGGGCCTTGACAAAACGCCGCCGGGAAACGCTCATCGCGGCCAGTCTTTTTCGCTGAAGACCTGGGCCTGGAATACATAGAAGCGCATGGTCCGGGAACGGCGGTAGGCGTCTCGTTCCAGCCCGGCTTTCAGGCAGAGGTTGCCCAGGAACTGGTCCAGGTTCCAGCCGGTCTCGTTGGCCACCTGCGGCAGGAATACGGCCTGGGCGTCCCCGTCGCGGATGACCACGCCGTCGCTGCCCAGGCGGATGGAGCGGTAATCGGGCACGGGCCGCAGCGGGGTCATGACCGATATCTCGATCTCCACCCTGTCCAGTTCCCCCGGCGGCAGCGGCGGGAAGCGTGGATCGTCGGCCGCGGCGTGGACGGCGTTGGCCGCCACCCCCCGGTACAGCGGCTCCACGCCGACGATGCTGCCGATGCAGCCCCGCAGTTCGCCTTTTTCCCGCAAGGTGACGAATACGCCCAGGTTCTCCCCGAGCCTGGGGTAGGGGGAGAAGCGGCTTGCGTCCAGCGGCGGGGCCTGCCGGGTTGCCAGGTAGGAGCGCAGCGTGGCGCGGGCGAGTTCGAGCAGCAGCTTCTGTTCCGCGGCGCTCAGGCCGATCGGGTCCTTGGGGGCATTTGCGCCGGCGCTGAAGACCAGCGAGGCATAGCTCACGCTGGTCGAGTAGTCGCCGTTCAGGTCGCCGGATTTGTAATAGTCGGCCAGGTCGCAGCGCAAATTCCTTTTTTCGACGAGGCGCAGCAGGACGCCGATGGGGACGAAACCGCAGGCGGTGATGCCCGTTTTTTCGTGGTAGGCGTAGAAGCGGTCGAAATCGGGCTTCAGGATCGTGGCGATGAATCCCTGGTCCAGCTTGGTCAGGTTGTCGCGCAGGTCGCTGCGGAAGGGGGTATAGTTGAAGTTTTCGCCGTAGTGGGTCAGGTCGCTGGAGACCACGACCAGGGTGCGGTCGTCGATATAGGGGGCGATGGTCGCGGCCATGACCGCGAAATCCTTCTTGGCCAGGGAGCCGAGAACGATGGGCACGATCTTGAACCCGCCGCCGGGCAGGGCCTTTTGCAGGAAAGGCAGCTGGTTTTCCAGGGAGTGCTCGTAGCGCATGATGTCGCGGTCGCTGCGGAAGAGCTTTTTGGCGGCCAGGGCCCGGCAGATCCCGGTGTCGACCGGCACCTGGCCGAGCGGCGTGGCGAATGCCGAATAATCGGCCACGCAGGCCCCGGAAAAGGCGGAGCGGTGGGAGGGGCCCAGCAGGATGACGCGGCGGATGACTTGCGCCGGGGATATTCGGCGAAAAGCCCGGGCGGCGCAGCGTCCGGAATATTCGAAGCCGGCGTGGGGGGAGATGATGGCCCAGTACCGGCGCCCCATTTTCCGGCTGCGGGACCGCCTTGAAAAAACCGTCGAGCATCTGGTTGAGCGGCGCCGCGTCGGAAGGATACCAGGGGCCGGTATTCAGAAAGGGGCGGACGTCGTCCGCGGCCATGACCATTGTCGGCAGAAGCAGAAGAAAAAGATATTTTCCAAGCTTCATGAGGGCCTCTTTGATTTTATTATATGTAAAAACTCAACTAGGGTCAACAATATCTGGCAGGCTATCCCGCCATTCGCCAAGAGGGCGGTTCACGAACCGCCCCTACACGGAGAACACATACGCCTCCGGGAAGTGACCCCTTTCGAGGGGCAAGCCGTTACGGACTGCGAAGCGATCCCCTCGGGGACGAAAGCCGGGGCGCCTGCCAAAATAAATCAATTATATTTTCCTTCAACGTCGAACATCGAACGACGAACTTCGAACCTACTTCTTCTGGCTTTTTTTATATGCTTCAATCGCTCCGGCGCCGGCATCGCGGAAAGCCCGGGACACGCCGCCGACGCCCAGCTTGACGCCGCCGAACACCCGGGAGACCAGCAGCCCGCCCTCGAGGTCGCCGCTGCGCAGCAGCTCGAGCAGGACCCTGCCCGGATGGCCGACCTCGCCGTCGTCGCGGGATTTTTCGAGGAGGGCGCCGCTTTCGCCGCGGCCGCGCCAGGCCCAGCAGTGGTGGTTGGCCTTGCGCAGCTCGCCTTTTTTCAGGCGAACCATTTTAAGAACCTCAGCTTCGCCAGCGGCCGGGAAAAGAACCGCGAAGAAGCGCGAGCGCTCGGCCAGGTGCTTGAATTCGGCGACTCGGTCCACTTTCATTAAGACAATCTCCTGACGCAGAGGATAAACTCAAAGTACCGGGAGTGTCAAGGCAAGAATGGAAAGAATTAGGGAAGAGTGAGGGAAAGGCAGAGGGAAGAGCAGGGGAAGGTCTTCCCTTATTCTCTCCTCCTATTGACAAGCCCCGCTTTTAACTTTAAAATCAAACGTTAAATAACAACAATTCAAGGGGCCGCCCGCCGCGGCCCGACGTGGAGTGAACCATGCTCTTGCATCAACAATTCGTGCGCGTGGCCAAGCAAAACGAGAAGAAACTGGCGGTCATCGACCGCACCCTCGACCGCAGGCTCACCTACAAGCGCCTGCTCATCGGCTCGCTCATCCTGGTCAAGAAGTTCGAAAAATACGACCCCGGTTTCCTGGGCATCATGCTGCCCAACTCGGCCGGGTCGGTCCTGGCCATCCTGGCCACGCTGATGGGCGGCCGCGTGCCGGTGATGATCAACTATTCCACCGGGGCGGCGGCCAATTGCGATTACGCCCAGAAAAAATGTGCCTTCAAGACCATCATCACCTCGCGGGCCCTGTGCCAGAAGATCAACTGCCCGCACGTCGAAGGCATGGTCTATCTCGAGGACATCATGAAAACCGTGCGGCATCTTCGACAAGGTCAAGGCCGCCCTGAAGGCCGGCATGTCCACCGAGGGGCTGCTGCGCTCCATCCACCAGGGCGACGAGAACGACACCCTGCTCATCCTGTTCACCACCGGCAGCGAAAAGGATCCCAAGGCGGTGCAGCTGACCCATCGCAACATCAGCGCCAACTATGAAAGCCTGAAAAAGGCCTTTGACCTGAACGGCAACGATATCTTTCTGGCCAATCTCCCATATTTCCATGTATTCGGGCAGACCGCCAACCTCTGGGTGCCCCTGATGGATGGCATGACCCTGGTCACCTACGCCAATCCGCTCGACTTCAAGGCCATCAGCGACGATCGTGCGCGAGGAAAAAGTGACGCTGATGGTGGGCACGCCGACGTTCTTCTGGGGCTATCTGCGCAACTCAAATGCCGGGCGATTTCGAAACGGTGCGCATCCTGCTCGCCGGCGCCGACAAGTGCCCGGAAGCCCTGCGCGACGGCTTTTTGCAGAAGCACAGCAAGACCCTGCTCGAAGCCTACGGCACCACCGAGACCAGCCCGGGCATCACGGTCAACACCCTCGCCCACAACCGTCCCGGCAGCGTGGGCCGGCCGCTGGACGGCGTCCAGGTGCGCATCGAGCACTACGAGACCGGCGAGGCCTGCGCCGTCGGCGAGATCGGCAAGATCCTGGTCAAGGGCGACAACGTGATGAAGGGCTATTTCGACGACTTCGAGCAGACCTCGCTGAGCATCCGCCACGGCTGGTACGATACCGGCGACATGGGCTACATGGACGCCGACGGCTACTTCTGGCACGTGGGGCGGCTGAAGCGCTTCCTGAAGATCGGCGGCGAGATGGTGTCGCTGGTCAAGGTCGAGGACGTGCTGGAAAAACTGCTGCCCGACGACGTGGAGTGCTGCGTGGTCGAGATCCCCGATCCGTTGCGCGGGGCGCGCATCGTCGCCGCCGTCACCCAGCAGGTGGACGAAAAGGCCATCCTGAAAGAGATGGCCGAGCAGTTGCCCAAGATCGCCCTGCCCGCCCGCTTCGTGGTCATCCCGCAAATGCCCAAGCACGGCAGCGGCAAGATCGATTTCCGCGCCATCACCGAGCGGGCGCGGGAGATCGTCGCCGGCAAGTAAAAAAAATCTACCGCAATCCCGCGATGGCCGCCTGCCAGAAACTGAGGTCTTCGTTCCCCAGCACCCACATGGAAAGTCCCGCCAGATTGTACTTGGTCACCAGCGCGGTCTTGGCGGCAATGCCGGCGGCCGTTTCGTACCAGGCCACGTGGGTTGCGCCATCACTGGTCCCCATGGAGTTCGTGTAGGTGATATGGGCTGATTTCGTTTGCTCATCCCAAATGGGCGTGGCGCCGGTCCTGGCCAGGATATCCGGCACTTGCTTCCAGGCAAAATCGGTATCTTTGTCCCTGTCCGCCAGGTTCCAGTCGTAGCCGTACGCCGGCAGCCCGATCAGGAGCTTGGCCGGATCGATCACGCTCACCGCGTATTGCACGCAGCGCTCCATCCAGTCGAATCCCGCGACCGAACCCGGTTCGCTCCATGGGCCATGCTCGTCGTAGGTCATCAACTGGATCAGGTCGGCGTCCGCGCCCAGGGACGCGTAGTCGAACGGCCAGGACCAATCGTCGCCCGCGTCGTCGGAACTTTTCGCGGGAACGCTGATCGCCAGCTTCAGGCCCTTTCCGTGCAGGGCGGCCGCCAGGTCATGGATGAAGCGGCTGAAGGCGGCGCGGTCGGCCGGATAGAGATTTTCGAAGTCGACGTTGACTCCTTCCCAGCCGCCATCCTGGACCAGGCTGACCATGTTCGCGGTCACCAGGGCTTTGTTTGTGACGATGGCGCTGTGCCCGAGAGCGGAGTCAAAATCGTTTTCCCCATAGTTCGAAATGCACGCATACGTCCGAATATCGTTGGCCTTGTCCAATGACAGGAGCTTGTCCGGCGGAGAGCCGGCGATCGTACCGTCGGCCTTGATCGTAAAAACATCCGCGGACACGATGCTGAGATAGGACGCGAAGGAAGTGACCGAGGCATAACCTTCTTCGCCAAGATAAGCGGCATAGTAGCCAAGGATCACTTTGTCGGTCTCTTTGGCCGGGGGCGGAGGCGTTGGCGGGGAATTTTCGCGAGCGCAGGAGTTGCCCAGGATGGCCGCGGCGGCAAGAACGACAAGAAGCCCCGGACGTTTCGCCATCTTAGCCGATGATCCGGTAAAAATCCTCGTACTTTCTTTTGCGCGGGGTCGCCTTCCAGCCCGCGGGCTTGTAGCCGAGGGTCATGCCATATAGAACTTCATGGCCCTCGGGGATGCCGATCTTCTTGTAGTTTTGCGCGTCCTGGAAATAGAACGTCGCAAAACCCATCCAGCAGGAGCCGATGCCCAGGCTCTCGGCGGCGATGGCCATGTTCTGCAGGGCCGCGCTCACGTCGGCGACCGGCGACAAGGCGTCTTTCCTGGCCGCCAGGATGATCACGGTCGGGGCATTGTAAAAAATATTGTACTTCTCCGCCTCCCCGAGCTTGACGATCCAATCCACGCCCGATTTGCGCATGGCCGCTTTGCTGCCCTCGCTGATCTCGTCGATCAGCTCGCGCTTCCGGATCACGGTGAAATGCCAGGGCTGGGTATCGTGGCCGCTGGGCGCCTGCAGCCCCGCTTCCAGGATGGCTTTCAGCTCGGTATCCTTGATTTGTTCGTCTTTATACTGGCGGATGCTTCTCCGTCCGGCGATCGCTTTCAGTACCTCGTTCATTTTTAACCTCCCTGCGCGCAAAAGCTTCGCCTGTATTTTAGCACATCGCGCCGCGATTGTGGGAACCGCGCCCGCCGGAGATTGACAACTTCCGTCCAAGCCATTAAAATTCAATTTGGAAAAATCGTTCCGAGGAGGATGGACATGGGAAAAAAAATTCTGCTGGCGACCGAAAAGCCTTTCGCCAAGATAGCGGTGCAGGGGATCGCTGACATATTCAAGAAAGCGGGCTACGAGATGGTGCCGCTGGAATCCTACAAGGCCAAGGAGGACCTGCTCAAGGCCGTGGCCGCCGTGGACGGCATGATCATCCGCAGCGACATCGTCGACGAGGCCGTGCTCGCCGCGGCCGCCAATCTGAAGATCGTGGTCCGCGCCGGCGCCGGCTACGACAACATCGACCTGAAGGCCGCCACGGCGAAAAATATCGTGGCCATGAACACGCCCGGGCAGAACTCCAACGCCGTGGCCGAGCTGGTTTTCGCGCTGATGCTCTACCTGGCGCGCGGCGCTTTTTCCGGCAAGTCGGGGAGCGAGCTGCGCGGCAAGAAGATCGGCCTGCAGGCCTACGGCGCCGTGGGCCGCTGCGTCACACCCATCGCCAAGGGCTTCGGCATGGACGTCCTTGCCTTCGACCCCTTCGTCCCGGCCGACGCCATCAAGAAGGACGGCGTCACCCCGGTCGGCTCCCTGGAAGAGCTTTACAAAACCTGCGACTATGTCTCGATCCATATCCCCAAGACCAAGGAAACGGTCAACTCCATCAATTTCGCCCTGCTCGGCCTGATGAAGAAAGGGGCGATGCTGATCAACACCGCCCGGGCCGAGGTGATCGACGAGCCCTCGCTGCTGAAGATGTTCGCCGAGCGCCCCGATTTCAAGTATGGCGCCGACGTGGCTCCCGCGTGCGCTCCCGAGATCGCCGAGAAATACGCCGGGCGCTTCGTCTTCACCGCCAAGAAGATGGGGGCGCAGACCGAGGAGGCCAACGTCAACTCCGGCCTCGCCGCCGCCCGCCAGATCGTGGCTTTCTTTGAAAAGGGCGACAAGACCTTCCAGGTAAACAAGTAAGCGGCCGCGGCCGCTCCCTCGCAACCGCAGCGCCAGGCTGTCCGCATGCATAAAAACATCGTGGCCCTGACCGTCGCCGGCTCCGATTCGGGCGGCGGCGCCGGCATCCAGGCCGATATCAAGACCTTTTCCGCCCTGCGGCGTCTACGGCGCCAGCGTCATCACCGCCGTCACCGCCCAGAACCTGGAGGGGGTGCGCGCCATCCAGGGCATCAAGCCGGAAATCGTGGCCGCGCAAATGCGGGCGGTGCTGGAGGGCTACCCGGTCAAAGGCCCTGAAAACCGGCATGCTATATTCGGCCGCCATCATTGAAGCCGTGGCCGCCGTTCTTGCCGATTATCCCGGCCTGCCGCTGGTGCTGGACCCCGTATTCGCAGCCACCTCCGGCAGCCGGCTTATCAAGCCCCAGGCCATACGCGTCCTTTGTAAGCGGCTTTTTCCACTGGCCGCCCTGGTCACTCCCAATGTGCCCGAGGCCGAATTTCTCTGCAGCGGTCCGAAATCCGTTCCCGCGGAGACCTCCGGGAAGCCGGTGATTTGCTTTACGATTATTACGGGTGCCTTTTCTCATGAAAGGCGGGCCACTTGCCCGGTGATGCTGTCGATTTGCTGCTGGATGAACGCGGCGCAAAATACTATGAAAACGGCTCGGTGCTCCATGTCAACAGCCACGGTTCGGGCTGCACGCTTCTCGGCGGCCATCGCCGCCGACCTGGCTCGCGGCCTGGGCCTTGCGCCGCGCCGTGGCCCTGGCCAAGGAGTTCATCACCGCCAGCCTGCGCCGGCCCACGACCTGCGGCCGGGGACGCGGGTGATCGACCATTTCTTCCGCCCGGCGACGGCAAAACGCCATGGCTGACGCCAAACGGGTGATCGTCATCGGCGGCGGCAGCTCGGGCATGATGGCCGCCATCAGCGCCGCCCGCTGCGGCGCCCAGGTGACGCTGCTCGAGCGCAAGGACCGCGTCGGCAAGAAGCTCCTGGTCACGGGCAACGGCCGCTGCAATCTCACCAACGCCGACTGCGCTCTCGTCCAGGTTCCACGGCGGCGACCCCGCGTTCGTCGCGGCGGTCCTGTCGCGTTTTCCCGTGGAAAACACCATCGATTTTTTCGAGGGGCTCGGCATCGCCTGCAAGACGGAGGAAGAGGGGAGGGTATATCCCCATTCCGGGCAGGCCTCGGCGGTGCTGGACGTGCTGCGCTGGGAAATGGAGCGGCTGCAGGTCGACGTGCGCCCGGGCTACGAGGTCAAGCGCATCGTCCCGCGAGGAGGACGGCCTGGCCCTGCTCCTGCAGGCGGGCGGCGAGCTCAAGGCCGGGCGCGTCATCCTGGCCGCCGGCGGCGCGGCGGGCCCGCAGTTCGGCAGCGACGGCTCGGGGCTGCGCCTGGCGCTCGACGCTCGGGCCACCGCGTGATCGAGCCCGTGGCGGCCCTGGTGCCCGCTGCGCCTGGGCGCCGATTTCCTGCGCAAGTTGAAGGGGGTGAGCTTCGACGGGCGCGGCGAAGTGCGCTGCGGCGGCGAGGTGCTGCGCGAGCGAAGGCGGGGAGTTCCTTTTCACCGACAACGGCATCACGCGGGCCGCCGGTACTGCAACTGAGCCGCTCGGCCGCGGTGGCGCTGCGGCAACGGCTGGCGCCCCGCATCGTCCTCGACCTGTTTCCCGGAGATGAGCCTGGAGGACCTGGATGCCGCCCTGGAGGTCCGCTTCCGCCGCCAGGGGCACAAATCCCTCGGCGACGGCGCTGGTGGGGCTGCTCAACAAGCGCCTGATCCCCGTCGTCCTCTCCGAGTCGGGCATCGACGACCATGCCCTCCCTGGAGCGCGGATTGCCAGCCGCGGCGAGCGGAACGAGCTGGCCCGCCTGCTGAAAAACTGGTCGCTGCCGGTCGTCGGGCACCCAGCCCTGGCCGCGAGGCCCAGGTCACGGCCGGCGGCGTCGACCTGCGCGAGGTGGACCCGGCAAACCTGGAATCGCGCCTGGTGCCCGGCCTCTATTTTTGCGGCGAGATCCTGGACGTCGACGGCGACTGCGGCGGCTTCAACCTGCAGTGGGCCTGGTCTTCGGGCTACGTGGCCGGCCTGGCGGCCGCCGGAGGCTGAACTTCATGCTGCGCCTGCATGAGATCAAGCTGGCGCTGGACCATGACGACGGCGCCCTGCGGCGGGCCGTTTTGGCCAGGCTGGGCGTGGCCGCCGCTGACCTGATCGAATACCGCATCTATCGCCAGGCCGTGGACGCGCGCAAAAAAGGGGCGATCCACCTGGTCTATTCCGTGGACGC
Organism: Candidatus Aminicenantota bacterium; assembly: GCA_963764745.1. Lineage (GTDB taxonomy): Bacteria > Acidobacteriota > Aminicenantia > UBA2199 > UBA2199 > UBA2199. The sequence continues at coordinate 89,414 of CAVXTN010000012.1, read as the reverse complement.
GACCGTCAGGAACGAGGAGCGCCTTCTGCGCCGGCGAAAAAGCGCGGGCATGGCCATGGCGCCCGATATCACCTATCCAGCCCCGCCTCCCGGCCCGGAGAAGCTCGCCAGGCCGCCGCTGGTGATCGGCAGCGGACCGGCCGGGCTCTTTGCCGCCCTCTTGCTGGCGCGCCAGGGCTACCGGCCGCTTGTGCTGGAGCGCGGCAAGCCCGTGGACGAACGTTACCGTGACGTGGAGCTTTTCTGGTCCGCCGGCCGGCTGGCCGCCGACTCCAACCTGCACTTCGGCGAAGGCGGCGCCGGCACCTTCTCCGACGGCAAGCTGACGACCCTGATCCATGACCCGCGCTGCCGCAAGGTGCTGGAGGAATTCGTCGCGGCCGGAGCCGCCGGGGAGATCCTCTACCTGAACAAGCCCCACCTGGGCAGCGACCGCCTGCCGGCCATCGTCGGAAATATCCGGCAGAACGATCATCGCGCTGGGCGGCGAGGTGCGCTTTGACTCCCGCGTGGACGACCTGCTGGTCAAGGACCAGAAAATCAGCTGCGGTAGTGGTTGCCGGCCAGGGCAGCCAGGAAGCTCCGGTCGTGGTCCTGGCGCCGGGAAACAGCGCCCGCGACACTTTCGCCATGCTCCTGGAGCGCGGCGTGATCCTGCAGGCCAAGCCCTTTTCCCTGGGGCTGCGCGTCGAGCATCCGCAGCGCCTGATCGACGAGGCCCAGTACGGCGGCGACGCCGGCCATCCGCGCCTGGGCGCCGCCGATTACAAGCTGGTCTTTCACGCCGCCGGCGGCCGCTCGGCCTACACGTTCTGCATGTGCCCGGGCGGCCTGGTGGTGGCGCGCCGCGACCGAGGCCGACGGGCGTGGCCACCAACGGCATGAGCCTGTTCGCCCGCGACGCGGCCAACGCCAACAGCGCCCTGCTGGTCGGCGTCGCCCCCGGCGATTTCGGCGGCGACCATCCGCTGGCCGGCATGGAATTCCAGAGGACCTGGGAACGGAAGGCGTTCGCCCTGGGCGGCAGCAATTATTTCGCGCCCGTGCAATTGTTAGGTGATTTTCTCGCCGACCGGCCGTCCACGGCGCCGGGAGATATCCAGCCGACCTACCGCCCGGGCTGGCGCCTGGCCCAGCTGGCCGATTGCCTGCCCGGCTACGTGACCGAGACCCTGCGCCTGGCCCTGCCTTTTTTCGACAAGCGCCTGCCCGGCTTTGCCCGCGCCGACGCGGTCCTGACCGGCGTGGAGACCCGCAGTTCATCGCCGGTGCGCATCGTGCGCAGCGATGATTTCGAGAGTAACATTCAAGGTCTTTATCCGGCCGGCGAAGGCGCCGGTTACGCCGGCGGCATCATGTCCTCGGCCGTGGACGGCATCCGCGCCGCCGAAGCCATTATCCGAAAATACGCTTGTCCGTGATGTAAGGGCACTTCTGTAGGGGCAAACCCCCGTGTTTGCCCTTTCTGTTTTAATATCTGCTTAAAATCAAGAAATACAGGGCGGACACAGTGGCCCGCCCCTACAGAAACAATTTTATCAGATCAGACGTAGGGGCGGTCCGCCAGGCAAAATGCCGGCGGATGTCCCCCCCCTCTTATAATCAATGATTCAAGATGCGAGATCGGGCGCGATGACCGCGCCCCTACTATTGATATATTATTCCCAGAAATCGGACGCGATCTCGATGAGGTTGCCTTCGGGATCGGCCAGCATGGCCGAGCGCATTTTCCAGGGTTCGTCGCGCGGGGGATAGATCTCCCTGCCGCCCTTGGAGATCAATTCCGCGAATTTTGCGTCCACGTTTTCGGGCCGACCCACGTTGAGCGACAGCTCGAAGGTGCCGTTCAGTTTTTTCGGATAGTCCGGCGTCTGGCCCAGCAACTTGGGCAATTGCGCTCTTTCGAACATGGCGAAACGGATCCCTTCATGCCTGAATTCGGCGTACGGACCCTGGCCGTCCCATTCGATCTCCACGCCGATCACGTCCCTGTAGAACGCGACCATCTGTTTCAGATCCTGGACAAACAACCCGAGAAGGTCGAATTTGGCTCCCATTATTTCGCCTCTTCGACCATTTGCGTGGTCTGCGCCTCGACCTCTTTGGCGATTTTCATCAAGTCGGCATTCTGCGACAGCGCCGAAAGCATTTGCAGCGGCTTGATCAGGCCGATCCTGGTCTTGCCTTTTTCGGTGAACACGGAGATCCGACAGGGCAATGCCATGTTCAGGCGCATGTCGGCCGACAGGACTTTTGCCGCTTGCTGCGGATTGCAGACTTCAAAGATCTTGCACTCCTCTTCAAAGGCAACCCCTTTGCCGCGCAGCGTGGTCCCCAGGTCGTGGACGTGCAGGACTCCGTACCCATTGCGCTTGACCGCCGCTTCCAGGTCGGCCGCCGCCTGGTCAAACGATTTGTCGGTTTCAACTATGTAATACATGAATCACCTCGCTTTTTGCCTGGGTCGGCGCTTTCCCATGATCGTTATTTTTTCAAAAGGAAGTAAAGCGCCCCCTTCTGTTTCATGTTGCCGGCGACGCGCTCGTTGAACTCGCCGTGGCCGGTGAACAGGTCGACGCGGTCTGCGCCGCGGATGGCGCCGCCGGTGTCCTGGTTGAGGACGAAGCGGCCGAACTTTTCCCAGCCCGTGATGCTGTTCTGCGCGTCGAACAAGGGCTTCTCGCACTCGATCCAGGCCAGGGTGCCGAGGGGGAAGAGGCGCTGGTCGCTGGCGATGCTGCGCCAGGGGGTCAGCCGCGTGCCGAAGGTGCCGGTCGCGCCCTGCGGGTTGACCTGGAAAAAAATGTAGCTGGGATTGGAGTTCAGGGCCGCGGGGATGGCCTCGGGATGCTCCTTCAGGTACGCCTTCATCCCTTGCATGGAGAGCTGGCCGCGGTCGATGAGCTGGTTTTCGAGCAGGAATTTGCCCATGGAATGGAAAGGGTGGCCGTTCTGGTCGGCATAGCCCACGAACATGCGGCTGCCGTCCTCGAACTGCACGATGCCCGAGCCCTGGATATGCAGGAAAAAGATGTCGACCAGGCTGTCGATCCAGACGATCTCCAGGCCGCGGCCAACCAGCTTGCTCTGGAAATCGATCTCGTCGCGGGTGAAGTAAGGGACGAGGCGGTTGCCCTCCACCCTGCCCTTGATCTGGGGCAGGCTGGGCTGGTCCTTGTAAAAATAGAACTGCTTCTGGTCAACGGTTATCAGGTCGCCGGGGCGGCCGTAGAGGGGGTAGGGATAATGCCGCGACGCGCTGCGCGAGCCGCGCAGCAGGGGTTCGTAGTAGCCGGTGAAGATGACCTGGGGGGCGGCGCTGGAGTAAAAAATGAAGTTCTCGCGCACGTAGCGGAAGAATTCCTCGCTCAAGCCCAGCTCGGCCAGCTTGGAGCGGAATTCGCTCAGGCTGGCGATGACGCGCGCGACGGGCACGGCATCGGCGCCGAAGCGGAGTACGCCGTCGGCGGGCATCTCGGCGAACTTCGCCAGGCTGAGGTCGATGGCGTCGAGCAGAGTCTGCGCCGGTTCGTCGTCGCGCAATTCCGGGAGAACCGCTGCCGGTGCAAGGGCGTTGTCCACGGTCCAGGCCACGGGTGGCGGCGGAGGCGGCGGCATGACGGTCTGGTGCGGCGGCGTCACGGCCGGGACTTTCGGCGCCACGTAGATCTTTTTTTTCTGCGCGCAGGAGAGGGATATCAGAACTAATGCCAGCAACATGCCGACAATGAGTAGAGGTTTCAGTTTCATCTTTTTCAATATATCATAAGTTCAGCTTCAACATAAGGGAAAAGAAAGGAAGGGAAAGGGAGGTAAAAGCAAAAAATAAACAATTCGCCATCGGGCGTGCAGCCCATTCAGTCACTCGGGGATTTGTCCCTACCCGCGATTGGATTCGGTTTCGCTACGCCTGCGGAGTCGCCCCGCCTTGAATGACCTTGCGGGCTCCGACAGTCGCGGACGTTCCCCAAGGGGGACCGCTCACTCTCATCCAAGCGGGTGCCCATGTTCAAACCCCACGTTCCTTCAGGGCAGCGATGCCCGCTGGCAGGCGCAGCGGCTTTCGCTGGAACGGCTTGTGGGCGTCGAGGAGACGACCATCGCTTCCCGGAGGCCTCGGCGCTCCGGGAAAAAGTGGAAGCGAATGGCGCGTAAGCCTGCCAATCTTTCGCCTACCGTGGATTGTTTTTTGAGTGTTTGATCAACAAAGCAACCCCGATGCCGCCGTTATGAAACAGGATCTTTTCCTCGTGCGGCAGTCCCAGGGCCTTTTCCAGCTCCAGGCCCGGCACGATGATCGCGTAGCCGCAGCCGGCATAGTCGCCGCGGACCTTGTCGCCGATGCGCCGGTACAGGGCGGCGACGTCGCTTCCCGGCGCCAGCCGGCCGCCGTAGGGGGGGTTCATCACCAGCAGCACGCCGGCCGGGTCGGCGGCGGGCGGGTGGAGATGGAAAAAATCGGCCTCGTCGACCTCGGCGAACGGGGAGAAGCCGGCGCTTTCCAGGTTGTGCCGGGCCGTGGCCGCGGCCTTGGGGGCGATGTCCGAACAAAAGATTTTGTGCGCGCCTGCGGGAGCCCGTTCGCTCATTTGTTTTGTCCAGCTCTTCCTTCAGGTGCTGGAAGCGGGCGGGGCGGAAGCAGGGCCAGCCCTGGAAGGCGAACGCACGGCTGCCGTTGACCGGGCGGCCGGAGAAGATGGCTGCCGCCTCCAGGGCGAACGTGCCCGAGCCGCAGAAGGGATCGAGCAGGACCTTGTAGCGCTCGGATGCCGGCGGCGCGCAGGATGCAGCAGGCCAGGGTCTCGCGCAGCGGCGCCTGCTCCGTGAATTTGCCGTGGCCGCGGCGGTAGAGCAGTTCGCCGCTCGCGTCCAGGCTGGCCTGGCAGCGGTTCTCGTCCAGGCGCAGGAACACGGTTTGCCTGCCCGCGGCGATCGCCGTCCGTCTTTTCAATGAACTGAACCCGGCGGCCGTACGCGGCCAGGCGCTCCGTGATCGCCCGCGCCGCTTCCTCTTCCAGCTTGCCTTCGTGCCACAGCCGCGAACGGCCCGCCTGGATGGAAAACGCGACCCGGGCACTGGTCGGCCAGGTGCAGCTCCCAGGCAAAGCCGGCGAGCTTGGCGCGGAACTCTCCGAATCCGGTGGCCTTGAACTCGTCCAGGCGCATGAGCACGCGGCTGACCGTGCCGGCGCCCAGGTTCGCCCGCCAGGCGTCTTCGAGCTTGCCGTTGAAGGCGACGCCGCCGCTTCCCGCGATCCGCGGCGAGGCGATCCCCAGTTCCCGCAGCTCCTCTCTGGCCGTGGCCTCGAAGCCGGGCTGGACCACGGCGAAAAATTCGTGGACGCTGCCCAGCACGTGGTCCTTGACCCTTCGGGCCAGGGCTTTTTCGTTCACCGTTTTGCCGTTGACGTTCATGATTTGACCTTCCAGCCCTTGCCGCGGAAAATATCTTCCATGGCGGTTTTGCGGAATCCGCTGCGGCATTCTTCCCACTGTTTCGTCGATCGTTCGGAAATAGTCCAGGGCCGGTTCCAGCTCGGCAAAGTGGACCAGGAAAACCTTGTCATCCTCGATGGCCGGCGCCGAATAAAATTCGAAACGGGGCATTGTCCTTGCCGTTGCCGCCCTGGAAGGCGAGCGGGAACGGGATATCCAGGATATCCCCGACCTGGACGCTTTTTTTCTCATGGCGCCACTTGCGCTCGAAGATTTCCTCTTTCAGGCGGGCGTTGTAGCGGGCGACCGCGGCCGGCCAGCCGGGGAAGCGCTCTCCCTGCAGGAGAAAGCCCGGCGCCTCGCCGCTGGGCAGGCGGATCTCGTCGGCTTCCAGGCGGTGGAACTGCGCGTTGTCCAGCGACCAGGAAGGGCTTGCCGCCGGCATATTCCAGCGGGATCGTCCATCTCCTTGACCGCAGCAGCTTGGGCCAGCCGGCGGCCTTCAGTTTTTGCAGCCAGCGATGGGGGAGCAGGTGGTGCAGGTCGATGCGCTGCAGGGCGGGGTGGAACTGGAAAAAAAAGCGCAGGTCGTCGATCTTCAGGCTGCGGCGCAGCTGGCGGTACAGATAGTCGTGCAGGGCCTGGTCGAAGGGCGGCAGTTTTTCCCCCAGGGCGCTCGGCCGCCTCGGCGAACCAGGCCCGGTTCTTCTCGATCTCGGCGCGGCCGGGCAGGCGCTCGTAATTTGTCGCGAACCACTTCAGGGCCAGGGTCAGGATGGCGTGCTTTTCGTCGGGCCGGGTCCAGTCGGGGTCGACCGCCATGGACTTGATCAGCCGCGAGCCGAAATAAATTTCCTCGCTGACCTTGAGCTTGTCTTCCTGCAGGAGGATGCGCCGCCGCTTTTCATAGCTGAAGGGCTTGAGCTCTTCCAGCTGCTGGAGGGAAAGTTCCGAGCAGAAGGTGAGCAGCGGGAGGTACTTTTCCTCCTTGCTGCCGGTCTTCGGGTCCTCGCGGTTGATGACCAGGTCGAAGGGCAGTCCGGCCACCATCTCCGGCCGGGACTGGTTCAGGATCGAGGTGCGCTCGATCTGCCGCTCCTCGCCCTCCCGCCAGTAGATGCCTTCGCCCTTGAAATACACGCCGTCGCAAAATCCCGACAGGATGGCCCGGAAAAGGTGCTTTTGCTCGGCGTCGGAGAGCGGGCCCTTGACCGGCGGCAACGCTGCCAGGCGCTTCTTGAGCTCAAGGTAGATTTCCCGGGCCAGCGCGGTCTTCTTGCCCGACACCAGGCGGGAGTTGCGCTTCTGGTCTTCCCAGAGGTCGAGCTGGTTGAGCAGGTCGGAGCTTGTAGGGGGAATTGGAATAGCATTCGCCGGCGAATTCCTTGCTGACGATGCCGCGCGGTCTCGAAAATGGCGATGACCTTCAGGGCCCGGTCGGTGACCCGCGGCCCGCCCTTCTCGGCTTCCAGCAGCAGCCGGGCGCTGCGCACCGACAGGGGCAGCTCGGCCATGCGCCGGCCGTCCGCGGTCACCTTGTTCTCCGCGGTCAGGGCGCCGAAATTCTTCAGGTTCTGGATGGCCTTGAGGATCAGGCTGCGGTTGGGGCGGTGAAAAAAATTGAACTCCAGGGGCGAGATCCCCCATTTGCACATGCGCAGCACCACGCTCTCCAGGTTGAGGCGGCGGATCTCCGGTTCCGGGTAATCCAGGCGGTCGTCCATGCCCCGCTCCGAGCAGAGGATGTAAAACCCTTTCTTCACGCGGCCGGCCCGGCCGGCGCGCTGCCGGCATTCGGACGTGGAGATCTCGGTGGGGTAGAGCCCCTCGATGCCGCTGACCAGGCGCACTTCCTTCTTGATGCCGCTGTCGATGACGGCGTCGATGTCGTCGATGGTCAGGCTGGTCTGGGCGATGTCGGTGGCCACCACCGCCTTGGGCAGGGGATAATTCCTGAAGACCTTGGCCTGCTCGCTGATGGAGAGCTCCGCGTGCAGGGGCAGGATGACCGCCTTCTGCTGGTCGTGATCCAGCAGGTCCTTCAGGTTCTGGATGGTCTCGTCGATCTCCTGCTTTCCGGGCTGGAAGACCAGGACGTTGTGCCCCTCCTCGAGCAGGGTGGCGGCGTCGGGCAGGAGAAAGCAGGGATGGCGCCGCTGGCAGTCGACCGGGAAAGCCGCGTCCGGGGACGGTGATCACCGGGGCGTGGTTCAAAAAAGTCGAGATCTGCCTGGCCTTGAGCGTGGCGCTCATGATGACCACGCGCTTGCCGCTGCGCAGGTAGAAGCCGCTGTCCAGGTTTTTCTTGACCAGGCCGACGAGCACTTCCTGGTTCAGGTTCCACTCGTGGATCTCGTCCAGGACCAGCACGTCGTAGTCGCGGCTGCCCTGGATCTCGCGCACCATCTGCACGCCGTCGGTCAGGTAGAGCAGGGTGGTCGCGGCGGAGCGGTTGCCGTCCAGGCCGGTCTGGTAGCCGATCTCCCGCCCCCAGGGCAGGTTGCAGACGCGGGCCAGGTAGTTGGACAGGGCGCGGGCGGCGATGCGCCGCGGCTGGGTGACGTGCACTTTCTTGCCCGGCCTGCCACAGCCACCAGGGGACGCGGGTGGATTTGCCGGCCCCGGTCTCGGCGGTCAGGATCACGACCGGGTTGGCGGCGATGGTCGCGCTCGATCTCGTCCCGGTAGTCGTCCACGGGCAATTTCAGCTCCGAATTGCATGAACAATTATAGCATATCTTTCTCCGGCCGCATTTGCCGGGATTTGTCGGCATGATACTGGCATTCCGCTTTTTTATGCTATAATGTCCCCGACTTCAACTTAGGAGAAAAAACAATATGGAAGAAAAAGGCTTGAACAAACCGGTGAAATTGAAGGCTGACCTGGCCGCGTTCGTCGGCAAGAGCGAACTGCCGCGCCTGGAGATCACGAAAAAACTCTGGGACCACATCAAGGCGAAAAAACTGCAGGCGAAAACCGCCAACGGCAAGCCGGAAGGCGCGGGGAAATTCATCGTCGCCGATGAAAAACTCCTGAAGATCTTTAAAAATACCAAGATCAAAAGCAAATCCAGCGGCAAGGTAACCGACTTTACCGGGCTGCAGATCGGACAGACCATCGACATGATGCAGCTCGCGCAAGTGGTCAGCGCCAATATCGAGTAAAAAAATATTTTAACCTGACGGCTGCGGAACCACGGTCCGGGGAAGCCCCGCTTTCCCGGTTCTGCCGCCGCCGTTGCGGTTTCTATGATTTTTTCTTATTGCCAGCGGGCGAAAAGCGGCGTACAATCGTATATTGATTGCAAGGAAAACCCATGAAAATCAAAATTTTCGCGATCCTGATATTGTCGTTGCTGCTTTCCGGAGCCCTGCAGCCCGAGACCCCCACCCAGGACCGGGAAAAGGTCCTGAGCCAGCTGGTCGGCAACTGGCTGGCCAACTGGCATTACAGCGGCAGGAAGATCGACGATGATTTTTCGGCGAAGAGTTTCGCCCAGTATACCAAATACCTGGACAACGGCAAGAGTTTCCTGATCCAGGCCGACCTGGATACCCTGAAGGCCTACACCTACAAGATCGACGACGAACTGCGTGGACGGCGATTTTTCCCTGCCGCGCCTGGGCAAGCAGCTTCTGCGCCAGCGCGTGCTGCAGGTCCAGGGCATGTGCCGGGAGATCCTGGCCAAGCCGTTCGATTTTTCCCGGGATGACGCGATCGAGCTCGACGCCGACAAGAGGGAAACCAGCCGCGACCTTTCCCAGCTGCGCGCCTGGTGGGAGAAGTGGCTGAAATACCTCACCCTGACCCAGTACCTCAACCTGCAGAAAACCGCCACCGCCGTCGAAAGACGAGAATGCCAAAACGGACAGTCGCTAAAAGCGACGCCCGCCTTTTCCGCCGCACTGGAGATCCGGGCGCGGCAGGCGGTGGAAAAGAGCGTGCAGCGGCTTTTCGGCCGCCTGCTCCAGGAAAGGTCGGAGGACATGCAGTCGCTGTTCTTCAACGCCCTGATCGCCATTTTCGACCCGCACAGCCAGTATTTCCCGCCCCGGGCCAAGGAAGATTTCGACATCGACATGTCGGGCACCCTGGAGGGCATCGGCGCCCTGCTGGGCGAGGACGACGGTTTCATCAAGGTCTTCGATGTCATCCCCGGCAGCCCGGCCTGGATCCAGAACATACTCAAGGTCGAGGACATCATCCTCAAGGTCGGCCAGGGCGACGAGGAGCCCGTCGACATCGTGGGCATGAGCGTCGACGATGCCGCCCGGCTGGTGCGCGGCAAAAAAGGGAGCCTGGTGCGGCTGACGGTCAAGAAAACCGACGGGCGCATCATGCAGATCTCCCTGGTGCGCAACGTGGTCGAGATCCAGGAGACCTACGCCCGTTCCGCGGTCCTGACCAACGACAATGCTGAAAAAATCATTCGGCTATGTCTACCTGCCCAAGTTCTACCATGACTTCAACCGCTGCCGCCGGCCGCAACGCCAGCGACGACGTGAAAAAGGAGCTGCGAGAAATTGAGCGCCCTGGGCGTGGACGGCATGATCCTCGACCTGCGCAACAACGGCGGCGGGGCCCTGGAGGACGCCGTGAAACTGACCGGGCTCTTCATCCAGAATGGCCCGGTGGTCCAGGTGAAAGACCGCCATTCGGCGCCCCAGGTCTATGATGACCGCGACGGCGAAATCAGCTACAGCGGCCCGCTGGTGGTGCTGGTGAATTCCCTCAGCGCCTCGGCTTCGGAGATCGTGGCCGCCGCCCTGCAGGATTACCGCCGGGCCGTCGTGATCGGCGGCGAACACACCTTCGGCAAGGGCACGGTGCAGGTCATGCTGGACCTTGACCGTTTCCTCGCCGCGGACATGAAGCAGCTGGCGCCGCTGGGCGCCATCGCCCTGACCGTGCAGAAATATTACCGCATCACCGGGGCCTCCACCCAGTTCCAGGGAGTGATCCCGGACATCATCCTGCCCGACCTGTATTCGTACCTCGGCGTGGGCGAAAAGAGCCAGAAAAATGCGCTTGGCTGGGATACTGTCGCCCCGCTTTCCTTCACCCCCTGGAGCCTCAGCCTGCCCCAATTGGCGGAGTTGAAGAAAGCAGAGCCTCGAGAGGCAGAAGTCCAACGTCCGCTTCCGGGAGATCGCCGGAAACATCACCCGCTTGAAAAAGCAGCGCGAAACCACGCTGGTGACCCTGAACTTGAAAAAATTCCAGGCCGAGCAGGAATCGCTTTTCCAGCAGGCCGAAAAGTTCAACAAGGAGCAGGCCGAGTTCCCCTACATCCAGGTGACGATCCCCGATGCCAAAGCCCCGGCCGCGGCGGCCGACCCTTTGAGTGAAAAAAGAAAGGAATGGGTCTCCGACCTGCGCAAAGACCCGGTTCTGGATGAAGCCATCCGGGTGCTGAACGATTGGCAGTCGCTGCCCGCGGAACGCTAGCCTTTCAGCGGTCCCTTTCCCGCCGCCCGGCTGCCAGCAGCAGGAGTCCGGCCGAGGCCAATGACAGCAGGGAGACCAGCAGCAGGCTGTTCCCTGTGCCCAGCAGCGGCAGAAAAAATGCGGCCATGAACAGGGAGCCGACGGCGCCGCCCAGGTAATCGCCGGCGTTCAGAAGTCCGGCGCTCACTGCGGCCGGCAGGCGCTGCAAGGCGCTCATGCCCAGGGGCAGGATGGCCCCGACCAGCAGCCCCATGCCGCCCAGCCAGGCGGCCAGCAGCAATTGCCCGGGCCAGCCCAGCCGGAAGATTCCCTTGAGCAGAGGCAGGCACGTCAGGTTCAGGACGGCGATCAGCACCTGGACGCCGGCGAGCCGGCGCGCGGCGCTTGCGGCCGTCAGACGGTTTTTTTTCCATGATGCGGCTGGTCCAGGCGGCTCCCGCGCCCAGTCCCAGCATGAACAGGGCGATCAGCAGGCCCACGGCCTGGTAAACAAACCCCCACGTATTCTGAAATATGAAGATGGCCGTGATCTCGAACGAGAGGCCGGCAAAACCGCCGCTGGCGGCGGCCAGCAGGACCTGGGCGGTGGCGGCCCGCTTTTTGCGCCCGGCCGCCAGCGCGGGCAGCAAGAGGGGCAGAAGCAGCAGGCCCATGATCAGGAGCACGTTCGCTAGCTTCGCTTTTTCGAGCAGGTTGAAGAGGCCGGACAGCGGGCTGCCGCTGTCCCAGCCCAGCACGCGGCTGCCCAGGAAATAGGCGATGGGCCGCTGGTCGCCGTTCAGGGCCGGCGCCTTGTATCCCCGCAGGGCGGCGCTGAAGAAGGCGGTCTTTTCCGGCGGATAAAGGGAGCTGAAAACCGGCGCCAGCTCGGCAGGAGGCAGGGCCAAAGCGCGGTAGCGTTCCGCCAGGACAGCGGGCTCCATGCTGACGCTGGCCGTGGCGTCCGAGGCAAAAAAGGCGCCGGTCGGTCCCGGAGCGACCGCGATGAAGGGAAAGACGCTTTTCAGGGTTTGATAGATGACCGCGGCATAGGGAGTGACGATCCCCGACGCGACGTTTTCCGAGGCGCTGAGGCGCAGGGCCACGACTCCGCCCGCAGCCAGGATCTTTTTAAGGTCCAGGAAAAAACTCGCGGGTATAATAGCGGTTGAGCAGCGCCGTCCAGGCGTCGGGCTGGTCGATGAAGGCCAGGTCGAAGCGCTCCCGCCCGGCAGGTTCGCCGCGGGCGGCAAGCTGGACGAAACGGCGCCCGTCCATGACCCGGGAGCGCAGGCGCGGGTCGCGCAGCGCGGAGCGGTCGGCGGCGCTCAAATGCTCCTGGATCAGCTCGTCGTACCCGGCATCGATCTCCACGGTGGTGAGCCGGGCGATGCGGTAGCGCAGCAGGTGCTTGGCCAGGCCGGCGCTGGCGCTCGCCGACGACCAGAATGTTCCCGGGGCGGGGATGCTGGCTGAGGATCTGGGCCGCCAGGAGCCTTTGCGCGTCGTCATCGGGGAACACGGCCGCAAGCTGGCCGTTGGCGAACAGATTGTATTGTCCCTGGCTCACCCCCAGCTGCAGGTTCTGGTACCTGGAGTCGCGGCCGGCGACCCATCGCGAGCCGGATATTCCCTGCCAGCGTTGCCGCGCCAGCCAGGAATCGCCGCCGTTGGCAGCCCCGCTGAAAATGGCGGCCAGGTTCAACGCAACGGCCAGCAGGTGCACGGCCGGCTTGCCCTTCCCGGACGAGGCCAAAGCCAGCCAGGCGGAAGCGATCAGCAAAGGCAGGGTGAACAGCTCCATGATCCATAGCGGGCTGCATTTCCCCGCCAGCCAGAATGTATACGCCATGCCGCCGGCCAGCGCTCCCAGGCATTCCCAGACATAGGCGCCGGCCAGCAGCCGGGGAGCATTTGCCTCCGGCCGCGCCCGGAGCTTGGCGGCCAGCGGGAAGGCGAAGCCGATCAAGCAACTGAAGGGCATGGTCAGCAGTGGGATCAGGTACAGGGTTTTGGCCAGCGGCAGCAGCGCGCCCTGGGGGATCCCTGCCAGCCGGTGCAGGCAGCGGACCGCGGCCAGCAGGAGCGGGGCCGCCAGGGCCATGGCCAGGGCCGCCCGCGAAAAAGCGGTTGCGGTTTGGCTGCGGCGGGCGCTGAAGAAAGCCCCGGCCAGGGAGCCGGCCCCGACCCCGAGCAGCCAGCCGGCCATGGCGATGCCAAAGGAGATCTCGTTGCCGGCCGCCACCACGAAAAACTCCCGCAGCAGGATGGTCTGCGTGACCATGCTGAAAGCGCCCAGCGCTGAATAGGCCAGCGGCATGAAATAGGCCATGGGGAGATTATAGGAGGAAGAGGAAAAGTGAATAAAAAGTAAGAATCAAAATACCTTTCAAGCATCAAATCCGCCAAGCACCATGTCATGACGCAAGAGAGGAGTGCTCCTTGTTGCAAATCGTGCCGGCCCTTAGCTTCCCAAGAAAGGGGGCGGAGTTGATTCTTACTTTTAACTTTTCTTTTAACTTTTCTTTCTTAAAACGGTCCCCAGTTCGTCAATACCGGCGGGATGAGCAGCAGCAGGCTCAAGGCCACCAGGATCAGCATCAGCGGCAGGAACCACTTGGCCCACTTGTCCCAGGGGATCTTGGCCATGCCCAGCACGCCCATGGTCACCGCCGAGGTGGGCAGGATGGGGTTGACGAATTCGCAGAGCTGGTAGGCGAAGACCGTGGTCTGGCGCGTGATGTGCACCAGGTCGCTCAAGGGGGCCATGATCGGCATGGTCAGGGCGGCCTGGGCCGTGCCCGAGTGTACGAAGAAGTTGATCACGCTCTGGGTGAGGAACATCATCTGGGCGGTGACGATGCGCGGGAACATGGAGATGAAGTTGGAGGCGGAATAGAGCATCGTGTCCAGGATCTTGGCGTCCTGGGCGACGATCAGGATGGCGCGTCCGCTGGCGATGACGAAGGCCACGCCGACGAAATCGCGGGCGCCGGCGACGAAATTTCTCGCGATCCGGCTGGGGCCCTGGCCGGCGACGAAGCCCGCGACCAGCCCCATGCCCATGAACAGGGCGGCGATCTCCTCGATGTACCATTCCTCGATCAGGATGCCTGCGACCAGGAGTACCATTCCCAGCCCAAAAACCGCCAGCACGGCGCGATGGTGCCAGTTCCACTCGGCCATGTCCGTGCCGTTGGCCGGTCCCGTCTCGGTCCGCGCCCTGTCCAGGTCGTAGACCAGGCTCTTGGTCGGGTCCTTCTTGATCCTGGCGGCGTAGACCATGACGAAGGCGATGGTGATCGTGGTGCCGATCACCCAGGCGATCAGGCGATATGCCAGGCCGGAATAGAGCGGCAAGTTCGACAGTCCCTGGGCGATGCCCACGGTGAAAGGGTTGAAGGCAGCGGCGGCGAAGCCGGCGGCGGCGCCCAGGAAGGGGATGGCCACGCCCGACGATGGAATCATAGCCCAGCGACAGCGACAGGGGGATGAAGATCAGGATGAAGGGCATCGTCTCCTCGCACATGCCGAACACCGATCCGGCGATGGAGAACACCAGCATCAGTACCGGGATGATGAAGGGCTGCAGGCGCGGGCGGCGGGAGAACGCCGCGGCCATCCTCTTGATGGCCAGGTTGATGGCGCCGCTTTCGTTGATCACGTTGAAAGCGCCGCCGATGATGAACAGGAAGACGATGATCAGCATGCCGTCCTGGAAGCCGCGGATCGGCGACAGCAGGAGCGCCTCCAGCCCGGCCGGCCGCTGGGCGACGCGGTGGAAGGTGCCGGGCACGGTGACCAGGCGGCTGCTGCCGCCCACCTTGGTCTCGACGCGCTGGAACTCGCCGGAGGGGATGACCCAGGTGAGGACGACCATCATGATCACCAGGACGTAGATCAGGACGATGGGGTGGGGCATGGTGAACTTGGCTTTTTTGTCTGTTTGTGTCATGCGCCGATTATATGACAAATTTGTGGGAGAATGCAACGGTCAAAAATGAAAATAAATTTTCACACCTGCCAGTACGCCGCGTAATCCCTGGCGTCCGGGACGCGGAGCGCGATGGGCTCGCGGGCCGGGATGGCCTGGAAAGGCTGGCCGTTGAACGACCAGTGCATCTGCAGCCGGAATTCGCCGCCTTCGCCGAGGTCCAGGGCGCTGAAGGGGACGGCCACTTCGATGATCTTCCCGACCGCTCCCGAGATGCCGCCGCTGAAATTCTCCAGCAGCAGCTCCGGCCCCTTTTGGCCGATGGCGCCCAGCCATTGCCGCGCGCCGCTCTGCAGGCTCAGGCTCAGGCCGAAGCCGTTCTCAAAATAGGTGCGCGCGTTTTTCTTGGTATCGATCCTGAGGAAGACATGGTCGCGGCTGAATCCGAAAAACAGCGTCTTGACCAGCGGATTGGCGATGTTCATGGCGCCGCCGTAGGAGAGGATGTCGATGCGGCCGGCGTCCAGCCACTCGAAGTAATCGCTGGCGTCGCCGTCGATGCGCGCCTCCAGGTAATCCTGCGGCTGGACCACGGCCAGGTGGTCGGCCGGCGTGGACTGCGGGATGGGCTTGAGCAGTCCAGGCGGCACCGGGCTTTCCAGGACCTGGTATATCTTTTGCAGGTTGGCGCGGAACAGGCCGTCGAAAATATCGATGTCGGGAGTGTAGTTTTCCTTGCCGTACCACCAGAACCAGTCGCTGCCCTGGGCGACGTGCAGGAGTTTCTCGATCTCGCTGACCTGCCCGGCGGCAAGGCCCGATCTGGCGGCCGTGAAAGCGTCCCGGGCTTCCTTCAGCAGTTCCCAGGCCCGCTGGTCGTCGCGGTCGCCGATCCAGATGTCGAAATTGCCGTTGATCCAGGAACCGCTTTTCAATTTCTGCAGCGGGCGGGAGGGGCGGTCCAGGGCGGTTGAAAACGTGACCGTTTCGATCACGGGGTCATGGCTGAGCAGGCGGTAGAATTCGCGCAGGAAGTCCCGGCCGCTGCGGGGGTAGAATTCCCAGGCGTTCTCGCCGTCCAGGATGATGGGAATGGTCAGGCCGGCGGGCCCGGCCTGGGCGATGGCCTTGACGCGGCGATACAGGTCGGCGGCCGCGTCGGCGGCGGGGAATTTCTGGTAATAGAACCCGATCAGATCCGACAGCAGATGGTCGCGGAAGAATATTTTCAGCTGGGCTCCGGCCAGGGAATAAGAGGAATACTGGGCGCCGGGGTCGGTGCCGGCCATGCCGGCGTCGCGCTCCAGGGGGCGCGGCAGCGAGCGGCTGAGGACCTCCTCGTCCGAGGCGGTCCAGGCGATGCCGGCTTTTTCAAGGAGGCGCAGCACCGCTTCCGACAGGCCGCCCTCCGGGGGCCAGATGCCGCGCGGCCTGGCGCCGAACGTATTTTGCATCCAGGCCAGCGCGTCCTGCAGCTGCGCCCAGGCGTCCTCTTCCCAGTTGAAATCGAGATCGTAGGGCGCCAGGCCCGGGTTGGCCTTTTTCCCGGCCTGCGGGTCAAGCAGGAGCGGCAGGATGGGGTGATAAAAAGGGCTGGTGCTGAGTTCGATCCGGCCCTGGTCCTGGAATTTCCGGTATTCGGGGATGATGCGCCCCAGGATCTCGTCGCCCACGGCGCCGACCGTCTGCTTGTCGCTCTCGGAAAAATTCTGCCCCTGGCGCAGCAGGGCGAGCACCCGGGGGTCGTTCTCCTTATAGGATTCATCGAGATAGCTCAACTGGAACCAGACCTGCAGGTCGCGGAGCTCGGCCGTGCTGAAAACAGCCGCTGCCAGTCGGGCTCGCCCGGCCGCCCGAGGAGCTTCATTTTTTTCTGGTAAAGCGCGTCATAGCGCCGGTAGGGCTTGATGTGATTTTCGTGCTGGATGGAAAAGAAATGGCGGACCAGGAAGCGGACATCGTCCTCGCCGAGGTCGGCCGCGGATTTGCGGAAGACGTCGAGGAATTCGTCGCTGGCGCCGTCCAGGTACAATTGCAGCCCGGCCAGCAGCGACGGCACGAGGTTGAAGGTCAGGCGCAGGTCGGGGAACTCCTCCAGGAGATGGACCATGCCGAAATAGTCCTTCAGCGCGTGCAGGCGCAGCCAGGGCAGGGCGAATTTTTTGTTGCGGGGGTCCTGGTAGAAAGGCTGGTGCATGTGCCAGAGGATGGCCAGGCGGGTCTTAGGATTCATCCCCTTTTTGTTTCAGTTCGAACAGAACTCCGGAAAAACTCCTGGGGTGGACAAAGGCGATCTGGGCATGGTGGGCGCCAGGCCTGGGTTCGGGATTGAGCATTTGCACGTTCTTTTCCTGCAGGCGGCCGATCGCGGCCTTGATATCGTCCACTTCCAGGGCCAGGTGGTGCAGGCCGCCGCCTTTTTTTTCGATGAAGGCGCTGATCGGGGAGTCGGGCCCGGTGGGCTCGAGGAGCTCGATGAACACGTCGCCGATCCTGAAAAAGGCCACGGTCACCTTCTGCTCGGCCACCACCTCCGAGCCCAGGTATTCCAGGCCCAGGACATCGCGGTAGCGGGCGATCTCTTCGGCCAGGTTCTTCACGGCGATGGCGATATGGTCAAGTTTTTTTATCATGAGTGCCTCCTGTTTTCAGTTTCCGGACGATGGCTTCGGCCAGCTGGAACGGGATTGGCCTCTGCCGCCGCGGCCAGCAGCTCTTCGATGCCGGGGTCAAGGCGCATCTCTTCCCGCCAGCGCTCGGCCACGATCTTTTCCACGAAATTTCTCTTGACCGCGGCCCTTTTCTCGTGGATGCGGCAGCTTTCCTGCTGCTGGAATTGCCTGATGCCGGACAGCAGCTCGCCGATGCCGGTGTCCTCCTTGACCGAGGTGGCAAAGACCGGCGGGGGCTTGGCGGCCATGGAAAAATAATTTTTGATCTCGCTGATCTTGTTGTCGCTGCCGCCCAGGTCGGACTTGTTGATGACGAAGATATCGGCGATCTCGATGATGCCGGCCTTGAAGATCTGGATCTCGTCGCCGCTCTCGGGGTTCAGGACCATGAGCACCACGTCGGCGACGTTGACGATGTCCACTTCGGACTGGCCCACGCCCACGGTTTCGATGATGATGATCTCCTTGCCCGCCGCCTGCAGCAGGTCGACGATCTCGTGGGTGGAGAGGCTGAGGCCGCCGAGATGGCCGCGATTGGCAATGCTGCGGATAAAAACATTGGCATCGTTGCTGTGCTGGATCATGCGCAGGCGGTCGCCGAGCAGCGCCCCGCCCGACAGGGGTGAGGAGGGGTCCACGGCCAGAACGGCGATGGACGCGCCCTGGGGCTTGAGCCTGGCGATCAATTTCTCGACCAGAGAGCTTTTGCCGCTGCCAGGAGCCCCTGTTATGCCGATCTTCAACGCCTTGCCAGGCAGCGGGTATATTCCCTGCAGCAGGATTTTGTAATCCTTCTTTCGGTTTTCCACCATGGTGATGGCCTTGGCCAAAGCCAAGGGATCGCCCTGGCGGATGCGGGTAAGCAGGTCTGCTATTTTCATTTAAAAGCAAATAATAGCCGAACAAGCGGGGAAAAGCAATAGAAAAAAGATCGATTAAATTGATAATAACACACTTAAATAAATATAATAAATAATAAGTAAGATATTGTTGACAAAAACGTAAATCTATTCTATATTTCATATGAAAAATCATGGAGGTAAAAAATGAGAATAACAAAATGGCAACCTTATTCGGATCTGGCAAGCATGTACGACCGATGGAACAGGATCTTTGGTGAAGAGATGCTCGATGAATCCACCAAGAACGGGCTTGGCTCCGAGCGCCTGGCGCCCGATGACCGACATTTACGAGACCAAGGACGGCTACGTTTTCAAGATCGAGCTGCCCGGGTTCAAGAAAGAAGACATCAAGGTCGAATTTTCCGGGGACACGCTGACGTTGAGCGGCGAAAGAAAACAGGAAGAGGAAACCAAGAACGAAAACGTCCATCGCCTGGAGAGAAGCTACGGGATGTTCGAGCGTTCCTTCACCATTCCCAGGAACGTCGATGCCAAGAAGATCGACGCGACGCTCAAGGACGGCCTTCTGCTGCTGACCATTCCCAAGGCCGAGGAGGCCAAGACCATGGCCATTCCCGTCACAGGTAAAGTAATGAATCCAAGAAAAGGGGCGGCTTTCCCGAAGCCGCCCTTTTTTTTTCACAGAAAATGAAATTCGGCGCAAAACTCAGTTTTACTTTTCACAACTGATTTCGCTATAATTCATATATGAAGCGGGAGATTTTTGTCGGCCGGGTCGGCATCGGCGGAACCCATCCCGTTTCGATCCAGTCCATGACCAATACCCCGGCCGAGGATGCGGAAGCCACCCTAAGGCAGATCCGCCGCATGAAGAACGCCGGCTGCGATATCGTGCGCGTGGCCGTGCCCGCGAAAACCGCGCTGGCGGCCTTTAAAAAAATAACGGCGCGATCGCCCCTGCCCGTGATCGCCGACATCCATTTCGATGCCGCCCTGGCCCTGGGGGCCATGGAGAACGGCGCCCACGGCATCCGCATCAACCCCGGCAATATCGGCGGCAACCAGGGACTGAAAGCCATCGTCCGCCTGGCCGCCGAGAAAAAGATCCCCATCCGCATCGGCGTGAACGCCGGTTCCCTGGAAAAAAAATACCGGCGCGCCTCCCTGGCGCCGGAGCAAGCCATGGTTCGCTCGCTGCTGGACAAGGTCAAGTTTTTCGAGGACCAGCATTTTTTCGACCTGAAGATCTCGCTGAAGTCGCACGACGTCAGGCAAACCGTTGCCGCCAACCGCCTGGCCGACCCGCAATGCCCATACCCGTTCCACCTGGGCGTGACCGAGGCCGGCACTTTTTTGGCGGGCAGCGTCCGTTCGGCGCTGGGCATCGGCAGCCTGCTCCTGGACGGCATCGGCAATACCATCCGCGTATCGCTGACCGCCGACCCGGTCCGCGAGATCAAGGTGGCCCGGCAGATCCTGCTGGCCGCCGGGCTGGCGCGCGGCGGCCTGGAGATCATTTCCTGCCCGACCTGCGCCCGCACTTCCGTGGACCTGATCCGCCTGGTCGGCGAATTCGAAGAAAAGGTCGGCCGCCTGCGTTTTCCCAGCCCCTTGCGGGTCGCCATCATGGGCTGCGAAGTCAACGGCCCGGGCGAGGCCGCGGACGCCGACATCGGCCTGGCATTTTCAAAGCAATACGGTTTCCTGTTCAGGAAAGGCAAGGTCATCGGCAAGACCAGCGCCGGCGAGGGCCTGGCCCGGCTGGTCGAAATGGTCAGGGAACTGCAAGAGGAGGCGGCAAATGGCTGACATCATCCTCTGCCCGGCCTGCGGCGTCAAGAACCGCGTCCGCGGCGGCATGCGCGGCGTGCCCCTGTGCGGCAAGTGCAAGAAGCCGCTGCCGCTGGCGGCCAGGCCGCAGATCACGGGTCCTGACCACGGAAAATTTCGAATCCTCGATCCGCCTGAACCCCCAGCCCATGCTGGTGGATTTCTGGGCCACCTGGTGCATGCCCTGCCGGCAGATGGCCGCGGCGCTGGAAAAATTCGTCGCCGCCCGCACCGACGTCACCGTGGCCAAGGTCGATACCGACGCCGAGCCCGGCCTGGCCTCGCAGTTCCAGATCTTCAGCATCCCCACCCTGGTCCTGTTCGTCGGCGGCCGCGAAGTGCACCGCGTCAGCGGCGCCATGTCCGCGAGCGACCTGGCCGCGGCCTTCAAGCCCTGGCTGGATAAAAAAACGGGCGGCTGAAAATCCCCGATTCCTCTACCGGGTTCTGTTGGAAAATCTCCAGGCGTGGATTATTTCCCTATTATTGCTTGTAAAATGAAAAATGGACCTGGAAAATTGTGTAATATTTATTTTACGGTAAATTGCATTCCAAAGGGCGCACCCGTGTGGTGGTAACCGGGTTCTGTGCGAGTATCCGTGTAACCCGCCGTTCCCGGGAATTTTGCGGAATAAGTAAACGTGGCGTTGCTCTGTTTCACGCACGGGACCGTGGCCTGGAAGACATAGCTTGTCCCGGCCGTCACGTCGAACTCCTCGGTGGCGGTTTCGCCTGTCGGCGCCGATGGTCATGCTGATCTTGCCGCTTGCCCCCGATGTTTTTCACATAACTATAATAGGTGATGCTGGTGGCGTTGGATTCGGAAGGGGTGTATAGTTTAGCAGTACCCGAGCCGGACTGAACGAAATTCGGCTTCGCGGAATCGTCGTTGTCGTCGCCATCCCCGCCGCCGCCCTTGATGCAGGAAAAGGATGCCAGGCACGCGATCGCCACCACCAAGACCAGCACCAAACCGAAACGTTTGCATTTCATCTTCGCTCTCCTTGGGTTTCCGGGAAAATAGACCCGCCAAAACTTTTATTTCCCATGCCGGAATTTTGCGGCAAAACAATGCCAATGTCAATCGCCGCCCCGAAAATTCGGCGCGGCAATGCCATTTAGCGTGGGTAGTTGGGAAGCGTGAGCCGGCTGAACAGGTTCAGCGCGTAGTTGTCGGTCATGCCGGCGATGAAGTCGATGACGCGGACCGGGACGGGATCGTCCGGCGGGTAGGGGTTGATGTATCCCTGCGGGTCGCGGCAGACATGGGCGTGGATGGCCAGGAGGATCTCGCGGATCTTCTCTTTCTCGCTCAGCCGCTCCAGGCGGAAATAGACGTTCTGAAAAAGAAAATCGCGCAACTTGAGCAGTTCGGCGAATACCGGGGCCGAGATGGCGATGATCTCCAGGCCGTTCTTCAGCGTCTCGTTGATGACGTCGATGACGATGGTGTCGATGCGCTTGGCGTAGCTGCCGCCCAGGAGCTTTTTGCTCGATTCGGGCATGTCGCCGTCGGCGATGATGCGGGCGCGCTTGGCGTCGTCGATGTCGTGGTTGACGTAGGTGATGAGATCGGCCAGGCGCACGATCTGCCCCTCCAGGGTGGCCGGCAGCAGCTCGCGCCGGGCGGGGATGACCTCGCCCTGCCCCTTGGAGTGCTTGAGGATGCCGTCGCGCACCTCGTTGGTCAGGTTCAGCCCCTGCCCCTTGTTCTCCAGCTTGTCCACCACGCGCAGGCTCTGCTCGTAAGTGGCGGAAGCCGCCGGGGCAGAGCTCGTCCAGCACGGCTTCGCCGATGTGCCCGAACGGGGTATGGCCGAGGTCGTGGCCCAGGGCGATGGCCTCGGTCAGGTCCTCGTTCAGGTTCAGGGCGCGGGCGATGGTGCGGGCGATCTGGCTCAGTTCCAGGGTGTGGGTCAGGCGCGTGCGGTAATGGTCGCCTTCGGGCGAGATGAACACCTGGGTCTTGTGCTTCAGGCGGCGGAACGCCTTGGAGTGCAGGATGCGGTCGCGATCGCGCTGGAACGCCGTGCGCACCGGCGACGGTTTTTCCGGCCGCTGGCGGCGGCTGTCGCTGCTGCGCGTGGCCCGCGGGTGCAGGGTATTGTTTTCCCTGGCTTCCAGTTCGGCGTGGATGTTTTTCATGGGTTGCTCGAGCAGTCGGGGCAGCAGAAGGAATCCTCATTGATCTGCAGCGGGCAGCCGCAGCCGCAGGTGGCAAGCCATTCGCAGTCGCGGCACTTGTCCATGGCCCAGTCGCGCCGGCGCAGGGAGACCAGGAAATCGCCCTGGTAGATCTTTTCGAAAGGGTTCGCTGCAGGATGTTGCCCAGGGGGTGGTAAAAACTCTGGCAGGGGATGACCGTACCGTCGGGCTCGATGGCCAGGTTGTATTTGCCGGCCGTGCACTGCTTGACGCCCAGGTCGAGTTCCACCGGGTTCAGCCGGCAGTACTGGGTCGGCGTGTACCAGGTGAATTTCATCCCCTCGCGCCCGGCCGCTTGCTGCAGTTGCTTGAGGATGGGCAGAAGCTCCTCCTCGCTCAAGCCGGGGTCCTGGTGGCGCGATTTTCCGGCCTTGATGATGGAGTTCACGGCCAGCGATCCGACTCCCAGGCCCTTCAGGAAGGGGACGATCCCCTGCGATCTGCTCGTGATTGTCGCGGGTGATCGTGCTGTTGGTGAGCACGTAGATGCCCTGTTCCACGGCGTTGCGGATCCCCTGCACGGTCTGGTGGAAAGAGTCGCTGCCGACCATGCGGTTGTGGATCTCCTCGCTTTGTGATTCCAGGGTGACCTGCACGTAGTCCAGCCCGGCCTGCTTCAGGCCGCGGGCGAAAGCCGGCATCGGCCAGGCGCACGCCGTTGGTCAGCAGCCCGGTGATGACGCCCAGGTCCTCGGCATAGGTGACCAGCTCGACCAGGTCGTCGCGCAGGGTCGGCTCGCCGCCGGTGAAATCGACATGGGGGACGCCCTGGTCCCAGAGGAGCTTGATGATCTTCTTCCATTCCGCCGGTGGTCAGCTCGGCCGATTCGCGGCGCTGGTTGTAGCAATGGGAGCAGTTGATGTTGCAGCGGTAGGTGAGGGCCAGGTCCATGCGGTAGGGGGCCGAGACCGGCGTCTGGAACGCCTCGATCTTGTCGATGCCGAAATAGGTCACCGGGCAGACGTCGCTGCGGTTGATGAGCAGGTCGATCTTTTCCAGCACCTCGCGGTAGTCGCGCCCGGCCTTGGCCCGGCTGATATGAAAAGCCGCGGCCAGCCGGCTGCCGGCTTTCGGCTTCGCGGGTAATCGTCGAGGAAATACTTGACCATGGCCGCGGCCGTGGCGTTGAGATGCACCACCCGGTAGGCGTCGATCATCAGGATGGCCGTCTTGTCCTTTTCCACGCGCAGGTGGATGCGCTTGGCGCCGAATTTTTCGCTGTTGTAAGTAATGGTACAGCCCCGGGGCCAGGAATTCGGAGAAGCTCTTGCGGGCGTACGCGCGCAGCAGCAGCGGCGTCGTCAGCAGCATGACCGCCAGGAATACGAACAGGGCCGGCAGCCAGCCGCCTGCGTTCCGGTAGCGGGACACGTCCAGGTGCAGCGCCAGGAAACGGCCGCGGCTGAAAAGCAGGGCCGCGGCGGCGGCGGCGAAAGCGGCGGCGGCACGGCCGTGACCAGCAGCACGACGATCGCTTTTTTGAGTCGAATAGGTCTTCATCGGCCGCCTCCGGCGCAGGCGCAGGCGCAGCCGGCGCAAGCGCAGGCGCAGGCGCAGCTGCTGCCCGCCGTGGCCGCCGCTGAACCCGAGGATGAGGCCACCGGCGGCGGGTTGGTCACCTGGGTGACGGCCGATGTGAACGCGGCGCTCTCGCCGAGCAGGGCGCCCGGAAAAGACCTGCAGGGACTGGACCAGGCGGCTGGCCGCGCCGCTGACGGCCTGGCCGTAGCCCTTGCCCGGGGCCGCGCCGCCCGCCTGCCGGAAGTGCGCTGCGGAAAACCGTTGTACCAGTAACCGCGGCCGCCGGCGGGGAAAAGCGCGTCGTCGGCGTACGGGTCCAACTTGTCCTCATATTCCGGGTCCAGGGCCAGCCATTCCAGGGACGCGGCCAGTTCCCCGGGCAGCTTGTCGCGCGGGGAGCTTTTGACCTGCTCCCAGGCCTTGTTCATGATCGACTGGTAGTACATGTTGGTCTCGCGCCGGGAAAAACCGGCCATTTTCTTCTGCAGGGCGGCGATCATGTCGGTGAACATCTTGCGCAGCGCCGTCTTGTCCAGGCGGTTCTCCGCGTCGATGGCGGCGATGAAGGCGGTTTCGTATTCCGTGGTGTTCCAGGCCCTCCTTTTTCCGGTACTCGAAGCGGAAGTCCCTGGCCGCGATCTCCTTGATGGACAGCGCGTCTTTTTTCAGCAGACCGAAAACGACGAGCAGCAGCACCTGGGGCAGCGGCAGCTCCTGCAGCAGGCGCCGCTTCCGGCGGCGTCAGGCCGCGCTTGATGCCGCCGCTCTCGATGCCGATGCGCGGCGGCAGGTATTGCTTCATGCGTTTGCGGCCGCTGCGCACGGCGAAGATGATGATCAGGACGATGATCCAGATGCGGCGACAGGGTGAAGACGAAGCCGAAGAAGGCGAAAAAGGCGGTGAGCAGCGCCACGAGAATCGACGTTTTGGGCGGGGAATAGACCGCGGCCACCAGGTTCCTGGGGAAGGACGCTCCGGCGGCATAGGGGACCGACGCCGGCAGGTCGAGCCAGCGCCAGACGATAGACGACGCGGCCGTCCTGGAAGGAAGATTCGCTCGGCTCGTATCCGGGGCGCCCGAAGCCGTGGTATTTCACCTCTTCGGGCCGGGTGCCGGGCGGCAGGTTGAAGCGGACCTCGATGCGGTCGGCGTTGCCCGCGACGTACTTGCCGTCGTACCAGGTGGTCTTGAACTGCAGGGAGGCGAAGCGGGGGTCGTCGCTGTCGGGATAGACCATGTTCGCGACGCGGATGGCGAATTCCAGGGTCGCGGTCCGGCCCGGCTGGATCGTGCTGCCGCCGAGATGGACCTCGACGCCGGGCTTGACGTATTCCGACTTGCGGATGTCGGTCAACTCGCTGCCGGCCAGGGAAGCCCTCGCCGTGCGCGATATCGTAATATTCGTTGGGCATGCCGATGTCCACGATGTCGACGGGGTGGCTGCCCGCTTGGGGGCTGAAGGTGACGGCGTAGCGGATATCGACCAGGCCGTCGGGCCGCACGGTGAGTTCGGCCTTCAGCTCGTTGACCTTGAAATAATAATCGGCGGCCGCGGCCGGCAGGCACAGGGCCAGCGCCAGCAGGGCAAGCAGCGCATGCCTTGTTTTCACCATTTCGGCTCCTCTTCGAGCTGGTACTGGCTGTGGCAGTAGGGGCAGGAGATGAACACCGCGCCCAGTTTCACTTCCATGTCTTCCTTGCTCAGCTCGGCGCCGCAGTTCTTGCACTTGAGCATCTTGGAGCTGATCTCGCCGCCGATGTCGAGCTTCTGTTCGATGACCACGGTCTCTTTCTTGCGGAAGGCCATGAAGACCAGGAACAGGGAGACCGCCAGCAGCAGCAGGCCGATGGCGATGCGGCCGGTGATCAGGAAAGCCAGCCCGATGACGAACACCACGAACGAAAAGCCCATGGCCAGTATTTTTTCCATGGAGTGAACATAGCAAATCGGGCCTTTTTTTGCAATCTTTACTTTTTGGCAGATGAATGGTAAGGTGATTCGCTATGAAAACAAAAAGAACTCTACTCGCGGTCGGGCTGTTTTTTGTTTTTTTCGCCGGGCAAACGGCCTGGATCCCCAATCACGGCGGGCAAGACGGAGCCTTCTCCCTGCTGGCCGCCGGCCAGGGCCGGGACGCCCAATCCTGGGTCCGGGTGGTCGTGCGCTTCGCCAAGATCCGCAGCCTGCCCGGCGCCGGCGCCAAGGTCATCAGGGAGATCGGCTACGGGACCGTGCTCTCGGTCCTGGGCGAAAGCGGCGAGTATTTCCGGGTCGCTCTCCTGAACGTGGCTGCCAAACCGGGAGCGGAACCCTGGTATGTGCTGCGCAGCGACGTGGAAACCGCCTCGGCCGCGGCCATGCCGGGACTGGAGGACACAAGGCGGGTGACTTTTACCCCGGCCGCCCCGGCCGCCGGCCAGCCGCTGCTGTTCACCGCCGGCAATTTCCACACCCCGAACCTGCTGAAATGGGACATGGGCGACGGCACGATGCTGACCAGCGGCAGCAAGGCGGCCCCCGGGCAGGATGCCACCCTGGCATACGCGTATGCGGCTGCCGGGCAGTTCCTGGTGAGGGTTTATGATGACATGGGCAACATGGCCGCCCCCCCGGTCACGGTGCAGGTGACGGTAAGCGCCTACGCCCGCGCCCTGGATTTCTCCCCCCAACGCCCCTTGGCCAATCACCCCGTGGCCATCACCGCCTTGAATTTCCGCACCCCGGAAAAAATCGCCTGGGATTTCGGCGACGGAACCGAGATCGAGCCCGGCGCCGGCCCGGGCGTGGTCAAGGCCAGCTTCCTGGTCAGCCATACCTACGCCGCGCCCGGCACTTATACGGTCAAGGCCTACGATTCAAGCGGCGACAAGCGCCAGGCGCCGCTGACCGCGGAACTGGCGGTCGGGGCGGACCCGCGCCAGATCAGGATAGAACCGGCCAGGGCCGTTGCCGGGAAGACCCTGCAATTCAGCGCCGTCAATTTCAACACTCCCGACCACCTGCGCTGGGACATGGGGGACGGCACCATCCTGCCCTCGGCAAAGGAAGTGAGCGTCATGGTCGGGTCACTGGTCAATTACGGTTATGAAAAGCCGGGCAATTACCTGGTCCGGGTATATGACTGGGACGGCGACCCCGGGCGCGAGCCCGTCAAGTCCGTGGTCGCGGTCAGCGCCGCTGCGGACCTGGCTGTGGCCGTTGAACCGGCGGCCCCGAACGCGGCCGGTAAAGCGGAAGATACCGCCGCCGCGCCGCGGCGCAAAAAATACGCGATGTTCAGTATCGGCCCCTATGCCGGTTATTTTCAGCCCAATTTTTCCGATGACAAGGCATTATACGATTTATTCACAGGTATTTACGGCAAAGGCGATGTCATATATGGCGGCCGGCTGGGCGTCCACGTCTGGAAAGGCCTCTATTTCTGGCTCTCGGCTTCGCAGTTCAAGGTGATTTCCAAGACCACCTATACCGGGGACAAAACCACCTTGACCCTGCTGCCGATCAATGTTTCCCTGCGTTACGGTTTGCACCTGGGATTTTTCGTCCCTTACGCCGGAGTCGGTTTCACGTTCTTGAACTACAAGGAAGAATCCGTGATCGGCAATGCCAAAGGCAGCGGCGGCAGCGCTTCGCTGGAAGCCGGATTCGAGTTGAAAATGAACCGCAATTTTTCATTCGATCTCGGGATCCGCTACGGTAAGATCAATGTTAAGCCCGAAAATTCCACCGATACCATCGATCTGGGGGGCTTGCAGGCGGGGGTCGCATTGCTGGTTTCTTTTTAATTATCGGGTTTTTTGTTGACAGAAAGCCAAAAATATTGCAATATATATTAGATTATATAGTTTTTTTTAATGGATTCAAAAGATCAAATAAAAGAGCATATCTCTATTGTGGATGTAGCTTCGCTTTATGTAAGTCTGAAACCGGCAGGCAAAAACTTTAAAGCGTTATGCCCTTTTCATAGCGAAAAAACGCCTTCTTTTTTCGTGATGCCCGACAAGAACAGCTTCAGTTGCTTCGGCTGCAACCGTTTCGGGGATATCTTCACCATGGTTCAGGAAATGGAGAACATCACTTTTGTCGAAGCCATGCATTTCCTGGCCGAAAAATTCAATATTCCCCTGGAAAAAAGCCGCTTCCAGGCCGTAAAAAAAGACGACTACCTGCTGATCAACGAGTTGGCCTGCGCTTTTTTCAAGGAAAACCTGTTCGGCGGCGGCGAGGGAAAGAAGGCGCTGGCTTATCTGAACAAGCGCGGCCTGCAAAAGGAGACCCTCGAGCCCTTTTCCATGGGCTATGCGCCCAACTCCTGGGACGGCCTTGCCAACCACCTGCGGCAAAAAAAAGCGCCGCTGGAAAAAGCGGTGGAACTGGGCCTGCTGGTCAAAAACGAAAACAACCGGATCTACGACCGTTTCCGCGGCCGCATCATGTTCCCCATCTTTTCCGAAACCGGCACGCTCACTGGCTTTCGGCGGCCGCACGATCTTCGACGACGCGGCCAAGTACCTGAATTCTCCCGATTCCCCGATCTACAAAAAGGGCAACCACCTGTTCGGCTTCCACCTGAGCAAGAACTTCATGAAGGAGGAAAAGGCCGGCCTGCTGGTCGAAGGCTACCTGGACATGATCAGCCTCGTACCAGGCGGGTTTCCGCCAGGTGGCGGCCTCGCTGGGCACCGCCCTGACCGAGAAGCAGATCCACCTGCTCAAGCGCTTCTGCAACGCCATCCATATTTTCTACGACCGCGACGCCGCCGGCGAGGCGGCCACGATCCGCAATATCGAAAAGATGTTCGAGCAGAACGTGAACCCGCGCATCGTGGTCATCGAGGGGGCGAAGGACCCCGATGAATTTGTCCGCACCCAAGGGAGCTCAGGCCATGCGCGAGGCGTTGCTGAAGACCGAGGACGGTTTTAATTTTTTGCTGAGCAAGGCGGCCCGCGAGTTCGACCTGTCCGTTCCCGACCAGAAACGGAAGGGCCTGGACATGGTCATGGCCGTGACCGCCAAGATGTCCGACCCGGTCATCCGCGAGGACTACGTGCAGCGCATCGCCGCTTTTTTCAAGACCTCCGCCGAACTTCTAAAGCTGGAGCTGCAGCCGGGCCAGGCGACGGAAAGATCCGAACAAGCCGCTGAAAATAAGCCTGATGGAAGAAAAGATCCTGGAAGCGCTCCTGCGCGCCCCGGAGGTGATCCCGGAGATCCGGGAATTCTTCAACGACGAACTCCTGGCCACGCTGGCCAGCCGGAACATCCTGCGCCTGTTGTTCGCCAGTTATGAAGCGCATGGCGAGATCCGCTTTCAGCGAAATCACGCAAGCGCCTGACCGCGGCCGAAAAGGCCCGGCTCAATGATGTTTTTTCCCAGAAAACCCAGGTGAAAAAAGAACGTTCGGAAATCGAGAAAGACATCGTCACCAGCATAAACAATTTTCAGAAAAAACTGGCCTTGAACAAGAACAAGCTTTTGAACCAGGATATCGCCGTGGCGGAAAGAGACAAGAATTTCAAAAAAGTCCAGCAATTGATGAAGCAGAAGAACGCTTTGATCAGAAGCAGGTGCGGAAGTTCCCGGGAGGAGCATGTCGAAAAAGAAACCTGAGAAAAAGGGGCCCGCTTTGCGCCCAGGCACGGCAAAGCAAGCGCCCAAACCGGCCGCAGCCCCAAAAAAACACCCGGTTCCGGCCGCGGCCAAGCCCAAGCCCAAACCCAAAGCAAGCCAAGTCCAGGCCACGGCCAAAAAGGCAATCGCCCCTGGCAAAAAAAACCGCGCCCAAGCCGGCCGCCGTCCGGGTGAAGCCGCCCGTCCCGGGAAAAAAGGCCGTCGTCCAGCCGAAAAAAAAACCTGCCCCGGCAGCGGCCAAGCTTGTCGCCGCCCCCAAAAAAGAGCCGTCAAAGCCCGCCGTCAACGTGGCCAAGAGCGCCGTTTCTTCGGTCATCATGAAGGAGTTGATCGAAGCGGCCCGGGACAATGACGCCAAGATCAGCCACGATGATTTCATGACTTTTTTGACCGAGAACAACCTGCTGCCGAAGAAAAAGGAGATCAGCGCCCACCTGGCTTCGCTGAATATCAAGATCCTGAACAAGAAATCGGTCCTGAACCAGGAGAAGCTCAACGAATACAACGTTTTCCTCAACGATTTCCGCAAGGAGCTCAAGGCCATCCTGAAGAGGGTCAAGAAGGGCTTCGGACTCATCGAAACGTCGGCCATCAATTATATTTTCGGCAGCGACGACACGGTCAGGAAAAACCAGAAGTTCATCAAGCATTTCCTGAAGGAAAACGAGATCAAGCCGTCCAAGGGGCCGGTAAAAAAAGCGTCCAAGGCGGGAGGGGAGAGGTCCGAGATCGTCGGCGACCCGGTCAGGCAGTACCTGCGTGAAATGGGCAGCGTCAACCTGCTGTCCCGCAACGAGGAGATCAACATCGCCCGCAAGATCGAGCGCGGCGAAAAGAAAGTGATCAAGGCCCTGTCCAAGACCAATATCGTCCTGAACCTGGTGATCAAGCTGGGCCAGGACGTCCTGGAAGGCCACAAGAAGATCGACGAGGTCATCGACGTCAGCGAGGACATCTACGACGAATCCAAGAAACAGGAGCTGCGCGACAATTTCCTCAGGCAATTCGAGGAACTCAACCGGCTGAAGCGCGAATTCAAGAGCCTGAAAAAGTCGAAGTCCTCCAATTTCGTGCGCGCCAAGAAATTGGTCGAGATCACCCACCTGATCCAGGACATGTCCATCCTCTACGAGCACCGCCGCGAGTTCATCAAGAAGATCAAGGACCTGAAAGAGATCTACGACCACGTGCTGAACCGGGTAAAAAGGCTGAAAAGCCAGATGACCAAGTGCTCTTCCCGCTCGGCCGAGCGCAAGCGCATCGGCGAGGAGATCGAGGAACTGAACCGGCGGCTGGAAAAGAACAACGAAAAATATGAAACCAACGTGGAGGACCTGTTCAAGACCTGCACCGACATCGAGGAAGGCCTTCACCTGATTGAGCTTTCCAAGAACGACCTGGTGGAGTCCAACCTGCGCCTGGTCGTCTCCATCGCCAAGAAATACATCAACCGCGGCCTGCAGTTTTCCGACCTGATCCAGGAAGGCAATATCGGGCTGATGAAGGCGGTCGAGAAGTTCGAATACCAGCGGGGATATAAATTTTCCACCTATGCCACCTGGTGGATCCGCCAGGCCATCACCCGGGCCATCGCCGACCAGGCCCGGACCATCCGCATCCCCGTGCACATGATCGAAACGATCCACAAGATCAACCGCACCCAGAGAAGGCTGGTCCAGGAACTGGGCCGCGAACCCACCGAGGACGAGATCGCCAAGGAAAGCACCTTCTCCTCGGACAAGATCAGGAAGATCCTGAAAATCGCCCAGGAGCCGATTTCCCTGGAAACCCCCGTGGGTGACGATGATTCGCACCTGGGAGATTTCCTGGAGGACGAAAAAACGGTTTCACCCCCGGAGATCGTCTCGCAGATGAATTTGAAGGAGCAGCTGGAGATGATCCTTTCCACCCTGACCGAACGCGAGGCGCGGGTCATCCAGATGCGTTTCGGGCTGAACGACGGCAACGAACATACCCTGGAAGAAGTGGGCCAGGAATTCCAGGTCACCCGTGAAAGAATCCGCCAGATCGAGGCCAAGGCCCTGAGAAAGCTCAAGAAGAAGTCCAAGAAACTGGTTAATTTCCTGGATAAGCCTGAAAACTACCGCTAAGCGTAGGGGCACGGCGTGCCGTGCCCCACGATCTGGACAAACAACGACGTAATTAATAGGGCACAGCACGCTGTGCCCCTGCGATTGACAACCGTTTTTTCATTGCCTATAATAAGGCCATGGAACATGACAGGGTAACCCTGAAGATCCCCCGGCAGCTCTATGAAAAATTGCAGACCGTGATCCAGGGCAGCGGTTTCCGCAGCGTCAACGAATTCGTCGTCTACGTCCTGCGCGACCTGATCGCCCTGCAGCATGGGGATTCCGACAAGGATCTGTCCAAGGACGAGATCGATGCCATCAAGCAGCGCCTGAAAAACCTCGGTTATTTTTAAACCTTGGCTTGAACGAAAGAATATTGATTTTTGGTTACAACAGTAGTACAATTGGAGTATGATGCGCAAGAGATATTCCTTGTCATTCAGGCGCCTGAAAGACCTGCTGGCCGGCAAGATCCTGCTCGTGCTCACGTTGGCGGCGGTGGCGCTGATTTTTTTGATGATCGCCGGTCTCTACATCAAATCCCAGTCCCATCCTGGCCAGCCAACCCCTGTCCGAATTGTTTTTCTCCAGTCGCTGGCGCCCTTTTCGCGGCCAATTCGGGTTCCTGTCGTTCATCCTGGGCACGGTCTGGGTCACCGGGGTGGCGATGCTGATCGCGGTTCCGCTTTGCCTGCTGACATCCATCTATCTTTCCGAATACGCCCACTCCCGGGTCAGGGAATGGGTCAAACCCCTGATCGATATCCTGGCCGGCATCCCTTCCGTGGTGTTCGGGGTCTGGGGCATGCTGGTCGTGGTCCCCTTCATCAAGGATACTGTCGCCCCATTTTTCAAGGTGTTCTCCACCGGCTACAGCATCCTGGCCGGCGGCATCGTCCTGGCCATCATGATCTTTCCCGTGATCATCCACGTTTCGCTGGAAGTTTTCCGGGCCGTTCCCCAGGAGGTCCGTGAAGCATCACTGGCCGTGGGCGCCACCCGCTGGCAGACCATCAAGCACGTGGTGATGCGCAAGGCCCTGCCCGGCGTGGCCGCGGCCGTGGTCCTGGGCATCGCCCGGGCGTTCGGCGAGACCATGGCCGTGCTCATGGTGGTGGGCAACGTGGCGAAAATTCCCCATTCCGTCCTTGACCCCGCCTACCCGCTGCCGGCGCTGATCGCCAACAACTACGGCGAGATGCTCTCCATCCCGCTTTACGATTCGGCCCTGATGCTGGCGGCGCTCATCCTGCTGGTGGTGATCCTGGTCTTCAATGTCGCCTCCCGGCTGATCCTGGCCCGGGTGGAGCGGAGCATCCGCTAAGAAACATGGAACGCCGCAAGATCGAAGAAAAGATCTTCTTGGGGCTGATGATCTTCTCCACGGTGCTGATCATTTCCTGCCTGGCGCTGATCCTGTTGACCGTCCTGTTCAAGGGGCTGCCGTACCTCACCCTGGACATGGTCACCAAGGTGCCGCAGGGAGGCTATTACCTGGGCAAGGGCGGCGGCATATTGAACGCCATCGTCGGTTCCCTGTACCTGGCCGGCGGCGCCACCCTGCTGGCCGTCCTCGTCAGCCTGCCGGTGGCGCTGTACCTGAATGTCTACAGCCGCATTGACGGCAAGTTCGTTTTTGCCTGCCGCTTCGCGTTTGACGTGCTGAACGGCGTTCCCTCCATCGTCTTCGGTGCCTTCGGCTTCGCCATCATGATCTATTTCGGCATGCGCGCTTCGCTGCTGGGAGGCATCATCGCCATCGCCCTGCTGATCCTGCCCATGCTGATCCGCTCCATGGACGAGGTGATCCGCCTGGTGCCGCGCGAGCTCCTGGACGCCTCCTACGCGCTGGGAGCCAACCGCTGGGAGACGGCGCTGAAAGTCGTGGCGCGCCAGTCGCTGCCCGGCATCCTGACCTCGATCCTGATCGCCTTCGGGCGCGGCATCGGCGACGCCGCGGCCGTGATCTTCACCGCCGGCTTCACCGACGCCATACCGACTTCCCTTGCTGCGCCCGGTCGCCACCCTGCCCCTGGCGATCTTTTTCCAGCTCGGCGTGCCCATCCCCGAGGTCCAGGGCAGGGCCTACGCCTCGGCGCTGATCCTGACCATCATGATCCTGGTCATCAGCGTGAGCGCCCGGTTGTTCTCCAAGAAACTGACCCGCCATGTCGTGAAATAGGAGCAAGCATGGAGTACCGAACCCATATCAGCGTGCAGGACCTGAACGTCCACTTCCGCAACGAGCACGTCCTGAAGAATATCACCCTGAACATCCCGGACCGCAAGATCACCGCCATCATCGGGCCCTCGGGCTGCGGCAAGACCACGCTGCTCAGGTCGTTCAACCGCCTGATCGATTCCACCGAGGGGGTGAAGGTCTCCGGCCGCGTCCTGGTCGACGACGAGAACATCCTGGACCCCAGGACCGAGGTGACGCACATCCGGAAAAAAATGGGCCTGCTGCTGCAAAAGCCATACCCGCTGCCCATGTCGATCTACGACAACGTGGCCTACGGCCCCCGCATCCACGGCGTCAAGGACAAGAAGCGGCTGGACGAGATCGTGGAACGTTTCCTCAAAAAAGCCAGCCTGTGGGACGAGGTCAAGGAGAGGATCAGCCAGCCGGCCTCCATGCTTTCCGTGGGGCAGCAGCAGCGCCTGTGCCTGGCCCGCGGCCTGGCCGTGGAGCCGGAGATCATCCTCGGCGACGAGCCGACGTCGGCCCTGGACCCCCAGTCGAGCCAGCGCATCGAGCAGACCTTCATCGACCTGAAGCAGGACTACACCATCGTCATCGTCACCCACATCCTGCGCCAGGCCAGGCGCATGGCCGACTACGTGGTCTTTCTCTACCTGGGCGAGCTGATCGAGCACGGCCCGGCCTGGGATTTCTTCAACAACCCCAAGCAGCCCATGACCCGGGAATACATCAAGGGGCTGATCAGCTGAAAAGTTAAAAGTAAAGAAAGGTAAAAAGTAAAAGTAAGAAATAAAGCACCAAATCAAGGCACCAAATAACAAACAAGTTCCAATTACCAAAAATCCGATGATCAAAACGAAGGCACTATGTGATTTCAAGGTTCTCGATCTTGGAGGGGTTTGATTAATCAAACCCCTACATGCATTGTTTCTTTTCTTTGTTTGGGACATTGGAATTTGAAATTTGTTTTTTGGAATTATCTTATCTTACTTTTACCTTTTTCCTTTTACCTTTTACCTTTATATTTCGACCTATTCGGACCGTGGACTTGGCCTTGGAAACATGGTAGAATTGGCCAAAGCAATGATGCGCCTGTAGCTCAATGGATAGAGCGTTGGCCTCCGGAGCCAAAGGCTATGGGTTCGAATCCCGTCAGGCGCGGTTCGTCAGGGAGGTTGCAGATGAGCTTTATCAATCCGAAGATCAAGGATGACCTGCGCGAAGAGTTTAAAAAACTGAAGCGGAGCGTGACCCTGAAATTTTTCAGCCAGGACATGGAGTGCCGCTTCTGCAAGGATACGCGCGAGCTGCTCGAGGAGCTGCAGGGCGTTTCCGACCTGGTCAAGGTCGAAGTCCACGATTTCATCCAGGACGCCGCGCTGGCCAAGGAGCTCGGCATCAGCCGCATCCCGGCCATCGCCGTGATCGGCGAAAAGGACCACGGCATCCGTTTTTACGGCATTCCCTCCGGCTACGAGTTCGCGTCCCTGGTCGAGGCCATCCGCCTGGAGGCCAACGGCGAGGTCAAGCTGGCGGACGAAAGCAAGGCTTTTCTGGACACCCTGGCCGCCGACGTCCACCTCCAGGTGTTCGTTACCCCGACCTGCCCGTACTGCCCGCCGGCCGTGATGCTGGCGCAGCAGATGGCCTTTTACAGCCCCAGGGTCAGGGCCGACATGATCGAAGCCACCGAATTCCCGCCCCTGGCGCAGAAATACAATGTCTACGGGGTCCCGCGCACCGTGATCAATGAAAGCGAATTCATCGAGGGCGGGGCCGGCGAAAAGCAGCTCGTCGAAAAGATCAGGTCCCAGCTGAAAATGTAAGGGCCGCCGGCGCTTATTTCTCCACCGTCACCAGGGCGGGCAGCTTTGCTGAGTCCCCGCCGGTCGAGCAGAATTTTCCGCCGCTGACTTTCCCCGCCTCTTTTTTGAACGTATCCACCTGCCAGAAAAAATCCTGCCAGAGGACGTAGCGGATCTGGTACAGATAGGATTCGCGCTTGCAGACCCACCAGAACGGCAGGTGGCAGATCGGTCTTTCGTAAGCCAGCAAAGCGAATTTTTTCGTCGGCGGCTCGAAGCGCAGCCGGGTGTTTGCCAGCCTGAGGGTGAAGCGGGCCGGGGGCGCCAGCAGCGAGCCGCCTTCGGTCTCGACCTTGATCTTCAGGTCGCGGGCCTTGCCGCCTTTCTTGCAGAACGCGGCGCCGGTGATCTCCCAGACCGCTTTTTCATAGGTGTCGATCTCCCAGTAGAAATCGTTCCAGGAAACATGCTTGAACTGATAGACGTTGGGCTTCATTTTGCACAGTTTCCAATCCTTGCCGTCGGAGAGTATCGTGTCGAAACAGACGATCTTGAACCCGTAATTGGCCGGTTCGAAGTGCAGGACCGTTTCCGGCATTTCCATGGCGAAGGCCGCCGGCTCGGGAGAAGCGATCATGATGTACCCCGTCTGGATATTGTTTTCCTCGCTCAGCTCGGGGATGCTGTTTTCCGGGTCGGCCACCACGGCCAGGTAATGCTTCCCGGGAGGCGTGTCTTCGGGAAGCTTCAGGCTGCCGTTGAAGCGCACGGTGACCTGCTGCCCGGGTTCCAGCACGGGGACCGTCTCGCTGCCGTTTTCAAGGAGCATATCCTCGGCAAAAGCCCGCGCTGGCCGGGGCGGCGCGCAGAGGGACGCGGTCGTCGCCGGAAAGGACGATCTCCAGCTTGACGTTCCTGGCCGCAACGCTGCCCAGGTTTGCCAGGTTGACCGACACTTCCTGGCGCAGGGGCTGCCCCGGGGCCGCCTGGACCGGGTAATTCAACTGCACGGCCAGGTCGGCGAAATCGCCGCCGGCTACGGGAAAGCTCCTGATCACCGCCTGGGTCACGGCGTCGATGATGCCGATCTGCAAACCCGTTTGCGGCGTTCCGGCCTTGAGTCGTTCGGCCAGCGGAACGTAATCCGCGGCCGCGAGCTTCACGGCCAGGAATTTGTCCTGGACCGTCTTGTGTTCCCATTTCCACTTGCCTTTCTTCAGGCTGCCCAGGGTGACCAGGGGCGCCCCTTGCGCGTTGAGCAGGGCCATGTCGGCGGCGGGCACATCCGCGGTCAGCTCATCGCCCAGGGCCTGCAGCCGGGACAGCGCGACCCAGATCGTGGTCCCTCCGGGCGCCTGGGCGGCGGGAATTTCCATGGGCAGTATTTTGACCGCTTCCTCGCCGGCCAGCAGCCAAGGGATCAAAATGACAACGAGCGCTGTCGCCAAAAATATTTTTCTCATTTTCCCCCCTTTGTTGTTCGCGGTCATTATAGCGCCGCGTAAAAGCAAAGAAAAGCCCGGGCCCGCCGTCCGCCTTTGCAGTTGATTTACGGCGCCGGGGAGTGTAAAATGGCAGGCAATGGCAGAAAAAGTAGCGATCATTCACGACTGGCTGAACGGCATGCGCGGCGGCGAAAAAGTACTGGAAGAAATGCTGGCCCTGTACCCCGCGGCCGATATATACACCCTGTTCTATGTCCCCGCGGAGGTATCGCCGCTCATCCGCTCCAAGAACGTGCATACCTCGGGATTGAACCGCAACCCCTTTATCCGCGGGCGCTACCAGTATTTCCTGCCCTGGTTCCCCCGCCATGTCGAGGCCTTCGACCTGAACGACTATTCCCTGGTGATCAGCAGCTCGCACTGCGTGGCCAAGGGAGCCATCCCGGCCCCCGATGCCCTGCATGTCAGCTACGTCCATTCCCCCATGCGCTATGCCTGGGACCAGTACCATGCCTATTTTTCCGCGGCCGGCTTCTGGCGCCGCAAGGTCATCCGCCGGGAAATTTCGCGCCTGCGCACCTGGGATGTCGCCAGTTCGGCCCGGGTGGACCACTTCGTGGCCAATTCCACTTATGTGCGCAAGCGGATCGAAAAATATTACCGGCGCGAGGCGACCGTCATCCATCCGCCCGTGGATATCGATTTTTTCCAGCCCGCCTCCGATCCCAGCCGCGATTATTTCCTGCTGGTCACGGCCCTGGTGCCTTATAAGAACGCCGGCCTGGTCGTGGAGGCTTTCCGCGGATCGGGCCAAAGGCTGCGAGTGGTGGGCCAGGGAGTCGAATTGAACAAACTGCGCAAGCTTGCCGGCCCGGAAACGGAATTCCTGCCCGCGGTCGGGGCGGAAGAACTCCGCGCCTTGTACCAGAACGCCCGGGCCCTGGTGTTTGCCGGCGTGGAGGATTTCGGCATCGCTTTCGCCGAAAGCCAGGCCTGCGCCACCCCGGTGATCGCCCTGGACCGGGGCGGTGCGCGCGACATCGTCAGCGACCGGGTCACCGGGGTCCTGTTCCCCGAAGCCAGCGCCGCCGGCGTGAAACAAGCCGTGGCCGACTTTTCGCGCCTGGACCTTTCCGGCGCCGCCATGCGGGAAAACAGCCTGCGTTTCTCGGCGGCCCGCTTCCGGGCGGAATTCCGGCAATTCGTCGAATCCAGGAACCGATGATCAGAAAACAGCGGGAAAAATTGACGCGGCTGTTCGTCTGCAGCGACGTCCTGGCCGTGCTGATCAGCTTTCTTTTTTCGTTCTGGCTGCGTTTTCACTCGGGGCTGCTGCGCGTGCCCAAGGGCATCCCGCCTTTCTCCAGCTACCTGATCATCGTTCCTTTCCTGCTGGCGATCCAGCTGGTCTATTTTTCCTACCAGGGTTTCTACCGCTTCAAGCTGCGCCGCAACCGCCTCGACGACCTGTTTTCGGTCATCCTGAACAGCGCCGCCACGGCGATCACCGTTTTGCTGGTCTTCAGCTATTTCAAGAGCTACGGCTTCATCCGTTTCGAGATCTCCCATGTCTTCCTGCTGGTCTACGGCCCAATTTCGGCCCTGGCGGTTTTCGCTTGCCGCGCCCTGATGTTCAAGGTGTTCCGCCGCCTGGCCCTGGCCCGCAACGGCGTTTCCCGGGTGCTGATCGCCGGCCACGGCGACCTGGCCGAAATGACGGCCGCCAACCTCGCCAAGTACGGCCATTTCGGGCTGGAGGTCAGCGGCTTCCTGGCCGCGGAGCCCGGCGACGGCGTGCTGGGAAATTACGAGGAGCTGGAGAGCGTGGTGAAAAAGTACGGCATCACCGACCTT
Source organism: Candidatus Aminicenantota bacterium (assembly GCA_963764745.1). Classification (GTDB taxonomy): domain Bacteria; phylum Acidobacteriota; class Aminicenantia; order UBA2199; family UBA2199; genus UBA2199. The sequence goes on along the minus strand of CAVXTN010000012.1, from coordinate 50,488 downwards.
TTCGTGACCCTGCCGCTGAGCGAGTACGCCACCATCATGAAGCTGATCGAAAGCGCCAACAACCTGCTGCTCGACATCCGCCTGGTGCCTGACATCCTGCAGCTTGCGTCCCTGAAAGCCGGGCTGGAGCATATCGAGGGCCTGCCGATCATCAACCTGGGAGATATTCCCCTGGAGGGCTGGCCGGCCCTGAGCAAGCGCCTGTTCGACCTGCTGGTCAGCATGGCCGGGCTGGTCGTCTCCCTGCCCGTGTTCGCCGTGACCGCCCTGCTGTTGAAGCTGGATTCCCCGGGGCCGGTGTTCTACCTGCAGACCCGGGTCGGGCTGGACGGGCGCATTTTCAAGATGATCAAATTCCGCACCATGGTGCGCAACGCCGAGAAGGAAACCGGCCCGATCTGGTCGCCGCAGAACGATACCGCGCGTGACCCGGGTGGGAAGGGTGCTGCGCAAGCTCTCCATCGACGAGCTGCCGCAGCTGATCAATGTCCTGACCGGTGACATGAGCCTGGTGGGGCCGCGCCCGGAGCGCCCGGAACTGGTCCGCCAGTTCAAGGAAAATATCCCGCGCTACATGCTCCGCCACCGGGTGAAGACCGGCATGACCGGCTGGGCCCAGGTGCACGGCCTGCGCGGCAATACGCCGCTTGGACAAGCGCATCGAGTTCGACATTTACTATATCCAGAACTGGACCTTCCGCCTGGACCTGGAGATCATTTTCCGCACCATCCTGAAGTTCCAGTTCATCGACAGGAACGCGTAGCATGAAGGGCGGCACCGGCCCCCAGCGTCCCGTCCGCGCCCCGCTGCCCAAGCCCGCGAGCCTGAGCCTGGAACAACTGGGTATTTCCCCGGAATTTCATCCATTTATCAGCCATTTGAGCGTCCTGGCCAGGGGCAGGGAGCGCATGCCGTTCATCGGCCGGGAAAAAGAACTGGAAGCCCTGATGGAGACCCTTCTGCGCAAGCTGAAGAAGGACATCATCCTGGTCGGCAAGCCGGGAGTCGGCAAGACGGCGCTGATCACCGAGCTGGCCGACCGCATCAACCGCGGCCGGGTCCCGGCCAGCCTGCGCGGCAAGGTCATCCTCGAACTTTCACTGAACCAGTTTTTTTATTCCCGCGAGTCGATCGACCTGCTGGCCAAGGATTTTGAAAAACTTTTCTCCGAGATCAGGCGCAACCGGGAGCGGGTGATCCTTTTCCTGGATGAAATGCAACGGCCAATCGCTGGGCGGCGGACCGCAGCCGGGCCGCGGCGGCCAGCTCCAGGGGTTGCTGAAAGCCCATATCGCCAACCGGGAATTGCAGATCATCGCCGCGGCCACGCCCGAGGACTATTATAAATATCATCAAGAGCGACGAGGTCATGGCCGCCAATTTTTCGGCCATCCTGCTCAGCGAGCCCGAAAAAGAGGAAATGCTGAAGATCCTGGCCGGGGTGAAAGGCCATTTTGAAGCGTATTATCGCCTGCGCATTCCCGGCAGCCTGTTCGACTGCATCTTCACCCTGGCGCAGCGGTTCATTCCCGTGCGCGCCTTTCCCGACAAGGCGATCGAATTGCTGGACATGGCCTGCTCCAAGGCCTCGCTGAAAAAAGACAAGCTCCTGGACATCCAGCACATCTACCAGAGCGTCAGCACCATTTCCAAGCTGCCCATCGCCATCGTCTGCCTCGATGCCCAGGAGCACAGCCGCGGCATCCTGGCCTATCTGCAGGCCCAGGCGGTCAACCAGGCCAGCGCCCTGGAGGAAATAGCGCGGATCATCAAGCTGGCCAAACTGGAAACCGCGGCCAATCCGCTGAAGCCGGAGGGCATTTTCCTGTTCCTGGGGCCGACCGGCGTGGGCAAAAGCTTTGTCGCCGCCCGCATCGCCACCTACCTCTTCGGCAGCCCCGAGAAGCTGCGCACCATCGACCTGGCCGGCTTCAAGAAAGCCGATGACGCCGCTCGGCTGGTCAACGGCGACGGCGAAGGCGGCTCCGGGGCGCTGGTCCGCGAGATCGAAAACCATCCTTTCTCGGTGATCCTGTTTGAAAATATCGATGAGGCGCATTCCTCGGTATTGTATTTCCTGGGCAAGAGCCTGAACAAGGGCGAAGTCGTCGACGCCAACGGCAAAAAATACTACCTGGCCAACATCATTTTCATCCTGAGCCTGACCGGCATCGGCGAAATGAAAAAAGGTCCGTCCATCGGATTCGTCCAGGACGATCCCCGCACCGGCGAGATCGTGATCTCTCCCAAGATCATGAACGTGCTGGACTGGGTCGATGAGATCATCCAGTTCAGCCCCCTCAGCCTCGAGCATCTGAAAAAAATCGCCGTCATTCGCCTGGAGGAACTGCGCCTGGACATGCAGGAGCGCTTTCACTGCCGCTTGAGTCATGGATGACGGCGTGGCTCGATCTTCTGGCGGCGGCAGGCGGAAAGATCGGGCCGCTTCGCCCACGCCGTGAGCGACGCTCATCGAGCGCGAGATCCGCCTGCCGGCCGTGGACATGGTGACCCGGACTGACAAGAAGATGCAATTGCGGGTCAGCCTGGAAAAAAACCGCGTGCGCATGCTGGCCGTTTCATAGGGGTGGAACATGCCGAGAAATTTAAAGATCGAACATTTGCTGACGGTCAAGACCTATCCCCAGGACGTGGAGATCAATTTTTCCTTTTCCAACATGGAGTTCCTGCTGGCGGATGATGAATTGCCTTTCCAGCGCGAATCCATCCGCCTGCACGCCTTTCCCGGCGATGCCCGCGTCGGCAGCCGTCACCTGCTCGCGACCCTCAGCCGCCGGGAGAAAGTGCCCGAAGAAAACATCTTTCTTTCACTCGGGATCCAGCCTGGCCAATTTCATCGTCTGGGCCGCCCTGCTCAAGCGCGGCGATGAGGTTCTCATCGAATTCCCGGCCTATGAGCCCATGTTCAAGGTCCCGGCCTACCTGGGAGCGAGGATACGCTTCTTCAAGCGCGACCCGCTCGATTTTTCGCTGAGCGTGGCGGCCATCGCCGAGAGCATTTCGGAAAAGACCAAAATGATCATCCTGACCGATTCGCACAACCCGTCGGGAAACCAGATCTCCAGCGAGGTCCTGCAGTACCTGAAGACCCTGAACCAGGAAAGGAACATCGCCGATCTTCATCGACGAGGTCTACGGGAAATTCTACCGTGACAAGTCGCTTTTTGTCGATTACCCGGAATTCATCGTCACCGTCGTCGCTTTCCAAATTCTACGGCCTGGGCTCCCTGCGCGCCGGCTGGGCTTTCGCCCCGGCCCCGCTGGTCGAAAAAGCCCGCAATTTCAGCGATTACCTGACGCCGGAGATGCCGTTCCCGTCCCTCTACCTGGCCCACCTCCTGCTCGAGCACCCGCTGTTCACGGAACTGGAGACAGCGCATACGCCTGCGCATCAAGGCCAACCGCAAGATCATCAGCGCCTATTTTGACCGGACCGAATTTTTATCCTGCTACATCCCCAGGAACGGCCTGCTCTTTTTCCCGGAAGTGAAAAGCACGGTGGATATCGGCAAATTCTACGCCCAGCTTTACAAAAAATACCGCATGGTGGTCACCGAAGGGCGGTTTTTCCAGATGCCGCGGCATTTCCGCCTGGCCGGCGTCTGCGCTCCCGACAAACTGGCCGAGGGATTGAGACGTTTGGAATCGGCGCTGAAGGATTCATTGGAATGATCTCTCAACCCCGGGTTCCAGCTCACCAGATGAATTGCAACCCGGGGCTGCAGGATTCCAGGGCGTGATGAAAAACGATGATGACTTGCCCGCGCCAGCGGATCGGCATCCGGGCGCCGGGAAGGAGTGAAAATGAAAAAAGCGGTTTTCCTGTTTCTTTGTCTTGGACCCCTGGTCCTGTTCGCCCAGAAAGACGCCTATCCGCTCACCGGCATCGCGGACAGCGGTCAATTCAGGCTGCTGGTCAATGACAGCGAAATGGCCGTCATCACCTATGCCCTGGATGCCACGGGCAATTACCAGCGCACCTTCAAGCTGACCATGGCCGGGCAGACCGTGGAATACGGGCTGAAGATCCAGGCCGGCGCCGACGGGAACTGGCAGGGCATGGATATCGCGACGCCCAGCGAAGCGATCAGCGTGCGCCGCGAGCCGGGCAAGGCGGTCTTCACCAGCAAGGACAAGACCTACAGCGTCAACCTCCAGGAAAAAGCGATCATCTACGACAATTACGGCCCGGCCCTGGAGTCGTTCTTTCTCAGGGCCTATGACCAGAAAGCCGGCGGCAAACAGAAGTTCAGCCGTTTCCTCATTCCCGTCCAGTACATGGACATGGAGCTGGAGCTCAAGAACCGGCAGCTGCGCAAGATCGGCGACAAGGAAGAGGCTTTCGTCTTTTACGAAGCCAGCATCAGCGGGCTGGCCATCGAGATCTGGGCCGACGAGCAGTTCAAAATATACATGGTCAATGTTCCCATCCAGAGGGCCTGTTTCATCCGCCGGGGCTACGATGGCCTGCTGGCGGCCATCGCCGAGGACCCGTTGGCCTCCAAGCCGGTTTTCCAGGTGGAGCGGCGGACCGAGATGGTCCCCATGCGCGACGGCGTCCGCCTGGCCACCGACCTGTACCTGCCCAGGGGCGCGGCCGCGGAAAAATTCCCGGTGATCCTGATCCGCACTCCCTATAAAAAGGAGATGGGGGAGCTGGACGCCCGTTTCTACGGCCGCCGCGGCTACGCGGTGGCCATCCAGGACTGCCGCGGCCGTTTCGCCTCCGAAGGCGTCTGGGTGCCGTTTTTCAATGAAGCCAAGGACGGCTACGATGCCATCGAATGGCTGGCGGCCCAACCCTGGTCCACCGGCAAGGTGGGCATGGTCGGCGGCTCCTATGTCGGCTGGGTGCAGCTGTGGGCGGCAGTGGCCAAGCCGCCCCACCTGGTGACCATCATTCCCAACGTGGCGCCTCCCGATCCCTTTTACAACATTCCCTATGAATACGGCTCCTTCTTCATTTACGGGTCCATCTGGTGGGCCGAGATCCTGGAAAGCAGGGCCACCGGCGACCTGTCCGGCCAGGCCATCAGCCGCATCGGCGAGCGCCGTTACGAAAAGATCCTCAAGCGCCTGCCCGTGGTCGAGCTGGACAAGGAGATCTTCGGCCGCATCAATCCCTACTGGCGCCAGTGGATCGAAAACAACCGCGACGGCGGATTCTGGCAGCCGGTGAACTTCATGAAAAAGCTGAAGGACCTCGATCTGCCGGTCTTTCTGCAGTCCGGCTGGTTCGACGGCGACGGCATCGGTTCCAAGCTGAATTATGCCCAGTTGAAGCTGAGCCGCAACCCCAGCCAGAAGCTGATCCTCGGCCCCTGGGGGCATTCCGACCAGGCCAGTCCCCGCTACGGCGACGTGGAGTTCGGAAAAGAGGCCGCCCCCGACCTGAAAATGATGTACCTCAAGTGGTTCGATCACTGGCTCAAGGGCATGGACAACAAGATCCTCGAGCAACCCCTGGTGCAGATATACGTCATGTTCGCCAACCAGTGGCTGACGGGCGGCACGTATCCTTTGCCGCAGACTCGCTTTACCAAGCTCTACCTCGGCAGCCGGCAGGGGGCCAACACTTCGCGCGGCGACGGCCTGCTATCCTGGGAACCCGTGCCCGCGGGCCGGGAATACGACGCCTATGTCTACGACCCGGGCGATCCCACGCCGCACCCCGACTGGTATTACAAAAGCGACAAGGATCTGAAGAATGATAAAAAGAAGGTGCTCGCTACGGAAGAGGAAAAAAAGCGGGCCGAGCTCTTTCACAACGCGTTGACCGACAAGAGGGCCGATATCCTCGTTTACCAGACGCCGCCGCTGGACAAGCCGGTGACCGCGGCCGGCCCGGTCTCGGCCGTCATTTATGCCTCTTCTTCGGCGCGTGACACCGACTGGTTCGTCACCCTGATGGATGTCGATGAAAAGGGGAAGATCTTTCCCCTGGTCCACGGCACCATCCGCGCCCGTTTCCGCGCTTCGCTGGAGAAGCCGGAGTTTCTGGAAAAAGACAAAATCTATTCCTACGCGATCGACATGTGGCAGACGGGCATCTCATTCCAAAAGGGCCATCGCATCCGTGTCGAGGTCGCCTCGGCCCTTTTTCCGCTGTTTTCGCGCAACCTCAACACCGGCGGCCACAATGAGAAGGAGACCAGGTTCGTCAAGGCAGCGCAGAAAATATTCCATTCGCCCGCATACCCTTCGCATATTCTCCTGCCGCTCGTCGAAATGCCTGAAAAATAGGGGCAAGCCCCCGGTTAAAATTTATTTGGTGAGCTAAACCGGGGGCATCCCCAAGGGCAGCCCCCGACCGGCAACGGACGGCCCCAGGCTATCTCAGCAAGGCCGCCAATGCCTGGCTCTGGGCGGGGCTGATCTCCTTGAAGGCAATGCCCAAGCCGGGCAGGGACTGGAAATCGTTGCCCCAGGGCTTGCTCCAGCGGATCTGGCCGGCGATGGCGCTCTTGTCCTGCAGGTCGGTAAGGGTCAGCCAAATCGGTTCGCCGCACGGCTGTTCCTGGGCGCAAATGACAAAGCAGCCATGCGCGGAAATATCCCGGGTGTTGGTTTTGAATGATCCTTCCTGGCCGCTGAGCTGGACGTGGGCGTTGAAATAAAGGTTGCGGCGCAGGCCGGCGCGGATGCCGCGCGGCTTCATGGCCTGGCATTGGTTGCGGATGAATTCCTCCAGGATCTCGATCTCGTGCTGGCGCGCGATCCGCCAGCCGTCGGCGGGGTCGAGCCGGGACGGTTTCTGGTCATGGTCTCCGATATAAAGGATGGGGAATACCTTGTCGAGGGCGTAAATGAATTCCTTGTCGGCACTGGCCGGAACCGATGTGGGTCCACATGTCGACGATCAGGCCCGCGTACTGCTTTTCCCGGCAGCCGCCTTTCAGCTCCTCGACGCCGTCATAGGTTTCCAATTCGATATTTTCACGCCGGCACAACAAGTCCTTGTAAAAGCAGCAGGTGTTTTGCCGATTGGAGATCAGGGCGATGCGCAACAGCGGAATGATCATTGGCGCTTCCTTGTTTTGTCAGCATGGATTCACGCAGCTTTGGCGACGGGGTCACCGGTTGCCGATCCAGTCATACGTGGCTGGCTATGCTTTGGTTTATCCGGGGATGTCCCGGTCAGCTCGCAGATGATTTTACCGGGACGTGCTTGATGAATCGTCGCAGGGAGATGAAAGAGGAGAACAAGCCGATGGCCGAGCCGGTGACGACCAGCTGCCAGAAGATCTTCAAGCGGCAGCTGCCTGAAATCGATCAATTGCTTGACGATATTGAAAACGAATTCCGCGTAGATCGGGAAGACCTTGATGGTGGCCAGCAGCAGTCCGCCGGCCAGCAGCCCGCCCAAAAATCCCAGGATCAGCCCTTCCAGCAGGAAGGGGGTCTTGATGTACCAGTCGGTGGCGCCGACCAGGCGCAGGATATTGATCTCGTCCTTGCGGTAGAAAATATTGATCTTCACCACGTTGAAGATGATGAAAATGGAGACGATCAGCAGGATGGCGCTCAGGAAAAGCCCGGCGAACGAGGCGAACTTCTTGATCAAGGCGATCTTTCTCGCCCAGTCCAGGTTGAGCTGGACGCTTTCGATCAGGCTGTTCTTTTCGATGTCATGGATGAACGACTCGATCTGCACGACGCTGCGGGCGTCGGCGCTGAACTTGACGTCGATCGAGGCCGGGAAGGGAGAAGTGTTGAATTCGGACAGAATGTAGCGCAATTCGGGAAACTCCCGGGCGAATTTCGCCTGGGCCAGGTCCCGGGAGGTGAACCCGACCTCCTTGACCAGCAAGTTGCCCTGGATGCGCTGCAGCATCCTTTCCACACCGGCGTCGTCGCTGCCGTCCTTGATGTAGAAGATGGCCTCGATGTTTTCGCTCAAGCGGCTGATGTAGCGGTCCAGGTTGAAGGAGATGTAGTTGAAGATCCCCGGCACCAGCAGGGTGAAGGCGATGATGCCCAGGCAAAGGAAATTGACCGTTTTGTTGCGCAGGATATTGGTCAGCGCCTGCTGGACCGCATGCATCATGAATTTCATCGGGAGTCCTCGTTGGCCTTGTCCAGGACCAGCTGCCCCTTGTCCAGCTTGATGATGCGCTTGGGAAAAAGGTTGATCAGGTTGAGATCATGGGTGGCGATGATGGTGGTGATGCCGCTGGCGTTGATCTTTTCCAGGATGCGGATGATCTCGATGGACAACTCGGTGTCCAGGTTGCCGGTCGGCTCGTCGGCGATCAGGATCTTGGGGTTGCCGATCACGGCCCGGGCGATGGCCACCCGTTGCTGTTCGCCGCCCGAGATGTGGGAGGTCAGGTAGCGCTTGCGGTGGCTCAGGCCGACCAGGGCCAGGGTGCTGTTCACTTTCTTTTCCACCACCGCTTTCTTCTCGCCCCGGACCAGCAGGGGGATGGCCACGTTTTCATGCACGGTCCGGTTCATCATCAGCTTGAAATCCTGGAACACGATGCCGATCTGGCGGCGCAGCTTGTAGAGTTTCGCGGGGGGGATCAGGGTGCTGTTGATCGAATCGATCAGGATCTGGCCCTTGCTGGGTTCCTCTTCCTTGTATATCAGCTTGAGCAGGGTGGATTTCCCGGCCCCGGAGGCGCCGGTGAGAAAAACGAATTCTCCCCGTTCGATGGAGAGGTTGATGTCGCTCAGGGCTTCATTGCTGCGGAAATACTGCTTGTAGACATGGAAGAACTGGATCACGGCCGGGACAGCATTTCCCTGGCTGCCGCGGCGATGTCGGCGGCGGTCAGCTTGAAATGGGCGTAGAGGTCTTCCGGCTTGCCGGAACGGCCGAACTGGTTGTCCATGCCCATGATCTTCATGGGCACCGGGCGGCGCTGCGACAGGAATTCGGCGCAGGCGCCCCCCAGGCCGCCGTGGACCGAATGGTCCTCAACGGTCAAGATGCGTCCGGTTTTTTCGGCGCAGCGCAGCAGGGCATCCTCGTCCAGCGGCTTGAGGCTCGAAAAGTTGAGGACCGCCGCGGAGATCCCGGCCGCGGCCAGGAGTTCCGCCGCCTGCAGGGCCTTTTCGACCATGGCGCCGATGGCGATCAGGGTGATGTCCGAGCCGTCGCGGAGCAGCGGCGCGCGCCCCATGACAAAACGGTGCTCGGCGCCGAACAGGGTAGGCAGGTTGTTGCGGGTCAGGCGGATAAAAAAAGGCCCGGGCGTGGCCGCGGCATATTCCACGGCCAGCGCCGTCTCAACGGCATCGGCGGGGACGATGATACGGATCTCGGGCAGGGCGCGCGTCAGGGCGATGTCCTCCAGCGCCTGGTGCGTGGCCCCGTCTTCTCCCACTCCCAGCCCGGCGTGAGTGCCGACCAGCTTGACATTGGCCCGGTTGTAGCACACCGACTGGCGGACCTGGTCAAAGACGCGCCCGACCAGGAAAACGCAGAACGAGCTGGCGAAGACGGTCTTGCCGGTCAAGGCGATGCCGGCGGCGGTGGAGATCATGTCCTGTTCGGAGAGGCCCATGTCGATGAAACGCCCGGGAAACTCCTTGGCGAAGACCTGGGTCTGGGTGGATTTTGCCAGGTCGGCGTCGAGCACGACCAGGTCGGGGTTCTCCCGTCCCAGTTTGAGCAGGGTCTTGCCGTAGGCGCCGCGCAGGCTTTCAACGGCCATGGTTCAGCTCCGCCAGGGCGGTGGCCACTTCCTGGGCATTCGGGGCCTGGCCGTGAAAATTGACGTTGTTTTCCATGAAAGAGACCCCTTTGCCCTTGACCGTGCGGGCGATGACCATAGTCGGTTTTTCCTTTTCGCTACGGAACTCGGCCACGGCGGCCGCGATCTGGGAGAGATCGTGGCCGTCGATCTCGATCACGCGCCAGCGGAACGCCTGCCATTTTTCCCGCAACGGGCGGATGTCCTTGATGGCGCTGACCCGGCCGTCGATCTGCAGGTCGTTGTAGTCCAGGAACACGCACAGGTTGGCCAGCTGGCGGAAGCCCGCGGTCATGGCTGCTTCCCAGATCTGGCCCTCCTGGCATTCGCCGTCGCCGATCAGGGCATATATCCGGGCCGGAGTTTTCGCCAGGCGGCAGCCCAGGGCCATGCCGGCGGCCATGGAAAGTCCCTGGCCGAGAGAGCCGGTGGAAGCTTCCACGCCAGGGGTATCCAGGCGGTGGGGATGGCCCTGCAGGCAGGAATCGGCCTGGCGCAGGCGGTCGAGCAGCTCGGCCGGGAAAAAACCGCGCTTGGCCAGCGCGGCGTACAGGACCGGCGCGGCATGCCCCTTGGAAAGGACGAAGCGGTCGCGGTCGGGGAGGCCGGGGTTGAGCGGGTCGATGTTCATTTCCCTGAAATAGAGGCAGGTCAGGATTTCCACCGCCGACAACGAACCGCCGGGATGGCCGGAAGCGGAGCGGCCGATCATCTGGATGATCATGATCCTGATCTGGCGAGCGATTTCGCTCAAGTCTGCCAATTCGCGCTCATTCATCCTTGGACTCCCTGGCCGAAATAGGATTATTCCTCAACCTCGTCTTCAATCTTTTTGAACAGGATCCGGCCGCAGCTTTCGCAGATCAGCACATCGTTGGAGATGATCATTTCACTCAGGACCTGGGGGCGGATCTTGATGTTGCAGACGCCGCAAAAATCGCTATGGACATAGGAGACGACCTTGCCGGCTTTCTTGACATACAGGTTGTCATAGGCCTTGAGAAGCTTGGCATCCACGCGGGCGCGCAGCTCCATTTTGTTCTTGGTTTCCTCGGCCAGTTTCTTCTTGTGGTAATCCAGGTTGCTGTGCATGTCCTTGATCTGCTGGTTGTAGGTTTCGGCGATCTTGTTGAATTCGTTTTCCGCTTCGCGGATCAGGCCCATGATCTCGTCGGACTCGACCATTTTTTCGATTATTTTTTCTTCCACCAGGGTGATATTGGCTTCTTCGAATTTGATCTCGTTGCTGAACCCCTGGTATTCCTTGTTGGTGGTCACTTTCTTCATCTGGTCTTTGTATTTGGCGATCTTGTCCTTGATGGCGGCGATATCCCGTTCGAGTTTTTTCCTTTCCTCGCTGTTGTGCTGGAGTTTTTTCTTGGCTTTTTCGATCATGTCGGAGCGGGAGTCGCGTTCCCCTTCCAGTTCCTTTATCGTCAGCGGGATTTCCTTGATTACGGTTTCGATTTCTTTTAATTGGTCATCTTTTTGCTGCAACGCGTATAAAATATCGAGTCCTTCTTTCAAGTCAACTCCTTAGCGGACGCATTTTACTGGGCCTACCAGGATTCGAACCTGGAACCAACCGGTTATGAGCCGGTAGCTCTAGCCGTTGAGCTATAGACCCCAGCCAAGTGCAAGAGTAGCAAAAATGAGCTGGCATGTCAAGTCCGATCCACGCTTTTTGACCGCCGCTTTGCCGGCCGCAAGCGGCCCACAGTTGACAATTTTTGTTATTTCATTATATTGGGAGCCAAATGCGAAAAATCGTCTTTTTATTCGTGATCTTTGCCTTGTTTATGCCTTGTCGCGCCTTTTTCCCTTTTTTCTACGGCGCGCGTTCCCTGGCGCTCGGCTATTCATCCCTGGCCTTCAACTATGATTTCAATGCCGTTTATGTCAATCCCGGCTTGTTGACTTACCTGCAGGCCTCCCTGGGCGGATACCAGTACCAGAGCAGTTTCCTGGATTACCAGGATGCGGCGGTCAAGTGGGCCGGGATCGGCGCCTACGATCTCCAGCACTTCCAGGACCTTGATGCGGCAACCCGGTCGCTGCTGCTCGGCAAGCTCAACGATATCTTCTCGGCCGGGACCGGCATCAATGGCTTTCAAATTCCGCGACCTCGGCTATGCCGGCAAGGGCTATGCCCTGGCCGTGGCCCAGATCGACGCGGCCGTGGTCTTCCCCCTGGCCAACTGCCGTTCTGGACAAGCCGGCCGGGGAGATCGGCAATGCCGACATCGCTTCCCTGCAAATGCGCTTCATCGGCTTTCATTACAACGACTACTCGCTGGCGCTGGCCTTTTCCCTGGGGCAGGGCATATCGCTCGGCACCACCGCCCATTACCTGAAAGGGCGGAACGCCGAATTCAACGCCGCGATCACCTCGGCGCCATTCCAGGCCGGCGCCACGGCCAAGGATTTCCTGCAATTCGCCTGGTCCGGCGCCGAGAAAAGCTTTTCCCAGTTGAACTTCGACGTGGGGGTCAGCGCCGACCTGGGCCAGTATTTCAAGGCCGGGCTCATGGTCAGGAATGTCGCCAGCCCGGTCATCGCCACGGCCTTCGGCGACTTGCGCCTGGCCCGGCGCGTGATCGGCGGACTGGCCTTCCGCCCCAACGGCCAGCTCGGGATCTACCTGGACATCGACGTGGCCAAGGGCGACCTGTTCCACAACGGCCAGGAGGCGCAACCGGTGTCCCTGGGCGTGGAAAAGGGCCTTTTTCAGAACAAGCTTTTTTTGCGCGCCGGCTTCCTGAGCGACCTTGGCGCCAAGTATTTTTTCGGCCGCAGGGCCAACGTCCTGTACGGCATGGGCTTCGGTTTCAACCTGGGAAAATTCCTGGTCGACCTCGCCCTGGGCCTCGACAACATGGGCCACGTGAAGAACCTGGGGATTTCCGGTTTTTACATGCTCCAATGAAAAAATTGACAATTGTTTTTTCTTTTACTACAATATAACCAATGGCAATGCGTCTAGGAGATTTTTTACTTAAGGAAAGAAAGTTAACGGACGAGAAGCTTCAGCATGCGCTGGAGGTCCAGAAAAAAGAACCGGGAAAGCTCGGCAGCGTCCTGATACGGCTCGGGTACGTGACCGAGGAGGACATCGCCCAGGTCCTGAGCAAGCAATTCGGCTACCCCTCGATCAACCTCACCAAGTTCGAGATCGACGAGAAGGTGATCGAACTGATCAAGCCCGACATCGCCCGCAAGCACGTGGTCATCCCCATCCATCGCATCGGCTCCAACCTGACCCTGGCCATGGCCGACCCCTCCAACCTGTTCGTGCAGGAGGAGATCCGCTTTACCACCAACCTGCGCATCCAGGCGGTCATCGCCCCCGAATCGTCCATCCTGGAAGCCATAGACAAATACTACGGTTCCTCCACCGGCATCGAGGCCCAGAAGTTCCTGGACGAGATCGAACTGAGCGAGGACTCCACGGTCGAGGTCATGGAGACCAAGGACGACGAGGGGTATGCCGAAGGGGACATCGACGAGGACGCCCCGGCCATCAAGCTGGTCAACCTGATCTTCAACGACGCCATCATCAAGGGCGCTTCGGATATCCATTTCGAGCCCTACGAAAAGGAGTTCCGCGTTCGCCTGCGCATCGACGGCATTCTGCACGAGTACATGAAGCCGCCCATGAACCTGAAGAACAAGGTCACTTCCCGGCTCAAGCTCATCGCCGGCATCGACATCGCCGAAAGGCGCCTGCCCCAGGACGGCCGCATCAAGACCAAGATCGACACCAGCACGCTCAAGAAAGTCGTGGACATGCGCGTTTCCTCCCTGCCCACCATCCACGGCGAAAAGATCGTCATCCGCATCCTGGACAAGGACCAGCTCAAGCTGGACATGACCCAGCTCGGCTTCGAGCCCCTGTCGCTGCAGAAGTTCGAGAAAAACATCAAGGAGCCGTGGGGCATCATCCTGGTCACCGGGCCCACCGGATCGGGCAAGACCAACACCCTGTACTCGGCCGTGGCCAAGCTGAACGACGAGGAAGTCAACATCCTGACTTGCGAAAACCCGGTGGAATTCAATATTTTCGGCATCAACCAGGTCAACATCAAGGAGCAGATCGGCCTGACCTTCCCGGCCGCGCTGCGCACCTTCCTGCGCCAGGACCCCAACATCATCCTGGTGGGCGAGATCCGCGACTTCGAGACCGCCGACATCGCCATCAAGGCCGCCCTGACCGGCCACCTGGTGCTTTCCACCCTGCACACCAACGACGCGCCCTCGACCATCGCCCGCCTGATCAACATGGGCATCGAGCCTTTCCTGGTGGCCAGCGCCGTGCGCCTGGTCCAGGCCCAGAGACTGATCCGCCGCCTTTGCAGCTCCTGCAAGGCCGTCGGCAAGATCCCGCCCCAGACGCTGATCGAGATCGGCTTCACCCCCGAGGAAGCCAAAGCGGTCCAGATATACGAACCCAAAGGCTGCGACAAGTGCAACAATACCGGCTACAAGGGCCGGGTCGGCCTGTTCGAGGTCATGGAGCTCGACGAGGAGATCAAGGAGATGGTCATGATCGGGGCCTCGACTTCGGAGTTGCGGCAGAAAGCCAAGGAAAAGGGCATGCTGACGCTGCGCCAGAGCGGGCTGGAAAAGATCAAGCAGGGGATGACCTCCATCGAGGAAGTTTTGAGGGAAACGACGAGGCTGTAAGGAGAGAAGCATGGCATTGCCACTTCCGCAACTGTTGAAGATCATGGTGGACGAGGGTGGCACCGATCTGCATATCACCACCAATTCGCCGCCGCTGATCCGCGTCCATGGCCTCCTGAAAAGGATCGAGCACCCGGTTCTCTCTCCGGCCGAGACCAAGCAGATGATCTACAGCATTCTCAACGACAACCAGAAGTATAAATTCGAGGAAAACTGGGAGCTCGATTTTTCCTTCGGCATCAAGGGGCTGGCCCGTTTCCGCGCCAACGTCTTCATGCAGCGCGGCGCCGTGGCCGGGGCGTTCCGGCGCATCCCCTACGAGATCTGGTCGTTTGAAAAACTGGGCCTGCCCGCCATCGTCCCCACCATGACCAACAAGGCGCGGGGCCTGATCCTGGTCACCGGCCCCACCGGGTCCGGGAAGACCACCACCCTGGCTTCCATGATCGACAAGATCAACAAGGAAAACGCGGTGCACATCATCACCATCGAGGACCCCATCGAGTACCTGCACTCGCACCGCAAGGCCATGGTCAACCAGCGGGAATTGCACGCCGACACCAAGAGCTTCCCCCTGGCGCTGCGCTCGGTTTTGCGCGAGGACCCCGACGTGGTGCTGATCGGCGAAATGCGCGACCTGGAGACCATCCAGGCCGCCATCACCATCGCCGAGACCGGCCACTTGACGTTTGCCACCCTGCACACCAATTCGGCCGCCCAGACCATCAACCGCATCATCGACGTCTTTCCGCCCCACCAGCAGGACCAGGTGCGGACGCAGATGTCCATGAACCTGGAGGGCATCATCTGCCAGGCCCTGCTGCCCAAGGCCGACGGCCGGGGCCGGGTGCTGGCCATCGAGGTACTGATCCCCACGCCCGCCATCCGCCACTTGATCCGCGACAACAAGATCCACCAGATCTATGCCTCCATGCAGATGGGGCAGGAAAAATACGGGATGATCACCTTCAACCAATCCCTGGCCAACCTGTATTTCAAGCGCGACATATCGATCGAGCTGGCCATGAACGTTTCTCATAATCCCGAGGAACTGCAGGAACTGATCAACCGCGGGCCAACGGCCTTGTCCAATCAGTTCAAGACCGGCCATGCCGCGTCGGCCAATTCCGCCGCCGCCAAAGGGCAGCACTAATCTAAAGGGGGAAAATATGCCAATTTTCAAATACAGGGGAAAAAACAAGATCGGCACCATCATCGAAGGCGAGCGCAGCGCCCGCAACACCAATGAGATCGTCACCGCCCTGGAAAAAGAGCAGATCCAGGTCCTCAGCATCGAGCGCAAGAAATTAAAGCTGAAGCTGCCCTTTATCGGCGGCCGCAAGAAAGTGTCGTTGAAAACCATCGCCGTTTTCAACCGCCAGCTTTCGGTCATGTTCAACGCCGGGCTGCCCATCACCCAGGCCATCGGCATCCTGGGCTCCCAGCAGAAGGACAAATATTTTCAAAGCGTGCTGCTGGAGGTGCGCAAAGACGTCGAAGCCGGGTCCAACCTGTCCAACGCCATGAAAAAGCATCCCAAGGTCTTCAACGAGCTCTACACCAGCATGATCCAGGCCGGCGAAGCGTCGGGCAACCTGGACACCATCCTGCTGCGCCTTTCCCAGTACATTGAAAACATGAACAAGCTGATCGGCAAGGTGAAATCGGCCCTGGCTTACCCGATCGCCGTCCTGTTGATCGCCTTCATCCTGACCGGCGTTATTTTGTGGAAAGTCGTCCCGGTTTTCACCGACATGTTCGGGCAATTGGGGGCCGAGCTGCCGCTGCCGACCCAGATCGTGGTCGGGGCCAGCAATTTCCTGGTGGCCAATTTCTTTTTCGTGGCCATCATCTTAGCCGCGCTGATCTTCGCTTTCCGTTCCTATTACGCCACCTTCAAAGGCAAGCGCGTGATCGACAACATCAAGTTGAAGATCTGGGTCTTCGGCGAGCTCCTGACCAAGGTGGCCGTGGCACGCGTGACCCGCACCCTGGCCACGCTGCTGACCTCGGGCGTCGAGATCATCGAAAGCATGACCATCACCGCCAAGACCTCGGGCAACGCGATCATCGAGGACGCGGTGCTGAAGAGCCGGGCCCTGGTCCAGGAAGGAAAACCGCTGTGGGAATCCTGGGAAGAGACCAAGCGCTTTCCCTACATGGTGACGCAGATGGTCGCGGTAGGCGAGCAGACCGGCTCCCTGGCCACCATGCTCGGCAAGGTGGCCGATTTTTATGACGAGGAAGTCGACCAGTCCGTATCGGCGTTGGTGTCCCTGATGGAGCCGATCATGATCCTTTTCCTGGGCGGAATCGTCGGCGGAGTCATCGTGGCCATGTACCTGCCCCTGTTCGACATCATCGGCAAAGTGGGATAAAAAGCGAAACTTGATTGCCGTTGAAGATCAGACCCAGCACAAGAAATTAATTTTTCTCAATTCCCTGCGTATCGCCATTTTATCGGCCCTGGCGCTGGTTTCGGGCATCATCCTGCTGTTTTTCAACGCTCCTTACTCGCTGTTGAGCATCATCATCTCCCTGGCCGTGGCCATCGCGGTCAGCATCCTGTTCTTCCCGCTCGAGAAATTGCTCAAGGTCCGCAAGCAGCTTTATGTCCAGCTGACTTTCGATATCCTGATGATCACCCTGCTGGTCTACCTTTCCGGGGGCATTGTCAGCCCGTTCTATTTCCTGTACATCCTGCCGATCATCGTGGCCGCCATTTTCCTTTCCCGGCGCGACACGCTGATCATCGCCACGGTATCGTTCATCTGCTTCGGCACGCTCTCCGACCTGCTGTACCTGAACATCATTCCCTTTTACCCGAGCTTCGCGGTGAGCGATGTCGCCCTGGGGACTTTCATTTACAACCTGCTGATGAGCTTCATCGCCTTTGCCAGCGTCAGCTTCATCTCCTCCTACTATTTTGAGAGGATCAGGAAAACCGGCGAGCAGCTGAAGAACATCCAGGAAAACCTGCAGGACATGATGCTGCTGAACAACTCGGTGATGGAAAAAATGGAGAACGGCTTCGTCACTTCCGACGACCAGGGGCGGATCGTTTCCTACAACGCCAAGGCCGCCGCTTTCCTGAACCTGAAAAAGGGGGGGAATGTCTTTGACCTGCTGCTGGTCAGGGACGAACTGCCCCAGATCCAGAAGATCTGGCAGAGCAACAATTCCTATTATTTTGAAAAGAGCATGCGCGGATTTTCGCTGGGCATCTCCCTGTCTTCCATTGAGAAGGTGTCCTCCTTCGAGCGCCTGCTCGTGTTCCTGATCACCGACCTGAGCGCCATCAAGGAGATCGAAAAAAAGCTGAAGGAAACGGAACACCTGGCGCTGATCGGGGAAATGGCGGCCGGCATCGCCCATGAGATCCGCAATCCGCTGGCGTCGATCTCCGGCTCGGTGCAGTTCCTGCGCCAGGAGCTCAAGCTGGAACCGGAATTGAAGAACCTGATGGACATCATCGTCAAGGAATCGGACCGGCTTTCGGCTTTCATCGAGGAGTTCCTGAATTTTTCCAAGCAGTCGCCCCTGGAAATCTCGGCGTTTGACCTGGCCGGGGTGGTGAATGACGTGGTGTCCATGATCTCGCGCAACCTGGGCGCGGTGCGCTTCATCAAGAAATACAACCCGGGCATCACGGTCCATGCCGATGCCAAGAAGATCAAGCAGCTGGTCTGGAACCTGCTGAACAACGCCGTCAAGGCCCTGCAGGAAAAAGGCGAGATCGAGATCAATATCTTTCAGGATGCCAGGGCGGTGTACCTGTCCATCCACGACTTCGGCGTGGGCATGGACCGCGCCGAGATCGAGAAGATCTTCATGCCTTTTTATTCCAAGTTCGCCTTCGGCATCGGCCTGGGCATGAACATCGTCAAGAGGATCGTCGAGGAGCACGGGTTCAAAATGGAGATCAAGTCGGAGAAAAATCTAGGCACCGAGGTAGTGATATGCTTCCACAGGCCGTAAACATATTGCTGGTCGATGACGATCACAGCCTGCGCAACATGCTGTCGTTCGTCCTGGGCAAGGAGGGGTACCAGGTGGATGAGGCGGTGAGCGGCCTGGACGCGCTCAAGAAGCTGAAAGGAAGGAAATACGACCTGGTCATCTCCGACATCCGCATGCCCGACCTCAACGGCATCGAGCTGCTCAAGAAGATCAAGACCCACGAGCAGGACCTGCCGGTGATCATGATCACGGCCTACGCCGCCACCCACGACGCCATCGAGGCCATGAAGCTCGGCGCCGAAGACTACATCATGAAGCCGTTCAACCTGGAAGAGCTGAAGATCATCATCAACAAATCGCTGCACAAAAAGCATATCGAGCAGGAAAACATCGAGTTGAAGGAGAAGCTCTCCGCCAGGGAGAATTTCGAGAACATCGTGGGCATCGATCCCAAGATGGGCAAGATCTTCGAGCTGATCAGCACCGTGGCCCAGACCGATTCCACCGTTCTGATCAGCGGCGAAAGCGGCACGGGCAAGGAGCTGATCGCCCGGGCCATCCACGCCAAGAGCCGCCGCGCCGACCAGAAATTCGTTTCCATCAACTGCGGGGCCCTGCCCGAGAACCTGCTGGAGAGCGAATTGTTCGGCCACAAGAAGGGCGCTTTCACCGACGCCTACCAGGACAAGGAAGGACTGTTCGAGTCGGCCAGCCTGGGGACGCTGTTCCTGGACGAGATCTCGGAAATGTCGCAGAAGATGCAGGTCAAGGTGCTGCGGGCCATCCAGGAGAAGATCATCCGCCGCGTGGGCGGCAACAAGGAGATCGTCGTGGACGTGCGCATCATCACGGCGACCAACCGCGACCTGGCGGAAAGCATCGAGAAAGGCGAGTTCCGCTCCGATCTCTACTACCGGCTGAACGTCATCTCCATCAAGGTCCCGCCGCTGCGCGAGCGCAAGGAGGACATCCCCATCCTGATGCAGCATTTCCTGCAGCGCTACAACCAGAAATTCGCCAAGAACATCCAGGGATTCGAAAAGAAGGTCCTGGAATGCTTCAGCGCCTATCGCTGGCCGGGGAACGTGCGCGAACTGGAGAACTTCATCGAGCGCGGCGTCGCCCTGGAGAAAGGCTCGGTGATCACCGCCAGCTCGCTGCCGGCTGAAGTGATCTACAACCTGGACCCCGGTCAGGACGTCGGGGCGGATTGGACGTCCCAGCTGGACGCCGGGGACTTCAATTTCAACCAGTACATCGACAACCTGAGCAAGAGCATCATTGTCAAGGCCCTGCACCTGAGCAACGGCAATGTCAAGAAAACCGCGCAGCGACTGCAGCTGAACTACCGCTCGCTGCGCTACCTGATCGAAAAGTACCGTCTCAAATTCCATTCCTGACCGCTCCCGCGCCGCCTTGACTTTTGCCGGCCATGCTGTTATATAAGGGCCTTTTCGCGGGGGATGCCATGAAAAAAATGCTTCTGACGCTGTTTGTCTTTCTGCAACTGCCGGTGCTGATGGCCGTTGGCGGCGGCGAACGGACCGGCGCGGCCACGCGCTTTTCCCTGACCGTCCTGGCCGGCATGCGCAGCTTTGCCAGCGGCGATGTCAGGAGGATTTACGCTGGCACCCAGCCGGCGTTCGGCCTTGACCTGGGCTGCCGCCTGGGCCGGAGGATCGAGGCCTTTTTTTCCGGCGAGCGGCTGGTGGCCGACGGACGGTTGACGCTGACCGGGGAACCGTCCACGCTGCGCTTGACCGCATGGGAAGGCGGGGCCAGGCTCCTGCTGCCTCAGGGCAGGTTCGTCCCCTTTGCCGGGGCCGGGCTGGGATACTATCGGGTCGAGGAAGAAAACGTCATCGCCATCCTGGACGAAAATAAAATGGGTTTTTTTGCTTTGGCCGGACTGCGCTTCCGCCTTTCCCGGATGCTGTTCGCCGCTATGCAGGCCAAGTACGTTTTCCTGCGCCTCAAACCCTTCGCCAAAGAGGCCGATCTGGGCGGGCTGTTCGCCGGGGTCGGGATCGGGGTGGCGTTCTAGGTTCTATCAGCGGTTCAGCAACAGGAATTTCAAGCGGCGCGTGATCTTGGCGCAACCGGGTCGCAGTGACATTTGGCCCAGGGTCCGGAAAGCGGCCAGTCCGGCCAGTGCTCCCGACAGGTCATAGCCCCAATCCTGCCACGAACAGACCCGGCCGGGGACGGCCAGCTGGTGCCACTCGTCGAGCATGCCCAAAACGGCCGACAGCAGGAAAGCCAGGGCCATGGTCCGGGCGCGCCCGGGCCGGGCGAACGCCTGGACGGCAAAAAAAGCCAGGGCAAAAAATTCCAGAAAATGGGGAATGTAATCGGGGAAACGGGAAGGCAGGGCGGAGGCCGGCAGGGAAGAGAGCAGGAAGATGACCAGGTAGACCAGCAGCGCAATTCCGCCGGCGACGACGCGGGGGCGGGAATGCATCGCAACGGGCTCTAAAGGAAATACATGAGCCAGCTGAAAAGGACGACCCCGCCGGCCATGTAGAGGAAGAGTTTCAGGGCATAGCGGGAAATGCTGCGCCCGTCGTTGTATTTGATAAAAGCCAGCAGGATGGAGACAATCAGGGCGAAGACCAGCATGGAAATGATATGGCTTTTGAAGATCATGGTTTTCTTCCCTTGGCGATGTCGAAGGCGTTCAGGGCCACCAGGTAATTGAGCAGCCCGGCCGCTGCCATGTAGGCGGTGCCGTAATGATAGGTAACGGCCCTGATGTCGCCGGCGGCCAGGTTGGCCAGGCGGATCGCGAGATAGAACAGGCCGTTGCCCAGGTCGCCGACAAAGCCCAGCAGCAGCAGCGGGTGCATGACCGACGTGTCGTAGAATTTGCCCTTCATCAAAATGCCCATGACCAGCATGGAGCAGATGCCGGTAAAAAACACGATGCCTTTTACGGTCTTTTTTTGCAGGAGATGGCCCAGCCCGGGAACCAGCCAAGCGAGTATGAAAATTGCGTATGGATTCATTGCGAGCAGTATAGCGCAGGTCGCGGCGAAAAACAAGGCCTGCGCATAACGAGTGATCCCCAGTTACAAGTGATAAGTGATGAGTGATAAGTGATGAGAAAAAGCGATCATTCGAAATAATAGTAAGAGCCTTTTCTTTCTCATCACTCATTACTGAAGATCGCTGAGTTCGTTCACTCATCACTTCTCGCTCATTTCATTTTTGCTCCTTTATCTCCAGCCATTTTTAAGCTATAATAAAGATCAAAAATGAAAAAGATACTGATCGTCGACGATGAGAAGAACATACAGGTCTCGCTGGCCACGGTGCTCGAGGATGAAGGCTACCAGGTCTATTTTGCCAAGGACGGGCGGGAAGGGATCGAAAAATTCAAGAACATCAAGCCCGACGCGATCTTCCTGGACATCTGGCTGCCCGGCATGGACGGCCTGGAGGTCATCAACCGCATCCTGGCCATCGACCCGCTGCAGATCATCATCATGATCTCCGGCCACGGTTCGGTCTCGGCCGCTGTCTCGGCGCTGAAAGCCGGCGCCTATGATTTCCTGGAAAAACCGCTCAGCCTGGACAAGGTGATCTTCGTGCTCAAGCGCGGCCTGGAATTCCGCCAGGTCCGCGACGAGAACATGAAGCTGAGGACCATCCTCGACCAGGAGGACGAGCTGGCCGGCAACGACGAAAAAAAGAAGCTCTTGCGCGAAAGCACGGCGACCATCGATTTCGAGGCCGCGGACCCGCAGTATCTGCGCAAGCAGCGCACCGTGGCCCTGAGCAACATCATCTACGGCATCGGCCTGCACTCGGGCGAAAAGACCGGCATGGTCATCAAGCCCCTGCCCGCGAACAAGGGCATCCGCTTCGAGAACATTTCCAAGAACGGCTACATCCCGGCGCGCATCGAATACCTCAACACCACCGGCTACGCCACGTCGATCAAGAAAGACGACCTGGAAGCCCGGACCATCGAGCACCTGCTGGCCGTGCTGCACGCCTTCGGCATCACCAACCTGGCCGTCAAGATCAACAAGGAAGTGCCCATCGACGACGGCTCGGCCATCAACTTCTGCGAATTCATCAAGGAGTGCGGCATCGTCGACCAGGCCGAGGACATCCCCGAGATCGTCATTACCCGGCCGCTGCTGATCGGCGATGACGCGCCCGCTGGGCAAGTTCATCAAGATCGAGCCGGCCGACGTTTTTTCGGTCCATTACACCTGCATCTACCCCGAGCCCCTGGGCCGGCAGTGCTATGATTTCGTCATGAACTCGGGCGAGGACTTCATGCGCGAGATCGCCCCGGCCCGCACCTACGGCTTCGTCGACGATTTCAACAAGCTCAGCGACATGGGCCTGGCCGAAGGCGGGCGCATGAACAATTTCATCCTCATCGACAAGGACCGCATCATCAACACCACCCTGCGCTTCCCCGAGGAGCTGGCCCGGCACAAGATCCTGGACATCATCGGCGATTTTTACCTGCTGGGCCGGCCGATCCGCGGCCGGATCACCGCCCAGAAAACCGGGCACACCGACAACGCCAAGATGGTCAACATGATCAAGGATACGTTCCTGAAGACAAAGGCCTAAAAAAGGTTCGATTCATAATCCCCCTCGCCTTTAGGAGAGGGGGCAGGGGGTGAGGCCATATCCTGGCCGCTGACCCCATCCCCAACCCTTCCCCTAAAGGAGAAGGGTGTTACTCGTCACTTGTTACTTGTCGCTGTGGACGATGGGCAGGTCTTCTTCAGCACGCACTCCGGGCATTTCGGACGGATCGGCCGGCAGACCGTCTGCCCGAATCCCACCAGCGCCTGGTTGACCCGCGTCCAGGCGCGGCGGGGGAAGAGTTCCTGCAGTTCCTTTTCCACGGCGGCGGGCGTGCTGCCCGCGGGCCCAGTGCAGGCGGCGGGAGATGCGGAACACATGGGTGTCCACGGCGATGGCCGGCTCGCAAAAGGCCAGGGCCAGCACCAGGTTGGCCGATTTGCGGCCGATGCCCGGCAGGTCCAGCAGCTCTTCCAGCGCTGGCCGGGAATTTGCGGCTGGCCGCCAGGATGGCGCATATTTTCAGGATGTTTTTCGCCTTGGTGTGAAAAAATCCCACCGGGTAGATCAGGCGTTCGACCTGGCCCCGGTTCAGGCTCAGCATTTTTCGGGGCGTGTCCGCGGCGGCGAACAGCCGGGACGCGGCCTTTTCGGTCACCGCGTCCTGGGTGCGCGAGCTCAGCAGCACCGAGATGAGGATCTTGAAAGGCGTGGCGCGGATGCTTTTTTCGAGGGCCAGGACCGGCGGCGCCAGGGGAGTGATGAATTTCTTTATGGCCCGCAGGGCGCGGACGGCCTGGCTTTCAGCCGGGAACTTTTTGGCCGTTGAGGATGATCTCATGGCTGATGGCGACCGTGGGCGCCAGCGTGGCCCTGACCCCGCAGTACTTTTCCTCGGACAGGGCGATGGCCTTGAGCAGCGGCTCGGGGGTGATGCCCGGCGCCTGTCAAAAGAGTAGGTGACCTGGATGCTCAGGAATTTCTTCGGGTGCTCCTCGGCCAGTGTGCGCTTCGGCGGCCACCGCGAATTTTTCGACCTTGACCTTCATTTTGCCCAGGATGGAGATGACATCCATGCCCGTGCAGCCCGCCAGGGAAACCAGGGTCAGCCCCTTGGGGCGGGGCCCGAGGCCGCGGCCGCCGGCTTCCGGCGTGCCGTCGATGACGAAATCAAACCCGTCCAGGTGGGCGTGGAAAGCCAGGCCCTGCTGCCAGTCGATCTTGGCTTCCAGGTTCATGTTCTCTCGATCATGGATTGACGTGAAAGGATAGACGGTATACGGTAAAAGTGATAGAAAAGAAAGTATTAAGTCATTTTTCTTCCGTTTCCGTTACCTTACACGTACACCAAGTTCGTTCTTGAGCTCGGCTAATCCCAGATCCGGCCCAGCTTGTTCAGTTCCTCGCCGGTGTATTTGCGGAACAGGATCTCCCATTCGCGCGAGCCGTCGGGAATGTTCTTTTTCTGGGAAATGATCTTTTCCCGGGCCAGGGTTTCGATGTCCTCGAACATTTTCAGTTCGTCCAGGATGTAATGGTAGATTTTGAAGCGGATATTGCCGATATCTTCGCGTGTAATCGATGTCTTCGCTGTCCTGGATATAGTCGACGATCAGCTTGGTCAGGAAATTCACCCTGTTTTTCGACAGCTTCAGGCTCATAGGACGATGTTCTCCTGCTCGGCCAGCTTGCTCTTGATCATGCGGAACATTTCGTAGTAGTCGATGTTGGAATTGCGGATCTCGTTCAGCTTTTCCTTGAGGATATCCTTGACTTTTTCGTCGAGCAGGTCTTCCTTTTCCAGTTCCTTGGTGATGATCGTCTGCACATCGGTCACGGTTTTTTCCCGGTTTTCGACCATGACCAGGTTTTCTCTGAGCAATCCCTTGATCGATGCGGAAGGCCAGGTGCTCGATTTGCTGCTTGTTTAATCTCATTAATATATAATATAACAAATTTTGTCATCGTAAATCAACCCTTGCCGCGGGGACCGGCGCGGTTTTTTGCGGAAATTCGGGCGCGCCAGGCGCTGACTTGGCCGCCGCCCGAGCCCCGGCCAGGGCAAAAAATTGATTCCGGAACAGTTTTTTTCTGAAAAATCTTGACAAGAAGGCAAAAATAATATAAATTATAACCTTCCCAACGAGGTTGAAAATGAAATTGAACAAAAGCAATGTCACGTATTTGCCTGAAAAAAAAGGCATCGAAAAAAAGTGGTGGCTGATCGACGCCAGCGACCTCGTGCTCGGCCGCCTGGCCACCCAGGTTTCCCATATTCTGCGCGGCAAGGACCATCCGCATTTTACCCCGTTTTTTGACTGTGGCGATTTCGTCATCGTCATCAACGCCAGGAAAGTGAAATTGACCGGGGGCAAGGAAGAGCAGAAGCTTTACTACCGGCACTCGGGATACCGCGGCGGCCTCAAGGAGATTTCCTACCAGCGCATGCTGGCCAAGCATCCCGAACGGATCATCATGAACGCGGTCAAAGGCATGCTGCCCAAGAACAAGCTGAGCTACAAGCTGCTGACCAAGCTGAAGGTATACGCCGACGACAACCATGACCATGCCGCCCAGAAGCCTGAAATATCTGAAAATAACAGGAGGAAGAAGTTGAGTATTGTGCAATATTACGGAACCGGAAGACGAAAGACCAGTATCGCCAGGGTTTACCTGCGCCCCGGCAACGGCAATTTTACCCTGACCGTCAACAAACGCAACCGGGTTTTTGAAGATTATTTCCCTTTGAAGATCCACAAGCTCACCATCTTCAAGCCGTTGACCGTGACCAACACCGTGAACAACTTTGATTTTTTTATGGATATCGAGGGCGGCAGTGTCGCGGCGCAGGCCGGGGCCATCCGCCTGGGAATCGCCCGCGCCCTGCTGGAATTCAATTCGGAACTCAGGCCGGCCTTAAAGAAATCAGGATTATTGACCAGAGATGCTCGGGAAAAAGAGCGCCGCAAGTACGGCCTGCTCAAAGCCAGAAAGGCTCCCCAGTATCACAAGCGCTAGGAGGCGGTTATGGTTCAGATCAACATGAGAGAAATGCTTGAGGCCGGCGTCCATTTCGGCCACCAGGTCAGACGCTGGAACCCCAAGATGAAGCCCTATATTTTCGGCAAGAAGAACGGCATCTATATCATAGATCTGCAGACGTCGATCGAGATGTTCAAGACGGCGCTGCAGTTCATCTCCGACCAGGTGGTGGCCGGCAAGGACGCCCTGATCGTCGGCACCAAGAAGCAGGCGCAATCGATCATCGAGGAGATCGCCGAAGAAACCGGCATGCACTACGTGAACAAGCGCTGGCTGGGCGGGCTGCTGACCAATTTTTCCATGATCAAGAAAAGCATCGACCGCCTGCTGGAACTCGATGAAATGAAGAAGGACGGCCGCTGGGAAGTCAAGTCCAAGAAAGAGCAGTCGCGGCTGGAAAAAGTATACAAAAAGCTGTACCGCAGCCTGTGGGGCCTCCGCAAAATGACCAGCCTGCCCGGCGTGGTCATCGTCATCGACTCCACTTTCGAGGACATCGCCATCAACGAAGCCAAGCGCATGAACATCCCCATCGTGGCCGTGGTCGACACCAACGCCAACCCCGAGGACGTGCGCTTCCCGGTCCCGGGCAACGACGACGCCATCCGCTCGATCCGGCTGTTCATCAGCAAGTTCGGCGAAGCGGTCATGGAAGGCCGCAACCGCAAAATCGTGGAAAGCGCCAACGCCCAGCAGCTGGCCGCCGACAAAGCGGCCGCCGCTGAGGCCGCTGCCGCAGCAGCCGCCGCCGCCGCCGCCGCCCGCGGAAAAGGAGAATTGACATGGCCCTGGACATGGAAAAGGTGAAAAAACTGCGTGAGCAGACCGGCATCAGCATCCTGGAATGCAAGAAGGCCGTCGAGGAAGCCAAGGGCGACCTGACCGAGGCCGCCGAAATCCTGCGCAAGAAGGGCTTCGAAAAGGCCAAGGCCAAGTGCTCGCGGGCGACCAACCAGGGCGCCGTGGGCGCCTACATCCACATGAAGGGCAAGATCGGCGTGCTGGTCGAAGTGGGCTGCGAAACCGATTTCGTGGCCAAGAACGAGGATTTCCTGCAGCTGATCAAGGACATCGCCATGCAGATCGCGGCCATGAATCCCCGCTTCATTTCCGAAAAGGACATCCCCGCCGCCATCCTGGAAAAAGAAAAGGAAATTTATCGCGAACAGCTGAAAAGCAGCGGCAAGCCCGCCAATATCGTCGAAAAGATCGTCGAAGGCAAGCTGAGCAAGTTTTACGCCGAAGTCTGCCTGCTGCACCAGGCCTTTTTCAAGGATGAAAAACTGACCATCGAAAAACTCATTGCCGAAAAAATTCATAAAACCGGTGAAAACATCGTGGTGAAGAGATTCGTCCGTTACCAGGTGGGCGAAGAAATTTAACCATGGCTGCCGGTCCGGCCAGGTACAAGCGCATCCTGTTGAAATTGAGCGGCGAAGCCCTGCAAGGCGGGGATTCCTTCGGCATCAACCACGACGTCATCAGCGAGATCGCGGCCGAGATCAAGGAAGTCCATGAACTGGGCGTGGAGATCGCCATCGTGACCGGCGGCGGCAATTTTTTCCGCGGCGCCAAGGCCGGCGAGCTGGGCATCGACCGCGCCTCCGCCGACTACATGGGCATGCTGGCCACCATGATCAACGGCATCGCCCTGCAGAATGCCCTGGAAAAAAAAGGCGTGCACTGCCGGCTGATATCGGCGCTGGCCGTCAAGGAGATCGCCGAACCTTTCATTCCCCGCCGCGCCATCCGCCACCTGGAAAAGGGCCGGGTGGTGATATTCGCCGCCGGCACCGGCAATCCCTTTTTCACCACCGACACGGCGGCCGCCCTGCGCGCCATCGAGATCAAGGCCGATATCCTGCTCAAGGCCACCAAGGTCGAGGGCGTTTTCTCCGCCGATCCCAAGAAAGTCAAGAACGCGACCCAGTTCCGCCATATTTCCTACGCCGAGGTCCTGGCCAAGGAACTGAAGGTCATGGACAGCACGGCCATCTCGCTGAGCAAGGACAACGGGCTGTGCATCAAGATCTTCAACATTACCGGCAAGGGGCAATATCAAGAAGGCCATCACCGGCGCACGATATCGGAACGTTGATCAATTTGAAGGGAGAAGGCGATGATTAAAGAGATCCTGGATCAGGCCAAGGGCGATATGCGCAAGGTGGAAGAGGATTTCAAGAAGCAGCTGTCGAAATTCCGCACCGGCCGGGCTTCGGTCTCGATCCTGGACGGCATCCTGATCGATTACTACGGCGTGCCCACGCCGATCAACCAGCTGGCCACCCTGGGCGTGCCCGAAGCCAACCTGATCATCATCCAGCCCTGGGACAGCAAGATCATCAACGACGTCGACAAGGCCATCCGCGCCGCCAACCTCAACATCAACCCCGTATCCGACGGCAAGGTCATCAAGCTGCCGATCCCGCCCCTGGACCAGCAGCGCCGCCTGGACATCATCAAGACCCTGAAAAAATACACCGAAGAACGGAAGACCCACGTCCGCAACGTCCGCCGCGAGTACCGCGACATGATCAAGTCCCTGAAGGACGAAAAAGAGATCAGCGAGGACGACGAAAAGCGCGCCTACGACGAGCTGCAGAAGGTCATCGATGCCATCGGCGAAAGGATCGACAGCATCGAAAAGGAAAAAGCAAAGCACATCATGGAAGATTAGTTCTTCCAGAAATTGGCGTACGGCGTAGGGCGTATGGTTTAAGGTAAAAAAAGACAAAGCACCAAAATCCAAGCACCAAATTCCAAATAAATTCCAAGTTCCAAATTCCAATGTTCGAAGCGAAAGCCCTTCAATGCTCTTTCCTTTGTTTGGGTCATTTGCTCATTGGAACTTGGTGCTTGTTTGTGATTTGATGCTTGGGATTTGGAATTTTATTTTACCTTTTGCCGTCTGCCAAGCCTTTCCTGCGCCTAAACAGATGTCTTTCTGCGGCGCAGGAAAAAAGAAACGCTGATGCCGATGGCGAAAAAATCCATGATCACCAGCAGCAGGCCCAAGGGGAAGGGGAGGAACTTGAGCAGGGCGTAGACGGCCATGCCCAGGATGACGAACAGCGCGGCGCTGCCTTTCAGTTTCAATGCCGCCGCGAGACGGCTGCCGGCGAAATACAGGACCACGGTGCGGCCGAAGATCAGCAGCAGGAAATAAGCGGCGATCAGCAGGATCAGCAGGGGGATGCCGATCAGCACGAGGCTCATGAGCAGGAAGCTGAGCAGCAGCAGGGCGAATGCCAGTTCCGCGACCAGGCCGCGCCACAGGTGGCGCAGGGGCTTCTCGCCCAGCAGGACCGCCGCCCGCTCGACCGGTCCGGGCAGGATCAACAGCGTCAGCAGCGCCAGGAAAAGCCACAGAAATATCTTGATGACCTTGAAGAAGTTCACGCCCGCCCCCTTCCGGCAGGAAGGGCAGCACGGACGAGGCGATCTTTTTCAGGTCCCTTTGCGTGCGGACGTGATACAACTGGCCGCCGATCCTGGCCCGTTCCGCTTTTTCGAGGCTGCCGCCGATCACGATCAGGTCGCGGCCGATCACGGCCGCTTCGCCGATCTCCACCTTGGAGCCCAGGCAGATGACGTCGCCGCTGATCTCGCCCTCCAGGCGCAGCTGCCCGCCCAGCAGAAAAACCGATTCATCCACCTTGCCGCCGATGAACAGGCGGGAGTTGAAGGCATTGATGGCGGAGGCGCGGGTCTGGCCCGGGGCCACGCGGATCTCTTCCTGGCCGACGCGGTTGCCGGAAGCAGCCCGGAAGCGGCAAGGAGGCAGGCCAGGGCCAGGATCTTTTTCATGATTTTCTCTCGCGCGCTTTTTTAAGCCGGGGACCGAACCAGGATAAAGAGCAACAGGCCGGAAACAGGCAGGATGAGCGCCCCGGCGATCATGGCGGGTGCCAGGCGGACCGGGAGCAGGATGTTCAACAGGGCCAGGCCGGCCTTGTAGCCGGCCTGGGCGGCATTGTACACGGCGGAAATGGCCTTGATGATATTGACCAGCCAGCCGGAGGTGCCGTCGGCCGTCAGCTGCAGTGCCTGGATCAGGCTGCTGCGGGAAAAATCGAAATAGATGTAGATCCAGGTGATCAGAAAGACGAGGCTGGCGGCGATGGCGGCGACGATGGGCGTGTAGCGGACCGCGGCGGGATAAAGCCGCTGCATGACCTGGGGGACGAGCCGGGCCGGGGGGGTGTGCAGCGACGGGCTGGCCAGGATCGAGTCCAGCGCCCTGAAGGCGGCGGCCGAGCGGCGGCAGTCCGGGCAGACCAGCAGATGGTCGCGGGCTTGGCGAGGCCGTCGATGGCCCCCAGGCTCGTCCTCGTTATAGGCGATCAGGATTTCGTCAGGCAAGCATGCCATCTTTTTCCATCTCCTGTTTGAGTATTTCCTTGGCCTTGAATATCCGGTTTTTGACCGTGCCCACCGGCAGGGAAGTGATATCGGCGATCTCCTCGTACTTGAGGTCCTGGATGTAGCGCAGCAGGATCAATTCCCGGAATTTCAGCGGGATCTGGTCCACGACCCGCCAGACATAGTCCCGGGTCTCTTCCCGGGCCAGGTTCTTGAAGCCGTCTTCGCGGCTGACGTTTTCCGAGGCGAGCAGGTCGCGCGGCGAAACGCTTTCGTCGTCGAGCGAATCGACCTGGGCCTGGTTCTTGCGGATGTGGTCGATGACCAGGTTGTAGCAGATGCGGTAGGCCCAGGTGGAAAACTTGTATTCGAAATTGTACTTGTCCAGCACCGTGAAGATCTTGAAGAAAAAATCCTGGGTCAGGTCCATGGCCACGTCCTCATTGCGCACCATGCGGATGACGAAGCTGAAAATTTTCTTTTCGTACTTGCGCATCAATTCCTCGAACGCCTTCCTTTCGCCTCGCAGCGTCTTCTTGATCAGGGCTTGATCTTCATCCAGTATCATGTACGTATTTCGCCGCCGGAAAGTTTTCATGGCGTATGCTCTTCGATGATCTCCACGTCGGCGGGCAGACGCTGAGATCGAATTCGTCCGGGGCCAGGGCGATGCGGCTGCGGTAGTTGCGGAACAGGTAGACGGTGGTCACCTCATCGACCGCGGTCTGCTCCACCCGTTCGGGCAGGTAGTCGGCGCCGACCTTGATCTTCAGCTCCTGCACGCCGTTTTCCCCGTCCAGGCGCAGGCGGATGGTGCGCGACGCCGCTGTCCCAGCTGCTGGACTCTGCCCGGCCGGTCGGAGAAAAGCAGCTCCCAGATCAGCTGCTCGCTGTGCGCCCCGATGCTGCCCGTTCATGAGCTGGTTGTTTTCCCTGTCGTAAAAGCTGTAAGCGCCGTTCTTCCAGGATGAAGGTCTTGTAGGTCGGGATCCAGGTACTGCCATTTCATGCGCGAGCGGTCGGCAAAAACGATGATGCCGCTCTCTTCCAGGGTCATTTCCTCGTCGACATACACCTGCTGGACGAAATCGGCCTGGAAAGGCTGGCTGTGCAGGATCTTGGCGCGCACCCGCTTGCAGGAAAGTCAGCGGCGGCGTCCCCTTGAGGTACGGCAGGGGAGGCGATCAGGGACGCCAGCAGCCCGAAAATGGCGAGCAGGCAGCGGCGTTTCATTTTTCCCGGGTCACGCAGGCCGGCACGGGTCAGGACGCGGCGCTGAGCACGCCCAGGGCCAGGGAGTGGAATTTATCGGTATCGCTTTCATTGCGCGAAGGGATCAGGACCGGCAGCCGGGCGCCCATGACCACGTGGGCCACCGTCAGTTTCAGGTAATAGGTGAAGGCTTTGCCCAGCAGGTTGCCGGATTCGATGTTGGGCACGATCATGATCTGCGCGCGTCCGGCCACGTCGCCGACGATCCCCTTGTGCTCGGCCGCCTGGGCGGAAACGGCGATATCCAGGGCCAGCGGGCCGTAGACCCGGCAGCCGTCGATCTCGCCGCGCTGGTTCATCTCGGTCAGGGCGCGGGCGTCGAGGGTGGCCGGCATGGAATCCTTGACCGTCTCGATGGCGGCCATGATGCCCACCCTGGGCTCGGCGTAGCCCAGGCTGTGAAACACCGCGACCGCGTTTTCCACGATCTGCTTTTTCTGGGCCAGGTCGGGCAGGATGTTCAGGCCGCCGTCGCTCAAGCCCAGCAGGCCGTCGGCGCCGGCGGCCGGGTTTTCCACCACCAGGATGTCGGAGAGCAGGTTGGCGCCGCGCAGCCCCTTGTCCTTGTCCAGGATCGGCTTCATCAGGGCGGCGGTGGGCAGGAAGCCCTTCAGGATCAGCTGCAGCTTTTTCTGGCGCCCCAATTCGACCGATCCTGGCCACCGCCGCCTCGGCCGTCCGGGCAGTCGAGGATCTCGAAATCGGCCGCGCTGCCGCCGTGCTCGCTGCAGCAGCTCCGCTGATCTTGGCCCCGTCGCCGCACAGGATGAAATCGGCCAGGTCCTGCCTTCTTGGCCTGGATCACGGAAAGGATGGTGCTGTCGTCTTCGGGGCAGGGCACGCCGGCCGTGACGCCCTTTTTGAGCTTGGCCGCCTGCACGAGCTGCGTAAAATTCCGGATCATGGTCGTATCTCCTTGGCCGGGAAGGTCGAACCGCTTCCCGGTCGGCATGCTCAGGACTTGAACTGGAAACCGCTTTCGAAGGCCTTCAGGTTCAGGTCGATGAACTTGGGCGGCACTTTCTTGCGGATGACCTCCAGCCAGAGTTTCTTGTCGATCTCCATGCGCGAGGCCAGCAGGCCGATGAGGATGACGTTGGAGGCCTTTTCGTTGCCCAGTTCGCCGGCCAGGCGCGTGGCCGGGATGAGCACCACTTCGCCGGCGAGCTTTTTCAGCTGCTCGACCACGTCCGTGGGGTATTTTTCGAACCCCGCCGCGACGGGGAGCGGCGGCCAGTCGAAATCGTTGACCAGGACGATGCCGTTTTCGCTCAGGTAATTGATGTTGCGCAGGGCTTCGAGCTTCTCGAAGGCCAGGATGTAATCGGTTTCCCGCAGCGCCGGCAGGGGAGAAAAGACCTGGTCGCCGTAGCGCACCGTGGAGATCACGTCGCCGCCGCGCTGGCTCATGCCGTGCACCTCGCTTTTCTTCACCTGGAAGCCGGCCAGCAGCAGCACGTCGGAAAGCAGGTCGCTGGCCGTCAGGATGCCCTGGCCGCCGACGCCGCAGATCAGGATCGATTTGGTTTTCATGAGTCGGCCTCCGCCGGAAAACGATGCCAGGCTGATGGAGTTGATGTGCAGCCCCTTGTCGTCGACGAAGGAGATGGCCTTGTAGGCGCAAACCTGGGCGCAGACGCCGCAGCCGCGTGCACAGCGTCTCGTTGATCATGGCCTTGCCGTCCGCGTCGCTGCTGATGGCCGGGCAGCCCAGGCGCAGGCAGACCTTGCAGCTGGTGCACGTTGTCTTGTCCACGCGCATGGGCGACCACTTGGCCTTGCGGTAGAGCAGCACGCAGGGGCGGCGGATGACGATCACCGAAGGCTCCTGGCGGGCCATCTCGCGCTTGAGCAGCTCGCGGATGGCCTTGACGTCGTAGCCGTCCACTTCGTAGGCGTGTTCCAGGCCCAGCCCGTCGCGGACCAGCTTGAGGATATCGATGCGCCCGGCTTCCTGGCCCATCAGGGTTTTGCCCGAGCCGGGGTTCTCCTGGTGGCCGGTCATGGCCGTGATGGAATTGTCCAGGATGACCACCGTGGATTTGCCCTGGTTGTAGATGACGTCGATCAGGCCGGTGATGCCGGAATGGAAAAAGGTGGAATCGCCGATCACGGCCACCTGCTTGACGGACTTGCCGGCTTTTTCCAGCGCTTTCTCGATGCCCAGCTGCACGGTGATGCTGGCCCCCATGTCCACGCAGGTGTCCATGGCGCTCAAGGGCCGCAGGGCGCCCAGGGTGTAGCAGCCGATGTCGCCGCGGGCCTGGACCTTGAGCACGCCGAGGTCGAAGAAGAAAGCCGTGTGCGGACAGCCGGCGCAGAGCGAAGGCGGCCGCCCGGGCACCCCGGCGCCGTCGTGGCGCGGCGTCAGGTCCTTCAGCCCCAGGCTGGCCCGGACCACGTCCTGGGACAATTCGCCCAGCAGCGGGAAGACCTCCTTGCCGATGATCTCTTTTTGCGGGGCGGCCAGGCGGGCGAAGGTCTCGATGATCGGGTCGTTCTCCTCCAGCACGTATATCTTGTCGACCATGGCGGCGAAGCGCAGGAAGAGGTTGACCGGGAATGGATAGGGCAGGGCCAGCTTCAGGAACCAGGCGTCGGGGAAAACCTCGCGGCCGTACTGGTAGGAGACGCCCGAGGCCAGCACGCCGATCCGCTCCTTGCCCTTGATGATGACATTGTGGCTGAAGCCGTCGCTGAAAATGGCCAGTTTTTTCAGGCGCTCCTCGACCGCGGCATGGCGCTTGCGGGCGTTGCCCGGCAGCAGGTTGCGCTTGCAAAAATCGCTCTTGTATTCGGGCACCGGCGGGGCCTGGCGTTCGCCCAGTTCCACGGCCGAGCGCGAGTGCGAGGTGCGGGTGGTCATGCGGATCATCACCGGCGTGTCGAAGGTCTCGCTGATCTTCACCGCTTCCAGGACCATGTCCTTGGCTTCCTGGGAATCGGAAGGCTCGAGCACCGGCAGCTTGGCGGCCACGGCGTAGTGGCGGTTGTCCTGCTCGTTCTGCGAGCTGTGCATGCCGGGGTCGTCGGCGGAGATGATGACCAGGGCGCCGGTGGCGCCGATGTAGCTGGCGGAAAACAGGGGGTCGGCGGCCACGTTCAGGCCCACGTGCTTCATGGCCACCAGGGCGCGGGCGCCGGTGAAGCTGGCTCCCAGGGCCTCTTCCATGGCCGTCTTTTCGTTGGCCCCCCACTGGGAGTGGATGTCGTCCTTGTAGCGGATGATGTTTTCCAGGATCTCGGTGCTGGGCGTGCCGGGATAGGCCGAAGCGAAGGTGATGCCCGCTTCGTAGGCGCCGCGGGCAATGGCTTCGTTGCCCGAGAGCAGTTCTTTGGCCATGGGACCTCCTGGTGCTGTTGGAAGGTTAACTTTATGATATTTTGCGCTTGTTAGTCAAGCCCGGATTCAGAAAATCAGGGAAGAGAGAGGGCGGAGTGAGGGAAGAGAGAGGGAAGAGAAAGCAAGATGAAAAGTAATTAGATTATAGGGGTTTCCGTCCTATTTGAATTAGTATCCTTCAGTGTATTCTGCCTTTCACTTTCTCTTCCCTCGCTCTTCCCTCTGTCTTTCCCTCATTCTTCCCTTCTTGATATTTTGCTTTCTTTTTGCTATAACCGAGTCTCTAAGAGGTGACTCTAATGAAAAACAATAAAAAATGCCCGAAATGCAATTCAACCGCCATCGGCCGCAAGCGCGGTTCGCCGGTGCTCAACAGCTGGAGCCGGATCTCGGTCAACCTGACCAGCCTCGATGTCTGGGTGACCCGCTTCGTCTGCACCGAATGCGGCTACATCGAGGAATGGATCGAGAACCCGAACGACCTGAAGAGGTTCAAGG
The DNA here is from genome assembly GCA_963764745.1 of Candidatus Aminicenantota bacterium. GTDB lineage: Bacteria > Acidobacteriota > Aminicenantia > UBA2199 > UBA2199 > UBA2199. The sequence continues at coordinate 15,054 of CAVXTN010000012.1, read as the reverse complement.
CCCAGGATTAGTCCGAACTATCGAGCTATCAGTGATAAGTGATGAAGTGATAAGTGAAATGTGAAGAGCACTTAATCTCTAGAATTCACATGAAAAGTTGATTCGTAACTCATCACTTGACTGTTCTATCTTTCTCATCACTCATCACTGGAGATCGCTGAGTTCGTTCACTCATCACTTAGTACTGAACCAAGGTTCTGTGATATTATAGACTCTGATGTCACACCTCGAAATCATAGACGCCCACAAGCACAACCTCAAGCACCTGCACCTGAAACTGCCGAAAAAGCAGCTGATCGTGATCTCGGGCGTTTCGGGTTCCGGCAAATCCACCCTGGCCTACGACACGATCTTCCAGGAAGGGCAGCGCAAATACCTGGAATCCCTTTCCGCCTATGCCCGCCAGTTCATCAAGTCGCTGGAGCGGCCCGAAGTGCAGTCCATCAAGGGCATCGCCCCGACCATTTCCATCGACCAGAAGCACTCCTCATTCTATTCAACTCCACGGTGGGCACGGTCTCCGAGATCGCTCCCTACCTGCGGCTGCTGTTCGCCAAGATGGCCGAGGCCCGCTGCCCGCAATGCGGCGAAGCGATCAGCCGCTATTCCGCCGCCAGGATCGGCGAGGTCATTTTCAGCCGCTTTTCCGGCACCGTGGCCCATATCTTCAGCCCGGTGGTGCGCAACCGCCGCGGCCATTACCAGGCCCTGTTCGAAAAATACCGCAAGCGCGGTTTCCTAAAGGCCCTGGTCAACGGCCAGGTGCATTACCTGGACGATGTCCCGGCCCTGGACCGCAACAGCCGCCATACATCGCCATCCAGATCGATGCCGTGGATGTCGATCCCGCCAGCCGCGAGCGCGTGGCCGACAGCGTGACCCTGGCCCTGAACGAAGGCAACGGCGAGATCATCGTCCGCAGCCAGGGACAGGAAACGTTCTTTTCCAACCGCCTGCACTGCCCGCGCTGCGACATCTCGCTGGGCGAGCCCCAGCCCGGCACCGTTCTCCGGCAACTCGCCCGAAGGCGCCTGCCCCGCTTGCCTGGGCTCCGGCCTGGGCGGCTGCCGGCAATCCTTGCCCGGAATGCGGCGGGGCCGGCCTGAAGCGGGAAAGCCTGGCTTTTTATTTCCGCGGCAAGAATATCTTCGAGCTGGGCGAGATGGAGATCGCCGACCTGCTCGCCTTTTTTCAGGGCGTGCGCCTGGCCGCCGGCGAGATCGAAGTGGCGCGGCCGCTGCTGCCGCACATCATCCAGCGCCTGGAATCCTTCGTCACCCTGAACCTGGGCTATGTCTCGCTGAACCGCCGGATCAGCACCATCTCCGGCGGCGAGCTGCAGCGCGCCCGCCTGGTCTCCCAGCTGGGCTTCAGCCTGAACGGCATCATCTATATCCTGGACGAGCCCTCCATCGGCATGCATTTTTCCGAGCAGCTCAACCTGCTGCGCATCCTGCGCCGGCTGCGCGAAAAGGGCAACACCCTGATCGTGGTCGAGCACGACGAGGAGACGATCCGCGCCGCCGACTACATCGTCGACATCGGCCCCGGGGCGGGGGAGCACGGCGGGGAGATCATGTTCGCCGGCCCGATCGCCGATTTCGCCGCCGCCGGAAAGGTCCCTGACCTCGGCCTATGTATTCGGCCGCCGCCGCATCCAGGCGCCCGCGAAGCGGCCGGCAAAAGGCGCCGCGATCCTTTCCGTGCGCAGGCTCTCGCTCAACAACCTGAAAGACGTCGACCTGAAGATCCCCCTGAACCGCCTGACCGTGGTCAGCGGGGTTTCCGGCTCGGGGAAGAGCTCGCTGGTCGTCGACGCCCTGGTGCCGATCCTGCGCCGGGAGCTGGAGGGTGTGCCCGCGGCCAATGCGCGGCTCTCCTATGGCGCCGTCTCGGGACTGGCCGGCGTCAAGCGGGTGCTGATGGTCAACCAGTCGGCCATCGGCAAGAATTCCCGCTCCTGCCCGGCCACCTACATCGGCATCATGGCCATGGTGCGCGACCTGTTCGCCGCCCTGCCCGAAGCCAAGGTCAGGGGCTATTCCCAGAGCCGCTTCAGCTACAATGTGCGCGGCGGCCGCTGCGAGGCCTGCCAGGGCATGGGCGTCCAGAAGCTGGAGATGAGCTTCCTGCCCGCAGCTGGAGATCACCTGCCCGGTGTGCGAAGGGCGGCGCTACAATTCCGAAACGTCCCAGGTCAGGTTCAAGGGGCGTTCCATCGCCGACGTGCTCGACCTGACGGCCAGCGAGGCGTTCGAGCTTTTCGCCAATATCCCGCCCCTGGCCAGGAAGATCCGCATCCTGATCGATGTCGGCCTGGGCTACCTGCGCCTGGGCCAGAGCTCGCAGACGCTTTCCGGCGGGGAATCGCAGCGCATCAAGCTGACCAAGGAGCTGGCGCGCCAGTCGGGGTCCGCCACCGTCTATGTGCTGGACGAACCCACGGTCGGCCTGCATTTCGACGACGTGCGCAAGCTGATCGACGTGTTCCAGGCTTTGCTCGGGCGCGGCCACACCGTGGTGGTCATCGAGCACAACCTGGAGATGATGCGCGTGGCCGACCACCTGATCGACCTGGGGCCGGGCGGCGGCAAGAACGGCGGCAGGATCGTGTACCAGGGCAGCGTCGAAGGCATCTTGAAATGTCCCGGGTCGATCACGGGCAAGTACCTTAAAAAGAAATGGAAGAAAAGCGAACTAAAGTGATGAGTGATAAGTGATAAGTGATGAGAAACGGCATTAAAACGAAATATATACAAGATTCTTTTTCTTTCTCATCACTCATCACTATTTATCGCTGAGTTCGTTCACTCATCACTTGCTCCGGTCTTCCCCCAACTCGGATAATGTGGTACCATTTGCTTGAATTTCACGCGTGAACACACGCTGCGGAGCAAAAACCGGTGTCTTTAGCTGAACTCATAGGCAACACCCGCGTCAAGGCCACGCTGGCCAGCTACCTGCGCAACGAGCGCGTCCCCTCCAGCCTGATCTTTACCGGCTCCGATCCCTACCACCAGCTGCTTTTCGCCCTGAATTTCGCCAAGGCCGCGCTCTGCCAGAGCCAAGCCGAGCGACGCCTGCGACCGCTGCCGCAACTGCCTGGCCGTCGATCGCGGGTTGTTCCCCGACGTCCAGGTCCTGGAGCCGGACGGGCAGTTCTACCGCAAGAACCAGATGGACGAGCTGATCGCCGGCGCCAGCCTGCGGCCGCTGCGGGGCGAGAAGAGGTTTTTCATCCTGAAGGACGCCCAGCGCCTGAACGAAAATTCGGCCAATTCCTTTTTAAAAACGCTCGAGGAGCCTTTGCCCACGAATGTTTTCATCCTGCTCACCGCCAACCTGGCCCAGATCCTGCCCACCATCCAGTCGCGCTGCCAGATCCTGAAATTCCTGCCCCTGGCCAACCACGAGGTCAGGCTGGAACTGCAGCGCCGGGGGGTGGACCCGGAGAAAGCCCGCCTGCTGGCTTTTTTCAACGCCGACGACATGGAAAACGTGGCCGTCATGGACTGGCAGGAACTGGAGGAAAAGCGCCAGGCCATGCTCTCCATCCTGGACCGCCTGATCCGCCAGAACCAGGTCGAGGACATCCTGCTCGACCTCTACGACCGCAGCCGCAGCCGTGAAAGCTTCATCGCCTACTTTCGCGAGATGGTCAATTTGATTTCCGTGCTGTTACGGGATATAATGGTGCTGATGGTCGATGCCGAAAGCGGCACGCTCATCAATTCGGACTACAAGGAAAAATTAATGGAATTGGCCGCGTTGACCGATATCGATAAAATGTTCTTCCTGATCCGCAAGATGGAGTTCCTGCTGCGCGATATCCAGCGCAACCTGAACGCCCGCGTGCTGATCCTGGAATTCATCAACAGCTATACCCCGCAAGGGGAGTACCCCGCAAGGGCACGCACCCCGGCAGTGGCGCACCATGGATAAGGTGATCCTGGTCAAGATCGAAAGCCGCAGGGACCTGCTGCACTTCCGCACGCGCGAAGAGGGCATCAAGCCCGACGATTGCGTCATCATCCAGTCCATCACCGGCGAGGAACTGGGCAAGGTGGTCAAGCATTTCGGCGAAACGTTCAACTGCACCAAGGGCATTCCCTGCATCCCCGAGATCCTGCGCAAGGCCGACAACCGCGACATCGAGAATTTCTCCAAGAAGGAGCGCGAGGAGCGGCGCGCCTATGAGTACTGCCAGAACCGCATCGTCGACCGCGAGATCCCCATCAAGCTCGTGCGCGTGACCTTCTTTACCACCGAAAAGAAGGCCATTTTCTATTTCACTTCCGAAGGGCGCATCGATTTCCGCGACCTGGTCAAGGACCTGGCCAAGAAGTTCCGCATGCGCATCGAAATGCGCCAGATCGGCATCCGCGACGAGGCCAAGATGATCGGCGGGGTGGGCATCTGCGGCCGCCAGCTCTGCTGCAAGACCTTCCTGAACAACCTGGAGCCCATCACCCTGCAGATGGCCAAGAAGCAGAACCTGAACATGAACCCGGTCAAGATATCGGGCATGTGCGGCCGCCTGATGTGCTGCCTTTCCTACGAAGAGGACCAGGGCGGCAGGATCGTCATCGAAGACCAGGACGAACGGGTCGGCTATGACGAGGAAGAGGACCTGGCCGAAGACAAGAAATGAAAGCCCGCCTCCTGGCCTGCCGTTGCTGCTGGCGCTTCCCGCCCTGCTTTTCGCCCAGTACAAGCCCTGGTACAACCACTACAATTTCGCCTATGGCGCCAAGGCCCGGGCCATGGGCAACGCCTTCACCGCCGTGGCCGACGACCTGACCGCGGCCTTCTGGAACCCGGCCGGCCTGGCCGCTCCAGCGCAGCCCCGAATTCTATCTCAGCTACAGGAACTCTCGCAGACAGCACGACTACGACCTGCAGGCCAGGGCGCTGGGCAACGAGACCAGGCTCTACAACTACGATTTCTCCAGCAAGCTGAACCAGATCGATTTCTTTTCCGTGTCGGCCCCGGCCACCCTCTGGAAGCGGCCATGGACGTTCGCCCTGAGCTACTACCGCTATATTCCCTACGGCTTCAAGGGCATCGGCCCGCGAAGTGCTCACTTCCATGCAGGACCGCGCCATTCCCCGGCTCACCACGGTGACCTTCCGCGGCAGCGAAGGCCTGGACGTGCTGGCCTTTTCGACCGCCGCGGCCGTGAGCAAGCACTTCGCCCTGGGCTGCACCCTGCAGCAGTTCTTCGGCTCGGGCAGCCAGGACCTGGGCCTGGTGGACCCCGACGGCGAATTCCACAGCCAGTACATCGAAAAGCTGCAGGGGCGGAACCTCATCGCCGGCCTGCTCTTTTCCCCTTTCGCCTTCCTGCGCCTGGGCTTCACCTGGCACAGCGGTTTGCGCAACCGCTTCGATTCCACCCTGCTGACCTGGGAAGTCGACGCCAAGGGGGACCGGATCAATCCAGCATGAAAAGAGCAGCCTGGCCCGGGTGGTGATCCCGGAGCAATACGCGCTGGGCGCCCTGCTGCAGCCGGCTCCGCTGGCTGGACCTGAGCGCCGAGTTTTCCCGCCTGGACTGGGGCAAAGGCAGCATAGAAAATTACTACGCTGCCGGCGGTGCTGCCGTACCCGCAAAAAGGCGACTGGAAGCAGAAGCAAAACAACGTCCGCAACGCGCGCCTGGGCGTCGAGGCGCGGATGCCGCTGCGCCGCTGGCAGCTGCACCTGCGCGGCGGCTGGTCGGCCGAGCGCCAGCTCTACTACGACGCGGCGGACCGGGCCGTGACGGTTCAGACCTATTCGGCCGGAGCCGGCTGCGAGTTTTCCAGGAACCTGCTGCTGGAGATCGCCTTTCAGAGGCAGCAGGCCGATTGGCCGGAGCAGGGTTTTTACTTCAAGGCTCCGGACGTGGCCAGCCATTTCCATGCCCACGAGTTCAACCTGGCGCTGACCTACCGCTTCGGCGACATGTTCAAAGAATAGAGCCATGGCCGCCCTCATCGCTCAGGCGGCTCGTCTGCTGGCGGGCGCCCGCCACGTCACCGTGTTCAGCGGCGCCGGCATTTCGGTCGAAAGCGGCATCCCCCCCTTCCGCGGCCCCGGCGGCCTGTGGAGCCGGGTGGACCCCGGCTTCATCGAGATCGGCTATTTCCTGGATCAACCCGAGAAATCCTGGCTGAAGATCAAGGAGATCTTCTACGATTTTTTCGGAACGGCCGGGCCCAACGCCGCCCATTTCGGCGTCGCCGCCCTGGAAAGAGCCGGCAGGGTCAAGGCGGTCATCACCCAGAACATCGACAACCTGCACCAGGTCGCGGGCAGCCGCGACGTGATCGAGTTCCACGGCAATTCGCAATGGCTGGTCTGCCTGGACTGCCAGCGGCGCGAAGCCGTCAGCCCCGAACGCCTGGCGCATTTGCCGCCGCGCTGCCTTGCCTGCGGGGGTGCTGCTCAAGCCCGATTTCGTCTTCTTCGGAGAGGGCATCCCGGAAAAGGCGCTGCAGCGTTCCTACCAGGAGGCCTCCCTGGCCGACGTTTTCCTGGTCATCGGCTCCAGCGGCGAGGTCATGCCCGCCTGCCAGATCCCGACCCTGGCCAAGGCGCGCGGCGCCCGGCTCGTGGAGATCAACGCCCACGAATCGAAATTCACGCCCATTGCCGATATTTTTCTGCAAGGACCAGCGACTGAGATCGTTAGTTTGTTAGTTAAAGAACTAGGGCTCTAGGGGTTCGATGTTTCAAGAAAATGGCATTTGTTGAAGGGTTGATGGGTTAAAGGGTTTAAGAGTTAGGAAAAGGCAATAGTTCGAACTCTTTGCCTTAACCCGTTAACGCTTGAACCCTTGAACTCTTTAACATTTCTGTTCTCTTCAACCTCGAACTTCGAACCTCGTCCTGGTTCTTGTATCCCGACCAAGTTCATAATATAATCGCCCTATGCTCACCAAACTCAACAAGCTCGACCTGGCCATCATTCTCCTGGCCGCGTGGACCATCGTCTGCTTCGTGTTCTTCAAGCGCGGCACGTTCGCTTTCTTCCTCTGGGTCACCATCATCCTCGGCGTGGTGCGCCTGCTGGGCATCGTCCGCCGCCGCCTGCTCTGGAAGATCCGCAACCGGCTCATCATCTCGGCGCTGTTCTTCATCGTCACCCCCATCGTGCTGATCACGGTCTTCTTCACCCTGATCACCTACATCATCATCACCCAGTACAACTCGGCCATCTTCGACAACCTGCTGCAGAACGACATCAAGGGCTTCACGGAGAGCGCGGACTATTACATCGGCCTGGGCGACCAGGCGCGCATCGTCCAGGAAGTGGAGCGCTTCCGGCGCCGCCGGCCGCGCTTCCTGAACCTGGCCTTTTTCAAGGAGAAGAACGGCCGGCTCGAGCCCTTTTTCACCTATCCCGAGGACCTGTCGCTGAAGGTCCTGGACCCCAACGGCCCGCTGGCCCAGTTCAAGTCCGGGTACCTCAAGGCGGGCGGCGTCCTATATCACGGCGTGCAGCAGCGGCAGAACGGCTACGCGGCGCTGATCCTGGAGACCCTGGACCAGCGGACCTTCGACTCCATGCCGCCGATCGGCGACTTCAAGGTGCTGTTCATGGGCGCCGGCGGCAACGCCATCACCAGCGCCTCCACCCAGGAGATGACGGTGCGCCTGGACGCCAGCAACACCGCCGCCTTCGAAAAATACCATTTCCCCTTTCCCTTCACCTTCCGCTTCTGGGACTTTGACGAGCTGAAGGACGGCAAGCCCGTCCTCAAGTTCAACATGTTCCTGCTGATCAACGATTATTCGAAAATACTGCAGAAGCTGAAGACCTCCGACCGCTCCGGTCGTGCTGCAGGCGCAGGTCCGGACGCTGGAGAAGGAGATCAGCCGCCGGCGGCGACCAGGCCCTGCTGACGAGCAAGAGCCAGCAGCTGGACGAACTGAAGAAAGAGCTGCAGGTGCTGCAGAAAAGCGACAGCCAGAGCTCGGTCTTTCCCATCTCGGTGCTGGTGCGCTTCATGCTCGGCCTGTTCGGCTTCTTCATCATCGTCTCCTTCTTCATCGGCTTCCGCATGGTGCGCGTCATCACCCGCGCCGTCAACGAGCTGACCAAGGGCACCGAGAAGATCCGCCGCGGCGATTTTTCCTACCGCATCCGCATCAAGTCGCGCGAGCAGATGCATTTCCTGGCCGAGTCGTTCAACGACATGGCCTCGGGCATCGGCCGCCTGCTGACCGAGGAAAAGGAAAAGCAGCGTCTGGAGGAGGAGCTGCGCATCGCCCGCGGCATCCAGCTCAAGCTGCTGCCCGCCGACCACTTCGCCTGCCCCGAGTTCGACATCGCCGCGGTCAACATCCCGGCCACGGAGATCGCCGGCGACTATTTCGATTACTTCCACTCGCCCGGCGTATTCCTCTCGGTGCTGGTGGCCGACGTCTCGGGCAAGGGGGCCCAGGCCGCCTTCTACATGGCCGAGCTGAAGGGCATCATGAACTGCCTGCAGAAGACGGGCAAGCAGCCGGCGGCCATCCTGAGCGAGTGCAACGTCAGCCTGCAGAACTCCTTCGAAAAGGTCACCTTCATCACCATCAACCTGGTGCGCTTCGACCTGAAGAAACGCAACCTGATCTTTTCCCGCTCCGGCCACACGCCGGCCCTGTTCTACCAGTGCGGCAAGCACGCCTGCCCGGAGCTGTCGCCGCGCGGCATGGCCCTGGGGCTGAACAATTTCACCGAAGGCGGCATCGAGGAGCTGCGCCTGCCGTACCACAGCGGCGATATCCTGTTCTTCTTTTCCGACGGCCTTTCCGAGATCATGAACGAGGACGAGGCCATGCTGGGCGTGGCCGCGCTGAAAAGCATGCTGGTCGAATTCGCCGGCCTTGTCGGCGCTGGAGATCAAGGAAAAGATCCTGGCCCGGGCCATCGCCTTCGCCGCCGGCCAGGCCAACGCCGACGACCTGACCTTCGTGGTCATGAAGGTGCGCTGATGGAGGAGCTGGAAAAAAAGCTGGGCTACCGCTTCCGCGACCGCGAGCTGCTGCGCACCGCCCTGACCCATAAGTCCTTCAACGAGGGCGGCCGCAACCGCGGCCTGGACAACGAGCGGCTGGAGTTCCTGGGCGATTCGGTCATCGGCCTGGTCATCACCGATTATATCTACCGCCGCTGCCGCGACAACCGCGAGGGCGACCTGGCCAAGCTGCGCGCCCACCTGGTTTCGAGCAACCTGCTGTTCAAGGTGGCCAAGACCATCGGCCTGGGCGGCCACCTGCTGCTCGGCCGCGGCGAGGAAAAGAACCAGGGCCGGCGCAACAGCAAGATCGTCTCCTCGTGCTTCGAGGCCCTGATCGGCGCCCTGTACCTGGATTCCGACTTCGCCACCGTGACCGCGGTCGTCATCGAGCGCTTCCGCGAGTTCCTGGAGCAGCTGCTCAACGACGAGATGCGCATCAACGACTACAAGTCCGAGCTGCAGGAGATGATCCAGAAGCACCGGAAGATCCTGCCCGTCTACAAGGTGACGGGCGAGAGCGGCAAGCCGCCCGACATGGTGTTCCGCGTCTCCGTCTTCCTGGAAAACAGCGAGATCGGCAGCGGCAGCGGCCGCAACCGGCGCGAGGCCGAGCAGGAAGCGGCGCTGATCGCCCTGAAGAACATCGGCAATTTCATGCATTTCGAAAAGCTGTCGGAGACTTTTTTCGGCGAGAAGTCCAAGAGCTCGTAGAAATTGGATCTATAGTGATAAGTAATAAGTAATGAGTGATGAGTGATAAGTGATGAGAAACTGCATTAGATCGAAATATATAAAAAATTCTTCTTTTCCTCATCACTCATCACTGGAGATCGCTGAGTTCGTTCACTCATCACTTATTACAAAAAATCTCTGAGTTCGTTCACTTATCACTTATTTGCCTCTTGCAATTTATTTCATTTCATTTAAAATAAAAAATTCGCAATAGGGAGGATCCAATGGCAACGAAGAAAGTGGTCAAGAAAGTGAAGAAGGCCCTGAAACCGGTCGTGAAAAAGAAAGCCAAGCCGCTGGCCAGGAAAAAAGCGAAACCCGCCGCCAAAAAAGCCGAGCGCTATATCTGCACGACCTGCGGCCTGGTGGTGACCGTGGACCAGGACTGCAACTGCGAGTACCTGCACGAGTTCGTCTGCTGCGACAAGCTGATGAAGAAGAAGTGATAAGTGATGAGTGATTAGTAATGAGAACTTACGAAAAAATCACTAGTTGTCTTTTTTTTTCTTATCACTAATCACTACTCACTAATCACTTAGTAATTATTCTATGGAGGCACCATGACCTATACTCACGCTGAACTGAAGAAAAAGACCGTGGCCGAGCTGCGCGAGATCGCCAAGGGCGTCGAGCACGAGGCCGTGCAGGGGCACTCGCAGATGAACAAGGAACACCTCCTGGTCGCGCTCTGCAAGGCGCTGAACATCGATATCCACGAGCATCACGAAGTGGTGGGCCTGAACAAGACCCAGGTCAAGGCCAAGATCCGCCGTCATGAAGGACAAGCTCGCCGCCGCCGTCGCCGCCCATGACCGCAAACAGATCAGCTACTGCCACCGCCAGATCCACCGGCAGAAGAGGCAGATCCATAAGGCGACAGTCTAGAATTCAGCGAATTCGAGTGATGAGTAATGAGTGATAAGTGATGAGAAACAGCAATAGGACGAAATATAGATGATTCTTTGTTCATATCTCATCACTCATCACTATAGATCGCTGAGTTCGTTCACTCATCACTATAGTTCTTATCTCATCACTCATCACTATAGCTCGTTCAGTTCGTTCACTCATCACTTAATTCTTTCCATTACTCATCACTATTTATCGGTGAGTTCGTTCACTTATCACTGAACCACGAACTTTTCTTAGCTCTCCTGCGTTTATAGATCTTAGGAGGTTGCTCAATGAAACAGAAAATCAAGTATATGTTCTTCATCATGCTCCTGATGTTCGCTCTCCTGCCGGCCGAGGAGTACGAGCAGAAGATCGAACGCCGCTTTGAACTGGCCGCGGGCGGCAGCCATGGAGCTGGCCTCGGTCAACGGCGAGATCGGGATCACCAGCGGCTCGGGAACGGCCGTGGAGATCAAGGCCGTGAAAAAGTCGGACCACAAGGGGGAGATCGAGAACCTGGAAGTCGTCTTCGAGAACAGCAAGGACTTCCTCAAGGTCTATGTCAAGTACAACCGCAAGAACATCCGCGCCAAGGTCGATTTCACCGTCGTGGTCCCGGAAAAACTGGCCCGGGCCCTTTTCAAATCGGTCAACGGCAGGATCGGCTGTTCCGGGGAATTCGCCGACCTGACGCTCAAGACCGTGAACGGCAAGATCGATTTCCAGGGCCGGTTCAGCGCCGGCACCTTCAAGACGGTCAACGGCGCCATCGAGATCAGCCAGGAGCCGCTGCTGAGCGGCGACCTGCGCGCGGAAGCGGTCAACGGCAGCATCGACATCGAGCTCAACCGCAAGTCGGCCTTCGAGCTGGAAGGGCGGACGGTCAACGGCGGCATCGACAACGATTTCGGCGTGCCGGTCAGCCGCCACCTGGTGGGCAAGTCGGTGAGCGGCAAGGTCAACGGCGGCGGCCACAAGCTCGAGGTCGAGACGGTCAACGGCAGCATCGATATATCGAAGATTTAAGCAATACAAGAGTTCAAGAAAAAAAGGAATAATTTTATTTTTAGTTGACATTGTTGCTTTTTGCTCAAGTTTTGAAATAGGGCAATTAAGAAATCTTGCATAATCAAAATTCGCGAAATGATTTTTGGGAATCTATTGCAATAACACGGACAAATTAGTACACTCTATTATTCCGCTATCTAAATTTTCTAATAATGGGTTTGGATAACTTATGTTGATAAACATCGGATATGATGGTGAATAAACTCTATATCTATTATTTCGCAATCATTATTATCGTCACATCAATTCTAACAGTATTTCCCAAGTGGATTGTAGATGACGCTTATATCTCTTATCGATATGCAGAAAATCTTGTGAAGCATGGGGAATTCACTTTCAATGTTGGCGAAGATCCCGTGGAAGGATACACGGGTATACTTTTGCCGTTGGGAATTGCGTCGGCCTTCTGTATCGGAATGCACCCCGAAACGATGGCCCATTTTATCGGTCTTTTCTCTTTTCTCATTTTGTTGATTGTTTTTCATAAATTACTTTTCCGAGTGTGTTCTTCCCAATTTTATCGTCTATGGTTTTTCTTACTTTTTGTATCTGCTCCTTTTCTTTATACACATGTTTTCAGTGGCCTAGAGACGATCACCTTCGTTGCCTTATTATTGGCATCAGCCCTGCAATTGCACTCAATACTCAATTCATTTTCGGATTCATTCCTGTCCCATGCGGCGCTTGCCCTGTCTTTGCTTATGCTTTCTCTTTGTCGACCGGAGGGTGTTGTATATGCCGTTATTGTAACTTGCATACTGGCTTGCATGGCCGTGCTTCATCTCACATCATTTCGCTCATTCATCCGATCTTTTTTATTTTTTCTGGTACTTCCCGGCGTAATATATTTCGTATGGCGCTGGCGATACTACGGCTACCTGCTGCCAAATACCTTCTATGCCAAACAGGCTTCTTCCTTGAATAGAAAAAGTCTTTATGATTTGGCATATTTTTGTATTCACTATCTTTTGCTCCCGACGATCAGCCTAATCGTTTTCCTTTTATTGGCCCCAGATAAAATATTGAAGCGCTTTGGCAAAAATTATCTGAAAAATGCAGATATCCTGATGCTTGGCTCTCTCGTGTTGTTCAGTCTGGTCACGATTTATCAGTATTTACGATCGAATTTATTAATGAATTTTTCTTATCGATTTTTTGTCCCGCTTTATCCGATCGCTTTAATTATCTTATCTTGGCTTTTGTCCCCGACGCTTGAAAACAATGGAGTACAAACAAGCACAAGACTAAGGCAACATAAAATCATTCTGTTCGGCATGTGCACGATTTTTTTGATCCAGACGGCACTCCATGTAAAATGGTTCTTCGGTAAGGAGATACCGCTCGTACGGATGCATCAAATATCCAATTCTGAAATGAATTGTCAGGCTGGCCTGTTTCTTAAATTCCGAGTCCCGGCTTATGAGTGGTTGATCGTCCATATTGATGCCGGAGCCATCCCTTTTTACTCTGGTCTCAGAACCATTGATTTTGGAACCTTGAACGATGAATACCTGGCACACCACAAAGAGGCCTCCATGGAGGAGCGGGTTGACTACTTCTTTCAAAAAAAACCAGGTGCCGTCGTGTTCACTACGTATGAATGGGATCGTGTGAATCACGGGCCCGAAGCGAAGGCCATTATTTCTGATTCACGATTCAAGGCATACGGACTTGTCAGAAAATTCGGTAACTCAATAGGTTTGCATTATTATGAGTTTGTATTCCTGAGAAAAGATTTGTTAAAGATGGGTGAAGAGATTACTCTTATCTAACATGATCATTATTTTGAATATGAAATATGCATGAAAAAACGACCAGGAATAGCAAAATGAATTATTATCTTTTTACAACTGATTTAAGACGAGCTGGCGCTCAACATGTGTTGTCGATCTTAGCAGAGCGCTGGTCGCATGATGCTGCGGTGACGATCATCCTACTGAAGAATGAAGTGGAATTCGATCTGCCGGCGGCGGTGCGAGTGATCTCGCTCGATTGCGCGACGGATCCCTTGCATTTCTATTCGGGCCTGATGGTATGGCAGGCAAAGCGAAAATTGCAGGCTATTCTCGCCGAGAATAAGGGTCCTTTCGCTTTCTATAGTTTTTTAGAAAGTCCCAATTTCATATCCGTTTTGTTGAAAAAAAGATTCCCCAACGGAATTTTCATCGGCAGTATCACGTACAAGCATTTTCCTCTACAACCGCATTTTCCATCTGTTGTATCCCAGTTATAGGTATTTAGACGCTTTTATCGTCAATTCCCAAGCAAACCGGCACTTGTTTATTAAATAAGTTCGGCTTGACGGCTGAAAAAGTCATTTTTATTCCCAACCCCATTGATTTCGTCGCTATAAAACGCCAGGCCGCCGAAAAAATCCCCGACAGTTTTGAGCGAACTGCTTGGCAAAAAACCATTGATTCTCGGCCGCCGGCCGGCTGGTGAAGCAAAAAAACTTTGCCTTGCTGCTTACAAGCTTTTGCCCGCATGTCGGCTGCCGGGAATGCAGCCCACCTGATCATTTTGGGCGAAGGGCCGGAACAGTATGCCTTGCAGCGTCTGGCAGGAACGACTGGGGATAACCGGGCGGCTGACCATGCCAGGCAAGGTGGCCAATCCATATGTGTGGATGGCCAACGCTGATCTATTCGTCCTCAGCTCCAATTTTGAAGGCTGGCCGAATGTACTCATCGAAGCAATGGTCTTCGGTCTACCGGTTGTTGCCTGCGATTGCCCGACCGGGCCGGCGGAGATTTTGCATCATGGAGCCTTTGGCCTTCTTGTTCCAACCAACGATGCCGAAGCCATGGCTGAAGCGATGACCCAGCAATTGCGCAGGGGAAAGGCCGAATTCCCATATTTACTCGAATGGGATGCGGATGCCATTGCCGGACGTTTCCGCGAGATCGCCGAAGATCTTTTGCTGAGGGAAAACCATGAGCCGGATCATCCTGATCAATGCGCTTTTTCTCCCGGCGGCAGGGAAAATTGATTTATTATCGGGCACGGCGGCGTCTTCGGCGTCGCGGTCCTCGCATCGGTGTTCTCGCACTACGGCGGCTACACGAGCGGCACCGCGTTCGCCGACGGCATGACCCCTGCGGTGTGGCTCGGCGCGGCGGTCGTCGCGCTCGGGTCGCTCTCGGTCTTCGCAATCAAGCGGCGCCCGAGGCGCGAGGTGCTCGAGCCGTCGTTCGACGTCGCGGCGTAGCTAGGACGCCGCCCTGAAGAAGGCAGCCCCGGGAGTGACGCGCCGCACCAATGGGCGCGAAACTCCCCGGGCGAGCCTCTTGGGAGGCCACAGGCCGAATAGTCGACGCGTAGAGCGCGCCCGGCGAGGGCTGAGCCCGCCGGAGCCCCGCCTGCCGT
>CAVXTN010000011.1:0-14453 GCA_963764745.1 Candidatus Aminicenantota bacterium | reverse complement strand
ACGCCACGCTGTGCCCCATGAAGCATGCCGACGCCCTGGCGGCCGGCGACGCCGAGGCCGTGGGCTTCGTTTTCCCGGTTCACGTCTGGGGCATCCCGGTCCCGGTCGTGCAATTCATGGAAAGACTTTCGCTGCGGCCGCGGGTGTACCTGTTCGCCCTGGCGGTCAATGCCGGCCAGGTCTCGCGCACGCTGGTCCAGCTGCGGGGACTGCTGGCTGGCCGCGGCTTGAAGCTGGCCGCCGGCTACAGCATCGTTCTGCCCAGCAACTACATTCCCTGGGGCGGGGCCGCCCCGGCCGAGCGCCAGAACGCACGCTTCGCAAACGCCCGGGCCAAATTGCGGACTGCCGCGGCCTGCATCGCAAACCGTGAATCCGGTCCCATCGAAAAAGGCCCGCTGTGGCAGAGGATCCTCTTCAGCGCCATTTATCAGATGACCCTCAAGCAGGTGCACAAGATGGACAAGGATTTCTGGTGCGACGACAAATGCAACTCCTGCGGCGTCTGCGCCCAGGTCTGCCCGGCCAGGAACATTTCCCTGGCGGCTGGCCGGCCCGTTTGGCATCACGAGTGCGAACAGTGCCTGGCCTGCATCCAGTGGTGCCCGCAGGAGTCGATCCAGTTCGGCAAAAAGACCCCGGCCTACAGGCGCTATCACCATCCCGATATAACTTTGAAAGACATCCTGCCTTAGAGTATTTGTCTTTATGGGGCCGGGGATTTTTTCTTCGCTCCCCGAACACCCCCGGGTCCCATCACGGTCATGATCTGCCGGCAGAGTTGCTTCGCTACAAACGACCGCCCCGCCTCGGCGAGATGTTCATTCGGGTAGACGACCTGCCGCCAGGCGAAAGCCTGCGTATCCAGTGCCGTCGTCAGGTCCAGGACTATCGCTCCCGGAACGGCCAGCTCCCTGCGAATGACCGCGCTGTTTCGCTCCAGGCGTTCCCTGAACCGGTTCGGGAAGAACAATTCCCCGATCTGATAATCGACCGGCGTGATGTAAAAAATGGGCGTGATGCCCGAGCGGGGCAGCAGCCGGGCGATTGACTTCAGGGCGACCAGCTGGCGCTGATCAGCCCGGATGTACCCCATGTAGGCGGTCAACAGTGTGTTCCTGGTATTTATTTTCTTCACTTGTTTTTTGCGGCCCTCTCTTATCATGAAATCGCGGAATGAGCCCACCCGGACCGCTCCGTCGAAAACTGTGGAGGACTCCAGCTGTCGGCTGGAAACCGTCGAGAAATCGAATTGCAGCACCTTCAGCCAGCGATAGAAGTAAAATTTCCAGCCGGCGGCGCGCAGCAATATCTTCAGTTCATCGAACTGCCAGCTGGGATTCATGTCCCAGGACGGGGAAAATGATCTCATGTTGACCGTAATGACGATGATTTTCGGAGGCGTCGCGAAGTCCTTGAGGCGCTTGATGAATTCAAGATAAACTTCGGCTTGATAAGCAGGATGGATGATGCCTTGGATGGACAAGGGAGCGATATCCGCGCTCAGCATTTCAGCTATCCCGCGGCGATCGGAGTCTTTTTTTTCAATGGCCTTTGCTGTACTGTCACCGAAAAAAAGAACGTCTTTCTTTTGTTGCGCCAATCTGGCAAATTCGTTCAGTTCGGGGAGATCGCGTTCCGCCAACGGCAGCAAAAGGGGCGCGATCATGATTTGCGCCGTTGCCAGCAAAAAAACCAGGATCAGCAATCGGCCCATCAGCTTCGCTACGGATCGTCTCGGCATGTTAAAACTGCGAGTAGATGAAGGGGACGGGATCGACCCACCCCAGGTTGAGGATGGACAGAACCAAGGCCACATAGAACAGCCAGCGCCATGCCCAGCCGGTCCCTTCGAGCATGCCCCGCATCCGGTCATGCCGCACCAGGAAATGAAATACGATGATCGCGGCCACGGCTGACAAGGCGATGGTCATTTCCTGGTCCGACCAGCCTGCTTTCAGCGCCGGCCAGATCAGGGACATGTCCTGCGACCAGCCGCTGCCAAGCCGGCCGAAGAGGGTAAAGGCCTGCTCCAGGGTCCTGGAGCGGAAGAACACGAACAGGCCCGTGAAAAGGCCGAATGTCAACAGCCGTTGCATGAAGGCGATCATGGCCTGGCGCTGTCCGAAAATCCGCTTGCGCATCCTTTTTCGCCAGCGACGCGTGGCGAAGGACAGCAGCAGGAAAAAACCATGCAATGCCCCCCACAACTACAAATGTCCAGCGCGGACCGTGCCACAAACCGCAGACGATCATGGTCAGCATCACGGCTGCGCCATAAGCCCAGGCGGTGGCCTGGAAGGGGCCCCATTTTTCTTTTTTCGAAATGCGCAGAACGGCGTAAGAAACGGGCAAAAAAAAGTAATGGCGCAGCCAGGTTGACAGGGAAATGTGCCAGCGTTGCCAGAATTCCCCCAGGGAACGCGCCGTAAAGGGCCGGTTGAAATTGTCTGCCACGGTGATCCCCAGGACCTGTGCCGAACCAATGGCCAGGTCGGTATAGCCCGAGAAGTCGGCGTACAACTGGACGGTGAAAAGCACGATGGCGGCCAGCGCCCGCCCGCCGGTTGCCTGGGCCGGATGAGTCAAAAACCGCGTCCACAAAAACGGCCAAGCGGTCGGCGACCACCAGTTTTTTGAACAGGCCCCAAGCCATCAGTTTCAATCCGCCGCTAACGCGCGAATAATCGAACGGGGCCGGTCTGGCGAATTGCGACAGCAGGGGGGCGGGGAGGTCCAGCGGTCCCGCCAGCGCGACCGGGAAAAAAGCCACATACAAGGCATAATGGTGAAATTTCCGCTCGGGAACCAGGGCGCCGCGGTGGACATCGATGAGATATGCCATCTTTTTAAGCACGAAGTAGGAAATGCCTACCGGCGCCGCCAGTTCAAGAAACGGTTCGCCGGAACTTGCCCTGGAGCCGGTCAGAAGGCGCAGCGGTCCTGCGAGCAAAGTAGAATACTTGAAAAGAAAAAGGCTGCCCAGGTTGGCGGTTATCCCGAGAGAGAACCAGATGTTGCGCTTTCTTCCGGTCTTCAGGTTTCCCATGCGCCTGGCCGCAATAAAATCCACAAAGATCAAGGCGGCAACGAGGATCCCATGATCGACGCGCCAGAAGCAATAAAATAGGGTGCTGGCCAATAGCAGCATTGCCACGCGGAACTTCTCGCCCAGGGTATACGACAGCAGCGCCGTCAGGGCAAAAAGGGCCAGGAACGGAATTGAATTAAACTCCATGCGTGCGAAAATCCTCGGCTGGATATCGGTCGGTCCAATTTCAGAAATATCCGCAAGGCCAATTATATATTGAATTGCCACAACCTTGTCAAATCGATCGGAATATCCCGGATGCAATCATGGCAATAGGAATGCGCTCCAAGAACAGGGGATTGCGGCGGCACGGACCTTGCGGGGGGGCTGCGCATCCGGCCGCCAGGGTGCGCGCCGGGCATTGTGGGGGCAATGGCTGCCGGGGCGCATTCGTGTTTCGGGGTGATCGGGAGCAAGTCTTTTGACAATTGATTCGTATCATGATATATTCGTATCATGAATCAAAAAGACCGTTTGCCGTTCATCGCCTCCCACCTCAACGAGCTGGGCTCGCTGTTTCACAACCTGCTGGCCGGCGGCGCCTTCCTGGGCCCCGACAAGCGGACCAGCATCGCCCGCTACAAGATACTGAAATCCCTGGATACGCCCGGGGCCCATTGCCTGACGGACATTTCCCGTGGCGTGCATTACAAGAAAAACACCCTGTCCGAACTCCTGGACCGCATGGTCAGCGACGGCCTGGTGCTGCGGCGCAGCAACGACCGCGACCGGCGCAAAACCGACCTGGCCGTCACCGCCGCGGGCCGGAAGGCGATAAGAAATTTCGAGCAGGCATTTGTCCGCGTCATGAACGATTACCTGCGCACCCTGCCCGCCCCCCTGCGGGGGTCTTTCCTGGACTCTCTGGGTGCGCTGGTCGAGATTTCCCTGAACTGCAAGCAGCGCGATGCCCGCTCTGCAAAGCAAAGCCCGATCGAGGTGAAGCCATGTCACGACTGAGAATATCCGTTTGGCTGCTGGCCTTTCTTCCTTTGCTGCTCCGCGGAGCCGAGGAACGGTTCGACCTGCAGCATTTTGTAAACCTGGCGGTTCAGAACAGCCAGGGCATTCAGATCGCCGAGGAGGCCGTCAGCGGCGCCGAACAGAAAGTCGCGGAAAGCAGGAGCCTTTACTTTCCCCAGGTGAACCTGGCGGCGGCCTATTCGCGGCTCAGCCTGGTCAGTGAATTCGATTTAAACCTGGGCGGCCAGGCCATGCATTTCAAGTTCATGTCGCCCAACAGCTATAGCCTGCGCCTGGCGGCCAGCCAGCAGATATTCAATTGGGGACGGTCGCAAAAGACCGTGCAGATGAGCCGTCTGGGCGTCACCCTGGCCGAAGACGCGGCCGCGGCGGCCCGCCAGTTGACCGCCTACCAGGTCGTCCCCATTTATTACAACCTGTTGTTTGCCAGAGAGGCGCTCCAGGTCCTGGACGAAACCCGCGACCTCTTCGACCGGAAGCTGAAGATCCTCAAGACCCGCTTCGAAGCCGGACTGGCTTCCGATTACGACATTTCGCTGATCCAGGTGCAAATGAGCGCCATCGATTCGCAAAAGGCCGACCTGAACAACTTGGTGCGCAAAATGATCCTGACTTACAACCGCATCGCCAACCGGCCCCTGGCGGCGGAGCTGAACATCGACGACCGGCTCGATTCCCAGGCGCAGGCCGTGGACGAGCAGCAGCTCATGCAGGAAGCCCTGGCCAACCGCGTCGAGTTCAAGCAGCTCCGCGACCAGGAAGCGCTGCTCTCCACCCAGGCGGACCTGGCCAGGACCGGCAACAAGCCCAGCCTGATGGCCGCTTTCGTTTATGAAATACGCAACGGCTTCCTGCCCAGCGTCGACCAGCTGCGCGGCAATTGGACGTTGTCGCTGTCGGCGGCCTATCCGCTATTCGACGGTTTCCGTACCCGCGCCCAGGTGAACCAGGCCAAGATCGGACTGGCTACCGTGCGCCGGCAGCGCCTCGACCAGGAAAGCGCCGTGGCCGCCGAGATCCGCCAGCTGGTTTCCGATCTGAAAACCCTGGAAGAAAAAGCAGCCATTGAAAAGATCAAAACCGGCCATGCCCAGAGAACGCTGAATATCGCCGAAGAGCGCAGTCCCAGGGGGTTGGCCTCGACCACCGACCTGATCGAGGCGCAAAACACCGTGGCCAATTCCCGCCTCAGCGTTCTGCAGTTGACTGTTAATTATGTGCTGACCCGCTACAGCTTGTTCCGGGCCGTGGGCCGCAAAATCTATCAGGAGTAAACCATGAAAAAAATCATTGTCGCTTTCATAGCCTTGTTGCTCATCGGCGTCGTTTCCTATCGCGCCTGCGTCACCATCCGCGCCAAGAAGGAGGCGCTGACCAGGAAGGTCCCGGAAAAAATCGTCCCGGTCCGCGTCGTGCAGCCCCGGCTGCGGGATATCGTTGAAATGATCCGTGCTTCCGGCGGCATCCAGGCCCGGACCGAAGTGCTGCTTTTTCCCAAGGTCAGCGGCAAGATCATCCGCAACCTGGTGCAGATGGGCAGTGCCGTCAGGAAGGGCGCGATCGTCTCGATCATCAACCGCGACGAGGTCGGCTACGAGTTCAAGCCGTACGAGATCCTCAGCGAAGGCAGGGGCGTCGTCTCCCGCGTCCTGCTCAACCCCGGCGCCAGCGTCAATCCCGCCACGCCCATCATGGCCATCGTCGATATCGACTCGGTCAAGGCGGTCATGGCGATCGACGAATTGAAGATCCGTTTCGTCCGCGTCGGCCTGGCCGTGCAGCTGAAAATGGCGGCCTATCCCGATGAGGCTTTCACGGCCAAGGTGACGGCCATCAGCCCCGTTGCCAACCCCCAGACCCGGGCCATCGACATCGAGATCACGGTCCCCAACCCGGGTTACCGGCTGAAACCCGGCATGTACGCCGAGATGGAGATGGTCCAGAGCCGGCACAACGGCCTGGTGCTGCCGATCGCCGCCGTCGTCGACCGCGGCGGCCAGAAATTCGTTTTCCGCGTCGCCGCGGAGCGGGCCAGCATGGTGCCGGTGCGAACCGGTGCCATTACCGGCGATGAGATCGAGATCGTCTCCGGCCTGCAGGGAAACGAAACCGTCGTCGCCGGCGGCGCCGACCGGCTGGAAAGCGGCGACCGGCTGAACATCCAGGAGCGGTAAGCCATGCGCATCGCAGATATTTCCATACGCCAGCCGGTCTTCATTACCATGGTCATCGCCCTGATCGTGGTGCTGGGCGTGGTTTCCTATACGCGGCTCGGTGTGGACATGATGCCCGATATTTCGCTGCCGATCGTGGCCGTGACCGTGGTCAACCCCGGCGTCGGTCCCGAGGAAATGGAATCTCAGGTCAGCAAGCCGGTCGAGGACGCGCTGAGCGCGCTCAACGGCATCAAGAACATCAGCTCGACTTCGGCGGAAAGCGTTGCCGTGATCATCGCCGAATTCGCCCTGGAAAAGGACGCCCAGCAGGCATCGACCGAGGTGCGCGAAAAGATCACCGCCATACGCAACACCCTGCCGCGGGAAGTTCAGGAGCCGGTCATCGACAAGTTCGATGTTTCGGCGGCCACGGTCGTCTCCTACACCATTACTTCCCGGGGCCAGCGCCTGAACCTGATGGACCTGCGGGCCCTGGTGGAGGACAAGATCATGCAGCAAGTCGCGTCGGTCGACAGCGTCGGCTCCGTGACCATCCTCGGCGGCCTGGAGCGGGAGATCCACGTAGACGTCGATGTGGACAAGCTCAATGCCCGCGGTTTGGCCATCGCCCAGGTCAGCCAGGCCATCCGCGGCGAGAACCTGGATTTGCCCGCCGGCAAGGTGACGCAGAAGGACTTCGATTTCATCTTGCGCACCAGCGAAGAATTCGAAAAAGTGGAAGAGTTGCAGAATATCATCATTGCCACTCCGCAAGGCCTGCCGGTTTACCTCAAGGATGTGGCCGCGGTCAGCGACAGTACCAAGAAGCGCCAGGCCATCTCCCGTGTCAACGGCGTCGAATGCGTTTCCATGGTGGTGCGCAAGCAGTCGGGCACCAACAGCGTCGAGGTGGCCGACGGCGTCAACAGGATGATGGCCGGCATCCGCAAGGATTACCCGGACCTGGAAATCCGTTTGGCGACCGATGAGTCGATTTACATAAAGGAATCACGCGACGACGTCATCAACAGCCTGATCATCGGGGCTCTGCTGGCGGGCATCGTCGTGCTGTTTTCGTTCGGCGACCTGCGCAACACCCTGATCACCATCGCCGGGCTGCCGGTGTGCATCATCGGTTCTTTCGCCGTGATGGCCCTGCTCGGCTTCTCGGTCAACATCATTACCCTGCTGGCCTTGAGCCTCTCGGTCGGCCTGCTGATCGACGACGCCATCGTCGTGCGCGAGAACATCTTCCGCCACATGGAAAAGCTTGGCAAAGACCCGCGCACGGCCGCCAGCGACGGCACCAGCGAGGTCGCCCTGGCCGTGACCGCCACCACGCTGACCCTGGTCGCCGTGTTCGTGCCCGTGGCTTTCGCCACCGGCATCGCCGGCAAGTTCTTCCGCCAATTCGGCCTCACGGTCACCGCGGCGGTACTGATATCGTTTTTTGAGGCCTTCACCTTCGCGCCGATGCTTTCGGCCTATTTTTTCAAAAAATCCAAGGCAGGCAACGAGCACTCCTTCTCCAGCCGCTTCCAGGCGGCCATCGCCCGCTTCTACGACCGGCTGGGCCAGTCATACCGCCCGGTCCTGAAATGGTCGATCGGCCACCGCCTGACCATTGTTCTCGTCACCCTGGCGGTTTTCGCCGCCAGCCTTTTCCTTTTCACCGTGGTCGGCACCGGCGGCTCGCCGCGCGGCCAGCGGCCGGAATTCAACCTGGTCATCCAGTGCACCCCGGGCAGTTCGCTGGAGAGCACGGAGCGGGTGGTGCGCTCGATCGAAGGGATCCTGCACCGCCAGAAAGAGATCGGCGATGTGTTCTCCATTATCGGTACAAAGGACGGGGCCTCGGACGAAGCCAGCATCAACGTCAAATTGCTTCACGTCCGCGACAACAAGGCGTTCCAGGACCGGCTGCGACCGCTTTTGGCCGGCATTCCCGGCGCGGCCATCACTTTCCAGGATGTCCAGACCCTGGGCGGCGCCGCGGCCAGTTCGTTGCAGCAATTGCCCATCCAGGTCAACCTCAGGGGGACCAACCTGAAAAACCTGACCGCGGCGGCGGAGATGGTCAAGGACGCCATCCGCAATATCCCCGGATTGGTTGACATCAACAGCGATTACCGCAATCCCAAGCCGGAGATACAGGTCCAGGTCGATCGCGACCGGGCCGCCCGGCTCGGCGCCAACACCCTGCAGATCGCCTCGACCATGCGCACCTTCGTCGACGGCGACATCGCCTCGCGCTTCCGCACCCCGGAGCGCATGATCGACATCCGCGTGCGCGCCCTGCCGGCTACCCGCGAAAACCTCGACCGGCTGGCCCGGGTATTCATCCCCACCGCTTCCCGCGGCTCGATCACCCTCGACCAGGTGGCAAAACTTCAGGTGGAGACCGGTCCCAGCCAGATCAAGCGCAAGAATCGCATGCGCCAGATCGTGGTCGGCGGCAATCTGCTGAAAGGGGTCGCCCTCAACGAGATCCAGGCCGTCGTGCAAGACCGCCTCCAGGCCCTGACGCTGCCGGGCACGGTGACCTTTGCCTTCGGCGGCCAGGTGGAGCAGAACACCGAGATGTTCGCCACCCTGCTCCTGACCCTGATCCTGGCCGTCATCTTCGTCTACATGATCCTGGCCTCGCAGTTCGCCTCCTTCATCCAGCCTTTCGCCCTGATGCTGGCCCTGCCGCTTTCCCTTATCGGCGCCGTACTTGGCCTGCTCCTGGCCGGCAAACTCTTCGACGTCGTGGCTTTCATCGGCCTGATCATGCTGATGGGTCTGGTCACCAAGAACTCGATCCTGCTCATCGACTATACCAACGTGCTTCGCCGCCGCGGCATGAGCCGGAGCGACGCCATCATCGAAGCCGGAGCCACCCGGCTGCGGCCGATACTCATGACCTCGCTGGCCATGATCCTGGGCATGCTGCCCGTGGCCTTCGGCTTCGGCATGAGTTCCGACTTCCGGGCGCCGATCGGCTTCACCATTATCGGCGGCCTGATCAGCTCGACCGTTCTCACCCTGGTGGTGGTGCCGGTCGTTTATTCATTGCTGGACGACCTGAGCGGGAAATTCTCTAAAAAGAAATCGGCGTAGCCGGTTCGCTTTATGCCTGCAGTTTGCCCCGGATCTCGGCGAGGTCCTTTATTTTCAGCCTGTCCATCTCGATTTCGATCTCATGGATGATGCGCGCGGCCGCGGCCGGCTCGCGGAAATTGACCGTGCCGATCTCGACGGCGGCGGCCCCGACCAGGATGTACTCCAAAACGTCGCGGCCGCAGGTGATCCCGCCCATGCCGATGACCGGGACATAGGCCCGGCTGCACACTTCCCTGACCAGTTTCATGGCCAGGGGCTTGATGGCCGGCCCCGAGAGCCCGGCGTAAACATTGGCGAACACGGGGCTGCGCGTTTCGACGTCCACGGCCAGCCCCAGGAAGGTGTTGACCAGTGAAAGGGCGTCGGCGCCGGCGTCCTGGGCGGCCATGGCCACTGCGACGATGTCCGCGGCGTTGGGCGACAGCTTGACGACCAAAGGCTTGCGGATCGCTTCCTTGACCCGCTTGACCAGGCGGGCCGTATGGCCGGGGTCCTGGGCCGGGCAGGCGCCCCCTTTTTTCACGTTGGGGCAGGAGATGTTCAACTCCAGCATGGCCACCTCGTCCATGGCCGAAAAGATCGCGGCCACTTCCGCGAATTCGTCGTCGTCTTCGCCACAGACGTTGACGATGATCGGGGCGGAGGTCTTGTCGTGCAGGCGGCGGATGATCTCCTGGAGCTTTTCACTGCCCGGGCCGGCCAGGCCGATGGAATTGAGCAGGCCGGCCGGGGTTTCATGCAGGCGCGGCGGCGGGTTGCCCGGTCGCGACTCCTTGAAAATTCCTTTCATCACGATGGCGCCAAGGATGTCGAGGTCATAGAACGGCAGGAATTCCTCGCCGTAGCCGAAAGTGCCCGATGCCGTGATCACCGGGTTCTTCAGCGTGCGGAAACCCAGGTCGGCGCTCAGGTCGGCCATTGGATCTCCTCCAGCGGGAAGACGGGCCCTTCGTCGCAGACCTTGCGGTAGGCGCCGTCGGCGGCCAGGACCGCGCAGCCGTGGCAGACGCCGAAGCCGCAGCCCATCCGGGCTTCCAGAGAGGCATGGTTCTCCAGGCCGCGCCCCTTGAGTATCAGGGCCAGTCGCGCCAGCATGGCCGCGGGGCCGCACGACAGGGTGGCGTCGGCCCGCTCCTCGCGCACGATCTTTTCCAGGCCGTCGGTAAGGAGCCCTTTCTGCCCGAGCGAGCCGTCCTCGCTGAAAATAAACAGACCCTGCAGGCACAGGGTCTTGATGCGTTCAAGCAGCGGCAGGTCGGCCCGGGTGCGGCCTCCGTACAGCAGGAGCAGCGGCCGGTGCTCGCCGTACACCCGGGCGTAGTGGAACAGGGGGACGATGCCCCGGCCGCCGGCGATGAGCAGGATGCGTTTCCCCGGCATTTCCGCGAATGAGTTGCCCAGGGGGCCAAGGATGTCCAGGCAGTCGCCGTGGCGCAGGGTGGAGAGCAGCCGCGTGCCATGTCCAAGGACCTGGTAGTAAAGCCAGATGTAGGGCGGGCGACTTTCCAGGATGCCCAGCGGTCGGCGCAGCAAGGGATCGAGGGTGGGAGAAACCCGCACCATGACGAAATTCCCCGGCTTCGCCGTCACGGCGATCCGGGGTGCGGCGATCTTCAGCAGGAGATAGTCGCCGCCCAGGCTACGGGCTTCCTCGATCAGGCCGCGTTCGTCTAGCATGAAGGCATTATGCCATGCTTCGGCGGGACTGTAAATAGCAGGGGCCTTTGTTTTGAAGCGTTCCCCGCATGTTTTTTAAATGCAAATCCCCGAGGGTCTGAAAATTGTAAAATAGGCCGAAGAATTCAAATCCAACTATTGCAATTTTCCCGGGTTTTAATTAAGGTTCTTTCGTGAGAAAAAAAATCCCCCCCATTTGGGCCGTCCCATGATCTTCCTTGGCGAAGCGGTGCCATGGCTGAATTCCTAGACTTCGCTCACATCAGCAAGCGCTTCGGCCTTGTCCAGGCCGTTGCGGATGTTTCGCTCGAAATCAAGCGCGGTGAGTTTTTTGCCCTGCTCGGCCCGAGCGGCTGTGGGAAAACAACGATGCTGCGCGTGGCTGCCGGGTTTGAGACCCCTGACGCCGGGAAGGTCTTTCTCGACGGCAGGGACATCACCGGCCTGCCGCCGAACCGCCGGCGGGTCAACACCATCTTTCAAAGCTACGCCCTGTTCCCCCATTTGACCGTGCGCGCCAACATCGCCTTCGGATTGCAGGTCGCCCGCAAGCCCAAGCCTGAGATCGAGCGCGAGGTCGAGGCCATGCTGCGGCTCATCCGCATGGAGGACCAGGCCGAAAAAAAGCCGGACCTCCTGTCCGGCGGGCAGCGCCAACGAGTGGCCATCGCCCGGGCGCTGATCAACAAGCCCGACGTTCTCCTTCTCGACGAACCCCTGGCCGCCCTTGACCTGAAGCTCCGCCAGCGGATGCTCATCGAACTCGACATGATCCACGACCAGGTGGGGATCACGTTTCTTTACGTCACCCACGACCAGAGCGAGGCCATGAGCCTGAGCGACCGCATCGCGGTGATGAACGCCGGCCGGATCGAGCAGGTCGGGACGCCGGCCGAGATCTACGAAGCGCCACGGACCAGCTTTGTGGCCGCTTTCATCGGTGACACGAACTTCCTTGAGGGCGTCGTGGCCGACCACCCGGAGCCTGAATACAGCCGCCTGCGCATCGACGGCCTGCCCGGCGTGACGGTCTACAACGACAAGCAGATCGCCGACGGCAACAAGGTTTTCCTGAGCGTCCGGCCTGAGAAGATCCAGATCTCCCGCGACCGGCCCGAAGCCAAGCCCAAAAGGAACGCCGTGCCCGCCGTGGTCGAGGACGTGATCTACCTGGGGCCGACGACAAAATACTGGGTCCGGGCCGGGACCCATCGCCTCCAGGTCCTGCGCCAGCACGCCCGTTTCTTCCTCGACGAAAAGCCCATCCGCTGGAAGGACGATGTCTGGATCTTCTGGCACGGCGACGATGGGTTCATGCTGGAGGGCTTCCGGCGGGATGACGAGAAACTGGTAGCGGCCCCGCCCCAGAAGGTGGGAGAAGCATGACCGCCCTGGCCTGCCGTCGCCCGCGAGCATGGGCATGAAGCGCTTGCGCCGGCGCGGGCAGGAAGTGCTGCTGACCTTCCCCTCCATTCTCTGGCTGGCGCTCTTTTTCCTCGTCCCGACCGCCCTGGTCTTTGTCCTTGCCTTTCGTCCCGCCGATCCCTTCGGCGGCATCGGCCGCGGCTGGACCCTGGCGACTCTCCGCGCCCTGGCCGATCCCCAGTACCTGGCCATCGCCTGGCGGACCCTCTGGGTGAGCTTCGCGGCGACCGTGATCTGCATGCTGCTGGCCGTGCCTACGGGCTATGCCGTCGCCCGCGCCTCCCTGCGCCGCCGCAACCTGCTGCTCATGCTCATCATTGTCCCCTTTTGGACGAGCTTCCTCATCCGCGTATTCGCCTGGAAGTCGATCCTCCATCCCGAGGGAATGATCAAGAGAATCCTCGTCTGGCTCGGGCTGGTCGAGGCCAACGCCTCGCTGCTGTACCACGCGGGGGCGGTGATCCTGGTCACGGTCTACACCTTCCTGCCGTTCGCCATCCTGCCGATCTACGCGGCCGCGGAAAAATTCGATTTTCGGCTGATCGAGGCGGCCCGCGACCTGGGCGCCCGCCCTTTCGAGGCTTTCCGCAGGGTGTTCATCCCGGGGATCCGGCAGGGCCTGGTCACCGCCGTCCTGGTGGTCTTCATCCCGGCCCTGGGATCCTATGTCATCCCCGACATCGTCGGCGGGCCGGGGAACGAGCTGCTCGGGAACAAGATCGCCCAGCGGGTCTTCGTCGACCGCAACCTGCCGCTGGCCGGCGGGCTGTCGATCGTGCTCATTCTGGCCGTCCTGACTCCCTTGCTTGCCGTCCTGGCCCTGCAGCGCCAGGCGGCCCGGACGGTCCCCGGCAGCGGGGAGGAGCAGCCATGAAGCGCAGCCGTTTCCCTTTCGTCGTGACCGGCGTGGTCCTGGTTTTTTTCTACCTGCCCATCCTTATCCTGGTTCTCTATTCCTTCAATTCCTCCCGCTTCGGCGGCGCCTGGCAGGGTTTTTCATTGAAATGGTACGTTCGTTTGTTCCATGAGCCGGCCATCTGGGACGCGGCCCGCAACACGCTCTTCATCGCCCTGCTGGTGACTTTCTTTTCCCTTGTCCTGGGTACGGCCTCGGCCCTGGCCCTGCATCGCTTCGCCAAGTCCCGGCTGCAGCGGTTCCACTTCACCCTCATCTACACGCCGCTCATCGTTCCCGAGATCCTGATGGGCATCAGCCTGCTCATGGCCTTCGTCGCCGCCGGGGTCAAGCTGGGGATTTTGACGATCATTTTGGCCCACGTCACCTTCTGCGTCAGCTATGTCGCCCTGGTCGTGCTGGGGCGGCTTCAGGATTTCGATTTCACCATCGTCGAGGCGGCCCGGGACCTGGGGGCCTCGGGCTGGACCGCGGCCCGCCGGGTCCTGCTGCCCATGCTCGCCCCCGGCCTGGCCGCCGCGGGCCTGATCGCCTTCACCTTGTCGGTGGACGATTTCGTCATCACCTTTTTTGTCGCCGGGCCGGTGCCACCACTCTCCCGATCCGCGTTTACAGCATGATCAAGCATGGCGCCACGCCTCTGATCAATGCGCTTTCGACCTTGCTGCTGGTCCTGACGTTCACCACCGTGCTCGTCAGCCAGCGTTTCTCGAAAAGGAGCCCTGGAGGGAGGACAATCGAGAAAGCATGCCCTGTCGATGTTTGCGCTTGGAGCGGCTGGCGGTCGCCGCCGGGCTTCTGACCGCTCATTGCGGCGGCGGGAAGCAGGAGAGCCCGTCCTTCATGTCTACACTGGTCCGACTACATCAAGCCGGAACTGGTCGCGCGGTTCGAGACCGAAAACAAGTGCCGGGTCGTCTTTGACACTTTTGACTCGAACGAGGCGATGTACGCCAAGTTGAAGGCCGGGGCGACCGGGTATGACATCATCACGCCGTCGAGCTACATGGTCAGCCTGATGCACGGCCAGGGCATGCTCCTGCCGTTGGACCACACGTTGCTGCCGAACCTTCGCCATGTGGACCCGGACTACCTGGGC
>CAVXTN010000010.1:0-3844 GCA_963764745.1 Candidatus Aminicenantota bacterium | reverse complement strand
TTATTTCCCGGGCAACGACGACGAGGAACTGCAGCTCACGATCAAACACGCCCTGGCGCGGAAAGCCAAGGCCTTCATCAGCGACCCCTTCAACAAGGGCGGCGAGGGCTGCCTGGACCTGGCCAGGGAAGTGGAGGCGGCCACCCGCTCCGGGGCCCGGGTCAAGCCCATCTACCAGCCCGGGTGGCCGATCACGCAGAAGATCGAGACCATCGCCACGCGCATGTACGGGCCGCCCGCATCAACTACACCCGCCAGGCGCGCAAGGACATCGAGCTGCTCAACGATCTCGGCTACGACAAGCTGCACGTGATCATCGCCAAGACCCCCAACTCGCTCTCGGACGATCCCAAGGCCCTGGGCCGGCCCGAGAATTTCGACGTCGACGTGGACCGGGTCTTCCTCTCCGCCGGCGCCGGCTTCGTGGTGGCGGTCTGCGGCGAGATCATGCTCATGCCCGGCCTGCCCAAGAACCCGGCCGCCGAGACCATCGACATCGACGCCGAAGGCACCATCAGCGGCCTGTTTTAAAATCGGCGCATCGTTTCTCCGGCCCGGGCCCGGGCAATCATGGAAAAAGCGTTTTCGCAAAAACCGGCGCTCAGAGTTCCCTGGATGGATGATCGTGAGATTTTTACCGTTTTCTTGTATTTATTTATAAAAGGGAGAAACCTATGAAAAAAAGATCTTTTCTTTTTCCTATGGCAATTTTCATTTTGCTTGTCTGCGGCTTGGCCTACGGGGATCAGAAAAAAAATATCGCCACTTCGACCAGCGCGCAACAGGCGGCTCAGCAGACCGCGCAGCAGATGATGGTGGTGGATATCGCCATCGACGATATCTTCGTAGACTCACAGTGCCGTGTCTGGGTGAGGTGGATCAACAAGGGCACGGTCAAGATCGACAAACTCCTCCGCGAGACCGTGTTTGCCGACGGAAACCCGGTGCAAAGAAGCGATCTGTTCCAAGTCGTCCTCCAGCCCGGAGCCGTCTTCGCCCACGGAGTCGGCCCTGACCCGGGCATGAAGGTCTCCGGGGCGGCGATCGTTCACGCCTCGATCGATGTCGATAACGTGCTGAAGGAGAAAAACGAGGGGAACAATTCCACCGTCAAAACGCTGCCCTGCGGCAAAGCCCTGCCCGACCTCATGCCCACCTATATCAGCTGCCATACCTTGCAGAACTATGTGGACGCCCAGAATCACGGCTGCAAGGTCTTCGAGGTCAGCATCACCGTCAAGAATTTCGGCAACCGCGACGTCACGGCGCCGTTCAAAGTCTATGTGGAAAGGGACTCGGGGGCAAACCTGTCTTACGTTCCATTCGCAACCTACACTGTCCCCAGCCTTGCCGCCGGCGCTGCGCTGGCCCTCGAACCCAAGCATCAGACCGACTCGTGCTTCTGGTACCTGCACAACCCGGCATTGGCCCAGGTCAGCCCGCGCATCCGGGTGACCGTGGACAGCGACAACTCCGTTTCCGAGAGCCTGGAGAACAACAACCAGACCGTGCACGTCTGCAACTTGTAGGTGGAAAGGCCCGCCGGTTCTTCAGGTAACGCTTATTCTCTGGCCCAGATCTTCATCAGGTTGACCAGCACTTCCGAGGCTTTCTTCATATCCTCCAGGGCGATCCATTCCTGCTTGGAATGGAAATTGTGGCCGCCGGTGAACAGGTTGGGCGTGGGCAGGCCCATGAAACAGAGCCTGGCCCCGTCGGTGCCGCCGCGGATGCTCGAGCGGATTATCTTCAGCCCGGCCATGGTCACGGCCTGCTCGGCCTTGGCCAGCACGTCGGGATATTTGTCCAGGACCACTTTCATGTTGCGGTAGGATTCGCTGATCTTGACCTCGGCTTTTGACCCGGGGAACTGGGCGACCACCTTGGCGGTCAGCTTTTCGATCATTTTTTCCGATTTTTTCAGCCCTTTTTCGCTGAAATCGCGAATGATGAACTTGATCGTCGCCGCTTCCACGTTGCCGCTGACCTGGTTGGGGTGAACGTAGCCCTCCCGCTTCTCGGTGGTCTCGGGCGACAGCGTCGCCTTGGGAAGTTTTTCGACGATGCGCGAGGCGATCTTCACCGCGTTGACCATTTTGCCCTTGGCAAAACCCGGGTGGACGTTGATCCCGGAAATGTGAATGTCCAGCGAATCGGCGCAGAAGGTCTCGTCCTCGATCTCGCCCAGGTGCTCGCCGTCCACGGTGTAAGCGAATTCGGCCCCTATTTCGAAGGCGGTGATATGTTCCACGCCCCGGCCCGTCTCCTCGTCGGGGGTGAAGACGACCTTGATATTCGGCCGCGGCGTTTCCGGGTGTTCGGCCAAGTAGGTCAGCGCGTCCATGATCTCGGCGATGCCGGCCTTGTCGTCCGCGCCCAGCAGGGTGCTGCCCGAGGCGGTGATGAGGGTCTTGCCGGTCATTTCCTTTAAAAGCGGGTTTTCGCTCGCTTTCAGCACCAGGTTATCGCCGGCGGATATCACCAGGTCCTGCCCTTGGTAGTTTTTATGAAGCTGCGGTTCCACGCCGGCCCCGGAAACGTCAGGCGAGGTGTCGAGGTGGGCGATGAGGGCGATGGCCGGGACTTTGTGCTTCTGGTTGGTCGGCCAGGCGGCCAGGACATAGCCCCAGGGAGTGACCTGGACATCCTGCAGGCCGAGCGCCTCCAGCTCCGGCTTGAGCTTGGCGGCGAGGTCTTTCTGCTTGGCCGTCGAGGGGAAGGATTCCGACGCGTCGCTGGATTGGGTATCGATTTTCACGTAACTTAAAAAGCGCTCCAATATATCAGGATATTTCATGGTGACCTCCGCAAATATTATAAACCATCGCAGCGGAAAATGAAACGGCGCGCATTTTTCAGCCCCAAGCGACTTCGCGGAACGGCTTCACCTTGACAACAGGCGTTTTATTTACTATTATATAGCTTAACTTCAAATTAGAAAGAGGTGGTTTGGTGAAAAGAACATATCAACCCAATAACTTAAAAAGGAAAAAGACCCATGGCTTCCGGGCGCGCATGGAAAACAAGGGCGGACGGGAAGTTTTGAACAGCAGAAGAAGAAAGGGAAGAAAGAAGCTGACCGTCTGATCCATGACCTTCGCGTTCAGGGAATCCCAGCGCATCAAGAAAGAAGGCGAATTCGTCTATTTGCTTAAAAACGCCAGAAAAATAAAGAACGATTTTTTTTTTGTACTTTCTGAAAAACGGCCGATCCACAAGCAGGTTCGCCATTTCCGTTAACCGCAAGATCGGCAATTCGGTCCAGCGAAATTTTATCAAGAGAAAAATGAAAGAATGGTTCAGGTTGAACAAGCAGTTGCTGAGCGATCCCTGCGACCTGTGGATCTCCATGAAAAGCAGGTTCGACCGCGGCAATGCCGCCCGGGTGGAAAGCCTGTTCCTCGACGCCCTGGTCAAGATCAAGTACAGATAAAATGAAAAAGCTCCTGCTTTTGCTGATCAAGGGGTACAAAATGACGCTTTCGCCCCTGCTCGGCCGGCACTGCCGCTTTTTGCCCACCTGCTCCGAATACACCTATGGGGCGGTGGAAAGATTCGGCGCCGCCAAGGGCGCCTATCTCGGCCTGAGGCGAATCCTCAAGTGCCACCCTTTTCATGCCGGTGGGCATGACCCTGTTCCCGAAATCTTCGAGGTGAAATCAAGATGGATACAAAAAAACTAATCCTGGCCATTGTCCTTTCCGTGACCGTGCTGCTGGTCTACCAGTATTTTTTCATGCCCAAGCAGGCGCAGCTGCCGCCGGCGCCCCAGGGCCGCGCCATGGCGCAGCCGCAGAAGGCCGAAACGGCAGCTGAACCCAAGGCTGCGGCTCCCGATATCGGT
>CAVXTN010000009.1:0-220676 GCA_963764745.1 Candidatus Aminicenantota bacterium | reverse complement strand
CCCACATGCAGCGGCCGGTGTAATCGCAAGCCTGGCGGCCGTCATGGTCGCGGCTCAGGACCGCCAGGCGCGAGCGACCAAGATAGCAGGAGTATTTTTTCTGCAGCAACTCCTTTTTTCTCTCGTAGCCGGCATAGAGCAGGGCGGCGTGCTCGTCGAATTCGAGCGGCGGCAGCAGGTTCTCGTGCCAGGGGTGAAAACGCGACAGGTCGTCTTTTGCGCCCAGAATGCCGATGCGCCTGGCGATTTCGTTGTAAAATGGTTCAATGTCGCCGTAACCGAAGGGAAAATCGCTTAGTTCCTCATTATTGTAGGCGTAGGCCCCTCCGGTCCAGGCTTCGGCCAGGCCGCCGCGGGCGAAGGAGAACAGGGGCTCGAAACCCGTGGAGCGCTCCCGGAAATGCTCTGGGGTCCTGAAGACGTATTCCTTGCTCGGAGGGATACCGTAGTACTCCTTTTCGGCGTCGGGCATGATCAGCGCCTCGAATTTCTTCCCCAGGAAGTACTCCACCGGGTCGGCGAGGTTTTCCTTCAGTCCGTTCAACGTATCCTCGGGATTGACTGTTTCCGGCTTTTCATAGCCGACATCGAGCATGGTGACGGCGTAGCCCTTGCGCAGGACCGACAGGGCAAAATGAACCGCACTGGCTCCCGAACCGACGATGGTGACGTCAGACATGGGTGTCCCCCTCGCCTCCGACGCGACCGGTCCATTTCAATGAAAGCTGCAGTGGCAGCAGGATGATCAGCGCCGGCAGCAGGCACAGGACCATTCCCGCTCCCTTCCACATGGTGCGGACGAAAAGTAGGGACCATCCCCCGGGGTCGGCCGCGTCCAGGGCGCGGAACGTGGGCGGGGTCACCTCGGCGATGGCCAGCAGCACGACCATTTTTTTGCGCAGGGTCCCCCGCGGGGCGAAGAATCGGGCGTAGGCGTCGCAAGGCTTGGCCAGCAGCGGGTGGCGCACGGCCAGGGAGACCAGCAGGCGGTCGAAGCGCCCGGTCCCGTTTTCCAGCCCGAGCACGGCGCTGGCCGCCCGGTACTTGTCGCGGACGTATTCATTGACATCCTGCCCGAACAGGTAGCGCCCGAGAGCCAGGCATTCGCCGTCGATGCGGGCGGCGGTTTTGTCATTTCTCATTGGCAAAGGCTTTCCTCCAGCATTTGTCTAATATCCAGAAAAGAGGGCGAGAGGCGCGCAAAAAGATTGTTGGGCGCGGCCAGGCCGTCGCAGCGGAACGAATACAATTGCCCGGCGCTGAGCGGCAGGATGGGGGAGAGGAATCTCTCCAGCACGCCCAGCAGGGAGATCGTCGGTGCCAGCGGCCAATGCACGGCCGCCGCTTTTCGGCCCTTCAGGAGCTCGCGGATGCGCATCATGAGATCCTCGATGCCGAGGCTCACGCGGCCGCCCATTTCCAGCGTTTCGCCGGCGAACCTGTCCGCGGACAATATTTCGCCGATCGCGCGCGCCAGGTCGGCGACGAAGATCGGCTGCACCATTGTCCTGCCGCTGCCGAAGACCAGAGGCCGGGCCAGGCAGGCGAGCCGGGCCAGGCCGGCCAGCGCCGGCGAGCCTTTGCCCGTGATGAGGGTCGGGCGCAGGATGGTGTAGCGCCGGCAGCCGGCGCGCACCGCCTGTTCACCCCGCTCCTTGGCCAGGGCGTAGTGATAATATTTCTTTTCGGGAAATTTCACGGCGATGGAGCTGACAAAAAGGAAGTTCCGCACCCCGGCTTTTTCACAGGCGGCGACCAGGGCTTCGCTGCCGGCGGCGTTCACCCGGTAATGGTCGGTCGCTCCGGCCTTGCCGGTTGAGGCCGCCAGGTGGAGCACGGTGCGGCATTCGGCCAGCGCCGACGCGTAGCGGTCGGAATCGGCGAGGTCGGCCTCCAGCACGTGCAGGTTGGCGGCCGCCGGGAGTTTTTCCTGGGCGCTGTTCTTGTCGCGGCTCAGGACGAAAACCGTGCGGGCGGGATCGGAGGCGACGACGGGCACCAGGGTCCGGCCCAGGAAACCGCTGCCGCCGGTGATGAAAATGCCGGTCCTAGAGCCGGTAGAATCGGTTTGCCGAGTCGCTTCTTTCATTTGCCTTGCCCCTGGCCCTTGCGGGCAGGGTCAATGATAGCCCGGGACCCGGCGAAAGTCAACGGCGGCGGGCGCGGGCGGCGTGGTTCTTTCAGCGGGGAACGTAGATGAAGCGGTTGTTCCGCCTTTTCCCGGTCACCGGCCAAAATACTTTTTTGTCGCGAAAGACCTGCTCTTTGACCCGGTAATCGTCATCCAGGTATTTTTTGAACCAGTGCGGGTGTTCGAGGATCACGAAGGAAAATCTCTTGGCCTGCAGGTCCCGCTTGACCTCGGCGCGCAATGCCGTTCCCACCGGTCCGCGGTCGGCGCGGTAGATGTCGTTGACGGCGCAGGCCTGGGCATGGGTGCTTTTGCCGGCCATGGTGGGCAGGAAACCGTGATCGAAGAACAGCACCTCGCCCTTCAGCGCGGCCATTTTGGCGATCAGTTCCCTGCCGGCCTGCAGGTCGGCCCGCGACGGCAGCAGCGCCAGGGGATTGTAGAGCAGCAGGAGGAATTGCGCGCCGGCCAGGAGGTAGGCGGCCGCTCCCAGCCCCGGCTTGTTCCGGGTAAATTTTTCCGAACAAAACGCGCAGAGCCGGTGCCATCCCAGGCCGAACAGGATGGCCATGGCCGCGTAGGCGGGGATGAGAACGTTATGGAAAGCGCCGGTTTCCAGCCGCGAGAACCAGGCTCCGCCCAGCATGCCGCAGGCGGCCAGCAGGTAAAAAGTCGTGTCTTGGCTTTTCCGCCCCGGCTGCGGATAGAAAAAGTAGAAAGCCGCGACCAGGATGGCCGGGAAAAAAGGTCCGAATATGTCCGCGGTCCAGAAGCCGGAGATGCGCTTCGGGTCGAAGTTGACGGCCAGGCGCATTTTCGGCAGCTGGAAAATGTAGTAGTTGTACCAGCCATGATGGAGCCAGTCGAGCAGCAGGGTGCCGCCCGCCGCCAGGGCCAGCAGGGTGGCGACCGGCAGCAGCCCCCTTTTCTTCTTGAGCACGACCATGCCCAGCAGCAGGGGCAAG
Organism: Candidatus Aminicenantota bacterium; assembly: GCA_963764745.1. Lineage (GTDB taxonomy): Bacteria > Acidobacteriota > Aminicenantia > UBA2199 > UBA2199 > UBA2199. The sequence continues at coordinate 217,580 of CAVXTN010000009.1, read as the reverse complement.
GCGATCACCAGGGCGGTCTGCTTGCTGAAAAAAGAGAGGGCCAGGACGATCCCGGCCCAGGCGTAGCCGCCGCGCGAATCGTGAAAGCGGAGCAGGTAAATGCCCAAAAGCAGCAGGAAAAGGAACAGGGAGTCTACCTTGGCGATATCGAACCACGCCTCGCTCAAGCGGTAGGTGGCCGCGAACAGAGCGGTGGCGGCAAGGCCGGAGAAAGCGTCGCCGGTTTCGCGCCTTACGATGCGGAAGATCAGGAAAAGGCAGCCCAGGGAGGAGAGCAGGGAGACGAGCCGCAACGGCACGAAACCGGGGCCCAGTATCCAGGCGAACAGCGCCGATAGATAAAAATAGAGGGGCGGATAGCCGAAAGGGACAAAATCGAAATGCGGGGCCACGTAGATCTTCTGGCCGGCCAGGATGCGCAGGACCTGGTCGACCATCCCGCCCTCCATCCATTCCAGTTCAAAGGGGTAGCGCAGCCGCAGCACGGCCAATACGACATACGCGCTGATAAAATAGAGGGCAAGGGCAAGAAAAACGTATTTCAGGACCCGAACGACCCGTTGGCCCGTGCTGGCAGAGGACATGGTTGCGCTTCCTGGTTGCTTCAAAGTGATGTTTTATTATATTTCACACCTGCGGCAATGTCAATCCGCTTGCCGGGCTGGAGAGCCTCTCGGGGGTTCCCCGCCAGGCCTAAATGTGCTAAAATATGCCCATGACCCGGAAAAAGACCTTCTTGTTTTTGCTGACCGCCGCGCTGCTGGCCATAGCGGCGCTTTCCTATATTTTGTGGTTCACCCCCAAACGGCCGAACATCATTCTGATCACTGTCGATGCCCTGCGCGCCGACTACCTGGGTGCCTACGGCTACGGCAAGGACACGTCGCCGCGCATCGATGCCTTTGCCAGGGAGGCGCTGGTCTTTGACAACGCCTACTGCACGGTGCCGAAGACATCCGCTTCCTTTGCCTCCATCATGACGGGGCTGCATCCTTTTTTCCACAAGACGTCGCCGATCCAGGACTACCTGCGCGAGGACAACCTGACGCTGGCCGAATTCCTGAGAAAAAAAGGCTACGAAACCGCGGCGATCGTCGAGAACGCCAACCTTTCCAAGGCTTTCAAATTCAACCTCGGTTTCGAATCGTACACCGAGGTCTGGAAGCATGTCCAGGGCAAGGCGGCGGCCACTCCTTACATCACCGCGGCGACCCGCGAATTCCTCCAGCGGCCCCACCGCAAGCCGTTCTTTTTGTGGGTGCATTATATCGATCCCCACGCCCCCTACCTGCCGCCCGCTGAATTCGTCCGCTATGACGGGACGCGAAAGGGCAGGGACATCGCGCGGATCGAAAAAAAGATCGTGGTCGGGGGCAAAGAGGAGAAGGAGAAGATCAAGAGCGGCCTCAGCGACGAAAACTATTTCATCGCCCTGTATGAAGGCTGCGTCCGCTACGTGGACGACGAGATCGGCAAGATCCTCGAAACCATCCAGGGCCGTTTTCCCGATCAAACCGTGGTCATCATCTCCTCCGACCACGGCGAGGAACTGGGTGAGCACAACCTGTTTTTCGACCACGGGCCGCTGGTGTTCCAATCGAGCATCCGCGTGCCGCTCATCGTGAAGGTCCCCGGCCGGCCAGCGGGCCGCGTCGACCGTGCCGTCAGCATGATGGATATTTTCCCGACCGTGGTCGAAGATATCCTGCACAGGAAGATCCCGACGGCGATCCAGGGGATCTCCTTGTTCAAGGACGATCCGGCGCGCAAACTCTTCATTTACGGCCAGTTCAGCCACGCCATTGTCGCCGGCGGCAGCAACTTCATCGAGATCAACCCGCCGTTCGCCGACAAACTGGGGCTGGCCACCCGCTATTGTTTCGCTTATCGCTCCGACCCCGCTGAAAAGGAAAACCTGATCGCCGGCCGCTACACGCAATTTTTGCTGAACAACAACCTGTACACCCGGTTCATCGACAAATACAATTATCCCCTGAGCAAGAAGAAACCGCAAAAGCTGTCCGGGAAAGACCTGGAAAACCTGAAGACGCTGGGTTATATAGACTGACGGGGCGCTGGCCGCGGCCCGCCTTCAATCCGGCGCCAGCTGCGGCAGGAGCGTGATGGTTTCTTTTTGGCCGCGAAGCTGCAGCGCCAATTCCTGGATCATGGCTCCGGCCTTGACAAATTCCAGGCTTTCGACGGCGGCGCTTTCCCGGGCCCAGATGCGGAAAAACGAGGAATAGCGCGTCGCCAGGGTGATTCGTTCGCCCGGGCGCACCGGCAGTGTCACCAGGTTCCGGCCGAAGCGCAGGGGAACCGTCAGGGTCGCCCCGTCGCGGGTCACGAGCAGCTCCTGCCGGTAGCGGTTGTACCAGTCGGGGCTTTGGAAATCCAGCAGGGAGAAGCAGGCGATGCGGACCGCTTCGACGTCACGGGCCAGTACCCTGAAAGAGAATCCGCCGGCCAGCGGACTGCCGGCGATATTTTTTTCACGGTTCGCCGCGGCATCCCAGACCAGTATATTTTTCCGGGGGGTCAGGCTGGAGAAGGCTATCTTTATCGCGGCAACCGGCGCGGCCGCCGGCGATGTCTTGATCTCCATCTCCTGTTCCGACAGTTTAAAATTCAAATAGGTGACCTCGAGCGAACAGTGGCCCTGCGGCGGCAAGACGCCCGCGGGCAGTCGCCAGTCCATGATCCCGCCATGAAAGGCAAAGGGGAGCTCCAGCCGCCTGGGCCAGTTCGCATGTTTCAGGACGATCTTGTGAAAGGGAGAGGATTGCCTGCCGCCGCCGGTGAATTCCGCTTCGAGATGCAGGATGTCGCCGTTCAGGGAAAGGGAATGGACCCGGCCCGGAGCCGGGATGAACGCGGCGATATCGGCGTAGCTTTTCAGCTTGTTGGCGCAGAGGATCGTGGCGAGCTCCAGGGAGAGCCTCTTGTCGAAATCATAAACCAGCAGCAGGTTGTCGTTCAATTCGGCGGTCCGGCAGCTCACATGCAACGGGCGCAGGAACTGGGCGACGTATTTGTAGGCGTTCGCCCTGATCAGCAGGGCGCTGGGCGACGAATCCCACTCCTCGGCCAGGTCCAGCGTGTTCGGCAGGTACTTGAGGGTGTTGGGGTTGAAGACGTTGGGGTTCTTCGGGGACGGGGCGGTCATGATGATCTTGTCGTCGCGGACGAACGGGGCGAAACGCATGGTGTCCCAGTAACTGCCGAGGATGATCGGTTCCCGCAGGTTCATTATCCTTTCGATCGAGGCGCTGTTCTGCAGGTGCGGTCCTTTCCTTTCCTTGACGAAGTCGGCAATGGCCAGGCCGTTGAACAGGCAGAGCGCCGCCACGAACACGGCCTTGACGGCCTTGCTGCCGAACAGGCGCCGCCAGGAGAAAGGGAGTAGCATGAATTGGGCGGCCAGGACGGAATAAACCACAAAATGGGCCCGGTAGCGGCTTTCCTGGGGGACGATCCCGGAAAGGAAGAGCCCGACGGTGATCAGCAGATAGACCGCCGGCAGCCAGAGATAGCGCCATGATCGGGTTTTCAGGAATTTGTAAAGACAGTATCCGAGGCCGCCGACGAATAAAAGATCGAAGAGATAAGCGGAAACCCGGGGCAGGACCAGGTTGTTGAACGCATGGGCCGGAAAAAAGAAGATGGGCAGGAAATTTTTCAGGGCGATTTCCCTGCCTTCGTTCTGAAAGATGAGGAAACGGCTGTTGAAAAAATTGTTTTGGATTTCCGACAGGATGTGCGGGAAACAGCCGGCGACGAACCCCAGCCCGATGGCCACGGCCGCGGGCAGCGATTTTTTTTGCCAGAATACCCAGAGCAAGAGGAAAAAGATGATGAGGGCCGAGGGCTGGTACAGGTAGAAAAGGAGCCCGCCCAAAAGGCCGCAGGCGATGAAGCGATTCTTTTTTTCAAAGACCGCCTGCTGGCAGGAATAGAGCAGCAGGAAAAAAAGCAGCGCCCACAACTGGAATCCCCGGGTGGTGTCCAGGGAGATGGTGTAAAGCGCTGCAAATAGCGATGTCATGAACGCAAAATAGTAAATGGCAGGCACAGCCGCGATCCCGGCGATGACCAGGTAGGCGACCAGGATCGCCAGGGCGAAGATGATCAGGTTGGTCAGCGTGATGGCGACCTGCAGGTCGGGCACCAGCTTGTAGGCGAGGGCATATAGATACGTGTTCAGGCAGCCCTGGTAGAGTTGGCCGTAAAAATAGATGGGGCGGCTCTTGCCGGCGCTGATATGCATGGTCATCAGGCTGGTCACCTGGCGGTCAGCGTTCAGGAAAGCCTTGCTGTACTTTATCTGCGCCACCCGGGTCACCGCCAGCAGGGCGAAGATCAGGGCGAACGCCAGCAGCCCGCGCCGGAAATTTTTTGCGGCCAGGTGTTCCTTGAAAAAGGAAAAATGGTTGTAGGCGGCCAGGGCCAGCAGGATGAGCAGGATGATCTTCCAGTCGGGAAGAAACGAAAAGTCCCAGCGGTAAAAAGAGACCGCGAAAAAAGACAATTGGACAAGCATGAAAAGCAGCATTTCAAAGATCGTCAGCAGGTTCAACGGATTTTTTTGCCTGTCCATGCTTGCGCCGGGCATACTACAGATACCCCAGGCTTTTCATCTGCTTTTGCAAATCCTCATCGAATTCGTTCCGGTTTTTCCCCTTTTTTAAGGCCAAATTGGCATCGATGAGCGCCTTGATCTTTTTCATGACCCGGCTCACCCGGCGGTAGACATCTTTGCGGGTGGCATATAAATTGGCCTGTTCGCCCGGGTCATGATCCAGGTCGTAGGTTTCCACCTGCCCGGTTGGCGGCGGCGGGGTGTAGCCTGCGAAAAAATTGAGGTCGGCGGCCGAGTAGGGGTAATTGTATATGACTTTGAAGCGGTCCGTGAGCATGGCGAATTTCGGCGGGATCTCCTTGATGAAGCGGCAATTGGAAATGGATGAAAACAGAAAGGGGCGTTCCAGCTTTTCGCCTTTCAAGAGCGGCGCCAGGTCCAGGCCGTCGATGGCCGCGGAGCGGGAGCGGCTGCCCACGGCGGACATGATGGTGGGCAGGATATCGATGACGCCGACGTTCTCCTGGACCTTCAGCCCCTTGTGCGCTTGCGCGGGCAGCTTGACCACCAGCGGCACATGGATCAACTCGTCGTACAGCGTGTGGCCGTGGTCCCAGCCCCGGTGTTCGAAAAATTCCTCGCCGTGGTCGGACATCAGCACGATCAGCGAGCGGTCATAGATCCCCCGGCGCTTGAGCGCGGCGATGAAGTCGCCGAAAAAGCTGTCGAAGGCGAGTATTTCGCCATGGTAGAGTTCCTTGTAAGAGTTTCTCAAGGCGTCGTCGACGGGAATGAACCTCTTGTTCTGCAGTCCGAAGGGGATCGATTTCAGCTCGCTCACCCTGGGGTGGGCGTCGATCCGCTCGAGGAATTTGGCGGGAGGGGCATAAGGGGAATGGATCTGGTAGGTGTGCAGGAACATGAAGGAAGAGGGGAACTGGGCGCGGTCGATCAGGTCCAGGGCCTTGTCGAAAAGCACCCTGCCGCCGAATGAGCCGGCCAGGGCCGGGGAGGCCTCGAAATAATCGAAATTCCGGGCGAAACCGAAGTTCTTGCTCATGTAAATGCCGCCGTTCAGGTTGAGGGTGACGTATCTGGCGGCCAATTCCTTCACCAGGAAGGGTTTGTCCAGTCCCAGCGCGGAGCCCCTGAGCATCTGGTGGTGGAACTCGTACTGGGCGGTGAACAAGCTCATGAAGGAGGGCAGGGTCCAGGAGCTCTGGGAATAGCAGCGGGCGAAATCGACGCTGTCGAGCTTGAAGCGGTCGAGGTTAGGGGTCAGCGGCCGGCCGTTGACCAGGGAACCGATCGGGTCGGCGCGCAGGGTGTCCACGCCGATCAAAAAAATATAGTCTCTTTTCTTTTCTTCACGGATGCGGTAGAGGATGGGCTTGCTGAAATAGACGATGCCCGTGCCCTGGCAGGAGATCTCCAGCTCCTCGCCCCTGGCCAGTGACAGGGTGAGGAAGATTGGGGCATTGAAATTCCCGGAGCGGACCTGGTGGAAAGTAAGCACCCGGCCCTTGCGTTTCACCCCGACCTTGAAGCTGATCTTCCCCTTGTCCAGGCCGTCCAAATAAACGTGGGAGTAGAAGCCGGTGCGGCCGGCATAGGGCGAGCGGATGGCGAACGTCTTCCTGCCTTGCAGGAGGAAAAAGCAGGCGTTGGCGGTGGGGATCCCCTTCAGCTCCCGGGGTTCGCCCTTCGGCAAATAGAAGATCCGGTCGGCCGCCGCGTCGACAAGGAAATGCTTGCCGGCCGCAGGATCGCAAGCCGGGCTGCTGCGGAAGAAATCGCTTGCAGCGCCTCTGCCCAGCGTTTTGAAGGCGAAAAAGATCGCCGCGCCGGCAACTAAAATCCCGGCTCCGTACCGCCAATATTTTTTCAATTTCAGGGCTCCAGGATGCAATTTTATCATTTTACCCGGCAGATTTCAAACCAAAAGGTTGGGGGTCAAATATATCCCAGGCTTTTCAATTGTTTTTGCAGGTCTTTGTCGAATTCGATGCGGTTTTTATCCGTTTTTACGGCCAGGTTGGCGTCGATGAGCGCCCTGATTTTTTTCATGACCCCGCTGGCCCGGCGGTAGACATCTTTGCGGGCGGCATATAAATTCGCCAGTTCGCCCTGGTCATGTTCCAGGTCGTAGATTTCCACCTGCCCGGTCGCCGGCGGCGCTGTATAACCTTCGAAAAACGTGAGGTCGGCGGGCGTGTAGTCGTAATTGTATATGACCTTGAAACCGTCGGCAAGCATGGCGAATCTCGGAGGCAGGTTCTTGATATAGGTGCAGGTGGAGACCGATGAATACAAATAAGGACGCTCCAGTTTCTCGCCTTTCATGAGCGGCGCCAGGTCAAGGCCGTCGAGGGGCTGCGACCCGGGGCGGATGCCGGCGGCGGCCAGGACGGTGGGCAGGATATCGATGACGCCGACGTTCTCCTGGACCTTCAGCCCCTTGTGCTTTTGCGCGGGCAGCTTGACTACCAGGGGCACGTGGATCAACTCGTCGTACAGGGCATGGCCGTGACCCCAGGCGCGGTGCTCAAAAAACTCCTCGCCATGGTCGGACATCAGCACGATCAGCGAGCGGTCGTAGATCCCCCGGCGCTTGAGCGCGGCGATGAAGTCGCCGAAAAAGCTGTCGAAGGCGAGTATTTCCCCCCCGTAAAGCTCCTTATAAGATTCCCGCAAGGAGTCGTCGACAGGCTCGAACCTCTTGCTCTGCTGGCCAAAGGGGATGGAATTCAAAAATGTATGCAAGGGGTGGGGATTGATCTGCGCCAGGAACTTCGCCGGCGGTGCAAAGGGGGAATGGACCTGGTAGGTGTGCAGGAACATGAAGGAAGAGGGGAACTGGGCGCGGTCGATCAGTTCCAGGGCCTTGTCGAAAAGCACTTTGCCGCCGAATGAGCCGGCCAGGGCCGGGGAGGCCTCGAAATAATCGAAATTTCGGGCGAAACCGAAGTTCTTGCTCATGAAGGTGCCGCCGTTCAGATTGACGGTGACGTAGCGGTCGGCCAGCTCTTTGACCAGGAAGGGTTTGCCGGGATCGAGCACCGAATTTCGCCGCATCTGGTGGTGGAACTCGTACTGGGCGGTGAACAGGCTCATGAAAGAGGGCAGGGTCCAGGAGCTCTGGGCATAGCAGTGGGCGAAATCGACGCCGTCGAGCTTGAAGCGGTCGATATTCGGGGTCAGCGGCCGGCCGTTGACCAGGGAACCGATTGGGTCGGCGCGCAGGGTGTCCACGCCGATCAGGAAAATGTAGTCCCTTTTCCGCTCTTCCCTGATGCGGTAGAGGACGGGCTTGCTGAAATAGACGATGCCCGTGCCCTGGCAGGAGATCTCCAGCTCCTCGCCCCTGGCCAGGGAAAGGGAGAGGAAGATTGGGGCGTTGAAATTCCCGGAGCGGACCTGGTGGAAAGTAAGAACCCGGCCCTTGCGCTTCACCCCGACCTTGAAGCTGATCTTCCCCTTGTCCAGGCCGTCCAGGTAAACGTGGGAGTAGAAGCCGGTGCGGCCGTCATAGGGCGAGCGGATGGTAAACGTCTTCCTGCCATCCAGGCGGAAAAAACAGGCGTTGGCGGTGGGGATCCCCTTCAATTCCTGGGGTTCGCCCTTGGTCAGGTAAAAAATCCGGTCGGATGCCGCGTTGACTTGAAAATACCTGCTTGCGCTCGGGTCGGCAGCCAATTCGCTGCGCCAGAATTCCGCTTGCTTTTCTTTGGTGAGCGTCTTGATGGCAAAAAAAATCGCGGAGGCCGTCAATAGAAGTATAGTGCTGTATTTCAGGTATTTTTTCAATTTCTTGGCTCCAAAAAACAATTTTAGCATTTTTTTTGAGAAAATTCAATTGGAGCCGAACATCTTGTTGAATGTTTGGACAGGTAATCGATGGATTTCCGTGGAATGATGGCTGTGATCCCGAGCGATTGGAATTTTATGCTATAATAAATCGATATGGCGCTCAAGAAAATGTTTTTGGCAATCGTTTTGCTGGCCGTCCTGGCTGCCGGGGCGGCAGGCATTTTCCTTTGGTTGCGTGGGCGGTCCGCTCCGCAGCTATTCGTGCGCCTGGAAATCGCATCCTCCTTGCATGATCCCAAGGTTGCCGCCATCAATTACGCCAGCGGCGAGATCAAATGGAAAAAACATAAAAAGCAGCGCAGCCGGGTGCCGGGGGTCGGCGGCGCGGGATTTACCTTGGACGGCGAGAAGAACTATTTATTTTCTTTTCCCTGGCAGGGAGCCAGCGGTTTTTTTTGTTATTTTGACCTGATGTCCGAAACCGACCGGCCCATTTTCATGGAACTTCACCTCCAGCGCAAAGGGGCCCATGCGCTTGTCGGGAGGATCTCGCGGAATTTTGGCAAGGGCTTTTTTATACAAAAAGTGACGGTAAGGCCGGGAGACCGCTTTGAACTACGTTGGCGAGGCCGCGGCCGTATTTTCGTAGGCCGGCCCCTGCTGTATCGGATCCTGCCGCCCGAGAAGAGGAAGACCATTGTCATGCTGGCCGCCGATACGTTGCGCAGCGACCAGATCGATGCCCGGGTCGGGAGCACGGCCGTGGCACCCTTTTTAGCCAAATTCAGCGCCCAGTGTGCCCGCTTCGAACATTGCCTCAGCCCCAGCACCTGGACGCTGCCAAGTTTCATGAGCCTGTTCACCGCCCGCAATGAGATCGCCCACCGGATCAATGGCACTGGGATCCTGGCCGGTGATCAGCCGTTCCTGGTCGAAGCCCTTCGCGATTCCTTCATCACGGTGAATTTTAATGGCGGCCTGTGGATGCGTTATGAGGCGGGATTTCACCGCGGTTTTGACATCGTCCGCGAAGGGGGATACTTCGGCGATCGGAAGACCGTCATGGCCAAGTCCCTGCTCGAAGGAGCCGCAGCCCTGATCAAGGAAGCCGAATTCCCGGCGCTTTTCTTATTCTTGCACACGTATCAAGTGCATACTCCCTATAGGCCTCCCGCCGAGTTTTTACGCCCCATCGATCCCGGCAACCCGAGCTTGGTCAATGGCGTTTTCCCCACCCAGCCTCCATCCGCGGCCTCTGACCCCGCTGCCAGGGGGCATTATTTTCGCCTGTACCAGGCGGGAGTATCGGTCCTGGATTTTGAGACCGGCCGCTTTATCTCCGCTTTGCAGCAGGCTGGATTGTACCAGAAGACCATGTTCATCCTTTTCGGCGATCATGGGGAGGCATTCGGGGAGCACGGCGAATGGGAGCATGGATCCTCTCTGTTCGCGGAACAGATTCATATCCCCCTGCTGATCCGCTTCCCGAACGGGGCTTTTGCCGGCCGCAAGGAAGCGGGGCCAGTTTCTTTGCTGGACGTCTTCCCGACCCTGCTGGATTTCGAGAAGGCCCCCCTGCCAGAAGCCCACCTGGATGGCGTCAGCCTGCTGCCAATGCTGCGCAGCGGAGTTGGCAGGCCGGAACCCGTTGTTTCTTCCCTGATGAATTGCTGGTTTCTGCCTGATGCCCCACCCAGATTGGCCCTCAGTTTTTCTCGCTACAAGATCATAATGGCTTTTGCCAAGGGCGGTGCCGGCAAGGATCAGATACAGGCCTATGACCTGCTGCGGGACCCCGAAGAAAAAAATCCCCTGCAAAAAATACCCGCGGCGGAATGGAAAAAATCTATGGCGATCATTAGGGAGCATCGGGCTTTTGCCTTGAGAGCGCCGGCCAAAGGCAGTCAGGACAGAAAGGGCATGAGTCCGGAGTTGCTTAAGGAATTGAAAACGCTCGGGTACTTATAAAGCCGGAATAATCGGTTTCAGCGGATCCATTTGACGATCTAGCGACCGGCAATCCGCGGGCGGTGTTTTTCCCCGGGAATCCCACTCAGAGTTTTCGCCGGGAGAGCGGCGCGTAGAATTCAATGACCGGCGAAACGAAATCGCAGGCGAACATCGGGTCCAGGGACGAGTAGAACCCCATGTTGAGGAAAGGGGAGGTGAAGGAGCGCAGGAGGCGGAAGCGGCGCGGATTGCGCCGGATCGTGTTCCACAGACGCAGCCGGGCGGCGGCCTTTTCTCCCAGGCGAACGTCGCGCAGGAATACCAGGCTGCTCAGGCACAGGATGTCGCCGCGGCCGATCTTGCCATCCTGCCAGTCGCTCACCACCCGGTTCAGGTCGCGCGCCTGCACCTGAAAACGGCCGCGGTCGAAAAGGGGCATGTACGCTTTTTCCATGACGCTGGCCAGGGGGACGGTAAACGGCATGGGGCCGGGGCTGTCGGCGGGGACGATATAGCCGCGGTCGAAGATGGGATCGACCAGGACGATGCGGCTCCCGGCAGGAAGCTCCCGAGATGCCCAGCGGGCGGCTTCCAGACGCGTGTCATGGCGGAAACGGTCCACCGTGGACAGGTCGTAGGCCAGGGTATAGGCGAGAATCGCCAGGGCCAGCGTCCAGGCCGCCGCCCGCCAGGGCCCTCTGGCCGCGGCGAAGAGCCGGCTGGTGCCAAAAGAGGCAAGGATCAGCAGGATCGGCAGTGCCGGCAGGTAGTAGCGGGTGGGGACGAATTTCCAGGACGCGACGATGCCGAGGTACAGAACAACGAAGGAGAGTCCCAGCACAGCCCGCGCCTTCTGCCAGTGTCTGAGGAAACAGGCGAAGGCGGCCAGCGTGGCCAGGTAGAGCGGCAGGCCGAACGAGAAGGGGAAAGCGGCGAACAGCTGATAAATGTATGGATAATAGGGCCAGCCGGCCGGCGACAGGTCAAAACCGTAGTGTCCACCTTTGACGTGGGCCGATTCGAAAAAAAAGGCTTTTACCGTGGTTTCCAGGTGTATGAGCGAATAAGGCGAAACGATGAAGAAACCCAGCAGGGCGGCGATGCCGGCCGCGGCCAGCAGCAGGAACGCCCGGCCCGGGCCGGCGATGCGCTTTTCGCGCCAGGCAAAAAAAGCGGCCGCGAGCAGGACGATTGCCGCCAGCAGGCCGTTGAACTTGACGCCCACGGCGATGCCCACCGCCAGTCCGCCAAGGAGAAAACGTCCGAGGCAGGGTTTGCGATAGGCGCGCACCGCGAGCCAGAAAACGGCGGTGATCCAGAACACCAGGCTGATATCGCTGGTGCCGAAATGGGAATGCCAGACATGGATGGGCAGCAGGGCAACGCCCCAGGCGGCCCAGGCGCCGGCCCTGGCATCCGCGAACAGGTCGCGGGCGGCCAGGTAGGCGATGGCGATGGTCAGGGTGCCGAACAGGACGCTCCACAGCCGGTTGACCAGCAGGATCGTTTGCGGGCGGAGGGCCATGCCGAGCCCATGCAGCAGCTGGGCGGCGAAGAAGTTCAGGTAAAAGGTGAGCCCGGAATAATTGTAAAAACGGGTATCCAGGTCATGCCAGCGCAACTGGGCACTGATGTTCCAGACGTTGAGTTCATCGGGGCTCAAGTCCACGCGCGGGAAACCCCAATGGATGCCCCACAGCCGGAGGAAAAGCCCGACGGCCAGGGCGCCGCCCAGCGCCAGCAGCGGCAGCCACGGGGACGATGACAAATTTTTTTGTTCGGTCATCTGGCTCGGGATATGCAGCCGCTATTTGTATGCAGCTTCAGGACTATCCTTTCTGCAGTCAATTTTCGCATGGGGGCATTTTAAGGAAAATTGTCGGAAATTTCAAGAGCGGGAAAAACGGTTGCCTCAGTCCCTGGCATTGAAAAGTTTCGAGCCCGCTCGCCATGACCGGTCAGACCAACTGAATCCCCGCACCAGGTACTCCCGCATGGGATTTGTGTGGTTGCTGCGATTGGGGCGGCGCCCTTCATAATAGAGGTACTGACGTTCACGGTTTTCATTTTCGCCCAAGCTAAAAAACGGCTGGCCGGAAAATTCAGCTTTCAATTTCAGCTCGGCGCTGACGGTGGCAGGGATGTCGCCCAGCCAGATCGGGACATCCGAAACTTGCAATGGTTTATTTCCTGCGTCGCCCAAACGCTTGACCAGGATCAGCGGCAGGGCGCTGGACATAATCCTCAACAGGGCAGGGTTTTCATTTTTTACTGTGGCACTGCCGCCGAGAGAACTCAGATTGATCTCGTTCAAGCCCCAGCAGCCGGGTCCATGGTCGCCAATGATAAAAATGAGGGAATTTTCAAAGGCGTTGATCCGCTTTAGCTGCGCCACAAAAGTTTCCTGCAGCCTGATCAGGCTGCTGGCCTGATTCTTGTAATTGGCGCGGGTGAAGTCCATTTTCCTGAATTTGCCATCGGCGTTCATGTGCAGGGGCGGGTGCAGTCCCCGCAAGTGGTAGTATTTGAATGCCGGTCGCGGCGAATCGCAGCGGGCTGTGGCCGTCATGGCTTTAACGAACTCCCTGTCGGGCAGGTTGCGCGTGGTTCTCTTTCCCTTCCGGGCGGAGCGATCCGAGACGGGCGACCTTCGTTCGAGCCAGCCGCGCAGCAGAAAAGATTGCCGGTTATAAACCCAGATTTTTAAGAAATGGGGCATCTGCCTGAACAGGCTCAGATCGAGCAAGAAGGCCACATCGTTGGCCGTTGCAGGATTGCTTTCCTTCAGATTGGATGCCAGGCTCTTATCAAGATAAATGCCGATGCCGCTGATGGGAAACAGATCGCAATCGTATCCCTCTTTTTTTAAGCACAGAGGGAGGGAATGGCTGGAGTAGGTGTCTTGCAAAAATCGGTTCAGGGTCCGGGAATTGTCGTATTGGCGGCCGGTTAAAATCAGCGGGATTGACGTGACGGTGCTGGGCGATCCGCCCAGGGCATTGCGAAAATAGGTAAACCCGGCGAATGTATTTTTATAATCCGAGTTCTCGTTGAGCAACTCCTGAAACACATCGGTCTGGAAGGTATCCAGGATGATGATGATGACATTCCGGCTACTGGAAAACGCGAATTGCCGGCTGTGATCGATGCCATAGCGTACGTGCAGGGGGCGTTGGACATTGGGCAAAGTCAAGACCAGAAAGGAGACGGTTTGCAACGCGATCATGGCCAGGCTCAGCAACCTGGCGATGCGCAGAACGGGGCGTGGACGCAGCAGGGCCGCGGCCAGAAGCAGGATCCATAGCGGACTGTCGATCAGGCCCAGGTGCATCTTCTGCTCCCAAACGATGTCGCGGCCGTCCAGTAAGCCGTAGTCCCAGACCAGAATGTTTCCCTGCAGCCACAGAAGCATGCCGGCAGCCAGCAGCAGAGAAAGCATCCTGGCCGAAGTGGAAGCCGGCATGATGGCGAACAAAAACATGGCCATGGCCAGTGCGGCGATGGTCAGTCCGGCCAGGAAGGGGAGCAGGCTTTCAAAACCGTAGGCGAATTCGCCGAGATTGGAAAAATACATTTGGACGGGCCCGAAGAAAAATAAGGTCAGCGCAAAGAAGGCGGCGACGGCCGCTTGGTCGAAAGGTTTTTTTGGCGGAGTTTCTCCGGGCATGGTTTCGTTTTGGGAAGTAGCCGGTGCGGAAAGGTTGTTCGTCACTCGCCAATCCCGTTCAGCAGGTCGTCAAGCCGGCGGGACAAATCCAGAAATTCCGCTCCCAGGCGGCGGTAGTTTTCCAGGAATTCATCCAGGAAGGGGAATTGCGGGCGGTAGTATTCGGCAAATTCAAAGACAAGCCAAAGGTCCTGTTCGTCGCTGCGCCCCGTGATGTTCTTCTTCAGCGCGATGAATTCATTGAGGGGGGAGGCCTTGGGTGCGGCATTTTTCCATTTCCTTTCCATGGCCAGGATGCGGCGCAACTCCCTATCGGAAAGGTTCGCCCGGAACAGGGAGCGATTCAGGTCCTCCCCGGCCAAGCGGGGGAATGTTTCAAGTTCCCCGAGAAGTCTTCCGCATTTCTCAACGGCCAGGGTGGCCTGGTCGTGCTCATCCTGAAGCGTGTTGGCGATTTCCAAACTCATGCCCATGACGAAATGGCCGACCAGGGTCTGGAATTCCTTGATATCGGCGTCCGGGGCCGGCTGTTTCAGGAGCTGCTGCAGCGCGGCCTGGAGCGAGTCGCGGCTTTTGTCCGCGGGCAGGTATTTTTTTATCTTTTCATAGGCCTGCTCGCTCAGATAGTCTTTTCCCGGCCTGTTGCCCGGCAGGCCCGGCGCTGCCAGGGCCAGGATCCTTGCCAGGGCCTCCTCGGTCATGGCTTGCTTGATCTTCAGTTCGTCGCAGCAGGTGATCCTGCCGGCCAGGGTCTCCTGGGCAGGCAGGCAGGAAAGTCCGTAGCCGGCCAGGCACAGCCACAGGGCGATCGAGAATTTCGCTTTGGCCATGAAAGGATTGTAAGCAAATCGAAAAAGGTTTTCAACCCCGGCCGTTTTGTCCGGTTGACTTTTGGGATTTTTTAATTTATAGTTTTTTTTTAAGGAGTGGCAATGAACATCAAACACCAAAAAACCAAACAGATTCTAGATCTTTTCGAAGAAATCAACGCGATCCCCCGTTGTTCCAAGCATGAAGAAAAAATCGGCGCTTTCCTTCAGGAATGGGCGGAAAAAACACGGTCTGCAGACCAAAACCGACAAGGTCGGCAATGTCCTGATCAAGGTTCCGGCAACCGCCGGGCTATGAAAGATCGGGGGCCGTGGTCATCCAGGGCCACATGGACATGGTCTGCGAGAAAACGGCCGATTCTCCGCACGATTTCGCCAAGGACCCCATCCGTTTCGTTTATGAAGGCGATTGGCTGAAGGCCGATCACACCACCCTGGGCGCCGACAACGGCATCGCCCTGGCCATGGCCATGACCATGGCTCTGGACAAGACCGTCGTTCACCCGCCCCTGGAGCTGCTTTTCACCGTGGATGAAGAGACCGGGCTGACCGGCGCCAATGCCCTGCAGGGTGATTTCATCGAAGGCAAGATCCTGCTCAATGTCGATTCCGAGGACGAAGGCGTGTTCACCGTCGGCTGCGCCGGCGGCCGCGACACGCACATCAGCCTGCCGCTGCAGTATGAGGATGCCGCCGGCCGGATTCGTCATGGCCCGCTTGAAAGCCGGCGGCATGACCGGCGGCCACTCCGGCGTCAATATCAACGAGGAGCGGGCCAACGCCATCCGCGTCCTGGTCAGGACCCTGGTGCAGATCAAAGTCCGAATTCGACATGCGCCTGGCCGACATCGCCGGCGGCACCGCCCACAACGCCATTCCCCGCGACGCCTGGGCCGACATTTTCATCCCCCGGGACAGTTTCAAGGCCATTGAAAAAACCGTGTCCGACCTGGAGCAGGTTTTCAAGAAAGAATTCAAGAAAACCGACCCCGACCTGAAAATCTCAGCCTGGAACTGCAGCCGAAACCATGGGCAAACGCCCGCTGAGCGTGGCCGACAGCGCCAAGATCTGCGACCTGGTCATCGCCCTGCCCCATGGCGTGGCCGCCATGTCCACCGAAATCAAGGGCTTGGTGGAAACCTCCAACAACCTGGCCAACGTCAAGATCGCCAACAGCAAGCTGGAGATCGTCACCAGCCAGCGCAGTTCGGTCATGTCGCGCCTGCACGCCCTGACCTGGAGGATCGAGACCATCGCCCGCCTGGCCGGGGCCGAGGCCGTCAGCGGCAACGGCTACCCGTCCTGGCAGCCCAACCTGCAATCGCCGCTGCTGGCCCGCTGCAAGGACGTCTACCGCAAGCTCTTCGGCAGGGAACCGCAGGTGGAAGCCATTCACGCCGGCCTGGAGTGCGGCATCATCGGCGACAAGAAAGCCGGGCATGGACATGATCTCCTTCGGCCCGACGCTGAAAAATCCCCATTCGCCCGATGAAAAGATCCAGGTGGAATCCATCGGCAAGATCTGGGATTTCCTGGTCGGAGCTGTTGAAAAGCTTGAAATAAGTATTCGCGCCGCTGCCTTGACCGGCGCGGCGTTTTTCATTAAAATATGCTCATGAAAAGAAGAACTTTCGTAAAAAACGGTATGCTGTTTTCTTCCGCCCTGCTGCTGGCGCGCCCGGATCAGGCCCAGGCCAAGCCGGACGCCGGAGACCTGGTAGTCCAGGTGCAAGGCGAATCGCCCTACGAGATCACCAAGCGGGCGGTAGCGGAGATCGGCGGCATGGGGAAAATCATTTCCCGCGGCGACGTGGTCATGGTCAAGCCCAATATCGGCTGGAACCGCACGGTGGAACAGGCCGCCTGCACCAATCCCGAAGTGTCTGCGGGCGGTGATCGAGCTGGTTTTCAATGCCGGTGCCAAGAAGGTCGTGGTCATGGACAACACCTGCCACAAGGCCGAGGACTGCTACCAGCGCAGCGGCATCGAAGCCATGGCCAAAAAAGTGGGAGCCGAGGTCCGCTACTGCGACGACAACCGCCTGGTCGTCCATGACTTCAAGGGCGAGTATCTCTCGGCAAATGGCCGGTTTTCAGGGACTTCCTGGAAGTCGACAAGTTCATCAACGTGCCGATCCTCAAGCATCACGGCAGCGCCGGCCTGACCATCGCCATGAAGAACCTCTACGGCATCCTGGGCGGCAACCGCGGCAAGCTGCACCGCGACATGGGCGAAAACATCGCCGACCTGGCCAACGGCTTCCGCAGTCACCTGGTGCTGGTCGATGCCTTCCGGATCTTGCTGCGCAACGGCCCGGTGGGCGGCCGCTTGAGCGACGTGGAACTTCGCCAGACCGTGATCGCCTCGACCCGCATCATGCAGCGCCGACGTGGCGGCGGCGGTCCTTTTCGGCAAGGACCCCAGGGAAGTGGAATTCCTGCAGGCGGCCTACGCCAAAAAAATGGGCGAGATCGACATTGCCAGGATCCCGGTCAAAACGTTGGCCGTGTAAACCGCGGGTGGACGCCGAAAACCAGCAAACGCTCGCGGCAGCGGCTGCGCATCGTCAGCCAGTTTTTTTTCACCTGGCTCTTTTTCTTCCTGCTGCTGAAAAGCGCCGGGGCCGCGATCGAGCGTTCTGCCGCACACCGGCTTTTTCTTTTATATCGATCCCCTGTTCCTTTGGGTGAATATCCTGGCCGGGCCTTTCCTTCACGCCTTTTTGCTTGCCCTGGTCCCGCTCGCCCTGACCCTGGTCTTCGGCCGTTTTTTCTGCGGCTGGATGTGCCCCTTCGGCGCGCTGAACCAGTTTTTCACCTGGCTGGGCAGCCGCGGCAGGCGCAAGAAAGTCACGGTCAACCGCGTTTCCCTGCGCTGGAAAGTACCTGCTGTTGATCGTCCTGCTGGTGGCCTCACTGTTCGCCAGCCAGTTGCTGGGCTGGCTCGATCCTTTTGCCCTGCTGACCCGCAGCAGTTCGACGGCCCTGCTTCCGGGCGCGAATTTCCTGGCCCAGCAGGCCCTGCAATCCGGAGCCCAGAACCAGGGTTGGGCAGGGAAGATGGTCAAGCCGCTGTACGATTTCAGCCGGCGCTTCCTGCTGACGGTCAGGCAGAGGACCTTCCTGCAGGCCTCGGGCATCGGCCTGATTTTTTTCGGCCTGCTGCTGCTGAACCTCTACCGCCGCCGTTTTTTCTGCAACACCCTCTGCCCGCTGGGGGCCCTGTACGGGCTGCTGGCCAAATATTCCCTCATCCATCTGCCGGTCAATGAAAACTGCAGCAAATGCGGCGCCTGTGCCAACCACTGCACCTATTACGGCAGCCCTTTCCAGGATTACCTGAAATCCGAATGCGTGCTCTGCCTCAATTGCCTGAACGATTGCCCGTCCGCCGCCATTGACGTGCGCTTGCAGCTGCCGCGTCCCGGAAAAAGGCCGGCCTTGGACGTCGGGCCGGCGCAAGATCCTGGCCGCGGCCGGCTGCGGCCTGGCGGCCGCGGCCCTGCCCCAGATCGGCGTTGCCAAAAAAGCCAAGGCCCATCCCTTTATCCGCCCGCCGGGAGCGGTGGCCGAAAAGGATTTTTTGAAAAAATGCATCCGCTGCGGCGCCTGCATGCAGGCCTGCCCGACCAATGCCATCCATCCCGCCGTTTTCCAGGCCGGCCTGGAAGGGCTCTGGACCCCGGTGCTGGTCCCGGTCAACGGCTATTGCGAATACGAATGCAACCGCTGCACCCAGGTATGCCCGACCCACGCCCTGGCCAGCCTGACCCTGGAAGACAAAAAAACAGTTCAAGATCGGCACGGCGGTCGTCAACCGCAGCACCTGCTACACCTATGCCGACGGCTACAACTGCGCCGTCTGCGAAGAGCATTGCCCGGTGCCCGAGAAGGCGATCCGTTTCCGCGAAGTCGAAGTGAACAATTTCCGCGGCAAGCTCAAGAAAGTGAAGCAGGTCTACGTGGTCCCCGACCTGTGCATCGGCTGCGGCATCTGCGAGAACGTCTGCCCGCGCACCGACGCCCCGGCCATCGCGGTCGGCGCCGAAGAAGAACAGCGGGAAAATTCCTTATTGAATAACCCTGGCGGGACGGGCGGCGGCGGCCGCGGCGCCCTGAGGCCGCTATTGACTTTTCGGGGCGATTTGGATTAATTTTAGATGCAGGCAAGGAGTTTCATGAGCAAACGTTGCGGATGGATTGTTCTGCTGTTGGTCCTGTTGGGATTGACCGGCTGCACCCGTACCAGCGAAGCCAAAGTCAACGTGACCAACAAGGGTGAATTGAGCATCAAGGTCGTCATCAGCTATTCGACTTCGGAGATCGCTCCGGGCAAGAGCGATACATTCACGCTGACCTGGCCGGGCCGGGGCACCTTGAACGTCAACATGCTGTACTACCCGGTCGCCCAGCCGGCGCGTTCGCAGAATCGCAGACCTGGAATTGAATCACGGCGACGTGCTCGACCTCAACCTGGAATTCAACAAGATCTGAAGAAAGCCCATGGCTGAGCCGAAACGACCTGAAGCTCGTGCGTCGCCTCCGATCATGCCGGCTTTGAACTCAAGGAAAAGATCAAGGAGCATCTGCGGCAGCAGGGCATAAGCCGTCGAGGATTGCGGCGCCTATTCCGCGGCCACGGCCAACTGGGCCGAGTTCGGCGCCCGGGCCGCCGCCAAGGTATCGGCCGACCCGGAGCATACCGTGGGCATACTGGTCTGCGGTTCGGGCATCGGCATGTCCATCGTGGCCAACAAGTTCCGCAACGTGCGCGCCGCTCTCTGCCATGATGAGAACGCCGCCCGCCTGGCCCGCAGCCACAACGACGCCAATGTCCTGGCCCTGGGGGCGCGGGTGATCGACGGCCGAGACCGGCCTTGAAGATCGTCGACGTCTTTCTGAGCACCGCTTTCGAGGGCGGCCGGCACCAGGCCCGGCTCGATTACCTGCGCGACGGCGTCGAAAATAAGAATTTTTAAATGCAATTGACAAAACCAGGAGGTCCCATGCCCGTTGACACCAAGGATATTTTTGCCATCGTCGAGAAGCAAAACCAATGGCGCGGCCGGCAATGCATCAACCTGATCGCCAGCGAAAACACCCCCAGCCCGGCGGTGCGCTCCATCCAGCTCAATGATTTCATGGGCCGCTACGCCGAAGGCCATCCCAACACCCCGCGGCAAGATCAACCGCTACTACCAGGGGACCCAATACATCGATGAGATCGAGACCATGGCCGCCAAGGAAATGAGGGAGCTGTTCCGCTGCGCCCAGGCCGAGGTCAGGCCCTACAGCGGCAACAACGCCAACACCGCCATCGCCATGGGCTACCTGCGCGGCGGCGACGCGGTGATCGCCAATTCCACCGATGCCGGCGGCCATATCAGCCACAATTTCTTCGGGATCATGGGCCGGCGCATCCAGACGCGCGGCCAGGTCCTGAAGCCGGGCAAGGAAAATTCGGTGCGGCTGAACTTTTTCCCCCTCACCGAGGACCGCTACCATATCGACGTGAAAAAATCCATCGAACTGATCGAAAAGACCAAGCCCAACCTGCTGGTCATGGGCAAGAGCCTCTACCTGTTCCCCGACCCGGTCAAGGAACTGGCCCCCCTTTGCCGCGAGCTGGAGATCCCCATCCTCTACGACGGGGCCCACGTGCTCGGCCTGATCGCCGGCGGCCAGTTCCACGATCCCCTGGCCGAAGGCGCCACCTGGCTGACCGGCAGCACCCACAAGACCTTCCCCGGACCGCAGCGCGGCGTCATCCTGGGCAACCTGGACGCCGAGGGCGAAAAGAAATACTGGGGAGCGGCCGACCGCGGCGTGTTCCCGGGCACGTCCAGCAACCACCATCTTTACAGCCTGCCGGCCCTGCTGGTGGCGGTGCGCGAGATGAAGGTCCACGGCCGCGCCTACGCCGCCCAGATCTGCAAGAACGCCGTCGCCCTGGCCAAGTCGATCGAAGCCTGCGGCATCCAGGTGGAAGCCAAGGAATTCGGCTACACCCGTTCGCACCAGATCGCGGTCAACGTCTCCGCCCACGGCGGCGGCGTCAAGGCGGCCCTGGCCCTGGAAGCCAACGACATCATCTGCAACTACAACATGCTCCCCGGCGACAGCGACGCCCAGAACCCGTCGGGCCTGCGCATCGGCACCCCGGAAATGACCCGCTTCGGCATGAAGGAAGAGGATTTTGCCGTCCTGGGCGAGTTGATCGCCGACGGCCATCAAGGGCAAGACGGTCAAGGACAAGGTCAACCAGCTGCGCGCCCGCTTCCTGGAAATGCAGTTCGTGTAGGCCGATTCCTGCCGCCCGGACCGCGCTTTCCGCGGCCCGTTTTCGATTTACAGTCCCGCCTTTAAATGGTATAATTCGCCCCGAATGACTGATCTTAAAGTACATTGCCGTGGAAGGGTTGATCAAATCCGGGAAAACCAAGCTGGCCAGGATACTGGCCGAGGAATTCAAGGCCCGGCTTGATCCTGGATGACCAGGGCAACCCCTTTTTAAAGGAATATCTACGATTCATTTTCCGCCACCTACAATCCCCTGGCCCTCAAGACCCAGCTGATATTCCTGATCAACCGCTTCAACCAGCAGCTGGAGATGAAGCAAAAGGACCTTTTTCAGAAGACCACGGTCTCCAATTACATCTTCTACAAGGACGGCATCTACGCCCATACCGTGCTCAATGACGAGGACCTGGATATTTATAAGAAGATCCTGAACATATTTTCCGAAAAAATCTTTCCCTGCAGCCTGGTCGTCTACCTGCAGACCTCGTTCGCCGAGATGATGCAGCGCATCCACAAGTACGGCAGCGAGTTTGAAAAAAGGATGCCCGGCGAGTACTGGCGGGAGATTTTCGAAGCCTACAATTACTATTTTTTCAACTACAAGCTGTCGCCGCTGCTGGTGGTCAATGTCGAAAAAATCGATTTCGACAACCGCAAGGATATCGACAGCCTGATCCAGGAGATCAAAAACCACAAAAAGGGGATCAGCTACTATGCCCCAGCCTGATTTGGAAAAAAAGACGGTGCTGACCCTCGGCGCAGAAAAAAGCCCGCGGCGAAAAGATCACGGCCGTGACCGCCTACGACTATCCCGACCGCCCGCCTGGCCTCCGACGCCGGCATCGACCTCATCCTGGTCGGCGATTCGCTGGGCATGGTGCTGCAGGGGCACGCCAACACCCTGAAAGTGACCATGGACGAAATGATCTACCATACCTCCATGGTGGCCCGCGCCGAGCCGCGATCGCTGGTGGTCAGCGACATGCCCTACCAGTCGTTCCACGTCAGCGTGGAAAAGAGCGTGGAAAACGCCTGCCGCTGCGTCAAGGAAGGCGGGGCCGAGGCGGTCAAGCTGGAGGGCGGGCGCAAGAGGTTCAAGGTGATCGAGGCCCTGCTCGAACGCCGAGATCCCGGTCCTGGCCCACCTGGGCCTGACCCCGCAATCGGTGCACCAGCTGGGCGGCTTCAAGGTCCAGGGCAAGCTGCAGGAAAAGGCCCGCGAAATTTTCCGCGACGCCCTGGACACTGGAAAAGCTCGGCGTGTTCGCCATCGTGCTGGAATCCATTCCCCAGGAACTGGCCAAAAAAATAAGCGCCAGCCTGCGCATCCCCACCATCGGCATCGGCGCCGGCCGCTTTTGCGACGGCCAGGTGCTGGTCTTTCCCGACCTGGTCGGGCTTCACCAACCTCTACCTGCCCAAGTTCGTGCGCACGTACGCCGATACCCACGCCCTGTGGCTGAAAGCGCTGCAGAGATATATCGCGCGACGTGCAAAGCGGCGATTTTCCCAACGACGAGGAAAGCTACCACCTGAATCGCGATATCGACGAATTCCTCCAATGAAGATCTGCCGGTACCATCGCAAGCCTGCGCGAGCGCACTGTCCGCGGCCGGGCAAAAAGCGATCGGCTTTGTCCCGACCATGGGCTTCCTGCACGACGGGCACCTCAGCCTGGTGCGACGCTGCCGCGCAGGAGAACGACCTGGCCGTCGTTTCCATCTTCGTCAATCCCGCCCAGTTCGGTCCCGCCGAAGACCTGCAGCGCTACCCGCGCGACGCGGAACGCGATATCGCCCTGCTGGAAAAGGAGAAGACCGACCTGCTGTTCATGCCCGACGACGAGCGAAATGTACCCGCCAGGCGTACTGCACCTACGTCAGCGTCGAAGGCCTGGAAGACAAGCTTTGCGGCCAGTCGCGCCCCGGCCATTTTCGCGGCGTGGCCACGGTGGTGCTCAAGCTCTTCAACCTGGTGCGGCCCGCAGCGGGCCTATTTCGGCCAGAAGGACGCCCAGCAGGCGATCATCATCCGCCGGATGGTCCGCGACCTGGACCTGCCGGTGCAGCGTCAGGGTCCTGCCCATCGTGCGCGATCGCGACGGCCTGGCCCTCTCTTCGCGCAACGTCTATCTGTCCCCGGCGGAACGGCAGGCGGCCCTGGCCCTGCCCAGGTCCCTGGCAGCCGCCGCGGCCCTGGTCGGCGACGGGCGTGGGGGAGAGCCGGGTCATCCGGCGACGCCATGCGCGAGGAACTGGACCACGACCCCTGCTCGGCGCATCGAATACATCGCCATCGTCCGCCTGCAGGACCTGGCAGGATATTCGCCGTCATCGAACCGGGCAACACCCTGATCGCCGCGGCCATCCGCGTCGGCAAAACCCGGCTGATCGACAATTTGCTTTTAGGAGACCTGTCATGCTGATCCCATTCCTGACCGCCAAAATACACCGGGCCACGGTCACCGGCTGCGATATCAATTACGAAGGCAGCATATCCATCGACGAAGAGATCATGGAAAAAGCGGGCCTGCGCGTGTTTCAGAAAGTCGATGTCTACAACATCAACAACGGGGCGCGCTTTTCCACCTACGTGCTGCCCTGGCCGCCGCGCTTCCCGGGGCATCGTGGTCAACGGCGCCGCCGCCCGCCTGGTGCAGCCCGGGCGACATGGTCATCATCGCGGCCTACGCGCTGCTCGACGAGAAGGAATTGAATTCGCTGAACGCCGTCATCGTCAACATGGCGGCCGGCAACGAAATAGAAAAGATCACCCACACGAAACTATGAAAGCGCGCGCGCCGCTTCCGCGCCAAGGAACAGAAATGAAAAAAGTACTCGGTTTGGGCAATGCCCTGGTCGACATCCTGGTGCAAGCATTGAGGACGACCGTCTGCTGGATTCCCTGCAGCTCCCCAAGAGCTGCATGACCCTGGTCGAGGAATCGACCAGGTCAACGCCATACTGGAAAAGATCGCCCACCTGGACAAGCAGGAGACCTGCGGCGGTTCGGCGGCCAACACCATCAGCGGCCTGGCCCGCCTGGGCGTCGCCGACCGGCTATATCGGCAAGATCGGCCATGACGCCTACGGCACTTTTTTTGACGCGGAAATGAAGCGCCACGGCGACGGAAACGCGCATGTTCTACGGCCGCGCTCGCAGACCGGCAGGGCGCTGGGTCTGATCACTCCCGATTCGGAACGGACGTTCGCCACCTTCCTGGGGGCGGCGGTCGAGCTGGAGGCCGACCGACCTGCACGCGGAATTGTTCCGCGGTTATGATATTTTTCATATCGAGGGCTACATGGTGCAGAACCACCAGCTGTTCGAAACCGCCGTGCGCCTGGCCAAGGAAGCGGGGCTGGAAGTGTCGCTCGACCTGGCCAGCCACAACGTGGTCCGGGAAAACATCGGCTTTCTGCAGGACATGGTCAGCCAGCTACGTGGACATCGTTTTTGCCAACGAGGACGAGTCCATGGCTTTCAGCGGGGCAAAAATTCGCCGCATGAAGCCCTGGTGACGATCTCGCCCCAATGCCGCATCGCCGTGGTCAAGCTGGGCAAAAAAGGCTCCCTGGTCAAGCACAAGGACGAACGGCACGAGATCGGCTGCATCCCCGCCCAGGCCGTGGACACCACCGGCGCCGGCGACCTGTACGCCGCCGGTTTTTTATACGGCCTGATCCAGGATTACCCGCTGGCCGTCTGCGGCCGCATCGGTTCGCTGCTTTCGGGCAAGGTGGTGGAAGTGGTCGGCGCCAAGCTGGACGAGCGCAAAGTGGCAGGAGGTCGAAGCCGCCCTGCCCGGGCTGGTCTCCTGAAGCCAAGCCAATTTCCCTCCAAACGGGTTGAGCGCGATCGCTTCGCCCTTTCCTGGCTTGCAAGCTTGTTTTCGATATGCTAAACTCTAAAAATAGGGGAGACCGGTGAGCGAAATCGTATTCAACATCGAATGCTGCGGAGAAGGCGGCTATGTCGCCCGGGCCCTGGATCAGCACATCTTCACCGAGGGCGAGACGCTGGAAGAGCTGAAGAAAAACATTGTCGAAGCGGTCAAATGTCATTTTGAGCCGCGGGAACAGCCTCAGGCCGTGCGCCTGCATTTTGCCGCCGATGAAATACTGGCCATATGAAACTGCCCAGGCAGATCTGCGGAATGGAGCTGGCCGGTTTCCTGAAAAGATATGATTACGAGATCTCCCGGCAGACCGGCAGCCACATGCGCCTGACCACCTTGAGACAGGGGGAGCACCATGTCACGATCCCGGCCCATCAGGCGCTGAAGGTCGGCACCCTGGAGGGCATCGTTCATGCCGTGGCCGGCCATTTGCAATTGGATAAAAACGATTTGCTGAAAGAGTTGTTCTGAATGGCACAGGAGAAGGGAATGAAAAATAAAAGTGAAGCTGCCGTGGAAATGATGGCCGCTGGATACAATTGCGCGCAATCCACCTTGAGCGTGTTCTGCGCCGACTTGAATTTCGACAGGGAAAACGCTTTGAAACTGGCCAGCGGCTTCGGGGGCGGCCTGGCCCGCAAGCAAGAGGTCTGCGGGGCGGTGAGCGGCGCCGTCATGGCCCTGGGCCTGAAATACGGCCGGGTGCTTGCCGATGACAAGGCGGCCACGGAAAATACCTATCAGCGGGTCGGGGAGTTCATGAAGCGTTTCAGCGACAAGAACGGTTCCTGCCTTTGCCGGAAACTGTTGAACGGATACGACCTGCAGACCGAGGAAGGACGAAGGAAGTACAAGGAAGACGGCCTGGCGGAAAAGATTTGCCGTCCATTGGTGGCCGACGCCGTGAGCTTTCTGGAAGATCTCTTATGAGGCCCCGGAAGGATGGGGGACCGCGATCGCGCGCGGGAGGCCCGTCTTGAATTATATCGTGATCCCCGAAGGCATTGCCGGGGACTCCGAAGGCCGGCCATTGCCCGCGCCGAGCTTCGTGTACCGCCAGGTCCTGGACTACGTCCTGGACCGCTATGCCGACGGCGATACCGTCTACCTGGCGCCGGCGAACACCTTTGACGGGAAGACCGAGCACGAGCTTGCCTTTCGCTATCTGAAATCAAAAAACCGGGAGTGCCGCGTCCTTTACCCGGAGAAAGTCTACGAAAGATACGTCGACACGCGCGACAATGCCAGGCATTTAAAAGTCTTCCTGGATCGGGATTGCCGCGAGCTTACTTTTGACCTGGTTTGCGCCGCGCTGCACTCGTATCGGGCGGAATACTGCTTCAAAAATGAAGGCTTCCGGCTGGGGAATATCCATCGGGTCCCCTACGCGGTCAGCGGGGAAAACATCGCGTCGCGCTGGTGGTACTACCGCCACCGGCCGCTGCATGTCGCATACGAAGGCGTTGCGTTTTGCCGCGACCTGTTCAAGGGGCTTTTTAAATAGCGTTGATGGTGATTAGAGTAAATAGAGGAGGTAAAAAATGTCCAAAAAGTCCAACAGTTTCATCCTGGCCGGAATGGCGGTGTTCGTGATCGCCGGACTGGCGGCCACCTTGCCGGCCCAGGACCTGCCCCTTATCCCGCGCCAGATCCTTTTCGGCAACCCGGTCAAGGCGGCGCCGCGGATCTCGCCCGACGGCACCCGCCTGGCCTACCTGGCCCCGTCCGACAAGAACGTGCTCAACGTCTGGGTGCGCACCATCGGCAAGACCGACGATGCCCAGGTCACCAATGACACGCACCGCGGCATCCGCATCCACTTCTGGGCCGAAGACGGCAAACATCTGTTCTATATGCAGGACCTCAACGGCGACGAGAATTTTCACATCTACTCGGTTGACCTGGATTCCAAGGTGGTACGCGACCTGACGCCTTTCCAGGGCGTCCGCGCCAGCAATATCATGCTGGACAAGAAGTATCCCAACGAGATGCTGGTCGGCCTGAACCTGCGCGACCGCCGCGTCTTCGACATGTACCGGCTCGACCTGACCAGCGGCGCCTTGACGCTGGACACGGAGAACCCGGGCGACGTCCTGGGCTGGGTCACCGACCCCGACTTTCAGATACGCGCCGCCCAGGCCCAGAACCCCATGGATGCCTCCACGGTCCTGCGCGTCCGCGACAACCGCACGGCGCCCTGGCGCACGCTGCTGACCCTGCCCTTCGGCGAGAACGGCGGCATCGACGATTTCAGCGCCGACGGCAAATCCCTTTACGTGGAAACCTCGGTCGGGGCCGATACCGCCCGCCTGGTCAAGGTGGATATCGCCAGCGGCAGGGAATTGGAAACCATCGCCAAGGACCCGCGGGTCGACGTGGGCGCGGTGATCATCCATCCCGACACGCGCCAGGTGCAGGCGGTCGGTTTCAACTACCTGAAAAACGAATGGCGCGTGCTCGATCCGTCCATCAAGGCCGACTTCGAGGTCCTGGCCAGGATCGGCCGGGGCGAGTTCTATCTTTCCGGCCGCGACCGCGCCGACAAGAACTGGCTCGTCACCTACCAGGTAGACGACGGTCCCGTGGCCTGGTATGCCTACAACCGCGACAGCAAGAAGCCCGAACTGCTTTTCGTCAACCAGCCCGACCTGGCCAAGTACAAAATGGCCAAGATGGAGCCCGTGGTCATCAAGGCCCGCGACGGCTTCAAGCTGGTCAGCTACCTGACGCTGCCCGTCGGTTCCCCGGGAAAAAAACTGCCGCTGGTGCTCAATGTCCACGGCGGGCCGTGGGGGCGCGACGGCTGGGGCTACAATCCCGAGGCGCAATGGTTCGCCAACCGCGGCTATGCCACCCTGCAGGTGAACTTTCGCGGCTCGACCGGCTTCGGCAAGAAATTCCTTCACTGCCGGCGACAAGCAGTGGGGCGTGGGCACCATGCAGCACGACCTGACCGACGCCGTGAAATGGGCCATCGCCAAGGGCATCGCCGATCCCAAGAAGATCTGCATCTACGGCGGTTCCTACGGCGGCTACGCCACCCTGGCCGGCCTGGTATTCACTCCCGAGCTGTATGCCTGCGGCGTGGACATCGTCGGCCCTTCCAATATCAAGACGCTGCTGCAGTCGATCCCGCCTTATTGGGCCCCTTTTAAAAAGCAGTTCGTCATGCAGGTGGGCGACGCTGAAAACGACGATGCGTTCAACCAGAAGATCTCGCCGCTGTTCCATGCGGCCAATGTCCGCGTGCCGCTGATCATCGCCCAGGGCGCCAACGACCCGCGCGTCAATGTCCGGGAATCGACGCAGATGGTCGAGGCCATGCGCGCCAAGGGGCTGGCCGTGACCTACATCGTCTATACCGACGAAGGGCACGGCTTCGCCCGGCCCGACAACCGGCTCGATTTCTACGGCCGTGTCGATGAATTCCTGGCCAAGCAGCTGGGCGGCCGCGCCGAGCCCTGGCAGGAGATCAAGGGCTCCACGGCCGAGGTGCGCTGATCCCGGGTTCGATTTAGCCGAAAAAAAAAGGCGGGGACGCGGGTCCCCGCCTTTTTTATTATGAATGAAAAAGCGTGCTATTCGCCCAGGATCTCCTTGGCCAGTTTCTCGGCTCCATAGATCTTTTTCATGGCCTCGATGATGGCCGCGCTGTGCACCGAAACGGTGCGGTTGGCGGTGTCATCGTAGAAAAAGCGGCCGATGAAGCTCTCGACGTTGCCGTCGAATACCAGCCCCACCAGCTCGCCGGCGGCGTTGACCACGGGCGAACCCGAGTTGCCGCCGATGATGTCGCCGGTGCAGACGAAGTTCAGCGGCGTGGAGAGGTCGATCTTCTCCCGGGCGTCGGCGACGCGCTGGGGCAGGTTGAAGGGGAACTTGTTGTCGAAGGAAAGGGCCCGGTCATAGAGGCCGTAGAACGTCGTCTTGGAGGGAGCGAGGGTGCCGTTCATGGGGTAGCCCTTGACCGTGCCATAGGAAAGGCGCAGGGTGAAGGTGGCGTCGGGGTAGGCGTTCTTGCCGTAGGCGGCAAAGCGCGCCTGGCCGATCTTTTCGCTGGCGGGCTTGGCGATGCTGTCGACCGTGTCCTCCATCCATTTGCGCAGCTCGCGCACCATGGGGTCGAGCTTGCGGGCCAGCACGATGAAGCTGTCGGTGGACTTGGCCACCGCCGCCTCGCCGCCGTCGACCAGTTTCTTCCGTTCGCGCGGGTCGGCCAGCTTGGGTGCCGGCCAACAGCGCCTTGGCCGCTTCCTCGGGGGTCTTGCCGTCCAGGCAGGCCTTGACGATAGGGGTCAGCGGCGCCGAGTTCCTCTTGCATCTGCTTCAGTCCATCGACGATCAGCACTTCCTCCAGTCCCGGGTAGACGGGGGCGGGGGAGAATAGGCGGAAGCGCAGCGACTCGAGCTCGGAGGTGTGGTAGCCGTCCAGGCGCTTGCCGTCTGGCTTTTGCGTTTCGGCCACGAGCTGGACGATCGACAAGGCGACATTGCCCAGGCGCATGCCCGGGATGCGGCGGTAGGTGATCTCCTTGATCCGCGGTTTTTCCTTTTCATAGGCTCCGGCGATCTGGTCCCAGGCGCCGGCATACTCGGCCTTCCACTGGGGGTTGGCGTCGATCAGCTTGCGGAAATCGGCTTCCTGGGCGGCTTTCTTTTCCAGGATGCCGGCGGCCTTGAGGCCTTCATACTCGCCGCTGGACACCTTGAGGCCGTTCTCGATGCCGAAGATCATGCCCGCGGCCTGGCGCGCCTGCTCCATGCCCTGGGCGGCGTATTTCTTGGCCACGGCCAGCATGCGCGACATGGTCTTGAGGCGCAGGGGATAGGAGAATTCGCGCTGGAACTGGAGCTGGGCCAGGGTCATCAGGCGGTTGGTCGAGCCGGGGTGACCGGAAACGAACACCAGCTCTCCGTCGGCCGCGCCCTTGGTGCTCCATTTCAGGTAGTGGGCGACCTTGGCCGGCTGGCCTTTCTCATAGGCGCGGAACAGGGCCATGTCCAGGTCGTGGCGGGGATAGGTGAAGTTGTCGGGGTCGCCGCCGTAGAAAGCGGCCTGCTGCTCGGGGGCGAAGACCAGCTTGACATCGGTGTATTTCTTGTAGCGGTAGAGCCAGTACTCGCCGCCATGGTAGAGCGAAACCACGTCGGAGCGCAGCCCGGTTTTCTTCAGGCTCTGGCTCTCGATGGCGGCGATGGCCGCTTTCTTGGCTTCCATGGCCTTGACCGGGTCCATGCCTTTCTTGACCGCGGACAGCACCTTGGCGGTGACGTTCTCCATGGAGATGAGCACGTTCAGCTCAAGGTCGGGACAGGGGAGCTCTTCGGCCAGGGTGGCGGCGTAGAAACCGTCGGCCACATAGTTCTTCTGCGGCGTGGAGACCTTCTGCAACTGGCCCAGGGCCACGTGGTGGTTGGTCAGGACCAGGCCGCTGGGGCTGACGAAGGAGCCCGAGCCGCCGTCGCCGACCCGCACCGAAGCCAGGCGGATATGTTCGAGCCAGGCCGGGGTCGGTTCAAAGCCGTATTTTTCTTTCAGTTGCTTGAGCGGCATGTTGTCCAGCGTCCACATGCCTTCGTCGGCAAGGAGCGGACCCGTTAGAAACATGAGGATCGCGGCTGCGAACAGGAGAATTCCCGGCAGCCTTTTGGGTAAAGATTTTTTCACTATATACCTCCTTTAGGGTAAATGATTGTTACGTGAAAACCGGTGAAAAGTTCAAATAATTGAACTCAGTTTTCTTTCCCCTCTCCTGTTTTACCCAGGAAATTTCGTTGACACAATGCCCGTTTATTGGTATATTGGCCTCTTCACGACCATTCGGGGCCATGGTTTAATGGGAGAACGCGACCTTCGCAAGGTTGAGATGGCGGTTCGATTCCGCCTGGCTCCATAGTTCGAATAAGTCAGCCGGGTCCGACAGGTCTAACCGGTCTGACAAGAGAAAAACCCTTCCCGGCTATCCCTCTGTCTCTTCCTTCTTCCCCGGGTTAACGAACCTGGCGATCACGATGCTCAGAAGATAAAGCAAGATCATGGGCACGGCGAAAAGGGTCTGGGTGACCATGTCCGGCGTGGGGGTGATGACGGCGGCGATGATGAAGATCGCCACGATGGCGTATTTGAAATAGCGGATCAGGAAGCGGGCGCTGACGATGCGCAGCTTGGCCAGGAGGAAGACCAGCACCGGCAGTTCGAAGATCGCCGCGATGCCGAAAAGGACCCGGAAAGCCAGGGAAAAGTATTCATTGATGGTGATGATTGCCGTGAAGTCCTTGCCGATGTTGAGGAAAAACTTGCAGGCCAGGGGAAAAACAACGAAATAGCCGAAGGCGCCGCCCAGGACGAAAAAGAAAGTGGTAAAGATGACAAAGGGCAGCACCCATTTTTTTTCCTTGGCGAACAAGGCGGGCGAAATGAACAGCCACAACTGGTGGAAGATGAAAGGCGAGGCGGCGAACAGCGAAAAGATAAAGGCCACCTTGATGTACATCATGAAGGGCTCGGCCAGCGAAGTGTAGGCCAGCTTTTTTTCGCCCGTGGGCAGGACGGGAAGGTATTTCAATACCGGCAGCGACAGCCAGTAATACAGTTTGTCGACGAAGCGCCAGGAGGCGATGAAAAAAACCAGGATGAACGCGAAGGAATAAATGATGCGCTTGCGCAGCTCGCCCAAGTGCTCAAAGAACGACATTTCGTTAGCCTTTTTTTTCATCATCCTTCTTCTCCGTCGGCGGCGGCGGCGCGGGCCGGTCATCGATGCTGCCGTAGATGTCCAGGGCGTCCTTGACACCCTTGCCGATGTCGCCGGTGATGTTCAGGGCCTCCTTGACGTCCTTGCTGATGCTCTTGATGCTGTCGGCCATCCCTTCCTTGTAGATCTCGTCCTCGATGGCCGACTTGGCCTGGTCGACGGTCGAGCGGAACTCGCGGACCGCTTTGCCCAGCAGCTTGGCGAATTCGGGCAGCTTTTTGGGTCCGAAAACCAGCAACACGACGATGAAGATAAGGAGCAATTCGGGGAATCCTATTGATCCGAACATTTTTTTTGCCTCTTCATGGATGGGCCGGAATTTTCAAGTTGCGCTTCAGGCTGACCGTTTCCAGGTGCCTGTTCTGGATCGCCGCGGCCAGGTCGCCGAGCAACTCCTGCCCGGGTCCGGGAAACGGGTTCAGGCCGGGCTGGATGCCGACCACCAGGTTACGGCCGTTGTGCTTGGCCAGGTAGAGCGCGTTGTCGGCCAGCGCCACCACCTGCTGCCAGGTGAATTTTTCCTCCC
Organism: Candidatus Aminicenantota bacterium; assembly: GCA_963764745.1. Taxonomy (GTDB): domain Bacteria; phylum Acidobacteriota; class Aminicenantia; order UBA2199; family UBA2199; genus UBA2199. The sequence goes on along the minus strand of CAVXTN010000009.1, from coordinate 185,264 downwards.
CGGCAATGAGAAAAGGATAATGGGCATAGCCGATACTGATGGTTTTCCTGATCTTGTTTTCAGCTGCGATCCTGAAAACGGTTGTCTCGATGTGCAGGCGGATCCTCTCGGCGAGCTGCAGCGCGTCGCCCTGGCCCGACTGACGGGTAATGATCAGGAATTCCTCGCCGCCCCAACGCGCGATGGTATCGGACTGGCGCATCATGGATTGCAGCTGGTCGGCGATCTCGACGATCACGGCGTCGCCGGCCTCATGGCCGTGGATGTCGTTGACTTTTTTGAAGTGGTCCACGTCCAGCATGAAAATTCCCAGCGAAGTCGCCTTTTCGTCAAAGTTTTTTTTGCCGCTGTGCATGTCGTGCAGCTCGCGCTGGATGACGCTCATATCCTCCTTGATGGTTTCTTCAAGGTAGCGGCGGTTTTTCAGCCCGGTCAGCGGGTCGGTGATGGAGAGAAGGGCGAGTTCGCGGTTTTTTTCGGCGATCTCGTTGGTCCGGGCCAGGACAAGCCCCTCCAGTCTTTTTTTCTGCTTCTCCAGGACCCTGACCCTGATCTTAACGACCAGGAAAACCAGGGCGAGCCCGGCGACAAGCTGCAGGGACCTGAACCACCAGCTCAGCCAGAACGGGCTGCGGATGGTGAAAATAACGCGCTGGGCCGAGTCAAACCACTGCTTCTCGCCGCCGCCATTGTTGGCCAGGACGGAAAACGTGTAGGTGCCGGCCGGCAGATTGGTGTAACGCACCGACGTGCGCGGACCGGGAGCGGACCAGTCGCTGTCGAAGGGAAACAAGCGGGTCTTGTAGAGCGGAGAGCTTTCCCGGCTCGTGGTCGGGCAGATGTAATTGAATTCGACGGTGTTGTGGCTGTAAGGCAGGGGCGCCGACAGCGGCAACGAAAAGGGCAGACCGTTGACCAGCGGATTCTTGATGATCAGGACCGGCTTGCGCACCGGCGTCTCGTCCTTGAAAAAAGAGTATTCAACCAGTCCGGGGACGATGCCGAAATAGAGGTTGCCGTTGCTCGTTTTCAGGGCGGAATGGACGCAGCCCTCGTCGCCGAACAGTCCGGTCAGCTTGTTAAAGTGGGTAAAAGTCGCGTCGCTGCCCAAGCGCTCCAGTCCGCTGGTGGTGTTCATCCAGACATAGCCGTTGTCGTCGCTCAGAACCGACCAGACGTCGTTGTTCAGCATCCCCTGCTCCTGGCCCAGGCGGGTCATGGCGTCGCCTCGGAGCCAGACCAGGCCGTTTCGTTCCAGCGCCACCAGCACCTCGCTGGGCGAGATGACCCGGATGTCGTTGACAGTGAACCTGCCCACCTGCTTTTCCCAGGCGCTGGCAACGAATTTTTCGGCGCGGAACACTTGCAGCCCCTTGCGCGTGCCGACCAGCAGTGAATCCTCGTCCAATTCGGCGACATCCCAGACAATCGGGTCGTTCAACCCTTGCCGGAACCAGCGGAAGTCCTTGCCGTCGTATTTCAACAACCCGTTGTCCGTGGCGAACCAGGCATTGCCGCCCCGGTCGCGGATGGCATAGAGGACGTTGACGCCATTGTAGATGCTCTGCAACCGGGTGCCGCCGTCCCATTGCAGGATATCGCCCTGCCGGCAGCCCAGGAGGTAGCGCCCGGCCTCCATCCTGACGATGGCGCGGATCGAGCGGTTCTTCAACCGGTGGTTGACCGCGAAGGAATGGATCCGGCCCTCTTTCAATTCGGCGATGCCGTCGTCGCAGGCCAGCAGGATGCCGCCATTGTTTTCCAGCATGTCCCAGACCTGGGTCGAAGGCAGCCCGTCTTCCATGCCGTACATGCGAAACAGGTGCCGGGAAAGCTGCGAGAGGCCGAATTCGCTGCCGATGAAGATATTGTTTTCGCGGTCAAGCAGCAATTTGGAAGCCTGGCTGTAGATCAGACCGTTTGCCATGTTGAAAACCGTGCTGGCCCCGGTTTGCAGGTTCTTGTAAAAAACGCCGTTCCGGCTCGCGATCCAGAGGTTTCCCTGAACGTCGAACAGGATGTCGTTGATATTTTCCATGGAGGCGGGGAGGCCCGAATATTTTTTATATTCCCCGAACGGGTTGAGAATGAACAGGCCGCCCCGGCAGCCGACAAACAGGTGGCGGTCGATCTCCTTGACGAAATTCACCGCTTCCGGGCTGGGATATTTGCGCCAGCTTCCGCTTTTTGGCAGATAAACGGCGTCGGCGGCGAAAAAGACCAGGCCGTTGGCCGGGCAAGCCACCAGGCCCTTCAGGCGCGATGGATCGCCGAATTTGTCAAAAGGGGCGCTGGCCCCGTTGCGGACGACAAAGATGGACCTGGCGGCCAGCACCCAGAGGGCCTGGTCGTTTTTGTTGAAGGCAATGTCGCGGATGAAATTGTCAGGCAATGGCAGGGCGGTGATCTTTTCAGAGGCGATCCTGTTCAAGCCATCCTGGCTGGCCACCCAGATGTCGCCGTTATTGTCCATTTCCAGGTCGGTGATGTAATTGCCTGCCAAACCGTTGCGGGAAGTGAGCGTTTCGAACCTGCTGCCGTCGAATTTGCCGATGCCCGACTGCGTGCCGATCCAGATATAGCCGTTGTTGTCCTGCAACATGGTCGTAACGTTGTTTTGCGGCAATCCCTCCGAGCTTTGGTAATTGATGAACGGGTAGCGGACTGCCGCCAGGGGCAGGGTTGATAGCAATATAAGGATCGGGATCCGTGCGGGGTTCACCGGCAAATGGTAGCACAAAAGGGCCGTTGGTGCAAAGGAAATGGCCTTATTTCTTCTCGCTGACGATCTCTTTTAATACCCGGGTCAGGAAGGAATGGAATGCCCGCAGCGTGGGTTCGAATTCGGCGGAGAAGTTGATGCGGCTCAAGTTGTCGTAAAAGCTCAGGAATTCATTCCAATCCTTGTACAGCAGGTAATTGAGATCCGTTTCCATGAACTGGGTGATGTCAAAAAATATCTCCGAGGGGGCGATGCCGCTCTTGTCGGTGAAATAATCGTTGATCTTGGTATGCAGCTTGATCAGTTTTTTCTTGACCTCGATGGATTTCTGCTTGCGCGAGACGTAGTTTTCGAAAATGCTGTTGCCGCTGATGCCGGGCTTGAACAGCCGGGCCACGGTTTCGATCAACTCCTGGACGGCCACTTCGGCGATGATCACGATGTTCTGGATCGCTCTGCGTTTTTTGATCTTGTTGCTTTCTCCGTCAAAATACATGGGCAGTTCGCCATCGCTGATCTTTTTGTATTCCAGCTTGAGGTTCTTGAAAATTTCGCCCGCCGGCTCCAATTTTTTTTTCAGTTCCGGGTCGGACTGCAGGCTTTGCCATAGCGCCGTGTCGTCGAAATTGATGATGTTCTCCATGTTTTTTTTCAGCGACAGGATCAGGGGGATGGCCATGTCCAGGTACTTGCTCTTGTTCAGGTTCAATTCGATGAAATTGTTGATCTTCAGGATGCGGAAGGAGAGGATGAAAAAAATGCCCAGGTTTTTACGGATATTTTTGTCCTTGCAGGCGGAGATGATGCCGGAAATGTCGGGCTGGTAGATCTTGTCCATCTTGGGGATGAACTGCTTCTTCAGCAGGGAGATCAGGAAAGGGTTGCTGAGAAGTTCGCGGTGGTACAGCTTTTTGATCGACAGATAGGCTTTTTGCGAGACCTGGTCGACGCGCAGGATCTCGCTCAGCAGGTTGCGGAAGCTCTGCAGGAAGATGCGGAAGCTGTAAAACCAGGATTCAGGCGAATAGAGCTCCTTCAGGTTGGGAAACGACTTCTCCATGCTTTCTTCCAGGATCTTGTCCACGACGAATTCCTCGAAATTGAGGAAATACTTGTCTTTCTTGAAATCCAGCTCCTTGAGCAGGGTGGTGATCCTGGCCGAGGACTGGTAGAGGCTGAAGACGTAGAATTCGTAATTCCGCTCGGTCTGGGAAGGCAATTTGAAAACCAGGTTTTCCAAATAGGCGGAGGAATTGAACTCTTCAATGCTCTCGAACCACAGCTTCAGTTCGAACAGGTTGAGCATCATCTTTTCCTGGTCGATCTTGTCGATCCAGCCGGTGAAGATCTCCTCCCATTTTTTTTCCGGCGGTACGGCGCCGCTTTCCTTTGAAAAAAATTCTCCGATGTTTTCCAGCTCTCGCTTTTCCATGCCGGTATTGTAGCGAATTCGCGGCGTATTTGCAAATCGGCAAATGCGGTCGGCGGCCGGTTTTTGCTGCGGGCCGCGGAAGTGCTATAATGATCCCCTCAGGTGATCCGTGAAAATCGTAAAATCCATATGCCTTGGCCTGTTTTCCCTGCTGCTGTTGGCCGCCATGGTCGGCTATTTTTTTTTCAAGTCCACCATTCCCGTGTGGCAGGGGATCCTGCGCACGGGCTCCGTGATCCAGGCGGTGGAGATCGATCGCAATCCTCATGGCGTGCCCTCGATCAAGGCCAAGTTGAGCGCCGACCTTTTTTTCGCCATCGGTTTCGTTCATGCCCAGGACCGGCTTTTCCAGATGGATTGCCAGCGCCGGGCGGCGTGCGGACGGCTGTCCGAGGTATTCGGACAGCATACCCTGGACCGGGATATCTGGCAGGAATACCTGCAGACCGACGCCGGGATCGACAAGAGTTTCCGGGCCCTGAAACCTCAGGCAAAGGCTTTGCTGGAGCACTACTGCCGGGGCGTGAATTATTTTCTGGCCAGCCAAAGCCTGCCTCCCGAGTTCCATATCCTGAGATACGTTCCCGAGCCCTGGCAGCCCCGCGATGTGCTGGCCGTGATGAAATACCTGGAAGGCGAATTGGCCTATTCCGGCGGCGAGTTGAACCACGCCCGCCTGCTGGCGGCGTTGTCGCCCGAGCAGGCTCACGAGTGGCTGACCGCTCCCGGGCTTGATTTCGGGAACGGACGCAAAATCTGGCCGCAGGCTTTCAGTACCCCCATGCTCGGGCGGTTGTTGAAGCGCGAGACGGAAGCCGCCCGGCTGGCACGCCTGGGCAGCGCCTGGGCGGTCGCCGGCAGCCGCACGCTCAGCGGCCAGACCTGCCTGGCCAATGATTTTTCCTGGCTCCCGGTCATGCCCTCTCTTTTCTACCAGGTCGAAGGCAAAACGCCGCTGTGGGAAATTTCGGGAAACACGCTGCCCGGGGTTCCCTTCCTTTTCAGCGGCAGGAACTGGCAGATCGGCTGGGGAGTTCATGCCGTTCTGTGCGACACGCTCGATTTTTTTGTTCTGGACCGGCATCCGCAAAAGAGCGGGCTGTACCGCAGCGGCGGCCAATGGCTGGCCCTGCAGGTTCGGGAAAAACGGATCCGCTGCCGCGGTCGCGGCGATTTCGTATTGAAGCTGCCATTTTCCAAATTCGGTCCGGTAATCGAAGCGAACGGGCGGCTGCTGGCCGTGCATTCCCTGCTCCAGCACCGTTCCACGGCCGTGGAAGCCCTGTATCGAATGAATTTGGCCCGCAACCTGCGCGAGTTCGCGGGGGCGGCCCGCAAATTCTCGGCTCCGGTTCTGCGCGTGGTCTTTGCCGACCGCAAGGGCAATATCGGCGCTTGCCAAACGGGATTGCTGCCGCTGCGAGGCAAGGGCAACGGCTTGTTGCCGGTTCGGGTCGAAACGGCGGCCGATCTCTGGCAGGGATTCAACGAAAGTTCCGCTGAAAAATTCATTGTCAATCCGGGACGGGGCTGGCTGGCTTCGGCCGATCTGGCTCCTTTGGGCAGGGTTGCCCCGAATTTTTTCAAGTTTGAGCAGGTCCCGGATTTTCAGGATCAGCGTCTCGCCCAACTGCTGGCGGGCAACGACAAAATGGACCCTCAGGCCGCGGTGCGCCTGCAGAATGATGCGCGGGTGCAGACTGCCGAATTCCTGGTCACCCTCATCCGCGACCTGCCGCTGGCCGCGCCCGAGGCCAGGGTTGTCCGCAACGCACTGGCTGCCTGGGATTTTGAAGCGACAATTGGGGAAGGCCCCGCCTTCTTTTATGAATTTGAAAAGCGCCTGGCCGCCGCTGTTTTCCTGCCCGGTTTCCGCGACCCGGCCGCCATAGACGGCTTGCTGCCCGAATGGATCTATGCGCTGCTGAATTATCCCGGCCGGTCCGCGGCCGAAGCAGGGCGCGCGATCGGGTCAAGCCCCGGCCTGCGACCGCTCGACCGGGAAGTTCTCGCCGCGGCCGTTGAAAAAAGCCTCCAGGAAACGTATGACGCGTACCGGGCGCAAACGCGGGGCCAGGATGACGCCTGGCATTGGGAAAACCTCCACGGCATCGATTTCCGCCACCCTCTGGGCAGGCTCTTTGCCCTGAAGCCTTTTTTCGAGCGCACTGCCTCCGGCGTCAAGGGCGGGAAATATTGCCAGCTGAACACCGACTTTGCCGCTGCCGGCCATTTCCGGATCGAACGGCTGGCGGCCTATAAAATGGTCCTCGATTTTTCCGATTTTTCCAGGTCGCTGCTGGGGTATCCCACGGGCCAGAGCGGCCACCCCCTGAGCCCGGCTTATGACGACCAGATGGACATGTTCGGCGATTTGAAGTACCTGAAAATGGAAGATCCGGGCCGGCGCAGCCATCGCCTGCGGCTGCTCCCCGCCGCCCTGGGCGCACGGCGATAGCTTCGTCGGCCCCTGGCCGCAGCCGGCACGGGGCGGGTGGGCGGAAATCTTGAGTTCTGGAAAAACATTGCCTTTTTTGCTATACTTGCCACGATGGGCAAAACAGAAAACAGGATATCCCTGGCGTTCAAAAGCAACTTGAAATATACCGAACTGAGCGTCCTGGTTCTCGGCTTCATCAAGAAGTTGCTGGACATCGGCGACGATGAATTTTTCAAGATCGAGATCTCGCTGCGCGAGGCGGCCAACAACGCCATCGTCCATGGCAACGGCGGCAACCTGGACAAGCTGGTGCACATGGAATTCATCTGGGACAAGTCCTTCCTGCGCATCATTGTCCGCGACGAAAACGATCGCAAGGTGGATTTCAAGGAAGTGGAAGACAAGATCAAGAGCTGCAGCCTCCTCTCCTTCAACGGCCGCGGCATCATGATCATCAAGAATTACATGGATCTCTTTGAGTTTCACTGCCTGCCCGGCGGCAGTGAAGTGATCATGGAAAAAAAGCTTTGATGAACCTCCTGAGTTTTGACACCACCTCGCGCGACGCTTCCATAGCCCTATTGCGCGATGAAGAGATCGTTCTGGAGTATAACTTTTCTTCGCGGGACAACCTTTCGGCCAACTTGATCCCCAGCCTGGAGTTCCTGCTGCGGTCGCTGGGCATGAAAATAGAGCAGGTCGATGTGTTCGGCGTTGCCGTCGGCCCCGGGCTTTTTACCGGCATCCGCATCGGGCTGGCCACGCTGAAAGGCCTGAATTTCGCCGCGGGCAAACCCATGGTCGGGGTGAACACGCTGGCGGCGCTGGCATTCAAGTTCGCCGATTCGAAAAAAACCGTGGTCCCCCTGATCGATGCCAGGAAAGGCGAGGTTTATCTCGGCTGCTATCGCTTTGCCGGCGGGAAAATGAACGAACTGGTCCGGCCCTGCCTTCTGCCTGTCTCCGCCCTGCCGACGTTGCTGGCCCCGTTTGCCGACAAGGTCTTCGTCGGCAGCGGCGCCGAATGCCATGCCGATTTTCTGAAAAATATTTTTCCGGAAAGCCGGCTCCAGTACCGCTCCAATTTTCTGGCCAGCGAGATCGGCAGGATCGCCGGGCAACGGTTCCGCGACGGCGAGTTCGTGACCGACCTGCAGCAGCTGCTTCCATTCTATGTCCGCCGTCCCGATGCCGAATCCAACCTGGCCCATGGCGAAGGCGCTGTCCATTAGAAAGGCCGGGACCGCCGATCTCCCCGCCGTCGCCCGCATCGAGCGCGGGCAATTTTCCCATCCCTGGCCACTGGCATATTACGAGGCCGAACTGACCAATCCCCTTTCCCATTTCTACGTCGCTGAGGACAGGGCCGGCGGATCCGTGGTCGGCTATTTGCTTTTTTGGCGACTGGACGGCGAACTCGAGCTGCACAAGATCGCGGTTGACGCTCCCCGGCAGCGCCAGGGCCACGCTTCGCGCCTGCTGGAATTTTTCATCCGCAGCGGCCGCTCCTGGAACTGCCAACGCGCCGTGCTCGAAGTGCGGGCCGGCAATGCGCCGGCCATTCATCTGTATGAGAAATTCTCCTTCCACAGCGTGGGCCGGCGCCATGAGTACTATTCCCAGCCTGTGGAAGATGCCCTGGTGTACGAGTTGGTTTTCCAGGGGGGCGGCCCGGAAATTTAAAAAAAGTCGGGTTCCAGCTTGATGCGGTCTTCGATCTTCAGTTTTTCCTGTATCCAGAAATCGAGGCCGGTTTCATTGAAAATGGCGATGATCTCCGGGTCGAACTGCTGCCCGGAAAAGCGCGCCAATTCTCCGGCCGCGGTCTCGAAGGGCAGGGCTTTCTGGTAGGGGCGGTCCGAGGTCATGGCATCGATGGCGTCGGCGATATTGAATATCCTCGCCCCCAGGGGGATGTTTTCGCCGGCCAGGCCGTCCGGGTAGCCGTTGCCGTTGAACGCTTCATGATGGTGCAGGACGATCTGGGCCGCCGGTTCCAGAAACTTGATGCGCCGCAGCACATTGTAGCCGATCAGCGGGTGGCCCTTCATGATCTGCCATTCCTCGGGGCTCAACTTTTCCGGCTTGCGCAGGATGGCGTCGGGAATGCCGATCTTGCCGATATCGTGCAGCAGGGCTCCGTATTCATAGATCTTCAAGGTGTTTTTGTTGCTGATCCCCATCAATTCAGCCAGCTTCAAGGTAAAACGGACCACGCGCAAAGAATGGCCCTGGGTTTCCGTGTCGCGCGTGTCCAGGGCGGTCACCATGGCGCGCAGGGTGAAATTGTAGGTCTTGTCCAGTTCCACCAGGGCTTGCTTCAATTCCATGGTCCTTTCCTCGACCATTTTTTCCAGGCGTTTCTGATAATCCTTGTTTTCCTGCACCAGCCGTCTTTTTTCCAGGGCTTTGTTGGCGACGAACGACACCTCGTTCAGCTTGAATGGCTTGGAGACATAGTCGTAAGCGCCCTTGGACATGGCGGCTATGGCCGATTCGATGTCCTTGACCGCCGAGATCATGATGACCATCACGTCCTGGTCCAGGCGCTTGATGTCGTCGAGCAGGTCCAGGCCGGTTTTTCCAGGCATGCGGATATCAGACATGATGACGTCGAAATCGTTCTCGGCCTTGAATTTCTCCAGGGCTTCAAAGGCATTGGCCGCCAATTGGCATTCGTAGCCTTCGCCTTCCAGGTAATCGCGCAGCAGTTCGCGAATATCTTTTTCGTCGTCGGTGATTAAAATTTTTCCCTTGGCCATCGCTTCTACGATATCAGAAAAACGCCATTTGGTAAAGTCACCCTCCGGGAGGTCCCAGTTTCCCCCGGGCCAGGCCTCAATAGCGGTAATGGTCGGGTTTGTAGGGGCCATCTGCCGCTATGCCCAGGTAGGCCGATTGCTCTGGACTCAGGCGGGTGAGTTTGACGCCGAGCGCATCCAGGTGCAGGCGGGCCACTTCTTCGTCCAGCTGCTTGGGCAGCGTATATACCTTCTTTTCCAGGCCGCCTTTGGCCAGTTCGATCTGGGCCAGGCACTGGTTGGTGAAACTGCAGCTCATGACGAAACTGGGATGCCCGGTGGCGCAGCCCAGGTTGACCAGGCGACCCTCGGCCAGGATGATGATCGAACGGCCCGATTTCAGCGTCCACTTGTCCACCTGGGGCTTGATGGTCATTTTCTGGCAGCCCGGGGTCGTCTCCAGGTAATGCATGTCGATCTCGCTGTCGAAATGGCCGATGTTGCAGACGATGGCTTCGTTTTTCATCATTTCCATGTGCCGGCCGCTGATGACGTCGCAGTTGCCGGTGGCGGTGACGAAAATATCGCCGATGCGCGACCGCGTCTTCCATGGTGGAGACTTCATACCCCTCCATGGCGGCCTGCAGGGCGCAGATGGGGTCGATCTCGGTGATGATCACCCGGGCGCCGAAGCCGCGCATGGACTGGGCGCAGCCCTTGCCGACATCGCCGTAGCCGCAGACCACGACCTTCTTGCCGGCGACCATGATGTCGGTGGCGCGCTTGATGCCGTCGGCCAGCGATTCCCGGCAGCCGTACAGGTTGTCGAACTTGGACTTGGTCACCGAGTCGTTGACATTGATGGCCGGGAACAGCAGGCTGCCCTCCGTCTGCATCTGGTAGAGCCGGTGCACGCCGGTGGTCGTTTCTTCGGACACGCCGCGGATGGCGCGGCTGACGCGGGTCCAGCGCTGCGCATCGCGCTGATGGGATTCGCGCAGGCGCTGCCAGATCACGGCCATCTCCTTGTTTTCCGGAGTCGAGCTGCAAAAGCTCGGGATCTTTTTCGATCTTCACGCCCTGGTGGACCAGCAGGGTGGCGTCGCCGCCGTCATCGACGATCAGGTCGGGGCCGGAGCCGTCGGGCCAGGTCAGCGCCTGCTCGGTGCACCACCAGTACTCCTCCAGCGATTCCCCCTTCCAGGCGAAGACCGCGGCGCATGCCGGCCTTGGCGATGGCGGCCGCGGCATGGTCCTGGGTGGAAAAGATGTTGCAGGAAGCCCAGCGCACGTCGGCGCCCAGTTCGACCAGCGTTTCGATCAGCATGGCCGTTTGGATGGTCATGTGCAGGCTGCCGGTGACCTTCAGGCCGCGCAGGGGCTTGAGCGGCCCGTATTTCCGGCGGATGGACATCAATCCGGGCATTTCGGCCCGGGCCAGGTCCATTTCCTTGCGGCCCCAATCGGCCAGTGAGATATCGGCGATCTTATAGGGGAGTTTGCGGTCGGTGTCAGTTGTTTTCATTTTTTCTCCAGTTCTTTATCGTAATGCGGGACAATTCAGTAAAATGTGAAATGTGAAAAGTGAAATGAAAGAGCTTTTTAGAGAAAATGCCTGATATTGCCTTTTCCTTTCACTTTTCACTTTTTACTTTTCACTTTTCTCTGAAACTCGACTCTTTCTTGGCCAAGGCCTTCAGCTCTTTCACCTTGTCCAGCTTTTCCCAGGGGAACTCGTTGCGGCCGAAGTGGCCGTATGACGCCGTTTTTTTGTATATGGGCCTTTTGAGATCGAGTTGCTTCAGGATGTCTCCCGGTTTCAGGGGAAATACCTTGCGGATCATGGCGGTGATCTTGTCTTCGCTCATTTTGCCGGTGTTGAAAACATTGACGTTGACCGAGACCGGTTCGGCCACGCCGATGGCGTATGCCAGCTGGACCTCGCATTTTCCGGCCAGCCCGGCCGCCACGACGTTCTTGGCGATATAGCGGGCCACGTAGGCGCCGGAACGGTCGACCTTGCTGGGGTCCTTGCCGGAAAAGGCGCCGCCGCCGTGCCGGCCCATGCCGCCGTAGGTGTCGACGATGATCTTGCGGCCGGTCAGGCCGGCGTCGGCATAGGGGCCGCCGACGACGAATTTGCCGGTGGGATTGATGTAAAACTTGGTTTCGGCGGTGAGCCATTTGCCGCAGGTGGGCTTGACCACGTGCTTGATGATGTCCTTTTCGATGCGGGCGTGGCCGATCTTTTCGTCGTGCTGGTTGGAGACCACCACGGCCGTGACCCGGCGCGGCTTGCCGTTCTCGTATTCCACGGTCACCTGGGCCTTGCCGTCGGGACCGAGGTAGGGGATGGCCTTGCTTTTTCTTACCTGGGCCAGCCGCATGGTCAGCTTGTGGGCCAGGGCGATGGGCAGGGGCATGTAGTTGTCGGTCTCGCAGGTGGCGTAGCCGAACATCATGCCCTGGTCGCCTGCGCCCTGTTCATGGCCCTTGGCGGCGTCTACCCCCTGGGCGATGTCCGGGGACTGTTCTTCAATGTGCACCAGCACGGCGCAGGTTTCGTATTCGATGCCGTAACGCGACTGGGTGTAGCCGATCTCCTTGAGGGTCTGGCGGACGATGTTCGGTATGTTGACGTAGGCCTTGGTCGTCAGCTCGCCGGCCACCAGCACCATGCCGGTCTTGGTCAGGGCCTCGATGGCGACGCGCGAATCCGGGTCCTGCTCCAGGCAGGCATCGAGGATGCTGTCGGAGATCTGGTCGCAGACCTTGTCCGGGTGGCCGGCGCATACGGATTCCGAAGTGAACAGATATTTCCCCTTGATCATTTTCACCTCCAGGGAGATTTCGGATGGGAATAAAACCAATATTAACAAAATCAGTTATACATGTCAATGAAAATCATCTGGCTGAAGAGCAATACAGGTTCGATGTTCGACGTGCGAAGTTCGAAGTTGAAGAAAAGAAAGAATTTCAAAATTCTTATGTTAAGTCAGGATGGCCAAATTTCGCTATAATGCCTTTTCTTGCAACATCGAACATCGAACTCCGAACCTCGAACCTTGTTTTAGTATCCGATCGCGCAGCCGTCCTTGCGCGATTCGCTGGCCCCGATCAGGACCTTCCTTTCCAGGTCCAGCCAAATGCCCTGGTAGCCGCCGAATTCGCCGGAGCTTTTGCTCACCTTGTGGCCCATGTTCAGCAGCTCGCGGATCACTTCGGGGCTGATGCCGCTTTCCAGGAATACAACGCCGCCGTCGGTCATCCGCGAACCGTCGGGCTCCGAAGAGCCGGCATGGCGGAAGCGCGGGGCATCGCCGGCCTCCTGCAGGTTCATGGCGAAATCGATGACGTTGCACAGGACCTGGACATGTCCCTGCGGCTGCATGTCGCCGCCCATGACCCCGAAGGAGAACAGCGGCCGGCCGTCGCGGGTGACGAAGCCGGGGATGATGGTATGGAAAGGCCTCTTGCCGGGGGCCAGGCTGTTGGGGCGGCCGGGTTCCAGATCGAACAGGGCGCCGCGGTCCTGCAGGCAGAAGCCGAGCCCGTCGGGGACCATGCCCGAACCGAAGCCGACGTAGTTGCTCTGGATCAGGGAGACGGCGTTGAAATCCTTGTCCACCACGGTCAGGTAAACCGTGTCGCCGTTGGCCAGGCGGGGATCGCCGGCCGGAAACTGATTGCCGGCCCGGCCCGGGTCGAATAATTCCAGGCGCTTGCGGGCGTAAGCAGGGGAGATGAGCGTGGAATAATCCGTTTCCGTGAAACGCGGATCGGCGTAAAAGCGGGCCCGGTCCTCATAGACTATTTTTTTGATCTCGATCAGGGTGTGCAGGTAGGCGGCCGAGTTGTGCCCCATGGCCTTGAGGTCGAAATTCTCAAGCATCTGCAGCATCTGCAGCACGGCCAGCCCCTGGCCGTTGGGCGGCAGTTCCCAGACGTCTACCCCGCGGTAGCGGACGCTCATGGGCTCGACCCATTCGGGCTGGAAACCGGCGAAATCGCTTTCCGAAAAAAAGCCTCCCGCTTTTTTGGAATAGGCGACAATTTTTTTGGCCAGTTCGCCCCGGTAAAAAGCGTCGCGTCCGGAGCGGGCGAGCAGGCGGTAGGTGGCTGCCAGTTCGCTGTTCCTGAATACGTCGCCTTTTTGAGGCGCTTTGCCCAGTGGCGCATATAATTTTTGGAAGTTGTCGAATTTGGCGAAAGCCTTGACCGAGCGCTGCCAGTACGCGGCGATGAGCTCTGAGAGCGGAAAGCCGTTCTCGGCATAGGCGATGGCCGGGGCCAGCACTTCAGGCATCGGCAGTTTGCCGAATTTACCGTGCAGGGCGAACCAGCCGGCCACGCATCCGGGGACGGTCCAGGGCAGGGGACCCTTTTCGGGCATTTTCTTGATGCCGTTCTTTTGAAAATAAGCGAGCGAAACAGCCGCGGGAGCCGGGCCGCTGGAGTTCAGGCCGTAGAGCTTCGCGGTGCGGCTGTCCCAGACGATGGCGAATAAGTCGCCGCCGATACCCGACCCCGAAGGCTCCATCAATCCCAGGGCGGCGTTGACGGCAATGGCGGCGTCCACGGCGCTGCCGCCCTTTTTCAAGATATCAATGCCGATCTGGGCGGCCAGAGGCTGGCTGGCGGCCACCATGCCATGTTGGGCAATGACTTCGGAGCGGGTGGCGAACATGCGTCCGGTCAAGCGGTCACTCCCGGGAAGCTGCAGGAACAGCAAGCTCAGAAAAAGCCACGACAATTTTTTCATTTTTCCTCCGCATCATGCCTGGAATTATAGGCCGGCGATTTTTTTGATGCAATCGCCGCCGTCAAGGCCGATTAGGAAATAAAATTTATTTGTGTTATAAAAACTGCGGCCGTGTGACCTTGACAGGAGGCGAAACCTCATGAACAAAAACAAGCGGGCATTGCGGACCATCCTGACCCTGGCGGCGATCCTGGCCATCATCGCCTGCGCGGTGAACCCGGTCAGCGGCAAGAAAGAACTCATGCTTTTCTCGGAAAAGCAGGAAATCGCCATTGGCCAGGAGACCGACCAGCAGATCCGCCAGGAATTCGGGATCTACGGGGACAAGTCCCTGAACGAATACGTCAACCGCATCGGGCAGAGCATGGTGCCCAATTCGCACCGCCCCAACCTGAAGCACTACTTTGCCGTCCTGGACACGCCCGTGGTCAACGCCTTCGCCGCCCCCGGCGGCTACATCTACGTGACGCGCGGCATCCTGGCCCTGATGAACAGCGAGGCCGAGCTGGCCGCGGTGCTGGGCCACGAGATGGGGCACGTGGCCGCCCGCCATTCCATGAAGCAGATGAGCGCCCAGTTGCTGGCCCAGGTGGGCCTGGTGCTGGGCAGCGTCCTGAGCAAGGACATCCGCAAGTTCGCCGGCCTGGCCAGCATCGGCATGCAGCTGCTGTTCCTCAAGTTCAGCCGCAGCGACGAGTACCAGGCCGACGCCCTGGGCATCCGCTATGCCCGCCAGGCCGCTTATTCGCCCGGAGAAATGCTGCGCTTTTTCACCGCCCTGGAGGGCATGACCGCCGAATCAGGCAGCCACAGCATACCCACCTTTCTTTCCACACACCCCATGAACAAAGACCGCATCGCCAAGGTGAAGGAAATGGTCTCCAGCCAGGATGTCCGCCTGGCGGTCAGGAAGGAGCCGTACCTTCACCAGATCGACGGCTTGGTCTATGGCGCGGACCCCCGTCAGGGCTTTGTCGAGAACAGCGTCTTCTATCACCCGGAAATGACTTTCCAGTTCGCGGTCCCGCGGGAGTGGTCGGTGGAGAACACCCCCAAGCAGGTCGCCATGGGCGAGAAAAACGGCAAAGCGGTCCTGTACCTGCTGGCCGAAGCCTCCGCCAAAGACCTTGATCCGTACTTGCAGGCCAAGGTCCAGGCACTGTCAAGCCAGGCCGAGCTGCTGAAATCGACCGCCGAAGAGGTCAACGGCTTCCAGGCCCGGTTTGCCTACCTGAAAGTGTCCCAGGAGCAGGGCGAACCATTGATGGTACGCCTGGCCTGCATCCGCAAGGGCAGCATGGTCTATACGTTCATCGCCCTGAGCGCCTCCGCCTCGGCAGACGCCTACCAGCCGGTCATGGAGCGTGCCATTTTCTCGTTCCGGCTGCTGAGCGACCCCAAATTCCTGAAGCGGGGACCGAAAAGGCTTTCCCTGTTCCGTCCCGACGGCCGCCAGACGCTGGAAACCCTGATGAACTCCACGGGCGTGGATCGCCAGCTCTGGAAACAGCTGGCCGTGTTCAATTCCCTCGGCCTCAGCGCCGTTCCCCAATCGGGACAATGGATCAAGCTGGTCCGCTGAAATCCAGCCGTTCCCGGCGGGTCCCATGAAGATCAGGAAACCCAGAACGCCGGTCACGGAGGCGGAAAAATTCGAACGGTTGAATAGCCGCATCCGCAAGCGCACGCGGGAGCTGGTCGCCGCCAACCGCGCGCTGCAGGAAAGCGAAGAGAGATACCGTGAACTGGTTTCCAACATGCCCAACGGGGTCATTGTCTACAAAAAAGGAAGAATCGTTTTTGCCAATGCCTATATTCTTTCAATTGCAGAATGTACTTTGGGCGAAATAATCGGCAAGTCGGTTTTGGATTTCGTCCATCCGTCCGACCGGGCGATCGTCAAAAAAAACATGGCCCTGCGCGTGGCCAGAAAGCATGCGGTCCAGGGGTACGAAGTCCGTACCACCCCCCGGAAGGGAGAGTCCCGGACCGTGGTCATCCAGGCAAAAAACATCCTGTACGACAATGAACCTGCCGTCCTTGCGGTCTTGAGCGATATCACCGGGAAGAGGCGTTCTGAAAAAATCCAGGACGCCATCTTCAGGATAACCGAGGCGGTCCACGTGGCCGATGACCTTCCTGAATTGTTCGCCACCATCCACCAGGTCATTTCGACCCTGATGAACGCCGGCAATTTTTACATCGCCCTTTACGACCCGGCCAGCCGGCTGCTGAGTTTTCCTTACTTTGTCGATGAATTCGATGCCGTTCCCGCTACCCGCGGCCTGGAAAACGGGCTGACCGAATACGTGCTGCGCACCGGCAGGCCGCTGCTGGCCACCCCCGAAATTCTCAGGGAACTCGAAAAAAAAGGCGAGATCAAACTGATCGGCGCCCCGTCCATCGACTGGCTGGGAGTACCGCTAAAGATCAAGGGAAAAGCCATCGGCGTGCTGGTCGTGCAGACCTATTCGCCCGGCCTGCGCTACGGCCAGGACGAAAAAAACGTCCTGATTTTTGTTTCCAACCAGGTGGCCATGGCCATTGAGCGCAAGCGTTCCGAATCCGACCTGCGCCGCAGCGAACAAAAGAACCGGGCCGTGCTCAGCGCCATGCCCGATCTGATGTTTTTGCTTGATGGGGACGGCATGTTCCTGGATTACAAGGCGGAAAAGGACAGCGATCTGCTGGTGAAACCGGAAATGTTCCTGGGTCGCAAGGTCGGCGAGGTGCTGCCGCCCTGGCTGGCGGAACTGACCATGAACAACATCCGCCTCACCCTGCAGACCCGGGACCTGCAGGTGTATGAATATGAGATCATGTTCGGAACGCAGGTCCAGTATTTTGAAGCTCGCTGCGTCCTTTGCGGCAACGACCAGGTGCTGGTCGTCATCCGCAAGATCACGGAAAAGCGCCGCCTGGAACAGCAGGTGCTGCAGGCCCAGAAAATGGAGAGCCTGGGCACACTGGCCGGCGGCATCGCCCACGATTTCAACAATATCCTGGCCGGCATACTCGGATATGCTTCGTTCCTGAAAGCCAAACTCAGCGAAGACCATGTTTTTTTCAAATACGTGGATACCATCGAGCGCAGCGCCATACGCGCCGCCGACCTGACCTCCAAGCTCCTGGCTTTCACGCGCGGCGACAAGGTCAATTTCAAGCCGCTGAACATCAACAAGCTGATCGCGGAAACCCTGGAAATCATCCGCCACACGATCGACAAGTCCATCCGCGTGGAAACCAGGTCCTGGATGAGACACTGCCCACGATCGTCGGCGACGCCGGGCAGATCCAGCAGGTGGTGATGAACCTGTGCGTCAACGCCCGTGACGCCATGAGCGGCGGCGGCAAACTGCTGATCGCCAGCGAGAACGTCCGTCGTCGGCCAGGCGGATCCGCTGTTCCCCGGCGACGCCAGGCCGGGCTCCTACGTGAGGATCGTGGTCGGCGATTCGGGATGCGGCATGGACAAGGAGATACTGGCCCGGATATTCGATCCCTTTTTCACCACCAAGGCCAAGGGCCAGGGGAGCGGCCTGGGGTTGTCCGTGGTCTATGGCATCGTCAAGGGACATGAAGGTTTCCTGACGGTCAACAGCCAGCCCGGCCAGGGGAGCGGTGTTTCGCGTCTATTTCCCGGTCAGCGGCAAGCCCGAGATCCAGGAAACCGGTCCGGCAGCACCTCTGCATGGCAGCGGTGAACTGATTTTCGTGGTGGACGATGAAGAGGATATCCGCCATTTCATCCGCGACGTGCTGCAGGGCCACGGTTACCGGGTGCTGCTTGCCGTCAACGGCGAGCAGGCGGTCGACATTTATAAAAAGCGCAGCCGGGACATCGCCCTGGTCATCCTGGACATGGTCATGCCGGGAATGGGCGGTGAAGAGGCATTCCTGAAAATGAAAAAAGCCAACCCGGCCATCAAGGCATTGCTTTCCACCGGCTACAGCCAGGATGGACAGGTCAGCGGCATCATCGGCAAAGGGGTCAAGGGATTCATCCAGAAGCCCTATGAATTCATCCAGTTGCTGGCCAAGGTCCGCCAGATCCTGGAAACGAAAGAGTAAGGCCGACGATAGGGCCATTGTCCCAAATTGGGACAGTCTAAAAACCCCGAAAGCCATTTGTCAAAATGGTTTTTCCAAAAAATTCCCAAGTGTTCCAAAATGGGACATTCCGGGGCTAACCGCGCCAAATGCCCATCAGCACAATGTTCTGAGCAATTCTCGGCCCCTCGGCGTCCCAAAATGGGACACTGGAGCGGGAAGCGAAGCGCCGGGCTGCCCGGGATTTTGCTTTAAAAGCAGGGCCAGGCAATGGTTTCCGGCTATTGCCGCAAGGATGGCAACCAAAATGCTACTAAAAAATATGACCAAGCGAGTGGCAAAGCAATGATGCGGCTGGGAATGGAGCAAAAATGCCTGCAGCCGGCGATCCATGGCAAGATCGCCGACCTGCTGGATTATCCAGTGGCCTCGGCGCGGGTGGTCCTTTCGGGTACCAAACTGGAAGAAAAACTGTGCACGGTGACCGGCGTGGAAGGGAATTTCATGTTCAGCCGCATCCCGCCCGGCAGTTACACGCTGGAAGTCATTTATAGCGGGTTCAGCAAGCTGGTACAGCGGGGTATCGCCGTGCGCGACCACGCCATCACCGGCCTGGACCTGAAAATGGACTTCCTTGAGGATTCCCGCACCATCAAACTGCGAGCCTTGTCCCTGGAATTCATCAACGACTCGCCGCCGCCGGCAAGCGACGCCGAGCCTTCGCAGCTGACGCGGCAGTTGCCCGAAGTGGTCGGCGGGCTGGCCTTGGACAGAGTGCTTTTCAACCCGCCGCTGGCGTTGAAGATCGGCCGCTTGGCCACTTTTGAACTCGGTGTCTACCAGAATCTGCAGGAAGAAGTCATGCGCCGCCTGCTGGAGCGAGGCATCTGCCGCTTCGACCGGGAACAGGTCGCGGTGACGCTGACGGCCGATCTGCAGGTCGCAGGATGTCAGGTTTTGTTGCTGGGAACGCCCCACGCCGTGGTCGACGGGGCCCGCTACCTGGGTTGGGAATGGGAAATTCTGCCGGAAATTTCGGGATTGGCGCTGATCCGCCTGCGCCTGGATGCCCGTGTGCGTTTCTCGCAATACGGGGAACTCAAGAAATGCCTGCTGACGCTGGACCGCGAGGTCCGGATCCGAAAAAATTGCGGTTTCGCATTGCGTGAAATTTTTAAAAACGGGCGTGCTTGAATGGGATGCCCATGGATATTTTGATCGTGGAAGACGAGGCCGTGCTGGCCATGGTCTATCTGCTGCAACTGCGCGGGCTCGGCTACCACGATGTGGGACTGGCCTCGAGCGGCGCCGACGCCCTGGCCGCGGTGGATCGCTCGCGGCCGAAATTGATCCTGCTCGACATCAAGCTCAGGGGCGATATCGACGGCATCGAGGTGGCGGAAATCATCCGACGCAGCCATGCGGTCCCGATCGTTTTCATCACCGCCTATTCCGACCCGGAAACGTTGCGGCGCGCCTGGCGCACCGGTCCGGCCTGCATCCTGGGCAAAACCGGCTGCGGCCTGGAATTGAGCCGAGTCGTGACGAAACTCATGGAATCGACAAGCCCTATGTCTTAAAAAAAGTTAGGAATATAAAATAATCGCTATCAAGGAGGATGTGTATGAAAAAAAAACTGGGTAAAATGATTGTCTTCTTGTTTTTGATCGGCATTTCCATCTTCTACCTGAATGCCGTCATTGCTTTCAACGATCCGGGCAGCCCGTTTCCGGGCAGGACCAGCATCCAGGTCGGAGACATGATCACGGAGAGCGCCTCCGAGCTGTTGCAGTCTGCCTCGGAAGCCTTCCTGTTCCTGAATGAGGTCGAGATGGCCGAAAAGAACGGGTTGAACATCGGCGCCTCCCTGCAGCGGGTGGATATGGCCGCTGCCAAAGTAGAGCAAGCTTTGCGGATGTTCAAGGACATCATCGCCGTCGGCCGCGAGGCCGGGTACGAGAAAAACCGCATCGGGAAATTGCAGAATTTCTCCTATGGCCAGTTCGCCAGGGACAACGGCTTGAACGAGGAAACCATGCGCGAGGTTTCCGCCTACTTGAGCCGGGGCAACGTGTTGGGCTTTTACCGCCGTCACACCCGCAACCTGCAGACCCTGCTGGACACCCTGAACGGCATCAAGGAAAACCTGCTGGCCGGCAAGCGTCCGGAAAACCAGGTGCTGTGGTCGCTGCTGCAGCAGTACAACAACACCATGATGTTCGGGAACTACGCTTCCCTGGTTTTTTATAAGATCTAGTTTTGGGTGAATATGGGCGGCCGGGGGGACCGCCCATTGTTTTCCATCACCGATCTAGGCTATGATAATACATGCTTGCATTTTTGCGTTTTGAACGGAGGAGACTTTTTGGCGAGAATAAAAACCTGATTTTCCTGGGCTTCATCACGCTGTTCTCCGCCTATTTTGTCTGGTCTGGAGTGAACGAGTACCGGCAATTCCAGAATGACAAGAAAATTTTTGTCCGCTTTGAGAAAGAAAAAACCCGGCAATTCGTCACCTACGCGCAATATGGAGGTTTCGGTTTTCGCTTGCTCTATGAAGCGTCCCCCCTGAACCTGTTTTTCGCCAACAGCAGCGTCCTGCAGGATGTGGAAAGCAATATCGACAGCCTGGAGGCCATCAAGGTCGAAAGCTCTTTCAAGGGCAACAAGTTGTTTTTAAAGCGGGGCTATTTCAAGGATTTTGCCGGCATTCCCTTTATTTTCGGCTCGCTTTTCATGCTCTACCTGGGGCACCTGGCTCTGGTCAGCCCCGCCTATCTCCGCTTCATGACCGGGCGCATGTCCCTTAAGAGATTCTATGCCCTGACCACGGCAGCCCGCTTGTTCTGGCTGGATCTTTTTTTTTTCGCGCTCGGCCTGTTTTTGTTTTTCCTGGTCCAGTTGAGCGGCCTGGTTTTTTCAGGACCGGAAAAGCGGATTTTTATTTTATACATGCTGTTTCTGGTGCTGCTGCTTGATTTCATTTACCTGCTGGGGCAACTGACCACGGTACTGGTCCGCTTTCACAAAATATTTTTCCTCTGGTTCTTCATCGTCTGGTTCATCTGCATTTTCATGCTGCCCGAGATCAACCGCATCAGCGTCTTCAACCAATCGCAGGTCCTGGAATCGGCCGAAAAGGTCAACCTGGAAAAGTTCCGCGCCCTGATGACCCTGGAAAAAAAATTCGGCGATTTCCTGAAAGTGAATCCGGCCGCGCCCCTGGACCAGATCCGGCAAATGCAGAAAAAATTCGCCGTCCAATTCATCAACAGCAGCTACCTGTTGAATACCGGCCTGGAGACCAAATATCTTCGTGACGTGGAAAAAGTGATCGCCGGCCATGAGCGGCAGTCCGTGCTTTTTCCCACGACCTTTTACCAGTTTCTCACCGGCGAAGCGTCGGGAAAAGGCTTTTATGGATATCTCGACTTCATGGATTACATCATGAAGCTGCGCAACCGTTTTATGCAGTTCTATTTGAAAAAACGCTATGAAAGCGATGACCCGGTCGTGGAATCGTTCGTAAAAACTGACGAGAATATTTTCCGGGCTCGCAGCCGCCTGCCGAAGATCTTCTGGCTCGGGCTGCTGGCCACGGCATTGTACGGCGCCGCCGCCCTGGTCCTGGCGTATTGGCGCCTGCGTCCCCAGGTGTTTCAGTCATGATCGCCCTGAGAAACCTGAGCCTGGAAAACGGCGACTTTTATTTGTCCGACCTAAGCCTGGAGGTCGGCGCGGGCGAGATCTATTTTTTGCTCAACCGCCTCGACCACGGCAACGATTTTCTGTTCCGCGCCCTGAGCGGATTCCAACCGGCCGCGAGCGGGGAGATCGCTTACGACGGCAAGCGGTTCAGCGCGGCGCCCGCAGCCAACCCCGCCATTTTCATCGACCGCGTCGGTGACAGCGCCGATTTTGATACGGAGTGCAGGCTGGGCCACTGGCTCGACTTCGTTTGCGCCACGGGACTGAGCCGGGAAAGCATCTACAAAACCATGCTGCTGGGAAATTTCCATGAGCGGCAGTTGAAAAAAATGGTGCGCGATCTGGCTCCGGAAACATTCAAGCTGGCTTACCTGGCCGTCTGCCTGGCCGTGGAAAGCGCCAACGTGGTGATCAACGATTTCATCAAGGGGGCGGAAAAAAGTTTCGAGCTGAAGTTCAACAAGCTGCTGCTGCAAAAAAAAGCCGCGGGCCGCTCCATCCTCTTCCTGGGCAATGATATTTTCTATGCCGCGGAAATCGCCGACCGCGTGGGTTTCATCAAAGACGGTCATTTGATGTTCGAGGCCGCCGCCGCCGATCTGAAGGACATGGATATCAAGGGCCTTTACTCCAGGTTCTTGTATTGATGTTTTCTTCCCGTTTTGATTCTCTTTTGCCATTCCTGGACTTTCCGATACAGGGATGAACGCGAGATACCCAGGATCTCGGCCGCCAGGGTATGGTTCTGGCCGGTCCGGCCCAGGATTTTCTGGATATGGCCGATCTCGATCTCGGCCAGGCTGAGTTCGCGTTCCTCGCCGCCGGAATTTTTTTCCGGATGGCGGATCTTGACCGGCAAATGCTCGGGCCGGATCAGGGCATGATGGCCGGAAGCCGAGATCTTGAAAATGGTGTTTTTCAATTCGCGCACATTGCCCGGCCAGGAATAGTCGGTCAGCAAGCGTTGCGCTTCCACGCTGATGGCGGATGCCGGCGTGGAATTGGCCAGGTTGGCGATGCGCAGGAAATGGTCGGCCAGGGGGAGGATATCGGATTTTCTCTCGCGCAGCGGCGGGATCTGGATCTTCAGTTCGTCGATGCGGTAAAACAGGTCGGCGCGGAAGCGTTTTTGCCTGACCTCGTCTTCCAGGTCCTTGTTGGTGGCGGCCAGGACGCGGATATCGACCCGGACGGGATCTTTGCTTTTCAGCGGGGTGACTTCGCCGTTTTCCAGGACGCGCAGGAGCTTGGCCTGGATGTTGGCCGGCAGTTCGCCGATCTCATCCAGAAAAATCGTGCCCTGGTCGGCCAAAACGAACTTGCCTGGCGAATCCGCGTAGGCGCCGGTGAAAGCGCCCTTTTTGTAGCCGAACAATTCCGATTCGGCGAGGTTTTCAGGAATCGAGGCGCAGTTGACCGAAAGCAGCGGCCGCTTTTTCCGCGCTGAGCAGGCGTGGATGGCCTGGGCCATCAGCTCCTTGCCGGTGCCGGTCTCGCCGCTGATCAGGATGGTGTGGGGGGTGGCGGCATAGCGGCGGGCGGAGTGGATCACTTCGCCCATGGTCTTGCTCTCAAAGATGAACTTGTCGAAGCCGGCCATGGTGCCGATCTCTTTCTTGAGGTCCTGGCAATCGCTGCGGGCCTGGATGAAAGCGAATACCCTCTGCAACGTGATGAGCAGCAATTCCGGGTTGACCGGTTTTTGCAGGAAATCGTGGGCGCCCTTTTTCATGGCCAGCACTGCCGTCTCGATGGATCCGGTCCCGGTCAAGACAACCATGCGGCCTGAGTACTGGGGGGAAAAGCGCTCCAGGATGTCCAGGCCGTTGCCGTCCGGCAGGGTCAGGTCCAGGAGAACCAGGTCAAAAATTTTCTCTTCCAGCTGGCCCATGGCATCCGCCAGGCACGCGCTTTGCGTGACCTGGAGATCGTGCTGGCCGAGGAATTTGACCAGCGCTTCGCGCAGCGGTCTGTCGTCTTCGACCAGCAGGATGTGTTTTTGCTTTTCCATGTTCACCTCTCAGGCAAGATCAGGTTGACGCGGGTGCCTTGTCCCGAACTGTGGATCTCCAGGTCCCCCTTGAGCGTTTTCATGATGCTGTAGGAAATGTACAAGCCCAGCCCGGTGCCCTCTTTTTTGGTGGTGAAAAAAGGCTCCAGCACCCTTTCCTTGATCGCATCGGGGATGCCGGGACCATTGTCGCTGATGGCGATGATGTGGCGGACATTCTTGGGCAGGTCCTTGTATTCGCTGTAAATATGGATATCGATGGAGCCGTTTTTTTGGCCGGACAAGGCCTCCAGGGCGTTGAACAGAACATTGATGAAAACCTGTTTCAAGCGGTTGCCGTCGCTGGCGACCTGGGTCTCCTTCTCCGCCTGCACCCGCACCTTGACCCGCGAGGGAATTTTGTGGGCCGGAATTTCCCTCAGGGTGCGTTCGCTGAATTCCCGCAGGAAGATGGGGGCGATGTGCAGGTCCTTGAATTTGGAAAACACCAGCAGGGATTCGATCATCTGGTTGGCCCTGGCGATCTCGCGCTTGATGGTTTCGTAGGCGCTGGTGATCTTTTCGTCCGCCGGCAGCTGGTTTTGCATCGAGGCAAGCTCAAAAAGCACGGTGGTCAGCGGCGTCCGCATTTCATGGGCCAGGGAAGCCGCCATTTGGCCCAGAAGGACCAGGCGGTCGAATTTGAACAGCCGGTAGTAGTTTTTGTCGTTTTCATATTCCATCTGTTCGGCTTCGATCTGGGGGATGAACATGAGCGCTGCGCGCTTGCGCGGCTGCTGCCAGGGCGGGAACCGCCGGGCGATCGGCGTCGTCCACGGCGGCCAGCAACAGGCCCCGGAAATATTTCCGCGCGCGCAGGGGAATGACCAGGTTCAGGGAATTCCTGGCGAAAAAACCGTCGTTGTCGCGGTCGAACAGGTCGAAATACATGCGGTTATGGGGCTCGGCCAGCAGGAATTCGGTGCGGCCGGTGAAACTTTCGATCAGGTTGGCTTCTTCGCTGATCAGCGGCAGGTCGTTCCCCAGGCTGTCATAAGGCCGGAAAACATTGCCTTCGGCTTCCTTGTAATACAGGATGCAGCGGACGCAGGGAAAATATTTTTGCAGGAGGACCGGAAAGGAAACCAGGAAAGAGCGCGCGCTGCGAGCCTCCTGGAGCGAAATGGCCGTTTGGGCAAGAAAATCCTTGGACCTGGAAATGCGCATTTTATTCTCTTCGTTTGCTGAATTGCCAATATATACCGCAAAAAAATGCTTGTCAAACCCCGGTCATTGCTTGCTTTTTATCGGCGGCTGTGATATTTTTATTATTTACTTTTGGGAGTCCAAAATGAAAAAAACCAAAATCAATGAAGCGCATTACATTCTAAAGGGAAAAATGGTGGAATTCTGCGGCTGGGACCTGCCCGTCCAGTATTCCGGGTTGAATACCGAGCACATGGCCGTGCGCACCACCGGTGGGATCTTCGATGTCAGCCACATGGGGGAGATCTGGTTCCATGGCCGGGAGGCGTTGAAAGCCGTGCAGCACCTGATCTCCAACGATGCCTCCAAGCTGCAGCCGGGCAAGATCCAGTACGCGGGGCTGCTGACCGAGGACGGCTGTTTCGTCGACGACCTGCTGGTCTACATGATGAAGGAGAACGAATACCTGCTGGTGGTCAACGCCGCCAATATCGAAAAAGATTTTCAGTGGATGAAGAAGCATACCGCCGGATTCGACGTGCAGATCGAGAACCGCAGCGAAGAGTATTCGCAGATCGCCATCCAGGGACCGGTGGCCGAAAAGCTGGTGCAGGAATTCACCGACGTCGACCTCAAGCCCATGGCCTATTATCATTTCGCCCTGGGCCGGGTGCAGGGGCTGGACGCGATCGTTTCGCGCACCGGCTATACCGGCGAGGACGGCTTCGAGATTTATTTCAAGTCCGACGCGGCCGCGGCCAGCAAGCTGTTCCTGGACCTGGCCGAGAAAGGGGAGAAGTACGATGCCCTGCCCGCCGGCCTGGGGGCGCGCGACACCCTGCGCCTGGAAGCCAAGATGGCCCTTTACGGCAACGATATCGACGACAGCCATACCGTTCTGGAAGCCGACCTGGCCTGGATCCTCAAACTTAAAAAAGAGCAGTCCTTCATCGGCCAGGATGCCCTGGCCGGGCAGAAAGAAGCGGGGATCCGCCGCAAACTGGTCGGGTTCGAACTTGTCGACAAGGGGATCGCCCGCCACGGCTATCCGTTGTTCGTTCAGGGCAAGGAATTCGGGGCCGTCACTTCCGGGACCTTCGCCCCCTTCCTGAAAAAGCCCATCGGACTGGCCTACCTGCCCGTGGAGAATTCGGCCATCGGCAGCGAATTCCAGGTCGAGATCCGCGAAAAAATGGCGACCGCCAAGAGTCGTGGAAACACCGTTTTATAAAAGAAATAAGTAGGAGGAACGAGATGGCACAGGAAAATCTTCTTTTCAGCAAGGACCACGAATGGCTGAGGGTGGAAGGCGACGCGGTGGTGGTCGGGGTCACCGATTACGCCCAGCACGAACTGGGCGATGTGGTCTATGTCGACCTGCCGGCGCTGGGCAAGGAATTGAAAAAAGGCGATCCCGCCGCCAACATTGAATCGGTCAAGGCCGTATCCGACGTTTTCGCTCCGGTTTCCGGAAAAATCACCGAAGTGAACCAGAATTTGAACAACACCCCGGAATTGGTCAACCAGGAGCCGTTCGCCGGCGGCTGGATCTTCAAGATGAGCATGACCCAGGCGTCCGAATTGCAGGAGCTCATGGACGCGAAAAAATATGAAGAGTACCTGAAAGGCATCGCCGGGGAATGAGCGATGAGATATTTGCCCCTGACTGACCCCGAACGGGAGGAAATAAAGAAAACGATCGGAATTTCCGATGTCAAGGAGCTTTTTTCCTGCATCCCTTCCGGAAAATGCTTTCCTTCACTGGCGGGTCTGCCGCCGGCGTTGAGCGAGCCTGAACTGATCGCCGCTTTCAGGGAGATGGGCCTGAAGAACCGTTTTGCCGGTCATCTCAGCTTCCTGGGCGCGGGCGCCTGCGCCCATTTCATTCCCGAAGTGGTTTCCTACCTCAGTTCCAGGGGCGAGTTTCTCACTCCCTATACCCCGTATCAGCCCGAGGTCAGCCAGGGCAGCCTGCAGGCGATCTTTGAATACCAGACCATGATGACCATGCTGACCGGGCTGGACGTGGCCAACGCCTCGCTCTACGACGGCGCCACGGCCGCGGCCGAAGCCGTGCTTGCTGGCCGTGCGCAAATCGGGGCGAAGCCGCGTGCTGCTGGCCGCCAGCCTCCATCCCGAATACGCCGCGGTCATCCGCACCTACGTGCAGAACCTGCCCATCGAATTGCATACCGTGGCCATCCAGGAAAAAGACGGCCGGGTCGATGTCGCTGACCTGGCCGCCAAATTGGACGAAACCACGGCCGCCTTTGTCTTCCAGTCGCCCAATTTCCTGGGCGTCGTGGAAGACGGCCGCGCCATCGCCGCGGCCGCGCACGCCCGGAAAGCGTCATGCCGTCCAGGTGGTGAGCGAAGCCATGTCCCTGGCCTACCTGACCCCCGCCGCCGACCTCGGCGTCGACATGGTGGTGGGCGAGGCGCAAAGCTTCGGTTTGCCCCTGGGGTTCGGCGGTCCCTACCTGGGTTTCATGACCGCGCGCGAGGAATTCCTCAGGCAGATGCCTGGACGCCTGGTGGGACAGACCGTTGACCTGGACGGAAAGCGGGGTTACGTCCTCACCCTCTCGACCCGGGAACAGCACATCAAGCGTGAAAAAGCCACTTCGAACATTTGCTCCAATGAAGCCTGGTGCGCCATGCGCGCCGGCATGTACCTGGCGGTCATGGGCAAGGCCGGCCTGGCCAGGGCGGCCGGGACCTGCCATCTCAACGCGGCCTATTTTGCTCACGCCGCGGCCCGCCTGAAGCAATTCAAGGTCGTCTATGCCGGGAATTTTTACAATGAGGTGCTGATCGAAGTGAAAAAAGGCGGCGCCGCCGATTTCCTGGCGGAGCTGAAAAGGCAAAGGCATCCTGGCCGGGGTGCCCATGACCTGGTTCGATCCGGCCTGGAAGAACCGCCTGCTGCTCGCCTTCAGCGAGGTCCATGACCGCAAGGCCATCGACCGCCTGCTGGCCGCCATGGGAGAATGCGCATGAACGCCTTGCCCAAACTGATATTTGAACTGAGCCGGGAAGGGAAGATCGGCTGCGGCCTGTCCGCGGCCGATGTCCCGGCCGAACCGGTCCTCGATGCCGCCTGCCGCCGCGACGCCATCGCCGATTTCCCTGAAGTATCCGAAGTGGAGATCGTCCGCCACTACATGGCACTGTCCCGGCTGAATTATTCGGTTGACGACGGCTTTTACCCCCTGGGTTCCTGCACCATGAAGTACAATCCCAAGATCAACGAAAAGCTGGCCGCCGCCGAAGAATTCCAGGCCCATCCGTATGCCCCCCACGACCTGGTGCAGGGCAACCTGGAGATCATGGCCCGGCTGGAGGAATGGCTGGTGGCCCTGACCGGCCTGGCCGGCTTCACCCTGGCCCCGGCGGCCGGCGCCCACGGCGAATTCACCGGCATGCTGATCATCCGCAAGTACCTGCAGGAAAAGGGCGATGCGCGCAAGGTGGTGCTGATACCCGATTCGGCGCACGGCACCAATCCGGCTTCGGCCCATTTCGCCGGCTACGAGATCCGCGAGATCCCCTCCAATGCCCAGGGCATCATCGGCATCGAAGAACTGCGCGCCCACCTCAAACCCGATGTGGCCGCGCTGATGATGACCAATCCCAATACCCTGGGAATTTTCGAATCCAACATCAGCGCCATCGCCGCGGCCCTCCATGCCAACGGATCTTTGCTATACATGGACGGCGCCAACCTGAACGCCCTGCTGGGGATCGTCCGCCCGGGCGATCTCGGCGTCGATGTCATGCACATCAACCTGCACAAGACCTTCGCCACGCCCCACGGCGGCGGCGGTCCCGGGTCGGGACCGGTCGGGGTGGCGGCCCATCTGCTGCCCTTCCTGCCCGTGCCGCGGGTAAGGAACAACAAGGGCAAGTTCGAGGTGGTTTACGACGATCCTCGCAGCATCGGACGGGTGAAGAATTTTTACGGCCAATTCCTGGTCATGGTCCGGGCCCTGGCCTACCTGCTGGCCCTGGGCCGGGAAAATGTCCGGCGCGTGGCCGAAGACGCCGTGCTGAACGCCAATTATATCCGCAAAAAACTGGAAGGAGTCCTCGACCTGCCTTATCCGACGTCCACCTTGCACGAAGTCGTGTTTTCCGACAAGGACCTGCCGGTCAAAACGCTGGATATCGCCAAGCGGCTGCTCGATTACGGCTATCATCCTTTCACCATCTATTTTCCGCTCATCGTGCACGGGGCCATGATGATCGAACCGACCGAGACCGAAAGCAAGGAGACCCTGGACGAATTCATCGGCGTCATGCACACCATACTCCGCGAAGCCCGGGAAAATCCCGACCTGCTGCGCCAGGCGCCCGTGCAGACCCCGGTGCGCCGCCTGGATGAAACGCTGGCCGCCCGCAAGCCGGTCTTGAAATGGCGCAGGGGAGAGAACATTTGAGCGTTCAAAACGTCATTCTGAAACTTCAGGAGTTCTGGGCCGAGAGGGGATGCTATATCGCCTCCGGCTACGACAGCGAGGTCGGGGCCGGGACCATGTCCCCGGACACTTTTTTCCGCGTCCTGGGCAAAAAGCCTTGGCAAGTGGCCTACTGGCAGCCGGCGCGCCGTCCCGACGACGGCCGCTACGGCCAGAATCCCAACCGCGTGCAAAAGCACAACCAGTTCCAGGTCATCCTGAAGCCCGTGCCCGTCGACGGGCAGCTGCTGTTCCTGGACAGCCTGATCTATCTCGGGCGTCGACATCCGCATCCACGACATCAAATTCGACGATGACAATTGGGCTTCGCCTTCGCTGGGGGCCTGGGGCGTCGGCTGGCAGGTGATGTGCGACGGGCTGGAGATCACCCAGTTCACTTATTTCCAGCAGGCCGGCGGCATCGAGCTCAATCCCAATTCGCTGGAGATCACCTACGGCGTGGAACGCCTGGCCATGTTCCTGGACGGCAAAAACAACCTCTATGAACTGGATTGGGGCAACAAGGTTTCCTATTCGCAATTGAAACTCGAGGAAGAACGGCAGTTTTCCATTTACAATTTCGAACTGGCCGATATCGAAATGCTGCGCGGCCTGTTCGTGCAGTACCAGAAGGAAGCCGAAAGGCTTTTGGACCACAACCTTTTCCTGCCGGCGTACGATTACGTGTTGAAATGCTCCCACGCCTTCAACATCCTGGACGCGCGCAAGGCCATTTCCGTGGCCGAGCGCACGGCGCTGATGGGCATCATGCGCAACCTGGCGGCGCGCATCGCCCAGAAATACGTCATGCAGACCGAAGGTGAAAACCATGGCTGATCTGCTTTTTGAATTGGGGGTCGAAGAAATCCCGGCCCTCGCCGTCAGCGGCATCCGCGAGCAGCTGCGCGATCTTTTCCTGGCCCGGCTGGCCCAGGACCAGCATCGCCCATGGCGAAATCGAATGCGCGGCCAGCAACCGCCGCCTGATGGTGCATGTCGCCCAGATCCCCGAGAAAACGGCCAGCAAGGAAGAAACGGTGCTGGGCCCGGCCAAGCGCATCGCCCTGGACGAGCGCGGACTGCCGACCGTGGCCCTGAAAAAATTCTGTGAATTCCAAAAGGTCAAGCTGACCGACGTGGTGGAGATCGATACGCCCAAGGGCAAATACCTGGGCATCACGCGGGCCGGGGGCGGGCTGGACGCGGCCGCGCTGCTCAGCGCGGCGATCCCGGCCGTCCTGGCCGGCCTGACTTTCGCCAAAACCATGGTCTGGAACGAATCGCGGCAGCCTTTCATGCGGCCGATCAAGAATATCCTGGCCCTGTTCAACAACAAGCTCCTGGATGTCGAGTTCGCCGGGGTGAAATCGAGCAACAAGGTGTTCGGCCACCTGCTGCTTTCCGACGCCTATTTTGAAGTCAATTCTTTCAAGGACTATATCCAGGGCCTGAGCAAGAATTTCGTCATCCTCAGGGAAGAGGAGCGCAAAAGCAAGATCCTTGCCGAGATCCTCGAAATCGAGGAAGAATTGGAATGCCGGGTGCAAGCTGGATGACGAAATGCTGAATTACTACCTGTACAGCAATGAATATCCGGTGGTGTTCAGCGGCAGCTTCAACGCCAAGTACCTCAGCCTGCCCGCGGGAGATCATCACCACCTTCATGACCCACGAAAAGAAGCTGCTGCCGGTGGTCGACCGCGCCGGGAAACTGACCAACCGTTTCGTCGGCGTGGCCAACATCCCGGATGAGAACAAGAAAGTCAGCCGCGGCAATGAAAAGGTCATCCAGGCCGCGTTCGAAGACGCGCAATTTTTCTGGGAGATCGACCGCAAGGAAGATTATTTCGCCCTGAAGCAGCTGCTGAAAAACGTCGTGTTCCAGAAAGAGCTGGGGACCTATTTCGAGAAAGTGGAGCGGCTGGCCGCACTGGTCGACCTCCTGGTCAACGAGACCCAGCACGTGGGCCTGCGTGCGAAGCTGCAGAAAGCGGCCTTCAACTGCAAGAACGACCTGCTGACCAAGATGGTGCGCGAATTCCCTTCCCTGCAGGGCATCATGGGCGGCTTGTACCTGCAGGCGGCCGGCGAGGATGAAACGGTCTGGAAAGCCATATACGGTCATTACAAGCCGCGCGGCCTGACCGATGAAAAGCTGGAGGACCTCGGGGCCGGGATCCTTTCCATCGCCGACCGCATGGACAACATCGCCGGTTTCGTCGGCAAGGGCATCAAGATCTCCAGCTCCAAGGATCCCTACGGCATCCGTCGCGACGCCAATGCCGTCATCAAGATCATCATCGACCTGGAACTGGACCTGGACCTGGCGCCGCTGATCCGTCTGGCCGCCCTCAATTTCGCCAAGAACGACGCCGATCTGGAGCAGAACTGCAAAACCATCCGCGAACTGTTCGCCGCGCGGCTGGAAAACTACCTGAAGGATTACCTGAAATTCAGGTACGACGTGGTCAACGCGGTCATGGGCGCGGACAGCCATGGTCGTCCGCGACAAGTTCCTGAAAGCCCAGGCGGTCGCCAAGCTGGTCGAGTCGGGGCTGGTCGAACCGCTGGCGGCCCTGCACCGGCGTTTGAAAAACATCAGCCAGCGATTCCGACCGCTGCAATTTTTCCGAGGAGCTGCTGAAGGAAAAGGAAGAAAAGCTCCTTTCGGACGTTTTCAAGGAATCGAAGTCGCGCATCGACGACCTGATCCTGAAGAAGAATTTTCTCCAGGCCAGTTCGGAGATCCTGGAGATGAAACCGATCATCGACCGTTTTTTTGAAAAGATTCTGGTCATGGACAAGGACGTTCCCTTGCGCAAGAACCGCATCGCCTTGCTGCAGCACATCGATGAACTGCTGTCCGCCGTGGCCGATTTTTCACTGCTTGTCGAGATTAAACCAGGAGGAAAAACATGAAGGAAATACTGAGCGAGAATTTGCGCAACGTGGCCGTGCTCGGCCACGGCCAGAGCGGGAAAACCAGTCTGGTATCGGCCTTGCTTTACAACACCAAGATGGTCAACCGCCTGGGCAAGGTGGACCAGGGCAACACGGTCACCGATTTTGACGAGGAAGAGATCGCCCGCAAGATCTCCATCCAGGCGGCGCATGGCCTATGCCTATAAGGACAAGATCAAGATCAACATGCTCGATACCCCCGGTTTCGCCAACTTCATCTGGGAAACCATGGTGACGCTGCGCGTCGTGGAAACCGGCGTGATGGTCGTTTCGGCCCAGGAGGGCGTCCAGGTCCAGACCGAGAAATTTTTCGAAGCCATGGCCGCCATGCAAAAACCGCTGCTGTTCGTGGTCAACAAATTGACCAAGGAACTGGCCGATTTCGACAAGACCTTCGACGCCCTGGCCGCCACTTTCGGCAAGAACGTCGTGGCCGTGCACTACCCGATCGGCAAGGGCCCCGATTTCAGCGGCCTGGTGGATCTCATCGACATGAAGGCCTACCAGTTCGGCGGCGACGACAAGGGCGAGAGCAAGGAGATCCCCATTCCCGACGCGCTCAAGGACGAGATCAGCCTGCGCCGGGAAGCGCTGCTGGAAAAGATCGCCGAAAACGACGAAAAGCTGATGGACAAATATTTCTCCGAGGGCAACCTGACCGCGGAGGAAATCCGCCGGGGCCTGAAAAACGCCCTGCTGCAGCGCAACATTTTCCCGGTCCTGGCCGCCGACGCCCTGGGCAACCATGGCGTCCAGCAGCTCCTGGATTTCATCATCGCCTTCTGCCCGGCCCCGACCGAAGTGGCTCGCCGCCCTGGCCAAGAACGGCAACGCCGTCAAGACCGACAAGGCGGCTCCTTTTGCCGGGCTGGTTTTCAAGACCATCTCCGATCCCTTTACCGGCAAGGTATCGCTGATCCGCGTTTTTTCCGGGACTTTCAAGCCCGACACCTTTTATTACAATTCCGTCAAGGAGATCGAGGAAAGGGTGGCCGGCCTGTTTTTGCTCCAGGGCAAGACCCAGGAAGCGGCGGGCGAGGTCCAGGCCGGCGATATCGTGGCCGTGGCCAAGCTGAAGGAAACCCAGACCGGGGATACCTTGACCACCAAGGCCGACAAGATCCGGCTGCCGGAGATCGAATTCCCCGTGCCTTCCATTTCCTTCGCCATCGAGCCCAAGGCCCGGGGCGACGAGGGCAAGATCTCCAACGCCCTGCAGCGCATCATGGAGGAGGACCCGACCCTGAGGATGCTGCGCGACCCGCAGACCAAGGAGCTGGTCATCTCGGGCAACGGCCAGCTGCACGTCGAACTGCTGGTCAACAAGCTGAAGCGCAAATACGGCGTGGAAGTGTCGATGAAGGCGCCCAAGATCGCCTACCGCGAGACCGTGATGGGCAAATCGGACGTGGAAAAGAAATACAAAAAGCAGAGCGGCGGCCGCGGCCAGTACGGCCACGTGCTCATCCGCATGCAGCCCCTGCCGCGCGGGGGCGACTTCGAGTTCGTCAACGCCCTGACCGGCATGTCCATCCCGCGCAACTTCGTGCCCGCCATCGAGAAGGGGATCGTCGAGGCCAAGAACACCGGCGTGCTGGCCGGCTACCCGGTGGTCGATTTCAAGGTCGAGCTGTACGACGGCAGCCACCACGAGGTCGATTCCTCGGACATGGCCTTCAAAATGGCGTCTTCCATGGCCTTCAAGATGGCCATGAAAGCGGCCAAGCCCACCATCCTCGAGCCGGTGGTCAAGGTGGAGGTCATCATCCCCGAGGAGTTCATGGGCGAGATCAACGGCAACCTCAGCGGCCGGCGCGGCAAGATCCAGGGCATGGAGATCAAGGGCAAGAACCACGTGGTCAAGGCCGTGGTGCCCATGTCGGAAATGCTCGATTTCGAGCCGACCCTGACCTCGATCACCGGCGGCCGCGGCAGCTACTTCATGGAATTCTCCCACTACGAGGAAGTGCCGGGCCACCTGCAGAAAAAGATCATCGACGAGGCGGTCAAGGAAGGCCGGGTCAAGGAAGAAGAGGAATAAAGGCTGGAGCAGGGAACGCAAATTTGCGTTCCTACTTCCATTTCAAAATGTCGTTCCGCTGCCCGGTCAGATTGATCGCCGCAAAACGGTTGCGGCCTTCCCTCTTGGCCTGATACAGGGCTTGGTCGGCGGCGGCGAGCAAATCGTCGCTGGCGTTTTTCCTTTCGGGCGTGATCGTGGCTATCCCGATGGTGATGGTCACGACGGGACTGATGGCTGAACCGCCGTGGGCGATCTCCAGGTCCTCGATTCCCGAACGCACCCTTTCCGCCACCTTGACCGCCGCGGCAACCGGAGTATGCGGCAGGATGACGATAAACTCCTCGCCGCCGATCCGGGCCGGAAAATCCCCGGCGCGCGGCGTGTGGCGCTTGATGGCGGCAGCTACTTTTTTCAAGCACTCGTCACCCTGCGGATGGCCATACGTGTCGTTGTATAACTTGAAGAAATCGATGTCGATCATCAGCAGGGACAATGGCTGGGGTTCGCGCACGCAGCGGTTCCATTCCTGGGCAAAAATAAGTTCGAAATTACGCCGGTTGGGGAGCTGCGTCAGGGCATCGGTCAAAGAAAGCTGCTCCAAACTGTCGTTCGCTTTCGCCAATTCCTCATTGGATCGCTTCAACTCGTCGGTGCGCAAGGCGACCAGTTTTTCCAGCCGCTTCTGCTCATGGCGCAATTGTATGGTGTAGGCCTTGACGCTGCCGAACAGCAGAAGCAAGGCGCCGAGGGCGTAGAGCGCGAAGGCGAATGGCGTGCGCTTCCAGGGCGGGGAGATCGTGAAGCGGTACGCGGCTTCGCTGCTCAAGGAACCGTAGATATTGCGCGCTTTGACCCGGAAGGCGTAGGAACCTTCCGGCAGGTTCGTGTATTCCTTCATGTCCTGCGCCGTCCAGTCGCTCCAGCCCTTGTCGAAGCCGTCCAGGTAGTATTGGAACTCGATCGCGGTGTCATGCTCATAAAAGGGAGCGCTGAAATTGAAGGCGAGCTTGTTTTCCCTATAGGCCAGCCGCGGGACCATGTCCTCCGGCTGGGCGCGGAGCAGGCGCGTGTAAACGTCTCCTGTCTTTGAGCGCGGGTCATAGTAATTGCCCCAGAACAGGGTGCGGTCCCTGCCCGCCCGGACCCGGCGGATCAGGGCCGGATAAGGCGCCAGGTAATCCTTTTGCACCGCGGGATCGAAGCGGTATAACCGCTTGTTGGTGGGGACCCAGAGAATGCCGCGCTCGTCCAGTTCGAACATCCCTTCACTGAGGGTGATCGGCGCGAAGCTCTCGCGGCGCAGCGCGCGGGAAATTTCGCCGCCGGGGGCAAAGACGTCGATACCGAGGCTGGAGCGCACCCACCAGCGGCCCTTTCCATCCTTGATGATCCCCGACATGCGGGCGGGGGGATCGAGATAGTTTTTTCCGAATGTCCGCTCCGGCCGGAAGCGGGTCCGGGGAGTGCCCTGGAGAAGCGGGGAGGCGGGGATGCCTTCATAGATCCCCTTTTGCGTGCTGACCAGCAGGCGGTCGTCGATGAAAGCCACGTAGTTCCAGTCCAGCCCCGGCAAGCCGTCGTTGAGTCCGTACCGGGTCAGCTCGTAGTCCTG
Source organism: Candidatus Aminicenantota bacterium (assembly GCA_963764745.1). Classification (GTDB taxonomy): domain Bacteria; phylum Acidobacteriota; class Aminicenantia; order UBA2199; family UBA2199; genus UBA2199. The sequence continues at coordinate 149,160 of CAVXTN010000009.1, read as the reverse complement.
GATGCCGTGGCCGCGAAAACGAATGTGGATCAGCCCGTTGAAAGCCGTGGTGAGCCAGAGATTGCCATTGGCATCGCAGTTGATGAGGCGGATGGAATCGTTGATTGCGCTGAAGGGATCCTTGTAAAAAACCAGTGTCGGCTTGCCATCGCCTCCGCGCTGTACCCGGCAGGCGCCCAACCCGTCCGCCAGTCCGGTGAAGATCGTGTCAGGGAATCGCGGGGAGCGGCTGAGCGCCAGGAAGGTGTCGTCGCCGAAGGTTCGCGTGCCCAACTCCGGGTCGACGAGCAGGAGCTTGGGCGCGGCCGCCACCAGCAGGTGGTCTCCCAAAGGCAAAAAATCGCAGCCTTCACGCACCATGGGTGCGATGTTCGAAAACAACGGCCTGTCTCCCTTTTGACCCGGGCGGCGTTCATCCAGGACGAATACGCCGTCGAATGAGCCCACGAACAACCTGTCCCTGAAATGGCGGACGGCGATCAAGTATCCCTCCAGGCCGTTGGCTTCGTCGAAACTGGAAATTGGAGAGCTGATGGCGATATAGGCGAGGCCGGTATTGAGGGCCAACCAGAGGTTCTGCTCCCGGTCAAGGCAAAGGCCACCGACCAGGTTGTCGCCCAGGCCGTGCTTGCGGTTGATCAGCCTCTCCAGCCTTCCCCGGTCATCCATGATGACGATGCCGCCTTTCAGCGTGGCCAGGGCGTAACGACCGCCGGGAATCGGGATGCCGTTATACAGGATGTTGCCGCTCTCGCTGATCAACGCGGAAACCTCGGTCGGAAAAGGCTTCATGAGCGAACCCGGCTTTACCCGGCGTGCGAAATCGTATCCTTCTCCTCCCCGAACGCGGAAGGCACTCAGGTCATAGACCCGGAATCGCCCCTGTCCATCGATGATGAGCGGCTGCTGCTCGCGATACGGCAGCATATAGACGAAGCCGGCTTCCGGAGCGGCGAGCGCCTCGGTTTGAGGCAGTAGCCGGGGAGGCCCATCACCGACGTGGAAGATGCCTTTGCCTTTTTGGACGATAAACAATTCGTCGCCGATGGCGAAGCCGTAGCGGCTGGCGAGATCGACGGGAAACACATCGATCCGGTTGTCCCGCATATGGAAGATCTTCTTAATGGCCAGGAAATAGATCCCCCGGGAAGTGGCGTGGATCTTCCAGATGTCGTTGAACGCCCGGTCTTCCTTCTTCAGCCCGGGCACCAAAGAGACATAACAGGTCTTGCCTGAGGCATCAGCCGCGAGGAATCCGAACTCGCCGACGCCGCCGACATAGACCGTCCCTCCGGCATCGACGGCCAGTGAGCGCACGTATGAGCCATTGGGCAACGGGACCAGCGCCCAATTGCGGCCGTCGAATTCCAACACGCCGTTCTCGTTCCCGAAATAGGTGATACCGCTTGGGGCCTGTATGACGGCCGTATTCTGGGCAGGGGCGCCGTACTCTTCCGGGGTGAAATTACGGATATAGGGCGTCCCGAGCTCCTCGGCGGCTTCGCCGCCGGCTGGAAGCGACAGGAGGGCAGCCCCGGTCAGCAGGAGCGAGAGATAGACTTGCTGGCTGCGACGCATGGGTTAATTATAGGAAAGAATAAAAATATTTCAACCAAGCGGAGCGGCTGTCATTTGACAATGAAAAAAGATTTGCTATAAATGGAACGGGATGAAAACATCCGGATCGTTTTTCTGGATGGAGCCCGCCATCCCCTGTCGATGAAATGGGACAACCATGAAGCTTTCCGATTTTGATTTTGCGCTGCCCGGTGAATTGATCGCCCGCTTCCCGGCCGAGCTCCGGGACGGCTCGAAGCTGCTCCTGCTTGACCGCCAGAGCGGCCGGGTATCCCACCACAGCTTCCGTGACCTGCCCGGTCTCCTCGGCGCCGGGGATTTTCTGGTCATGAACAATACGCGCGTGCTGCCGGCCCGCCTTTTCGGCCATATCGGCGGCAAGGCGGCCGAAATGCTCGTGGTCAGGAACCTCGGTGACAGGACGCTCGAGGTCCTTTGCCGGCCGGCGGCCCATTTCAGGCCCGGCGCCGTGTTCCGCGGCGATAGCGGACTGAGCGCCGAGGTGATCGCCGTGGGCGAGCGCGGCCGGCGCCGGCTGCGCTTCGACCGCGAATACCCGCAAGTGCTCGAGCAGGGCTTTGCCCCTCTGCCTCCCTATATCAAGCGCAAGGCGGGGGAGGCGGCCGAACGGCGCTGCTTCGATCTCGAGCGCTACCAGACGGTCTATGCGCAGCGTCCCGGCTCGATCGCGGCGCCCACGGCCGGGCTGCATTTCACTCCCGAGGTCCTGGAGCGCGTGCGCCGGGAACATCCCCTGCTGGAGATCACGCTGGAGGTCGGCGAGGCCACCTTTCAGAAGATCGAGGTAGAGGATATCGGCCGGCACCGCATGGGCAGCGAAAAAATCCGCATCGAAGCGGCCGTGGCCCGCCGCATCCAGGCGCTGAAAAATCAGGGCGGCAGGCTCCTGGCCGTCGGCACCACGTCGGTGCGTTCCCTGGAAAGCTACGCGCTCCTGCCGGAACCGGCCGAGGAGTTCGCTTCCGCTATCTTCATCAGCCCGGGCTTCCGCTTTCGCATGGTGGACAAATTGCTCACCAATTTTCACTTGCCGCGCTCTTCGCTCTTTATCCTGGCGGCCGCCTTCAGCGGGCTGGACCTGCTGCAGGAAACCTATCGCCAGGCCATCGCCCGCGGTTATCGTTTTTTTTCCTATGGCGATGCCATGCTGATTGTATAGAGTTGACGACCTATAGTGATGAGTGATCAGTGATTAGAAACAGCATTGGATCGAACGCTCTGATCGATTCGTATTCTTTCTCATTACTCATCACTTGGGATCGGTGAGCTCGTTCACTCATTGCTGCTGTTCCAGATCGTCGCTTCCTTTTCCTGATTGACAAATACTATTGACTTCAATAAAATACATCTTTGTATTTGGCACGCCAACCGAGGAGAGGTGAATTGAAAACGCTGGGCAAGGCAGAATTGCCTTTCAAATTATTCAAGCGGGGAAAGGTCCGGGATGTATTCGAAGTGGACGGGCGCCTGCTGATCGTTTCCAGCGACCGCATCTCGGCCTTCGATTTCGTGCTGCCGTCCCTGATCCCCGGCAAGGGCCAGGTTTTGAACCGCATCGCCGCTTTCTGGTTCGAGCGCACCAAGGACCTGATCCCCAACCATGTCCTGAGCGCGGAACCGGAAAAATTGCCCGAGTTCAAACCGTATTCCCCGGTGCTGGAAAAGCGTTCCCTGCTGGCGCGCAAGCTGGACGTTTTCCCCATCGAGGCCATCGTTCGCGCCTATATCGTGGGGTCGGGCTGGCTGTCCTACCAGAAGACCGGGGAGATCTGCGGAGTCGGGCTGCCGGCGGGCCTGGAATTCGCGGCCAGGCTTCCCGAGCCGATCTTTACGCCAACGACCAAGGCCGATCACGGCCATGACCAGGACATGACTTTCGCGCAGCTTGCCGACAAGCTGGGCGGCGAAAAGGCGGGGCAGCTGCAGGCCCTGTCGCTGCGCTTGTTCGCGGCGGCAAGCGCATATGCCTTGTCCAGGGGGATCATCCTCGCCGATTCCAAATTCGAGTTCGGCCATGACGACAAGGGCAACCTGTTTTTGGTCGATGAGATCTTCACTCCCGATTGTTCCCGCTTCTGGAAGCGAGACGAGTACATGCCCGGCCGGGAGCCGCTCCCTTATGACAAGCAATTCGTGCGCAATTACCTGTTAAGCACTTCCTGGGACCGGCAGTCGCCGCCCCCCGAGCTGCCCGCGGCGGTAATCGCCTCCACGTCCGAAAAGTACCGGGAAATTTTTCGCATCTTGACCGGGCAGGAACCATGAGCGGCGAACTGAACCTCCTGGACCTGATCTTTATTTTGATCCTTTTTTTTTCTTTTTTTTTCGGGCTTTTGCGCGGGCTGGTGCGCGAGCTGCTGTCCCTGGCTTTTCTGATCGCCGCCCTGGTCATCGCATTTTTCTACTATCGGGAAGCCGGGCTTTTTCTGCACCGCTGGATCGCCAATCGCGACCTTGCCGATTTCGCCGGTTTCCTGCTGCTGCTGGCGCTGATTGCCGCCGTGGGTTCGCTCATTACCGGCTTGATCGGCAAATACCTGGTCGTCGGCCCGCTCAAGGCCCTGGATCGACTGTTGGGCGCGGTTTTCGGGCTGGCCCGGGGCATTCTGCTGGCCGCTATGGTCCTTTACTGTTTCCTGGACTTTCCCTTGAATCAGGATCTGCTCAACCGGTCGCAACTGGCTCCCCATCTGGCCGGCGTGATCACCACGGGCTGCGAAGTACTGCCTCCCACGCTGCGGGACAAATTGAGGATAATCAAATTCCATGACTACAAAAAGAATAATCGAGCTAGCCGATCAATTTGAAGCCCTGACCATCAAGAATCAAATGAAGATTCTGGCCGGCAAGGCCGTCAATTCCCGCTACCTTTTTTACAAGGAGATCACCGACGAATTCGAAAAGACCCTGCTGCAGGCCTTGCTGGAAAAATACGACCACAACGTATTGAAAATGTCGGCCAGCGTCAAATTGCACCGGAATACCATTTCCAAAAAGTTGAAGAAGCTGAAGATCAAGGAAAAGAAAGTGAAGGCCAAGTAAAAACCGCGCAAAAAGACGGCTATCCCTGCGGTTTTGTTTTCCTGAATATGGGCATTGTCGACAGGTTGAAGTTGATTTCGGGTCAAAAGGAATTGTAATAAAATTGCTAAACGGAGGTTGGCCATGGTCCTGCACCAGGAATTCATTAAGAACGCCAAGAAATACGGCGAAAAAATTGCCATTATCGACCGCACTACCGAGAAGAAGATCACCTACAGCAAGGCCCTGGTCGCTTCCCTGATCCTGGCCGGCAAATTCGGCAAATATCGCGACGGCTTCATCGGCATCATGGTCCCGACCTCGGCCGGCTGCATGCTTTCGATTCTCGGCGTGCTCATGGCCGGCAAGGTCCCGGTCATGATCAATTATTCCACCGGCGCGGCCAACAACGCCGAATACGCCCAGAAAAAATGCGGCTTCCGGACCATCATCGCGTCCAGGGCGCTGTTGGAAAAGATCGGCTGCCGGCTGGTGGCGGGCATGGTCTTCATCGAGGACATCATGGAGGGCCTCGGGCCCGTCGACAAGGTGGGGGCGCTCCTGAAATCCAAGCTGCCGCTCAGCTTTCTTTTGAAAACGGTCCACCAGGGCGAGCCGGACGACAACCTGGTGATCCTGTTCACGTCGGGCAGCGAAAAGGACCCCAAGGCGGTGCAGCTTACGCACCGCAATATCGGTTCCAATGTCCGCGATATCGGCAAGGTCCTGACCGTGACCAGCGACGATGTCATGCTGGCCAACCTGCCGCTGTTTCATGTCTTCGGGCACAACATCGATTTCTGGCTGCCGCTGCTGTACGGCATGACCATTGTCTCCTACGCCAATCCGCTGGAGTACAAGAAGGTCTGCACCATCGTGCGCGAAGAAAAAGTCTCGCTGATGGTCGGCACGCCCAGTTTTTTTTCCGGCTACCTGCGCCAGTCGGAGCCCGGTGATTTTTCCACCCTGCGCATCGCCGTGGCCGGGGCCGACAAAACCCCGGATTCCCTGCGCGCCGGGTTCCTGGAAAAGCACAATCTGGAGCTCTGCGAGGGCTACGGCACCACCGAAACCAGCCCGGTGGTCTCCACCAACCTGCCCGCCGCCAACAAGCCGGGGAGCGTGGGCAAGGTCCTGCCCAGCGTGCGCGTGAAGATCGTGGACATCAATACGCGGCGAAACCATGCCTGCCGGCGGCGAGGGCAAGATCCTGGTCAAGGGCGACCTGGTCATGAAAGGGTATTTTGACGACCTGGAAGAAACCTCGGTCAGGATCAAGGACGGCTGGTATGAGACCGGCGACATGGGCGTTCTGGACGAGGAGGGCTTCCTGTGGCACCGCGGCCGGCTCAAGCGCTTTGTCAAGATCGGCGGTGAAATGGTTTCGCTGGTCCGGGTGGAAAGCGTGCTGCTGGGCCTGCTGCCCGAAGGCGTCGATTGCTGCGTGGTGGAGGTTCCCGATTCGCTGAAAGGCGCCAGGATCGTCGCCGCCCTGACCGAGGCCGTGCACGAAAAAAAACTGCTCAGGGCCATGGCCGAAGAACTTCCCGCAATCGCCCTGCCCAAGCAGTTCGTGGTCCTGGGAGAGTTTCCCAAGATGGGCAGCGGCAAGATCGATTTCCGCTCCATCACCGAGACCGTCCGCCAGCAGCTGCAGGGAAATTCCTGAAAGCGGCGCCGCTCGCAGATCCGACCCGGGTTTTAGAGGAACAGCAGGACCAGTACCCCGGCAGCCAGCAGGTAGATGCCAAAGTAGTGGAACTTTTCGCGGACCATGATCTTTTTCAATATCCCCAGGGCCAGGTAGCCGAACAACGCGGAAACCAGGACGGCCAGCAGCAGCCACGGCCAATACCTTCCCTGCCGAGGACAGCTTGTCCCACTCCAGGAGCACAGCGCCCAGTACGGCCGGTATGGACAACAGGAAGGAAAAGCGGAAAGAAAATTCGAAGCCCAGGCCAAGGATCAGGGCCACGGCGATGGTCATGCCGGAGCGGGAAACTCCGGGGATGATGGCCAACCCCTGGGCGATGCCGATCATGAACGCGGCCGGGAATATGGCGATCTTTTTCAGACGCAGGAATTTCGAGGCCAGGAGCACGAGCGCGGTGAACAAAAAGCAAAAGCCCAAGGTAGGTCGGTTTTTCAAATAGCTTTTCAAAAAAATCCTTGAAAACGAATCCGATGACGGCGGTGGGCAGGGAAGCGGTCGCCAGCAGCAACAGCAGGCGGAAATTCTCCTTTTCGTAAAAGCGCAGCGCCAGGGGCTTCAGGTCCTTGAAAAAATAAACCACGACCGCCAGCAACGTGCCCAGGTGGAAAAAAATGTCGAAGACCAGGGGCAGGGTGGTGAAGTTCAGCAGTTTCTGGAAAACGAGCAAGTGGCCGCTGGAACTGACCGGGAAAAACTCGGTCAGCCCCTGAACCAGGGCCAGCAGGACGATCTTCAGGGTGAAAGGCATTTCAGCTCCCGATCTTCGCCTGGACGCCGCGGATCACCTCGTCGACCTGGTCCTGGATCTTTTGCAGCTCCTCGGCCGTGTCGGCTTCGAAGCGGACCACGAGCGCGGGCTGGGTGTTCGATGCCCGGACCAGGGCCCAGCCGTGCGGGAACTTGACCCGGGCGCCGTCGATGTCGATCACCGGCAGTATCTTTTTGTAGTGGTCGCGGATCGCGTCCACGATGCGGAACTTGACGTCGTCGCCGGCGTCGACGCGGATCTCGGGCGTGTTGAACGACCTGGGGGATGGAATCGTAGATCTCGGCCAGGGTCTGCGTCGAGTTGCCCAGGATCTCCAGCAGCCGCGCCCCGGCATAGACGGCGTCGTCGAAGCCGAACCACTTGTCGTTGAAAAATACGTGGCCGCTGACCTCGCCGGCGAGCAGCGCGTTCACTTCGAAAAGTTTCTTTTTGATCAGCGAATGGCCGGCCTTCCACATGATGGGCACGCCGCCGTACTTCCTGATCTCGGCATAGAGGACCTCCGAGGCCTTGACCTCGGAGATGATCGTGGCGCCGGGATGGTCTCTTGAGGATGTCGCGGGCGAAAATGACCAGCAGCTGGTCGCCCCAGAGGATGCGCCCCTGGCCGTCCACGACGCCGATGCGGTCGGCGTCGCCGTCCAGGCCGATGCCCAGGTCGGCGCCGGTCTCCTTCACCTTGGCGATCAGGTCCTGCAGGTTCTTGACCACGGTGGGGTCGGGATGGTGGTTGGGGAAGCGCCCGTCCACGTCGCAGATAGAGTTCGGATGACCTCGGCGCCCAGCCGGCGGTACAGCTCGGGGGCGGTGATGCCGCCGGTGCCGTTGCCGCCGTCGACGACCACGCGGATCTTCTTTTTCAAGCGTGATGTTATTCTCGATATAGGCCAGGTATTCGGGCAGGATGTCTTTTTTCGCTGATCGCGCCTTTTTTTTCGGCCGGGAAAGGCCCGTCGCAGGCCAGGTGGTAGATCTCCTTGATCTGGTCCCCGTAAAGCGCCGCAGTGCCGAGCAGGATCTTGAAGCCGTTGTATTCGGACGGGTTGTGCGAGGCGGTGATGATGACGGCCCCGTCCATCTTGTGCTGGAAGGTCGGCGAAATAGACCACCGGCGTGGGCACCAGGCCCAGGTCGGTCACCTGCAGGCCGTAGCGGGCCAGGGTGCGGCTGAAAAGATCCTTGATGCGGGGCGAACTGGGCCGGCCGTCCATGCCCATGGCGATCTCGTGCTTGCCCTTCGCGCACGTAGACGGCGGCCGCCGCCATGGCGATATGCTCCACCACCGGGTCGGTCAATTCGCGTTTCCGCCAGGCCGCGGATATCGTATTCCCTGAAGATCGCTTCGTTGATCATTTTGGTCCTCCTCCGCAATGGGTACATTATACCGCAGAAGGCCGTCTGCCGGGCAAACGATCAAAATCAGGGGTTTGATGACTATGCCCGGGGGCTTCTGCTATATTTCCCCTCTATTCGCCGTGCGAATCCAGCTGGAATCGGAATAGGAGGAGCCTCAATGGGCAAGCGGCAATTTACGACGTGGGCATCATCGGCGGCGGCATTGTCGGGCTGGCCACGGCCATGGCTCTGGTCAAATCCGGGGTGACCTCGGTGGCGGTGCTGGAAGCGGAAGGCCGCCTGGCCGCCCACCAGACCGGCAACAACAGCGGCGTGATCCATTCGGGACTCTATTACAAGCCCGGTTCGCTTGAAGGCCAGGAATTGCGTGGCCGGGCGCGAAGCCCTGTACCGCTTCTGCCGGGAGCAGGGGATCGCCCACCAGGCCTGCGGCAAGCTGGTGGTGGCCACCCGGGAGGACGAGACTCGCCGCCCTGGACGAGCTGGAAAAAAAAGGGATCGCCAACGGCCTCAAGGGACTGCGCCGGCTGGGCGCGGCCGAACTGAAGGAATTCGAGCCGCACGTCGCCGGGATCGCCGGCCTGTGGGTGGCCGAGACCGGCATCGTCGATTACGTCAAGGTCTGCGAAAAATACGCCGAGATCATCAGCGCCGGCGGCGGCGACATCCGCCTGAATTTCCGGGTGACGCGGGTGAAAAAGGAACAGCCGACGAACTGGTCTTGCGCTCCGGCAACGGCGAAGTCCGCTGCCGCAACCTGGTCAATTGCGCCGGCCTTCATTCCGACCGCGTGGCCCGCATGTGCGGCGTCAAGCCCGGTTTGCAGATCATCCCCTTCCGCGGCGAATACTATAAATTGATCCCCGGAGCGCCACGGCCTGGTCCGCAACCTGATCTACCCGGTCCCGGATCCCCGCTTTCCCTTCCTGGGCGTCCATTTCACGCGCATGATCGCCGGCGGGGTGGAAGCCGGTCCCAACGCCGTCCTGGCCTTCAAGCGCCTGGGCTATAACAAATGGAGCTTTTCCCTGCGCGATACCGCTCAGTTCGCCTTGTATCCCGGATTCTGGGCCATGGGTCTCAAATTCTGGAAGATGGGCCTGGGTGAGTTCTACCGTTCCTTTTCCAAGAAGGCTTTCGTCAAGGCCCTGCAGCGCCTGATCCCCGAGATCCAGGGCGCCGACCTGCAGCCGGGAGGCGCCGGCGTGCGCGCCCAGGCCCTGGAAGCCAACGGCTTCCTGGTCGACGACTTTCCGCATCAAGGAGGCCGAACGCATGGTTCATGTTCTGAACGCGCCGTCGCCGGCGGCCACGGCCTCCATCAGCATCGGCCAGTCCATCGCCGCCATTGCCCTGAAAAATTTCGCTTTGAACCGCTGAGCGGAAGCTCGGCGGTCGCAAGCAAGGAGTGACCATGGAATATCCCGTCAAGCAATATCCGCTCCCAATTCCCGGCCCTGGCCGCGGGAGCCGTCTTTTTCGACGGCCCGGGCGGCACCCAGGTGCCGCAGGCGGTCATCGACGCCGTGGCCGCGTATTATCGGGACGCCAATGCCAACGAGCACGGCCTTTTTCCCACCTCGCAGCGCAGCGACGGCATCATCACCCAGGCGCGCCAGGCCATGGCCGATTTCGTCAACGCCCGCTCGGCCAGCGAGATCGTCTTCGGCGCCAACATGACCACCTTGACGCTGCACCTGGCCCGCGCCCTGGGCGCGGTCCCTGAAGGCGGGCGACGAGATCGTGGTCACGCGCCTGGACCACGACGCCAACATCGCCCCCTGGCTGTTCCTGCAGGAAAACGGGGCCGTGATCCGCTGGCTGGAGATCGAGCCCGGTGACTGCACCTTGAAACTGGAAGCCCTGGACGAGGTCATCAACGAGCGTACGCGCATCGTGGCCGTGGGCCATGCCTCCAACGCCTTCGGCACCATCAACGACGCGGCCAGGATCGTGGCCGCGGCCAGGAAGGCCGGGGCCCTGACCTTTGTCGACGCCGTCCACTACGCGCCGCACCGCGCCATCGACGTCCAGCGCCTGGACTGCGATTTCCTGGCCTGTTCGCCCTACAAGTTCTATGGGCCGCACTCCGGGCGTCTTGTACGGCAAGCAGGAAGCGCTCGAACGCCTGCTGCCTTACAAGGTGCGGCCGGCCAGCGACCAGGCGCCCGACCGCCTGGAGACCGGGACCAAGAACCACGAGGGCATCGCCGGGATTGGGGCGGCCGTTGATTTTCTGGCCGCCCTGGGGCGCGATACCGGTCGCGACCAGGCCCCCGGTCTGGCAGGCTACGCTGCCGGGCGGAAACGCTGGCTGAAGCAGGCCCTGGCGGAAATCCACGAGCATGAGACCCGCCTTTTTTCCCATTTGCTGGACGGACTGTTGGCCATCGATGGGCTGCGTGTCTACGGCATCACCGATCCCAGGCGCATGTCCGAGCGCACGCCCACGGCCTGTTTCACCCTGCCGGACCTGGCGCCGGCCGCTGTCGCCGAAAAACTGGCGGCGGCGGGCATCCATGTCTGGGACGGCGACTACTACGCCTGGGAACCCATGAAATTCCTGGGCCTCGGCGAAAAGGGCGGCGCGGTGCGGGCCGGGCTCAGCCTGTACAACACCGGAGAAGAAGTGGAGCGCTTCCTCGAAGCCTTGAGGCGTATCGCCCGCGGAGCTTGCTGAAGGGACCGCTCACACCGTTCGGGTTAATTTTTTGGTTACTTACTTTTCTATTTTGTTATTACTTTATTTTCCCCGACGTATTTATTCTCCATTAAATTTATTGACTGTAAAATGACGTGGAATTCGTCATCTGTTTTACTATCCAGGGGCATGCCCAATTTTTTCAATAGTAGTTTCATTTTTTCCGCCAGATAAGAGATCGAATTGGAAATATAAAGGGGAAAATACCAAAAATAAGCAAAAGCCAGGATCAGGCAAAATACCCCGATGCCCGCCATGTAATCCCTCGTCTTGTCGGCATCATGCCTTGTCATCTGGCTTTTTCGCACCACGGCCTGCATATTCACTTCATGGATGTTGTCAATGGATTGTTTGAGTTGTTCAAAAGCGGGTTGAAATTCGTTAAAGTACATGGCATTGGTCGCCGGATCCCGTTTTTATCTGCTGGCAGAGTTTCAAAAAAATATCATAGTTCTTGTTTATATTCTTCCACATATACATTTTCATTGATCTCCGTTATGTTTTTGTTTTCCGCCTTCAGGTTTTTTTCAAACTCAGTCCTTCCCTTTTCAAAAAGCTGCCCGAAATAGTCGGATGTTTTCTTGTTCTCGGTTTGGTTGAAAATAATGCTGCTGACGGCTGTCCTTATATCCTCAAGGGATGAAATCATGTTTTTTGAATAAACCAGAGAATTATAATTGTCCTTTAAAATATTGCCGGCCTCCTGGGATAGTTTGCCAATATAATAGGAACAAAAGATAGCCAAAACAAAAATGATAAAAAACAAAAATCCCAATCCCAATGAGAGTTTTTTCTTCATAACCATATTCCCTCCTGAAGCAAATCCAATATTTTCCTTGAACCAATCATATTCATAACCCTGTCCGAAATCAATGCCGTAAGAACATTTTCAGGCATCGTGTTCTTCCTGGGCAGCGGCTATTACAAATTCACGGTCGCCCATTTGTTTAATTTCCTCGATGACCTTTTCGGGATTTTTCGCGGCAAGCAGGATATCCACCAGGCGCTTGTTGCTGGCGATCTTGCTGGCGGCGGCCAGCAGCTTTGCCTGGACGTCGCTCTGGCGCAGCTGAAGTCACGATGAGAAAGACCAGGCGGATCGGTTCGATGGTGGAAACATCGGCGATGCCCTTGGGGATGATTCCCAGGGCGATTCTGGGCAGGGAATCGTCTTCCAGCCGCAGGTGCGGGAAAGCCACTCCTTCGTTGAAAAATGTCGAACTTTCCTTTTCCCTCTGCAGCAAGCGGGTGAAAATTTCCTGCTGATCCTTCTCCGCACTGTACACGGTCCGGGTCAGGTCCCGCAACACTTCCTCCTTCATCGCCGCATTCTTCCAGATCAGAATATGGTCTTGCTGCAGGAAGTCGCTCAAGCCGATCCTTTTGCCGAGACCGGCTGGCCGCGATCTCCGGCTCCGGGATCCTTCCGGACCGGGGCGCTGTGGAACGGGTGTCCACCACGACGATATTGATCCCCCTGGCTTCCTGGATCAACCTTTCGGAAAGAGTTTTCTTGAAGCGAATTTTTTGGAAGAATGAATAGTCGGCTGGGAGACCCGATAATGATGTGCCCGACATGGTATTCCCGGGCAAAGCGGACGATCGTGCTGGCCAGGTCCTCGCCCTTGTAGGTGAAGACGATCGCCCCCAGCTGCTTGGCCAGCGTCAGGGTGCGGGCCAGAGCGTTCTGGGTCTGAAGATCGATGTGCAGGGGATCTTCCGCCGCCGTCTGGACATACAGCGCGTACCAGTTCTTGTTCAGGCGGCCGGCGAAGCGCGAGGCATAACGGAGCAAAAAATCGCTGTTCGGGCCGCGCGAACTCAGGCAGACCATGATCTGATCGGGCATGGCCGTGTTTTCATCGCTTTCCAGATCCTTGCGGTGGGTATCGATCTGGGCGGCCAGTTCCCGCAGCGTCAGTTCCCTGAGGTTTTCCAGATTGGCCTGGGTAAAAAAATTTTCCAGGGCGGTCTGGATCTTGTCTTCCTTGTATATTTTGCCTTCCTGCGAGCCTTTTTCTCAGGTCCTCGGGGGTCAGGTCGACGTTGACGATCTGGTCGGCCTCGGCGATCACCGAGTCGGGAAGCCTTTCGCGCACCTTGACCCTGACGAGTTTTTCGACCGTGTCATAGAGGCTTTCCAAGTGCTGGACGTTCAAGGTCGTGATCACGTGAATGCCGGTGGCCAGGATCTCCTGCACATCCTGGTAGCGCTTGCCGTTTCGGCTCTCGGGCACGTTGGTATGGGCCAGCTCGTCGACCAGCGCCACGGCCGGCTTCCTGGCCAGCACCGCGTCCAAGTCCATCTCTTCCATCTTCATCCCCTTGTATTCCCTGACCCGCCTGGGGATGATCTCGAAGCCATCCAGGAGCCTGACGATATCGGCGCGGCCATGGGTTTCCACGTACCCGACCACCACGTCGATGCCGTCGGTCTTGAGCGCATGCCCTTCCTGGAGCATGCGGTAGGTCTTGCCGACCCCGGCGCCATAGCCGAGATAGATCTTCAGGCGCCCGCGGGCGGAACGCTGGATCAGGCGCAGAAATTTATTCGCTTTGTCTTCATTCATGTGCGAGCTCGATCATGCGCATCATTCATGGCCGTCCAAGGCCAAGTTCAGCAACAGCACGTTGACCCTTTTTTCACCGAAGATTCCCGAGCTGCCTTTCTTCCAGGAGGAGCCGGATCATGTTCAGGACCTGGCCCTTGGCTCAGCCCCCGGGCCCTGGCCACCCGGGCCGCCTGGGCATATGCATTGGCGGGGCTGATATGGGGGTCCAGGCCGCTGGCGGAAGCGCTGACCGCATCCGCAGCGATCGGGAAAGCGTCCGCCAATCCGTTTTCCTGGCGGTAATCTTTTATCCGGGCGCTTACCTGATCGTTGAGCGATTTTGACAAGGGGCCCAGGTTGCTGCCGCCAGACAATGGCTCCGGAACTGGCGTAGGCGACGGCCGAGGGGCGGGGATGGAAATAAGCGGGCGAGGTGAATTGCTGGGCGATCAGGACAGAGCCCACGATTTCTTCCTCCGCTTATCAACATGGACCCGTTGGCTTTTTCCGGAAAAAGCAATTGCCCGATGCCCCATACGGTCAGTGGATAGATCACGCACAATAAAATTGACAGCAGGATGACGGCCAATACCGCCCTTTTTATTTCGCCTGTCAACGCTTTCATTTTTTTATCTCCTCAGGTCAGATGGAAAAAATTGACCATGATATCAATGATTTTTATGCCGATAAAAGGAATAACCAAACCGCCGAGTCCGAAGACCACAAGATTGCGCCGCAGCAGGGCCATGGCTTTCATGGGCCTGAATTTCACCCCCTTGAGGGCCAGGGGAATGAGCAGGATGATGATCAGGGCATTGAATACCACGGCGCTGAGAATGGCGCTGAGCGGCGATCCGCAGCTTCATGATGTTCAAGGGGGCGATTTCCGGGAAAAGAACGATGAGCATGGCCGGAAGGATGGCGAAATATTTCGCGATATCGTTGGCGATGCTGAAGGTGGTCAAGGCGCCGCGCGTCATCAGCATCTGTTTCCCGGTCTCGATGATCTCGATGAGCTTGGTCGGGTTGGAATCCAGGTCGATCATGTTGCCGGCCTCTTTGGCGGCCTGGGTGCCCGTGTTCATGGCCACGCCCACATCCGCCTGCGCCAGCGCCGGGGCGTCGTTGGTGCCGTCGCCGGTCATGGCCACCAGGTAACCTTCCCTTTGTTCTTTGCGGATCAGCGCCAATTTGTCTTCCGGGCGGGCTTCGGCCAGAAAATCGTCCACACCCGCTTCCCGGGCGATCGTGGCCGCGGTCAGTCGGTTGTCGCCGGTGATCATGATGGTCTTGATGCCCATGGCCCGCAGCCGGGTGAAACGGTCCTTGAGCCCGCCTTTGACGATATCCTTGAGATGGATGACGCCCAGCGCCTCCGTCCTTTTCCGCCACGGCCAGCGCCGTGCCGCCCGCCCTGGAGATTTCTTCGATGACTCGTTTCATCTCCTGCGGAAACTCCGTGACGGCGAATGCCGCGATGGCGTCGGGAGAGCCTTTGCGAAATTGATGCTGGCCGATGTCGATGCCGCTCATCCGCGTCTGCGCCGAAAATGAGACGAATCTGGCGTTGGGAATATCGGCGATCGAGCGGCCGCGCAAGCCGTGCTTTTTTGCCAGGATGACGATGCTGCGGCCTTCCGGGGTTTCATCGGACAAGGAAGCCAGCTGGGCGATGTCCGCCAGGGTTTCCATCGTCACCCCCGGCGCCGGGATGAAGCGCACCGCCTGCCGGTCGCCCAGGGTAATGGTGCCGGTCTTGTCCAGCAAAAGCACGTCGATGTCTCCCGCCGCTTCCACCGCCCGGCCGCTCATGGCCAGGACGTTCTTTTGCACCAGGCGGTCGATGCCGGCGATGCCGATGGCGCTCAGCAGCCCGCCGATGGTCGTCGGCAGCAGGCAGACCAGGAGCGAAACCAAAACGGTGACGCTGAACGATACTCCCGGAGTAGATCCCGAAGAATTTCAAGGTGAAGATCGCCACCAGGAAAATCACGCTGAGCGCGGACAGCAGGATGGTCAGGGCGATCTCGTTCGGGGTCTTCTGGCGGTTGGCGCCCTCCACCAGGCTGATCATGCGGTCCAGGAAACTTTCGCCCGGATTCGCCGTGACGCGGACGACGATCTTGTCGGAGAGCACGCGGGTGCCGCCGGTCACGGCGCTGCGGTCTCCTCCGGATTCGCGGATGACCGGCGCCGATTCCCCGGTGATCGCCGATTCGTCGACCGTGGCGATGCCCTGAGATCACTTCGCCGTCCGCCGGAATGATCTCGCCGGCGCTGACCGCCACCCTGTCATTTTTTCGCAAGGTCTCCGCCGGCACCCGTTCGCTATCCTGACCTTCCCGCAAGCGATTGGCCTCGGTATGGGACCTGGTCTTGCGCAGTGAATCGGCCTGGGCCTTGCCCCGGCCTTCGGCCACGGCCTCGGCGAAGTTGGCGAACAAAACGGTGAACCACAGCCAAATTGAAATCTGAATGGTGAATCCCAGCGGCTCGCCGCTGTTTTTTTGAAAAACGGCGACCGTAGTAAGCAAGGCGCAGCATTCGGTGACGAACATGACCGGGTTCCTGACCATGGAGCGGGGATCGAGTTTTTTTACGGCATCCACGACGGCCTGCTTCAGGATGTCTTTTTGGAAGAGGGAAGAGGGTGCGGTTCGCATTGGTGAGGCCTCCTAAAACAGTTTGCCGGAACCGGTCATGATGAAATGCTCGACGACCGGTCCGAGTGAAAGGGCGGGAAGAAAAGTCAGCAGGCCGACGATGATGATGGTTCCGATAAGGAGCACGATGAACGTCGCGCCGTGGACCGGAAAGCTGCCGCTGCCCGCCGGGATCGCTTTTTTCGCGCCCAGGTTCCCGGCCAGGGCCAGGACCGGGGCCATGAGCAAAAAACGGCCGGCCAGCATGACCAGGCCGAGAATGGTATTGTAGGCCGTGGTGTTGGCTGACAAACCCGCAAAGGCGCTGCCGTTGTTCCCGGCAGCGGAAGAAAAAGCGTATAGCAGCTCGCTCAATCCGTGCGGGCCTTGGTTGCTTAAGCCGGCCGTCCCCCAGCGGCTGACCGCCGCCCAGGCGGTTGGAGCGAGAATCAAAATGGCTGAAACCAGGACATAAAAAACGCAGAGTTTGACATCGGCAGCTTCGATTTTCTTGCCGAGATATTCCGGGGTGCGGCCGACCATCAACCCGGCGATGAATACGGCCAGGATGACAAAAACCAGCATGCCGTAAAGTCCCGATCCCACTCCTCCGAACACCACTTCGCCCAGCTGGATGTTGAGCATGGGCATCAGCCCTCCCAACGGGGTGAAGGAGTCGTGCATGGAATTGACCGCTCCGCAGGAAGCGTCGGTCGTGACCGTGGCATACAAGGCTGAATCGAAAATTCCGAAGCGCATCTCTTTGCCTTCCATGTTGCCGCCCGCGACCGCCGCCAGGGTTTGCAGCCTCGGATTCCCCCTGCTTTCGGCGGTCCAGCAGACCAGCAGGCTGGACAAGAAAAGGATGGCCATGGCCGTCCATACCGCCCAGCCATGCTTCTTGTTGCCGGTCATCAAGCCCAGGTAGCGGGTCAGGGCGGACGGGATCAAAAAGATGGCCAGCATCTGGACAAAGTTGGTCAGGGGAGTCGGATTTTCATAAGGGTGGGAGGAATTGGCGTTAAAAAAGCCGCCGCCGTTGGTGCCCAGCATCTTGATCGCTTCCTGCGAGGCCACGGGCCCCTGGGGGATGAATTGCACCTGCTCCTGGCCGGCGGATTTTTCAAGGTTGGAAACTTTTACATCCGCCTTGAAATTCTGGATCACGCCTTGGGACATGAAAAAAACAGCCAATATGACCGACAATGGCAAAAGCAGATGAAGGGTGACGCGGACGAGGTCGGCCCAGAAATTTCCGATCGTGCGGGCGCTTTTCCTGGCGATCCCCCGCACCAGGGCGGCGGCAACGGCGATGCCGGCGGCGGCCGAAACGAAATTATGGAAAGTCAGCCCCACCATTTGCGAGAAATGGGACATCGCGCTTTCGCCGGCATAACTCTGCCAGTTGGTGTTGGTGGCGAAGCTGGCCGCGGTGTTGAAGGCCAGTGACGGATCCAAGTCGGCCAGATGCTGGGGATTCAAGGGAAGAATGTGCTGCAAGCGCAGGATAAGATAGGTCAGCAGCATGCCCGCCAGGCTGAAAAAGGCGAGCGCTATCCCGTACTGTTTCCAGCTTTGCTCTTTCTCGACTTCCCGGCCCAGGGCTTTGAACAGAAATTTTTCGCATCCGCCCAAAACAGGCGAAAAAACCGTTTTTTCCCTTGACTCCAGGACTTTGTGCAGATATGAGCCGACGGGCCTGGTCAGCAAAAGCAAAAGCCCCATGAACAAAAACAGTTGCATCCAGCTAGTGATTTCCATTGTTTTCCCTTTTAAAATTTCTCAGGCTTGAATATGGAAACGAACAGGTAGACGATCAATGCCAGAACGACAATGACGGTGACGATCTGCATCATTTCGTAGCCTCCTCCAGAAATTTCCCCAGGCGCAGGCAGGCGATTAAAAATCCCGCCATCAAAATGACATTGATCAGATCATGCATCATGAATCTCCTTTTGACAAGCTGTCCTGTTGGTCCAGGCTGAATGTGAACGTGGTGCCTTGGCCTTCGGCGCTGCTGAAAGTGATCTGGCCGTGATGCGCCGTGATGATCTCCTTGGCAATGCTTAAGCCCAATCCGACTCCGCTTTCCGCATTCCTCCCCGGCACCCTGAAAAATTTCTCGAAGATCCGTTTCTGGTATTTCCTGGGGATGCCGCGGCCATTGTCGGCAATTGAAAACAGGACCTTTTCTCCTTCCGTTTTCGCCGTCAGCCGCACCACGCCGCCGACCGGAGAATATTTGATGGCATTGGAAAGCAGGTTGGCAAATACATACAAAATGCGGGAGCGGTCGGCGCGCACGTCGGGAAGATCGGGGGGCAGCTCGATTTCCAGGCGTATGCCCTTGTCCTGGGCCTGGCGCAAAAACGGGCCGGTCGCCTCCTGCGCCAACTGATAGGGTGAATAGGCGGCAAGTCCCAAGCGGATGCTTCCCGATTCCAGGCGCCGGATGTCAAGAAGATCTTCGATGATGCCGTTGAGCCTGTCGCTCTCGTCGCGGGCGGAGACCAGGAGGTCGGCCTGCTTTTCGCTTAAACTGCCGACCTTTTCCTCCAGCAGGAGATGGAGCGCCATGCGGATCGAAGTCAGAGGCGTTTTCAACTGGTGGGAGATCGTGGAGAACAGATCCTTTTTGATTTCATCGTTCTGCATCATCATGGTGACATCCTCAAGGATGATGACCGAGCCATTGAACTCTTTTTCATTGTCGAAAATCGGGATGACCCGCGGCTCATAGAACCTTTCCTGGTTATCGTGGAATTGCTGGATCACCTCATGCTTTTTTTCACTGGCGGGTGCAGAAGGAACCTTGATGGCTGAGCGCTGGATTTCCGCCAGCCAGGGATAAGCGGACTGTTCGATCGCCGTGTTGGGAACCAGCCCGAAATTGCTGCGCGCCGAAGCGGTGGCGATCTCGATCATGCCATCGGCATCGACGATGGCGATTGCCGCCGGCAGGTTCTTGAACGCCTCCTGGGTGGAGCGCTGGATATTCAAGAGCTTCGCCTGGTCGGAACGGCGGAAAAGCCGCAGGCTGGCCACCATGGAGTTGAAGGCTTCAGAGAGCTGGCCGATCTCATCCCAGGTGTCAACCTTGATTACCAGGTTCAGATTCCCCTTGCGGATCTCCTGGGTGGAATCGAGGAGGAGGCGGATGGGTTTCAGGATCCAATGGTTGCTGAAAAGCATGAAAAGCAATGCGATAAGGGCGGAAAGACCCAGGAAAAAATACATGTCCAGGCGGGCCTGGGCCGCCTTGCGCCTGGCCCGGTTGTTGGCGGCGTTCATATTTTCCTGGTTCATCTGCAGAATGGAACCTGCCTTGCTCTTGATATTCTTGAAAAGCGGGAAAAGTTTCTCAAAATAGATTTGCGGAAGCTCCTGCTGCGGGCTCTTCATGAATTTTTCCACATCCTGGCAATAAAGGCCGAACAGCGATTTCAATTCGGTCGCGCGCAGGGATTCTTCAGGCAGGGTCAAATTGCCTAATTCCGTTTGCAGGGCCGCCTTGAAATGGCCCTGGTTGGTCTCGATCTGCTTGATTCCTTCCTTCACAAAGCCCGAAAGGATGAAAAGCAGCCCGCTGTCCATCCTTTCCAGGGCGTCATTCATCTGTTGGCAGGCGATGACGCTGCGGTAGTTTTCCTTCAGTATCACATCGATGGATCTTCCCAGCTGGTTGAAGCGCCGGATGCTTTGCAGGGAGATCAATGCCGCGATCAACAGCAGCATGGCGAATACGACGAATATTTTTTTTCTCAAAGTGAATTTCATTGACAACTCCATGAAACACTAAGCATGAATCTTGCCAAGGTCTGAGCCTGTTATGAAAGGGGTTTTCTTGCTTGCCTTGGTCTTCGCTATTGAATTCTGCAAGCCGGATTCATTTCGGCATTGCATTTTGCAAGGCCGCCCTT
Organism: Candidatus Aminicenantota bacterium; assembly: GCA_963764745.1. Classification (GTDB taxonomy): domain Bacteria; phylum Acidobacteriota; class Aminicenantia; order UBA2199; family UBA2199; genus UBA2199. The sequence continues at coordinate 128,885 of CAVXTN010000009.1, read as the reverse complement.
CAGGAGGGGAAGAGGATCAAATGCCGTATTTTTTTCTTTTGCGCCAAAGAGTGGCCGCGTCGATGCCGAGCGTTTCTGCAGCCTGCTGCATGGAGGCGGCACTGGCCAAAATCCGGCGAATATGGATCTCCTCGATCTTTTCCAGATTGACCGCGTCTCCGAGGCAGGGTACTCCCTCCGTTCCGCTGATTTTTTCGGGAAGGCATTCCTGGCCCACGATTTCCGTCTTGCAGAAGATCGCGATGCGTTCAATGGTATTGCGTAGTTCCCTGAGATTCCCAGGCCAGGAATACTTTTTGAGTGACGCCAATGCCTCGGGACTGAATCCCTTGTAGGTCCTGTGGTTATTGCGGCCGAAAAAAAGCAGCATATTGTTGGCGTTGGCTTCCATATCTTCTTTTCTTTCACGCAGGGGCGGGATTTCGATTTCCACCACATTCAACCGGTAATAGAGGTCCTCCCTGAATCTGCCCTCGGACACGGCTTTTCCCAGGTCGAGGTTGGAGGCGGCGATCAGCCGCACATCGGCATTGCGGGTGATGTTTTCGCCGAGCCGCTCGTATTTCTTTTCCTGGATGAAACGCAGGAGCTTGGGCTGGATCGACAGGGGCAGGTCGCCGATCTCATCCAGGAACAGAGTGCCTTCCTGGCCCATCGAGATCCGCCCGGGGTAATCCTTGAGCGCCCCGGTAAATGATCCTTTGGCGTGGCCGAAAAGCTCGCTCTCCAGGAGCTCGGCGGACAGGGACGGACAGGAGACGCTCAAGAAAGGCATGCCGGCTCTGGGGCTCCAGTCGTGAATGGCCTTGGCCAGTATGGTCTTGCCGCTGCCGCTTTCCCCTTTGAGCAGTATGTTGGCGCTGGAAGCGGCGGCCTCGCGGGCTACGGCCATGACCTTTTGCATGGCGGCGTTTTTTGAAGAAAAATCGATTTCCGGAACGTTTGCCGTCAGGCTGGACTTGAGGTCTTCGATTTGCCGCTGCATGTCCCCGATTTCGCGGATCTTGTCGATGACCATCTTGATCTGCGCCGGGGTGAAGGGCTTGGGAATGTAATCGCTGGCTCCCTTGCGGATCGCCTCGATGGCCGAGTCGATGGACGCGTAAGCGGTAATGATGACGATCTTGGCTCGTGGCGAGTGGAATTGCAGGTAGGGGATCAGGTCAAGGCCATTCTTGGTTCCCAGGCGCAGGTCGAGGAAGGCCACGTCAAAAACACCCTTCTTGATCTCCAGGACGGCATCGGCGAAATTGCTGACCGCCCGCACCTGGCAGCCTTCCATCTCCAGGCATAAGGAAATGGTTTTGCGGATGTTCGCTTCATCGTCGACGACCAGAACGTTCAACCGCTGCCCGTCGCCTTTCGCCTCGCTTTTTTTGTTCATCGCCGCCCTTTCATTGTTCGTCGTTGGCCATTCATTCCCGCTTGCATTTTATCTATAATTCAGAATATGTCAACCGGCCAGGACGCTAGGGCCGGCGTTGACTCGGGCAGCTGCTTTGCGTATAATCCTTCGTCCGGAGTGGCATGAAAGCGTTCAGGGGAAAGGCATTGTCTTTTTTCAAGTTTGTGCTGTCGATCGCCCTGGTCTGCCTGGTCGTGAGCAAAATCGGTTTTGGCGATCTTGTCGCGTCCCTGAAGGTCGTGAACCTGCATTTCGTCCCGGCCCTGCTTTGCGCGCTTGTTTTCACTTATTTGAAAATGTTGAAATGGCATGGCCTGGTGCGGGCCGCCGGGGAAGGCGCGTCACGGGCCGATGCCGGGAAATCCTATCTGGCGGGCCTGGCCTGCGGCCTGCTTACGCCCGGGCGGGTCGGGGAGATCGCCCGCATGGTCTACCTGGAGAAATCCGACAAAAGCCTTGTTGCCTACCTGGTGGTCGTGGACCGGGTGCTCGATCTCGCGGCGGTGCTGTTCCTGGCCGTGCCAGGGTTGTTTTATTTCGCGAATCCGTTCCTTGCCGCCGCGGTGGTGGGAGTCGCGGCCATGCTGCTGGCGGTGATTTTTCTCCCCGCTTTCCCTCTGTACTGCCTGCAGCGTCTCTTGGGTCGTTCCGGGAAATTCGTTGCCGCGCGGCGGCAATTGGCGTTTGTGGCAACACGGATAGCAGTCATGTCCGCGAGGGACAAATGGCGGCTTTTGACGATTACCATTCTGAGCTACGGGATTGTGATCGTGCAGTTTTACCATTTGCTGAACAATTACCATCACGGCGGGTTGGGGCAGGCAGTTCTGGTGCAGCCCTTGGTCATGCTGACCAATATCCTGCCGTTCACCATCGGCGGCCTCGGGTTCCGGGAGGGGACCGCGATGATCCTCCTCTCGCGCTTCAAAGTCCCGCGCGCGGCCGCCGTCTCCGCCGCCTTTATGATCTTTTTGCTGAATACGGCCCTGCCGGCCTTCCTGGGAGCCGTGCTTCTCCTTTGCCGCCGCCGGAGGAACGGATCAGCGCCGCGGTCGCGGCGGGCGGCTTAGATCGTCCGCCAGATCCGAGTTTCCCCCGCCCATGGCGCAGATCCCTCCCGTGCCGTCACGAAAATACGCCAGTTCACGGATCTGAAAAGAACCGTATTTCGCGGCGGCCTGTACAAATCCTGCCTGGAAATCCCTGCGGGCGACCAATAGCAGCGGTAATTTTTTGGGAAGCAGCAGCTTTTCATTGACGTGGACGTCGGCCAGGACCTGGATCGTTTTGTTGGGGAAATAGCCTTTTATCTCCCAGTTGAATTCCGAGGGGACCAGTCCTGAAGTTCCCCGTTGCAAGTAGAATCGCCGCAGTCCGGGATTGCGGTAAATGCATTCCATGACCAGGGCGAAGCGCCTGTTTTTGTTGCCTCCATAAGAATAAAAGAAAGCCGGGCGACGCAGGGAGGCCAGCACGGAGGCATTGGCGGCCAGGATCATTGTCGCGGCCAGCGCCGCAATTCCCAGGAACGGGGCCCGCCAGCGCCCGGCGTGCGCCGGCAGTTTTTGCCACAGCGTGTCCAGCAGGATGATGAAGAAAATTCCGGAGATGATCTGCACGTACCATTGGGGAATGTCCTTGATCAGATTCCAGGCGTCAAAAAAGGAAAACGGCGTGAACGGGATCCGGTCGCTGCGCCCGGCGGGGATGATGCCCCGGGCGAGGCTGGTAAAGAGCAGGAACCCGCTGGCGCTGACCGGCAGAAAGAGCGCCGTGCTCCTCACGGCCGCATCGGCGAACCGCTTCTTGGCCAGCGGCAGCAGCAGGATTCCCAGAAAGCCTGCGGCGATGAGCCATGGCGGGTTCCGGTATCCGCGGCGGGCAAAAGCGAACAAATAGCCGAAGAAAGTTGTCTTCCCGTCGAGGGGATACCAGTAGGCGTGGTTCCCCAGAAGCGCTTTCTGCTGGGGAAGATTGGCAATGGCAAGGCGGGCCGGCATCTGTATCGTTCCCAGCGCCAGCAGCAGGACGACCGCAGCCGGGAAAATGACCTTGTGGGCGGAAAGTCTTTCCGGAATGAGGCGCAGCGTGATCCAGATCGCGACAAAGACGCACAGGTAGGGAATGGTGACCGTGCCCAGGGCCATGGCGGCCGCCGCGTACAGGAAGGGCTCGAAGCGTCCTTGGCAATGCTCCCGGGTCATGAGGCTGAAGATGAATACCAGGGTGAGCAGCACTCCCCAGGCGCTGTCCTTGCCCAGTTCCATGATCCCGTGCAGTCCGAAGCAGCTTCCGAACAATAGGACGAAATAGAGATATTTGTTTGCCGTGGCCTGGACGGTACCCAGGCGGTCGATCCCGAAGATCACCGCCTGGCCGGCCAGCAGGAACAAGGCCGGCTTGAAGCCGGAAGCCAGCGTGGCCATGGGGAGGTTGCGCCAGAGAGCCGCGGGGAAATAGCACATGGATGCGAACCCCAATCCGAAGCGCTTGGCGGACCAGAAATCCGCCCCGGTCAGCCAAGCGTTGTTGGTGGCCATCAACTGCACCGAGTCGTGCACATGGGGAAAATTGAGCACGGCCACCACTCCCAAGAGGAGGGAGAGCAGCGTCAGCCCCGCGTTCCCGACGTTGCGCCAGGGCGCGGCCAGGCCGCGCAGGGCGGACAGGTATTTTTTTTTGCAGACCATGATGACCAACAGCAGCACGGCCAGGTCCATGGCATACTTGCCGGCGCTCAACCAGAATTGGGAATTGAGCGACAGCCTTTTGTAAACCAGCAGCACCATCGCGAATTGCGCGGCATTGAATAAGACCCCCGCGGCGACGGCCGCGAGAAAATTTCCCGCTGCCGGGAAATGCATTCGCGGAAACCTCTCCTGCAGCAGCAATAGCAGCCCTGCCCCCAAAAACAGGACGGAGACCAGGAAATGCAGGGTCGGAACCAGGATGATCCAGATCAGGACAGCGTAACTCTGCATGCTGCTTCTCCGGTCAGGCCGGCAGCGGCAAGATGGATACGGGCGGTGCGGTCGATGTCATTCCTTGATTTTACCAGAAGCGCCGGTTGTTTGCACCATGTCGCCGGGCGGGCAACCTATCGGGGTCGATTGACATCCGCGCCCTGATTCTCTATAATTTTTCAGCGCTTGGAAGCCCTTGGGTTTTTGCAAGCCGGCTGCCGCAAAAATGCTTTCCGTTGCGAGGAGGTAAGAAAATGGTTTTGAGACCCCAGTTGAGGTTGTTGGGCGACGAACTGCTGGCGCGGATCGTGAGCGAAGCGCGCGATATCCTCTGCCGGCTGGGGACCAAGGTGCAGAACCCCCGGGTGCTCAAGCTCCTGGCCGAGAACGGCGCCAAGGTCGACCTGGAAAAAAGCCACGTGCTGTACACCAACGCCCTTCTGGACCGCTGCCTGAAGTCGGTCCCGGCGCAATTCAAATTGTATGACGTGCTGGGCAACGAAACCCACGATTTCTCGGGGTCCAAGGTTCATTTCACCCCGGGCTCGGCCGCCCTGCACATCCTGGATTATCCGAGCCAGAAGATCCGCAAGCCCGACACCCGCGATTATGTCCGCTACGTGCAGCTGCTTGCCGGCCTGCCCCATATCGCCGCCCAGAGCACGGCCTTCATCCCGGCCGACGTGGCCGGGCTCGTTTCCGACAGCTACCGGCTTTTTTTAAGCCTGCTTTACGGGGAGAAACCCGTGGTCACGGGCACCTTCACCATCGAGTCCTTCCAGGTGATGAAAGACATGCAGCTGGCCGTGCGCGGCGGCGAAAAGGAGCTGCGCGAAAAGCCGCTGGCCGTATTTTCCTGCTGCCCGACATCGCCGCTGAAGTGGAGCGAGATCACCTCGCAGAACGTGGTCGACTGCGCCGCTTGCGGCATCCCGGTGGAATTCATCTCCATGCCCCTTTCCGGATTCATGGCCCCGGTCACCCTGGTGGGCTCCCTGGTGCAGCATACGGCCGAGACGCTGAGCGGCATCGTCATCAGCCAGGTCGCCCGCCCGGGGACGCCGGTCCTCTACGGCGGTTCGCCGGCCGTCTTCGACATGCGCTACGAGACCACGCCCATGGGCGCCGTGGAAACCCAGATGATCGATTGCGCCTACAACGAGATCGGCAAGCATTTCGGCCATGCCCACCCAGGCCTATATTTCGCTGAGCGACGCCAAGCTGCTCGACGCCCAGGCCGGCCTGGAAACCGCCATGGGCGCGACCCTGGCCGCCCTTTCCGGGATCAACAGCATCTCCGGTCCCGGCATGCTCGATTTCGAAAGCTGCCAGAGCCTGGAAAAACTGGTCCTGGACAATGAGATCTGCGGCATGACCCTGCGCCTGGTGCAGGGTATCGAGCCCCGCGAGGACTTTCCGGCCCTGCCGATATTCGAGGAGCTGCTGCGCGACGGGCACCTGCTGATCTCGCCGCACACCCGCCGCCATTTGAAAAAGGAGCATTATTTCCCGGGCCGCGTCATCGACCGGGCCAATCTCTCCCGCTGGCGCGAAGAGGGGAGCCTGACCCTGGGGCAGCGGGCCAACCAGGAAGTGGAACGGCTGGTCGGCGCCTGGCGTCCCACGCGCCTGGCCGCCGAGCGAAAAAAGGAGCTGTGCTCCCTGATGGATAAGGAAGCGCGGCGTTGCGGCATGAACATGCTGCCGGCCCGCCCGGTCGACGCATGATCGATTTCCCGCTGGAACGCCTGCAGCCGCGGGCCGAAGCCGTTTATGAGTCCCTGGGTCTGCAAAGCGGCAGCCGGCCCTCGCTGCGTTCGGTCGCTCTGCTGGAGCAGGCACTGGAATTGCTCAAGACCTGCAGCGAACCGCTCGGGGCGAGCGAACCCGTGAGCGCGGATGAGTTTGCGGACATCTTTGCCGGCAGCGGCCAAAATGCCCCGGACACGCCCCTGCAGAAAATATTTCCCCGCGCCGACCGCCTGCATCTTTTCGCCTTCACCCTGGGCGCGCGGATCAGCGCGGAGATCAAACGCCTGTTCGCAAGCGACGATTTTGCCCTGGGGGCAGTGCTGGACGCCGCGGCTTCCGTGGCCGCGGACAACGCCGGGCGCGTGGCCGAGGAGTGGGCGACGAGCCAGGCCACGGGAAGCAGCGACGGCGCCAGGCCCGTGGCGTTGCTGTACAGCCCCGGCTACTGCGGCTGGCACATCAGCGGCCAGGAAAAACTTTTTGCCCGCCTGCGCCCGCAGAGGATCGGCATCAGCCTGAACGCCAGCTTCCTGATGGATCCCCTGAAATCGATCTCCGGCGTCCTGGTGGCCGGGCCGGCCGCCATTCATCGGTTTTCCGAAGTGTACCCGTTTTGCGGCCAATGTAAAAGTCCGACCTGCCGGGACAGAGGAATGGCGCGGTCGGCATAAAAGCGGAGGAAGAACATGGAAATTTTGACAACGATCGCGCAGTGCCTGGAATCAGGAGACGACGCCGGCGTCCCGCCCCTGGTGCGCCAGGCATTGGCCGAGGGATTGGCTGCCAAGACCATCCTGGACCAGGGCCTGATCGCCGGCATGAACACGGTGGGGGAAAAATTCCGCGTCCACGATATTTTCCTTCCCGATGTCCTGCTGGCGGCCAAGGCCATGTACGCCGGCATGGACGTGCTGAAGCCGCTGCTCATCAGCTCCGGCGTTTCCAGCCGCGGCCGGGTGGTGATCGGTTCCGTGCAGGGCGACCTGCACGATATCGGCAAGAACCTGGTCGGCATCATGCTGAAAGGGGCGGGGTTCGAGGTGATCGATCTGGGCAACGACGTGGCCGCGGCAAATTTCGTGGACGCCGCCAAAAGCCATGACGCCTGCGTCATCGGCATGTCGGCGCTGCTGACCACCACCATGCCGGTGATGAAGGAAGTCGTGGACCTGCTCAGGAAGGAAAACCTGTCCGCCCGCATCAAGACCATCATCGGCGGCGCCCCGGTTTCGCAGGGCTATGCCGGCGAGATCGGCGCCGACGCCTACGGCTACGATTGCGCCCAGGCGGTCGCCGGCGTGAAAAAACTGGCCGCGGCCGTCTGAGCCAATGGATACTTTCACCTCCCGGGTCGGCCGCGGCGAGATCCTGCTGGCCGACGGGGCCATGGGCTCCCTGCTCATGGCGCGCGGCCTGCCCAGGGGCGCGGCCCCGGAAAGCCTCAATCTTGACCGCCCGGAAATCCTGGAAGAGATCGCCCGCCTTTATCTCGCTGCCGGCGCCGAGATCATCCAGACCAACACGTTCGGCGGGTCGCCGCTGAAGCTGGCCAATTACGGCCTGGCCGGACAGGTGGCGGCCGTAAACGAAAACGCCGTGCGGGCGGTGCGGCGGGCGGTGGGTGAGCGGGCATACGTGTCCGCTTCCTGCGGGCCCAGCGGCAAGATCCTGCAGCCGTACGGGGACACCGAAGCGGCCGGGATGTTCGACGAGCTTTCAAGCGCAAATGCGGGCCCTGATCGGCGCCGGCGCCGACATCATCTGCGTCGAAACCATGTCCGATGTCGCGAAGCGCGGCTTGCCGTCCAGGCGGCGCGCAGCGTCTCCCTATCCATCCCCGTCATGGCCACCATGACCTTCGAGGCCACGGCGCGGGGCTATTTCACCATCATGGGCGTTTCAATCGAGAAAGCCTGCCGGGAGCTTCAGGAGGCCGGTGCCGACCTGGTCGGCTCCAATTGCGGCAACGGCAGCCCGCAGATGGTCGCCATCGCCAGGGAATTCAGGAAATTCACCGCGCTGCCGCTGCTGATCCAGGCCAATGCCGGCGTGCCGGAACTGCGCGCCGGCCAGGTACACTATCCCGAGACCCCGGAATTCATGGCGTCCATGATCCCGGAACTGGTCGCTGCCGGCGTGGCGGTGATCGGCGGCTGCTGCGGCAGTACGCCGGAGCATACCCGAGCCATGCGCAGCGCCCTGGACGCGGAATTGAAAAAAAAACATGGCCATCCACCGGCTTGAAAACATTTTCAACCCCCAACGCATCGCCCTGATCGGGGTCACGGCCAATCCCAAGAGCGTCGGCGGCAAGGTACTGGCAAACCTGGTCGGCAGCGGCTTCCGCGGTGTCGTCTACCCGGTGAACCCCGACTTTGAGGCGGTCATGGGCATTCCCTGTTTTGCCGGCCTGCAGCAACTGCCACGCCCCGTCGATGTTGGGGTGATCTGCGCCCCGGCCCCGCGCGTCCCGGCCCTGGTGCGCGAATGCGGCGAAGCGGGCATCCCGGGCGTGGTGATCGTTTCGGCCGGGTTCCGCGAGACGGGCGCGGAAGGCCAGGCGCTGGAAAGCGAGGTCCTGGCAGCCGCCAGGCGTTTCGACGGCATGCGCATCCTGGGTCCCAACTGCCTGGGGGTCATCGTCCCCGGGCGCCAGCTCAATATGAGCTTTGCCGGCGCCATGCCCAAGAGCGGCCATATCGCCTTTATCTCGCAGTCCGGCGCCCTGTGCGCCGCCGTCCTGGACTGGGCCATCGAGGAGAATATCGGTTTTTCCTGCGTGGCCTCGATCGGCAACGCCCTGGACGTGGATTTCGGCGACCTGATCGACTACCTGGGCGAGGATGAAAAAACCCGTTCCATCATCCTTTATATCGAGTCGATCGGCCAGGCGCGCAAGTTCATGACCGCGGCCCGGGCGTTCGCCCGCGGCAAGCCCATCGTGGCCTACAAGGCCGGCCGCTTCCCCGAGTCGGCGCAGGTGGCGGCTTCGCATACCGGCGCCCTGGCGGCCGAGGACGCGATCTACGATGCCGCCTTTCAGCGCGCCGGCCTGGCCCGGGTCCTGGATATCGGCGAGATATTCGACTGCGCCGAGCTGATCGCCCGCCAGAAGATCCCCCTGGGGGCGCGCCTGGCCGTCGTGACCAATGCCGGCGGTCCCGGCGTGATGGCCAGCGACGCCCTGATCGCCGCCAGCGGCGTGCTGGCGCGGCTCGCTCCCGAAACAGTGGCGCGGCTGGACGAGGCGCTGCCCCCTTGCTGGTCGCACGGCAACCCGATCGATGTCCTGGGCGATGCCCGTTCCAAGCGCCTGGTCAAAGCCGTGGAAATCGTCCTGCAGGACCCGGGCGCCGACGCCGTCCTGGTGATCGTCACCCCCCAGGCCATGACCAATCCCACGGCCATGGCCCAGGCGCTGGCCCAGATCAAGGACCTGTCGGCCAAGCCGATCCTGGCCGCCTGGCTGGGAGGGAACAGCATGCGCGCCGGGCGGGCCCTCCTGGCCGAAGCCGGCATCGCCAGTTACCGCACGCCGGAACAGGCCGTGCGCGCGTTCATGACCCTGGTGGCCTATGCGCGCAACCTGGACAGCTTGTACGAGACACCGCGGGATATCCCCATGACCTTCTCCCTGGACCGGGAAAAATTGCGCGCCGATTTCAAAAAATTGGCCGGCGGCCAGGGGCGGGTGCTCTCGGAAAGCGATTCCAAGTTGCTCCTGGAGACATACGGGATACCGACCGCCCGGCCGCAAACGGCGGCTTCGGCCGCGAGCGCGGCGGCCCTGGCCGAAAAGATCGGCTTCCCCGTGGTCCTGAAGATCCTGTCCCCGGACATCACCCACAAGAGCGACGTGGGCGGAGTGGCCCTCGACCTGCGGAACGAGGCCATGGTGCGGCAGGCTTTCGCCGACATCATGAGCAGGGCCCGGGCCAAGCTGCCCGCGGCCAGCCTGGAAGGGGTCACGGTCCAGCCCATGGTCCGGGATCCGCACGGGATCGAGATGATCCTGGGCATCAAGAAAGACCCCGTTTTCGGCACCGTGGTCATGGCCGGCATGGGCGGCACCAACGCCGAGCTCTTCGCAGACCGCAGCCTGGGGTTTCCGCCGCTGAACGAACGCCTGGCCCGGCGCATGCTCGAGTCGCTGAAGATCTGGCCGCTGCTCAACGGCTACCGCGGCCGGCCGCTGCTGGCCGTCGACCAACTGCTCGAGGTCCTGATCCGGCTTTCGTATTTTGCCGCCGATTATCCCGAGATCACTGAACTGGACATCAACCCGCTGCTCGTCACCCCGTCCCGGGTGCTGGCCCTGGACGCGCGCCTGGTCGTCGCCGCCGCAGCGGCGCAAACCGACCCGCGGTCCTACGCCCACCTGGCCCTGCGGCCCTATCCCGAGGAGTTCGTCCGGCCGGCGCGTCTGCCCGACGGCAGCGAGCTGCTGCTCCGGCCCATCCGGCCCGAGGATGAGCCGCTGTGGATGGAACTGCTGGCGGGGTGTTCGCGGGAGTCGATCTATGCCCGTTTTCGCCATTTTTTCCAGTGGCAGTCCCACCAGGCGGCGATCCGCTATTGCTTCATTGATTATGACCGCGAGATCGCCATCGTGGCGGAGCGCAGCCGGGACGGCCGGCGCGAATTGCTGGGGGTGGGTCGCCTGGTAGCCGATCCCGACCACGAAAGCGTGGAATACGCGGTCCTGGTCGGGGACAAATGGCAGAACCAGGGCCTGGGAAGCGTCCTGACCGAATATTGCCTCGAGATCGCCGGCCGCTGGGGCTTGAAGCGCGTGGTCGCCCAGACCGGCAGCGACAACACGCGCATGCTTACGCTGTTCAAGCGCCTCGGCTTCACCACCCTGCCGTCGGCCGACGGCTCGGTGATCGACGCGGTGAAGGAACTGCGGCCGGGCTGATCCCCTCCCTGGGGCGCGCGCCTTCGGGACGCGGACCGACTCTTTCAACGGTGAATGATACGGCTTAAAATCGGGCGCCTGATGGCGATGGCACCGGCCGGGCACATTTCCTGGCAGCAGTAGCAGCGGATGCAGCGCCGGTAATCGTAGACCGGCTTGCCCTGTTTTTGCCCGGGCAGGGGGCGGACGGCCTTGGGCTGCAGGGGACATACGGCGGTGCATCTCCCGCAGCTTTCGCAAAGCCGGTAATCGATGAAAGGCCGCGGCGTGATCCACCTCTTCAGATAATAGGGGAAGGAGCGGTCGATCTGCTCGGCCGGCTGGCGGACCACCATGAAATCCGCGCATTGCAGGCGGGAAATGTCATCGCCGCACAATTCGATCTCATCATCACCGTACCGGCCCAGGCCGCTGCGGGCGGCGGGTTCCATGGTCGGTACATAGCGCGGCGGCAGATGGATCAGGCGGCAGAAAACCGCGTCCAGGGCGGCCGGGTCGCTGGAAAGGAGCAGGACGTTCATTTGCCGCGGCGTCCCGGAACCGGGCCCGTTGCCTTGCATGGCCACGATGCCGTCCAGCACAAATAGACGTGGCCTGAGGAAACGGTTGATGTCCACCAGCATGGCGGCGAAATGCTCGGCCCGCGGCATCTTGACGTGGTATTCCCCCTTGCGCAGTCCCGGGACGCAGCCGAACTGGTTCTTGACGGCGCCGGTGATGCGCATGAATCCGTGGGTCTTCATCTTGGCCAGGCTGATGATGCCGTCGGTCTCCACGGCGCCCTTGGCCAGGACCAGCTGCTTGGCGATGAGGGCCTCGTTGAAGCTGACCTGCACCGGGGTGGTAAAATCGGCTTGCTCAATGCCGAGTTCCCTGGCCACCGCCGCCAGGCCCGATTTCGCCGCGGCCTGCCCGGGGTTGCCGAAACCGGGGGAATCGCCGAAGCTGACCATGGCCCCGCTTTCCTGGCACAGCCTGCCCATGGCCTTGACGACGGCCGGGTGGGTGGTAACGCCCTTTGCCGGATCAGCGCCGACCAGCAGATTCGGCTTGAGCAGGATTTTTTCGCCGGGGCGGGAAAAGCGGGCGATGCCGCCCAGAAGATCGATGCCTTTGCGCAGCGCCGGCAGTACCTTTTCTTCGCTATAATCGGGGCATGCGATCAGGGCGACTTTCGCTTTGACGGGAGGGATGACTGTTTCTATGGCCGCGACGGTCTTCATTCAAAAAGCTGGCGCACGGGACGGCCAGCTTCGCTTTCATTGCCTTTTTTATCAACGGCGGCGATCGCGTATACGTACATCTGGCCCTTGACCACCTGCTTGTCGCGAAAGAAATTCTCGGACACCGCGGCAGCCAGGGGCGAAAAATCATCTTCCTTGGAAGATTTGCGGTACACGACATAATGGTCCAGGTCTTTGTCGCGCACGGCTTCCCAGGTCAGAAAAATATGGTCCTTGGCGGTGAATGCCACGAGGTTGGCCGGGACATCGGGGGGGAAAGTGTCCTTGATGCCGATCTTTACCGGGTTGGAGGGCGCGCTTTCGATGCGCTCCGTCAGCAGGCTGGCGACCTGGTATTCGTACTCGCCGTCGCTGCCGGTGTCGTGGTCCTGGTAATATTCCCCGGCGATGGTTTTGGCGTTGATGGCCCGGAAGGCGCCGGGAACTTTGCCGCCATGGATCCGGCGATAGATCGTATAGCCGGCGATCGTTGTCAACGGCTGGTTTTCGCTGTCGGTTTGCGGCCGGCTCCAGTTCAGCACCACGACCTTGCCTTCGCGGCTGAGCTTCAGGTCCTGGATGGCCCTGGGCGGCGTGCGCGTCATGATCTTTTCGATGGAGCTCAAGGCCGATCGCGAACGGCCGTATTGATAGGTCAGGGCAAAAAAATGTTCCTTGTCCTTGAGCAGCTTTGCTTTGATGGCCAGGGCGTACGAATAGATGCCGTCGCCGCGGTCGGTGATCTCTGCGGTTCTGGGCTTGGCCAGCACTTCGCTTTTTTTCAGAAACGCTTCGGGCAGGACGGGCTTGGCCGCGTGGTAGATGGAGACGCCGCGGCACAAGGCGAGCTGGAAAGGAGATTTTTTGTCGGAAAGCAGGGTGGGGAATTTCCAGCTGAGCTCGACCTGGCTGCCGATCTGCCTGACCTGCAGCCCGATGGCGGCCAGCGGCAGTTTTTCGGGCTCCAGGACCAGCGGGCCCTTTTTGCCGCAAGCGGAAAAGACCAGGGCCAGCGCCAATAAATTCAAGATGTTTTTTTTCATTTTTTTATAGTATGTACTTGCTCAGGTCGCCGTCTTTGATGATGCTTTGCACTTTTTTGCGCACGTATTCGCGATCGATTTTTACCTGGCCGTGCTCCAGGTCGGAAGCGTCGTAGGAAATGTCTTCCATGACTTTTTCCATGATCGTGTGCAGCCGGCGGGCGCCGATGTTCTCCGACGTCGTGTTGATCTCCACGGCCATGGTGGCGATCTCCTCGATGGCATCGTCGCTGAAAAGGATCTCCAGGCCCTCGGTGCCCAGCAGGTTCTGGTACTGCTTGACCAGGGCATTCTGCGGTTCGGTGAGGATGCGGACAAAATCCGCCTTGTTGAGCGAGTCGAGTTCCACCCGGATGGGAAAGCGGCCCTGAAGTTCGGGGATCATGTCGGCGGGCTTGGCCACGTGGAAGGCACCGGCGCCGATGAAGAGGATATGGTCGGTCTTGACCATGCCGTACTTGGTGTTGACCGTGGTCCCCTCGATGACCGGCAGCAAGTCGCGCTGCACTCCTTCCCGGGAAACCATGGGGCCGTGGCCGCCGCTTTCGCGGCCGGCGATCTTGTCGATCTCGTCGAGAAAAACGATGCCCATCTGCTCGGTGCGGCCGATGGCGATCTTGGCCACCTGGTCCATGTCGAGCAAACGGTTCTGTTCCTCCATGAGCATGTAATCAAAAGCTTCGCCCAGCGTCATCTTGCGCTTCTTCGGCCCTTTGTTTCCCATCAGGTTGGGCATCATCTCGCTGATCTGGATGCCGATCTCCTCGACCCCGGAGGCGGAAAAGATCTCGAAGGGAGTGAAGGCGTTGGACTTGATCTCCACTTCGATGATGCGGTCGTTCAATTTGCCCTCGCGCAGCATTTTGCGGAATTTTTCCTTGCTTTCGCCGAAACTTTCCCCTTCGCTCTCCACTTCACCGTCCGTCCCCTTGGCGCTCTTGGGCGGCGGCAGCAGGATGGAGAGTATTTTTTCCTCGGTGTTGCGCCTGGCTTTTTCATTGTTCTCGGTCATCTTTTCAGCCTTGACCAGGTCCACGGCGATGCGCACCAGGTCACGGACGATCGATTCCACGTCACGGCCCACGTAGCCGACCTCGGTGAATTTCGAGGCTTCCACCTTCAGGAACGGGGAGCGGGTCAGCTTGGCCAGGCGCCGGGCGATCTCGGTTTTGCCAACGCCGGTGGGGCCGATCATCAGGATGTTCTTGGGTACGATGTCGTCGGCGATGTCGACGGGAAGCTTCTGGCGGCGGAAGCGGTTGCGCAAGGCGATGCTCACGGCTTTCTTGGCCTTGTGCTGGCCGATGATGAACTTGTCGAGTTCCCTGACGATCTCCTTGGGGGTCAGCTCATCGCCCTTGTTGATGAAGGAGTCGCGCATATTCAGAGTGCCTCGATGGTGAAGTTCTTGTTGGTGTAGATGCAGATATCGGCCGCGATGTCCAGGGCCTTCTCGACGATGGCGCGGGCGTCCAGTTGGGTGTTGCGGCTGAGGGCCAGGGCGGCGGCCATGGCATAGGGACCGCCGGAGCCGATGGCCAGGACGTTCTCGTCGGGCTCGATGATATCGCCGGTGCCCGACAGGATGTACATCTTTTCCTCGTTGGCCACGATGAGCATGGCTTCCAGGCGGCGCAGGATCTTGTCGGTGCGCCAATCCTTGGACAGTTCGACGGCGGCGCGCGAAATGTTGCCGTTGTATTCATCCAGTTTGGCCTCGAAGCGCTGGAAAAGGGAAAAAGCGTCGGACGTGGCGCCGGCGAAGCCGGCCAGGATCTTTTCGTTGTACAGGCGGCGGATCTTCTTGGTCGTATGTTTTAAAACCGTGTTCTGGAAAGTCACCTGGCCGTCGGCCCCCATGACCAGTTTGCCCTGATGGCGGACGCACAGGACGGTCGTGGCGTGCATTTTGTCTTTCATGCGCTGATTTTAAATCTTTTCTCCAGGCAAGTCAACGCGCCCGCAAACGTTTCAGCCTATTTTTTACCGGGAAGCATAGTACTTTGGATTTAGACCGCGGCGGGAGTTTAGTACCGCGGATTTAAATGGAAAAATGTGACTTTTTTCCTCAAACCCAAGCGTTTTTGAGGGCGTCCTATAAGCGGAAATGGTTGTGCAGCCTGCATGAGCGAGATTTTCTTTGCGGGTTGCAGCTTCAGCCGAGCTTGGAGGCTGAGGAGGAAAAATGGGCAAAAAAACTTTTTCTGGTTCGACCGGGCAACTGAGGATCCGGCGTCTGAGCTTGCTGGCCGGGGCGATCTGCGCCTGGGCGCTTTCCGGCTTCAGCGTCGTCCCGGAAGCTGCCGGCGACGAAAGCCGGTTGCTTTCCATCGTCCTCGACGGTTCTTTCGATCCCGCCCGCAATTTCCTGGAAGCAACCGCCAGGCTGTGTTTTGCCCTGCCTGCCGGGGAGCGGAGCCTGTGGCTGGCCGCGGAACTGCAGTTGAAGTCGGTGCGCGGAGGCGCCGCTCCCGTCCTGACCTACAGGCGCAATGCAAGCCTGGTGCAGGTCCAGTGCCCCGGCCAGGACGAATTGGAATTCAGTTACAGCGGCCGGCTGGTTCGCGATCGCGACGCCATCGAGACGTCATGGGGGATGGGCGTTCCGGAAACAAAAAACCAGCTGGACGATTGCTGCCTGCTTTCCTACATCCAGGATTTCTATCCCCATCCGCAACTCGATTTTACCCCCATGAAAATGAATATCCGTATTCCCGGCGGTTGGAACTGCCTGGGCAGCGGCACCTTGCTGTCCGTGCGGCCGGAAGCGGCAGGCAACACCTTCATGTTCGACAGCACCGGAGCCAAGGGCATGGCGTTGGTCTGCGGCCGTTTCAGCCAGATCGGCCTTGTCAAAGGGGAGGTGCCCATCAGGCTGCATGGCTGGTCGGGCTGCGAATTCAAGCGCTTTTTCAGCGCGGCGGACATGACCCGCGTCCTTTCCTTCTATCAAAGAAAATTCGGCGCGCTCAATCTTCCAGAAATCAATGTCCTGCTCAGGAGCGGGCGCTATTTCAGCGGCATCAGTTACAACGGCCTCATCGTGCTCAACGTCAATGAATCATGGGCGCGGCTGGCGGCCAGGGCGCGCCGGGAGATCCAGGGAGAGTCACCCTTGTCCATGATCGACGCCGAAACCGACCTGTTGGCCCACGAAATCGCCCATCAGTGGTGGGGGGGGCTGATATCCTGGAAGTCCATCACCGACAATTGGATCACCGAAGGGCTGGCCACCTATGCCAGCATGCTTTATTTGCGGGAAAAGCAAGGCGAGCGGGCTTACCGGAAAATCCGCAAGCAGCTGCGCTGGCGGGTGAAAAAATATACGGAACTGGGAGTTCCCGCCGACGGGTACAAGCTGAAGCTGCTGAACCGCGACCTGAAGGTCTATCAAACGCTGGTCTACGCCAAACCGGCGTTGATGCTGGCCGCTCTGGCCGAAAGGATGGGCGAAAGCGAACTTTGCCAGCGCCTGCGCGCCATCCTGAAAGAGCGCCGCTGCCGCAACCTGGATACGGCGGAGTTCCTGCGCCTGCTGAGCGGTGAAAACGGCGAGCTGCAGGCCCGGCTGAACCGCTGGATCTGCAGCCGGGAACTGCCCGACGCCATTTAAGTTCCAGGCAAGACGGGCACGGGGATCCCGGGGCCGCCCATTGTTTTCGTTTCCCGCCCGCAGCGGCGCGACATTGACAGGGGTTCCGGTTTTGGCTATGATACGCATTAAACCCCATGAAGAATTTCAGAAAACACATCTGGATCAGCTTGTTGTGGTCCCTGCTGCTTTTCGCGCTTTCCTTCATCCTGTTTTTCAATTTTTCCTACATGGGCGTCCGCGACCCGTCGGCTGAAAAGATCATCACCGCCAATTTCAAGACGGTCATCGTTTTGTTCAACCTGAAGATCCTGCTGGCCTATGGCGTCATCGCCCTGTTCGTCACTTTGTTTTCCATGCTGCTCGGCATCGGGCGCAAGGTCAATATCTTTCTTTTCCAGGTGTTCGTCTGGTTCTGGTTCCTGCTGCGGGCGATAAAAGTTTCGCCCCAGCTTTTCGTGGAGCCTCTTTACATGAAGGGACAGTTATTGAAAAACCTGCAGATCTTCATCACCGACCGCCTGCCCCTCTGGCTCATCCTGGCCATTTTTCCGCTGGTCATCCTGGCCGCGGCCTGGAGAAAAAAACGTCTGCCGCAAGGGCTGGCCATCATTGCCCTGGTCATCCTCTTCATTTTCCCCTTTAAATCCCCCGCGGCCAGGCCGGAGAGTTCAGGGGAGCGACCCAACATCCTGATCATGGGCACCGATTCGCTGCGGCCCGACCATCTCTCCTATAACGGCTATTTCCGGCCCACGCCCAACATCGACAGGCTGCTGGCGCGCGGCGCCAATTTCCTCAATGCCAAGTCGTCGCTGGCCCGGACGTTCTCCTCTTTCACCTCGGTTTTCACTTCGACATTCCCCCCCGACCACGGCGTGCGCCACATGTTCCCCCGTCCCGAAGAACTGAAATTGAAGCTGCCGACCCTGGTCCAGGCTCTGAAAAAGCGGGGCTACGACACCGGCTTGATCAGCGATTTCGCCGGCGACATCTTCACCCGACTCGGTTTCGGCTTCGACCATATCCAGGCGCCGCACCTGACCCTGCAAAACCTGATCCGCCAGCGCAGCCTGGAATTCCATTATTTCCTGCTCAGCTTCCTGATCAACCCGGTCGGCCGCGACATCTTCCCGGTGATGTGGCTGATGCCCCTGAACATCGATCCCTATTACGTGACCAACACCAGCAAGAGGTTCATCCGCAACGCGATCAAGGCCGGCAAGCCCTTCTTCATGGTTTATTTCAGCTCCAACAGCCATTTCCCCTACGGCAGCCAGTATCCCTATTACCAGATGTACGCCAAGCGATCGTACCGCGGCCCGCACAAATACCGCAAGGTCGACATGATGAAGACCTATTCGGGATTCGACCTGAGCCCCGAGGACAAGGAACAGATCGTGGCCTTGTACGACGGGTCGGTGCGCATGTTCGACGACCAGGTGGGGGAGATGCTGGCGTTCCTGAAAAAAAGCGGGGTGGAGCGGGACACGATCGTCGTCCTTTTTTCCGACCACGGCGAGAGCCTGTACGAGAACGGCTATGGCACAGGCCATGGCGACCATCTGCGCGGCCCATACTCCACCAGCATGACCTTCGGGGTGTATTCGCCCTACGAGGACCTCGGCGGCCGCAGGATCGTCCCGACCGTGCGCGACATCGACATCGCGCCCACGCTGCTCGACCTGGCCGAGATCCGGCCCCCCGCGTCCTTCAAGGGGCATTCGCTGCTGCCGGTCATGCGCGGCGGCGGATTTGCCGGCTACCCGGCTTACATGGAGACCGAACTGTGGTACACTCCGGAAACTCCCTACATCAAGGACCGTATCCGCATGGCCTACCCGGGCATCATGAAGGTCATCGAGCTGGTGCCGGAAACGGGCGAGATCGTGCTGAAGAAGGAGTTCCGGGACGTCGTGATCCAGGCCAAGTACCGCGGCATCCAGCTGAACGGCAAGAAATACGTCTACATGCCCGGCGACCGGGGATTCCAGGAGGAATGGTACCTGGACGAAAAACCCGTGGCCCGGGGGGCGATCCAGGACGGCGAACTGCTGAACCTGAAGTACAAGCTGCTGGAGCTGTTCAAGAACAAATTCATCATCATGCGCAGCGGCCGCATCAAGGAAAGGATCGAGTAGGCGCTACTGGCGGCCGTCCTCCGGCCCGGCCCGGTAAAAGATCCGTTCTCCCACGATGACCGCTTCGACCTTCTTCTCTTTTTCCAGGATATCCAGGTAACGCCGCAGTTCGGATTCCCCTTGCGCCGTCATGGCCACCAGGTCATCGAGCGTCAGCGGCCGGCGGCGGATGGTGTTCAGCAGGCTGTTCTCCAGGTTGGAACTGAAGGCCGGGATCTCTTCGCGGCGGCGGGCGCGCTTGATGATCTCCACCGGCAGCTGCCGCCAGCGGTCCTTGATATCTTCCAGGGTCTTGAAGTCGACCGACTCGATGCCGGAATAGGCCGGGGGGCGGTCCAGGGTATTGAGCTGGACCTTGTCCGGGGCGATGCGTTGCAGCACCCGGCCCAGGGCCGCGATCTCCTCTTCCTGGTCATTGACTCCTTTAACGATGAAAATTTCCAGCCATATTTTCCCGCTGTATTCGCGGCGGAAAATTTCCAGGCCGGCGATGACCTGCTCCACCTCCAGCCCGGCGCACGGCTGGTTGATGCGGGCGAAGCCGCCGGCCGTGGCCGCGTCCAGCGACGGCAGGACGACATCGGCCTGCAGCAGGTCGCGGCGAACGTCCGGCCGGAAGAGCAGGGTGCCGTTGGTCAGCACGGCCAGGGGCACGACGCTGGCCTTCTTGATCTCGGCGATCAGCCAGCCCAGGTCGGAATTCAAGGTCGGCTCCCCGGAGCCGGAAAAGGTGATGAAGTCGAGATGGGGGATGCCGGGAAGCAGCGCCCGCAATTCCTCCAGCACTTGCTGCGGCGGGAAAAAGCTCTGCCTGGCGCAGGTCAACTGCGTCGTGCGCCCGCATTCGCAGTACAGGCAGTCCAGGCTGCAGGTCTTGTAGGGGATGACGTCCACTCCCAGGGAGATGCCCAGGCGGCGCGAGGGCACGGGGCCGAAGAGGTGGCGGTTTTTCATCTCAATACACATAAAACAACGCGCATTTCAAGTACTCGGACTGGAACAGGGGCAGCAGCACGGCATGGTCGTAGGGCTGGCTTTTCAACTCGATGAGCTTGATGCGGCGGCCGGCGTCACGGGCGGCATCCTGGATCACGGCGATAAAGTCGTCCTTGCCCAGGAAGTGCGAACAGGAGCAGCTGACCAGGAAGCCTCCGGGCCGGATCATCTTCAACGCCCTGAGGTTGATCTCTTTGTAGCCGCGCTTGGCTTCCTGCAGCCTGGAGCGCGATTTGACGAAAGCCGGCGGGTCCAGGATAATGAGGTCCTTGCTCATGCCCGTTTTGCTCATCTCCTTGAGCTTCTTGATGGCGTCTTCCTGGGTGAAGGTGAAATCATCCTCGCCAAAGCCGTTCAGAGCGACATTTTCCCTGGCCTGCTTCATGTATTCGGCGGAGATCTCGAGGAACTCGACGTGTCTGGCGCCGAAACGGCGCGCGTGCAGGCCCCAGGCTCCCGCGTAGGCGAACGCGTCCAGGACCTCGCTTCCGGCGGCGATGGACTCCAGGATCAGGTAATTGTCGCGCTGGTCGAGGAAAAATCCGGTTTTCTGGCTTTTCAGGAAATCGATGCGGAACTTCAAGCCGTTGACCTCGATGATCTTTTCCGGGCTGGCGCCGGGCGTCAGCACGCGGTTGAGCAAGGGAATGCCCTCCTTTTCGCGCGCCGGGGCCAGCGATTTTTCGATCAGCACGGCGCCCGGGTACATGTCGCCGACGATGGCGAAAATGTCATCCTTGAAATTTTCCATGCCGGCGGTGGTGATCTGGACGATGAAATAATCGTCGAAGCGGTCGATGACCAGGCCGGGCAGAAAATCGGCTTCGCCGTACACCATGCGGTAATAGGCGTTGCCTGGCCGGATCTTCAGGCGCTGGCGGTCGGCCGCCAGCACCCGCTGGCGCAGGAACTCCCGGTCGATCGTCGTGTCCGGGTCGAAGCTCAGCACGCGGAAAGCGATGGTGGAGGCGGGATTGACGTAGCCGGTGGCGATGTACATGTCAGCGGACGAGTAGAGCCGGCAGATCTCGCCGGGCAGGTAGGAGCGCAGGCCGCCGCGCAGCTCGTTGTCGTAGACCCAGAATTCGCCCTGCAGGAGCCGGTTCTCCTCGTGCGCTTTCAGGACCAATTTCTTGTATTCGACCGCCATGGAGGTATTATATGCGATTTTCCCTTTCCCGTAAAACGCCCCGCTTTTATCGGCCTGCCAATTTTTCTTTTTCTTGAAATCCAGTTGGCATTGACTTTTTTACCGCCTCCGTGCTACGCTGGATCAAACGCGCTGCCGGGTTTGTCGCCTCAATGGGGAGAGGAGGATGAAAATTTCCGGACAGGGCTTGATGGCAAATACATGAACAAGGCATTTTTCCTGCAACTGGTTTTCAACGCCTCGCTCCTGCTGTCCTTGGCGCTCATCTACGACCTGCTCGGAGTCCAATGGCGGACCGGAAGGGCGTCGCTGCGGCAGATCCCGGTCGGCATCGTCCTGGGTATCGTCGGCGTGATCGTCATGCTGGCTTCCTGGGAACTGGAACAGGGGATCGTTTTCGATACGCGCTCGATCCTGATCGGCGTTTCCGGGCTTTTTTTCGGCACGGTGCCGACGTTCGTGGCCATGGCCATTACAATCGTTTTCCGGATCAGCATGGGCGGAACCGCATCCGGCATGGGGATCGCGGTGATCGCCTTTTCCGGGGCGATCGGCATCGCCTGGCGGCATGCGCGCCGGCCTTTTTTGGCGGATCTCTCCTGGGTCGAGCTGTATCTGTTCGGATTGGTCATTCATATTGGAATGCTGGGCTGTACATTGTTTCTCCCCGGAGCGACCCGCATGCGGTGTGCTGGCGAACATTGCCCTGCCGCTTTTGCTGGTCTATCCGGTGGTGACCGCCTTGCTGGGGCGGCTGCTGGCCGACCACCTGAAGCGAGAACGGACGAAGCTGAAATTGCAGGAAAGCGAAGAGAGGTATCAAAACCTGGCCAAGATCGCTCCGGTCGGGATTTTCCGCGCCGATGAAAACGGCGCCACCACGTATGTGAATCCCATGTGGTGCCGGATATCCGGATTGGCGGAAGAAAAAGCAATGGGCGACGGCTGGCTGGCCGCGGTCAATCCTGAAGACCGAGAGAGCCTGCGCCTGGGTTGGCAGGAGACGATCCGGCAGAAAAAGCCGTCTTTTGCCGATTACCGCTTCCTGCGCCCGGATGGCACGATCGCCTGGGTGATGGGGCAGGCGACCCCGGAAATGAATTCGGAAAATAAGATCGTCGGCTACGTCGGAACGATCACCGACATCAGCGAGCGCAAGCGGGCCGAGGAGATGATCCGCGCTTCCCTGCTGGAAAAGGAAATTCTATTAAAAGAGGTGCATCACCGCGTCAAGAACAATTTGATGTCGGTCATCGGCTTGATCAAAATGGAGGAGACCAAAGCCAAGAACGAATCGTTCCACGCCCTGCTGAATGAGCTCGAAGGCCGGGTCCGTTCCATGGCTCTCGTGCATGAGAGCCTATACAAGTCCGGAAACCTGGCCCGGATCCAACTCCAGGGCTATATCGAAACGTTGACCGCCCATATCTATACCCAATTCGGGGCGGAGCGCGCTATCGGCTTCCGCGTGCAGGCGGGCAAAGCGGAGGTAGGCCTTGATTTCGCCGTTCCCTGCGGGCTGATCCTGAACGAATTGATCGTGAATTCGTATAAGCACGCTTTTCCCGGGGACAAGCCGCGTGCCGGGGCGGTCAACCGTGAGATCACCGTCTTGGTGCAGCAGGACGGCGGCGCCATCGACCTGACCGTGGCCGATAACGGCATCGGGCTGCCCGCCGACCTGGACTGGGAGAAGTCCGATACATTGGGACTCAAGCTGATCAGCATGCTCAGCCGCCAGCTCAACGGCTCGGTCGAGCTGGATCGCACCCGAGGAACGGTTTTTCATATGCATTTCGAACGGCCTATCGGCACCAGTTGAGGAAAGTGAGTGCAGCGACTTCTCCGGATAATTTGGATCTTCCTGATGAGCGCCATTTTTGTTCCGGCTCCGGCGGCAGATGAAAAAGTGCGCCTGCAGCTCAAATGGCAGCACCAGTTCCAGTTCGCGGGATATTACTCGGCCAAGGAAAAAGGCTATTACCAGGAAGCCGGCCTGGATGTGGGAATCATTCCCTGTCCTCCCGGCGTCGACCCTGTGCAGGAGGTCTTGCTTGGCAAGGCCGAATTCGGGGTCGGCTCCACCGAACTGCTATTGTTGCGAGAACGTGGTGCGCCGCTTGTAGTCCTGGCGGTGATCTTCCAGCATTCGCCCCTGGCGCTCATGACCCTCAAGAACAACGGCCTGCAAAGCATTCATGACCTGGCCGGCGCCGGGACGCGATGTATCGTGGAATATTTCGTAGCGGGCGAGGCATGAGCCCACGAAGACCGATCATTCTCTGCGTTGACGACGAAGCGGCGAATCTCAAGCTGCTCGAAAAATTACTCGCGCCGCGCGGTTATGAAATAGCCAGCGCCGCCAGCGGCAAGGACGCCTTGGCCAAGATCAGGGGCCAGGCGATCGACCTCGTGCTTCTGGACATCATGATGCCGGGGATGGACGGTCTTGAGGTGTGCCGGCAGATCAAGGAGGACCCGAAGCTCAGGAGCATCCCGGTGATCATGATCACGGCGTTGTCCGCCAAGCAGGACCGCATTCGCGGCATCGAAGCCGGAGCGGAGGAGTTTTTGTCAAAGCCTTTCGATCAGACGGAGGCGCTCGCCAGGATCAAGATACTGTTAAAGGTGAAGGAACTCAGCGACGACCGCCAGCGCGCAGAGGCGGCGCTGCAGGAATCCCACGATGAGTTGGAAAACAAGGTGCAGGAACGAACGGCAGAATTGGCAAAAGCCAACGAGAACCTGCAGGCGGATATCGTTGAGCTTAAGCGGGCGGAAGAAAGAAATCAACGCCAGATGGAGCATCTGACCGCCCTGGGCGCCATCGATCGGGTCATCGCATCCAATTTTGACTTGCGCATCAGCTTTACGGAGATCCTGCGACGTGTAAAAGCAGAGCTCAACATCGACGCGACCGACATCCTGGTATTGAACCCCACTTCGCAGATGCTTGAATTTGCGGCCGGGCTGGGTTTTCGCACCCTGGCCGTTGAAAAGGCGCAAGTGCGTTTGGGCGAGAGCCATGCCGGGCGCGCCGTAGCGGAACGTAAACTGGTCGAAGTTTCGGACCTGAAAGACCAGCCTGATATGTCGACTCTGGCCAAGCTTCGCGAGGGCGAGGATTTTGTCTGCTACTATGCCGTGCCCCTGATCGCCAAGGGAGAGGTCAGGGGAGTGCTGGAAGTCTTCCAGCGCGCCGCGCTTGCTCCCGACGCGGAATGGCTCGATTTTCTCAAGGCGCTCGCCGGGCAGGCTGCCATTGCCATTGACAATGCGACATTGTTCGACAGCCTGCAGCGCTCCAACTCGGAACTCACCCTGGCCTATGACGCCACGATTGAAGGTTGGTCGCGCGCCCTTGACCTGCGCGACAAGGAGACCGAGGGCCACTCCCGGCGGGTGACGGAAATGACCGTGAGGCTGGCGCGGGCCTTCGGCTTCAGTGAAGCGGAATTGGTGCAGGTGCGCTGGGGGGCGTTGTTGCACGACATGGGCAAGATGGGCATCGCGGATGGGATCCTGCTCAAGCCCGGGCCGCTGACAGCCGAGGAATGGGTGCTGATGAAACGGCACCCGGCCATTGCCTACGAGATGCTCGCGCCCATCCGCTACTTGCGGCTGGCCCTGGACATCCCGTACCGGCATCACGAGAAGTGGGATGGCACGGGCTATCCATCGGGCTTGCATGGCGAGCAAATTCCGCTGACGGCGCGCATCTTTGCCGTGGTGGATGTGTGGGATGCGATGCGTTCCGACCGTCCGTACCGGGCGAGCGAGTCGGAAGAGAAAGTGCGCGCGCACATCCGATCGTTGTCGGGGATCCATTTCGATCCCCAGGTTGTCGAAATGTTTCTGAGATTGGATGCGGTATAGGATTTGTAAAAATAACCTCCGCGCTTTTCACCTTGGCTTGACATTAAAATCATTCCTGCGTATGCTTAGCCCATGATCAGTGCCGGCTCCGGCCGGACAAGGGGACGAGAGAGAAACAGATGGGCCAAGCCAAAAAAACAAAGAAAATTCCAGCAAAGGAAAAAAAGAAAGATCCGGTCCGGAATAGCCAAAAAAACATGAGCCCCTTATCCAAAAACAGGGGCAAGGCGCTTGAAAAAGATGCGGATCGCGACGATCGTAAAAACAGAAAGGCCGGCCAGGGAAAAGACCAGGGGAAAAATGCGGTCATTAAAAAATCCATAGATGCAGTCAACGAATTCGCCGAGAGCCTGATCAACACCGTGCGCGAGTCCTTGATCGTCCTGGACCATGACTTGCGGGTGGTTACCGCCAGCCGCTCCTTCTATGAATTCTTCAAGGTGAAGCCTGAAGATACCCTGGGACGGCTTGTTTATGACCTGGGCAACAAGCAGTGGAACATCCCCGAGCTGCGGAAATTGCTGGAAACCATCCTTCCCGATAAAGCGACCTTTAATGACTATGAGGTGGAGCACGATTTTACTACCATTGGCCGGCGCATCATGCTTTTGAATGCCCGGCAGATTCAACAAGCGTTGGGAAAAGAGCGGATCATCCTCCTGGCCATCGAGGACATCACCGAACGCAAGGAGATAGAAGCCGGCCTGGAAAAGACCCGGAAAGAACTGGCGATTATAAAAAAAACAGCGGATGCGGCCAGTGAATTCGCCGAGAGTATCATCAACACCGTGCGTGAGCCCTTGATTTCCCTGGATCAGGACCTCAGGGTGGTCTCGGTCAGCCGCTCCTTCTACGAATTCTTCAAAGTGAAACCCGAAGAGACCGTGGGACAACTGATCTATGACCTGGGCAACAAGCAATGGGATATCCCCAAGCTGCGGGAACTGCTGGAAACCATCCTGCCCAAAAAAGCGACCTTTGACAACTATGAGGTCGAGCACGATTTTGCCGACAATTGGCCGACGCGTCATGCTCTTGAATGCCCGGCAAATTCGACAGGCGTTGGGAAAGGAGAGGATCATCCTCCTGGCCATCGAGGACATCACCGAGCGCAAGGACATCGAAGCCGGCCTGGAAAAGACGCGGAAAGAGCTGGCGATCTTGAAAAAATTCGCTGATGAAGCCGGGGAATTTGCCGAGAGCCTCATCAACACCGTGCGCGAACCATTGATCGCCCTGGACCAGGATCTGCGGGTGGTCTCGGTCAGCCGTTCATTTTATGAATTCTTCAAGGTAAAACCTGAAGAGACTGTGGGACAGCTTGTCTATGACCTTGGCAACAAGCAGTGGGATATCCCCAAGCTGCGCGAACTGCTGGAAACCATCCTGCCCCAAAAAGCGACCTTTGACAACTATGAAGTGGAACACGACTTCGCCACCATCGGCCGTCGTGTCATGCTGCTGAATGCCCGGCAGATCCAGCGGGCTTTCGGCAAGGAACGGATCATCCTCCTGGCCATCGAAGACATCACCGAAAAAATCAAACTGCAAAGAGAATTGGCGGAACGGACAAACGACGCCGAGAAGGCGCAAACCGAGGCGGAGGCGGCAAACAGGGCCAAGTCCGA
This sequence comes from Candidatus Aminicenantota bacterium, assembly GCA_963764745.1. Taxonomy (GTDB): domain Bacteria; phylum Acidobacteriota; class Aminicenantia; order UBA2199; family UBA2199; genus UBA2199. The sequence continues at coordinate 102,198 of CAVXTN010000009.1, read as the reverse complement.
TTTCCTGGCCAACATGAGCCACGAGCTGCGCACCCCGCTCAATTCGATCATCGGCTTTTCGGAGGTGCTGGAGGATGAACTGCTCGGCACGCTGAATCCCTCCCAGCGCGAGGACGTGCAGTACATCATCAAGGCCGGCAGGCACCTGCTCAGCCTGATCAACGACATTCTCGATCTTTCCAAGGTGGAATCAGGCAAGATGGAACTCGAGGTGGACCAGGTGTCATTAAGAGAGATGCTGGATGCCATGCTGGTCATGCAGCGGGAAAAAGCATTGCGGCATAACATCAGCCTGGATCTGCGGATGGATCCGGCCGCGGATCTGCTGATCGAGGCCGATAGCAGGAAACTCAAGCAGATACTGTTCAATCTGCTGAGCAACGCGGTGAAATTCACTCTCGACGGCGGCTCGGTGCTGGTCAAGACGAGGACAATCAGCGGAGCGCGGGAAATCGAGATCGCGATCGAGGATACCGGCATCGGCATCCGGCCCGAAGACATCCCGAAGCTTTTCAAGGAATTCGCGCAATTGGGTTCGGTCTACGACAAACAATACGAAGGCACGGGGCTGGGACTGGCGCTCACCAAAAGATTGGTCGAGCTTCACGGCGGCCGCATCCAGGTGTCGAGCAAATTCGGCAAGGGCAGCCGCTTTGCCTTTGTCATCCCTATAAAACAAGCGAGGCGAAAAAATGGCTGAAAAAATCCTGGTGGTGGAGGACAACGAGCAGAACCGCGTCCTCATGCGGCAGATATTGACCCCCCACGGCTACGAAGTGCTGGAAGCGGCGGACGGGCTGACGGCGCTGGAGATGGCCCGCGAGCACATGCCGGCCCTGATCCTGCTGGATATCCAGATGCCGGTGATGAACGGCTTCATGGTCATCCGCGAGCTGCGGAATCATCCCGAACTCCGCAAGATCAAGGCGATCGCCGTCACGTCCTTTGCCATGAAAGGCGACAGGGAAAAGGCGCTGCTGGCCGGCTTCGATGAGTATGTCACCAAGCCCATCGATACCCGGACCTTCCCGCAGCTGGTCAAGCAAGTCCTGTCCCGGATCGACCATGAGCCCAAGAAAACCGATCATTCTCTGCGTTGACGACGAAGCGGCGAATCTCAAGCTGCTCGAAAGCATGCTCATGCCGCGAGGCTATGAGGTGGTCAGCGCCTCGAGCGGCAAAGACGCCTTGCTGAAAATCAAAAGTCAGACAATTGACCTCGTACTACTGGATATTTTTATGCCGGTGATGGACGGTTTTGAGGTGTGCCGGCAGATCAAAGAGGACCAAAAGCTCAGGAATACGCCTGTTATGCTGATAACAGTATCGACTGCCAAAAAAAACCGTATTCGCGGCATCGAGGCCGGGGCAGATGAGTTTCTGTCAAAACCTTTCGACCAAACGGAGGCACTCGCCAGGATAAAGATATTGTTGAAGGTGAAGGAATTCAGCGACGAGCGCAGGCGCGCGGAAGAATTGTTGAAAACAGCCCATGATGAGTTGGAATGCAAAGTGCAGGAACGAACGGTGGAGTTGGCGCAAGCCAACGAGATACTGAAAGCAGACATCTCCGAACGCAAACGGGCCGAGGAAAAAGTGAGAAATTCCCTGGCGGAGAAGGAGATACTTTTAAAAGAAATGCATCATCGGGTCAAGAACAACCTGATGACCATCATCGGCCTTATCAAAATGCAGGAAAGGAAAGCCAATAACAAAATGTTCAACACGCTGCTGCTGGAACTTGAGGGCCGGGTGCGCGCCATGGCACTGGTGCATGAGAGTCTCTACAAATCGGAAAACCTGGCCCACGTTGATCTGCAAAGCTATATCGAATCGATGCACACCCATATCTACGCCCAGTTCGGAGTGGGTCGCGACATCCGCTTCCGGGTGGAGGCAGCGGGGGCGGACGTGAAACTGGATATCGCCGTTCCCGTCGGGCTGATCCTGAACGAGCTGATCACCAACAGCTACAAGTATGCGTTTCCCGGGGACAAATCCTGTTCCGGGGCGGGCCAATGCGAGATCGCCGTTTCGGTGACGCATGAGGCCGGTTTCATGACCATGAGCATTGCCGATAACGGCATCGGCCTGCCGTTAGAAGTGAACTGGAAAAAACCGGAAACCATCGGACTGCAACTGATCATGATGCTGAGCCAGCAGATCAACGGTTCCCTGGAACTGGACCGTTCGCTCGGCACCACGTTCCGCTTGCGTATTGCGCATCCTCCCCAGGAAACCTGAATCTTTATTGCCCGACTTTCAGGAAATGAATGGCGAACCCCTGTCTTTCGTAAAAGAATCCCACGACCAGAGATTTCGATCGGTTTTTGAATGGATATGGTTGAAAGAAAAAATGGCTCCTCAGGAGGGACTTGAACCCCCAACCTAATGGTTAACAGCCATCCGCTCTGCCGATTGAGCTACTGAGGAACCCGGAAAGAATTATAGCATTCAACCGGAAAAGTGTCAATTGAAATTATTGAGCCCGGGCCGACTACTGGATTACGGTGAACGCCATCGCGGCCTTGTTGTTGGTCTCGTCCTTCTCGGCGATCTCCTTGTCGTAATCGAGGCGGCACATGTAGACGTGGGGACCGACCGCTGTCGGTGTATACTCGACATATTTCGTCTGGGTAGCCCCGGCCGGTACGTCGCCCCAGGACTGGTTCCAGAACATCGCGTTGTCGACATAATAGCCGAGCTTCCAGAACCCGTGCAGGAGGCGGCCGGGATTGGAATATTGGCAGTAGAACAGGTATTTTTCCCCTTTCTTGAGCACGGTCACCGGCAGCGGCGGGTGGGTGAGGGTGGTGAGTCCGGCCTTGACGATCCAGATCTTTCCCATTGCCAGGTCGGGCCGCAGCAGCAGCAGGCTCGCCTGGCTGGCCCGGGCTTGGGCCTGCTGCCGGGCCTGGTCAGCATTGCCGCTCAGGGCAACGGTCATGAGCATGAGCCCCATCGCCAACAAAATAAAAAAACAAAGGCGGTTTTTCATGGTTACGCTCCTTTCATACACAGTTACATAAAAGAATAGTCGCCGACATCTCAACCGCTTCAAAGATTTTGGTTGGGTGAGATTTTTGTGATTGATCCTGTATTTAAAAAGCAAACGGAGGTTGATATGGCAAACAAATCCTCATTTCTGGTTATCGGCAGTTTGCTTTTGGCCATAGGGCTGGCTCCGGCAGCCGGCTTGCGGGCGCAGCAAAAAGAGAAACCCAAGCTCAAAAATCCCCTGCAACATCAGGTCCCCCAAGCTTTTGTCGATCTCAGCGTTCGCGTCGAAAACATCATAAGCCCCGATGTTTATCCAGGTCTTGATGTGGACCATAATGTCAGGATATTTCTCACCAACTCGGGAAGCATTGACATTCGGAACTTTGATGTGGACATCCTGCTTACCAAAAACAGGTTTTCCCCCACTGAGAAAATTCAGCCTCTCCGCCGCCAGCGTGTCGATCTCATAAAAGCCAAAAGTTCGATTCAATTCCATTTCGCCAAGCCGTGCCTTTTTCCCGAGGATTGCCCCTATGGGAACTTCTACCTGGAGGCACTGGTCGATTCCGGGAACACCGTGCCCGAGGCCAACGAAAACAACAACGGGGACTCAGTGGCACTGCACTGGGTTGTCACGCTCACCTATGCGCGTGAAATCGAGACGCATAACGGTAAGTACCAAAATCCCCCCTTGGTGGAGGTCAATGGAGATGGGTTCGGGACCGCCAAGGGGCAAAAACAGGTTTATGTGGATTCGACTCCGGTCAGCCTTTTTTCCTATTGGGGAATTTACGGTTTCGAAGTCACCCTTCCGGAAGGAGTGGCGAGCGGGCAGAACCATGTCATGACCATCCGCCGGGGATCGGCTGTCCTGGCCACTTCCCCCGCGTTCTTCTTGTATCGCATCATCAAGACCCTCACTCCGACCATGGCGCCGGCCGGAACCGTCGTCCGCATCGGCGGCTGGGGATTCGGACCCTCGCAGGGAAGCCTGGTCCTGATGCTGGGAAGCCACGTGGTCCAGACGATCACGGAATGGAATGACGGCAGCATCACGTTCACCGTGCCCGCCGGGTTGGCGCCCAATTTTTATCGTCTCAAAATCATGAACAATGGAGTGAACGAATCCGCGTACGACTCCGATTCCGCATTTGACGGCGGACTTGAGGTGCAATAAACGATCCTGCCCGGCTACAATTCTGGGTGTCTTCAACTCCGCGTGCTGAACGAAATTCGCCGGGGTAGAAAAAGATTCTTTTTTTGCGGGAAAAGTCGTTTTTAATCGGGTTTATTTCCGGCGCAGGGAGCGGGCGGCGAAGGCCAGGGAAAAGACCGCGCTGCCGGTCAGGACGATGACCGCGCCGCTGGGCAGGTTCAAATAATAGGATAGCAGCAGGCCGCCGATCATGACGCACTCGGCGATCACTCCGGTCCACAGGACCAGGGTCTTGAACGAGCGGCTGAAGAGGCGGGCGCTGGAGACCGGGATGATCAGGATGGCGCTGACCAGGATGACGCCCAGGACGCGGATGCCCAGAACCAGGGCGCAGGCCAGCATGACGTAGAGCAGCAGCTGGTAGAAATCGGGGTTGATGCCGGCCATGTAGGCCATTTCGCGGTCCAGGGCCAGCAGGGTGAGCTTGCGCTTGTGGCCAACGATGAAGGCCATGATCAGCACGGCCAGGACCACGATCAGGAGCAGGTCCTGGCGGCGGATGGCCAGGATATTGCCGAACAGGTAGCCGATCAGCTCGGGCTGGTAGCCCTTGCGCAGGCTGATCAGCACGATGCCCAGGGCCATGCCGCTGGTGAACAGGATGCCGATGATGGCGTCGCTGGAAAGGCTGCTCTTCTTTTCGAGCCAGTAGATCAGGCAGGCCAGGAGCATGCTGAAGATCAGGGCCGCAACCAGCGGGCTGAAGCGGGTCAGCAGCCCGATGGCCGCCCCGGCCAGGGCGGCATGGGCCACGCCGTCGCTGAAAAAGGCCATTTTGCGCAAGGTGACGAAAATGCCCAGGTAGGCCAGCAGGACTCCCAGGACCAGGCAGGCGAGAAGGGCCCGCTGCATGAAAGGCAGTTGCAGCAGTTCAAGCATGGTCGTGGTTTTTCAGGTCGGCGCCTTCGCCGTACAGTTTTTTCAGGACTTCCCGGGTCAGGGCCGTCCGCGTCTCGCCGTGGGAGATCAGGTCGCGGTTCAGGCAGATGATGCGGTCGGTGAATTTATAGACCATGCTGATCTCGTGGGAAACCATCATGATGGTCACGCCATGCTCGCGGTTCAGGCGGTGGATGGTCGAATAAAAATCGCTCAGGCCCTCGATATCGATGCCGCTGGTGGCTTCGTCGAGGAACAGGATCCTGGGACGGTGCAGCAGGGCGTGGGCGAGGAGCACGCGCTGCAGCTGCCCCCCGGAAAGCTCCCCGATCAACTTGCCCTTGAACTCGTCCATGCCGGACTCGTCCAGTACCCCGCCCAGGGGGAGCTTTTCCGGCGTCCGGCAGGTCAGGTTGATGAATTCTTCGACGGTCAGGGGAAAGGTGGGGTCGAAGGCGAAGTGCTGCGGCACGTAGCCCACCTGGGCCAGGACCTGGCGGACCGGCTTGCCGAAGATGCGGATCTCGCCCTGGTAGGGGACCAGGCCGAGGATCGCTTTCAGCAGGGTGGTCTTGCCCGAACCGTTGGGCCCGATCACGGCGATGATCCCCTCTTTTTCGATGGCGAAGCTGACGCGTTCCAGCGCCGTGCCTCCGGCGAAGCGCACGGTCAGGCCCTTCACTTCCAGGATCGCCGGCATGGGTCAGCGGTCCAGGGCGCGGCGAATGGCCCGGGCGTTGCGCAGCAGCAGGCTGGCGTAGGAATCGCCCGGGGCGATGCCGCCCAGCGGATCCAGGACGACCAGCTCCAGTCCCAGGTCTTCCAACATGGGCTCCAGGTTCGAAGCGGGGAGTTGCGGCTCGGAAAAAATAGCCTTGATCCCGAATTTCCGGGCCCGGGCGTACAAATCCTGCAGGTCCCGGGGCGTCGGCTCGCGGCCCGGGGAGGATTGAAAAACAGAGACGATCTCCAGCCCGTAGGCGGCGGCAAAATAGCGCCAGGCGTCGTGAAAGACGATCATTTTGTTGGTCTTCAATCCGGACAATTCCTTCTTGATGTCCCGGTCCAGCCCGGCCAGTTCCTGGACATAGGCGCGGCAATTGGCGCGGTAAGCGGGGGAGTGGCCGGGGTCGGCCTTGGCCAGCGCCTCGGCGATGGTCTGGGCCATGATCGCGCCGTTTGCGGCACGCAGCCAGTAATGGGGGTCGAATTCCTCGCGCTCAGCGGCTGCCTTCCGGCCATGGTCGTGGCCTTCCTCGTGGAATGGCAGCAGGGCGATGTTTTTTTGCAGGGAAACGACGGCGGCACGCGGCAGGCTTTCGCCGATGCCGTCGATCCAGTCGTCCACGCCGCCGATCTTGAAGATCAGGCGGACATTCTGCAGTTGCCGGACCTGGCCCGGGGTAAGGTCGAAAGTATGGGGCGAGGCTCCGGCCGGGAGGATCTGGATCACCCGGGCGCCTGGGCCGGCGATATGGCGGACGATGTCGGCCACGGGAAAAATGGTGGCCGCCAGTTCCAGTGCGGGCGTCTTGCCCGCCTGAGCCCGGCTCAGGTTGGGAATCAGCAGAAAAGCCGGCAGCAGCACGGCCGGCAGATAAAAGCGATGTCTCTTTATCATGGCTGCCGCCATTGTAGCAAAACCGGCGCGCGGAGTAAATTATCTCGAAGCGCGCGCATGTCTGTCGTCCAGGCGGAAGTTGCTGTATAATCACACTTCGCGCAATTTTTTGGAGGTCGCATGGACGAAAAGGATTCCGGGAAAAAACTGCCGCGCAACGTCAAGATCGTCGCCGTCACCAGCCTGCTTACCGATGTGTCCAGCGAAATGGTGATCAACATCCTGCCGCTTTTCCTGAAGAACGTTCTGGGAGTGAAGACCAGCATCATCGGCCTGATCGAGGGCGTGGCCGAATCCACATCCAGTTTTGTAAAGCTTTTTTCGGGCTGGCTGTCGGACAAGCTGAAAAAAAGAAAATTGCTGGCGGTCATTGGCTACGGGATCTCGGCGTTGAGCAAGCCGCTTTTTTATTTCGCCAATTCCTGGGGCGTGGTGGCGGCGGCCCGCTGGGGAGACCGGATAGGCAAGGGGGTACGCACGGCTCCGCGCGACGCCCTGGTGGCCGATTCCACGCCTGCTGCCCAGCGGGGCTATGCATTCGGCTTTCACCGCGCCGCCGATACGGCCGGCGCCTTTTTCGGCCTGGTCATCGCCCTGGGCATCGTCTGGTTTTTCCAAAAAGGCAGCAGCGAGTTGCTGGCCGGCACTTTTCGCGTCATCGTCCTGGCCAGCCTGCTGCCGGCTTTTGTCGCGGTGATCGTCCTGGCCTTGGGCGTCAAGGATACCGCTGCAACCGGCGCCGCCGCCCGGCCAAAATTCGGCTTCAAGTCCCTGGGGAAGAATTTTCGCTGGTTTGTCGTCATCGTCGGCGTCTTTGAACTGGGCAACTCTTCCGACGCCTTCATCATCTTGCGCGCCCAGGAGCGCGGGCTGTCGATCGTCGGGATCTTCGCCATGCTCATCGCTTTCAATTTCGTCTATTCGCTGATCTCCCTGTTCGCCGGAAAACGCTCGGACCGCGTAGGCCCGCGCCGCATAATCATGGCCGGCTGGGCTCTATACGGCCTGGCCTACCTGGGCATGGCCTTTGCCAGATCGGCGCTGCATATCGTCATTTTATACATCATCTATGGCGCCTATTACGGCCTGAGCTACGGCACGGCCAAGGCACTGGTGGCCGACCTGGTCCCGGCCGAGTCCCGCGGCATGGCCTACGGGACCTACAATGCCGTGCTCGGCCTCACCGACCTGCCCGCTTCATTCGTGGCCGGCATCCTCTGGAGCGGAGTCGGCAAATGGGCCGGGTTCGGCCCGGCGGCCCCCTTTTATTTCGGTGCCGCCATGGCCTTCCTGGCGTTGATGCTGTTCGCTTTCTGGAAACCTGGAGCGGCTCAGGTCTCCCAGACCTGACGCATACGGGGTTCCATTCCATTTCTTGTATAAGTATGGTATCTTTAAACCAGTGATCCATACTGCTTGGCAAACGAGGAGGTTGCGTCATGGAGGAAAAAACGGTCTGGTCGGGAACTTCTTCCCAGGTCATCAATTTCTGGCTTTATTTTCTTTGCGGGCTGGTATTCGCCGCCCTGCTGGTCATACTGATCCTGGTCTGGCCCAAGCTGCAACCCCTGGGGCTGGCGGCTCAGGTCCCGGCTATCCTGGTGCTGCTGTCCCCGCTTGTTTATGCCCTGGACAGGGCGGTCCTCGTCAAGTCGGTTCGCTATGAGATCACCAGCGAAAGGATCAAGATCAGCAGCGGGATTTTTTCCAAGAAGACCAATGCCATGGAACTCTACCGGGTGAAGGATTATACCATGGTGGCGCCTTTTTTTTACCGCCTGTTCCACCTGGGCAACATTTATATCACCACTTCCGACCACTCCACGCCCCAGATCTCGCTGAAAGCCATTCCCCATGCCCAAAAGCTGATGGATGACATCCGCACCCACGTGGAAATGCGCCGCGACCTGAAGGGTGTGCGGGAAGTGGATTTCGACCAGGTGGCCGATACTGCCGGCCACTGATTCCCTGGCTCCGGAAAAAGACGATCCCCGCCTTGCCCGGAGCAGGCGCCGGACATGATGAAAATGCTTCATAAATTCCGCCCCCTGAGCCTGAGAGTGCGGCTCGCCAAACTAGAGAGCGCGCCGGCGCGGCCGGGACGGAAATCCGGCCCGCGGAAGGAATTTCACGTTTCCCGGGCCAGTCGCAGTCGTTTTCAATTCAACCAGGCGCTTTTCTCCGTAACCGGCAACGTGATCCTGGCCGATTTCCAGGCTGTCCGCGTTTTTGCGCAGAAAATGAATGAAAAGCGCGACCTGGCGCATTTCCCGGAAAAAGCGGTCGCGGCCGGGTCCCTGAATGCCATGGGTCTGATCGACGAGATCCTGCACCACGTGGTTTCGCTTTATGATGCCCAGGCCAGCCCGCAGGTGTTCAAAACGCTCATGGCCGAGCTGGAGCTAAATCTTGGCAGCAACATTGTGCGCAAGACCCTGATCCGCTTTTGCAGCGAGTTTCCGCCGCAGGCGGTCCATCAGGGACAAGTCAGCGCCGAGGAATACCTGCTGGGAACGAGCAAGGGAGTTTTCAACCGCGAGACCGCGCTGGAAGAGATGCTCCTGCTGTGGCTGGCCAACTCCAACCCGGCTTTCGCCCCTTTCCGCGAGTTGTTCGACGACAGCGGCCTGGCCAAGGAAACGGACTATGCGCGGCTCATGGCGGCAGCCAAGGATTTCTTTTCCCACATGCCCGCTTTCGGCCCCGATGGTCAGAACCTGGTCGACATGCTCCGCAGCCCGGCCGTGGCCTACCCCGACTCATTGTCCGGACAGCTGCTCTATATCCGGGAAAAATGGGGCCTGCTCCTGGGCAAGTATTACGACCGCCTTCTTTCCGGCCTGGACCTGATCAAGGAAGATGAAAAGAAATATCTCGACGGCCCGGGCCCGGCGGCGGTATTCGAGCCCGGTGCGGCGGCCGGGGTCGGCGTCGGTGCCCCCGGGGAGGACTTGGAAAGGTTTTCGCCCGACCGGGAATGGATGCCGCGCTTGGTCCTGATGGCCAAGACCGTTTATGTCTGGCTGGACCAACTGAGCAAAAAATACGGCCGACCCCTCAACACGCTGGCGCAGATTCCCGACGAGGAGCTGGACACGCTGGCCCGTTGGGGCTTTACCGGACTCTGGTTGATCGGAGTTTGGGAGCGCAGCCCGGCCTCGCGCCGCATCAAGCAGAAAGGGGGAAATCCCGAAGCCATGGCTTCCGCGTATTCCCTGTATCGTTATGAGGTCGCCGCCGACCTGGGCGGGGAGGCGGCCCTGCAGAACTTGAAGGGACGCGCCTGGACCCGGGGCATTCGCCTCGCCGCCGACATGGTGCCCAACCACATGGGCATCGATTCCCCCTGGGTGGCCGAGCACCCGGAATGGTTCGTTTCCCTCGACCATAGTCCCTTTCCCTCCTACAGCTTCAACGGCGAGGACATATCCAGCGATCCGCGCATCGGCATTTTCCTGGAAGACCATTATTATGACCGCAGTGATGCCGCCGTGGTCTTCAAATGGGTCGACCGCCGCAGCGGGGCAACGCACTACATCTATCACGGCAACGACGGCACGCGCATGCCCTGGAACGACACCGCCCAGTTGAATTACCTGCGTCCCGACGTCCGCGCCGCCGTCGCCCAGACCATCCTGGACGTGTCCAAAAGATTCCCCATCATCCGCTTCGACGCGGCCATGACCCTGACCCGCAAGCACTACCAGCGGCTCTGGTTCCCCCCGCCCGGCAGCGGGGGCGACATCCCGTCGCGAGCCGGGCAGGGCATCGGCCAGGAGCGCTTCGACCAGGCCATGCCCGCTGAATTCTGGCGCGAGGTCGTGGACCGCATGGCCAGGGAGAATCCCGACACCTTGCTGCTGGCCGAAGCTTTCTGGCTGATGGAATCGTATTTTGTGCGCAGCCTGGGCATGCACCGCGTCTACAACAGCGCCTTCATGAATTTTCTGAAGATGGAGGAGAACGCCAAGTTCCGCCTGTCGTTGAAGAACGTGCTGGAATTCAACCCCGAGATCCTCAAGCGCTACGTCAATTTCATGAACAATCCCGATGAGGAAACGGCCATGGCCCAATTCGGCGGCGGCGATAAATACTTCGGCGCCTGCACCCTGCTGGCGGCCCTTCCCGGTCTGCCGATGTTCGGGCACGGCCAGATCGAGGGGTTCAAGGAAAAATACGGCATGGAGTACGCCAAAGCCTACCTGGACGAAAAGGCGGATGAGGAGCTGGTCCGGCGCCACGAACGGCAGATCTTCCCCCTGCTGCGCCAGAGGGCGCTTTTTTCCGGGGTGGCCGATTTCCTGCTCTACGATTTTTACGGCAGCGCGGGAACCGTGGACGAGAACGTGATCGCCTTTTCCAACCGTTACGGCAATGAGCGCGGCCTGGTGGTTGTTCACAACCGCTTTGCCGGCACCTCCGGCTGGATAAGGATGTCGGCGGCCTTTGCCGGCCAGGACCGCCCCGGCGGCGGCCGCTCCCTGCAGCAGAAAGACCTGGGCCGGGGACTGGGGCTGCGCGATGAAGCGGGCATGTTCGTGGTCTTTCGCGACCTGGTCTCCGGGTTGGAATATTTGCGTTCCTGCCGCGAGCTTTGTTCCGCCGGAATGTTCATCGAGCTGGGCGCCTACCAGGCCCATGTGTTCCTCGATTTCCGGGAAATGGCCGACGACGCCGGCGGGCAGCTTGCCCGCTTGGCCGCTTATCTAAAGGGGGGAGGCGTCACCAGCCTGGAAAGGGCCGGGCGGGAAATGTCCCTGCAGCCCTTGCACCGGGCCTGGCGGGAGCTTTGCCGCACCGATCTGCTGCAGAGGCAGCTGGATATTTTTCACGGCCAGCCGGGAGGAGCGCAGGAAGGCGCCCTTTGGCAGGAATTGGAAGAAAAAATCGCCGATCTGATCTTCCGGGCCTATGGAGACGTCAGGGCCGAAGCCGGCCGCACCCGGGCGGCCGAAATGCTCCTCGAAGACCTGCTGGCCCTGAGGGAGCTTTTTTTCCCGGAACGCGGATCGTTGAAAAAAGTGGCGAACGAGGTCCCCACGGCAAGGAAATACCTGCAAAAGAAGTTCAGGGAAAAGGCGGAATTGGAACGGCTTTTCCTTTTGTGGCTCTACGCCCGGCACCTGACTGCGACCGGGACAGAAAAGCGCGCGGATGACCGGATCCTCTTCGCTGAATGGCTCCTGGACGACGTTCTGGCCGAAAGTCTGCGCGGCTGGGGATTTTCGACTGACCGTGTCGAGCCAGCCCGGCTGATGATCCGCGCTGCTTGCGGCCTGGGGCCCATGATCCGTGCCTGCGGCGCCGCTTTGGGCAAGGCCGGAAACAGCACGGCCGCCGCCACGGGAAATCTTGTGAAAGCGATGTTGCCGGACGAGGACGTGCGGGCGTTGCTGCAATTGCACGTATTCCAAAGCGAACTTTTTTTCAACCGGGAAAACTTCATCTGGTTCTGCGACTGGCTGACCGTCCAGGTCCTCTGGGAATTTTACCGCTTGCCGGAAAAAGGGCCGGCCGCCGGCCATCCGCCTGCCGCCGAATTCGTGGATTTCATGAACTATTTGCCGGCCTTGGCCGAGCAAACGAAATACAAGCTGGAAGTTTTCTTGAAAAAACTCGAGCAACTCGCCGGGATGGGTCCCGGCTCATCTCCTGCGGCCGCGGATCCGGACAAAATCACGAAAAATTAACGCGGCTGGGGATTTATTTTGGCCGGGAGGCTTGCTTTTAGGGCAAATAAATTATAAAATGAAAATCTGTCTGGAGAGGTGTCCGAGCGGTTTAAGGAGCACGCTTGGAAAGCGTGTGTACTGGAAACGGTACCGTGGGTTCGAATCCCACCCTCTCCGAAGATGCCTGTTCCCCCGGGGTCACCGCAATCCCCGGTCAATAGAGAACAAGGCTCAGGAGCCCGGCGGTGCGAACCTATGAATCTTGTCAGGACCGAAAGGTAGCAGCAATAAGTAGGATTTTGCAGGTGTCCGGGATTTCCTGAGCCTTTTTTTAATGAGAAAATAAAATGTATCTTGCCTTAGCCCGAAAATATCGGCCGCAGAAATTCGCCGACCTCATCGGCCAGGCCAGCATCAGCAAGACCCTGCAAAACGCCATCGCCATGAACAAGGTGTATCCGGCCCTGATCTTTTCCGGGATGAAGGGGGTGGGCAAAACTTCATCGGCCCGCATCCTGGCCAAGGCGCTGAACTGCGAAAAGGGACCGGCCATCGAACCCTGCAACCAGTGCCAGACCTGCGTCGAGATCACCGAGGACAATTCAGCCGATTACATGGAGATCGACGGGGCTTCCAACAACGGTGTCAATGAAGTGCGCAGCCTGCGGGAAACGGTCAAATACAGGCCCTTGAAAAACCGTTTCCGCATCGTGGTGATCGACGAAGTGCACATGCTGTCCAACGCGGCCTGGAACGCCTTGCTCAAGACCATCGAGGAACCTCCCGAACATACCATCTTCATCATGGCCACGACCGATTTCCACAAGATCCCGGCCACCATCGTCTCCCGCTGCCAGCATTTTGAGTTCAAACGCATTCCCTTCGAGGTCATCAAGCAGGTGCTCAAGGATATCTGCCAGAAGGAAGTGATCAAAATATCCGATTATGCGCTGTACCTGATCGCCAAGTCGGCGGAAGGCAGCCTGCGCGACGCCAAAAAAATCCTGGACCAGGCGATCGCCATTTCCAGCGGCGACGTTAAGGATGACGACGTGGTGGCGATCCTGGGGATCATCGCCGAGGAGACGTTCATCGTGCTGACCCGGCATGTTTTCCGCCAGGACCGCAAGGGCATCATCGAACAGATCAACCAGCTGATCGAACGCGGCACCGACCTGCGCTTTTTCTACACGGAATACCTGCGCTTCATCCGCGACGTGATCGTGATCAAGTCCATCCCCGACTCCGAGCGGCTGCACAACCTGAACCCTGAGAACATCGCCGAGATCAAGGAGATCGTCAAGGGGGTCAACGAGGTGGAATTGCTCAGGTTTTTCAACGCGGTGAAGGAATTGGAGCAGACCATCCGCAATACCGAGCACCCTTCCATCATCCTGGAATACATGTTTCTAAAGCTCAGTTATTTTTCCGCCCTGGTCAACATCGAGGAATATTTGCAGAAAATCAGGGACCCGAAACCGATACCGGCCCCCGCGTCCGCGCCGCTCCCGCCCCGGCCCGTGGAAAACCCGCCGGCCAGGATCGGGGAGGGGGATTGGCTGCCGCTCCTGAAAACGCGCATCGAGAAGGAAAAACCGCGCCTGGCTTCGGTATTGAGCTCTTCGTCACTGGCCATACGCGACAACGTGCTGGTCATTGAAGTGGGCGCCAATTTTGAGAACGCCTGGAAGATGCTGAAGGAGAACAAGCCCTACCTGCACGAGCTGGCCCGGGGGCTGGCCGGCGCGGAGATCGGGCTGGAGCTCGTTCTGCTGCCCCCAAAATCAAAGGGCGATGAGGAGCGGATCGTCCACGATCTGAAAACCGACAAAAAGATCAAAAGCCTGAAAGACAAGATCATGGGCAACGTGATCGCCGTGGAAAGCGTCAAGGGAGGCAAGGATGCCTAAAATGCCGAACATAAATCAGATGATGGGCATGGCCCAGAACATGGCCAAGCGCATGGAAGAGGAGATGGACGCCATCAGCGTGGAAGGCAACGCCGGCGGCGGCATGGTCACCGTCAGCATGGACGGGCACAAGCACTTGAAATCCCTGCGTATCGCTCCCGATGTGGTGGATCCCGCGGATATCGAGATGCTGCAGGACCTGGTCCTGGCCGCGGTCAACGACGCCCAGGCCAAGGTCGAGGAAAAATTGAAGGGCAGCCTGGGCGGGATGGCGGGCGCCATGCCCGGCGGCTTTCCTTTCGGCGCCCTGTGACGCGCGCGCTCACGGTCCGTCCCGAACCGCTACCATTATGATTGATTACACGCCCCCCCTGGCGCGCCTGATCGAAGAATTGAAAAAGATCCCGGGCATCGGGCGCAAGTCGGCCCAGAGGATCGCTTTTTACCTCCTGCGCACCGACAAGAAGAACGCCCTGGCCCTGGCCGAGGCCATTGCCCAGGCCCGGGAGAAAATATTTTACTGCTCGGTCTGCAACAACATCACCGCCGTCGAGCCCTGCGAGATCTGCGCCGACTCCGAGCGCGACGGTGAAAAAATCTGCGTGGTCGAGGAGCCGTTCAACATCCATTCCATTGAAAAAACCGGGCTGTTCCATGGCCATTACCATGTCCTGATGGGCAACCTTTCCCCGATACGCGGCATCGGCCCCGATGAACTGAGGATCTCCGGGCTGATCGAGCGCGTCAAGAAGGGAAATTTCCGCGAGGTCATCCTGGCCACCAGCCCGACCACCGAGGGCTCGGCCACGGCCCATTATTTGACAGAAATTCTCCGGCAGTATAAAATTACCATTTCGCGCATCGCGCTGGGATTGCCGGTCGGCGCCGACCTGGATTACGCCGACGAGGTGACGATCGCCAAGGCCATTGAAGGCCGGCTGGAAGTGAAGTAGGAGGCCCTCGTGAGAGAGGAGGATGGCATTTTATTTCCGGCAATGCTATACTTCATTGAGCAGGAGTTAAAAATGGCATGCCCGCCCGCCCAGGAGTTGAAAGAGAAATAAAAAATGCAAGAAAATTTTATTATCTACAATGAAGAATACGTCCTGATCAAGGAAATACTCAGGAAGCTCAAAAGCAACACCAGCGGCAAAGCCGTATTCATCACCGATTCCGAGGGCCATTGCATCGCCTCCTCCGGAGAAATGGACGATGTCAACCTGAATTCGATCTCTTCCCTCATCGCCGGCAGCGTCGCCGCCATCAACAGCATCGCCCAGATGCTGAAAATCGAGAACTTCACCGCCGTGCTGAATGAATCCGCCAAGGAAAGCCTGCATATTTCACTGGTCAACGACCGCACCATGCTGGTGGTCATCTTTGACAACACGTCCAACCTGGGGCTGGTCCGTTTCCGCGTGCGCAGCGCCCTGGAGGAACTGATCAAGGTCTTCCAGACCATCAACCAAAAACTGAAAGCCAGCGATTCGATCCCCGGCGCTTCTCCTTTCGAAGGGGTTTCCGATGAAGATATCGACCGCATTTTTGGAGACTGAATTTGTCCTTCCTAAATTACTCCACCCGAGAGATCAATTTTAAAATCGTTTATTACGGCCCCGGCTTAAGCGGCAAAACCACCAATATCAAGTATATTTATGAAAAAGTAAAAAGCGGCAGCAAGGGCAAGCTGGTGAGCCTGGCCACCGAAACCGAGCGCACGCTGTTCTTTGATTTTTTTCCCCTGGACCTGGGGACCATCCACGACTACAAGGTTCGCTTCCACCTCTACACGGTTCCCGGTCAGATCTACTACAGCGCCTCGCGCAAGCTCATCCTGAAGGGAGTGGACGGCCTGGTCTTCGTGGCCGATTCGCAGACCGAGCGCTACGAGGCCAACATCGAAAGCATGCAGGACATGCTGGAGAACCTCCGTGACTACAAAATAGATTTTGCCTCCATCCCCTATGTCTTGCAGCTGAACAAGCGCGATCTCCCCAATATCTCGCCGGCCAACGAGTTGATCAGCGTGCTGAGAAAAAAAGAGGAGCCCGTGCTGGAGGCCGTCGCCTACAAGGGCGACGGGGTGGTGGATACCTTGAAAGCCATTTCCAAGCTGATCATGTCCGAAATCAAGAACAAAATCGGTTAAGTGACGCGCTTTACCTGCGACTGGATCTTCCATAACCTGGTGGTTCTTTGCGACGGCAAGGTCGTCTGCGGCTGCGCCGATCCCCGCGGCGAAAGGCCGCTGGGGCACCTGGGCGAAAGCGGCCTGCTCGACATCTGGCGCGGCGCCAAGGTGCGGCGGATCCGGCAGGAGCTGAACGCCGGCCATTCCGCTTTTTGCCTGGATTGCGGGTTGAAGAAACCGCTCGCGGACGTAGACGCCGTTCCCCATCAGCCCCTCGACCTGGAAATCCTACCCCGGATCTTTTTTGAACCCACGGTCGTCTGCAATTTGAACTGCTGGCATGCCGTTTGCGCCCCGGGCCAGGGCCTGGCCGCCACCCGCGAAAGGAAGTTTTTCCCGGTTGAGGAATTCCGTTCCCTGATGGCGGAGATCGGCCCCGGACT
Source organism: Candidatus Aminicenantota bacterium (assembly GCA_963764745.1). Lineage (GTDB taxonomy): Bacteria > Acidobacteriota > Aminicenantia > UBA2199 > UBA2199 > UBA2199. The sequence continues at coordinate 85,326 of CAVXTN010000009.1, read as the reverse complement.
GATCCGCCTCGATTTTTTCAACTACGGCGAGCCTTTTCTTCACCCGCAGGCGCTGGATATGATCGAGCACGTGAAAAAGAAATATCCCCATGTTTACTTGTATACCAGCACCAACGGCCTGCTTCTTGAAGGCGAAAAAATATCCCGCCTGGCCGCCTCGGGGATCGACGAGGTCACTTTTTCCGTGGACGGCGCAAATCCGCGCACCTATGCCCGCTACCGCCAGGGCGGAGATTTTTCCCGGCTGTTGAGAAACATGGCGGACCTGGCAAGGGAGAAAAAACGCCTGGGCAGAGAAGTGCCCTTCATCAACTGGCGCTATATCCTTTTCAAATGGAACGACTCGATCCTGCAGATGGCCAGGGCCCGGCGCCTGGCAAAGGAAATCGGCGTCGACCGCCTGACCTGGGAGATCACGGACCACCCGGCCGGGGCGGCCTCAGCAAAATACCGGATTGGCAGCCCGGGCTGGAAAAGGATCTATTTCCAGATCTGGGATACCAGCCAGATCGGTTCGGCGCTGAGGGGAAAAAAATTCATCGCCGGGATCCGCGCCGCGAACAAAAAACCGGCGGTCTCGCGCGGACAAAAAACGGTCCTGGACGTGGGCGTGAAAAATCGCGGCGGAGCCCCCTGGCTCACCCAGGCCTTTTCCGGGCGGCGTTGGGTCCGCCTGGGCGCCCAGCTTCACGACCAGGACAAGCGCCTGATCGACCTTAACTATGCCCGGGCTTTCCTGCCGCGTCCGTTGGGCGGGGGAGAAAGCGCCAGGGTGAAGATCGAATTGCCAGCCGTGGACCAGGCCGGGGATTACTGGTTGAAGCTCGACATGGTCAGCGAAGGCTGCGACTGGTTCGAGAACGGCGGCTCGCCCGTGGTCTGGCTGCCTTTCAAGGTTTCCCCGTAAAGAATTTGTTTGAAGTGATCCCGTAATATCCGGAATTCTAAACCAGGGCGTTCAATCTCGGCGTATCTCTTTTTTCAGGGGGTGATGATCGAAGTTTCCTGGTCCCCTTTCCAGGTGCGAATGACCTCGGCCAGGCGTTTTACCCCTTCCTCGATCTGGGCCATGCTGGAATAGGAGAAGTTCATGCGGAAGGAATTGTGGCCGCCGCCGTCGGGATAGAAAGCGGTGCCCACCACGTAGGCCACCTGCTTTTCGATGGCGCTGGGGAACATCTCGCCGGCATCGATGCTTTCCGGCATGGTGACCCACAGGAAGAGCCCGCCATGGGGCTGGGTCCATTTCAGCCCGGGCAGCTTGGGCATGTACTTGGACAGCATGGCCAGCATGAAGTCGCGCTTTTCACGGTAGGCCTTGATGATGACGGTGATCTGCTTCTCCAGCAGGCCGCGGTTCAGGTATTCGTAAAGGATGGCCTGGTTGAAGGGCGGGGAGCAAAGGTCGACCGATTGCTTGGCGGTCACCGCCTTCTGGATCAGGTCGTTGGGGCCGGCCATCCAGCCCAGGCGGAAACCGGGCAGCAGGATCTTGCTGAAGGTGTAAAGCCCCAGGACGCGCTCCGGGTTCATGCCGAGCAGGGACGGCTCGGTCTTGCCTTCGAAGCGCAGCTGGCGGTAGGGAGAGTCCTCGACGACGATCAGGTCGAATTTCTCGGCGATGCGAATCAGCTCCTTTCTCCGTTTCAGGCTCATGGTGATGCCCGACGGGTTCTGGAAATCGGGGATTTCATAAATGAACTTCGGCTTGACGCCCTTGGCGGCCAGCTTCTCGATCTCGGCTTCCAGCAGGGCCGTCTGCGTCCCTTCCTCGTCCTGTTCGATGCCGATCATTTTGGCCCCGTAGGAGTTGAAGGCCTGGATGGCGCCGACATATGTGGGCCGGCTGGTCATGACCACGTCGCCGGGATCGACGAATATCTTGCCCACCAGGTCCAGCCCCTGCTGCGACGAGGTGACGATCAGCAGGTGGTTGCTGGTGATATTCACCCCGTCCTTCTGCATCATCTTGGCCAGCTCCTCGCGCAGGCGGTTGTCGCCCTCGGTGGGGCCGTACTGTAGCGCGGTCTTGCCCTCCCGCTCCATGACGATGCGCGACATCTCCTTGATGTCGTCGATGGGGAAAAGGTCGGGGGCGGGCAGGCCGCCGGCGAAGGAAATGATGCCCGGCTTGGCCGTGAGCTTCAACAGTTCGCGGATCTCCGAGCGCTTCATGCTCTTGGCGATATGGGAAAAAAATGGTTCGTAGTTGACCACGACATCCTCCTTGCGGATGACTCCGTTTCGTAAAAATTAAATCTATTTATATCTCAAATGCGCCTGTTTTGCAAGCCCCGGGGATCGTGACGCGTAACGCGTGACGCGGGACGGGGTAAGAAGAGCAACGATCTTCACCTTCCGCCGTATACCGAGTTCTTTTTTTGTAAAATTCCAAAAATCTGCTATATTCGCGCTATGGCACTTTTGCTGATCGCGTCAGTCATCTGGGCCTTTTCCTTCGGCCTGATCAAGAAATTCCTGGGCAACCTGGACGCCGGTTTCGTCGCCTTCGTCCGCCTGGCCCTCTCCTTCCTCCTTTTTCTGCCGCTGCTGCGGCCGCGCAAGCTATCCCCGCTCCCGACCCTGCGCCTGTTCCTGATCGGCATGGTCCAGTTCGGCCTGATGTACGTTTTTTACATCCAGTCGTTCCATTTCCTGGCGGCCTACCAGGTGGCATTGTTCACCATCTTCACCCCCATCTACGTGACCGCGCTCGCGGACGTGCTGGAAAAGCGTTTCCGGTCCCGTCATCTCTGGACGGCGCTGCTGGCCGTGGCCGGGACCGCCGTGATCGTGTATTCCGGGCTGGAAGCGGCCAATCTCTTCGCCGGTTTCGCGCTGGTGCAGGCCTCCAACGCCTGTTTCGCCCTGGGCCAGGTTTTTTATCGGCGGGCCGTCCCCAGCGGCGGGGACTGGCGGGACCGTGACGGTTTCGCCTGGCTTTTCCTGGGCGGGACCGTCGCCGCGTTTCCGGTCATGGTCCTGGGTACCGGTCCGCTGCCCGGAAGCCTGAACGGCGGCCAGGTGCTGGTCCTGCTGTATCTCGGCCTGCTGGCCTCGGGGGTGGGATTTTTTTTATGGAATGTCGGGGCAACCAGGGTTTCCGCCGGCTTGCTGGCTGTTTTCAACAATGTCAAGATCCCTCTGGCCGTCATCGTCTCGCTTGTTTTTTTTCGCGAGCGAACGGACCTCCTGCGCCTGGCCATGGGAAGCGCCGCCATCCTGTCGGCCCTTTGCCTGAATTCCCGCAGCGACGAAAATTGAACCCGCTCGCCCCGGCCGCCCGTTGCCGGCCCGCGGCTAAACTTTTGTGAAGAAAAAACAGTATTATATTCTTTACATTGCCGACTCGGAGGAGATATCATGAAACGCAGCGTCCTGATCGCCCTGCTGGTGGTCATTGTCATCGTGTTGGGCCTGTTCATCATCGGCGGTTTTATTTACCTGCAGTTCAACCAGGAACCCTATGTTCCCGAGAAAGCCTACCTGAAAATTGACCTGGGCGGCTCTCTGGCCGAAACCGCGCCCAACCGTTTCCCGGGCATGTCCGCCGCCAACATCTCCATCCACGACCTGTGGTACAACCTGGAACGGGCGGCCAAGGACGAGCGGATCAAGGGCGTGCTGCTGCGCGTGCAATACCTGGAAACCGGCTTCGCCAAGATCGAGGAGATCGGCCAGCTGCTCAGGAAATTCTCGGCCAGCAAGAAACCGGTCGTGGCCTTCATCGTCGACGGCGGCCTGAAGGAGTATTACCTGGCGACCTTCGCCAACAGGGTGATCATGTTCAAAGGGGGCAGCCTCGCCATCAGCGGCATCGGCGCCGAGGCGTTGTTCCTGAAAAATACCCTCTCCAAGCTGGGCGTCCAGGCTGAAATATTCCATATCGGCGATTACAAGACCGCCAGCAACACCTTTACCGAGGAGCGCATGACTCCCGCCCACAGGGAATCCACCCAGGCGCTCATCGACGACCTTTACCAGGCCGTCATTGCCGGGATTGCCGCCAACCGCAAGCTTGACGGCGCTGAAGTCAAAAAGATACTCGACCAGTCGCCTTTGCCTCAGGAAGAATACGTCAAGGACAAGCTGATCGATGCCCTGGGCTACGAAGACGACATGTTCCAGTCCCTGCCGGCCAAGTATCCGGAAGTGGATTTCAAGAGCTATGCCAAGACCCGTTCGCCCCTCCCTTTCAGCGGCAGCAAGAAGATCGCCGTCATCTTTGCCTCCGGGGAGATCAACATGGGCCGCAGCGGCGGCCAATCCCTCCTGGGCGGCGACGTCCTGGGCGCCGACACCCTGGCCGACCAGCTGCGCCAGGCGCGCAACAATTTCGCGATCAAGGCGGTCGTGCTCCGGGTCGACAGCCCGGGAGGATCGGCCGTGGCCTCGGACGTCATCCTGCGGGAGGCGGAACTGCTGGCCCAGAAAAAACCCCTGGTCATCTCCATGTCCGACCTGGCCGCTTCCGGCGGCTATTGGATCTCGCTGTCGGCCCAGAAAATATTCGCCCAGCCCGAGACCATCACCGGCTCGATCGGGGTCATCTCCGGCAAATTCGTGCTCAAGGGTCTTTATGACAAAATCGGCATCAACAAGGAGATCGTCAAAACCTCGGAATTCGCCGGCATGTATTCCGATTACCAGACTTTTTCGGAACGGGAAAAGCAAAAGGTCATGGCCGACATGCAGCGCATCTACGACGAGTTCCTGAAAAAAGTGGCCGCCAACCGCAAAATGACCGTGGCCGAGGTCGACAAGATCGCCCGCGGCCGGGTGTGGAGCGGCCAGGCGGCGCTGAGACTGCACCTGGTCGACAGTCTGGGCGGTTTGAACGACGCCCTGGCCGAGGCCAGGAAGCTGGCCCGCATCCCGCTGAATGAAAATTTCGGGGTGAAGATCTATCCGCAGAAGAAGTCATTCCTGGACATGATCTTTGAACTGACCGACGCCAGCGCCAGGGCCCAGAACCCCCTGGACGTCCAGGCCAGGCTGGAGGTTTACAAGCGCTTTTTCCCGGCCATGGCCATGCCCTTCACGCTGTCCTGCAATTAATGAAGGCCTGCGGGCTCGCCCCGCTTTTAATTCCAGCGCAATTCGTATTCGGAAACGGGCTGGAAATTGGTCAGCGACTTGACGATATCCACTTTTACGCCCTTGCAGCCGGCGATCTCCAGCGATCGCTCAATCCAGCCGCAGATGCGGTACTCGGTGGTCTTGTCCATTTCCGGAAAATGGGTGATGCGCACCAGGCAGTACTTCGTATCGCTGAGCGGCACGGTGATATCGTGCAGGGACGATAATAGGAAGCGAGGTATTCCCCGGCCTTCTCGACCAGCGAGTTGGTCTTGGGGATCTTGACCAGGAGCTTGAGCACCCCATGGAAGCGGACGTCGGCGCTCATGCGCCCGAAATCCCAGGCGGCCTTCTTCAGGTCCCAGTCATAAAAGAGCTGGGCGATGTTGGCCATGGGCTCGATCAGCATGTCCTTCAGGGGAAACCAGGCTTCCGGGTCGATGTCGGACGGAGAACACGCGACGCGCCTGGGGCGAGATCAGCTCCAGCCAGCGTTTCAACCCGTACTGGCCGAACTTGTCCAGGATGATCTTGGGGGTTGACTGGATGATCACGCCTTTCACTTCCGTCATGGTTCCTCCTTTTTCATGTGATCCCTCTCGTTGCCTTTCAGCGGCTCTCCGGGGACATCAGCAGCGACATGGCTTCCTGGCGCGGGCCCAGGTTCTCGCGGAACACGCCGCGCACGGCCGAGGTGATGGTCAGCGAACCGGGCTTTTTTACCCCGCGCATGGTCATGCACAAATGCTCGGCCTTGATGACCACCATGACGCCCATGGGGTCGAGGGCCTGCACCAGGTAGTCGGCGATCTGCTTGGTCAGCCGTTCCTGGAGCTGCAGGCGCCGGGCCAGGTAATCGACCAGGTAGCCCAGGTTGTTCAAGCCGATGATCTTTCCTTTTTTGGGAATGTAGGCGATGCTGGCCTTGCCGGAAAAGGGGAGCAGGTGGTGCTCGCACATGGAATAGATGGGAATGTCCTTGAGAATGACCATTTCGTCATGCTTTTCCTCGGTCAGGCACTTCAAAAAATCGCCGGGTTCCTTGCCGGTGCCCGAGAGCACCTCGGCGAACATGGCCGCGGCCCGGGCCGGGGTTTCCCGCAAGCGGTCGGAAGCGGCGTCCTCGCCAATGCCCTCGAGGATCAGGGTCACGCCCTTTTTAATTTTGTCCAAATCCATACTTTTCATTTATGGCTCCCTGGGCCAGCAACATGGCCTGCTTGACCGGGATGTGCAGCTCATCCGCCAGGCGGCGGACATCGGCGAACTCGGGCTTGACGTTCTGCGGGCGATCCTGCCAGGAGCTGACTTTGACCCGCAGCTCCCGGCCCTGCACAAGCAGGGTCTGCGTCTCGCGCTGCAGGATCACCCTGTCCTCCAGCCGCTGGCGCAGCCCGATGGCCGTGCTTTCGCTAAAAATGGCCGCGATCGACTTTTTCACGGTCGGCGGCGGCGCACAGGACGGTCAATTGGAAGCCCAGGCGGCCTTTCCTCATCAGGCCTGAGGCGATGAAAATATCCAGGGCCCCGGCCTGGACTATCTTTTCGGCGGCCTGGGCCAGCATTTCGGAACTCAAGTCGTCCAGGCTAGCATTCCAGCACCCAGACACGGTCATTGACGGCCGGGGCCTCGCCGTCTTCCAGGACGACGCGCAGCAGGTTGGGCACGGCGGCGAAGGTCTTGTGGCCGCAGCCATACCCCGTTTTCAAGGGGCTGGCAGTCCGCTCGCCGTCGCGCTGCCGGCCGAAAGTGGTCAGGATGGCCGCGCCGGTCGGGGTCAGCAGTTCGTCTTCGATGTCGCCGCTGCGGCAGGAAAATCCCTGGATCAGGCGCTGCACCGCCGGCGGCGGGACCGGCAGCAGGCCGTGGCGGGTGTGGACGCTGCCTTGTCCGGTCACCAGGGTGGTGAAATAAACCGGGCAGCAATCCAGTTTATCCCACAGGTAACAGAAGCCCAGGATGTCGACCAGCGAATCGGCGGCGCCGATCTCGTGCAGGTGGACATTCTTCAGTTCGCTGCCGTGAACCGCGGCTTCAGCCTCGAAAATGGCGGTAAAAACCTTGCGGGCGTTGGCCTGGATCCGCGGCGAAAAAGGGGAGGCGGAAATGATCGCGTCGATATCGCTCCAGGTCACCGCGTGGGCGGCGGCCGGGGCGGTGATGGCGACCTTTTTGCAGCGCAGGTGATTTTTTTCCGTATCGGCCACGGCCACGGACACGCCCAGGCCGAGGCTTTCAAAAGTTTTTATAAATTCGCCGCCGGCGTCGAGCAGGTCGATCATGGCGGCCAGGATCATGTCCCCGGAAGCCCCGCATTCGGTTTGAAACAGCAGTTCGCGAGCCATGGCGCAGTTATACCCCATTGGCGAAACCCAGTCAAGCTCATGCAAGCAAGTATGGGCGGGTTTAAAACCCGCCCATACATGACGGCCAAAAGATTAAAACCCGCCCGTACATTTGGTTTGACTTTGCTTGGGAGATTCATGTATAAAACGGGGAAAGGAGAAGCCATGAACCGGCAAAAGCGGACCCGGATGCCCGAGTGGCTCGCGTTGCGCAAGCACGCGAAAAAAATCGCCAAGCTGAGCCTGGGCGACCTGTTTGCCGCCGATCCCGCACGCGGCGGCCGTTTCAGCGTTGAAGCGGAGGGGCTGCACCTGGATTATTCCAAGAATCCGGTCACGGCCGAGACCATGGAGCTGCTGTTCGGCCTGGCCACGGCCTGCGGCCTGGGGGGCGAAATTGAAAGGATGTTTGCGGCGGCAAAGATCAACGAGACCGAGAACCGCCCGGTGCTGCACTGGGCGCTGCGCGATTTCTCGGGAGATCCGGTCCTGGTCGACGGCGACGACGTCATGCCGGCCATCCGCCGGGTAAGGGAACGCATGGTCGCGGCCTGCGAAAAGATAAGGTCGGGACGTTGGCTGGGCCATGGCGGCCAGCCTCTGACCCATATCGTCAACCTGGGCATCGGCGGCAGCGACCTTGGGCCGCGAATGGCCTGCCAGGCGCTGCAGTTTTACTCCCGGCGCGACCTGCACGTTCATTTCGTATCCAACCTCGACCCCAGCCACCTGGCCGAGACGCTGCGGCCGTTGTCACCGGAAAACACCTTGTTCATCATCGCTTCCAAGACGTTCGCGACCGAGGAGACCCTGGCCAACGCCGCCGGCGCCCGCGCCTGGCTTCTCGGGCATTTCGCGGACGAGACCGCCCTGGCCGGCCATTTTGCGGCCGTGACCGCCAACCGCGAGGCGGCCCTGGCTTTCGGCATTGCCGCGGAAAACATCTTTGAATTCTGGGACTGGGTGGGCGGCCGCTATTCCCTGGCTTCCGCGATCGGTCTCCCGGTCATGATGGCAGTCGGGCCCGGGCGTTTCGAGGAGCTGCTGCGCGGCTGCTGGGCCATGGACAACCATTTCCGCCGGGCGCCCTGGACTGCGAACCTGCCGGTGCTGCTGGCCCTGCTCGGCGTCTGGCAGGTCGATTTCCACGACGCCCCGAGCCATGCCGTTCTTCCCTACGACCAGTACCTGCGGCGCTTTCCCGCCTACCTGCAGCAGCTGGACATGGAATCGAACGGCAAGAGCGTCGACCGCTGCGGCCGGGAGGTCGGCTACATGACCGGGCCGGTTCTCTGGGGGGAACCGGGGACCAACGGCCAGCACGCTTTCTACCAGTCTCTGCACCAGGGCAGCCGGGCCGTGCCTTGTGATTTTATCGGATTTTGTCGCTCCCTCAACCCTTTTGCCGACCACCATCAACGTTTGCTGGCCAATATGTTTGCCCAGAGCCGGGCCCTGGCATTTGGCAAGAACAAGGGCTCGCTGGCCGGCGAGGGCGTTCCCGGGTCGCAACTGCCCTTTCGCGTGTTTCCCGGCAACCGCCCCAGCAATACCCTCATGGCCGAAGAACTCAATCCCGGCACCCTGGGGAAATTGATCGCCCTGTACGAGCACAAGGTCTTCGTGCAAGGGGTGCTCTGGAACATTTTTTCCTTCGACCAGTGGGGGGTGGAACTCGGAAAAAGCATGGCCGGAAAGATCCTTCCCCGGCTGACGGGTGAAAGAGAAGCCGATGCCGACGAGGACGGCTCCACCGGGGGGTTGATCGCATATTGCCGCGGCCGCCGGTGATAAGAACCCCGATCCGGGGCCAGGCGGCTGGACCGGCAGGGGAGGGGCTGCCGCCGGAGCGAACAGTTCGATTTTCCGGGAGCCGAGATCAGGGATTTTTGCGACTGGCCAGGGTTGCATTTGCGTCCCGGCCGTTGGTATAATGAAAAAATGGCAATGCTAAAAAACATCCTGATTTCCATGCGCATCAAGCAATGGGTGAAAAATGTCTTCATCTTCGCGCCCATGATCTTTTCCCTGCACATGTTCCAAGCCAGGTACATCCTGAGGAGCCTTCTGGCCTTCTTTCTCTTCAGCCTGGTCACGGGCGGCATTTATATTTTCAACGACATCCTGGACCGCGAAAAAGACAAGCTGCATCCGGTAAAACGGAACCGTCCCATCGCCTCGGGCCGTTTGAGCGCCACGGCAGCCGCCGTTGTCGCAGCCGCCCTTCTGGCCGCGGCACTGCTGCTCATTGCCCGTTTCAACCGTGAATTCTTCTTTATCGCCGTTTTTTATGTGGGATTGAACGTTCTCTACTCCCTTTTTTTAAAAAGCGTGGTCATCATCGATACCATGGTCATCGCCCTGGGGTTCGTCCTGCGCATCATGATCGGCGGCGCGGTCAATCAGATCGTCATCTATCCCTGGATCCTGATCACCACTTTTCTGCTGGCCATTTTCCTGGCCCTGATCAAGCGCCGGCAGGAACTTCTCAAGATCCAGGACCTGCATCCCGAGCAAGTCACCCGCAAAACCCTGCAGAGCTACAACCTGAGCATGCTGGACCAGATGATCAGCATCGCCACGGCGACCACCCTGATCTCGTACATCATGTATGCCCTCTCGCCCGACGTCCAGCAGAAATTCCATACCGCCAAGCTTTATTACACGGTCCCCTTCGTCATTTTCGGCATTTTTCGCTATCTGTTCCTCGCCTATTCCAAAGGGGAGGGGGAAAGCCCCTCGGATATCATCTACAGCGACCTGCCCTTCACCCTGAACATCATCCTCTGGGTCAGCATATTCATTTTGCTGGTCAATCATTAAAGCGGCTTTGCAAACCATAGACGTCATCAAGAAGCTGCAGGCCGGCGGGATCAGCCCGGAGGAATTGGAAGAGATCTACGGGGCTCACAAGAATGAATACCGGGTCCTGCTGCACCTGGTCCAGCACCCTAAATTCCCCCAGAGCATCTCCCTGGGCATCATCTGCAAACTGTTCGCCGCGGACCTGGTGCGGGTCATCAAGAACGTCAAGACCAGCCCTTTCATCCGCAAGAAGGCCGAGCTGGAATTCAGCCAGCGCTACAAACGGCTGGCCCTGGGCGAAAAAATCTCCCTTTTAAAAATGGCGCCCAATTCCCTGCTGCTCGCTTTTAGCGAGGAAAACCAGCCGCAACTGATCCAGGCCATCCTGCAAAATCCCAACTGCAGCGAAGACGTGGTGCTGCGCTTCATCAACCGCGCCGCCGAGCGCCACAATTTCTACCTGGAGCTGGCCGCTACGCAGTGGCACCAGAACCCGGCCGTGGCCGAAGCCGTCGCCCATGATCCGGATGCGCCCATCAAGATCCTGCTGAAGATCATTCCCTACCTGGGCCTGGCCGGGCTGCAGAAACTGTTCTGCGCCGATGACACCCACCAGGCAGTTCGCGACCATATCAAGACGTTTTTGGAGAATCGGAGCAGCGGCGGCCGCCGCGGTGGAAAGTCATGAACAAAAAAAAGCATTTGCTTCGGTGGTTGTTGCCGGCGGTTCTGGCGTTTTTTTGCCTGTCCTGCCAGACGTCTCCGCAACCGGACGTTCCCGTGGCCACCTATCACAAGTGGCACCGGGTTGAACTGGCTTTCGCCGGCCCGGAAACCGAAGTGACGGCTGAACCGAACCCCTTCCTGCTGGAGGTCAATGTTATTTTTACCGCCCCCGATGATTCCTTGTATACCGTCCCCGCTTTTTATGACGGCGACGGCCTGGGCGGCGGCAAGGGTCATGTCTGGAAGGTGCGCTTCAGCCCGAATGCCACCGGCGCCTGGAAATACGAAAGCACGAGCGCGGAACCCGCGCTTGCCGGTTTCCGGGGCACGTTCAACGTGGATGAGCCTCCGGCCGGCAGTGCCGATTTCCTGAAATGGGGGCGCCTGGTCTATGCCGGAGGGTACTATCTGAAATTCACCGACGGCGGCTACTGGATCAAAGGCGGCTGCGATGATCCGGAAAATTTTCTGGGCGGCAGCTTTATTTTCGACGATTTCAATGAGCCGGACACCTGGGCTTCGAAGCGAAAAGCAGCCGATTATCTCAGCGGCCGCGGGGTGAACAGCATCTATTGCATCACCAACACGGTCCACGGCGCCCGGCCCGACTCCTGGCCCTGGATCGGCAATGCCACCGACAGCGATAACCGCGACCGCTTTGACGTGGGCAAGCTGCTGATCTGGGAGGATTTTTTCACCTATTGCCAGGACCGGGGGCTGGTCCTGCATATTGTCCTGAACGATGACAGCTGCTGGACCGGCTATGACAGCCGCCTTTACTTCCGTGAAATGGTGGCCCGCTTCGGCCACCATCCCGCCATCATCTGGAATGTCGGCGAAGAAGCCAATGAAAGTTTTTCCAGCGCCGAACAGGAGGGGCTGGCCCAAAAGATGAAGTCCAGCGATCCCTTCGGCCATCCGGTCACCGTGCACCGAAAACCGGGCGCCGATCTCAGGTGGCCTTTTTTGGGAAATCCGCTTTTCGACCTGACCAGCATGCAGGCAGGCGAGGGCCTCAAGGCTTTCAGCGCGGCAATTCTTCCCGATCTGGGGAAAATCGTAAGGGAGAATCGCAGCGGCAGCGTCCAGGCGGGGCGCCCGCTCCCGGTCATGATCGATGAAACCTCCGGAGTCGACATCGTGGATGCGGCGACCATCCTCAAGATGAGGACAAAAGTCCTCTATCCGATCTACCTGTCGGGCGGAAACTACGAACTTCATTTCAAGGACATCTATGGTGCGGTCTTCAACAGCGGCGGGGATGTGAAGATAACCGCTCTCGAGCCGATGTGGGACGATATGTTCCGCGCCCGGCAGTTCCTGGAACAGGTCCCCTTTGCCGAGATGGCGGCAAGCCCGCAGCTCGTTTCATCTGCGGACCGCAATTTCTGCCTGGCCAAGCCCGGTTCGGTCTATGCCGTATACCTGAGCACGGGCGGCAATGCCAGCATAAACCTGACGAATGCCGGCGGCGAGTTCCAGGTGCAATGGTACAATCCCAAGACAGGAGAACGCGCTGAGGGAGGCCGGGTGACGGGCGGCGCCTGGCGCAGCCTCGGGTCGCCGGCTTTTGCGGGCGACGTGGCCGCGACAGTAAAAAAGCTGTAAATAAAAAAAAGCCGCAAGGACCTGGATCTCCAAGGATTTGCATTGGTAACCATTTTGGTATAAAATTAAACCTTTATGAGAATTTCATTTTTATTTTACCTCTTTATATCGACTTCATTCCTCTGGCTCCCGGCGCAGGAAGGCGAAAAAAAGTACGGTTGGCCACTGACCATCCGCAATGGGGTCAGTTCGACTTTCCAGGAATTCAGGTCCAGCCATTTCCATGCCGGGATCGACATGCGGACCCTGCAACGGACCGGCTTCCCGGTCCTGGCGGTCAGCGACGGGGTGATCGAGCGCCTCTCCGTATCCAACCGGAATTTTGGCCGCTGCCTGTATTTGCGCCACGCGGACGGCCGGTGTTCCATTTACGGTCACCTGGAAAAATTCCGCGCTGATATCGAAGCCCAGGCCGCCAAGTTGAAGCTCAGCCGCGGCGAAAAGTACTTCGGCCCGTGCGCTCTGCCTGTGCCGCTAAAGGTTCGCCAGGGCGAGGTCATCGCCTTCAGCGGCGAAAGCGGCGCCGGGTTTGCCCACCTGCACCTGGAAATACGCGACCCGCTCGATCAAGCCCTCAATCCCTTGTCGCTGATCGGCAACCTGACTCCGGACGAGCACGCGCCGGTGCTGAAGGGGATCTTGCTGCGCAGCCGCGGCCCGGTTCTGCTCAACGGCGACTGCGGCGAGTTTTATTTTAAGCTCCGCAAATCCGGAAGCGAGTATACGCTGGCCGAGCCCTTGACCTTCAGCGGTCCGTTCGACCTGGCCATTCATGCGTTCGATCTGTCCGACGTGCGCCACGTCGTCGCCCCTTACAGCGTGGATGCATGGCTGGACGGGCAGCCGATTTTTCAAATCGATTTCGAAAGCCTGGCTCGCGACGACAACAACCAACTGGGCATGCTCTATGACATGGCCTACTCGACTCCCGGCACCTATTTCATCAACCTCAGTCACCAGAGCGGATTCGCCCTTGAAAAAATCGGTGTAAGGCTGGCGGAAAGGCTGCAGCAGGCGGCCCCGGGCGCGCACGAGATCAGGATCGTCGTCAGGGACCGGCAGTCGAACCAGGCGGTCGCCGTCATCCCGCTGCTCAAGGTGGCCGCTGACGGATTTGCCCGCCCGTCGACCCGGATCCCGGCAGGGGCCATGGCCAACGGCCTTATGCAGAGAACCGAATTCTCCACTTATGTCAACCACGATGACATCGTGATCAAGGCCCCGGATTTCCCCGCTGCCGCCGCGCGGCTGAAATTGCAGGTGAGCCAGGGTGAGCGTGAGCAGGTCGTTTCCGCCCGCGAATTCGCCAATGGCGTGCTGTTCTGCTTCAAGCCCTTGAACCATGACCTGCGCCTGATGCTGCGTTTCGAATTGTCCGACGGCCAGCAGACGGTGGAAGTGAAGCAAAAGGTCCTGCAGGCAGTGCTCTTGAAAGCCGATTTCGCCCAGGCGGTCCATTTCCTTGATTTCGCGGCCGAGTTCGGCCCCGGCACGGTCCGGGAACCGGCGGTCCTGCTTTTGGAACCGCTGGCGCTGCGGCCGGAATTCCCGCTGCTGGCCGGACCGATGAAATCGGGTCCGGTCCACTTCGCCTTCCTGGACGCGGTGCGGTTCAAATTCAAGATCCCCGCCGGGGCGGAGCGGCAGGAGCAGCTGGGTATTTTTAAATACCTGCCCCTGACAAAAAGATGGAACTACATCGCCACCAGGGCCGATGCCGAGCCGGGATATCTGAGCTGCCGGGTTCTTACCGCCGGCACCTTTGCCTTGCTCCGGGATATTTTCCCCCCGTCCGTCTCCTTCAGCAAAACCCGGTCAAAGTATCTGTCTAAAATAAGGCGCCTGGCGATCCGTATCTCCGACCGCGGCAAAGGCGTCGATGAGAATTCCATCATGGTGTCGCTTAACGGCCGGGACATGGAGGTGGACTATGACCCGGATTGGAATCGCGTTTTGATCGCGGACCTCAGCCTTCTGCAAAAGGGCGCGAACCGTCTCCTGGTGCGCGCGAATGACCGCGCCGGCAACCGGACCGAGAAAGATTTCGTTTTTTCGCTTAAATGACGGCCGGTGAATTGCACAAGTGCTGTGGAAATTGCACGATTCGGGGTTTTGAACAAAATTGATTCGCTTACCGGGACATTCCCGGGGAAAGGGCCGATCGACCATCGCGAGCGGAAAGCGCCGGGCTGTCGCCATGGGTGCAGGTTGTTTCTCTGGCGGCAAAACCAAAGGGCGGGAATTTTGGCAGGGACTGTGGAAATCTAGATTTAAAGCTTTAGAAAATCTCGTTGAATATGGTTTCTCTCGGATTGCATACTTTCTATATGCATGGAATGGCTATAATAAAAGATATTACCTGAGATATTCATTGTGCAACGATTCGCGAACAGCAACCAGATCAATCCTATTCCCCGCCAAGTTGACAGCCATGCCCGGAAGTGCGAAAATTAATTTGTGCCGTGAATTTGTGTATAATAATTATACGCTTTCCCCTTGAGGTTTAGGAATCGGAACGATCTGGAGGGCCGATATTGTCTAACGTTCAACATGACCCGTCCGCCGCTGACATGCTGTTCATCCGTCTTCGGCTTCTCGGTGACATTGTTTTTACCATTCCGGCCGTTGAACTTTTCAAGAAGCGCTTTCCACGCACCCGCCTTCATTATGTCGTGGAAGAACGTTTTTCGGAAATCGCGGGGATCATTCCCGGCGTCGATCGCGTCATTACCGTGCCGGCCAGGCGCGGCTGGAGAGATATCCTGGCTTTTCGCAGGCAAGTCCGGAGCCTGGGCATCCGGACGATCGTCGATTTTCATTCGGGGCCGGGCAGCGCGGTGCTGGCCCTGGCCAGCGGGGCGGATTGCCGCATCGGCTACCGCACTCCGAACCGCAACTGGGCCTACAACCGGCTCGTCGAGCGCAGAAACCCCTCCGGCCCCGCTCACTCCGTGTTCAACCAGGTCAGGCTGCTGCAACCCCTGGGCATCGCCAGCGACGACATTCCCCCCCTGCCGGTCTTTGATACCCGGTCTTTCCCCGTGTCGGCCCCCGTGGCCGCCGCGCAAGGTATTCTGCCCAAGGTCGTGATCCACCTGGGAGCCGGCAACCGTTTCCGGGACTGGGGCGCGGAAAATTTCCAGGCCTTGATCCGGCGCCTGGCTGCCCGGCGCATCCCGGTTTTCCTGATCGGCGGCAGCGGGGAAGAAATCAAGCGGGCGGCGGCCTTTGCCGATATCGCCTGCGTCCATGATTTTTCCGGCCCGTTGTCCATCAGGGACATGCTGTCATTGATCGCCGGGGCATCGGTATATGTCGGGGCCGATTCGGGTCCCTTGCACCTGGCTTCCCTGACCGCGACCCCCCTGGTGGCCCTTTATGGCCCCAACCTGGCGCAGATCAGCGGGCCGTGGCGAAAAGAGCGGGTGGAGATCGTCCAGCTGGAGATGGGCTGCCGGCCCTGTTCGCAAAGAAGGTGCGAATATGATACAATCCGCTGCATGCGGAATATCGGCGTGGATCGAGTCTATGAAGCTGTCAGCAAGTTCATTCAGTAGCCTGGCATTCGCCCTGCTGCTGGCCTTCCTTTTTCTCATCGACGTCTCCATCGCCGGTTGCTATATCCTCCTGACCGTCATCCTGCATCCTCTTCCTGCTCCATCTGGCCACGGGCGGAAAGTTCATCGTCCCGCCGTTCTTTTTTTATTTTTTTCTGGCGTATGCTTTTTTCACCCTGCTGGCCACGGCTTTTTCCGTCGACCGCGCCGTCAGCCTGCGCGACAACAAGGAATTGCTCATCTTCCTGCTGGTCCCGATCTATCTCTGGCTGTTGGACTCCTGGAAGCGGGTCTGGCTCTCCATCTGGACCGTCCTGGCCGCGGCGGCATTTTCGGCGCTGGCCGGGATTTACACGGTCGTGCGCCAGGGCATCGCCAGGGGCATCACCCTTGCCGATCGCCTGAAGGGGTTCACCTCGCACTGGATGACCTATGCCGGGCTGCTGATGTTCGCCTTCATCTTCTTTTTCGTGCTGCTGCTGCTGCGGCGACAAAGCAAAGGGCAGGCGCTCATCATTTCCGGCGGGCTGGCGGTCATGCTGCTGGCCATCGCCTTTTCCCTGACCCGCAACGTCTGGCTGGGCATCGCCGCCGCGCTGGCCATCTTCCTCATTTTTTTCAAACCCAGGTATTTTCTGGTGCTGGCGCCCCTGGCGCTGCTCCTGGTCCTGCTGGCGCCGCCGGCGGTGAAAAGCCGGGTGCTGTCCATCGTGGACCTGCATGACCAATCCAATCGCGACCGGATCTACATGCTCTATTCGGGGCTGAAAATAGTCCGGGGATTATCCTTGGACCGGGGTCGGCAGCAACAATATCGCCAGGGTGATTGCCGGTAACGAATCCCGTTACCGCCACCCGCAGGCTGAAAAGATCAATATGCACCTGCACAACAATTTTTTGCAGATCCTGGCCGAAAGGGGGATATTCGCCCTGGCCAGTTTCCTGCTGGCCTGCTTGTTCATCATCCTGCAGATGCTGAAGTCGCTGAAGTCCAGGGCGGGGGATTGGCGCGCCATCACGGCCGGGGCGCTTTTCGCCTTTGTCGGTTTTCTGGTCGCCGGGCTGTTTGAATACAATTTCGGCGACAGCGAGATCAAATTCCTGCTTTTTTATTTCATCAGTTTGCCCTTTTTAGGCCTGCCGGGGGAAGCGCATGCTCAATTGGAAGAAAATCGCTGACGTATGTTCCCGCTTCGCGGAACAAAGGATCCTGGTCTTCGGGGATGTCATCCTGGACCGCTATATATTCGGCCAGGTCGAGCGCATTTCACCCGAAGCCCCGGTGCCGGTGGTCAAGGTCGAGAGCGAAGAAATACGCCTGGGCGGAGCCGGCAACGTGGCGGCCAACATCGACCGGCTGGGGGCCAAGGGGCTGCTGCTGGGAGTCGTTGGCGCCGACGGCTTTGCCGCCGAGGTCTCCCGGCTCAAGGCGACCGGGAATTGGGTGATCAGCGACCCGGCCAACCGGACCATCGTCAAGACGCGGGTCATTTCCCAGCGCCAGCAGATCGTCCGCATCGACCGCGAAGGGCAGATCCGCCTGGGCGCGGCATTGCTGGATCAGATCAAAGCCGCGGTGGCCGCCGCCGAAATAGACGCCATCATCGTCTCGGATTACGCCAAGGGCACGGTGACCGCCGAAGTGATGTCCCTGCTCAAGGCCCGGGCGGCATCCGCGGCGATTCCCATTGTCGTGGATCCCAAGCCCCCGCATTTCGATTTTTACCGCGGCGTGACCGGCGTCACGCCCAATCTCCGGGAAGCCGAGGCCATGACGGGAAGCGTCATCGTTTCCGACCAGGATGTCGCCCTGGCCCTGCAGCGCATCCGCCGCAAATTCAAGGCTGATTTCGCCTTGATCACCCGGGGCGACAAGGGAATTTCGGCGTCCGAAAAAAACAGGAAAATATTCGATCTTCCCGCCTTCAGCCATGAGGTCTTCGACGTGACCGGCGCCGGCGACACCGTGGTCGCGGTGCTGACCCTGGCCCTGGTCGCCTCAGCCGATCTGCGCGAAGCCGTGGCCCTGGCCAACGCCGCCGCTTCCATCGTGGTGGAAAAGATCGGCACGTCGCAGGTCGGCCTGGAAGAATTGCTGGCCAGGCTCAAATTCATCCTCAAGCAACATTGAACCGGCTGCAGCTGCTCAAGATCCTGGCCCCCGGCTTCCTGCCGCTGCTGGTCTTCATCGCCGCCGACGCGCTGTGGGGGACCGGGATCGGCCTGGGCGTGGCCGTGGCCAGCGGCCTCATCGAGCTGGCGGTCTCCTATGTCCGCGAGAAGACCTGGGACCGCTTCGTGCTGCTGGACACGCTGCTGATCGTGGTGCTGGGCGGCATATCGCTGCTGCTGGAGAACGACATTTTCTTCCGCCTGAAGCCGGCCGTGATCGAGCTTATTTTCTGCCTGGTCCTCGGCGTTTCGGTCTATTCGCCCGTGAACATCCTGCTGGCCATGTCGCGCCGCTATCTCAAGGGGGTGGAACTCGCCCCGGAGCAGGTGCAGGCGATGGCGCGCAGCATGAGGGCCCTGTTCTTCATCTTCCTGGCCCATACGGCCCTGATCGTCTATGCGGCCTTTGCCATGTCGGCCGCGGCGTGGGGATTCATTTCCGGGGGGCTGTTCTATATCCTGTTCGCCGCTTATTTTCTCGTGGAGTGGCTGCGCAACCGCCGGCGCGCCCGCCAGGCGCAGGCCGAATACGCGGGAGAGGAGTGGTTCGATATCGTCGACGCGGAGGGGAACGTGCGCGGCAAGGCGCCGCGCAGCGTGTGCCACTCGCAAAAAGGCCTCCTGCACCGGTGGTGCACCTGCATGTCCTGGACGCCGGCGGCCGCCTGTTCCTGCAGAAGCGTTCTGCTGACAAGCAGATCCAGCCGGGCAAATGGGACACGGCCGTGGGCGGCCACGTCGCCAGCGGTGAAAAAATAGAGGATGCCCTGAAGCGGGAGGCCGAAGAGGAATTGGGTTTGAGCGATTTCCAAGCCGTGCCCGTGGCGCGCTATGTCTGGGAGAGCGATGTCGAGTCCGAACTGGTCTACATGTTCGTCACCCGCAGCGGCCAGCCGCCGCGCGTCAACCGCGCCGAGATCAGCGAGGGGAAATTCTGGAAGATCGGCGAGATCAAGGAAGCCCTGGGCGCCAAAATCCTGACGCCGAACCTGGAGCTGGAATTCGAGATCCTGCTTAAAATGGATATGCGCAAGGTCGGGAAAGATCAAACCGGAAAAGCCGGCGGTGAGTGAAAGCGAAATAGCCCGTAGGAGAGTCGAACTCCTCTTCTAAGATTGAAAATCTTATGTCCTAACCGATAGACGAACGGGCCCCAAAATGAGCCGTGTTGGATTCGAACCAACGGCACCCGCCTTAAAAGGGCGGTGCTCTGCCAGCTGAGCTAACGGCCCAACCCAATCACGGCATATTTGTAACATAATTATCCGCTGCTGTCAACGTTTGCCGGGCAAAAAACGGCAGGCGGCAGGGGACAATCGCACGGTTGTTCTAATTCTTATACTTGATGAAATTGCGATACCTGGACTTGGTCAGGGCATCCTCCACGAGCACGTCGAAGAAGTATTTCCCCTTTTCCGCCAGGCGGTAGGGCAGGGAGAATTCGATCGTTTTTTGGGCGGGGACGCGGTCCTTGGCAAAGCTGAGCCGCTTGGAAAACACCGGGGCGTCGACCTTGCTGTAATCACGGTACACGTAGACGGTGATATTGTAGTCGGCCTGGATGGTGTCGCCGCTCTCGCGGAAGCGGATCTTTTTCAAGGGAATGGCGATCGTGATCTCTCCGTCCCGGTAGCGGGCTTCAAAGCTGAAAGCCTTTTTCATGGCTTCGCGGTCTGACAGGTTCAAGGTGAATTTGGCCAAGTCCAGGGCGGTCAGCAGTTCCGCCGGCCAGTTCCTCAGCCTGTACTCTCCGAAGCCGTCGCTGTCGACGAAGATCAGCTGGAGCTGGTAGTATTGGTAGATCCAGACTTCATGCCCCTTGATGTCCGGGCTGTTGATCATGTCGGTGAGGTAGCGGTTGTCCGGTTCCCCCAACTGGAGCAGGATCCGGCCGCGCGGCGTATCCCAGCCCCGGCCCGCAGGCCGGTTCTCCTTGAACCAGCGGTTGGCGTAGGCGATGCGCCTTTCGAACTCGATCTTGTTTTCATTTTCAGGCGTTTCCGGGTAAGGATCCCTTTTTTTCCAGAATTCGTCGATGAAATCGTCCTTGGCCTTGAGATCGGGAAGATGCTTGTAGATCTGAATTTCCTCATTGGTCATGATCAGGCGCGCTTTTTCAAAGAACGATTCGTAATAGGGATCGCGATCGATCCTGGCGGTGCGGGCGGCGCAGGCATTCAGCCAAACGATCGCCGTCAGGAGAACGAAAAGGGATCTTTTCATGAACACCTCATCTGAAATAAATGTTCAGGCTGATATCGGCCGAGAATCCACCCAGGTCCAGCAGGTCAAAATCCTGGAAAAAGCCGGAAAGACGCCCTTTCAGGTATTGATATTTTCCCTCCAGGGCCACGGCCAGGCGCGGATAAAAGCGGAAAACCAGCCCGAGCCGGCCATTGAAACCGACCGTGAAGCTCCTGGTCTCGGCGCTGCCCGGGTTGACGCTGCCATCTTCAAAATTGATAAAGTCTCCCGACTGCTGATACGTCCAGGCGTAGACGCCGGCGCCGACCCCGAAAAACGGGAAAACCATGGTGCGGTGACCCATGGGATATGCCTTGAAATTGACCTCCATGGGGGTAATGCGCAGGGAAATGGTCTGCAGGATCGGATCCCCGTTGTCAAAGGTATAGTCGCGGTATTGAGTGAAGACGGTCTTGGAATAGCTGCCGATCTCCAGGGAAAAGGAGGAATAGCGGTTGAGATAAACTTCGTATTCGGCCCCATAGTAGGCGTTCATCATGTCTGACTGGCTGAAAGCCAGGTTATCCAGGTTGATCTCCCAAAGATCCGATTGCATGCGCGGAGCGAACAATCCGATTTTCAGGTTCATGCTCTGGGAAACAAGAATTCCCGATCCCAAGCCAAAAATTGCCAACCAAATTGCCATGCGTTTCATTTTGGACCTCCAGGAAAGGTGAATGCATTTCGGATGCCAATTCCGAACCGTATCCATAGCGCTGTTATGTCCCATTTTCAGGACAGGAGTTTTTTGATTGTGTGGGTTTTGGGCAGGCAATTGAAGCGGCCGATCTCCCGCCCTCCCTTGAACAACAGCAAAGCCGGAACGCCCATTACAAAAAACCTTGAGGCGATGGCCGCGTCGCAGGTCACATCCACTTCGTAGGCCGCGATCTCGACGGGCTGCAATTCAGCCAGCAGGGCGGGCAAGCCCAGGGCGATCTTTTTGCAGGGCGCGCAACCGGGGGAAGTGAAATCCAGGAGGACGAACGGAGAGGCGTTCAGTTTCCGGTCCAGATCCGCCAAGCCGACCCGTTCCATTATTTTTCCGCCAGCAGCGAAGCGATCCGGTCCTGGATCTGCCGGATGGTCCCGGATCCGGTCTTGAAGTAAGCGATATTCCCCCGGCGATCGATGAAAATCATGGTAGGGATAGCGGTCACGGCAAAAGTGTCGAAACCGTAGCCTTCGCTGGAAACGGCGATCGGGTAGGTGATCTTGTTCTGGTCGAGGAATTTTTTTATCAGCACCAGTTCTTCGGCGGGGCTGACCTTTTCCTTTTTTTTCAGGTCGTTGTTGTATACCCCGAAGAGACGGGTATAGCCGATGACCATCAACCCCTGGTCTTTGTATTTCTGGTATTGCTCGAGCAGGCTGGGCATCACCAGGCGGCAGGGGGCGCACCAGGGAGCCCAGAAATCGATGACCACCACCTTGCCTTTGAGCCCCGCCAGGTTCAATGGCGGTGAGTAGAACCAGTTTTCCGCGACCAGTGGCGGCGGCGGCTGATCCAGCATGGATATTTGCTTGAGTTCCGCTTCCCAGGCCGATTTCATGGCCGCATCGTTTTCCTGGGCCAGGGCTTTTTCCAGGTATGCTTTCGCTTTTCCGCTCTGGCGGTTTTCCTTGGCCAGCGCAGCCAGGTTGGCATATACCCTGCCGATCATGGCCCGGCTCGCGGCCGGGAGCTGGGCGCTGTTGACGAATTTCAGCGAAAATTCCTCGCGCAGCGCGGGATCGGGGCTGGAAAACGCCAAAGCCAGGCAGATGTTGTAGAATTGGCCGTCCTTTTTGGCGTTTGGCTCGATTTCCCTGAACAGGGCGACCGCCTGCGCGTAGCGGCGCCGAACCAGGTGCAGGATGACTTTTTGCAGCTTGGCTTCCGCGGCCCGGCCGGCCTTGCCCGCGCTCAGGCGGTCGACGATCTTTTCCGCATCGTCGAAACGGCCGACCTCGATCATGATCTTGCTGCGCAACAGGTCCAGGTCGTCGTTTCCGGAGCTGTCCTCGTTTTCCTTGAGCAGGTTCTCCAGCGCCTGTTTTTTTTCGGTCATGATGCGGTTGTATTCATGGAGGAATTGATCCGTCATCTGGCCGGCGCCGGCGTTTTTCGCTTTGCCGTTCAATTGGGCGTTGAGCTGGTCGTATTTGCTTGTAAGCCCGGCATAGGCTTCAGCCATTTTGTTCGCCTTTTGCATGGACGATTTGCCGTTACAAGCCGTGAGGGCCAGCATCAGGAAGATCACCGGCCAGATATGTTTCCCCATGGTACCTCCTTGGACTGTGGCTACGGTTGCCGTTACGGGAAAATTTTATCACAGACACAGACCCTTTTCAAATCCGCACCCGGTCCGCAAAAATCAAAAAATCGATCCGGCCTATTGTATTTTTTGTTTTTATTTTATATATTGCATTTTTAATTCACCAGTGAGGTAAAAATGAAAGAATATAAAGTACTGAACGATTATCTGTATTTCCGGGATCTGTTCTCCGACACCATGGGCATCAATTACCGGGTTGCCCCGGTCCAGAACCGCAAACCTGTCGCCCACAAAGTGCTTTGCGAAGTGAACCCTTCCATTTCCAGCCATCCCGACATGTGGAAGAGGGTCAAGATCCTCCTGGAAGGCATAAAAAAATCCAACATTCCCTTCTTGTATTCTCCGGAAAAGATCGTTGTCGGCGAAAAGCAGAACCAGCTGATCTTCGAATACTTCAAGGGCAAAAATTTCGAACAGATCCTGATCGACGCCGATAAAAAAGGCATGCCCATCAACTTCGACCTGGCCATGTCGATCTGCATCGCCATCGCCGATATCATCGAAGTGGGCTCGTCGATCATCGTCAGCGGTGAAAGGTCCTACCATGGCTTTTTAACCCCCGACAATATCCTGATCCACTATGACGGCAAAATATTCCTGAAGAACTACGGGATCTTCCCATACCTGGAACGGAACGATCAGTTCTATGCCGAAACGGAAAAGCGTTACGGTTCCTGGCTGACCCCGGAGTTCATCCGCAAGGAGAAGACTGTTTCCCAATCCGACATTTACCACCTGGGATACCTGATCTACCGGATCCTGACGGGAAAGTATTTTTCTTATGCGGCCGGTGATGATTTTGATGCCAAGTTCGCCAACTTGACCTTCAAGCAATACATCCCTTCAACGGACAAGAGTTTCCTGACCAACGTCATCACTTTTTTCAAGAAGACCCTGAATCCGGACCCCCTGAAACGATTCCTGACCATCAAGGATTTCAAGGATTTCATCGCCAACTACTTTCATATCGAGGAATTGTCATCGATCACTTTCAACCTGGCCTATTTCATGAATTCGCTGTACGGCGAGAGCGTCGAGGAGGAGGAAAAGCTCCTGAAACAGGAGTTGGAATATGTCGTGCCCGAGCCCAAAAAGCCGGCGGCCCAGGTCCAGCAGGCCAAGGATGACCTGGTCAGCGGCATCCTGGAAGGCCTGGATGAACGCAAGCGCATGCCAGCGTGGCTCTGGCCGGTCCTGGGCGGCGTCGTGCTCGCCGGCGCCATCGGCATTTTTATGGTCGTGACTTCCGGGAAAAAGACCAGCGAAATCACTGCCCAGCAGAAGGTACTGGAGGAACAGAGCCTCAAGGCCCAAAAGGAGCAGTCCGACCAGATCAAGGCCATGGCCGACAAGATCAAGGAATTGGAGCTATCGAAAGCCAACGCCGACGAAGCCCAGAAAAAAGTCATTGAGCTTGAAAAGCAGCGCCTGGAAGAACAGAAGCGCAAGAAGGAAGAGGAGCAGGCCAAGATGAAGGCGGAAGATGAAAAGCGGAAACAGGATGAGACCGCCCAGCTGTTGAAGGACGAGGAAGCCAAAAAAGCCCAGGAAGAATTGGAAAAGAAAAAAAAGGACGAGGAAGTTCTGAAGCAGCAGGAAGTCGAAAAGAAGCGCGTCGAGGCCGCCAAGGTCAAGGAAGGGGACCAGATCTCTTTGACCGAGGCCACGGTCAAGCCCGAAAAAATCTCCGGCACCCCGCCTGCCATCAACGCCTCCTTGAAAAGCAAATACAAGGGCAAGACCCTGACCGTCCCGGCCCTGATCCTGGTCAACGAGAACGGCGATGTCACCAAAATCAAATTGCTGACGGGAAACGTGGCGGCCGATATCAAGGCCGTGCTGGAAGACACGCTCATCAAATGGAAATACACTCCGGCCATGAAAGACGCCGTCAAGGTCAAGGTGTGGCTGACCGTTTCGATCAAATTCTCTTTTTGAGGGGAGAGGCGATCGCGTAAAAGACCGGGAAAATCACCAGGCGCTCCCGGCTGCGGGCGGCGTGCTTTTCCAGGCGCGTGATCTTTTTCAAAGTCAGGTCGGGAAGGCCGGCCAGCTCTTGCCAGAAGCGCCACTCCTGCTCCCAGGCCTGCCCAGCCTGGCCGGCGGGGAAGTCCAAGTAACTCGCCAGGCCGACCTCGGAGCTGAACCCGGTTCGGTCCAGATGCGCCTTGAGCGTTCGGCCAAAAAATGGATCGCCGCCCTGGCGCTGGATGGTGGCGGTAAAAATATCCTTTAAAAACTCGAGGGTCGGGGGAAAATCGATCCGGCCGCCGTAGTCGGGTTCGGCCAGAACCAGCAGCTTGCCTTCGGGAAGCAGGAGCTTCTTGATCTTCTTCAGGAAGGGGCGGGGGCGGGCCTGCCACAGCAGAACGAAGGAAAGAACGATCAGGTCGAAGCGCAGCCTGCCCAGGATCAGGTCGTTTTCATCGGCGCAGCGGTAGTGGTTCCCGGGGTAATGGCCCTGGGCGAAGCGAACCATCTCCGGGTCGCGGTCCACGCCCAGAACCTGCCTGCCGCCGATCTGCCGGATCTCCTCGCCGATCACGCCGCTGCCGCAGCCGAAATCAAGGACGCGTTCATGGCGGGCCAGGCCGATCTTGCGGTAAAGCCAGTGCCGCCCCGGCGCCAGCCATTCGGCCTGCAGCAGGTAGTGGTCGTGGTATTTCCCGGCATCCATGCGGGAACTATAAATAGGGCCTATGAAAAAGTCAAACCCGGCGTCCGACCTTTGCCGGATTGCACGTGAGAAATTGTGCTGAATGGCAAAAAATGATATGATCGAATTTTCAATTTGCCGGATGGCTGGCCCAGGGGGCAAAGCGGAGGCGTGAAAAATGATCAGGTTGTTTCGCCAGGACGGACTTGAGTTCATGCTGAATGTGGACCTGATCAAGGAGATCACGGACGATCCCGTCACGGTGATCACCCTGCTCAGCGGTGAAAAGATCCAGGTCAAAAATTCCCTGACCGATGTTCTGACCAAGGTCAAAGCCTGGCGGATGGGCAAGGAAGATGAAGACCGCGGCGTGGATGACGATCAGCCCGATGAACGGAGCAAAAAATCCCGGCCGTAAACGAATGCCGCCCCGGCGCCGCCGCGACCCTGCGTCAAAAATTAAAAGCAAGGAGCTGTCATGACCGCAAATGCCGACAAGAGTGCGTTGAAGCCTTACTTCCGCTGGCTGGTCCTGGCCATCATGAGCCTGATCTGCTTCGCCCAGTATTTCATTTACGATTCGGTAACGCCCCTGGGCAGCTTGATCAAGGCGCCGCCGGCCCAGGGCGGCCTCGGTTTTTCGGGTTCGCAGTACGGGCTGCTCTTCTCCGCTTATGCCGTGGCCAACGTCTTCTTGCTCATGCTGCTGGTCGCCGGCGTTCTGGTCGACAAGCTCGGCCTTAAAAAATCGGGCATCCTTTACGGCTTCCTGTGCTTCCTGGGCGCCGCCTTGACGGCCCTGGGCGCCATGCAGGGGCTGCCGCGGCTCCTGGGTCCGGTCTACGAATGGCTGCGCACCGCCTTTCTCCCCGAATGGAGCCCGGAACTGAAGATCATGCTCCTGGGACGCGCCATCTACGGCGTGGGCGCCGAGGCCATCCTGGTGGTCAATAACAAGGTTCTGGCCCGCTGGTTCAAGGGCAAGGAGCTGGCCTTCGCTTACGGCCTGAACCTGACCATCATGCGCCTGGGGACCTTCCTGGCCCTCAACGTCCAGGCCCCGGTCGCCTCACGCTGGGGCCTGCGCAACGCCTTGTGGTTCGCCGCCGTGATCATGCTGGTCGGGTTTTCCACCTATTTTATTTATCTCTGGCTGGAACGGAAAGCGCGCGGCCGCCTGGGCGCCCCGGCCCCCGAAAAGACCGCCGGCCAGCCCGAGGAGAAATTCCGCCTGAAGGAGGTCTTCACCTTCAGTCCCTCCTTCTGGTTCATATCGCTGTTGTGCGTCACCTTCTATTCGGCGGTCTTCCCCTTCCAGGCCTATGCCCCGGATATCCTGGTGCAGAAATTCAAATACAGCACGATCCTGGCCGGCACGATCGCCTCGGCCCTGATCTTCGGCACCATGATCTTCACGCCGATCCTGGGCTGGCTGGTCGACCGCTACGGCAGGCGGGCCAAGCTGATGATGGTCGGCTCGCTGCTGCTGGTACCCTGCCACCTGCTGATCGGCTATACCTACATCCCGCCGATCATTCCGATCTTCCTGGTGGGCATTGCCCTGTCGCTGGTTCCGGCCGCCCTGTGGGCCGCCATCCCGATGATGGTCCCGGAAAAAAGGCTGGGAACGGCTTTTGGCGTGGTGGGCTATATTCAGAATGTGGGCTTGATGCTCTTTCCCTATATCGCCGGGCGCATCTCCGATGCCCACACGACCCTGAAGTTGGTCGATGGACAGAAGGTCCCCGTGGTCGATTACACGTCGACCATGCTCATGTTCGCCCTGCTGGGCCTGGTGGGCTTTGTCTTTGCCGTGCTGCTCAAGCGGGCCGACTCGCACCGCAAGGAAGGCCAGAGCATTGAAGCCGTGATGCACGGGTAAGGCGGCGGCCGGGGAACGATCAGCGATTCAGAAAATAGATCGAAATATTCAGGGCCGAGGCCAGCGTGACCCAGAGGATATAAGGGACCAGCAGCCAGGCTGCCGGCTGCGAAACTTTCGCGAATGCGAAAATTGTGGCCGCGATGGCCAGCCAGAGCACGACGATTACCGCGGCTCCGGCCAGGGGCGAGCGCAGGCCGAAAAATACGGGGGACCAGGCGGCATTGAGCAGCAGCTGGAAAATGAATATGCCCAGGGCCAGCCGCACCCCGCTGGCCGCGAGTCCTTTCTGCCAGACCAGGTAAGCCGCTATCCCCATCAATAAGTAGAGGCTGATCCACATGGGGCCGAACAGCCAGTTGGGCGGGGCAAACGACGGCTTTTGCAGCTGGGCGTACCAGCCGGGGATCGCCGGCCGGGTGAACAGGGATCCCAGGAATCCGGCCAGCTGGCAAACCGCCACGCTGGCCAGCAGCTTCAGCCAATTCATTTTGCCGCGGCGGGCGCGGTCTTTTCGATGCCCAGCAGCTCCACATCGAAGATCAGCGTGGCATTGGGTCCGATCACCTGTCCGGCGCCCCGGTCGCCGTACGCGAGACCGCTGGGAAGGAAGATCTGGTATTTGGAACCGACTTTCATCAACTGCAGGGCTTCGGTCCAGCCCTTGATCACGCCATTGAGCGGGAATACGGCCGGTTCGTTGCGCTTGTAGGAACTGTCGAACTCGGTGCCGTCCAGCAGGGTGCCGCGGTAGTGGACCTTGACCGTGTCGCTCTCCTTGGGCTGCGGACCGGTCCCCTGGGTGATCACCTTATACTGCAGTCCGCTGGCCGTGACCTTGACCCCGGGCTTCAGGGCATTTTCCTTGAGGAAGGCCTCTTCCCTGGCCTTGTTGCCCTGGCCCTGGACCGCGCGTTTTTCCTGCTCGGCCTTCATCATGTCCTGCTGGAACTGGGTCATGACCTTCTGGATCTCTTCGCTGCTGAGCAGGGGCTTTTCCGTTTTTTGCGAATCGCGCAGCCCCTGGATCAACAATTCCATGTCGATATCCATGGCCCTGGTCTTGAAATTCTGGCCGATATCCAGGCCGATGGCGTAGCTGACTTTCTTTTTCTGGCTGTTCAGGTCCTCGGTTTTCAAGGTTTTGACTTCGGCCGTGCCAGCCTTTTTACAGGCGCCCAGGCCGGCCAGAAGCAGGATCAATGTCGTGATGAATAACTTTTTCATGGGCAACTCCTTGGTTTTGATTTCCCGATCAATATACCAGAACGGCGGCAGAAAAACAACCGGGATTAAAAGCTTGCCGGATTGTCTGACCTGTCCGACTAATACTTCAACTTGCGGATCAGGTATTCCAGGTAGCGCGATTTCATCTGCCGGCTGGCCATGGCCTGCTTGAGCGGCGGCAGTCTCAGGATGACTCCGAGGATGGCGGCCATGGCCCGGTGGTTCCAGTGCGCCTGGACGTCGAATATCAGGTTCTGCAGCTTGCCCCTCTCGATGGCCATGACCACGGCCCGGTGGGTGGAATTCAAAGGCGTGATCACCCTTTGCGGCCTGGAGGCCAGGGTGATGCCTTCACCGGGGCAGGCCGCCACGCAGACGGCGCAGCCGAGGCACAGGTCCTGGTTCACCCGGGCGACCTTCCTTTTCGCATTTCCGGGGTCGTTGGCCGTGACCAGGCCCAGGGCCTCCACCGGGCAGGCTTCCACGCACTTGCCGCAGCCGCTGCAGGCGGCTTCGTCGACCACCGGCATGAAGTTGCTGGTATGGACCGGGTGCAGGAACCCGAAACGGCGCGCCGCGATCATGGCCTCGCAGCAGCAGCCGCAGCAATTGCAGATGAAGCTGACCGAGCGGCGCACATTCTCGCCGAATTGCACCAAGCCGCTGGGCCCGGGCTTTCTGCAGCAGGTCCAGCCCTTCTGCGGCATCGATGCCCCTGGCGATGCCGTGGCGGGTGAGCGAGGCGGCCGTATTGTTGAAGGTAAGGCAGATGTCCTGTTCGGCGGCGCAGGCCCTGCCGACGTGTTCCATCTTGTGCCGGCAGTAGCAGATGCCCACGCCGATATGCTGGGCCGTCCTGACGATTTCCGCCGCCCTTTCGAAATCCAGGACATGAAGCGAGTTCTCGGCGCTCAGGGCGGTTTCATTCACGAATACCCGCCCCAGCTGGGTTTCTCCGTTGCAGAAAAGCTGCTTGATGAAATCTTCCTCGACGTTTAAATACTGGTAGAAAAGTTCCGCCAGCAATTTCTGGTCGATGTCGCCGCGCACGCGCATCATGGAAAATTCGAAAAACCCGGCCATGGGCGGGGGGAGGAAGTAGACGGTCGGTCCTTCTTCCGGGACGGAATCCACGAGGATGCCCCTTGCGGCCAGTGCGTCCAGGACCTTCCGGGCTTCGCTTTCCGATTTTTTCCACAGCCGGGCCGCTTTGGCGGCGGTAAAGGGCTTGATCGGGAGCCGGGCGACCAGGGCGGCCTCGGCTTCGGAAAACAAAAGCTGCAGGATGCGGTAAAGGGTTTCCGCCGGCGGAGCGCCCTGCGGGTAGAGGTTGATGCGGTCAACCAGTCTGGCAAAGCCGTTGCGGACAGTCAGATGCGCCATGTTGCTTCCTGTGCGGTCATTTGTGGTGCCTGCCCACTTTACCATGGCTGCCGGCAATTGGCAAATTGCGAACGTGCGCCAAGCGTAGTTTCCCGTCGCAGGGTTGACAGTTGAAAAAAAGTATGTTACGATTTATTCACTTTAAATTTACAAGGAACAAAAAAACAATGTTAAAAGGAAAAGTGAAGTGGTTCGATGCCAAGAAAGGCTACGGTTTCATTCATGGGGAAGACGGCAAGGACATTTTTGTCCACCACACGGCCATCATCTCCCAGGAAGGGTTCAAGACCCTGGAAGAGGGTCAGGATGTGACTTTCGAAGTCATCCAGGAAGACAAAGGTCCCAAAGCCGCCAATGTGAAAGTGGCGGAATAAGCTAAAAGAACTGAACTGAACCGAAACTCAAAATAGCGGGCTTTTCGGCGTTCCCCAGGGTGGCAGCACTCAGCGGGCGTCCTCGTTTCGCGAACGATTCAACCCGGCCGCCAGAGCGCGCAATTTGTTCTGGATGAGGGCGACGTTGCCGTGGCCCATGCGCAGCAGATGTTTCTGGACGGGGTTGAGATCTTCCAGGTTGATATCCGCGTAGGCGTAGCTCATGACTTTTTTCTCCAGCTCGATGTCCTTGGCGATCAGGGGCACCTGGAGCAACTGCTCGATGGCCTGCTGCAAGCGTTGTGAAAAAGTGACGTCCGGATAGCCGAGTTCCCGGAATGCCCTGTCGAGCGTCGGGCGTAATTTTTTATACCAGTTGATCCAGACCTTGTCAGGCACCGCCACAAAAACCCTGACCAAGGGGTCATAGCGGCTGAACGAGCGCGGGTCCAGGATGATCTTCCCGTTTTTTTCCAAAGCCGAAAACTTGCCCGCCGGTGCCATGAACGGCAGCTGCGCCGCCGGGCTGAGGCCATGGGCGATATTGTCCACGGCGGCCGTCACCATACGGACCAGGTCGGCCTGCCGGCTCCATTGGCGCAGGGCGGACGGCACGGCCGCGGCGGCGATCATTTCCCGGACCGCTCCGTCGCTCTGGTCCGGATCCAGGTCCAGGGGAACGATAGCGGGTTCGTTTCCTTCGCTTGCCGCCGGCGCCGGCTCTTGCCGGGGGATGGCCAGGGAAGATGTTTCCGGGAGCGTGATCGCTTTTTTTCCGGTTTTGGGGGCCAGGAATAAAAAGTAACCGAGAACAAGGATGGCGATCGCGGTCACGCCCAGTCCGATCCAGACGATTTTTTGATAGGTCGGCATTTTTACCTCTGCTTGCTGATTGACTGCCTTCAATTTTAAAACAAAGGCGCCCGTGATGTCAAAAAATATCCGCGGCCAGCGCCGCCAGCGCCAATTCGCTATTGGCGGGATCGCGGCGCACGCTGCGCAGCGCCAGGCGGACCAAGGGGTGCCGGCGTCTGAGCTGCAGCACCGTGGAGGCGCCCATGTGCCGCCGTAAAGCTGGCAGCAGGCCGCGGCCCTCGATCATGACCACGGCCAGGGGCATGGGTGGACGCCCCGGCGTTCGTTGGAGCTGCTGGCGCTGCCATTGGCTCTCCATTTCCCGGCATAACGACCTTTCTTCAGCGCGCAATTCCTCGAAGGCCGGAATTTTGACGCGGCGGGGGAGCGCGGCCGCAACGCGGATCATTTTTCTTAAGGAGGAAGAGAATAATCCGGACAGCCCGCCGTCAGCCCCGTCGGCGGCAGGGGGCTCGGCCAGGGACAGGCCGGCCTGGTTCTGCAAAAAGTCCTTTTGCAGGGGCGTGAGCAGAAGCGCCTGCGCATGGCGGGGCAGCCGGTGGCCGGGATCGCAGTTCGCGGGGAAAACGTACAGGGTCTCCTCCTCCGCTTTGCGGCGCACCTCTTCCAGGCTGAGCCGCTGCCGCGAACGCCACATGCGGAACGGGGCGAAAGCCGACAGCAGATGAAGGTCACCGCCGAAGCGCGCCTTCTTGAATATGAGTTCTTCGATGCGTTCCTGGTATTTTTCAGGGAAAGAAGGGTAGTGCGCGGCCAGCCAGCGGTAAAGCTGGACGGCATTTTCGGCCAGCACGTTGAAAAATGCCGCGGCAGGGGGAGCCGCCGCGCTTTCCAGGGCGGCGTCAAAGACAAGGCCGTGATAGCTGGCGCAGGTGAAGGCCTGCCAGGGGATCCCCCGGTCCAGGAGCCAGATCCGGCAGACATCGCCCCTGGCCGGGATGGCCACGGTGGCGGGGACCGGGCCTTGAGCGACGGCCTGTCGCGCCAAAGTCCGCCTCAGCAAAGGTCTTTTTTCGATTTTCCGGCCGTTGAGCACGATTTCCTGGGGAACCGCGGCGCACAATTCGCGGATCAGCTTTTTTTCCGCGTCGGCCCGGCCCCGCTCGCGGAGGATCGAGATGCGTGTGCCCGGAGTTCCCGGGCACGTATCGAGTTGCCGCACTTTGCCGGCTTCGATCTGCATGGCCTTTTTGCCGTCTTCGCCGGCACTTTCGATGAGGATGCGCAGGCTGCCGGGGAGGGATACGGCCAGCAGGCCGATGCCCGGGCTGGCTTCGCTTTGCAGCGCGGCGATGGCTTCTTCCCTTGCGGCGGCGCCGCGATTGGAATCGAAGGCGCAGGCCAGTGAGAGCCATTCGCCGCCGGGGATGCCTTTCCCGTCATCGCGGATGGCCAAATGCCTGTTGCCCACCCGGATATCCACTGTCGCGGCCCCCCTTTTCAAAGCGGCACGCACCAGTTCCACGGGCAGCTGGCTGGGGGAAGGGAACATGCAAGCCGCCAGCTTTTGCAAATGGGCGTCGGCATCCACGGACAAAAGGTCCGCGATCGCGGCGTTGATCCTTGCTTCGTCGGCGGCCGGCGTAGAACCCTTCATGTGTCCGCCTCCAGCAGGCGGCGGGCCGCCCATTTCAGGCGCGCCGGGCCGGAGCAGCCGTCCAGCAGGCCGTCGGCGTTCAAGCGCTGCAGGAATTTGAATACGGCCAGGGGCCGGTTTCGTTCGTAAAGTGAGGACATATGACGGAAAGTCGTGCCGGCGGGGTTGACGGCGATGAAGCGTTGCGGGAAAAAAAACGGACTGCCGCGCAGGGGAGCCGGCAGGTCGATTTTCAAAAAATCGACGTTGGGCAGGCCCGGGGTCAGCAGGCATGGGCCAGCCTTGCCCGGCATTTTCCGCAACAGGGCGCTGACGGCGGCGAGCAGATCCGGCGGCGGGCCGAAGCCCGGAAGCGGCGGCGGCTGCGGCCGCAACCGGCAGAGCATGTCCGTGTCGACGGCCCCGGCGAGAAAAACGCGCAGCGGGTCGTACAGAGGTTGACCAAGGTCCAGAACTGCAAAACCGCTTTTCATCATGGCCATGGCCAGAGGATTCCCGTTGCTGGTCAGGAAAAGCCTTCTCCGGGGGATCAGGCGCTGGGCCTGGCGGACGGCCATGGCCCGGCCATCGAGGGTAGGCAAAAGGCGATGGCTGCGGAGAGGGTTGTCCCGCCCCCATATTTCTGGTTTGAGCAGGGCTTGGCGGACGAGCAGCAGCAGCTGATCCTTCATTTGCCCGGCGGCGGGGAGAGGTTTCGCGCCGGCGCGCTTCCTTTTTACGGCACGCCAAAGAGCGGCCGCTGCAACCATGGCCAGCAGCAGCCAGGCCGCCGCCAACGCAGGCGAACCGCTCCGCGGTTCCTTTTTGCCGGCAGCAGCGGCCATGGCAGGGCGGCTCCCGGAACCCGCGCGCTTGGCAGCGGCCATGGCGTTCGCGCCCACAGGCAAGCCGGCGCTGGCGTCGCTGACCATCCAGCCACGATCGAAATATTCGCTCCAGGCATGGAGCAGGGGACCGGCCCGGCCCTGTTCGCCGATCATGCCGACGACCAGCCGGGAGGGGACCCCCATTTTTCTCAGCAGCAGGACGTTCAGCCCGTTGAGGATATCGCAATCGCCCTTGCCGATGCGCAGCGCTCTGGCCAACCAGCCCGGATCGCCGCCCGCGAGCGAATATTGGCGGGCGACAGGCGCCGAAATGTCATAAGCGAGCCGTTCCCGGACCAGGTCGCGGGCCAGGGCAACTCTTGCCGCCAGCGGGGAAAAAAGGGAATCGCGCACCCTTTCTTCAAGGTCCGCAGGCAGGACCAGCCCTGGCGGCAAGGCGGTCAGGCGCGAAAATTCCGCGGTCGTGAGTTCCTGATTCGGCTCTGCCGGGCAGGAGCGGTATTCGAGCACGCCGCCGCCGGCGATGACGGCAATGGTTTCACCCTGAAGACTGCTGAAAATGGAGCCGACCTTGCGGCCGTCCAGGCGCAGCGAGCCGGATTGCAGCACCTGCCCGGGCGGCAATGGCAGAAATATCTCTCCGCCGCCGTCGACCGGGAAGCTCATGCGCAGGGACTGCTCCGGCCGGCAGATCCCCGTTTGCGGCGCCGGCGAAAGGGCGACCCCGGGCCGGCGGACAAAGCCTGAGCGGATATCGTAGGCATCGGCCGCGAACAGCCTGAACCAGGACGGAATTTCCGGCTGATAGGAAAATGGCGGCACCGCCGCCGCAACGGAAAAACTGACCGTGGCTCCTTCATAGGACAAGGCGCCGGCTCGCAGGCTGAGCCGGGAAGCCCGCGTGGCGCCGCCGGCCGGGAACCCAAGGCGCAGGATGGAGATTTCCAGGGGGACGAGGATGAGCAGGAGCAGAGGCAGCCAGAGCCAGCCTGGGCGCCGGATACGTTTCCAGGCCGCTGACAAACCGTCACGGAACCGCTGCAGCCGGGTCCTGGGAAACGTTCGCTCCAGGGCCGCGGCCAGAAGGCGGCGCAGCGCTGCCTCCGCCTTTTTACGGACGGTGCCCAGGGCACTGTTCTCCAGCGCCAGGTCGCGGGAAAAAGTCACGTCCAGGCGATTGCCGTTGACCAGGAATTCCGGGGCCAGGCCCAAGCCGATCTCCGCCTGGCCCTCGCTGTCCATTTGCAGGTGCGACATCTGGCTCAGGAGCGCTCCCTGCCAAACCGGCAGGCCGCGGGCATAAAGCCTGACCCGGGGTTTTTCGGCAAGCCCCACCGCCCCTTCCACCGTGCCGCTGCGGAACCGGCAGCTGAGCGGTCCGGGCAAGGACATGGGGCGGGTGAGGTTCCTGCCGGCGAACCAGACCGGCAGCATGGCGCCTTTGCGGTCGTTGCGCCGGAGGTACTGGCAATATTCCCGCAATTTGCCTTCCAGGTGGGCGCAGAATTCCGCGGCGGAGGCAAAGGCGGCCTTCCGGCTCAGGGTAACGGTCGTGCCGGCACGGGTCAGCAGGCAGGTCGCCGGGCGGACATTGAGGTCGCCGTCCATTTCCACGGCCCAGGCATGCCGTGCCGCGTCGCGACTGCAGGTGGATGGCTTGCGGTTGGAAACGCAGGATGGTCCAGAAGCCGATGCCGTATTTTCCGGCGGCCGCCCGGTCCGCGCCCTTGTCGGAGGCATACAGCCGGAACAAAAAACGCCGCGCCTGGGCGAGCGTCATGCCGCGGCCGTCATCGGCGAAGGTGAGGGTTTCCAGTCCCGGCCCGGGTGCTTCGGCGTTGACCCAGATATTGCGCGCGCCGGCGTCCCGGCTGTTCTGGGCCAGTTCCCTCAGGAAAAACCAGGGATCATCTCCATAGGTCCTGGTGACGGTCTCGGCCAGACCGCGGAATTCTTTGCCCAGCATCCCGTGCGAGCGCCGTTAATTCATTTTGCGGATGCGCACTTCGATGGCCGGGTCGCCCTTCAGCAGCTCCACAAGCTTTTGCGGGTCGGTGTCCGAGAAATGGTAGGGGTAAAGCAGGCGCGGCTTGATCATCTCGGCCGCCTGGGCGGTCATTTCCGGGGTCATGGTATAGGGGAGGTTCATGGGCAGAAAGGCCACGGCGATATCCCCCAGATCGCGCATTTCCGGGATGTTCTCGGTATCGCCGGCCACGTAGACGCGCAAGCCGCCAAAAACGAGCACATAGCCGTTGCCTTCCCCGCGCGGATGAAAGGGCGAGCCGTTGCCGCGCAGATGGACGATGTTGTAGGCGGGAACCGCGGCTACGGGGATGCCGAGGGCCGTGGCGACGTCGCCGTTCTTCAGGATGCGCGCCGCCTCCGGCAAGGGCTGGCAGGCCGGGCTGACAAAGATCTGCGTGCCTTCCCGGCGCAGCGTCTTGATGGCCGCCGGGTCAAAATGATCCCCGTGCTGGTGGGTGACCAGGATCAGGTCGGCTTTGGGCAGGAGGCTGAAATCGGCCAGCCGGCCGTCGGGATCAATGTAGATATTGAGCGCTCCGAACTGGAACAGCAGGGAAGCGTGACCGATGAAAGTGATCTGCAGATCGGCGGCGGAGGTCTTGAGCACATCGGATTCGAACCGCCCCTGGCCCGTCATGACAATTCCCGCGGCGATAAAAAACAGGAAAAACATTTTTTTAGGCATGGCTTCCTCCCGATCTTCTGCGGCAATCGTTTATTTGCCGGCATGCTTTTTCGCGGTCCGCTTTGCGGCATGTTTTTGCCGGGAGCGGTAATCCTCCACCGGCAGCCCGGCAATGCCGTAATGTTCAACGGCCATTTCCTGGATGATGATGCGCACGCTTTCCGGCGCCACCGCCAATGCCGAGGTTACGGCGGCGGTCACTTTTTTTATCAGCAGCTTCTTGGTCCCTGCCGTGCGGCCGGCAAGCATGTTAACGATTACCACCGGCATGTTGCCCTCCTGCAGGGATCAAAGCGGTTTGTTTTGCTTGCGGAACAGGTTCAGCCTGTCCCGGTGCTTCTGGTTTTCGATCAGGAACTTCTGGTACAGGGCCTGGGCTGCCGGGTTGTCGTCCTTGATGATCTCGTAAAATTTCTTCTTGGCCATGGAATCCTCGATGCCCGCGGCATTGGACAGGGCGGTCTGCAGGGAGACGGGCTTGTCCAGCGCCTCCTTGATCTGGGCTTTGATGAAGTTCATGGAGATGCGAATGGCCTCGATGTTGAAGCGGTCACGATTGTAGTCTATTTTGCCGTTCTTGATCTGCTCGATGGTCGAACGGATCCATTCCGTGTTTTTTCTTTCGTCATCGGCCATGTCGATCCAGAATGTCCTGTGTTCCGGGAATTTTTCGCTGTAGACCCAGTACAATTCCATGATCGCCGACTCGTATTCGGCGATGAGTTCGATCTTGTTGATCTGAAAGGAGGACAATTCCATGGAGCACCTCCGCAACAATTTGCCAGTGCCAGCCAAATTCACATATATTTTTAGCACAATCGGGAAAAAGTGTCAATTTGCCTCCGGGAATGGGGCGGCTCGCGGACCGGCGCTGGCTGTTTTGACATCTGCCGCCGGATTTGTTATACAGGAGGCCTGATGCCAGCAAACAAAATCGCCCGCAATTGGAAAGCGCTCGCCGGGATCGCCCTGAGCCTGATTTTCATGTTCCTGGCCTTTCGCCAGGTCAATTTCAGCCAGATGCTCCTGGCCCTGGGCAACGCCAATTACTGGTATCTGCTGCCCGTGCTGGCCGTCATCCTCCTGAGCCTGTTCTTGCGCAGCCTGCGCTGGCAATACCTGCTGGCGCCGTTGCAAAAGGTAAGGATCGGCGTCCTGTTCGCCTCCCTGAGCATCGGCTACATGGCCAACACCTTCCTGCCGGCCCATCTCGGGGAATTCGTCCGCGCCTGGCACGCCCGAAAAAAAACCGGCATCGCCGCCAGCTCCGTTTTTGCCACCATCGTCGTGGAAAGGTTGATCGATGTGTTCTGCCTGCTGCTGTTGCTGGCCCTGGCGCTGATGGTTTTTCCCTTCCCGGGCTGGGTGCGCAAAAGCGGGGCGGTCATGCTGGCCCTGGTCGCCGCCCTGAGCGTCCTGTTGCTGCTGATGAAAAAATACCGCCGCCAGGCCATGGCGATCAGCGGGCGGCTGCTGCGGCCTCTGCCGGCACCGCTGGCCGACAAGATCAAGGGACTGCTGGACCAGTTCCTGAACGGCGTCACGGCCTTGCGCCGTCCCGCCCATTACCTGGCGGTCGGCGCGCTTTCCCTGTTGATCTGGGTTTGCTATGCCCTGGCCATCCATCTGCTCTTTTTCGCCTTCGCCTTTGTCGATCGCTACCATCTGCCCTGGAGCGCGGCCCTGGTGGTCACGGTCGTCACCACCATCAGCGTGGTCGTTCCATCCTCCCCGGGCTATGTCGGCTCATTCCATTTTTTGTGCCAGCTGGCGCTGGGGTTGTTCGCAGTTGCCAAGGGCCCGGCCCTTTCCTACGCGTTCGTCCTGCACGCCATCTCGGTTTTTCCCTATTTTTTCCTGGGCCTCTTTTTCCTGGCCCGCGAAAAACTCAGCCTGAAATCGTTCAGGGAGGAGAACGCCCATGTTGCTGACCATTGACGTCGGCAACACCGCCACGGCCTGCGCCGTTTTTCGCGGCAGCGCCATCGTTCACCGCCGCTCCCTGCCCACGCCGAGGAAGTGGTCGGCCAGGCATTTTTCGTTTTTGCTCCCGGCCGCGCTGGCGAAGCGGACGAGCGCCGCGATCGTTTCCTCCGTCGTGCCGGCAGTGGACCGCGACCTGGCCGCGACCCTGCGCAAGCAGGCCGGATTGCGGGCGCTTTTCCTCGATCACGAGACCCCGACCGGCATCCGCTTGCGGATCGACAAGCCCGCCGAGCTCGGAGCCGACCGCATCGCCGATTGCGCCGGAGCCCTGGCCCTGTTTGCGCCGCCTTTGATCGTCATCGATTCGGGGACCGCGACGACTTTCGATCTGCTCAACGCCAGGCGCGAGTATGTGGGCGGCTGCATTTTTCCGGGCATTGGCATTGCCATCCAAAGCCTGGCGGACAACACGGCCAAGCTGAAAAAGATCATGTTCGCCGTTCCCAGCTCGCCCCTGGGCACCAATACCGCGGACAGCATGCGCGCCGGGATCTATTTCGGCATGATCGGGACGCTCGAGTACCTGATCGCCTGCTACCGGCGGCTCCTGGGCCCGGGCTGCAAGGTGGTGGCCACCGGCGGCCTGAGCCGCTATTTCCAAGGCCGGGTGAAGGGCATCGACCGCTTCGACCCCGACCTGCTGTTCCTGGGCCTGAAAAGGATTCACGAGCATCAGGGACCGACGCGCTAGCATGACTCCGGAAGCGGCCGGCGAGGATTTCGATTACATCATCCGCATCATCCAATTTCTGGACCTGCACCACGGCATCCGCTTTTTCATCAGCAGCAAGGATTTTGACATCCTGTACCGCTGGTGGGAAAAACGCATCCCGGCCGCCGTCATCCGCGAGTCGCTGGACCGGGTGGTGGAACGCAGCCGCTTCGCGGAAAAAACACCATCACACGCTTTTCGGTTTTCAGCCATGAGGTGCGCAAGAACTACCAGTCGTTCCTGGACCTGAGCGTCGGCGGGGAGCGCCCTGAAACCGCGGACGATCAGGGCGAGATCCAGAAGTTTCTCGCCCAGTTCCCGCCGGAGCTGGAATTCGCGCGCGCTGATTTCGCGGCCGTGTTTTCCCGGCAACTCCGGGGCGAACCGGCCGACGCCGGTCCCCTGCAGGAAAAGCTCCTGGCTCATTTCAGCGCCGACCAGGAATTGAACGCCAAGAGCGCCTGGTTCCTGCAGAACCTCTCCCCCCAGCTGCGCCGGCCGGAGATCGAACGCAAATACCGCCTGAATTACCTGTCGGGCAAATTCGCCATCCCGGCCTTTGATTGAAGGTCAGGCGGCATTCCTTTCGCTTTTTCCTCAGGGTTGACATTTTATTCGGAATTGTTCATATTGCGGGGGTGAAAGGCGCATTGTGCGTGAGCAGCATATTTTTTCTGTCGGCCATGATTCCCCAGGCGGGCGGCGATAGCGGTTTTTTCCCGCCCGCCGTCCGGGGCTGGGCCCTGGCCCCTGAGGAGGCGGCCTACACGCCGGAAGATCTATACCGCTACATCGACGGCGCCTCCGAACTGTATATTTCCTACGGCTTTGTGAATCTGCTCACCCGCATCTACCAGCGGCCGGGACAGCCGGATATCGTCGTGGATTTCTTCGACATGGGCGCGCCCGCGAACGCCTTCGGCATTTTCGCCCACAGCCAGGAAGTCCCGACCCGGGAGATCGGCCAGGATTCCGAGTACCTGGACGGCCTGCTGCGCTTTTGGCAGGGCCGTTATTACGTTTCCCTGCTGTGCAGCCCCGAGACCCCCGAATCGCGCGCAGCGGTGATGGAGCTCGGCCGGCAGCTGGCCAGGCGCCTGCCTGCCGCCACTGTGCGTCCGGAAATTTTATCGCTCTTGCCGCCGGCGGGATTGCTGGCGGCAAGCATTCGCTTGTTTCACCACCATGCCTGGCAGAACACGTATCGATTCATCGCCGATGGCGACATCCTCGGCATCGATGCCGGCGCGGAAGCCGTGCTGGCCAAATACGAACAGGACGGGGAGCGGTCGCTGCTGCTGCTGGTGCGGTATCCCGAGCGCGGCTTCGCCGAACGCGCCTTCGCCGGCCTGGTCCGCAAATTCAACTTTCCGGCTCAGCGGCGGGAGCGGCGGTCCGGCTGGATGACAACAACTATTTCGCCGTCGTTCTGGAAAAGAGGGTGGTTGCCGCCGTCTGGCATGCCGGTGGCGCCGCCCCGGCGCTTGGGTTTCTTGCCGCCTTGCGGGGGAAGATCGCCGCGTTTGAAAAATAAGGGAACGACCGGGAGGACAAGATGAAAAAAAAGACCATCAGCCGCAGGGCATTCATCAAAGGGGGAGCGGCCGCGCTGGCGGCCGGATCGCTGGCGCTGGCCTGGCCGGAAAAACTGGCCGCCCAGGCTTCGGCGAAGACCAGGGTGGTCCTGATCCGCGACAAGGACGTGCTGGAGGAGAACGGTTCCACCCGCGCTGAATCCGTAAAAGCCATGCTGGACGAGGCCGTCAAAACTCTGCTCGCTGAAAAGGACGCCCCGAGCGCCTGGAAAAAAATGTTCGGCGCCGGCGATGTCGTGGGCGTCAAGACAAACGTCTGGAGAGCCCTGCCCACGCCGCCCCAGCTCGAAGAAGCGATCCGGGGCAATCTGCAGGCGGCCGGGGTCAAGGCTGAAAACATCAGCGTCCGCGACCGCGGCGTGCTGGACGACCCGGTCTTCATGAAGGCCACCGCCCTGGTCAACGTGCGGCCCATGCGCACCCATGACTGGTCGGGGCTGGGCACGCTGCCTGAAGAACTACATCATGTTCGTGCCCGACCCGCCCCGTTTCCATCCCGATTCCTGCGCCGACCTGGCGGCCCTCTGGCAGCTTCCCGCGGTCAAGGGCAAGACGCGGCTGAACGTCCTGGTCATGCTCACGCCGCTGTTTCACAGCGTCGGGCCGCACGGCTTCAACCCCGCCTATGTCTGGAAATACAACGGCTTGCTGGTCGGCCTGGACCCGGTTGCCGTCGACGCGACCGGCGCCCGCATCATCCAGGCCAAGCGCCGCGAATTTTTCGGCGAGGACCGGCCGATCAACCCGCCGCCCAAGCATATCGGGCTGGCCGACACGCGCCACCACCTGGGCACGGCAGACCCGAACAAGATCGAGCTGGTCAAGCTCGGCTGGACCGAGGGAATATTGATATAAGCCCGGGGACGGCACTCCCTGTCGCACGTCAGCGCGCCTGGAAAAGTGGAGATTTGCGATGAAGCACGAAGGCGAATTGGCAGGATGACATATGAGATCTGAATTCTTCAGCAAGAGAACTGTTTTGAAGTTGACCATAGTCTTTATGGCTTTCTTCATGACCCTGATCGGGATCGAAATATATTTCAGATGCTTTACGGGCACCCTTCCCGCGGCATTGGGAAATTACCTTGGCGGCGGATATCACGACAAGCTATTCGGGATCTACCGCTACGACCCGAAAATGCGCATGGACCTGATGCGTCCGAATTATGCGCGGGCCATGTTTTTCAATGGACTCCGTTGGCACCACAAAACGGATGCGCGGGGATTTCGCAACCCTGTCGATCGTGATCGGGCCGATGTCGTGCTGCTGGGAGATTCCATGATTTATGGACATGGAGTCGAGGAAACGTCGACCGTTCGCCATTATCTGGAACTGATGACAAAACGATCCGTCGAAAACCTGGGAATTCAAGGCGGCTATATCCATAAAGAGTATCAAATATACAAGAATTTCGGCGTTGCCCTGCGGCCGAAATATGTCTTTTTGTTCTTTTTGTTCAATGACGTGCAAGACGTCATTTCGGACTGGATCCGGGTGGAAAAAGAAGACGTTTCCCGTTTTTTGTCCATCCCGGCGACTGACCAGCAAAAGAGCTACTTTGATTTTAAGATGCGCAAAAAGACCTGGATGGACAAGGTGAAATATTATCTGGGAGAGATATACGTATTCAAGGCGCTTGGATTCTTCACGGAATACATGCGAAAAAATGTTTTCGCGAAACGCATCGCCAACAAAGGAGGAATCCCGGGAACCGGGGAACCGGCCGCCAGGGACGCATCATCCGTGGAGCGCGATTCCTGGCAATCCTTTCCTTTGTTTCAGGAAAGGCCGGAGTTGATCCCCGCCATGAGGTTTCATCTTCACGGCCTGTTGAAAATGAAGGACCTCGCCCAAAAAAGCGGCAGCAAATTTGTGAATGTGTTCATTTATACGGGAAATAAAAAGGAAGAACCGACCTATGAACTTGTCTTGCGGGAATTTTGCCGGAAGCAAGGCATTTGTTTTTTCAGCTTGAAGGATGGTTTCGCAGCGGCCCTGAAGAATGGCGAGAGATTGTTTTTGCCCGGGGACGGCCACTTTTCGGACCGGGGGGCGCGGCTGGCCGCCAGGTTGATTGCCGAGAAGTATTTCAAATCGTTGCCGGCCGCCGACGGCTGCTGACTTTGCGGCATTGCGGCAAGGGAGCCGGCTTGCTTGCTTTTTCCAGATGTTTCAGGGGCAGGGCTTGGTTCAGCCGCGCTGCAGCAAGGCCCTGATGAATCCGTCGCCCTGCAGCAAGCCGTAGCTGCCCCGGCGGCAGGTTTCCTCGTTGAACTCGGAAATGCCGTCGGGTTTTTCTCCGGGGCGCTGGATCAGGAAAGGCACCGCGTCGCGGGTATGGGTGCGCACGGCGCAGGGCGTCGCATGGTCGGGGAGCAGGGCGATGGTCACCGGTTCCTTCATCGCCGCCGTGCAGGCAACGATCGGTTGGATCACCCGCTGGTCGAGCGCCTCGATGGTGCGCACTTTCAGCTCCGCGTTGCCCTCGTGCCCGGCTTCGTCGCTGGCCTCGATGTGCAGGAAGACGAAATCCAGGCCGGCCAGCGCCGCGCAGGCCGCGGCGGCCTTGCCCTCGTAATTCGTGTCATACAGGCCGGTGGCTCCCGGAACATGGATCGGTTTCAGGCCGGCATAGACTCCCAGGCCGAAGATCAGGTCGACCGCCGAGATCACGGCGCCGCTCAGGCCGTACAATTCCCGGAAGGTCTTCATCTGCGGCCGGTGCCCCGGCGACCAGGGCCAGATGGAATTTCCCGGGTCCTTGCCGAGGGCCTGGCGCTGCGGTTGACGGGGTGGCGCGGCGAGGAGGGCCTGGGAACGGAGGATCAGGTCGGACAGCAGCCCGGCCGTGGCGCTTTTCTCGCCCCTGGGCCGCGGCATGACGTCCATGAACGGCGTGCCGGGGACGTCGTGGGGCGGCGTGCATTCGAAGTCATTCTCGCCGTTGCGGATGACCAGCAGGTGGCGGTAGCTCACTCCCGGGTGAAAGCGGACATCCGGGCCGGACAGCTCCCGGTTCAGGGCCGCGACCAGCGGCAGCGACTCTTCGCTGCTGATGTGGCCGGACGAATGGTTCTTGATCCTGCCGTTTTCGATGCAGATGATGTTGCAGCGCATGGCCAGGTCGTCGGCCGCGAGCTCGACCCCCATGCTGGCCGCTTCCAGGACGCCGCGGCCCTGGTACACCCGGTGCACGTCGTAGCCCAGCACGGCCAGGTTGGCCACCTCGCTGCCCGGCGGCATGTCGTCGGGAACGGTGACCAGCCGCCCGCAGCGGCCCTGGGCGCAGAGGCGGTCGATGGCCGGGGTGCGGGCCGCCATGAGCGGGGTTTTGCCGCCCAGCTGATCGATGGGGTAGTCGGCCATGCCGTCGGCGAGAATGACGATGGTTTTCATTGGCATTCCTCTGCTGCCGGCATCAGGAATAATTCTTTTGCAGATATTCCCGGAATTCGGCCGTAGTCGGCGGCCATGGAGATGAAGGACTCGCTCCTTTCCTCGAGCCCCTCGAGGCTGGGCGGCAGCGGCGGGTCGAAGCCGAGGATGGAGCGGATCTCTTCGGGGAACTTCGCCGGGTGAGCGGTTTCCAGCGAAACGCACA
Organism: Candidatus Aminicenantota bacterium; assembly: GCA_963764745.1. Classification (GTDB taxonomy): domain Bacteria; phylum Acidobacteriota; class Aminicenantia; order UBA2199; family UBA2199; genus UBA2199. Next base: position 41,041 of record CAVXTN010000009.1, on the reverse strand, counting down.
GCTGGCCGGGGGCCGGCGCTTCCTGGACCAGGTATTTCTGCAAGCCGGCCCAGCCCACGGCGCCGTGCGGTTCCAGCAGCAGGCGGTGCCGTTCATACGCGCTGCGGATGGCCTGCCGGGTTTCCGTCTTCGCTGATGCTCACCGCAAAAATGTCGCGGCGCATGCTTTCCAGGTCCGCGCGCCGCGCTGATGACGCCTTTTTCGTCCATGCGCCCGCCGTACAGGGCGATCAGCCTGGCCAGGTTGCTGGGATGGCCGACGTTCATGGCGCTGGAGATGCAGTTGCGCGAAGGCTCGATGGGACGATACGACTCCGTCGGCCATGAACCTGGGAAATTCATCGTTTTCATTGGTGGCGATCACCAGGCGTTTGCAGGGGAGGCCCATGCGCAGGCGAGCATGCCGCCCATCATATCGCCGAAGTTTCCCGAAGGAACGGAAAAAACGACCGGCTCGTCCGCCGGCTTATGCAGCCGCGAGTACGCGTAAAAATAATAGACGATCTGCGGGATCAGGCGGCCGATATTGATGGAATTGGCCGATGAGAGAGGCAGGTGACCCAGCCGGGGATCCGAGAACGCTTCCTTGACCAGCGCCTGGCAATGGTCGAATTTGCCGTCCACGGAGATGATGCTCACGTTCCCGCCCAGGGTGGTCATCTGCTTGCGCTGGCGCGGCGTCACCTCTTTTTCCGGGAACAGGACCAGCACCTGGATATTGTCCAGCCCGTGAAAGGCATTGGCGATGGCGCTGCCCGTGTCTCCCGACGTTGCGGTCAGGATCAGCAGCTTCTCCTTTCCCCGGATCAGGTAATAATTGATCAGCCGGCCCATCAGGCGGGCGGCAAAATCCTTGAAGGAGGCGGTCGGGCCCCTGGTCCAGGCGCATGACGTATTGGCCCGCCTCCACGTGTTCCAGGGGAACCGGGAAATCATAGGCGTCCCTGGTCAACGCGGCCAGGTCGCGGTTGGGGATCTGCCCCTGCAGGAACTTGCCGCAGACGGCCAGGGCGATCTCGTGATACTCCAGGCTTGAAAAAGCAGGAGATCTCCCGGCGGCTCAGCGTCGGGATCCGCTGCGGCATGAACAAACCCTTGTCCGGGGCCAGTCCCTTCAGCAGCGCGTCGCGAAACAGCACCGGCTCGCTGCGGCGGTTGGTCGAATCAAACCAGATCGATTCTTTCATGATGATTTTCCTGTGCTCCTGTCCGGCGGCTCCCGGGGCAGCCGCTTATGAATTTTAAACTATTTTGCGATCGTGTCAAGGCGGCAACGCCCGGTGGCAAAGTTTGACTTTTGATTTTTCATATGCTATTAAAATCGGCGCCGGCCATGGGGGTCACATGTTTCGTCGCGACGGAAACTGCCCAGGTAACAAAATGCCCGCTTCAGGCCAAGAAAAATCTTTTCCAGGAGATCATCATGAGCGATTCAGATTCCGCGGGCGTCAAGCGCTATATCCAGCGAGGCCAGGAATACATGGCCAAGAGGAAAGAGTACAGGCAAAAAGTGAGGAAATTGCGCTTCGACACCATTGCCGTGCACGGCATGTACTCGGTGGAAGAAGCGTTCGCGCAGGGGCAGGGGGGGATCATCGAGCCGTTGTTCCCTTCCACGTCGCAGGGCTACCGCGACAGCGATGAAATGGAAGCCGGCTTGTCCTACCAGATCCCCACCTGGTGCTATTCCCGCATTCACAATCCCACGATCTTTTACCTAGAGGAGACCCTTTCGCTGCTGGAAGCCTACGGCTGCCCTTTCGACGCTTCGGCCCTGTGCACGGCTTCGGGCATGGCGGCCATCAAGCAGGCGATCGAGCCGCTGCTGGCCATGGCCCCGGCTCCCGATGACCGCATTAACTTCGTCTCCTCGGCCCAGGTCTACGGAGGCACGTTCCAGCTCTTTAACGTGCGCATGAAGGAACGCGGCGCCCAGGTGCGCTGGGTGGCCCAGCCCTGGGAAATAAAAGAATGGGAAAAACAGGTCGACGCGCAGACCCGCTTCCTGTACACGGAAATGCCCTCCAATCCCGCAGCAGGCCTGTTCCGACCTGCTGGCCCTGGCCGAGCTGGCCCATCACTTCCGCATCCCGCTGATCGTCGACAGCACCATCGCCACTCCGGCCTTGATGCGGCCGCTGCAGCACGGCGCCGACATCGTGGTGCAGTCCCTGACCAAGACCATCGGCAGCGGCGGCGCCGCGATCGGCGGGGCCGTGATCGCCCGCCATGAACTTGTCAGCCGCCACCTGGCCGACGAAGCCACGAACGACTACGCCGTCTGGCTGAAATTTTGGCCGGGTCGGGATTCGGGCGCCTGCATGTCCCCCAACTCGGCTTATTTCTTCCTCAACGAGGTGCGTACCCTGCGCATCAAGGTGGAATGGTTTTCGCAAAATACCATGGCCGTGGCCGAGTTCCTGGCCCATCATGCCAAAGTGGCAGCGGTGGACTATCTGGGCTTGAAAAACCATAAGCTGCATGACCTGGCATCCCGCTATCTGCGCATGGTCGACACGCGAAAGGCCGATGTTCGGACATTTGCTTTCCTTTACCGTCAAGGGCAGCGCCGGAGACGCCAGGCGTTTTTTCGACAACCTGCAGCGGATATTCCGCGCCACCGACCTGGGGCGGATCAAGTCCGTGGCCACCATCCCGGCCATTTCCACCCACCAGCAGCAGGGGGACGAGGGCAGGCGCCTGGCCGGCATACCGGCCACCATGGTCCGGCTCTGCGTCGGCGGCGAGCATCCCGACGATATCATCCAGGACCTCGACCAGGCCTTGAACAAGATATGATCCAAACGAAACGCCGCCGCCTGCCCGGCGATTCGCCCTCATGAACAACGGCAGAAAACCGGCGGCCGCGTTGCTCTTGCCGCTCATCATTCCCTGGCTGTTTTCCCACTGCCGGCCCAAGACCGACCGGGAGATCATCGCCGCCACGATCGCCGAGATGGCGGCCCGGGTGGAAGAGAAGGATGCCGCCGGGCTGATCGCCCACCTGGCCGAAGATTACCGCGATTTCGAGGGACGCGACCGCGCCCGGACCGCCGCCCTGGTGGAGAACTATTTCAGCCGCTACCGGGGCATCGTGGTCAAGGTGCTGGCCTCGCGGATCGAGCTGCGCTCGCCTCAAAGCGCCGGGGTGGAGACCGACGTCTCTTTTTACAGCGGCGCCGCTTCGGCCTTCCGCAAGTTGATCGGCTTTTCCGGCGAGAACTACCGCTTCCGTTTCGCCCTGCGCAAAAACGCGGCCTGGAACATCCAGGGCGCGGAATGGGAATATGTTCCCTTGTCGGGTCTTTTTCCGGAATCCTTGCAGATCCTGCGGGAACTTTTCCCGGGCCTATGAAAGCCCGGCCAAACAGGGGAGTTCATGCCATGGCGATCCGGGCCATCACGACCAGGGAAGCGCTCACGGAAACGGTTAGCGCTTTTCGCTACAGCCGCATCATTCTGACGGCTTTTGAGCTCGGTCTTTTCTCCGCGCTGGGCAAGGCCTCCCTTGACGCGGCGCAGCTGGCGGGACGGATCGGCGCCGAACCCCGTGCCTGCGAACGCCTGCTCAATGCGCTTTGCGTTCTCGGGCTGGTCAAAAAGTCGCGCGGCCGGTTCCGCAACGCGAAAATAGCGCGCGCCTGCCTGGTCGCCGGCCAACCCGGATTTCTGGCGGGCTTGACCCACAGCGCCAGCCAGTGGCGCAGCTGGAACACGCTGGGCGAGGCGGTGCGGCGCGGCACTTCCGTGCTGGACAGGAAGGACGAAAGCCGTTCTGACGAGCGCTTGCGGGGATTCATCGCCGCCATGCATGAACGGGCGGCGCGGCAGGCGCCGCGTTTTGTCGAGCTGCTGGACTTGTCGTCGGTCCAACGCTGCCTGGACATCGGCTCGGGATCCGGCGCCTTCGCCATGGCCCTGGCGCGGGCCAAAAAATCCATCCGCGTGACCGCCTTCGATCTGCCGGACGTTCTGCCTTTGACTCGAGGATACGTGCGCCGGGAAAAGCTGCTGGCGCGCATCGATTTTGTCCCCGGCGATTTTAACCGGGGCGGCTGGGGGAACGGCTACGACCTGATCCTGCTCTCGGCCATCGTGCACATGAACGACGCGGAGCAGAACCGCCGCCTGATCGCCCGGGCCGCCGCTTCCCTGAACCGGGGCGGGCAGCTGGTGGTTCAGGATTTTATCATGAACCCGGACCGGACCCGGCCCGCCGTAGGCGCGGTCTTTGCCCTGAACATGCTGGTGGCCACGGCAAAAGGCGACAGCTATACCGCCTGCGAGATCGCCGGCTGGATGCGGGCGGCCGGTTTGAAGAAAATAAGGAAAAGAAAGACCCCGTTCGACGCGGAACTGCTGGTCGGCTGGAAACTGTAGCCGACGCCCCACCTGCGGGGTGAAGGGCGGGAGGGAGAACCATGTCCAAGATGTACTTTGTCGTCTTTATCCTGGTAGCCGTGGGCGTTTACACGGCCATGCACGGCTTCGTCTACTGGCGCCTGGCATCCGGGCTGTCCCTGGCGCCCGGCCTGCGCCTGGCCCTGAAGCTGCTGCTGCTCGCCGGCGCCCTGACTTTTGTGGCCGGCGAATTCCTCAGCCGCCTGACTCCCCTTTATCCTTTATTATTTATGGGCTCGCTCTGGCTGGGGGCCCTGGCCATCTCCCTGGCGGTCTTCCTGCCCGAGACGCTTCTCTCGCTGCTTTTCCCGCAGCAGCGCCGGCTTTTTGTCCTGGCGGCGCTGGCCGTGGTTTTTTTGATCTCGGCTTTCTCGACGGTGAACGTGGCGCTCGGACCGGTCTTGCGCCAGATGAAGATCCCGGTGCGCGGGCTGGCCGCCGAGTTGCGGGGCTTCACCATCGTGCAGTTGTCCGACCTGCACCTGGGCAACCTGACCTCGCTGAAGCAATTGCGCCGCATCGTGGACCGCGCCAACGCCTTGCGGCCCGATCTGATCTGCCTGACCGGCGATGTCCTGGACGGGGACATCTGCCGCGAGCAGGGATTCTGCGAAATCTTGAATGAGCTGCACGCCAGGTTCGGGGTGGCGGCCGTCTCCGGCAACCATGAGTTTTACGCCGGCATTGACAAGTTCCTCGAGCTGGGCCGCCGCTGCGGCTGGCGCGTCCTGCGCAATCAATCATGGGTGGTGGACGGCAAGATCGCCGTCATCGGCCTGGAGGAGGACTCGGCCGCGCGCTTCGGCATCCCGGGGCCCGACCTGGAGGCCGCGCTGCGCGGCGTGCCCGCCGGCGTGCCCAGGATCCTGCTGTATCACCGGCCGGCCAGGTTCGCCGCCGCCGTGGGGCAGGGGATCGACCTGCAGCTCTCCGGCCATACCCACGCCGGCCAGATCCCGCCCATGGACCTGCTGGTCTGGCTGATATACAAGTACCCCGCCGGGCTGTACCGCTTGGGGTCCTCCCATATCTATACCTGCGCGGGGACCGGCACCTGGGGGCCGCCCATGCGCTTCCTTTCGCGCTCCGAGATCGGCCTGCTGACGCTGGAGCGTTGAGCCGGCGCCGGCGACCGCGGTCATGCTTTGCGCGGCGTTGGCCAGCGTGATCGCCTGCCATGAAAAGATCGGCCTGCTCGGCTTCGACCCCAGCCAGTAAAAAACGGTCCCGGCAAGGCATTAAAAAAAAAATAAAGAAAATTTATTTTCATTATTGACTTTTGAAAATAAATACTCTATATAATGTCCCCATGAACCTTTCCGCCTCATCCAATTTCGCCAAAAAAATCTTTTTTTTAAAAATCAAACGGAGGAGTACATGAAAAAATGGGTTTTGCTGATTCTCGCTCTTGCTTTTCTCGGCTGCCTGCTTTCGGCGCAGCAGACCACGGCCGACATTTACGGCACCGTGGTCCTGCCCGACGGCTCGGCCATTCCCGGGGTGGCGGTGACCATGACCGCCGACGTCCTGGGCATGCAGACCGCGGTGACGTCGGAAGAGGGCAATTTCCGCTTCCTGCGCCTTCAGCCCGGCAACTATGAGCTGAGGCTGGAGCTGGACGGCTTCAAGACCGTCCTGCGCAAGGGCATCCGCCTGTACGCCGGCAAGAATCTCACCCTGACCATCCCCATGGAAACGACGACCATCAAGGAAGAGATCGTGGTCACGGGCAAGGCCAACGTGGTCGACACGCGCCGCACCACCGTGGGCATGAACGTCACCAAGGAAGCGCTGCAATCGCTGCCCAGTGCCCGCAACCCCTGGTCGGTGCTCAGCCTGGTCCCCGGCATCATGACCAACACCGCCGACGTCGGCGGCAACGAGTCCGGCCAGCAGTCGAACCCCAATGCCGGCGGCAGCAGCTCCGCCGACACCGTGTGGAGCGTCGACGGCATCGACAACAGCTCCCTGTCCACCGTGGGCACATCGACCGGCTACCTCGACGTGAACAACTACGAGGAATTGCAGGTCTCCGTGGGCTCCACCGACATCACCGCCCAGACCGGCGGCGTGCAGATCAACTTCGTCTCCAAGCGCGGCGGCAACAAGATGGCCGGCGATTTCCACCTGTACGTCGAGGACAAGGCCTGGGAAATGAAGCAGGACGCCCCGGAAGCGCCTCCCGTCACCCCCTACGTGGTCCCGGGCATCAACCGCCTGTACCAGTACGGCGCCAGCCTGGGCGGCCCGATCAAAAAGGACAAGATGTGGTGGTTCGGGACCTGGAGCGCGCAGGACATCCACGCCCGCTCGATGAGCGGCGACGAGGCCGCCTACGTGCTGACGAACGGCTACACCAAGCTCAACGCCCAGTTCGGCAACACCTCGGCGGAATTCAGCCTGTCCTACGACAAGAAGCTCAACAACGCCTACCTGCCGAAATCGAGCTATTCGATCTCCCAGGTGACGCCCGACGCCTGGCGCGTGCAGAACATGCCCAACTACTATTGGTACGGCACCCTGCAGCAGATCATGGGCAACCTGATGCTGAACGCCAAGATCGGCATCATCAATCAATCCTTCACCTTTGACCCCAACGGTTCCAGCCTCGACCCGGTCAGCGGCCACGAAGTGGGCAATGACAGCTATCGCTGGAGCAAATCCTACATCAAGCAAAACGGTTCGGCCAACGACTGGTTCGGCAGCATCAAGCAGGCGGACGCCCAGCTCGAAGGCAACCTTTTCGTGGAAAAGCTGATGGGCGGCGACCACGAGCTCCGTTTCGGCGTGGAATACAACTCCGCCGACAACGTTTCCAATACCCTTTACCCGAACCAGCGCATGCTCGCCGGCTCGTACTACGGCGACTTCAGCACGTTGTATGGCATATGGCTGGTGCCGGACAACAAGATCGATATCGCCTTCAAGCGCATGTCCGGGTACATTTCCGACACCATGACCTTCAAGCGCCTGACCCTGAGCCTCGGCCTGCGCTACGACCTGCAGGAGGCGACCATCAACAAGACCGACCTGCCCGCCTTCTCCTGGGTGGACAAGAAAGACCCGTCCCACAACGGCGACAATTTCTTCCCGGAACTGCAGGGCCCGCTGACCGTCCAGGAATACCAAGGTGCCCAGCTTCAAGAATTTTTCGCCGCGCCTCTCCCTGACCTACGACATCGGCGGCGACGGCAAGAACGTCCTCAAGTTCTCGGCGGCCCGCTACGGCTCGCGCGTGGGAACCAGCATTGCCTACCCGCTGCTGCCCAACCGCGAGATCGACATCTACTGGTACGGCAATCCCGGCGACGGCATCCCCACTTATGATGAGCTCTACTACAACGGCTATAACGTCTACGCCTATGCCTATTATACCTCCAACATCGACTACAAGACCGGCCGCACCAACGCCCGCTTCGCCGACGACTACAACACGCCGCTGCTGGACGAAGTGACGTTGAGCTTTGAAAAGCAGCTGGTCGAGGACCTGGCCGTTTCCATCACCGGCTTCTACAAGAAGCAGCACAACCTGGACCGCGAGATCGGCATCATGGCCGACGGCAAGGTCGAGACCAAGGCCAACTGGTACAAGAAGGGCACCCAGACCGTGAACGGCACGACCGTGGACGTCTGGGACCGCCTGGCGGTTCCGGTGGGCAGCTATCTCACCAACTACGGCAGCAAGACCTACAACCGCTACCTGGCGGTGCAGCTGGGCCTGACCAAGAAATTCTCCAACAAGTGGATGGGCGACGCCTCGTTCATCTGGCAGGACTGGAAAAACGTCATGGACGCCGCGGAGACCTTCAACATGACCAATTTCGACTACTTCAACGGCGCCCCGTACTCGCCCCGCTCCATTCGCGGCGCTGCGGACGTCTATGTGAACTCGCGCTGGCAGTTCAAGCTGTCCGGACTCTACCAGCTGCCCTGGAACATCAACCTCACGGCCGTGTTTTCCGCCCAGGAAGGCTATGTCCTGGGCAATTATGTCCAGTCCACGAAAAAGCTCAAGGGCGGCTCTTACCAGTACCTCTATGAGGCGGGCAAGAAATTCGGCGACGACCGTCTGCCTGCCTTCTGGACGCTGAACCTGGGCGTGGAGAAAAAATTCCCGCTGGATGCCGACGGCCGCACCACGGCGACGATATTTGTCGACGCCTACAACCTGACCAACAACGCCACCGTCTTGGCCAGGGGCGCCCAGTTCGACACGCCCACTTTCGGCAAGGTCACCAAAGAGCTCAACCCGGGCATTTTCCAGTTCGGGTTCCGCTTAAATTTCTGAGGCTTTGAAAAGCAAGTTTCCGCCGCAAAAGGACGGAAATATTACTGACTGAACATGGAGTCCCTTCCCGGGTCGTCCCGGGAAGGGACTTTTTTTTTGAGGAGCCATGAGAGAGAGCGCGCCGCAGGCGAACCTGCCCGGATTCAGAACCGAAGGCAAGGGGACGGCCATGAAAAAAAACCTGCATGAAGAGATCAAAAAAAGCATGGGGGACTTTTCCCGGACGCAGAAGCGGCTGGCGAACTTTCTCCTGGACAACTGGTCGGAGGTGCCGCTGCTGTCCATCGAGGCCATCGCCGGAAAATCGGGCGTCAGCATGGCTTCCATCACGCGCCTGACGCGCAGGCTTTCCTGCAAGGGGTTCTACGATTTCAAGAACCAGATCAAAAGCGAGCACATGCACAACATCGCCAACCCGGTGGAGAGGTTCTTTTCCCTCAAGAGCGACCTGAGCGGCAAGAAGTCCCTGATCAAGGCCGCCCGCCAGGACGTCAAGAACATCAACCGCCTGCTGGCCGTGGTCAGCGAGGAGACCTTTTTGAAACTGGTCGAATCGATCGAGAAGGCGAAGCGCGTGTACACTTTCGGCGTCGGCATCTCCGCTATCTTCTCCAACCTGGCCGCCTACACCTTCAGCCAGATCCAGAAGGAGACGCACAGCCTGGACGAGGGGCACGCCCCGGTCGAGGAAAAAATACTGGCCATCGAAAAAGACGAGATCGTGATCTTTTCCTCCTTCTACCCGTATTCCAAAAGCACGATCGAATTCGCCCGGCTGGCCCGCCAGCGCGGGCTGGAGATCGTGGTTTTTTCCGACAACGAATTTTCGCCCCTGTCCGAGTTCGCGACGCTGATGCTGAAGATCCCCCGCGAAAACGTCCTGTTCACCACCTCCATATCGGCCATGGCGGTCCTGCTGAACGCCATCGCCACCGAGATCGCCCTGAAAAAAAAGGAGGCGCTGGGCCACTCCTTGAAAGACCAGGACCGCCAGCTGCGCACGTTTTACATATAGCCCCCGCGCGCCCGACCGCGCTTCCCCGGTCGAAGACCCGCGGCCGGTTCCCGTCCCCTGCAGCGGGCGGATCAGGAAAAACGAATTCATTATTGCTTTTTATTAATTATTATTTTATATTCTGCCTCATGATGGTTCCGGAATCTTCTCCACATGCAAAAAAAGGCAAAGAAATAAAAGAAGTGGAAGGAGGCAAGGGGAGGGCGATGAAAATAGTCCTGCGTGAAGAGATCCAAAAAAGCATGGGATCCTTTTCCAGGGCGCAGAAGCGCCTGGCCAATTTTCTTCTCGACAACTGGTCGGAGGTGCCGCTGCTGTCCATCGAGGCCATTGCCAGGAAATCGGGCGTCAGCATGGCTTCCGTCACGCGCCTGACGCGCAAGCTTTCCTGCAAGGGGTTCTACGACTTCAAGGGTCGGATCAAGAGCGAGCATATGCTCGACATCGTCAACCCGGTGGAGAGGTTCTTTTCCATCAAGAGCGACCTGAGCGGCAAGAAGTCCCTGATCAAGGCCGCCCGCCAGGACGTCAAGAACATCAACCGCCTGCTGGCCGTGGTCAGCGAGGAGACCTTTTTGAAGCTGACCGAGTCGATCGAGAAAGCCAGGCGGGTGTTCACTTTCGGCGTCGGGATCTCCGCCCTGTGCTCGAACCTGGCCGCCTATACCTTCAACCAGATCCAGAAGGAGACGCACAGCCTGGACGAGGGGCAGACGCCGGTGGAGGAAAAAATCCTGGCGCTGGAGAAAGACGAGATCATCATCTTTTCCTCTTTCTACCCGTATTCCAAAAGCACGATCGAATTCGCCCGGCTGGCCCAGCGCCAGGGGTTGACCATCGTGGGCTTTTCCGACAACGAGTTTTCGCCCCTGTCCGAGTTCGCGACGCTGATGCTGAAGATCCCCCGCGAAAACGTCCTGTTCACCACTTCCATTTCGGCCATGACCGTGCTGCTGAACGCCGTCGCCGCCGAGATCGCCATGAAAAAAAAGGAGGCGCTCGGCCAGACCCTGAAAGACCAGGAGCGCCAGCTGCGCACCTTTTATCTTTGAGCCGCGCCGGACGCGAGCGGTTGAAATTCGCGATGGATTGCATTATAATTTTTTTGGCATTGGCGCCGGCCGAAAGGCGGCAAGGGGTAGGACAATGAAACAAAAGCTGTGGCTTTTAATTTTCTTGGCGGCAAGCGCGCTGCTGCTGGCCGGCAAGGTCCTGGTCGTCAGGGTCATGCGCTCGAACCTGATGGCCAAGCCCGATTTCCTTTCCAGCAGCCTGGCCGCGGTCGAGAAAGGGGCGAAACTGGAGCTGGTGCGAAACGCAGGGCAATTGGTATCTGGTCAAAAACGCCGCCGGCGTGCAAGGGCTATATCCATCAATCGGCGGTCGCCGAGAGCAAGGTGAACTTGAGCGGCATCATTCCCGGCAAGAAAGGCGCCAGCGAGGAAGAACTGGCCCTGGCCGCCAAGGGTTTCAACGAAGGCAACGAGAAAAAGCTGCGCGGGGGCAAAGGCTACAATTTCGCCGACCTGGAATGGGTCATGGAGCGGAGCGTCGCCAACGCGGAACTGGGCGCGTTCATCCGCGACGGGAGGCTCAAATGAAAAAGATCCTGATCACGCTCGGCCTGGGCCTGTTGCTGGCCTCTCCGGCAGCGCCGATCGATTTCAACAAATTGCTCAAGGCCAAGAAGGCCGTCACCCTGGTCTCCGGCGCCACCCACCAGATCAACGAAGAAGAGGAATATTATATCGGCAGGGCCGTGGCGGCCAATATCCTGAGCCAGTACCCGTTGTGGAAGAACGCCGACGCCACCCATTACCTGAACCTGATCGGCAAGGCGCTGGTGCTGCGGTCGGCGCGCCCGGAAATCTTCGGCGGCTACCATTTCAGCCTGCTGGACACCCCGGAAGCCAACGCGTTCTCGGCCCCGGGCGGCATCATCTTCCTGACCCGCGGCATCGTCGACCTCGCCGGCAACGAGGACGAACTGGCCGCGATCCTGGCCCACGAGATCCAGCACATCGTGGCCAAGGATCCCCTGAAAGCGATCAAGTCGCAGCGCATGAAGACGCTGGGCACTTTCGCCGCCGGCGAAGCCATGGGTTCCGGCAACCAGGTGTTCGGAATCTTCCAGGATTCCGTCCTGGACATCAGCGGCACGCTGCTGCAGAAAGGGCTACTCGCGCGGCCAGGAAAAGAGCGCCGACCTGGGGGCGCTCGAGCTGATGGCCGCGACCGGTTACGACCGCGCGGCCCTGCTGGCCATGCTCGAAAAAGTCAAGGCCAGTCGAAAAGAAGAAAGCCAAGGCCTTTTCGGCCCATCCGTCAGCGGCCAAGCGCATCGCCTATGTTTCCGCAAGCATCGGCAAGGGCTCGCCGCCGAGCGACGGCAAGGCCCGCGCCGCCCGCTTCAAGAAATTCCTCGACCGCTGAACTTGAAACGCTTCTGGCTCTCGACCGCCCTGATCTTCGCCTGCACTTTCGCCCTGGGAAGCTCTCTTTTCCCGCCTTTTCGAGAAAAAGATCTACGACCAGAAGGTCCGCTTTTTCAGCCGGCCCTGCTCCGCGCCGGTCATCCTGGTCGAGATCGACCAGGAAAGCATCGATTTCTACAGCCGGAATTTCCAAACTCCCTGGCCCTGGCCGCGCAGCTTCTACGCACGGGCCATCGATTTCCTGGCCGCCGCCGGAGCCAGGGCCGTCGCCATCGACATGATATTCAGCGAACCAAGTCTTTATGGCGACGAGGACGAATGGCTGGCCGCGGCGATGAAAAAATCGGGCCGGGTCTTCATGCCGCTGTTTTTCCTGGGCCAGCAGGGCGCCGGCCGACGGTCTCGAAAGATTCGCCCTGCCGGCGGCCCCGGACCTCTCCCGCCTGCCCGTCAGGGAAGGGAAGGTTCTCCAGCCGCTGCCGTCGCTGCGCGCCGCGCTGCGCGGCGCCGGCAATGCCCAGGCCGCCCCGGACCGCGACCGCATCTATCGCCGCCTGCAGCATTTCTTCCGCCGCGGCGGGCGCGTGTATCCGTCCTTCGCGCTGGCCCTGGCCCTGTTCGCCGACCCGGGCTTGTCGCTGGCGAAGATTCCGTTCGCCGAGGATGGCGGGCTGAACCTTAAATTTTATCAGCCCCGGAGCTTCCGGCGCTATAGCATTTCCGCACTGATCCAATCCCAGGTGCGCCTGGAAGCAGGGGAAGCCGCCGTCCTGCCGCCGGCGACGTTCAAGGACAAGATCGTTTTCATCGGCGCGACCGCCCAGGCCCTGCTCGACAACCGCTCCACCCCGGTCAACGCCATCGGTTCCGGCTTCGAACTTCATGCCACCGCCCTGAGCAACCTGCTCGAGCGTGATTTCATCCGGGTGATCGACCCCCGGCTGCAGTGGCTGCTGGTGCTGGCGGCCGTCCTGCTGCTGAATTTGTTCCTGTCCCGGATCAAGGCCATCCAGATAGCAGCTTCTGGCGGCGCTGGCAATCGTCCTGCTGGCCCTGGCCGGCAACCTGTTCCTGTTCCAATCTGGGCTTCGACCTTGATTTCCTCCCGCTTGTTCCTCGGCCTGGTCACCTGCAGCGGCTACGATGCCTACAACCGCTACCAGCGCGTGCGCCGCGAAAAAAAATTCATCCAGAACGCCTTCAAGAACTACCTTTCCGATTCGCTGCTGGCCGAGATCATGAAGAATCCCGGGGCCCTGAACCTGGGCGGCGAGAAAAAACTGGTGACCATTTTTTTCTCCGACCTGGCCGGGTTCACCACCCTGTCGGAAAAACTGCCGCCCGAAGAGGTGGTCGCATATCCTGAACACGTACCTGGAACGGATGACCTCGGTGATCATGGAAAGCGGCGGCTTCGTCAACAAGTTCGAAGGCGACGCCATCATGGCCTTCTGGGGAGCGCCCCTGGCCTCCGAGCGGCAGGCGGCCCAGGCCATGGGCGCCGCCCTGCGCTGCCAGGAGGAGCTGCTGGCCCTGAACGACGATTTTGCCAGGAACGGCCTGCCGCGCCTGGGCATGCGCATCGGCATCAACAGCGGCGAGGTCATCGTCGGCAACATCGGTTCGCGCAAGCGCTTCGAGTACACGGTCATCGGCGACGCCGTCAACCTGGCCTCGCGCCTGGAAGGGATCAACAAGCAGTACGGGACCGCGGTCATCTGCGGCGCCCTGGCCGGCCGCATGGCCGCCGGGGAGATCGCCCTGCGCCGCCTCGACCGCGTGCGCGTCAAGGGCAAGCAGAAGCCCGGAAGAGATCTTCGAGGTGCTGGCCGAAAAGGCAACGGCCGGCAGCAGGGGAGCTCCGGGATAATTTCGAAAAGGGGCTGCAGCTTTATTTCGCGGCGATTTCGCCGCCGCCCTGAAGATTTTTTCCGCATTGAGCCGACGATCCTCCTGCGCGGATCTTCGCCAAGCGCTGCCAATGGCTGCTGGACAATCCGCCCGCGCAATGGGACGGCTGCTGGACGTTCACGGAGAAATAGATCAAAGACGAATGAGTAACGTAAACTCACAGCTCCGAGCTCCACTCTCTTCGAAATGATGAGGGGGAGCAATGAACATGTTCTGGAGCCCACATCTTTCGCGAAAGGCGTGGGCTGATGAGTTGACTTTTTACTTTCACTTACCTTCATCCTTTGTCACTTATAGTTCGCAGTCATGTTGCTCCAGATATGCTACAATGCCCTCATGCTGGAAGTAAACGATTTGCAGAAGAAGTTCGGCAAGCGGCGAGGCCCTGAAGGGCGTCACTTTTTCCCTGGCCGCCGGGGAGATCTACGGCCTGCTGGGGCCGAACGGGGCGGGCAAGACCACCACGCTGAAGATCCTGGCCGGGCTGCTGGCCGCCGACGGCGGCAGCGTCGTCATCGACGGCCAGCCCTACCACCGCGAGCATCACGAGTTGAAAAAGCTGATCGCCTACGTCCCCGACCAGCCTTTCCTCTACTACAAACTGACCGGCGAGGAGCACCTCAATTTTTACCAGGACCTCTACAAGATCCCCTATGCCAAAAGAAAGGAAAAGATCGATTTTTTCTTCAAGTATTTCGAGTTCGAGGAATACCGCACGGAGCTGGTCGAGAATTACTCGGCCGGGCACCCGGCAGAAGCTGCTGATCTCGCAGGCGCTGGCCGTGGAGCCGCGCCTGCTGCTGCTGGACGAGCCGCTGGTCTCCATCGACCCGCTGGTGGGCAAAAAATTCAAGATGTACCTGAAGGAAGTCGCCGCGCCGGGGCACGGCCATCCTGTTCGCCACCCATATCCTGACCCTGGCCCAGGAGATCTGCCGGCGCATCGGCATCATCGTCGACGGCCGCATCATCGTCCAGGGCGGCCTGGAGGAGCTGATGGCCCTGGCCGGGCAGAGCAGCCTGGAGGAATTCTATTTCCAGACCGTGCTGCACCATGAAAAGCCTGCTGAAGCTTAAATTCCGGCAACTGCGCAATGCCCTGGCCCGGGGCGAAAGGAAAAAATTCATCCTTTTTCTCCTGCTGGGCGTTTTTTTCATCCTGGTGCTCGGCTTTTTCTTCAACAAGATATTCGGCTACCTGCTGCAATTGCAGGAATTTCCCCAATTACTTCAAGGTGTTCCTGGCCGAAAAGCTGCTGATGATGATCTTCATGACCCTTTTTTCCATGCTGCTGCTCTCGTCGCTGCTGGCCTCGCTGGATATCTTTTTCATTTCCCGCGACCTGCATCTTCTTTTTGCCACGCCGCTGCCGGTGCGCAGCGTCTTTACCTGGAAAATGCTGGAAGTCAGCCTGTTACAGTTCGGCCATGGTCGTTTTTTTCTCGCTGCCCGTGCTGTTCTATTTTTGCCACTATTTCGCTCCGTCCGTGCCGCAGGTCCTGCGCGTCCTGCTGGCCTTTCTTCCTGTTCCTCGCCAGCGGCGTGCTGCCCGGCATCGCGCTGGGCCTGGTCATCCCGGCTTTCTTTTCGGTGCGCCGCCTGCAGCCGGTGCTCTCCGTATTTTCCATCATCCTCATCTCCTCCATCGTGGTCTTCCTGCGCCTGCTGCGGCCCGAGCGCTTCCTGAATCCCAGCGAGATCGACAACGTGCTGAACTACATGGGATCGCTGGACCTCAAGGTGTTTTATTATTTTCCCTTCGCCTGGCTGGCGCGGGCCATGAGCCTGACCGCCGGCAGGGAGAGCGCGCCCTACTGGAAGATCATCGCCGTGTTCGTCCTGCTGGCCGGCGGCGCTGCTGGTCCTGATCTTCTGCCTGCAGAAAAAATTCTACCTGCAATTGTTCGACAAGCTGAACCAGGGCGGCAAGGGCTACTTCAAGTCCCGCTGGCGGCCGTGGCGGCTGAACGAGCGACTACCTGCCCCTGCTGCGAAAGGAGCTGAAGACCTTCCTGCGCACCCCGGCCCAGTGGTCGCAGCTGCTGATCGTCGGCGCCCTGGTGGCCGTGTTCGTCATCAACATGAGCATGATCCCCATGCCGCACCCGTCGGTCAAGAATTTCGTGTCCTACCTGAACCTGATCATGGCGGTTTTCATCGTGGCCGGCTTGAATTCGCGCTTCACCTTTCACCTCCATACCCGGCGAGGGCCCGGCGCTGGTCCATATCTTTCAGCGCTCCGTTCCCCAAGGTCAAATTTTACCGCTTCAAGCTTCTTTTTCACCTGGTGCCGCAGCTGCTGGTCGGATTCGCCCTGTTCGCGGCTGGGGGACCTGACCCTGCATTTCGATGCCTTCACCCGGGGCATGGCCCTGGTGTTCCTGACCCCGGCCATTGTTTTCCTGACCCTGCTGTCGCTGGTGCTCGGCATGCAGACCCACGAAGACGAACCCGCTGTCGCCCGAGCACGTGATCGTCTCCAAGCAGGGCATCTCCTACATGTTCTGGAGCATGATCTACCTGGTGGCCGGCATGGCCTTCCTGGTCCGGCCGGTGGGCGTTTATTACTGGCACCGCTACACCCATGCCGCGGTTCCCTATTTGGAAATCTCCGCCTGGTTCCTCGGGTTCGAGCTGGTCAACCTGGCCTTGATCGCGTTCTACTATCGCCGCGGCAGGAAGCTTTGGCTGGCCAGAGAGTTATAAGTGAACGAACTCGGAACGAATGCGATCAGTGATAAGTAATGAGAAAGAAAATCAATGTCGATTCATATCGCTGTTTCTCATCACTCATCACTTATCACTCATCACTAGAAATTATTTCTTGTAGCTCGATACGACCTTGGTCGTCAGGCCGCCCCTGGGGGTGAACTCGGCTTCGACGGTCATTTCCAGGGGTTGCACCCTTTTGACCAGGTGTTTCAGGATCAGCTTGGTCAGGCTTTCGTAAAAGATGCCGGTGTTGCGGTACTGCAGGAAATAGTATTTCAGGGATTTCAATTCCACGATCAATTTTTCGGGCATGTAGCGGATGCGGATGGTGCCGTAGTCGGGGAGGCCGGTCCGCGGGCAAAGCGAAGTGAATTCGGGGTTGACGATCTCCACCCGGGTGACCTTGTCCTTGTTGTCGAAAGGCTCGGTCTCCAGCACGTCGTAATCGATGAAGAAAGCGTCCTTGCGGATGGACTGCAGATACGAGGTGATGTCTTCGGTTTTCATGGCGGCTCCTGCCGCGAAATTATGCGGCATTTCGCTTTGACTGTCAAGGCATTCCCGGTGAAGAAAGGAAGAGGAAGGAATGCGATGGCTTCAGGAGGGGGGAGAAATCCATCCCTTCCTTCCTATAGTATACAGAAGGTGACAGCCGAAGTTTCCGGCGCGGCGCGGAACTTGACAAGCGGGCGCGTTGTGGCTATGATGGCACTTTTAAGGAGGATCAATGAAAAAAGTTTTATTTGCGGTTGTTCTGGTGCTGGCCATCGCGCTGCTGCTGCCGGCGGACGTGTATATCAAGACCAACGTTCATACCGACGCCTTCGCCATGATGGGACAGAACCAGCCTGCCAAGGATGAGGTCATGGAGCAGTGGGTAGGCAACAACCAGCTGGCCAACAAGACCGGCGACAAGATCATGATCATGGACATGAACAAGAACCTGATGTTCATCGTCAACCCCAAGGACAAGAGCTACGTGCAGACCACCCTGCCCCTGGACATGACCAAGCTGGTGCCCAAGGAAGCCGCCTCGATGATGGCCATGATGAAAGTGACGGTCAAGGTGACGCCCAACGGCCAGACCAAGAAGATCGGCAAGTGGAACTGCACGGGCTACGACATGGACATGAACATGATGATGATGCAGATGAAAATGAAGGTCTGGGCCACCACCGAGGTTCCCTTTGACTGGAAGCTCTTTTCCAAGATGTACGCCAACGTCTCCAAGATGCAGTTCATGGACGATGCGGCCATCGCCGAGACTCATGAAGATCAACGGCTACCAGGTGGCTTCGGAAATGAGCATGGACATGATGGGCAGCAAGCTCAATGTGACCAGCCAGGTGGAGGAGATCACGCAGAAGCCCGCCCCGGCCGGCATCTACGCCGTTCCCGCCGGCTACACCAAGAAAGACACCCTTTCCCTGCAGGACATGCGCGGCGGCAAGTAGTCTTTAGATTTAATTTTATCGATAAAAGGGCGGTTGAAAAGCCGCCCTTTTTTTTTGATCATGTGAAGAATAAACTCAACCCCCGCCCCCTTCTCTTGGGAAGAGAAGGGGAGTTAAGGCAGGAGGTGCCCCTCTCTTGCGAAGAGAGGGGGTGGGGTGAGTTGAAGTGCTCGGCCCGGATGCCTCTTTATTCCCCGATGCTGTTCAGGATCTTTTTCAAGGCGTAGATCACGGCGGCGGGGGAGACGGGCTGGGTGGGGTTGAAATTGTTCACGGCGTCCAGGGGCAGGATCTGGGAATTGACCAGGAAGGTGATCACGTCGTAATTCTTGTGCAGCGGCGAAATGTCGGCCGCGGCCGCCGGGGCGGCCAGGGGCGTGAAGCGCAGCCGGTGGCCCTTTTTTTCCAGATAGCGGATCAGGGAGTTGAGGATCACGGCGAAGGTGGCCCGGTCGGGAGTGGAGAAGCGGTCGAACGTATGGTCGGGCCGGGCGTCCATGATGCCGCTGGTGCAGGTCTTGATGATGTATTCCCTGGCGAACGAGCCGTCGATGTCGGTGATGATCTCCGGGGCCCGGTCCATCTGGATGTACGGCTCGAAATAATAGCCGATCAGGGCCGCCAGTTCCTCGCGGTTGATCTCGGTCTTGAAGAATATCTTCTTGAATTTTTCCGGCAGGTTCATTTCCTGGAAGCGGTCGCGGATCCTTTTCTTCTCGGACTCCAGGAAGGGATCGCCGGGCTTGAGTCGCCAGCAGGCGGTCCAGGGTCACCAGGGCCAGGTCGAAATTTCCCTTTTTCTCGTATATGGCCGCCAGCTTCAGCAGCACTCCCTCGTTGTAAGGCTCCTTTTCCAGGATCGCTTCATAATACGGCAGGCTGCGCTGCCAGTCATTTTCGCCGTAATAATAATCGGCGATCTGCAGGGTGATGGCGGTCATGTCCGGGGAAAACCAGGCCGCCTGCTCCAGGGCCTTGATGTATTTCGCCTTGTCGGTATTTTTCGCCTTCTCCGCTTCCAGCAGGTAGCCCTGCGTGGCGCTGGAGCTGGATGTACTCGTACCTGAGCTTGATCCAGGCGTCATCCGGGTTCGTTGCCAGGAGCTTGCCGTAGATTTGGAAAGCGGCGGCGTTGTCGCCTTCGAACTCATGGATCGTGGCCAGGCCCATGCTGGCTTCCAGGTTCTCAGGGTTGGTTTCCAGCGCCTGGGAGAATTGGGCGGCCGCGGCGCTGAATTTGTTGCGGGCCAGGAAAACGTAGCCGAAAGCCGCCTGTTTCTTGTCCAGGCGCACCTCGCTGAGCTGGAACGACTTGTAGGCCGCGTCGGTGTCGCCCTTCTTGCAGTTGCTCCCAGCCCTGGCGGAAATAGGTGTCGCTGAAGTCGCCGCTCGGGAGGACCGGCAGATGGAAATCGATCTTTACGGGCTTCACGCCGCCGCAGGCGATGGTCAACAGGATGAGTGCCGCCGGCAAAATGGCTTTCATCGGATCACACCTCCATGTGTTTCCCTGAATTCTAACATTTTTTCCAGGGAACATAAAACCCTGGCCTGGAAGCCGCCGTCGGAACGGTTCTTTTCCAGGACGATGGCCCAGTTGGCCAAGGCGTCCAGCTGCTGTTCATCGGCCACTTCGACGGTGTAGGATTCATAGTCGCCGAAATAACGCCTGAAGATCTCCTCCTGCAGGTCGGAGACGCCCAGCCGGGCGGCGGCGGAAACGTGCAGTTCGCCGGGATCGCTTGCGCGCCGGCAGGCTCTCCCGGTCGGCGAGCAGGTCGATCTTGTTGAACACGGTGATGATCTTGTCCGGGCCGATATCGAGCTGCTGCAGCACTTTTTCCACTTCGTTTTTCTGGGCCGGCCAATCGGGATTGGTCAGGTCGACCACGTGCAGGACGATGTCGGCCTGGCGCACTTCTTCCAGGGTGGCCTTGAACGAGGTCAACAGTTCCTCGGGCATGCTGCGGATGAAGCCGACCGTGTCGGACAGGATGTAATAATAGCCGGGATGGAGGTCGTGCAGGTCGACCCGGCGCAGCAGCGGGTCCAGGGTGGAGAACAATTTGTTGGAAATGAAGACGTCCTCCCCGGTCAGGGCCTTGAACAGGGTCGATTTCCCGGCCGAGGTGTAGCCGACCAGCGAAACCAGCGGCACGGGCAGGGAACGGCGGTTGCTGGCGCTGCAGGTCCCGGTTTTGGGTCACGGCTTTCAGTTTCTGGCGGATGCGGGCGATCTTCACCTTGATCAGGCGGCGGTCGGTTTCCAGCTTGCTTTCGCCGGGGCCGCGCGTGCCGATGCCGCCGCCCAGCCTGGACAAGGCGATGCCCTTGCCGGTCAGGCGCGGGAGGAGGTAGAGCAGCTGGGCCAGTTCGACCTGCAGCTTGCCCTCCTGGCTGCGGGCGCGGCGGGCGAAGATATCCAGGATCAGGCGGCTGCGGTCGATGACCTTGACGCCCAGGAAATCCTCCAGGTTGCGCTGCTGCAGGGTGCTCAGGACATTGAAAAAAACCACCAGGTTGGCGCCGCTGGCGGCCCAGCAGGAGCTTGATCTCCTCGACCTTGCCCAGGCCGACCAGGTAACGGCGGTCCGGGCACCGGCCTTTTCTGCCAGGTCTGGCCGACGCGTTGCCGCTCCGGCCGTCCGGCAAAGCGCCTGCAGTTCGCCCATGCAGGCGGCGATCTCCGCTTCTTTTTGCTGGACGGAAAACCAGCCGCAGGTTATGGCTTTTTCGACTAAGCATTTTTTTATGTACCTCACGATGGCCTCCGTGTCTTCGGCAGCGAACCACTTGATGTCTTTTTCCTGGCGGAACCAGGAGAGCTGCCTTTTGGCGAACTGCCGCGAATGCCGCTGGATCAGTTCCCTGGCCTGCGGCCAGGTCCGTTTCGCCGCGCAGGTGGGCCACGATCTCCTTGTAGCCGAGCGAGCGGAAAGGCGGGCAGGAAGGCGGGTGGCTGCTCCAGCAGCTCCTTGACCTCGTCCACCAGGCCGTTGGCCAGCATCCTGTCCACGCGGCGGTCGATGCTGCGGTACAGCTTGTCCCGGTCGAGCTTCAGGCCGACGCGGATGAAGCTCTGGGCGGCGAAGGGCGAGCGGCTGAGGCGGAAGGCCTCGCTGGGAGGCAGGCCGCTGTTGCGGTAGATCTCCAGCGCCCTGACCAGGCGCACCTTGTCATTGGGGCCGATCTTTTGGGCATAGGCGGGATCGATGCGCTGCAATTCCTGCCACAGGGCCTCCCAGCCGTGCTGCGCGGCCTGTTCCTGCAACTGCTCGCGCGCTGGAGCTGTCTTTGTTCTCCGGGAAAATGCCGCGGATCATGACCCGCAGGTAGAGGGCGGTCCCGCCGCAGACCAGCGGCACGCGGCCGCGGGCCGCGGATCGCCTTCGGCGGCGGCAAAGGACAGCTCAAGGAATTTGCTGGCGTTGAACTGCGAGCAATCATCGATGATATCGATCAGGTGGTGGGGGATCTCCCGCCGCCGCTGCGGGCTGACCTTGTCGGTGCCGATGTCGAAGCCGCGGTAGACCTGGACCGAATCGGCGGAGATGATCTCGGCGGCGCATTCCCGGGCCACGGCCAGCGCCACCCGGCTCTTGCCCGCGCCGGTAGGCCCGAGGACCTGAATGACGGGTTTCATCCAGCGAGCAGCAGCAGGAGGAACAGCAGCGCCAGGAAAAAGAGCTGCTGGCGCCAGCGGATCAATTTCCGCATTCCCTGATCCATTGCAAGATCAACTTTTCCTGTTCTTTGCCCAGGTGGCGTTTTACCGCGTAGATCTCGGCATAGAGGATCTCCTCGAGCCCTCTGAGGAATTCATTGCTGTTTTCGTTGAAATTTTCGTACCAGACGCTCTTCATGATCGATTTCTCGTCGATGCGGCCGTCGCTGCGGATCTCCAGGTTCTGGAAACAGGGATGGATGGATTCCATGATGGCGGTGATGGCATCGAACAGGATGGAGTGGGCCACGGGCCCGATCTCCTTGGACAGCACCCGGTAGATGTATTCGAATCTCGCGTTGTAGTACTGCAGGGTCTCCTCGAAGGAGGTGAACGTGGTCGGCTGCTGGCGGATCAGCGCTGGGCGTGGGCTGGCGGCTGGCGGCTGCTTGCGGTCGCAGATCATCTCCAGCTTGAGCAGGCAATAGAGGATCTTCAGGGTGTCGAAGCGGAGCAGTTCGCTCTCGCTGCACCACCGCTGCCAGCGGGGCGGCTTCGCCCACCAGGGAAAGGACGTGGGATTCGTAAGGCTTCAGCGCGACCGGCAAGTGGCCTGCGGGCTGGGCCGGGTACAGCACCATGTTTTCCGTGAAGCGCGCCTCGATGAATTCCTGGTCCTGCGATGCGGCGGATGCCTTCCAGGATCACTTCGGGGAACGGGAATATCGAGGACGATGTTCTCGCTTTCGCTTTGCGGGCAGGGGCCCGATGTCGTATTTGCCCGTGCGCAGGGTGAACAGCGAAAAGACGATGGCGCGCAGATGGGCCGCCACCTCGGTCCACAATAGCTCGGGCGTGAGAATGCCCATTTCCAGCAGCGCCCGGCCGTGGCGGGTCCGGTTCTTCTGCATGTGGCGCCGGCTTTTTTCGAAAAGCGCTTCGTCGATGACGCCGCGGCCGAGCAGGAACCGGCCCAGGGAATCCTCGCCCAGGCTGGATTGGGCGAAGACGATGCAGCCGTTTTCCAGCCACAGTGTCTTGTGTGAAGCGCGCCGTGGCGATCTTCAGCTGCCCGTCCAGGGCCTGGCCGTGCATCTGGGCGAGTATGGTGGCGAAATCGAATTCGCTCAAGGCACCCGAGATCGGCAAGTGGCTGCTCATCAATATTTAAGACCCGGCTGCCATCTGTTTCAGCTTGTAGTGCTCGCGCTCTTCCTCGATCTGCTCCAGGTAGCTCTTGGAAACGTCCCCGGTGGGGTAGTCGCCGGTGAAGCAGGCCTTGCAGAAAGAGCGGATGGCGGGGTTTTGCCTCTTGACCGCCTGCTCCATGTCGTGGCAGGTCCTGGTACAGCACCCGGTCGGCGCCGATCTTGGCGGCGATCTCCTCCGGCGTCGGCGTTGCGGGCGATGAATTCCGCCTTGGTCTGCATGTCGATGCCGTAGACGCAGGGGTTGGTCAGGGGGGCGGAATAGGAAACGAAATACACGTTCCTGGCGCCGGCCTGGCGCACCATCTGGATGATGGAGCGCGACGTGTTGCCGCGGACGATCGAATCGTCCACGATCAGCACGTTCTTGCCCGGCGAATACGTCGGCGATGGGGTTCAGCTTGTGGCGGATCGATCTTTGCGCGCATCTGGTCGCCGGGCATGATGAAGGTGCGGCCGATATAGCGGTTCTTGACCAGCCCTTCCCGGTATTTGAGCTTGAGCAGGCGGGCGATCTCGATGGCCGCCGGCCGCGAAGAATCGGGCACGGGCACCACCACGTCGATCTGCAGCCCGCTTTTTTGAATGACGCGGGCCAGCTTCTTGCCCAGGTCGACCCGCGCCTGGTAGACGTTGATCTTGTTCAGGTAGGAATCGGGGCGGGCGAAATAGATGTATTCGAAAATGCAGGGCCTGAAAGGGGCGGCCTGCAGTTTTTTTTCGTGGACGACGCGGTTCTGGTCGATGAAGATGGCCGAACCCGGCTGCACGTCCCTGATCTCGGAAAAACCCAGCAGGTCGAGGGTGACGCTCTCGGAGGCGAAGGCGAAGCCCGGGACGATCTGCCTGCGGTCGACGCCGAACAGCAGCGGGCGCACGCCGTAGGGATCGCGAAAGGCCGACCATGCCCTTGCCGGCGATATGGATCACGACCGAATACGCGCCCTTGCACCCGCTTGTACACCTGGCGGATGGCGCTGAAAACGCTTTCGGGAGAAACGTCGTCCGGCGGCTCGATTTTTCCAGCGCCTCGGCGAAAATATTCAGGATCACTTCGACGTCGCAGTTGGAATTGATGATCTTGTGGGATTTTTCGAAAAGCTCTTTTTTCAACTCCAGAAAATTCATGACATTGCCGTTGTGGGCGGCGGCGATGCCGTAGGGGTAGTTGATCCAGAACGGCTGGGCGTCCTCCACCGAGCCCTCGCCCACGGTCGGGTAGCGGGTGTGGCCCAGGCCGACGTCGCCCTTCAGGCGCGCGATGTTGTGCTCGTCGAAAATGTCGCGCACCAGGCCGTTGCCTTTTTTCAGGTGGTAATGGCCGTCGTAGGTCAGGATGCCGGCCGAATCCTGGCCGCGGTGCTGCAGGGTCAGCAGGCCGGTATACAGCTTGCCGATCACCGGTTCGGTCGAAAAAATTCCCAATACGCCGCACATGATGCTTTCTTTATAGCGTGAAACCGCCCAGAAGTCAATATGAATTTCACCCCCGCTCCCGCGCTTTTCGTGACCTTTTCTCTTCCCGCGCCCCGCGAAACCCTTTTTTTAATCCCGCGCGATTATTGACAAATGCAGGAAACATATGGTAAATCAATTTTATGATCGCAGAATTTGAAAAACAAAAAGTGGAACGGGAAGTCATCCATCGCGAATCTCATGCTGACCATGATCATCAGCCTCTCCCTGCTGGCTTCCATCGCCGTCTACACCCTGATCGCCTATCTGCACCGGGGAAGTTTCCTGGCCAGCCGGCGAGTGCGCGACGCCTGGAGCGTCCTGAACATCGTGGCCATCGTGCTGATCATCGTGGTCCTGGCCGTGCGCAAGACCATTTATTTTTCGCCGCGCCTGGTCCGCGAGGATTTCACCCTGACCGCCCTGCTGCAGCGCTGGCGGACCATCGACATCGTCCTGCTGTCATTTGCCGAACTCATCGCCATTTTCGGCCTGGTCATCACCCTTCTGGGCATGCCTTTCGCCCGCACGTTCCATTTTTTCGTCGGCGGTTTTCTGCTGACCATGATACTGATGCCCATTCCCTGGAAGGTCAAGGATAAAATACGCAATTTTGAGAAATATGCCGGGAAATCGGTGCTGTAAGTGCAGGGCAACCCCGCCCGAACCGGCATGAGCAGGGAATGAGCCCGGGCGGCATGAACAGGAGAAGCAAATGACCAAGAACATTTTGCTGGTGGAATACGACGAGTCGACCATCAACGTCATCAAGGAACTTTTCCAGCCGCCGCTGTTCGAGATGGCGGTGGCCAATGACGGCGAGATGGCCAAGCGGCTCCTGAACAGCCGCCAGTTCGACCTGATGATCACCGCCGCCATGCTGCCCCGTTTTCACGGCTTCAACCTGGCCCTGGCCGTGGCCCAGGACCATCCGGGCATCAAGATCATCATCATCAGCGCCATTTACAAAGGGTTGGAATACAGGCACCAGGCCATCACCCAGTACCGGGCCAACGATTTTTTCGAAAAGCCGCTGGACAGGGAAAAATTCAAAAAACGGGTGCTGGAACTGCTGAACGTCTCGGCGGACGACCTGCTGCCCGGCCGCCAAGGCCGCCACCACCCAGATCCCGGTGTTCGATACCGCCAAGATCCCGGCCGCGAAATTCGACGACGACGAGTCCGATAAGCTCAGTTCCGCCGATATCTTCGGAGACATCATCCAGAAGATCGAGAAAGTGCCGGAATTCCAGATCGACCTGGGCGGCGAGAAGCCGCCGGAAAAACGCCGAAAAAAGAGGCGCCGCGCCCCGCCGACCCGTCCCAGACGGTGATGCAGAAAAAGGAGCCAGAGGCCGGCCCCGCGAAGCAAAGAAGATCGATCCCGGCAAAACCGTCATCCCGACCCCGCCCGCCGGCGGCCCGCGCCAGGCCAGGAAGTCCGCAAGCCCGGCACCCCGCAGCCAGAGCATCAGCGACAGCCTGGACAGCCTGCGCCAGGCGGTCAAGAAGCCGGCGCCGGAAAACAAGATGCGCAAGATCGAGGACGACATCGCCCGCCGCTTCGAGGACACCCTCTCCGGGCTGGGACTCCAGCCCAAACGCGCCGCCACCGCCCCGCCGGCCCCGGCGCCGCCGGCGGCCAAGCCGGCGCCCCGGCCCAAGCCGGAACGAAAAGCCGGCCAGCCGGCTCCCAGGCCTGAAGTAAAAACGGAACCGCAACCCCCGCCGCCGCCGCGCCCGCAAAGATCATGGTCAAGGAAGAAGCGAAATCGCTCGAGGATGAGATCATCGAACTGGGGGAGGAGTCGCTGCAAAAGGACAAGCAGCCCGAGCCGCCGGTCGACGGCCAGAAAGAGCGCGGCCGCCAGCGAGACCGCCGCCCGAGAAAAAAGCCCCGCCCGCCGACAATCCCAACGAAGTGGGGGACTACGTCCTGCTCGGCCTGATCGCCCGCGGCGGCATGGCCGAGATCTACAAGGCCAAGAAAAAGGGCGTCAAGGGCTTTGAAAAGGTGATCGCCATCAAGAAGATCCTTTCCGGCTACGGCGAAGACGACAAGTACATCGAGATGCTGGTGGACGAGGCCAAGATCGCGGCCGAGCTTTCGCATCCCAACATCATCCAGATCTACGACCTGGGCCGCAAGGACAATTATTATTTCATCGCCATGGAATACGTGCTGGGCAAGGACCTGCGCGAGATCCAGACCCGCCTGCGCGAAAGGGACATGTGGTTCCCCGAAGAGATCGCCCTGTACCTGACCATCAAGATACTCGAAGCCCTGAATTACGCCCACAAGGCCAAGGACAGCCGCGGCCGCCCCTGGAGATCGTCCACCGCGACGTGTCGCCGCCCAACATCCTGATCTCCTACACCGGCGACGTCAAGCTGACCGATTTCGGGGTCTCCAAGGCATCGATCAAGATCCACCAGACCCTGTCGGGCGCCCTCAAGGGCAAGCTGCTCTACATGTCCCCCGAGCAGGCCCGCGGCGAGAGCGGCATCGATTTCCGCTCCGACCTGTATTCGGCCGGGGTGGTGCTGTTCGAACTGCTGACCGGCAAGAAGCTGTTCCTGGACACCACGGAGATGATGGTGCTCAAGAAAGTCCAGAACGGCGAGATCCTCAACCCGCGCGAGATCAACCCCGACATCGACCCGGACCTGGAAAAGATCATCCTCACCTCGCTGAACAAGGATTGCGACAAGCGCTACCAGAGCGCGGCGGCCATGATCGCCGACCTGGAGGCCTACCTCGCGAAAAAATACGACCGCGCCCCCGGGGCGGTGCACCTCTCCCATTTCATCTACAACCTTTTCGAAGCCGATATCCACCGCGAAGGCATCAAGGTGGATCTCAAGCCCGTGCCGCCCAAGTTCCGGCTGCGCGAGATCAGCAAGCCGCAGCCGCCGCCTGAAAAGCTGCCGCCGGTCCCGGAGATCGCGATGTCGCCGCGCCGCCGCCCCCGCCGCCGCCGCCCCCGGCCAGGCCGCGCGAGCCCGAAGGGCTGATGCAGATCAGTTTTGACGAAGACAAGCTCGGCCCGCCCGAGAAAAAGCAGGCTGCACGACGAAAAGGCGGTCTTCAAGCCCGAAACCATTTTCAAGGAACTGGAGCGGGAAAAAAAGAAATTCCCGCTCTGGATCGCGGCCGCCGGCCTGCTGATCGCGGCCGCCGCCGCCGGCCTGTATTTTTTTGTGATCAACAAGCCCGTCCGCCCCGGTCGTCCCCGCCGCCGGCAGCCCGGCCGTCAGCGGGGAGAACCGCCAGGTCGGCGATGCACCCAGGCAGCCGGAACGGAAGCCGGGGAGCCAGCCGCCGACAATGAAGAAAGAGGCCTCCCTGACCGATGCCGCCGCCGACGATACGCAGAAATTGCTGGATGAAGCCAAGTTGAAGCAGGAAGAGGACCTGAAAAAGATCCAGGCCGAAGAGGAGAAGAAAAAGCTCCTGGACGAAAGGCGTAAAAAACAGGAGGACCAGGCCCGGCTGAAGAAAGAGGAAGAGGACCGCAAGAAGGCCGAAGACCTCGCCGCCCTGCAGCAGGAAGAGGAAAACCGCAAGCAAGCAGGAAGAGCAGGCCCGCCTGAGCAAAGAGGAAGAGGACCGCAAGAAGGCCGAGGAGCTCAAGCGCATCGAGCAGGCCAGGGTCAAGGAGGGCGACATCGTGCCGCTGAACGACGTCGACGTCCCGCCGGTCGCCATCTCCACCCCGGCCCCGAACATCCCCGCCACCATCCGCTCCAGCATGCCCGGCAGCCAGAGCGTGATGTTCACCGTGCTGATCAACCACAACGGCGACGTGGAAACGGTGCGCATGCTGCAGAAATCCAACAACAGCCAGTTGAACACCATCCTGACCGAACTGATCAAGACCTGGAAATACAAGCCGGCCATGAAGAATTCCGTGCGCGTCAAAGTATGGAAGACCGTTCCGCTGACAATAAAAAAATAACGAGGTGAAACATGGAAAAACTGAAGATCGAAGCCAAGGCGTTTTACGAATCCACGCTCCGGGAAGCCAAGAAGCAGATTGAGATAATCGATGCCAAGATCGAGGAAGAGCTGGCCCGGGTCAAGGACGTCATCGCGCAGCTGCAGGACCAGAAGAAGGCCACCCGCCTGATCTATGACGGCGCCTCCAACATCCTGGGCGTCAAGAACGAATTCGAAGAAGGCGAAGCCGGACAGGAAAACTAAGCCGCGCTTTGCTGTTGACCGGTCGATGCGCTATGCCGAGGCATGCGAATATCTAAAAAAAATCCAGGGAGAGAACTGCAAGCTGTCCCTGGCCAACATCCAGCGCGTCATCGCCCGCCTGCCCTTCGCCGTCGGCACGGTCAGGTACGTGCAGGTGGCCGGCACCAACGGCAAGGGCTCGACCGCCCATTTCATCGCCGCCATCCTGGGCCAGCGCCGGCTGGCGGGTGGGCCTCTTCACCTCGCCGCACCTGCAGGACGTGCGCGAGCGCATCCAGGTCGACGGCCGGATGATCTCGCGCGCCGATCTCGCCGCAGGCCGTCAGCGCCGTGCGCTCCCTGAGCCTGGAGCTGATCGCCGCCGGAGTGATCGCCAACCTGCCGACTTTCTTTGAAACCCTTTTCCTGGCCGCCCTCTATCATTTCGTCCGCCGCGGCGCGGACTGGGCGGTGCTGGAAGTGGGGTTGGGCGGCCGCCTGGACGCGACCTCCACGGTCGTCCCCGAGGTTGCGGTCATCACCAATATTTCCTGCGACCACACCAATATCCTGGGCAAGACCCTGGCGGCCATCGCCGGCGAAAAGGCGGCCATCGCCAAGAAAAACGTCCCGCTGGTCAGCGGCTGCCCGCCCAACTCGGTTGCCGGGCGGGTCATCCGCGCCCGGGCCCGGGCCAAAAAGGCGCCGCTGATCGAGGTTTTCGGCCGGCCGCGGGCGCTGCGCGTCGAAAAAAAAGGCGCGGCCTACGCTCTGCCGCTACCGCGCGGCGGACCGTGAGTACCGTTTCCGGGTCACGCAGAAAGGCCGGCACCAGACGCTCAACGCCGCCGTGGCCGTGCGCGCCGTGGACGTGCTGCGCCGGCGCGGCTGGGAGATCACCGGACGCGGCCGTGGCCCGCGGCATCCGCGCCATGTTCATCCCGGCCCGCATCGAGGCCCTGGGCGGACGGCCGCCGCTGATCCTGGACGGCGGCCACAACAGCGCCGGCATCAAGGTCCTGACCGCGTATTTGCGGGAAGACGGCATCCGCGACTTCACCCTGATCTTCGGGGTGCTGAAGGACAAGCATTACCCGGCCATGGCCCGGCAGCTGGCGCCGCTCGCCGCGCACGTGATCCTGACCGTGCCGCGTTCGGAGCGGGCGCTGCCGCCGGCAGAGCTGCTGCCTTTTTTCCGCGGCCGCGAACTGCCGCGTCGAGATGGATTATTCCCGGGCGCTGGCGGTTGCAAAAAAATTTAAAAGAACTATAATTGTATGCGGTTCTCTGTACCTGGCCGGTGAAATGAGAACCGTCGCTCTGGGAGGGAAAAAGTATGGACGCCAAAAAATTCAGGGAAATCGAAGATCTTTATAAAGACCTGAAGGAACGCCAGGCCGCGGGTGAAGTGATCCGCCGACGACATGAAGTCCGAACTGAAGAAGATGATGATCCACGACGAGAACGGCCGCTACTGGATGATCGGCAGCAAGACGGGCGGCTGGTACGTCTACGACGGCAGCACCTGGAATGCCGCCGATCCCTTCGCTCACGAGGAAGCGCCGCTGGTGCTGCAGCCGGAGATGGCCCGCACGGAAAAAATCCCCGTCCCCGCCAAGGAGAGAAGGCAGCCAGCCGGCGAGGAGTCCGAGGTTTTCTGCAAATATTGCCTTTCGCGCATGGGGGAGCACGACGCCTATTGCAAGTTCTGCGGGGCCAGCCAGAAAGCGGCCGCCCGGGCGCAGGAGCGGCGCCTGCCCGACGGCGAAATGCTGGTCAAGTCCGTGCGCATCATTTCCCTGATCTTTTTCTTCGGGGGCCTGGGCCTGGTCGCCGGCGTGATCTTCGGCGCGACCTTCGGCATATTCAAGATCTTCGGCGACTGGATCTTCCAATTCCCGATGATGCTGCAGGAAATGCGGGGCAAGATCCAGGGCGGGCTCTTTTTCGGCGCCATGGGCGGCATCGCCGGCTTTATCGGCTTTGCCGCTGCTGGCCGCCCTGGTCGGCCTGCTCTACAACGCCCTGGCCTTCGTTTTCGGCGGCCTGCGCTTCAGGATCAAATCCTGACAGCCGCCGGCGCTGCGTTCAGCAAGAACTGGGCAATAAAAGGGGCGGCAGGCAGTGGAAATCCTGCAAAGCTTCAATTTTTACAAGCTTTTCATCGCCATTGCCGTCAACCTGCTGTTTTTTTCACTGATCTTCCTGTTTTTAAACAAAAAAAACAAATAGAAAACATGTTTTCAACTCAACCCCCGACCCCGCGTGGCGGGATGGCATCGCCAGATGTCTCGCAAAGCCTCGGCATGGCGCTGCTCCTTCTCTTGCGAAGAGAAGGGAAAGAGAAGTTTCCCCCTCTCTTTCGAAAAGAGAGGGGCTAGGGTGAGTATTGATTCCTACCATTGAGATTGTGAAAGAGGAGAATAAAAATGACGTTTGTTTGCCACATACGTATAAAAAATACCCAATATTTACCAATCTATGCCGGGCCATTTTGCGGAGAAATTCCGGAAAACCCGCCTGCAGCCATAATGGGCAGGCTTTTTGACCCGGTCGGGAAGGAATGGCACGGATAATGCTACCTTAAATAGGAGTTAAAAATGTTGAAAATGGCGAAAAGGATTCACCGTAGTGGAATTGCTCATTGTGCTGCTCTTCGTGGGTATTGATCGCCGCCATGACGATCAATATCACCATGCGCAACCAGGGCTCGCTGGGCGCTGCGCAACACGGCCAGGGAGATCACGTCGATCTTCTACCAGGCCAAGCAGCTGGCCTCGCGCGAGAACTCCCCGGTGCTCGTGGACTTTGATACCAGCGAATTTGTCCTGTACTCGCGCCGGGCCGGAGCCTGGGAAAGGGTGAGGGGTGAATTATACGACGAGAAGATCACGGTCAGCAAAACTCCCGTTGACAGCACCGGCTTTGCCATCGCTCCCAGCGGTTTTCTCATCAATCCCGACACCATGATCATTTACGGCATGCAAACCGATCGTGGTGTCTGCCCCGCACGGTTACGATTTTGATACCATGACCATCACCATATATCCATATGGAGGGATCCGTGTGCAAAAAGATTTCAAATAATGCCCGGGGGTTTTCATTCATCGAAGTGCTGACCGCCACCGTGCTCTTCTGCCTTCCTGGTGATCGGCGTGCTGATGATGACGACCATGAACGTCAAGAGCAATTCTTACACCCAGCACCACACCAAGGCGGTGCAGCTGGCCGAAAGCGGCCTGGAGCTCCTGCGCCGCGTCGATTACAACAACGAGCTGCCCGATTATGACGGCGTTTCCGCCTGGCCTACAGCGACTTCGGCCAGATCCCCAATTACCCGGAATTTCGCCGCTCGCTCCGGGTGACCTGGGGAACGCAGATCAGCACCCTGCAGGTGACGGTGACCTGGCGCTCCCGGAGAGTCGATTCCTTTCCCCTTGTCCTGACCACGCAGCGGGTGGCGCCGTGAGCGGGCAGCGGATGAAGCGAGCGCGGCTTCACCCTGGTGGAGATGATGGTGTCCATGACCATCATGATGTTCGTGGTCATCGCCCTGATCACGCTTGATCATCACCACGCAGAGCGCCCACCTGACCGAGGGGCGCAAGCTGGACATGAACCAGGGGGCGCGCGTGGTCGAGCAGATGCTTTATGACGGCTTTCGCAGCGCCGGCTCGGTGCTGTCGCTGGCCAACACCCCGGCGATGCTCGGCAGTTCGTCCCGCCTTTCAACGGCGTCTATCCCCTGAACAACAGCGGCTATCCCGACGGCGTCATCCTGGCCGCGGGCGACCCCGATGCCATGACCCGGCTCACTGCCGATTTTACCCCGGGTACATCAACCGACTCACGGTCGTGACGGTCGAACGTGCCGCCTGACGGCATACACGCGGCCGCCTCGGCCTGGCACGACCAGGATCTCGGCTTGATCATGCGCGACGACGGCTACTACGTGTTCCGGGTCGTTGGCGAGCCGGCGGTGGGCCGACACGCAGCTTGCCGTGCGCGCCGCCCCGGCTTACTATTCCGGGCTGCTCAACACCGCCACTACAACGACGCCTGCGACGATCAGTTTGGCAGCGCGGCAACTCCGGCATCTACCCCATCGGCAGCCCGGTGGTGCGCCTGGAATACTTCAACATCTTCCTGGTCCGCACCGAGGCGGACGGCTCGCGCACCCTGACCCTGACCACCGACTGCGAAGGCGTCGGCGCTATTTTCGCCAATCCCATCACCGACACCCGCGCCGTGCCCATCCTGCCCAACATCGAGGACATCCAGATCGAGTATCCTCACCCATGACTCGCCGCCCGTGATCTGGGCCGGCAGCGAACCGCCAACGCCAACCCCTGCCCGGCCGGCAGCGAAGCCGCCGGGAGCTGTCCGTCATTCTACAGCCAGTTTTACACCAAAAACATCGCTTCGGCGCGGATCTTCGTTCTGCTGCGCACCGAGGAAGAGCGCAACAAACACGAGGATCCGGCGATCATCTTCGACAAGCCGGTCATGGGCGACACCGCCGGCGCCACGCTGCCGGTGGGCCGCTACCACTACACCTACATGCAATATGAAGTCCTGATACGCAACTACAACAATATCTATTAGGAGGTCCACCTTGAAGAAACAAGCCAAATAAAGGCTCCACCCTGGTGATGGTGCTGATCGCCGTGCTCATCCTGTCGCTGATCGCGCTTTCGGCCCTCACCCAGAGCAGCACCGAGATCGGCACCACGCGCAATTTTTTCATGGACAAGAGCGCTTTTTACAGCGCCGACGCCGGCATCCAGGTGGGCACCAAGGAGATCCGCGACGCCGTGGCCTTCAGCTTCGACCCCTCCAACGTCTCCTTCACCCGCACGTTCGGCAAGTACACGTTCTATCGGGCACCATCGCCGACGGCTCAGCGACAGCCGGTGAAAGGATTTCGCGGCTTCAAGCCGCCGCCGCCGATCGGCCAGTCGGTGGAAATGGGCGGCGAAATGGGCACGGTCACCGTGCCCTGGGACATGACGGTGACCGCCGCCGCTTCCGTCGGCTCGAGGAACCAGGTCCGCAAGCAACTGCAGACCATCGTCGTTACCATGGCTTCCGAATATTAGGTCGGAAGCAGGAGGCATAAAATGAAGACCATGAAGAAATTATTTTTATTGGCCGGGATCGTTGGCCGGGTTGTTCCTGGCCCTGCGGGATGGAACGACGAGGAGCCTGTTCACTACCATAACCCGCACCGGGGCCAAGCCCAATGTCGTGTTCCTGCAGGACTGCTCGGGATCCATGGAGCAGGGCATCTATCACCCGGACTACGATCCCAACTACATGATTACGGTGCGACCACTACCAATGCAGGTTTCGGTTCCATCACAACGATGCCAGCAGAACCAGCTACTGGCATATCCGCTGGATTATCCGAGCGGCTACGACCATACGCACCAACAGCGGCTATGCCAGCCACAATCGTTTTCACTGAGCCCAACATCCTGCAGGTGGACAACAGCGGTCAGTACATAAAGGTTGGGGACTGGATTTTGCAATATGACCCAAATGCATCTCCGAAAACATTCCGGAGCCAGATGGTGGCCAAGGTCACCGCCAAAGAAGCCGTGGCCATGGGGCACCCCTTGCATACCGATTATTACAACCTGACTCTCGACACTGCAACCATCTAGGGGAACGCCGGCGGCCGGCCAACGCGTCGACGTGCGTTCGAGCAACTCGGCTCATACTCCACCCGCATCGCCGCCTTGTATGGTACAAACATCTAGGCACCTAGATCAAGCATATGGTTATGGTCATGGCACCGTTCGCTACGACCAAGATTCTTATAATTATTTGAAATGGCTGTTTGCCGTGGCCGACGACTCCAACGAGATACGATCACCGCCTTCTCCAGTCGGGCGATCACATCGACTACAACGCCTACCTACGAACCACGCCTGTCCGGCCCGACCTGGCCATCAATCCCGACAACGCTGGCGAAACCCAGCTGGCCGAGTGGAACCGCGTCTGGCCGCTGGTCTTCCCAACTAAGATTGCCGCCCTGGGCGCCGATATCACCAGCACGGCTACGACCATCAACTACTCCGGAGCTAAGTCCACTTTCCAGGGCTACGCGTCGAACTTCTACATCAAGATCGACTCCGAGACCATGCTGGTCAACTCCAATACGCCGGCGGCACCACCGAATCGGGCACCCTGACCGTGACCCGCGGCACGCAAGCCACCACCCCGCGCCGCCAGCCCACCCCGCGGCTCCAGCATCATGATCTACAACCAAGCACCGGCCCGCGATCAACGAGTACACGCCGGCTACCAGTCTTTTCTCCAGCACCCAGCATGTATACTGAAACTTCCGGCGATGTCGATCCAACCTGGACCGAACAAGTCTGAACCTCAACGGCACCAACAACCAGCGACCTGCTGGCGCTACAAGCGCGTTTTCACCCGTATCCAGGTGTGCGCGCGAAGCCCTGTGCGACGTGGCCGTCGGCCAAGAACAAGCTGATGAAGGTCGCCGAACTGGCAAGCAGCAGTCAGCTGATGTGGCCACCGTTCACCTACCTGCAACGGCAGCACGAATTTCGATTACCATGGACCCCAGCGTGCACAAGCCCCCCCTTCTACATCAAGGTCGTCGATCCCGAAGCTCCGGCCACGACGAAGTCATGCTGGTCACCGGCCATGACCCAGCGCATACCCGCACCCTGACCGTGACCCGCGGCCAGAAGGGGACCACCGCCTGCGCCCACAACGTCGGTTCCGCTATCAGATCTACACCGGGATCCGCGACGAGGTGATCATCGGGCTTTTTACCTTCACAACTCAGCACCGAATTATGGTCCTGCGCGTAATTATGCAGATGGCTTGACGGATTTCGGGCAAAAGAATGCCGACGGCACCTACATGACGGTCTCCGCTATCAACGGTTATCTCGACCACGCCTGGAAACAGTGGATCGTCAACGCTGCAATCAACACTCCGATCGCCACGGCCCTGGCCTTTGTCTGGCAATACCTCAAACCCAGTAGCACCAGCGGCGCTTACTATCGCACGGGCTGAAAAGCTGGACAGGTGGTCACTTTGGCGCCGCCCAAGATTTCGAAACCCTCTCCGGCGACGGCAATGTCAGCCCCAAGGGTTCGCCCATCCAGTTCTGGTGCCAGAACAACTACGTGGTGTGATCACCGACGGCCAGGCCAATGGCGACTACGGACTGAAAGCAGCACCTACGGTGTGTTCAACAACAATCCGGTCAAGCGCGATTCCGAGCCGACCCCCGGCGAATAACACCCGCTGGAGTTACGCCAACGGCTGGGGCGACCGACAGTCGCGACTCGATTCTTACTACAACCGCAGGCACGGCGATCCCACCTACTGTCCCGGCGATACCTGCTGGATCACCAACGGCGGGTTCCGACCTGCTCGACGACGTGGCCTATTTCATGTACCACCAGGACATGTTCCCCACCCGCAAGATGGTCGGCGGCCAGCTGGTCACCGATCCCTACGGTCCCTGCAATAACCGAGAGTCGACTGCCGAACCGCGCAAGGCTCTGGAAAGGAGATCCAGCGCGATCTCGCACCTACACCGTGGGCCTCGACCATCCGCAACACATGGCTGGCCTGACAAACCGTCGTGCCAACGCCGCCAAACGGCGTGCAACTTTCCCGTCTCGCAACTACCAGGATCTGGCGAAGCCTTCATCTACATCACTCGAGAACATCAAGATGCGCGAGGACCCGATGACGTACACCACCTATGCCGCGCCCAAGCAGTCGATCACCGGGGGCAACTTACGGCTACGTGGCCCACTTCGTGCCCCGCGACAGGGCGCCATGTGGGAGGGCCATCTGCGCCGCTACCGCCTCGGCGACGACGGTACCTTTCCCGACAACATCGACTCCAACCCGGCCACCACGGTCGTTGAGCGTCGGCGGAACTGTGGTACCCTCTCCAGTGGGATGTCGGAGGATCCCTATTGAACCCGGACCACGGCGCGCTGGTGTACACCGCCGACGCCCAGCTCGGCGCATCCGCTCCCTCAAGACCGGCGCCTTGTCATTTCATGGGCAGCGGCATCACCGACTACCGACCTGGATGTGGCCAACGCCACCGGTCGCCCCGGTCAAGAATTCATCCAGAGCTTCATCAAGCCAATGTCAGACCACCTACAGCAACTACAACACCTCTACGGCTGGCGACACCTTCCATTTCAACCCCAGCTGGTCGGCTATCCGCTGGCCTGGAAAGCCGATTTTGACTCAGCTACAAAAGCTTCTACGAGCGCTATTCCGCCGGCGGCGCTCCGCGCACCGAAGTCGTCTATGTCGGGGCCAACGACGGCAAGCTCCACTGCTTCGAAGCGCGACGGCAACGAGCTGTGGAGTTATGTCGCCCTCGCGCTTTGAAGATACTCAATACACCGGCCCTGAATCCCGAGCCTTTCCACGCGCCCACACCTATTTTATCGACGGCAAGTCCCTGGTCAAGGACATCAAGGTGGCCAAGTCCGATGGACTTTTTACAACGATTACCGCGACTGGAAAACCGGGCTCTTTTTCGGCATGGGCATCGGCGGCCGTTCCTATTGCGCCCTGGATGTCACCACCCCGCGGATCTCAAGATTCTTGTGGGAGACGGATGACGGACGCCGAAACCACGGCCGACGGCCGCATGGGTTTTACCGAGGCCAAGCCGGTGGTGGTGGACATGAACGGCGGCTGCACCCTGGGCACTTTCCCGGCCGTCATCCTGCCCGGCGGCTATAACGAGCCCGAAGTGCACGGCCATTCCACCGAAGCCAGCGTCCTGGACTGCAAAGGCGCGAGGGCAAGGCGCTCTACATCCTGAACGCCGACACCGGGGCCCTGGTCAAGAAATTCATCTACGGCGACTTCCGCTCTCCAAGACGGCAATGCCACCCTGCTATATCGAAACCAACCCCGGTTCCCTACCGCCATGACCGCCGCCCCGGCGGTCCTCGACAAAAACAACGACGGCCTGGCCGACATCATCTA
Source organism: Candidatus Aminicenantota bacterium (assembly GCA_963764745.1). Classification (GTDB taxonomy): domain Bacteria; phylum Acidobacteriota; class Aminicenantia; order UBA2199; family UBA2199; genus UBA2199. The sequence goes on along the minus strand of CAVXTN010000009.1, from coordinate 3,299 downwards.
CCTGGCCGAAACCGGCGACTACCACGTGGCCAACACCATGGCGGCAAGTATCTGGAAAATCAACTGCTGGGCGATCCCGCCAACTGGCTGGCGCAAAAAATTTACCAGGCCGAAGACGGGCAGACCATTTTTGTCTCGCCCTCGCTGGCTTATGACGACGCCTACCGCGTCTGGTGATGTTCGGCACCGGACGCCGCTCCCAGCCCACCGAGGGCTTGGGCGGCTTACACCAATCTGACCGGCCAGTTCGTGGCCTTCTACGATATCGGCCCAACCGCCACCGCCCCCTGACCAACGCCGACCTGACCGACATCACCGCTGCCATCCGAGGTGAAACAAGCACTGAGGTTGAGACCAAAGACAACGGCGGCTCCACCATTTCCCAGGGCTTCTACTTTGATTATGTCAAGGGTTCCAATGAAATTCTGTTCGAGCCCAGCCCCTTGTTCATCGCCAAAAAGGTATATTTTATGACTTTCGCCCCCCAGGGCAGCAGCAGCGGCGGCTCCAGCGATGACCCTTGTTCCGGCGATTCCGCCTCTGGCGGCGGGCATTTCATCTACAATTTCGGCTTGAGCACGAGCGGGAGCACCATCAACATCACCGATCCCACCGCTGCAGCCGGAAAGCTGCTGGGCTATGGCGCTTTATCAGGTACCAAGTACAAGCCCTATATTGGCCAGAGCCAGGTGGGCGGCTTCGTATCCACGTCGACCCCGCCCATCGACCTCGACAATGTTTTCGGGCCCATGCTCTGGAAGGAAGAAAAGCAGTAACCTTGTGACTGAAATACGAGCCGGAAGGGCCAAGGCAGGCCCTTCCGGCTCTTGAAAATTCGTATTTATATTCAATGATCGAGGCAATTGAAAAAAAACCGCCTCGATATTATAATGCGATTTAAGCGATGATTCAGCGCTTGGAGGTCGGGAATGAAACTGATTTCCGCAATAATCTGAATATCCGTGGTTCTGGCCCTCATATCCTGCGGGATCCCGCCAAGCCTGAGAAAGCCGGTCCGGACAGCGCTCCTTCCGGTACAAAACGGCCACCGGAATTCACACCGCGGGACCGGAAGCATCTCTGATTTTGAGCGCCGTGCGCCTGAGCCCGGCGAGTCCGACCGCGACGACCGACCTAAGCGCCGAAGCGGTCGTAGCCCCGCCCGTGCCGGACGTGATCGATTTTCAGTACGAATGGATCGTCAATGGCAAGCTGGTAGAGGAGGATGACCGCCTCGACCCTGGCCTGCGCCAGTTCCGGAAAAAACAATGGGTCTATTGCCAGGTCAAGGCCGTCAGCAGCAAAAGAGAGCGACTGGCTGAGAGCAAGCACGTGCGCATCGCGAACGCGCGGCCGCAGATCGCGATGTCGCCAATGGAAAAATTCTCTGTCCCGGGAGAGTTCACCTACCGACTTCGGCCAGCGATCCCGACCACGACCCGACCTTCGCATCGCTTTCACCCCGACCAGGGCATCGAGCTGCATGCCAGGACCGGCCTGCTGAAATGGATATCGCTGCCGAGACGGTGAAACGTCTCGGCCGAAAGATCGAGATCGAATTCGCCGTCAGCGAGACGATGACGGCAAGACCAGCGGCTCCCTACGCTGGACCTGGCGAACCGCAATGAAGGAAACCGCCGACGACCGCGCGTCGCCGCCATCGAGCGCCGGCCCGCCGGTCAGCATCCATGTCAACGGCTGTCCGGTCGAGGCCACGGCCCGGGGAGACTGGTGCTGGCCGCGCTGACCGCCGCCGGCTTCCGGATGCTGAAGAAGAGCAACGTGCGCGGCGAAGCGCGCGGGGCCTTCTGCGGCATGGGCGTCTGCTACGAATGCCTGGTCACCATCAACGGCGTGCCCAAGCAGCGTTCCTGCATGACCGAGGTCGAGGCCGGCATGGAGATACAAACCTATGAGCCAGCCCAAAGTTGACGTCCTGATCATCGGCAACGGCTTTGCCGGCATCGTGGCCGCCAACCGCCTGGCCGACGCCGGGGTCCACGCCGTGCTGCTCGACGAGAACATCCACATCGGCGGCCAGCTGCTGCGCCAGGTGCCGGAAGGCTTGGCCAGGCCGTGCGCCACGACGACTACGTGAAAAAAACCGGCCGGCGCTTTATCGACGCGGTCAAGGCCAAAAAGATCACGGTAATGAACCGCTCCCGGGTGCTGGGCATCTATCCCGGCCACGAAGTTCTGGTCGAGGAAAATGAAAAGAAAGGTCTTCACCCTGAAGGCCGAGCGCCTGATCCTGGCCACCGGCGGCCGGGAGAGGTTCCTGCCCTTCCCGGGCTGGACCCTGCCCGGGGTGATCTCGGGCGGCGCCGTCCAGGTGCTGATCAAGAGCAGCGGCGTGCTGCCGGCCCGAGAGCTGCTGGTCGCCGGCTCGGGGCTGTTCCTGTTCTCCGTGGCCTACGAAAGCCTGCGGGCCGGGGCCCGGGTCCATGCGGTGCTGGAAAGGACCGGCGTGCTCGACAAGCTGCCGCTGCTGGCCCAGCTGCCGCGGCAGCTGCCCAAGCTGACCGAGGGCGCCCGCTTCATGAGCAAGATCCTCTTTTCCGGGGTGCCCCTGCGCTTCCGCAGCCGCGTGCTCGAGGCCCGCGGCAGCGGACGACTGGAGCAGGCGGTCTGGGCCAGGGTGGATGGTTCCGGCAAGGTCATCCCAGGGCGAGAGAAAACCTGCGATATCCCGCTGCTGGCCGTTTCCCACGGCTTCGCCGCCAACGTGGAGCTGGCGCAGATGGCCGGTTGTGACATCCAGTTCATGGACGAACGCGGCGGCTGGGTGGTCTCAACCGGCGCGGACCTCGAGACCTCGGTCCCGGGCATTTACGCCGCCGGCGAGATCACCGGCATCGCCGGCGCCCTGAAATCGATCAACGAAGGGGAGATCGCCGCCCTGGCCATCCTGAAAAAAATGGGCAAGACAAGCGAGGCCGATTCCCGCGGCAAAATGAACTGGCCGCCAGGCGGCGCCATTTGCGCTTCGGAAAATATTTCAATCTGTTCTTGCAGACCGCTGCGGATTACCTGGCCATTCCCGATGAGACCCTGGTCTGCCGCTGCGAGGACGTGACCATGGGCGAGTTGCGCAAGGCCGTGGCCAACGGCTACGACACGCCGGCCACCCTGAAGATCGCCCTGCGCACCGCCATGGGCGACTGCCAGGGGCGCACCTGCGGCCCCATGGTCTATGATATCCTGGCCGCCCTACCGGCCGCGGCCAGGCCGGCATGACGCCGCTGGTCGTGCGGCCCCCGGTCAAGCCCGTGGCCATCGATTCGCTGGCCAGTTATTCG
>CAVXTN010000008.1:0-12372 GCA_963764745.1 Candidatus Aminicenantota bacterium | reverse complement strand
GCTTCGGGCTTACGATATACTGGATGCCCAGGACAAGGCCCAGGCCCGCGGCCTTGTCCTTGCTGTCGAAGGCCAGCGGCTGGTCGGGAAAGGCAAGCGGGGAATCAGCCAGGGTCAGGCCCATCTTCGTCGTATTGACGGCGCTGACGTAGCGCAAAGCGAGCGAAGCCGACAAGGCATCCGATAAGGCGTAGGCGCCGCCCACGGTGGCGGTCAGGTAATAGGAGGATGCTTTCAGGTACTGGTCCTTGGCGCCTGGATAGACGTCGTTGTAGTTATATCCGGTGGGCTGGCCGAATTCGTCCAGAACCGGCGCTCCCAGCACGATCAAGGAGACCAGGTCGGTGGCGATCGACCCTTGCGGGTAGTCGGCCACAGCGCCGCCCCCTGAAATGTAGAGCCCGCCGTAAACCGCCCATTTGTCCTTGTTGTAGGCGGCGTAAAAGTTCGGCAGGAAAGCGTCGATGCCGTCCTGGCTGAACGTGCGCTCGCCGGCGCCGAGGCCGAAGTCGTAGCTGTGACTGGGCTTGCGCAGCAACGACTGGTTGCCCAGGTTGAAGTGAAAGCCTTCAGCCAGGCGGACCAGGGCGGCCGGGTTGTAGACCACGATGTCGGCGTCGTCGCTGGCGGCGTTGCGGGCCGGCATGCGCATCCACTCCACGCTCAGGTTGGTCAGGTTGTCCATCTGCGCCGGCAGCTGGGCGGCCAGGCCGAACAGGGCGAATGCGGCCAAAAGCACCACGGCGATTTTTCTCATCATTTCCTCCTTGCCCGGGCCTGCGAAGCTTGGGCCGGTGACAGTCCGCATTTTAGGCAAAACGGATTTTATTTGCAACTGTCAAATTGACAGGCTCCGGGTTTTCATTTATAAAGGACGCGAAGGTAAAACATGCGAGCCATATTCATCGCGGTCGGCAGTGAGCTGCTCGACCTGGACCGTGCCGATACCAATTCCCTGTACGTGACCCGGCGCCTGCGCGAAAAGGGGATCCTGATGGACATGAAGGTGGTGGTGGGCGACCACATGGACAACCTGGCCTGGATCGTCAAGAAGGCCTGCCAGCGCGCCCAGCTGGTCATCCTCAGCGGCGGGCTGGGCCCGACCGAGGACGATATCACCCGCGAAGCCGTGGCGGCGGCCCTGAAAAAAAAGCTGGTTTTCCGCGAGGAGATCGTGGCCGAACTGGAAAACCGCTTCAAGCGCCGCGGCATGGTCATGCCCGAGATCAATGCCCGCCAGGCGTTCGTCATCGAAGGCGCCGAGGTGGTTCCCAACCCGGCCGGCACGGCTCCCGGGCTGTACCTGGACGACGGCGGCTGCAAGGTGCTGCTGCTGCCCGGTCCGCCCAACGAGTTGATCCCGACTTTCGAAAGCATATACGAAAAATACCTGGCCCCGGCCAGCAATTACCATATTTATTCCCGCACATTCAAACTGACCGGCATCAGCGAGTCGGAAGCCGACGCCCGCTGCTCGGACATCTACCGCAAATACCGCAACCCGGTGACCACCATACTGGCCTCGCCCGGGATGATCGAGCTCCATTTCCTGGGCCGATCCCGGAATTCGCCGGACGAAGCCCGGCAGCGGACCGATGAACTTGCCGAAAAGATCAGGGAGCGGCTGCGGGATTTCATTTTCGCCGAGAAGGACACGACCTTGCCCGAGGTCATCGTCGAAATGCTAAAGGAGCGGGGGCTTACCCTGGCCGTGGCCGAAAGCTGCAGCGGCGGCGGGCTGGGCAACCAGATCACCAACGTGCCCGGAAGTTCCGAAGTGTTCCTGGGCGGAGTGATCGCCTACGCCAACAGCGTCAAGATCGGCATCCTGGGCGTGGGCGAAGCCACCTTGAAAAAACACGGCGCCGTGTCCGCGGCCGCCGCGGCGGAGATGGCCGCCGGGGCGCGGCGGTTGTGCGCGGCCGATATCGGCCTGTCCGTCACCGGCATCGCCGGCCCGGGCGGCGGCACCCAGGGCAAGCCCGTGGGCCTTGTCTTCATGCATCTCAGCGCCGAAAATTACGAAAAGGGAACCCGGCAGATCTTCCCCGGCAGCCGCGAGACCGTCAAGTCGCGCAGCGAGTATCATGCGCTGAACCTGGTACGTGAATATCTGAACCAGTTCTCGGCAGAGGGCACAGAGATAAAGGGAAGAGAAAGGGAAGAATGAGGGAAGAGAAAGGGAAGAGGGAGCAAGAAAAAATGCGATCAGCGAATTCTTGCAACTGCGTCTTCCCTCTGCCTTTCCCTTTTTCTTCCCTCGCTCTTCCCTTGATTTCAGCTCATTATATTTACAATTAACCCATGAGCGGCCTCCCGACCACCACGGACACCTTCTACCATGGGAAAGTGATCATCAAGCAGTTGAAAAAGGGCTACCGCTTTGCCGTGGATTCGCCCATATTGGCCGATTTTCTGCCCCGCTCCACCCGGCCCGCCCTGGAGATCGGCTGCGGCGCGGGCGTCATCGCGCTGCTGGCCCTGCAGCGCAAGAAATTCCCGGCCGTCACCGGCATCGAGATCCAGGAGCCTTTGTACCGCCTGGCCGTGGACAACGCGGCGGCCAACGGCCAGAGCGGCCGCTTCCGCGTCATCCACGGGGATTTCAACAGGATCCGCGCCGGCATCAACAACGTGCATACCGTTTTTTGCAACCCGCCGTTTTTTAAAGCGGGCCAGGGCCGCGTCAGCCCCGACCCGACCATCCGCCTGGCCCGTTTCGAGATCGCCCTGAACCTCGCGGACCTGCTAAGCGGCTGCTCCGCTATCCTGGCCCCGCGGGGGCGGCTGTGTTTGATCTTTCCTTTTGCGCGGCAAAGCGAGTTGCTGGCAGCGGCGGCCGCCCATGGCCTCCGGGCCGCGCGGCTCCGCTCCGTGCAGCCCTTCGCGGATTCCACTCCCGACCGCTTCCTCGTGCAGCTGCAAAAAACCAGGGGAAGATGCCGGCACGAGGAACCGCTGGTCCTGTTCCGGGGCAAGGGGATTTACACGGAGGAGATGGCGGCGCTCCTGGCGGGGGATTAAGAAAGCAGCAGTCCTATCGGCCTCTACCTGCGCGGCGGGATGATAATGATGATCGGATCGAGTTCCAACTCGCTATTCCCGAAGGTAACCTTGACCGTATACTTGTAAATGCGGTTTGTTTCAGATTCTAGTTTGACTTTTTTTTCTTTAGCCAGGGCCGTGTCTTTCACATCTGTATTTTCAAAAAAAGACTTCTCTTTCTCCATGAATATCAGTTCAAAAGGATAAGCGCACGTCCATTTGATGGTGGATCCTCTCGGCACGGCGTACGCATATTTTTCGCCCATGTCGATGTAGAAAACGTTTTCCGCATTCTTGTTCTCCTCCCACTTCACTTTGATCTCGATCTCCCCTTGCGCCAGCATCATCTGTGAAGAAAAGACGAGCAACACGCAAGCCGCCAGGGCGGCTAAAGCGATTTTTTTCATCTCATCCTCCTTACCGGGGCTTCCAGGGCCCGGGCTTACTCTTTATTGGCTTGATGCCAAAGGCTGATCAACGCGGCTTGCCGAGCAGCTTCACATAGGACGGATCGGCGCGCAGCGCGGCCAGGTCGGGTTCCCTTTCGATCTCGTCCATCTCTCCCAGCCGCTCGCGGTATTCACTTAAAGCCGCCAAGGCCCGGGCGCGTTCCCCGACCGCCTCATGGACCAGGATCGCCCGGCGGATCATTTCCAGGTTGGCGGGGGCGAGTGCGCGGGCGCGGGCGATGGCCGCCAGGGCCTTGTCTTTTTCGCCCTGGTGGGCGTAATACATGGCCAGGCAGGAAATCGCCTCGCTGTTCCCGGGAGTGATTAGGAGAAACGCTTCGGCCAGGGTAATGGCTTTCTGGTAGGCGGCGCCCGCCTTGTACTGCTGGTCAGGCACCTGCCGGTAGGTGTCGGCCAGGTTGCCCCACATGACGTAATCATCGGTCTCGCGGGCCATGGCGCTGAACAGGGGAAGGGCTTTGCGGTATTCACCCTGGTAAAAATACAGGGTGGCCAGGTTGGACTGGACGGCGGGGTCGGGCTGGATGGCGATGGCTTTTTCAAACATAAGCCCGGCTTTCTCCCGGTCGCCCTTCTTCAGGTATATACCCCCCATGTTGATGAATCCGTTGATATCGCCCGGGGCCAACTCGGTCACTTTTTGATAAAAGTCCAGGGCTTCGTCAAAACGTCCGTTGTAGTAATAGTAGTAAGCCAGGTTTTCGTAAGCCTTTGGATAGGCGGGGCGCACCTGGATGGCCTGCTTGAAGTATTTTTCCGCCTCCCCGGTCCTGTTTTCAGCCAGGCACACATTCCCCAGTTCGATATAGGCCCGATAGCAACGATCATCGAGGCTGAGCACCTGCTGCAGCGCCGCCAGCGCTTCGGGCCGGTTATCGTTTTCGACAAGGAGCAATGCCAATGCCAGCTGCGCCGGCGCCCATTGGCTTGCTTCCTGCATGAGCAAATGCCCCTGCTCTTCGGCAAGCCTCAGCCGGCCCGGGTCCTTGTGCAGCTGAAAATGGCCGCTCAAGGCCTCCAGCGAGGACATCCGCGCCTGCAGGAAGCGCTCATCCTGCTGCAATGCTTTTTCAAGCGAGCTGATCCCGCTGTTGAGGCTGAGGGCATTTTTGCTGTTCTGGATCCAGCCCAGCCCCTTGAGATACAGAATGTATGCCCCGGGCATCGCTGTCCCCCCGGTGTTGACATAGCGGCTGGCTTCGGGGTCTTCGGGCAGCTTGAGGAGCTTGAGGAGCCTGGAAAGGAGCCCATCCTGAAAAAGCGACAGGTTGGCTATATTGCCTTGGAGCTCGACTTCATTCAATTTTCCGCCTGATCGGGCGTCCAGGAGTTGCAGGCGCAAGCGCAGGAAATTTTTTTCGACTTTCAGGTCGCCCTGGATGAACAGGTTGCAGCCCCACAGGCGCTGCAGGGTCCGCAAAGGCTTGTCGCGGTTTTCGAAAACGTCGCCGGCGGGAACGGTCCAGAGGGAATCGTGGAATTTTTCCAGCCGGGTCAGCTTGTCGATGATGACGGCGGTGAAACCGTCGGCCAGCGCCAGGTTCTCGTCGCCGCCGCCGGAGACGATGGGCAGCACGGCCATGTGCCTGGCCCGCGGGAGGCCACCCAGCCCAAGGGCCCTTTCCAGGGAGTCGCGCACCTTCGGGGTCAACGTGACGAGACCCAGGAGGCCGATGAACAGTAACAGGGAAACCCCTGCCAGGAGAGTGCGCCGGGAGAGCTTGCGCCTTGTGCCTGGTTCCGGTCGGGCCGCTGCCCCGGCACCGTTCAGGTCCCGTAATGCCGCGGCCAGGGCTTCCGCCGACGGATACCGGTCCTGCCGCTTCTTGGCGAGGCAGCAGCGGATGACGTTCTCCAGCCCGTCGGCTTTTCCGGCCGCCAGTATGGGCGTCTCCTCGTTCAGGATGGAGTAGATGACCGCCTGGTCGTATTCGCCCCGGAAGGGAAGTTCCCCGCTGGCCATCTCGTACATGACCACGCCCAGGGACCAGATGTCGCTGCGCGGGTCGACCTCCTTGCCCAGGGCCTGCTCGGGCGACATGTAGTGCACCGTGCCGTAAGTGAAGGATTCCTTGGTCAGGGGCGAAACCCCTTTCAGCTTGGCCAGGCCGAAATCAAGGACCTTTACATGGCCGTCGTTGTCGATCACGATGTTCTGCGGCTTGATGTCGCGGTGGACGATGCCCTTGGCGTGGGCGGCGGCGAGGCCGGAGGCGATCTGGGTGGCGATGTCAATAATCTGGGCGATGGGCAGGGACAGGTCGCAACCTGTCCCTACGGATATCATATCCTTCAGCGTCCGGCCTTCCACGTATTCCATGGCAATGAAGACCTGGCCCTCGTGCTCGCCGATCTCATACACCGTGACGATGTTGGGGTGGTTCAGGGCGGCCGCTGCCTTGGCCTCGCGTTCGAAGCGCGTCCGCGCCTCAGTGTCCGCGGTCATGGCGCGCGGCAGGAACTTCAAGGCCACTTTCCGTTCGAGCTTGGTGTCCTCGGCCAGATAGATCTCGCCCATTCCTCCGCTCCCGATCTTTTCCAGGATGCGGTAATGGGAGATGGTTTTGCCGATCATTTATCCCTCTTGACCACCACCAGGGTCATGTCGTCCATTTGCGGCCTTTCGCCGGCATAGGCGCCCACGCTCTGCAGGATCTTTTCGATCAGCTCGGCGGCCGAGGCATTGCGGTTGGCCGCGGCCAGTTGGCTCAAGCGGGCTTCGCCGAATTCCTCGCCGGCGTTGTTGACGGCTTCGCTGATGCCGTCGGAAAATACCACCAACTGGTCGCCGGGATTCATCCGCGCCTGGCTTTCCTCGAAAGGGAACGATTCGAAGCAGCCCAGGGCCAGGCCGCCGGCGCTCAAGCGCTGCGGTTTCGATCCGCCTCCGATCAGGAACGGGTGGTTGTGGCCGGCGTTGCAGTAGTGCAGGACATGGCCGGAGGCGTCCAGGCAGCCGAAGAACAGGGTGGCGAATTTTTCCGGGCTGGTGTTGCGGAAAAGCAGGGAATTGGCGCGCTCCAGGCAGGAGGTCAGGGAAGTCCCGGCCATGGTCTGGCTGCGCACGGCCGCCTGCAGGTTGGCCATGAGCAGCGCCGCCGGAAGCCCCTTGCCGGAGACATCGCCCAGGCAAAACGCCAGCCTGTGTTCTTCAAAGGCCAGGAAGTCGAAATAATCGCCGCCGACCTCCTTGGCCGGGATGCTCTTGCCGGCGATGTCGTAGCCGGCCAGGCGCGGCGGTTCCTTGGGCAGGAGGTTGTTCTGGATCTCGTAGGCCAGGCGCAGCTCTTCCTGCATGCGCAACAGCGCCTTCTCCTTTTCGGCCAGGCGGGCATTCTCGATGACCTGGGCCGACTCGCTGGCGATGATCGCCAGGAGCCGCTGGTCGTCGACGCTGAATCCCTCCGCCGTTTTTTTGTTGAAGACCACGAGCAGGCCGATCATTTTTCCCTTGTTGACCATGGGCACGCACAGCAGCGAGCGCACCGGGAAAAGATCGCCGTCACCGGTCGCGAAGCGGTGGTCGACGCCGATGTCGTTGATCAGCAGCGGGGAGCGGTATTTCAGCATCCAGCCGGTCAACTGGTCGTCCAGGCGGAAGGGCAGCCGCTGGTGCCTGGTGTCGCCGACCCGGCAGATGGTCTGAACGGTCGGGCAGTCTTGCGCTCCTCCAGCAGCAGCACCGCCCCCTGCTCGGCCTGCAGGTGGTGCACGCAGCGCTGGGTGACCAGGTCGAGTATCTTTTCCAGAGCCAAGGTGGAATTGATGGCCATGGCGATCTCGTTGAGGATGCCCAGCTCATCGACCGCCCGCTGCAGGCGGAGGTTCTCCCGGCCGAGGCGCAGGTTTTCCTCCCGCATTTTTTGGACCTCGACGTCCTGGCCCGATCTTTCCAATCCTCTTTCCTCTCTTTCAGTCCTTTGCCAATGATTTTAATGATTAATTTATCGATTTGCAATGCTTTTCGCATTTTTTGTCAAGTAGTCGACCGAAGTAAAAATAATCGAAATAACGCTTCTGGGGCGGCCGTTTTTGCGGTATAATAGCCACTCGGAAATCATCATGATAGAAAAACTGAAAGAGATCCTCCGGCACCGCCAGCTGATCCTGATCCTGGTCTCGCGCGAGCTCAAGGCGCGCTACCGCGGCACGGTGCTCGGCTTCTTCTGGAGCCTGTTCAACCCGCTGCTGCTGATGCTGGTCTACACGGTCGTGTTCGGCTTCATCGTCGGCGGCGGCCGCGTGTCCGGGTTTGCCAGCACCAAGCTCTACGCCCTGTTCCTGTTCAACGGCATCCTGCCCTGGACCTGGTTCTCCTCGTCGCTGCTCGAGTCGTCCAACGTGCTCATGGTGCAGGGGGCGCTGATCAAGAAGATCAAGTTCCCCATCGAGGTGCTGCCGATCATGGTGGTGACCACCAACATGGTGCATTTCCTCCTCGGGCTGCCCGTGCTGGTGGCCTTTTTCCTCATCTTCGGCAAGGCGCTGACCTGGTGGGTCCTGTTCCTGCCCGTTCAGCCTGCTGTCGCAGTACATCTTCACCATGGGGCTGTGCTTCCTGATCTCGGCGCTGACCGTCCACTTCCGCGACATCAAGGACATCCTGTCCAACCTGCTGACCCTGTGGTTCTTCGCCACGCCCATCATCTATACCTACCAGTCGGTGCCCAAGGCCCTGCAATATCGTCCTGAACCTCAACCCCATGACCCACATCGTCGAATCGTACCACTACTCCTTTTACTTCGGCTCACTGCCGCACTGGAAGCGCTTTTCGGTCACCATCCTGGTCGGGCTGCTGTTCTTTTATACTGGGCTACCTGCTTTTCGACAAGCTGCGCGACACCTACGTGGAAGAGGTCTGACATGGACGCCGTGCAGGTCCGCGACGTCTTCAAGTTCTACAAGAAATACGCCGACCGCCACAAGTTCCTGACCATCAAGAGCGCCCTGGTCAACAAGACGCTGTTCGGCGAACTGCAGGTCGGCGAACGCTTCGAAGCCCTGCGCGGCGTTTCCTTCGAACGTGCAATCGGGCCAGACGCTGGGCATCATCGGCGAGAACGGCTCGGGCAAGAGCACCCTGCTGAAGATCCTGGCCGGCATCAGCAAGCCCACCTCCGGCGAGGTGGTCACCCAGGGGCCGCATCTCGGCGCTGATCGAGCTGGGCGCCGGCTTCCATCCCGAGATCTCCGGCCGCGAGAACATCTTCATCAACGGCGTTATCCTGGGGCTGACGCGCAAGCAGATCCAGGAAAAATACGACGAGATCGTCCGCTTCGCCGAGCTGGAAGAATTCATCGACAACCCGGTCAAGAGCTATTCGTCGGGCATGTTCATGCGCCTCGGCTTTTCCATCGCCATCAACGTCAACCCCGACATCCTGCTGGTCGACGAGGTGCTGGCCGTGGGCGACGCCTCGTTCGTGCCCAAGTGCCTGGACAAGATCAACGAGTTCCGCCGCCACGGCAAGACCATCATCTTACGTTTCCCACGACCTGGCCACCATCGAAAGGATCTGCGACGACGTCATCTGGATCAAGAAGGGCAAGATCGAAATGCGCGGTTATCCCAAGCGCGTGGTCGACGCCTACCTGGAATACGTCGGCAAGAAGGACGAGAAAAAATCGCTGGACCAGCACGGCGAGGAAGAGGCTTCCGCCGGGCGGGAAAAGGAGAAACGATGGGGCAGCCGCGAGATCGAGATCAGCAACGTCAGGATGTTCGACGCCGCGGACCGGGAAAAGTACATCTTCCAGGACGATGAGCCCCTGGCCATCCAGTTCGACGTGGAAGCCCACGCCGCCGAGAGCGACTTCGTCTTCGGCATCGGCGTATACAACGGCGAGGGCATCAGCTGCTACGGCTCCAACACCCTGCTGGAGAATTTCAGCGCCGAGCGCATCCAGGGCAAGGGCAGGGTGCGGCTGGCCGTGCCGGCCCTGGGCCTGGTCAACGGCACATATTTCCTCGACATCGCCGTTCACAAGCGCGACGGTTATCCCTTCGACTACCACCACTTTCAATATTCCTTCAGGGTCGTTTCCAGCCACCACGACGTCGGCATCGCCCGCATTCCCCACAGCTGGGAGTTTTCCGACAATATCGTATTCAGGAAGAATGAAGATCAATGACGACGCCGCGGCCCTGAAGCGCCAGCTCGCGCAACGCCGGGGTGAAACGATCGTGTTCACCAACGGCGTTTTCGACCTGCTCCATCCCGGCCACATCCAGCTGCTGCAGTTCGCGCGCGCCCAGGGCGACATCCTGGTGGTCGGCATCAACGACGATGCGTCGGTGCGGCGCCTGAAAGGCGAGAAGCGGCCGGTATTCCCCCTGGCGGAGAGAATGGAGATCCTGGCCGCGCTGGAATGCGTGGATTATCGTCGTCCCTTTCAGCGAGGATACCCCGCTGCAGCTGATCCGGGCGCTGGGCAGGATCGACGTCCTGGTCAAGGGCGGCGACTACGCCCCGAACGAGGTCGTGGGCCGCGAGGAGGTCGAAGCGGGCGGCGGCACGCCTGTGCATTGTTCAAACTGGCCGGTGACTATTCGAGTTCGGCCCTGATCGACAAGATCGTCAGGAATTTCTAGGCCGCGGCTTTGGCGGTCTTCTTTTTTTTCAGAATTTTTACCCAGGCGTATAACAGGATGAGCAACAGCGCCGCCCCGGCAAAAAGCAGGGGGTGGCGCACCCGGCCCAGGAAATAATTTTCCTTCCAGGCCAGGATCAGCAGGGCCGCGAACAGCAGGTTGAAGCAGGAGTCGTTTTCCTTGAAAAACACCTTGCGCCAATCCAGGGGGCGGCCTGGAGCGAGATAGCTTTCAAAACCCGGCAGCCAGCGGTTGACGCGCCGGCAGTATTCAGCGTAGGCGGGACCGTAGCGCTCGCGCAGGAAGGATTCTTCGGCCAGGACGATGAAATGGTACTGCAGGAAAAGGAACACGATGAAAATGGCCAGCGCCCAGGGTTGGGCGAAAACGGTCAGCAAGCCGGCGAAGATCAGCCCGTTGCCCCAGTACAGGGGATTGCGCACCAGGGAATACAGCCCCGATGTGTTCAAGCTCTCGGCCTTGAGATAACTCTCCCGCCCCGACGTGCCGCTGCCGGCGTAGCCGACGCTGATGGCGCGGATCCCCTCGCCAAGCAAGGCGACGATCAGGCCGAGCGCGGTCCAGTGCCATGCGGGCGAAAGCGGCTTGAAGAAAATGAAGGTCAGCAGGATCAGCGGCAGGGGAGTGAAGCTGCGGAAGCGGAACAGGAATTTACCCAAGCGCAGCGGCCATTTTTGCATGAGGCCAATTTACCGTGAAAGGCCGGAGGTGTCAAGGAAAAAAACCATGTCAGGGCCAGAATCTGTAGGGGCGGGGCCTGCCCCTGCCCTTCTTTGAAGGGCTCATCTTGTATTCGCCCCATCTGTGAATTGATTTTATTGCCATCCTTATCTTTCGGAAGGGCGATCACGAGGATCGCCCCTACGGATGCAGAATTCTTGACAGGTCGTTATGCCGGTGATAAAAGGAAGAATCGAATCGTTTAAAGAAATTAGCCAATGGAACAGATAGCCCTGATCATTTTCCTGGTCGCCTATGCCGGGGTGGCGGTCGGCGGCATCCCCGGGCTGGCCCTGGATCGCACCGGCGTCGCCTTGCTCGGCGCCATCGCCATGGTGGCGGCAAGGGTGTTGAGCACGCGCCAGGCTTTCGACGCCATCGACACCCCGACCATCCTCCTGCTCTACGCCCTGATGGTCATCTCGGCCCAGTTCAAGCTCAGCGGCTTCTATACCCGGCTGGCGCTGCGCCTGACCGGACTGCTGGCCCGGCCGCGCCTTTTCCTTCTGGCGCTCATGGCCGCCGCCGGCCTGTTGTCGGCTTTCCTGACCAACGACATCGTCTGCCTGGCCTTCACTCCCATTCTCTGCGTCGCCATTCTCGAAGCGAAATTGAACCCCGTGCCTTTCCTCATCGGCCTGGCCGCGGCCAGCAACATCGGTTCGGCGGCGACCATCATCGGCAACCCGCAGAACATGCTGCTCGGGCAGGTGGGCAAGCTCGATTTCCTGGGCTTCACCCGCGCTTGCCTGCCTCCGGTCCTGTTTTCACTCGCGGGCGCCTATGCCATCCTTTTGGGGTTGTACCGGAAACAGTTGCCGCGCCGCCGCGAATTGCCGCTGCCTGCGGCCAAGGGCTACCCCGCTTTCAACCGCCACCAGACGGCCAAGGGCCTGGTCGTGGTCCTGGCGCTGATCGCCCTGTTCCTGACCCGGTTGCCGCGCGAGCTTTCGGCCATCGCCCTGGCCGGCTTTCTGCTTTGCAGCCGGCGCATGAAGACGCGCTCCCTGCTCGGCCTGGTCGACTGGCATTTGATCACGCTTTTTTGCTCCCTGTTCATCATCATCGCCGGGATCGCGGCGGTAAACCTGCCGCAGCGGCTGATGGCCCTGCTGGCCGGCCAGGGAGTGGCCTTGGACCGGGTCTGGCACCTGACCGGCCTGAGCGCCCTGCTCAGCAACCTGGTCAGCAACGTGCCGGCGGTCATGCTTCTGGTCAAGTTCCTGAATCCCCTGCAGCCGCAGCAGTGGATCGTAACGGCGCTGGCCTCCACTTTCGCCGGCAACCTGATCACTATCGGCAGCATCGCCAACCTGATCGTGATCGAAAGCGCCCGAGAATACGGCGTTTCAATTCGTTTTGCCGAGCATGCCCGGGCCGGCGTGCCGATCACCATATTTTCCCTTCTGACCATAGTTGTTTGGTTGGGTTAGGCCGGGAAGCAACCAAGATTTCGTAACAAGTAACGCGTAACGAGTAACGCAGGAAGAAAATTTGCAAGATCGATAAAAAAACGAGTAGTT
>CAVXTN010000007.1:0-20937 GCA_963764745.1 Candidatus Aminicenantota bacterium | reverse complement strand
TCGCCATCGCTGACGCGGGCATTTTTCAGATAGGCGAAAGGGCCGATGACGCAGTTTTTGCCGATGCGCGTGCCGGCGGCCAGGTAGGTGCAGGGGTAAATGACCGTGTCGCGGCCGATTTCCACGTCGTGCTCGATGGTCACGGTCTCGGGCTGCAGGATGGTCACCCCGTTTTCGAGCAGTAGCGCTGCTGGTTCCGCCCGTTGAATTTTTTCTGCGCCGCCTGCAGGTCGCGACGGTCGTTGATGCCGATGGCGATATCGCAATCATCAGCCTGGACCGCCTCCACCTTCAGGTTTTCACGGTTCAGGATGGCGATGATGTCGGTGAGATAAAATTCTCCCTTGGCATTGTGGTTGCCGATCCCGGCCAGCAGGGGAAAGACGGCCCGGTAGTCGAAAAGATAGATCGAGGCGTTCACTTCACGGATCTGCCGCTGCTCGGGGCTGGCGTCCTTTTCTTCCACGATGGCGCTGACCCGCCCCTGGCCGTCGCGGACGACCCGGCCGTAGGGCGGCGGAGCCTGGGGGAAAGACCGCGCTGATGAACGTGCACTGGGCCCGGCTGCCGCGGTGGGCGGCGATGAGTTTCCGCAGCTCGGCGGCGGTGATGTAGGGATTGTCCCCGACCAGCACCAGGAGATCGCCCTGGTGCCCGGCCAGCGCCGCGGTCGCGCACAGCAGGGCGTGGGCCGTGCCCAGCTGCTCTTTCTGCAGCGCGAAAACGAAGCGCTTGCCGAGAAGCCTTTTCGATCTCCGCGCGGTTGTCGCCGACCACGATGACGATATCCTCTTCCGCCAGGCCGCAGGCCGCCAGGCTGTCCAGAAGATAGCGGATGATCTCGCGGCCGAGAATGGGGTGCAGCACCTTGGAACGTTCCGATTTCATGCGCGTGGACCTGCCGGCGGCCAGCACCACGGCCTTGATTTTGTCAGCCATGACCCGATTCTATGGCTTCCGCCGTTCAAAGTCAACGGCGGCGTCCGGGGCCGCCCTAGCGGAGTCGCACCGTGGGTAAAAAGCGCGGCGGCGTCCGCGCCCGGGTCGCCTGTTCGAAGGCATAAGCCAGGCGCAGCAGGGTCGGTTCGCTCCAGGCGCGGCCGAAAAAGGAGAGCCCGACCGGGAGCCCGCGCAACTGCCCCATGGGGACGGTAATGGCCGGATAACCGGCAACGGCGGCGGGCGTGGAGCTGGAGCCGCTGAAAGAATCGCCGTTGACCAGGTCGGTCAGGTGGGCCGGGCCGTTGCTCACGGCCACCAGGGCGTCGAGCTTGTACTTTTCCATCACGGCATCGATCCCCAGCCCGCGCATGAACCGTTCGTCTTTTTTCAATGCCGCCAGGTACTCCTTGTCGGTCAGCGGCCCTTTCTTATCGGCCATGAGCAGGATCTCCTGTCCGAAATACGGCAGTTCGCGGGAGAGATTCTTCTTGTTGAAGGCGATCAGGTCGGCGAGGCCGCGGATCGCGCTCGCGGGCCGCGCCGCCAGGTAGCGGGCCAGGTCGGCCTTGAACTCATAGAGCAGCACCTCGAACTCCGGGTCGCCGACCTTGTCGAGATTGGGCAGCTCCACCGGGTCGATGACCACGGCGCCGGCGCCCTTGATCTTTTCGATGGCCGCCGCCAGCAGGGGATCGAGGTTGGGATTGAAATGGAAGGAGTCGGACCTCACGATGCCCAGGCGCGCTCCCTTCAGCCCCGCAGCGTCGAGGAATTCGCGATAGTCGGGAACGTTACGCCCCTTCCCGGCCAGGGTTGCGGGGTCATCGGGATCGGGCCCGGCCAGAACATTCAACAGCAGGGCGGCATCGCTAACGGTCCGCGCCATGGGGCCGGCCGTGTCCTGGGAATGGGCAATGGGAACGATCCCCGAACGGCTGACCAGTCCTACCGTGGGCTTGAGCCCGACAATGCCGCAGACCGACGACGGCGAGATGATCGAACCGTCGGTTTCGGTGCCCACGGCGGCCACGACCAGGTTGGCCGAGACGGCCACGGCCGACCCCGAGCTCGAGCCCGAAGGGTTGCGGTCGAGGGCATAAGGGTTGCGCGTCTGGCCGCCGCGGCCGCTCCAGCCGCTCGTGGAATGGGTGGAACGGAAGTTGGCCCATTCGCTCAGGTTGGTCTTGCCCAGGATGACGGCGCCGGCGGCACGCAGGCGCCTGACGATGAAGGCATCCCGCTCGGGCCTGGCGCCGACCAGCGCCAGCGAACCCGCGGTCGTTTCCATGCGGTCGGCGCTGTCGATGTTGTCCTTGATCAGGACCGGGATCCCGTGCAGGGGGCCGCGCGGACCTTTGCCGGCGCGTTCGCGGTCGAGTTCCCGGGCGATGGCCTCGGCATCGGGATTGACTTCGATGACCGCTCCCAGCCCGGGCCCGCCGCGGTCGATCTCGGCGATGCGGCGCAGGTAGGCCGCAACAAGCCCGGCGGCGCTGCATTTGCCGGCGGCCATCTCCCGTCCGAGCCCGAGGATGGTCGCCTCTTCGTAGGCGAATTTTTCGCTTTCCGCCTTGTCGAGCGGCCGGCTTTTTTCTCCGGCGCAGACCGTCAGTAAAAGAATTGCCGCCAATGACAGGATTGCTTTTGCTGTTTTCATGTTTTCTCCATTCGCTGTGGCCGGCAATGCCGCGCCCGCGCTGAAAGGACCGTGATTTTTCCGGACATAGGGGAATTTTAGGCAGTTTCAACGGGCAAAGCAAGATTAAAAACGATTTTGGCGGCAAAAAAATTCCGGGCGGGAAACCGGCAAAGAACGGGCGCGCGCGGATGACTACCGCCCGGGGCTGTGCTATAATAAAATATGGTCATCCGCGACATCCTGTATCTCCTGCTCCTGCTGTTTTCCGTGCCTTTCTGGCTGAAATACATTTTAAAAAAAAACTACCGTCAACTGCTGAAAAGCAGACTGCGGCCGCAACTGGCGGCCGTTGCCGCAACCAACCGTCTGGATCCATGCCGTCTCCGTGGGCGAAGTGCGCAGCTTGAAATCCCTGATCCAGCAGCTTGGCGAAAAAGGGCAGCGCGTCGTTCTATCGGTGACCACGCCGGCCGGCTGGGAATGCGCCCGCCGGGAATACCCGGGCATCGCCGTCATCCACTCGCCGTTCGATTTTTCCTTCGTCGTCCGCCGCTTCATCGACCGCATCAATCCCCGCCTGGTCATTTTCAACGAGCTGGAGATCTGGCCCAACTGGATCTCGCTCCTGCACCGCCGCCATATTCCCATGCTGCTGATCAATGGCCGGATCTCGGAGGCGGCCTTCGCCCGCTACCGCTTTTTCAACTTTATTCTGCGGCCTTTTTTCAGGCGCATCGACTGTTTCCTGGTGCAAAACGCTATTTATCAGAAACGTTTCCTGCAGCTGAAGATCCCGGCCGAAAAGATCATTGTCTGCGGCAACATCAAGGCCGACGAGGCCGACATGAGCCGGAAGACCATGCCCCCGCCCGGGAGGTACGCGCCCATTTGCGCCTGGAAGGATTGGCGAAAAGGATCGTTGTCCTGGCCAGCAGCCATGGCGGCTGCGAAAAAATCTTCATCCCGGTCATCGAGCCGCTGAGCGCGGCCTACTTTTTCATCATCGTCCCCCGCCACGTGCAGCGCGCCCCGGCCATCGCCGCGCAGCTGCGGCGCCAGGGTCTGAAATGCGCCGTCTTCAGCCAGGCGCAGGCCATGGAACCCGGGACCCAGGTCCTGATTTATGACCGCATGGGCTACCTGTTCCCCATCATGAGCATCGCCGACATCGTGTTCATGGGCGGGACCTATGACCCGAAAATCGGCGGCCACAATCTCTACGAACCCGCCGCCATGGGCAAGACGATCCTGGGCGGGCCATACTACAACAACTTCCCCGACATCGGCAGGGAACTGGAGGAAAGCGGCGTGTACCACCGGGTGAAGGACAGCGAAGAACTGCTGGAATTTCTGAAGAATTTTCCCGGCAGCGACAACAAGGCGATCGGCGACAAGGCCTTGAACGCCATTGCCAAGAGAAAAGGGTCCCTGGCATGCAGCCTGCGAGCAAATTCAGCGCTTTCTCGACTGAGCCGGCCCGTCCTGAACCTGGCCTCGCTGGTTTTCAAGGGCATTTCCTTTCTGAACATCGAGACTCAGGGCACTGGCACCAAAAAGAATTTCCGCACCTGTTCATCATTTCGGTGGACAACCTGTCATTCGGCGGCACCGGGAAAACGCCGCTGGTCATGGCCATCGGCAGGGCCCTGGAAAAGCAGGGAGCCCGCTTCGCCGTCATCAGCCGCGGCTACCGCTCCGCGCTATGAAAAAAAGGGGACGCTGGTCCAAGCCGCGCACACTGCCGGGAAGTGGGCGACGAACCGCTGCTGCTGAAAGCGAGTTTCCCGGACCAGGATGTCTTCATCGGCCGCGACCGCCTGCGTTCCATCGCCGCAGCCGCTGCCGCAGACGACCGCATCGTGATCCTGGACGACGGCTTCCAGTCCAGCCATATAAA
This sequence comes from Candidatus Aminicenantota bacterium, assembly GCA_963764745.1. Classification (GTDB taxonomy): domain Bacteria; phylum Acidobacteriota; class Aminicenantia; order UBA2199; family UBA2199; genus UBA2199. Next base: position 16,459 of record CAVXTN010000007.1, on the reverse strand, counting down.
GAAGGATTTCAGCGTCATGCTGGTCAACCCGGGTCATCCGTATTTCTACCTGCGCAATTTCAAATTCATGCGCCGCCGCGCCGACCGGGTCCTGACCTTACCGGCCGGCGGGCCGGGGGGCAGAAACCTGCGCCGGCAGCCACCTATGATTTCGTACCCGGGAAGTTCCTGGACGCCCGCGGCCAGGCAGGTGGACATCGGCGCCGCCCCGATCGTCGCTTTTTCGGCCTTGGGCGACAACGAGCGTTTCGCCGGCGACATGCGGCAATACGGGCTGCTGGCTTTCCGCGGCTATTCCGACCACCAGGCCTTCGGCCCGGCCGACCTCCGCGACCTGGAAGAACTGCGCGGAAAGCAAGCGGCGCGGACTGGCTGGTCTGCACGGAAAAGGATTTCTGCAAAATAAAAAGTTTCCTGCCCGCCGAAATCCCTTTATTATATGCACGAAATGAGATAAAATTGCATGACGACACCATCGAGCAGATCATCAAGCATGCAGCAGAAAAAGGTTTCCTTTAAACGCCGCCTGGAATACGCGCTTTTTGCCGGCCGATCTCTTTGATCAAGCATTCACCGCCGTGGGCCCTGAACCTGGAAAAGAAAGCCCTGGTTTTTTTTTTGAAAAAAGGCAGCCGCAGGCATTCACGGCTGATCTCGCAAAACCTGGCCATGGCGTTTCCCGCCGCCGCCCCCCTTTTCCTGGCCGGGCTGAAGAACAAGATTTATGACCATTTCGGCAGCGTCTTCATGGAGATCGCCGCTACCTTCTCCCGCCGCGAGCCCCAGGCAATCCTGGCGCGCAGCCGCGTCAACAATCTCCAGGTCATCGTCAGGGCCTTGCAAAAAAATCGGGGCCTGATCCTGTTTTCGGCCCATTTCGGCAACTGGGAATGGATCCCCCTGATCCTGCATACGCGCCTCGGCAAGGACATCCACAGCATCGCCCGGCCCATGGACAATGCCCTGATCGAAAATAAAGTGAGGGAGTTCCGCGAGGCCATGGGCTCGCGGATCATTTATAAGCAGGGTTCGCTGCGGACCATCCTCAAGCGGCTGGCCGGCAACGAGATCGTCTACCTGCTGATCGATCAGAACACGGTGCCGCGCGAAGGGGTCTTTGTCGATTTTTTTGCCCAAAAGGCGACCGCGATCACCACGGTATCGCAATTGTATCTGAAAAAAAACATACCCGTGGTCCCGGTCTTTCTGCACTACGAAGGGCGGGAGATCGTCCTCGATGTCCTGCCCGAGATCGAGTATCCGGCCGCGCGCCAAGCTCCAGCCGCCTTGACCGAATTGACGCAGCAGCTGACGTGGCTGATCGAGGCCCAGATCAAAAAATTCCCCGAACAGTGGTTCTGGTTCCACGACCGCTGGAAAACCAGGCCGCAAGGAGAAGCACGTGAGAGCCAATGACAGGTCCGCCGACGAACTGCGTCCCATCGTCCTTGTTCCCGGGTACATCCGCAACGTCCCGGGTTCGGTGCTTTGCGAGCAGGGCCATACCCGGGTGGTGGCCACGGCCACCGTGGAAGACCGCACCCCGCCTTTCCTGAAAAAAAGCGGCCAGGGCTGGATCACGGCCGAATATGCCATGCTGCCCGGGTCCTCCGGCAACCAGCGCATCATGCGCGAGCGGGGCAAGATCAACAACCGCAGCGGCGAGATCCAGCGCTTCATCGGCCGCGCCCTGCGCACGGTGCTGAACCCCAGGGATCTGGGGGAAAGGACCATCACCCTGGACGCCGACGTGGTCCAGGCCGACGGCGGCACGCGCTGCGCGTCGCTGAACGCCTCTTTTTCGGCCCTGATCCTGGCCTTGAAGTATCTGGTATACGAGCAACTGATCGCCGATTTTCCGGTTTTCCAGTTCATCGCCGCGGTCTCCATCGGCGTCAAAAACCGGGAGCTCCTGGCCGACCTGGACTATGAAGAGGATTCGACGATCGACAATGACATCAATATCGTATCCACCGCGGACGGCGCCCTGATCGAGGTCCAGTCGTTCTGCGAAGGCGCGCCGCTGCCCCCCGAACTTTTTCAGAAGGCCGTGGCCCTGGGCGTGGAAAAGAACCTGGAGATCATCGCCATTCAGAAACGGATCCTGGGCGCCGCCGGCATCCCGTTCTGAACAGTGGCTTCGCGGGGGGCTTGCCTTGGATCCCGCCGACCGGGTTCTTCTTTAAGCGCCAGGGACGGCTTTGCCGCCCGCCGGGGATATCACTGGTATTCTTTCAATATTTTGATATAGCTTTCTTTTTTCAACTGCTCGATGTAATCCTTCACCTTGGCCTGCTGCTGGTCTTCGCGCAGCTTCTGGATGATGTCTTCGCGGACATCCTTCACTTCCCGGAGCTTGGCCTCGTTGAACTCGGCCAGTTGGATGATGTACCAGCCGTTGTCGGTTTCGATCCAGCCCGAATATTCGTCTTTTTTGAGCTGTAAGGCCGCCGCTTCCAAATTCTTGTCCAACTCCCCTTTCTTGAATTTGCCCAGGGCGATACTGTTCGCGGCATCGGGGAGCTCGGAATGCTTTTTGGCCACTTCGGCGAAAAGCCCGGGCTTCAATTCAGAGCTGATCAGATCCATTTTCGCCTGCGGCTTCGAGCCGTCCTCGTTTTTTTTCAGGTAAATGCAATTCAGCGTGATCTCGGCGGGAATGGTGAATTGTTCCGGGTTCTTGCGGTAATACTCCATGATCTGCGGGTTGTCGATCTTGATCTTGGAGCCGACCTCGTCACAGATCAGCCGTTCCTGCTTGCGCCGATCCTTCCACATGTCCTTCCAGGCGGCGAATTCGATCCCCTCGGTCTGCAGCGCTTTTTTCAGATCGTCATCGGAGGCGAAATTGTTCTGTTTCTTGATCTCCTGGATGATGGTCTCCACATCGGCGTCGACATTGTAGTTTTTTTCCTTTATCTTGGACAGCAGAAGCTTCTGCTCGATGAATTTGTTCAGAAATCTCTTTTTTGAACTCCTGCAGGGCCTGCTCCAGCTTGTCACCCTGCAGCTGGGCCTGCAGGGAACGCTCCATTTCCTGTTCGAATTTTTTCAACTCCGTGCCGGTGATCGCTTCGTCATTGACCACCGCGTAGATTTCCTCGACGACTTCGGCAAAGGCGAAGCCCAGGCCAACTGTCAGGAGAATGGTCGCGGTCAGAAAAATTTTAGCTTTCATCTTGGGTTACTCCGGAATCCGATTTTATATAGGTAAAATACAGATTTTTTAGATCGATGCGAATGGGAATTTCCGTTTTCAGCTTTTGCAGGAACTGGCCGTAGGCGGCGGACATCTTGGCGGAAAGCAGCTTGCTCTTGATCTCATCCCTGACAGCCGCCAGCAGAAGCCTGCGGGATTTTTTTTTCTGGGTGATCTTGAAAAGGTGAAAGCCGTAAGGCGATTCCACGATGGGGCTGATCTCGTTCACTTTCAGGGAGAAGACCACTTCCTCCATCTCCTTGGGCAACATGCCCTTTTCAAAAAAGCCCATGGCGCCGCCGTTGGCCGCTTCCGGGGAAACCGATTCGCTGCGGGCGATCTCCTCGAAACGCGAGGGCTGGTTGAGAAGCTCCGAACGGATGGCGAGCAGCTTGTCCCGGTCTTTGACCATGATCTGGAACAGCTGTATCTCCTCGTTCCTCTGGAATTCCTTCAAATTCGCCTCATAATATCCGGCAACTTCGCCGTCGCTGACCTCAATATCCTTGTAGGCGTTGGCCAGCAAGTACTTCTGCACTTTCAGGACGCCGCGGATCAATGCCGGGTCCACGGCCAGGTCCTGCCGCCGGGACTGGACCTCCTTGAGATAGGACGCGATTTCATCCTCTTCGACCTGGGTGCCATCCTGGTTGGCCTTGAACAAGATGATCTGCTGCTCGCAGAAGACGTCGAACAGGCGGGAAAGGAGCTTGTCGTTGTTTTTCTGGTCAAAAATATCCGCAGTACTGCAGCTTGATGAAATTTTTCAGGTCAAGGTTGGTCAGGGAAGAATCCCCGATGGCCAGGATTATTTTTTTATCCGCGGCCAGCGCCGGGTTGGCCGGGGCGGGAGCTTTGTCCTCTTTGGCTGGAGGGTTGCACTGCAGCAAAAATAACGAGAAAACAGGAATAACCAGCCACTTTTTATTCATCCGCATGTATTATATAACAGAGCCGCCCCGATTTCAATGGACGCGGGGACGCGGATCGGGGAGGACGGCAACCGGGTCGCGCAATTTGACAACGGGGCGGGGAAAAAATATAATTCATGGATGTTAGAACATGCCCTGGCTCTCTATCCGCCGCAGAGCGAAGAATGCGCCTTGATCGGCAGGATCGACGAAAAACGCCTGCCCGCTCATGTCGCGATCATCATGGACGGCAACGGGCGCTGGGCCCAGCAGAAAAATCTGAAAAGAAACGCCGGGCACAGCGCCGGGGCGGAAGCCGCCCGCGAAATCACCGAGATCGCCGTGCGTCTGGGCATCCGCTACCTGACCTTGTTCATGTTTTCCAGTGAAAATTGGAAAAGACCGGCAGGCGAGATCCAGTTCCTGCTGGACATGTTTTATAAAAACCTGACCGAGCAGCATGATTTGCTGCAAAAAAACGACATCAAGCTGAAAATTATCGGTGATATCGACAAGTTACCCGGCAAACTGCGGGAAAAACTGGACGAAGTGCAGGCGAATTCACGGGATCACCGGCGCATGCAGGTCAATCTGGCGCTCAATTACGGTTCCCGGCCGGAGATCGTGCGCGCCGTGCGCCGGATCATCGCCGAACGGCTCCCCGCCGGCCAGGTGGACGAAGCGACCTTCGCCCAATACCTGTACACCGCCGGCTGTCCCGATCCCGACCTGCTGATCCGGACTTCCGGAGAACTCCGGCTGTCCAATTTTTTGCTTTATCAACTCGCCTATAGCGAATTGTATTTTACACCGACCCTGTGGCCCGATTTCAGGGCCGGGGAATTTTTCCGGGCCATCATCGATTACCAGGGCCGGGAAAGGAGATACGGAAGCATATGAAAGACCTGAGCCGGCGACTGCCCACCACGGTTGTGCTGATCGTTTTTGCCTACGCGGCCATCCGTTTTTTGCCCGTCGCGTATTTTTCGGCCCTGCTCTACCTTCTGGTCAGCCTGGCGGCCTGGGAACTGGTCCGCTTGACCCGGCCGCAGAATTTTTCCTGGCCGTTGATTTTTGCCAACGGGCTGTTGATCGCCCTGGCATTTACGATCAGGCAGATCGATCTGACCTATGCCCTGTGCTGCGTGCTATTGGCCAACGGTCTGTTTTTCCTGTTCACGGTCAGGTCGCGGGAGCGCCTGGAGACGTTCGTCAGGGATTGGGGCATCGTGCTGTTGACGGTGATCTATCTATACCTGCCGCTGTTTTTTCTTCTGGAATTGAAAAAATTGGGGGCCAATTACCTGTTTTTTCTCATTTTTGTCATCGCCGTCGGCGATTCCGGCGCGTATTTTGTCGGCAGCGCCCTGGGCAAGCACAAGATCTATCCCGTGGCCTCGCCGCGGAAATCGCTGGAAGGGCTGATCGCCGCCATCGTGACGGCCGCTTTGAGCGGCTGGCTGGCGGTCCTGCTTTTCCCGGTCCAAGTCGGCATTGCCACCGCCATGGTCACCGCCGCCGTCATCGGCCTGTTTTCGCAGCTTTCCGACCCGGTGGAATCGCTGTTCAAGCGCGCCGCCGACAAAAAGGATTCCGGCTCCCTGCTTCCCGGCCACGGCGGCATATTGGACCGCGTGGACAGCTACATATTTTGCGCCCCGCTGTTGTTCTACCTGATCCGCTATTTCTGGAAATAAGCGCATGCCCCATCCGGCCAAAGAAAAACCGCCGCGACAGCCATGACAAAAAACGTCGTGCTGTTGGGCAGCACCGGCTCGATCGGGCGCAACTCCCTGGCTGTCCTGCGGGAAAACCGGGAGCGTTTCCGCCTGCTCGGCCTGGCGGCGGGGAGCAACACCCAGCTGCTGGAAAAACAGATCCGCGAGTTCGATCCGCCGGCCGTCAGCGTCAAGTCCCGCAAGCATGCGCATGAGCTGCGGGAAAGGTTCCCGCAAAAAAAGATATTTTTCGGCGAAGAGGGATTGCAGGAGATCGTCTCCCTGCCGCAGGCCGATTGCGTCATCGCGGCCATCAACGGCACCGACGGGCTGGCGGCCACGGTCCAGGCCATCCGCCTGAAACGGCGGCTGTGCCTGGCCAACAAGGAGACGCTGGTGGCCGCCGGCGAGCTGATCAATCGTGAAGCTGCCGCCGCCGGGGCCGAGATCATCCCCATCGACAGCGAGCAGAGCGCGATTTTTCAATGCCTGGCCGCTTCCCCGCGCCGGCACCTGCGCCGCGTCATCCTGACGGCCTCGGGCGGGCCTTTTTTCCGCGACAGGCACCGGGACTTCGCCGCCATCGGCGTGGAGGAAGCCCTGGCCCATCCCACCTGGTCCATGGGCAGGAAGATCACCATCGATTCGGCCACGCTGATGAACAAGGCGCTGGAGATCATCGAGGCCCACCATCTCTTTCACCTCGGCCCCGATGCAGATCGAAGTCGCTTATCCATCCGCAAAGCGTGGTCCATTCCCTGGTGGAATTCATCGATTCCTCGCTCCTGGCCCAATTGGGAATTCCCGACATGAAATTGCCGATCCTGTATTCCCTGAGCTATCCCGAGCGCGTCGGCTCCTCAGCCCCGAGCCTGGACCTGCCCGGCGTGCAAACGCTCGAGTTTTTCCGGGCCGACCTGAAGCGATTCGCTTCCCTGCAAATGGCCTACGACGTTTTGCGGCAGGGGCTGAACGCCGGCGCTGTTTTCAACGCGGCCAACGAGGTCGCCGTGGAATATTTTTTAGCCGGCAAGATCACTTTCAAGGCCATCTTTTGCCGTGGTCGGCCACATGCTGGACAAGGGCGATTTCCAGCCGCTGCACAGCCTGGCCGACGTGCACGAAACCATAGCCCGGACCAGAAAAAAAACAATCGAACACATTGAAAAAGAGGTAATAAAATGAACGTGATCTATCAATTCCTGACTTTCCTGGTCGTGCTCGGCATCATCGTCCTGGTCCATGAACTGGGTCACTATATTGCCGCCCGGCTGATGAAGATCCGCGTCGAGGTCTTCTCGTTCGGGTTCGGCAAAAGGCTCTTCGGCAAAAAGGTCGGCGACACCGATTTCCGCGTGAGCCTGTTCCCGGTCGGCGGCTACGTGCGCATGGCCGGCGAAGAGGAATACGATCCGCAGAATCCCCGGCCCGACGAATTCATGGCCAAGAACCGGGCCCAGAAAATTTTCACCCTGCTCATGGGTCCGATTATGAATATTGTATTGACTTTTGTGATTTTTACCATCATCAACTTGAATGGCGTGGAAAAAGAACAATATCGCTCTGAAGCGCCCCGGCTGGGTTATGTGGTCAAGGATTCTCCCGCTGCCAAGGCTGGCTTGCGTTATGGAGACCTGATCGTCAGCATCAATAATCAGCGGATTAAAAATTGGGAAGAATTGGAATACATGACCGGCACGCGGGTCAAGGATGTTTTTCAGATTCTCTACCAGCGCGAAGGCAAGCCGGCGCAGACGCACCTGACCGTATCTTCTCAACCCAATTACGAAATCGGCTACGCCGGCTGGTTTTATGGCTTCAAAACCCGCATCAGCGCGATCGAAAAGGGGTCCCCGGCCGAGAGGGCCGGCCTGAAACCCAATGACGAGATCGTGGCCATCAATCAGCAGCCGGTCAATTTCTGGCAGATCGGCGACATCATCGAAGCCAATGCCAACAAACAAGTCGAGTTGTCCATCCTGAGGCTGAAGAACAAGCTGAATCTCGCCGTCGTCCCTGAAATGAAAGACGGCAGGGGGAGAATCGGGATCAGCCGGGAACCGATCGGCCCGACCATGATCGTACGCTATGGGTTTTTCCGCTCACTGTCCGAGAGCGGCAAGAGCATAGTGAGCATGACCACCCTTGTTTTTCAGGTTTTCAGGAAGATCATTGTGGCGCAAAATTTCGGTCAAGAGCTTTTCCGGGCCCATGGAGATCGCCCGCGTTTCCCAGCAGGCCCTGGCCAGCGGCTTCTCCAACTTTTTCATGCTCATCGCCTTTATTTCCCTGCAGCTGGGCATCGTCAACCTGTTTCCCATACCCGGCCTCGACGGCGGCCATTTGCTGATCTTCACCATCGAGGCGATCATCCGCCGCGACCTGAACCAGAAGCTGAAGAATATCCTGCTCTATGCCGGCTTCGCTTTCCTGATCAGCCTGATGGCATTCATCGTCCTGAACGACATCGCCAAGACCCTGCCCAACGGCTGGCAGAGCATTTTCCCGTTCCTGCGCTGACGCGGGGGAGTTATTTCGCCTGGCGGAACTTGTCCTTCAGCTTGACGTCCACGATCTGCGGCACCATGGAGCTCACTTCCCCGCCCAGCTGGTAGATCTCCTTGACCAGCTTGGAGCTGAGGAACGAATAGGAATCCGAGGGCACAAAGAATATCGTTTCGATGCGCGGCTCTATCTTGCGGTTCATCAACGCCATCTGGAACTCGATCTCGAAGTCGGATATGGCGCGCAGGCCGCGGACCACGGTGCTGACGCCCTTGCGTCTCAGGTATTCGACCAGCAGCCCTTCGAAATGGTCCACCTCGATCCGCCGCGACTCCTTGAAAACGGAGCGCAGCATCTGCTGCCGCTCCTCCAGGCTGAAGAGATAGGTCTTGTCCGGGTTCTTCAAGACCGCCACGATGATCTTGTCGAATATCTTCAAGCCGCGCTCGATGATATCGATATGGCCGTTGGTCAGGGGATCGTAAGAGCCCGGGTAAACCGCGATGTTTTTTTCAGGCATGGGCCGCTCCTATTTGCTTCAAGATTTCGTCCAGCCGGTTTTTCAGCTCGGCCAGCGTGCCGTTGTTGGCAATGGTGAAATCGGCCATGGCCAGACATTGCCCGACCTGCTGCCCGCCCGAGGGCTCGCCGTCGCCCCACTCGCGCTCCAGGCTGGCCACGCAGTTCCTTTTCGGCGGCCACGTCCGTGGCCCGCCCGCGCTTCTTCATCCTGGCCAGGATGGTCGGAACGTCGCTGTCGATGCCGATCAAAAAAAAGTCGTTTATCTTTTTCAGCTCCTGCACTTCGGCGGGATTGCGGATGCCGTCGATCACCCAGCGCTTTTCCGCCGCGGCCAGCACCTGTTCGCGGACCAGCCTGCCCAGTACCCCGGCTCCACCCTCCCGGCGCAGGCGGTTGCCGATGTCCTGCATCTGGCCGCGATTGACCCGGGGATCGGCCTTGGCCGCTTCCCGGCGCACGATATCCGAAAGGGAGACTGGCGCGATAGCCGTAAGCGCCGAGAATGCGTACCGCTTCGCCTTTGCCGGAAGCCATGCGCCCGGTCAGGCCGATGCACAGTTTCATTCCGTCCACGCTCACTCCGTCCGGCCGTAGCGCACGCTGTCGGCCAGGATGTCCTGTTCCTGCCACTCCTTGATCCAATCGGCGACCTTGAAGATCCTGTAGCGCTCGGCGCCGGGCTGCGAGACCAGGACGCGGTTCAAGCCGGCGTTGATGATCATTTTTTTGCAGATGAAGCAGGGAAAAGCGAATATGGTCTCGCCGCCCTCGCGCTGCTCTCCGAAAATATACATGTCGCCCCCGAGCAGGCTGACCCCGGCCCGGGCGGAGTTGATGATCGCGTTCTGCTCGGCGTGGACCGAGCGGCACAGCTCGTATTGGCTGCCCGAGGGGATGTTCAGCTTCTGGCGCAGGCAAAAGCCATGGTCCAGGGAACTGCGCGTGTGCCGCGGCGCCCCCACGTAGCCGGTGGCGATGATCTGGTCCTCCTTGACGATGATGGCGCCGATCAGCACTTTCAGGCAGGTGGAGCGGCGGGAAACCACCTGGGCGATGTTCAAATAATAGTCTTCCTTCTCCGGCCGTTCGATCATCAGTGCATCATACATTTTCGCGGTCCGCTTTGCAAGTCGTTGCCGGCGGAAACGCCGGGCGACCCGGCCGCGGCAAATGAACCTTTACTCTTCGATCTGCACCCGGGAGATCCGGTCGCCCGCCCGGATGGCATCCACGACTTCCTGGCCGGCGACCACCTTGCCGAAAACCGTGTGCTTGCCGTCCAGGTGGGACTGCGGCGAGTGGGTAATGAAGAACTGGCTGCCGTTGCTGTCGGGTCCGGCGTTGGCCATGGACAGGGAGCCGGTCCCATGCTTCAGGGGATTCCCCTTGGTCTCGTCGGCGAACTTGTAGCCGGGCCCGCCGCAGCCCGTGCCGGTCGGGTCTCCGCCCTGGATGACGAAATTGGGGATCACCCGGTGAAAGGCGACCCCGTCATAGAATCCTTCCCGGGCCAGGAAAATGAAGTTGTTCACCGTTTGCGGGGCGTGCTGGGCGTAAAGCTCCACCTTGATCGTCCCTTTTTCCGTTTCGATCAGCCCCACGTACGTGCGCTTGGCATCGATGGTCAGGGGCGGCGGATTCTGCCATTGTTTGGCGGCCATGTTTGCTCCTCCTTGCCTGTCGAAAAATTCAGTCGCGTTTCTCGGCCTTCGGCCCCAGGGCGCCGATCGGCATTTCCGCTTGCGAAGCGGATTTTTGCTTATTTTAGCAGAGTCGGCGCTCTTTTCAAAACCGGTCAGGCGGGTCGGCGGGGCTCGGGCAAGGCTTGCCGCGCTCGCCGATCTGCTGGCGCCACATGGCGTAATACAGCCCTTTTTGCCCCAACAGTTGCTCGTGGGTTCCGGTTTCGGCGATCAATCCTTTTTCCAGCACGTAGATCACGTCGGCGTGCATGACGGTCGAAAGCCGGTGGGCGATCAGAATGGTCATTTGCTCCCGGCTGGCCGAGATCTGGCGGATCGTTTGCGTGATGTCCTCCTCGGTCAGCGAATCGAGCGCCGAGGTGGCCTCGTCGAAGATCAGCAGCCGGGGTTGCCTGAGCAAGGCCCTGGCGATGGAAAGGCGCTGCTTTTCGCCGCCGGAGAGCTTGATGCCGTTCTCGCCGATGATCGTGTCGATCCCCCTGGCGGCACGGGCGAGAAACGGGGAGGCCTGGGCTTTGCGCAGGGCCTCCAGGATCTCCTCGTCGCTGGCGTCCGCTCTCACGAAGCGCATGTTTTCCTTGATGCTGCCGGCGTACAGCTGGGTGTCCTGGGTGACGAAACCGATCTGCCTGCGCAAGGGGTTGTAGCGGATGTTCGTGGACAAGGCGCTGTTAAAAAAAATGGAGCCGCTGACCGGGGTATACAAGCCGACCAGCAGCTTGACAACGGTCGACTTTCCCGAGCCCGAGGGGCCGACGATGGCGATGGTGTCTCCGGAGCGGATGGCAAAGGAAATGCCGTCAACGGCATTGAACGACGCGGTCTTGTGCCGGAAAACCACGTTCTCGAAGCGGATCGTCTCCAGCACGCCGATCTCGTCTGGATTCTCGGGGCGGCTCTCGATGGGCTTTTTCATGAGCGCGTCGAAGTTGTGGATGGAGGCGTCCACCTCCCGGTACTGCAGGATGATATTCCCCATGTCCTGCAGGGGGCCGAAAATCGCGGTGGAAATGAACTGCATGGCGATCAGCTCGCCGGTGGTCAGCAGTTTGTGGAAAATGAGCCACAGCAGGATGAACAGGATGGATTGCCTGAACACGTTCAGGGTCATGCCCTGCAGGAACGTCAATGAACGGACCTTGCGGGCCTTTTTCATCTCCAGGTCATAGATGCCGCGCGTCAGTCCGCCGAGGCGGCGGATCTCCTGGAAGGTCAGGCCCAGGCATTTGACCAGCTCGATGTTGCGCAGGGACTCGCCGATGACGCCCGACAGGAGGTAGGTCTCGCGGTTGATGGCGCGCTGGACGGTCTTGATCTTTTTGGAGAGCATGCCGGTGAGAAAGCCCAGCACGCCGATGCCGATGAGGAAAACCGGGATCAGCAGCCAGCTTTTCGTGAAGCTGTACCAGATCAGGAAGCCGAAGCCGATGGCCGAGGAAAACAGCACGTTGATCAGGGAATTCGCGAAATGCTCGGTATCGACCTTCACTTTCTGCATGAGGGAGACGGTTTCGCCGCTGCGGCTTTCTTCGAATTCCTGGAAGGAGAGCCGCAGGGTCTGTTTCAGTCCGTCGTTGAAGACGTTCATGCCGAAGCGGGCCACGGCCATGCGCGAAAAATATTCCTGCAGCGCCCGGAACAACCGGGCCAGCAAGGCGAGGGCTACGGCCAGGACCAGCCAGAAAAGCACCCCGCGCACGAGCTCGTTCTCCGGGCGGCTGACGCGGCCGGAGGCGAAGTCATCGATGATCTTGCCGAAAATGATGGGGTCGACCAGGCTGAGAAGCTGGGCCAGCAGCGCCGCCAGCAGGGAGACGAAGATCAGCCGCTTATGGGGTTTCAGGTATTTCCACAGGATGCGCATAAGATCCCTCGCACGCCTACAGATCTTCGGGCATGCCCGGGTAGCGGACCACATCCTGAGGGCGGCCGCAAAACAGGAAACTGAAATTGCGGTGGTCGCGCTCGTCCAGGGAAACCCGGCGGAACAGGTCGGCCCAACTGGCGAACCGGCCGTAGGTCCCCGCCAGGGGGCCGCTGACCGGCTGCTCTTCCCACTCCGGGTGTTCGCGGACAAATTGCGCATACACGCGTTCGGCATGGTCTTCGAACTCGGCATTGAAATGGATCGCCCGGCGCAGCGAGAATTTGGCCAACGCCCAGGAGAACAGGCGATAGGTGAAAACCATCAGCCCGGCAACCGCGGGGGAAAGAAACCAGGGCTGGCCGAGCCGCTCCTCATTGATCTTCTCGTGCAGCAGCAGCAAGTGCTGGTACTCGTTGTCCTGCGCCGCGCGGGCCCAGGCCACGAGCCGGAGTCCCTGGCGTCTCCGTTCCTCGCTGCCGTAGGATCCGCTGAGTTTTTGATACTGGCGGACCTCCCAGGCCCGGTAGGGGATCGCGGCCAGGATTTCCAGGAGTTTTGCCTTGGCCAGCGTGGTCCCGCTGCCGGTCAAAAGATCAAAGGACTTGAAAAAAAGCCGGGCCGGGAACGAATATTGCCGGCAGGGCCGGGCCAGCGTCGCTTGCTGCTCTTTTTTCAGGTCGATCCGCTCTTCCGCCATTTTCCTCCGCGTCGCCCGATCGATCAGCGCCTTCTGCAAACTTTTTCATTCTAACAGAAACGGCCGCGCCTTTCAAAAGTGTTTGGAATTGAAATAATTCATGATTTGTGTTTGAATATTCCATATATAAGGAGAGCGAAATGAAAAAAACAACCTTGATTTTTTTTGCAATATTTTTTTCAACATTCCTCCTGCACCCCGAAACCATTGCCAATGTCACCAGCCATAAAGACCTGACCCTGACCATCGATCGCGGCGCCAGCGACGGCGTCAGGCCCGACATGAAGGGGATCGTCAAGGCCGTGTACAAGGACCCAAGCGGGGAATATCCGATGAATATCGGCGTTTTCACGGTGCGCAAGGTATACGAACGCACGGCCGACCTGGTGAGTCGAAATCGGCAAGGGGCTGAATGTCGCCGATGCCCGTTACGTGGTTTTTGAACAGGACCTGGTGCCGAGCGCGCTCAAAACCGAAACCACCGCCCAGGGCAAAGCCGTGGAAAACGCCGATTGGCACCTGGACCAGGGAGACAGGGCCGCCGATGCCGGAAATGTCAAGTCGGCGCTGGAGCACTACCAGAAGGCCCTGGCTTTGGAACCCAGGAACCTGGTGGCCCAGGAAAAATGCAACGAAATGAAAAAAAAGATCGCCAGCGCCGACCGCAACGTCAAATTCGACGAATACCTGAAAAAGGCCGATGCCAATTATGAAAAGAACAACGTCAAGATTCGCATTTTTGTACCTGATCGAAGCATTGCGCATGTTCCCCGAAGGCAGGGCGGACGTCAAGGACCGCCTGGTCATGATGGCCAGCGAATATCCCCAGGAGCTTCAGGCGATCTTGAAGGAAAAAGGCAATGAATTGAAAGACATCCGCCCCCAGATCGATGCCATGCTGGAAAAAACGCCCGAGACCAAAGCCGCAGCCAGGCCGAGGCCAAGGCAAAGGAATCCAAATATAGCGAGGATTTCCTGCGCCGGGTCGAAGGCAAGGCCGAAAAGATCTCGCAGAATGAAAAGGGGTTCTGGGAAGCGGTTTTTGCCAGGAACATCACCATGATCTATGTGCCGGCGGGAGAATTTACCATCGGTTCCCCGGACCATGAAGGCGATGCCGACGAACACCCGGCCCACAAGGTGTTTGTCGCCGGCTATCTGGATCGGCAAGACCGAGGTGACGTTCGAACAATACGACCGCTTCTGCGCGGAAACCGGCCGGGGAAAAAGCGAGGATGAGAACTGGGGCAGGGAGAAACGCCCGGCCATTTACGTTTCCTGGAACGACGCCGGGGATTTCTGCGCCTGGCTGGCGAAAAAAACCGGGCTGAAATTCCGCTTGCCCAGCGAGGCCGAATGGGAAAAAGCGGCCCGCGACCGTTATCCCTGGGGCAGCACTCCCCCGGACTCCAACCTGGCCAATTTCAACAAGGACAGCATGCAGACCAGCCCGGTGGGGTCATTCCCCCAGGGCGCCTCGCCCTACGGCGTTCTGGACATGGCCGGCAATGTCTGGGAGTGGGTGGCCGACTGGTACGATCCCGGCTTTTACGGGAATTCTCCCCGGGAAAACCCCAGGGGACCGGAAGCAGGCTCGGAAAGGGTCGTGCGCGGCGGTTCCTGGGAAAACAAAAGCCGACCTGGTCCGCGCGGCCAATCGCACCAGCGAAAACCCGGACAGCAAGCTGAATATCCTGGGCTTTCGCCTGGCCTTGGATGGCGATTGAAACGCGGCGGGAATTTCCGGGCCCTCCTTTCCAAAAGACCGCGGATGCTATATAATGACAGGCATGGTTTTGTCGTTGGCATGGCGGCAGATGGCCCGGAGTCGCTTAGGGTAAGATACGAATGAAAGTTCAATGCTCCAACTGCGGTCATGTCCAGGAACTGGACCCCGAATACAAGATCTGCCTCAACTGCGGCGGACCG
Organism: Candidatus Aminicenantota bacterium; assembly: GCA_963764745.1. Classification (GTDB taxonomy): domain Bacteria; phylum Acidobacteriota; class Aminicenantia; order UBA2199; family UBA2199; genus UBA2199. The sequence goes on along the minus strand of CAVXTN010000007.1, from coordinate 1,407 downwards.
GTGGATGAAAGCAATTCCCATATCCTGAAAAATCCCAGAAAAGGCAGGGGCAGGCAGGGGCTGGCCATCATCGCCTTCCTTCTGTTCGTGTTCGTTTTCTTTTTCTGGTCCAAGTATATCGGCCGGCACGGCATGGCGATCAGCGCCCTGTTCTACATCTGGGGCTTCTATAAAAATTACCTGAACAAGAGAAGCGCGGGCGACTGAAATGGCCATCAGCGAAAACCTTGAACTGATCAAAGACAACATCGCAAATGCCTGCCAGCGGGCAAAAAGGGACGCGGGCCAGGTGCGCATCCTGGCCGTCTGCAAGGACCAGGGGCCGGAAAAGATCAGGCAGGTGCTGGACCTGGGCATCCGCCTGCTGGGGGAGAACAAGACCCAGGAGGCCGAGCTGCACATGCCGCATTTCGCCGGCGACGCCATCGACTGGCATTTCATCGGCCGGCTGCAGAAAAACAAGATCAACAAGATATTGGGCCTGTTCCACTTCATCCAATCGGTGGACGGGGTAAAGTCCCTGGAACATATCCACAAGCGGGTGGACGCCCCGGTCGAAGTGTTCATCGAGATCAACATCGGCGACGAAAAGAACAAGTCCGGTTTCACCATCGAGGGCCTGAAAAAAGCCGTCCCCTATATCGCCAACCTGAACAAGGTGATCATTTCCGGCCTGATGGCCATCCCCCCTTACTTCGAGGATGTGGAAAAAACCAGGCCCTATTTCTCCCGGCTGCGCGAACTGCAAAACGACATCAACCGCATGGCGATCGCCAACATGCGGATTTCCCACCTCTCCATGGGCATGAGCCACGACTATGAAGTGGCGGTGGAAGAAGGCGCCACGATCGTCCGCATCGGCACCGCGCTCTTTGGCAGGCGCAAGCCGTGAGCCGGGGCGAACGGCCGTGAAAGCCAAGGAGGCACGATGAAATTAACGACGCAGGAGATCCTAAGCCAGACTTTCTCGACCAAGATCAAGGGCTTCAATCCCGACGAGGTCAAGAACTTTCTGCAGCAGATCGCCGAGACCCTGGAGAGCGAGATCCAGGAAAAGGAAGAATTGAAAGTCCAGAATGGAAAAGCTGCGCGAAAGCCTGGGCAAGCTTGAAAAAAAAGAAGAGCTGCTGCGCGACACCCTGATCGCCGCCCAGAAATTTTCCAGCGAGATCAAGGTCAATTCCCATAAGGAGGCCGAGCTGATCACCCGCGACGCGGAAATGAAATCCGAGGAGATCATCAAGCATGCCGTGATCCGCCAGCAGGCCATCAGGGAAGAGATCAAGAACCTGCAGTTCAAAAGAAAGGAAATCGAAAGCGACATCATCCACCTCCTGAACTCGCTGAAGGAATTGATCGAGACCTACCACAAGCAGGACGAGGAATTCGACAAGATCGAGTACATGG
>CAVXTN010000006.1:1385000-1737167 GCA_963764745.1 Candidatus Aminicenantota bacterium | reverse complement strand
GACGTGGGGAGTCTCGCGCGAGGTGGGCCTGCGGCCGACGGTCGATGCAGCCCCTGCCCCTCAGCCGTTGCCGATCTTGTAGGCGAAGCAGCGGACGTGGCCGGGCGCCGCGGTGGGGCAGGCCGGCGTCAGGATCGCCGTGGACTTGGGCGCGGCGCCGGCCGGGGCTCCGGAGCCGGGTGCCGGGCAGGTGCTGATGTACGGCCCGGAGCCGAACGCCGACGTACCGCACGGGGTGCCGAGCCCGGTCGGGCCGTCGAAGCCGGTGACGCCGGTGCACAGGTAGCTGCCGCCACACGAACCGGTCGAGCCCGACGTGATGTCGAACAGCGAGGCGGCGTGCGTGTAGGTGACGGCCGAGGTGTAGTCGGGGTAGGCCAGCGCGTACACGGCACCGACGAGCGGCGCGGCCAGGCTGGTGCCGCCGTAGTCGAGCCAAGTGCCACCGGTGCCGTAGGTGTCGTAGATCGCCAACCCGGGCGACCCGGCGAGGGCCGACACGTCGGCGATGGTGCGGTTGGAGGGGCACCCCGAGTCGGTCTGCCACGCGGGCTTCGCCTCCTGGCTCGAGCAACCGCTCCCGGCTCCCGACCAGACCGTCTCGCTCCAGCCCCTGGTGCTGGAGTCCTGCACCAGCTCGGTACCTCCGACCGCGGTGACGGTCGGCGAGGCGGCCGGCCAGGCGGTGCCGAAGCCGCCGTCGCCGGTGGACACCGTGATCGGGATCCCGGCGTGGGTGAAGTGGCCGTCGAGGGTGTGCTCGCCGGCGAACTCACCCGCGCCCCAACTGTTCGAGATGGACGTCGGGTTCTGCGCTGCGGCAGTGTCCTCGGCGACGTCGAGGTCGAGGGTCGAGGAGCTGTTCGCCTCGACGAGCGTGATGTGGCACAGCGGGCAGGCTGCGGAGACCGCGTCGAGGTCGAGGGAGATCTCGATGCCCCAGCCCGGGTCGCCGGTCGGGTAGCTCGAGGCGACGCCCGTCTGGTTCAGCTTCTTGAAGCACCCGTTGGCGGTGGTGCAGGCCGGGAGCCCGTACTGCGTGCGGTAGACGGCCAGGTCGGATTCGGCGTTCGGGTTGTCGTAGGCGTCGACGATGGCCACGGTGCGGCCGGCGCCGGCGACCTGGGACGGCAGGCGGTAGGCGTCCTGGATCTGGCAGGGGCTCAGCCCGGAGTGCGGGTTCGAGGGGCAGGTCGGCCGGGTGAAGGACCAGGCCGTGAACGCGCGGGCCTTGCCGTCGTTGGAGCCGACGAACACGACCCCGTTGGCGACGCTCGGGGAGGAGAAGACGACACCGGTGGTGGTGCCGGACCACTTCGTCGCCCCGGTGGTGGCGTCGAGCCCGTAGACCTTGCCGTCAGCGGAGCCGACGTAGACGATGCCGTTCGCGACCGCAGGTGAGGACTGGACGAGACCGCCGGTGGCGGCCGACCACTTCGTGGCGCCGGTGACGGCGTCGAGGGCGTAGACCTTGGTGTCGTCGGAGCCGATGAAGACGACGCCGTTCGCGACCGCGGGCGACGAGGAGATGCCGGCGCCGGTGGCGACGGTCCACTTGGTGGCCCCGGATGTGGCGTCGAGCGCCCACACCTTGTGGTCAGCGGAGCCGACGTAGACGACGCCGTTCGCCACGGCGGGCGAGGAGGAGATGCCGCCGCCGGTGGTGGCCGTCCACTTGACCGCTCCGGTCGCGGCGTCGCGTGCCCACACCTTGCCGTCGGTGGAACCGACGTAGAGGATCCCGTTCGCCACGGCGGGGGACGAGTCCACCGTGTTCCCGGTGGTGACGGTCCACTTGACCGCTCCGGTGGTGGCGTCGAGCGCGTAGATCTTGTCGTCCTCGGAGCCGACGTAGACGACCCCGCTCACGACGGTGGGCGAGGACTCGACGATGCCGCCGGTGGCGGTCGACCACTTGATGGCTCCGGTGGTGGCGTCGAGCGCGTAGACCTTGTGGTCGTCGGAGCCCACGTAGACGACGCCGCTCGCGACCGCCGGCGACGAGTACTGCGCGGCGCTACCGGTGAAGGTGGTCCACTTGATGGCTCCGGTGATGGCGTCGAGCGCGTCGACCTTCCCGTCGAGGGTGCTGACGTAGACGACGCCGCTCACGACCGCTGGCGAGGACTTGACCGCGCCGGTGAGGGTGGTCGCCCACTTGGCGCCCAGCGACCCGACGTTGGCCGTGCTGATGGCGCTCTCGGACTGGGAGCCGCTGTGCGTCGCGTCGGCCCTGAACTGGGCCCAGTTGACGTTGCAACCCGCCGCCAGGAGTGCGAGCACCCCGAGGACCGCGAACAATTGAAAGCGCTTCATGTCCCTACCTCCGCCGACGCCCGCACGTTTTCCGGGCAAGGTAGCACGAGGATGCCTGCCTGGGCTCGAAATGCACTCACGGGTTCGGGAACGGTGCGGACGCGAACCGCCCGGGTCAGCCGAGGAGGCGGGTGAGGGTCTCTCCGAGCAGCGCGACGCGGCCCTCGAGGTGCCCGTTGGCCGGGGCCGCGACGGTGAAGCCGTCGACTCCGGCGGCGAGGTAGGTCGAGAAGACCTCGCCGATCTCGTCCGGGTCGCCGTGGGGCACGATGGCCCGCATGGCGGCGGCGTCGTCGGCGGACAGCGACGAGACGTCGATGCCACGGGTGGCGAACAGCGCGTCGAGCTCGGCGACCGCCTCGTCGTGGGTCGGCGCGAGGCACGCCATGCACTGGTACGAGACCGTGATCTCCGACCGGTCGCGGCCGAGGCGCTCGCAGTGACCCGCCAGCGCGTCGAGCTTGCGCGGGATCTCGTCGGCGGCACAGATCAGGTTCGACTCGTCGGCGTACCGGGCCACGAGGCGCAGCGTCTTCTTCTCGCCGCCCCCGCCGATCATGATCGGGATGTGGCCCAGCGGCGCGGGCGAGTTGATGGCGTCGGTGACGCGGTACCAGGTGCCGTCGAGGGTCGGCCGCTCGCCCGCGAACATGCCCGTGATGATCTGCAGGGCCTCCTCGAGCCGCTCGAAGCGCTGCGCGAACGTGCCGAACTCGAAGCCCGAGCGCGTCGTGCTCGAGCTCGAACCAGCCGGCACCGATGCCCAGCTGCGCCCGGCCTCCCGACACGATGTCGAGCGTGGTCAGGACCTTGGCGAGCAGTGCGGGGTTCCGGTAGGTGTTGCCCGTGGCCAGCACCAGCACGGTGGTGGCGACGAGCACGATCGCCCCAGGTGCTCCCGCGGTGGCTCAACGCCGCCGCAGCCGGTCGAGGTCGCGCCGGTCGCGCTTGGTGGGGCGGCCCGCGCCCCGGTCGCGGTCGAAGATCGGCACCGCCTCCCGGGGTGGTGGGGGAGGGCTGTGGTCGACCAGGCACGCCGCGGCGATGGCGGCGCCGACCCGCTTCTCGATGATGCGGACGACCTCGACCACCCGCTCGCGCCCCCGACCCGCGCGACGACGCGGTCGCCGACCCGGACCGGGCTCGCCGCCTTCGCCGCGACGCCGTTGATGCGGACGTGGCCGCCGCGGCAGGCGTCGGTGGCGTCGCCACGGGTCCGGCACAGGCGCACGGCCCAGAGCCACCGGTCGACACGGGTGGTGGCGAGGTCGGTCATCCGGTGCGGTCCTCGACCGGCGGCTCGTCGCCGTAGAGGTAGCGCGGCCCGCTGCCGTTCGCGGCGGCGATGTCGTCGGGGTTGTACAGCGCGCACGTCCCGAACGAGAGGCAGCCACAGCCGATGCACGAGCTCAGGTCGTCGCGGAGGCGCTCGAGGAGCGCGATCTGCTCGTCGAGCCGACCCCGCCAGGCGCTCGACAGGCGCTGCCAGTCACGGGGGGTGGGCGTGCGGGCGTCGGGCAGCGTGGCGAGCGCGGCCCGGATCTCGTCGAGCGACAGCCCGACGCGCTGCGCGGCCTTGATGAACGCCACCCGTCGCAGCTCGCTCCGCGCGTAGCGACGCTGGCCACCCGCGCTGCGCAGGGAGCGGACGATGCCCTGCTCCTCGTAGAAGCGCAGCGCCGAGACCGACACGCCGGCGCGCTCGGCGACCTCACCGATGGCCAGGACGTCGGGCGACATGTGACGCACGTTAGTGGCCAAGCCCCTTGACCTCAAGGAAGGTTGAGGTCTTACCGTGATGGCCATGACACCGTCACACCCCACCAGCGAGCTGTCCGACCACGACCTGGTGGCCGCCGTGTTCCAGGTCGTCGCCACGCCGAAGGTGGAGCCGGCCAGCTCCTTCGTGCTCCACGCCCCGCTCGAGGTGGCGGCCCGCAGCGCCCTGCTGCGACGCGTCCGGCCCGAGGGCCGGGACGTGGCCCGGCGCCGGCTGGTCGAGGTCGCCGACGCCTACACCGCCGAGGCCACCGCGCTGGCCGACCCCGCGCCGCTCACCGACGGCGACGTCGGCTCCGTCACGGCGCGGCTCGTCGACGCCATCGGCGCGGGCGACCTCGACGCCACCGACCGGTCCGCCGCCCGCCTGACGCAGCTCGTCACCGGCGGCGAGCTGCCCGCGCTGCTCGCCGCGCCCCTCAGCCGCTCGCTGTCGGCCGCGGGGCACGCGGGCATCCTCTTCCAGACCCTCGCCGCCGACGCCGACGTGCCCGCCGCGGCCCTACGCGGCATGGCCCGGGAGCTGGCGCGCCACCCGGACTGGGCGCTGCCGGAGATCGACCTCGGCGCGGCCGACCGGCCCGGTTCCGGCACGGCGACGGACGTCCTCGAGCAGGCGTTGCTGGCCGTGCCGTCGCTCGGGGTCCCCGGCAGCAACTTCATCCAACCGATCATGGAGCAGGCACGCCGCAGCGGGGTGGCCGACCGCGTGCTCGCCACGATCCCACCGGGCGGTCTCGAGCCACGCGCCGCCCGCAGCCTGCTCAGCCGCGTGGCGGCCTGGTCGATGCTGCAGGACGACCCCGAGCACGCGCCCTACGGCTGGTCGCACTGCCTCACCATGCCGCAGGGGGTGCTCAGCCCGGCCGTCGACGACCCCCATCGGCGTGGCGCGGTCGCCGTGGCGGCCACGTACGTGGCGGGCTTCCGCGCGGCGCTCGGTTCGGTCCGCCTCGACCCGGGCTTCGTGCCCGAGCGGGTGGCGACCGCCGACCTCGTCGAGGCCATCGCCGACAGCCCGCTCGCTGCGGCTGCGGTGGCCTGGCACGCGCCTGCGACCGCCCGCGACGACGTGGCGACCACGCTCGCCACCGTTGCCTCGGCCCACCACGACGCCCACCTCGTGAAGCACACGCTGTCGTGCCTCCGGGCCGCCGCCTACGACCCCGACCACACGCCGCTGTACCTGGCCTCGGCCGCCTACCTCGCCGCCTGGTGGGCCAAGCACGACGACCGCTAGAGGGAGGAGGCCGGGGCCGGTCCGCCGAGCCAGCGTTTCGGGGACGCTTTCGGCGCGATATGCACCGAAACCGTCCCCAAAAGTTGATGTTGTTCCGGGGTCAGCCGTCGTCGCAGGCCTGGCCCTCGAGCTCGAGGGTGCTGTGGTGGACGCCGAACCGGTCGGCCAGCAGGTGCTTGAGCCGGGCGCCCTCGACCTGGGCCTCGTTGAGGCTGGGGGTGCCCCGCAGCACGACGTGCGCGGAGAGCGCCGAGGACTCCTGGGTGAGCGCCCACACGTGCAGGTGGTGGACGTCGGCCACGGCGGGATCGGCGCGGAGCACCTCGGTGATCGCCGCGGGCGTCAGGTCCGGCGGGACGCCCTCGAGCAGCACCTGCACCGCGTCGCGCAGCAGCCCCCAGGTGGCCGCGAGCAGCAGCCCGGTGACCATGAGCGACGCCACCGGGTCGGCCCAGTGCGCCTGCCACACCAGCACAGCGACGCCGGACAGGATCGCGGCCACCGAGCCCAGCGCGTCGGCCACCATGTGGAGCCACGCGGCGCGCACGTTCATGCTGCGGCCCATGACCCGACGCAGCATCGCCGCGCTGATCAGGTTGGCGGCCAGGCCGGCGGAGGCCACCACGATGACGCCCAGCCCGGCCACGTCGACGGGGTGCGCCAGGCGGTCGATCGCCTCGAACGCGATGGCGCACGACGCCACGATCAGGATCACACCGTTGGCGAGGCCGGCCAGGACCTCGGCGCGCTGCCAGCCGTAGGTGTGGCGGTCGGTGGCCGGCCGGGCCGCCAGGCGCTCGGCGACGAGGGCCAGGCCCAGCCCGACCACGTCGGTCAGGAGGTGGGCGCCGTCGGCGAGCAGCGCCAGGGAGTGGAAGGCCAGCCCGCCCGCGATCTCGAGCACGAACAGGGCCCCGTTGAGGCCCACCGACCACCACAGCGCGCGCCGGCGGCGGGCCCCGAGCTCGGCCGTCGGCGCGGCGCCGCCGGGTGCGTGGGCGTGGCCGTGCGCGTGACCGTGCGCGAGGTGGTGGCTGGCGGCCATGCGCCAGATCATGGTGGTCGGGCGCCTCGCCCACAACCGGCTGGTCAGAACGAGAATCGTTCCGATTCGTGGGCGCGCGGTCCGGTGACGCCGGTGTCACCCGGGCACGCGCAGATCGGGTCCGGGGCGCTACGATGCGCAAGTAACTGGGCGGAACAGGATCGGGCGGGAAGGCGGAGGGGACGTGGACTCGTACCTCGGGGGGCAGAACCGACGGCGCGACGCGACGGAGCGCGCGCCGTTCCACATGTCCCGCCCCGACCCGGAGCGCAGCTGGGTGCACCTCATCGAGGTGCCGGTGCCGCTCTTCATCGACCTGCACGTGTGGCTGGCCGACGTGTACCGCGAGCTGCAGCTGGTCGAGGTCGGTGCGGAGGACGGGCTGCTGATCCCGCCCCGCCTGCGCGAGCTCGCGGTGGCGCTGCACGTCGACATGGCGCGCCCGCGCGACTTCGTGGTGGAGCAGCTGGAGAGCGCCGCCGAGCAGGGCAACGACCGCACCGACGTGTGGCTCGACCTGCTCCCCGACGCGGCGCACGTGATGGCCCGGATGGTGGTGCTCTGCGACGAGGTGGCCGAGTGCAGCCGCAGCGGGCTGATGCTCACCGGGCCGCCGACCCCGACCATGGAGCACGCGCTGCGCTGGATGGCCCGCGAGTTCATCGGCCAGCTCGAGATCGGGCGGCCACCGCAGCCCTACCCGGCTACCGTTCCCAGCACCCGTTGGCACCTCGCCAGCAGCTGAGGTCGCCACCCCACCTGGAGCCTGTCGTGTCGGTCGATCCCGAGTTGCTCGCGGCGATGGAGTCCGCCGTCGCGGCCGCGCCCGACAACCACGCGCTCCGGATCCACCTGGCGGAGCTGCTCGTGCAGGCCGAGCGGGCCGACGAGGCCCTGGCCCACGCGCAGTCGGTGCTGGCGTCGCAGCCCGCCTCCATCGAGGCGCTCACCGTCGCGTACGACGCGGCCCGGGCCTCGGGCTCCGACGAGTCGGCCCTCGGGTACCAACGCCTCCTGGCCGCGCTCGGTGCGGGGCCGTCGCCCACCCCGGCGCCGGGGCTGTCGCCACGCCCGGCCGACGAGGTGCCCGACGACGCCTCGGCGCTCGCGTCGTTCGCCCTCGGCGACGCCGACGACCTCGTCGACGACCCCGACGTCGAGGTCCCCGCGGTCACCTTGGCCGACGTGGCCGGCATGGTCGAGGTGAAGCGGCGCCTCGAGCTCAGCTTCCTGGCACCGGTGCGCGACCCCGCGCTCCGCACCGCGTTCCGCAAGTCGCTCCGCGGCGGCCTGCTGCTCTACGGGCCACCCGGGTGCGGCAAGACCTACCTGGCGCGCGCCCTGGCGGGTGAGCTCGCCACCTCGTTCCTCTCGATCGGCATCGCCGAGGTGCTCGACATGTGGATCGGGTCGTCGGAGCGGAACCTCCACGACAAGTTCGAGCTGGCCCGGTTGCACGCCCCCTGCGTGCTGTTCCTCGACGAGATCGACGCCCTCGGCCAGCGGCGCAGCAACCTCCGCAACGCGCCCGGGATGCGCAGCGCGGTCAACCAGCTGCTGCTCGAGCTCGACGGCGTCGACGTCGACAACGAGGGCATCTTCGTGCTGGCCGCCAGCAACCAGCCGTGGGACGTCGACCCCGCGCTGCGCCGGCCCGGGCGCTTCGACCGCACCGTGTTCGTGGCGCCACCCGACGAGCCGGCCCGGGCCGCCATCCTCGCCGCCAACCTCCGCAACCGCCCGCTCGACCCGAACCTCGACGTGGCCCCCGTCGCCAAGGCCACCGAGGGTTGGTCGGGCGCCGACCTGGTGCTGCTGTGCGACGCCGCCACCGAGCTCGCCATGGAGCGCTCCGTCGAGAAGGGCGCGGTCGACCCGGTCAACGCCCGCGACCTGGCCGGAGCGCTGCGTGCCAGCCGGCCGTCGACCGACGCCTGGTTCGACGTGGCGCGCAACGTGGCCGTCTACGCCAACGAGAGCGGCGACTACGACGAGCTCGCCTCCCACCTGAGCCGTCGCCGCCCCCGGCGGTGAGCGCAGGCGGATGACCGCGGCTCGCCCCGGGGGCGGTCTCCCCGACGAGGTCGACGCGTACCGCCAGCAGGTCGACCGGCTCCGCGTGGTGCGGCGGTACGACGACGCGGTGCGCGTCGGCGGCGAGGGCCTGGCCCGCTTCCCCGACGACTACGCCCTGCACTGCCAGATGGCCCTGGCGCTGGTCGGGCGCGGCGACCTCGACGAGGCGCTGCGTGTCGCGACGCGCGCCACCGGCCTCGACCCGCAGCCGGGGTTTGCGTTCCAGGTGGTCGCCATCGTCCACCAGCGCCAGGGGCCGAGCCACGCCGCGCAGGCCATCGACGCCGCGCAGCGGTCCCTCGAGCACTCGAGCGGCGACTGGCGGGCCTTCGTGGTGCTCTCGCTGTCGTACCGGCTGGCCCGCCGCTTCAGTGACTCGCGCGCGTGTGCCCAGCAGGCGATCCAGGCCGGGCCCGGCCTCGTCGAGCCCGTCATCGAGCTGGCCTGGAGCGAGATCGGGTTGCGCCACTGGGCCGAAGCCGAGGCGGTCGCACGTCACGCGCTCGCCATCGACCCTTCGTCGGCCACCGCCCACCACGCGCTCGGCGTCGCCCTCCAGCACCAGGGCGACTCCGCGGCGGCGGCCCGCAGCTACATGACCGCCAAGCGCATCGACCCGACGCGCTCGGCCGCGGGCGGCTCGCTCGTGCACCTCGCGAGCACCCGCTCGGCCTCGATCATGGCGCTGTGCATCGTGGCCGCGGCGCTCGTCGTCTCGCACGACTCACCCCTGACGATCGCGCTGCTTGCCGGCGCGGCGATCGCGCTCACGGTGCGCCTGGTGCGCACGTGGAGGATCCCGAAGGAAGCCCGGGCCGCGGCGCCGCGCCGAGATGCAGTCCGACCCCCACCGCCGGGCGGACATGACCATGTACACGGTGGTGGTCTCGGTGGCCATCGGCCTGCCGTTCGCGGGTTCGATGGTGGCCGGGCTGGACCCGACCGTGCTCACCGGCGTCGCAGGGCTGGCGGTGCTGGTGCTCGGGGTCGCCCTGTTCGTGCGGCTGTTCCGTTGGTGGCGCCCGATCTGGCGGACCGCCCGGCCGATCCGCTGGCTGCTCCTCGTCCTCACCTGCCTGCTGGGGGCACTCGGCCTGGTGCTGGCGGGCGTGGCGACGGTCCGCGGCTTCGGGGGCTGATCGGCCCCCGCCGCTGCCGACCGCCTACGTTGCCGGGATGGCTGCGGGCAACGTGCTCTACATCACGGTCGACCAGTGGCGCGGCGACTGCCTGTCGGCGCTCGGCCACCCGGTGGTGCAGACCCCGACGCTCGACCGGCTGGCGGCGCGGGGCGTCCTCTTCGCCCGGCACTGGGCGAACATCGCGCCCTGCGGCCCGAGCCGGGCCACGCTCCACACGGGGATGTACGCCCAGAACCACCGCTCGGTGCTCAACGGCACCCCGCTCGACGACCGCTTCACCAACACCGCCCGCGAGGCGCACCGCGCCGGGCTCGAGCCGGTGCTGTTCGGCTACACCGACACCTCGCTCGACCCGCGCACGGTCGCCGCCGACGATCCCCGCCTCAGCAGCTACGAGGAGGTGCTGCCCGGGTTCGAGGCCGTGGCCTTCAACCCCGAGTCGGCCGGCTCCCCGGGCTGGTTGGGGTGGCTGGCCGGCAAGGGCGTCGACCTGCCCGGCCGGGCCGTCGAGCTGTACGGGCCGATCGAGGGCTACCCGGGCGCCGCCGATCACGGGGCCAGCTGGGCGCCCACGCGGTTCCCGGCCGAGCTCTCGGAGACGGCGTACCTCGTCGACGAGTTCCGGTCGTGGCTCGACCGGCGCGACGACGACCGCCCCTGGCTGGCGCACCTCTCGTTCGTGCGCCCGCACCCGCCCTACCGCAACCCCGAGGGCTACCACGACGTCTACGACGCCGACGAGGGCGACCCGTTCCGGGGCTTCGCCTCCCGCGACGACGAGATGGCGTCGCACCCGCTCCCCGGCATGGCCATCGGACTCCCGGGTGTGGGCTGCCCCACCGACGAGCGCGACCGCCGCCAGCTCCGGGCCACGTACTGGGGCGCGATGCGGGAGGTCGACGACCGGCTCGGCGAGCTGCTCGACTGGCTCGAGGCCTCCGGCGCGCTCGCCGACACGCTGGTGGTGCTCACGTCGGACCACGGCGACCAGATGGGCGACCACTGGCTGGTGCAGAAGCTCGGCTACTGGGACGAGAGCTACCACGTGCCCCTCATCGTGGTCGATCCCCGCAGCACCGCCGACGCCACGCGGGGCAGCGTCGTGCAGCACGTGACCGAGCACGTCGACGTGCTGCCGACCCTGTGCGAGTGGATGGGCGTCGAGGTCCCGCTGCAGTGCGACGGCCGGCCGTTGCAGCCGTTCCTCCACGGCACCGACCCGGGCACGCCGACGCCGTGGCGCACCGAGGCCCACTGGGAGTGGGACTTCCGCGATCCCGCCACGCACCTGCCCGAGGACCTGCTCGGCCTCACCATGGAGCAGTGCGCCATGACCGTGGTGCGCGACGAGCGGTTCAAGTACGTGCACTTCGCGGCGCCGCCGAGCGTCATCCCGCCGCTGCTGTTCGACCTGGTGGCCGATCCCGGGCAGACGGTGGACCTGGCCGCCGACCCCGCCTTCGCCGCGGTCCGCGCCGAGTACGCGGAGCGGATGCTGCGGTGGCGGGTCACGCACCTCGACCGCACCCTCACCGGCCACTTCTGCGGTCCCGGCGGGCTCAGCGTGCGACGCGACCCCCGCGTCTGACCGGCGCGGTCGGCTCGGGACGACGGCTACGGTCGCCCGTCATGGCCGACGAGCACGAGCGGATCGTCCGACTGCTGTTCTGGAACGCCTACCTGCTCCGGCCCCGGATCATCCCCTACGGCCCGCCGCTCCCCGCCATCGGGCGCCTCGCGGCGCCGGCCGTGCCCGAGCGGGCGACGGCCATCGGGCGCACCCTCGCCGGGGCCTACGACATCGTGGCGCTGGCCGAGGTGTTCGACCCGGCGGAGCGCAAGCGGGTGCTCGAGGGCTGGGCGGGACGGCCCGACGCCACCGCGGTGGTCGGTCCCGAGCGGTCGGTCGCACCGCTGGCGAACGCGTCGGGCGGCCTGCTCACCATCGCCGACGGCCTGCGCCTCACCCGCACCGACCGCTACGTGTTCCGGGCCCGCGGTGAGCGGCGCTACGACGCCGACGCCTGGGCGAACAAGGGGGTGCTGCTCGCCGAAGTCGACCCCGGCGTCGGTGGTCCCGGGCGCATCGAGGTGTTCAGCACCCACCTGTACTGGGGGACGGGGATGCTCGGCGGCGCCCGGGCCCTCGACCCCGAGCGGCGCCGCGCGCTGCGGTCCGCCCAGATCGCCGAGCTGGTCGCCTTCGTGGCGCGGGCACACCGGCCCGAGAACGTCGCCATCGTGGTGGGCGACTTCAACGTGCCGGCCCACGACCCCGACGGCCCCGATCCCGCCGGCGCGTACGACGAGCTGAGCGCCGCGCTGGGGTCGCTCGGGCTGGTCGACACCTGGGCCGAGGCCGGCGTCGGGCCCGGGTTCACGTGCGGTCCGGCCACCGATCCCTTCGACGAGGACGACCCCGACGTGCCCGGGTACCTCCTCGACGACCCCGCAGCCGATCCGGCGGGGGAGGCGTCGCGCCCCGAGCGGCTGCGCATCGACTCGGTGTGGGTGCAGCGGGCGGCTGCCGACCACCGGCTGGCGGTGACGTTCGGCCGGCCGCGACGCCGAGCCTTTCCCCGGCCTGTCGGCGCACCGCGGTTCGCCGATCTGCCCCGCCTGTCGGACCACCTGGCGCTGTCGGTCGAGCTCACCGTGACGCCCACGGAGCATGTGGTCCAGACCATGACGCCGACCCACCCGCTGCCCTAGGCTCACCCCTCCGTGGGGCACCGATGGGGGAGCCGCACGTCGATCCAGGGGGAAGCACCATCATCACGCGGTCGAAGTCCTCGCCAGGCGGCGCGCGCCGCTTCACCACCGTCGGTCTGCTGAGCCTCATCGGCCTCGTCTCCGTGGCCTGCAACCGGCTGCCTGCGCCTTCGTCGGCCGGCCTGTCGTCGGGCGGCTCGGGCGGCTCGGGAGGTGCGGTCACGTTCCAGGCGCACGGCAGCGTCGAGCAGATCTGGGTCGTCCACGCCCAGCCGGGTGCCACGCTCACCGTCGTGCGCGGCAACGTGCCCCGCACCATCACCAGCGCCGCCGCCGACGCCAACGGCGGCATGATCTTCCGCCAGCTCACCCCCGGCACCGACTACCGCGTCTTCCAGGACGCCGGCGGCACCACCACCCGGTCCGGGTTCCTCGACGTCATGTCCCAGGCGCCGACGCCGCCGAGCACGAGCATCTACCACCAGACCCTCAACGTGGGTGGCTGGGCCGGCCACGAGAAGGACGGCTACGGCTACCTCACCACCCGCGACGGCACGAAGCTGGCCGTCATGGTGCGGCTCCCCGGTCCGCCCGACAAGGGCCCGTACCCCACCGTCATCGAGTACTCCGGCTACAGCCCCGCCGACCCCGACAGCCCGCAGCCCATGACCCAGCTCTCGGGCCTGATGGGCTACGCCACCGTCGGCATCAACATCCGCGGCACCGGCTGCTCCGGCGGCGCCTTCGACTACTTCGAGCGCCTCCAGTCGCTCGACGGCTACGACGCGGTCGAGACCGTGGCCCGCCAGCCGTGGGTGCTCGGCAACAAGGTCGGCATGGTCGGCATCTCGTACCCGGGCATCTCGCAGCTGTTCGTCGGCGCCACCCAGCCGCCGCACCTCGAGGCCATCACCCCGCTGTCCGTCATCGACAACACCGCCACCACCCTCGACCCCGGCGGCATCCTCAACGACGGCTTCGCGCTGAGCTGGGGCAAGGACCGCGTGCACGACTCGCAGGCCGGTGGCCAGAAGTGGTCGCAGAAGCGCATGGACAACGGCGACACCACCTGCCAGGACAACATGGGGGTCCGGCTGCAGACGCCCGACCTGCTGGCCAAGATCTACGCCAACACCCACTACATCCCCGCAGTGGCCGACCCGCTGAACCCGAGCAAGTTCGTGGACAAGATCAAGGTGCCCACGTTCATGGCGTGCCAGTGGCAGGACGAGCAGACCGGTGGCCACTGCGCCAACCTCGTCAAGCACTTCACCGGCACCTCGAAGGCCTGGTTCAACTTCACCAACGGCACGCACGTCGACTCGCTCGACCCCGCCACGTTCGTGCACTGGTACGACTTCCTCGAGCTGTACGTGGCCCACCGGAAGCCGTCGAACGGCGCGCTGCTGAAGGCGCTCGGCCCGGCCATCTACAAGACCGCCATGAACGTCGACGGGGTGCAGATCCCCGACGACCCCATCTGGACGCAGCCCGACTACGCGCACGCGCTCGCCGCCTTCAACGCGCTCCCCAAGGTGCGCGTGGCGTTCGACAACGGCGGCAGCACCACGCCGGGCAACCCGGTCGGCACGTTCGACAAGGCCTACTCGTCGTTCCCCGTGCCCGGCACCACCGCGCAGGCCTGGTACTTCGGGCCGGGCGGCACGCTCACCAGCGGCAAGCCCACGGCCGCCACCGGCCACGACCACTACGTGTCCGACCCGAGCGTCCGGCCGCGGGCCGACTTCGGCGGCAGCACCAGCGCCATCTGGGTCGCCGCGCCGGACTGGAACTGGACCCAGCTCGTGGGCGGCAACGCGCTGGCCTACACCAGCAAGCCGCTGTCCTCGAACGAGGTCATGGCGGGCTTCGGCTCGGTCGACCTGTGGCTCACGTCGAGCGCGACCGACACCGACCTCCAGGTGACGCTCACCGAGATCCGGCCCGACGGCAAGGAGGAGTACGTGCAGAGCGGCTGGCTCCGCGCCAGCGACCGCAAGCTCGACCCGGCCTCCACCGTCCTCGACCCCATCGCCACGGGCCTGGCGTCCGACGTCAGGCTCCTCACGCCCGGCAAGGCGTCGCTCACGCGGGTCGAGCTGTACCCGTTCGCGCACGCCTTCCGGAAGGGCTCCCGCATCCGCATCTCGGTGTCGGCCCCGGGTGGCGACCGGCCGTTCTGGACGTTCACCAACCTGCCGGGCAACCCGCTCAACTCCATCGCCCGCACCGCGGCGCTCCCGTCGCGGGTGGTGCTGCCCCTGGTCGGCACCAACGTCCCGACGCCGCTGCCCACCTGCACCCTCCGCGGCGAGCCCTGCCACGACGCGCTGGCCTTCACCAACAGCGGCGGCTGAGCCCGGACCCGCCTCAAGCACGAACTTCTGGGGACGGATATGCGCGCCATGCGCACATATCCGTCCCCAAAAGATCGGTCAGGCGGTGCGGACGGGATGGCAGTGCTTGGCCTTGCGGCCGCTGCCGCACGGGCAGGGGTCGTTGCGGCCGGCCGCGGCGAGGACGGTCATGACCTCGTCGGCGTAGCGGCCCTGGCGCAGCAGGTCGGCCATGATCCGCATGAGCCCGTCGACGTGGGTGAAGAACGCCTTGTAGCCGGCGCACAGGTAGTTGAGGCCGGGCTCGCCGTCGGGCGTGAGCGTGAAGCGGTTCTTCGGGCACTCGCCGTTGCAGGCGAAGCGCACCTCGCAGTCGCGGCAGTAGCGCGGGGAGCGTGTCGCGCTTGGCGTCGCCGAACGCCCGCTGCTGCGGTGAGGCCAGCAGCTCGACCATGTGGGTCTCGGTGATGTTGCCGAGCAGGTGGTCGGGCTCGACGAAGTGGTCGCAGGAGTAGAGGTCGCCGTTGTGCTCGAGGGCGACGGCGTTGCCGCACGTCTCGCCGAAGATGCACAGCGCCGGCGGGCATGCCGAGCCACGACGCCAGCGCGGCGTCGAACGTGCGGGACGAACACGGTGCCGACGTCGCGGCGTGACCCACTCGTCGAACACCGCGATCGAGGAAGCGGCCCCAGGCCTCGGGGTCGACCGAGCGGTCGGTGACGGTGTCGCCCTCCTGGAACCCGGTGTCGTTGTCGCGCTCGACGATCGGGATGAACTGGATGTGGCGGCGCCCCGAGGTCGTCGCGGAAGAAGCGGTACACGTCGAGCGGGATGGTCCTGGTTCGCCGCGTTCACGGTGCACAGCACGTTCAAGTCGACGCCGTGCTGCTTGCAGCAGCTCGAGGCCGCGCGATGCACCTTGTCGAAGGTCGGGCTGGCCCTGCTTGTCGACGCGGTAGCGCGTCGTGCAGCGCGCGGCGGCCGTCGATGCTGATGCCCGACCAGGAAGTGGTGCTCGGCGAGCAGCTCGCACCACTCGTCGGTGAGCAGCGTGCCGTTGGTCTGGATCGTGTGCTGGAGCGGTCTGGCCGGGCCGGCGGTAGCGCTCGGCCAGCTCGAGCGCGCGGCGGAAGAAGTCGACGCCCATGAGCGTGGGCTCGCCGCCCTGCCAGGCGATGGTGACCTCGGGCGCGGTGTGCGACTCGAGCACCTGGCGGATGTAGGTCGTCGAGCAGGTCGTCGCCCATCCGGAAGCGGTCGCCGGGGTACAGCGCCTCCTTCGACAGGAAGAAGCAGTACTCGCAGTCGAGGTTGCAGATCGGGCCGGTCGGCTTGGCCAGCACGTGGAACGCCGGCGGGGGCCGTGGGGGGCCGCGGCGACGGCATGGCCGGTGTGGCCGAGCGCGCGGCTGCGTCGTCCTTCGTCCCGAGCGCCACCGGGACCTCGGTCACGGCGGGGTGGGGCCCGTGAGCTTCGCCATGTCGTCGGCGAGGGTGGCGCGCACGTGGTCGACGGTGGCCTGGCGGGCCGCGTGCTTGGTGCGGGAGTAGGCGCCGGTGGAGAGCGTCGCCAGCTGGCGGGCCTCGGCGATGGCCTCGTCGAGCACGGTGTCGGCCGGGACCACCCGGTCGAGGTAGCCGGCCACCGCCGCCTCCTCGGGGCTGAACACGCGGGCGCCCATGGTGGCCTGGGTGAACGTCTTCTTGGTGAGGCGGTCGCGGGCGAACTCGACGGCGAAGATCGGCAGTGGCATGCCGATGGCCACCTCGTTGAGGCCGATCTTGGCGGGGCCGTCGCTGCCGATGCGCACGTCGGTGGTGAGCAGCAGCAGCGCCCCCGCGGCGAGTGCGTGACCGGTGCAGGCGGCGACCGTGGGGAGGTCGTAGTCGTACCAGCGCAGCAGCAGCTCGGCCCCGGACTGCACCAGGTCGCGCATGGCCTCGGTGGACTGCGTCATGACCGAGAGGTCGAAGCCGGCCGAGAACTTGCCGGGCCTCCCGGCCAGCACGACCGCCCGGGCCTCGTCGCGGGCCCGGTCGAGCGCGCCGTCGAGCGCCTCGAGCAGCGCGGGAGACACGGCGTTGGCCTTGCCGTCGTCGAGGGTGAGGACGGCGACGTCGCCGTCGAGGTGGTAGCTGAGCGCTGCGAGGTCGGTCATGCGGCCAACGTAGCGGGACGGACCGCTACGCCGAGCGGCCGGCGCCGATGGCGCTCCCGCGACGCCGGCGGTAGGCCGCGTCGAGCTCGGGCTGGCCGACCGTGCCCGCGACGCGCCCGTCGGGCCAGACGACGAGCAGGGTCTGCAGGCCCGTCCCGGCGAGGCGCCGCAGCGCCGGCAGCGCGGTGTCGGATGCGGCGGCCCAGGTGACCCGGTCGATCGGGAACGCCAGCTGGGCCACGGGGGTGTGGGCCCGGTGCCAGGCGTCGGTGTGCACCAGCTGCTCGGCCGTGAGCAGCCCGGTGATGCGCCCGTCGTGGCTCTGCACCGGGAAGGCCCGGTGGCGGGTGGTGGGCGGCAGGCTCCGGCCGAGGTCGTCGATGGTGATCCAGTCGGGGACGATCGGCGGGTCGGGCTGCATGATGTCGCCGAGGGTGACGTCGGTGAACGCCTGCTCGACGGTGGCGCTCGCGAGCTCGCGGCGGGCGGCGTCGAGGATCCACCAGCCCACCAGCACGAACCACAGCGCGTTGCCGGAGTTCGCCGAGCCGAGCTGCAACAGGCCGAGGCCGATCAGCAGGCCGCCGAGGACCATGCCGGCGCGGGCCGACCAGCCGGCTGCCTTGGCGCGGTCGCCGGTGGCGGCCCAGAGCCCCGCGGACAGCACGTGACCGCCGTCGAGCGGCGCGGCCGGGATCACGTTGAACACCGCGAGGAGGGCGTTGATGAAGGCCAGCCAGGCGCAGATCACCGCCGGCCAGCGAGGCGTTGCCGTCGCTGGGCGCGAGCAGCGGGCCGCCACCGAGGAGCTGGTGGACACCGACGAACACCGCGGCGAGGGCGAAGTTGGTGACCGGTCCGGCGATGGCGATGCGCAGCTGTGCGCCGGGCGTGGCCGGTTCCGACTCGAGCCGGGCGAAGCCGCCGAGCAGCCACAGCGTGATGCCCTCGACCTCGATGCCCTCGTGCCGGGCCACGAGCGAGTGGCCCATCTCGTGTGCCAGCAGGGAGGCGAAGAAGAGCAGCGACGCGATGACGCCCGCGGCCCAGTAGGCCGCCGAGGTGTGGCCGGGCGCGTCGATGGGGAAGCGGTTGGTCGCGAGCAGCCAGGTGTAGAGCGCCGCGACCACCAGCACGCTCCAGCTGAACCCGATGCGGATTCCGGCGATTCGCCCCAGGGGCACGTCGCGTTCCATGTGCTGCCGAGGCTACCGGTGCGGGCCCCGGAGCAGCCGGGGCGACCTACGCAGGTTCGGTGACGAAGTCGATGAGCTGCTCGACGGCGCCGATGAGCTGGGGCTCGAGCTGGGTCCAGTCGTCGACCGCGCCCAGCAGCCGCTGCCAGAAGCGGGCGGGCTCCTCGTTGCTGCCGATGGCGGCGAGCAGCCCTTCCTTCCACGGCTGCCCCCGGGGGACGTCGGGCCAGGCCGCCAGGCCGATGACCCCGGGCTTCACGGCCTGCCAGATGTCGACGAAGGGGTGACCGGTGATGAGCACGTCGGGGTGGTCGATCGTGGCCGCCAGCCGCTGCTCCTTGGACCCCTCCACGAGGTGGTCGAGCAGCACGCCGAGGCGCCGGCCGGGGCGGGGCCCGAAGCCGCGCACCACCTCCTCGAGGTGGTCGGCGCCCTCGAGCAGCTCGACCACCACGCCCTCGACCCGCAGGTCGTCGCCCCACACGCGCTCGACCAGCTCGGCGTCGTGGCGCCCCTCGACGAGGATCCGGCTGGCCCGGGCGACGCGCGCCGTCGCTCCGCTGACCGCGACCGAGCCCGACGCCGTCTGGGTGGGCGCCGCGGGAGCCCGTTCGGGCCGCGGTCGGACGAGGGTCACGAAGCGGCCGTCGACCTCGAACGCGCCCTTGGCCGTGCGCAGCCAGTGCTCGGCGCCCCGGCGGTCGCGCACGAGCACCCGGTCGTCGAGCGCCTCGACCACCGTCGCCACCAACGGCGCCCCGCGCTGCTTGACGACGAGCCCCGGCGTCGCCGGCACCTCGGGGTAGGTCACCAGCGGCCGGCGCGGCCCGTCGAGGTCGATGGGGCCCGCCAGGATGCCGGGGTCGGGGCGGCGCGACGTGGGGCTCACGGGTCCCGACGGTACCGGGTCGCCGCTCCCGTACCCTCGCACCGTGATCCTCGTCGACGCCCAGGGCCTCACCGCCAGCCGCCCCGGCCGGCCGCTGTACGCCGACGTCTCGTTGACGCTCTCGTCGGGCGACCGCCTCGCGGTGGTCGGGCTCAACGGCTGCGGCAAGTCCACCCTCCTGCGCCAGCTGGCCGGTCGCGTCGAGCCCGAGGCCGGCACGCTGCGCCGCGGCCGGGGGACGCGGGTGGTGATGCTCGACCAGGATGCGCCGCTGCCCGACGGGCACCGTCCGCGAGGCGGTCGGCGGCGGGTGGGAGGGCGAGGCCGTCATCGACCGCCTGGGCCTCGGCGACCATCTCGACGTGCCGGTCGACGAGCTGTCGGGCGGGCAGGGCAAGCGGGTGGCGCTCGCCCGTGCGCTGGCCGAGGTCGGGGCGCCCGGCGCGGCGCACGACGACGCGGTGCTGCTGATCCTCGACGAGCCGACCAACCACCTCGACATCGATGCCATCGCCTGGCTCGAGGAGCGGCTGGCCCTCCACCGCGGCGCCCTCGTCCTCGTCACCCACGACCGGCACGTGCTCGACCGCGTGACCACCCGCATCGTGGAGCTCGACCGGGGCAACGCCCACGTGCACGAAGGCGGCTACGCGTCCTACCTCGAGGCCCGCGCCGAGCGGGCCGAGCGCGAGGCGCAGTCCGAGGAGGTGCGGCGCAACCTGGCCCGCCGCGAGCTGGCGTGGCTGCGACGCGGCGCCCCCGCCCGCACCCGCAAGTCGAAGTTCCGCGTCGAGACCGCGACCACCGCTCGTCGAGGGCCAGCGCCAGGCGGCACCCCGACCCGGAGAGCTCGACCTCGCGTCCGCGGCGCGGGTCGACCCCAACGCCACCCGCGGCCAGGCGGGCTACACCGCCACCGCCAAGCGGGCCCGCTACGGCACCCCCCGGCTGGGCGACACCGTGGTCGAGCTGCACGACGTCGGGCACCGCTACGACGGCGGCGAGTGGCTGTTCCGCCACGTGAACGTGCTCCTCGAGCCCACCGAGCGGCTCGGCATCGTGGCGCCCAACGGTGCCGGCAAGTCGACCCTGCTCGACATCATCGCCACCCGGCTGGTGCCCACCGAGGGTCGCGTGGTCACCGGGCCCACGGTGCAGCTCGCCTACCACGACCAGCGGGGGCCGGCGCTCGACCCCGCGGTGCGCGTGCGCGACGCCGTCGCAGGGCCGCACCGCGTGCCCGACCCGGCCGACGCCAAGCTGCTCGAGCAGTTCTGGTTCGACACCGACGCCCAGTTCGCACCGGTGGGGCTGCTGTCGGGTGGCGAGCGGCGGCGGCTCCAGCTGCTGCTCACCCTGGCGTCACGACCCAACGTGCTGCTCCTCGACGAGCCCACCAACGACCTCGACCTCGACACGCTGCGGGTCCTCGAGGAGTTCCTCGAGGACTGGCCGGGCGCCCTGGTGGTGGTCAGCCACGACCGTGCCTTCCTCGAGCGCACCGTGGCCGACGTGCTCGTGCTCGACGGCTCCAAGCGGGTGGCGCGGCGGCCCGGGGGCTACGCGGCGTGGGAGGCCGAGCGGCGCGCGGCCCGGCGCACCGGGCGCGTCCCCGCCGCGCCGGTCGCCGCGGCCGCGACCGCTTCACGCGACCGCCCGGCAGGCGTGGCCGGGCCCGCACCCGTGGAGCGCGCCGATCCCGGCGAGCAGCCGGCACCGAAGCGCTCGGCCAGCACCTTGCGCCACCTGCTGAAGGAGGCCGAGCGCGACGTGCGTCGGCTCCAGCAGCGCCACGACCGCCTCGCGGCCGAGGTCGACGACCCCGCCACCATGGCCGACCACGAACGCTTGGCCGACCTGGGCCGGGAGCTCGCGGTCGTGGCGACGGACCTGACCGAGGCCGAGGACCGCTGGCTGCAGCTCACGCTCGAAGCCGAGTCGTGACCGGGAGCCGGGCGGTCAGCCCAGGGGGTGGGGCGCGGCTTCCGCGATGAGCTGGTGCAGCACGCCGTGGACGTGCGCCGGCGTGAGGCCGATGGAGCGCCCGAGCTGCTCGAGCGTGGCGTGGTTCGTCGGGCTGAGCCGGCCGCTCGCGAGGGCGACGCGCCCCGACGTGAGCAGGTAGTGCTCCTTGCCGGCCGGCTCGAAGTCGTCGGAGAGGTGCTCGGCGGCGGCGCTGAGCTGGGTGAGGTCGATGGCGCGGAGGTCGGCGTCGAGGTGGGTCTCGCTGTAGTGCGTGGCGCCGGTGCTGCGCACCGCGGCGATGGCCGCCTGGCGTGACGGCTGGTGGTGCGGGTCGTCGTCGAGCACCATCGAGCACACCGACAGGCGCATCGCCCACTGCAGGCGTGACGCGAGGTCGGAGGTGGTGGGGGTGTGCAGCACGCGCTCGTTGAAGGTGCGGTGGCAGCTGTGGCACTCGTAGGTGTCGCCCACCGCGTTGAGCGGCACGAGCGGCACGAAGAACAGCGTGAACCAGCGCCTGGCCTGCTTGTGGGCGTACTTGCGATCGCCGCCACAGGACGGGCAGAAGAAGGTGCCCTGGTCGAGCACTCGCCATCGGATCCGGATACCGAGGATGAGCATGCTGCGTTCCTTCAGCTGGGTCGTGGGAGGGCCGGCGGGGAGAACCGCACGATGACGTCCCATCGGCACGTTTCGACCCATACCTGACATTTGCGTTCTGAAAATTGTCGGCCGTGGGGTCGCGGCACCGCAGCGGTAGCCTGGCGGGCGATGGAAGCTCCTGTCGTCACCCCTGTCCTCACCGTCACCGATCGTGCGGTCGAGACCATCCTCGGGCTGCGCGCCGCCGAGGACGGCGCCGAGGGCCTCGGCCTCTGGATCGAGGTCACGGGCGTCCGTGGCTCCGACTACGCCTACGACCTGTCGTTCGAGCCGCTCGAGAACGCCGAGCCCACCGACTCGGTGTACGCGCAGGGCGAGCTCACGGTCATCATCCCCGCCGGCAGCGTCGACGCCGCTCAGCGGCGCCACGCTCGACATGCCCGAGACCGAGGGGCAGAGCGGCCTGGTGCTGCGCAACCCCAACAAGCCCGACCCGCTCGCCGGGCTCGACCTCGACCTCACCGGCGACCTCGCCGAGCAGGTCACGCTCCTCGTCGAGAAGGTGATCAACCCCTCGCTCGACGCGCACGGCGGCTTCGTCGAGGTGCTCGGCGTCGAGGGCACCCGGGTCTTCGTGAAGATGGGCGGCGGCTGCCAGGGCTGCGCGGTCAGCGCCATGACCCTGCGCGACGGCATCGACCGCACCATCCGCGAGCACATCCCCGAGGTCACCGAAGTGGTCGACGCCACCGACCACGACGCCGGCGAGAACCCCTTCTACACCTGACCCCGGGTCGGGTCAGGGCCCGACGAGCCGGCGCACCTCGGCCTCGAGGCCGTCGGCGTCGAGGCCGAGGTCGTGCAAGATCGCCGCGGGCGTTGCCCTGCGCGAGGAAGCGCTGGGGTGTGCCGAGGACGCGCACGTAGGGCGGGCGAGCCGCGCCGGCCGCCATGGCGGCGGTTCGGCCACCTCGTCGGCGAGCCGCGAGCCCACGCCGCCCTCGCGCAGGCCGTCCTCGATGCTGACCACCAGGTCGTGGCGCGCGGCGTCGGCCACCAGCGCGGGGTCGAGCGGCTGCACGACCCGCGGGTCCCACACCGTGCAGGCGATGCCGTCGGCGGCCAGCCGCTCGGCGGCGACGGTGGCCGCGGCCAGCATCTTGCCGACGCCGACGAGGCACACGCGGGCCGTGTCGTCGGCGCGCACGCGTCGCGGGCGGCAGAGCCCGTGGCCGACCTCGTTCTCGGGGACGACGGGAGCGGCCGTGCGGGGCCAGCGGATGGCGACGGGGCCGTCGGTGACGTCGAGCGCGTCGTGGAGCATCTGCTGCAGCTCCTGGTACGACGACGGCGCGAACACGGTCATGCCCGGCGACCTTCGACAGCAGCACCATGTCGAGCACGCCGTGGTGCGAGGCACCGTTGTCGCCGGTGATGCCGGCCCGGTCGACGGCGAAGACCACCGGCAGCACCGTGCAGGCCCGACGTCGAACTCGCACTGGTCGAAGGCCCGGGTGAGGAACGTGGAGTAGATCGCCACCACGGGTCGCAGGCCGCCCATGGCCATGCCGGTGGCGGCGGTGACCGCGTGCTGCTCGGCGATGCCGACGTCGATCAGCCGGTCGGGGAAGCGCTCGCCGAACGGCAGCAGGCCGGTGGAGCCGGGCATGGCGGCGGTGATGGCCACCACCTCGGGCCGGGTCTCGGCCTCCTTGATGATCGCCTCGGAGAACGCCCCCGTGTACGAGGGCGGGCCCGCCGGTGGCGTGGGTGGGGCCCGGTCTCGGGGTCGAACACCGAGGTGTCGTGCAGGCGCTGCTCGTCGTCCTGCTCGGCCGGCGGGTAGCCGCGGCCCTTCTGCGTGAGCACGTGGACCACGATCGGGCCCTCGTCGTACTCGGCGGCGTTGCGGAACGCCCGCTCGAGGCCCTCGAGGTCGTGGCCGTCGAAGGGGCCGGAGTAGCGCACCCCGAGCGTCTCGAAGAACACCGGCGGCTCGAGCATCTCGCGGAGGCCGGCCACCGCGCCCTCGAGGCCCCAGGCGAGGTGATCGCCGACCACGGGCACCTCGCGCACCATCTTCTGCAGGCGGGCCCGCTGGCGCAGGTAGCGCGGGGTTGAGGCGCAGCCGGGCGACGCTGTCGGTGAGCTTCGACACCGTCGGTGCGTAGGAGCGGCCGTTGTCGTTGAAGACGATGATGGCCCGCTGACCGCTGTGGCCGAGGTTGTTGAGCGCCTCGTAGGCCATGCCGCCGGTCATGGCGCCGTCGCCGATGACCGCGACGACGTGCCGGTCGGTGCTGCTGGTGCCGCTCGAGGCCAGCGACAGGCCGTGGGCGTAGCTCAGGCTGGTCGAGGCGTGGCTGTTCTCGATCCAGTCGTGCGGCGACTCGGCGCCGGTTCGGGTAGCCCGACAGGCCGCCGGCCTGGCGCAGCGTGGCGAACTCGTCCTGGCGGCCGGTGAGCAGCTTGTGCACGTAGGCCTGGTGGCCGGTGTCCCAGAGCAGGATGTCGTCGGGCGACGAGAACACCCGGTGCAGGCCGAGCGTGAGCTCGACCGCGCCCAGGTTGGACCCGAGGTGGCCGCCCGTGGCGGACACCGCCTCGCACCACGAACGTCCCGGATCTCGCTCGACAGCGCGTCGAGCTGGGGGTACGAGAGCCGTCGGAGGTCGGCCGGGTTGTGGATCGTGTCCAGGAGCTGGGGCACGTGGCTCCTTGCGAGGAAATGGTGCCGCGTCGACAGGAGGCGCGGGGAAGTTCGAGCCCGCAACACAACGGTACCCGCTGAGGCGCCGCGTGTCCACGCGGGCGGCGTGGTCAGGGCCGTCCCGTGGTGAGCCACAGGGTGACGGTCGCGGCGGCCAGCGCGAGGGGGTGGAGACCCAGGAGCTGCGCAGGAACGTCCCGAGCGCGGGCTCGACCCCGTCCTCTCGCACCCGCCGGCGCCAGAGCAGCGTGGCGAGCGAGCCGGTGTAGGTGAGGTTCGGGCCGATGTTGAGGCCGAGCAGGGCGGCGAGGAGCAACGACACCGGCCGGCCCGCCAGCGTGGGGAGCAGCAGGAGCGTGGCGGGGAGGTTGTTGACCAGGTTCGCCAGCACGGCCGCGAGCAGCGCGACGCCGAGCATCGCGAGCAGGCCCGAGCCGTGCGGGACGTGGTCGACCAGGGTGTGCCCGAGGCCGTGGCGGGCGGCCGCGCCGACGACGACGGCGAGGCAGAGCACGAACACCAGGAACCCCGGCGCTGCGGCCCGGGCGAGGCGCACCGGCGTGTCGCGCTCCGAGGCGACGACCGCGACGGAGATCACCAGGGCGCCGATCCAGGCCGGCCAGGCCGGGGCGATGCCCAGGCCCGACCCGACGAAGAACGCCACTACGAGCACCGCGATCACCGCCACGACGAACCAGCCGAGGGCGTCCACGGTCCGCTGGGGGGCCTCGGGCGGCCCGACCGCCACCGCCGGCACCGGGTCGGTCGCCTCCCGGTTCCCTGCGAGCAGCACCCAGGTGATGAGGGCACCCGCCACGAGGCACGGCAGGGCCAGCCGCGCCGAGAACCCTGCGTACGAGAGGCCGCTCTGGTGGATGACCAGCAGGTTGGTGAGGTTGGCGACCGGCGACAGCAGCGACGCGCCGTTGGCCAGGAAGACGGTGGCGAGCAGCGCCGCGTCGACCGTCGGCCGGCCGCGTCCGTGCACCGCCCGCACGACCACGGGGGTGAACAGCACCACCGTGGCGTCGAGGCTCAGGACCGACGTGATGACCACCGCCAGCACCGCCACGGCGACGACCGTGCGCCGCTGTCCCGCGTGGCCCTGGAGGCGGCCGCGCCCGAGCAGCGAGCCCGCGGCGTCGAACAGCCCCGCGGCGTCGGCGCCCTCGGCCACCACGAAGATGGCCGCCAGGAACGCCAGCGTCGGCCACAGCGCGGCACCTGCTGCCACGCGGCCGACCACGGCTCGAGACCGGTCACCAGCACCAGGGCCGCCGCCGGGACGGCCCACACCCACTCTGGCCACGGCCTCGGCGGTCGGGTGATCAGGTAGAGCAGCGCCGCCAGCACCCCGATGCTGACGGCGGTCTCCATCCCCAGGTTGTACCCGGGCCTGGCGCGATCCGACGAGTGGGGACCTGGCGGGCCGGTACGTTGGCGCCCATGCCCGTCCCCCCGCGGAGCCCACGCGACGTCGGGGCGGGTGCCGTCGCCACGTTCCGCCGCTCCCTGTCGGAGAAGCTGGCCGAGATCATCCGTCGCGACCCCGAGCGTGCGGCGAACGCGGTCGAGGTGGGGCTCATCGACCAGCGCTGGCTCGACGACCCCACCGACCGTCGCGTCAGCACCGCCACCCCGTTCGAGGTGGTGCAGCGCTTCCTCGAGCGCTCCGTCGAGCAGCGCCCGTCGCTCATCGGCACGGTGGGGCTCAACACCTTGCAGGTGCTGGCGTTCCACGCCGGCGAGGAGGGCCTGGGCACCAGCCAGCCCGTCACGGTGGTGTTCACCGACCTCGAGGGCTTCACCGCCTACACCTCGAAGGAGGGCGACGACGCCGCCATCGCCCTGCTCCACGACCACCACCGCGCCATCGGTCCCGTGGTGCGCAGCCGCGGCGGCCGGGTGGTCAAGCGCCTCGGCGACGGCCTGATGCTGTCGTTCCCCGAGCCCGAGGCCGCGGTGCTCGCGGCGGTCGAGCTGCTCGACACCGCACCCGACCCGCTGCGCCTCCGCGCCGGGGTGCACTCGGGCGAGGCGGTCGTGACCGTCGACGACGTCGTGGGCCACGTGGTGAACGTGGCCGCCCGCGTCACCGAGGAGGCCGGGGGCGGCGTGGTGCTGGTCACCGCCGACGTGCACGACGCGGTCGGCGACCTGCGGGGCGTCACCTGGGGCAGGGCCAAGCAGGTCCGCCTCAAGGGCATCCCCGACAAGGTGACGCTGCTGCGGGCGCTGCCCGCCTGATCAGAGCCGACGGGCTGGGCGGCGGCGCGCTGCGGCGTCGCGCCGGTCGCTCCAGCGCGACGTGGCCTTGGCGAGCATCGAGCCCAGCAGGTAGCCCACGGCGAGGAAGAGGAGGCCCGCCACCGCGTCGACCCAGTAGTGGTTGCCGGTGACGAGGATGCAGAAGAGGGTGGCCACGGGGTAGAGGGCGACGAGCACCTTCGACCAGGTGTGGCGCACGATCGGGGCACCAGCACGAGCGCGCACCAGGTGGACCACCCGATGTGCAGGCTCGGCATGGCGGCGTACTGGTTGGAGACGTTGGCGACCGTGCCCGAGTCGAAGTTCCACAGCCCGCCGTAGCGCACCAGCGTGTCGACGAAGCCGTAGTGGTGGCAGGTGAGGCCGTAGCGCGTGTTGCAGGCCCCGTAGACCATGGTGGAGTCGAGCAGGCGTGGCGGCATGAGCGAGTAGCCGGCGAAGCCGATGAGCGCGAGGGCGGTGGTGATGGCCACGGTGTTGCGCCACTTGGCGTAGTGGACCGGGTCGTGCCGGAAGAGCCACACCAGGGCGATGATCGGCACGACGAAGTGGAACGTGCCGTAGTAGATGTTCCAGAAGCGGATGAAGCCGTGGTGGGGGAGGCTCAGGTACCAGCGCTGCAGGCGGGGCTCGACGAACAGGCCGAGGGACCGCTCGAACCAGATCACGTCCTTGGCGTGGCCGTAGGCGTGGGCCACCGCCAGCGGGCTCACGTTGATGCCGTGGGCGCTCCCGTTCGAGCCGAAGGTGTTGCGCACGAACGAGTAGAGGGCGTAGAGGCCGCCGATGTAGACCAGCTCGCGCCACCAGCGGAGCCGCCGGCGTGCCGTGGCGACCTGCTCGGGCGTGCCGGCATGGGCGACCAGCTCCGGCCCGGTGTCGGTGTCGGTGGCGGCGTCGAGGTCGACCTCGAGCGTGGGGTCGACGTCGAGCTCGGGGGAGGTGACGCTCGGGTCGTCGGGCCCGTCGTCGGTGACGTCGACCCCGGTGCGCTGGTCGGTCATCGCGCCGCCGCGGGTCGGGCGCCGCGCCCGCCGCGCGCCTCCGCGCCCGTGGGGTGGTCGGTGAACGTCTCTGCCTCGGCCGGCTGCTGCCCGTCGGTGTCGGCATCGGCGGCCTGCGCGGCGTCGGCGTCGCGGCGGTTGCCGAACGCGAACGCCGGTGCCCCGAACAGGCTCACGACGAGCGCCAGGAGGTAGATGAGGATGCCCAGCGCGACGGCCTTGCCGTCGGGGACGCCGAGCGGGTGCAGGAAGAGCACGAACAGACCCTCGCGGATGCCGAAGCCCGCGATGCTGATGGGCAGCACCTGGACGATGAGCACGGCGGGGTAGAAGGTGAGCAGCGCGGTGGGCCCGACGGCACTCACGCCCAGGGTGCGGGCGGCGCAGTAGGCGGCGAGCACCATGGTCACCTGGTAGGCGAAGCCCCACCCGATGATGGTGAGCGCCCGCACCGGATGGTGCCGCAGGTGCGCGGTGGCGAGGTGCACGGCGGCGGCGAAGCGGCGCCAGCCCTGGGTGTGGCCGAGGCGCCCGCCGAGGTGGCGGCTGCTCAGGGCCAGCAGCACCACCACCAGCATGACGAGGGTGATGGCGGCGATGACCAGGGCCACGTGCGTGGCCCGGCCGAGCTTCAGCAGGCCGCGGTTGATGGCGAAGCCGACGAGGATGAGCACGGGCAGCACGAGCCACCCGGTGAGGCGCTCGAGCACGACCGAGGCGAAGCTGATCGGGCCCTCGTTGGTGTCCTTGCTGAGGCGCGACACCCGCAGCACGTCGCCCCCGACGGTGGACGGCAGCACGTTGCCGACGAAGTGCCCGGCCAGGTAGTGCTCGACCAGCCGCTTGGAGGGCGGCAGTGGCGTGACCTCGAGCCCCTGCAGCACCGCGCGCCAACGGAACGAGCACACGATGGTGCCGAAGAACGTGATGGCCAGGGCCAGCGCCAGCCACGACGCGGTGTGCGCTGACCAGGTCGGGAGGATGGGCTGCTGCGAGCCACCGCCGTGGGGGTGGCTCGTGGAGTTGATCTTGTAGGCGAGGTACCCGAGCATGGCCGCGCTGACGGTGATGCGTGCCACCAGCGTCAGCGTCTTCCTCGCGGCCATCACCTCTCCAGGCAAGCAGGGTCGGCCGACGATCCTACCGCCGGAAGTGCCGCGCGCCGGGTTGCCCGGGCCCGGCGTGACCTACGCTGACACGGCGCGGAGGGGCCGCGACCTGGAGGGCAGCGTCATGATCGGGCAGCGGACGGTTCATCCCCGTCGATGGGCGGCAGCGGCGGGTCTCGTCGCCATGGGGCTCACCGCCTCGTGCGGGGTGCGCGTCGACAGCACGCGCACGGTGGGCACCACGGGCGGGCACGCGCAACAGGCGGCATCGGGCCAGGTGGTCCAAGCCTCGTTCGCGAAGCAGGCGGCCGCCGCCACGTCGGCCTGCGCACCGGCCGCTTCAAGATCACCACCTCGGGATCGGGTCAGCCGGGCAACGACTAGCATCACCGCGACGGGCGCCTACGACCTCGACGCCGGGGCCACGCAGACTGGACGTGCCGGCCTCGGGTCCCTGGGGGCCACGAGCCGAGATGGTCGTCGTCGACGGGAAGATGTACCTGAAGCTGCCCGCGGGCTCGGGTCGACCACCGACAAGCCCTGGATGGCCATCGGTGCGCCCGCCTCCCGAGCTCGGACAGCTCGCGACGCGGCCGATGGACCCCAGCAGATGCTCGACGAGCTGCAGGTCGGTCACCGGCGACCTCACGGTGGTGGGCCACGAGACCATCGACGGCGTCGACACCACCCACTACCACGGCACGGTCGACCCGTCGAAGGTCTCGCCAAGGGCGGCCGGGCGCGGACACGCGGGCTCGTCGGCTCGATCACGATGCCCGTCGACGTCTGGGTCGACGGGCAGGGCCTGCTCGTGCGTCAGCAGACTCTCGATCACGGCGCCTGCAGGGTCTGGCGGACTCGGGCTCGTCGCGCGACCGGCGTCGGCGTCGCCTGACCATCGACTTCACCGACCTCGGCGGGCCCGTCACCATCACCGCGCCCGCCCGCCGACCAGGTCCAGACCTTCGACCCCTCACAGCCCTCATGAAGAGCCTCGGGTCCGGCTCGTCGCTGCCCGGGGCGCCCGCCAACTGAACCGAGGAGCAGCCATGCCCGACGACGCCCCCACCGTGCAGGAGCGCGACATCCGGCTCGAGCCGGTCCGCCTGAGCGTGCTGGAGGCGGGCGAGGGCGGGCTCCCGTTGCTGCTCCTCCACGGCTTCACCGGGGCCAAGGAGGACTTCGCC
This sequence comes from Candidatus Aminicenantota bacterium, assembly GCA_963764745.1. GTDB lineage: Bacteria > Acidobacteriota > Aminicenantia > UBA2199 > UBA2199 > UBA2199. The sequence continues at coordinate 1,707,430 of CAVXTN010000006.1, read as the reverse complement.
GACTTCGTCGGGCCACTCGCGGCCGACGGGTGGCACGTCGTCGCCCCCGACCACCGGGGCCACGGCACCAGCGACTCGCCAGCCGACGAGGCCGACTACTCCATCGACATCTTCGTGGCCGACGTGCTGGCCCTGCTCGACGTCCTCGGGTGGGACCGCTGCGTGCTGCTGGGCCACTCGATGGGCGGGATGATCGCCCAGCGGCTGGTGCTCCGCCACCCCGACCGGTTCGTGGCCGTCGTCCTCATGGACACGCACCACCGGGCCCCCGCCGCGCTCGACCCCGCGATGGCGCAGGCCGCGGCCCACATCGTCCGCGAGCGGGGCATGGCGGAGCTGGCCCGGCTCCAGGCCGAGCGGGCCGACGACGCCCTCAGCACCCCGGCGCACCGCCGCCTGATCGCCGAGCGTCCGGGCTACGCGGAGTTCGGCGACCGCAAGCTGCTCGGCGCCTCGCCGGCCATGTACGCCTCGCTCGCCATCGAGATCACCGCCACCCAGTCCGACCAGCTGCCGGCCCTCGCCACGATCGAGATCCCGGTGCTGGTGCTCGTCGGCGAGCTCGACCGGCCGTTCGTGGCCGCGTCGCACCGCATGGCCACGACCATCCCCGACGCCCGCCGGGTCGAGATCCCCGATGCCGGGCACAGCCCGCAGTTCGAGAACCCCGAGGCCTGGTGGGAGGCCGTGCACGACTTCCTCGACGAGGTCCGACCCCGACTGGCCTAGGGGGGACCCGGCATCAGCCACACCACCATCGGCGCCAGCCCCGGCACGAGCACCGCGGGGACCGGGAGCCGTCTGGCCGATGCGGCGGGCGCCGGGCGCCGGGCTGTAGTCGGCCTGCCTCGAGAGCTTCGTGTAGAGGTAGGTGACCGGCCGGCCCTTGGGGATGATGGTGAGGCCCTTCCCGAAGAGGTTGGCGTCGCGCGGCAGGTAGCGCACGGTGTACCCGGCGCGGTCGAGGTCGAGGGCCAGGGCCTCGGGGTGGTAGCCGTCGTACAGGTACGGCGACTCGAGGACGATGGTGTGGCTCTTGGGGACCACCCGCTCGACGGAGGCCACCAGCGAGGCGGGCGCGGCCGCCATGTCGGCCGTGACCTTCTGCTCGTGGAGCGTGGGCACGATGAGCAGCGCGAGCGCGGCGGCGACCACGGTGGCGCCCGCCGTGCGCAGGAGCCGGCGACGCGGCTCGGTCAGCGACACGTGCGGGCCGATGACGTGCCACGCGCTGCGGCACAGCGACCACACGACGATGCCCGCCAGGCTCACCCCCATGGCGTGCATCGGGAGCAGGTACCAGTCGACGAGGTGGTCGGACTGGAGGTTCAGGATGCCGATGGCGGTGGTGAGCACCGCGACGGACACCGTGACGAGCGCCGCGAGCTCGTCGCCCGCGCGGCGCCACGCGGCGAACGCGAAGGCCAGCACGAGCGGCACGAGGAGGAGCGGGACCGGGGTGTCGGGGAGCCGGCCGAACACGGCGTACGGGCGGTGGCCGGTGGCCCACGTGGACCGGAGGGACAGGTCGCCGAAGATCGCCTGCCACGCGGTGTGGCGGGGGATGATCGGGTCCTTGGAGGTCTGCACCCACCTCCAGATCGCCGACGGGTTGCTGGTCGAGCCGTGCTGCGCGAGGTCGGCCAGCGCCGGCGACACCATCAGCAGGAGCACGCCGAGCGAGGCGAGGAGGGGCCACCCGAGCAGGCGCCACCCGGCGCGGCCGTGCTGGCGCACCAGGGCGAGCGGCAGACCCACGATGGTGACGGCCGCGAGGCCGACGACGGTGGGGGCGTAGCCGATGTGCGCGCCCACGCACCACGTCGCCAGGCCGGTGGCCAGCGGCAGGTACCAGCGCCGGCCGAGCGTCGTCTGCCACACCGCGACCACCAGGACCACGGCGGGCACGAAGCCGAGGTAGGGGTTCCAGGGGACCGACAGGTGACCGGGCTGGTTGGTTCGGGCGAACACCGTGATGCCCGCGAGCAGGAGGAGGCCCAGGCCGAGCACCCGCCGGCGGGCGGTGAGCCACACGAGCAGGCCGATGAGCACCGCGTTGAACCACACCGTGGCGGCGAGCTGCGCCGACGACCGCTGGCCGAAGAGCTCGTACGGCGCCCACACCAGGGCGTAGACGAGCGGGAGCGGGTGGTGGTAGGGCCGGGTGCCCGAGTAGGGCCCGAAGAGGGGCGGGTGGGGGAACGAGTGGCGGACGATGATCTCGGCGATCGCGTAGTCGCCGACGGGGTGCCACGTGGTGGCCAGCAGCGCCGTGCCGGCGGCGAGCAGCACCACGGTTGCGGCGAGCGCGGGGAGGGCCTCGAGCCACCGGCCCCGGCGCCCGACCTGCTCCGGCCCTTCCGGCTCGGTGGGCGTGGTGGGCTCGTCGGTCGTGGCGGGTGCTCCGTCGGGACCGGGGGCTGCGACCTTCGGGGAGGCGGGGACGGACACCTCAGCTCACACGCTCGAGGAAGCGCTCGCGGTCGACGAGCACCCGGGTGACCTTGCCGGCAGCCACGAGCCCATGGCTGTCGGACACGCTGACCGTGAACATGAGGCGGCGCCCGTCGATCTTGTCGAGCGTGGCCTCGGCCGTGACCGTCTCGCCGACGCCCGACGGTGCCACGTGGGAGATCTGCACGCCGGTGCCGACGGTGGTGTGGCTCTCGGGGAGCCGGCCCTCCGTGGCCCGCACGCTGGCCTGCTCGCACAGCGCGATGACCCGCGGCGTGGCGAGGACCGGCACATCGCCGACATCGAGGTGCTGCGCCGTGTCGAGGTCGGTGACGGTGAGCGTCGCCGACGCGGACAGGCCGGGTTCCACGGGCATCGGGGTACGATAAGCCGCTCTGTCGACCGGGAGCGAACGGGTCGTGGTGCGCCGGGCGCGGTCGCGTGCGGCGGCCCCGAATCGAGGCTGCCGACAACGCCCCTCTGGAGGCACCTGTGCCCGCTGCCGCCCTCATCGACGACGACGTCGTCACCCGGGTCCTGACCGCCGCGCTGCGCACCGGGGGTGACTTCGCCGAGGTCTTCGCCGAGGACAAGCGCTCGTCGTCGGCCTACCTCGACGACGGCAAGATCGAGGAGCTGTCGTCGGGCCGCGATCGCGGCGCCGGCATCCGGGTGGTCGTGGGCGAGACCACGGGCTTCGCCCACACCGCCGACCTGTCCGAGACCGGCCTGCTCGTCGCCGCCGAGGCCGCGGCCGCCGCAGCCCGCGAAGGCGGGGGCGGCACCCGCACGGTGGCCCTCACCCGCACCGAGGTGCGCCACCCGAGCCCGGCGCAGATCCAGCCGTCCGACGTCGGCGAAGGCCACCAAGGTGGAGCTGCTGCAGCGGGCCGACGGCGCCGCCCGCGCGGCCGGTGGCGACATCCGGCAGGTGTCGGCCAGCTACGCCGACAGCCGCCGCCGCATCCTCATCGCCAACTCCGACGGCCTCCTCACCGGCGACGACCAGGTGCGCACGCTGTTCACCGTCGGTGCCGTGGCCCTGGGCGACACGGGCATGCAGACGGGCCGCGAGAGCATCGGCCACACCATCGGCTTCGAGCTGTTCGACCGCTACGACGTCGAGGAGCTGGCACGCGCCGCCGCCGAGCGGGCGCTCACCAAGCTCGCGGCGCGACCGGCGCCCACCGGCGAGCTGCCCGTCGTCATCGGGCCGGGCGGCGGTGGCGTGCTGTTCCACGAGGCGTGCGGCCACGGCCTCGAGGCCGACCTCATCGCCAAGGGCGCCTCGGTGTTCAAGGACCGCCGCGGTGAGCAGGTCGCGTCGCCGCTCGTCACGCTCGTCGACGACGGCACCGTCGCCACCGAGTGGGGCGCGTTCGGCTGCGACGACGAGGGCACCCCGGCCCAGCGCAACGTGCTGATCCAGGACGGCATCCTCACCGACTACATGTGGGACTTCCTCCGCTCGCGCAAGGAGGGCCGGCCCCGCTCGGGCAACGGCCGCCGTCAGAGCTACCAGCACCTGCCCATGGTGCGCATGACCAACACCTTCATCCTCGACGGCCCCGACGACCCGGCCTCGATCGTGTCGGGCACCGAGCACGGCGTCTACGTGGCCAAGCTCGGCGGCGGCCAGGTCAACACCGCCACCGGCGACTTCGTCTTCGGCATGACCGAGGCGTACCTCATCGAGAACGGCGAGATCACCGAGCCGCTCCGCGAGGGCAACCTCATCGGCAACGGCCCCGAGGTGCTCCAGAACATCGAGGCCGTGGGCAACGACTTCGAGTTCGGTCCGCCCGGGACGTGCGGCAAGGACGGCCAGGGCGTGCCCGTCGGCGACGGCGTCCCCACGCTGCGGGTGTCGAAGCTCACCATCGGCGGGTCCGCGGCATGAGCGCGAAGCGCGAACCATGGACGAGCTGCTGGCGATCGCCGATCGGGTCATCGGCTGGGCGCACGACGGCGAGCAGGTCGAGGTGGTCGTCGGCAAGAGCCGCTCCACCGAGATCCGGGTCTACGAGGGCGACATCGAGTCGCTGTCGTCGGCCGAGTCGCAGGGCCTCGGCGTGCGCGTCATCGCCGACGGGCGGCAGGGCTTCGCCTACGCCGGCAGCCTCGACCCCGACGTGCTGCACGAGGTCCTCGACGAGGCCCGCGACAACGCCGGCTTCGGCACCCCCGACGAGTTCCTCGGCCTGGCCGAGCCCGACGGCGTGCCGGTGCCCGACCTCGACCTGTACCGACCGGGCCTGTTCGACGTCCCCACCGACCGCAAGGTGGCGCTGGCCCTCGACCTCGAGCGGGCCGTCCGTGCGGCCGACCCGCGCATCAGCGGCATCGAGGCGGCCGAGTACGCCGACGGCGTGAGCGAGGGCGTGGTGGTCACCACCACCGGCATCCGGGCCACCGGGCGCGACTCCGCCTGCTACGTGGGCGCCTACCCGCTCGCCACCGCCGACGGCGACACCAAGACCGGCTTCGGGTTCTCGGTCGGCCGTGAGCCGTCCGAGCTCGACGTCGACGCGGCCGCGTCCGACGCGGCCCAGCGCGCCACCCGCCTGCTCGGCGCCGTCAAGCCCGCGGGCGGCCGCATGACCGTGGTCCTCGATCCCTACGTCACGGCCCAGCTCATCGGGATCCTCGCCGGCACCATGAACGGCGAGGCCGTGCTCAAGGGCCGCTCCCTCTTCGCCGACCGGCTGGGCGACGAGATCGCCTCGTCGGTGCTCACGCTCGTCGACGACCCCACCAACCCGCTCGCCTACACCGCCTCGCACACCGACGGCGAGGGCCTGGCCACGCGCCGCAACGTCCTCGTCGACAGCGGCGTCCTGCAGAAGTTCGCGCACAACGCCTACACCGCCCGCCGGTCGGGCACCGTCTCCACCGGCTCCGCCGTCCGTGGCTTCAAGAGCACCCCGGGCGTCGGCTGCCGGGCCGTGTCGCTGGTGCCCGGCACCAAGACCCAGCCGGAGCTGCTGGCCGAGGTGGGCGACGGCATCCTGGTCTCGTCCGTGGCCGGGCCTGCACTCGGGCGTCAACCCGGTCAGTGGCGACTTCTCCACCGGCGCCGAGGGGCTGCGCATCGTCGACGGCGTGCTCGGCCAGCCGCTGCGGGAGTTCACCATCGCCTCCACGCTCCAGCGCATGCTCAAGGACGTGGTGGCCGTGGGCAACGACGTCGAGTGGCTGCCCATGAGCGCCGCCGGCGTGAGCCTGGTGCTGCGCGACATCTCCGTCTCCGGCACCTGACCCTCGCCTGCCGCCTCCCTTCGCCGTCGATCTTTTGGGGACGGATATGCGCGCCAGGCGCACACATCCGTCCCTAGAAAACGCGTCGAGGGTGGGTTGACCGGGAACTCCGTTGACACGCGGAGCGGGGAGGCGCATCATCTCCGCCCTATGCGTTCGTCCACTGCTGCCGCCGCGGCCCTCCGGGGACCTGCCCCGTCGAGGGCCACCTTCGGCGTGCAGCCAGGTCGCGGGCTCTAGAGCCCGCGACCGACACCGGCTCCAGCCGGGCCGAACCCGATCCAGCGCGACGCGTCTGTGCCGCGCGCCTTCACGAACGCGACCTCAGCCATGTTCCCTTCCACCTTCCCTCCGACCTCCATCACCCTCGACGAGTGCGCCAACCCCGGCGCGGTCATCGACACGATGATCATCGCGGCCTTCGTGGCCGGGACCCAGCCCTGGTCGCGGACGCGCCAGCTCGAGAACGTGCTGCCCGACGCCGCCCTCCTCCCCGACGGCGGTGCCGTGATCCGTCACGCCGAGCAGTCGCACCGGACCTCGACGCTCGTGTCCGGTGACGGCTGGCTGCTCCTCGTGGCGCGCTACCGGGATCGCTCTGCCGTGCTGACGGTGACGGCGACGAGCGCCGACGTGGCCGCGGCAGGTGCTCGACGAGGCCTGCGAGGGTGCGGTCGAGCCCCCCGCGCCCACCGACGAGCGTGTGAGCCTGGGGTTCTGGAACGTAGGGCAGCGCGGCCCGGTGCGGCGCACGCGGGGCATCGCGGTGCGCCCCTGGCCCGAGATCCGGCGCAACTACCAGCGCTCCGTCGCGGCGGCGTTCGACGACCTCATGGCGTTGCGGCCCGACGCGATCAACGGTCGCCTGCTGCTGTTGCACGGTCCTCCGGGAACCGGCAAGACCACCGCGCTGCGTGCGCTCGCCCATGGGTGGCGGTCGTGGTGCCAGGTCGACTGCGTCCTCGATCCGGAACGCCTGCTGCGCGACCCGAGCTACCTGATGGAGGTCGGGCTCTGCGAGCCGGACGACGAGGGCGACCCGCGGTGGCGGCTGCTCATCCTGGAGGACTGCGACGAGCTGATCCGTGGCGACGCCAAGTCGGGGACCGGGCAGTCGCTCGCTCGCCTCCTCAACCTCACTGACGGCATCCTCGGCCAGGGCCTCGAGGTGTTGGTGGCGATCACCACCAACGAGCCCCTCACGCGCGCCTCCACCCGGCCGTGATCCGCCCGGGTCGCTGCCTCGCCCAGATCGAGGTGGGGCGGCTCAGCCCGGAGGAGTGCCGGGAGTGGCTCGGCGAGGCGGTGCCCATCGCCGCCGAGGGAGCCACGGTGGCCGAGCTCTACGCCCGGGTCGGCGGCGCGGGGCCCATCGAGGCGGTCGAGCCGCCCGCCGCGGTCGGCTTCTACCTCTGACCCTCCCGGGACAGACCCCGGCCGGACGGGTCGGACCCGCACTTTCGGTGCGATATGTGCGCCAGGCGCACATATCCGTCCCCAGAACGTGGAAGGGGGAGACGGGTGCAAGGTTTGGGGTGGGTCGGGCGTCTAGACATCCGTGCATGACGCGGCGGCCCCGGTGCTCGGTGCCCGACTCCAGGCGGTGAACCCCGGCGAGTGCGGGCCGTCGACGACGTTCGTCGACTGCTACCTCGCCCACCACGACGCCCTGGTGCGGCTGGCGTACGTGCTCACCGGGTCGAGCGACACCGCCCAGGACCTGGTGCAGGACGCGTTCGTCGGCCTGCACCGGCGCTGGGGCTCGGTCGACCAGCCGGTCGCCTACGTGCGGCGCAGCGTCGTGAACGGCGCCACCTCGCACCACCGCCGCACCGCCCGGACCCGCCGCAACGAGGTCCCCGGCGCCGACCGCGAGCGTCTCCTCGAGGCCGTGCCGTCACGCGCCGACCAGCCCGACGAGCTCACCGACGCGCTCCGCTCGCTGCCCGACCGGCAGCGGGCCGCCATCGTGCTGCGCTACTACGCCGACCTCCCCGACGCCGCCATCGCCGATGCGCTCGGCTGCCGCGTCGGCACCGTCGCATCCCTGATCCACCGCGGCCTGGCCGCACTCCGAGAGGTGATCCAACCATGAGCGACGACGAGGACCTCACCGGTCGCCTGCGCGCGGGGCTGGCCCACGAGGGCGCGGCCGTCGCCCCCCAGGCCGACGTCGCCGACCTCACCGACCGCATCGCCACCCGCAGCCGGCGCAACCAGCGGGTGCTGTCGGTGGCCGCCGCGGTGCTGCTGATCGCGGGCGTGGCCACGGGTGTCGCCGTCGGCCGCAACACCGGCAGCCACACGACCACGCAGACCGCCGCGACGCAGCCCAAGGGTGGGTCGCACGGCCCTGGTCCCCGGCGCCTCGGGCGGGACGAACAGCATGATGGCCGGGCCCGAGCTCGCCTCCGGTCCGCTCACCAAGGTCCTGATCCGCACCTCCAACGGCGTGACCCTGCGCGGTGTACTCGGTGGGGAGTGGCACGGTCGGCGGCCCGATCGAGCCGCAGGCATCCGGTCCCGCCACGACCGTTCCGGGCCCGTGCACCGTCACCTCCGACACGTTCCAGGTGGAGGCCTCGACCGACGACGTGGCCGTGGCACCGACCTTCGGCACCACGCTGACCGGGTCCTCCACGACCGCCACCGAGCAGGTCGTCGGCGTCGCCGAGGGCCATCCGTTCGTGGTGGTCCTGGTGCGTGGTTCGGGGAGCGCCGACCAGCGGGTGGCCGCCGACGTCGGCGCGGCCACCGACGTCGGCGACCTCGACCACCGTGCCGGGCGGCACCGGTTGGGTCGCCGCGCTGGCGCTGCCGCTGGCGCCCGGTGCCACCTCGCTGCCGACCGCGATCGGCGTGCGACAGCCGTCCAACGCCGGCGGGTCTACCCCGAGCGGCTGCGCGTCCGCTGCTGACGCTCACCGAGCAGGCGCCCACGGCCACCACGCCGCTCCCGAACGGTCAGAACTGCGGTTCCCCGACGCCGACCACGCTCCCGGGATCGGGGGAGTGCCTCAAGCTCCAGGTGCCGGGCGCCAGCACGGCGTCCTGCCCGAAGACCACGCTGCCGCCGACCTGCACCTACGTGAACCCCGGCGGTCCCGCCGAGACGGTCAAGCCGGGCACCGCGACACCCGAGCTCGACGCCCGGCACGGTCTGCGGCTGCGCGACGACGACCCCTTGCTCGGTCCCCAGCTGCCCGGCGAACGCGCCGTGCCCCACCACGCCGTCGTGCCCTCCCGACGCCAACTGCTCCGTGACGACGCCGACGCCCGAGCCCGGCGTCGCGGGCGGCGGGTCAGGGTCCAGTTCGTCCGGGTCGTCGGGCGCAGCGACCGGCTCGGCCAACTGAGCGGGAGCAGAACGGGAACTCGGCCGCCGGGCGGGTCAGGTGGAGGGGGTGGCGGCGGGGGCCTTGGTGTCGGCCTTCTTCGCCCCGTCGCTCCCGGTCCCGCTGCTGCCGTTGCCGTTGCCCTCACGACGACGAGTCGCTGGATGAGCTGCTGGTGCTGTCGCTCGACGACGAGCCGCTGTCGCCGGACCCGGAACCGGAACCCGAGGACGTGCCGGCCGTGGCCTTCGAGCCCCGGCTGTCGGTCTTGTAGAAGCCGCTGCCCTTGAAGGCGATGCCGACGTTGCCGAACACCTTTCGCAGCGTGCCGCCGCACGCGGGGCACTCCGTGAGGGCGTCGTCGGTGAACGACTGCACGACTTCGAGCGGCTCGCCGCAGTCCTTGCAGCGGTATTCGTAGGTGGGCATCGGGGACCTCTGTGCGCACGCGATCGGGGGCCGGGACCGTCGGAGGACAGCGCCGCCGACGGAGAGCCCAGGGTCGTGGGAGAGCACAGCTGGCACTCGACCCCGGAGACTGCCAGCATACCGGGAGCGGCCCGCGGGTCCCCAGCCCGGCCCCGTGCCAGGTGTGCGGTGGGGTGTGCCGTCGGGTACAACTGGTGGTCTGTGACGACCGATCCGCACCGCACCGTCCGCAAGGCCGTCATCCCCGCGGCAGGGCTCGGCACGCGCTTCCTGCCGGCCACGAAGGCCCAGGCCAAGGAGATGCTGCCGGTCGTCGACAAGCCGGCCATCCAGTACGTGGTCGAGGAAGCCGTGCGCGCCGGCATCGACGACATCCTCATCATCACCGGCCGCGGCAAGCGCAGCATCGAGGACCACTTCGACCGGCAGTTCGAGCTCGAGTACTTCCTCGAGGCCAAGGGCAAGCACGACCTGCTCGAGGAGGTCCAGGGCCTCGCCGAGCTGGCCGACATCCACTACGTCCGCCAGGGCGAGCCGCTGGGCCTCGGCCATGCCGTGTCGGTGGCCCGCAAGCACGTCGGCGACAACCCCTTCGCGGTGCTGCTCGGCGACGACCTCATGGTCGACGACGCCAAGGTGCTGTCCGGCATGATCGCGGCCCACGAGGAGCGCAACGCCTCGGTGGTGGCGCTCCGCAGCGTGCCGCAGGCCGACATCAGCAGCTACGGCTGCGCCGACCCGGGCGACGCGTGGAACCCCGACGGGGCCGCCACGCCCGACGGCACCCTCGTGCCGATCAAGGGCATCGTCGAGAAGCCCCGCCCCGAGGACGCCCCCTCGTCGCTGGCCGTCATGGGTCGCTACGTCTTCACCCCCGACATCTTCGACGCCCTCGAGCTGGTGAAGCCGGGCGTCGGCGGGGAGATCCAGCTCACCGACGCCATCGCGCTGCTGCTCGGCGACGCCGACGTGTTCGGCTACGTGTTCCGAGACGGCCGCTACGACATCGGGTCCAAGCTCGACTACCTCCGGGCCACCGTCGAGCTGGCGCTCGAGCGTGACGACCTGGGCCCGCCGTTCGCCGCCTTCCTCACCGATCTGGTCGAGCGGCGTGGGCTCCACCCCGACGGCCCGGGCCCGGAAGCTTCGCCGCGCGGCTCGGCCTCGTAAGCTGTCACGGTGTCCGATCGCAGCCTGACCCACCTCGATCCGCTGGGCCGTGCTCGCATGGTCGATGTCACCCCGAAGGACCCCACGCACCGGCGTGCCATCGCCCGGGGCCGGGTCTACATGCAGCCCGAGACCACCTCGCTGGTGGCCCGGGGTGCGGTGTCGAAGGGCGATGTCCTGGCGGTGGCCCGCGTGGCCGGCATCCAGGCCGCCAAGCGCGCCCCCGACCTCATCCCGCTGTGCCACCCGCTGCTGGTGGGCTCGGTGTTCGTGAACTTCCGCATCGAGGACCACTACATCGAGGTCGAGACGCAGGTCGACACCGTCGACCGCACCGGCGTGGAGATGGAGGCGCTCACCGCCTGCTCCATCGCGTGCCTGACCATCTACGACATGTGCAAGTCGGCCGACCGCTCCATGGTCATCGGCGACGTCACGCTGTGGGAGAAGACGGGGGGCCGTTCGGGCACCTACCGCCGCCCGCCCGCCGACGACGCCGAGCCCGACTCACCCGCGTCCTGGTAGACGCCCCTTCGGGCCCGATCGCCACGTGGGCGGCTGGCGCGCGGCCGCTCGTCGTAGTAGAAATGTAACAACTGTTGTCGACCCGTCATGGGCTGTTCCTGGCCTGGTCACCGTCGACTTCAGGTCCACCCGTCCCCCCGACCGCCGACCATCCACCCCCTTCCGGGGGTGTCGGGTTACGGTCCAGATACCAAAAGGCAGGCGTGGAGCGTGGCAATGCTGTTGCTGGGTGTCCTGGTCATTCTGTGGGCCGTACTCATCGGATCGTGGCTGAGGGACCGTGCCTCGACCCGCCCGGGTGACTCCGTCTCCGCGTTCCGTGACCAGCTGCACACGCTGCAGCGCACCCAGCCCGGCGGCCGCCGCAGCTCCCTTCGTGCCAGCCGCTCCGAGTCCTTCGCCCCGGTCGCCGCGTTCGGCCCCGGCCGCCCGGCGCCCCGCACCGCCTCCGTGTCGGCCAGCGTCCGCCGGCGCCGCCGCGACGTGCTGTTCGCCCTCGCTGGTGCGGCCGCCTTCACCTTCCTGCTCGCCCTCGTCCTGGGCGGGCCGCTGCTCATCGTCGTCAACGTGCTGTGCGACCTGGCCCTGGCCGGCTACGTCTTCGCCCTGCTCCAGCAGCAGCGCATCGCGCACGAGAAGCAGCTCAAGGTGCGGTACCTGCCGCACCAGCAGGCCCCTGCCGCCGCCCGTGCCGTCCAGCGGCCCGTGAGCGGCACCCGCACCTCCCGCACGGCGGGCTCCCGCCCCGCACGGGTCCCGGTGCGCAAGGTCGACACCGCCATGGTGCCCCACTCCGCCGCGAACTGACCCCCCGCTGCCGACCAGTGCCGGCGTGCCACGAAGTCAGGCCCACCGGACCGATTGAGGCTCAAGGTGCCCCCACGATCCGGCCGATACCTCTTCATGGCCGCAGCTCAGACCAGCCCCCCCGCGACGCCTGACGTCCCCGAGGTGTCCCCGGCGCGCCGCCGCCCGGCGCTCCTCGCCGCGTTGGCCCTGGTGGTGGCCATGGCGCTGCTCACGTCGTGCCTCAGCAACAACCAGTCCAAGACGCTCTACCAGCTCAACACCGACCGCTACCACAACGGTCTGCGCAACCTGAGCCCGCTCTCCCAGTCGGTGTCGAAGGCGCAGGCCTGGGCCGACCACCTGGCCGCCATCGGCTACCTGCAGCACACCTACCTGCCCAGCAGCTACAGCGTGCGCTGGTGCGGTCTGGGCGAGAACGTCGGCTACGGCCCCGACACCGCCTCGATCGAACGGGCCTTCATGGGCTCGCCCGAGCACCGGGGCAACATCCTGAACGGCACCTGGAACCACGCCGGCACCGGCGTGGCCCGTCGGGGCAGCACCGTGTTCGTGGTCCAGGAGTTCATCCGGACCTGCTGAGCCACACCAAGGACGCGTCGGTCGAGGGAGGGGAGCCCGAAGCCGACCCGCAGCCACTGCCCGGCCTCACGGCCGGGCAGTGACGCGTTCCGGGGGCCTTCGCGGCCTCGGCTAAGGTGACGCTTCCTGCGGGGGTGTAGCTCAGTTGGCTAGAGCGCTTCGGTCGCATCGAAGAGGCCGTGGGTTCGAGTCCCATCACCTCCACCACCACGTCGGCGCCGGGTCCGCAGATCCCGTGAGCGCGGCCCCGCCTCGGGAGCGGCCGGGCGCGATCGCGGCCTACCCTCGCGTTCGCTCCCCAAGACCTGGAGGTCGACATGACCGAACGCACCTCGTACGCGCCCGGAACCCCCTCGTGGATCGATCTCGGCAGCCCCGACACGGCTGCCACCGCCGCGTTCTACGGCGCCCTGTTCGGGTGGGAGGTCGCGATGGACCCTCGGCCCGAAGCGGGCGGCTACGGGCTGTTCACGCTCCGCGGCCAGAACGTGGCCGGCGTCGGCCCCCAGATGAACGCCGACATGCCCCCGTTCTGGGCCGTCTACGTCACCGTGGCCGACGCCGATGCCGCGCTCGGCGACGGCGGCCGAGAACGGCGGCACGGTCATCGCCGGCCCCATGGACGTGTTCGACGCCGGGCGCATGGGCGTCATCCAGGACCCGGTCGGTTCGTTCATCTCCGTGTGGCAGCCCGACCAGCACATCGGTGCCACGCTGGTGAACGAGCCCGGCACCTTCACCTGGAACGAGCTCGCCACCACCGACGTGGCCGACGGCCCGCAGCTTCTACACCGCGCTGTTCGGCTGGGGCGTGTCGTCGGGCGCGGACGGGGCCGCCGACGGGGCCTTCACGGTCGACGGCGAGATGGTGTGCGGCGCCCACACCGCCGGCGAGGGCGAGTTCCCCGCCTGGTCGGTGTGGTTCGCGGTCGACGACTGCGACGCGTCGGCCGCGCAGGCCGCCGAGCTGGGCGGCACCGTCCTGGTGCCGCCGAACGACATGGACTTCGGGCGTGGTGCGGTCATCGCCGACCCGCAGGGCGCGGTGTTCGGCATCGGCGCGATGGGCTCGTAGGAGGCCGCCATGGCGTACAAGCCACCACCGTGGTTCACGAAGAACGTCTTCAACCCCCTCGCCATGAAGTTCGGCCTGTCGGGCACCTACAAGCTGACCGTCGTGGGTCGCACGTCGGGCGAGCGCCGCGAGGTGCCCGTCCTGCCGATCGAGCACGACGGGGCCCGCTACCTGGTCTCCACGCGGGGCGAGTCCGCCTGGGTGAAGAACGTGCGCGCGGCCGGGTCGGTCGAGCTCACCCGGAAGGGCGTGTCGGAGACCCTCGGCGCCGTCGAGGTGCCCGTGGGCGAGCGCCAGCCCGTGCTCGACACCTACCAGCGCATCCAGGGGAAGATGGTGGCCGGCTACTTCAAGGACCTGCCCGACGCGGCCGACCACCCCACGTTCCGGCTCGAGGCCCCCGCCGCGACCCCCTAGCCCTTCGGCTCGTCGGGGTGGTGTTGGGCCCAGGCCTCGAGCCAGCCCTGCACCATCGGGCCGAACTCGGCCGGGTTGTACACGTCCTCCTCCGACGAGAACAGGCCGTCGCCCGCGTAGACGAGCCGCGTCCAGTTGGCGGCCTCGTAGACCTTGCCGTCGCCGGGGTCGACGAAGCGGTTCTCGACCTGGCCCACCACCCAGCCCTGCTCGGCGTCGACCGTGTACCAGTCCCACGGGAAGATCTGCATCTGGGTGAAGGGCCACTCGGTCATGGTGCGGGTGATCCAGGCCAGCACGTCGGCGCGCCCGTGGAAGTCGCCGTAGAGGTGCTCGATGTAGTGGACGTCGGGCGTGAAGCACTCGACCCACGGCCCCCAGTCGCCGGTGCGGCCGGCGTCGGCGGCCGCGGCCGCGTAGCGCTGGAAGGCCTGTTCGATCTCGTCACGGTCGTAGCTCATGGCACTTCCCCCGGGTCGGCGTGTACGGACGTTACCGGCACGAGGATCGCGCTACGGTCACGCGGACGGGACGCCAGGTCCCGTGACGGTCGGGACCGGCCCGGCCGAAGCCAACCCCAGGGGGACCAACCCGTGCGCGTCGTGTGTGACTTCGACCTCTGCGAGAGCAACGCCATCTGCATGGGGATCGCCCCCGAGGTGTTCGAGGTGCGCGACGACGACTTCCTCTACATCCTCGACGAGACCCCGCCCGAGAGCATGCGCGACAAGATCGAGGAAGCCGTGCGGCGCTGCCCCAAGCAGGCGTTGTCGATAGCGGAGGACTGACCCCTGCAATCCATCGTCATCGCCGGCGCGTCCATCGCCGGCATGCAGGCGGCCGAGACGTTCCGCCACGAGGGCTACACGGGCCGCATCATCGTGGTCGGCGACGAGGCCCACACCCCCTACGACCGGCCGCCGCTGTCGAAGCAGGTCCTCGCCGGTGAGTGGGAGCCCGACCGCATCGTGCTGCCGGCCGCCGTCGACGAGATGCTCTCGGTCGAGTGGCGCCTCGGTCGACGTGCCTCGGCGCTCGACCTGGGCCGCCGCACGCTGACGCTCGACGACGGCGAGGAGCTCGACTACGACGGCCTCGTCATCGCCACCGGGGCGCGCGCCCGCACGCTGCCCGGCACCGAGTCGATGGCCGGCGTGTTCGCGCTGCGCACCCTCGACGACTGCCTCGCGCTCCGCGCGGCGCTCACCGCGGGCCCACGGCACGTCGTCGTGGTCGGCGCGGGCTTCATCGGCGCGGAGGTGGCGGCCACCTGCCGCAAGCACGCGGCTCGCGGTCACCATCGTCGAGCCCCTGCCCGTGCCGCTCGGGCGGGTGCTGGGCAACGAGATCGGGCAGGTGTTCGCCGACCTGCACCGCGACGAGGGCGTCGACGTGCGGCTCGGCGTGGGCGTCGACAGCATCGAGGGCAACGGCCGCGTCGAGCGGGTGGTGCTGGCCGACGGCACCTCCGTCGCCGCCGACGTGGTCGTCGTCGGCATCGGCGTCATCCCCAACACCGAGTGGCTCGAAGGCTCCGGCCTCGAGCTCGGCAACGGCGTGCAGTGCGACGAGGCCTGCTTCGCGGCGGCCGGGGTGGTGGCCGCCGGCGACATCGCCGCCTGGCCCAACCCCACGTTCGACGGCGAGGTCATGCGCGTCGAGCACTGGGACCACGCCTTCGGCCAGGCCGCCCACGCGGCCCGGGCCCTGCTGGCGGGCCGCGACGAGGCCGAGCCGTTCGCCGCGGTGCCGTGGTTCTGGTCCGACCAGTACGACCGCAAGCTCCAGCTCGCCGGGCGGCCCCGTCCCGACGACGAGGTGCGCGTGGTCGAGGGCTCGCTCGACGAGCGTCGCTTCGTGGCCCTCTACGGGCGGGCGGGTCGCCTGGTGGGCGTGCTCGGCATGAACCGCCCCCGCCACGTCATGCAGCTCCGCTCCGCCATCGCCGAGCGCATCAGCTTCGACGACGCGCTCGCCCAGTTCTGAGTGCGGGCCACACCGTGCACCTCGAGGGCATGACCACGGCCGCCTCGGCGCTGCTGGCCCTGGCGCTGGTCGCGGCGGTCGTCGACTGGGTCGCGGTCGCGACCGGGCGCCGGCCCCTCGAATGGGTGGCCAAGCCGGCCACCCTCGCGTTGCTCGTCGGCGTGGCGGTCACGCTCCACCCCGAGTACGGGGCCACCCGCGCCTGGTTCGTGGCAGGGCTGGTGGCCTCGCTCGCCGGCGACGTGTTCCTGATGCTCCCGCGCGAGCGGTTCATCGAAGGCCTGGCCGCGTTCTTCGTGGGCCACGTCTGCTACGTGGTGGGCTTCTGGTTCCGTCCCCAGCACGCCGGGCTGCTGGTGGTCGGCCTGGTGGTGGTGGCGGTGGGCGCGGCCACGCTCGGCCGACACATCGTGCGGGCGGTGCGGGCGGGCGACGAGCCGGGGCTCGTGGGCCCGGTCCTCGCGTACCTCGTGGTGATCTCCGCGATGGTCGCCAGCGCCATCGGCTCGGGCGACGCCTGGGCCATGGTCGGCGCGCTGCTCTTCTTCGCGTCCGACGGCACCCTCGCCTGGAACAAGTTCGTCAACCCTTTCAAGGGTGGGCGGCTCGCCGTCATGGTCACCTACCACCTCGGCCAGGTGGGCCTGGTGCTGTCGCTCCTGCCGTAGGACGGCGGTCCGGGCTTCGGTAGTGTGGAGAGCTGCGCCTGACGCCCGAGCTGCTGTGCTCGACCAGGCTGCCCCCTCCCGCCATGGTCTCCCGAACGCGCCGCCGCACCCCGCGACCTCGTCTGGTGGCAGGGCTGGTGCTGGTGGCGGCCGCGCTCGGCCTCGCGTCGTGCAGCCA
Organism: Candidatus Aminicenantota bacterium; assembly: GCA_963764745.1. Classification (GTDB taxonomy): domain Bacteria; phylum Acidobacteriota; class Aminicenantia; order UBA2199; family UBA2199; genus UBA2199. The sequence goes on along the minus strand of CAVXTN010000006.1, from coordinate 1,690,546 downwards.
CCACGACCAGCTCGACACCTCGAAGGCCCAGCAGCAGATCGGGACGAAGCTGGCCGCCTACTACCAGCCTGCGCCGGTGTCGGGGACGCACTGCCCCGATCGGGTGCCGCTCGCCAAGGGAGCCACGTTCCAGTGCTCCACGGTGGTGCAGGGGCAGAAGGTCGGCATCGTCGTCACGCAGCTCGACGACACCGGGCGGGTGTCGTTCAAGCCCGCGGCGGCCGTGATCGTGGTCGACAAGACGGTGCAGGACCTCCGGACGCGCCTGGCCACGCTCTACGCCCACGACGGAGCGCCGGGCGCGGTCACCGTCGACTGCGGCACCAGCCCGGTGCGGGTCATCGCCCCCAAGGGCAGCTTCACCTGCGCGGTCACCGTGGGCACCCAGCGCTTCCGCGAGAAGGTCACCGTCGAGGACGTCGCCGGTCACGTGGCCTACCGGCCCGTCAGCTGACGACGCCCACCCCGACGCCGTCGCCGTTGCCGTCGACGCGGGCGATGGCCAGGCGGTTCCTGCCGGCCTGCTTGGCGGCGTAGAGGGCCCGGTCGGCCGCATCGGTGAGCGACGTGGCGTCGGCCTGCGGGTGGAACATCGCCAGGCCGGCCGAGACCGTCTGGTCGCCGGGGGTCTCGGCCCGCAGCCGCTCGACCACGTCGACGGCCACCTCCACGTGCGTGTTCGGCAGGAGCAGGCCGAACTCCTCGCCGCCCCAGCGCGCCAGCATGTCGGTGTCGCGGAGGTCGGACACCCAGGCCTGCGCGGCGTCGTGGAGCAGCGAGTCGCCCGCCACGTGGCCGTGGGTGTCGTTGAAGGCCTTGAAGTGGTCGAGGTCGAGGAGCACCACCGCGAGCGGCTGGCGGGAGCGGCGGGCGCGGCTGACCTCGGTGGTGAGCACCTTGTCCCACGCCCGGCGGTTGGGGAGGCCGGTGAGCGCGTCGTGGGCGGCGTCGCTGGCGAGCCCGGAGACGAGGTCGGCCCGATCGAACGCGGCCACCGCCTCGTTGGCGAGCAGCTCGGCGATGGGGAGCACGTCGTGCATGGCCGACACCCCGATGTGGCGCCACCCGAGCGTGAGCACGACATGGCGCCGCCAGTGGCGCGTCGCCCGCACGTGGAGCACCGACGTGACCTGCTGCCCGCCGAGCCAGTCATCGAGCTCGTCGGTGGCGTCGGTGGGGTCGATGGCGCCGATCGAGAACGACGGCTCGCGCGGCGAGGACGAGGCCCGGACCGCTGTCGGCGGCCACGTTGTCGGGCGGCGCGTGGGCCTCGACGCGCGCCTCGCTGCGGGTGGCCAGCTCGGAGCCGGAGACCGCCCAGCCGAGGCGTGCCAGCCCTGCCGGGCCCGCAGGCTCGTGCAGCAGGGCCACGTCGGCCCCGATGATCCGCACCGCGCCGTTGGCGATGGCCCGGCCCACGTCGGGCGCCTCGTCGAGCTCACGGGTGAGCTGCGCGACCGCGCTGACCGCCGCCTGCTTGTCGCGCCCGGCACGCACCAGCTGCTCGATGACCAGGCCCGCGCCCGCCGAGCAGATGAGCCACAGCACCGCCCCACGGATCTCCGAGCGGGGGTAGCGCGGGGGCCCGACCACCAGCACCGGCAGCAGCAACGTGAGGGTGGTGAGCAGCAGCGAGGCGAACAGGTCGCGACGGGTGCCGATGACCGCCTGGGCGACGATGGGGAGGATGAGCAGGGGCGCGTAGCCGGCCCGGGCACCACCGCCGGACGCCTGCAGCGTGGCGACGGTCAGGCACCAGAAGAGCACCGGCACCTGCGCCGCCAGCGGGCGCAGCCACCAGCGCTGGTCGGGCAAGGTGTCGTCGGACGCGAGCAGCGATCGGGTGCTCGGCAGCAGCGTGAGCGCGGCCGCGATGACGAAGAACACCGCGGCGAGGGTGACGAGCTTGGCGTTCGACGGGACGCCCAGCGGCAGCAGGGCGAGGGGGAAGGCGGTGGCCGCGATCAGCACGAACGGCCAGGTCGGTCGCCACGGCGCGCCGGGGTCGGGAAGGACCTGGATGCGGGCGAACCGCGAGAGCCTGCTCCCTCCTGGGTTCGTCACTCGTTTCCGCCTCCTCGAGTCCAGTCGCCCAGTGTCAGATCGGATGGGGCCAGGTCCAGCTGAAGCTGCGGCCCTCGAGCGGGCCCGGGGTCCAGTGCCGGTAGACGCCGAACAGCGCGTCGCCCGATCGTTCCGTCCAGCCGATGGCGGCGGGCTCGGCGACCCGGCGCGTCACCTGGCGGATCCCGCCCTCGTGCACCACGTAGCCGGCCCACACGCCGGGGTAGTCCTTGACCGAGCCGACCGTGGTGAGCACCAGGGGACCATGGTGCCACCGCCGGTTGCGGTGCACGTGGCCCGAGGTGACGAAGGTGGCGGGATGCGCCGTGGCGATGCTGTCGAGGACGCGGCGGCCCTCGTTGCGCGGCACCCCCAACGGATAGCTCGTGGGGAGCACGCCGCGCTGCACCTGGTGGTGCATCGCCACCAGCGCGCCGCCCTGCGCGCCCGTCAGCGCCTCGGTGAGCTCCTCCTCGAGGTGGCCGAGCCGCCCCCGGTCGTCGCCGACCTGCGCGCTGTCGAGCAGCACGAGCCGCAGCCCGGGCACGTCGATGGTGGTGACGCCTTCGACCACGTCGAGCCCCACCTGGCCGAGCGCGACGCCGGGCTCGATGGTGCGACGGCGCTTCTTCTCGTGGTTGCCGGGGATCACGTCGACGGGCATGGGTGCCGCGGCCAGCAGCCCCGCGGCCACCTGCCACGGTGCCGGGTGCGCCTGGTCGACCACGTCACCTTTGACCAGCAGGCGTTGCGCGCCCCAGGCGGCGGCCTCGGCGATGGCGGCGCGGGTGCAGCGCACCGGATGGGGGTCGAGCAGGTCGTCGTCGGTGATGGTGTGGAGGTAGCCGAACGTGGCTTCGCCGACGTGGAGGTCGCTGATGGTGGCGAGGCGGTAGCACTCCTCGCCGGGTGGCGGGAGCGGGGTGCGGAAGGCCAGCGTGCGGTGCCGGTCGGGCACGCCCTCGCCGCTCACCTCGAGGCGCAGGTGGCTGCCTTCGGGGAGCCCGGGCAGCTCGACGACACCCGGGCCGCCGTCGGTGGCGACGTCGACGATGGTGTCGGCGACCCGGAAGCGGACGGGCCCGGGCCCGAGCGCGCTCCACGTGATCTGCGCGCTGTGGGGCTCGACCGCGAAGACCTCGAGGCGGCGCGCCACCGGGTGGTCGCCGGGGGGCCGGAGCGCGTGGCGGAGCTCGGGCAGCGTGGGCACGAGCCCGGTGGCGACCGCGCGGTGCACCGCCCAGCGGAGCGGGCCGGTGGGCCCGCTCGGTGGGCGGCGCTCGCGGGTCACGACAGGGCGTCGCTCAGCCGCGCCTGCTCGCGCTCGGCGAGCCCGACCGTGACGCGGATGCGCTCGAGGTGCTGCGCGAAGGCGCGGGCGGCCTGGGGCACGGGATGCGCCTCGAGGAAGGCCTCGACCTGGGCGGCCAGGGCCGCGTCGTGGAAGGTGCGGACGCCGGTGATCATGCGTGACACCGCGTTGGTGGGCAGGCGCTCGATGAGCTCGTCCCAGTGCGAGGTGGCGAACGTCCACGCCGTGGCCGCGTTGACCCGGTTGGTGAGCGCCCGGTTGAGGAGCAGCCCCGCGTCCTGGGTGCGGACGTCGGGTCCCAGCAGCAGATCGAGGAAGCGCGAAGAGCGTGGGGTCGTCGACGTCGGCGAGGGCACCGAGGTAGCGCAAGGTGTCCTGCGGCGTGGTGGCGGCCTTCGACCGCGCCAGGAAGTCGTCGAACGTGGCGGTGTCGGCGTGGCCGGCGACCACCCGCACCGCGGCGTCGGCGGTGGCGGGGTCGACCTCCACCTCGCCGGCGAGGATGCGGCGCGACTGCTCGAGCACCCGCTCGTCGTGGGCGAGCACGCCGAGGGCCTCGAACAGCGCGGCCCGGAGCACCGTGACGCGCTCGGGCTCGTCGGCCAGCGGCGCGGGTCCGAGCCGGTCGAGCGCCGGGGACAGGAGCGTGCCGACGAACGCGGCCAGGCGGTCGCGCGTGGCGTCGTCGGAGATGCGGTCGAGGGTGGCGAGGGCACCGATGAGGCGGCGCCACACCGACACGTCGGGCTCGTCGCCGAACGCCGCGGCCAGCTCGAGGAACTCGCACGCGGGCGTGGTGCCCGCCAGCACCGACGACCAGGTGTCGTCGACCAGCGAGTAGCGCTCGGCGGGGTTCAGCGAGGCCTGCGCCCGAGCGGTGACGGCAGCCCGCAGCTCGGGCGTGTAGCGCACCCGGTAGAAGCCGCTGGCGCCGCTGTTGGCCACCACCCACGAGGCCGCGGTGGGCAGGTCGATCTCGAGCGCGTCGCCGTCGAGCAGCTCCTTGCGCTCGTGGACGTCGCCGGTGGAGGCGTCGGCCCAGCGCACCAGCACCGGCACGGCCCAGCGGGCGCCCGCGTCGCCGCCCAGGTAGCGGAACTGCTCCTGGGTGAGGCGCAGCACCGTGCCCTCGGCGGCGAGGTCGACGCCGATGACGGGGTGCCCGCCCTGGAAGATCCAGGTGTCCATGATGCGGCGGACCGGCTCGCCGGTGGCCGCCTCGAGGGCGTCCCACAGGTCGGTGGTCTCGGTGTTCCCGTAGGCGTGCTCGTGCCAGGTAGAGGCGGATGCCGTCGCGGAAGCGCTCCTCGCCGAGGTACTGCTCGAGCATGCGCAGCACCGACGCGCCCTTCTCGTAGGTGAGGACGTCGAACATGCCTTCGGCGTCGGCCGGCGACACGCACCTCGAACTCGATGGGGCGGGTGGCGGCGAGCGAGTCGATGTCGAAGGCGGCCGAGCGCTCGAGGCCGAAGGTGGTCCAGCGCTTCCACTCGGGGCGGAAGTGCGTCGACGGCGAGCGATCTCCATGAACGTGGCGAACGCCTCGTTGAGCCAGATGCCGTTCCACCACTTCATGGTGACGAGGTCGCCGAACCACATGTGGGCGAGCTCGTGGGCGACCACGTCGGCGACGCGCTGCGAGCTCGGGCTGGGTGGCGCGTCGCCGGGTCGACGAGCAGCGCGGTCTCGCGGAACGTGATGCAGCCGAGGTTCTCCATGGCCCCGAACGCGAAGTCGGGGATGGCCACGAGGTCGAGCTTGTCGCCCGGGTAGGGGATGCCGTAGTAGTCGGCGAAGTAGCGCAGGGCGAAGGCGCCGATCTCGAGCGCGAAGCCGGCCAGGTGGGCCTTGCCGGGGGCGTGCACGACGCGCAGCGGCACGCCGTCGACGTCGACCGGGTCGGTGGCCTCGAGCGGCCCGACCACGAAGGCCACCAGGTAGGTGGACATCAGCATGGTGTCGGCGAAGCGCACCCGCACCCGGCCGTCGCCGGTGTCCTCGCGGCCGACCTCGGCGCCGTTCGAGACGCGCGAGCAGGTCGGCGGGCACCACGAGGGTCACGCCGAAGACGGCCTTGAAGTCGGGCTCGTCCCAGCACGGGAAGGCCCGGCGGGCGTCGGTGGACTCGAACTGGGTGGTGGCGAGCGTGCGGGTGGTGCCCGTCGGCGTCGGTGAAGGTGGAGCGGTAGAAGCCGTGGAGCTTGTCGTTGAGGATGCCGCGGAACGAGGCGTGGACGGTGGCGGTGCCGGTGACGAGGGCCCCGTCGAACGACAGCGTGGCGCGCTCGGTGGCCTCGTCGTAGCTGACCGAGGCGTCGCTGCGGGTGCCGTTGGCGTCGACGACCCAGGCCTCGTCGATGACCAGCTCGATGGCGTTGAGGACCAGCTCGGCGACCGCGTCGACCACGTCGACCGACGCGGCGACGGTGCCGCGGAACGTGCCCGCGTCGAGGTCGGGCTCGAGCACCAGGTCGTAGCGGCTCGGGACGACGGTTCGGGGGAGGCGGTGCGGGTCGGCGCCCTGCGGGTCGGCCACGGTGGTGCTCCTCGGACTTGCGGGACGGAGAGTGGAGCGTAGTTCCGGGAGGGCGAGCGGAGAGCCGCCTCGGCGTCGCGAGGCTCAGGATCCGGTGCCGGCGTGCCGATGCTCTCTGGGCCGGCGTGACTCGGGGTGACCGGGGTCACCGAAGGCTGCAAGACTCCTGCGTCCCCGCTGCTCGAAGGACCGCCTGCCCATGCCCACCCACAACCTGCACGGTCGCCGCCCGACCGTGGCGGTGGCCGCAGCGGCGCTCGCGGCGCTGCTGTCGGTCTGGGTGGCCCCCGTCGCGAGCGGCGCCCGCCACGCCGACCCGGCACCGGCGCCGACCGACCCGCCCGTCACCGACACCCTCCCGCCGACCACCGAGGCGCCCACCACCACGCTGCCGTCGGAGCCGAGCACCACGGCGCCGCGCGCCACGTCCACCACCACGCCGGCGAAGCCCGGTGCGTCGACCACCACCACCACGAGCACCACCGTCCCCGGGGGCCCACCCGCCGCCGAGTCCCAGCCCGGCTTCGTGCCGACCCCCCTCATCCCGTCGGCCTCCGACGACCCCCTGTTCCACATCGCCCGACTCGTCGACGCCGACTCGGTGGCGGTCGAGACGGCCACCAAGGCGGTCGGCCCGGCGAAGATCCGCTACCGGGCGGCAACCCGCACCGCGGCTGCGGCCCGGCTGGTGTTCGAGGCCGCGCACCGTGCCGACGTGCGTGCGGCGGGCAAGGCCGGGCGCGGCGTCGGCGCGACCTCAAGTGGGCCGCCATGCGCGCCTACACCGGCTACCAGGGCGGCGGCGGGGTCTCGCTCGACGCGGGCATGGCCTCCGACCCCCAGACCGGCGGCCCCGCGCGCACCTACATGGCCCTCACCACCCAGCAGCTGCGCGAGCGCATCGCCTCGGCCGCGGGCGACCACGCGCGGGCCCTGGCGGTCCTCGACGTGGCGTTCCGCCAGCGCCGCGCCGCCGAGGCCGCGCACCGCTCGGCCCGGGGCACCCTCGACGCCGCCACGGGAGCGCTGAAGGCCGCACAGCACCAGCTCGACGTGGACGAGAAGGAGCTGATGGCCGAAGTCGCCCTCAACCCCGACCTCGCGCCCGGCACCCTCGAGAAGCTGCCCAAGACCTTCAAGCACCAGGCCGGCGTGGTCACGGTGAACAGCCCGGCGGGCACCATCGTCATCCCCAAGAAGGCCGACAAGCGCACCGCCGTGGCCGTCCTCTACGTGGTGGCCCAGTACGGCAAGCCCTACCTGTGGGGCGGCACCGGCCCCGACCGCTTCGACTGCTCGGGGCTGATGTTGCGGGCGTTCCAGGCGGCTGGCGTCACCTCCATCCCGCGGGTGTCGCAGGCGCAGCAGGCCTGGGCCACGCCGGTGGCCCCCAAGGACGTGCAGCCCGGCGACCTGGTGTTCTTCGGCCGGCCCGCCTACCACGTGGGCATGTACATCGGCGGGGGCCTCATGATCGACGCGCCCTACACGGGCTCGGTGGTGCGGGTCGACCGGGTGTGGCCCGACACCTTCAGCGGCTTCGGCCGGGTCATCTGGCCCTGACCGCCGCGCGGTAGCGTCGCCAACCTCTATGACTGACGCGACCGCCTCCGCCAACCCGCCCGCCGAGCTCGACGTCGTGGCGGTGGGCAACGCCATCGTCGACGTGATCGCCCACGCCGACGAGTCCTTCCTCGTCGAGCACGAGCTGGCCAAGGGCTCGATGCGCCTGATCGACACCGAGCAGGCCGGGCGCCTGTACGACGCCATGGGCCCGGGCTCCGAGTCGTCGGGCGGCTCGGCGGCGAACACCATGGCGGGCGTGGCGGGCCTGGGTGGCCGCGCCGGGTTCGTCGGCAAGGTCCGCGACGACCAGCTGGGCGAGGTCTTCGCACACGACATCAAGGCCATCGGCGTCGAGTTCGTCTCGCCGCCGGCCGCCGAGGGACCGCCCACGGCCACCTGCCTCATCCTCGTCACGCCCGACGCGCAGCGGACCATGAACACCTACCTCGGCACCGCAGGGCTGCTCACGCCCGACGACATCGACCCGGCGTTCATCGCGTCGGCCGAGGTCACCTACGGCGAGGGGTACCTGTGGGCCGAGCCCGGCGCCAAGGCCGCCCTCACCCACGCGTTCGCCACCGCCCGGGCGGCCGGTCGGCGCACCGCCTTCACGCTGTCGGACGCGTTCTGCGTCGACCAGAACCGGGCCGAGTTCCTCGAGCTGCTCGACGGCCACGTCGACATCGTCTTCGCCAACGAGGCCGAGATCTGCTCGCTCTTCGAGGTCGACTCGTTCGACGCGGCGCTGGTCGAGGTCCGGGCCCGTCCCGGCATCTGGGCGCTCACGCGCAGCTCGCAGGGGCTCGGTGGTGGTGGCCGACGGGGTCGTGCACGTGGTCGCGGCCGCGCACGTCGAGCACGTCGTCGACACCACCGGTGCGGGCGACCTCTACGCCGCCGGCTTCCTCTTCGGCCTCACCCACGGGCTCGGCTTCGCCGACTGCGCCCGGCTCGGCGGCATCGCCGCGGCGGAGATCATCTCGCACGTGGGCGCCCGTCCGGAGGTGTCCCTCACCGACCTCATCCCGGTCGACGTGCGGGTCCTGCTCACGTAGCCCCACGGGCGGGCGGGGGGTGACGGACGACCCGTTGACCCCCCGGATAATAGTCATTATCATCCGACGGATGCCCGAGCCGACCCTGCCCCCCGGAGACCCCGAGGTCGACGCCCTGGGCGACCGCCTGCTGGCCGCCGCGGCCGAGGTCTTCGCGGAGCGGGGCTACGACAAGGCCGGCGTCGCCGAGATCGCCCGCCGGGCCGGCGTCACCACCGGCGCCATCTACGGACGCTTCGCCAACAAGGCCGACCTCCTCGTCGAGGCCATCGACCCGCACGCCAACGACGAGCTCGAGGCGCTGTTCGCCGACCACCACTTCCAGGGCCGCATGGAGGACATCCTCCTGACCGCCGGCACCCACCTGGTCAAGCGCGACACCGAGGTGCCCGCGACAGTCGTCGCTGCTGCTCGAGGCCTTCGTCGCGGCCCGCCGCCACCCCGAGGTGGCCGAGGTGCTGCGCAACCGGGTGCTCGAGCGCCAGGACCGGCTCACCGCCATCGTCGAGGCGGCCAAGGCCGACGGGGGCATCTCCGAGGGCATCGACACCGACTCGCTCGTGGCCTTCTGCCACGCCCTGGCGTTCGGCTTCCTGCTGTTCGACGCCACCGACCTGCCGCTGCCCACGCCCGGGCCGTGGGAGCAGCTCATCACCCACCTGGTGGTGGCTCTCGCCGACAGCGGGCCCGACCACGCACCACCACCATCCGCAGATCCAAGGGGGACCTGACCATGACCAACGAAGCCGACATCCTCGGTCGCGAGGAGACCGACGACCTCGACGCCATCCTCGCCATCACCAACACCGACGTCGACGAGGCTGTCCACACGGTCTCCGACAACGCCGACGCCATCTTCACGTGGGACTACGAGAAGGGCGCCCGGCCCGCAGCTCGAACAAGCTGTACGAGAAGGCCAAGCGGTCGCAGTGGAACGGCGAGACCGACCTCGACTGGTCGATCGAGGTCGACCAGGAGAAGATGGCCGGCGGAGCAGGGCGTGGCCGGCGAGGACATCTTCGACATGCTCGGCATCGACCTCACGGGCACGGCGCTCGCGAAGTGGGGCGACCGCGAGTGGCTCGACTTCCAGATCGAGTCGCCAGAACTGGTCGCTGTCGCAGTTCATGCACGGCGAGCAGGGCGCGCTCATCTGCACCGCCAAGATCGTCGAGACGGTGCCGTGGATCGACGCCAAGTACTACGCCGCCACCCAGGTGATGGACGAGGCCCGCCACGTCGAGGTCTTCGCCAAGTACCTCGACACCAAGTGTCGACGGCCACTACCCGATCAACGCCCACCTGCGGATGCTGCTCGACGACATCATCAACGACAGCCGCTGGGACATGACCTACCTGGGCATGCAGATCATGGTCGAGGGCCTCGCCCTGGCCGCGTTCGGCATGGCCTACCAGACCACCCAGGAGCCGCTGCTCAAGCAGCTGCTGCGCTACGTCATGAGCGACGAGGCCCGCCACGTGGCCTTCGGCGTGCTGTCGCTGAAGGAGTACTACGAGGGCCTCACCGACGCCGAGATGCTGGACCGCCAGGAGTTCGCCTTCGAGGCCGCGGTGCGCATGCGCGACCGCTTCCTCCAGCAGGAGGTCTGGGAGCGCATGGGCGTCGACGTGAAGGAGGCCATCCGCACCTTCAACGTCGGCCGACAAGAACGAGGACCCGTTCCAGCAGCTGCTGTTCTCGAAGATCGTGCCCAACTGCAAGAAGCTCGGCCTGCTCGACGCCAACGACGGCTGGCTGCGCAAGAGCTTCGACGTGCTCGGCGTCACCCAGTTCGAGGACTGGACCGACACCGGCGAGGAGTACCTCGACTTCGACGCCGTCAACGCCGACCGCGAGGCTGCCGCCGAAGCCGGCTGACCCCGCTCAGCCTCACCGCTCTGACTCACCGCTCTGACGTTTCGGGGACGGATATGTGCGCCTGGCGCACATATCCGTCCCCAAAACGCGTGTGTGGGCGGTTTTCAGACCTGCTGGCGGCCGCGGTCGCTGACGGTCTGACGGCGGCGCTCGATCTCCGCCGGGTCGAGGCCCGCGCCCTGCCAGGCCGCGGCGGTGCGCGACTCGAGGTCCCACGCCTCGCCGGGGGCCAGCAGGCTGCCCTCGTCGTAGGTGGCGTAGATCGTCTGGACGGCGCGGGCGTCGTTCGAGGCGATGTCGGCCGCCAGGCGCTGCGCGAAGCCGAGCAGCTCGCCGTGCGGCACGACGTGGTTCACGAGGCCCCACGAGAGGGCGGTGGCCGCGTCGACGAAGTTGCCCGTGGCGCTCATCTCGCGGGCGCGGCGCAGCCCCACCGCCTGGGGCAGCAGCACCGTGAGGCCCCACCCGGGCTGGATGCCGACGCGGGCGTGGGTGTCGGCGAAGCGGGCCTGCTCGGACGCCACGAGGAAGTCGCAGGCCAGCGCCACCTCGAGCCCGCCCGTGATGGCGACGCCGTTGACCGCGCCGATCACCGGCTTGCGCATCTCGGGGAAGGGCCCGTTGCGGTGACCGCCGGGAGCGACGTTGCCGACCGCGCCGGCGTCGGACAGGTCGGCGGCGCCCGAGCCCAGCTCCTTGAGGTCGAGGCCTGCGCAGAACGCGGGGTCGGCGCCGGTGAGCACGACCGCGTCGACGTCGTCGCGCCCGTCGGCCTCCGACATCAGCGGCGGGCAGCAGCCGCCGGACCTCGCGGCGAGAGCGCGTTGCGCGCCTCGGGCCGGTTGATGGTGACCGTGGCGACGCGGTCGGCCACGTCGAGCAACACGACATCGGACATGGGAACTCCTCGGGTCAGGAAGCGGGTTCGTCTTCGGGTGGCAGGAAGTCGAACTGGAGGTCGCCCAGGCGCACGAGGGTGGAGGCGATCCAGCCGCCCATGGCGCCGAAGTGCTCGTCGAGCACCGAGCCGTCGGCGAGGGTGGCCTCGTCGAGCTCGTAGGTGCCCTCGTACGACACCTCGATGGCGTACTCGACGTCGTCGAGGTCGCTGCCGTACGCGGTCTCGACGGTGGGGCCCGACCGGTCGAGCTTCTCGTTGCCGACCGCCGCGCTCTGCTCGGGCAGCACGCCCAGCACCGCCGCGGGGTCGGGCGCCTTGGCGAGGCGCTGGATCCGCAGCACGATCTCGATCTCGACGCGGGGCGGCTCGTCGAACGGCTCGCCGATGTACCACGAGCGGTACGCGCTCTGGGCCCAGGTGGGCCAGTCGAGGGTGATGTCGGCGCGGGTGCGCGGCGGCGAGCCCTCGCCGGGCAGTGAGTAGGACGTCTCCCAGGTGAGGTCGCCCAGCAGCACGTCGGCCTGGAAGCGCTCCTCGAAGGCCTGCCGCTCGAGGAACGCGCTCTCGACGGCATCGCGGAGGGCGCCGATGGCGTCGGTGAACACGTGGTCGAGCATGGTGGGGCGAGGCTACCCGCAGGTCAGCGGATCGGCGGCGGCGACGGTGGATCTGCGAGGCTCCGCCGGTGCAGGTGTTCACGACCACGCCCTTCGACGACATCGCCGCGGCGGGCGAGCTGTTCGCCGAGCTCGAGGCCTGCGGCTACGACGGCGCGTTCTCGTACGAGACCAAGCACGACCCGTTCCTGCCGCTCGCGCTGGCGTCGCGCACGACCACCCGGCTGCGCCTCGGCACGGCCATCGCCATCGCCTTCGCCCGCACCCCCATGACGCTCGCCAACGTGGGCCACGACCTGGCCCACCTGAGCGACGGCCGCTTCACGCTCGGCCTCGGGACGCAGGTCCGGCCGCACATCGAGCGGCGCTACTCGATGCCGTGGTCGCGGCCCGCCGCGCGCATGCGGGAGATGGTGCTGGGCATCCGCGCCATCTGGGACGCCTGGGACGGGATCGCCCCGCTGCACTTCGAGGGCGAGTTCTACCGCCACACGCTCATGACCCCCGCGTTCGACCCCGGACCGCACCGCGTGCCCCGCGCCCGGCTGCACGTGGCCGCCGTCGGGCCCCGCCTCACCGAGGTGGCGGCCGAGGTCGGCGACGGCGTCATCGTCCACCCCTTCTCGACGCGGCGCTCGCTGCTGGAGCTCACCCTGCCGGCGGTGTCGCGCGGGCTGGCGGCCGCGGGCCGCGACCGGGCCGACCTCGAGGTCATCGTGGTGTGCCTGCTGGCAACGGGAGCGACGGGGGCCGAGCTCGACCGCTCCATCGCGGTGGTCCGCAAGCAGCTGGCCTTCTACGCCTCGACGCCCGCCTACGCCCGCGTGCTCGAGGTCCACGGCTGGGACGGCCTGCACCCGCAGCTCAACCGGCTGTCGAAGGAGGGCCGCTGGGACGACATGGCCGAGCTGGTGCCCGACGAGCTCATCGAGGCCGTGGCCGTCGTGGGGCGTCGCGACGCGGTGCCCGGGCTGGTGCGCGAGAAGCTCGCGGGCGTGGCCGACACCGTCAGCATCGAGTGCACCCGGCAGCCCGACCCGGCCCACTTCGCCGACATCGTGGCAGGCCTCGGTGGGGGAGGCCGGTAGCGCTCCCCGATTCTGCGTGCGAATACCGTCGCTCAGCGACGGTTTTCGCACCGAGAACGGTGGGGGAGCAGCTCTGGCGGTCGAACACGGGTCGAGCCGCCCAGGTGGTGCCGGTAGCGTGGCCCCTCTTCGGGCTGTAGCGCAGCTTGGTTAGCGCGCCTGCTTTGGGAGCAGGAGGCCGCGGGTTCGAATCCCGCCAGCCCGACCATGGACCAGCAGCGACGGGCGCGACGTGGCGCTCCAGGCGCCGTCATCGTCGCGGCCCTCATCGGCGCGGCGGCGCTGGTGACCCTCCTCACCCCGGCGGCCGTCGCCGGGCCGGCCACGCGTCGGGCCGCGGCGCCGCCCCCGCCGCACACCGCCCTGGTGATCGGCGACAGCGTGCTGGCCGGCACCTACGGCAACATCCCGGCCGACCTGCAGGGCTGGAAGGTCATCGTCGACGCGATGGTCGACCGCAGCACCGAGCAGGGGCTCACCGTGGTGCAGCGGCACGGCACCCGGTTCCAGGTGGTCGTCGTGCAGCTCGGCACCAACGACGGGGGCACGCCCAGCATCTACCAACCGCGGCTCCAGGCCCTGGTCGACGCCCTGGCACCCGTCCCGCACGTGGTGCTCCTCACCATCCGCCAGGCGCGGCCGTACTACGCGCAGACCAACCAGGTCATGCGCCAGGTCGCCGCGGCGCACCCCAACGTCACGGTCGCCGACTGGAACGCCGCCGCGCTGCCCACCGACACCGGTGGCGACGGCCTGCACCTCACGCCCAGCGGCTCGGTGCACATGGCGCACTTCGTGGCCGTGCAGATCGCCGCGGCCGGGCGGGCCACGCCCACGACCACCACCACCACCTCCACGACGACGTCGACCACCACGTCCACCACCACCACCACGACCCTGGCGCCCACGACCACCCCGCCCACCTCGGCGCCGCTCGCCCGACCCACCGCGGTGCACTCGTCGACCACCGGCACCGATCCGCCCAACCACGTCCTGCCCGCGGTGCTCGTCGTGGCGGCGGTCGTCGCCATCGTGGCGGCGGTGGTGGGGGTGGTGCTGGTGCGACGCCGACCCCAGCAGGGAGCCCCCGATGCCTGACACCCCCTTCGCCGCGGCGGCCGGGCGGGTGCGCACGGGGGCCGACCCCGCCGCCGAGGCCGCCGACCTCGTCGCCCTGATGACGCCCGACGAGCTGCGCTGGTGCCTCGACGGCGACCTGCCGTTCTGGGCCGGGCTCGACGACCTCGGCAAGGGCGGGTACCACCGGCGCACGTTCCCCGCGGCCGAGGTCGACCGGCTCGGCATCCCCGGCTTCCACTTCTCCGACGGCCCGCGCGGCGTGGTCATCGGCCCGGCCACCTGCTTCCCGGTCAGCATGGCCCGCGGCGCGACGTGGGACGTCGACCTCGAGGAGCGCATCGGTGACGCCATCGGCCGCGAGCTGCGCGCCGTCGGCGCCGACCTCTACGGCGGCGTGTGCGTGAACGTGCTGCGCCACCCGGCCTGGGGCCGGGCGCAGGAGACGTACGGCGAGGACCCGTTCCACATCGGGGAGCTGGGCGCCGCCCTCACGCGCGGCGTGCAGCGCCACACCATGGCCTGCGTGAAGCACTTCGCCCTGAACTCCATGGAGAACGCCCGCTTCAGCGTCGACGTCACGGTCGACGAGCAGGCGCTGCACGAGGTCTTCCTGCCGCACTTCAGGCGCATCGTCGACGAGGGCGTCGCCTGCGTGATGAGCGCCTACAACGCGGTCAACGGCGAGTGGTGTGGCCAGAGCCCGCAGCTGCTCACCGAGGTGCTGCGCGACGAGTGGGGCTTCACCGGCATGGTGATCTCCGACTGGATCTTCGGCCTGCGCGACGCCGGGCCGTCGGTGGCGGCCGGCCTCGACGTCGAGATGCCGTACCGCATGGTCCGTGCCGGTGGGCTCGACCGCGCGCTGGCCGAGGGCGAGACGGACGAGGCCGACATCGTCGCCGCGGTGCGGCACACGGTGGCCACGCTGCTGCGCTTCGCGGCGGTCCTTGCCCAGCCCGCACCCCGGGCCGACGTGCTCGCCTGCGACGCGCACCGCGCGCTGGCGCGCGAGGCGGCCACCAAGTCCGTCGTGCTGCTCCGCAACGAGCCCGTCGAGGGCACGCCGGTGCTCCCGCTCGACGAGGCCGCGCTGCGACGCGTGGCCGTCGTCGGTCGCCTCGCGGCCATCCGCAACCTCGGCGACGGTGGGTCGAGCGACGTGTGGGCGCCCGACGCGGTCACCCCGCTCGACGGCCTGCGCGCCGCGCTGCCACGGGCCGAGGTCATCCACCACGACGGCGCCGAGCCGGCGGCTGCCGCCAGCGTGGCCGAGTGGTGCGACGTGGCGGTGGTGGTGGTCGGCTACACCCGCGCCGACGAGGGCGAGTTCATCGGCGACTCCGGCACCAGCCACCTCCAGGAGCTCCTGCCCGGCCCCGACGACCCCGAGCTGGTCGTCGCCTTCGCCGCGCGCGTCGACGCCGGCCCGCACTACCGGGCACCCGAGGCGGTCGCCGCAGCCGCGGGCGGCGAGGGGCCGGCCTCCGAATCCGGTCTCGGCTTCGCCCAGGGCGGCGACCGCACGTCGCTGCAGCTGCACCCCGACGACGAGGCGCTGATCGCCGCCGTCGCCGCGGCGAACCCCCGCACCGTCGTGGCCATCGTGGCCGGCAGCGCCGTCGTCACCGAGAGCGTGGCGGCAGTCGGTTCCTGCGGTCGTGCAGTCCTGGTACGCCGGGATGGAGGGCGGTCACGCCCTCGCCGACGTGCTCCTCGGCCGGGCCGAGCCCACGGGTCGCCTGCCGTTCACCGTCCCCACCGACGAGTCGCACCTGCCACCGTTCGACCGCGACGCCGACGCGGTCACCTACGACGGCTGGCACGGCTACTGGCGCCTCGCCCGCGACGGCAACGCCGCGGCCTACCCGTTCGGCTTCGGGCTCAGCTACACGTCGCTGGTGCTCGGCGACGCCTCGGTGGAGGTCGGCGACGACGGGTCGGTGCTGGTCACGACCGTGGCCCGGAACGAGGGCAGCCGGCCCGGCACCGAGGTGGTGCAGGTGTACGGCGGCGCGTCCGGCACCCCGCCACGTCTGGTGGCCTTCGCCCGCGTCGACGTCCCCGCCGGGGCCACGGTGCCCGTCCAGGTGCGCATCGCGCCGGGCGCGTTCGCCCGCCGACCCGTCGGTGCCGGAGGGTGGGTTGCGGCCGGGGGAGCGCACGACCTCGTCGTGGCGCGCCATGCCGAGGACCCCGACGCCCGCCGCGTCACCGTCGACCTGCGCCCCTGACGCCCGAGGGTCCGGGCGCGCCGCCCGGTCGGCCCCTACGATCACTTGCGGCGGACACACGCAGGGCGCTCCGCTCCCGGCTCCCCGCCGTCCGGCATCCCCAGGAGGTCACGAAGATGATCACCGCTTCCATGAGCGCCGCCGCGGTCGAGCGCGTGTCGGCGAAGTTCGGCCTCCAGCCACGCGAGCGCGTCGACCTGCTGCCGATCGACACGGGTGAGCCGGTGGGCGAGGGCACGGTCCTCGTCGGCCTCGACCTCGACAAGGCCGTCGTGGCCGACCTCGAGTTCGGCGACGGCCAGCAGCCCAGCTGCGCCCACCTCTTCTACGCCTTCTCCCGTCCGAACAGCCTCACCCCGCACCTGGCGGTCGAGTGGTCGGTGTACGACGACGAGGTGGCGATGCACGTCGATCTGCTGCCCCGGGTCGACCTCTCGGTCAACGCCGACTACGTCGACGAGGTCTACACCGCGCTCGAACTCGGCGCTCGACGAGGTCCGCTCGCTGCCCGACCTCGTACCCGACCCGCTGCCACCGCGGCGGGCCGTGGGGTTCTCGCCGTGGCTCGTGGCGGTGCGCGGCCCGGCCGGCCTCGCGTCGGCGCTCGCCAACACCGTCGACCAGTACATCGACCACTGGTTCGCGCTGTTCTCCGGCGGCGTGAGCGTGTCGGTCGACCCGATCTCCACCGACCCCTCGCGGCTCGTCCAGCGCGACCGCTTCCACCGCGTCGCGCTGTTCCCCGACGACGATCCGCAGTGGGCCCGCATCACCCGGCGTTGCGGCCTCGACCGGGCGGCGGAGCTGCGGTCGTTCTTCCGCACCCAGGAGTCGCGCTAGCCCCGGAGGCCCCGCGGGCCCCGTCACGCCCCGCTTGCCGCATCCGTGCGGAAAAGCGCGATGCTCAGGAGACACTCGTCCGTGCGATCGGCCTCGGAGCGTGATCGGAGGTGTCGCCGATGCCCGAGCTGTACGTCGACGACGTCGCCCGTCGTCGCACCCTCCGGCTCATGACCGCACGTGCACTGGTCCGACGGTGCCCCCGCTGCGGCGCGCGCCACCTGTTCCGCCACTGGGTGGTGATGGCCGAGCGGTGCCCCGGCTGCGGCTACAAGTTCGAGCGCGAGGAGGGCTTCTGGTTCGGGGCCTACAACATCAACCTCTGCATCACCCTGGCCCTGCTGTTCTTCGTGTTCATCTGGCTGATCGCGCGGCAGGACTCCAACGCCGGGGCCTCGATCGTGCCGCCCCTCCTGGTCGGGCTGTTCGTGTGCATCCCGTTCCCGCTGCTCTTCTACCCCGTGTCCAAGACCCTCTGGGCGGCGATCGACCTCGCCACCACGCCGCTGGAGCTGCGGGAGATCATCGCCGCGCTCGATGCCGTCGAGCCCATCGCCCCGGTGGTCGGCTGGGACCCCCCGACGCCCGGATCGCCGCAGCGCCGGTAACGTTCAGGCGACGTGAGCGAGCCCGAGACATCGATCGACCCCGCCGACCGTTGCCCGGGCTGTGGAGCGGCGGTAGACGGGAGCTGGCTGGTCTGCGCCTGGTGCGGCGGTGCCCTGGCCGCGCCCGCAGAGCTGGCCGAGGGGGCCGTCCTCGACGGCCGGTACGAGGTGCGGCGCGTCATCGGGCGGGGTGGCTTCGGCATCACCTACGAGGTCCAGGACCAGCGCCTGGAGCGCGCGGTGGCCATCAAGGAGCTGTTCCCCCCGTCGGCCGTGCGCCACGGGTCGATGGTGCTCGCCGCGCCGCGCGACCGGGAGGCCTTCGGCGAGGCCCGTGAGCGGTTCCTGCGCGAAGCGCGGGTCCTCGCCCGGTTCACGCAGTCGGGGATCGTCCACGTCTACGAGGTCTTCGAGGCCCACAACACCGCCTACCTGGTCATGGAGCTCCTCAGCGGCCGCACGTTGAGCGACCTGCAGCGGGCCCGCGGGGGCCCGTTCACCGCCGACGAGGTGCTCGACGTGGCCGCGCGGGTCGCGGCGGCGCTCGAGCCGATCCACGAGGCGGGCCTGCTGCACCGCGACGTGAACCCCTCCAACGTGATGCTCACCGAGCAGGGACGGGTGGTGCTGATCGACTTCGGTCTGGCCCGGCGCTTCGACGGCGAGTCGGGGGAGTCGATGACCCGGGCCGTCACCCCGGGCTACGCCCCGCCGGAGCAGTACGCCGGCACCGGCGACTTCGGTCCCGCGTGCGACGTGTACGGCATGGCCGCCACGCTCTACCGCCTGCTCACCGGCCGGACGCCCGTGGGCGCCTTCGACCGGCAGGCCGGCACCCGCCTGCCACCGCCGATCGAGCTCGACCCCGGCATCCCCCGCCTCGTGAGCGACGCCGTGCTCGACGGCCTCGAGCTGAACCCCAACCACCGTCCCGCCACCGCCGCGGCCTTCCTCGACCGGCTCGGGCTCCGCGACGTCGAACCGCCGCGGCACGCGCTGCTGCTCGACGCGCCCGATGTGCAGGCGACCCTCGCCGGCACGGCGCCGACCCCGGGCGCGCCGAGCCCCGTGGCCCGCGTGGCCGGTCCCGGACCCGGTGGCGTGCCGGTGCTGGGTGGCGCCGCGCAGGCGCTCGGCGGCTCGCTGCCGCAGGTCGACGTCGCGGCCCCTCCGGCTCCCGGCTCCCGCTCCGCGGCGGTCGCCGCGCTGCGTGCGGCGCCCGTGCCGGCCGCTCGGCGCGCCCGTCGACCGTCGCGTACGCGCCGGTGCCGCCGGTCCCGCGGCAGCCGGCGCCCGTCGGCATCCTCGCCCCGCCGCCGCGACCCGAGCCTCCGGTGGTCGGCCCTCTCCCGCGCGGCCGTGGCCTGGTCACGGTGCCGGTGGGGGTGGCGGTCGCCTCGCTCGCGTCGGCGACGCCCGTGGTCGTGATCCCGCTGCTCGTGCTCGTCGCGCTCCCGGCCCTCGCCACGGTCGGCGACATCGTCGTGCACCGCTACCGCAGCGACATCGGCGCCGACGTGAAGGCGTGGCACCGGGTCGACGCCCGTGCCGCGGCGCCGGCGTTCTTCCTGCGCAACGTCCTCACCAGCATCCTGCGTGCCATACCGGCCCTGCTGCTCGGCGCGGTGGCCATCGGTGTGGCCGCGCTGATCGGCTCACCCGAGCCGGGCTCGGGCTGGCGCGACCTCGTCATCCGGCTGGGCGGCGTGGGCGCGGTGCTCTGCCTGCTGGTGCCGGCGCGCCACGGCGGGCGGGCCTTCCGCTCCGGCACCGGGATCAACCGCGTGGTCACCGAGTTCGTCGACGACCGGGGCCACCTCGACACGCGGGGCTGGGTGCTGCTGGTCGTGTCGGTGGCCCTGACGGCGTTCGGGCTCTGGCTCCACCCGGAGCTCTGGCCCCTGGGCTACTGAGAGGCCGCGGCGGAGAGGGCGCTTCCACGTCGCGCTCTTCGAGCCCGCTCGGCGGGGTGTGCGAGCATGGCGCGATGCCAGCGGACCGGTCGGGCGACGTCGACGCGGTCGTGATCGGCTCCGGCCCGAACGGGCTGGTGGCGGCCAACGTGCTGGCCGATCACGGGTGGGACGTGCTGGTGCTCGAAGCGGCACCGGAGCCGGGCGGCGCGGTGCGCAGCGCCGAGGTGACCGCCCCGGGGTTCACGTCCGACCTCTACAGCGCCTTCTACCCGCTCGCGGCCGTGTCCCCGGCGCTCCGGGCGCTCGACCTCGACCGCCACGGCCTGCAGTGGTCGTCGGCGCCGCGCCCGCTGGCCCACCCGACGCCCGACGGCCCGACCCTGGTCATCGACCCCGACCTCGACGTCACGGCCGCCTCCCTCGACCGGTTCGCGCCCGGCAGCGGCGACGGCGACACCTGGCGCGCCCTGTTCGCGCTCTTCGACCGCATCTCGCCGGCCCTGTTCGACGCGCTGTTCACGCCGTTCCCACCGGTGCGCCCGGCGGTCCGGCTGGGGGGCCTCGCGGGACCGCGGGGCCTCGTCGACCTGCTGCAGCTCGGCCTCGGCTCGGCCCGGGGCCAGGCGCACCGGCGCTTCGAGGGCGAGGGGGGTGCGCTGCTGTTCGGCGGCAACGCGCTCCACACCGACCTGCTGCCCGAGTCGGCCAGCAGCGCCATCTACGGGTGGCTGCTGTCCTCGCTCGCGCAGCAGGTGGGCTGGCCCGTCCCGGTGGGCGGCGCCGGTGAGCTCACCGCCGCCCTGGTGCGGCGGCTCGAGGCGAAGGGTGGACGGGTCGAGTGCGGTGCGGCCGTGACCGAGGTGGTCGTGCGGGCCGGACGTGCCGCAGGCGTGCGCACGGCGTCGGGCGACGCCGTGTCGGTGCGGCGGGCGGTGCTGGCCGACGTGGGCGCACCCGCGCTGTACCTCGATCTGCTCGACCCGGCCGACGTTCCCGGTCGGGTGCGGCGGGCGATCGGGCACTTCGAGTACGGCGACGGCACCTTCAAGGTCGACTGGGCGCTGCGAGCGCCCATCCCGTGGGCCGACCCCGAGGTGGCCGGCGCGGGCACCGTGCACGTGGGCGACTCGCTCGACGAGCTGAGCCGGACCTCGCGCGAGCTGGCCGACAAGCTCGTGCCCCGTCGACCCCTTCCTGCTGCTGGGGCAGATGACGACGGCCGACCCGTCCCGGTCGCCCGCGGGCACCGAGTCGGCCTGGGCCTACGCCCACGTGCCCCGTCCCGACGAGGCGCGTGGCGACGCGGGCCACGAGGGCCTCGACGGCACCTGGCGCGACCCGGCCGGGGTGGCGCGCTTCGCGGCGCGCATGGAGGCCCGCGTCGAGCGGCTGGCTCCGGGCTTCACCGACCTCATCGTGGCCCGGCACGTCGCCTCGCCGGTCGACCTCCAGGCCGCCAACGCCAACCTGGTGGGCGGGGCGCTCGACGGGGGGAGCGCGCACCTCCGCCAGCAGCTGTTCCTGCGGCCGATCCCGGGCCTCGGCCGCGCCGAGACGCCGGTGAAGGGGCTCTACCTGGCGTCGTCGTCGGCCCACCCCGGTGGTGGGGTCCACGGCGCCTGCGGCAACAACGCCGCCCAAGCCGCCCTCCTCCACACCAAATAGGAACAGCCGCAGGCCCCGCATCAACGATCCAGAGCCGCACGAAGCGAGGGTCCGTTGGAGGACGAGCTGCGGGTGGCCGTGGCTGGGCCCCGACCCGCCGGACCGCAGCGAAGCGAGGACACGCCGGGTTGGGTGTGCCACGGACAGGACCCGCAGCGGGTTGCGGCCGCTTTCGAGAAGATCGAGAGCTGACCAGTAGCGTGGTGGGCCATGTCGAAGAAGACCCTGAAGAAGAAGATCAACGCCCGCCGCAAGAAGGCGAACCACGGCACCAAGCCGAACGCCGGCAAGCGCGGCAGCTGACCCGCAGCCGCGGACGCCACCGGACCCGTGGACACCGTCCGCACGCGGCTCTCGCCCGGCACCGACCAGTACCAGGAGCTGATCTCCTGGGTGGGCGACGCGCTGCCGCCTGACGCGTCGCTGCTCGACATCGGCGCGGGCAAGGGCCGCAACCCCTACCTGGCCGAGCTGGTGGGGCGCTGCAGCCGGGTCGCCGGGGTCGACCCGAGCGACGACATCGACGACAACCCGTACCTCACGCACCGGCTGAAGGGCTACCTCGCCTATGCCGAGGGGGTGCCGGGGTTCGAGCCGTTCGACGTGGCCCTGGCCGTCTACGTCGTCGAGCACATCGACGACTCCGACACCTTCCTCAACACCGCGCACCGCTTCCTGGAGCCGGGCGGCTCGCTGTTCCTGCTCACCCCGAACCTGTGGCACTACTTCGGGCTGGCGAGCCTGGCGGCGTCACGGTTGCACGTCGAGGACTGGCTGCTGAAGCGGCTGCGGGGCGAGGAGCTCGTCGACGACTACCACTTCGACGTCCAGTTCCAGATGAACTCGGTGCGCCAGCTCACCGAGGCAGCCGAGCGCGCGGGGTTCGCCCGGGCCGAGTTCCGCCACCTCGAGGACCCGGGCATCTTCGAGGGGTACCTGCCGGCGCGGCTGGCGTGGTTCCCGCGCAGCTACTCCAAGGCGGTGCGCCGCCTGCACCGTGGCTCGAACTACGGCACCCTGCTGGTGCGCCTCACCCGCGCCTGACCTGAGCGCACCCTGGGTGGGTGCGGGGCGGTCGGAGGGCCACCGGTAGCCTGCGGCCAATGGAACGATTCGGGTTCGTCGGGCTCCCCAACGCGGGCAAGTCGTCGCTGTACAACGCGCTTGCCGGTGGCGGGGCGCTCGCGGCGCCCTACGCGTTCGCCACCACCGACCCCAACGTGGGCGTGGCGAAGGTGCCCGACGAGCGGCTCGACCGGCTCGCGGCGATGAGCGCGTCGAAGAAGGTCGATCCCCGCCAGCGTGCAGTTCGTCGACATCGGCGGGCTGGTCGAGGGCGCCAGCCAGGGCGAGGGCCTCGGCAACCGCTTCCTCGGCGGCATCCGCGAGGCCGACGCCGTGGTGTTCGTGCTGCGGGCGTTCGCCGACGGCGACGTGCCCGGGCCGTCCGACCCGCTCGAGCACCTGCGGGTCCTCGAGATCGAGCTGACCCTGGCCGACCTCGAAGCCGTCGAGTCGCAGGTCGAGAAGCGCCGCCGGGCCGCCAAGCAGGACAAGTCGCTCGCCGAGGAGGTCGAGGCGCTCGACGCGGCCGCGGCCGTGCTCGCCGAAGGCACGCCCCTCTACCGCAGCGACCTGTCGCCCGCCCTGCGCGCCGCGCTGCGGCCCTACTTCCTGCTCACGAACAAGCCGGTGATGGCACTCGTGAACGTCGGCGAGGACCAGCTGGGCGACATCGACGAGATCGTGGCCCCGGTGCAGGCCGAGCTGGGCGACCGGGCCGAGGTCATCGGCATGTGCGTGCAGCTCGAGGCCGAGGCCGCGCAGTTCGTGGGCGAGGAGCGCGCCGAGATGCTCGACGCGCTCGGGCTCGGCGAGGGGGCGCTGCCGCGGTTCCTGCGTGCCGCCTACCACCTGCTCGGGCTGCGGACCTTCTTCACCACCGGCGAGAAGGAGAGCCGGGCCTGGACGTTCCGGGCCGGCGCCAAGGCTCCCCAGACGGCAGGCGTGATCCACACCGACTTCGAGCGGGGCTTCATCCGCGCCGAGGTCATCCACTGGGACGAGCTGCTCGAGGTCGGGTCGTGGTCGAAGGCGCGCGACGCGGGCACCCTCCGCGTCGAGGGCAAGGACTACGAGGTGGCCGACGGCGACGTCCTCGAGTTCCGCTTCAACGTCTGAGGCCGGGACGAGGCGACCGCTCATGGCCTGGCTCGTACGTGGCGGGGAGGTGCTCGCGGCCCTCGAGGTCGCCGGCACCCGCAACGCCCGCCGCTGGGGCCTGCTCGGTCGTGACGGCATCGAGGGCGCGCTGCTGATCCCCAAGGCCCATCAGGTGCACACCATCGGCATGCGCTTCCCCATCGACGTGGCCTACTGCGACGCCGACCTCGTGGTGGTCCGCGTCGGCCGGCTCAAGCGCAACCGCATCGGACCGGTGGTGTGGTCGGCGCGGGCGGTCATCGAGGCGGAGGCGGGGATGCTCGGCCGCTGGAACGTGCAGGTCGGCGACCAGCTCGAGACGCGCGGCACCGATCAGCCGTAGCGGGCGAGGATGGCCCGGGCCGACTCGGCCAGCCCCTCGCGGACCTCGGGCGGGCCGACGACCTCGTGCTCGGCGCAGTACCCGAGCAGCGACCACTGGGCGTGCTGGGCGTTGCGGTACATGAGGCTGACGATGTCGTCGCCGGGGTGGTCGGGGTCGGGGCGGCGCTCGGGCTCGGCCGTGACCTGGCCGGCGGCCCCCTTCATGACCGCGGCGCTGCGGGCGTGGGGCACGCGCACCTCGACGGTGAGGCCCGTGCCCGGCCGCTCGAAGTCGGAGCGCATCTGGTCCCACAGCCGGGCCAGCGGCGGCAGGTCGGGCGGCAGGGCGGCGGCGTCGCCGAGCTCGGCGTGCTCGACCCGCCCGGCCCGGTACATGCGCGGCTCGCCCTCACGGCAGGCCACGAGGTACCAGGTGCCCGCCTTGGAGACGAGCCCGACGGGGTCGAGGGTGTAGTCGGAGGGCTCGCGCCCGGGACGCCGGTAGCGCACGCGGACCTGCCGGTCGCTGATGACCGCCTGCTGCAGCACGCCGAGGTGCGGCACGGTCTCGGTGCGGCGGCCCCAGCCCTGCGGCTCGACGAGGATGCGCTGCTCGGTGCGCTCGGCCGCGGGGCGCTGCTCGACGGGGAGGGCGGCGAGCAGCTTGCGGAACGCGGCCTGGAGGTGGCCGTCGGTGCTCGGGTCGGTGAGCACGCCACGGCCCGAGAAGGTGAAGAGCGCCTGGGCCTCGTGTGCGGTGAGGCCGGTGGCATCGGTGCGGTAGCCCGGGAGCAGCACGATGCCGCCGCCCCGCCCCTGCTCGGTGTACACGGGCACGCCGGCCGACGACAGCGCGTCGACGTCGCGGTAGATGGTGCGCACCGACACCTCGAGCTCCTCGGCGAGGTCGGGCGCGGTGCAACGGCCCCGCGTCTGGAGGAGCAGCAGGATGGCGAGCAACCGGTCGGACCGCATGACCCGACCATGCTCCCAGATACCTGACGTCAGGTGTCAGGTTCTCCCTGCGATGGTGGTCGCAACACCACCGATCCCCACGAGGAGCACCCCGTGAGCACCACCACCAGCACCCTCTCCGTCACCACCGTCGACCCGCAGGCCCTGGTCCACGCCTACGCCACCGTCCTCGACGCGGCGGTCGACGTGGTGGCGGGCATCGCCCCCGCCCAGGCCACCGACCCCACGCCGTGCGACGAGCTCGACGTCGCCGGGCTCGTCGGGCACACCAAGGGCGCCATCCGCCGCGGGTTCGACCTCGCCTCGGGCATCGACGCCTTCGCCGGGCCGCTCGACGACAGCCTCTGGCCCGACGCGCCGTGGGCCGACCAGGTCCGCGCCGAGGCCGACGCCGCGCTGGCCGCGTGGGAGACCGCCGACTTCGACGCCACCTACCACGTGCCCTGGGCCACCTACACCGGCCGCCAGGCGCTCACCACCTACACCATCGAGGTCGCCACCCACGCCTGGGACCTGGCCGTGGCAACCGCGCAGCCCTTCGAGTTCGACCCCGAGGTCGGCGAGCTGCTGCTCGCCCTCGCCCCCGCCATCGTGCCGGGCGGCGAGTTCCGCGGCGTGGCGTCGGGCATGCCGTTCGCCGAGGTGCAGGCAGCTCCCGAGGGCTCGGGCCCCTACACGCGGCTGGCGGCCTGGCTCGGTCGCGCCGTCTGACTGCCACACTGGCGGCGTGAGCCCCGGCGCGCTGGTCCTGGTCGCGACCCCCATCGGCAACCTCGACGACGTGTCGCCGCGGGTCACGGCCGCGCTCGCGGCGGCCGACGCCGTGGGGTGCGAGGACACCCGGCGCACCGGGCCGCCTCCTGTCGCACCTCGGCGTCGCCGCCCCCAGGCTGATCGTGGTCAACGAGCACACCGAGCGCGACACCGTGCCCGGCATCCTCGACCGCCTGGCGCGCGGCGAGCGGGTGGCCCTGGTGAGCGACGCCGGGCTGCCCGGCATCTCCGACCCCGGTGAGGTGCTGGTGCGAGCCGCGGTCGAGGCCGGGTTCGCGGTGGAGGTGATCCCCGGCCCGTCGGCCGCGGCCGCCGCCCTGGTGGTCAGCGGGCTCCCCACCGCCCGGTTCGTGTTCGAGGGCTTCCTGCCGCGCAAGGGCAGCGCCCGGTCGCGCCGCCTGGCCGCCGTCGCCACCGAGGAGCGCACCGTCGTGCTCTACGAGGCGCCGCACCGCCTGGCCCGCACGGTCGCCGACCTGGTCGCGGTCTGCGGTCCCGAGCGCCGGGTGGTGTTCGCCCGCGAGCTCACCAAGCTGCACGAGGAGGTGTGGCGGGGCACCCTCGGCGAGGCGGTCGCGCGGGTGGCGGCGGTCGAGCCGCGCGGCGAGCACGTGCTGGTGCTCGACGGTGCCCCGCGCCCGCCGAGCCCACCGACGCCGAGCTCGTCGCCGCGGTGGCGGCGGCCCGGGCCACCGGCAGCTCCACCCGTGACGCCGCCGCCGAGGTGGCCGAGCACTTCGGGGTGGGCCGCAAGCGCGTCTACGACCTCGCGCTCGGTGCCCCCGGGGACGGAGCGGGCGTCGGACGGACCTGAGCCGCCCTCGTTCTACGCACGGATACCGTCGCCCAGCGACGGTATCCGCACGTAGAACGGTTCGGGGCCGCTAGACGGGCGTGAGCAGCTCGATGCGGTTGCCGAAGGGGTCGTCGACGTAGCGCTGCTCGAAGCCGTCGACCCCGTCGCCGTCGCGGACCGGGTGCCCGGCCGCCTCCAACCGCTCGGCGAGCAGGTCGAGGTCGTCGACGAGCAAGGCGGGGTGGGCCTTGCGGGCGGGCCGGAAGTCGACCTCGACGCCCAGGTGGACCCGCACGTCGCCGTCGCCGAACCAGCAGCCGCCGCGTTTGGCCAGGTGGGCCGGCTTGGGCACGCGGGTGAGCCCGAGCAGACCCTCGTAGAAGGCCGTGGCGACGTCCTCGCCTCCGGGTGGCATGGCCAGCTGCACGTGGTCGATGGCGACGACTCGCATGGTTCCAGCCTCGCGCGCTCCGGGCCTGCCGGCCGTAGGGTTGGAGCCGATGGTGCCGTCCGATCACCCTGAGCCCGACGCCGCGGCACGGCCCGATCCCGCTCCGGAGCCCGACATCCTCGAGCGCATCGACGCGCTGCTGCCCGACACCGACACCGAGCCCGAGCCCGAGCCCGTCATCGGTGGCGGCATCGTGCCGAGCGCCGACATCTGGGACGACGACGAGTGGATGCCCGACGCCCAGACGGTGATCCACGGCCCCGACGGCGAGCCGCTCGAGGAGCCCCTCGACGACCCCGTCTACGACGCTCGCACCGACGAGGCCATGGCGTCGCGGATGGCGCGCTGGGGCCGCGAGTCGGTGCTGGGGGCCGGCATGGCCGGAGCAGGCCGCGCGATCGAGAGCTTCATCAGGGTGGAGCGCAAGACCGAGATCGTCATCGAGGTCGAGGCCGCGCGCTCCGGTCCCGACGACCCCGTCACGCTGCACCTGGTCGACGACCACCCCGAGGAGAGCGTGGCCATCGTGCGTCCCTGGCTGCTCGGCGTGCCCCGCCGTCGCCGGCGCCGCGGCCAGGCCGCCCGCCAGCAGGCCGCGCGGGCTCCCGAAGCCGTATCCGGGGAGCCTGACCAGCCGGAACTCGGGTAAGGGGCCCGCGGAGGCGCCGGTAGGGTTGGGTGGGTGACCGCCGAACCACCCGCCCGACGCTTCTACGTCACGACGCCGATCTACTACGTCAACGACGCGCCCCACATCGGCCACGCCTACACCACGGTCACCGTCGACGCCCTGGCCCGGTGGCACCGCCTCCTGGGTGAGCCCACCTACTTCCTCACCGGCACCGACGAGCACGGGCTCAAGGTGCAGCGCTCGGCCGAGGCCAACGGGCTCACCCCCATCGAGCAGGCCGACCTCAACTCCGCACGCTTCCAGGAGACCTGGCGGCAGCTGCACATCGAGCCCGACGACTTCATCCGCACCACCGAGCCCCGGCACCACGCCGCGGTCCAGGCCCTGCTCACCAAGGTGCGCGACAACGGCCACGTCTACAAGGACACCTACGCCGGCCTCTACTGCGTGCACTGCGAGGCCTACTACGCCGAGTCCGACCTGCTGCCCAACCCCGACCCCGACGGGCTCGGGCTCTGCCCCATCCACGGCAAGCCGGTCGAGTACCTCGAGGAGGAGAACTGGTTCTTCCGGCTCTCGGCCTTCGAGCAGCCCCTCCTCGACTGGTACGCGGCGCACCCCGACGCGGTGCAGCCCGAGGGCAAGCGCAACGAGGCGCTCGGGCTCATCCGCCAGGGCCTCGACGACGTCAGCATCAGCCGCAGCTCGCTCTCGTGGGGCGTGCCCGTCCCGTGGGACGACGCCCACGTCTTCTACGTCTGGTACGACGCGCTGATCAACTACGCCACCGCGGTGGGCTACGGCACCGACCGTGCCGAGTTCGACGCCTGGTGGCCGCACGTGCACCACGTGCTGGCCAAGGACATCCTGCGCTTCCACTGCGTCTACTGGCCCGCCCTGCTGCTGGCTGCGGGCGAGCTGCCCCCGCACCGCGTCCACGTGCACGGCTACCTGCTGGTCGGCGGCGAGAAGATGAGCAAGACCCGGCTGAACCAGATCGCCCCCGCCGAGCTCGTCGACGAGTTCGGCGTCGACGGGTTCCGCTACCACTTCCTGCGCGACACGCCGTTCGGCCCCGACGGCGACTTCAGCTACGAGGCCATGATCTCCCGCTACAACGCCGACCTGGCCAACAACTTGGGCAACCTGCTGTCGCGGGTCGCCACGGTCGTGGCCAAGAAGTGCGACGGCATCGGTCCCGCGCCGCGCCCCGACAGCCCCCTCGCCGCGGTGGCGGCCGAGGTCTATGCCGCAACAGCCGAGGCGTGGGACGCGGTGGCCCCGTCCATCGCGCTCGACCACACCTGGCGGCTCATCCGCGAGGCCAACGCGCTCCTCGAGGCGGCCGAGCCCTGGAAGGCCGATCCCGGCCCCGAGGTCGACGGGGTGCTGGGCGACGCGCTCGAGGTGCTGCGGCTGGTGGCCGTGCTGGCCAGCCCGGCCATCCCCGGCTCCTCCGCCGAGGTCTGGTCCCGCATCGGCCTGTCCGGTTCCCCCACCGACCAGACCGTGCCCGCCGCGGCGGCCTGGGGCGGCTACCCCGGAGGCCTCCCGGTCGAGAAGGGCGCGCCCCTGTTCCCACGGCTCACGCCCACCGCTGCGCCCGCGGGCCCATGACCGGCGAGGCGCTCCTCGGGGGCCCGCCGCCGGCGCGCTGGATCGACACGCACTGCCACCTCGACCTGGGCGACGACCACCCGGCCGATCCGGCCGCCGGCGAGGCGGGCACGGCCGAGGCGGCCACCGACCGCTGGGCACGAGTCGACGAGGCACTCGCCGACGCCCGGGCCCACGACGTGGGGCGGTTCGTCACCGTCGCCACCGACCACGCATCGTCGCAGACCTCGGTCGAGGTGGCCGCCCGCCACCCCGACGTGTGGGCCACCGTGGGCCTGCACCCCCACGACGCCAAGCTGCGGCGTCGACGGGCTCGAGGCGCTGCTCGACGCCCCCCGCGTGGTGGCCGTGGGGGAGTGCGGGCTCGACTACCACTACGAGCACTCCCCGCGCGACGTGCAGCGGGCCGCGTTCGCGGCCCAGATCGCCCTGGCCCACCGCCACGACCTGGCCCTGGTGGTGCACACCCGGGAGGCCTGGGACGACACCTTCGCCGTCCTCGACGCCGAGGGCGTGCCGCCGCGCACCGTGATCCACTGCTTCACGGGTGGGCCCGACGAGGCGCAGGCCTGCCTCGACCGGGGCACCTTCCTGTCGTTCAGCGGCATCGTCACGTTCCGCAACGCCACCGACGTGCAGGCCGCCGCCGAGCGGTGCCCCATCGACCGGCTGCTCGTCGAGACCGACAGCCCCTTCCTGGCCCCCGTCCCGCACCGCGGCAAGCCCAACCGCCCGGCGTGGGTCCCCGCGGTGGGCGAGGCGGTCGCCGGGCTCAAGGGCCTCGCCCCGGCCGAGCTGGCGGCGGCGGTCTGGGCGAACGCCGAGCGGGTGTTCCGCTTCTCCTGACCTGGCGCGGCGGGGGAGACCGGCGCGGCGAGGTCGTTGCGAACGGGAACGGATCACACCTCTGAAAGTTGCGGTTGGGTTACGACGCTCGTAACCTTGTCGACTTCATGCACGATTCCCCCCCGTTACCGCCCGAGGCTCGCGTCGAGCTGCCGCCGTCGCGGCTCCCGGCCAACGCCCGCCGAGCCCGGCGCGCCGCCCGGCCTGCTGCCCGGCGCGCTGCCCGGCCTGCTGCCCGGCGCGCGGCCCGGCCTGCGGCCACCGTCACGGCTCCGGCCGCCACCGTCGCCCACGGCATGCCCTGGGAGAGCCCCGGCATCCTCTTCGCCGTGCTGGTCACGGCCCTGATGCTGCCCCTGCTGCTGGTCTCGCGTGGCTCGGCCAGCGCGGTGCCGCAGGCCAAGACGGTGCAGGTCCGCACCGTCGCCGGGCCGTCGGGCAGCTCGTCGAGCGTGCCCGCCCCGGGCGCCCACGACGCCTCCGCCAAGCTCCTGCCCATCGCCCTGCACCGTGCCGCGGCGGCGTCGCAGCACACCGCCACCACCACGCCCTCCACCGAGGCCCCCACCACCGAGCCGCCCACCACGGCCGCGGCCTCGACGGGCCAGACGGCCAGCACCACGCCCACCACGGCAGCCCCGGCGTGGACGCCCCCGCCCACCACCGCGGCGCCCGCCACCACCGCACCGCCCACCACGGTGGCCTCCTCCAGCCACTCCGAGTCGGGCCTCGCCAGCTACTACGCCCACAACCCGGGCGGGTGCGCCAGCCGCACGGTGCCCCGTGGCACCCGGGTCACCATCTCGGCCAACGGCCGCACGGCCAGCTGCGTCGTCGACGACTACGGCCCCTTCGGCGCCGGGCGCATCATCGACTTGAGCGAAGAGGTCTTCGGCCGGCTGGCCAGCCTCGGCACCGGCGTCATCAGCGTCACCGTCACCTGGTAGCGGGCCGGCCCCGGGCGCACCCGCCCGGGTGTGCAACGCTCGTCGACCTGTGACCCACTCGCGGCGTCAGATCCTCGACCTGCTCGACCGGCACGGCCTGCGGCCCAGCCGGGCGTTGGGCCAGAACTTCGTGGCCGACGCCAACACCGTGCGCCGCATCGCGCGCCTGGCCGCCGTGACCCACGGGGACCACGTCGTCGAGATCGGTGCCGGCCTGGGCTCGCTCACGCTGGCCCTCGCCGAGACCGGCGCCTCGGTCACCGCCGTGGAGCTCGACCGGCACCTGCTCCCCGTCCTCGAGGAGGCGGTGCAGGGCACCGGGGTGGAGGTGGTCGCGGGCGACGCCATGGAGCTCGACTGGTCGGCCGTGCTCGCCGCGGCCCCCGAGTGGGTGCTCGTGGCCAACCTGCCGTACAACGTGGCCACGCCGCTGGTGTGCGACCTGCTCGACGCGGTGCCGGCCATCCGGCGGATGCTGGTGATGGTGCAGCTCGAGGTGGCCGAGCGCCTGGCTGCGACCCCGGGGGACAAGGCCTACGGCATCCCCTCGGTGAAGGTGTCCTACTGGGCGACGGCCCGCGTGGTGGGCAAGGTGGGGCCCGACGTCTTCGTGCCGCGGCCCCGGGTGGAGTCGGCGCTGGTCGAGATCGTCAGGCGTCCGGGAGGTCCGGCGGTGGATGCCGACGCCGACCAGCTGTTCGCCCTGGTCAGGGCCGGGTTCGGGCAGCGCCGCAAGATGCTGCGGGGCGCCCTGGGTGGGCTCGTCGACGCCGCGGCCTTCACCGCCGCCGGGGTCGACCCCACGGCCCGTGCCGAGCAGCTCGACCTCGAGGCGTGGGGCCGGCTCACCCGCGCCGCCGCCCCGGCGTGAGGCCGGCATGGGGCAAGCTGTGCCGGTGACCGACTCCGGGGCCGTCGAGGTGGTCGCCGCGCCCGCGAAGCTCACCGTGAGCCTGAGGGTTACGGCAGTGCGCGACGACGGCTACCACCTCATCGACGCCGAGATGGTCACCCTCGACCTCGCCGACACCCTCGAGTTGACCTCCGGCGACGGCCTCGACGTGGTCGGCACCGGGAGTGGCCTGCACGTGGGCCCCGACGACGACAACTCGGTGCGCCGGGCGCTGGCGGCCGTCGGTCGGACCGCCCACGTGAGGCTCCTCAAGCGCATCCCCGCAGGTGGGGGGCTCGGCGGCGCGTCGGCCGACGCGGCGGCCGTGCTCCGCTGGGCCGGTGTCGACGACCTCGCCGTGGCCGCGTCGATCGGCGCCGACGTGCCGTTCTGCGTCCGTGGCGGCCGGGCCCGGGTGCGCGGGATCGGCGAGCTGGTCGAGCCGCTGCCCTTCGTGGCGCGCACCTACACGCTGCTCATCCCGCCCTTCGGCTGTGCCACGCCCGAGGTCTACGCCGCCTGGGACCGCCTCGGTGGCCCGGTCGGCGACGGCCCGAACGACCTCGCCGCGGCCGCCCTCGCCGTAGAGCCCCGGCTGGCGGCCTGGCGCGACCGGCTGGCGGAGGCCACCGGGGAGGTGCCCGTGCTGGCCGGGAGCGGCAGCACCTGGTTCGTGGCGGGAGCCTTCCCCGGCGACGACCGCATCGTGGTGCAGACCCGGCCGGCCGAGCTGCCGGGCTCGGAGAAATCCGGCGGCGGCCCGTCGGAGATCGGGCCTCCCGAACGACGATAGGGATGTGAGCGACACCTCGACCGGCACCAGCGCAGCGGGATCCCCCCTGCTCGCGCTGTACGACGAGGCGCTCCCTGCGGTCTACGGCTACCTGCTGGTGCGGTGCGACGGCGTGCCGGTGGCCGAGGATCTCACCGCCGAGACGTTCTTCGCGGCGGTCGACGCCTCCCGCCGTCCGGATCCGCCCGTGATCTCGGTGCCCTGGCTCATCGGCGTCGCCCGCCACAAGCTGGTGGACCACTGGCGCCGCCAGGCCCGTGAGCAGCGCGGCCTCCACGCCCTGGCCGACGCCCAGGCACCACCCGACGGCGACCCGTGGGACGTCCACGTCGACGGCCTCCGCACCCACGCCACGCTCGCCTCGCTCGGGCCGCACCACCGGGCCGCGCTCACGTTGCGCTACGTCGACGGCCTCCCCGTCGCCGAGGTGGCCGGGCTCCTCGACCGCTCGCGTGCACGCCACCGAAGCACTGCTCGTGCGCGCCCGCGCCGCGTTCCGCCGGGCCTACACCGACCAGGAGGCGTCTGATGGCTGACCCGTTCGACGCCCTGCACCTCCCCCCGACCCCGTCCACTCCCGACCCGGCGTTCGCGGCCCGGCTCCGTGCCCGGGTCGAGCGCGCCCTCGCCCTGCCCCCAGGAGTCACCGTGTCCGATCTCGACCTCACCGCCACCGCCGACGCCACCCCGCCGGACCCACCCCACCACGGCGACGTGGCGTTCCTCGCCGTGTGCGTCCCCGACGTCGACCGAGCCGTCGCCTTCTACGAAGCCGTGCTCGGCTGCAGCTACGGGCCCCCGCTCGGCGACCTCGGCCGCCAGGCGTCCGGGGTGCGGCCGCGCCACGGCCTCCGTGTCGGCGCTGCGGGCACGGCCGTGCCCTACTTCGTGGTCGACGACGTGCAGCGGTCGATCGCCGACGTCCGTGAGGCCGGTGGCCGGGCGGACGAGGCTCGGACGGAGCGCTTCGGCCACGTGGCCGACTGCACCGACGACCAGAGCATGGCGTTCGCGCTCGTCGAGCCGCTGCCCGACCGCGTCGAGCCCCGGGTGCCGCTCAACGGCGAGCACCAGGGCGACATCTCCTACCTCACGTTCGGGGTGCGGGACTCGTCACGCACCCGGGCGTTCCTGGGAGCGGTGCTCGGCTGGACCTTCAGCAGCGGGCGCGTCGACGACGGCTGGGAGCCCCAGGGCGTCCACCCGATGACCGGGATGCGCGGCGGCAGCGACCACGACTCGGTGGCGCCGATGTACCGCGTCGACGACGTCGACGCCGCAGTGCAGCGGGTGCGAGCGGCCGGCGGCACCGCCACCGACCCCGCGACGCAGCCCTACGGCCGCACGTCGGAGTGCACCGACGACCAGGGCAGCTTCTTCTACCTCGGCACCACCTGATCCACCCGGTGTCGGGGGCCTGCGGGGCGGCCGGTTCGGTTACTTGCCGGCGCGGCGTTGCCAGCGTGTGCGCTTCAGCATCTTCTTGTGCTTCTTCTTGCGCATGCGCTTGCGGCGCTTCTTGATCAGTGAGCCCATGAGGCGGATCAACCTAGCGGAGGCCCCCCGACCGGTGCGAAACGGCCCCAGGGCGGGGGGTGGACGGCTCGCCGGGGCCGGCGGCGGCCGCGGGTAGCGTGGGCCGGTCCCTTCCGGGGTAGTTCAATTGGCAGAACGCCGGTTTTCGGTACCGGATGCTTGGAGGTTCGAGTCCTCCCCCCGGAGCGTCGCGCTGCAGGTGGAGGGCGCCACAGGCCTCCCGAGCGCGCCGGTGTCCCCGGGCGCATAGTAGAAAAGGCGGCATGGCAGTCGCCGGTCGGCCCTTGTCCGCCATCGTCCTCGCCGCAGGCGAAGGCACCCGCATGCACTCCACCCGGCCCAAGCCGCTGCACCTGCTGTGCGGGCGGGCCATGGTGCTCTACGTGCTCGACGCCCTGGCCGACTGCCCCATCGACCGTGCCGTCGTCGTGGTGGGCCACGGCGCCGAGCGGGTGTCGAAGAAGCTCGCCGACGAGCCCATCGACCACGTCCTCGACTTCGTCGAGCAGGTCGTGCAACGCGGCACCGGCGACGCGGTCAGCGTGGCGCTCACCGCCTTCCCCGACGACACCGACGACGACGCCGACGACGTGCTGGTGCTCCCCGGCGACACGCCGCTGCTGCGCCCGGCCACCATCGCCGCCCTCGTGGCCGAGCACCGCCGCACCGGCGCCGCGTGCACCGTGCTCACCGCCCACCTCCCCGACCCCACGGGCTACGGGCGGGTGGTGCGCGGCCGCGACGACAAGGTGGTGCGCATCGTCGAGCACGCCGACGCCACGGCCGACGAGCTGGCCATCGACGAGGTCAACACCTCCATCTACTGCTTCCGGCGCAGCGTCCTGGCCCCGGCCCTGCGGCGCATCGACCCCGACAACGCGCAGGGCGAGCAGTACCTCACCGACGTGGTGGCCGTGCTGCACGACGCCGGCTACCCGGTCCACGCAGTAGTCGCCCCCGACCCCGACGAGACGCACGGCATCAACGACCGTCGCCAGCTGGCCGCCGCCGAGGCCGAGCTGCGGCGCCGCACCAACGAGTCGTGGCTGGGTCAGGGCGTCACCATGATCGACCCGGCGCGCACCTACCTCGACGCCACGGTGCGCCTGGCGCCCGACGTCACGCTCTTCCCCGGCACCATCCTCCAGGGCCACACCGTCGTGGGCGAGCGCGCCGAGATCGGGCCCGACACCCGGCTCACCGACTGCGTGGTGGGCCGCGACGCCGTGGTCGCCTCGTCGACCGGCGTCGACGCCGAGATCGGCGACGGTGCCCGGGTGGGCCCCTACGCCGTGCTGGCGGCCGGCAGCGCAATCCCCGACGGAGCCGTCACCGGGCCGTTCTATGCTGCCCGCAGTCCCGAAGACGGGGTCGCTGGCACGCCGGGCTGACAGCCGGCCGATCGAAGGGTCCTCGATGGAGCTCCTGACCAAGAAGAAGCTGCGGCTCTACTCGGGTCGGGCGCACCCGATCCTGGCCACCGACATCGCGGCCCACCTGGGTGTCGAGCTGGGCGAGACCAACCTCCGCGAGTTCGCCAACGGCGAGCTGCACTGCCGCTTCGGCGAGTCGCTGCGCGGTGCCGACGTGTTCATCCTGCAGTCGCACGGTGGCGAGGTGAACAAGGCGATCATGGAGCACCTGATCATGATCGACGCCGCCAAGCGGGCCTCGGCCAAGCGCATCACCGCCGTCTGCCCCTACTACGGCTACGCCCGCCAGGACCGCAAGGCCGAGGGCCGCGAGCCCATCACCGCCAAGCTCGTCGCCGACATGTTCCAGGCCGCCGGCGCCGACCGCGTGGTCAGCGTCGACCTGCACTCGGGCCAGATCCAGGGCTTCTTCGACGGGCCGGTCGACCACCTCACCGCCATGCCGGTGCTGGTCGACTACCTCAAGGCGCAGGAGCTCGGGTCGTTCGTGGTGGTGTCTCCCGACGCCGGCCGGGTGAAGGTGGCCGAGCGCTTCTCGCAGCACGTGGGCGCCGACCTGGCGTTCGTCAACAAGTACCGCCCCAAGGGCACGGCCAACACGGTGCTCGCCCGTGACGTCATCGGCGACGTCGACGGCCGCCACTGCGTGATCATCGACGACATGATCGACACCGCCGGCACCATCTGCGCCGCGGCCGACATCCTGAACGAGCACGGCGCGTCCGACGTGTGGGTCATGGCCACCCACGGGGTGCTGTCGGACCCCGCCACCGACCGGCTCAAGAACTCGGCCATCTCGCGCGTCGTGGTCACCGACACCCTGCCCATCACGCCCGAGAAGCAGATCGACAAGCTCGAGGTGCTCTCGGTGGCGGGTCTGGTCAGCGACGCCATCGACGCGGTGTTCGAGGACACCAGCGTGAGCGAGATCTTCGGCGGCGAGAACCAGAGCTGACGCCGGCCCGGCCCACGTCGGGTCCGGCCGTCGCTTCCGTCGCAAACGGCCTAGGGTCTCGCGACCCCTCTTGTCCGGCGGCTCGGAGGAACCATGCGGCGGCTCACTCCACTCTTCGTCGTGGCGCTCGTGCTCGCGGCAGGCGCGTGCTCCGCGAAGACCGACAACGCGTCGCGCCAGGGGACGACCACCACGACGAGCCGCGGCGCGGCGCGCACGGCCTCCTCCCCGTTCCCGGTGGGCGAGACCCAGTCCCAGATCATGCACGACATCCGCACCGACGGTCTCACCGCGGAGCGCGCGCTGATGCTGTTCAGCATCCAGATCGGCCCACTGCCGGGCGTGCCGGCCCACACGGGCTCCGTCGACAAGACCGACTTCGACGGCTCGATGGCCACGAGCTACCTGTACGGGGTCTGGGACAAGCTCACGGTCGCGCAGCGCAAGGCGGCGGCGAGACTGCTCGGTCAACCGAACCAGGCGGCTCCACCAACGACGATCTCGTTCGGGCGTGGGGCTGCGGGCGGCGCCACCACGCCGACACCACGGCAGATCAGCCTCGGCTCGCCCACCTCCCGGCGTGACACGCCCGCGTACGACTACCTGCACCTGGCCGAGTCGGCGAGCGTGGCGGAAGCGGCCGAACTGGGGGCGAAGCCGATCTCGAAGTTCCGGATCGACGTCTCCTACGACCTGCCCGGCACGGCCTATGCGTCGACGACCTGGTACTACAAGCCCTGGTACGCCACTGCCTACCAGCCGTTCGGCGATGGCTGTCACATCACGATCTGGAACCAGAAGATGGCCGCGGTCCCCGGCAACGACGCGGCGGCGGTCATGGCGCACGAGGTGTTCCACTGCTACCAGCAGGTCGCGGTGGGATCCGGCGAGGCGGTCGCGACCGTGTCCCCGTGGGTCGAGGAGGGCGAGGCCACGTGGGTCATGGCCCAGGTCGTGCCGAGCGGGTCCGGCGTGGTCGAGAACAAGTGGTCGAAGTACACGTTCACGCCGATGACGGCCTACGTCGACCGCTCCTACGACGCGCTCGGTGTGTTCGGCCACTACGGCGACGTGGTGCGCGATCAGTCGGCGGTCTGGCCACGGCTCCTGCCGACTGTTGTGGCCGACGTGGGTGGACACGACTCCGACGCGCTCGGGGTCCTCATCGCCGGGAGCGAGACCGACTACTACGAGCAGTGGGGGGCGAGCTACTTCGAGGATGCCGCAAACCCCTCGTGGAAGATGACCGGGCCCGGGTCACCGCCGAGCGCCGGCCCCACGCCCGAGCACCTGACGATCGGGGCCGGCAACAGCCACGCGCTGCCCTTCGGAGGGCCGGCGCAGGCCACCCAGGCCGTCATCGAGTCCTCCGCCGACGTGCTGATCGTCTACCTCATGGACGGCTACGGACGCCTGCACGACGAGGGCTTCGGCGTCGACACCCCGCTCAACCAGACCGGGCCCGTCGCGCTGTGCCTCCGCGACGGCGGCTGCACCTGCCCCGACGGCAGTCCCGGTGCCTCCGAGCACACCACGCCCGCCAAGGGGCCCATCACCGTGGGCCTCGACGGCGGCAACCACACCGCCCAGGCCGGCGCGGCCGGGAAGTCGCTCGACGAGTTCTGCAAGAAGCCCGACAAGCCGCCCACCGTGCCGGGCGGAGGCGGCGGAAAGGGAGGCGGGGGCGGCAGCACGTCCGACACCTCGGACACCCCACCCGGCCCGACCTCGGGCGGCAGGACCACCGGCGACCCGCATCTCACCACGTTCGACGGGCTGCACTACGACTTCCAGACCGTCGGCGAGTTCACCCTCGCCCAGTCCACGACCGACAACCTCCTCGTCCAGGTCCGCCAAGTCGCGGCGAAGGCGTCGCAGTTCGCGTCGCTCAACACCGCGATGGCGACGCGCGTCGGTGGCCGGCGCCTCGAGATCGCGGTCGAAGGCGATCACACGGTGCTGCGCGTCGACGGCGCGGTCACCACGAAGCTGCCCGACCGCCTCGGCAACACCACCATCAGCCGGTCGTCCACGATGTTCGGCGACAGCTACACCCTCACGTGGCCCGACGGCACCGTCGTGCGCGCCGTGCCGATCGGCCCGTTCGGGCTCAACGTCGAGGTGGCACCGGCCCCGAAGCGCAAGGGCAAGCTGGCGGGCCTCCTCGGCAACTTCGATGGCAACCCCGCCAACGACCTCTCCACAGGCACCGGTGCACCGCTCGGCACCTTCCCCAGCGCCGACGTGGTCGACCATGCCTTCGCCGACCACTGGCGCATCACGCAGGCCGGGTCGCTCTTCACGTACCCGGCGGGTCGCAACACGGCCAGCTACACCGACCGGAAGTTCCCGTACACGAGCGCCATCCCCAACCGCGCCGCCGCCGAGAAGGTGTGCCGCGACGCGGGCATCACCGACGCGACCCTGCTCCAGGCGTGCGTGGTCGACCTCGCGGCGACCAACGACCCGCTGTTCGCGTCGATGTACGGGTACGGCCAGGCCGTGCAGCGATGCCCGCTCCGGGCACGTCTCCGGCAGGCACCGCCCCCGCGGTCGATCGCGTCGTCACGTTGACCGGAACGCTCAGCGGCTCGAAGACGTCGGTGGAGCTGCCGCTGAAGGTCAGCGCCGGTGACGTTGCCTGGCTCGACACGGCCGGATGCACCGACGACAACGGCAACGTCGCGATGCAGATCCTCGACCCGGCTGGCGCCGCGCTCGGGGTCACCTCGCCCGCGTGCCAGTGGGGCCGGGCCGCGTTCACCAAGACGGCCACGTACACCGTCCACCTCTTCGTCGACGCCGGGGAGCACAGCAGCTACTCGATCCCGGTCCGGTTCCAGCGCCACGATGTCTTGGCCAACGCGGCGTACGGCCAGACGATCTCCGGGACGATCCCCCAGGTGGCGGCCCACGACGTGTACCGCTTCAAGGGCACCAAGGGCGACCAGGTGCACTTCTGGGGACCCGGGTGCAGCCTCGACGTCGTGCAGGTCGTGATCTACGATCCCCGGGGCAACAACCACGTGGGCTACGGCTGTCGCAAGGAGACGCCGTTCACGCTGACCGAGTCGGGCACGTGGTCACTCGTCGTCAACGACGCCAACCAGGGCCCTGGCAGCTACGCCTTCGTCCTCCAGAGATGATGCTCCGACACCCGCGGCGACGGTGACCACCGTGACACCCTGGCCCTCGCTCGTGTCCGCGGTCCTCGCGACCAACGACCTCGTCGAGCGTTGGCGCGGCCTCGGCCCCGGGCTCTGGATCGCCGCAGCGGGTGCCGCGGCGCTGTGGGGCCTCGCGCTGCTGGCCCTGCTGGCACGATCGGAGCCCCGACGGGTGGCACCGGGGCCGCCGACGCTCGAATCCGGCGGGCGCGAGCCCCCTGCAGTCGTCAACCTGGTGACGAGTGACTGGGAGCTGGGCCGGGAGTCGGTGCCGGCCACCCTGCTCGATCTCGCGGCGCGCCGGTTCGTGTCGATCGACTCCATCGGCGAACGCACCCTCGTGCGGGTCCGGGAGCAAGGGCCCGATGACGGGCCGCTCACCGGGTACGAGCGCATGGTCCTCGACCACCTGCGGGCGCTCTCCCACGAGACCACGGATGGCTTCGTGCCGGCAGACGCCCTGACCACCGGTCCCGAGGCGCTCGCGGAGACCTGGTGGCGGCGGTTCGAGCAGGGGGTGGTCGAAGATGCCCGCAACCGGGCCCTGTCACGGCCTCGTTGGGGCGCACGCCAGCGGGCGATCCTCACGGCGCTGGCCGTGGTCGTCGGCGTGGCCGTGGGCATCGCGGCGACGACCCTGACGGGCAGCAAGAAGAACGACGACCCCGTCGGCGCGGCGGTGGGCATGGGGATCATGAGCGCCGTGCTCCTCATCACCTTGGGCAGCAAGCTCCATGGCGAGCGCGACACGCCGGACGGCCGAGCCACGGCCGGTCGCTGGTTGGGTCTGCGCGCCACGCTCGCGAACGACCCGATGTTCGCCGCGCAGCCGCCGGCCGCGGTGGCGATCTGGGACCGCCTGCTGGCCTACGGTGCCGCGCTCGGCATGGCCCGGGCGGCGGTCGAGACGCTCCCGCTCGGCGCCGAGAGCGAACGTCATGCCTGGAGCCCGGTCGGAGGGCACTGGCGGGTCGTCAAGATCCGCTACCCGCGCCGCTCCCTCCCGGATACGGTCGCCGGCCCGTGCTCGT
Organism: Candidatus Aminicenantota bacterium; assembly: GCA_963764745.1. Taxonomy (GTDB): domain Bacteria; phylum Acidobacteriota; class Aminicenantia; order UBA2199; family UBA2199; genus UBA2199. The sequence continues at coordinate 1,649,817 of CAVXTN010000006.1, read as the reverse complement.
CGCGCTGGTGGGCGTGCTCCTGACGGCTGCCGGCGTGCTCGTCGCCCCGGGCGCGGTGTCGGTCGCCGACGCGCTGCTCCGCACCATCGCCGACAACGCCCGTGACCACAGGACTCCCGCCGGGGTCCGAGCCGCGGTCGGCGTCGCGCTGGCTGCCGTCGTGCTGCTCGGCGTGCTCGTGGCGTTGTACGGCGCATGTCTGCTCCTGGGTGGTGCCGCAGACCTCGTGCGTCGCCGCCGCGACGTCGAAGGGCGGGTGCTGCGGCTCCGTCAACACGGCGACGAGCAACGCCCGCTCTGGCACCTGGCCGTCGACGAGGGCTCGTCCGACCACATCCGCGCCTGGCGCCTCCCGTCGGCGCCCGCCGTCCGTCAGGGCGCGACCGTCAGGGCCCGGGTCTCGCCGTGGCTCCACCATGTGGCTGATCTCGCGACGGTCCACGAAGACCAGTCCACCGTCCCCGTGGCCACCGCAGCCACGACACCCACGGGTGGCGCGGCCGGCGCCGCTCCGCCTCCTCTGCCCGACGCGGGGGCAGTGACCGCCGCGTTCGGCTTCCCGGTGGACCTCGTGCCGACCGCGCGCCCGTACCCGCTGGCGATCGCCGGGGCGTCGGCCACCTTCGTCGCACGGGACGGTGGGCGGGTCATCGCGTCGTGGTTGCGACCGGAGGAGTTCGAGGAGTTCCGGCAGCTGCCCCGAACGGTTGCGGCACCGGTTGCGGGCGTCGGTGACGAGGCGTACCGGGCACCGATGGGCGGCGGGCTCGTCGCACGGGTCGGCGCGCAGGTGTTGATGGTCATGGCGACGCTTCCGGGCCGGACCGACGTGCAGCGTGATCAAGCTGTCGAGGCGGTGGCTCGGAGCGTCGTGGAGCAGGCCGGGGATCACTGACGCCGGCGCCCACCGGCCGGGCACCGCCCGCAGGCCCGGCTCCACCGGTACCCTGCCTCAGCGCCAACAGGAGGCATCAGGGTGTTCGACAAGATCAAGGACACGTTCAACCGTCGGCTCGAGGTGGCCCGCGACATGCGGGCCCACCCCGGTCCGGCCGACCTCGCGGCGCTGCCTCCGGGCACGGCGGCGGTCGGCGGGCTCGGCGCGGTCCCGATCGAGGCTCTCGGCGCCTATGCGGGGCTCGACGTCCGGGAGGTCCGGCCGCTCGACCCGTTGGGCCCCGAGACGAGCAGCCTCATCGCCGACAAGTTCCTCAGGGGGATGCGCGACGCCGGCGTGGGCGACCCGAGCCTCCCGCCCGGCGAGGTGGTCGCCGGACAGAACGAAGCCCGGATCGCGCGGCTCCGAGCCCAAGGCCTCACCGACGAGCAGGTCGCGGAGGTCCAGGCGAAGATCGCCGAGGTCACCAGTGCACACCGCAAGGACGGCTGGACGATCGAGCTGACGAACGGCAACCGGGCCTCCGTGCAGCTGTTCGACCTGGACTCGCCCGACAGCGAGTTCACGCGCCTCAAGGCGAAGTTCGAGACCCAGCACACCAAGGCGGGTGCCCAGGCGATGCAGCGGAACCCCACCGAGTTCGCGGTGCACTGCATCGAGAGCGGTCCCTACGAGGCGTACTACCTGCCGGGCACCCTGTCGGCCAGGGGCCGCAGCCACGAGGCCGACGCCAAGTCATCCCACCTGGGCACGATGCAGCTCGACCAGACGCTCGCGGCGCTGGCCATCCTGGCCCTCCACAGCCTCGACGGTTGACCTCGTCGTTTTCCGGGGATCCGGGGGGTGGGACGTAGGGTGTTCGGCCGTTCATCCCCCATCTGCGCTCCGGCGCGATCTCTGAAGTAGGAGTCTCCAATGGCTGAGATCACCCTCGTGGCCGAAACCGGCCGCACCACCGGTTCCCGTCCGTCCGGCCGCCTGCGTGCCCAGGGCAAGATCCCGGGCGTCGTCTACGGCCACGGCTCCGACCCCACCTCGGTCTCGGTCGTGTGGCGCGAGCTGCGCACCGCGCTCAGCGGTGAGGCCGGCATGAACGCCCTGCTGTCGCTCGTGGTCGACGGCGAGACGCACCTCGCCATCGTCAAGGACGTGCAGCGGAACCCGATCCAGCACACCGTCTCCCACGTCGACTTCCTGCTCATCAGCCGCGACGAGGAGCTCAGCATCGACGTGCCCGTGGTGCTCGTGGGCGAGGCCGTCGAGCTGGCCCGCGAGGACGGCATCGTCGAGCACCTGCTGTTCAGCCTCACGGTCAACGCCAAGCCCAACGCCATCCCGAACGAGATCCCGATCGACATCTCCGCGCTGCGCCTCGGCGACTCGGTGCGGGTCGGCGACCTGAGCCTCCCGGCCGGCGTCACCACCGACGTCGACGCCGAGGAGACCGTGGTCGGCACGTCCATCACCCGCGCCGGCATCGAGGGCGAGGTCGAGGGCGAGGCCGAGGCCGAGGGCGAGGGCGGCGAGGCCGCCGAGGCCGCCGACGAGGCCTCCCCCGAGAGCTGACCCGCTGCGGCACCGGGCCGGGCCCTGCGCCCGGTCCGGAGCTGCGCCGGTCCTGTGCTGTGGCACCGTTCGGCCGCTCCGACCGCGACGCACCGGCGCGCCGCGGCACCCCCGCCGACCTCCTGGTCGTCGGCCTCGGCAACCCCGGGGCCGAGTACGCGCACTCGCGCCACAACGCCGGGGCCGACGTGGTCGCCCTGCTCGCCGAGCGCCACGGCGGCCGGCTGAAGCTGGGCAAGGAGCGGGCGCTGGCGGCCGAGGTGCGCATCGGTGCCCACCGCGTCGCGCTGGCGTTCCCCCAGACCTACATGAACGACTCAGGCCTGTCGGTGGGCCCGCTGGTGCGGCGCTACGGCATCGACGACCCGCACCGGCTGGTGGTGGTGCACGACGAGCTCGACCTGCCGTTCGGCCGGGTGAAGCTCAAGCTCGGTGGCGGGCTGGCCGGGCACAACGGGCTCAAGTCGATCAAGGCCCACCTGCACACCGACGACTTCGCCCGCGTCCGCATCGGCGTGGGCAAGCCCCCCGGCCGGCAGCAGGGTGCCGACCACGTGCTGCGCCGCATGACCAAGGCCGCAGCGGGTCGAGCTCGACGTGGCCATCGCGGAGGCCGCCGACGCCGTCGAGGCGATCCTCGCCGACGGCTTCGACACGGCCATGAACCGGTTCAACACCGCCCGCCCCGAGTAGGAGCGGAGGCCGGGCCGGCACCCACCGGCGCCAGCCGCCGGCCACCAGTGCCTGCCCACCCATGGCGGCGAGCAGCAGCCCGGCCGACACGATGCCGTCGAGCCACCAGTGGTTGCCGGTGGCCACCACCGCCCACACGGTGAGCACCGGGTGGGCGAGCACCAGCCAGCGCCACGTGCTCCGGCTGATCCCCACCACGGCGACGGCCACGAGCAGCGCCCAGGCCACGTGCACCGAGGGCATGGCCGCGAGCTGGTTCGAGATGCCGGAGCCGCCGGTGCCGTAGACGGACTGGCGGTAGAGCAGCCCCGTGTCGACGAAGCCCAGGTCGGGCCGGAAGCGCGGCGGCGCCACCGGGATGGTCTGGATGACGAGGCAGGCCCCGGTGAGCACGGCGAGGACGTTGCGGACCGGCGGGTACCGGTCGCGGTGGCGGAAGAAGAGCCACACCAGCAGGATGCCGAGGGCGGGCACGTGGACGATGGCGTAGTAGGCGTTGAGGAACTCCACCAAGCAGCCGGTGGTGCAGGGCCTGGTGCTGCACGGCCAGCTCGCTCGGCAGGTGCAGGCGCTGCTCGACGTGCCAGACCCAGGTGGCGTGCCGCTGCGCCCCGGCCGTGTGGGTGACGGCCAGGCCGTGCACGCACTGCCAGATCGCGTAGAGGACCAGCACGACACTGACCTCGCGGGCGGTGGCCCGTGAGGCGTCGACGGCGCGGCCCGCCCACGTGCGAGTGGCCAGCAGCGCCGCGACCAGCACGACGGCGACGATGGCTGCGTCCTGCCAGGGGAGCCACACCTGCGGATCGACCTCCTCGGGTCAGCCGGCGAAGCCGCCGGTGCCGCCGGTGCCCCGCGCGTTGCGGCGCGGCCGGAAGGCCTGGGCCAGGTCGATGTCGCCGAAGGCCGCAGGCGTCACGCCGTCGGCCGCGTAGCGGTAGAGGGCCACCCGGTAGATGCCGCCGAGGGCCGCGGAGCCGGCGATCACCACCGCGACCCAGATGACGCCGACCACCACGAAGGGGGCGGCCACCACCGCGTTGTCGGCGGCGACACCGAGCGCCGCGCCCCCGCCGATGACCGCGAAGCCGACGAGCATGGCGAGGAAGGTGACCAGGCCGAGACCGAGGTTGCCCACCATGTTCTCGCCCCAGGTCCGCTTGAACATCGCCGCCGACCGCTTGATGGCGTCGACGGTGCCCACGCCCTCGAGCACGAGGATGGGGACCACCAGGTAGGTGACGAGCGCCCAGGCGATGCCGACCAGGCCGATGACGAGCCGGCCCACGATGCCGGCGCGCTGCTCGAGCTGGCGCAGCACCACCGAGACGGTGGCGCTCACGAGGGCCCAGGGGGCGATGGCCCCCGCCTTGGCGCCGGCGCCCCGGAAGCCGCTGGCGAGCGTGCCCGGACCGGTGCCCGTGAGCCGCTCGTTGGCGGCGATGACGAGGCCGGCGTTGAAGAAGATGGTGACGTAGCTGAGCACCAGGTAGCCGATGCCGATCAGCAGCCAGCCGGGCACGCTCACCGAGGTGTGCCCGGCGGCGTCGGTGGAGCGGCTGGCCCACACCGGCAGGGCGAACGAGGCGATCACCACGAGCGTGGCGAGGGCCGAGAGCACGGGGAAGAGCGCCAGGGACTTGTCGACCCTCAGGACGCCCCACGTGGCCTTGAACAGCTGCATCGAACGTTTGAACATGCCTGCCTCCGGAGGAGTGCGGTGCTGTCGGCGGCGGCTCGGGCCGCGAGCCACCACTCTGGCACGCCTCATCCGGGCATGGCGCCCCGTGGCCGGTAGCCTGACCGGAGCCTCGTCACGCCCCCGATCACGCCGGGCGTGACGTTCGCCCGCGCCTCCGCGCACCACCTCCTCCCACCAGATCCGAGCCATGGCCCTCACCGACCTCCCCCCACTGCTGCGCGAAGAGCCCGGCCTCATGGCGGTCACCGGGCGCGCGCACGCGGTCCTGGCCGTGCCCGACGCAGCCCGGGCGCTGGTGCTGGCCGGCCTGGTGCACCGCTCGCAGCGCCGCCCGATGGTGGTGGCGGTGCCCACGTCGGCCGACGCCGAGCGGCTGTCGCACGACCTCGCCGCCTTCCTCGGCCCCGACGCGGTCGAGCTGTTCCCCGCGTGGGAGACGCTCCCGTTCGAGCGCGTCAGCCCCGGCATCGAGACCATGGGCCGCCGCCTCCGCACCCTGTGGCGCCTTCGGGGCACCGCCGACGGCGACGCCGGCCGGGTGCCGGCGGTGGTGGTGGCGCCGATCCGGGCGCTGGCCCAGCGGCTCGGCCCGGGAGCCTCCGACGTGCAGCCGCTCGTCGTGGCCAAGGGTGAGCAGCGCGACCGCGACGAGCTGGTGGCCTGGCTGGTGCACGCGGGGTATCGGCGCGAGGAGCAGGTCGAGCACCGCGGTGAGGTGGCGGTGCGCGGCTCGATCGTCGACGTGTTCCCGGCCACGGCCGACGCCCCGGTGCGCATCGACCTGTGGGGCGACGAGGTCGACCGGCTGGCGGAGTTCAGCGTCAACGACCAGCGCTCCACCGACGAGGTCGCCGAGCTGGTCGTGTTCCCGTGCCGTGAGCTGACCTCGACCCCCGACGTCCGCGCCCGCGCCGAGGCGCTGGTGGCGAGCGAGCCGTGGGGTCGCGAGCAGTGGGAGCGGCTGGCCGAGGGCCAGGTGTTCGACGGCATGGAGTCGTGGCTGCCGTGGCTGGTCGACACCGACGACACCGACGGCACCGTGGTGTTCGACCTGCTCGACCCCGACGCGCAGGTGGTGGTGCTCGAGCCCCGCCGCCTCCGCGACCGTGCCGCCGACATCCTCGCCGAGGAGGACGACCTGGCCAAGGCGCTGGCCCGCACCTGGGGCGTGGCCCCGGGCGCCGGCACCGAGGCGGGAGCCGACGTCGACGCCGACGGCGCGCCGGCGGCCTTCCCGCACCTGCACGTGCCGTTCGAGCGGCTGCTCGCAGCCACGCGGGCGCCGGTCCTCACGGTCACGGTGGCGCCCGAGGGGCCCGACGTCGCCACGGTCATGGCCGTGGGCTGGAACCCCGTCTCCGGCGACGGCGCCGGCTTCGTCAAGCAGCTCCACGACCTGCTGCGCGACGGGTACCGCCTGGTGGTGGCCGCCGACACCCAGGGATCCACCCAGCGCGTGCGCGACCTGCTCGTCGACCACGGCATCGAGCCGGAGGTCGTGGTCGGCCCCCTCGAGCGGGGCTGCGTGCTGCCCGGCGTGAAGCTGGCGGTGCTGTCCGAGGCCGACCTCACCGGACGGCGCCGCTCGCACCGCCGGGCCCGCCCGCGCCGGCGCGACGCGCAGCGCTTCTTCGACGACCTCAAGTCCGGCGACCACGTGGTGCACCACCAGCACGGTGTCGCCCGCTACGGCGGCATGGTCAAGCGCACCATGGGCGGCGTCGAGCGCGACTACCTGCTGCTCGAGTACCGCGGCAACGACAAGCTCTACGTGCCGTCCGACCAGGTCGACGCGGTGCGCCCCTACAGCGGCGGCGACAACCCCTCGCTCAACAAGCTGGGCGGCGGCGACTTCCAGCGCACCAAGGCCAAGGTGCGCGCCGAGATCGACCAGATCGCCCAGGAGCTGGTGGTGCTCTACCAGTCGCGCCTCAACGCCCAGGGCCACGCCTTCGCCGCCGACACGCCCTGGCAGCACGAGCTGGAAGACGCCTTCCCGTTCCAGGAGACGCCCGACCAGGCCAAGGCCATCACCGAGGTCAAGGTCGACATGGAGGCCGAGGCCCCGATGGACCGGCTGGTGTGCGGCGACGTCGGGTTCGGCAAGACCGAGGTGGCCCTCCGCGCGGTCTTCAAGGCGCTGCAGGACGGCAAGCAGGTCGGCGGTCCTGGTGCCCACCACGCTCCTCGCGCAACAGCACTACGCCACCTTCTCCGACCGCTTCGCCGGCTACCCGATCCGCGTCGAGGTGCTGAGCCGCTTCCTCACCCCGGCGCAGGCCCGCAAGGTGGTGCAGGGCCTGGCCAGCGGCGAGGTCGACTGCGTCATCGGCACGCACCGGCTGCTCGCCGAAGGACGTCAAGTTCAAGGACCTCGGGCTGCTGGTCGTCGACGAGGAGCAGCGCTTCGGCGTGAGCCACAAGGAGTCGATCAAGGCGCTCCAGACCAACGTCGACGTGCTCACGCTCACGGCCACGCCCATCCCGCGCACCCTCGAGATGAGCCTCACGGGCATCCGCGACCTCTCGCTGCTGCAGACCGCTGCCGGCCGAGCGGCAGCCGATCCTCACCTACGTCGGCGAGTACGACGAGCGGGCGGTCGGCGAGTCGATCCGCCGCGAGCTGCTGCGCGAGGGCCAGGTCTTCTTCGTGCACAACCGCGTCGCACGACATCGAGGAGGTCGCCACGCGGCTGCGCGAGCTGGTGCCCGAGGCCCGCATCGCGGTGGCGCACGGGCAGATGGACGAAGGCACCCTCGAGCAGGTGGTGCTCGACTTCTGGGACGAGCAGTTCGACGTGCTGGTGTGCACCACCATCATCGAGTCCGGCATCGACATGCCCACCGTGAACACCCTGGTGGTCGACCGGGCCGACCTGCTCGGGCTCGGCCAGCTCCACCAGCTCCGCGGCCGCGTCGGCCGTGCCGGGCAGCGGGCCTACGCCTACCTCTTCACCCCGCCCGACCGGGCGCTCACCGAGGAGGCCTACGAGCGGCTGCGCACCATCGGAGAGGCCACCGAGCTGGGCTCGGGGTTCCGCATCGCCATGCGCGACCTCGAGATCCGCGGCGCCGGCAACCTCCTCGGCACCGGCCAGTCGGGGCACGTCGAGCGCGGTGGGCTACGACCTCTACTGCCAGATGGTCAACGAGGCCGTGGCCGAGCTCAAGGGCGAGCCGGTCCGCGAGCCCGCCGAGATCAAGCTCGACCTGCCCATCGACGCCAACCTGCCGGTCGACTACGTGCCGCGCGAAGACCTCCGCCTCGAGGCCTACCGCCGCCTCGCCGAGGTCACCAGCCAGGACGAGGTGGCCGACATCCGCAACGAGTGGCTCGACCGCTACGGGCCCGTGCCGGGCCCGGCCGAGCGGCTGCTCGAGGTGGCCAAGCTGCGTGCGGAGTGCGTGCGGCTCGGGGTGCGCGAGGTCAACGTCACCAAGGGCCCCGCGTTCGGCGGCCCCGCGTACACGGCCCGGGTGGCCCCGATCGACCTGCGGACCAGCCAGACGATGCGGCTCGAGCGCCTCACCCGGACGGGCGTCTACAAGGAGGACCTCCGCCAGCTGGTGATCCCCGTCCCCAAGACGCCCGACCTCGCCGGCACCCTCGTCGACATCCTGCGCGCCCTCGTCCCGGTCTCCTGAAAGGCCGCGCTGGTGGGGCGCTTCCACGTTGCTCGACAGGCGGCCTTCCAGGACGAAGAGCCTGTGCTTGCCGGGTCGGCCGAGCGAACGGTTCCGGGGCGGCTGCGCCGCAGCTGCCTCTTCGCTCGTCCTCTGAGGCCCGGGGTCCGGCGGGGCGATGACCGCCGGGGGTGACGCCGCCGCTAGCCTGCTCCACTCGTGACCCGGTTCTCGCTTCCCGTCCGTGGCGCTCTCGCTGCCGCCACCCTCTCGATCCTCGTGCTCGGTGCCTCCGCCTGCGACAAGGGCGCGGCCCCTGCGGCCAAGGTGAACGGCGAGGAGATCAGCAGCCAGCACCTCTTCGAGGGCGCGGCGCTGTACAACGCCATCGAGACGCCGGCCACGGGTGCCGTCCCCGCCAAGGGCAAGGTCCCCACCTCGAGCCTCACCGACTACCTCAACACCCTCATCCAGATGACGGTGCTCAACCAGCAGGTCGAGAAAGCCAACGTGCAGGTGACCGACGCCGACACCGCCGCCGCGCAGAAGTCGCTCGCCGACCACTTCAACGGCGCCAACGGCACCCGCAAGTGGTCGACGCTCCCGAGCTGGTTCCAGGACCAGCTCACGCAACTCGTGGCCCAGCACACCGCGTTCTCCCGCAAGCTCGCCGCCGGCGACGACGGCACCGCCGCCGCGCTCGCCGCCTACAAGGCCAACCAGCCGTCGTTCACCAACTACTGCCTCGACGCCATCATCGCCCCCAAGAAGGCCGACGCGGCCGCGGCGGTCGCCCAGCTGCGGGCGGGCGCCGACTTCGCCACCGTGGCCAAGGCCACCGCGGTCAAGAGCAAGTTCGCCGCCTACGGCACCAAGGGCGACGGCGACCTCGGGTGCGGCCAGCTCCAGGCGCTCGCCCAGAAGTACAACTTCCTGCCCCTCCTGAGCCAGGCCACCATCGTCGACCTCACCGCCTCGGCCGACGGCGACGTGATCGGCCCGGCCTCGGTGCAGAGCGGCGTGGCCTACGCCGTGCTGCGGCTGCGGAGCCACAAGGTGCTGCCGTTCTCGTCGGTGAAGGCGCAGATCGTGTCGCAGCTGGGCTCGCCCGGCGAGGGCAAGTTCGCCATCCTCTTCAACCGGGCGCTCACCAACGCCGACGTGTTCGTGAACCCGCGCTTCGGCACCTGGGGCAAGAACGCCCAGGGCACCCCCAGCGTGGTCGCGCCGAAGGGCGCCGACCTCAGCGGAGCGGTCACCAGCACCACCCTCGCCGCCGTCCCCGCCGCGAACTGACGGCCCCGGTCCCGCCCGTGGCTGCCGCACCCGGCCTGCCCCGGGTCGTGGTCGTGGGCCTCGGCCCCGCCGGACCGGACTCGGTCACCGCGGCCGCGCTGGCCGCCATCGACCGCGTCGACGTGCGCTTCCTGCGCACCGCGCGCCATCCCGGGGCGTCGGTGGCTCGCACCGAGCGCACGTTCGACGACCGCTACGACGGCGCCGACACCTTCGACGAGGTGTACCGGCAGATCGTCGAGGACCTGGTCGCCGCCGCGGTCGAGCACGGCGAGGTGCTCTACGCCGTGCCGGGCTCGCCGTTCGTGCTCGAGCGCTCGGTGACCACCCTGCTGGCCGACGAGCGCGTCGACGTGGAGGTGGTGCCGGGCATGTCGTTCCTCGATGTGGCGTGGGCCCGGCTCGGCGTCGACCCGGTCGAGTCCGGGGCGCGGCTCGTCGACGGCCACCTCTTCGCCGAGGCCGCGGCCGGCGAGCCGGCCCGCTGCTGGTGGCGCACGCCCACGCCCGTTGGGTGCTGTCCGACATCAAGCTGTCGGTCGACGACCCACCGCTCGAGCCGGTCACGGTGCTCCAGCGGCTCGGCCTCCCCGACGAGGCGGTGTTCACGGTGGGCTGGAGCGACCTCGACCGGTCGTTCGAGCCCGACCACCTCACCGCGCTGTGGGTGCCGTCGCTCACCGCCCCGCCCGGCGCCGACGTGGTGCGCCTCGAGGCGCTCATGGCCACGTTGCGCGAGCAGTGCCCGTGGGACCGCGAGCAGACGCACGCCTCGCTGCGGCGCCACCTGCAGGAGGAGTCGCACGAGGTGCTGGAGGCGCTCGACGCGGTGGTCGACGCGCAGGAGGCGGCACCGGTCGACCCCGACGACGAGCCGGGCACGACTCCCTTCGCGCTCGACGACCGGCTGGTGACGGCCTACGAGCACCTCGAGGAGGAGCTGGGCGACCTGCTGTTCCAGATCGTCTTCCACGCCCGCATCGCCTCCGAGGCGGGCGCCTTCACCTTGGCCGACGTGGCGCGGGGCATCCACGACAAGCTGGTGGCGCGCCACCCGCACGTGTTCGAGGCCACGGGTGAGGTCGACCCCGCCACGCTGGTGGGGCAGTGGGAGCGCCTCAAGCAGGCGGAGAAGGGGCGCGAGAGCGTGCTCGACGGCATCCCCGCCACGCTGCCGGCCCTGGCGCGTGCCGCGAAGGTGCTCGGCAAGGCGCGCACCGTGGCGGCCGGCCGACGCGCTCGAAGGGGTGGCCGACGTGGCCGCGTCGGGTCGGGCCGTCGAGGTCGGGCCCGACGAGAGCTCGGTCGGTGAGGCGCTCCTGGCGGTGGTGGCCGTCGCACGCACGGCGGGCATCGACCCCGAGGCCGCGCTGCGTCGTCGCACCGACGCGCTCGCCGCGGCCGTGCGGGCCACCGAGGCGGCCGACGGGGGCGCGGGCCCCGACTGAAGGTCGAGGTCAGGCGGGCTCGGCGACGCGCTCGGGCAGCCGCACCGTGTCGTCGATGACCACGAGGCCGACCAGCTGGTCGAACAAGGTGAGGGCTCCCGACGTGAGCTGCGCGCCCGTGCCCGAGAGCGCCTCGACTGCGGCCTGACGCACCACGTCGAGGCTGGCGCCCTCGGTGAGCGCCACCGCGGCACCCCCGGCGGCGGTGGCCCGGGCGGCTGCGGCACACGCCTCGCCCGCCACGGCGACGAGCGTGGTGCGACCCACGAGGCGCGGCAGCGAGTGGAGCGGCTCGGCGATGGCGGAGCGGGCCGCGTCCATGGCGGCCGACCAGGTCCACTCGCCGACGCCGGCGCGCGTGGCGTCGGTGACGGCGACCCAGGCCTCGGTGCCGGGCACCTCGCGGGCGTGGGCGACGGCGTCGTCCCAGGCGTGGCCCCGTTCGTCGGGGTCGGCGAAGAGCGCGGCGCGGACCAGCACGTCGCGGGCCGCGAAGCGGGCCCGGTTGGTGGCGGCGCGTGAGCTGACCGTCGTCGACGCGCTCGTGCAGCGCCTTGCGGGCGCCGGAGATGTCGAGGTTGGACAAGGTGGTGGTGAGCACGTCGACCGCGGCCCAGCCCTGGTTCCACACCTCGTTGCCGACGGCGTGCAGCGCGGCGCTCCAGGCGCGCTCGGCCAGGGTGTTCGGGTCGACCGAGGCGTGGTGGCGGAACAGCGGGTCGGCGATGCGGGCGGCGATCAGCGAGTTGGTGGCGTCGACCATCACGGGGGGGATGTCGTGGGTGGCGGCACGGCAGGCGGCGCGCCAGCCGACGGGGCCCCGGACCTGCTCCCAGGCGCTCGCCGCGGCCCGCTGCAGGTAGGCCGAGGCGCCCTCGCGGAAGCGTCCGTCGAGGCCCGACACCGCCAGGTCGATGGTGAACGCCCCGCGCTCGTCGCCGAGCAGGGCGGCGCGGCCGAGGAGGGTGACGGCCTGGAGCAGCTCGGTCTCGTCGTCGAGGGGGCCGAGCTGGTCGAGGAGGTCGGCCACGTCGGTCGAGCCCGGCGAGGCGCAGCCAGGCCGGTGCCTGGTCGTAGGCCAGCCACTCGGCGACGGCCCAGCGCCGCTCGGACTCGAGGGTGCCGTCGCCCGCGCTGCCCACCAGCGACGGCGCGCGGGGGATGAGGCGCTGGCGGCTGGTGGGGTCGAGGTCGGCCGCCCACTGGCCGACGAACGTGGCCGCGCAGGGCGACACCCGCGCCGGCTCGTCGGAGTGCGGCTGCCCGTCGAGCCACGACACCAGCTCGAGGATGCTGAGCCGGTCGCCCCGGGAGCGGTGGGGGCCGGCCTCGAGCACGACGCGGTCGAGGTCGGGCGCGAGGGCCTGGCGCCGCTCGCCGTTGCTCTCGGTCATGCGGCCCGCGCCCTTGGGCGTCGACCGGGGCCGGGGCCGGCTGCTGCCTTCGAGCTTGCCGACGCGGGCGGCCACCAGGTTGTCGAACGACGCGTGGTCGACGAGGCACGCTTCGAGGCGCAAGCCGGCCGTCGGCCTGCTGCCAGGCGCGCGTGGGCGCACCGGGCAGCCACGCGCCCGGGTCACCGATGGTGAAGCCGAGGCGGCCGCCGTTGAGCAGCTCGGCGCTGGTGGTGATGGCGCCGAGGCGGGCCTGGTGCGGCGGGCCCAGCACCTGGTACGGGTACGAGCCCGGCACGAACTCGTCGACGAGCCACGCGGCCACGCCGTTGGGCGGGGCCCCGCCCGTGACGCGCCAGCTCGGGTCGGTGAGCCCGGCGGCCATGTTGGCGAAGTCGGCCTCGATGTCGATGCAGGCGTAGGCCACCCCGTCGGGGAGGTCGTGGGCGAGGATGCGGAGCTGCTCGACGGCACGAAGCAGCTCGGGGGTGCCACCGGCGGGCCCGCCGCTGGCGATGACCAGGTGGGGGACCGGGTCGAAGGCCAGCGAGGCCACGCGGACCCACGACGAGGGGTCGCCGAGCACGACGTCGCAGAAGGTGCGGCTGCGCAGGCAGTCCTGGAGCACCGAGACCGCGGCGCGGGGGGTGATGGCGAACTCGACGCCGCTGATGCGGGCCGTGAGCGGGTGGTCTTCGGGGTGCTCGTGGCCGACCCACTTGTGGGCCAGGCGCAGCCAGAGGGCCGGGACCTCGCCGTCGGGGCCGGCCGGGGCGGGGAAGGCCCGCAGGATGGCCGCGCCCGGGGCGGCCTCGAGGCCGGTGAGGCGACCGAGCGGCTCGACGACGGTGACCTCGGCGCCCGAGAGGCCGGTGGCGGCGATGCGCTCGCCGAGCTGGCGGGCCAGTGCCCGGGGGCTCGGGTCGTCGGGACCCAGGCCGCTGATCTGCAGGAAGGGCCCGCCCGGCGCCGGGACCGGGAACGAGACCATGGGCGGCATGTGGTCGGCGCCGCGCGGGAAGGCCTCGAGGGCCGTCGCCAGGCTGCTGCGGGCGGCACGGAGGGCCGTGCGCGCCGCGGTTGCCCCTGCGGCGAGGTGCACCTGCAGCGCGACCCCGTCGGTTCGTGAAGATGACTGTTGCATGGCTCTCCTGCCAGTCCTGCCATCCCGCCCGCCGGAAGGGTAGTCCGAATGGCCCATACCGTGTCGGTCGACACACCACCGGGCCATGTCGACCCGGCAAGTGTCATTTCGACTGTCAACAGGTGAGCGGGAGGCGGGAGCCGGCGGGTCCTTCCAGGCCCCGGGGGTGGCGGTGTACCGTTCTCCCCACTGGCCACACGAGCAACATCGTGTCGGCCCGCCCTTCCGATCGTGCCGGAACCTCCGGCTCAGCCGACCCCGAGGAATGCCCAGATGAGCAGCATCGACCAGATCGTCGGGCGAGAGGTCCTCGACTCGCGCGGCAACCCCACGGTCGAGGTCGACGTCGAGCTCGACTCGGGCGCCCGCGGTCGGGCCATCGTCCCGTCCGGCGCCTCCACCGGCGCAGTTCGAGGCCGTCGAGCTGCGCGACGGCGGCGACCCGCTACGCCGGCAAGGGCGTGGCCCAGGCCGTCGAGCACGTCAACAACGAGATCGCCGCGGCGCTCGACGGCTTCGAGGCGCTCGACCAGCGCGGCGCTCGACCAGTTCCTCATCGACCTCGACGGCACCGACAACAAGGCCCGCCTCGGCGCCAACGCCATCCTCGGCGTGTCGCTCGCGGTGGCGAAGGCGGCGGCCGACGAGCTCGAGCTGCCGCTGTTCCGCTACGTCGGCGGCACCAACGCCAGCGTGCTGCCGGTGCCCATGATGAACGTGCTCAACGGCGGCGCGCACGCCGACAACAACGTCGACCTCCAGGAGTTCATGATCATGCCGGTCGGGCGCCGGCTCGTTCTCCGAGGGGCTGCGGTGGGGCGTCGAGACCTACCACGTGCTCAAGAAGGTGCTCCACGACAAGGGCCTGTCCACCGCGGTGGGCGACGAGGGCGGCTTCGCCCCGAACCTGTCCTCGAACGAGGAGGCCGTGCAGGTCCTGGTGCAGGCCATCGAGGCCGCCGGCTTCGAGCCCGGCACCGACCTCGCCATCGCGCTCGACCCGGCGTCGTCCGAGTTCTTCTCCGACGGCGCGTACGTGCTCTCGGGCGAGGGCCGCTCGCTGAGCCCCGCCGAGATGGTCGCCTACTACGCCGACCTGTGCGCCCGGTACCCCATCGTCTCCATCGAGGACGGCATGGCCGAGGAGGACTGGGAGGGCTGGGCCGCGCTCACCGCGGCCGTGGGCGACGACGTGCAGCTCGTCGGCGACGACCTGTTCGTCACCAACGTCGAGCGCCTCCAGCGCGGCATCGACGCCGGGGTGGCCAACTCCATCCTCATCAAGGTGAACCAGATCGGCTCGCTCACCGAGACGCTCGAGGCCGTCGGGCTCGCCACGCGCAACGGCTACACGGCGGTCATGTCCCACCGCTCCGGCGAGACCGAGGACAACACCATCGCCGACCTCGCGGTGGCCACCAACTGCGGGCAGATCAAGACCGGCGCGCCGGCCCGCAGCGACCGCGTCGCCAAGTACAACCAGCTGCTGCGCATCGAGCAGCAGCTGGGCGAGACGGCCGTCTACCGGGGCGCCTCCGCGCTCGCCCGCGGAGGGCGATGACCACGCGGCGCCCCCCGGCCCCGCCCCGCCCGCGCGGCGACTCCGCCCGTCCGGCGCGCAGCCGGACCGACGCGCCCGCCCGCGAGCGGCGCCGCCACGGCGCCCTGCTCGGCGCCATGGTCACGTCCATCGCCTGCGTCGGCGTGCTCTTCGTGGGCCCGTTCCCCGTGCGCACCTGGTGGGCGCAGCACAACCGGGCCACCCAGATCCAGAAGCAGATCAGCGTGCTCGACGCGGCCAACGCCAAGCTGCGCACGAAGGTGGACGAGCTCAACGACCCCGCCACCATCGAGGGCCTGGCACGCCGCGACTACGGCATGGTGCACCAGGGCGAGTCGGCCTACGCCATCCTGCCGCCGCCGGTCCCCGCCGCGGAGCTGCCCGGGGTGTGGCCGTTCGTGCGGCTCGCGCCCACGGGTGGGTCGGGGGCGTCGGCACCCGCTTCCGGGGCCGGCGGCTGATCCCGCCCGCCTCCCGCTCGTAGGCTGAGCCGGCATGCGGCGCCGACGGATCGTGGGGGGCGTGCTCGCGGTGCTCGCCGTCGGCTGCGTCGGGGGATGTGGGGCCAGCCCGCGGCTGCAGCGCCAGGAGCTCGGCGCGCTCGAGCGCACCTGCCAGAGCCTCTACGAGCGCAGCCACGACCAGACCGCCCCGCGCATCCCCCTGCTGTTCCTGCGGACGTGGCTGTCGGAGCCGCCCCACGGCTTCTCGGGCAACACCACGCGTGACGAGATGCACCGCATCTGCGACAACCTGCCCGACCGACCCCTGGTGCTGCCCGGGCACCTCTCCGGGTCGGGATCGTGACGGCACCCACCGTCGACGGCACCGATGCGGTCGGCGACGAGGCCGTCACCGACGAGGGGGCGCTGCCGGAGGAGCCGGTCGCGCCGGCGCCGCCGCCCCGCTTCGGCGTGGTGGCCCGCACCCGCGGCCATGGCCCTGGCGCTGGTCACCCGGCTCCCGCTCCTCGGCTACCCCAAGGTGCTGGTGTTCGACGAGGTGTACTACGCGCCCGACGCGGTCGACACCCTGCAGTGGGCCGCCGAGCACGGCCGGGCCAAGCACCCGCCGCTCGGCAAGTGGCTCATCGCCGGCGGCATCCGGGTGTTCGGCTTCACGCCGTTCGGCTGGCGCATCGCCTCGCTGATCGCGGGCGTGATCGTGGTGGGCCTGGTGGCCGCGACGGTGCGACGGCTCACGCGCCGCAACGAGGTCGCCTTCGCGGCCGGGGTGCTCACCGCTGCCGACGGGGTGATGTTCACCAGCGGGCGGCTGGCCATGCTCGACGTGTTCGTGGCGCTGTTCGTGATGCTCGCGGTGTGGTTCCTCGCGGTGGCCTGGGCGGCGCCGCCGGGGCGGGCGCGGCTGTGCCGCTGGGCGGGCCTCGGCGCCGCGGCGTCCGGTGGGGCTCGGCAGCTCGGTGAAGTGGTCCGTCGTGTGGCTGTGGCCGATCGTGCTCGGCGTGCTCTGGGTCGTCGACCGTCGCCAGCAGCCGCCCGGCCGTCGCCTGCGCGCCGTGCGCGCTGACCGGTGTGGTGGTGCTGCTGGTCCCTCCCGCCCTCTACCTGGCCACGCTGGGCTGCCCCGCGAGGTCGGTTCGTCCCCCGTGTCGGTGTCCAGCTTCGTGCACGACCAGCAGGTGGTGTGGACGTTCCACCGTGACCTCCGACCGAACAGCCGCAACGCGGCGCCGGCCACCTCCTGGCTGCTGATGCAACGGCCCACCATGCTCTTCGACACCGACTGCGTGCCCGCGCTGCACCACTCGGTGGTGGGGGTCTGCGAACGCGGGCCCACCTCCACCGAGGCGCGCATCGAGTCGTTGACGAACCCGGCGGTGTGGCTCGTGTGCATGGCGTCGGTGCTGGGCCTGCTCGCGCTGGTGGTGCTGCGGCGGAGCGGGCTCGCGCTGTGGCTGCTCCTGATCGCCGCCACGCAGTGGGTGCCGTGGATCTTCAACGCCCGCGAGAGCTACTCCTTCTACCAGGCGTCCCTCATCCCCGTGCTGCTCGTCGGAGCCGGGGTCGTCGCCGCCCGCGGGCGGGGCAGGGCGTGGACCGTGGCGGCCGTGGTGGTGGTGGGAGGCGCCGTCGGGCTCGCGGTGCTCTTCTACCCGATCTGGACCGGGCTGCCCCTCACGCCCCGCGCCGCCCTGTTCCGCCTGTGGCTGCGGGGGTGGCAGTAGTGGTGGCCGAGGCGACGCCGGTCGCTGCTGATCGCGGCGGTGCGAGACGCGTGGCCCGCTGGGTGGGCCTCGTCGGGTATGCCGCGGTCTTCGTGTGGTGGTTCCGGCGCTGGGGCTTCCCCAAGCAGCGCGAGGAGGTGATCGCGTGGCTCGTCGGCGCGCTGGTGGTGGTCGCGGCCTTCACGCCGGGCCGGCGGGTGTGGCGCGTGCTGGTCGACTGGATCCCCTTCACGCTGGTGTTCATCGCGTACGACTACTCGCGGGGTGCGGCCGACACCCTCGGCATGCCGGTGCACGTCACGCCGCAGATCACCATGGACCGCTGGCTCGGGCTCGGCACGGTGCCGAGCGTGTGGCTCCAGCAGCACTTCCTGTCGCAGCGCAGCGTGCACCTCTGGCAGGTGGTGCCCAGCGCGACCTACCTCAGCCACTTCGTCGTGCCCTACGTGGTGGCGGCGTGGCTGTACGCCGGTGACCGGGACCGCTGGATCGCCTACACCAAGCGGTTCGTGTCGCTGAGCTTCCTCGGGGTGATGACGTACATCCTGCTGCCGTGGGCGCCCCCGTGGATGGCGTCGAGCCGGGGCCTCCTGCCACCCCTCGAGCGGTCGGTGAACGACGGGTGGCTCTACGTGCACCTGAACTTCGCCCGGAGCGCCTTCAACGAGGGGCAGGCCACGGTGAACCTCACCGCCGCGCTCCCGTCGCTGCACGCGGCGTACCCGCTCATGATCGCCCTGTTCTTCTGGCGGACCTCCCGCTGGTGGACCCGTGTCGTGCTCGCGGTCTACCCGCTGCTCATGGCGTTCAGCCTGGTGTTCGGTGCCGAGCACTACGTCGTCGACATCCTGCTCGGATGGATCTACGCCGTGCTCGTGGAGGTCGTGTGGCGCACCGTCGAGCGTCGCCGGCGCCGGAACACGCAGGTCGACGGCCCGCCCCGGGAGGTGGTCGCGGTGCCCGTCGCGCCCCGGGAGCCGGTGGCCTGACCGGTTAGCATCCGGCGTCCCCATGTCGACTCCCCGACGTCCCCGCACGCACGATTCGGCTACGTGCCGGCGCTCGACGGGCTGCGAGCCCTCGCGGTGCGTGTCGGTGATGCTGTACCACGGCGGGGTCGTCCGGGTGCAGTGGCGGCTTCCTCGGCGTCGACCTGTTCTTCGTGCTCAGCGGCTACCTGATCACCACCCTGCTGCTGCGCGAGCTCGCGTGCGACGGGCCGCATCGCGCTCGGTGACTTCTACGTGCGGCGCATCCGGCGGCTGCGTCCCTGCGCTGCTGCTGTTCGTCCTCGGAGTGGCGGTCTACTGCCACGTCCGGGCGCACGCCGATACCTGCTCCCGGTCATCCGGCACGACGTGCGTCGACACCTCGAGTACTGGGCCAACTGGCGCTTCATCACCAGCCACCAGTCGTACTTCGCCGCAGTTCGTACCGCCGTCGCCGGTGCGCCACGTGTGGTCGCTCTCCGTCGAGGAGCAGTGGTACCTGGTGTGGCCGGTCGTCCTGTTGCTGCTGGTGAAGGTCGTCCGGCGGCTCGAGGTGGTGCTCGGCATCGTGCTGGCCCTGGCGCTGGCATCGGCCGGGTGGATGGCGCACCTGGTGCGCCCGCTCACCGACCCGTCGCGCGCCTACTACGGCAGCGACACCCGGGCGCACACGCTCCTCATCGGCGCCGCGTCTCGGCGCTGGCGCTGCACCGTTGGCCCGCCTGTCGCCCGTGGGTCCGGCACGTGGGCACAGGCGGTCGGCTCGCTGGCGCTCGGTGCGTGTGCGTTGCCGCCCTGCTCGCTGGTGCACGGCTTCGACCAGCTGGATGTACCAGGGCGGGCTACCTCGCCTTCGCGGTGGTGTGTGGGCTCGTCATCGCCGGGGTCATGGCCGGCGACCGACGGACCGCTGCGCCCGGGCCCTGTCGGTGGCGCCCGCTGCCGTGGATCGGGCGCATCTCCTACGGGCTCTACCTGTGGCACTGGCTGGTCGACGTGTGGCTCACGCCCCAGTACCTGCAGGCCACGCTTCGCGGTCACGCTCGTGGTCCGCTTCGCAGTGGCGTTCGCGCTGGCCACGGCGTCGTACTACCTCGTCGAGCGACCGATCCGCACGGCAGGCTGGAACCGGCTCGCGCGCCCTCGCCTGGCCACGGTGGCCGGCTTCCTCGCGGCCGGCTGCTGCTGGCCCTGCTCGCGACGGGATGGGGCACCCGCGTTCCGGACCTCGGCGCGGCGCACGGCCGCGACGCCCGATCCGACCGGCCGCCACATCGTCGACCGACCTGAAGGTGCTCGTGGTCGGCGACTCCGTCGGTTGGTCGCATCGGCTACGGCGTACCGAAGCCGCCGGGGCTGCAGCTCACCGACGCTGCCATCATCGGCTGCGGGGTGCTGCCCGGCGACCTGTACGTGAACGGCGTCGAGACGCACCAGGAGGGCGTGCCGCCGTGCAGCACCGCGCCGCGAACGTCGCCCGCGGCCTCGCGACCGCACCCCGACGTGGTGGTGCTGTCGTTCGGTGCGTGGGAGGTGTACGACCACATCGTCGGATGGCCACCACGTGCCCTTCTACAGCGACGAGTACCGCCGGCATGCTCGCCGCCAAGCTCGGGTCGGAGCTCGACGGGATCGCCGCCCGCAGCAGTGCCCCGATCGTGGTGCTCGACGCGCCCTGCATGCACCAGCAGCAACTTCGCTCTCGGCGCCGAGACCAGCCCGCGCAACGACTGGCACCGGGTCGCCTTCGTCAACCGGCGTGCTCCGACGACGTTGCGGCGCGCACGGGCGCCGCGTCACGGTACTGCCCTGGTCGCGCCTGGCTCTGTCCCGGGCGGCGACTTCCTGGAGCGCCGACGCGGCGTGGTGATACGTCCCGACGGCGTGCACCTCGACCAGCGGACCTCGGCGCCGCTGCTGTGGGCCTGGCTCCGACCCCAGCTCGTGGCCCTGCGCCGCCGCGCCGGTTCCGGCCCCTGTCACCGCCGTTGACCGGCACCGCTCCGGTTCGACGCACCCTCGGCTACCAACCGGCGCTCGACGGCATCCGGGCGGTGGCGGTGCTGGGCGTGCTGGTGTTCCACGCGGGCATCGAACGGGTGGTGGGGGGCTTCCTCGGCGTCGACCTGTTCTTCGTCCTGAGCGGGTTCCTCATCACCACCCTGCTCCTGCGCGAGTGGCAGCGCACCGGTGGGATCGCGCTCGGGGGCTTCTACGCCCGTCGCGTCCGCCGGCTGTTCCCCGCCCTGCTGCTGGTGCTGCTGGCCGTGAGCGTCTACATGCGGGTGGTGGCGCCCGCCGCGACGCGCTCGGCCGTGCGGCTCGACGCGGTGTCGTCGCTCTTCTACGTCGCCAACTGGCGCTTCGTCTTCAGCCACCAGTCGTACTTCGCGGGCTCGTTGGAGCCGTCGCCGCTGCGCCACCTCTGGTCGCTCGCGGTGGAGGAGCAGTGGTACCTGGTGTGGCCCCTGGTGCTGACCGTGGCGCTGCGGCGCCTGTCGCAGCGCCTCGACGTGCTGCTGGCGTTCGTCGCTCGCGCTGGCGGTCGCCTCGCTCGGTTGGATGGCCCACCTGGTCCCGGCCCACGCCGACTCGTCGCGCGCCTACTACGGCACCGACTCGCACGCCTACGTGCTGCTGCTCGGTGCCGCCCTGGCCATCTGGCGCCACCAGCGCCCGGCCCGACCCGGCTGGGCGGCGCGCCCGGGCCAGGTGCTCGGCATCGTGGGCCTCGCCGTCATCGGCTGGTACTTCGTGGCCGTCGCCGGCACCGCGCACTGGCTCTACCTCGGCGGCTACGTGCCCTTCGTCGTGGCGGGCCTGCTCGTCGTCGACGCGGCCATGGCCCCCGTGCCGACCCTGTTCAAGCGGCTGCTCGGGCTGGCCCCGCTGGCGTGGATCGGGCGCATCTCCTACGGGCTCTACCTGTGGCACTGGCCGATCGACGTGTGGCTGAACCCCGCACGCGTCCACCTCTCTCCGCATGCCCTCACGGCGGTCCGGCTGGCCGTCACCTTCGCCGTGAGCACCGCCTCGTACTACGCGGTCGAGCGCCCGATCCGCACCGCCAACTGGGCAGCCCGGCGCTCCCCGGGGCGCGCCACGGCCGGCTTCGCGGGCGTTGCGAGCGCGGCGGTGCTCGTGGCCTCGGTGCTGCTGATCGGGCACGGCACGGCGTCGGTGCCCCTGTTCGGCACCGGCGGCACCGCGTCGGCGGCGAAGCTCCCCGGGCCGGTGCCGTTCGAACCGGGCAAGCTGCGCGTGATGGTCGTGGGTGACTCCGTGGCGTTCAAGCTGGCCTACGGCGCCACCGGTCCGGTCACACCGAAGGTGACCGTGATCGGCACCGGTCAGCTGGGCTGCGGCCTGGTGCCCTACTCAGGCAACACCATCACGGCCGACCTGGTGTGGGACGGCTCGGCGGGCTCGTGCTCGGCCATGCGCCAGGCGTGGGACTACGGCCTGGCGCAGAAGCCCGACCTGGTGCTGTTCGAGGTCGGTGCCTGGGAGGTCTACAACCGGGTGATCCAGGGGACCGACCACAAGGTCTTCACCGCCGACTACGAGCGCGTCATCGACCAGCGCCTGCAGCTCTACCTCGACTACTTCACGTCCCGCACCCGGGCGCCCGTGGCGCTGCTCGACGTGCCCTGCATGCGCCCCACCGAGTTCGACCTCGGCGGTGGGCCGAACGTGCGCGGCGACGACCGCCGCGTGGCCTGGCTCAACGGGGTGTTCCGGCGCTTCGCCGCCAAGCATCCC
Organism: Candidatus Aminicenantota bacterium; assembly: GCA_963764745.1. Classification (GTDB taxonomy): domain Bacteria; phylum Acidobacteriota; class Aminicenantia; order UBA2199; family UBA2199; genus UBA2199. The sequence continues at coordinate 1,627,552 of CAVXTN010000006.1, read as the reverse complement.
GCGCAGCTCAGGATCGTCCCGATCTCGCCCTTCCTGTGCCCCAACGGCACCTACCGCAAGGCCGTCGAAGGGGTCACGCTCCGCTACGACGGCGTGCACTTCAACACGCCTGCGCTGAAGTTCGTGTGGGCCTACCTCACCCCGAAGCTGCTGGGGTTGGCCTCGCCGGGCGACGGTCGGGGATCCTGACGTGGTGGACCCCGACGATCTCGTGGCGGTGGAGGCGCTGCTCGGCCGCCCGCCCGCCGGCGCGTTCGAGGTGGTGGTGCGCCACGCCGACGGCTCACCGTTGGTGATCGCCAATGCCCCGCTCCTCGACGACGGCACCCCCATGCCCACCCGGTACTGGCTGGTTGGTGAGCCGGAGCGTGCCCGGGTCGGTCGGCTCGAGTCGGAGGGCGGGGTGAACCGCTCGGAGGCCGAGGTCGACGCCGCCGAGCTCGAAGCCGCGCACCGGCGCTACGCCGCCGAGCGGGACGCCCTCATCCCCCCGACCCACACCGGCCCCCGGCCCTCGGGCGGCGTCGGCGGCACCCGGCGCGGCGTCAAGTGCCTGCACGCCCACTACGCCTGGCACCTGGCGGGTGGCGACGACCCGGTGGGGCGCTGGGTCGCGGCGCGGCTCGACCCGCCGGGCACCGGGGCCGGTGGCCCCTACGATCCCGCGGGCCGGCCGCCGGACCACCAGGAGCCAACGCAGCCATGACGGGGACCTCCTCACCCAGCGCACCCCGCGTCGTCGGCGCGGTCGACTGCGGCACCAACTCGACCCGGCTCCTCGTGGCGCGCCTCGGCGACGACGGTGAGCTGGTCACGATCGAGCGGCTCATGCGGATCACCCGGCTGGGCCAGGGTGTCGACGCCACCGGCCGCCTCGCGCCCGAGGCGATCGAGCGCACCACCGACGTGCTGGCCGAGTACCGCACGGTGCTGGAGCGGCACGACGCCACCGAGGTGCGCGCCACCGCCACGTCCGCCGCGCGCGACGCCGCCAACCGCGACGACTTCTTCGGCCCGGCCACGGCCGCGCTCGGGTCCCGTCCCGAGCTCCTCGCCGGCGACGAGGAGGGACGGCTGTCGTTCCTGGGTGCCACCGCCGACCTCCCCGTCACCGGTGGCCCCTACCTCGTGGCCGACATCGGCGGCGGGTCGACCGAGCTGGTGGTGGGGTCGTTCACGCCCGGCGGCCGACCCGACGTGGGGGGCGTGACCTCGCTCGACGTGGGCTGCGTCCGCGTCACCGAGCGCCACCTGCACCACGACCCGCCGACCACCGACGAGCTCGACGAGGCCGCGGTGTACCTCGGCACCCGCATCGCCGAGGCGCTCGACGACCTCCCGGGCGCACGCGGCGCCTCGCTGCTGGGGCTGGCGGGCACGGTCAGCACCGTCGCCGCGGTCGAGCAGGGCCTCGCGACGTACGACCGTGACCGCATCCACCACGCCGTGCTCACCACCGCCTCGATCGAGGCCATCACCGACCAGCTCGCGGCCCTGCCCGTCGCCGCCCGCGCCCAGGTCCCCGGCGTCGAGCCCGGGCGGGCCGAGGTGATCGTGGGCGGCTGCCTCGTGCTGCGGGCCCTCGTGCGGGCCGCGGGCGTCGCCTCGCTGATGGTGTCGGAGGCCGACATCCTCGACGGCCTCGCGATGAGCCTCCTGGCCGGAACGCCTGACGGCGTCGGAGGGGCGGACGGGTAGGTTCGGGACATCGTGATCCCTCCCGTGCGCCTCATCGCCACCGACCTCGACGGCACCCTCCTCGGCCCCGACGACCGCATCTCCGAGCGCACCCTGGCAGCCCTCGCGGCGGCCCGGCTCGCGGGGCTGCACGTGGTGGCCGCCACCGGGCGCAGCCACCGCACCGCGGTGCCGCTGATCGGTCCCAGTGGTCACATCGACGTGGCGATCTGCTCCAACGGCGCCACGGTCTACGACGTCGTGGGCGACCGGGTGGAGGAGCAGCGTCCCGTCACCGCCGAGGCGGCCGCCGGCATGTTCGCGGCCATCGGGGAACGGGTTCCCGGTGCCAGCTTCGGCTGGGAGTCGGTCGAGGGCTTCGGCTGGGCCCCCGGGTTCCTCGACGCCGAGCCCGAGGTGGGTGAAACCATCCGGGCCGTCGCCGGTGCCGCCGGTCCCACAGGGGCCGAGGGGGTGGCGCTGCTGAAGGTGTTCGTGGCACACCCGGACATCACCCATGACGCGCTGCTGGCCGCGGTCGCCGCAGCCCTGCCGCCCGGGCTCACGGTCACGCACTCCGGCGCGAGGTCGGTCGAGATCACCGCCGAAGGGGTCGACAAGGCCGCCGCGCTGGCCCGGGTGTGCGCCCGCCTCGGCATCGTGGCCGCCGAGGTGGTCGCCTTCGGCGACAACCAGAACGACCTCGCGATGCTGCGCTGGGCCGGCCGCGGTGTGGCCATGGACAACGCGCACCCGGCGGTGCTGGCCGAGTTCTCCGAGCGCGCCGGCCACCACGCCGACGACGGGGTGGCCATCGCCATCGAGCTGCTCCTCTCCGCAGCGCCCGAAGCCCGGAGCTGATGCGTCCTCTAACATCGCCGGCGATGCCGCTCAGCGACCGGATCCTCCTGGGGCCTGGGCCCTCCAACCCCTACCCCGAGGTCGCCCTGGCGTTCGCCCGCCCCCTGCTCGGGCACCTCGATCCCGAGTTCCTGGCGCTCCTCGACGACACCTGTGAGCGGCTCCGCCAGGTGTTCCGCACGTCCAACCAGCTCACGCTGCCGATCAGCGGCACCGGGTCGGCGGGCATGGAAGCCGCCTTCGTGAACGTGGTCGCCCCAGGCGACACCGTGGTCGTGGGCGTCAACGGCGTGTTCGGCGAGCGGATGTGCGACGTCGCCGCGCGCTGTGGCGCCGAGGTCGTGCGCGTCGACGTGCCGTGGGGCCGCCCACTCGACCCGGAAGCGGTGCTGGCGGCGCACCCGTCGCCGAAGGTCATCGCCGTGGTGCACGCCGAGACGTCCACCGGCGTGCGCACCGACATCGAGGAGCTGGGCCGGGGCAAGGGCGACGCGCTGCTGCTGGTCGACACCGTCACGTCGCTCGGCGGCATCCCGGTCGAGGTCGACGCGTGGGGCATCGACATCGCCTACAGCGCCACGCAGAAGTGCCTCGGGGTGCCACCCGGCCTGGCGCCCCTCACGGTGAGCGACCGGGCACGGGAGCGCTTCGTCGAGCGGAGCCAGAGCTGGTACCTCGACCTGCGGCTGATCTCCGACTACGTGTCCGCCGACGCCGGGCGCCGCTACCACCACACCGCGCCGACGGCCATGGTCGCGGCGCTCCACGCCGGGCTCGGGCATGCGCTCGACGAGGGCCTCGAGCAGGCCTGGGCGCGCCACGCGGCGTGCGGCGAGGCGTTGCAGGCCGGCTTCGAGAAGCTCGGGTTCCAGCTGCTCGCCGCCGACGGCCACCGGCTGCCGCAGCTCACCAGCGTGAGCGTCCCCGAGGGGGTCGACGAGGCCGTCGTGCGCCGCGCGCTGCTCGACGACTTCGGCATCGAGATCGGTGGCGGGCTCGGTGCCTGGGCGGGCACCTCGTGGCGCATCGGGTGCATGGGCCACGGCGCGCGGCGCCGCAACGTCACCCTCCTGCTGGCCGCTGTGGGCGAGCTGCTCGGACGATGATGCGCCGCAGCTCCCGATCCGGGTCCACCGAGATGTTCGACACGTCGACAACGCTGTTCGGGCGCCGCATCATGCTGCGCCCCCTCGCCCTCTCCGACTTCGACGCGTGGCGCGAGGTGCGCACCAGCAGCGCCGACTGGTTGCTCAAGTGGGAGCCGCAGCGCTCGCCCAACGCCCCCGACCCCACCACCGACCGCGACGCCTTCGCCGTGCGGTGCAGCGCCCGCCACCGAGAGCGCCAGCTGGGCGCCGGCTACGGGTTCGGCATCTTCGCCGAGGGCGCCTTCGTGGGCGAGATCAACCTCTCGTCGGTGCAGCGCGGCGCCTTCCAGAGCGGCTACGTGGGCTACTGGGTCGACCAGCGGGCCGCGGGCAACGGCTACGTGCCCGAGGCGGTGGTGGTGCTCGCACGCCACGCCTTCGAGGAGCTGTACCTCCACCGGCTGCAGATCTCGATCATCCCCCGCAACAGCGCCAGCCGCCGGGTGGTCGAGAAGCTGGGCCTGCGCGACGAGGGCATCGCGGTGCGCTACCTCGAGATCAACGGCGTGTGGGAGGACCACGTGCGCTACGCGCTCACGGTCGAGGAGTGGGACCAGCGCCGCGACGAGCTCGAGAAGGAGTGGCTGTAGCCGACGGCTGCAGCGGACCCAGCGGGCTCAGCGGCTGGTGATGCGCTCCTGCAGCGCGGCGAGCCGGGCCTGGAACTCGGGCTGACCGATCGACCAGACCTGGGGGTCGAGCTCCACGTCGACGGCTTCGGCGTGCGTGGTGACGCCGGGCATGCGCTGCAGCGTGGCCTTCGCCCGCACGAGCAGCTCGCGGGGCGCGGTGCCGGCCCGCTCGGCCAGGGAGCGGGCCACCTCGGCCAGCTCCTCGTCGGGCACCGTGCGCCAGACGAGGCCCACCCGCTCGGCGTCGGCGGCCGTGAGGACCTCGCCGAACAGCACGGTGGCCGCGGCGGCCTGCGGTCCGACCACGCGCTCGAGCATCCAGGTGTGCCCGCCGCCCGGGTGGATGCCGAGCTGCAGGAAGCGGGTGTCGAAGCGGGCCGAGGCGCCGGCGAGGCGCACGTCGCACGCCAGGGCCAGGTTCATGCCGGCGCCCACGGCCGCGCCGTTGACCGCCGCGATGGTGGGCAGGCTGCAGCGGCTGACCCGGAGGAAGCCCTCGTAGATGCGGCGCAGCCCGGCGCGGGCCCCGCCGTCGCCGGCACCGCCCGCCCCGCCGAGGTGCGACAGGTCGGCGCCTGCGCAGAACGCCGGCGCGGCGCCGGTGACCACCACGGCCCGGACGTCGGGTGAGGCCTCGAAGGCGTCGAACGCCGCCACGATCTCGTCGACCATCGGCTCGGTGAGCGCGTTGCGCCGCGCCGGGTCGTCGAGGGTGAGGGTGGCGACGGCTGCGGACGTGTCGACGCGGATCAGGGCCATGGCCCGAGTCTCGCAGCCGCGGGTGACGGGCGGCTACCAGCGTCCGAGCCGGCGGGCCAGCGTCCGAGCCTCGTCGGCCCAGTCGCACAGCAGCGCCAGCCCCGCGGCCCGCTCGGCATAGCGGACATGGGGGTCGACCGTACCGACGCCGCCGTAGTCGGGGTGCTCCTCGCGGTCGGCCTGGGCCAGCATCAGGGGAGCCAGCCAGTGGTACTTCACCGCGGAGGCACGCATGCCGAGCAGGGCCAGGCGCTCGTCGCCGCCCCACGGGCTGTCGGCCACGCCGCCCACGTAGGCCTCGGTGACCGCGGCGGCGAGAGCCGGCAGCCGCGACGAGGGGACGAGCAGGTCGAAGACCGAGTCGGGGACGAGGTTGCCCACGTCCTCACCGAGGGCCGCGCTCCCGGCGAAGGCCCAGTCGAGGAGCACGGTGCGGCCGTCGGGCCGCCCGATGAGGTTGTGGGGCCAGGTGTCGAGGTGGCACAGCGTCTGCGGGAGCCCGTCGAGCAGCGCGACGAAGCGGCTGCGGTCGTCGCGGAGCTGCCCCAGCCGGGACCGGAGCGGTCCGAGCGTGTCTCGTACCAGCGGGTGGTCCCAGCGCCGGTCGTCGTGGAACAGCTCCTCGTCGACCGGCTTCGACTCGGGGTAGGTGGCCATGAACGAGTGGCTGAGCCACGGCCGGTCGAAGCGTGGCGCGGCAGCGGGCGAGCCGTCCGTCGGGATGCCGTCGGTGGCGAGCCGTCCCTGCCCACGTCCCAACGCCGCGGCGAAGGCGGCCGTGCGCGCCGTCGAGAAGGTCGCGCCGGGCTCACCGTCGACCGCTTCGAGCCACAGCTCGACCCCGCCGTCGTCGCGCTCGACGACGTCGACGAGCGCGGCCATGTCGAGCTCGGGCTCACCCCAGGCGTCGACGAGGCGGTCCTGGTAGGCGAGCAGCTCGCGACGCCAGTAGTTCCAGTGCCGCGGGTCGTCGGACGCGGTCCACCACGACGGGACCGCCGCGTGGCGTGGTGCCCGTGAACGTGGGCGGCGTGAGGAGCTTGCACACCAGGGGTCGACCGTCGCGCTCGACGCGCCAGATGCCTCCGGTGACGCCGCTCGCCGGGTTGTGCGTGAGCGCCGTGCCGGCGAGCCCACCCGGAGGCGGCACGGCTCCACGGACCGCCGGCGCGTCGCTCATGGGCCCAGTACAGCAGCCGGCCGGACGGGTGGTGCTACGACTTCGACTCGACGGAGGGCTGGTTGCGCAGCACCGAGGGGGAGTGGCGGAAGAACAGCTCGACGTCGCGCTGGTAGCGGTAGGCGGGCTGGTGGTCGCCCACGGTGTCGCGCAGGCGGGACGCCTCGACGAACGCCTGCGCCGCGCCGGCCGAGGTGTACTCGTAGCGGAAGCCGTCGCGCTGGAGGCGGCGGTTGTCGACGCCGCGGCCGAAGCGCAGGAGCGTGAGCAGCTCGGGCGGCAGGTCGACGCCCAGGCGCCGCAGCGGGTCGGCGGCGAGGCCCGTCGCGAACGGCGGCATGGGGATGGTGCGCTTGCCGCAGATGGCCGCGACCTCGCTCCAGGGCAGCAGGCCGTCGCCGGCCACGTTGTAGATGCCGGCCACGTCGTGGTCGAGGACGTGCTGGATCGAGCGGATCACGTCGTCCTCGTGGGTGAACTGGAAGCGCGGGTCGAAGCCGAAGATCGACGGCACCAGCGGCAGCCGCAGCGCCTTGGTGAGCGGCGTGACGATGGTGGGGCCGACCACGTTGGAGAACCGCAGCAGGGCGACGTGCACGTGGGGGTTGTCGAGGGCGAAGTCGCGCACGTAGCCCTCGACCTCGACCAGGCTGCGCTCGAGCCGGGTGCGCAGCGGCGCCTTGCGCCGGGTGTCCTCGGTGAACCACACCGGGTCGGCGGCCGAGGCGCCGTAGACGTGCGCCGACGACTTCACCACCACGTTGCGGACCGTGCTGCCGGGCGCGGACGCCGCGGCGAACAGGTTCATGGTGCCGATGACGTTGATCTCGTGCATGGTGCGCGCGGCCATCTGGGTGCTGTCGACCACCAGGAAGGTGTGCACGATGGTGTCGACGCCGGTGGCCGCCACGATGCGCGACAGGATCGAGTAGTTCTCGTCGCTCCGCACGTACTCGGTGCGCTCGAGCTTGACCGACGGCGTGCGGGTGTCGAGGCCGATGATGACGTCGACGTCGGGCTGGGCCTCGAGGGCCTGGGCGACGCGGCCGCCCCAGAAGGTGCCCAGGCCGGTGACGAGGATGCGACGTCCCATGGCCGTTACCCGAACCAGACCGAGCGGCGGGTGCGGAGCATGTCGTAGAGCGCTTCCTGGATCTGCTGGCGGATGGCCTCGGACGCCTCCATGATGCGGCTCCGCGAGTAGCGGGGCTGGTCGGGCTCGACGTCGAAGTACACCGGGTCGAGCACCTTGATCTTGAACTTGGCCGGGAAGTAGGCGGCGGAGGAGAGCGGCCCGAGGAAGGGACCGAGCGCCAGCATGTTGGCGGTGATGGGGAAGTAGGGGATGCCGAGCGCCTTGGCCACCGCCGGCAGCTTGAACACGATGGGCATCGACTCCTCGGCGCCGACCACGGCGAGGGGCACCACGGGCACGCCGGACCGCATGGCGATCTCGACGTAGCCGCCGCGGCCGAAGCGGCGCAGCTGGTAGCGCTGGTTGAAGGTCTTCGAGGGGCCCTTGGTGCCCTCGGGGAACACCAGCGCGAGCTGCTTCTGCTCGCGCAGCAGTCGGTAGGCGTTGTCGGGGTGGGCGACGACGCCCCCGGCGCGCGACCACAGGGTGCCGATGACCGGCAGCGTCTTGAACATCTGGTCGGCCATGCCGTAGACGGGGCGCTGCAGCTCCTTCTCGATGCCGTGCATGATCGCCGGGGCATCGGAGGGGATCGCCCCGGCGTGGTTCGCCACCATGAGCGCGCCACCATCGTCGGGGATCTTCTCGAGCCCGTCCCACTCGACGCGGAACCACTTGCTGTAGAGCGGGTCGTAGAGCTTGCGGGCGAGCTCGCGCATGTGCTCGCTGCGACCCCACTCGTCGACATCGGAGCGGCGGGGGTCGGGGAGGTGTTGGGGCGGTTCGTCGGGCGGCACCAGCGCGGGCAGGGGCACCAGCTCGGCTCGGGTCGCACCTTGGGGGCCGGCGGCCTTCGAGGGCATGCGGGCGATGCTACCCGGGGCGCGTTCGGGCAGATCCGGGGGGTCGGGAGGTCGGTCAGGAGGATGAGCGGAAAGGCAGCCGCGGCGACGCCGCCCCGCCTCTCAGGAGGCGAGCAGCTCGCCGAGGCCCCAGTCGGGCATGGTGCCGGTGTCGGGGTCGAACGTCTGGAGCCAGGTGGTGAGCCACGTGGGGTCGGCGAACTTCGACGGGTGGTGGCTGGGCAGCATCGAGGCCGCCATGTTCGGCAGCAGCTCGAACACGAAGCTCACCGCCAGCCTGACCAGCCGGAACCAGGCCAGGGGGTTCAGGATGCGGTGGTCCTTCGCCATCATCACCACGATCGACGGGACGATGAAGCCGGAGGCCAGCACGAACGACGTGGTCATGGCCAGGGCGTAGCGGAGGCGGGAGCCGCCGAGGGCCTCGAACACGTCGAACGCCACCGTCTTGTGCTCGACCTCCTCGGCGAGGTGCCAGAGGAACATCGTGGCGGCGGACTCGTCGGCGCCACGGAAGAAGGCGCTGAGGTGGTCCTCGGCCCAGCGGGCCAGCGTGAACGCGATGGTCTCGGAGGCGGCCGCGAAGGCCAGGTTGAAGCGGAGGCTGCGGGTCCGGCTCAGCCAGCCGTAGGCCCGCTTCATCCCCCGCTCGAGGCGTCGCAGTGCAGGGACCTGGGCGACGATGAGGTCGTTGAAGCGCCGGTGCGCGCGGTGGTGCTGCGACTCCTGGCGGACGAAGTCGGCGGCCCGGGCCGCAAGCGCGTCGTCGAGCTCGGGGATGGCGGCGCGGACCGAGCTGACGAAGTAGGGCTCGGCGTAGGGCATGAGCAGCGACACGCTGTTCGCGGCGTAGGCGAACTCGCGGTTGCGCGGGTTCCACGCGACGCGGCAGGTCGTCGGGGTAGTCGAAGGTGGGTCGTCGGACCGTGAGCGGGGCGCCGGGCATCCTGTGAAGCATCGGCCCGTTCCCCGGGGACCTGAGCACGCCGCTCACCCGAACGGATCGGTGTCGGCCACGTGCGCGGTGCCCTCGGCGCAGCCGTCGAGCAGGCTGCACCAGCGGCAGGCGGCCGAGGGGCGCTTCACCGGAGCGGCCTCGCCGGTGCGCAGGGCGGCGTAGCGCTGCACGCCGTCGACCGTGCGGGCGACCGCCGAGCGCAGCAGGCCCTCGGTGACCACCTCCTCGTCGGTGGTGCCGCTGTCGAGGTAGGCCGAGACCAGGAGCCGGGGCGGCACGCCGATGCGCAGCGTCTCGACCAGGGCGTAGAAGCGGAGGTCGTCGCGGTGGACGGGGGCGAAGCCGCCGCTCTTGAAGTCGACGATGACCTTGCGGGCGCGGTTGCCCGAGTCGACGGGCTGGCCCAGCGTGAGGTCGGCGCGGCCCTTGAGCTGGATGCGCTGGTCGCAGACCTCGGCCCGCATGCGTCACCTCGGTGAGGGGCCGCATCGAGCGGTCGAGGGGCGGCCAGCACTCGAGGAACTTGGCCACGGTGGCGCCGGCCGCGGCCCGCACCTCGGCCCGGTCGCCGTCGGACGCGCCCGCGAGCCAGTCGGCCGCCCAGTGGTCGGCGCGGGCGATGCGCTCGATGGCCTCGTCGACGAGCGCGCCCGGGGGCGGGTTGCCGTCCCAGTTCACGGCCAGCTCCACGGCCTTGTGCACGACGGTGCCGCGCAGCACGGGGACGCTGATCTCGAAGGGGGCGCCCTGCTCGTGGCGGAACCGGACCTCACAGCCGTGGACCCCGCCGAGGAGGCGCTTGTCGACCACCAGCGGCGCGGTCGGACCGCAGCACGGCCGCGACGGGGGCCAGCTCGGCCTCGACCTCCTCGCGCAGCTCGTCGCGCAGGTCGGGAGGGAACTCGGGCCGGTCGTCGACGCTCGCCCCGGCGCCGAGGCGGTCGAGGACCGCCTGCTGTGCGGGGTTCAGGGTGGCGCCCATCGCCCGAGGGTACGGCTCGGGCCCGCCCCTGCCGCGTCCTCCCGCAACTTCTGGGGACGGTTTCGGCGCGATATGCGCCGAAACCGTCCCCGAAACGGTGGTGATCCCACCGGGTAGCCTCGCCGGGCTGTCGTCCGCTCGGACGAACGGCACCACGGGGGTGGTCATGACCACGACAGCATCGCTTTCCGACTCGGGAGTCGAGCCCGAGCCAACGGCCGTCGGTCGCTACGTCCTGGTGGCCACCGCTGCTGTGCTCGTTGGTGGCGGCCGGGATCCACTTCGCCTTCGCGCCGGCCCACTTCAACGAGGTGTGGTCGCACGGTGCGTTCTTCGTGGCGATCGTGTGGCTCCAGCTCGCCTGGGGGCTGGCCGTGCTGTTCCGGCCGCGCCGGTCGCTGCTGGTGGCCGGCGTGGCCCTCAACCTCGGCATCGTGGGCGTGTGGCTCGTGTCGCGGACGGTCGGACTGCCGTTCGGGTTGCAGGGTGGCCCGATCGAGCCGGTGGCCGCGCCCGACGCACTGTGCACCGCCCTCGAGCTCCTCATCGCCACCGGTGCGGGCATCGTGGCCTGGCGGCCCTCGCTGCTCCAGCGACCGGTCCGATCCAGCCGCCTGGCCATGACGTCGGTGTCGGCGCTGGGCGTGGCCGCCGTCGTCGTCGCCTCGGTCTCGCTCACGCCCGCTTGGGCGGGGGAGCACGCCGATCACGCCGCGGACGGCGCCGCCGGGCACACGCACACGGCGACCGGCGCCTTCGTCACCGGTACCTCGCCCTGCGAGAAGTCCGGCCCACCCAGCTCGCCCGAGCAGGTGGCCAGCACCACCAACGGCCACCAGCACCGCGGGCCGCAGGCACAGGTGCCGATCAGTGAGGCGACCCGGGTCACGCTCGCGGCGCAGCAGGCCGACGCCCGCGCCGTCGTGGCCCAGTTCCCCACCGTCGCCGCCGCGCTGAAGGGTGGCTACCGGATGTCGGTCGTCTACGTGCCCTGCATCGGTGCCCACTTCACCAACACGGCCTACGCGGGCGCCTTCGACCCGAAGCACCCGTCGGAGCTGCTCTACGACGGCGCCACCCCCAACGCCAAGATCGTCGGCTTGTCGTACCTGCTGTTCCACCCCGGAGGCGCCCCGGCCGGCTTCGCCGGTCCCAACGACCACTGGCACCAGCACACCTTCAACGGCGGCCTCTGCATGTCGGCCGCCGGGGTGGTCATCGGCGGCGAGCAGACGAGCGTGGCGCAGTGCGCCGCCCGGGGCGGCCGCAAGGCGAGCCTCCAGGACATCTGGATGCTGCACGACTGGGTCGTGCCGGGCTGGGAGTGCAGCTGGGGCGTGTTCGCCCCGGAGTGCCCCGAGCTGGGTGGCCGCACCGGTGGCACCGCCTTCGACACCCCCACCGCCGCCTCACGTCAGCAGGCCGGCGCCTCGGGCGAGTAGCCCCCGCGCACTTCCCTCTTCGCTTCCTCCTGCCTCCGAGGTTTTGGGGACGCTTTCGGTGCATATCGCGCCGGAACCGTCCCCGAAACGGCGGGGGATGGGTGTCACACCCCGTGGGGATACTGGATGGCGATGCAAGCCACGTCCGTCCAGTTCGCCGCCGTCGCCCGGTCGCTCGCCACCGTCGCCCGGCGCGCGGCCTGATCGTGCCGGGCTTCCGCAGCCCGCCACGGGTCGCGGGCGCCGAGCGCACCCTCCAGTGGTCGGCTCGGGGCGCGGTGCCCACCGTGGCGGTGCAGCTCAAGGGCCGGCCGTTCGGCGCTGTCGTGGCCGACATGGTCGAGGGCATCGTGGTGGCCAACGAGCTCGATCCCTCCGAGGCAACCCGGGCGCGCACCGCGCTGTGGGAGGCCGTCGTGGGCGAGAACGGGCTCGGCGTGGTCGCGGCGTAGTCGCGCCCCGTCCTCGCCCTGCCGATCCACCTCACTACCGTGTGCGGTCTCACCCGCGCCCGGGTGGCGGAACTGGCAGACGCTGAGGGCTTAAACCCCTCTGATTCCACGGGATCGTGTGGGTTCGAATCCCACCCCGGGCACGCTGAACTGGCTTCGTCGGGTGCTTCGCGGCCGGCCATTGAAGCGGTCGGCATGGACGACGGCGCCCTCGGAGCCGATCAATGACCGGGGAGCGTCTGACCGCACGCATCGATGAGTCGAGTCGCACGACGGGCAACGGAATCATCTACGTCGTCGGCGCATCTGTGGTCCTGCGTGGCGATGAGTCCCGAGCTGCCGACGCGTCTGGCGACGGTTGCGGCTGCCGGGACAGGAGTTCCTGCATTGGCAGACCGAGTCGGCGGAGCGTCGAAGGATGCTGCTCGAGGTCGTGGCCGACCTGGGCTTCACGGCTTTCGTGGTCACCTCTCACCCGGTCGCCCCGCGTCGCCAGGAGCGCGCGCGCGGCGCCTCAGGTCTCAAACGGCTGGCGCATGTGCTGTCGGTGGAGGAGGGCATCGATCGAGTCTTGATCGAGTCCCGTGGCCGGTTGCCGGACCGCCGCGACGCAGTGACGTTCATCGACGCGAGACGGCAAGGAACCGTGGCGCCTTCGTTCCGGTTCGAGCACGTTGGGAAGCGCGACAACCCACTGATGTGGGCCGCCGACATCATCACGAGCGCGCAGGCGTACGACCTGACGACAGCAGATCGGCCCTACTGGGAGATCCTGCAAGGAGTAGTCCTCGGAATCTCGAGGGTGGACCCCTGACGCGGATGTGGCCTGGCTCCCAGCGTCCGCTGGGGATTCCAGGCCACTACTTCCAACAGCTCAACAGCCATTGACGGGATGAGTGTACCGACTGGCCGAGCGAGGGGGAAGGGCTTTGCTTGCGGTGTCAGAACCTTGGACATGGCACCTCCGTGTTCAAGGTTGGCTCACAACCTTGAACACGAACGGGCCGACGACCTGGGTCGCGGCCCCGGAGCGCACCGCCGCCCGGGTGCGCCTGCCGCCCGATCGGGGGAAGTCAGAAACACGACAGATTTGCTGCGGCGCGCTCGTTCGGCGGCGGTAACCGGCAGGGCACGGAGCAGAAACTGAGCACCCGTATGTTCCGTGCCATGAACTTGCTACGACAGTCACGGGCGGGATCTCGCGCGGCGACCCGCGCGGATCGACATGCTCTCGGGATGGCCAATCCGCCCTCCGTCGGACAGCCCGGCGGGCCCCGCACCGAGGCCGACGCCGAGGCCCTGAACCGCTTCGACAAGCACATGGCGCTGCCCCTCGTCGCCGGTGCCGTGCTGCCGCTCTTCCTGCTGCCGCAAGGTGGCAAGTTCCCCGTCCTCGCCACGGTCGTCTTCGTCGCGGCGTGGGTGGTGTTCATCGTCGACCTCGTCGTCTACCAGCGGCGGCGGGTCCACTACCTCCGGACCTGGCTGGGTCGGTTCGACCTGACGGTCGTGGTCCTCACCGCGCCCTGGTTCCTCATCGTCGGGCCCACCGACTCGAAGTTCGTGATGCTGATCCGCCTCGCGCGCATCGGTCGCCTCGTCATGGCGGGCAAGGGAGCCCGGCGGCTGTTCGAGCGGCTGGGCAGGGTCGCTCTCGTGGCCGCAGCCGCCGTGGTCCTCGGCGCCGCCACCGCCTATCGCGCCGCCAGCACCCCACCAACCCCGGCTTCGCCACGTTCGGCGACGCGCTGTGGTGGGGCATCGTGACCCTCACGACCGTCGGGTACGGCGACATCGTCCCCAAGACCGCCGCGGGGCGCTTCGCCGGCACCCTGATCATGATCACCGGCGTGTCCGTGCTCGGCCTGCTCGCCGGATCGATGGCCGGGTTCTTCGGCCTCGACAGCACGTCGGGCGCCACGGGGTCGAACGATCCCCCGGAGCCCGCGCTCCCTCCGACGCGATCGCCGCCGAGCTCGTCGACTCCGCACCCAGGTGGCCCGGCTCGCGAACGAACTCGCTGCTTCGAGGCAGGCCGGGTCAGAGACGCGGTAGCTCGGCTGCGGGCTGTGGCCCTGGCACCGGGAGGCGCGCGTGGATGCGGAAGCGGGACTCGACCAGCCGGTAGCTGATCTCGGCCGCGAGCAACGTCAGCGGCAGTGCCAGCAGGCTCAGCGCCACATCGTGGTGGTTGATGTCGCGCCTCCGGAGCGCCACGAGGATGGGGTAGTGCCACAGATAGAGGGAGTAGGCACGCAGGCCGAACCAGCGCAGCGGTGCGAAGCTGAGGATCGACGCCGCCCGCGCACTGGTCAGGGCCACCCCGATCAGCACCGCGCCCCCGCGGACACCGCAGTGATGCAGTGCGGGCCGTTGTCGTCGCCGATGACCACGTAGTGGATGGCGATGAGGATCGACGCGATGCCCAGGAAGCGCCACACCCGCCACCGCGACGCGCCCCACCACGTGAACGCGAACGCCAGGAGCACGCCGAACAGCAGCCCGTCCGATCGGACCTCGGTGGCACCGGGGTGCAGGTACGTCGTCAGGGGCGAGTGCAGCCGGTGCACCCACACCAGCGCGGCGGTCAGCGCCACGACGGCGGTGATGGCGCCGCGCCGGCAGGTCTTGAGCAGCAGCAGCAGGATCGGGGGCCACACCAGGTAGAACTGCTCCTCGAGCGCGAGCGACCAGGTGTGCGCCAGCTCGGGCATGAGCCGGTTCGCCGGGGCGTAGTTGGCGAGGTAGCCGAGCGACCAGATGATCGATCCCCGGTGCCCCTCGTGGCGAAGCGTGACGAACAGCCACACCACGAACAGCATCAGGGCGAACGCCGGGAAGAGGCGGCGGATGCGGCGCCACCAGAACCCGAGCAAGCGGATCGTCCCGGTCGCGGCGTGCTCCTGCAGGAGCAGTGAGGTGATCAGGAAGCCCGACAGCACCAGGAAGAGGTCGACACCCCAGCGGCCTCCCGGGAGGATCGCGGGCGACCAGTGCAACCCGAGCACGAGCAGGATGGCGATGCCCCGGACCCCGTCGAGCTGTGGCCGGTGGCCCAGCTTCCATTCCGACCGAGCGGGCACCCGTCTTCATCGGCTGCGAGCAGCAGGTCCCTGAGCGAAAGGGACCGGGCGACCCAGGGCGCGGCGTCGCCCTCGGCCGCGTCAGTCGAGGACGAGGTCGAGCGTGACCGAGCCCGAGGGGTCGGCGAGGAAGTCGCCGTTCCCCGCCGCCGACGCCAGGTCGCCGCTGCCGGACCCGGGGACGACGCGCAGCAGCGCCCGGGCGGCACCATCGGCGAAGGTCCCCACGTGCTCCAGCACGAGGCTGCCGTCGCGACCCGACACGGTTCCGACGACCCGTTCGAGCCCGACGAAGGTGGCGTCGCCACTGTCGGCGTAGGCCATGAGCCACTCGGTGACCGAGCTACCGGTGATGTCTCCGTCGTAGGTCTTGGTGACGGCCGCGCGGGTGACCTTGGCGGTGCCCGGCCGTTCGTCGACCGGCGCCTCGTCCCAGTTGGTCACCTGGAACGTCGCTCTGCATTGAGTCTCCATGTGCTCTCCCTTTCCCTCCACGGCGCCGTCAACCAAGTGAGAGCGCGTCGAGCAGCGACTCGGGCTCCTCGACCTGGGGCAGCCCACACGTGCGGTGCTCGACCACGGCTCCGGCGTCGGACCAGCGGTCGGCATCGGCCGGGTCGGTGAAGCCCTGGCCGTCGGCCCAGATCACGGTGGGCGCGACCCGGCGGACGACCGCGGGGTCGACCGGTAGGGCCAGCCGGTTGAACACGAACGCCAGCTGCGAGTGCTTGCCATTGCGACGGCGCGCCATGGTGCGGCTCTGCTCGACCTCGTCGTCGTCGGCCGTGCGGGTGGTGTAGGTCTGGCGGTCGAGGAACCAGCGGATGCTCGGTCGGCTCGACAGACCCCGCACGAGGGCGTCGCCCAGCGGGGTGTGGCGACCGACGTCGTAGGCGAGCCGGCCGAGCACGCCTGACGGCTGCGCCTGGGCACCACCCAGACCGGTGGGCGTGATGAGCACCAGCCGCTCGCACGGCGCGCCGCCGGCGACGGCAGGCAGCGCGTACGCCCCCGTGAGCGACGAGGCCACCACCGTGGCCGGCGCCGCGTCGTGGAGCAGCGTGCGGACGGCTTCGAGCACGACGTCGGGGGTGAACTCGAGATCCGGGTGATCGCTGTCGCCGAAGCCGAGCAGGTCGGGGGTTCGCACCTGCCGGCCGCCTGCCACGAGCAGTGGGGCGAGGCGGCGCCACTCGTAGGAGCTGGCACCCGCGTAGATCCCGTGGAGGAGCAGCACCCGCGGCCCGTCGCCGGACTCCTGCCAGGACTGCCGGAACGGCCCGACGGTGGTGGTGCCGACGGTCAGGGGGTACGGGTCGGCCACGGGTCCCGCGCTGGTCGTCACGAGGGTCGACGCTACCGGCGGGCCTGCCGGAACCGAGGGTGGGAGCGCACGCCTCAGAAGTTGGGCGGGCGCTTCTCGAGCCAGGCGCGCACGCCCTCGGCGTACTCGGGTCGGGTGGCGGCCTCGCGGATCAGCTGCTCGGACTCGGCCACCGCGGATCCGACGTCGCGGTGCCAGTCGGCGTAGAGCTGGCGCTTCGCCTGCGCCACCGCCCAGGGCGCGACCTCGGTGGCGAGCCGTCCCGCGTAGTCGTAGGTGAAGGCGAGCAGCTCGTCGGGAGGCAGCACCTTGTTGACGAGACCCATGGTCGCGGCCTCCTCGGCCAGCACCACCCGTGACGAGAACAGCAGATCGGCCGCGTGGCCGGTGCCCACCAGGCGGGGCAGCACCCACGAGAGCCCGTACTCGGCCGGGTACCCGAGGCGCGGGGCCGACGTGGTGAGCTTCGCGCCGGCCGCGGCGAAGCGGATGTCGCAGAAGCACGCCAGCACGAGGCCCACCCCCGCGGCGGGCCCGTTGACCGCCGCGATGATGGGCTTCGGGATGCCGAAGTTGAACGCGAAGGCCTGGTCGAACTCGGGGCGCACCCCGTGGCCCGGCGTGGCGAGCGGTTCGGGCTCCCCCGCGGGGTAGCCGCCCGCGCCGGCGATGTGCTCGAGCGCAGCCGTGTCGGCGCCCGCGCAGAACCCCCGACCCGCGCCCGTGATGACGATGACCCTCACCGCCTCGTCGGCCTCCGCCTCGGCCAGGCACCACCGGTACTCGGCGTGCATCCGGTTGGTCCACGAGTTGAGCCGGTCGGGTCGGGCGAGCGTCAACGTGGCCACGCCCGCGTCCACGGCGTAGCGGGTCACCTTCAGTTCCATGGCGCCGACGGTACAGACGGCGGGCCGGCGCAGCGGGGTGCCGGCGGCTCGGCGCTACGTGGGGACCTCCCGCACCACCTCGGTGGGGTCCTTGTCGTCGCGCCTGCCGAGGTAGCGCGGGTGGCGGAGGCGACCCGCGGTGGTCCACTCCGAGAAGCCCACCTGGCAGACCAGGCGTGGCTCCACCCAGTGCGCGCCCGCAGCGGGCGGATCGCCACGGTCGAACGGGCTCGTCGGTCGCTCGAGGGGACGGAGGTCGGCGAGCAGGGACCGGAGGGCCGCGTCGTCGAACCCGGTACCGACCTTCCCCGCGAACGCCAGCTCGCCGCCGTCGTGGTAGCCGACGAGGAGCGACCCCAGCCCCAGGCGTGAGCCCTTCGGGTCGGTCCAGCCGCCGATGACGACCTCCTGCTCCTTCACGCACTTGAGCTTGAGCCAGGCGCGGCTGCGGCCCGACGTGTACGGGCTGTCGTCGCGCTTGGCGATGAGCCCCTCCCATCCCTCGGCACAGGCCTCGTGCTGCAGCGTGGCGGCGTCGCCGCGGGTGTGGGCCGACAGCCGGAGGGGATCGGCCCACGTGAAGGCGTCGGTGAGCAGCGCGTTGCGGCGCGACAGGGCGAACGGTTCGAGGTCGACCCCGTCGAGGTGCAGCAGGTCGAAGACGTAGTAGAAGACGTCGACCCCGCGCCCGAGCGCCTGGGTCGCCTGGCGCAGCCCCGAGCGTTGCTGCAGCAGCGAGAAGCTGGTCTGGTCGCCGTCGAACGCCACCACCTCGCCGTCGACCACGAAGCGGTCGTAGCGCTGGGCAGCGAGGGCCTCGACCAGCTCGGGGTAGCTGGCCGACCGGTCGAGGCCGTTGCGCGACCACAACCGGACCCGGTCGCCGTCGCGCACCGCGACGAGCCGGATGCCGTCGAGCTTGCGCTCGAACCACCAGTCGTCGCCGAGCTGCGGGTCGTCGACCAGCGTGGCGAGCATCGGTTCGCGGAACGACGGCTCCATCCCCCGACGCTACGGCCCGGGCGGCGGTCGGGTCGGCGTGCGATCATCGGCTGATGGGAGCCTCCACATCTGATCTGCTCACCCCCGAGGTCCGGGCCGCGCTGACGGCCGGCCACCTCGCCCACCTGGCGACGCTCGAGGCCGACGGCACGCCCCACGTCACCATCGTGTGGGTCGGGCTCGACGGCGACGAGATCGTCGCCGGTCACCTCGCCCTGCAGCACAAGGTGCGCAACATGCAGGCCGACCCGCGCGTGGCGCTGTCACTCGAGACGGGTGGACGTACCGAGCACGGCCTCGACCACTACCTGGTGGTGAACGGCCGGGCCCGCATCACCGAGGGCGGCGCGCCCGAACTGCTGCAGCGCCTGGCCCACGTGTACCTCGGGCCCGACGTGGTGTTCCCGCCGTTCCCCGACCCGCCCCCCGGCTTCATCACGCGGATCACGCCGGAGTCGCTCGGCGGGGTGGGCCCCTGGGCGTCGTGACCGGCGCCCGCCTGGGTCACTGCTGGTAGTGCTCGACGGTGCCCTCGGGCCGGAGCTGGGTGTACTGCTCGGGCTGACCGGCCTCGCGCCGGGCCCGGCGTTGCCGCAACAGGTCCCAGCACTGGTCGAGGTGCGTCTCGAGGTGGCGCAGCTGCGCCTGTTCCTCGGCGGACAGCCCGTCGGGGTGCCTGCCCCGGAGCCGGTGCTCCTCGTCGATGAGGGAGTCGATCTGCTGGATGAGGTCCTGGTCGTCCACGCGGCCTCCTCGGTCGGCGTCCGACCCAACCGTACGCCGCTCGGCGGGAGGCGCGACGGGGCCGGCACGCGAAGTGACCCCCGAAAGTGGTCGCAATACGACCACCTTCACAGAACATTTGCCGGGGGTCAGGCGGCGTGGGAGGCGGTCCAGGCGAGGAGCTCGTCGGCGGGGAGGGTGTTGACCACGAGGTCGGGGCCGACGCCGGCGCGGGCCGCCTTGTCGCAGCCGTAGCTGATCCACTCGAGCTGGCCGGGTGCGTGCGAGTCGGTGTCGATGCTGAAGCGGCAGCCGCTCTCGATGGCCAGGTCGAGCAACTCGTCGGGCGGGTCCTGGCGCTCGACGCGGCAGTTGATCTCGACGGCCTTGTCGAAGCGGGCGCAGGCCGCGAACACCAGCTCGGCCTCGAACTCGGAGCGGGGCCGCGCGCCGGTGCGCCGGGTGGACGCGGCGCCGTCGCTGCGGCGCGGCTCGTCGATGGCCTCGCCGCGCAGCGCGGCGTCGCGGAGCGCGGCGGGGAGGATGCGCCCGGTGCAGTGCCCCAGGATGTCGACGTTGGGGTTGGCGACGGCACGCACCATGCGCTCGGTCATGGGGCGGCCGCTCATGCCCAGCTTCGAGTGCACGCTGGCCACGACCACGTCGAGGCGGGCCAGCACGTCGTCGTGGTGGTCGAGCGTGCCGTCCTCGAGGATGTCGACCTCGATGCCGGTGAGGATGCGGAACGGCGCCAGGCGCCGGTTCAGCGCGGCCACCTCGTCGAGCTGCTCGTGGAGGCGCTCGACGCTGAGGCCGTGGGCGACCGTGAGGCGCGGCGAGTGGTCGGTCATGACCAGGTACTCGTGCCCGAGGTCCTGCGCCGCCCGGGCCATGGTCTCGATCGAGGCGCCGCCGTCGGACCAGGTGGAGTGGCTGTGGCAGTCGCCGCGGATGGCGGCCCGGAGGTCGGCGCCGACGCCGGGCTCCACGGTGACCTCCTCGAGCTCGCGCAGCCGGTCGGGGACCTGCCCGTCGAGTGCCTGGCCGATGGCCCGTGCGGTGCTGTCGCCGATGCCCTCGAGCGAGGTGAGCCTGCCGGTGGCATGGAGGCTCGCGAGCCGGTCGACGGGGATGTCACGGATGGCGTCGGCAGCGTGCTTGTAGGCGAGCGAGCGGCGTGACGACTCGCCGGCTCGGTCGAGGAGGTAGGAGATGCGCTCGAGCGCGGCGACCGGATCCATCCCCCCACGGTAGGCAGCTGCGGGTGCCACGGTGGTCAGACGAGGGCCAGCGCCTGCCGCACCTGGTCCTTGGCCGCGGCCAGGTCGGTCACCTCGCGCTCGACCGCGCCGTCGAGGCGGAGGAACAGCAGCACGAACCGGTCGACCGGCGTGCCGGTGACCGCCTCGAGCGCCAGGGCGTAGGCGGCGCCCTGGACGGCGTGCTCGGCAGCCCGCTCGTCGAGCTCGGCGTCGGATGCGCCGAGGGCGGTCTTGTAGTCGACGATGCACAGCCCGTCGGGCCGCTCGACCAGCAGGTCGACGAAGCCCTCGATGATGCGGTCGCCCACCGGGCCGGCGACGTAGAGCTCGCGCCAGGTGCGGCAGCCCGCGCTGCGGCGGATGACCTCGGTGGCGAGGGCGAGCCGGGCGAGGGTGGCGACCGTGCCCGCCTTGGCCGCGACGCCCTCGACGCCTGCCTGGGCGCGGGCGATCTGGTCGAGGCCGTGGCCCGACGTGAGGTCGACGAGCTGCAGGGTGCCGTGCACCACGCGGCCGAGTGCGGTGCTGCCGCGCCCTCGGCGCCACGGCTCGGTGTCGGATGTCGGTGTCGGAGTCGGAGTCGGTGGCCGGCTCGGCCGGGGGCCCGTGGTGCACCGCGGTGGCCGCCTGTGACAGGGCCGTGGGCGACACGGTGCAGGTGCGCCGTGCCCGGTCGAGCGCCGCGGCGCGCCGGTGGACCCACGCGGCGCGGTCGGCCGGCGTGAGCACCGGGTCGGGCGAGGGGGCGGGCGCCGGCAGCTCGGCGGTGAGCGGCGTGTCGTCGAGGTGGGTGACCTGGAGGTCGAGGTCGTCGAGGAGGTCCCACACCCGGGCCGCGTGGCAGGTCGTGCCCTGCTTGTGGTGGAGCGGGAGGACCAGGTGGTCCTGGGCGCGCGTGGCGGCGACGTAGAACAGGCGGACCCGCTCGTGCTCGTCGATGCGCTTCTCGTGCTCGGCCCGGGCCTCGAACCCCTCGGTGGTGAGGCCGCTCCCCGCCTTGATCTCGGGACCCGACGGCCCCCACAGCACCTGCACCGAGGGGGTCGGTCGCGAGGTCTGGCACAGGCCGCTGACGATCACCAGGGGGAACTCGAGGCCCTTGGAGCCGTGGGCGGTGAGGATGCGCACCGCGTCGTCGTCGGACTCGGGGAGCGCGACCTCACGCACCTTGGCCCCGTCGTCGGCGAGCACGTCGGTCCAGGCGAGCCAGCCGCGCAGGTCGGTGCCGCCGGACTCGACGAAGGCCCGCGCCTGGTCGACCACCCAGCGGAGGCGGCGCCAGATGTCGCGGGCGCGGGGCTCGTCGAGGGCCAGGGTGAACGCACCGAGGTCGGCCACGATGCGGTCGAGCACCGCTGGCGGCGCGTCGACCTGGCTCTGGCGGTGCAGCAGCGCCAGGTGGGCCAAGGCGTCGGCGACGGGGCCGGTGGCATCGTCGGGCTGGGCCCGGCGCGGGTCCCACCGGCCGCCGGCGAGCTTCCAGCGGACCAGGTCGTCGTCGCCACAGCCGTAGAGCGGGGTGCGCAGCGCCGCCACGACCGTGAGCTCGTCGCTGGGGTCGGCGACGGCGCGGACCACGGCGCGGAGGTCGGCGACGTCGGGGGTGGCGAACACCAGCGACGACGTCTCCAGGCGGTAGGCGATGCCGGCGTCGTCGAACGCCCGCTGCAGCGCGGGCAGCTCGGTGGTGGTGGGCACCAGCACGGCGATGTCGCGCGGCCGGAGCGCCTCGCCCGTGTCGCCGACGGGCCAGCGCTCGGCCAGGGCCCGGCGGATGAGGCGGGCGGTGTCGGCCCCGGCCGCCTCGCGCACGGCCGGCATGGGGGCGTCGAGGGGGCCGCCGAGGAGGATGCACGCCCGGGTGGTGGGGGTGGGGTGCACGGTGCGCCGCCAGTGGCTCGAACGCCGGTTGCACGGTGCCGTCGCCCGCGCCGAACAGGGACGCGAACACCGCGTTGACGGTGGCGATGACGCCGGGGACGGAGCGGAAGTTGCGGGTGAGGCCGAGCGGCTGCGCGGTGACGAGGCCCCGCATCTGCAGGAACAGCTCGATGTCGGCGCGGCGGAAGCGGTAGATGGCCTGCTTCGGGTCGCCGACGAAGAAGAGGCGGCCCGGGTCGACCACGAGCCGGGTCCAGTCGGGCGTGGCGCGGCCGGGCGGGTCGGGGAGGGTCGGGTGGTCGGGCGCGATGCCGGCGATGCGCATGGCGAGCTCGGCCTGGATGGGATCGGTGTCCTGGAACTCGTCGAGGAGCAGGTGCGACCAGCGACGCCTCAGCTCGGCGACGACCACCGGGTGCGAGCGGAGCAGGTTGCGGGCGAGCACGAGCAGGTCGTGGAAGTCGAGCGCGCCCGACGCCCGCCGGGCCGAGGCCGCCGCGAGGGTGAGGTCGCGCAGCTCGACGACCAGGTGGGCGAGCGCCTCTCGCCCGGCCGCGAGCGTGAGCCGCCGGCACTCGTCCTGCGCGGCGCGCAGCAGGTCACGGATGTCGTCGCAACCGCCGGCCCAGTGGCCCTTGTTGCCTCGGCGGGTGGCGAGCGTGGGTGCGTCGCGCAGCAGGCTGAGCAACGGCAGGCCGTCGGGCGTGCTGGTGAGCTCGTCGATGAAGGGGTGGAGGCCGTGGAGGTGGCGGAGCAGCGCGTCGACCTCGTGGGTGCAGCGGCCCTCGGCGGCGCGTGCCTCGAGCAGCAGGTCGCGCAACGCGTCGCCCCGGACGGGTCCGAGCGGTCGGGGTCGGGGTGGGACGTGGTCGACCACGAGGTCCCAGTTGGTGTCGAAGCTGCGCGCCAGCTCGTGGAGCGCGTCGAGCCCGATGCCGCAGAGGCGGGCCTGCACGATGACGGTTTCGCGCTCGGGCGTGCCGAGCAGCTCGTCGAGGAAGCGCTGCCAGCGCTCCTCGAACGCGACGGCCGACGCCGTCTCGTCGTGGATCCGCAGGCGGGGGCAGGCCGGCCTCGACCGCGTGCGCCACGAGGATGCGCTGGGCGAACCCGTGCAGCGTGGAGATGGTGGTCTGGTCGACCTCGTCGAGGGCCACCGCCAGGCGCGCCCGGACCTCCGGCGTGAGGGCGGGATCGACGGCGCCCTGCTCGAGCGCGGCGCCGATGCGCTCGCGCAGCTCGGCGGCTGCGGCCTCGGTGAAGGTGATGGCGGCGAGCTCGCGCAACCGGGCCGCGCCGCTGCCGACCAGGCGCACGACGCGGGTGACGAGGGCGGTGGTCTTGCCGGTGCCGGCGCCCGCCTCGACGAACAGCGTGGAGTCGAGGTCGTCGGTGACGCGGTCGCGCACGGCCTGGTCGGTGAAGGTGGCGGTCATGCGGGCACCTCGGAGGTGGCGGGGTAGGGCTGGTCGAGCACGGCCAGCAGGGGCCGGAGCTCGGGCGAACGGCTGACGCCCGCCCAGGTGCGGTCGCGGCGGACCTGGCAGGCCTCCTGGAAGTCGCAGTAGGTGCAGGTGGAGCTGCCGTGGGGACCGTCGAGCGGGTCGACGGGCCGGGCCGGGTAGTCGCCGGCCTCGATGCCGGCCACCAGCGCCTCGACGACCTGCCGGAAGCGGGTGAACCGGGTGTCGTCGAGCTGGTAGCCGAGCTGGCTGAACGAGCCCCGGTGGGAGACGAACCAGTAGCCCACGTGCACGTCGTCGACGCCGAGCGCCTCACGGGCCGCCAGGCCGTAGAGCGGGAGCTGCAACAGCCGCCCGCGCTTGACCGGGTCGGCGTCGAGCTCGGCGTAGGCCCGCGGGCGGCGCGCTTGTAGTCGAGGACCACCGCGCCGCCGTCGGCGGTGCGGTCGATGCGGTCGATGAAGCCCTTGAACCGCAGGGCGCGCCCGTCGGCGAGCTGGATCTCGACGGGGTTGCCGGTGTGCGGGCCGAACGAGAGCTCGACCGCCTCGGGCACGGCGCGGTGCAGCAGGCGGTAGCCGTCGTCGGCGTCGAGCACCCGGTGGACGTCGCGCCGGATGGCCTCGGCATCGACGCCCCACAGCACCGGGTGGCCCGTGAGCCCCTCGGCGGCCGCGTCGGCGAACACCTCGGTGGCGATGGCGTCGAGGCGGTCGTGGTCGGCGGCGGACCAGGTCTGGCCCGGGCGGATGCGCTCGCCGGCGGGGAGCTGCAGCTGCTCGGCGATGAAGCGCTCGAGGATGCGGTGCTCGACGGTGCCCGCGGTGCGCGGCTCGACCTCGAGCACCTCTTCGGGCCGCTCGGGTGGGTGGACGCCGAGGACGGACTTGAGGAGGTAGCGACGGGGGCAGGCGGCGTAGTCCTCGAGGGTGGTGGCCGAGAGCGCCGAGCGGTCGACCGGCGAGGGCAGGTCGGGCAAGCGGACCCGGCCCTCGAAGCGGTCGTAGGTGCCGGTGCGCCGCGCCCGGCGCTGGAGCAGCCCGGCGTGCACCCGCGGCGAGGAGCGGGTGAGCCAGTGGGCGTGCACCGGCCGACCGGATCCGGTCCAGCGGGCGAGCTCGCGCTGGTCGAGGTCGCGCTCGTCGACGGGCTCACCGGCGGCCCGCACCGTGGCGGGGTGGGAGACCAGCACCCGGACCGCGGGGTGCGCCGGGAGGTCGGCCAGATCGCTGGCGTAGAGCGTGCGCCCGGCGTCGGTGAGCTGCGCGACCGCGTCGAGCCACCAGCGCGACGGCCGCTGCTCGCGGCCCGTGCGCTGGTCGCCCCGGGCGAACGAGAGCACCACCTCGGGGGCGGTGGCGAGCGCGGCGAGCCAGTCGCGGCGCTGCTGCACGGCGCGGTCGGCGAGCAACGGGACGCGCGGTCCGGCGGCCGCCCGGTCGGCATCGGGGAGCAGGGCGTCGTCGGTGGCGCGCGGGGTGAGGGCCCCGTCGGCGGCACCCAGGATGTGGACGACGTCGAAGTCGAGCCCCACCAGGCTGCGGTAGGGACCGATCAGCAGCCCGGTGCCGAAGCGCGCGGTCTGCGGGGCGGGGACAGCGAGCTCGGCCACGAGCGCGCGCACGAAGCGGGCCCGGTCGGGCGCGGGGTCGAGGTGGTCGAGGCCGGCGAGCCGCTCCAGCACCGCCTCGACCGCCTCGTACGCCTGCCGTTCGGGCGCCGGCCACGAGCCGCGCTGGACGACGCTGCCGAGCAGGCTGCCGAGCAGCTGCCGGGCCCAGCGCGACCAGTGCTGCCACGTGTCGGGCGTGGGGTCGGGCTGCAGCAGGTCGATGACGCGCTGGAGGAAGCCGGCCAGTTCGCGGGCGCGGGCCGCCTGCCGGGCGAGGCCCTCGACGCCCCGACCCTCGTCGAACGGCAGCTCCTCGCGGCGCCGGTCGAGCTCGTCGGCGAACGCGGCGAGGCCGCTCAGCCAGCGCTCGCGGCCACGCGTGACGCCGGCCCGGCGCGACAGCCGGTCGGCCTCGACGGCATCGACCACGCGACCCTGGTGCTGGAGCGGGGCCGTGGCCAACCAGGCCACGACGTCGTCGCGGCGCCACGCCGAGGCGTGCAGGTCGAGCGCGCCCAGGAGGGCCCGCCCGGCCAGGGTCTGGGCGAGGGTGCGGGTGGCAGGCCCGACGACGGGCAGCCCCGCGGCGGCGCAGCGCTCGTGGAGCAGGGCGGCGTAGGGCGAGGCGGGGCCGTAGGCGAGGGCGATACGGTCGAGCGGGGTGCCGGCGGCGACGCGCGCCGCGACATCGCGCAGGGCCGCGAGGACCTCGGTGTCGGCATCGGGCGCGGCGACGGCGGCGGTGGCGCGGGGCACGGCGACGAGCTCGATGTCGGTGCAGGTGGCCCCGAGGTCGCGCACGAGGTCGTGGGCCTCGGCGTCGACCGACGGGTCGCCGGTGACGCCCACCTGGACCACCACCGTGGTGACGGCACCCAGGGCCCGGAGGAGGGCGAGGTGGTGCGGCGGGAGCCCCGATGGCAGGTGGACCACGACGGGGCCCGTGCCGGCGACCGCGTGGCGTCGCGGCCGAGGGCCTCGACGGCCGCCGCGGGCGGCGTCGCGCGCGTCGTAGTGGTCGGCCAGGCGGCAGCCGACCTCGGCCGTGAGGCGGACGACGTCGGCCTGGCGCCGGCCGCGGCCGGCCAGGGTGTGGAGGTCGGCCGGGGTGGCCTCGCGCAGGGCGCGCCAGCTGTCGGCGACGGCCGCCTCGGTGGCGGCGTGCTCGGCGACCGGCGCCAGCACGCCCGGCTGGGCGCGCGCAGCGCGGCCCGGGCGGCGGCCGAGACGGCCGTGGTGGTGAGCGGGGCGCGCCCCCGGGCCTGCAGCACCGGCCCGCCGAGCTCCTCGGCGAGGTGGTCGAGCGTGGGGAAGCGCACGTTGGCCAGGCCCGCCGAGCCCGGCGTGGCCGACACGGCGCCCGACGCGAGCTGGCGGCGCAGCGAGAGGCCGACCCACGACCGGGGGACCACGACCGTGGCCGGGGCCAGGGGATCGGCGCCGCGCAGCTCGGCGAGGAGGGCCTGGAGCCGGACGGCACCGGGACGTCCGTAGGGCACGAGCTGGGCGGACAGGGGCATGGGGCGAACATACGCAGGGGGTGTGACAGCACGACGCGGCACGGCGATCGGTGCTGGACTGGCGGCATCACCGACGCGCAGCAGGGCCTCAGCCTCGACAGCGGTGCCGGGCGCACGGTGCTGGTCGCGACGGTGCTCGGGTCGGCGCTGGTGTCCCTCGACGCGACCGTCGTCAACGTGGCGCTGCCCACCATCGGTGCCCACCTCCACGCCCAGCTGGCCGGCCTGCAGTGGGTGCTCACCGGCTACCTGCTGACCCTGGCGTCGCTGATCCTCGTGGGCGGCGCGCTCGGCGACCGCTACGGGCGTCGCCGCGTGTTCCGCCTGGGGGTGGTGCTGTTCGTGGCCACGTCGGCGGGCTGCGCCGCGGCGCCCGACCTCCCCGTCCTCGTGGCCGCACGCGTGCTGCAGGGCGCGGCGGGCGCCCTCCTCCTCCCCGGCAGCCTGGCGATCCTGCAGGCCAGCTTCGCCCCGGGGCAGCGGGGCCGGGCGATCGGCGCCTGGTCGGCGTTCGGCGGCGTGGCGAACGCGTTCGGCCCGTTCCTCGGCGGGTGGTTGGTCGAGGCCGTGTCGTGGCGCCTGGTGTTCCTGCTGAACGTGCCGCTCGGCATCGCGGTGGTGGCCATCTCCGGTGCCATCCCCGAGACGCGCGACGCCTCCGCCACCGGCCCCGTGGACCTCGTCGGGGCGGCCACCCTCACCGTCGGCCTCGGTGGCGTGACGTTCGCGCTCATCCAGGCGGGGGGCCACGGCGCCGGCGGGGTCGTGGCGCTCCCGGCCCTGGTGGGCATCGGCGCCCTGCTGCTCTTCGCCCTGACCGGCAGGTCGCGCCCGAACGCCCTCATCCCACCCGGCCTCTTCGCGGCACGGATGTTCCGAGCCACGAACGCCGTCACCCTGGTGCTCTACACCGCGCTCGGGAGCCTCTTCCTGATCACCATCGAGCTGCAGAACGCCCTCGGGTACTCGCCGGTCGAGGCGGGCGCCGCTCTGCTGCCCCTCACCGTGATCATGCTGGCGCTGTCGGCCCGCTCGGGCGCGCTGGCCGAGCGCATCGGTCC
Organism: Candidatus Aminicenantota bacterium; assembly: GCA_963764745.1. Taxonomy (GTDB): domain Bacteria; phylum Acidobacteriota; class Aminicenantia; order UBA2199; family UBA2199; genus UBA2199. The sequence continues at coordinate 1,599,645 of CAVXTN010000006.1, read as the reverse complement.
GCGCCTGCCCATGACCGTGGGGTCGTTCCTGGCGTCGGCGGGACTGATGATGTTCTCGCGGATCGGGCCCGGGTCGACCTACGTGGCCGACGTGCTCCCGGCCGCGACCGTGTTCGGCTTCGGCATTGCCGGGTTCGTCGCGCCCCTCACCGCGGCGGTGCTCTCCTCCGCGCCGATCGAGCACGCCAGCATCGCCTCGGGGGTGAACAACGCCATCGCCCGCGTGGGTGGCCTGATGGCGGTGGCGGCCCTCCCGGCGCTCGTGGGCCTCAGCGGCAACGCCTACCGCCGGCCCCTCGCCCTCACCGCCGGCTACCAGTCGGCCATGGAGATCGCCGCGGTGCTGGCGGCGGCAGCAGGGGCCATCAGCTGGGTGCTCGTGCGACCGACCCGCGAGGCCCGCGCCGTCGAGCCCCTCGTGTGCTGCCCCATCGACGCCACGCCGTTGCGCTGACCCCTCCGACGTGTCGCCACGTCAGTGCATCGACGCCGCGACCGTGTGGAGCTCGGAGGCCCCCAGGTCGCCGGCGACCGTCAGCACGTACTGGTCGTCGACCGCCCAGAGGTGGGGGAGCGGCGACGATCCGCCGCGCGCCGTGGTGCCGGCGAACGCGCCCGACCCGATGTGGGTCACGTCGGGGTCGGTGCGCGCCGGGGAGCCGGTGCCGCCCGCGCCGCCCGACGACGCGAAGGGGTCGTGCCACGCCTTGGCGGAGGCCCCTGTGCGACGGGTGGTGACGGTGAGCGAGAGCGAGCCTCGGCGGTAGGTGAGGGACACCACGTCGACGTCGGGCGGGTTGGTGCCGCCCGCGGTGCTGCGGACGCCCGCCGGTGCCGTGGCCCGGACCGCGACGTTGGTCAGCACGTACCCGTCGGGGACGAAGGCGGGCGTGAGCGGCTGGTAGCCCACCACCGCCTGCGCACCGCTGAGCGCCGTGGCGCGGAACCCGACGTCGCGCGTGGCGGTGAGCGCGGCGCCGCCGACGCGGAGGCTGCCAGCCGGGAGCGGGTCGTTGACGGCGAGCGACCCGAGGTGGACGTCGATCACCGACACACCCCCGTGCAGCACCTGGAGCCGCAGGGGCAGCAGCAGCGACTGGTCGACCACCACGCGGACCTCGTCGCCCGCCGGTTCGGTGGCCAGGGAGCCCACCCCGGCGAGGAGGGGGTGGAGCGCGGCCGCCGACGAGCGGGGGAGGTGGGCGGTGATGACCCACACGGCCGTCGCCTGGCTGGTGTCGGTGGTGCCGGCGGGCAGCAGCGCGGCGGTGGTCACCTGACGCCCGGTGCCCTCGTGCAGCAGGCGCAGCGTGGCGGCGAGCGGGTCGCCGGTGGCCCTCGCGTCGTAGCCCGACGGGTCGGGCGGGCCAGGGGCCAGGCCGGTGAGCGAGACCTTCGTCGTGGGCGCGGCGCCCCGGGGATGCGTGCCGCGCACCGCGAAGGTGCCCGTCGAGGCGTCGTAGGCCTCGTCCCAGTGGCCGTCCGCCGCGGTGAGCCGGTAGGACCCGTCGGAGACGTGGATGAAGACGTAGCGACCGGTGGTCGGCTCGGCGGCGCGCCCGGGCGCGGAGACCCGGAGCGTGCCGGTGACCGTGCGGTCGGCGAGGAGGTTGTCGTCGAGGCGGTCGAGCACCTTGTCGGAGGTGAGGCCGAGCCGGGCGTCGCGGTTGGTGGCCTTGCTGGCCACCGTGACGACCACCAGCACCATGATGAGCATCACCACGACGGCCGCGCCGATCGCGGCGATCCGGCCCCACGGCACGTTCCGCGTGCGGGTCTGCCGCACGCGGGTGGCCATGCCCCGGGCGGCCTGCTCCGCACGCGGGTTCGGTGGCACGGCCACGGGCCGGGGCCGCGGTGGGGCGGCGCCGGGCGCGTGCGCAGCCTGCGCGGCGCGGGAGGCCTCGCTCGAGCGGTTGCCGACCGGGCCGGTTCCCGGCGAGCGGCTGCGCGCCTGCTGGCGTGGCGGCGCCTGCGAGGGCCCGGAGCGCGGCTGGCCCGGTGCCGGGGTGCTGAGCGTGGGCAGCGCGTAGCCGATGGCCGCGCTGCCCTCGTCGACCGGGTCGAGCCGCGTGGAGGGCGTCTCCCGGGCGACCAGGAGCCGCCGCGCCACGTCGTTCCAGAAGTCGGCCCCGTGCGCGGGTGCGGCCTCGGGTCGGAGCAGCGCCACCCCCGGCGTGGCCTCGCGGGCCGCGCGGAGGTCGTCGCGGAGGCGGTCGGGGATGCGGTCGGTGACGCGTGCTGCCTCCCGGATGGTGAGGCCCGCCGCGTCGACCAGGGCCAGGGCCACGCGCTGCTCGTCGGGCAGCTCGATCGGCACCGGTGCCGGATCGGGTGTGGGCTCGCCGTCGTCGTGGGTCGCGCTCCGGGCGCGTCGCCGCGAGGGCCGGGTCTGGCGCCGCTGCTCGTCGAAGCAGGCCGTGCCGGCGACACGCAGCAGCCACAGGCGCGGGTCGCGGTCGGGAGCCAGGTCGAGCGCCCGGTAGGCCTTCACGTACGCGTCGCGCACGACCCGGTCCATGGCCTCGGCGCCGCTGAGGGCGACCGTGAAGGCCCGCAGGGTGGCGTCGTTGGCGCGCAGCAGCGCCGCGAACGAGGCGTCGTCGCCCGCCTTGGCGCGTCGCAGCGCGAGCAGGTCGCGGGCCTCCTCGCTGGTGGCGCGGCTGGCGATGGCCTCGTCGCCGCCGACCGTGGGCGGTGGGGTGGCCGGCTCGGGCGGAGCCCCCGGCTCGAGGTCGGTGGCGTCGTCGACCGCGTGGGCCTGGCCGGGCAGCTCGCGCCGGCCGGTGCGCGTGGGCGCGGGGGCGCCCGGATCGTCGGGTGGGGCGGGGTCCCGGTCAGGCACTGCCGCCGAGTGTCAAGCACCGGCTGGCCCGACGCAACCACCTGGGCCGGATTCGTGGAGATTCCTGCAGCTCAGTAGCTGGTCCGACGTTTCAGCAGGCACGGAAACCGTTAGCGTTTCGGCTACCACCAGACGGAGAGACCCACCCCGTGCCCGAGCGCTGGCTGCCGAACCCACCGCCCTACCCGTCGAGCCCCCCGCTCGACTGGCCTCCGGGCAGCGAGCCGCCGCCGCCCGAGGCGCCGGTCGTCGAACCACCCCGCTCGGGTGGCATGCCGCTCGCCGCGGTCGTGGTGGGCGTGGCGCTGCTGGCGGCCCTGGCCACCTTCGGGCTCCTCCTCCTGCTGCGCCCCCCGAAGAAGCGGGTCGTGACGGCACCCCCCACCACCGTCACGCCGTCCACCACACCCACCACGGTTCCCGGGCCGACCACCACCACGCCCGACGGGCAGGTGCTCACGCGGGCGCAGCTCGCCCGGGCGCTCCCGGGCTTCATCGCCTTCGTCGAGCAGCACCGGGGCCTCAAGTTCAAGTCCACGCCTGCGGTGGTGCTCGACACCGTGCCCACCTACCTGGCGGCGTGGCACACCTACCTGCGCTCCGACAAGCCGCTGCTCACGCACCTGAACGTGGTCATGACCGCGTTCGGCCTGAACCCCAGCAACACCGACCTGGTGCAGGCCCAGCAGACGTGGCTGGGCGACGGCACCGTGGCGTTCTACGACCCGGCCACGAAGGTGCTGCACGTGCGCACGGCGCCCTACACGTCGTACGTGAAGCAGACCATCGTGGGCATGCTCACCCGGGCCCTCGACGACCAGTGGTTCTCGATCGGCCGGCTCGACCCCTCGAAGGGCCTGGGCGAGGCGCAGTTCGGCCTGGCGAGCCTGGTGTCGGGCGACCAGCAGCGCATCGCGAACACCTGGCTCGCCACCCAGCCCTACGACGAGCAGCAGGCCGCGCAGGCCGAGGCGGCCGACCGCACGCCCAACGTGTCCGATCCCCGCCAGGTGCCGGTGTCGCTGGCGCGCTGGCTGTCGAGCCCCGACAACGCGGGCCCCGACCTGGTGCAGGCCATCCTCGACCAGGGTGGCCGGGCGGGCCTCGACGCCGCGTTCCGCACCCCGCCCGGCGGCAGCCAGCAGGCGCTCGACCCCACGCGCTACGTGGGGGGCGAGAAGCCCCTGGTGGTGCCGCCCCCGGCCCCGGGAGCCACGCCCACGGCGTCGGGCGCCTTCGGCCAGCTGCTGATCCAGGACGCGTTCACCGACAACGTCGACAGCGACCTGCTCTCGCAGGCGATGGACGGCTACCGCGGCGACGCCACCGTGGCGTGGACCTCGCAGGGACGGTCGTGCGCCCGCATCCGCCTCGCCTCGGTCGACCGCGAGTCGACGACGGTGATGGCGCAGGCGGTCACGCAGTGGGCGAACCGGGTGAAGGCCACCTACGTGATCATCGCCGACCCCACGCGCCCCGGGCAGTCGCTCGTGGAGGCCACGGTGTGCCACGCCGGCGGCGGTGGTGGCGGCTCGCCGAGCACCACCACACCCGGTCCCGGTGGGCCTCCGGGCACCAACCCCGGGAGCGGCCCGAACATCTGAGCCACCGCCGGGCAGGGCGTTCGGCGTCCCGCCCAGCAAAGGCGGGCGGCAAGGTGTTGAATCGGTCGTGTGACCGAAGCCTTGCCTCCCGTCCCGCCCCCCGACGACAACACCCCGCCCCCGGGTGAGCGGTGGTCGCGGCGCTCCTTCCTGGGCGGGGCGCTCGTCACCGGCCTCGCGGTGGCCGGCACCAAGGGCGCGGCGGCCCGCACCGCGGCGCGCCAGTCGGTCCTGGGCGGCGCCGAGCTGCGCTTCCCCGGCTCGCGCCCGTTCCCCAAGCTGCCCGCCGGGGCCGAGTCGCTCCCGCAGATCCAGAACATCATCATCCTGATGATGGAGAACCACTCCTACGACAACTACTTCGGCACCCTGGGCCGGGGCGACGGCTTCGCCTTCCGCCACGGCAAGCCGGTCGACACGAACCCCTGGGCGGGTCACCCCAAGGAGGCCCTCCGGGCGTTCCACATGCCGAGCGAGTGCCAGCTCCACGGCGCCCCCGGCCAGAACTGGCACGCCAGCCACACCGCCTGGAACTACGGCCGCAACAACGGCTTCGTCAACGCCTCCGGGCCCGTGGCCATGGGCTACTGGACGGCCGCCGACCTGCCCTTCTACCACTCGATGGCCCGCACCTTCCCGGTGTGCGACCGCTGGTTCTGCTCCACCCTCTGCCAGACCTACCCGAACCGGCGCTTCCTGCTCGGCGGCACGGCCAACGGCCTCGTGAGCACCGCGGTCAGCTCGCTCACCGACCCGCTCCCTCCGAACGGCATCATCCTCGACCAGCTCGACGCCCACGGCATCTCGTGGGCCAACTACTACACCAGCCTCCCCGGCACGGCCGTGTGGGTGAACGGCATCACGGGTCGCGCCGGCAACCTCAAGCCGATCGACAAGTTCTTCACCGACTGCGCCGCGGGCACGCTCCCCGCCGTCACCTTCGTCGACCCCGACTTCGAGAACGCGTCCGAAGAGGACCCGCAGAACATCAGCATCGGCGAGCAGTTCGGCTCCCGGGTCGTCAACGCGGTGATGCACGGGCCGCAGTGGGGCAGCACGGTGCTCCTGTGGATGTACGACGAGCACGGGGGCTACTACGACCACGTGCCGCCGCCCCGCGCGGTGCGCCCCGACAGCGTCGACCCGGTCGTGGCCCGTCCGCCGGGCACCCCCGACGCCGCCGACCTCTACGACCGCTACGGCTTCCGCGTGCCGGCTGTCGTGGTGTCACCGTTCGCCCGCAAGAACTACGTGTCGCACGTGGTCCACGACCACACGTCGGTGCTGAAGCTCATCGAGACGAAGTGGAACCTGCCCGCGCTGACCTACCGCGACGCCAACGCCGACAACCTGCTCGACTGCCTCGACTTCAAGGCCGCCGCGTTCCGGCACCCGCCCACGCTCGCGGCGCCGCACGTGTCGACCTGCACCCCGGGCGAGGTGGGAGGCCCGATCCCGCCCCCGTCCGCCATCGTCCACCGCAACTCGTAGGGTGGGAAGGGTGGCTCGGGGAGGTTCGTGACGCAGCCGGGTGAGCTGGCGGGAGCGCCGACCCCCCTCACCGACACCCCCGCCGACGAACCCGTGCTCCCCGACGACATGGGTGCCGGCGACGACATCCGCTCCGACGAGGCCTCGGTGGCCCCGGTCATGGCCGGTGCCGAGGAGGTGGGGGAGCTGGCCGGACAGCCGGGCGGGCTGGCCGCCATCCGCGACGGCTTCAAGGCCCTCGACCGCGAGCACTGGGTGATGCTGTTCCTGCTCGGCACCACCATGTTCTTCGACGGCTACGACCGCGGCGTCGTGCTGGTGGCGCTGAAGCAGATCCGCCAGACGTTCGGGCTCACGCAGTCGGCCGCGTCGTGGTGGCTGGCGCTGCTCTACCTCGGGGCCCTGCCCGCGGTGCCGCTCACCCGCCAGGCCGACCGGCTGGGCCGCAAGCGGCTGCTCATCGGTGCCGTCATCGGCTACACGGTGGCCACCGGCCTCACCGCGCTCGCCCCCGACGCCGCGGCGTTCGCGGGCGCCCAGTTCGCCGCCAAGCTCTTCCTCAACGCCGAGGCCGCGATCGTGTGGACGATGGCGGCCGAGTCGCTGCCGGCGCGCGCCCGTGGCCTCGGGTTCGGCTGGCTGCAGATGAGCTCCGCGCTGGGCGTGGGGTTCGGGGCGGTTGCGTTCGGCGCCATCATCCACCCGCTCGGCCTGTCGTGGCGCTGGCTCTACGTGCTCGGCCTGCCGCCCCTGCTCGTGGTGGCGTGGCTGCGACGGCGGCTGCCCGAGAGCGCCCGCTTCGAGGAGGCGCGGCGCCGCGGCGAGCTGGCGCGGCTCGTGGCGCGACATCTTCCGGCCGCCGCACCTGCACTGGATCGTGCTGGTGATGGGTGCGGGCCTGCTCATCAACCTGGCGGCGCAGGCCAGCGGCTTCGCCATCGACTTCCTGCAGACCGAGCGCGGCCTCAGCGCCTCGGCGGCCAGCTTCATGCTCGTCGCCGCCGGCGCGCCCGGCATCCCGCTCATGCTCGCGGCGGGCGCGATGTCGGACCGCTACGGCCGCCGGCTCGTCGGTTGCCTCCTGGCGGGGCTGGGTGTGCTGGGCGCCATGGGCTTCTTCTGGCTGCCCGGCGGTGTGGCGGTGCTGCTCCCGTGCATGGTGGTGATGCTGTGCGGCGTGCTCGGCGCGGGCCCGGTGCTCGGTGCCTACACCGCCGAGCTCTTCAGCACCGCGGTGCGGAGCCAGGCCTCCGCCTGGGTGACGGTGGCGAACGTGGGTGGGCAGGCGATGAGCTTCGCGCTGGGCGGCGTGCTGGTGGCCCTGTCGGGCTCGCTGTCCGTGTCGGTGACGCTGCTCGGGATCGGCCCGTTGCTGGGCCTCTCGCTGATCGCCTGGAAGTTCCCCGACACCCACGGTCGGGAGCTCGAGGACATCAAGCGCTGAGCGCTGACCGTCAGCTCGCGGCGCGGACCACCCAGTCGCCGGTGGCGGCGCGTTGCACCGAGCCCAGGGCGTCGAACTCGGCCATCAGGTCGGCCTTGTCGGCGCGGCCGCGCACCGCGTGCTCGACCTCGCGGCGCATGGTGTCGAGCTGCTCGTTGCGGCGCACGCCGAGGGAGTTCTCGAGGCCCCGGTCCCAGATCGGCCCGACGATGTCGCGGCCTGCGTAGCGCCGGCCCGACTCGCCGATGACGGTGCGGTCGCGCACCTCGGTGAGCACCGTCTTGAGGTAGGCGACGTGGGGCGACTCGTCGGCCCGGATGTAGGAGACGAGGCGGCCGGCCTCGCCCTCGCCGGCCACGAGGTCGGGGTCGGCGAGCACGGTCTCGGCCCACGAGAAGGCGTGGAACGCGGAGATCTCGATGAACAGCAGCCCGATCATGCGGGTGAGCAGCGACTCGAGGTCGAAGTCGATGTCGTCGGGCAGCACCCGGTTGGCGAGCGCCTGGGCCCGGAGCTGCGCGGGGTCGATCTTGCCGCCGGAGCCGGCTGCGGCGATGCCCATGCGCTCGAGCATGACGGCGGTCTCGTCCTCGGTGACGGGGCTCTCGAAGGCCACGTCGCGGGCGGCGAACCACATCTGCTTGTGGCCGCCCTCGTCCTCGAAGCCGGCCTCGTCGCGGGCGTGGGCCTCGTAGAGCCCGCCGCCGAGGTGGGTCAGAGCCGTGCCCCGCGTGTCCTCGTCGAAGATGCTGCCGAAGTCGGGGATCACGCTGTGGCGGATGAGGGCGCCGAACCCCTCGACGGTGCCGATGCGGGTGAGCGTGGAGATGGCCGGCTCGGGCACGCCGCGCTGGAGCAGCAGCCGGGTCTGGGGCACGTTCGGGTAGTGCTCGGGCCAGGTCTCCAGCGGGACGTCGAGCAGGTCGGTGCCGAAGGTGGCGGTGTGCTCGGCCTGCCAGGCCTCGATGGCCGGCCACCGGTTCTTGGTGCGCGGCGACACGTAGGCACCCGTCTCGTCGAAGCCCCCGTGGCAGCGCACCCCGCCCGCGATGAGCGGCTCGGTGATGTCGTGCGTGGCGAGCAGCTCGGCCTCGGTGTAGTCGAGCTGTGCGGTGCCGGTGTGCGTGGCGCTCATGCGGTGTACCCCCGTGGTTGCGGCCGCGATCCCCCTCGGGCGGCGGCCGTGGTCCTTGCCAAAGTGTAAACACATCTGTATACAGTTGGCAATGGCCCGCTCGCCCCGTCCCCCTGCAACATCGGTCACAGGTGGGCGCCAGCTCATGCGGCGGGCCGAACGCCGCACCTCGCTGGTGCAGGCCGCGGCCACCGCCTTCGCCCGCGCCGGCTTCCAGGCCACGTCGATGGACGACGTCGCCGCCGAGGCCGGGGTCACCCGCCTCATCGTGTACCGGCACTTCGACTCCAAGGAGGAGCTGTACCGGGCGGTCCTGGAGCAGGTGTCGGGGCACCTGGTGGAGGCCCTCGACCAGCAGTCGGGCCTGCTCCCGGCCGACACCGGCACGGGCGGCCGCGTGGTGGGGGCCATGCTCGCCGTGGCCCGCCGCAACCCCGACGGCTTCCGCCTGCTGTGGGTGCACGCCCGGCGCGAGCCCGCGTTCGCCGACTACGCGGCGGAGATCCGGCGCGGTGCCGTGGCGTTCGCCGAGGAGCTGGCCGGTCCGAACGCCCCGGGCGTCGAGCCGCTGCACCGCTGGTCGGTCGACTTCATGGTGACGGCCGCGGTCGAGTCGGTCCTGGGCTGGCTCGAGCACGGCGACGCGGCCCACGACGACGACTTCGTGGCCCTGGCCACCGAGGGGCTGCGCGGCATGATCGTGGCCTGGGCCGGCGCCGGGACGGGAGCCGGCGCGGGGACCGGTGCCGGGGATCAGGTCACGACTGCTGCAGCGGGAGCACCGCCTCGGCCAGCCGGCTGAGCTCCGCGTCCCAGTCGGCGGGCGCCGCCAGGGGCAGCACCACGAACTTCGACGCACCGACGGCGATGTAGGCCTCGAGCTTGGCCCGCAGGTCGTCGGAGGCCCGCCGGCCACGAGGTCGCGGGCGTCGACGTCGGGGCGGCGTGCGGCGAACAGCGCGGCGACGTCGTCGGACAGGGGACCGTCGGCGTACGGCACGAGCATGCCGAGGTGGTCGGCGGGCACCGAGCGGCCGTGCTCGGCGGCGACCTCGTTGATGACGGCCCAGCCCGCGGCCACCTCGTCGGGCGTCATGAACGAGGGCAGCCAGCCGTCGCCCAGCCGGCCGATGCGCCGCAGCTCGACGGGCGACCCGACCGCCCAGCCACACCTCCAGCGGGTCCTGGTGGGGCGTGACCCTGAGCCGCACCCCGTCGAGGGGGAAGCGCGGCCCGTCGTGGTGCACGGGCTCGTCCCGACCACAGCCGCCGCATGAGGGGCAGCGCCTCGTCGACCAAGCGCGGCGCGCTCGTTGCGGGCCACGCCGAAGGCGGCCTGCTCGCGAGGCTCGACGACGCCGAGGCCGACCGCCGGCGGTGGAACCGCCCGCCCGACAGCCGGTCGAGCTGGCGATCTCCTTGGCGAGCACCACCGGGTTGCGGCCGGGCAGGACCAGCACGCCGGTGCCGAACCGGAGCCGCCGGCTGCGGCCCGCGGCGATGGCGATGGCGATGAGCGGGTCGGGGCCCGGGCCGGTGAGGCGCTCGCTGAGCCAGAGCGAGTCGAAGCCGTTCCCCTCGAGCGAGTCGACCAGCGCGCCGAGCTCGCCGGGGTCGTCGAGGGCGGTTCGCAGCGGTGGCCCGAAGCCGATCCGGATCTTCACGAGGCGACGCTACCGGTGCGCTCGTGGAACGGCCACCCGGGGTCGGCGTGCCAAGGTTTGACCATGACCGACCAGATCCCCGGCGGGCTCCTCGTCGCTGTTCCGTCTCGACGGCTCGGTGGCCATCGTCACCGGCGCCTCGAGTGGGCTCGGGGTCCGCTTCGCCGAGGTGCTGCACGAGGCCGGCGCGGCCGTGGTGGTCGGCGGCGCGACGTGTCGACCGCATCGAGGCGCTGGCCGTGGCGCACGAGCACATGCGCTGCGGTGCCGTGCGACGTCGCGACGACGCCGCGTGCGCCCGCCTGGTGGAGGCCGCCACGGCGTTCGCCGCCGAGACCGACCGGCGCTTCGACGTGCTCGTCAACAACGCCGGCATCGGCGACACGTACCCGGCCGAGGACGAGCCGGTCGAGCACTTCGACCGCGTCGTCGACGTCAACCTCAACGCGCTGTTCGTGCTCTCGCAGCTCGGCGGGCCGGCACTTCCTGGCCGAACGGCGTGGCTCCATCGTCAACATCGCGTCGATGCTCGGGCTGGTGGCGTCGGCCCCGATCAAGCAGGCGAGCTACGTCGCGTCGAAGGGCGCGGTCGTGAGCCTCACCCGTGAGCTCGGCGGTGCAGTGGAGCCGCAAGGGGCGTGCGCGTGAACGGCATCGCGCCGGGCTGGTTCCGCAGCGAGATGACCGACGAGACGATGTTCGCCGACGAGGGCTCGATGGCGTTCCTCGACGCGCAACTGCACCGATGGGTCGCGGCGGCACGAGCACGAGCTCGACGGGGCGCTGCTGTTCCTGGCCTCCGACGCGAGCACCTACGTCACCGGTCAGGTGCTCGTCGTCGACGGGGGTTGGACCGCTCGCTGACCTCGCACTACAGCAGCGACTTGAGCAGCTCGCGGGTGCGCTGCGACTCGGTGTCGCCGGGGTGGAACTCGACCGCGGCGAACTCGGTGACGCCCGCCTGGCGGAGCCGGTCGACGCCGTCGCGCACCGCGGCCTCGTCGCCGACGATGGCCACGTCGGCCGGGCCCTCGGCGCCCTCGCGGTCGAGCATGGCCCGGTACGACGGCAGCATGCCGTAGACCTCGAAGTTCTTGGCGGCCAGCTCCTGGCGCCCGCCGCGTCGTCGGTGACGCACACCGGCAGCCCGGTGACCACCCGCTGGGCCGGCCGCCCGCGGCCTTCGTGAGCGTGGGCACGGTGTGCTCGGCGAGCGTGCGCGGGCCGGTCATCCACGTGATCGTGCCGTCGGCGACGCTGGCGGCGAGCGCGAGCATCTTGGGCCCGAGCGCCGCGACCAGGACGTCGGGCGCGGCGCGTCCGCGAAGTCGAGGGTGGCGTGCGCGGTGACGGCCTCGCCGCTGATCGACGCGCCTTCGCCGCGCAGCAGCGGCAGGAGCGCCTCGAGGTACTCGCGCATGTGGCGCACCGGCTTCTCGAACGAGTAGCCGTACATGATCTCGATCACCATCTGGTGCGACAGGCCGATGCCGAGCGTGAGCCGGCCGCCGCGAGGCCGCCTGCACCGTGAGCGCCTGCTGCGCCAGCGCCATCGGGTGGCGCGGGTAGGTGGGCACGACCGCCGTGCCGAGCTCGATGCCCGGGACCGCGTGCCCGACGACCGCGAGCGTGGTGAGCGCGTCGACCGAGAAGATCTGCGGCAGCCAGTAGCGACGCGAAGCCGTCGTCGGCCGCCTGCTGGGCCACCTCGATGGCACGGGTGACCGACGAGCCCCGGCCCGTGAGGCCCCCCGCGAAGATTCCGATGCTCATGCCTGCTCCTGTGGCTGCGACCTGATGTGCGCGTGCTCGTTCTACCCGGTCGCGGCCCGCGCCGGCACCGTGGGCGTGCCGCCGATCCGCCGACGAACTACGGTCGACCGGCGCCAGAGCCGAAGCGCTGCCGATCCGACCCGGGGGTGCGCCATGAAGGTGCCGCTGACCGTCCGCGACTTCCTCGACCGGGCCGAGCACGTCTACCCCGACCGCATCGGCGTGGTCGACGAGCCCGACCAGCCGGCCGCGTCCTGGGCCGCGCTCACCTATCGCGAGCTGGCCGACGCGGGCCCGGGCCCAGGCCGCCGGGCTCGACGAGCTCGGCGTCGGGCCGGGCGAGCGGGTGGCGATCGTGTCGCAGAACTCGGCCCGGCTGCTGACGCGCTTCTTCGGCGTCAGCGGCTGGGGGCGGATCCTCGTGCCGATCAACTTCCGCCTCGACGCCGAGGAGGTCGCGCTACATCGTCGAGCACTCCGGCGCGTCGGTGCTGCTCGTCGACCCCGAGCTCGACGAGGCGCTCGGCGGCGTCGACGCGCCGCGCACCGCTTCGTGCTCGGCGCCGAGACCGACGACGAGCTGCTCCGCTACGACGTCGAGCCCGCAGCCGTGGGCCGAGCCCGACGAGGACGCCACCGGCCACCATCAACTACACGAGCGGCACCACGGCCCGGCCCAAGGGCGTGCAGCTGACCCACCGCAACCTGTGGCTCAACGCCGCCACGTTCGGCTGGCACACGGGCGTCAGCGACCGCGACGTGTACCTGCACACGCTGCCGATGTTCCACTGCAACGGCTGGGGCATGCCCTACGCCGTCACCGGCATGGGCGTGCGGCACGTCGTGCTGCGCAAGGTCGACGGCGCCGAGATCCTGCGGCGCGTCGAGCGCGCACGGCGTCACCCTGCTGTGCGGCGCGCCGGCCGTCGTGGCCGCGGTCCTCGACGCCGCCGCCGACGTGGGACGGGCCCGATCCCGGGCCGCGACCGGGTGCGCATCGTGGTCGCCGGCGCGCCGCCGCCCACCCGCACCATCGAGCGGATGCGAGACCGAGCTCGGCTGGGAGTTCATCCAGATCTACGGGCTCACCGAGACCGCGCCGCTGCTCACGATGAACCGCACGCCGGGCCGAGTGCGACGACCTCGACGCCGGCCGAGCGGGCGCGGCGGCTCAGGCCGGGCCGGCGCGCCGGCCCTCGGCGTCGCGCATCGCACGTCGACGCGCGACGGCGAGGTGCTGGCCCGCGCGCAACGTCGTGCATGGACGGCTACTGGAACCAGCCCGACGCGACCGCCGACGGCCATCGTCGACGGCTGGTTCCACACCGGCGACGGCGGCGTCATCGACGACGAGCACTACCTCACCATCTCCGACCGCAAGAAGGACGTGATCATCTCCGGCGGCGAGAACGTCTCCTCGATCGAGGTCGAGGACGCGCTGTTCCCGCACCCGGCGGTCGCCGAGGTGGCGGTGATCGGCGTGCCCGACGAGAAGTGGGGCGAGACGGTGAAGGCGCTCGTCGTGCGTCGCCGAGGGCGCCGCGGTCACGCGAGGACGAGCTCATCGCGTACTGCCGCGCGCAGCTGGCCGACTACAAGTGCCCGAAGCGCATCGAGTTCCGCGCCGAGCTGGCCCGCACCGCCACCGGCAAGCTCCAGAAGTTCAAGCTCCGCGAGCCCTACTGGGACGGGCCGGGACCGCAAGGTCAACTGACCGGGGCGCACGCGCCGGGTCCCGCCTGAACTCGTACTGGGTCCGCCTCGGGTCGTGGGGCTGCCCTGCTCGGACGACGGAAGCGACGAAAAGGACATCAGGGAGTCGAAGCAGGCGATGAGCTCGTCGACGTAGCGCGTCGACGGGGGCCTTCCTCGAGGTCGTCGTCGGTGACGTGGTCTTGCCCAGGCGGACCACCACCAGGTCGAGGGCGGGGACGAGGGTGATGCGCTGGCCCTCGTAGCCGTGGCAGCCGAAGGTGCCGAGGTCGTCGGGGTGGGTCCACCAGTGCGCGCCGTAGCCGCAGTAGCTCGAGCGTGTCGCAGCGCGATCGGCGTGCGGGCGTGGTCGACCCACTCGGGGTCGACGATGGTGCGCTCGTCCCAGGTGCCGCCGCGCGAGGTAGAGCAGCCCGAAGCGGGCGAAGTCGTGGGTGGTGGCGTAGACGTACGACGAGGCGGTGAACGTGCCCGCCGGGTCGAAGCGGGGGTCGGCGGTGGTCATGCCGAGGGGCTCGAACAGCTCCGCGGTGAGGCACTCGGCGCATGGCCGACGGCGTCGCCCTCGATGCCCAGGACCGTGCTGCAGCGCCCGGGCGAGGATGTTGCTGGTGCCGCTCGAGTACACGAACCGCGTGCTCGGGCTCGGCCGCGGGAGGGAACGAGGCGGCGAAGGCGGCCATGTCGTCGGAGCCGCGTGCCGAACAGCATCTCGATGACGTCGGAGCCGGTGCCGTCGACGTAGTCCTCGAGCCACGCGCAGGCCGCTGGTCATGTCGCAGCGAGGTCGTTCCAGCGTGATGCGGCGCCGGGGTCCTCGGCACGCGTGCCCACTCGGGCACGGGCGCGGGGTGCGGATGTCGAGGCGCCCCTCGCCGCACGGCGACGCCGATGGCGGCCTGGCAGGATGCTCTTGGCCATCGACCAGCTGATCGAGGGCTCGTGATCGGCCGTGACCGGCTCGCTGCACCTTGCCCTCGAGCACCTCGAAGTCGCAGAGGAAGCCGGGCCCGTACGGCCTCGCCCACGATCGCCCCGCGGTGCACGACCAGCACCGCGTGGGTGAGCCCCAGCTCGCGCGGGCGCGTCGTCGCCGAACGGCAGGGCCAGCAGGCTCGGCGAGGCGGTGGTGCGCGACGCCCGGGATCGTGCGGCGGGGTCGCGGACGGGCCAGCTCACGGGTGGGCCACGGCACGCTGGCGGGCTGCCCGGGCGAGCGGGTGCAGCCGGGCGCGGTTGCTGGTCACGACGCTCGACCGTGGCGAATCCGCTCCCGCTGCCGGACGCCCGTTCGCCTCCGACGAGGCCGTGGCTGCCACCCTGGACGCCGTGTTGCTCGCCCGGGACCTCCGCACCGAAGCCGGTGGCGTCACGCTGCTCGACGGCGTCGTCGTTCACCGTCGCGCCCGGCGACAAGGTGGGCATCGTCGGCCGCAACGGCGCCGGCAAGACCACGCTCCTCAAGGTCCTCGCCGGTGCGCCGAGCCGGCGGCGGGCGGCACGGTCACCGTCAAGGGCGGCCTCGGCTACCTGCCGCAGGACCCGCGGCTCGACGGCGTGCCCGACGACCTCACCGCCCTCACGCACGTGCTGTCCGGGCGCGGCCTCGACGAGGCCATGATGCGCATCGAGAAGCTCCGGCTGCGCATCGAGGAGGACCCGAGCCCGCGCAACATCGACCGCTACGCCCGGGCCGAGGAGCGCTTCCGGCACGACGGTGGCTACTCCGCCGAGTCCGAGGTGCGTCGCCTCGCCGACGGCCTCGGGCCTCGGCGCCGACCGCGCTCGACCTGCCCCTCGGCGTGCTGTCGGGCGGCGAGCGCCGCCGCGTCGAGCTCGCCCGCATCCTGTTCGCCGGCAGCGACGTGCTCCTGCTCGACGAGCCCACCAACCACCTCGACGCCGACGCCAAGGACTGGATGCTCAACTTCCTGCGCGGCTACCGGGGCGCGCTGCTCGTCATCAGCCACGACCTCGACCTGCTCGACGAGGCCATCACCCGCGTCATCCACCTCGACCGCGACGGGCACGACGACACCGGCACGCTGGTCGAGTACCGGGGCACCTACACCCAGTACCGCGCCGCCCGCCGCAAGGACGAGGAGCGCCTCGCCAAGATGGCCGCCGCCCAGGCCAAGGAGATCGACCGCCTGCAGACGGTCGTCGACCGCTTCGGCGCGAAGGCCACCAAGGCCGCCATGGCCCACAGCATCGAGAAGCGCATCGTCCGGCTCGAGGGCGACGCGGTGACGGGCCCGTCCCGCGAGCGGCACATGAAGGTGCGCTTCCCCGATCCGCCCAAGGCGGGCCGCACCGTGCTCGAGGTCGACTGGCGCTGGGCAAGTCCTACGGCGACCCGCCGGTGTTCTCCGACGTCACCTTCGACGTGGGCCGCGGCGAGCGGCTCCTGGTGATGGGGCTCAACGGCGCCGGCAAGACCAGCCTGCTGCGCATCCTGGCCGGCGTGTCCGAGCCCGACGCGGGCTCGGTCAGCTTCGGTCTCAACGTGGTGCCCGGCTACTACGCCCAGGAGCACGAGGGCATCGTGTCCGGGCCGCACCTTGCTCGACCACGTGCGCGAGGCGTCGCCCGAGCTCGGCGACGAGTTCCGCCGCGGCCTGCTCGGCATGTTCGGCCTCACCGGCGAGAAGGTCTTCCAGGACGCCGTCACCCTCTCGGGCGGCGAGAAGACCAAGCTGGCGCTGACCCAGCTCGTGGCCGGGCGCCACAACCTGCTGCTGCTCGACGAGCCCACCAACAACCTCGACCCCGGGTCGCGCGAGGCCATGGCCGACGCCCTCGGCGACTGGCCGGGCACCATCGTGCTCGTGAGCCACGACGTCGAGTTCGTGCAGCGGCTCGTGCCCGATCGGGTGCTGCTCCTGCCCGACGGCGACGTCCGCAACTGGAGCGACGACCTCTTCGAGCTCGTGTCGATGGCCTAGGGACTACCCGCGGCGATCTGGTCGCGCAGCGCGGCCCGCGACGAGATGCCGAGCTTGCGGTACGCGTCCGCGAGGTGGCTCTCGACCGTCTTCACGCTGATGAACAGCTGGCCCGCGATGTCGGCGTTGCTGGTGCCCCGCGCGGCCAGGTCGACCACGCGGCGCTCGGCGGGCGTGAGCGACTCGAGCCCGGTGATGGCCATGCGCCGGGGCCGGGCGCCCGACGCCCGCAGCTCGGCGCGCGAGCGCTCGACGAGTGCCGAGGCACCCGACCGGACGGCCAGGTCGGCCGCGGCGCGCAGCGGCCGCCGGGCGCCGACCGGGTCGCCGGACCCGCGCAGGGCCGCGCCGAGATCGAGCAGGGTGGCGGCACGCTCGATGGCGAGGTCGGTGGCGGCCAGGAGGTCGGCCGCGTCGGTGAGCAGGCCGACGCGCGTGTCGTCGGCGCCGACGCGGGCCACCGCCCGCAGCGAGCGGGCCATGGCGCGGGGCGCGCCGAACTGGCGGGCCAGCTCGAGCTGCCGGTCGGCGAGGCGCCGGGCCGTCACCAGGTCGCCGAGCGCCGCCGCGGCCAGGGCCTGGCCGGCCCGCCACTCGGTGACCGCGGGGCTGCGTACGAGTGCCCGCTCGGCCGTGCGCTGCGCCCGCCGGAAGGCTTCGAGCGCCTCGGAGCGCTCGCCCCGCCGGAGCCGGGCCCAGCCGAGCTGCTCGGCGGCCGCGAAGGGCTCGAAGGACCCGAGGTCGTGGGACCGTTCGACCACCGCGGCGAGCTGGGCGTTGAGCTGGGCCAGGTCGTGGTGGGCGCCGTTGGTGAGCTGCGCCAGCTCGTGGCGCCAGGCGATGGTGGCGGCATCGAACGCGCGGTAGGGCGTGGCCCCGAGCTCGGCGGCCTCGACGTCGACCGAGAGGGCCGCGGTGAGGTCGCTGCGCAGCACGTGCGCGTGCAGCAGCAGCGACAGCGCCACGCGTTGGGCCTGCGGGTCGCCGGCAGCCACGGTGGCGTCGCGGAGGCCCTCGAGCAGCGCGAGGCCCTCGTCGTCGGCACCGGCGCGCAGCAGCGTGAGCCCGCTGTGGGCCACCACGACGAGGTCGACCAGGTCGCGGTGGGGGAGCTCGGCGCCGCGCCGTGACGAGATGAGGAGGTCGACCGTGGCGGCGGCGTCGGTGCCCTCGGCGAGCGCGTCGGCAGCGGCGCCGGCCCGGCGCATGCGCCACATCCGGCCGGTGGGCCCGGCGGCGTCGAGGGCGGCGTCGCCGAGGGGCGGCCGGCGCGTGTCGAGGTGCGGGTCGAACAGGTCGGCCGCCAGGGCGAGGTGCAACGACAGCTCGTGGTCGCCATCGTCGAGCTGGCTGCGGGCTGCACCCATGGCGTCGAGCACCCCGCTGGCCGAGCGGGTGCCGACGGTGTGCCACAGGACGCCGAGCGTGGCGCGGCCCACCGACGCCGGGTCGGCCCCGATCCGCAGGGCCTCGTCGAGCCGGTCGACCACCGACGGATGGCGCAGGCGGGCCTCGACGTGGGCCATCTCGAGCAGCATGTCGACGCGGGGCCCGCTCTCGGGTGGTTCGGCGAGGGCCCGGCTGAAGAGCCCGTGGGCCGCGCTGACGTCACCCTCGGCCTCGGCCTGCCGCGCCGCGTCGGCGAGGGACGAGGCCCGCCCGGCGTCGCCGGAGGGGGCGGTCTGGGCGAGGTGGTGAGCCACGCCGCGGAGGGGCGCGCCCGCCTCTGCGAGCAACGTGGCGGCGCGCTCGTGGGCCTGCTGGCGCCGGTCGGCGGGGATCATCCGGTGCACCGTCGATGCCACCAGGGGGTGCTCGAGCCGGAGCGGCCAGCCGGGCTTGACGAGGCCGAGCTCGAGCATGGCCTCGGCCGCCTCTTCCACCGTCGAGGGCGTGGCATCGATGAGCTCGGCGATGTTGTCGACCGTGGCCGCGTTGCCGAGCACCACCGCCGCCTCGAGCGCGTGGCGGGCGGCGGGGCTGAGGGGCTCGAGCCCGTGCGCCAGCGCCCGCACGACCTCTGGGAGGGCGTCGCCGTCGAGGCGCGGCAAGCAGCTCGTCGACACCAGGCGGGTGGCGGCGGTCGATGTCGCTCAGCAGCGCGGACAGCAGGAAGGGGTTGCCGCCGGTCGCGTGGTGGTACTCGGCCGCGACCCGGGCGTCGGAGCTGACGCCCAGGGTCATCGTGAGGAACTCCTCGACGTCGACGAGGGTGAGCGGCTGAAGCGTGAGGCGGCGCGCCGACGACTCGTGCAGCAGGCGGTCGAGCGGGGTGAGCGACAGCCGCGCGTGGCGCGGCACCATGCTCATCACGAAGCGGACCGGGTGGATCTCGACGCGGCGCACGAGGTAGTGCAGGAACGCGATCGACGCGGGGTCGCACCAGTGGACGTCGTCGATGGCGATGAGGACCGGCCGCCGCGGCTCGAGGTCGAACAAGGTCGTCTCGAGCGAGCGGAACAGCTCGACCAGCTCACGGTCGGAGGCGGCGGTGGCCTCGGGTTGGCGCATCATCGAGCGGGCGCGCTCGCCGATCGGTGCCTCGGCCTGGATCTGCGCGACGAGCTGCTCGAGGACCCCGAACGTGGACGAGGTCTCCTGGCGGGCCCCGCGGGCGCGCAGCACGCGCACGTCGGCGCGGCGGGCGTGGTGGCACACGGTGTTGACCAGCGTGGTCTTCCCGAGGCCCGGCGCGCCCTCGAGCACCACCGTGGCGGGCGGCACGTCCCAGGGCCCGCTGACCAGGACGTCGAGGTCGTGCAACACGTCGTCGCGCCCCACCAGCCGGGAGCGGGCGGTGGTGCCGCGGCGCCGGTCGATCGACACCGAGAGGTCGGGCCGCGTCGCTGCCGCGTTGCCATTGCCGCGGGTGCCGTCGGCCGCGCGAGCGGCAGCCCGGTCGGAGGCGCGACGCAGGGTGCGCCGCGGATCAACAGTTGGAGCTCGCCTGTCTCCTGGGTCCGCCACGCCAAACCTCTTGTCCGTGCGGGGACCGCCATCCGCCCGGTAAGCGTTCCCAGGCATCACAGCGTACCTAACGCATCGTGTGCTGTCACTGCGTTGCGTGACGACCTCGTTCGGGTCGGGTGCGGGGTCCGCCCGGCCGGCATGTCGCGCCCGGTCCCCTCACCCCCACAGCCAGGGCCACGAGGTGGGCCACCAGGGGGGCCGCCGGTAGCGCGGTGGGGAGGGGATGGTGGTCGTGGTCGTCGTGGTGCTCGTGCTCGTCGACGTCGGGGCGGGCAGGGGCGCGGGGTAGCCGGTGCCCGGGGGCAGCGACAGGGTGAGCGACCCGGCCGACAGCGCGCTCCACGCCGACCGCTCACCCCCGTAGGCCGAGCCGAACGTGGCGCCGCTGCCGACCACGGTGGTCCCGGCCGGCACGGTGAGGGGGTAGCGGGTGCCGGCGGCTCCCTGGATGTGGACCAGCCCGTCCTGCACGTAGCCGCTCACCGTCTGGCCGCTGCCCGGGGCGGTGCCCCACGCCGACGACCAGGCGTGCTGGTCGACGAGCACCTGTCCCGCCTGGGCGAGGGTGGTGCTGACGATCGGCGCAGTGGACGCCAGCTCGCCGCGGTAGGTGGACAGGATCGAGTCGAGCACCGGCAGGATGATCCGCTGGTTGGTGAGGTTGCTGGCGTGGATCATCGTCGGCCGGGGGTCGTTGGCCAGGACGTGACCCATCGTGAGCGAGGTCTCGAGCGGCACGATGTAGCCGGCGAAGCCCGTGGCCGGGTCGAGCGGCGCGATGCACGTGGTGGTGTCGGGGTGCGCCTCGCAGTAGCCGCTGCCGCCGTTGGCCACCGAGGTGTAGAGCCAGTTGTACTCCGACACCTCCTGGGCCTGTGAGTCGGCGTTGTAGAAGATGTTGATCGGGTAGCGCGGCACGGTCAGCGCGCTCCCGGCCGCCCGGGGGGTGACCTCGCCGCGGGAGATGTCGGCGGCGGTCCACCGGATGCCCTCGGCGGTGAGCCCGGCGAGGAACGAGGGGTTGTCGACGGGCTGCGTGACGGGGATCTGGAGCCCCGAGTAGTCGCCCGTCACCAGCTCCGAGGGGTCGAACGGCAGGCCGTGCGTCGAGGCCCAGTTGATGTTCTGGCGGATCTCGCTCTGCACGGTGCTCTGCGGCACCCAGACGGTGTTCCCGGTCGTGTCCGTCTGGCACGTCCACGGGACGACCGTGAAGTTCTGCTGGCAGCCGAGGAACTCGTGGTCCCAGGTGTGGTTCACCCACCAGAACTGGTTCCGGTTCCAGAGGAAGGCCCGGGTGAGCGGGTCGGTGTCGGAGGCGAGGCCGGCGTTGAACACCATCTGGAGGCGGAACCCGTGCGCGTTCTGCCAGGAGACGAGGGCGCTCACGTCGGCGGCGACCATGCGGTCGGCCACCTCGGGGTAGATGCTGTTGCCCAGCGCGTCGCGGGGGCAGTCCTCGCCGGGGGTGCAGTGGTGGACGCTGTCCCACATGGCGTCGCTGTTGAAGATGTCGTCGACCTGCACCGTGAGGTAGTTGCGCTGATAGCCGAGGTGCACGCCGCGGGTGGCCCAGGTGATGATGCCGTGCGCCAGCTCCTGGAACTGCGGCAGCACCGCGTTGAACGCCGCGGTGATCACGAGCTGGTCGATGCCACCCGCCTGGTACTCGCCGACGACGGAGCCCGTGCCCGCGGTGGCCGGGATGGGCGCGGTGACCAGAGGCGTGAACGAGGCGCCGGCGGGCATGGTGGCGGGCGTGAGGGGGGGCGCCACGTAGGCGTAGCTCCCCGTCGTGAACGGCACCGGGCCGTTCAGGTAGCCCCAGCCGCCGGAGCGACCCGCCGCGGTGACGGTGGCGGTCGTGCCGCCGAGGTCCCCCGTGAAGCCCGCGTCGGCTGCGTACTGCAGGCCCACGTTCGGGTTGGCGAAGGTGTAGGCGTCGACCTGACGGATGCCGAAGGCGATCTCGTACGCGTGGACAGCCGTCAACTCAGCAGCGGTCAGCGACCCGCCGTTCTCGTTTGGCAGGACGACGCTTTCATAGAATGCCTCGTTGCCATTTGCAAGGAATGCGGGCGTGATGGTGGGGCGTGTCGGGCTCGTGAGGGCCACCGACGTGTAGGGAACGCCTTCGCGCGTGAGCTCGGTGGTGAGCGCCGCCACCGTGGGGCCCCCGTCGTCGACCACGAGGACTCGTAGATCGATTCGGGGGCCCCCAGCCGGGGGTGGGGACACCGGCTGGCACGCAGCCATCGTGGCGACGAGCGCGGCGACGACGATTGTTGTGAGGACAGGGGATCTGAAACGCAACCTGGTCCACCTCGATCTGGGGTGACCGGGCAGGTTCCCGGTCCGCCGTTGTGCTGGTGGGAACGTACGGCCCATCCGGCCCGGGCTGTACCCCGGAATTCGGCGGCGTCGACCCCGACGATTGGCCACGCCGACCCCCAGCGCCGTGGCCGGCCCGTCGCGGCGCACCCTGCCCACCGCACGGTGGGGCAAGGATCTGGGCGCCTGCCTGGGGCGCAGGCGCGACCCGCGGCCACGGCGCGGGCCTCGCCCTGCTGCGCGATCCGGGCTCGATCTTTCGGGGTGCGCGCGTCGGATCCTCAGGGTGGTGGGCCGGGATGTGGCACGAACAATGGGGTGCTTTTGGGGATGCCGTGTGCCCTGACCACCCGTACATTTCAGGTCAGCGGGTCCCGGTGTTCCGAAGCCGGTCCATGCGGGCTTCGCGACCCAGGGCATTTGCTACTCGCATCGGGCGGTACGAGGACATGAGACGGGCACAGGCGGAGGATCGACGCAAGTCACCGACCCCAGTCCCATCCCCGCGTCCGGGCACCGGGAGCTGATCGGCCGATGCGCGTCGCCCTCCTCACCGAAGGCACCTACCCGTTCCACCAGGGTGGGGTGAGCGTCTGGTGCGACCAGCTCGTGCGGGGGCTCTCGCGCCACCGGTTCGACGTCCACGGCCTCTGCGCGACGGGTGCCGAGCAGGTCGTGTGGAAGCTCCCCCGCAACGTCGACAGCGTCACGCACCTCGCGCTGTGGGGGCCCGCCGAGCTGCGGCGCCCCACGCGGGCGACGGCCCGCTCGTTCGCTCCGGTGCTCGATCGCCTGCTCACCGCGCTCGGGCCGAGGGGCGACGTCACGACCCTCACCGAGTCGCTGCGCGAGCTGCGCGAGGTCGCCCGGGCCGGCGTGCTGCGGGCGGCGCTGCTCGGCGACGCCTCGGTCGACGCGGTGCTCGCCTTCCTGCAGGCGAACTGGACGGCCGGGCGTCCCGGCACCGACACCGAGGCCGGGCCGGGCCCGACCGTGGCCGACGCGGTCGGCGGCCTGCACCTCCTCGAGCACGCCCTCCGGCCCCTCGCCGCCGACGCCCCGACCGCCGACGTCTGCCAGACCGCGGCGAGCGGCCTCAGCGTGCTGCTCGCCCTCCTGGCCAAGTGGGACGACGACACGCCCTACGTCCTCACCGAGCACGGCCTGTACCTGCGTGAGTGGTTCCTGGCGCAGGCGCCGAGCTCCCTGCCGCACGGCTCCCGGGTGCTGCTGATCGCCTTCTACCGCCGCCTCATCGAGGTGGGCTACGCCCACGCCGGCATCGTGGCCCCCGCGAGCGAGTACAACCGCCGCTGGCAGCTGCGCAGCGGCAGCGACCCGGCGCGCACCACGGTGGTGCGCAACGGCATCGCCGTCGACGAGTTCCCCACCGCCGAGGTGGAGCCCGACGAGCCGACGCTGGTCTTCGTGGGCCGGATCAACCCCCTCAAGGACCCCAAGACCCTGCTGCGGGCGTTCGCCCTGGTGCGCGACGAGGTGCCCGGTGCCCGCCTGCGCATCTACGGCGCCACGCCCGAGGGGGACGAGGGCTACCACGCCGAGTGCGTAGCCCTGGCGGACGAGCTGGGGCTCGGCGAGAGCGCGGTGTTCGAGGGGCGGGTCGAGTCGGTCGTCGACGCCTACCACTCGGGTCATGTGGTCGTGCTCAGCAGCATCTCCGAGGGGTTCCCGTACGCGGTGATCGAGGCGATGGCGTGTGGCCGGCCGACCGTGGCGACCGACGTCGGCGGCGTGAGCGAGGCCGTGGTCGACCCCGGGCTGCTGGTCGCCCCGCGCGACCACGTGGGCATGGCCGAGGTCTGCGTGAAGCTGCTGCGCAACCCCGCCGTCCGGCGGCGGCTCGGGGTGCTCAGCCGCGAGCGGGCGCTCGAGCACTTCACGCTCGAGCGCTGCCTCGCCGGCTACCGCGAGTTCTACGCCACCCTCACCTCGCCGCCCCCCGCACCGGAGCTCCCGAAGCGCCCGAAGCGGACGTCGGAGCCGCGGGTCGGTGGGCGGTTGCCCCAACGTCGTCGTCGCGAGCTGGCCTCGGTGGGCCACCACGCGGCGTCCCGGTCGCTCCTCGCCGAGGTGTCGTCGTGATCGAGCCTGTCACGACCCACCTCGACGGGGAGCAGGATCGCTTCGACGCGGAGCTCGGGGCTCTCCTCACCGAGTTCCGCGTCGAGGCATCCCAGCCCTCGGCGACCACCGTCGACCTCGCGGCGGTGGTGTCGTCCGCGCTCGACCCGCTCGAGATCGCCGCCTCGCTCGAGGCGGTCGGCGCCGGCGGCTGGGCCGTGGCGGGGCGGTTCGACCGTGCCGACGTCTTCGGCCTGGCGTCGCTGCTCCACGAGCGGGTCCCCTTCGTCCCCGGCCGCGCCAGGTCCGACGACCACCTGGCGCGGCCGGGTTCGACGGTCGACCTGCTGCGCGGCGCGATCTTCGCCGTGCCCGGCATCGTGTTCACCGCAGCCCTCCGGGCGGGCGGGCTCCACCTCGCGTGGTGGTGCCTGCCCCTCGCGCTCACGATCGGCTGGTCGGCCGGCCAGGTCGTGGCGTCGCTGTCCTCGGCGTTGCGTGGTCGGGCCGACGCCTCCGGCGAGCGGTCGGCCCTGGCGGCTGCGCTCGTGGTGACCGGCCTGGTGGCCGCCGCGGTCACGTCGCTCGTGGCAATGGCCACCGGCGCCCCGTCGTCGACCGTGGCCATCGCGATCGGCTTCGCGCTCTTCATGGCAGCGAGTGCCGTGCTCGTGGCGTTCGGTCGGGAGCGCCTCCTGGCCCTGGCCCTGGTGCCGGGCACGCTCGGCCTGGTCGGCGCCATCGTCGCGGGACCGGGTGGCGTCCCCACGTGGGCGGCGCTGGCGGCCCAGGGCCTGACCGTGGTGGTCACGGTGGTGTTCGCGGCCCACGAGTGCCGTGGGCGCCGCACGTCACCCACCCTCTGCCGCGCCGACCGCGCGCCGCTGGTTCGGGCTGCCGTGCACGGCGCGTGCTGCGGGCTCACCGTCTCGGTGGTGGTGGCGCTGGCGGTCCGCGGTGGCCCGACCGTGCGCACGAGCGTGGCGGCGTGGCCGCTGCTGCTCAGCCTCGGGGTGATGGAGTGGCAGGTCCGCTCCTTCAAGTGGTCGGTGCAGCGGGCCGGCCGCGCGGCCGGCGAGGTCGAGCACTTCCGGCGGGCGGCGTGGCGCGCGTTCCTCCGCTCGCTCGGGCTCTTCGTGGTCGTGCTGGGTGCGCTGTCGGTGGGCGCCGCGTCGGCGATCGCCGCAGGACACCGGGCGGTGCCGGTCGACCCCCTCGTCGTGCAGGCCATCCTCGGGGTCGCCTTCTTCGCCGACCTCGCCGTGGTGGCGTGCTCCGGGCTGCGCGACGCCGTCGCGTGCTGGGTCGCCGTCGTCGCGGCCGGTGCCGCAGCGGCCGGCATCGCCCTCGTGGCCGGCGTCGACGTCAGCCCCTCGCTCGCCGGGCACGGCGCGCTCGTCGCGTCCGTCGCGCTGCTGCTCGCCCTCGGCGCCACCACGCACCGCGTGGTCCGGACGGCGGCCTTCTCATGACCTCCTGCCCCTCTCCCGAAGGACGATCCCACCCATGACCGAGCACGTCGCCGTCACCGGAGCCGACGGGTTCATCGGCTCCCACCTCGTCGAGGCGCTGGTGCGCGAGGGCTACCGCGTGCGTGCCCTGGTCCAGTACAACTCGTTCGGCTCGTGGGGCTGGCTCGACACCGTCGACGACGAGGTGCGAGACCAGATCGAGGTCGTGGCGGGCGACGTGCGCGACGCCGGGTCGGTGCGCTCGCTGCTGACGGACGTCGACGTGGTGTACCACCTCGCGGCCCTCATCGCCATCCCGTACTCCTACCTGGCGCCGGCGTCCTACCTCGACACCAACGCCGGGGGCACGCTCAACGTGCTCGAAGCGGCCCGCGCCCTCGGCACGTCGCGGGTCGTGCACACGTCCACGAGCGAGGTCTACGGCACCGCCCGCACCGTGCCGATCTCCGAGGACCACCCGCTGCAGGCCCAGTCGCCCTACTCGGCGTCGAAGGTGGCGGCCGACAAGCTCGCCGAGAGCTACCACCTGAGCTTCGACCTGCCGGTGGTGACGGTCCGGCCGTTCAACACCTACGGCCCCCGCCAGTCGGCCCGCGCGGTGATCCCCACCGTGGTGTCGCAGATCGCCGCCGGCGCCCGGACAGATCTCGCTCGGGTCGCTCGAGCCCACCCGCGACTTCAACTTCGTGGCCGACACCGCCGATGCCTTCGTCTCCGTGGTCCGCGCCGCCGATGCCGACGTGGTGGGCCGCGTGTTCAACGCGGGCATCGGGCCACGAGATCTCGATCGGCGACACCGTCGGCCTCATCGGCGAGGTCATGGGCGTCGAGGTGGAGACCGTCCTCGACCCGAGCGCGCTCCGCCCGGCGGGATCCGAGGTGCAGCGGCTGGTGTGCGACAGCGGCGCGCTGCACGCCGCCACGTCGTGGAAGCCGGCACACACCCTCGAGGAGGGCCTGCGCGCCACCGCGACGTGGTTCGCCGACCCCGCCAACCTCGCCCGCTACCGCACCGACCGGTACGCCGTCTGATGACCGCGACCGACCTGCACCGACCGTTCCCAACAGGAGGGCCCGACATGGATCCGAGCATCGCCAACGAGGTCATCGACCTCACCGAGCCGTGCCGCGAAGCGGTGATCCTCGCCGGCGGGAAGGGCGTCCGGTTGCGCCCGTACACCACGCTGATCCCCAAGCCCCTGGTGCCGATCGGCGACGAGCACTCGATCCTCGAGATCGTGCTGCGCCAGCTCGCGGGTTCGGGGTTCACCAAGGCGACCATCGCCATCGGCCACCTCGGCCAGCTCATCCGGGCGTACGTCGGCGACGGGTCGCAGTGGGGCATCGAGGTCGACTACGTCAACGAGGAGTCGCCGCTCGGGCACCATCGGGCCCGCGCTCACCATCGCTGGACCGGCTGCCCGAGCACTTCCTGCGTGATGAACGGCGACATCCTCACCGACCTCGACTACGGCGACCTGCTCCGCTCGCACGTCGCCAGCGGGGCGCCACTGACCGTGGCCACCTACGGCCGCGAGCACCTCGATCGACTTCGGGGTGCTCGAGGTCGACGGGCGCCGCATCGTCGCGGTTCACCGAGAAGCCGCGGCTCAGCTACTCGGTGAGCATGGGCGTCTACGCCATCTCGCGGGCCACGTTGTCCCGCTACCCGGTGGGGCTCCCGTTCGGGTTCGACGAGCTGATCCTCGACCTGCTCGACCGGGGCGAGGCCCCGGCCAGCTACGGCTTCGACGGCTACTGGCTCGACATCGGCCGACCCGACGACTACGACCGCGCCAACGAGGAGTTCCCCGCCCTCAAGGCCGACCTGCTCGGACAGACGTGATGGGCGAGCGGGTGCTGGTGCTCGGCGCCACCGGCTTCATCGGGGCGGAGGTCGCCCGTCAGCTGCGTGAGAGCTCGCGGCTCCGCGACGTGGTGCACCACGCCCGGTCCTTCGACGGCCGCCTCCGACCCATCGACGCCGATTGGGAGCTGCTCGACCTCCAACACGCGAGCGTCGACGAGATCGTGCGCCTGCTGCGGCGCTCGCGGGCCGACGTCGTCGTCAACTGCGTCGGCGCCACGTCGGGCAGCGTCGCGGAGCTGCGCTCGGCGAACGTCGGGGTGCTCGACAAGATCCTCGCGGCGCTCTGCGTCCGGGACGCGCGCCTGGTGCACCTCGGTTCGGCCGCCGAGTACGGGTCGCAGCCGGTGGGGGTGCCCGTCAACGAGGAGATGGCGCCCCGACCGTTCAGCGACTACGGCCGCGCGAAGCTGCGGGCCACCGAGCGGGTCCTCAGCATCACCCGCGCCGCGCCGATCCACGCCACCGTGCTGCGGGTGTTCAACCCCCTCGGGGCGGGCTCGCCAAGGTCCACGCTGGCCGGTCGCGCCGCCCGTGCCCTGGCGCTGGCCGTCGAGCGGGGCGAGGACACGGTGTCGCTCGGGTCGCTCAACGCGTTCCGCGACTTCGTCGACGTCCGCGACGTGGCCGGTGCGGTCGCGGCCGCGTGTGCGGTTCCCGCCCCATCCGGACGCGTGCTGAATGTCGGGTGTGGTGAGGCGGTGGCGTGCCGTGAGGTCGTCACTCGACTCGCGTCCCTCGCCGGCTTCGACGGTCGCATCGTCGAGAGCGAGGGCGCGCCGTCGAGCTCGTCGGGGCTGCCCTGGCAGGAGGCCGACATCCGCGCCATCGCCGACACCACCGGCTGGGCGCCGCAGCACTCGCTCGACGACGCCCTGCGCCACCTCTGGCAGAGCTTCGTGCACCACCTGTGGCAGACCGTGGAGCGGTGACCCGCCCGGGTGCCCGGACCGGCCGGCGGCCGCGACGGGTCGCCTGGCCTCTCCTGCTCTTCCTGGTCATGGCGTCCTGCCGCGTCGCCACAAGCTCGCCCGGGCCCCTCGCAGCTCCGCCCGGCTGCGACGGGCCCGGTGCCCACCCGGTGGCGTCCGGCCCCGGGGCTCACGTGGCAGTGGCAGCTCGACGGCTCGCTCGACGTGTCGGTGCGGGCGGAGGTCTTCGACGTCGACGGCGTCGCCACCTCCGCCGCGCAGGTGGCCCAGCTCCACCGACGTGGCCGCAAGGTCATCTGCTACCTCGACATCGGCGCGGTCGAGGCGTACCGGCCCGAACGCGGCGCGGTTCCCACCGAGCGTGCAGGGGCGGACCGTCGACGGCTGGCCGCAGGAGCGCTACCTCGACATCCGCGCCGCGGTGGTGCGAACCCTCATGGCCAGGCGCATCGACCTGTGCCGCCGCAAGGGCTTCGACGGCGTCGAGGGCGACGTCGTCGACGCCTACGCAAACGAGTCGGGCTTCCCCATCACGACGGCCGAGGAGCTCTCGTATCTCCGCTGGTTCGCCGCGACGGTCCACCGGGCGGGCCTCGCCGCGGGGCTGAAGAACGACCCGGAGCTCGCGGCCCGCGTCGTGGGCGACTTCGACTTCGCCGTCGTCGAGGACTGCGTCGCGCAGGGGCAGTGCAGCACGTTCCGCGTGTTCACCCGCGCCCGACGAGCGGTGTTCGATGCCGAGTACACCGTCCCGCCGGCCCGGTTCTGCCCGCTGACCCGGCCCTCGGGGATCGCGGCGATCGGGAAGCGGCTGGACCTCGGCGCCTGGCGCAGCACCTGCTGACGTCGGGGCGGTGGCCGCTCAGCCCTGCTCGAGGGCCTCGCGCAGCTCGCTGCGCGAGGTGATGCCGAGCTTGCGGTACACGCGGGCCAGGTGGCTCTCGACCGTCTTCGGGGCGACGAAGAGGGCGGTGGCGATGGCGGCGTTGGTGGCACCCGCGCTGGCGAGCTCGGCAACGCGCTGCTCAGCGGGGCTCAGGGCCTGGACGCCGGTCAGCGCGAGGCGGCGAGGGCGGGCCCCGGCGGCGAGCAGCTCGTCGCGACTGACCCGCACCAGCGACCCGGCACCGCAGTGGAAGGCGGTGTCGGCCGCGGCGCGCAGCGAGCGGCGGGCCGCGGTGACGTTGCCGGCAGCCCGTTGGGCCACCCCGAGGTCGAGCATGGCGTGGGCGCGCTCGATGGGCGTGCCCACGGTGGTCAGCAGCTGGACGGCTTCGGTCAGCACGGCGACGCGCTCGGCGTCGGGCACGACGGCGCCGAGGCCGCGGAGCGAGCGGCCGAGGGCGGGCGCGGCGCCGAAGCTGCGGGCGAGCTCGACCTGCTGGCGCGCCAGCTCGAGGGCAGGCGCGGTGTCTCCGAGCACGACGCGCGCCCGGGCCTGTCCCATCCGCCACTCGGTGATCGCCGGGTTGTCGACGCCGCGGTCGGTCGCCCACTCGGCCGCGGTCGAGAACGCGGCGAGCGCGTCTTCGGGGCGGCCGGCATCGAGGTGCGACCAACCGAGGGCCTCGAGGGTGGCGAAGGGCTCCTGCACGCTCGGGTGGGGGCCGCGGGCGGCGAGGTCGGACAGCTCGGCTTCGAGCGCGGGGAGGTCGTGGTGCTCCCCGTCGGTCAGGACCGCCAGCTCGTGGCGCCACGCGGCGGTCAATGCCCTGAAGCCCGGGTTGGCGTTGCGGTCGAGCGCCGCCTCGGCCGCGTCGTGCTCCAGCGCCGCGGCGAGGTCACCACGGAGCACCGCGGCCCGCGTGGCGAGCGAGAGCAGCACGTTGCGCAGGGGGTGCTCCTCGATCGCGTCCGACGCGGCGAGCAGGTTGTCGACGTGGCGCGAGCCAGCCTCGATCTGGCCGACGCGGAGCAGCGTCAGGGCCGCGCGGATGCGGATCAGGGCAGTGACCGGGTCGTGGTCGAGCAGGTCGGGCGCGGTGAACCCCTGCTGCAGCTCCTCGGCGAGCTGGCGGGCGCCCTCCGGCGAGGCCTGGTCGGCCAGGCGGATGGCACGGTGGGCGCGCTCGAGGCCGGTGGCGTCGTGGTCGACGACGTGCGGCGCGCTGGTGGCGTCGCGGTCGAACAGCTCGCGGGCGAGCTCGAGGTGCGCGGCCAGCTCCCGCTCGTCGGGGCCCAGCTCCTTGAGCACGGCCTCCATCGAGTCGAGGACCGCCGAGGGGTCGGAGCTGCCCGCGTCGTTCCAGAGCACGGTGAGCGTGGCCCGCGCCACGGCAGCGGGGTCGGCGCCGAGCCGGGTCGGCCTCGCGCAGCCGGTCGATGGCGGTGGGCTCGTGCAGGCGGCTCTCGACGAGCGCCAGCTCGACCAGGGTCTCCGCGTGGAGCTCGGCGGGGGGCGGCTCGTCGAGCGCCCGCAGCAGCAGGGCCCGGGCTGCCACGTGCTCCTCGGCGGCCTGTGCCTCCCGGCCTCCGACGAGCAGGAGCGCGGCACGCGCCGGGTCGCCCGAAGGGGTGGTCTCGGCCACGTGGCGGGCCTGGGCCCGGGCCGGGGCACCCGCCTCCTCGAGGATGACCGCCGCGCGGGTGTGCGCCTGCTCGAGCTCGTCGGGCGGAATCATCTGGTGGACGACCGAGGCGATCAGCGGGTACTCGCACCGGAGCGGCCAGCCCGCGCGCACCAGCGTGAGCTCGCGCAGCGCCTCGGCGGCGCGCTCGACGTCGGCCACCTCGATGCCGAGCGTCGTGGCGAGGTTGGCGGCGGTGGCGTCGTCGTCGAGGACGACGGCGGCCTGCAGCACCTCGAGGGGCTGTGGTCCGAGCGGCTCCGAGCGCGTGCGCCAGCGATCGCGACACCTCCGGGGGCGAGGTCCCTTCGAGGCGGCTGAGCAGCTCGGCGGGGTCGAGCGGGCCGGAACCGCCCGTGGCCCGGAGCAGCGCAGACAGCAGGAAGGGGCTGCCGCTGGTGGCGTAGTGGTAGGCGGCGGCGACCTCGTCACCGGCCGGCGCGCCGATCGAGTCGGTGAGGAAGGTGTCGACCTGCTCCACCGTCAGCGGGGCCAGCTCGAAGCGCCGCGTGGACGACTCGTGCAGCAGGCGGTCGAGCGGGGTGAGCCACAGGTCCGGTGGCTGGGCGGTCATGCTGAGCACCAGCCGCAGGGGGCGGATCTCGATGCGGCGGACGAGGTAGTGGAGCCATGCGGTCGACGCGGCGTCGCACCAGTGGACGTCGTCGACGGCGACCAGCACGGCCTGCGCGGGACCGCAGTCGAAGAGGGCCTCCTCGAGAGAGCCGAACAGCTCGATGAGCTCGTGGTCGGGAAGCCCGCCCCCGCGGGTGCGGCGGAGGAGCTCGCGCACCTCGCCGCCGAGCGGCCGGTCACCGGCCTGGATCTGGGCGGCGAGCTGCTGCAGGACGCCGAGCGGAGCGGTCGCCTCCTGCGCGGCGCAGCGTGCCCGGAGCACCCGCACCCCCGACTGGCGGGCGACGTGGCACACCGAGTTCACGACCGCGGTCTTGCCGAGGCCCGGGGCGCCCTCGACCACGACGGCGCCCGTCGGCAGGTCCCAGCGGCCCTGCACGAGGGCCGTCAACTCGCCCAGGATGTCGTCGCGGCCCACCAGGCGGGTGGCGCCCGAGTCACCGCGCCGGCGATCGACCGACAGCTCCGCCCCGAGATCCACCCCAATCCGCGGTGCCGCCACGACTTACCCACCTCCAACGCCGAATTTCGCCCTTCGGCACCGAAGATCCCACCACACCGGGAACCAGGTTGCCAGTGGGAAGCCCAGAAATCCGGCTGCGTCGAACGGCTGTTCCCGGTCGAGGCCGCTCCGGGGAGGGGTCGGACGGGACTCGGGCGGTCAGACCTTGAGGTCGACGGGGCGCGAGACGGTCTGGAAGAAGTCGTTGCCCTTGTCGTCGACGACGACGAAGGCGGGGAAGTCCTCGACCTCGATCTTCCAGACCGCCTCCATGCCGAGCTCCGGGTACTCGAGCACCTCGACCGAGCGGATGCAGTCCTGGGCCAGCCGGGCGGCCGGGCCGCCGATGGAGCCCGAGGTAGAAGCCGCCGTGCGCGCTTGCAGGCGTCGGTGACCTGCTGGGAGCGGTTGCCCTTGGCCAGCATCACGATCGAGGCCGCCGTTGGCCTGGAACAGGTCGACGTAGGAGTCCATGCGCCCGGCGGTGGTGGGGCCGAACGAGCCGGAGGCGTAGCCCTCGGGGGTCTTGGCCGGACCGGCGTAGTACACGGGGTGGTCCTTGAGGTACTGCGGGCAGGCCGTCGCCGGCGTCGAGGCGCTCCTTGAGCTTGGCGTGGGCGATGTCGCGGGCCACGACCATCGTGCCCGTGAGCGGCCAGGCGGGTCTTCACGGGGTACCGGCTCAGCTCGGCCCGGATCTCGTCCATGGGGCGGTTGAGGTCGATGCGCACCACGTCGTCGGACAGGTCGGTCGTCGGTGACGTCGGGCAGGTAGTGGGCCGGGTCGTGCTCGAGCTGCTCGAGGAAGACGCCGTCGGCGGTGATCTTGCCGAGCGCCTGGCGGTCGGCCGAGCAGCTCACCGCCACGGCGACGGGCAGCGAGGCACCGTGGCGGGGGAGGCGGATGACGCGCACGTCGTGGCAGAAGTACTTGCCGCCGAACTGGGCGCCGATGCCGAAGGCCTGGCTCAGAGCCAGCACCTCGGCCTCGAGCTCGACGTCGCGGAAGCCGCGGCCCAGCTCGTTGCCGGAGGTGGGCAGCGTGTCGAGGTAGCGGGCCGAGGCCAGCTTGGCGGTCTCGAGCGCGAGCTCGGCCGAGGTGCCGCCGATGACCACGGCCAGGTGGTACGGCGGGCAGGCCGCGGTGCCGAGCGTGCGCAGCTTCTCGTCGAGGAACGCGCACCAGCCCGGCGGGGTTCAGGATGGCCTTGGTCTCCTGGTACAGGTAGCTCTTGTTGGCCGAGCCGCCGCCCTTGGCCATGAACAGGAACTTGTAGGCGTCGCCGTCGACCGCCGCCAGCTTGATCTCGGCGGGGAGGTTGGTCCCGGTGTTGACCTCCTCCCACATGGTGAGCGGGGCCATCTGGGAGTAGCGCAGGTTGAGCGTGGTGTAGGTGTCGTAGACGCCCCGGGCGATGGCGGCCTCGTCGCCGCCACGGGTGAGCACGTGCTGGCCCTTCTTGCCCTTGACGATGGCGGTGCCGGTGTCCTGGCACATCGGGAGGACGCCGCCGGCCGCGATGTTGGCGTTCTGCAGCAGGTCGAGGGCCACGAAGCGGTCGTTGGCCGAGGCCTCGGGGTCGTCGAGGATGTTGGCGAGCTGCGCCAGGTGGCCGGGGCGGAGCAGGTGCGCGATGTCGTGCATGGCCTCGCGCGGCGAGCAGGGTGAGGGCCTCGGGCTCCACCCGGAGGAAGCGCTCGCCGTCGGCCTCGAACGTGCTCACGCCCTCGGTGGTGAGCAGGCGGTACGGGGTGTCGTCGGCGCCGAGCGGGAGGACGTCTTGGTACTCGAAGTCAGCCATCGACAGCGACGCTAGCGAGGCGCGGGTCGCGGACCGAAAGCGCCGCGAGGGGTGTCAGCCGACGCGTGTGGCCTGGTCGGCCAACACCCGGTCGAGGTTGCTGGCGGCCTTGCCGAAGACCGCCGCGATGCTCGCTGCGGAGAAGGTGGTGAGGTACGCCGCGAGCGGGCGCGGGTCGAGGGCGAAGGTGTAGGTGAGGTGGGTGCCGAGCGGGCGGGTGGAGCTGGCGGGCACGGGGGTGAGCACCCAGTCCTCGACGAGCGCGTGGCACGCGAGCGGGATGGGGAGCTCGGTGACGCGGTAGGTCCAGCGGCGTCCGGGCTCGGCGGCCAGGATCGTCTCGATGGCGGTGAGGCCGCCGATGTGCACCTCGCACCGGGCGCCCACCTCCTCGCGCCGCTCGGACAGGGTGCGACCGCCGGTGACGGTGGGGAACCAGGTCCAGGTGTCGAGCTCGTCGGCGAGGGCGGCGTAGACGCGGTCGGGTGGGGCGGCCATGTCGGCGTGGAAGGTGAGCTGCAGGGGCGCCCGCTCGATGAAGTCGAGGCCGACCGCCTCCATGGTGCGGCTCATGGCGTGGCCGCCCGGGCCGGCACCGGCGTGGGGTCGGGCGGGGTCGTGCCCGCGACACGCAGCAGCGAGTCGATGACCTCCATGGTGTGCACCGCGTCGGCCGGGGTGGTGGGGAAGGGAGTGCCGTCGCGCACCGCGTCGACGAAGGCGCGCAGCTGGTACGTGTAGCTCGGCGTGCGGTCGGCCCACTCGATGCGGCGCCGGTTGCCCACCTTCACCCGCAGGTGGCCGAACAGGTGCGGGGCCACGGGGTTCACCGCCAGCACCTCGCCCTCGGTCCCGGTGATGCGGAGGTGCAGGTCGAGCGGGCGTGACGTGTTGAGGAAGCCGCAGCGCAGCGACGCGGTGGGCCCGTCGATGAAGCGCAGCTCGCCCGACAGCTCGCGGTCGACGCCGCCCGCGGTGAGGGTGGCCTCGGCGCTGGTGACCATGGGCTCGACGCCCGCGACGGCCCCGCCGACCGTGCGCAGCTGGTGCACCGCGTAGCAGCCGGCGTCGAGGAGCGACCCGCCGGCCAGGGACCGGTCCCAGCGGATGTCGTTGCGCTTGAGCAGCGGGAAGCAGAAGCCCGCGTCGAGGTGCCGGACCTCGCCCAGCAGGCCGCTGGTGGTGAGGTCGATGAGGCGCTGCATGAGCGGGTGGTAGCGCCAGTGGAACGCCTCCATCACGACGCGGTCGGAGGCCGCGGCCCGTGCGGCCACCTCGACGGCCTCGGCGGCGTTCGCGGTGAAGGGCTTCTCGCACAGCACGTGCTTGCCGGCGTCGAGGGCGCGCATGGTCCAGGCGCCGTGCAGGCCGTTGGGCAGCGGGATGTAGACCGCGTCGATGGTGGGGTCGTCGAGCAGCTCGTCGTAGCTGGCGAACGTGGTGGGGATGCCGTGCCGGCTGGCGAACTCGTCGGCGCGCTGCCGGTCGCGGGCCGCCACGGCGACGACCTCGACCCCGGGGGTGGCCCGCGCCGGCTTCACGATGGCGTTCGGCGCGATGGCCGCGGCACCCAGGATGCCGACGCGGAGCGGGGGCGGTCCGCCGCTCACGAGGCTCGTCCTCGGCGGCGGACGGGGGAGTCGGTGGCCATGGTCCGACCGTACCGCAGGGTTTCCGGAGGGTCGACCGGTCCCGGTAACGTCCGGCCCATGTTCCGGCCCGACGAACTGTCTCCGCGGACTCGTCGGCTCGCCGCCGACGCGATCCACCGCAGCTACGACTGGCTCTGCCGGGTCGCGGCCATCGCTCCCGACACCGCCCGCGGCCGGCGCTTCGGCTCGTTCGGCCTCGGCAGCTGCATCTCCTTCCCCACGGGATCGATCTTCGGCGAGGCATCGATCCACATCGGCAGCGGCACCATGATCGGCGCCGACGTCACCCTCTCGGCCGGGTTCGCGCCGGGCCAGGACCTCGGCCCCGACCCCATCGTCCGCATCGGCGACCGGGTGGTGCTGGGGCGCGGCAGCCACGTGGTCGGCCACCGCTCGATCGAGATCGGCGACGACGTCTACACCGGGCCCTACGTCTACGTCACCGACCAGAACCACGTCTACGCCGACCCCGACGTCCCGATCGGGCGGCAGTGGCCCACCGAGGCCCCGGTGAGCATCGGCAACGGCAGCTGGCTGGGCACCGGGGTGGTGATCCTGCCGGGCTCCTGCATCGGCGAGAACGTGGTGGTGGCCGCGGGGTCGGTCGTGCGCGGCACGTTCCCCGACCACTGCGTCATCGCCGGGTCGCCCGCACGGGTGGTCCGCTCCTGGACCGCCGAGGGCGGCTGGGACCCGCCGTTCCCCGAGCGCCCGCAGGTCGACGTCGAGCTGAGCCAGGCCGACCTCGACGACTTGGCGGTGCTGCTCGGCCGCGACGACCGCCCGCCGCGCTGATCCCACCCCCTCCGGGTCCACGGGGTGGTCCTGCCCGATACGGTGCAGCCATGCCAGGCGCCGAGGGCGATGAGGGGTTCCGCGTCGAGCACGACTCGCTGGGCGAGGTCCACGTGCCCGGGGCGGCGAGGTGGGGGGCGCAGACCCAGCGGGCGGTCGAGAACTTCCCGATCTCGGGCCGGCCGATCAACCGCCGCCTCATCCGGGCGCTCGCGCTCGTGAAGGCCGAGGCGGCCCGCGCCAACGCCGGCGCTCGCCGACGTGCCCGGGGTCGACGAGCGCCATCGGCCGACGCCATCGTCGCCGCGGCCGACGAGGTCGCGGACGGGGCCTGGGACGCCGAGTTCCCCGTCGACGTGTTCCAGACCGGGTCGGGCACCTCGTCGAACATGAACGCCAACGAGGTCATCGCCTCGCTCGCGTGCGAGCGGCTCGGCGAGCCCGGCGTCGGTCCACCCGAACGACCACGTCAACGCCTCGCAGTCGTCGAACGACGTGTTCCCCTCGGCCGTGCACCTCGCCGCCGCCGAGGCCGTGGTCGACGACCTCGTGCCGGCGCTCGTGCACCTCGCGCGGGCGCTCGCGCGAGCGGGCCGACGAGTTCGCCGAGGTGGTCAAGTCCGGCCGGACCCACCTCATGGACGCCACGCCCGGTCACGCTCGGCCAGGAGCTCGGCGGGCTACGCGGCGCAGGT
Organism: Candidatus Aminicenantota bacterium; assembly: GCA_963764745.1. GTDB lineage: Bacteria > Acidobacteriota > Aminicenantia > UBA2199 > UBA2199 > UBA2199. The sequence goes on along the minus strand of CAVXTN010000006.1, from coordinate 1,562,728 downwards.
CGCGGCCAGGACCTCGAGCGGCTGCAGTCGGCGCTGCCCCGCCTCGTCGCGGCTGCCCCTCGGCGGCACGGCCGTGGGCACCGGCATCAACGCCCCGCGCGGGCTTCGCGCCGCACGGTCGTCGCCGGGCTCGCCGAGCGCGCACGGGCCTGCCGCTCGTCGAGGCACCCGACCACTTCGCCGCGCAGGGCGCGCGCGACGACCTCGTCGAGCTCGTCGGGCCACCTGCGCACCGTGGCCGTGTCGCTCACCAAGATCGCCAACGACATCCGCTGGATGGCGTCGGGGCCGCGGGCCGGGCTGGCCGAGATCCGCCTCCCCGACCTGCAGCCGGGCTCGTCGATCATGCCGGGCAAGGTGAACCCGGTGCTCGCCGAGGCGGTCACCCAGGTGGCCGCGCAGGTCTTCGGCAACGACGCCGCCGTCGCGTTCGGCGGGGCCGCAGGGCAACTTCGAGCTCAACGTCTACGTGCCGATGATGGCCGCCAACGTCCTCGACTCGATCCAGCCTGCTCACCAACGTGCAGCTGGCTCTTCGCCGACCGGTGCGTCGCGGGCATCGAGGCCGACGACGAGCGTTGCCGGGCCTACGCCGAGGCCTCGCCGTCGCTCGGCACCTCGCTGAACCCCTACATCGGCTACGAGAAGGCGTCCGCCCTCGTGAAGGAGAGCGTCCGCACCGGCCGCTCCATCCGCGAGCTGGTGCACGAGCAGGGCCTGCTCACCGACGAGGAGCTCGACCGGGCCTTCGACGTGCTGCGCATGACGCACGGCGGCGTCCAGCGCTGACCGGCTCGGGGCCGCCCCGGTGGGGTGCCTCGGTAGGGTGGGGCCAACGTCGCCCACCGGAGGTCCCTCTGTGCTGCTCGCGTCCGCCGACTCGTTCGGCTACCGCCTGTTCTTCCTGCTGCACATCCTCGCCGTGGTCGTGGCCTTCGCCCCTGCGTTCGTCTGGCCGATCCTCAACCGCCAGGCCCGGCTCAGCGCCGAGACGGCGGTCCAGGGCGACGTCGGCCCGGTCGGTCCGGCCGGTCCGGTCGGCTCCCCCTCGCTCACCGGCGTGATGAACCCCTTCGTGCACGGCACCGCGGTGGTGCTCGCCGGGCTCTTCGGCTTCGGCCTGGTGGGCATGTCGAGCGAGGCCTGGAAGTTCAGCCAGACGTGGGTGTCGGTCGGCATGCTGCTCTGGTTCATCATGATCGCCATCGTGTTCGCCGGACTCGTGCCCGCCCAGCGGGCGCTGCGGGAGGGCAAGGTCGCCGCCGAGCAGCGCCTCGCCATGTTCTACGGCGGCCTCCACCTGCTGCTGCTCCTGCAGCTCATCGACATGATCTGGAAGCCCGGCCTCTAGTCGGCGGAGGACGCATGCACCCCATCGAGCGCCTCAGGTTCGTGGCCCGGGCATCCGGCGCCGACACCAACCTCCTGGCCCGCGACACCGCGGGCGCGCTGGCGGGGTTCGCCGACGACCCGGCCGGGCTCGTCATGGCGTGCCGTCGCATCGTGGCCCGGCACCCGCTCTCGGGCCCGCTGTGGTGGCTGTGCTCGCGGGTGCTCGTGGCGCCCGACCCCGTCGCCGAGGCGTGGCGGTCGGCCGACGAGCTCGACGCCGACCACACCGGTCGGAAGCTCGTCGACGCGCTGCCCGAGTCCTCGCGGCTGCTCGCCGTGGGCTGGAGCGGACCGCTGCAGGCGGCGCTCGGCCGGCGCGGCGACCTCACCGTGCTCAGCAGCGGGTGCACCACCGGCAGCCGGCTGCGCTCGCGGGATCGCTGGTGGGACGACGACGACATCGACGACCTCGATGCCGACGCGCCCACCATCGAGGTGCCCGCCGAGGGCCTCGGCGGCGCGGCCGCCGACGCCGACGTGGTGGCGCTCGAGGCGGCCGCCGCGGGCATCGCCGGGTTCATCGCGCCTGCAGGGAGCTTCGCCGCGGCGGCGGTCGCCTCCCACGAGGGACGCCAGGTCTGGATGGCCGCAGGCGTGGGTCGCTACCTGCCCCGCGGGTGTGGGAGCGCGTCGAGCACGGCCTCGACGCCCTGGGCGAGCCCTGGGAGCGGGGCTTCGAGGTGGTGCCGTCGGCCCTCGTGAGCCACGTGGTCGGTCCGGCCGGGCTCGAGTCCCCGGCCGACGCCGTGCGCCGCACCGACTGCCCGGTCGCACCCGAGCTGCTGCGCGGCTGATCAGCCCGTGTAGCGGGGCGTCGCCGAGACCGCGGTGGCCGGGCTGCTCGCGGGTGCGACGCCGCCGGGCGTCGTCGTCGACGCACTCGGTGGTGGACGTGGGCCCCGCCGTCGTGGTCGTGGTGGTCGTGGTGGGTGGCGTGCGTGGGTTCATCGGCGGTCGGGGCTGCGGCTGGCAGGGGCTGCCGGCGGCCGGGAGCCCGGGGTCGGGGAGGAACGGGGGGTCGACGAACCCGGGATGCGCGAAGTCGAACGAGTCGAGCAGGTTGTCGGCGTTGGCGTCGCGGTAGGTCATCGCACCGAGGTTCCACTTGGTCTCGATGAACTTGAGGATCGACGTGTGGTCGTGGACCACGTGCGACACGTAGTCGCGCTTGGCGAACGGGGAGACCACGAAGCCCGGCACGCGGATGCCGTACTGGGCGAAGTCGCCCGACTGGTCGGGGGGCACGGTGATGCGCGGGGCGATGCTGTCGGGCGCGACCGCGGCCGGGGGCGGGACGTGGTCGTAGCCCCCACCGTGCTCGTCGTAGGTGAAGAAGAGGGCCGTCTTCTCCCACAGCGGGCTGCCCAGCACCGCGTTGATGATCGAGGCGCTGTACGCCTCCCCGTTCTGCACGTCGCGCGACCCCTCGTCGTACTGGTCGTGCACCCCGGGCCCGATGATGCTCACCTGCGGCAGCGTGCCCGCCAGGCAGTCGGCGAGGAAGTCGGGGAAGAGCTTGCGGTTGGGCGCGGTGTGGGCCAGGAACGCGCCGGGGTCGCTGGTGGGCCAGAGCAGCACCTCCCAGATGTCGATGGCGTAGTCGACCCAGCTGATGCCGTGGGCGTCGAGGCGCTCCCAGATGGTGCCGTTGGGCGCGGTGGGTGTGGCCAGGACCTCGGCCGTGTCGGTGGCCACGATCCCCGCGGAGGTGGCCGCCTGGAGGTAGCGGCGGTTGGGATAGGTGGGCCCCAGGACCGACGAGAACCACCGGTCGCAGATCGGGAAGGTCTCCGCGAGGCCGTGGTAGAAGGGCAGGTTCGTCTGGTCGTAGTAGCCCATCACGTTGTGGCCGCTCACCTTGGCGAAGCCGTCCATGGCGCCGCCGTTCCACTCCAGGTGGGTGCCGTTCCAGGAGTGGTCGCCCGAGATCGAGTCACAGGTGCTGGCCTGGTGGAAGACCGGCACCGGCACGTCGGAGGCGTCGAGGTTCGAGTTGGTGGGTACGCCACCGGGCCCGAACGTGAAGCCGTCGCCCCGGCCGAGGGTGCCGAAGTAGTGGTCGTAGGACTGGTTCTCCTGCATGTAGATCACGATGTGCTCGATCTGCGGCAGGGTGTCGACGCCCTCGGGTCGCGCCGGGTACGGCCGGCTCCCGGGCGCCAGGATCAGGCCGCCCGCGCGGGCCTCTCGCTGGGCCGCCCAGGGGCTCACCCCCGACCCCGCCGCGACCACGCCTGCGGAGGCGAGCATGCCCATCAGGACGCGCCGGCGTGACGCGTCCACCTCCAGGGCGTGCTGCTCACCCCGTGCCGACCAACGCTTCCCCACGTCCCCCGGCCTCCCTCGCCTCCCGACCCGGTCGGTGCGGCGCGTCGTGCGGTTCCTCGACCGGGCGCACCGTACCCGAAGCCGCCGCCGCGGTGACGTGATCGGTAGTGTCCTGGCCATGGGTGACATCGTCGAGTTCGCGAGCAACGGTGGGACGGCGCAGGGCTACCTGGCGCCCTCGGTCGAGGGGGCCGGTCCGGGCGTGATCGTGATCCAGGAGTGGTGGGGGTTGGTGCCCCACATCAAGGACGTGTGCGACCGCTTCGCCGCGCAGGGCTTCACCGCCCTCGCCCCCGACCTGTTCCACGGCAAGACCACCACCGAGCCCGACGAGGCCGGCAAGCTCATGATGGCGCTCAACATCGACGAGGCCGCGCGCGACATGTCCGGCGCGGTCGACTACCTCGGTGCCAGCGAGCACGTGCGGGGCCACGGCGTCGGCGTGGTGGGCTACTGCATGGGTGGCGGCCTGGCGCTCGTGCTGGCGTGCACCAAGCCCGACGAGGTCAAGGCCGTGGCGCCGTACTACGGGCTGATCCCGTGGCCCGACGCCGAGCCCGACTGGACGAGGCTGCAGGGCGGGGTCCAGGGGCACTACGCCGGCCAGGACGGCTTCTTCACCCCCGACAAGGCGCGCGCCCTCGAGGCGCAGCTGCGCGACCTGGGCAAGTCGGCCGAGATGTTCATCTACGAGCGCGCCGACCACGCCTTCTTCAACGACACCCGGCCCGAGGTGTTCGACGAGGAAGCGGCCCACGAGGCGTGGGAGCGCACCATCGACTTCTTCAACATGCACCTGGGCTAGGCGAGACTGGCCGCCCCGGTCAGGTGCGGGCGGCGATGGCGTCGGCCACGGCCAGCACGCGGCGGGCGTTGTCGACGTGCAGGTTCTCGATCATGCGGCCCTTGTGCGTGACCACGCCCTTGCCGCCGGCGATGGCGTCGTCGAACGTGGCGATGAGCTCGCGGGCGTCGTCGATGGCCTCGGCCGTGGGCGCCCACACCGCGTTGGCCGGCTCGATCTGGCTGGGGTGGATGAGGGTCTTGCCGTCGAAGCCCGAGCTGGCGGCCCTGGAGGCACTCGGCCTCGAAGCCGGCGGCGTCCGTGATGTCGTTGTAGACGCCGTCGAGGATCACCTTGCCGGTGGCACGGGCGGCGAGCAGGCACAGGCCGAGCCCGGTGAGGAGCGGCTGGCGGCCGGGCACGTGCTCGGCGTGCAGCTCCTTGGCGAGGTCGTTGGTGCCCATGACGAGCACCGCCAGGCGGTCGGACGCGCCGGCGATGGCGACCGGCGTCGAGCATGGCCACCGGCGTCTCGACCATGGCCCAGATCCGGGTGTGGTCGGGGGCGCCGCCCTTGACCAGCCCGTCGACGATGGCGTGCACGTCGTCGGCCGAGTTCGACCTTCGGCACGACCACCCCGGCGGGCCCCGCCGCGGCCGCCGCGGCGATGTCGTCGGCGTGCCACGGCGTGTCGAGGCCGTTGACCCGGATGGTGACCTCCTTGCTGCCGTACTCGCCGGAGCGCACCGCGGCGCACACGCGGTCGCGGGCGTCGGCCTTGGCGTCGGGGGCGACGGCGTCCTCGAGGTCGAGGATGAGCGCGTCGGCGGGCAGCGTCTTGGCCTTCTCGAGCGCCCGCTCGTTGGCGCCGGGCATGTAGAGCACCGAGCGGCGGGGGAGGATGGGGTCGGTCGGTCATGTCAGGCCTTCCCGGCGAAGCCGTAGAGCTCGGCCAGCTCGGGGTCGCGGGCGGCGAGCTGCTCGGCGAGCTCGACCATGACGTGGCACTGCTTCACCGAGGCGTCGTCCTCCATCTTCCCGTCGATCATCACCGCGCCCGTACCCGTCGCCCATCTCGGCGATGACGTGCTGGGCGTGGGCGCACCTCGGCCGGGTCGGGCGAGAACACCTTGCGGGCGATGTCGATCTGCGCGGGGTGCAGGCTCCAGGCGCCGACGCAGCCGAGCAGGAAGGCGTTGCGGAACTGGTCCTCGCAGGCGACGACGTCCTTGATGTCGCCGAACGGGCCGTAGTAGGCGTAGATCCCGTTGGCCTGGCAGGCGTCGACCATGCGGGCGATGGTGTAGTGCCAGAGGTCCTGCTGGTACATCGCCCGGGGGGCGTCGATGTCGCCGCCGGGTCGGGTCCTGGCGCACCAGGTAGCCGGGGTGGCCGCCGCCGACACGGGTGGTCTTCATGCGGCGGTTGGCGGCGAGGTCGGCGGGGCCGAGCGACAGGCCCTGCATGCGGGGGCTGGCGGCGCAGATCTCCTCGACGTTGGCCACGCCGCGGGCCGTCTCGAGGATGGCGTGCAGCAGGATCGGCCGCTGGAGCCCGGCGCGGGCCTCGAGCTGGGCGAGGAGGCGGTCGACGTAGTGGATGTCCTCGGCGCCCTCGACCTTGGGGATCATGATGACGTCGAGCTTGTCGCCGATCTCGCCGACGAGGGTGGTGAGGTCGTCGAGCACCCACGGCGAGTCGAGGCTGTTGACCCGGGTCCAGAGCTGGGTGTCGCCGAAGTCGGTCGACTTGGCGATGTCGACCAGGCCGAGCCGGGCGGCCTCCTTGCGCTCGGTCTTGATGGCGTCCTCGAGGTTGCCGAGGAGCACGTCGACCTGGGGGGCGATCTGCGGGCACCTTCGCCGCCATCTTCTCGTTGCTCGGGTCGAAGAAGTGGATCATGCGCGACGGCCGGAACGGGATCTCGCGGACCGGCTGCGGGCGCGCCGATCGGCGAGGGGGCGGAAGAAGTCCTTCGGGTTGCGCATCGCGTCTCCAGGTGCAGATGGGGGCACTCGCGACCTTAGGCGGAGCCCCCTCACGGGCTCCATCCCGCGTGGGATACCCGCCCGCCCGTGGCCCCGCCCGTTTGGAGTGCGTAGGTGCACCCTGGAGGTGCACCTACGCACACGAAATGGACGCCCACTGCCCCAGACCGCCGGATGGGTCTCTCGGGCATCGCCGACCTCGATCGGCGACCGGCTCTGGCACGATGGTTGCCGACCCGGCAGGAAGCGTGACATTGGACCCGTCCGAATGGGCTCGGCCCCGACCGTCGGGATCAAGCGAGGCACGGAGGAACGTTCATGACCGCCGATTCGACGAAGCGCTGGCCCCGGGGGGCCTTGGGCCAGATCGCCCTCGGCGCCGTGCTCCTCGTCGCCGGTACCGGACACCTGACGAAGCAGCGAGAGGAGTTCCGAGCCCAGGTTCCCGCATGGTTCCCGGCTGATCCCGACACGGTCGTCGTGGTCTCGGGGATCGTCGAGCTCGCGCTCGGTGCTGCGTTGGTCGCGACGTGGAAGCAGCCGGCACGTGCCTACGTCGGCGGCACCGCCGCAGCCTTCTTCGTCGCCGTCTTCCCCGGCAACATCGCGCAGTTCACCGGACATGTCGACGCGTTTGGCCTGGACTCCGACACCAAGCGAGCCATCAGGCTGGTCTTCCAGCCGGCCCTCATTGCGTGGGCCCTCGCCTCCACCGAAGCCGTGCGTGTGCTTCGCGAGAAGCGCACGCAGGTCGGCTGAGCCGGGGCCGTTCCCGGTGCAGCACCTGACGGTTCGCCCGCGCGGCTCGACCTCAGCGAAAGAGGTGCTCGGCCACCGCGTAGGCGAGCACGAGCGCGGCGGTGAGCAACGCGATGGCCCCGACGCAGGCGATTCCCGTGACCAGGGCGTCGTTGATCCCCAGGATGCCGCTCATGTCGCCCCCCAGGCGTAGGTCGGGCGCCGGGGGGCGGCCCCGACGTGTGGGGCGCGTCGGCGGGGGCTGGCGTGGGAGCAGGTGGGTGAGGGCATGTAGGGGTGTACGGACGCCGGGGCCCGACGGTTTGTCGGATCCGCGGGCTGTCCGTGGATGGTTGCTCAGCAACCACTTCGCGCCACGCAGTGCGCCTTCATGGTCAGCCGGCGGCGAGGCGCTCGGCGCGGAGCGCGTCGACGAGCGAGTCGTCGAGGGGCTCCAGCGAGCCGGGCTCGACGTGGAGGGCCCAGGCCAGCAGCAGGTCGGCGAGCGTGGGGTTGCGGGCCAGCACCGGGCCGTGGAGGTAGGTGGCGACGATGCGCCCGGCGAGCACGCCCTCGGCCCCGTCGCCCGTGCCGTTGCCGGTGCCGCGCCGGACCCTGGCGAGCGGGCGGGCCGTGGGGCCGAGGGCGAGGCGCCGGCGTGGTTCTCGTACCCGGTGAGGGGCGGGAGCCCCAGGGTCGGGTCGGCATCGGAGATCACGTCGCCCACCATGCGCGGGCCGGTGCTGCGCTCGGTGACGACGTCGAGCAGGCCGAGCCCGGCCGTGGAGGTGCCGTCGGGCCCGAGGAAGCTGGTGCCGAGCAGCTGGAACCCGGCGCACACGGCCAGCACCGGCGCGCCGCGCTCGACCGCACGGCCGAGCGCGCCCGAGGCGGCGAGCTGGCGGGCGGCCGCGGTCTGCGGGCCGTCCTCGCCCCCGCCGATGACGTAGATGTCGCCGTCGTCGGGGACGGGGTCGCCGGACCTGACGTCGACGATCTCGGCCTCGACGCCGCGCCACCGGGCGCGCTGGGCGAGCACCACGGCGTTGCCGTCGTCGCCGTAGGTGCCGAGCAGGTCGGGGAAGAGCCGGACGATGCGCAGCGGTCGGTCGAACGTCACCGGAGGCCCTCGAGCACGTCGGCGAACACGGTGTAGTTGCCCACGAGGTCGACCTCGCCGGGTGGGAAGGTGCGGGCCGCGTCGAGCGGGGTGCCGAGGTGGACGGTGTGCGGCACGCCGGCGTAGTGCAGCCGCACCGACAGGTCGCGGGCGCGGTCGCCGGTGGCCACGACGGTGCGGCCCTGCAGCAGCTCGAAGGGCACGTCCCAGAGCCACGAGGGGTCGTGACCGTCGGCGACCCGGGCGTTGATGCCCACGATGACCGGGGTGGGTGGGGGTCCGAGGATGCCGAGCGCCTCCTGCCAGCCGGCCGGGTTCTTCGCCATGAGGAGCCGCACGTCGTGGGCCCCCACGGTGACCGACCGGTAGCGGCCGGCGACCTCGGTGGTGCCCGCCATGGCGGCTGCGGCGGCGGCGAGGGGCACCCCCGCGTGCGCCGCGGCAGCGGCCGCCATGGCCGCGTTCGCCACGTTGAAGCGACCCGGCAGCTGCAGCCGCAGCTCGACGCGCTCGACCGTCGGGCGCCACGAGCACGTCGCCGTCGAGGTGGTAGTGCGGCTCGGGGCGCGTCAGCGGGCAGCCGTCGCAACGCCAGCCGACGTCGTCGTGGGTGATGACGCCGCCGCACTCCGGGCACACCGCGGCATCGGCCGTCCACGCCGCGCCGGCCGCGACCCAGGTGACGTCGTGGGCCGGCTCGGCCGACCAGACCACCAGGGGGTCGTCGGCGTTGGCCACCACGTGCGCGGCGCCTGCCGCGACCGTGGCGGTGGGGCCGTCGGGAGCGGAGGTGTCCCCGGCGCCCAGCTGCCCGAGCATGGTCCGCCAGCGGCCGCCGATGATGCGGACCTCGCCGTAGCGGTCGAGCTGGTCACGGCTGAGGTTGAGCAGCACGATCACGGCGGGCCGGAGCTCGGCGGCGACCACCGCCAGCGTCGCCTCGTCGACCTCGAGGGCGACGCGGGTGCACCACAGGTCGTTCGAGAGGGCGGCCACCACGCCGGTGCGCAGGTTGGCCCCCGCGGCGTTGGTGACCACGCGGCCCCCGGCCCCGAGGGCGGCGGCGAGCAGGTGGGTGGTGGTGGTCTTGCCGTTGGTGCCCGAGACGGTTGCGATCCAGCGGCCCTCGGCGAGGTGCGCGACGGCGTCCTTGTCGAGCCGGAGCCCGACGTGGCCGCCGATGACGGAGCCGCCGCGGCCCAGCTTGCGGGACACCCCGCCGCTCGCCCGCACGGCTGCCGCCATGAGGCGGACACGGGTGGCGGGGCGGTGCCTGGTGGCGGGTGATGGCGGGGCGGTGGGCGTCATGGCGGGTGGGGGAGCGACCGGTCGAGCCTACGGGGTCGGCCGGGAGGCGAGGTGCGACGGGCCCGCCCGGCGGGGGCGGTCCGATCGGGCTCACGCCCGGCGGTAGCCTGATGCGTCGTCTCCGGCCGGGTGCGCCCGGTGCGCCGAGGACGGCGATCCGCAGGGACCTACTCGCGTCAGGGGGCTCGGTGTCCGTCTCAGAGGTCAGCGCCGAGCCCGCACCCACGACGCACGATCGGGGCCTGGCCGAGGTCGTCCGGTCGGTCCGCATCGACCGTCGGGTCCCGTTCGGGATCCTGATGGTGCTGGCCGTCACCTGGACCATCGCCATGGGTCGCCTCATCGTGCTGCGCCACGACCGGTTCGGCACGTTCGACTTCGACGAGGGCATCTACGACCAGTTCCTGTGGCAGCTGGCCCACGGCCGACAGTTCGACACGGTGCGCGGCGTCACGCTGGCGGGCCACCACGCCTCCATCGCCTTCCTGCTGCTGGCGCCCCTCGTGTGGCTCGGCGCGGGGCCCAACACCTGGAACGTGCTCTTCGCGGCGGCGATGGCCGGCACCACCATCCCGCTCTACTTCCTGGCCAAGGACAAGCTGCACAACTCGTGGCTGGCCCTGCTCGTGGGCGTCGTGTGGCTGGCCCAGCCCACCGTGCAGTGGATGGTGCAGGAGGGCTTCCACCCCGACGGCATGGCCATCCCGTTCCTCATCGGCACCTGGCTCTTCGGTGAGCGCCTCGTCGCGCAGCGCCGCGCCGGGTCGGTCGAGCGCGGCACCCGCTGGGCGTTCGTGGCCTGCTTCCTCCTCACCATCACGTGGAAGGAGGACCTGGCGCTGGCGCTGCTCGGGATGGGGCTGGTGTGGCTGCATCCGCGGCCAGTGGCGCCTCGGCTCGAAGGTGGTGGTGGCCGGCGCGGCCTGGTTCCTCATCTTCGGCGTGTGGCTGGTGCCGCGCTTCGCCGGGGGCAGCGTCTACGGCGGCATCTACGGCGACCTGGGGCACACGCCCGGCCAGATCCTCGTCACCTCCGCCGAGCACCCCACCAAGCTGGCCCACCGCCTCGACCAGAACAACGCGGTCGGCTACAGCCGCGACCTGTCGCAGTCGTGGGCCTACCTGCCCTGGCTGTCGCCCGTCACCATGCTCATCGGTGCGCCGCAGTGGTTCACCAACATCGTGTCCTCGGCGAACTTCACCTACAGCCTGCACTTCCACTACCAGTCCGTCCCGATGGCGGCGCTCGCCATCAGCTTCGTCGAGGCGCTGCGCCTCCTGCTGCGCTGGCGGCGGTGGATCGGCGAGGGGTTGGCCCTCACTGCGCTGGTGTGCGCGCTGGCGTGCAGCCGCTGGTACGGGCCGTCGCCCATCAGCATCCAGTACCGCCTCGGCGCGTGGCCGCTCGTCGCCGACACCGATCAGGGGGCCCGCCAGACGGCGGTCGACCTGGTGCCCACGCACGCCGGGGTGTCGGCCGACTACCTCACGGTGTCGCACCTCACGCACCGCCAGATCGCGTACTCGTTCCCCAACCCGTGGCGGAACTCCAACTTCGGCGTGAAGGACTCGTCGCACGGCTACCCCGCCAAGGTGCAGTGGCTCGTCGTCAACACCAGCATCCTGGGCAACGACACCGCGCTGTTCCAGAGCATCCTCGACAGCGGCGAGTTCGAGGTCCGCTACCACCAGGGCAACGAGTACCTGCTCCAGCGCGTGCACCCGCCCGGCCAGGGCACCAGCCCCATCGTGGTGCCACAACCCTGACCGCCACCGACGCGGCGGGGTAGGGGTAGCCCCACCACGGAGACGCCGGTGAGCGGGATTCCCCGGCGAGACGGTCTCCCGTACCGTCGTGGCATGACCGAGGCCACCGCACCGGGGACGACGCGACGCATCGCCGCCGCGTACCGCGACGTGGTCACGGCGCGGACCTGGAAGGGCACGGCCCACCTCGTCCTCGACCTGTGGGTCGGCATCGTCACCTTCACCATCACGTTCACGCTCCTGGTCACCACCGTGAGCCTCGTGATCGTCTTCCCGCTCGCCGTGGTGCTCGCCTGGATCACCGAGTGGGTCGTGCGCCTGCTCGGACGCTTCGAGCGCTACCGGGTGGCCGCGTTCCTCGACGTGGACCTGCCCGATCCCCACCGCGGCCGTCCCGCAGGGAACTGGTGGCGACGGTTCGTCACGCGGCTCCGGTCGGGGGCGCTGTGGCGTGAGCTGGCCCACCACCTCGTGCTCCTGCCGCAGGGGATCCTCTTCTTCTGCGTGGTCGTGGCGGCCTGGTCGGTGGCGCTCACCGCCCTCACCCTGCCCGCCACCATCTGGGCCATCCCCGACCACCAGGTCTACGTGTGGTCCGGCGTGGCGGTGCACGGCTGGGTCGCCGGGGCGCTGGGCGCCCTCGCGGGCCTGGTCCTGCTGCCGCTGGTGCCCTTCGTGGTGCGGGGCCTCGTCGAGGCCGAGGTGGCCCTGGCCCGGCTCCTGCTCGGACCGAGCCGCAGCGAGGCGCTCGAGGGGCGGGTGAGCCAGCTCACCGAGACGCGCTCGCGGGTCGTCGACGCCGCCGAGGCCGAGCGGCGCCGGATCGAGCGCGACCTCCACGACGGGGCGCAGCAGCGACTCGTCGCCCTGGCCATGGACCTGGGCCGGGCCCAGGAGAAGTTCGACACCGACCCCGAGGGTGCCCGGGCGCTCGTCGACGACGCCCACCGCGAGGCCAAGCAGGCGCTCGTCGAGCTGCGCGACCTCGCCCGCGGCATCCACCCGGCGGTCCTCACCGACCGGGGCCTCGACGCCGCCCTGAGCGCGGTGGCCGGACGGTCACCGGTGCCGGTGCGGCTCAGCATCGACGTCGGCGAGCGGCCCGACCCGACCATCGAGGGCATCGCCTACTTCGTGGTGTGCGAGGCCCTCGCCAACGTCGCCAAGCACGCCGACGCCCGGCGGGCCGCGGTCACCGTCGCCCGGCGGGGCACGCAGCTCCTCGTGGAGGTCACCGACGACGGCCACGGCGGCGCCGACGAGGCCATCGGCAGCGGACTGGTCGGCCTGCGCGACCGGGTCGAGGGCGTCGACGGCTGGATGCACCTCAGCAGCCCGGTCGGCGGACCGACCACTCTCCTGGTGGAGCTCCCGTGCGCATCGTGATCGCCGAGGACGCCGTGCTCCTGCGCGCCGGGCTCACCCGGTTGCTCACCGACGCGGGCGAGGAGGTCGTGGCCGCCGTGGGCGATCCCGTGGCGCTGCTCGACGCCGTCGCCCGCCAGCACCCCGACCTCTGCATCATCGACGTGCGGATGCCGCCCACGTTCACCGACGACGGCATCCGGGCCGCGGTGCGCATCCGGGCCGACTTCCCCGGCACCGCCGTCCTGGTGCTGAGCCAGTACGTCGAGCAGGAGTACGCGTCGGACCTGCTGGCGGCCAACACCGACTCGGTCGGCTACCTCCTGAAGGACCGCGTCGCCGACGTCGGCGACTTCATCGATGCGGTGCGTCGCGTCGGCAGCGGCGGCACCGCGCTCGACCCCGAGGTGGTCGCGCAGCTCCTGGCCCGCACCCGTCGCCAGGACCCGCTCGAGCGGCTCACCGAGCGCGAGCGCGAGGTCCTCGGCCTCATGGCCGAAGGGCGTTCCAACAGCGCCATCGCCGCGGTCCTCGTGGTGAGCGACGGCGCCGTCGAGAAGCACGTCCGCAACATCTTCACCAAGCTCGACCTCCCTCCTGATGCAGGCGACCACCGCCGGGTGCTCGCCGTGCTGCGCTACCTGGAGTCCTGACATGACCATCCCCACGCGCACCCTCCCCGACGACCCGACCGCGGTGCTCCCACCTTCCGCCACCGCTCCGGCGTCGCCTCGCCGCCCGGGCCGCGCCCTCTTCGTCGGCGCCGGCGTCGTGCTGGCGGTCGTCACCGTGGGCTACGGCTGCCTGGTGCTGGTGAACGTGCTCGGCCGCCGCACCTACCGGTCGACGCAGCGCTTCCCGCTGACCCATGTGGTCGAGCTGCAGGGCGGCGACGACCAGCTCACGATCGTGCCCGACGCGGTCGACCACGTGGTCGTGCAGCAGACGGTCCGCCGCGGCATCCAGCACACCCGCGGCACGAACGTCGTCGACGCCGCCGGGGTGCTGCACCTCGGCGTCCGGTGCCCCAAGTGGGTGCCGACGTTCTGCGACATCACCACCACCGTGCACGTGCCGGCCGACGTCGACGTGCGGGGCTCGCTCCTCGACGGGAGGCATCACCGCCAGCGGCCTCCACGGCTCGTTCCACGTGAGCACCGGCGACGGGAGCATCCACCTCGACCGCCAGGTCGGCGACGTGTGGATCGCGAGCGGCGACGGCACGGTGCGCCTGTCCGAGCTGCGGGCCCGGCACGTGGCGGTGTCGACCGGCGACGGGTCGGTGTCGATCGACCTCGCGGCACCGCCCGACACGGTGGTGCTCCACTCCGGCGACGGCAGCGTGAACCTCGCCGTCCCCGACGACGGCACCCCGTACGCCGTCACCACCAGCACCGGCGACGGCTCGGTGCACAACGACCTCGGCAACGATCCCCGGGCGTCGCGCCGCATCGACGTCCACACCGGTGACGGGTCGGTCCACCTCTCCTACGGCTGACCCACCCGGCACCACCCCGGTCGCCCGCCGGGTGACCGTCCCCATTGCGTGACCTCCCCGAAGGAGACCCTGATGACACGCGCCCCAGCACCCGAGTTCGAGCGCGCCCCCGAACGGGGCGACGGCCGCACCGACGAGGACCTCCCGGCCGCCCGCCACCGCGGGCGCCCCGTGGCCCCGCCTGCCACCCCGCCGGCCCGACCCGCCGCACAACCGGAGCGGCCGGCGTCGTTCCTGGGCCGCCTCGCCGCGGCCTGCCACGACCACCGACGCGTGGTGCTGGCCCTGTGGGTGGTCGCGCTCGTCGGGCTGTCGATGGCCAGCAGCATGGTCGGGCCGCGAGAGCCGAAGGGCGGCGGTCCGACGGGAACCGAGTCGCAACGTGCCGGGGAGCTGCTGCAGCACGAGTTCCCACGGACCGAGGCGGGCAAGGGCAGCGCCACGATCGTGTTCCACGACGCCGCCGGGCTCCGCCGCCCCGCGGCGCAGCACCGCATCGACACCTACCTCGCCTCGCTGCGGGGCACCCGCGGCATCGGTGCCGTGGCCTCACCGTTCGCCGACGCGGCGCAGATCTCCCGCGACGGCCGCACGGCCTACGCCTCGGTTGCCTTCGACGCCGCGGCGACGACGCCGTCGGCGCACCCCGACACCACGATGCTGCAGCGCGCCGGTCCGCTGCGCGCCGCGGGGATCGAGACCGACTTCGCCGGTGACGCCTTCGAGACCGGATCGATGCCGTCGAGCGAGGTGTTCGGCCTGGCCGCCGCCGTGGTGATCCTGCTGCTCGCGTTCGGGTCGGTGGTGGCGATGGGCCTGCCGATCGTCACCGCGCTGTTCGGCATCAGCATCGGCCTGTCGGGCGTGGTGCTGTGGTCGCACGTGTTCATCACGCCGGGCTTCACGCCCCAGGTGGCCTCGATGGTCGGCATCGGGGTGGGCATCGACTACGCCCTGTTCATCGTGACCCGCTACCGCGGGTCGCTGGCCGGCTCCGAGCCGCGTGACGCGCTGGTCGAGGCGATGAGCACGTCCGGTCGGGCGGTCGTGTTCGCGGGCTGCACCGTGATGGTCTCGATGCTCGGCATGCTGCTGATCGGGCTGCCGTTCCTCTATGGGCTCGCGGTCGGGGTGTCGAGCGCGGTGCTCGTGGCCGTGCTGGCCGCGGTGACGCTGCTGCCCGCGCTGCTCGGCTTCGCGGGCCGTCGCATCGACGCCTGGTCGGTGCACCGGCGGTCGCCGGGGCGCGAGCGTCCCACCCTGGCCTCGCGCTGGAGCGGCGTGGTCCAGCGCCACCCCGTTGCGGGCACGGTGTTCGGCCTGGCGCTCCTGGTGGCGCTCGCGGTGCCCACGCTCGCCCTGCACCTCGGCGTCTCGGACGAGGGGAACCAGCCCGCCGGGACGACCACCAAGGTCGCGTACGACCGGCTGGCCGACGGCTTCGGGCCCGGGTTCAACGGCCCCTTCGTCGTCGCCGCGTCGCTGCCTGCCGGAGCCTCCCACGCCACCTCCACCGCGATCCTGGGCCGGCTGACCGATGGCCTGCGCGCCACCCCCGGCGTGGCGCTGGTCGAGCCCGCGCGGCTCAGCGCGTCGGGCCGTGTCGCCGTCGTGCAGCTCTACCCGACGACGTCACCGCAGTCGCGTCGCACCGAGCACCTCCTGCACGTGCTGCGCGAGCGGACCGTGCCGGCGGCGGTCGCAGGCACCGGCGCCAAGGTGCTGATCGGCGGCGACACCCCGCTCAACGTCGACTTCACGGCGGCCATGGGGGAGCGCCTGCCCCTGTTCATGGGAGCGGTGCTGGGGTTGAGCTTCCTGCTGCTCCTGGTCGTGTTCCGCTCGGTGCTCGTCCCGCTCAAGGCCGTGGTGCTGAACCTGCTGTCGATCGGGGCGGCGTACGGCCTGCTCGTGATGGTGTTCCAGTGGGGCTGGCTGTCGGGCATCTTCCACGTCTCGCCGGGCCCGATCGAGCCCTGGGCGCCGATGATGCTGTTCGCCATCACCTTCGGGCTGTCGATGGACTACGAGGTGTTCCTGCTGTCGCGCATCCGCGAGGAGTACGACCGCACGGCTGACAACACCGGAGCGGTCGCCCACGGCCTGGCGACCACGGCGCGGGTCATCACCGCCGCGGCCGCGATCATGGTGTGCGTGTTCGGCACGTTCGTGGTGGGTGACGACCGGGCGCTGATCCTGGTCGGGCTGGGCCTGTCGAGCGCGGTGCTGTTCGACGCCACGGTGGTGCGGATGCTGCTGGTGCCGGCCTCGATGGAGCTGCTCGGTGACCGCAACTGGTGGTTCCCGAAGCGGCTGGACCGGCTGGTGCCCCACGTCGGCATCGACTGACCCAGCGTTCACTGAACCGAAAGCGCGCATGGTGCGCGCATTCGGTTCAGTGAGGCCGCCGCGGACAGGCGCTTCCAGCTCGGTCGACAGGGCGGCCTCTCAGAACGAAATGCCTGTGCTTGCTGGGTCAGACGGGCGGACAGGTCACGGGGCGGCTGCGCCGCGATCGCCTATCCGCTCGTCTTCAGTGAACCGGTCAGGCGGTGGCGAGGTCGGCGACGAGGCGCCGGGCGATGACCTTGAGGCAGAGCGTCTCGTCGGCGCCCTCGAAGATCGACAGCACGCGGGCGTCGACGAAGTAGCGGCTCACGTCGTACTCCTCGGCGTAGCCCATGCCGCCGTGGATCTGCTGCGCCTCGCGGGTGACCCACTCGGCCGCCTTGCACACGTAGGCCTTGACCATGGAGGCCTCGGCCGTGCCCTTGCCGTCGGCCATGAGCGCGGCCACCACGTAGGAGAACTGCCGGGCGGCCTGGATGAGCACGGCCATGCGCCCGAGCTTGGCCTTGGTGAGCTGGTAGTCGCCGATGGGGTGGCCGAAGACGACGCGGTTCTCGGCGTAGTCGCGGGCCGCTTCGTAGGCGGCCTGCATCACGCCGATGGCCCGTGCGGCGGTCTGCAGCCGCCCGTTCTCGAAGCCGGCCATCTGGTAGTAGAAGCCCTTGCCGAGGCCGCCCTCGAGGCCGATCTGGTTGGCGGCCGACACGAACCAGGAGTCGAGCGCCACCTCGTAGGAGTGCATGCCGCGGTAGCCGAGGGTGTCGATGGCCCGGCCCTCCATCTTCCCGCCACCGGGTGCACCGCCGTCGGCGCCGGCCTCCTGGACGAAGGCGAAGCCGTGGCCGTCGCCGCGGGGCTTGGGCACGATGAACATCGACAGGCCGCGGTGGCCCGCGCCCTTGTCGGGATCGGTGCGGGCCAGCACCATGAGCACGTCGGCGCGGGCGGCGAACGTGCACCACGTCTTCACGCCGTTGATGATCCAGCCGCCCTCGGTGGGGGTGGCCGTGACCTTCACACCGGCCACGTCGGAGCCGTAGTCGGGCTCGGTGACGGCGACGGCGTTCATGACCTCGGCGGCCGCGAGCTGCGGCAGCCACTCCTGCTTCTGCTCCTCGGTGCCGCCCGCGAGCAGCGCCCGCGTGAGGATCTCGGGACGGGTGATGAGCGACCCGCCGGCCCCGAGCGAGCCACGGGACAGCTCCTCGGTTGCCACGACCATGCCGATGTACTCGCCGGCGCCGCCGGTGCTCCAGCCGCCGTACTGCTCGGGCACCGAGAGGCCGAAGGCCCCCATCTCGGCGAGGCCGGTGATGATGTCCTCGGGGATGTCGAGGTTGTGGCGGTGGATCTCCTCGGCCGCAGGCTTCAGGCGCTCCTCGGCGAAGCGCCGGAAGGTGTCCTGCACCAGCTCGAAGTCGGGGTCGAGGTGGCGGGGGCCCGGGTCGGTGATGGCGGCCAGGAACTCCGGGGCGCGGAAGTCGGTCAGGAACTCGCGGGTCTTGTCGAGGGCGCCCTGGTCGATGCCCCACTCGGCCTCGCGCCCGAACACCTTGGCCGCCAGGTCGTGGACCGCGTCGGCGATGTAGGCGCAGGTGATGGCCGCCTCGAGCTCGCCCTTGGCGCCGTAGGCCAGCAGGGCGTTGCCCGTGGCCAGCGCCGAGGCGGCGTGGGCGAGGTCGTAGGCGATGACCTGGTGCTCGTCGACACCACCGGGCGCTGCGGCGAGGGTGCGCACGCCGGCGTCGACGACGTGCTGCGCGAGCTCGAGGGTGGTGGCGGCGCGGGAGAGATCAGGTGCGGCGGCAGTCATGCCTGGAGGCTACCCAGCGGTAACCGCCCGACTCACGTTGGCGGGGAGGTGCAGCGATGGATGAGGAGCGGATCGTTGGGGGAGGTCGCGCCGGCGGCTCTACCATCGGCGCCGTGACCATCTACGAACGGCCCTTCGGCCGCCACCTCGAGGACTTCGTCGTCGGCGACATCTACCGCCACTGGCCCGGCAAGACCATCACCGAGTACGACGACCACCTCTTCTGCATGATCACCATGAACCACCACCCGCTGCACACCAACGCGTGGTTCGCCGAGCACGAGACGGTGCAGGGCAAGCAACGTGGTGGTCGGCAACCTCGTGTACTCGCTGGTCCTCGGCATGAGCGTGCCCGACGTGAGCGGTGCGGCCATCGCCAACCTCGAGATCGAGTCGCTCCAGCACAAGAAGCCCACCTTCCACGGCGACACCATCTACGCCGAGACCAAGGTGCTGGACGTCAAGGAGACCTCGAAGGGCGACCGCGGCATCGTCACCGTCGAGACCAAGGGCCTCAACCAGCACGGCGACGAGGTCTGCTACTTCCGCCGCAAGGTCATGGTCTGGAAGCGCGACGCGGCGCCGCCCCGCCAGCGTCCCTACGGTGAGGAGATCTGGGACGAGCCCGAGTCCTGACGACCCCGCCGGAGGCGCCGCGATGCCCATCAACGATGCCGCGGCGCGAGGCTTCGAGCGCGGCGCCGACGACTACGAGCGCGCCCGGCCCGGCGTACCCCCAGGCCGTGTTCGACCTGCTCACCGACGAGCTCCCGCTCCGGCCGCGCACCCGGGCCTGCGACCTCGCGGCCGGCACCGGCAAGTTCACCGGGGGCTGCTCGAACAGCGGTGCCACGTCGTGGCGGTCGAGCCGGTCGCACGCCATGCGGCGCAAGCTGGCGGTCGTGCTGCCCGAGGCCGAGATCGCTCGACGGCACGGCCGAGGCCATCCCGCTGGCGGACCACTCGATCGACGTCGTGACGGTGGCCCAGGCGTTCCACTGGTTCGAGGCCGAGCCCGCGCTCGCCGAGATCCACCGCGTCCTCCGACCCGGCGGCGGGCTCGCGCTGGTGTGGAACGTCCGCGACGAGTCGGTCGACTGGGTGCACCAGTTCACGGAGCTCATCGTCGAACGCTCGGGTGGGCGTCCCTACACGCCGTACCACACCGCCCCAGAAGGCGACGCGGAGGCCATGGACGAGCGCCTCGCGGTGATCGACCAGGTCGGTGGGTTCACCCCGCTCCGGCACGCCACCTTCGACAACTCCCAGCCCATCGACGTCGACGGCGTGGTGGACCGCGTCCGCGTCGACCAGCTTCGTGTCCGCCCTGCCCGACGACCGGCGCGAGGCGCTGCTCGCCGAGGTGCCGCCACCTCGTCGAGACGCACCCGCAGACGGCAGGGCGCGAGCGCTTCGCCTTCCCGCACCGCACCGACGTCACCTGGTGTCACACCGTCTGAGCGCGCCTGCGGCCGCCGACCCGCCGGGCGAGCGGCAGGACCTGCTGCTGGCGTGGTTCGAGACGTCGCGCCGCGACCTGCCGTGGCGCCGCACCCGCGACCCCTGGGCGGTGCTCGTCAGCGAGCTGATGCTGCAGCAGACCCAGGTGCCCGCGTCGAGCCCAAGTACGTGGCCTTCCTCGAGCGCTTCCCCGACGTCGGCAGCTGCGCCGGCGGCCGAGCTGGCCGACGTGGTCACCGTCTGGGCGGGGCTGGGGTACAACCGCCGGGCCCGGAACCTCCACCAGTGCGCGTCGGTGCGTCGTCGAGCGGCACGGCGGCACCTTCCCCGACGACCTCGACGCGCTGCTCGCGCTGCCGGGCGTCGGCCCGTACACGGCGCGGGCCGTGCTGGCCTTCGCGCTTCGAGCGCGACGTCGGCGTCGTCGACACCAACGTCGCCCGGGTCCTGGCCGCGGTGGCAGGCGCCGGCCGTTGACAGCGGCGCGAGGCGCAGGCAGCGGCCGACGCGGCGGTGCCGCCCGGCCGGGGCTGGTCGTGGAACCAGGCGATGCTCGACCTCGGCGCCACGGTGCTGCCGGCCCGCGACCCGCGTGCGACGGCTGCCCGTTGCGGCGTGCGTGCGCGCTGGGCGCGGGCCGGGCGGCCGGAGCCCGACCCGGCGGTGGGCTCGGCCGGCGTGAGCGGCCGCCAGTCGCGCGTTCGACGGCTCCGACCGGCAGGGTCGCGGCCGGCTGGTCGACGCCCTGCGGTCGGGCGCCGGTCGCCGCGGACCGATCTCGCCGCGGTCATGGGCTGGCCCGGCCGACCGCGGAGCGGGCCGAGCGCGTGGCCGCGACGCTCGTGGCCGACGGGCTGGTGCGCCGCTCCGCGTCAGGCGTGTGGCAGCTGGCCTGACCGCCTCCCCCGTCCCGTTTTGGGTGTACTTGGCGGGACCCAGGCACCGCCAGGTACACCCAAAGCGCGGAGTGCGGGCTCAGGGCTTGGGCAGGCCCCCGGCGACGGCGAGGTGCACGCCGGTCTGGGTGGCGAGGTACGCGGGGAGCTGGTGCCAGGCGGTGGGGTCGTTGCGCAGCTCGAGGTCGAGGAAGGCGATGACCGTGCGGTCGGTGATCGGCCCGTCCTTGGCGAGGACCGGGTCGACGTGGCTGGCGCCGATGAGGCTGAGCAGCGCGCGTGGCACCGTGGTGAGCTTCGCGAAGGTGGTGGCGCTACCGCCCCTGTACGGAACGGTCTTGTCGGCCGTGCCGTGGATCATGAGCAGCGGCGTGGCCGGCGGGTCGGTCCAGCCGCCGTTCGGGAAGGTGGCCAGGATGCCGCTGATGGCCACGATGGCCTTCACCCGCGGGTCGCCGCAGCAGGTGTTGAGGAAGCCGAGGCTCGTCATGGCGCCGAGCGAGTGTCCGGCGACGGCCACCGCGGTGGTGGCCAGGTGCCCGGCCAGCGCGTCGCCCGACGTGGTGTCGAGCTTGATGACGTTGTCGAGCACGAAGCTCACGTCGGCGGGCTGGTTGGTGTAGTCGGTGAGGTCGGCCCAGGCGCCGACGCCGCTCGACATCGGGTACGTCGGGGCGGCGACCACGTAGCCGGCCGCGGCCCAGGCGGCCAGGAACGGGGCGTATGCCGGGCCGCTGGCGGTGACGCCGTGGCTGAAGATGACGATGGGGAACTTGCCGGCGGCGACCGGGGCATCCGGGGTGGCCCCGGGCTTGGCTCCCGCCGTGCCGGCGGCGGGGTAGAGGATGAGCACGGGCAGCGTGCGGCTGGAGGCCGCGGCGATGTGGCGCTTGGCGTCACCCTTGGTGGGCCGGCTGGTGTCGACCCAGGTGACGGTGCGGCTGCCCACGGCATAGGTGGTGCCTGCGCTCGTGACGGGGGTGGCGCCGGCGCTGGTGGGTGAGCCGGCAACGGTGGTGCCCGCACCGGTGGTGCTGGTCGAGCCCCCTGCGACGGTGGTGGCGGGGGCACTGGTCGGCGTCGCGGCCTTCGACGAGCTGGAGCAGCCCGCGACGGCGATGGCGGCCAGGATGGCCAGGGCGCCGAGGGCGCGGCGCGGGGAAGCGACAGGGGACATGGCGGGGAGTGTAGGTCCCTGACCCGCGGGTCAGGAGGTCGCTCGGGCCTGCCTGCCGTGCGCCCTGGAGCCCCCTCGGGGCTCGTCGGCGACCTCGATGCCGAGCTCGGCCGCGACGTCGCGGTACCGGGCTGCCTTGGTGCGCAGCTCGGCGTCGAACTCGTGCAGCACCGCGAGCTTCTCGGCCACCTGCGCCCGCAGGTCGGCGTTGATGGCGATGGCCTCGGTGACGATCTCGGCGCGCCGCTTCTTGGTGACGCCCGTGGCCACCTCCTGGCGGAGCTCGGCCAGGCGGTCCTCGGCGTCGACGATGGGGCCGATGCGGTCGAGCTCGAAGCCCATCACGTTGCGCAGCTCGAGGACGCGCCGCAGCCGCGCCACGTCGGCGTCGCTGTAGCGCCGGCTCCCACCGGGGCTCGAGCCGGACGGCTGGATCAGCCCGAGCTCCTGGTAGTAGCGCAGCGTGCGGGTGGACACCTCGGCCAGCGCGGCCACCTCGCCGATGCGGTGGCGCGGCCGGTGGTCGTCGCCGGTGGCGTCGTCGGACGCGGCTCATGCCGACACCATCTCCTCGGTCGCCATCACCACGTCGGCCTTCCCCACGTCGTCGTCACCCTCATAGGTGTACTTCCCGCCACGGAGCGCCGAGGCCGCGGCCGCGACCAGGCACATGAACGCCGACACGCTGAACGCGATCCGCAGCCCCTCCATGAACGGCTCCGAGATCAGCTCGGGGAAGAACGTCTTGCCGGTGATGGTGTCGGCGTTCTGCTTGGGCAGCTGCGCCAGCACGCTCGGCGAGCCGTCGGGCCCCGGGTGGCCGAGCAGCTTCTCCATCGGGTTGTACCCGAGGAACGCCGCGAACAGGCTGCCGACCGGCGGGGTGTGGGCCACCGCCACGGCCTGCGCGTGCGGCACGCCCTGTGCCTCGAGCCGGGACTGCATGTTGCGCGGCAGCGACGCCGCCAGGCCCACGATCATCAGCGAGAAGAAGAGCCCGATCGACAGCACCATGCCGGAGTTCTGGAAGGTGGCGCGCATGCCCGACGCCGCGCCGCGCTGCGCCGCAGGGACGCTGTTCATGATGCCGGTGACGTTCGGCGCCGCGAACAGGCCCATGCCCGTGCCGTTGAGGAAGAGCAGCACCGCGAACACCCAGAAGGTGAAGTTGGCGGGCAGCGTCATGAGGGCGAGGAACGTGAAGGCGGCGAGCAGCATGCCGCCGGTGGTGAACGCCCGGGCGCCGTAGCGGTCCGACAGCCAGCCCGAGGTGGGACCGGCGATGAGGAAGCCGAGCGTCATCGGGACCATGTAGATGCCCGCCCACAGCGGCGTGGCCTCGAAGCTGTAGCCGTGCAGCGGCAGCCAGATGCCCTGCAGCCAGATGATGAGGATGAACTGCATGCCGCCGCGTCCGATCGACGACAGGAGGCTGGCGATGTTGCCCATCGAGAAGGCCCGGATCCGGAACAGCTCGAGGTGGAACATCGGGTCGGTCACCCGTGCGCTCGATGTGCACGAACAGCGACGAGCAGGGCGACGCCGCCGATGAGCTCGGCAGCCACGTACGGGCCGAGCCACCCCATGGTGCTGTGGCCGTGTGGCTGGATGCCGTAGGTGATGCCGATGAGCAGGAGCACCAACCCGGAGGCGAAGGCGGCGTTGCCGGCCCAGTCGAGCCTGGCCTTCACCCGCACGCCGTTGTCGCGCAGCTTGGCGTAGGCCCAGACGGTGCCGAAGAGGCCGAAGGGGACGTTGATCCAGAAGATGGCGCGCCAGTCCCAGTCGGCGAGCAGGCCGCCCACGATCAGGCCGATGAACGACCCGGAGATGCCGGCCACCATGCTGATGCCGAGCGCCATGCCCCGTTCCTCGACCGGGAAGGCGTCGGTGAGGATGGCCGTGGAGTTGGCCATGAGCAGCGCGCCGCCGATGCCCTGCACGATGCGGAACCCGATGAGCCACAGCGCGCCGGCGCTGCCGGTCCAGGGGCACAGCGAGAGGGCGATGGAGGCGGCGGTGAACACCGCGAAGCCCGCGTTGTACATGCGGACCCGACCGAAGATGTCGCCCATGCGGCCGAAGAACACCACCAGCACCGCGGTGACCACGAGGTAGCCCATGAGCATCCACAGCAGGTAGCTGATGTTGGCGGGCTGGAGCGGGTCGAGCTTGATGCCCCGGAAGATGGCGGGCAGCGAGATGAGCACGATCGAGCTGTCGAGCGTGGCCATGAACATGCCGAGCGTGGTGTTCGACAGGGCGGTCCACTTGTAGCGGTCGGGGCGCTCGGCGGCGGGTGCGGTGGTGGCGCTGGCGGTGGCGGTCATCGGGCGAGCTCCTTGGGCGGCGGCAAGCTCTCGGTCCTCCCAGGAAACCGGATCTTCACGTTCACGTCAACTTCTGCGGTGGTGGCATCCGCCACGGCGCCCGGTCACCCGCCCGGCCGTGCTGCTGCCGTGACATCCTGGGTGCATGACGCACGACGTGGGCGCCCCCGCCACCCTTGCCGTCGGGGAGGCCACCGAGGACTGGGCCGGCGACGCCGTCTGGCACGAGTACAGCCAGGCCGCCGACCCCATCGGGTCGGGCCTCATCCCGCCGGTGCCGCTGGCCCGCTTCGGGCCCGAGCTCCACGCCGGTGACGCCACCCGCGTCGTGCCGCTCGACCTGTCGGCGGAGCTGGGCGTGCCGTGGCCCGCCACCGCGCCGAGCCTGCTGGCCTCGTTCGTGTGCCTCGCCGCGGGCGACGAGCTCACCCTCGACACCACCGCCACCAGCGAGCTGCTCTACGTGCTGCACGGGTCGGGGTCGACCGAGCTCGCCGGACGCGACCTGGCCTGGTCCGAGGGCGACGTGCTGGTCCTGCCCACCGGCGCGCTGGCGCGCCACCGGGCCTCCACGGCCACGGTCTTCTACCGCGTCGACGACTCGCCGCTCCTCGCCTACCTCGGCGCCACGGCCACCACCCCGCGCTTCGCCCCCACGCGGTTCCCCGCGGAGGTGTCGCGGGCGCGCCTGGCCGAGGTCGCGGCCGAGCCCGACGCGGCCACGCGCAGCCGCGTCAGCGTGCTGCTCGGGCACGACGCCTTCCCGCAGACGCGCACCGTCACCCACACCCTCTGGGCCATGTACGGCGTGCTGCCCGCCGGGCGCGTGCAGCGCCCGCACCGGCACCAGTCGGTCGCGCTCGACCTCATCGTCGACGCCCCCGAGGGCTGCTACTCGCTGGTGGGCCCCGCCCTCGACGACGAGGGCGCCATCGTCGACCCGGTGCGCGTCGACTGGCAGTCGGGCGGGGCGTTCGTGACGCCACCCGGCCAGTGGCACAGCCACCACAACGAATCCGGCACCGACGCGCTGCTCCTGCCCATCCAGGACGCGGGGCTCCACACCCACCTGCGCACGCTCGACATCCGCTTCACCTGACGGTGGTGGGCGGACGGCCGGGCGTCAGCCGACGAAGTCGAGGATGAGGCGGTTCACGGTGGCCGGGTCCTCGAGCTGGAGGAAGTGGCCCGTGCCCGGCACCAGCTCCACCCGTGAGCCCTCGACCGGAAGCTGATCGGACAGGTCGGTGACGAGCTCGGCGCCCATGCAGCCGTCGTCGGTGCCGTGGAGGTACAGCGTGCGGACGGGCACGGGCAGGAACCCGGCGCCCTCGATCTCGGCGAGCGCCGGGTCCTTGTAGCCGTCGCCGAGCGTGGCGCGGTAGTAGCCGAGCGCGGCGGTGAGGTTCTCGGGGCCGCGCAGCGCGTCCTTCACGGCGGGGAGCTCCGCGGCCCCGTCGAAGCCGGGCGACCAGTCGGCCCACAGGCGGTCGATGAACGCGAGGTCGTCGGCCGCGACCGCGCCGTCGGCGAGCGGGCTCTGGAAGAAGAACATGTACCAGGAGCGCCGGAGCTGGGTGTAGGAGGTGAAGCCCGCGAGCAGGGAGCCCAGCGGCGGCACCGCGAGGGCCGTGAAGCTGCTCCACCGCTCGGGCTGCGAGCCCGCCGCGGTGTAGCCCGCGAGCGCGCCCCAGTCGTGACCGATCAGCACGGCCGGCGAGCCGTCGCCGAGCGCGTCGTGCAGCGCGCACGCGTCCTGCGCGAGCACGCCCACCTGGTAGCGGCCGTCGGGCGGCACGCTGGTGGGCGCGTAGCCCCGCAGCCACGGCGCCACGGCGTGGTAGCCGGCGTCGGCGAGCGCGGGCAGGAGGTGGCGCCAGGTGTGCGCGGAGTCGGGGAAGCCGTGGAGCAGCAGCGCCAGGGGCCCGCTGCCGGCTTCGAGGTAGTGGAAGTCGACGCCGTTGGCGTGCACCACGCCTTCGGTGATGCGGAGGTCGAGCGGTGCACCGGGGTCAGCCATGGCGGGGGAGGCTAGGTGACCCGCTCGGCGGTCGCGGGGCCACGGAGCGGCGCCGATGTGGCAGCGGTCACCGCGAAGGCATCCCGACCGGAACAGGGACTACCGTCGCGTCACTGCGTGGAGCGCAGGACTCGGGGGCGCAGCATCGGGGGCCCCTTCTCAGGGGGAAGTGTTCTGGTCAAGGTCACCTTCTATGGGGTTCGGGGCTCGACGCCCTGCCCGTGCGAGCCCAACCGTCGCTACGGCGGCAACACCGCGTGCGTGGTCGTCGACGCACCGGGCAGCGAGCCGCTCGTCTTCGACCTCGGCACCGGCCTCCGCTTCTGGGGAGAGTCGCTCCCGGCGAACCAGCCGTTCCACGGCACCGCGCTCGTCACCCACCTGCACTGGGACCACGTGCAGGGCCTGCCGTTCTTCCCGCCGATCCTCCGACCGGGCTCGCACCTCGACGTCTACGCGCCCCCGCAGGAGGGTGGCACCGTGGCCGAGGCGTTCAGCGGCTTCATGCGCCCGCCCTACTTCCCGGTGCGCATCGTCGACCTCCTCGGCGACGTCACCTTCCGGGAGACCGGCGCGGCCCCGTTCCGGGTCGGTCGGGCCGAGGTCCGCGCCGCGCTGGTGCCCCATGTGGGCGACACCAACGGCTACCGGGTCGAGATCGACGGCCGGGTCATCGTCTACATCAGCGACCACCAGGAGCCGGCCGACGGCTCCCGCACCGTGGCACCCGAGGTGCGTCGAGCTGTGCCGCGACGCCGACCTGCTGATCCACGACGCGCAGTACACGCCCGAGGAGTTCGCCCTGAAGGCCACCTGGGGCCACTGCACGGTCGACTTCGCGGTGCGGGTGGCCGCCGAGGCGGGCGTGCGACGCCTCGCGCTCTTCCACCACGATCCCTCCCACGACGACGCCACCATCGACGCCCTCGCCGCGCACGCCCGCTCGCTCGCGGTCGGCACGTCCGTGGAAGAGGTGCTCATCGCGACCGAGGGCCTCACCGTGGTGCTCGGAGCGGAGCCCCGGACGAACGGGCGGGCCCCCGCCGAGGCGCTCCGCCCCACGCCGGTCGCCCACTGACGATCCCTGACGCATCGTCAGATGTCGGGTCGCGAACTCGGTAGCCTGAGCCGCCACCCGTTGCACCGACGACCTTGAGGACCTGAGGTGACCGACCCCTTCGAACCCACCGGCTCCAGCGTCGACGCAGCGGCGTTCCGGCAAGTGCTCGGCCACTTCCCCACGGGCGTCACCATCATCACCGCCATGCACGACGGCGCACCGGCCGGCCTCGCCGTGGGGTCGTTCTTCTCGGTCTCGCTCGAGCCGGCCCTCGTCGGGTTCTGCGCGGCGCAGACCTCCACCAGCTTCCCCCGGGTGCGCGAGGCGGGTCGCTTCTGCGCCAACGTCCTCGCGGCCGACCAGGAGGCGCTGTGCCGCGTGTTCGCGAGCAGCGGGGCCGACAAGTTCCAGGGGCTCGGCTGGCGGCCCGCGCCCGCCACGGGCTCGCCCCAGCTCAGCGATGTGCTCGCCTGGATCGACTGCACCATCGAGACCATCCACGAGGCGGGCGACCACGTGGTCGTGCTCGGTCGCGTCCACGACCTCGCAGTGGCCCGCGAGGGCTCGCCGCTGGTGTTCTTCCGCGGCGGCTACCACAGCCTCGGCCTCTGACCCACCCGGTCCGGCCCCCCGTGGGTCCGTCGACGCACCGCAGCGATGGGGGAGACTGACGCGATGGCAGGAGTGCGGTTCGAGGGCGTGTCGAAGCGGTACGGCGACGTCATGGCGGTCGATCGCCTCGACCTCACCGTCGAGGACGGCGAGTTCCTGGTGCTGCTGGGCCCGTCGGGGTGCGGCAAGACCACCGCGCTGCGCATGGTCGCCGGGCTCGAGGACATCACCGACGGCACGCTCCGCATCGGCGACGACATCGTCAACCAGGTCGACCCGCGCCACCGCGACGTCGCCATGGTGTTCCAGAGCTACGCGCTCTACCCCCACCTGACGGTCGCCAAGAACATCGCCTCGCCCCTGATGGTGCGCGAGTACGCCGTCGACGGCGGCCCGCGCCGCAAGCTCACCCGCGCCGAGCGCGACGAGTACGTGGCGGAGGCCGCGCGGGTGCTCGACCTGGGCGACTACCTCGGCCGCAAGCCCGCGGCCCTGTCGGGTGGTCAGCGTCAGCGCGTGGCGCTCGCCCGGGCCATCGTGGCCCGACCCAAGGTCTTCCTGATGGACGAGCCGCTGTCGAACCTCGACGCCAAGCTCCGCACGCAGACGCGAGCCGAGCTCGCCGAGCTGCACCGCCGCCTCGGCACCACCATCCTCTACGTCACCCACGACCAGATCGAGGCCATGACCATGGCCACGCGCATCGCGGTCATGGCATCCGGACGGCTGCAGCAGGTGGGCACCTCCGAGGACGTGTACGAGCGGCCCGCGAACCTCTTCGTGGCGCGCTTCATCGGCACGCCCCCCATGAACACGCTGCCGGGCGTCGTCGACGAGCACGGCACCGCCCTCGGCGTGTCGGTGGGCGCGTCGGGGTGGCTCGAGCTCCCGGCGTCGCGCCGCGAGCTGCTGGGCCGCGAGGTGGTGGCGGGCGTGCGGCCCGAGCACCTGCTGGTGGCACCCGCCCCCGACGGTGGCGAGCCCGGCGCCTCGGCACCCGGGCTGCGGGGCCGCGTCCGCGCGGTCGAGTGGCTGGGCCACGAAGCCCTGGTGCTGGTCGAGGTCGAGGGCGAGACGGTCGCCGTGCGCCAGGCCGCGAGCGTGCCCGTGCCCGAGCCCGACGCCACGGTGCTCGTGTCCGCCAGCGCCGACCACGTGCACCTCTTCGACCGGTCGTCCACCGAGCGGCTGCCGTGAGCACCGACGCGCTCGGGGAAGCCACCGTCGCGGTCGAGGCGATCCGCCGCCCGCCCCTGGCGAAGCGGCTCAAGGACCGCTACCCGCCCGGCGAGTCGCTGGCCGCGCTGGTGTGCCTGGCGCCGTCGCTCCTCGTGTTCGCGATCTTCTGCTACTACCCGCTCTACAAGCTCTTCGTCGACTCCGCCCAGCGCTCGAACTCGTTCGGCACGAGCACCCGCTACGTGGGCTACGGCCAGCTGCGCGACGTGCTCACCAGCTCCGACTTCCTCTCGGGCCTGGGGCACAGCCTCGTGTACGTGGTGTACACGGTGCCCGTCGGCCTGGTGCTCGGCACGCTCCTGGCCGTCGCCGCCCACCGCCGGTTGCGCGGCATCAAGATCTTCCAGACGATCTTCTCGTCGACGGTCGCCACCTCCATCGCGGTGGCGTCGGTGATCTTCTTCTCGCTGCTGAACCCCGCGTCGGGCCTGCTGAAGTCGAACCTGCTGAACGAGCCCAAGTGGGCGCTGTTCGCGGTGTCGTGGGTGTCGATGTGGCAGAACATCGGGCTCTCGTTCATCATCGTGCTGGCCGGCCTGCAGGCGGTGCCCGAGGAGCTGCTCGAAGCCGCCACGCTCGACGGCTACGGGCCGGTGCGGCGCTTCTTCAAGGTCACCGTGCCGATGCTCTCGCCGGTCCTCATGTTCCTCACCGTCGTGCTCGTGGTGGTGGCGATGCAGGCCTATGCGCCCATCGACATCCTCACCCAGGGCGGCCCGGCGGGCAGCACCGAGACGCTGCTCTACAAGATCGTGCAGCACCAGGACCCGGCGCAGGCCAGCACCGGTGCCGCCATGTCCATCGGCCTGTTCGGCGTGACCCTCGTGATCACGCTGCTGCAGTACGTCATGCTCAACCGGCGGGTGCACTATGGCGAGCAGTAGCCCGGCCCCACCGCCGCGCAGCGAGAGCTCGCGCCGCTCCCGCCTCCGCCTCCGGCAGGCCGGGTGGTACGCTGCTCCTCGTGGCGCTCGCGCTGGTCGTGCTCTTCCCGATCTACGTCACCGTCATCCGGGCGGTGTCGTCGCCGGTCGCGTACGCCGAGAAGGGCTACCCGCTCTACCCGGTGTCGCCGCACTGGGGCGCGTTCCGCACCGCCTTCAACCTGGGCGGCTTCGCGCACGCCATGACGGTGAGCCTGGTGATGACCCTGCTCATCACCTTCGGACAGGTCGCCACCTCGATCATGGCGGCCTACGCGTTCGCGTTCCTGCGGTTCCCGTTCCGCCGCCTGGCGTTCGCGCTCTTCATGGCCACGCTGATGCTCCCGATCGAGGTCACCCTCATCCCCAACCTCCAGACGGTGCGCGACTGGGGCTGGTTCAACTCCTACCCGGGCCTCGCGGCACCGTTCATGGCCGCCGCGCTCGGCACCTTCCTGATCCGCCAGGGCTTCATGGGCGTGCCGTCGGAGCTGCGCGACGCCGCCCGCCTCGACGGCTTCGGGCACTTCCGGTTCCTCACCCGCGTGGCCGTGCCGCTCGCCCGTCCCGTCATCGCCGCGTTCACGGTCATCTCGCTTCCTGGCCGCGTGGAACCAGTACCTGTGGCCGCAGTCCTCCACCACCCAGGAGAGCTGGCAGACGGCCCAGATCCGCTTGGCGACCTTCGGGTCGGCGAACGCCCAGACCCTGAACCTCGGCGTGGCCGCCGCCGTGGTGGTGGCGCTGCCGATCTTCGCCCTCCTGCTCATCTTCCAACGTCAGATCGTGCGCGGACTCACCGCCGGCGCCGTGAAAGGCTGAACCCATGTCCCGTACCGAAGGAGCCATCCATGCGCCGTCCCCTCAAGGCGGTCTCGTCGGTCGCGCTGGTCGCGGTGCTCGCGGTCACGGCCGCGGCGTGCGGCAGCAGTTCGAAGAAGGCGAGCACCAACACCGACACCGGGGGCTCGGTCACGGCAGCCGACTGCCCGGTCCAGGCGCTGACCAGCTACGACGCCAGCAAGGGCCGCATCAAGGTGCCCCTCTGGTACTCGCTCACCGGCGAGAGCAAGAACGCCCTCACCGAGATGGCCGCCTCGTACAACAAGAGCCAGTCCAAGGTCACCGTGCAGCCCCAGCTCGTGGGCAAGTCCTACGACGAGGTGCTGGCCAAGTACCTGCAGGGCATCCCCTCGAAGCAGCTCCCGGCCGGCGCCTACATCGAGGACAACAAGATGCAGACCATGGTCGACAGCAAGACCGTCGTGCCGGGAGAGGCCTGCATGGCGGCATCCGGGCTGAGCCTGGCGACGCTGTACCCCTCGCAGGCGGTGCGGAACTACTACACCGTGCAGGGCGTCTTCTACCCGGCCGTGCTCAACGTGTCGGAGCCGATCCTCTACTACAACAAGACGCTCTTCAAGAAGGCCGGCCTCGACCCGAACAAGCCGCCGCAGACGTTCGCCGAGATCCGCGCCGATGCCCAGGCGCTCAAGAAGGTGGGGGTGTCGAAGCCGTTCGCGTTCAAGCTCGACCCGTGGTTCATCGAGAGCTGGCTCGGCGGTGAAGGGGTCGACGTCGTCAACAACGGCAACGGCCGCACCGCCCGGGCCACGGCGGCCACCTTCGCCACGCCGCAGCTCAAGCAGATCCTCACCTTCTGGAAGCAGATGCAGGCCGACGGCCTCATCGACGTGATCCCGAAGACCGAGCGGCAACATCAACCAGTACCTCGACCTCAGCTCGCAGAAGTCGGCGATGCTGGTCGAGACGTCGACGGCCGCCACCAACATCAAGGCCTTCCTCGGCGGCACCCTCAAGCCGAGCGACCTCGGCGTGGGCGGCGTCCCGAAGAACCTCAAGCAGATCGTGCCGGGCGCCGGCCCCATCCCGGGCGTCACCACCCCCGGCCAGGCCCGCGTCAGCGGCGGCGCCTTCTACATCATGAACACCACCGCCCCGGTCGTGCAGGCCGCCACGTGGGACTTCATGAAGTACATGCTGCAGATCCAGCAGCAGGTCAAGTGGCACCTCCAGGGCTCCTACCTCCCTGCGGTCAAGGGCGTGTCGGCCGACCCGCAGGTCCAGAACTTCTGGAAGACCGACCTGGCCGGCGGGATGCTCAAGGTGGGCTACGACGAGCTCAACTCGATCAACCCCCGTCACCCGGGGGCGCTGATCGGCGCCTACTCCGACTACGAGACCGCGCTGCGCAAGATGCTCGAGGGCATCTACATCAACGGCCAGTCCGTCGACAGCGCCATGAGCACCGCGCAGAGCACGGCCACCAAGGCCATCGACACCTACAACCAGGACAACGCCAACTAGCTCCTCCTGTCACCGAGTCGCTTTCGGGGACGGTTCGTGCGCCAGGCGCACATATCCGTCCCCAGAACGCGAGGAGGGTCGGCGGGGTCAGGCGTCGGCGTCGACGGCGTGGATCGCGAAGGCGAGGACGAACGCCTCGTCGCGCCAGGCGTCGTAGCGGCCCGACGGGCCCGCATGGCCCGCGCCGAGCTCGGTGCGCAGCAGCACGGGCTGCTCGCCGGTGGTCACGGCGCGCAGCTGCTGCACCCACTTGGCGGGCTCGTGGTAGCCGACGCGGGGGTCCTCGAAGCCGGCCGTGGCCAGGATCGTGGGGTAGGGCTCGGGTCGCACGTTCTCGTAGGGGGAGTAGTCGCGGATGCACCGGTACACCTCGGCGTCGGCCGCCGGGTTGCCCCACTCCTCCCACTCGGTGACGGTGAGCGGCAGGCTCGGGTCGAGCAGCGTGTTCACCGGGTCGACGAAGGGGACCTCGGCGATGACGGCCCGGAACAGCTCAGGCGCCAGGTTCGCCACCCCGCCCATGAGCAGGCCACCTGCGCTGCCGCCCCGGGCCACGAGCCGGTCGGGCGCGGTGTAGCCGCTGTCGATGAGGTGGCGCGCCCCGGCGACGAAGTCGGAGAACGAGTGGGGCTTGGCGAGGAGCTTGCCGTCCTCGTACCAGCGGCGACCGAGCTCACCACCGCCACGGACGTGCGCGATGGCCCACACCCACCCGCGCTCGAGCAGGCTCAGCCGCGCCGCCGAGAACCACGGGTCCATGCTCGCCTCGTAGGCGCCGTAGCCGTAGAGCAGGCACGGGGCGCTGCCGTCGGGGGTCAGCCCGCGGCGGTGCACCAGCGAGATCGGCACCTGCGTGCCGTCGTCGGCCGTGGCCCACACGCGGCGGGTCTCGAAGCCGTGCGGGCTGTAGCCGCCGAGCACCGGCTGCTGCTTGCGCAGCACGCGCCGGGCCGTGTCGAGGTCCTCGTCGAACACCGACGGGGGCGTGACCAGCGACTGGTACGTGAAGCGGTACGTGGCGGTGTCGAACTCCTCGTTGACCCCGGGGCTGACCGTGCCCACCTCCTCGGGGAGGTCGAACTCGCGTGAGGTGCGCGTGGCCAGGTCGACGACCCGCAGCGCGGTGACGCCGTCGCGGCGCAGGTGGATCACGAGGTGGTCGCGCAGGGCGTCGACGTCGTCGAGGCGCACGCCCGGCACGTGCGGGACGACGACCTCCCACGACTCGGGACCGGGGGTCTTGGCGGGGGTCTCGTAGAGCGCGAAGTCGTCGGCGCCGGCAGCGTTCGACAGGATGAAGAGCCGCTCGACGTGGGCCTCGACGTGGTACTCGACGCCCTGCTGGCGGGCGGCGATCAGCGTGAGGGGGTCGGTGGGGCGGTGGGCGTCGAGCAGCCAGGCCTCGCTGGTGACGGCGCTGTGCATGGCGACGAGGATCCAGTCGCCGCTGCGGTTGGTGGCCACGTCGACGAAGAAGCGCTCGTCGGGCTCCTCCACGACCAGCACGTCGGTGGCGGGGTCGGCGCCCACCACGTGGCGCCACACCTGGTGGGGCCGCTGCGTGGCGTCGAGCGTGGTGTAGAAGACCGTGGCGCTGTCGGCGGCCCAGGCGAGCGCGTACGAGGTGCCGGGGATGGCCTCCTCACCGTCGAGGCCGGTGACCAGGTCGCGGATGCGCAGGGTGTGGGCCTCGTCGCCCTCGTGGTCGACCGACCAGGCGAGCAGCGAGCCGTCGGGGCTCACCGCCGCCGCGCCCACGCGGCTGTAGTCGTGGCCCTCGGCGACGATGTTCTCGTCGAGCAGGACCGACTCCGGAGCGTCGCCGTCGGGCCCGGTGCCGCTGCCGTCGTCGGGGCGCCGCACGTGCACGGGGTAGCTGAGGCCCTCGAGCGTCCGCACCTGGTACCACCAGCCGTGGCGGCGCCACGGCACCGACAGGTCGCTCTCCTGGATGCGGCTGCGGATCTCGTCGAACAGCCGGTCCTGGAGCGGTTCCATCGGCGCGGTCATGGCCGCCGTGTAGGCGTTCTCGGCCTCGAGCAGCGGGAGCACGCGGGGTCGTCGCGGTCGCGGATCCAGCCGTAGGGGTCGGCCACCTCGTCGCCGTAGAGCGTGCGGACGACAGGCTGCGAGTCGGCGACCGGGGGCTGGGGGTGGGACAAGGGGAACTCCGTGGAGAGCGCACGGCATGGGAGGTGACGCCGACGGCCACCGGCTCGGGGCGGCACCACCAGCATCGCGCCTGGTCGCGCCGGGTCGAGAACCGTGGCGGTCCACGCCACCCGGGTGACGGGAGCTGCGGGCGGCCCCGGGTAGCGTTCGCGCATGCCCGTCTACGCCCTCGGCGACCAGGTCCCCGTCATCCACCCCGACGCCTACATCGCGCCAGGTGCGGTCATCATCGGATCGGTCGAGATCGGCGCGGAGTCGTCCATCTGGCCGGGCGCGGTGCTCCGTGGCGACGACGGGCGCATCGTGGTGGGAGCCCGCACGTCGATCCAGGACGGGGCCGTCCTGCACACCACCCCGTTCACCCCCACC
The DNA here is from genome assembly GCA_963764745.1 of Candidatus Aminicenantota bacterium. Classification (GTDB taxonomy): domain Bacteria; phylum Acidobacteriota; class Aminicenantia; order UBA2199; family UBA2199; genus UBA2199. Next base: position 1,527,690 of record CAVXTN010000006.1, on the reverse strand, counting down.
ACGGTCGGCGACGAGTGCGTGGTCGGGCACCTGGCGCACCTCGAGGGGTGCACCATCCACGCCCAGGCGCTGGTGGGCTCGGGCTCGGTGGTGCTGCACAACGCCGTCGTCGAGACCAACGCCCTGGTCGGCGCCGGCGCGGTGGTGCCCAACGCCATGGTCGTGCCCAGCGGCGCGATGGCGCTCGGCATCCCGGCCAAGATCCGGCCCGACTGCGTGGCGCCGCACATGATCCTGCTGGGCATGCAGTCCTACGTCGAGCGGGCACGTCGCTACCGCGACGGCCTGCGCCAGCTCACCGACTAGTCAGACGGTCTCGGGGCTGGGCTCGAGCAGGCTCAGCACGCCCCGGTCGGCCTCGCCGCGGGCCCACGCCACCACGGCCGGGTCGCCGGTGAGCAGCACCACCTGCGTGGCGTCGCCGACTTCGACCAGCAGCGACAGCACGCCGTTCGAGGGCGTCGGCCGGGACCCCACCGAAGGGCTCGTCGAGCAGAGCCGGCATCGGGTCGCCCGGTGTGCCCGGCCAGTTCGGCCGGAGGCGCACCAGCGTGGAGACGAGCCGGCCGTCGGTGTCGAGGTCGATGGTGCTCGACGGCAGGCCCAGGTCGAGCCCGAGCGAGGCCATCCGCCGCGAGAGCTGGTCGTGCTGGCGCTGCAGCTCGGCCAAGTCGACCGGGGTCAGCGCGGCGAGCTCGGCGCGGAGCTCCTCCCGGCGGCGGTGGCGAGCCTGCTGCTCGGCCTCGGTGGCGGGCCCGGCCATGGCCGGCAGGGCCACGTCGGACGGCGACGTGGCGAGACCGACGGGGTCGGTGCCGGCGGCGACCTGGGCCTCGAGGCGCGCCTCCTCACGGGCGAGGTCATCGGGCTCGTGCCCGAGCTCCCGCAGCGCGGTGCGCCGGCGGGCCTCGTCGATGGCCCAGCCGAGGGCTCCGATGCGGGCCTCGAGGGAGCCGTCGGTGAACCCGATGCGGCCGAGGAACTCCTCGAGCCGCCGCGCCACCTTGCGCTCGTCCTCCTCCGCCGCCTCGAGCTGGAGCTGGAGGCGGGCGGTGCGCCCGTGCTGGATGCGCTCGTGGACGGCCGCGCCGATGGCCACCGGGAGGTCGTCGAGCTGCAGGCCGTAGGGCTCGAGCAGCTCGCTCAACTCGTCGCTGGCCTGCTCGAGGTCGGCTCGGGCGTGCTCGAGGTTGCGGCCGAGGACGTGGCCGCGCGCCGAGCGCTGGTTCGGGTCGTAGGCCTGGACGTGGGCGTGGATCTCGTCCTCGAGCGCGCCGACCTCCTGGGCGGTCATCCCGCCGACGAGCTCGTTCCAGGCCTCCATGGCCGACTCGTACTCGTCGACGATCACGTCGGCCTGGCGCCACGCGGCGCTGTCGGGGCTGTCCTCGACGAAGCGGTGGCGCAGCGCGCCGAGGTCGGTGGCGCCCGCCTCGGCGAGTGCGGCGTCGAGGTGCCCCTTGGCACGGCGCATGGCGCGACGGGGCAGGTAGAGCAGCCAGATCGCGGCCAGGACCGCCGCCAGCGAGGAGCGGTGGGACCATGAAGCGGTAGAGGTTGGTGACGAGGAGCAGCAGGCTGCTGCACACGAGCAGGCTGACCACGAGCATGCCCGAGAGCCAGAGGCGCTCGACCCGCTGCTGCGCCTCGTGGTTCGCCTTGCTGGCGGCCTCGACGTCGGCGAGCAGGTCGGTGTTCGGCACGCCCGCCTGCGACGCCGCCCGGCGGGCCACCTCGAGCTGCTCGGTGGCCAGCAGCACCCGCCGCTGCGCCATCCAGAGGGTCTCCTGGTCGATGGTGCCGAGGGCCATGACCTGCACGTCGCTCGAGGTGCCCTTCGGCGTGCCGGTCAGCTCCTCGAGGTCGCCCTCGAGCTGCTCGCAACGTGCCGACGCCGACTCGTAGGCCCCCATGGTCGCCGCCAGCCCCTCGGGCGCGTGGTCGGGCACCGAGCTGAGCTGCTCGGCCTGCGAGCGCGGCAGGCGGGGCCGGTCGCGGAAGCGCACCAGCAGCTCGTCGAGCTGGTCGACGGCGTCGGACCACTCCTCGGCCAGGGCGTGCACCTCGTCGGCCGCCGCCAGGAACTGCTCGTCGCTCGCGATGGCCGAGGTGGGCGCGTTCACGGCGTCGAGCGCGGCGCGGATGCGCTCCAGCTCGACGAGGGACTGGGCGCGGTCGTGCTGGGCCTGCTCGCTCGGCCCCGCGGCGCGGGCCAGGTCGGCCTCGATGCGCTCCAGCTCGTCGATGACGGCACGCCGGCGGTCGGTGGTGGCCCGGGCGCGGTCCATGTCGGCGGTCGCCTGACCGAGGGCCTTGCGGGTCTGGCGCAGCTCGGCCTCGAGCGCCTGGCGCTCCGGGTCGTCGAGGCTCCGGGGCAGGCCCAGCTCGGCGGGATCGACCGTGAGCAGGGAGCGCAGGTCGGCCGCGTCGCCCAGCGTGCGGAGCGGTGCCGCCGCGACCTCGGAGCCGTCGTCGAGGTAGCGGGCCTGGCCGTCGCGGACCACGATGCGACGTCCGGACGGGTCGCTGTAGACCAGCGTGCCGCCCGTGACCTGCCCGGCCGTGGCCGCAGCGAGGGCGTCGACGAGCCCAGTGCGGTCTTTCGCCGTCAAACCGGCGAGCACGGTCAGCCGCGGATGGAACCGCAACCGGAACTGCCCACCAGCGAGCGGCAACGAGAGTTCCTCGTAACGCACCTCGATTGTCCTCGAGGTCACATCGGCAGGAGCGACAGGGTCCTGTAGGTTCCGAGGCCGCGAAATGTACCGCTGGTCAGGCGTCTGACCAGCCAAAACAGCGAATGGCCTGGGCCAATGAGCGCCTCAGATCGTCACGCCGAGGCCGAGTTGAGCCAGTGCAGGCCGGCCACGGGCAGGTTGCGGGCGACCGTGAAGACCAGCACCACGACCAGCAGGGCGACGCGCGCGGCCCGGGGCAGGACCAGCTCGGGGGCCGGTCGGCCGAGCGAGCGCAGCAACCAGGCGCCCCACGCGAGCACCAGGAACGGGACTGCCAGGACGAACAGCAGGTTGTGGCCGGCGGCCTCGACCAGGTGCCCGTGGGCGAGCGCGTGGGTGGCGCGCAGGCCGCCGCAGAAGGGGCAGTCGAGCCCGGTGATCAGCTTGAGCGGGCACAGCGGGAAGGCGTGCGAGGAGTTCGGGTCGAGCACCGCCGTGTAGACCGTGCCGGCGAGCACCGCCGCACCGGTGAGCACCGGGGCCCGCCACGCGGGGCGCGACGCGGGCACGCGGCACCGGACCGACCCACGGCGACTCGAGCGACGACGTCATCGCCCGAGAGGCTACCCGTCGCCGCCCGACCCCTCCCGGCTCCCCGTTCCCGGACCGAAACCCCGCGTTCTGGGGACGGATATGCGCGCAGAGCGCACATATCCGTCCCCAGAAGTCGTGTGGGCGACGTCGAGGAGGCGGGCAGCGGGCGCGGAGGGGGCGATCAGCAGACTCACAGGAAAGCCCAAGGTGGTCGAGGGAAGACTGGGGCACGAGAGGGGTCGGGCCGCGCCCGGTGCCGCGGCCGGATCACCTTGGAGGGTGCGTGGTTGTCGTCAGCGACGAGATCGAACCGGCGGAGGCGGCCGCAGCCACGCGTCCCCCGGAGCCGGCGACCGGGGTGCCCCGCGCCGCGTGGCTGACCCGGAACGGTCGGCCGGGCCTCGTTGCGGTCACGGTCCTGGCGCTGGTGGCGAACACCTGGGAGCTGGGCCGCAACGGCCTGGGGAACACCTACTACACCGCCGCGATGCGGGGCATGACCTCGTCGTGGCACAACTTCTTCTTCGTCTCGCTCGATCCCGGTGGGTTCATCAGCATCGACAAGCCGCCCGCCTCGCTGTGGATCGAGGCCGCCAGCGTGCGCCTGCTCGGCCTGAACAGCTGGGGCCTGTTGCTGCCGGGCGCGCTCGCCGGCGCGGGCTCGGTGGCGCTGCTGTGGTGCCTGCTGCACCGCCGGTTCGGGACGTTGGCGGCGACGCTCGGCGGCACGGTGCTGGCGCTGAGCCCGGTGAACGTGGCGGTGAACCGCCTCAACCTGCCCGACCCGTTCATGATCTTCTTCCTCGTCGCCGCGGCGTGGGCGGTGCTGCGCTCGCTCGACGACGAGCGGCACGGGTGGTGGCTCGTGGTGCTCGCCGGGGTGTCGGTGGGGCTGGCGTTCAACACCAAGATGCTCGCGGCGGCTGATCCCGCTCCCCGCGTTGGGGCTGGCGGTGCTGATCGGCACCTCGGGCGGCTGGCTGCGCCGCTTCGGCCGGGCCGCCGTGTTCGGCGCGGTGTCGGTCGCGGCGTCGCTGCCCTGGATCCTGCTGGTCGACGCCGTCGGGCGGTCGTCGCGCCCGTACGTGGGCGGCAGCACCAACGACACCGTCTGGAACCTGGTGTTCGGCTACAACGGCCTCTCCCGCGTCGACGGCGGCGGGCGGGGCGGCGGTCCGGGCGGTGCCTTCTCGGGCGGGGTCGGCAGCTGTCATCGCTGGGAACGCCCGGCAGGTGGCGCCTCTTCGGCGGCGGCGCTCGGTCCCCAGATCGCGTGGTTGCTGCCGCTCGCGGTGGTCGGCGGGTTGGCCACCGCGTGGTTCATCCGCGTCGACCGCGCCCGCCTGGCGTCGGTGGTGCTCTGGCTCGGCTGGCTCGTGCTGTACGGCGCGGTGTTCAGCGAGGCGAAGGGGACCTTCCACGCCTACTACACGAGTGCGATGGGCCCGGCGGTGGCGGCGCTGGTCGGCATCGGGGCCGCGGCCGCGGTGCGCCTCGTGCGCCGCAACCCGGCGTGGTGGGCGGTGGTGGCCGTCGGCCTGGTGGCCACGTTGTGGGTGCAGGCCACGATCGTCGCCCGGGAGCCCGACTTCCACGGCTGGACCCGCGGGGCGGTGGTCGTGCTGCTCCTCGCCACGGTCATCGCCGCGGTGTGCGCGGTCGGCCTGACCGGATCCGGTCGCCGCGTCGCGGGCGGGGTGTCGGGCGCGCTCCTGGCGGCGGCGCTGCTGATCAGCCCCGCCGCGTGGACCGCCAGCGAGATGTGGAACGCGCCCCTCAACGCCACCCTGCCGCAGGCCGGCCCACGAGTCGGCATGGCGGGGAGCACCTTCGGGTCGGCCGCGTTCCACGGCGACGCCTCGCTGGCCGCGTTCCTGCGCCAGCAGCGCGGGCACGCCGCATGGGACGTGGTGGTGGCCAACGCGCAGACGGCCTCGGGGCTCGAAGCCGAGGACGGGCTCTCGGTGATGGCGCTCGGCGGCTTCATGGGCACCGACCCGGCCACCACGGTCACGGAGTTCGCGGCCGACGTCGCCGCCGGTCGGGTCCGCTACGTGCTCGTGGACTCGAGCGCGCTCGACGGCACGGGCGGCTTCGGCGGGGGAGGTGGCTTCGGCGGTCGCTTCGGTGGCGGTGGCGGTGGGGCCAGGGCGGATCGGGCGTGATCGAGCGGCGCGCCAGGTGTGCACCCCGGTCACGAGCGAGAGCACCGGCGGGTCGTTGCCGCAGGCGTTCACCGGCAGCCTCTACGACTGCGCGGGCAAGGCCGACGCGCTGCGCGGCGCAGGGTCGTGAACCGTGCGGTGAGGGCCGTGGGTCAGACGTGGCCCGCGGAGGCGATGGCGGTGTCCATCTCGGCCCCTCGCTGGATGCTCTGCATGATCTCGACGGCCAGGTCGGGGTACTTCGTCATCAGCGAGGCGTAGATGATCTGCTGCTCCTGGAGCAGGTCGGCGCCGGGGGCGAGCGTCTGGGCGGCGCCCTCGAGGTAGAGCATCTGCTTCGAGAGCAGCACCAGCTCGCGCGGGATGCGCACGCGGTACTGCACCATCGAGCGGATCATGGTGTCCATCAGCTCGCCCAGCTGCGCGACGACCACGCCGTCGGTCACGAAGGGCTCGTAGAGCCGCTGGATCTCGGCCGCCATCTCCTCCACGCTCACGTCGGCCGGCACCGAGCCGAACGAGCGCAGCGCGCGGACCATGGAGGCGTAGTCGTTGGTGGTGACGGCCATGAGGTAGGTGGCGAGCCGCGCCCGGGCGGACTCCGTGAGCCGGCCGACGATGCCGAAGTCGAAGAGCACGAAGGTGCCGTCGGACAGCACCGCGATGTTGCCGGCGTGCAGGTCGCCGTGGAAGAAGCCGTGCACGAGGACGCCTTCGACGACCGTCTGCACGGCCATGCGCAGCAGCCGCTCGGTGTCGACGCCGGCCGCCTTCATGCCCTCGACGTCGGTCAGCTGGAACCCCCGGATGCGCTCCATGGTGAGCACGCGGCGGCCCACGAGGTCGTGGTGGACGATGGGCACGCGGGCGTCGGTGATCTGCTCGTCGACGAGGATCCGCCGCATCCGCTCCATGTTGTCGGCCTCGAGGCGGAAGTCCATCTCCTCGTGGAGCGTGCGGGCGAAGTCCTCGGCGAGGGCGCGGGGCGAGCCCACCGACGTCTGCGGGATGCGCTCCAGGACCTCGCACACCAGCAGCAGCGCGCGCAGCTCGTCGCGCACCTGCTCGTCGAGCCCGGGACGCTGCACCTTGACGACCACCTCGGTGCCGTCGAGCAGCGTGGCGCCGTGGACCTGGCCGATGGATGCGGCGGCGAGCGGCTCCTCCTCGAAGGAGGCGAACGCCGAGCTGAGCGGTCGGCCGAGGTCCTCCTCGACGATCGCTCGGGCGGTGGCGCCGGGGAAGGGCGGCACGCGGTCGCGCAGCGACGCGAACTCCGCGGTCCAGTCCGGGGGGAAGAGCCCGGGGCTCGACGCGATCACCTGACCCACCTTCACGAAGGTGGGGCCGAGCTCGATGAAGGCGTTGCGGAGCCGCCGTGGGAGGGGCTGCGAGGTGCGTGCCAGGTGGCGGGCGAGGGTGGTGCCGACGGTGCCCGTGCGCCGGGCGATGCCTCCTCGGCGATGTCGTCCGGCCACGTCGGGACGTTATTCGACGGGCGTCGCGCGCGCCCCCTCCGGTACGGTTCTTGACCCGCGGGTCAAGCCACACGGCACCCGCGCGGGGACCCCCCAGGAGCACCGATCGCCACCGTCACCACGTCCGCAGGCACCAGCGCGCCACCCGCCACCGGCTCGACCCGGAGCGGCTGGGTGCTCCTGCGCGCCCAGATGCGGACCCAGCGCCGGGGCCTGGTCATCGGCATCATCGCCGGCCTGGCGTGGACGGCGTGCAAGGTCAGCATCCCGCTCCTGGTGCAGGCCGCGATCGACCAGGGCATCACCCCGAAGGACCAGCAGAAGATCACCGAGTGGGCCCTGATCATCGTCGGCGTCGGCGTGATCTCCGCGCTGCTCACCGGGCTGCGCCGCTACTGGGCCTTCCGCGAGGCGCGCTGGAGCGAGGCGGCCCTCCGGCACCGCATGTTCGCCCACCTGCAGCGGCTGCACTTCGCCTACCACGACGACACGCAGACCGGTCAGCTGATGAGCCGGGCCAACACCGACCTGCAGCAGATCGTGAACTTCGTGGTGATGATCCCGCTGACGGTGGCCAACCTCGTCACCGTCCTCGCCTCGACCGTCATCATGCTCAGCATCAACGTGGTGCTGGCCATCCTCGCGGTGGGCTGCCTGCCGCTGCTCAACGTGCTCGCGAAGCGCTTCTCCACCAAGCTGCACCCGGCCGTGATGGGCGTGCAGCGCGAGTCGGCCGCGCTCGCCGAGGTCGTCGAGGAGACCGTGTCGGGGGTGCGCGTCGTCAAGGGCTTCGGCGCCGAGCCGGTGCAGTCCCGGAAGCTGCGCGTCGCCGCGGGCGACCTGTACGACGTGTCGCTGCTCACCGCCCGCATCCGTGGCCGCTTCGTCCCGCTGCTCGACCTGTTGCCCAACATCGGCCTGGTGCTGGTGCTCGCCTACGGCGGCCACCTCGTCATCGACGGGCAGCTGAGCCTCGGTGAGCTGGTGGCGTTCAACGTCTACGTCGCGCTGCTGATCTGGCCGCTCCGGATGCTCGGCATGATCGTCGCGCAGGCCCAGCGCGCCGCGGCGTCGGCGCAGCGGGTGCACGAGGTGCTCGACACCGAGCCCATCGTGCTCGACGCCCCCGACGCGGTCGCCCTCCCGGCCGGCGGTGGGGAGGTGCGCTTCGAGCACGTCGACTTCGCGTACGGATCGGGCGGGCGCCAGGTGTTCGACGACCTCGACCTGGTCATCGCCGCCGGCGAGTCGGTCGCGCTGGTGGGCGCCACCGGGTCGGGCAAGTCCACCGTGGCCAAGCTCATCCCGCGCTTCTACGACGTCACCTCCGGCCGCGTGCTGCTCGACGGCACCGACGTGCGCGCGGCCCGCCTCAACGACGTGCGCCGGGCCGTGGGCATCGTCTTCGAGGACACCTTCCTGTTCAGCGACTCCATCGCCGCCAACATCGCGTTCGCCGACCCGGAGGCGTCGCTCGACCGCATCGAGCGGGCGGCGCGCCTCGCCGGCGCGCACGACTTCATCCTGTCGCTGCCCGACGGCTACGACACCGAGATCGGCGAGCGCGGCTTCTCGCTGTCGGGCGGGCAGCGGCAGCGCATCGCCATCGCCCGCGCCATCCTCGCCGACCCGCGGGTGCTCATCCTCGACGACGCCACGTCGGCCGTCGACCCCAGCAAGGAGCACGAGATCCGCGACGCGCTCACCGAGGTCATGCGCGGCCGCACCACCATCGTCATCGCCCACCGACCCGCCACCATCGCCCTCGCCGACCGCGTCGTGCTGCTCGACGGCGGGCGGGCCGTGGCGAGCGGCACCCACACCGAGCTGCTCGGCACCAGCGAGCGCTACCGCGAGGTGCTCGCCGCCGCCTCGGCCCTCGACGACACCGACGACGCCGGGCTGGTCGACCCGTGAGCACCGACACCACCCCCGTCGACTCCCACGAGCGCCAGCACCTCGCCGACAAGGCGAGCGTCGAGGCCGCCGTGTCATCCACCCCGCACCTGCTGCGGCGCATCGGGTGGACTGGCCCGTCCCTACCGCAAGGGCATGGTCCAGGGCGGCCTGCTCGTGGTGCTCTACGCGTTCACCACGCTGGCCGGCCCCTACCTCGTCAGCGTCGGCATCGACCAGGGCATCGCCAAGCACGACGGCCACACCCTCAACCTCGTGGTGGCGGCGTTCGTGGCGGTCGCGCTGCTCGCCTGGGTCGTCGAGCGGGCCCAGATCCTGGTCATCTCCAAGGTGGGCGAGGCCTTCCTGCGCGACTTGCGGACGCAGGTGTTCGACCACCTGCAGCGCCTCTCGATGCCGTTCTACGACCGCGAGAAGGCAGGCGTGATCGTGTCGCGCATGACGGCCGACATCGACTCCATGGAGGACCTCGTGCAGCAGGGCCTCCTGCTCATGCTGTCGAACACCGTGCTGCTGGTCGTCGCCGTCGTCTTCCTCGCGGTCGTGTCCTGGCAGCTGCTGCTGATCTGCCTGATCCCGGTGCCGCTCGTGATCGTGGCCACGGTCAAGTTCCAGCGCGACTCGAACCGGTCGTACCTCCGCATCCGCGACTGGATCGGGCTCACGCTCACCTCGCTCCAGGAGGGCATCAGCGGCGTGCGCGTGATCCAGGCGTTCAGCCGCGAGGACACGCAGGTGAAGCGCTTCTCGCGTCGCAACCGCGGCCTCTACGACGAGTACATGCGGTCGGTGTGGATCTCGTGCTGGTACCTGCCCATCATCGAGTTCTCCGGCACCTTCACGACCGGCCTGGTGATCGGGGTCGGTGGCTGGATGACGTTGCACGGCGTCGTCACGGTCGGCACGGTGTCGTTCTTCGTGCTGAGCCTGTCCAACCTGTTCGACCCGATCCAGCAGCTGAGCCAGTACTTCAACCAGGTGCAGTCGTCGAGCGCCGGGCTGTCGAAGCTGTTCGCGCTGCTCGACACGCCGGTCGACGTGGCCGAGGCCGACGACCCCGTCGACCTCCCCAAGCAGGGCGCCATCGAGGTGCGTGGGGTGTCGTTCGCCTACGGCGGATCCGACGAGCTGGTGCTGCGCGACGTCGACCTCACCGTCGCCCCGGGCGAGCGCCTCGCGCTGGTCGGGCCCACCGGTGCGGGCAAGTCCACGCTGGCCAAGCTCATCGCCCGCCTCTACGACCCGGTCTCGGGCACGGTGTCGTTCGGCGGCGTCGACCTGCGGCAGGCCTCGCACGCCTCGTTGCGGCGCCACCTCTGCGTGGTGCCCCAGGAGGGCTTCCTCTTCAGCGGCACCATCCTCGAGAACGTGCGCCTCGCCCGACCCGAGGCCACCGACGCCGAGGTGGCCGCGGCGCTCGCGGCCATCGGGTCGCTGGAGCGCTTCGAGGCGCTGCCCGAGGGCCTGGCCACCGAGGTCCACGAGCGGGGCTCGCGACTGTCCGCCGGCGAGAAGCAACTGGTGTCGCTGGCCCGGGCCGCGCTGGCCGACCCCGCGGTGCTGGTGCTCGACGAGGCCACCTCGTCGCTCGACCCCGGCACCGAGGTCGTCGTCGAGAACGCCATGGAGAAGCTCATGCAGGGGCGGACGGTCATCGTCATCGCGCACCGGCTGTCGACCTCCGAGCGGGCCGACCGCGTGGGCGTGGTCGACGACGGGCGCCTCGTCGAGCTGGGCCCGCACGACGAGCTCGTCGAGCAGGGCGGCCGGTACGCCGCCCTCTACGACAACTGGACGCGCGGCCTCTCCCGCTCCGGCAGCTGACCCCCGCCCTCCGCGTTTTGGGTCGGATCTTCGGGCGGCGGGGCGACCGAAGATCGACCCAAAACGCGGGAATCGCCGCGGAGCCTGAGCGGCTACTTGGTCCTGGCGGCCTTCGTGGTGGGCGGGTGGGTCGGTGGCGGGTGGGTCGGCGGCGGGGTGGTGGGCGGCGGGTCGATGAGGTGCCGTTCGGCCTCGAACAGCGGCAGCATCTGCCGCGCGATCCGCGCCGCGCCCGCACGGGTGAAGTGCACGCCGTCGCCCTCGCGGACCTGCTCCAGGCCACCGCCCGGGCTCGGCAGGTAGACGGCGTAGCTGACCCTTGGGCGTCGCCGAGCACCCTGTTCGGGTTGATGTAGGTGACCTTCCCCGAGCGCGCCCCGGCCTCGGTCTGCACGATGTGGTTGACGGACGGCACGATCTTCTGGAGGTCGGCCCGGTTCATCACGGGCATGCCCACCCAGAACACGGTCACACCCGGTTGGGCGACGATGTTCATGATCTGGGCGACCCGGCGCTGGTACTCGGCCTTCCACTCGGCCCAGTGGCTGATGTACACCCAGCCGGTGGCGGTGCGGAGGTCCTGGTTGTCGTTGCCGCCGAAGATGAGGACCACCACCTCGGGGTGGTCGTGGCTCATGTCGAACTTGAGCTCGCTCGGCCAGTCGACCACGTCGGGGCGCGCCAGGCCGGTGCCGACGTGCTCGTCGGTGAGCACGGTCGCGGGCTTGCCCCCCAGCACGTCGCCCATGGCGGGCCCGAGCTGACCGGACAGCGAGTCGCCGGCGACCAGGACGCGGAGCGGCTTCGACGAGGTCGGCACGCGGTAGGCGGGCAGGGTGCTGGTGGTGGTCGTGGCGCCGGGCACGGTCTGCGGGGTGGTGGTGGGGCTGGCGATCTTGACCCCGGCGGTGGAGGTGATGTGGGTGCTGTCCTGGTGCCCGGTGGCCTCGGCGAGCCAGTGCCGGGGCAGGGTGAGGCCGAACGTCTGGCTGACGTCCTGGATGGGGTGCATGATCGCCAGCGCCGCGGTGCGGCTCCACCCGAGGTGCTGGCGCTCGGCGGTGCGGACCAGTCCGTCGGCGTCGAGGAACAGCGTGAGCACCAGCGTCAGCAGCATCACCGCCAGGGCGCGGCCGGCGGGCACACGCTGGCGCGTCACGATCTCGTGCGGGAACACGTCGGACCCGTGGGTGTACTCGGTGGTGGGCTGTTCTTCGAGCATGGTCAGAACTGGAAGTAGATGAAGGGGGCGATGCCGACGGGGCCGAGCACGTTGGTGAGGAGCAGCCAGCCCGACAGGGCGAAGCTCTGCTGCCACACCCGCATGCGCGAGAACATCGCCTGGAGCGACCCGGTGACGTTGGCGGGCACGTACTGCGAGGCGATCGACCCCGCGATGACGAGCACGAGCATGGGGTTGAACGCGCCGGAGAGCCCGGGGTGGAAGAGGCGGCCGAGCACCTCGAACGCGAGGTGGAACGAGTCGGCCCGGAAGAACACCCACGCCAGGCACACCAGGTTGAAGGTGATGAGCCGGCCCACCCAGGGGTGCCACCAGGGCAGGGGCGGCGGTGCTCGCACCGTCGAGCCGGGCGAGGCGGCGGTCGTCGAGCCAGCGCTCCGTGACCAGGCCCACACCGTGGATCGAGCCCCAGGCCACGAACGTCCACGCGGCACCGTGCCACAGGCCGCCGAGGACCATGGTGAGCATCAGGTTCACGTAGCCGCGCTTCTTGCCGGAGCGGTTCCCGCCGAGGGGGATGTAGAGGTAGTCGCGCAGCCAGCGCGACAGCGTCATGTGCCAGCGCCGCCAGAAGTCCTGGAGCGACACCGCGGTGTAGGGCGAGTTGAAGTTCTGGGGGAAGCGGAAGCCGAGCAGCAGCGCGATGCCGATGGCGATGTCGGTGTAGCCGCTGAAGTCGGCGTAGATCTGCACCGCGTAGCCGTAGATCGCCGAGCAGCGTGTCGAACCCCTGGTGCTGGTGCGGGAAGTTGAACACCGGGTCGACGATGGTGCGGGCCAGGTAGCTCGAGATCACGACCTTCTTGAACAGGCCGGCCCGCGATCAGCCAGAAGGCCAGCCCGGCGTCGACCTCCCGCTCGTTGGCCCGCCGGCGCAGCTGGGGCAGGAACTCGCGAGGCCCGCACGATGGGCCCGGCGACCAGGTGCGGGAAGAACGACAGGTAGACCGCGAAGTCGAGCAGCGAGACCGGCGTGACCTTCCGCCGGTAGATGTCGATGACGTAGCTGAGCGCCTGGAACGTGAAGAACGAGATGCCCACCGGCAGCACGATCTGCCGCAGCGGCGCGTGCCAGTCGATGCCGACCGGCGACAGGATGTTGGTGGCGGAGCTGACGAAGAAGTCGAAGTACTTGAAGTAGGCGAGCAGGCCGAGGTTGGCGCCGACCGCGGCGAACAGCAGGACCTTGCGGGGGGCCTCACCCTCGGTGCGGTGGATCAGCTTGGCGAAGACCTCGTTGGCCAACGTCGAGCCGGCCAGCAGGAACGCGAAGCGCCAGTCCCAGCTGCCGTAGAAGACGTAGCTGGCGCCGAGGATGAAGACCCGCCAGCCCACGCGCCGGTGCATGAGCAACCAGCTCGCCGGCATGACGACGGCGAAGAAGATGGCGAATCGGACGGTGGGGAAGAGCACAGGCGCTCGGCGAGGGTGAAGGGGGCAGCCCGGTCGGGCGCATCCGGGCATTCTCGCGCAGCCACCCGGCGCTCCCAGGCCGGTCCCAGACTCGCACCGACCTGCCCGGATGGGGTGGACCCCGCCTCCGACCTGCACCGCAGCGCGGGCCGGCGCTCGGGCGGCAAGCTGCGCCCAGCCAGGGCGACGTTCGACCCTCGACCGCAGGGTGCCGGACCGTTGCCGGGGTTGTTACTATCTGCGTAGGGGAAATTCCGTCCCCGACCGACTCGCAACCCCACGCAAGGACGCAGCATGGCTGTCACCGACCTCGACCTCGGGCGCTACAAGCTCGGGTGGTCCGACGAAGAGGACTACGTCTTCAAGCCGAAGCGCGGTCTCACCGACGACATCGTCCGCGAGATGTCGTGGATGAAGGGCGAGCCCGACTGGATGCTCGACTACCGCCTGCAGTCGCTGCGGCACTTCGAGCGGCGCCCGATGCCCAACTGGGGCGGCGACATGTCGGAGATCTACTTCGACGACATCTACTACTACATCAAGCCCACCGACAAGCAGGTCGACGCCTGGGACGAGCTGCCCGACGCGATCAAGAACACCTACGAGAAGCTGGGCATCCCCGAGGCCGAGCGCAAGTACCTCGCCGGCGTCACCGCGCAGTACGAGTCCGAGGTCGTCTACCACCGCAACCGCGAGGACCTCGAGAAGCAGGGCGTCATCTTCTCGCGACATGGACACCGCGCTGCGCGAGTACCCCGAGCTGGTCAAGCAGTACTTCGGCACCATCATCCCGCCGAACGACAACAAGTTCGCCGCGCTCAACTCGGCCGTGTGGTCGGGCGGCTCGTTCATCTACGTGCCGCCGGGCGTCGAGGTCGACGATGCCGCTGCAGGCCTACTTCCGGATCAACGCCGAGAACATGGGCCAGTTCGAGCGCACGCTGATCATCGCCGACGAGGGCAGCCAGGTGCACTACATCGAGGGCTGCTCGGCCCCCACCTACACCTCCGACTCGCTGCACTCCGCCGTCGTCGAGATCGTGGTGAAGCCGTCGGCCCGGGTCACCTACACCACCATCCAGAACTGGTCGAACAACGTCTTCAACCTGGTCACCAAGCGGGCCCGGGTCGAGGCCGAGGGCCACATGGAGTGGATCGACGGCAACATCGGCAGCCGCCTCACCATGAAGTACCCGGCCGTCTACATGGTCGGCCCCAAGGCCTCCGGCGAGGTGCTGTCGGTGGCCTACGCCGGCGCCGGCCAGCACCAGGACGCCGGGCGCCAAGATGGTGCACGCCGCGCCCGAGACCACCTCGAAGATCGTCTCCAAGTCCATCTCCAAGGACGGCGGCCGCACGTCGTACCGCGGCCTGGTCCGGGTCGAGGACGACGCCTACGGCTGCAAGAGCCACGTGCAGTGCGACGCCCTGATCCTCGACGACGAGTCGGTGTCCGACACCTTCCCGTACATGGAGGTCGGCAGCCGCGACGCCCAGATCGGCCACGAGGCCACCGTGTCGAAGGTCGCCGACGAGCAGCTCTTCTACCTGATGAGCCGCGGCCTCTCCGAGGAGCAGGCCATGTCGATGGTCGTCAACGGGTTCATCGAGCCCGTCACCCGCACGCTGCCCATGGAGTACGCCGTCGAGTGGAGCCGCCTCATCGAGCTCCAGATGGAAGGCTCGGTCGGCTAGCTCGGCGTCAGCCGGGCTGCCCCCGGCCCTGCAGGGCCAGGGGGTAGATCCACGACGCCACCAGCTGGGCGGATCGGTCCCGGAAGTGCAGGCCGTCGGCCCGCACGGTGATGTCGCCGATCTGCTCCCGGCACGGGCCGTCACGCTGGCACAACCGGCCGTTGAGGTCGTACACCGTCGTCCCCGGCACGAGCCGGGCGACGTCGCGCTCGACCTGGTTGGCGCAGTCGGTCATGCGGCGCGCGATCGGTGTCTCCCGGATCAGGAAGTTGGCGCCGGCGTACACCGACGTCACCAGCACCACCCGCGCGCCCTGTGAGCGGAAGTACCGGGCCTTCTCCGTCAGGTCGCTGCGCATCCAGTCGTCGAAGCCGGGCGTGCACGGCTGCACGAACTGGCCGTTGTGCTCGAACCCGCCGGTGCCGTAGTCGGCGAACGTGAGCACCACGGCGTCGGGCTTGAAGTGCTGGGCGCCCGTCTTCCAGAAGACGTCGCACGGCTGCTGGTGGCCGACGATGCCGCCCGACAGCATCTTGGCCCTCGAGGCGCCGGGGTAGATGCAGGCCGGGTCGGCCTCGTTGTACAGCGCGACCCCGTGGGACGCGGCGAGCGGCTTGAAGCCCTCACGTGCGAGGTACCAGGCCACCGAGTTTCCGGCCACCATCAGGCGGAACGACCCCGGCGGGGCGGTGTGGATGGCACGTTCGGCGCTCCGGGCCGCCACGTCGGCGCTCGTGGCCCCGTGAGGCGGCGGGCGGTACCCCGTGGTGCCGATGAGCAGGGCCACCACCACCAGCGCGGCGGC
This sequence comes from Candidatus Aminicenantota bacterium, assembly GCA_963764745.1. GTDB lineage: Bacteria > Acidobacteriota > Aminicenantia > UBA2199 > UBA2199 > UBA2199. The sequence goes on along the minus strand of CAVXTN010000006.1, from coordinate 1,511,878 downwards.
GGCCGGGTAGACGACGCCGGGGCGGAGCGTGGACGCCAGCCACGCCGGATCGGCTGCTCGACGAAGCGGTACGAGACGACCGCCACCGCGAGCGTGACGGCGATCTGCACCGCGAACAGCGGCCAGCCGTGGAGCTCGGTGCGGGCGTCGCTCGAGCCACACGTAGATCGGCCAGTGGTAGAGGTAGACGCCGTAGCTGATGAGGCCGAGCGCCGTCAGCGGCTTGATCGACAGCAGCTTGCTGAGAGGGCCCGGGGTCGGGTGCACCGCCGCGGCGATGACGTCGCGGCGGCCAGCGAGCACGCCAGCAGGAACCCGCCGCGGTAGAGGTGCGACGACTGGCCGTCGAGCGCGAAGGCCACGGCGATCGAGGACACGAGCGCGGCGCCGATGCCGGCCACCTCGAGGACCAGCCGCGGGCCGACGGGCGGTGACCGGGCCGCAGCAGCGCGAGCCAACGCCGCCAGCGCGACGCCGACGAGGATGGCGACGGCCCGCGTGTCGGTGCCGTAGTAGACGCGGTTGGCGTCGTACCGGGTAGTAGAACGCCAGCGACAGGAACGCCGACAGCGCACCGAGCACCACCGCGGTGACGAGGATGCGCTTCGCCACCGCCTCGGCCGACCGGGCGGCGCCCCGCCGTCCCATGGCGAGCAGGCCCGACGACGACCAGCGGCCAGATCACGTAGAACTGCTCCTCGATCGCGAGGCTCCACGTGTGGTCGAGCGGCGACGGCGCGGTGAAGAGCGCCCAGTAGTCGTAGCCCGAGAACGACCGCCCGCCAGTTGGCCACGTAGGCGACCGTGGCGAGGGCGTCCTGCGGATGAGGTGCAGCTGCTCGGGCGGGGCGACGAGCGCGGCATAGACCGCGACCCCGAGCAGCAGCACGCCGAGCGCAGGGAGGAGCCGCCGCGCCCGTCGGGCCCAGAAGGCCCCGAGGTCCACGTGCTCGGTCGAGCCGATCTCCGCGAGCAGCAGGCCGGTGATGAGGAAGCCGGACAGGACGAAGAAGATGTCGACGCCGCAGGTAGCCGCCGTTGAGGTGGCCGCCGTGGAACAGCAGCACGCCGGCGACGGCGGCGCCGCGGATGCCGTCGAGCGCGCTCGATGTGGCTGAGGCGCGCCCGCTGTCCGGTGCGGGGTCGCGACCGGCGAGGTCACGACCGGCCCCCGTTCCCGAGGCCCATCTCGGGCGCCAGCATCCGCGTGACGATCTGGGCGCCCTGGCCGACGAAGTGGGTCCCGTCCGGGCGCAGGGCGATCCCGCCGCGGTGCGTCGCGGACATGCCGTTGGGGAGGCACAGCAGGCTGTTGAGGTCGGCGACGCGGACTCGAGGAGTGGTGCTGGCGACCTCGCTCTCGATGCGGTTCCCGCAGTCGGTCCCCCGGATCACCGCGTCCCAGTCGGGGATGTTGGACCGCCGCTCGCTGTACGCGCTCGTGACCAGCACGAGGCGGGCGCCACCGGCGGTGAGCTGCCGGGCGGCCTTGGCGAGACCGGCGTGGTACCAGCTGTCGTACGCCGCGGTGCACGGCGTGAGGAACGGTCCACCGTGGGAGAGGGCGTCGTTGGCGATGCCGTTGCGGGCGAACACCACGACGTCGGGCCGGAAGGCCGCGAGCGCCCGGTCCCACTCGGCCGTGCAGGTGTGGGCGGTGACGGTGGTGACCTGACCGTTGGACAGCCGCTCCTTCGTGATGTCGGGGAAGCTGCAGGCGGGCTCGGCGACGTTGAGCACGGTCATGTGCAGCGCGTCCTGCAGGGGCTGGAAGCCGTCGTTCGCCAGGTACCAGCCCACCGAGTTGCCCACCACGAGCACGCGGGTGTCGTTGGGCGCCCGCTTGGTGCGCGCGAGGGCGGTGCTGACGCGCTGTTGGAGCGTCGCCCGCGTCATGACCGGCCGGTACCCGGCGGTGGCCGCCAGCACCACGAGGGCCACCGAGGCCAGGCCGATGGACGGGGCCAGCACCTTGGTGTGCGGGCGCCAGCCGCTGCCGTGGCGGATGGGTTGCTCGATGACGACATAGGAGGCCACGGCCACCGCCAACGTGACGGCCAGCCGCACCGCGAACAGCGACCAGCCGTCGAGCCCGGTCCGCTCGGGGCTCAGCCACACGAAGATCGGCCAGTGGTACAGGTAGACGCCGTAGCTGATGAGGCCGAGCCAGACGAGGGGCTTGAACGAGGCGGCCCAGGCGACGGGGCCCCGGGTGGGTTGGATGGCCGCGGCGATGGCCACGGCGGCCGCCACCGAGCACAGCAGCAGGCCGCCGCGGTAGAGCGTGGGGGAGCTGCCGGGGAGGCGGGCCCAGGCGACGCCGAGCACCACCACCGACAGGCACCCGGCCACCTCGAGCGCGGCGCGCCAGCCGCGGGAGCGCACCGGGCCGAAGCGGCTGGTCAGGGCCGCGAGGGCCACGCCGGCCAGGATCGCGAAGGCCCGCGTGTCGGTGCCGTAGTAGACGCGGTTGGTGCCGGCCGAGCGGTAGAGGACCTGCGAGAGCACCACCGACGCGGCACCGAGCCCGACGGCCACGCCCAACACCGTGAGGGCGAGGGGGTTGCGGGTCCCGGTGGTCTCCGTGGAGCGACCCCGGCGCCGCACCAGGGCGATCAGGAGGACGAAGAGGAGCGGCCACAGCACGTAGAACTGCTCCTCGATGGCGAGGCTCCACGTGTGGTCGAGCGGTGACGGGGCGCTGAACAGGGACCAGTAGTCGGTGTGAGCGAACACGTCGCGCCAGTTGGCGGCGTAGAAGGCGGTGGCCAGCCCGTCCATGCGGATGCGGTGGAGCTCCTCCGGTCGGGCCGCGAAGCGTGCGTACGCCGCCACGCCGAGGAGCATGACGAGCAGCGCCGGGAGCAGACGCCGGGCGCGCCGCTCCCAGAAGTGCCCCAGCCGCACCCGCCCGCTCGAGCCGCTCTCGGCGAGCAGCAACGAGGTGATCAGGTAGCCCGACAGCACGAAGAAGAGGTCGACGCCCAGGTAGCCGCCCGCGAGGTGGTCGCCGTGGAAGAAGAGCACCGCCAGCGACGGCAGCGCCGCGGAGCCCGTCGAGGGCCGTGATGTGGCGCAGCCGGGGCGGGTGAGGCACCGGTGCACACTACGAGACCCGATGATCACCGGTGACGTCGGGGCGACCCCTTCGACCGACCGTTGGGAAGGCCCTCCGTGGGGGCAGACTGTGGGCATGCCCATGCGCGAGGAGTGCAAGTTCTTCGAGTCGCGGACCTACGACGACGGGGAGACGGTCCGCAAGTGCGAGCTCGACCTCGCTCCCGAGGCCCCGTGGCGCTGTCCCGACAACTGCCCCAAGTACGAGCGCCGGTTGGCCGACGTCAACTGGGCGCACGGATCGCTGGTCACGCCGCCCACACCGGAGGAGCCCCCCGGCGTCGGGAACGGCGACGACGTGGCGGCGCTGCTCGACGAAGCCGAGGACATCGTCAACGAGGCGGGCCCCCGCATCAAGGCCGAGGTCGACGCCGAGCAGGGCACCGGGCGCGGCGGGCGCTGGAAGCGCTGGTTCGGCCGCGGCTGAGCCGTCGCGTCACCCCTCTGCGGGTGGCTCCCAGCTCGACCGGTCCCAGGCGGCCTCCTCCTGGCGCTGTCGGGCCGTCTCGTCGACGTCGATCAGCTGCTCGCGGTCGGCGGTGTCGGGCCCGACCATGAACGAGAGAGCGATGCCGGCCGCCAGCGCCACACCCACGAGCGGGCTGAACGCCGACACGATCGCGGCGACCGCGTAGAGCACCGGACCGCGCGTGCTGCGCCGGAGGGCCACTTCGGCGGTGTGGATGTCGGTGCCGGGGACGCGCAGCTCGGGGTGGTGCACGAGGTGCCACCACATGGCCAGGAACCCCGTGCCCGCGAACGCGAACGACACGTTGTAGACGACCGCCGCGGTGGCCGCCGGGCCCGAGTACGACCAGCCCAGCTGCGACGCGAGCTTGAGGTTCTCGGTGAGCAGCTCGGTGGTGAAGGGCACGATGGCGATCCAGGCCATCAGGTAGAGGTTCCAGTAGAGGATCGGGCGCGACACCCGACCCAGCTGGTGCACCAGCGCGTGGTGGTTGACCCACATGATGCCGATGGTCAGGAAGCTCAGGGCGTAGCCGGCGAAGTACGGCCACTCCTGCGCGAGGGCCCGCCACAGCCCGCCCGCCGTGGCCGCATGGGGCACGTGCAGGCCCAGGACCAGCACGGTGATGGCGATGGCGATCACCGCGTCGCTGAACGCCTCGAGGCGGCTGGGGCTCATCCGGGAATGGTGCCATGGCCGGTCGCGTGCCGCCCGGCCGTCCCTGGAGGCCGCGCCGGAGAGGCGCTTCCAGCTCCTTCGACAGGCGGCCTCCCAGGACGAGGAGCCTGTGCTTGCTGGGTCGGACGAGCGCAAAGCCCAGGGGCGGCTACGCCGCGATCGCCTTTCCGCTCATCCTCCTATCGTGGTCCCTCGTCCGGAGGTGAGTACCGTGCCCGTCCCCTTCCCCGCACCCGACCTCGAACTCCGCACCCCGCCCGACGAGGACGAGGTGGTGCTCCTCGCCCGGGGCGTCTCCACCGCGATCGCGCCGGCCACCGGTCTGACGCCGCTCCAGGTGGCGCTGGTGGCCGCCACGTTCGAGGCCATGACCGACCACGTCGTCGACCCCAGGGGCCTCGAGCCGCTCGACCCTGCCGGGCTCGCGGCCGGGCTCGCGCCGCGCAGCCACGAGTTCCGCAGCCGCATCGTGCAGCTCATGGTGCTCGGCGAGCTGATCCTGGCACCCCTGCCGCTCGACGTGAGCGACCGTGTGGCCGCGTATGCCGCCGAGCTGGGCGTCGACGACCAGATGATCCGCGTCGCCCACCGCTTCGCCGAGGGCAGCCTCGGCCTGGCGATGGTCGACTTCTCCCGCAACGGGTACGTCCCCGACCTCGAGCTGCGCGTCGAGGCGCTCGGCCTCACGGCCCAGGAGGCGGCCGACGAGGCCGACGACGCCTGGGGAGCGGTGGTGGCCGACGCCGCGCCTCGCCGCGCGCGCTGGGAGGCCCTCGGCGACCTGCCCGACGGCAGCCTCGGCGCGGCGGTGTTCCGCTTCTACCGGGCCCGGGGCTTCGTGTTCCCGGGCCTGCCCGGGTCAGCGCCCCCGTTGCTGGCCCAGCACGACTGGGTGCACGTGCTGGCCGACTACGGCACCACCCTCGAGTCGGAGCTCGAGGTGTTCGCGCTCATCGCCCGCGCGAACGACGATCCCCGCGCCTTCAGTCTGCTGGCCATGGTGATCTCGCTCTTCGAGACGGGCTACCTGGCTTCGGGTGCCGGCCTCTTCGAGGCCTCCCGCGGCCACCTGTCGAACGAGGGTGTGGCCCTGCGTCTGGCCGATGCCATGAGGCGGGGGGCGCTCTGCCAGAACGGCCGCACCGGCGCCGACAGCGTCGACTTCCTCGCCGTCAACTGGTTCGACCTGGCCCCGCTCGCGATCGCCGAGGTGCGGGAGCTGTTCCACGTCACCCCCCGGTCCGACCGTGCCCGGGTGGCGGGCTCGATGGGGCCCTGGGAGGCCGGTGGCATCAGCCCCTTCCAGGTGGCCGCGGGTCGTGCCGCCGCCGAGCGTGAGGGCCGCGGCTACGACAGCTACGGCGCCACCGTGTCTGACCGTCGGGTCTGATCTGCGATTGCGTGTCCGTGAGTGGTTGCCGAGCAACCACTCACGCACGAGCATTCGGCCACCTCCTGTCGTGGATGAGCTGACGACATGGCCGACGATCCGGTGTGGGCGACCCGCACCGTCCGAGGGGTGGACGCTGAGCGTGCGCGTGCAGCCCGGTGCGTCACGAACCGAGGTGGCCGGCGTCGTCGGTGAGCAGCTCAAGGTGCGGGTGGCCGCGCCGCCCAACGAGGGCCGCGCGAAACGCGGCGCTGCTCCGCTTCGTCGGCCAGGCGTCGGTGGCGAGCGGGCGCCTCGACCGGTCGAGTTCACCCGGATCCTGGCCGAGCGCGCCCACGGCGACGGCGTGCTGCGCCACGTCCTGCCGCTCGAGTCGCACCCCGGCGACGCGTCCGTGAGTGGTTGCTCGAACCACTGACACGCATTGGGCGAAATGGGCCTGACCAGCGGTCCTTTGGGGACCGGTGGTCGCGGCCGGTAGCATGGCGGGGCATCGGGGGCCTGATGGGCCCTCGTGTCGCGTGATCGTGGTGGCCCTCCGCCCCGGCCCCCGAGCCCCCGCCAAACAGCCAGAGGTCCCGTCCTGAGCACGTTCACCACCGCAGCTGCAGCCGCCCTCCCGGGAGCCGACTGGTTGCGTGACCGTCGCGTCGCGGCGGCCGAGCGGTGGACCACCGCAGAGCTGCCCACGTCCGCGGAGGAGGTGTGGCGCTACAGCCGCATCGACGAGCTCGACCTCGACGAGTTCGCCCTCGTCACGCCGTCCGCCACCGCGGCGCCGGTCGACGGTGCGCTCACCGACGTGTCCGAGTGGGCCCCCGGTGCGGCCGCCGCAACCGTGGTGCTGGTCGACGACCGGGTGGTGTCGCTCGAGGTGTCGCCTGCGGCCGCTGCGGCCGGACTGGTCATCAGCGACCTGTCGTCCGACACCTCCGTCGACCCGGCCGATGCCGGTCTGGCCGAGGCCGACGACGCGCCCGACCTCTTCGCCACCCTCAACGACGCCTTCTCCCCGTCGCCCATCGTGGTGAGCACGCCGGTGTCCGCCGAGATCGAGGGCACCGTCCACGTGGTGCGCCTCACCACCGTCGCGGGCGGCGCCTCGTTCGGCCGGCTGGTGGTGCACGTGGGCCGAAACAGCCGCCTGGCCGTCGTCGAGCACCACCGCTCCACCGACGTCCACGCGCTCACCGTGCCCTACACCGAGCTGCACGTCGCCAACGACGCGCGCCTCCACTACCTGGCCGTCAACGACCTCGGCCCGCAGGTGTGGCAGGTGGCCGACCTCGTCAGCCGCGTCGAGCAGGGTGGCTCGCTCGATCGCCGCCGCGGCGGGGTTCGGTGGCGACTACACGCGGCTGCGGTCCGACTGCCGCCTCACGGGGCGCGGCTCGTCGGGCGACCTGCTGGCGATCTACTTCGGCGACGGCGACCAGATGCTCGACTACCGCACCTTCCAGGACCACCGGGCGCCCGACACCACCTCCGACCTGTTGTTCAAGGGCGCCGTCGGTGGCCGCTCGCGGTCGGTGTACACGGGCCTCATCCGGGTGCGGAAGGAGGGCACCAACACCAACGCCAACCAGACCAACCGCAACCTCAAGCTCTCCGACGAGGCGTGGGCCGAGTCGGTGCCCAACCTCGAGATCGAGACGAACGACGTGAAGTGCAGCCACGCCTCCGCGGTGGGGCCCATCGACGAGGAGCAGCGCTTCTACCTCGAGAGCCGGGGGGTGATGCCGGCCGACGCCGAGCGTCTCGTCCTCACCGGCTTCTTCGAGGAGGTCATCGCGCGCCTGCCCATCGCCGGCGCGGCCGAGCCGCTGCGGCGACGGGTGCGCGACAAGGTGGCGCGCCGCATCGGCGCCGGCGAGGTGAACGCATGAGCGACCAGGTGAGCGAGCCCGTGAGCGGGCTCGCGGCGAACCAGCACCGGCTCTGCGCCGTCGACGACGTGCAGCCCGGCGAGGCGCGCGCCTTCGTGGTGGGCAAGGAGCACGTCGCGCTGGTGCGCATCGACGACCGCTTCTACGCCATCGGCGACATCTGCTCGCACCAGCGCATCTCCCTGTCGGAGGGCGACGTGCACCCCGACACCTGCGAGCTCGAGTGCTGGAAGCACGGCTCCACCTTCTCGCTGGTCACGGGCGAGCCGAGCACGCTCCCGGCCACCAAGGCCGTGGCGGTGTACCCCGTCGACCTGGTCGACGACGGCGTCGTGGTCACCATCGGGGGTCACCGATGAGCGAGCTCGTTATCATCGAAGGGCTGCGGGCCGAGGCCGGGGGCCGCGAGATCCTGCGCGGCGTCACGCTGACGGTGCGCTCCGGCGAGGTGCACGCGGTGATGGGCCCGAACGGGTCCGGCAAGTCCACGCTGTCGCACGTGCTCATGGGACGTCCCGGCTACACCGTCACCGGCGGGTCGGTGACCCTCGACGGGGTCGACGTGCTGGCCATGGCGGCGTGGGAGCGGGCCCAGGCGGGCCTCTTCCTGGCCATGCAGTACCCCACCGAGGTCCCGGGCGTGTCGCTGCAGGACGCGCTGGCGGCAGCGTTCACCGCCGCCGGCCGCGACGTCGCCGAGGTGCCCGAGCTGGTGCTGGCCGAAGCCGGCCGCATCGGCTTCGACGAGCGCTTCCTGACCCGTCCGCTCAACGTCGACCTCTCGGGCGGCGAGAAGAAGCGCAACGAGACCCTGCAGCTCGGCGTGCTGCGCCCCAAGTTCGCGATCCTCGACGAGCTCGACTCCGGCCTCGACGTCGACGCCCTGCGCGCCTGCGCCCGCCGCATCGAGCAGGCCACGGCCGAGACCGGGCTCGGGGTGCTGGCCATCACCCACTACCGCCGGCTCCTCGACGAGCTGAAGTCCGACGTCGTCCACGTGTTCGTGAAGGGCGAGATCGTCGCCAGCGGGGGCGCCGAGCTGGCCGACGAGCTCGAGGACACCGGCTACGCCGGGTACGGCGCCGAGGAGGCCGAGGTCGAAGGCGTGGTCGATCCTTTCGCTGACCCCTTCGCCGACCCCTTCGGCTCGCCGGGTCGCCCCGAGATCGAGGACCCCTTCGGCGGCCCCGGCTCGATCGGGTAGACCGACCGGCGGGCGGGGTAGGCACGGCGCCATGACCACGGCGATCGAGGTGCGCGGGCTGCGCAAGGCGTACGGCGACGTCGAGGCGGTGCGCGGCATCGACCTGTCGGTGCAGACGGGGCGAGTGCGTGGCGGTCCTCGGCCCGAACGGTGCCGGCAAGACCACCATGGTCGAGATCCTCGAGGGCTTCCGGCACCGCGATGCGGGCGAGGTCTCGGTGCTCGGCGTCGACCCCGCGCACGGCGGCCGGCGCCTGCGCGAGCGCATCGGCATCGTGCTCCAGGAGTGTGGTGTCGAGCGCTTCCTCACGGTGGTCGAGCTGGTCCGCCTCCACGCCGGCTACTACCCGCACCCCCTCGACCCCGACGAGGTGCTCGAGCTGGTGGGGCTCGGCGAGAAGGCGGGGGCGAAGGTCCGCACGCTGTCGGGCGGCCAGCAGCGGCGCGTCGACCTCGCGCTGGGCCTCATCGGCGACCCCGAGCTGATCTTCCTCGACGAGCCGACCACCGGCTTCGACCCCACGGCGCGACGGGCGGCCTGGTCGATCGTCGAGAGCCTGCGCGCGCTCGGCAAGACGGTGCTCCTCACCACCCACTACATGGACGAGGCCCAGAACCTGGCCGACCGGGTGGTGGTGGTCGCACGCGGCCGCGTCGTCGCCGAGGGCGCGCCCGACGAGATCGGCGGCCGGGGCGACGCCGAGGCGCACGTGCGCTTCCTGCTTCCGCCGGGCGTGGCCGTCGCCGACCTGCCGGTGCCCGTCGAGGCCGAGGGCGAAGCCGTGGTCACCCGCACCGCCGACCCCACGGCACTGCTGCACACCCTCACCGGGTGGGCGCTCGAGCGCGGCCTCCAGCTCCCGAGCCTCACCGTCAGCCGCCCCAGCCTCGAGGACGTCTACCTCGAGCTCACGGCCGACGTCGAGGAGACGTCGTGAGGGTCGAGACCTCCCACCGCGACCTGCCGCTGGTGGGTCGACAGGTCGTGGCCGAGCAGAAGATGTTCTGGCGCAACCCCGCCGCGGCCGGCTTCACCATCATCTTCCCGCTGTTCTTCCTGATCATCTTCAGCCTGCTCAACGGCACGGGCAACATCGCGCTGCCGTCGGGCATCGTGGTGCGCTTCACCTCGTACTACATCGCCGGCATCATCGTGTTCGCCGCGGTGAGCGCCTGCTTCACCAACCTCGCCATCAACCTCACCATGCGCCGCGACGACGGCACGCTGAAGCGCAAGCGGAGCACACCCCTGCCCACGTGGGCCCTGTTCGCCGGGCTGCTCGGGAGCCAGCTCATCGTCACGGTGCTGATGGCCCTGTTCACCACCGCGCTGAGCATGGCCTTCTTCCACGTCAGGCTGCCGCAGCACCTCTTCGAGTTCCTCGGCGTGGTGCTGCTGAGCGCGGCGACGCTCTGCTCGCTCGGCGTGGCCATCACCGCGCTGATCCCCAACCAGGACGCGGCGCCGGCCGTCGTCAACATCATCGCCTTCCCGCTGCTGTTCCTGTCGGGGCTGTTCTTCCCCGTCGGCAAGGGGCACGCTCCACGACATCGCGCAGTGGTTGCCGCTGGCGCGCATGCAGCACGCCATCTTCGACTCGTTCGCCCCGGCGGTACGGCACTGCCCGGCGGTGCGCGGGTGCACCGCGCCGGTGCTGCACTCGTCGGGCCCGCATGGCCGCCGACATCGCCGTCATCCTCGTCTGGCTGGCCATCGGCACGCTGGTCTCGCTCCGCACCTTCCGTTGGGTCAAGAAGGGCGAGTAGGCGCCCGCGGCGAAGCCGCGCTACCAGGTGAGGCCGAGGGTCTCCCGCATGGCGGTCTCGAAGGCCGCGTCGTCGAGCTGCTTGCGGACCGCGGTCACCATGAGCGCGTCCTCGCCCACCGGCAGGCGGGTGGGCGGGTCGTCGGCCTCCACGACGTCGGCGATGGCGCGCCCCACGACGTCGGCGCCCGGCCGGGGACCGCCGAGGAGCCGCTCGTCGGTGCCGTCCCACTGGCGGCGGAGGCCCTCGTAGGGAGTGCCGTCGATGGGGACCGGCGTCTTCTTCTCGCGCATGGCGGTGGCGAAGTAGCCCGGCTGGATGACCACGACCCGGACGCCGAAGTGCCCGATCTCGAGGCGCAGCGAGTCGCTGATGGCCTCGAGCGCGTGCTTCGTGGCCGAGTAGATGCCGCCGAGCGGCGACGACACGACGCCCTCGACCGACGACACGTTCACGATGAGCCCCGCGCCACGCTCGCGCATGCCGGGAGCGAACGCGCCGATGGTGCGGAGCACGCCGAAGACGTTGGTCTCGAACAGGCGACGTGCCTCGTCGAGCGGGTAGCTCTCGATGGCACCGCGGGCCGAGACGCCGGCGTTGTTCACCAGCACGTCGATCTCGCCGACGGCCTCGGCCACCGCGGCCACCGAGGCGTCGTCGACCACGTCGAGGGCCAAGCGCTGGGCCACGTCGAGGCCGTCGAGCGACGCGGGGTCGCGGGCGGTGGCGATCACGTGGTGCCCCCGGTCGGCGAGCTCGGACGCGGCCGCGCGCCCGATCCCGGTTGAGCAGCCGGTGATGAGGATCCGTGCCATGGGCGGCGACACTACGGCCGAGGGCAATCCCGTGAGGCGTCGGCTCCGTAGGTACGGCAGCGGCGCCCGCGCGATCCGGAGACGGGCCGAGTAGTCAGCACCCGGTCCCGTAGGGTCGGCCCTCTCCAGGAGGCACCGTGGCAGCGAAGCGATCGTGGCAGTGGTGGGGCGTGGCGGCGCTCGTCGTGGTGCTGCTGGCCGGGGTCGCCATCGAGGGCGGCACCTACGTGTACATCCACTACATCGAGCAGCGGGCACCGAAGGCGCTCGACGTCACGACCGCCACGACCCCGGCCGACAGCTCGGGTGCGGCGGCGGCCGCGCCGGTGCCCGTTGCCGGCGCGTGGAAGGTCACCTCGGGCTCGCTCGTGGGCTACCGGGTGAAGGAGGTGCTGTTCGGCCAGAGGACCGAGGCCTACGGGCGCACGTCTTCAGCATCGGGCACCCTCACGATCAGCGGCACCTCTGTCGACGCGGCCAGCTTCACGGCCGACCTCACGTCGGTGCACAGCGACCAGTCGCGGCGCGACGCGCAGTTCCAGGGTCGCCTCATGGACACCGCGCAGTTCCCGACGGCCACGTTCGTGCTCACGTCGCCGATCGACTTCGGCACGGTGCCCGCACCGGGCACGGCGGTCACGCACACGGCCACCGGGAAGCTCACCCTCCACGGCGTCACCCGCACCGTCACCTTCCCCGTGAAGGCCGTGCGCAAGGGCGCGCTGCTGGAGGTGAGCGGGCAGGTCCCCGTCACCTTTGCCGACTACCAGATCGCCAACCCCAGCTTCGGCGGCGTCACGACGGACGACCACGGGATCCTCGAGTTCCTCCTCGTCATGAAGAGGTCCTGACCCGCGGGGTCACGACGTCAGCAGGAGCGGGTCGCGGTGTCGAACTCGAGCGAGATGGGCTCGGCGAAGGGGACCGTGTCGGTCCGTCCGGTCCACCACGGTCCGGTCCAGTGGACGCGAAGGCCCGAGGGCGTCAGCGCAACGCCCGCGGCGTAGCACCCGCTCATGTGGAGCGTTCCGCGCAGCACGATCAACCGGTCCTGTCCAGGGTGGAGGCGAAACGGCCGGAAGGGCGCGGTGACGCTGCCATCGAACTGGTGGGGTCCGGCGGTCGGGCCGAGCAAGGTCCCCTGCGGCTGAAGGAAACCGGGATCCGCAGGGAGCAGGGCGGGAAACGAGATCGCTCGGATCGAGACGGTGTCGTGCGAGCTGTTGTGGATGCTCGTCAGGATCTCGAACGGCTCACGATCGCGGTAGGAGATCTCATACCCGTGCTGTCCGGGGAGGCCGGTCTGAGCGGTGTTGCGGGCCCTCCCGACCGGCACCCCGCCGACGCCGCCGGGCGCGACCGGACGGTTCGGGATCTGGCTGTGCCGCGCGGCCCCGAGCATGGCCGTGAGTCCGACGGCTGCGAGAGCAAGGATGGGGATGGCGGCGAGGATGGTGGCCAGCCGACGTGGGTACCGCCGTCCGTCGGCTTCGACCGCCTTCACGTCCCGCAGGGTAGTTGGTGCTCGCGGTCCTTCGGGCGGGAGTGAACGAGCTGACCACCTCAAAAGGTTGCCTCGTCGACTTCGGCAGGACGCTGCGCCTGACCTGCGCCGGAAGCGACTCGCGGTCATTTTCCCCCACTTGACCCGCGGGTCAGGGTAGGGTCCGCGGCGATGTGCCGGGGGGCACACCGCACTCGACCACGCGATCCAGGGGGACCGGTGCACCGCGACAGCTTCCTTCCCGAGATGTCGTCCACACAGCTCGTCGATGAGGGTCCGGCCGCGTGACCGCGATCAGTCCCGAGGCGCCGCCGGCCGCACGGGCCCACCGCCACGCCCCGACCGTCTCGTCCCTGGCGCCGCTCGCGCCTACGCGCCGGCCGTGGCGATCATCATCCTCCAGCTGATCGTGTACCCGCTCCCGGCGGGCGTGTGGCTGCTCGGGTTCGTGCTCGGCATGCTCGGCTCGCTGGTGGCCCTCGGCCTGGCCCTCGTGCAGCGAGCCAACCGCGTCATCAACTTCGCGCAGGCCGACCTCGGCACGGTGCCGACCGCCTTCGCCTACGGGTGCATCACCTCGTCGTGGGCGCTGCCGTGGTTGCTGTCGTTCGCCATCGGCCTCGTCGGCGCGGTGATCCTCGGCGCGCTGGTCGAGTTCCTGCTCGTGCGCCGCTTCTTCAAGTCGTCACGCCTCGTCCTGACCGTGGCGACCATCGGCATCTCGCAGCTCTTCCTGGTGGGCGCTCGCGCATGTGGCCGGCGACGAAAACATTGTTCTCGTCCTTGGCGCGCAGGCTGTTGTTGGAAAGATAGTGGGGTGACCCGGAAACATTCTCCCGGGGAGTGAAACGCTCTCCATCCCAGTATTTGTAGAAGATGACCCTGGCCCGGGGTTCGCCGTCGTCCTGCCAGATGAAATGAAGCTTGTCGTTGTCATCCTTGGTGACCAGCGGCCAGTGGGCGCTGTTGTCCCAGTGCATCCCCTCCTTGATGTCGATCTCCGGCAGCCAGGCGCCGTCGACCTTGTTTTCCCTGCGTCCCCAGAAGACGGTATAGCCGCCGTCGGGGTTGCTGGCGCCGAGCCCGGCCTGCCAGGTCACGTGCACGTAGTCGTCGTCCACGGCCACGTCGGGGAACTTGCTTTTGCCTTCCGCGGGGAAATTTTCGAACTTGACCACGTCGCCGTACTTGCTGATGAAGCGCGCCTTGTATTTGGTGGCGTCCATGAAAACGATGAACATGTTGCCCTTCCTGTCCATGATCATGCGCAGGGGATCGGTCTTGGGCGGTTGGGACGGGTGGATGGGGGCGCCGTCGATAAAGAGCTGGATCAGGGTGGAAACCGGGGAGAACTCGCTGCCGTTGAAGGTGCAGTAGCGGATGAAATAGTCGTCGGAGTACTTTTGCTCGGCTTCAGCCCAGACGATGTGCACCACGTCATTCTCATCGATGAACATCCAGGGGGTGAAGCTTTTCAGGGCCGATTCGCCCATCTCCCGCAGCAACTGCGTTTTTTCCCCGTCGTACTTGGCGAACATCACGTCGTCACCGGCCACATAGAGGACGTACGCGGTCTGGGTGGAATCGAAACGCACCTGGGTGAAGCCGTGGTAGCCTTCGCGGTCGTCGCGGATCTGCACCGGCTTCTCCCAGGCGGGCAGCATCATGGCCAGCAGCAGCATGCCGAAAAACAATTTCATCTTCATCTTATTCCTCCATAAAAAAAGCCCACGCCAACGGATGGCGTGGGCTTTTTATATCTGAATCAGTATTAGAACGTATAGAAAACGCCGAGCTTCAATTCGACGTTGGTCAAATCAAGCGGGTAATCGGGCGTTATCGCCGTAGCATACGTCTTTTTGGCCAGATTGAACTGCAGCCTGGCCGTGGCATAGAAACTGTCGCTCAGCTTGTAATTGCCGCCCCAGAGGATGCTGCCGCCGAAAATATTCTGCTTGATCTCGTCGAAAGGAGTCGTGTCCTTGAACAGGATGTACAGCACTCCGGCGCCGGCAAAGACCTCAAGTTTCTCCTTGCGCACCAGGTAGTACTTGACGCCGGCCGAAAACGGGATCATCGTATATTTTTCCTCCCCTTCGGCCCAGCCCAGAGGCACTGATTTCCCCGAATAAGCGGCGCCGAGGAAGAATTCGAACTTGTTGGGGAAACGGAAGGAGAATTCGACCCCGGGTCCGATGGCGCGGCCGTAAAGACCGGAAAAACCCTCGGAGGTCATGTATTGGTAGTTAAGATTCAGCCCGATCTTGAAGCGTTTCGTCCATTTTACCGTGGCTTGCGCCGGCTCGGCTTTCATTTCTTCCTTAGCCGCAACAGGCTTGGCCTCGGGTTTCTCTTCGATCTTGACCACGGCTTTCTCGGGAAGCTTGTTCACGATCTTGATCTTCTTGCCGTCCTGCAAGCACTCCACGCCCTTGACGATCAGGATCTGGCCTTTTTCCAGGCCGCCCAGCACCAGCACGCTCTCGTCCTCGGTTGCGCCCAGGGTCAACGCCGCCCGCTTGGCGCGATTGTTCTCGGCCAGGTAAACATGGGCGCCGGCGCCGTCCTGCAGCACCTGCTGCTGGGTAAGCACCACGACGTCGCTGTATTCCTTCTTCAGTATCTTGATGGAGGCCGGAACGCCGGCATTGAGTTTCCGGTCGCTGTTGTCCAGGATGATCTCGGCCTGGTTGGCACCGGTGATGGCGGTTTCGCCGTTCATGCCGCTGCCCAGGGTTTCGAAGCGGACGAAAAGCTTTTGCTTGTCGCCCAGGGTGGCCACCTGGTCGCCGGCGACGGCGAACTTCATGATGTTTTGGTCGACGACCACGGCCAGCACCGTGCCGGCGGTCACGTCCCTGCCGGCCTCGGCGTCGAGCTTCTCGAGCTGGCCGTCAATGCCGCTCTTGATGGTATAGAGTTCGGCTTTTGCCTGCAGGTCGGCCAGTTTGGTTTTGGCTTCGCCAAGCTTCATCTCAGCCTGTTTTTCGGCTTTCTCGTTCCTTTCTTTCCAGTTCTTGCGCGCCTTCAGGGTCTTTTCCCAATCCGCAACCGCGGTCTTGGCTTCCTTGATTCCCTTGTCCAGCGCCACAGCGTCCAGTCTGAGCAGGACATCGCCGCTTTTGACCGCATCGCCGGCCTTGAAGAACACGTCCTTGATCTTGCCGTCCACGGCGGCTTTGAGCTCCGCGGTCAGGGGCTTGATCTCATTTTTGAAATAGGCGTATTCCGAAAAATTCTCGCCCTTGACTTCCACTGCCTCGACCTTGACCTTGCGCGGGCATTTCTGCCTGGCCTCGGCCTGGCCGAAGGACAGGACCGGCATTACCAGCATCGCCGCCACGATCAGTTTCAAGAAAATTCTCTGCTTTTTCATCTGCAACTCCTTTATGGCCACGGCCTGTTAAAAATTTGCGACGGGGCTGTAATGCCCCTGTTCATCGAACGGACACACGGAATAAAGGTACTCCTTGTCGCCCGTGGGTTCGATGCTCACGTCGATATAACCGATTTTCTCGCTCGAGACCGAGCCGACTTCGACATAGTCGCCGCTGTCGCCCACGGTCTTGCGGAAGATCTTGTAGCCGACGATGTTGTATCCGGCCGCGGCATTCTTCTCGTTGGGGGTCCAGTTGATGACGTAGCCGTTGCGGTCATACAACAGGGTGCGGATCAGTTTCTTGGTAAAAGTGATGTTCGTGGCCGTGAACAATGCCTTGACCTTGATGATCTTGCTGGCCGTGGCCACGGCGCCCTTGTCGTCGGTTATCGTCAGCCTGACCCGGACGTCGCCGAACTTGTTGGCGAAGGCATGGGAGGCCTGGCTGCCCTCGGCCGTGACGCCGTCGCCGAAATTCCAATGGTAGCTGACGATGGAGCCGTCGGGGTCGGTGCTGCCGTTGGCATTGAAATTCACGGTATCGCTGGAGAAAGGATTTTCGTTGTCGGCGTTGATCACGACGGTCGGGGGCAGATTGATCACGATCTTGGAGCTGGTCACGATCCAGACGTTGTCCCAGCCGGTTCTAAAGGTGACGGCGGCGATTTTGCCGTCCTTGCTCAGGTCCGACCATTCGCCGTCCGCCCCCGTCGTGCCCGGGATCTCCTGGAAGCCTTTCCAGACACCGTTCACCTTCCAGTCGTAAAATATGACCTTGGTCTGCTTGTGGCCGGCGATGAAGCCGTTGCCCCTGTCGAACATGGACAAGCTGATGTTCGAAGGATAGCCCCGGTTGGGGGAAAGGAATTCCCGCTCGCCGAGCTTCGTGCCGATGGCAGTGTTGTAGATGACTTCGCGGCCCGGGCCGTCCCGGCCGTCGTCCATGTAGACGAAATGGGGGTCCTGCTTGTCGTCCAGGGCGACCAGGGGGACGTGGGAACTGTGGACGTAATGCTGCCCCTTCTTCAGATCGATCATGGGCTGCCATTTGCCGTCGGGCTTATTTTCGCGCCTGGCCCACATGCAGGTGTAATTGGCCGAGCCTTTAATGCCGTGCTGCCAGACCACATGGATGAAGTCATCGCCCGCGGCGACTTCGGGATACTTCATGCGCACGGGAGTTATTGAGGGCCAGCCTTCCATTTTGACGACTCCGTTGTACACGCTGATGAACTTGCACCTGGCCCGGCTGGAATCGTAATAGACGATGAACAGGTTCTCCTCATTGTCCACGCCGATGCGGATGAATTCGATCTTGGACGGGCCGTGCTTGGACTGGGGGACTCCCGGCATGGCCAATTTGGCGATCTGGACCACGTCGGAAAAGGTCTTGTTCTCGTAGGTACGGTACTTGATGTAATACTCCGTGGACAAACGCGATGTGGCTTCGGCCCAGACCATGTGAATCTTGCCGTCCTTGGCAACGACCATGGAGGGGGCATATGTCTTTAAACCTTTTTTATTGACTTGGCCGAGATGCTCGACCCGCTTGCCGTCGTACTTGGCCAGGTCCAGGTTCGGGTCGTGATCATAAAAGATATATGCGGCGCCCGAATAATCGAAGCGCACCACGGTGAATTCGGTAAAGAAATCGGGAGTCCCGCCCTCGATCTTCACCGGTGTTTCCCAGGCGTTGACCAGCAGCGCCAGGGAAAATAACATGATGAATAGAATTCTCTTCATTAATTTCCTCCAAACCTAAAATTTTTTATATCAAACGTAATAAGCACGAAGTGTTACCCTACCATAAGTCTTGTGCAAAATCAACTGATAGTTAATAACCATTTGCTGTGGTCCATACGGGTGAAGTGTTACCAAGAAAGTTTAGTTTAACACGAAAGGCACTCAAAGTCAACCTGATGGGTGGAAAAGCGAAAGGCTGCCGGGTCACCACCGAATCCGGTCCGGCCAAGCATGCAAAGAAACGGTTGACTTTTGCAGTGATTTGTCATAACCTGAAGCGGGTGCTCCTGCCATGCGGCAATCCCGTGCTGATTTCCTGAAATAGTCACGAAATCATATGAAAAAAGGCAAGAAATTCATTTTTTGTTTAAGCCTTCCCCTGCTGAGCCTGTTTTTCTGGCATGGCGCAGCCAGGGGAAACGATACCGGAAGCGACGGGACCGCCTCCTCCGCAGCGGAATTTGCCGGCCCGGGAAAAGAAAAAACCGATAAAAACCCTTCCCTTGGGGCCAGGCTGCGGGACATGAAGCAGTTCTTGCGCGCCGGCCGCTGGGATGAAGCCGTTCATGCCTATCCGGAGATCCTGGCCCGAGCGACGGCGAGCGGCCAGGGACCGGCCCTGTGCGCCGCCCAGAACGCCATTTGGGATTTTTATTTCCACGTTCGTCGGCGCCGGACCTGGTTCTTTGCCGACGGGCTCAAACTGGCCGGGATGTTTTACCAGGCCCCGGGCGGAAAAGCGTCGGAAACAATCATTCTCTCGCACGGTTCCAGCCCCTGGGGACAGAACCACCCCTTCGTGGTCATGACCGCCCTGGAGATGGCCCGGCGCGGTTACCAGGTCTTCACTTTCGATTACCGCGGTTTCGGCGCCTCCCAGGACCCTCTCCGCCTGGACACGGCCGCCGCCCTCTATTTTCCGCATGACTTGGCCGCCGCCATGCGCCATGTCGCTGCAGAAAACGCGGGAAAACACCGGCGGCTGATCCTGATGGGGCACTCTTTCGGCGGCGGGCCGTCCCTGGTCTGCGGTTTCGCCGATCCCGCCGTGTCCGCCCTGGTGGTCGTGTCGCCCGCCCGCCGGGTCTGGCAGCGCAACCTGGGGCCACAGGCCAGCAAGGGGATCAGCGAACTCCAGAGGCGGATGAAAGCCGACATGGAGTTGGGCGCGCTGCCCGCTGCGGAAGCCCTGCGGGAACTGACCTCGCGGATCATCATCGACCGTTTTGCCGGGAAAACCTTTACCCAGCCCCTTTTGCTCGTTGACGGCGCGCTGGAAAAACCCGAGTTACGGGAGTTCCTGGCCACCTTCGCCGCCGGCCTGAAAGGCGACGTCCGCTATGAAACGGTCCCGGAAGCCCCGCACTATTTCGGCCTGGACGCGCTGCGGAATTACTTTGGAAGGCGCAAGGGAATGGACGGAGAGATCGGCCTGGAGAAAATAGCCGCCGCCTGTCGCCGCTTTTGCGGCAACAAGATGGATATGGCCGTTTTTTTCAATTTCACCGGCATCATCGATTCCTGGCTGCAAAAAAACGCCGACCAAGGGAAATAGACAGCGGCCACCAGGCGCCCTGCCCCTTTTCCGCGACGATGAACATTTTCCGCCGGCCGCGAACGACTATTGAAATTCCCCCGGATTTCGCTTACAATGCCGGGGACAAGCAAATGTCAGCAAGGAACCCCAATGGCAAGCAACAAACCCTGGCAGCTCAAGATGTTCGACCGCTCGCTGAAGAAAAAGATGAAGGTGGCCGCCCTGATACGCCATTTCCCCGCCTTGACGGGCCGGAAATGCCTGCTGCTGACCTGCGGCGACAACAACGGCGCCATCAATTACCATTTGCGCGGCCTGGGCGGCGACTGGACCTGGTGCGATTTCGAATCTGAAAACATCGCGGCCATGGAGCAATTGCTCGCCGAAAAAGTGCTGGCGCTGGACAAAAAGGAGATGAAACTGCCTTTTGCCGACAATAGCTTCGACCTGGTGGTGAGCATCGACGTCCACGAGCATCTCGCGGACCCGCAGCCGGTCAGCAACGAGATGGCCCGCGTCGCCCGCGAGGGGGGCAAGGTGGTGATGACCACACCCAACGGCGACGAGCGCAAGCTGGTCGTCCGCTTGAAGCGCCTGGTCGGCATGCGCGAACAGGACTACGGCCATGTGCGCCTGGGCTTCGACGTCCCCGACCTGGAAAAGCTGCTGCGCACGGCCGGTTTGCGTCCCTGCGCCTCCAGTTCCTATTCCCGGTTTTTCACCGAGTTCCTGGAATTGGTCATCAATTTCGCCTACGTCAAGGTCCTGGCCAAAAAAAGCAAGGTCAGGGTCGAAAAAGGCAGCATCGCCCCGGCCAGCCAGGAGCACCTGCGCTCGGTTAAAAAAAGCTACCTTTTTTATTCCATATTGTACCCGTTTTTCCTGGCCTTTTCCCAGCTTGACCGCCTGCTTTTCTGGCAGCGCGGCTACGCGGTCATCGTGGAAGCCGACAAATGATCGTCACCGTCACCGGGGCCAACGGTTTCATCGGCCTGCACCTGGTCCAGGACCAGCTGGCCCGGGGGCGCAAGGTCAGGGCCGTCGACCTGAAGAAGGACAAGTTGCTGGCCCTGCCGGCCAACCCCGACCTGGAGATCATCCAGGCCGACATCCGAGACAAGGAGGCCATGGTACGGGCCGTGGACGGCGCCGCCTTCGTTTTCCACCTGGCCAGCGCCCACCTCGCCGTTTCCCTGCCCGAGGCGGAATACTGGCGGATCAACCGCGACGCCGCCCTGTCCCTGGCCGAGATCTGCCGGCAAGCGGGGGTCAAGCGGCTCGTCCATTGCAGCAGCGTCGGCGTGTACGGCGAGATCAAGGAGCCGCCCGCCGATGAGGCCAGCCCCTGCCACCCCGACCTGATCTACGAAAAGAGCAAGCTGGAGGGCGAGCAGGCGGTCCTGGCCTACCAGCGCCAGAGCGGGCTGCCGCTGACCGTGCTGCGGCCGGTCTGGGTATACGGGCCCGGCTGTCCGCGCACCGAAAAACTTTTCCGCTCGCTGCGCAAGCGGACTTTTTTTATATCGGCAATGGCCGCAGCCTGCGCCATTGCCTCCATATCGACGACTTCAACCAGGCCTGCGAACTCGCGGCCACCCGGCCGCAGGCGGTCGGAGAGATCTTCATTATCGGCGATGCCGGCGCGGTCACGCTGCGCGAGCTGCTGGGGACCATGGCCGCGGCCTCATCCAGCCCCATCCCCCGCTTGCACCTGCCGCTGGCCCTGATCCGTCCCCTGTTCGCCGCAGCCGAAAAGCTTTTCCTGGCCTTGGGGCGCGAGCCGGTGGTTTCCACCCGCACCCTGAAGTTTTTCACCAACAACACCTCTTTTTCCATCGCCAAGGCCCGGCGCCTGCTGGGCTTCGAGCCGCAATTCGACCTGGCCGCAGGCATGCGCCGCACCTGGGCCGCGATCCGCGCCCGCGACCGCGGCCCGGCGGGGAGGTAGCCATGTGCGGCATTTGCGGGTTCACCTGGGAAGAACCGAGGGTCGTCCAGGCCATGGCCGACGAGATCGCCCACCGCGGCCCCGATCAGGACGGCTACCACTGCACCCCGGGCATCTCGCTGGGGCACCGCCGCCTGTCGATCATCGACCTCTCCGAGAACGGCCGCCAGCCCATCGCCAACGAGAACGGCGACCTCTGGCTGATGCACAACGGCGAGATCTACAATTTCCGCCAGGTGCGGCAATGGCTGGAAGGCCGCGGCCACGTATTTCGCAGCCATTCCGATTCCGAGGTGATCCTGCACGCCTATGAAGAGGAAGGCGCCGATTGCCTGAAACGGCTGAACGGCATGTTCGCCATCGCCCTCTGGGACGCCCGGCGCCAACGCCTGCTCCTTGCCCGCGACCGGCTGGGCGAGAAGCCCCTGTACTACTGCCAGGCCGGAGACCAGCTGGTCTTCGCCTCGGAGATCAAGGCCCTGCTGAAGAACCCGCGCGTGCCCCGGCAGGTGGATGAAACCGCCCTGGATTGCTTCCTGGGTTTCGAATTCATCCCCGCCCCCCTGACCGCTTTCGCCGCCATCCGCGCCCTGCCGGCCGGCCACCTCCTGGAATGGGAAAACGGGGTCGCCCGCGTCAGGCCCTATTGGCGCCTTGGCCAGCAAAGCGAGGAACGCCCCGAAAAAGAATGGCGCGACGAACTGCGGGCGCACCTGGAGAGGGCGGTGCGCATTCGCCTGGAGAGCGACGTGCCCCTGGGGGCATTCCTCTCCGGCGGCATCGACTCCAGCACGGTCGTGGCCATGATGCGCCGGGCCTCCAACAGCCCCATCCGCACGTTCGCGCTGGGCTACAAGGAGTCGGGCTTTTCCGAGTTCGGCTACGCGCAAAAGGTCGCCCGCCATTTCGGCACCGAGCACAGCGAGCTGCTGATCGACCCGATCACCCCCGAGATCATCGAGAAGGCGGTCTGGCATCTCGACCAGCCCTTTTCCGAGTTTTCGGTCCTGCCCTATTTCCTGATCTGCCGCAAGGCCCGCGAGCACGTCACGGTCTGCCTTTCGGGCGAAGGCGGCGACGAGGTTTTCGTCGGCTACGACCGCTTCAAGGCCAGCCGCGCCGACCGCTACCTGAGCCGCCTGCCCGCCCCCCTGCGCCGGGCCGCCGGCAGCCTGGCCGCGTCCCTGCCCGACCGCCCGCAGAAGAAGGGCGCCCTGAACAGCCTGCGCCGCTTTTTCCAGGGCGCCGACCTTGCCCGCCGGCGGCCATATGCGCTGGCAGTATTTCCTCACGGCGGAACTGGCGAACGACCTTTACCGCGGGCGCGATGGCGAGGAGATCCTGGCCGGCACGCTGGCCTGGGCCGACCGCGCCGCCCGGGAATCCGGGGAACGGGACGGCCTGGAGCGGGAGATTTACGCGGAGATCCGCTTCATGATGCCGGAGAACCCGCTGATGAAGGTGGACAAGATGAGCATGGCCTGCGCCCTGGAGATCCGCGCCCCCCTGATCGACCACGAGCTGGTGGAGTTCGCCGGCCGCATCCCCGCCCGGCTCAAGCTGGACGGCTGGACGACCAAGGCCATATTGAAGAAGACCATGGCCGACATCCTGCCGCCGGGGATCGCCTACCGGCCCAAGCACGGCTTCAGTTTTCCCATCAAGCACTGGCTGCGCGGCGACCTGTTGGGCTATATGGAGGACGTGCTGAACGGATCGGCCTTTGTTCGCGAACGCTTCCATGCCCAGGCGGTCGCTCGCCTGGTCGCCGAGCACCGCTCCGGGAGCAGGAACCATGACCATTTGCTGTGGAGCCTGGTCAACCTGGCCCTGTGGCACCGGCGTTTCCTGGAGGCATAGGCGGACATGCCCTTGAGCCGAGTCGCCGCCGATTTTCACCTCCATTTTTACCGGTGCTACGATGAAAAAATATTCTGGCCGGCCCTGTGCGCCAACCTCGCCCGCGGCGCATCTCCTGCGACCGCGGCGGCAAGCCCCCTGGAGCGCGTGGCGCTGCTGACCGAAGCCGCCGGCTGCGACATGTTCTCCCTTTGGGCCGCGCCCAGGGGACCCGGACCCGCCCCGTACGAATTCAAGCCCACGGCCGAAGCGCACTCCCTGGCCCTTTGCCGGAACGGGGAAAGGCTCCTGCTGGTCATCCGCGGCCGGCAGATCGTCACCCGCGAGCGCCTCGAAGTGCTGACGGCCGGTCCCGTTCCCGCCATCCCCGACGGCCGGCCGCTGACGGCGGTCGTGGACGAACTGACCGCTGCCGGCGCCCTGGCCATCATCCCCTGGGGGGCAGGCAAATGGCTGGGCCGCCGCGGCCGCCTGGTGCGGGAGACGGCAGCGCGCCTGGACGCTCCGACTTTTTTTCTGGCCGATAACCCCGCCCGCCCCTGGTTCTGGCCGGCGCCGCGCTTCTTCCTTGACCAGAGCCAACTCGGACGCGCGGTCCTGCGCGGTTCCGACCCCCTGCCGCTCGGCGGCGAGGAAAAACGCGCCGGCGCCTATGCATCGCTTCTCGAGGGCGATTTCGACCCGGACCGCCCTCTGGCTTCGCTGAAGGCCATGCTGGCCGCGGGCGGAACGGTGGGCGCTCTGGGCGGGCAGGACGGCCTGGCCGCTTTTATCTGGCGCCAGACCCGCCTGCGTTGCTGCAAAAAAGCATAGACCTCTTGCCCGAGGTCGGTAAGGCTGGGGATTCCGGCTATTTCTCAGGCGGCCGGCGGCGCATCAGGTAGAGGGTCCGCTGCGACTCCGGAATTTTTTCACTGCCGGCAATATCGAAAAAACGGGAAAATTCAGCTTCAAAGCTACCGGCTTCATAGGTCGGGAAAACGTCCTCGCGCGTGGCCAGCAGGCGCTGCACCTGGGAATCGCTCTTGGGAATGAATTCGATGATCAGAGATTCCGGCACAGGCGGGAGAACAGCGCGGCGATCTTGTCGAAGGGAAGGTTGTTGGCGATGGCCAGGTGGTGCACCAGGGCCAGGGCCAGGATAGCGTCCACCGGGCCGCGCTCCAGCAGCGACATCCTTTCCTCGTTTCCCCAGCCGATGCCCGGGCTGGGATTGGTGATGTCGCCCACCAGCGGCAGCAGGAAGCGGGTCCCCTCCCGGCGGCACTGGCAGATAGTTCTTTTCCACCGCCGCCGCGTCGATGTCCAGGGCGACCGTGGGGATGCCGCGTTCGCAGGCCAGGCGGCTGAACACGCCGGTGTTGGCGCCGATGTCCCAGACGTGGCGCGGATCGAGCTGCTGGCCAGGAAATCGGCCACCAGCTTTTTTTTGCAATCGCCGGCCGGCCCGGAATAATTGGTATGGTCGTAATAGTCCGCCCATTCGCTGCCGCGGGGCCGCCAGCGCAGACCGGACGACCGCCGCTTCCAGGCTGTTGATCAGGGCCAGCAGGGCGAAGCGGCTCATCTGCCGCTGCGCGCTCCTGACCGGTTTGTCCTCATAGTGCTTCTGCGAGCGGGCATGCAGGTGGATGTGCGAGAGCAGGGAAAACTTGAAGCGCGTCCCGGCGGGCAGCAGGCGGCTGGCCAGGTCCAGGGGCACCCCGTCCAGGTAAAGCCGCGACAGCTGGCTCAGGCGGATGTCGCGCCTGGCCATCAAGGCCAGCGGCGCCAGGAAATGCTGGCAGAACTGGCGGTAGGCCACCCAGGGGCGGCCCGGCAGGTATTTTTCAAAAGACAGGGTGTCGATCAGGACCGGCTTGCCATTGACGAACTGCATGTTGTAGGCGCTGGCGTCCTTGAGCGACATGCCATGGGCCAGGGCGGTTTTCTGGATGCGCAGGGTCAGCAGGGCCGCGTCCTTGAGCTGGCTGAAGCACCATTCGTAGGGATAGGAGACGAAAGGCACCCGCTGCGGACGGATGACCTTGTAAGCGGAGGCCGTGCGCGCCAATTGCCTGTCGCATTCCTCGTGGGCGATCAATGAGCCTTCGGCGCCGCAAATGCTCGATAAAGCCCCGAGGCGAGGAGTCGATCGTAAGTTTTCCCGGTAGGAATCGTTGACCTGGCGGTAGAGCTGGCTTTCCTGCCAGAAAAGAAAGCCGCTGGGATCGCGGAAGGATCCCGGCTCCAGGCGTTTCGCTTCCGTCATCACCCTTTTTTAGAAAAACGGCGGACCAGGAACTCCTTGATCTTGTTCCAGTAAATTTTTACCGCAAAGGAAAAGGCCACGAAAGCGGCGATGATGACCTGGAAAACATAGCTGCCGGTACCCGGGTCGATATACGAATAGGCATAGCGCGGGAAAAGCAGGCTGGCGGCCACGACCGCCAGGGTCATCTTCAGAGAGTCCTTAAAAAAATTCATCCATTCACCTCGTCGGGGGAGCACGTGAGTCCGCTTTTTTGGCGAACAAGCAAGACTGCCGCAAGAAGGTATTATATGCCATTTGATCCGGCAAATCAACTGCCGGCCCAAAGCCGGCCGGCATTTCACTTTGCCGGTGAATCTGCTATAATGGCGGCGCCAATGATACCGAAAAATATTAAATATTTTTTCATCCTGTTCCTGCTTTTCATCATTTTTTTCTCTTTTTCCACCGACCTGGCCAATATCAAGAAAGGCGGTTTCTTTTCCGACGAATCCACCTATTATGCCATCATCCAGAGCCTGGCCCGCGACGGCGACCTGGAATACGAGCGCGCCGACATCGTCCGTATCCGCGAAAAATTCTGGGTCGGCCCCATAGGGCTTTTCCTTAAAAAGGGCAAAGACGGGCAGCTTTTCTACGCCAAGTCTTTCATGTATCCCCTGGTGGTCGCTCCCTTTTTCCGCCTCTTCGACGTTCACGGCATTCTCCTGGCCAACGGCCTGATGGTCCTGCTGGTGCTGCTCATGGGCTTTCTCCTCCTGCGCCAGCACCATTCCCCGCAGAAAAGCTTCACCTTTACTCTGGTCTATCTGTTTTCCAGCGTGGCCTTCATCTACATCTGGTGGATCACCGCCGACCTGTTCAATTTCTTCATCAATTTCGCCGCCCTTTTCTTCTTTTTTTATGAATTCAAAAAGCCGGCCTGGGGCAACCTGGCCGGGGTATTCTTCGCCGCGGCCATCTTCTCCAAGCCCAACAACGTCCTGCATATCGGTTTTCTCTTTCTGCTCCTCCTCTACCGCAAGCAATGGAAAAAATTCGCCGTCATGGCGCTGCTGTGCATGCTGGTCCTCGCCGGCCTTTTCGCCTTCAATTACGGCCAGACGGGGTCGTTCAACTTCCAGGGCGGGGAAAGGATGTCTTTTTACGGCAATTTCCCCTACGAACGCACCGATTTCACCTTCGCCGGCGGCTACAAGATGAGCACGGACAATTATTGGAGCCGCTATTACCTGAACCCGGCCATCGTCGTGCTGAACCTGTTCTATTATATCTTCGGCCGCTTCACCGGCATGTTCATCTATTTTTTCCCGGCCCTCTTCCTGCTGCTGCTCTTCTGGTTCCAGAAAAAAATGCCGGAAGACTGGTTCCTGCTGGCGGCCGCGGTCGCGGCCATCCTGGTTTACATCCTGGTCATGCCCGACAATTATTTCGGCGGCGGCGGCTCGCTCGGCAACCGCTATTTTCTCAGCATCTTCCCCATTTTTTTCTTTCTCGGCTACCGGGAGCGCATTTTTAAATTCACCCTGGTCCCGCTCTTCGTCGCCGTGGTTTTTCTCTCCCCGGTGTACATGGACAGCTTGTTCCATTCCGCTTCGCCGCGCTTCCCCGGCGTCTCCTTCCCGGCCAGGCTCTTTCCCCCTGAAAAAACCCAATTTGCCACGCTGCCCAGCAACACCAACCCGCGCGCCTTCAACCGCAAGATCGGCGACCAGCTACACCCTGTTCATGCTCAACGACAACTACAACCCCATCGAAGGCGATTTTTTCTGGACCCAAGCCGACCGGGAGCTGGAATTCTTCCTGCTGGCGCCGCGGCGGGTCAAGACCTTCGTGTTGCAGCTGAAGAACATCCCCAAGCCCAACTATGTTTCCCTGCAGGTCGAGCACAAGCGGATGAAGGTGTTCATCGAGCCCGGCAACGTGCGCAGCGTGACCTTTTCGAATATTCCCGGGCTGAATGTCGACCAGCGCTTTCTCTATTATTTCAAGGTCAAAAGCGAAAAATACTACTGCCCCTATTTCGAGGCGGCCGATTCCTCCGACCGCCGCCTGCTGGGAGTGGAGACCCATATCGAACTCCTCTATTAAGCGACCCTCCCGCGGTTGACTTTGGACGGCGATTTTCTTAAGATGGGAAGACGCATGAAGATCAAGGCCGACCTGCACATCCATTCCGCCCTTTCCCCCTGCGCCTCCCTGGAGATGGCGCCTTCGGCCATCGTGCGCCGCGCCCGGGAGCTCGGCCTGGACCTGATCGCCGTCACGGATCACAACAGCATGGAAAACGGTTTCTATGCCGCGTCCCTGGGGGAAAAAGCCGGGATCCGCGTCCTGTTCGGCATGGAAGCCCAGACCCGCGAAGACGTCCACATGATCTGCCTTTTCGAAGACCGCCGCCAGGCGGAACGCTTCAACGGCCGGATTTATTCGCTGCTGCCGGACGTGCCCAACAATCCCGATTTTTTCGGCGACCAGGTCGTGGTCGATGAGCTGGACAACATTGTCCGCCAGGAGGAAAAGCTCCTGCTCAACGCCCTGCAGATATCCGTGGCCGAACTGCATCGACCTGGTCCGCCGCCATGGCGGTTCCTGCATCCCGGCCCATGTCGAAGCTCTCCCCTTCGGCCTGCTGGTCAATCTGGGCATGGTTCCGAGCGAACTCGCGGGCGCGGTCCTGGAAATATCCTATGCGGCCAGGGCGGAAACGGTGATCAAAGCCAACCCCGCCCTCGCCGGCAATCCCCTGATCAGCAACTCCGACGCCCATTTCCTCAAAGACATAGGCCGGGCCTGCACGGTTTTCGCCGCCCGGGACTCGTCGCTGCCGGCGCTGATCGCCGCGGCGCTGGCCCGGAACTTCCAGGTCACATATCCCGGGTCCCATGGTTGAAGATCTCTGCTTCCACCTGCTCGACCTGGTGCAGAACTCGGTCGCCGCCGGCGCCAAAAATATCGTCATGAGAGTCGAGGAATCCGCCGCCCAGGACCTGCTGACACTTGAAGTAGGCGATGACGGCCGGGGCATGGACCGCCAGACCTTGCTCAAGGTCCAGGATCCGTTTTTCACGAGCAAGGGGTTCAAGAAAGTCGGGCTGGGCATTCCGCTGCTCAAGGCCACCACCCAGGCTTGCCGGGGAAATTTCCGCATTGCCAGCCGCTTGGGGCAGGGCACCCGCGTCAGGGCGCGGCTGCAGAAAAGCCACATGGACTGCCCGCCCCTGGGCAACCTGGAGGAAACGCTGCTGTCGATGCTGGTCAGCCTGGAAGCGGTGAACATCCGTTTCGTGTACCGCAGCGAGCGGGGGGAATTTTCCCTGGCCAGCGACGATATCCGCCTGCAAACCGGCGGCCTGCATTTTTCCCACCCCGATATTTACCGGTTCCTGAAAAGCTACATCCGGGAAGGGCTGGGCAGCGTGCTCGCCCCCCCGGCGGGAAGCCGCGCCGCCGGGCCGGCCGGATGTTCAAGCCCGGGGTAATATGCTACAATGACCGCCATGAGCCCGGACAAAGACGTCATCATCGAAATCCTGAAAAACCTGAGATTGTTCCATGATTTGAGCTATGCCGCCATAAAAGAATTGACTTTCCTGTTTTCCGAGCGCGTGTTCCATTCCGGGGAAACGATCTTCGAAGAAAACGATACGGGCAGTTCGCTGCTGGTGATCATTTCCGGCACCGTGCGCATCACCCAGCGGGCCAACGTCAGCGGCGAAGAGACGCTGACCGTGCTGAAAAAAGGCGATTTTTTCGGCGAAATGGCCCTGCTGGAGGACCTGCCGCGCAGCGCCACCGCCATCGCCAACAGCGACACCTTGCTCCTGGAGATCGGCAGCGAAAAGTTTCTGCACTTTCTCCACAAGGACTCGGTCAACGGCGTGAAGATACTGATCACGCTGGCCCGGATCCTTTCCGCCCGCCTGCGCGAGGCCGACAGCAAGATCAAGGCCTTCGTCAATCTCAGCCAGTGGATCTGACCCGCGCCGGCGAACCATCCTCCTCATTCTCACCTGCCGACCGGCGCGTCCTCACCAAGGAGCGGCCATGACCAGGCAACGCCCGGCGAACGCCATCCTCCTTGCGGCCAACGTCCTCGGCCTGGCCCTGCTGCTGCTCACCTGGCGGCTGGGAGACGGGGGGCTGTTCCTGCTCCTGGCATTTCTCATCGCGGTCATGGGCGGCGAAGCGGCCTGGCGTTTTCGCAACACCCCGAGCCGCTCCCCCTACCTGGGCATGCTGCTGACACCGCTGCTGCTGCTCCGCTATTCCTCGATCGGCGATTTCCGTATCCGCCTGGCCTGCATGGTGATGCTGCTTTACATTCTGGTCCTGGCCAGGCGCAACCCCGACCCGCGGCTGAAGATCCCGCTGGCCGCGGCCTCGTCCCGGCGCGTCTGGCTGCTCTCCTTCCTCGTCTTTGCGTTGACGGCGGCCGTATTCCATGCCCGCGGCATCCAGCTGTCGGGTGACGAGCCGCATTACCTGATGATGAGCCAAAGCCTGGTGGAAGACGGGGATCTCGACCTGAAAAACAACCTGCAGCAAAAGACATACCTGCACTACCTGCCGGTGGAACTGCGTTTCCACGGCCTGGTCCATGACGGCAAATACCATTCGTTTCACCTGCCCGGGGTCTCCTTCCTCATGGTCCCCGGCTTTCTCCTGTTCCGCCTCCTGAACGGGGCGGTCCCGGCCGCCTTGTTTTTTCGCCTGTGCGCGGCGTTCCTCAGCGCCTTCTTCGCCCTGGCCCTTTTCCAGGCGCTCCGCGCCTTCCTGCCGGACAAGGACAACGGCATGGCGTTCATTTTTTTCCTGACCACCTTTCCCCTTGTCTTTCATGCCGTGCATCTCTATCCCGAGCTTCCCGCCGCCACCCTGATGATCTTCGCCTATCTCTTCAGCCGCGAACGGGATCGGCGGCCTAGCCCTTTTTGGCCGGGGCTGCTGCTGGCCTGCATTCCCTGGCTGCACTTGAAGTACGCGCTCCCCGCAGCGCTGCTGGCCCTGTACGTCGCGGCGGGCATCTGGCGCCGCGACGCGACCCGGATCAAGCGGCTGGGGATTTTTTTTGCCGCCCCCGTCCTGAGCCTGCTGCTGCTGGCAGCCTACAGCAAGACGCTTTACGGCTCCTTCAATCCCGGCAGCATCTCGCCCGAAAAGAATTTCTTTTCCATTCCCCTGGTCCTGAAAGTGGAAACACTGCTCTCGTTCTTCCTCGACCAGCGCGACGGCCTCCTGGTCTATGCCCCGTTCCTCATGCTGCTTTTCCTCGTATTGAAAAAAGAAGTCCGGGAGCGCATCCGCGACCGCTGGCTGCTGGGCGCCATTTTCCTTTTGTACCTGCTCTCCCATGCCTACACCACCGTGCGCGGCGGCTATTCGCCCGCCGCCAGGCCGACGCTGTTCGTCTTTTGGATCATGGCGATCCTGGCCGCCGCTTTTGCCCGGGACGCCGCCCCGGGAGCGCCAAGGACCCTGAGCCGGCTGCTGGCCGGCCTGACCGTATTTGCGACCGTCTGGCTCTTTTATTACCCTCTCTTTCTGTACCAGCCAGTCACCCGCGAAGTGAGCGAGCGCGCCTCCGGGCTGCTCTCCTTCCTGGGCAGTGAGGTCGTCGATCTGTCGCGCTTTTTCCCGTCATTCTTAAAACGGGACAATTCGTCTTACCTGGCGAATTGGCTTTGGCTGGGAGCACTCTCTTTGGCCTTGGCCATGTATTATTCCGGGCTGGCAGGCAAAAAAATCGCCCGCGCGGCGCGCTTCCTCTACCCGGCTGCGGGGGCGGCCATGCTGGCCTTCGTCTGCTTTTTCCCGCACGTCCAGCTGCAAACGCGTTATTCCGCCGCCGGCCTCTCTTTTTATTGCAATTCGAAGAATTTTACTTATGTGCGGGAAGCTTCGGCCTTTCGCTTCCTGGCCGGCCGCGACTATGACCTGTTTATCGACTTGAAAGGCAGCTCCGCCTCCACCCCGAGCCTGCGCTTTTCCGCCGGGGAAGACGTCGCCCTGAAGCTCCGCAACGGGGCGCGCACTCTCCTGGCCGCGAAGCACGCCGCGGCGGCCCGGCTCAGCTTGCGCCTGCGGGCCATGAAGAAATTGTCCCTGGGCCGGAGGGAGCTGGTCCACCTGGGCATCGAAACCAAGGCCGGGCCAAGCGCTGTTTTTGTCTTATTGAAGATCGAGTAAGCGCGGCCCTGGGGAAAAAGGCCGGCCGGGATTCTTCAGATCAGGCGCGCCTGGAAGCGCTCCAGGAATTCCTGCTGCGAGTAGATCTTTTTCATGCCGAACTGGTGGGCGGAATTATCGGAAATGTCCCTGACCCGGGCGGCGATAAAGTCCAGGTTGGTCTCCGGATCCTTGCCGGCATTGCAAGACGTAGATCTTGCGCAACAGGTCGATCTGGCCGCTGAGCTCATGGGCCAGGTCCTTTTTCTTTTCCGCGGGCTCTTTTTTCCGGGCCAGGCCGAACATTTCACGCAGGCGGGCGTCGAAGTCAGAAGCGATCGGAGCTGCCTGCTGCTTCTGGTAATGGCGGCGCACCATGTAAGGCACGCCGGCCTCGGTGGAACGACGGACCTGTTCATCCTCGACCACCCAGCCCAGGTTGTGGAAAGCCACATGGGCGGACGCCGTGCGGTAAATTTCCTCGACGAAAGGCTTGATGGTATTTTCCACCGACTCGGCCACGCTGTTGAACTGGTTCAGTACATAGTAGATCTTGTAGTTTTCCACGTAGTAGCGGAAAACCCTGAGAAAATTGTCCTGGGGGAACTGCGCCGCGGCTTCGGCGAGCAAGTCGTCCAGGTTTTTTCCCTCCTGCTCGTCGCCGTTTTCCAAAAAGTCGCGCAAATGCTGGAAAACCTCGGCCCGCGATGCGTCCGCGGACCGGGCGAACTGCTCCTGCAGCAGCGGCGAGGTCAGCATGATGCCCAGCATGCGGAACAGGTTGGCCTTGGCCATTTCGGCCGCCGTGTGGGTGGCCGCCCGCAGGCGGGGGGTAAACAGGATGATGCCGCTGTTGGCAAGGGGCAGGAATTCCAGGACATTGTGGTCGAGGCCGGCTTTCATGTCGATGACCACGTAATCGGCCTGGAGTTCATTGATGCCGGCGATCATTTTTTCCTTGACCGCGGCGCTGAAATTCACGATGTCCTGGACAAAGCCCTGCGGCGAAGCGATGAAACTGAAATTGGCAAAAAACCGGTCCGGGTCCATGGCGGCGGGCAGTGACTGCCGGCATTCCTGCAGCGAGGCAGTTTTTTTTCAGGAAGTGGAACAGGTCCTTTTCGACCTTGACGTCCAAAAAATTACGCAGGCTGGAGGTCCCGGTGTCCATATCCAGGAGCACGGTCTTGTGCGTCTTGGCCAGGGCCAGGGCAAAATTCAAGGCGAAAGTCGTTTTTCCCACGCCGCCCTTTCCGGAAGAAACCGGCAATATCCTCATCGGATTCCGCTTTTTACTTTCAGGTTTTGCTGGCTCAGGTTCAGGCTGCCGATGTTGCCGCAGCCCCGGGTTCCGCTTGTTTCCATTAGGGCAATATAGACCAAAGGCCTTTAAAAATCAATAGCGATCAGTTTGTTGCCCCCTCGCCTTCCACTGCCCCCCTACCGCCTAAAGGAGAAGGGCATGAATGAAGAAACACCCGAGCCGGGATATCGGCAGCGCGTCTATATGGAACTCTGGCAAACCGTCAGCTGCGGATCGGCCATGATCTTGCGCATGACCGGGGCCGCGGCCGCCGCCGCGCCGCTGCAGAAATATTCGCTGCGGCCGCCGGCAGGGCCGGGATTGAGCCGCTGGGTCAAAAGCAGGCGCCGCCAGAGCTGGCGGGCCACGGGCTCGCCGGTATCGATCACCTCGACCCCGGGACCGCAGATGGCGGCGATGGGATCCTTGACCAGCGGGTAATGGGTGCAGCCCAGCACCAGGGTATCGATCCCCATTTTCAACAGCGGCCGCAGGTTTTTTTTCAAAATGGCCGCGGTTTCGGCGTCAGTCGGCCAGGCCGGCCTCGATCCGCTCCACCAGGCCCGCCACCGGCTGGGTATACACCTCCATGCCGGCCGAAAAATTCTTCAACAACCGGGAAAAGCGTCCGCCGCGCAGGGTCAGGGGCGTGCCCAGGACGCCGATCTTTTTGTTGCGGCTCAAACTCTGGGCCACTTTGAGGGCCGGTTCCACGCCGACGATCTCCAGTCCCGGGTAGGTCTGCCGCAGAAGCTCCAGCGCCGCCTCGCTGGCCGAATTGCAGGCCACGACAACGGCCTTGGCCCCGCGGTCCAGCAGAAAGCGGCTGATGGCCAGGGCCCGCTGGCGGACAAAATCGCCGCTCTTGCTGCCGTAAGGACAATGGGCCGAATCGGCGAAATAGAGCAGGTTTTCATGGGGCAGGATGCGCCGGGCGGCCTGCAGGACCGACAGGCCGCCGACCCCGGAATCGAAGAACCCGACCGGCGCCGTCAGCGGCGCAGCGTCGGCATGGTTTTCTTTCTTGTTCATCGGCAGGGATTATACATCAATTTTCCGCCGGGCGCACCCGCGAGATCCTAAAAAAGACCCGCGGCCAACGCCTGGTTGAAGGCAACGCCGCAGACCATGGCCCCGGCCCAGAGGGTGAAGACCACCAGGCCGATCACCCGCCAGCGGGCGATGGCCAGGGCGCCGCTGATCGCGCCGATGGACGTTCCCGCGCCGGTGATCAGGAAAGCCAGGGCCGCTCCCGGGCTCATGCCCGCGGCCAGCATGGCCCGCACCAGGGGCAGGGAGGCTTCGCTGTTGACGTAAAAAGGCAATCCCAGGGTCGCGGCCAGGGGAATGCCGTAGATCTTGTTCTTGCCGAAAACGGCGCCGATCCAGCTGCCGGGGATCAGCTGGTTGACGAAGTAGCCCACAAAGGTGAAGGCCAAGAAAACCAGCAGGAGACGCAGTCCGGTCCTGGCTGTTTCCAGGACGATCCGCTTGCGGGAAGGCCGCTCCGGGCAGCCGCCGCAGGAGCCGCATGCCTCGTCCTTCTGGAAACGCACCTGGCCGGCCAGCCAGCCGTGCCTGTCAAAAATGGAACCCAGCAGGCCGCCGCCCAGTCCCAGCACGATGGAAGCTGCAAAAAAAGCCAGGGCGAAAGGCCAGCCGAACAGGCCGGCGCTGTAGATCAGTTCCTGGGGCGAGGTCAGGGGCGAAGCAACCATGAAGGCGATCACCGGAGCCCAGGGGATGCGGCTGGCCATCATGCCGATGACCACGGCGGTGGTGCCGCAGGAGCAAAGCGGAGTCGCCACGGACGCCGCGGTGGCGGCCATGACCCCCGCTTTCTGATGCCGGTGCAGGAAAGCGGCGATGCGGGCCGAATCCAGGTAGCGGCGCAGCAGCGTGGCCATGACCACGCTGGCCAGCAAAAAGGGCCAATTCTTCAGCAGCGTCAGCCAGACCTGGTGACCGGTGTAAGCGAATATTTTGAGTAAAGGGTTCATTTTTTCCTCCGCCCCGAGGACGGGGGAAAAGCTGAAAAGACGCAAAAAAAATCAGGACCGCGTTATTTTTTTTCGGCCGCGCAGCAGCAGCAATGATCATAATAGTCGATGACGGCGCCGCGGCGGTCGAACTCGAAATGGCAGCACTCCAGCAAACGCTCCTTGACCATGCGCCTGGCCCGTTGCACCCTGGATTTGGCCCCGGAATAGGAGATGCCCAGGGATTTCGCCAGTTCCTTTTGCGTCAGGCCCTCGATTTCGGACCGCTGCAGCGCCGTCCGGTACGGCTCGGGCAGGGAAACCAGCAATTCCCCGATCGAGGCCGCCAGGCGGCTGGCGGCCGAGTCGCCGCTTTCCTCTTCCCCGATCAGGGGCAAACATTCGCAATAGGCGACTCCCGGGCGCCGCCGGCGGAAATGGTCGAAAACGGCCCGCCGCGTGATCTGGAAGATCCAGCTTTGGAGCTTGCCGCAATCGCGAAGGCCGGCGATGCCATTATGGACGCGGACGAACACGTCCTGCAGGATGTCCTCAGCCTCGTCGCCGCTGGTGCCGAAGGCGCGGATGAACCGGCGCAGGCGACTGCTGAAATGCTGCCAGATACTTTCCAGGTCGCAGGAGGCGGGAGCCTCGGAGGCATGTTCTTCCATGGCCGGGATTTTACTTCGCTCCGCCATTTTATGCAATCCCGCGATTTGCAACCGCGGTTCCGATCCAATAGAATATGACTGTTGATCACCCATCATGGCAGCCAGCAAAAAAACAACCGTGGCCGTCGCCGGAGCCAGCGGCTTCATCGGCACGGCTCTGGCCGAAGAACTGGCCGGGGACTACCGGGTCATCGGCCTGAGCCGGAGAAATCGGCCGGCTCCCGCCGACGGCTGCTTGACCTGGCGCCGCTGCGACCTTTTTTCGCTGTTTGAATGCGAGCAGGCCCTGGCCGGCGCCGACACCGCGTTTTACCTGGTCCATGCCATGCTGCCGTCGGCCCACCTCACCCAGGGGACCTTCCAGGACCTCGACCTGATCAGCGCCGATAATTTTGCCCGGGCGGCGGCCCGGGTCGGCGTCCGCCATATCGTTTACCTGGGCGGCATGATCCCCGACCAGCCCAACCTCTCCCGCCACATCCTGAGCCGCGGCGAAGTGGAGCGGACGCTGGGCGCCTACGGCGTGCCCGTGACCACGCTGCGGGCCGGGATCGTCATCGGCCTGCGCGGTTCTTCCTACGGCATGTTCCGCTCGATCCTGGAACGGGTGCCGTTGATCATCTGCCCGCGCTGGTCGGCCTCGCTGATCCAACCGGTTGCCCTGGCCGACGCCATCGCCATGCTCCGTTACTGCCTGGAACATCCCGAAGGCAAGAGCCGCAGCCATGATATCGGCTCCAGCGATATCATGACCTACCGCGAGCTGCTGCGAGCGCAGCGCCCGCCTGCTGGGCCTGCGCCGCCTGTTCATCGGCGTCCCCTTCAGCCTGTTCCGCCTGTCCAAGATCTTCCTGGCCTTGATCAGCGGCTATCCCCGCCAGTTGGTCTCGCCGCTGGTCGAAAGCCTGAAGCATTCGCTTGTCGCCCGGGAACTCGGCTTCCAGCATCAGGCCGGCCGGCCGGGGATACCCTTCGCGCAGGCCGTGGCCGATTCCCGGGCCGAAGAAAAGCGGACCGGGAATTTCCAGGCCATGCGCTCAGCCCTGACCCGCGGCATGCGCCGTATTCCGGACAGCGAGCACAATACCGTCCGCTCCGTGCAGAGGATCGCCCTGCCGCCCGGGAAAACCGCGCGCTGGCTGGCCATGCAATACACCGCCTGGCTGCCGCATTTTTTTCGTTTCCTGCTCAGGGCCGACATCGACGCCGCGGGCAGCCTGTTCATCCGCACCCGCTTCCTGCGCCTGCCGCTCCTGGAATTGCATTTCGCCCTGGAACGCAGCGCCGCCTCCGACCGGCAGCTGTTTTATATCACCGGCGGCCTGCTGGCCAGAAAGACCAACCCGCCGACGCGCCGGCCGCGCCTGGAATTCCGCGAGGTGCTGAACGGCAGCGCGGCCCTGATGGCCATCCACGATTACCGCCCCACCCTGCCCTGGCCGGTCTACAACCTGACCCAGGCCAAGGCCCATCTCTGGGTCATGAAAAATTTCGCCCGCGCCGTCGCCGCTGCGGGTCAGGAATTCCCCAGTTGACATCCGGAGATTTTTCATGCTACGTTATAGCGCATGCTTGCGGAGGCTGCGATCATGGAAAAACGGCTTGAAAAAAGAATGCTGCATTGTTTGGAGCTCATGTACGGGGGCAATGACACCTATAGCCCAGGCAGCACGCGCAACATCTCCCGCCACGGCATGCTGATCCAGGCCGAAAACCAGATCTTCCCCATCCACCACGAGGTCAAGATCATGCTGACCATCGGCGGCGAGATCGTCAGCATGCGGGGCATCGTCTGCTGGAACAGCGAATTTTTCGGCCTGGAGCCGCTGGCGGAAAAGCAACTGGGCGTTTTCATCTGCAACCCGCTGCCCGAATATACCGATTATATCGACCGCTTGAACTGATCCCCCGCCGGCCGGGTCCTCAGCGCAAGGCGAAGGTCACGTTTTTTCTTTTCCTTGTCGCCCGTCACTTCAGGCGGAAATTGATGGTCACGGTGAAGGTGGCTTTGCAGGCCTTGCCGCCTTTGATGATGGGCTCGAACTTCCACTGCCTGACCGCCGTCAGCGCCGCCTCCGCGAGCAGCGGCTGTTGAACCTTGCCGGGCATCGCCTTGGCGGCGACCACGTCGCCTTTTTCATCGATGGTGGCTTCGACGAGGACCACGCCCTGGATCCTCTGCTTCAGGGCCTCTTCCGGGTAGACCGGATTCACGGCGGAGATCCGCTTGGGGCGCTCAGCGAAGTTTTTTGCGGACTGCGCATCCTCTTTTTTAGCGTCCAGGGCGAAGGTAATGGTCACGGTGAAGATCACCGCCTTGGCATTGCCGTTGATCATATAGGGCGCGTATTTCCATTGCCGCAGCGCCGCGACGGCCGCCTGTTCCAGCAGCGGCTGGGGAGTCTGCGCGGGCAGGACCTTGACGCCGATGACAGTGCCGGCCCGGTCGATGGTGGCTTCCAGCTCGACGACTCCCTGGATCCCCTGTTTTCTCGCTTCCTCGGGATAGACCGGGGCGATTTTTTTGACCAGCTTGGGACGTTGCTGGGCATCGATGCGCACCGCGTCCTCGGCCTTCAGCCAGGCACTTGACAGCAGCACCCACAGCATCGTGAAGATCAGCCATGTTTTTTTCATTTTCGTCTCCTCGTCAAAACGGTTCGTCCTGTTCATGAAGGATTGTTTATCTCGATGGCCGAGATCTGCATGTCGATGCTGTAGCAGATACCGGAAGTGCACCCGGTAATGATGGCCTCGTCGGCGATGTTCAGGCTGTCGCTGATCGTGATCTCCGCGATCGGCGGACATTTCGGCCGCGGAGCCCGGCCGCGGGCTCGTCCAAGGATGGAAAAGGAACAGCAGGGCGAAAAGCATCACCGCCGCCAGCGCCGTGAACGCGCGCGGGGCGAGGCCGAACCACGGACGTGGCCAGGCCGGCCGCTCTTCAGGCGGAGGACAGGTCAAGGGACGCGGCTGAAAATGAAGCCCGGCGCTCCCCTGTTCGCAATGTCTTTTTCAGGGCGGCTCCCATGGCCTGCCGTTGAGCGAAATAGCGCGCGCAGGCCGAGCACGCGCCCACGTGCCGCTCCAACTCCGCCCGTTCGGCGCCGGCCAGTTCACCGTCCAGCCAGTCTTCCATTTCATTCCGATAATGCTTACATTTCATAGGCTTCCTCCCGGCCGGAGGCGGGATGCCAATCCGCCGGCAATTTTTTGCGCATGCCCTTGAGAGCCTGGTGCAGCCGCGATTTGACCGTACCGGGAGCGATCGCCAGCAGGTCCGAGATCTCGCAGAGCTTCATCCCCTCCCCGAAGCGCAGCGCGAGTATCTCCCGGTGCTTGGCCGGCAAGGCGGCCAGGATCTCGTCCATGCGCTCGCGGTCGCTTTCCGCCGCCGCGCGGCCCTCGGGCCCGGGATCATCGGTTGCCACATCGGGCATGTCGGCAAGCGAAAAAAGGGGCTGCCGCCTGCGGGCCTGGCTGATGAACAAATGGCGCATCACGCTGTAGAGCCAGGTGTAAAGAAGACAGTCGCCGCGGAAATCCTTCAAGGCGGGGATGGCGCGGCAAAAGGTTTCCTGGACAAGGTCCTGGGCCTGGCAGCGGTCGCGGCAGAGGCAGAACGCCGCCCGCAGCAGGCGGTCGCCATAGGCCGCCATCATCGCGGCAATGGCCCCGGCATCGCCGCGCTGCAGCAATGGCAATGAAAGCCGTTCCTTTTGTTCCATCACCTTTTTAGAAGCTTTATCGTGAAAAAGGTTCATCTTTTGAACAGAATAAACCCAATGCAAGGCAATTGCCAGTTCTGGATAAACCCCGGCCTTCCGGTCAGAAGCGGACGCCGGGCGCTAAAACGGCAGGGGGCGGAACGGTCCCGCCCCCGTCATTCAACCTTTAAAACTTGACGATCACGAAGGCGCGGGAACGCATCACCTTGAAATCGGTGTAGTGCACGTCCCCGATCCAGTCGTTGCCGGTCGCGTAGTCGAGGATGTAGCCGACCTGCAGCCCGGCGAACTCGGTCTT
Source organism: Candidatus Aminicenantota bacterium (assembly GCA_963764745.1). Taxonomy (GTDB): domain Bacteria; phylum Acidobacteriota; class Aminicenantia; order UBA2199; family UBA2199; genus UBA2199. Next base: position 1,472,183 of record CAVXTN010000006.1, on the reverse strand, counting down.
GGCGATGAAATACCACTTCTTCTTGTCGCTGGAGCGGTCGGCCCCGCCCAGGGTGATGCCGTCGCTGGCGACCCAGTAGCCCACCTTGGCATAGATCTCGTCGGTCACCTGGCAGCCCAGCCCGAAATCATAGACCCACTTCTTGCTCTTGTAGTCGTCGCTGGGGCTGGCGATGTTGGCGTTGTCCTTGTCGTCGATCAGCTTGACCCTGCCGGAGAAATCGAACGATCGCCCCATGGTGAAGGAGTACTTGAAGCGGATCATGCCGATGAACGTGCTGCGGTCCTGGTCCTGGTTCCAGATCATGGCGTTGACCGGGTACAGGTTCATGTCGCGCCCCTGCATGTTGGAGTTGTAGCCGATGCCGGTGGCCTCGGCGGCCAGCTCCAGGCCGCTCTTGCTGAAGTTGACGGTGCCGGTGAACCCTTTCCAGCCGATGACGCTCTGGTAGGGCATCTCGTCGAACTGCGTCTCGCCGTTGTCGGCGATCGGGGAAACGGTCTGGCCGTAATTGCCTTCGTAGCCGATCCAGTCCTGGCTGAAGCGCCAGGGTTCGCCGGCGCTCCAGGCGTTCCAGCGGCCCACGACATCGTCGCCTTCGAAACCCTCGGTCAGCAGCTGGTCCTGCTCGCGGCGCGAGGCCATGATCGAGATGTAATCGTCGCCGATGTTGAAATATTCCAGCCCGAAGTTCAGGCCGACCTTCAGCGGGTCCTGCAGCAGGGCCGTCACTTTGAACATGCTGTCCTTGCAGTCCTTGGCCGGCATGCTGTTCCAGCCGCCCCAGTCCTTGGTGTAGTTCGCCGCCTTGTAGATGGTCGAGGCATGGGCGAACACCCCGGAAAGCTGCAGGAAGTTCACCGGGTTGGCGTCGAATTCGAAGGAAAAGATCGTGCTCTTGAAACGGTCGGTGAAATCGATGCCGTCGCGGGAGTTCGTGTCCAGGGGATCGACCTCCAGGTCGCTGGTGTGGTAGGCGATGACCCGGAAGTCGTACTGGTTGTCGGGCTTGAAATCGATCTTGCCGGCGAAGGCGTAGTCCTTGTTGATGTACAGCTGGTTGTCATAGTCCGTGCCGCCGGTGCGCCAGCCCGGCCCGGCCCAGAGCGACGGCAGGCTGATGCGCGCCGCGTCGTAGCTGAACATCTTGAACGGCTTGGCGCTCAAAAAGAGGCCGCCGGCGTTGTCGCGGTCGATGTAGCGCAGCCGGCCGATGGTGTAGGGGCTGAACATGGCCAGGTCGCTGGAGCCGATGTGGATCCTGTCGACGATGCCCTTGAGCCAGTCGGGGGTGCGCACGTCGGCCCACGAGCCGCGGAGCTTGAACAGGCCGGGGCGCTCGATATTGCCGTTGTGCACCGCCATGTCCCAGAAAGTGGCCCAGTAGTTCTCGCGGTAGCGGCTCTGGATGCGGGCCCCGACCTCGATGTTGTCGGAGACCTTGGCCAGCATGTTGAGCTCGAGCTCGGGAGCGATGCCGTTGTGGCCGTGGGTGTGGTTGGTGCCCTGGGTGGCGTCGTTCTCATGCAGGAAATTGATGAACAGCTGCCCGTTCACCTTGATGCCGAATCTGTCGCTCTTGGCCCGCGCCGGCGCGGCAGCCACCGCGACCGGAGCCGCGGCCGGCTCTTCCGGCCGGAGCGGCGGCGGCCTCCATGGCCTTGTGCAGGTAGACCATGGGCAGTTTCACGTACACATACTGGGCCGGGTCCTCGCCGCTCACCCAGGCCGACATGATCTTGTGCTGGAGGTCGATCTCGTCGCTGCCGCCCTTGCCGGGCGGCACAAGGATGTCCATGAAATTGGGATCGCCGTCATAGTCGCTGCCGCCGCCAAAGCGGTGCTGGCCTTCGTATTCATTGAGCTTGCGCACCAGGATGGAGTTGGCTTCGGGGAAACCCTCGTTGGAGGTCAGCAGAACCTGGAAACCCCAATCCTCGCTGACGTCGGCGCCGAGGTCCGACTTCTGGATGATGGCCGTGAAGCTCTTGCCGTGCGGGGTGACGCTGAGCGGCACGATGGTGTCCTTTTCCATGTCGCCGGCCTTCATCTTCACCTCGGTCTTGACGCGCGAGATCGGCTGCGGGCTCATGATGACCGCCTTCTCCCAGTAGCACGCCCGGCAGGAACTCGGCGTTCAGCCCCGGCAGCGCCATCCGGTGGCCGCTGCCCGGCTTGCCGTCCATGTCGATGAAGACGAAGGCCTCCTGCACGCTGAAGCCGCTGGCCATGTTCCAGGGATTGTCCAGGCCGGCGGCCACGGATACGGTCAATTCGACCGTGCCGCCCTTGTCCTGCACGGTGAATCCCGTGATGTCGAAGGAACCCGGCTTGTATACCGGGTCGGTTGGATAGATGAATTTGCCGCTGCCGTTGTCATCGCCCTGGGGGTCCTTGAAGGAGATCTCCTTCTGGGCCAGGGCGGGCGATGCCAGGGCGAGTAGAACCAGTGCCATAAGCATACCGACCTTGAATTTTTTTACCATATATTCCCTCCTTTTAACCTTTGACGGAACCGGCGGTGAGTCCGGAAACCAGGTATTTCTGCAGGATGAAAAAGAGCGCCACGATGGGGATGGAGACCAGGATGGCGCCTGCCGCAAAAAATCCCCAGTCCTGGGCGAACTGGCCGACGAAATTGCGCAGGGCCACCGGCAGGGTGTAGCTGAGCTCGCGGTTCATGAAGGTGGCGGCCTGGATATATTCGTTCCATGCCGTCATGAACGAGAAAAGGGCCGTGACCGCCAGGGCGGGCTTGGCCAGCGGCAGGATGATTTTATAGAAGATCAAGGTCCGGGAGGCGCCGTCGATCAGGGCGGACTCCTCCAGGTCCTTGGGAATGGTGTCGAAGTAGCCTTTCAGCATCCAGACGCAAAAGGGGATGGAAGTCGTCGAATAGATGAGGACCAGCCCGGCCAGGTTGTCCAGCAGCCCCAGCCAGTTGACGATCAGGTACAGGGGGATCATCATCATGGTGCCGGGGAACATCTGGGTGATGAGAAAGGAGAGCAGCCCCGCCGTTCGCCCCGGGAAGCGGAAACGGGAAAAGGCGTAGCCGGCGGTGGCGGCCAGAAAAATGCCGATGAGGGTCGTGGCGACGGCGACGATGACGCTGTTCAGCAGCCAGATAAAAAACGGCTTTTTGAACAGCAGGTAATTGAAGTTTTCCAGGGTGGGCTGGGCGGGCAGCAGGCTCAGGGAAATGGAGAGCCCCTTCTGGGAACCGAAGGCGATCTTGAAGACCCACAGGACGGGGTAGATCGTGCCGATGGTGAACAGCAGGATGAACAGCTGCAGCAGGACCCCGATCACTTTTTCCCGGAAGGTCTTCTTTTTTTTGGCTTCCACTGTTTTCCTCCGGCTCAATCGAAAACGCCCTCGGTGGCTCTGGTGACGCGGTTGGTGAAGACACTGTAGGTCAGCAGGATGAGGAAGATGAGGATGGAATACGCGGCCGCGAAGCCCCAGTTGAATTTCTCAAAGGCGAAGCGGTAGGCCTGGGTGATCAGGATGTCGGTGCTGCGGTTGGGATCGCCCCCCGAGACCAGGTAGATGATATTGAACAAGTTGAAGGTCCAGACCGTCCCCAGGATGATGGCCGGGAACAACGCCGGCTTGAGCAGGGGCACCGTGATCTTCTTGAACTGCTGCCATTTTCCCGCGCCGTCGATCTGCGCCGCTTCGTACAGATCGGCCGGGATGGATTGCAGGGCCCCCAGGCAGATGACCATCATGAACGGGAAGCCCAGCCAGGTGTTGGTGGCGACGTTGGCGAAGAACGCGGTCCAGAAATTGTTGAAGAAGCTGATCGGCTCGAAGCCGAGCAGCTTGATGAAGGCGTTGATGGCCCCGAACTGCTTGTGGAACATCCCCTTCCAGATCAGGGCCGTGATGTAGTTGGGCATGGCCCAGGGCAGGATGAGCAGGGCCCGGTAAACGCCCTTGAAGGAAAAATCGCTGCGGTTGAGGATGATGGCCAGGACCAGGCCGATGCACACGTGCAGGAAGACGTTGATCACCGTCCACATGACCGTGACCATCAGGACGAAATAGAAATTGCCCGGAGTGAGCGGGTGAAAGTCGGAAAGGATCTCGACGAAGTTCTGCAGCCCGACGAAGATCCACTTGCCCCCCTGGCTGGGGGGAACGCGGAAGAAGCCCATGGACAGGCCGTAGAGGAACGGCAGCATGATCAGGGTGATCAACCCGACCATGGCCGGGAAGATCATGATGTAGGAATAATGGAACTTGACCAGCACCCTGGCCGTGCGCAGAGCGTAGCCGGCCATGATGAAGAACAGCAGCAGGCCGGCCAGCAGGGCGAACACGGTCAGGATGACCCTCAGTTTCCGTGCGTCCTGCCGCTCGCTTTCCAGCCGCGCCGCGTCATCGGCGTCCAGGGCGATGGCCCCGGCGGCGGCGAGGCTGACCCGGTCGGCGCCGGGGGCTCCCTCCTGGCTCGGGGGCAGCAGACGCGCCGTCTTCCACTCGCCCAGCATGCCGCTGAACAGCCCCCCCTTCAGGTCGGCGGCGAAGGCGGGCAGGAGGTCGGGAGCCTGACCGGCGAGGACGCCCCCCACCCGGGCCAGGTGGCTCAGCTTGGCTTCCCGGGCCAGGCGCAGGTTGTCGCGATTGTTGGCCAGCATCAGCAGGGAACCGGCGGCAAGGCACAACAGCAGGAACAAGCCGGCCAGCGGCCAGCGCCAGCGGTACCATTTCCTTTGCAGGAAAAAGAAGGCGAGCAGCGAGGCCAGCATGACGAGGAGGATCCTCGCGTCCATGGCGCTGCGCGTCTTTTCCAGGCCATACTCGATGCGCAACGTACCCACGCTTTTCCGGGTTCCCATCAGCGCCGGCTCGCTCAAGGTCAGCACTCCCGCCGAGCGGTTCAGATCCAACAGGTAGGGTTTGCGCCGGGAGGATTTCAGCAGGTAGCGGATCTCTATGCCGTCATCATACATGTTCTTGTCGGCGGCATCGTCGGGATTGAGGTCCTGGCCGAGCTTGCGTGGGTCGGAGTGGTAGAGGAAGCTCGTGCCCGTAAGCACCTGCAGCCCGCCGATGCGGGGGTCGGCGCGCCGGACCGCGCCGGCCAGGGCGGCGACCTTCCCCGCCGCCGCGGGATCGGCCTCCACGGCGAGCGCCAGCGGCCGCAGCCACAGGTGCGCCCTGGCCAGCGAGACATCCTGCTGGCGCTCCAGCATGAACGCGCGGTCCAGGACCAGGAACCCGGCCAGCACGGTGCACAGGGCCGCCAGCAGTGCCAGGGGAACGGCGATGTGCTTCCGGGTCCCGTCCATGCTCATCGCGTGTTATTGGCGGAAATTAGCGATGTCCTTGACGATCTTGCCCTGGGCTTCGTCCAGCGCTTCCTTGGGCTTGGCGGTCTTGTTCAGGACCTTGCCGATGGCCAGGTCGAAAGGCGTCCAGACCATCATCATCTCCGCGATGTTGGGCATGGGCACGGCCGTCTCCGCCTGCAGCTTGAAGACCGGAATGAACGGGCTGTTCTTCACGTCCGGGTCGTCGTAGGCCTGGAGGTTGGCCACCGGCTGGCCGCCCTTTTTGGCCATCACCACCAGCGCCTCCTTGCTGGAAAAATACTTGAGGACCTCGAAGGCCTCCTTCTTGTGCGCGGACTGGGACGACATGAACATCGCCTCCACGGTCAGGAAGGGGCGGGGCTTGGCCTTGATCTCCGCGATCATGGGCAGCGGGGCCACGGCGTAGTCGATCCCCTTCTCGATCTCGCCCAGGAACCAGGGCCCGCTGATGACCATGGCCGCCTGCCCCCGGTTGAACAGCGTCGTCACCAGGGTGTTGGTGATCTCCTCGGGCATGATGTTCTGGTTGCGGTACAGGTCATAGACGAAGGCCAGGGCCTTGACATTGCCGGGCGAATTGACGATCGGGTTGTCATTCTTGTCGAAGATGCCGCCGCCGTAGCCGAACAGCCAGGCGGAGTTGTAATAGGTCAGGCCGATCTCATAGACCAGGCCGAACTTGTTCTGGCCGGCGTCGGTGTTCTTCCTGGCCATGGCGATCATCTCGTTCGTGTCCTTGGGCGGTGTCTTGATCAGCTTCTTGTTGTAGATCAGGCAAACGCACTTCAGCGAGGTGGGCAGGCCATAGAGGGCGTCCTCGTAGGTCAGCGCCCCCAGCGTCGCGGGCATGTACAGGGCCGCCATATCCTTCTTTACCCAGAGGCCCAGCGGCTCCAGGACCTTCTTGTCGGCCCAGTAGCCCACGCGGTCGTGGCCGAAGATGAAGACGTCGGGGCCCTTGCCGCGCGGCACGGCGGCGGTGATCTTGTCGGGCAGGGCGTCGAACGGCACCTGCAGGAACTGGATCTTGATATCGGGATGGGCCTTGGCGAAATTCGCCCCCACTTCCTCGAGGGCGTCTTTCTCCATGCCGCGGTACGAGTGCCAGAAGACGATGGTGGTGCTTTGCGCGAAACACATCCCGGCCATGGCGAGCAAGGCCGCCGCAAAGACAAACAAGCAAATCATTTTTTTCATTTGTAATCCTCCTAACGCAAGGCTTGCAAGGTTTTCTTATCAAAAACATGAACCTTGGCGGTCTCGATGATGAGCTGCATCTGCTGGCCGACGCGCGCCCCGGTTTTCGGGGTCACCCGGGCCACGAAGCGGTCCTTGCCCGTGCTGAGGTGGACATAGGTCTCGGCCCCCATGGGCTCCACCACTTCCACCTGGCCGCTGAAAATTTCGCAGCCTTCGATTTTTTCAAAAAATTCAGCGTCATGCAGGTTCTCGGGCCGGATGCCGAAAATGTATTCCCCCAATCCATGCTGCTTGGCCCTGGCGGCCAGCTTTTCCTGCCAATGGATCTTGAGCCCCTCGCTGGCCATGAAGATCCGGCCGTTTTCCTCCTGGACCACGGCCTCGAAGAAATTCATTGGCGGCGAACCGATGAAGCCGGCGACGAATTTGTTGACCGGCGTGTCGTAGATGTCCATGGGCGTGCCGCTTTGCTGGATGACCCCTTCGTTGATGATGGCGATCTTCGAGCCCATGGTCATGGCCTCTACCTGGTCGTGAGTCACGTAGATGCTGGTGGTCTTCAGCTGATGGTGCAGCTTGGATATCTCCGCCCGCATCTGGCCGCGCAATTTGGCGTCAAGGTTGGACAGGGGCTCGTCGAAGAGGAACACCGCGGGCTTGCGCACGATGGTGCGCCCCAGCGCCACCCGCTGGCGTTGGCCGCCGGAAAGCTGTTTGGGCTTGCGCTGCAGCAATGACTCGATGCCCAGGATGCGGGCGGCTTCCTGCACCCGACTTTCGATCTCCGCCTTGGGGGCCTTGCGCATTCTCAAAGCGAAGGCCATGTTCTCATAGACGTTCATGTGGGGGTACAGGGCGTAATTCTGAAACACCATGGCCAGGTCCCGGTCCTTGGGCGGCACCTGGTTCACCACCCTGCCGTTGATGATGATCTTGCCTTCGGTGAGTTCTTCCAGCCCGGCCACCAGGCGCAGCAGGGTCGTTTTGCCGCAGCCCGAGGGCCCGACCAGCACCATGAATTCGCCGTCCTTGATCTGCAGGTTGATGCCCTTGACCACGGTGACGTCGCCGAATTTCTTGGTCACGTTTTCCAGAATGACTTCAGCCATCTTCCCCCTGCCCCCGATTTTTTAAATTATCGGCATTAAAAAATCAGTCGCGCATCCGCCCCCGAAAAATAATGGTTATATTTTAATTTCAAGAAATAAAAAGTCAATATCTTTGACAATTTTGTTTATTTTCACCGGCCGCGCGCCGATTTGAAACGCGCCGGAAATACAATTATAATGATAGGAAATAATATGGGGAAAAGGGAGGATAAATATGCGCAGGCAAACGGTCTTATTTTTACTGTTCCTGTTTTTGGGGACCGCGCTGGCCGCCCAAGCGGCCGCTGACTGGTTCCGCGACGCGGTTTTCTACGAAGTGTTCGTGCGCAGTTTTTATGACAGCAACGGCGACGGAGTGGGCGACCTGAACGGCGTGATCGCCAAGCTCGACTATCTCAATGACGGCGATCCGGCCACGGACGCCGACCTGGGGGTGACCGCCCTCTGGCTCATGCCCATTTCCCCGTCGCCCAGCTACCACGGCTACGACGTGACCGATTACTACGGCGTGAACGGGGATTACGGGACACTGGAAGATTTCAAGCGCCTGGCGGCCGAAGCGCACAAGCGCGGCATGCGCGTCATCATCGACCTGGTCCTGAACCATACCTCCAACCAGCATCCCTGGTTCATCGCCGCCGCCTCTTCGTCCAGCCCGAAGCACGACTGGTACGTCTGGAAAAAAAGCATCCCGCCCGGCTGGAGCCAGCCCTGGACGTCGGGGAGCCCGTCTGAATACGTCTGGCATGCCCTGCGGGCCGGCGACTATTATTACGGCCTTTTTTACGACGGCATGCCCGACCTCAACTATCAGAATCCCCTCGTGCAGGACGAGATGATCTCGGTCGGCAAACACTGGCTGGCGGCCGGCGCCGACGGCTTCCGCCTGGATGCCGTCCGCTATCTTTTCGAGAGCGGGCCGGGGAAGGGGCAGATGGACACTCCGGAAACGCACGCCTACCTGGCACGATTCTACAAAGAGCTGAGACAATTCAAAAGCGATTGTTATCTCGTCGGCGAGATCTGGACCGACATGGATACCGTCGCTTCCTATCTTGGGGTTCCCAGGGAACTCGACTCGGCCTTCAATTTCGACCTGGCCGGCGCCATCGTGGGCGGGGTCAAGGACAAGAACTTCGGCTACATCAACGCCACCGAGGAGGTCACACTGGAGACCTACCCCAAGGATACCGCAGATGCCATTTTCCTGACCAACCACGACCAGGACCGCATCGCATCCATCTATGGCCCGAATCCCGGCATGCTCAAGCTGGCGGCGGCGGTCCTGCTGACCCTGCCCGGCACTCCTTACATTTATTATGGCGAGGAGATCGGCATGCCGGGCACCAAGCCCGACGAGAACATCCGCAAGCCCATGCTGTGGAGCGAAGGGGAATATGCCGGCTTCTCGACCGCCAAGCCCTGGAACGCCCCGGCCCGCGTTCACTCCGGGCTGTCGGTCAAGGCCGAAGCCGGGGATCCCGATTCATTGCTCAGCCACTACCGGCGCCTGATCAAAATGCGCAACAACCATATCGCCCTGCGCCGCGGCGGCTACCAGGCCGTGCAATTCGCCAATAAGAACATCTACGGCTATCTGCGCCGGCACGACCAGCAATCGCTGCTGGTGGTGCACAACTTTTCCGACCAGCCGCAGCCCGATCCGCTCCTTCCCGTCGAGCTTAAACTGGCCATCGCCCGGGAGCTCACCGCCGTGGCCCCGGCAGCGCCGGTCTCCGGGCTGGCGCCATTCGCCACGCGGATATTCGAAGTGGTTCCCGTCACGCAGCCGTGAGCGCCAACGCCATTCCCTTCCAGCTCCGGCTCAGCGCCGACATGCCGCAGATGCTGGACCTTCCCTGGCATGTGCCGCTGGAGGAATGGCGGGAAGCGTCTCCCCGCTATGTCGAGGTGCAGGCCGGCGTCAGCCGCCATACCGTTGTTTTCGTCAGTTATGACGAAGCCGTTTTTGCGCTAAAAAAACTGCCGCAGCCCACGGCCGAAAAGGAATACCGGAATTTGAAATGGCTGGAAAGTCACCGGTTGCCCGCGGTCCGCCCCGCGGGCCTGGCGCTGCCTGCGGCGGGCGAAACGGGGCAAGAGGACGCGATCCTGATCTCCCGCTACCTGGAGTTTTCCCTGCCATTTCTCCATCTCTTCCGCCAGGCCGACGCGGTCCTTTCGCAGGATGCCCTCCTGGATTCGCTGGTCTCCCTGCTGGTCCAGCTGCACCTGCAAAAATTCTACTGGGGCGACTGCTCTCTTTCCAACGTGCTCTTCCGCCGCGACGCCGGCAGGCTGCAGTCGCACCTGGTGGATGCCGAAACGGCCGAGGCGCATGACACGCTGTCGGAAAACATGCGCCGCCACGATCTGGACATCGCCAGCGAGAATCTGGCGGGCGACCTGCTCGATCTCCAGGCCCAGGGAGCCGTGGGCAGCGGCATCAGGCCCGAGCTGTTCGTGGGCGACCTGCTGGACCGCTACGAGCGGTTGTGGGTCGAGCTTAACGAAGCCGTCTACATCCAGCCCGGGGGCGCATTCCGCATCGAGAACCGCATCCGCCGCCTCAATGACATGGGCTTCAGCATCGGCGAGATCGCGCTCGACCCCACGGAGCTGGGCGACCGCCTACAATTCAAGGTGTCGGTCACGGACCGGCTGTACCACCGCAACCTGCTTTTCTCCCTGGCCGGGCTGACCGCCGGCGATGAACAGGCGCGGACGCTGCTCAACGACCTGGCCCAGTACAAGGCCGTGCTCGCCGCCCGCCTCAACCGCAGCATCCCCCAGAGCGTGGCCGCCTATCACTGGCTGGAAGAGTGCTTCCATCCCGTGCAGAAGATCCTGGCCTCGGGCCTTGGCAGGGATTTCGATGCCATCGAAGGCTACTGCGACGTGCTCGTGCACAAATGGTTCCTGTCGGAGAAAGCGGGCCAGGATGTCGGCCTGATCGCGGCCGCGAACAGTTACGTGCAGAACGTGGCCCGCAAGCCGGTCATGCCGCCCGAGAAGCGGTGACGGCCGGGGAATGCCGCCCTACGCCCCGGGTTGGCGCGGGGCGTCATAATAGCCGAGCAGTTTCTTTTCCTGAAGCCAGTCGGCGATCTGCGAGCAGACGCCGTCGATATCGCCTTCCGTAACATCGATCTCCAGGTGGGGCAGAAGCGAACGGCCGACCGCTTCGCGCATCTCATCCTGCTCGCGGATAAAATATTCCAGGTCCCGGTATTGCCCGGGGTTCCCGGAAACCGCCAGCCGCTTCTCCCTGGCCGCGGCGAAGGATTCCCGGCTCCGCGTGCAAAGGACAAGGGAAAACCCCAGAGGCAGCAGGCGCTCCTCCAGCCAATGGAAGTCGAGCGCGCGCCCCTGGCGCTTCTGGAACACCTGGGTCGAAACGTGAAAACGGTCGACGATCCAGGAATAATATTTGAGAAGTTCGAACAGTCGCGCCCAGGTGCGATAGGTCTCCATGGCCTGTTCCTCTTCCTGCTTTGCAAAATTGATCAGTCCCCGCCCCCAGGGTGAATTGGTGAAACCGCACCACTCGGCGGAAATGAGCGGCGAGTGGTAGCGGTATTTTCGGGGGCCCACGATGCGCGGGTGTTCGTTAAGGGCGAAGGCGATGTCGGTCTTGTGGGTCAGGCGCGTTCCTTCCAGGATGATCTTCGGCGTGAGCTTGGGAGGCAGTTCGTAGTTCATCCGGACCTCCTGTCCTGCCCGTCATTGTATTTTTTTTAAATTCCATTTACAATTCCCTTTCGAAAAATGAAATGCAAAAATATTTTCACGGAGGCATCATGAAAAAAAACCACTCATTCTTTCTGTTCGTCTGGATCCTTTGTTCCGTCATGCTTGCCGCCCAAGCCGGGGCCAAGGGCAGCCTGGTGATCATGGGCGGCGCCATCAATTCCTCCCTGGACCGCGTTTACCAGCGCTTCATCGAGCTGGGCGGCGGGCTGGAGCACATCCGCCTGGCCATCATTCCGGCCGCCAGCGTGGAGCCGGCGGTCAGCGGCCGGGAGAGCGCCGACGATTTCATCAGCCTGGGCGTGCCGGCCGACCGCATCCGCGTCTTCCCCATCTCCATTCTCGACGACCCCACGACCAAGGACGTGGATGAAGCCAAGTGGAGCGCGCAACGGCTTCGACGAGGCACTGGCCAAGGACATGCTCGATTACACGGCGGTATACTTCGTGGGCGGCGACCAGATCCGCTACAACCAGACCCTCAAAAAGGCGAATGGCGAGGACTCGCCCCTGCTGCGCGAGCATTCGCAAGATATACGCCGACGGCGCGGTGATCGGCGGCAGCAGCGCCGGCGCCGCCATGATGTGCGACCCCATGATCTGCGACGGCTACAGCATGAAGGCGCTCATGGCCGGCGCCGCCTTCAAGCCCGACTCCTGCGCCGAAGCCAAGGGCGTAAGCCTTTCCAACGGCCTGGGCTTTTTCACGGCCGGCCTGGTCGACCAGCATTTCCTCAAGCGCGGCCGCATCGGCCGCACGCTCATCGCCCTCTACGCCATCCGCCAGTTCAGCCTGGGGATCGGCATCGACGAGGACACGGCGGCCGTCTGCCAGGGCGACACGATCGAAGTGCTGGGCAGCTCGGGGATCCTGGTCGTCGACGTCGCGGCGGCCAAGGCCGCGGGCGACTTCACCTGGTCGACGGACAGCGGCTTCAAGGCCAAGGGCATCGTCCTGCACTACCTCGAGGAGGGCGACAGCTATAACATCGCCACCCGCACTCCCCTGCCCCGGCCTGAGCGCAAGCCGATCGTCGAGGGCAAGCAGGAAAACGCCGACTATCCCCTGGAGACCAATCTCTTCGGCCGCGACACCTTCCGCGACATGCTGGTCGACGGCATGGCCGAAAACCAGAAGGGCGAAGCGTCCGGCATCGCCTTCACGCTCGACAAGGACGGCCGCGGCACGGGCAGCCAGTGGACCGTGCGCAAGACCGCCAAGACCGGCGCCTATTACGCCAGCATCAAGGACAAGGACACCTATACCGTGACCAATGTCTCCCTGGAGGTCCAGCCGGTCTCCCTGAAGGTGAAAAAGATCCGCTGACGACGGAGGGCGGCTCGGCGTGGTGTGCTTGCAATGCGCTCACAACCGGGGTAAAATCGTTTTTCACGTCCCTATCTTTCCCTGAGACCAGTCTACTATAGGAGAACCGCAATGAACCTGCAGCAAGTGGTTGACCTGATCAACAGCTATGTCTGGAGCACGCCGCTGGTGCTGCTCTGCCTGGGCACGGGCATCTACTTTTCCGTCCGCACCCGCTTCCTGCAGGTGCGGCTGATCAAGGACATGGTCGGGCAATTGTTCCAGGGCCAGGCCTCCACGTCGGGGGTCTCATCCTTCCAGGGCTTTGCCATGGCCCTGGGCGGACGGGTCGGCACCGGCAACATCGCCGGCGTGGCGACCGCCATCGCCATGGGCGGCCCGGGCGCCCTGTTCTGGATGTGGATGATCGCCTTCCTCGGCGCCGGCTCGGCCTATATCGAGTCGGCCCTGGCCCAGGTCTGGAAAGAGAAGATCGGCGGCGTCTATCGCGGCGGCCCCTCCTACTACATCGACAAGGGGCTGGGCCAGCGCTGGTACGCATTGCTGTTCGCCGTGGTCACCGTCATTTCCTGCGGCATGCTGCTGCCCGGCATCCAGGCCAACAGCATCGCCATCGCCGTTCACAGCGCCTTCCCGCCGATCAAGCCGCTTTATTCAGGCATTTTCATCACGGTCCTGCTCGGGCTGATCATCTTCGGCGGCGTCAAGCGCATCGGCAAGGCGGCCGAGCTGATGGTCCCTTTCATGGCCGTCGGCTACATCCTGATGGCCTTGGTCATTATCGCGGTCAACATCGGCAGGCTGCCCGCCGTCCTCTCCCTGGTATTCTCGTCGGCTGTGGGCCTCCACGCCGTGTTCGGCGGCGTGCTCGGCTCGGCCGTCGCCTGGGGGGTCAAGCGCGGCATCTACTCCAACGAGGCGGGCCAGGGGACCGGTCCGCAGGCGGCGGCCGCCGCCGAAGTGGCCCACCCGGCCCAGCAGGGGCTGGTGCAGGCGTTCTCGGTCTATGTCGACACCCTCTTCGTCTGCTCGGCCACCGGCTTCATGCTGCTGATGACCGGCATGTACAACACCGTCGACGGCAAGGGAGGCTTTCTGGCCCGGCATATCCCCGGGGTCCCCGAGGGACCGGTCTGGACACAGATGGCGGTCGACACCCTGGTCAAGGGCGTCGGCGGTCCCTTCGTCGCCGCCGCCCTGTTCCTCTTCGCCTTCACCACCCTGATGGCCTACGCCTTTTATGCCGAGTCCAACGTGGCCTACCTGTTCCGCAAGAACCCAGAGCCCTGGATCGTCGTGGCCCGTTTCTTTCTGCTGGCCATGAGTTTTTTCGGCACCATCCGCACCGCCACCCTCGCCTGGGGCCTGGGCGACATCGGCGTCGGAGTGATGGCCTGGCTGAACATCATCGCCATCCTGCTATTGTCGCGGGTCGGCCTGGCCACCTTGAAAGACTATGAGGCGCAGCGCAAGTCAGGCAAGCCGCCTGACCTTCGACCCGGAGAAGCTCGGCATCCGCAACGCCGGCCTGTGGAAGCAGATCAACAGCAGCCAGGACAAGTAGCCGGCGTTTCCCTCACATCCCCAGATCCGCATCGCTTAAGCAATTACGGTCGGATCCCGTCGCAATCGCAGGGAAACAATTGAATAACTTGATTTTCTGAAATATAATCAGCCCCATGAGAGAGAACTCTTTCGGCCATTGCCGAGTGTGCGCAAATGCAACAAAGACCTAGCCCTTCGGTTCAACAAATCAGGGAATCACTTCCGACGACATTGCTTTTCTTACTGTTTTTGCTGGTTTTTTCTTTGCCTGCTGCTGAGCCGAAGCTCGACCTGCGCTTCCAGCGCTTCGGAACCGACCAGGGGCTCAGCGATAACCGGGTCATAAGTATTTTCCAGGACCGCCAGGGATACTTATGGATCGCCACCCATTACGGCCTGGACCGTTATGACGGCTATTCGTTCACCCACTATCGAAACCGCCCCGGCGATCCCGGCAGCCTAGCGAATAAGTTCGTCATCGCCATGCATGACGACGCCCTCGGCCGATTATGGATCGCTACCGAGTTCAACCTTGATTGTCTCGATCCGCTGACAGGGCGGATCAGTCACCTGCTCAGCAAGGATCCCCTGGTTGGCAATGTGATTACCCTTGAGGAGACGCAAAAAGGCGAAATGTGGGCCGGCACGCACATCGGCAGGATCATCCGTTTTGAGATCGCTTCGGGACGGCAGCTGCCGTTGCCCAAATCGCTGGCAGCCGCTTTGTGTCCGTCTACCTATTACATTTGGCAGATACTCGAAGATATTTCAGGCCAAATTTGGATTGGCACCAGGTGCGGGCTATTTCGCTATTCACCTGCGGCCGATACCCTGACCCGATTCAGAAGCACCAATGACTCCTTTTGCCAGGATGAGAGCGGGCGGATCTGGATCCTCGCCAGATCGAAATTGGATTGCTTCGATCCCCGTACCGGCTCTCTCCGGCATTTTCCGGCTCCTAAAGAAAATGCCCGTTTTATCAGTATTTGCCTGCTTGCCGACCAGGCGCACCGGCTTTGGATCGGCAGCATTTCCGGGATCAGGCTGTTCGATGGCAGCCTGGGACGGTACCTCGACCTGAAATCCCATCCGTACGATCCCGTCGATCCCCTGCAAATTCTAACTTCATCTATGTGCGAGGACGCGGCGGGGAATATCTGGATCGGAACGCAGGGGGGCGGCCTCTTCAAGTTCAACAGCCGCCTCAACCATTTCATTCACATCGGTGACCAGACCGCCACCCGTCCTGGCCTGGCGGATCCTTGGGTGAACGCCATTTGCCAGGATCGCAGCGGCATGGTCTGGATCGGCACCCGTTATGGGGGCCTGCGCGGCTATGATCCAAGCCTGGGTGCTTTCAGCCAAAATGGAAACTACCTTCCCAAGGCAACCAGCATTGCTCCTTTTCCGAACGCCGTCGAAGCCCTGTGCGAAGACAGCTCTGGCAATTTTTGGGTAGGAAGCATGGGGAGATTATTTCTGCTCGATCGCAGCCATGACCGTCTGCAATATTTTCCACTGGTTCCCGCCAATCCCTCAGCAAAAGCGCAGATGCCCAGACGGATCTTTTCGATCGTGGAGGACAGCCCCGACCGTCTCTGGATCGGAGACATGGGCGACGGCTTGTTCCAGGTGGATACGAAGCAACGCACGATCGTTCCCGTTTCATTTGTAGAATCAGCCTCCGAAAATTCTTTGACGATCACCGACCTGCTTCGCGACCATAACGGTTGCCTGTGGATCAGCACCTATGACGGCCTCCACTTCCTTTCACCCCAAGATGGGCGCATCTCCCATTACTATGCCGATCCCCACATGGTCGGCAGCCTCTCCGGGAACTATCTTACAAGCCTGCTCGAAGACCGGAACGGCAATCTCTGGATCGGCAGCGATCAGGGGCTCAACCTCATGGACCGTCGCACCGGGACGTTCCGGGTGTACAACGAAAAACAAGGCTTGGGCGGCAATTATATTTATGAAATGTCCGAGGATGCCGACGGCTTGATCTGGGTCGGGACCAAAAATGGGCTATCACGCTTCGACCCGAAGAGCGAAGCGTTCCGGAACTACGGGGCGAGCGACGGCATGGATATCGGCGGCGTGTATACGATCAGCCGGGGCATCGACGGCAAAATTCTTTGTGGCGGCTACCAGGGAGCGACCATCTTCGACCCTCGGGAAGTCACTGCGATCAACACCCATGTGCCGCCAGTGGTCGTCACCGCCCTGCGCGTAGGCAACCATCCTGTCCCCTTGCATGAGGTTTTCTCACAACCGGACCAGGTCAAGAATGCAGGCCGGCTGATATTGCAGCCCGAGGATAACGACCTTTCCATCGAGTTCGCCGCCCTCGACTTCACCGCCCCGGAGAAGAACCGCTATGCCTACCGGATGGGAGAAGGATCCACATGGATCGATCTCGGCACAAATCATATTCTCTCGTTCGCTCACCTGGACCATGGGGAGTATGCCCTGCACATCAAGGGCAGCAACAACGACGGTGTCTGGAACGAAGCCGGCGTCATGCTGCGGATCATCGTCCTGCCCCACTTCTGGCAGACCTGGTGGTTCCGGCTGCTGGTGCTGCTGGGGCTGGCTCTGCTGTCCTGGGGCTGGTCCATTTGCGCCGGCGCTTCGTGGCCCTGCGGCGCATGGCCGAGCCGCCCAACCTCGACGACATCTGCGGCAAGCACGACATCTCCAGGCGCGAGCGGGAGGTGCTGCGCCTGGTCATCCAGGGCAAGTCCAACCGCGACATCGAGAAGGCCCTGTTCATCTCCATTCCCACGGTGAAGCGCCACCTGGCCAACATCTTCGAGAAGTTCGGCGTCCACAGCCGCCTGCAGCTGATCAATTACCTGCGCATTAAAAGTGCCGCGCCCGCCTCGGCGGAGCGCCCGCGCTAGAATTGATCCTATGTTCTCATTCGGGAAACAAGTAGAAAGACAAATGAGAGAGAAACCCGCTTTAGGTAAATTAATATCCATTCCTTCATCCAAATTATTTATTGGCTTCTTATTGATTTTTTCCTTTATGCCTCCGGCCGCAGCCGCGCCGAAGCTCGACCTGCGCTTCCAGCATTTCGGTACCGACCAGGGGCTCAGCGAGACCCGGGTCGAGTGCATTTTCCAGGACCGCCAGGGATTCCTGTGGATCGCCACCCATTATGGGTTAGACCGCTATGATGGTTATTCGTTCACCCACTATCAGCACCGCCCCGACGATCCCGGCAGCCTCAGTCACAATTTTATAAGCACCATGCATGATGATTCCCTTGGTCGTCTATGGATCGCTACCGAGTTCAACCTGGATCGTCTCGATCCGCTGACAGGCCGGATCAGTCATCTGCTCCTTGACGATCCCCTGGTTGGCAATGTAGGCACCCTTGAAGAGACGCGGAAAGGCGAAATGTGGGCCGGCACTTCCATCGGCAGGATTATCCGTTTTGATATCGCTTCGGGGCGCCTGCTGCCATTGCCCAAATCGCTGGCAGCCGGTTTGTGCCCGTCGAACTATTACATTTGGCAGATACTCGAAGACGCTTCAGGCTGTATTTGGATCGTGACCCGCTGCGGGCTATTTCGCTATTCACCCGAGGCCGATACCCTGACCCCATTCAGCAGAACCGATGACGCTATTTGCCAGGATGAGAGCGGACGGATCTGGATCCTCGCCAGATCGAAATTGGCATGCTTCGATCCGCAAACCGGTTCTCTCCGGAATTTTTCGGTGCCGGAAGAAAGTGCCGGTTTTAACATTCTTTGCCTGCTTGCCGACCAAGACCGCTGGCTGTGGATCGGCAGCAATTCCGGGATCAGGCTGTTCGATAGGGACTTGGGTCGGTACATCGACCTGAAGCCCCATCCGTACGATCCCGGTGATCCGCTGCAAATACGCTCCCGCTCCGTGTACGAGGATGCTGCGGGCAATATCTGGATCGGAACGCTTGGAGGCGGCCTCTTCAAGTTCAACAGCCGCTTCAACCATTTCATTCACATTGGCACCCAGGCCGCTCCCCGTCTTGGCCTGGCAGATCCCTGGGTGAACGCCATTTGCCAGGATCGTAGCGGCATTGTCTGGATCGGCACCCGATATGGGGGCCTGCGCGGCTATGACCCAAACCTGGGTGCCTTCAGCCAAAATGAAAACTATCTTCCCAAGGCAACCAGCATTGCTCCTTATCCGAACGCCGTCGAATCCCTGTGCGAAGACAGCTCGGGAAACCTTTGGGTAGGAAGCATGGGAAAGCTTTATCTGCTCGATCGCCGCCGTGACAAACTGCAGCGCTTCCTGTTTGCTCCCGCCCGCTCCTCGTCAAAGGCTCCGATGCCTGAACGCATCTTTTCGATGGTGGAGGACAGCCCGAGCCGGTTTTGGATCGGAGATCTTGGCAACGGCTTGTTCCTGATGGATGCGCAGCAACGCACGATCGTTTCCGTTCCATTTGCAGAATCAGCTTCCGAAAATTACTTTGCTTGATCACGGACCTGCTTCGCGACCACAATGGCTGCTTGTGGATCAGCACCTATAACGGCCTCCACTTCCTTTCACCCCAAGATGGGCATATCTCCCACTACTATGCCGATCCCCACCTGGTCGGCAGCCTCTCCGGGAACCATCTTACCAGCCTGCTCGAAGATCGGAACGGCAATCTCTGGATCGGCAGCGACCAGGGGCTCAATCTCATGGATCGCCGCACCGGAATGTTCCGGGTGTTCAACGAAAAACAAGGACTGGACGGCAATTTTATCTACAAAATGACCGATGATGCCGACGGCATCATTTGGGCCGGGACCAATAGCGGCTTATCACGCTTCGATCCCCGAAGCGAAACGTTCCGGAACTATGGGGCAAGCGACGGCATGCTTGTCGGCGGCGTTTATTCCATCAACCGGGGCATCGACGGCAAAATACTTTGTGGAGGCTACCAGGGAGCAACCATCTTCGACCCGAGGGAAGTCACCGCGATCAACACCCATATGCCGCCAGTGGTCGTCACCGCCGTGCGGGTCGGCAATCGCCCCGTTCCTTTGCACACCGTTTTCAGCACGCGCCGGCAGGCGGAAAAGCCCGGGCGGGTGGTGTTGCGTCCGACTGACAGAGTTCTCAGCGTGGAGTTCGCCGCCCTCGATTTCACCGCCCCGGAGAAGAACCGCTACGCCTTCCGCATGGAGGGGGAAGCGGGCGAGTGGAACCAGCTAGGCACGCAACGCCAGGTGACCTTCAGCGGCCTGGCCGCGGGCGAGCACTTGCTGCATGTCAAGGGAAGCAACAACGACGGCGTCTGGAACGAAGCCGGCATTATGCTGCAGATTGTCGTCCTGCCCCATTTCTGGCAAACCTGGTGGTTCCGGCTGCTGGTGCTGCTGGGGCTGGCTCTGCTGACCATGGGGCTGGTCCACCTGCGCCGCCGCTTCGTAGCGCTGCGGCGCATGGCCGAGCCGCCCAACCTCGACGAGATCTGCGGCAAACACGACATCTCCAGGCGCGAGCAGGAGGTGCTGCGACTGGTTATCCAGGGCAAGTCCAATCGCGATATTGAAAAAGCGCTTTTTATTTCCATCCCCACGGTCAAGCGCCACCTGGCCAACATCTTCGAAAAGTTCGGCGTCCACAGCCGCCTGCAGCTGATCAATTACCTGCGCGTCAAGAGCTCCGCGCCCGCCCCGGCGGAGCCCCCGCGCCCGGCTTGATCGTCACTTCTCTTCGTCCCCGATTCTCACCGGGATACGGCCGGCCTTGATCTCGACGGAAAGAAGATCGGCGTAGTCGGCGGCCACGGCGAACGATTCCCGCGCTTTTCGGATGGGCAGAACCAAATGCCTGGCCCCAGATCTTGTCAAACAGCTTACCTGCAGCGGGAACACGAACGGCCCGTTGCTTTGGTCGACTTCCAGCCAGGCCATTCCGCCGCGATTGTATACCCGGTATGCAACAGCCGGCACTTCCGCCCGATCGACCCAGCCCAAGAAAAACTGCTTCAGCAAAGGGTCGTCTCCGGCCAGGCGATCGACAAAGGCCTTGCTGCCCAGGCATTGGAAGCGACTTTCCGCCAGCAACCGCTTCAAGCTAGCCAGCATTTTTTTCTCCCCAACCAGGTCCTGCAGCATCCAGAAGACCAGTGCCGCCTTGTTGTAAACGATCACCTGGAAGGCGACCGGATCTTTTTTTACAAAGGCCAGCTTCACCGCCTGCGTGATCTTTCCGGAACCGCCCTTTTCCACCACCCCGGCGCACATCCGTTCCAGGAGCTCGATGAAAGCTTTCTCCGGAAGGTTGTCGTGCAGGTAGAACAGGGTGGAATATTGCGCCAACCCTTCACTGATCCAGGCGTCATCCGTTTTTTGCCAGGAGACGAGCCCTCCCCACCACTGGTGGGCGATCTCGTGGACCAGGCTGTCCCAGCGGCTGTCATGCAGGAACATTGGCGGCAGACGTTCCACCCGCGGCACGGAGGTCGGCCCGCCGTCCGCACGCAGAAAATTGATCAGATACCCGCCGAAACTGCAGCCGCCATTGAAGTTTTCTTTTTGGATCAGCAGGTTCAGTTCCGCGTATGCCCGGATGGCCGAAACGGGAGACAAAAAAACCCACGATCGAGCGCAGGCGCTTCCGGTAGACACCCAGGTCGATGGCCAGGTCCCTTGAGACGTACAGGTTGACCGGTACGGCCGACTGCACCCGCGCCGCCAGCCGGAAATCGCCGCAAGTCAATGCCACACCCTTGCTGCCCGCGCTTTCAAAAAAGAACTCTTCTCCCTGCCGGCCGTGATTCGCTTCCCGCTTTGTCCCCGAAGTCAGACACTGAAGGCCGACAGGCAGATGCACGCGCATCCTGGTGCGAGCGAAGCGGCGGTTGCTGGATGGGATGAAGGGCAGCCCCCGGGAAAATAAAGTCGTGACCTGGTTGTTTTCCGGTCTTCCGGCATCTTCCAGAACGATCAGCCTTTCCTGCAGGGCGCTGCGTTCCGTTCTGATCGAACCCTGGAAATCGACATGGATCTCCTGCAAGCCATCTCCCAGCAAATACACGCGGTCATCAAGGCGGAACAGGCGCACGGTTGTTCCGGGCGCATGGAGAGCCGTGAGCACCAACTCGGCGCACAGGTCGAATGTTTTCAATTGCCCGGGGCCGGAAAAGTGCAGACGCGCCGTACCATGAATGACCCTGGCGACAGGATCGAGGCTGAAGTCGGCATCGATTTCATCGGCTTCTGTCTGCTGACGCAGGGCTTCGCCGATCGCCTGGTTTTTCACCTCCTCGGAATCAACCCAGTTCAAAGGACTCAGCGGGTCGTCCGCAACCGACGCTCCAAGCCGGCAAACGCATATCAGCAGGATCAGGAATGCCAGCCGGCAGGCCTGCAGCGAACAGGACCGCGTCCCCACCGTATCCTGTGCTGAAAAGGAACGGCGGTTTTTTTCAAAACGCGTAACTTCATTCTTCCTTTCCCATATTGGCTCCATTTCTCTCCTCCGGGAAGGATATAAAACCCCCGGAGAAAACTTCCCTGATTGAAAAGATGCAAAAATAGAAATGGCACTTAAGGTGTAGAAATCGGTCCAGGATCAATGGGTCCATTGTCGGCAGGCTGCCTATAGACCTATAGCTCTATTCTTGCCAAAAGGAGATATATGTTTATTTCGCGGCTACGGGCGATAATCCGGCGATTGATTCGGCAAGATCTAATTGCGCGCGCTTTCCAGCACCAGCTTCAGGGCGTAATAATCGATGGTCTTGCAGATCTCCTGGACCGCCTTGGTCAGAGCGGCGTCGTGGCTGATCAGGGCGTCCTTGAGCATGAACACCTCATAATCGAGGTCCATGGCCCCATGGTAGGTGGCCAGGACGCAGCCCACGGCGCTGAGGCCGCACAGGAACAGGGTGTTGCAGCCCTTGGCCTTCAGCAGCTTGTCCAGATCGGTCTTCTTGAAGGCGCTGGGATAGTTCTTGATGACCATGGCGTCGTCGGGCAGGATGGCCACGGTCTTGGGGAAGGCGAATTCCTCGCTGTCGGGCTTGGGCCCGGTTTTCAGGTCGGTGTGGTACACGCGGATGACCGGGAAGCCGCTGGCCCGGAACAGGGCGATGATATAGTTGATCATCTCCATGCCCATTTTCTTGTCCTTTTCATCCATGTAGGGCAGGTAGGCGTTCTGGATGTCGATCACCAGCAGGGCCGGCTTGATCTTGGCTGCAGGGACGGCCTTGGCGGTATCGGCGGCGGCCAGCCAGGTCAGGGAAAGCACCAGCAGCAGCAATATCAGCAGCACTATTTTTTTCATTCCTCCTCCTCCTTTGGATCATTCCAAACGAAAATTTTTATTTTAAGGATAATTTATACAATATATATTCTGTTTTTTCACTAGGACTAAAGTCACTTTTTTGAATTAAGGGGCTTGAAACCGGGATAATTGAAACTGCCGCCGCTGTCCTTCCGTAAAACCAACCATGATCGCGTTTGATTTCAATTTTATGAATAAAACAAGGAGCAGCTACATGATCAAAAAATGGTTGTGGATGTTTTTATGCGCCGTGGCGTTGTCCTGGCCCCTGGCCGGCCAGCAGCCGGAAACGCGCCTGCTGCGCTTTCCCGCCAGCCATGGCGACCAGATCGTGTTCACCTACGGCGGCGACCTGTACACCGTGTCGTCCGCCGGCGGCGTGGCCCGCAAGCTGACCGGCCACGAGGGCAACGAAATGTTCGCCCGCTTTTCCCCCGACGGCAGCCAGCTGGCCTTCACGGCCCAGTACGACGGCAATACCGAAGTATACGTCATGCCCGCCGCGGGCGGCGTGCCGCGCCGCCTGACCTACACCGCCACCCTGGGCCGCGACGAGGTCTCGGACCGCATGGGGCCCGAACAACATCGTCATGGGCTGGACGCACGACTCGAAGCGCATCGTCTTCCGCTCGCGCATGAAGGAAGCCAACGACTTCATCGGCCAGCTCTTTCTGGTCTCGCCTGGACGGGGATGCCCCCGAGCAGCTGCCCCTGCCCCGCGGCGGCTTCTGTTCCTATTCGCCCGACGACCAGAAAGATCGCCTACAACCGGGTCTTTCGCGAATTCCGCACCTGGAAGCGCTACCGCGGCGGCATGGCCGACGACATCTGGATCTATGATTTCGCCAGCAAAAAAACCGTCAATATCACCGGCGACGCTGCCGGCGACATCATTCCCATGTGGCATGGGGACCGGATCTATTTCATCTCCGACCGGGACGCGAACAAGCGCTTCAACCTCTATTGCTACGACCTGAAAACCGCCCAGACCCGCCGGCTCACGGATTTTGCCGAGTTCGACATCAAATTTCCCTCCCTGGGCGACAAGGCCATCGTCTTTGAAAACGGCGGCTTCCTGTACCGCTTCGACCTGGCGTCGGAAAAGTGCGAAAAAGTCCCGGTCATGATCCAGGAAGACCTGTCCCGCGGCCGCGGCGGCATCGTTTCGGTCAGCCGTTCCATCACCAACTTCGAGATCGCTCCCGACGGCAAGCGGGCCCTGTTCGGCGCCCGCGGCGATATTTTCACCGTTCCCGCCAAGTACGGCAACACCCGCAACCTCACGGCCACCCCCGGCGTCCACGAGCGCAACAGCAAGTGGTCTCCCGACGGGCGCTGGATCGCCTATATTTCGGACGCCAGCGGCGAAGACGAGATCTACATCATGCCCCAGGACGGCAATCGGCACCCCCCGGCAGCTGACCAGCGGTGCGGACACCTACAAATTCCAGATCTACTGGTCGCCCGACAGCAAGAAACTCCTTTGGGCCGACAAGAAGCTGCGGCTGCAATACGTCGATATCGAAAGCAAGGCCGTCACGGTGGTGGCCAGCGCCAAGGCTTTTGAATTCGTCCAGTATACCTGGTCGCCCGACAGCCGCTGGATCGCCTACGCCAAGCCGGAGGAAGAGGTCCTGAACAGGATCTACCTCTATTCGCTGGACAGGAAATCGACCATCGAGGTGACCGACGGCTGGTACGCCTCCGCTTCCCCGGCGTTCAGCGCCGACGGCAAGTACCTGTTCTTCGTCTCCAACCGCGATTTCACTCCCCTGTACAGCGCCGTCGAATACGATTACTTCTACCAGGACATGTCCCGCGTCTACCTGGTGACCCTGTCCGCCGCGACGGACTCGCCTTTCAAGCCGAAAAGCGACGAGGTCGAGATCAAAAAAGAGGCCGCCAAGACCAAGGCCAAGCCCGCCGCCAAGGAAGCCAAGGCCGCGGCCGGGATCGAGCCGCATGCGGGTGGACGCCGAGGGGATCAAGGAACGGATCGCCGTCCTGCCGATCCTGGCCGCCAACTACCGCAACCTGGCCGCCCTGGGCGACAGCGTCTATTACATTCGCAACGCCAGCACCGACGCCAAGCCGGTGCTGATGCTGTACAACCTGGCCGAGCAGAAGGAAACCGGCCTCGGCGAGTGCGGCGGCTTTGAAATCTCCGCCGACGGGAAAAAAATGCTGGCCGTCCAGGACGACAATTACGCCATCCTCGACCTGCCCAAGGCCAAGCTCGACTTTTCGGAAAAGCTCAATGTCTCCGGGCTGCAGGTCACCCTCGACCGCCACGCCGAGTGGAAACAGATCTTCAACGAGTGCTGGCGGCAGATGCGCGACTTTTTCTACGCGCCGAACATGCACGGCATCAACTGGCTGGAGACGCGCAAGCGCTACGAGCCCCTGGTGGAATCGGTCAACTCCCGCGCCGACCTGACCTATATCATCGGCGAAATGATCGCCGAGCTGAGCGCCGGCCATGCCTATGTCGGCGGCGGCGACCTGGCCCGGCCGGAGCGCATCCAGACCGGCCTGCTCGGCGCCGAAGTGGAGCGCGACCCGTCCTCGAAATATTTCCGGATCAAAAAGATCCTCAAGGGCCAGAACTGGATCCCGGCCCTGGTTTCCCCGCTGACGCAGATCGGCGTCAACGTCAAGGAAGGCGACTATATCCTGGCCGTGAACGGCCGCCCGACCAACCGCATGGTCAATATCTACGCAGGCCCTGGTCAATACCGTCGGCAAGCAGGTCAGCCTGCGCGTGAATGCCAGGCCCGTGGAAGCGGGCAGCCGCGAAGCGGTGGTCATCCCCATCGCCAACGAGGCCCCGCTCTACTATTACAACTGGGTGGAGGACAACATCGCCAAGGTGAGCGCCGCCACGGCGGGAAAGGTCGGCTACATCCATATCCCGGACATGGGCGACGACGGCCTCAACGAATTCGTCAAGCACTTCTACCCGCAGCTGCGCAAGAAAGCCCTGATCATCGACGTGCGCGGCAACGGCGGCGGCAGCGTATCGCCGCTGGTCATCGACCGCCTGCGCCGGCAGATCGCCATGGTCGGCGTAGGCCGCAACACCAGCGCCGCCCCCGACCCCAACGAGAGCGTCATGGGCCCCATGGTCTGCCTGCTCGACGAATTCTCGGCTTCCGACGGCGACATCTTCCCCTACCGCTTCAAAAAGTACGAACTGGGCAAGCTGATCGGCAAGCGTTCCTGGGGAGGCGTGGTCGGCATCCGCAACTCGCTGCCCCTGCTTGACGGCGGCAGCCTGTTCAAGCCCGAATTCGCCACCTACGGCGCGTCGGGCGAGGGCTGGATCATCGAGGGCCACGGCGTCGACCCGGACATCGTGGTGGACAACGACCCGGCCCGGGAATTCGCCGGCATCGACGACCAGCTCAACAAGGCCATCGAGGTCATCCTCGAAGAACTGAAAACCAAGGAGAAGGCCCTGCCGCCCATTCCCGACTTCCCCGACAAGAGCAAGTAGCGGCAACGAACCAGGACAGTATTTGCAATGCCGGGGCACGGGCCGACGCCGGGTGATTCAACCCGGAGTCCCTGTGTCCCGGCATCCTCCTACCAAGACCGCCATGATCACTTTTGCCGGAAAGGCCATTCCGAGTCTAATATTTTTTTTGTTTGACAAGTCATGGGTATGCTCCTACAATTCCAGGGGGTGGATCGAGAGTGATTTTTCAGTTCCCGGTCCATCAAGGAGGGATCATGGCGGAAGTAACTTTGGATCAATTGAAGTTGAAGTACCAGTCGGTGCTCAACCTGATGAACACGCTGGGAGTGCAGCTGCAGAACCTGCACGTGCAGGACAACAAGCTGGTCATCCGCGGCGAGGCCAAGACCAAGGACGACGTCAACAAGGTCTGGAACCAGATCAAGCTGGTCGAAAAGAACTACAAGCTGGACCTGATGGTCGAGATCACGTTCCTGAGCGACGCCCCGGCCGCGCCGCCCAAGCCGCAGAACACGCCCACGCTGCGCATCCACAAGGTCGTGGCCGGCGACACCCTGTCCGCGATCGCCAAGAAATACTACGGCAACGCCAACGACTACATGAAGATCTTCAACGCCAACAAGGACAAGCTGAAGGACCCCGACAAGATCTTCCCGGGCCAGGACCTGATCATCCCCTGAAACTCTAATTAACACAAGGAGGAACATCATGCTGAAGGAATTGTTGCAAAGTATTTTGGGCGGCGGCGCCAAGACGCCGAATCCCGGCCTGCTGGAATCGGGGATCAAGGTGCTGCTGGACCCCAACGGGCCGACCGGCGGCCTGCCGGGACTGCTGGACATCATTCAAAAGCAAGGGACTGGGGAACATCATCGAATCCTGGATCGGCATGGGGCCCAACAAAAAGATCTCGGCCCGCCAGATGAAGAAGGGGCTGGGGCCCGATGTGCTCGAGCAGATCGCCGGCTCGGTCGGCCTCTCCAAGGGCGCGGCCAGCGGCCAGCTGGCCAAGTACCTGCCCAACATCATCAACAAGCTGACCCCCAAGGGCGAGATCCCCAAGGAGACCACCCTGGCGGACAAGGGCTTGGACCTGCTCAAGGGGCTGCTGCAGTAAAAGCCCAATATTCCCGCGTCCCGGAACGGGACCGGCAATGGCGCCGGTCCTGTTTTTCCCTGCACGGCCATCCTTAACGGAGGGCTGACAATATAATTCACATTCGTTAAAATGAGATAAAGACGCATGGCTTGATATATAATTAATAGCAAGGGAAGGAGGGCCGATGAAAAACAGAAAAAAAATGATTTTTCTTTTTTTCGCTATTCTCTCTGCCTGCTGTCTGGCAATGCCGGCGCAGGGAAAAACAAGCTATCCCCCGAGCAACCAGATCCCGCCCCCCCATTGGCGGCCGTGCGTGGACATCGCGGTGGTTTCCTTCACCGCCACCCTGATCAGCACCCAAGCGGGCGACCCCGCGGTCGAATTCCCGCACGATACGGTCAAGCTGCGGGCCGTCCTGAAGAACATCGGGAACAAGGACCTCCCTGCCCGCGACAACCAATTGAACGTCTGGATGAAAAGGAACAACGAGACTTTCTTCCGGATCCAGGTCAATGATTTTCCCGGGACCAGCGGCAGTTCCAAAGAGATATCGTGCACCGATACTTTCCCGCACGGCGTGAAAACAATTTATTACGTCGGCGTGTCGCTTTTTTACGGCGAATGCTCGCCGTCGATCGAAAACAACCAGGCAACGCTCACGATCAACGAGGCTCAGTTGCACCCTGTCAAGCCCAAACCCAGGCCGCAGCGCAGGATCCACTGAACAAGCCGGATCGAAACGGCGCAATTCCTGTCGCTTAGGGCGAGAATCCCTGATTGCCGCCCGTTTGGTTTTCTTCCTGTCCCGATCATCCGGTGGATAGTGAATTTTGTAACAATTAAGGCTCCGAGATCATTATTAACACAAGGTTCTGGGGCATATAGGGAATTTTGTGCTAAAAGTGGACAAATTTGCTTATATATATAATAATGAATTATAGGGATCAGGTATTTTAATTGTTAAAAAAGTATGAGAAGTGCGCCCAATCAAAAGGAGCCGTTTTTACCGGTATAGACGATGGAATAATCACCCATGATGGATCCCTGCCTCGGGTTATCGGATTGGACCAGATTCTCGGCCAGAGCCCGGCCGTGCAAAAGATCCGGGACGAGATAAAAAAGATCGCCGCCTGCGACGTGAACGTGCTGATCACCGGCGAGAGCGGCACCGGCAAGGAGCTGGCGGCCCGGGCCATCCATTACCTGAGCCGACGCTCGGGGAAACCGTTCATCCCGGTCAACTGCGGCGCCATCCCCGAGAACCTTTTCGAAAATGAACTGTTCGGCCATGTCCGCGGCGCCTTCACCGACGCCAGCTGTCCCCAGAAGGGACTGGTCAGGGAAGCCGAGAACGGCACCCTCTTTCTCGACGAGATCAGCGCCATCTCCCCCTTCATCCAGGTCAAGCTGCTGCGCCTGATCCAGGAAAAAGAATTCAAGCCATTGGGAGACGCGCTCCCCATCCGCGTCGATATCAAGATCATCGCCGCCACAAACAAGGACCTGGAAAAACTGATCCGCTGCGAAAATTTCAGGGAGGACCTCTATTACCGGCTGAATATAGTCGAGCTCAAGATCCCATCACTCCGTGAGCGCAGCGAAGATATCGCCCTGCTTGCCGGCCACTTCGTAAAAAAATATTGCCTGGAATACGGCAAGCCCGCGATCCGCTTCACCCAGAAGGCGATGACAGCGCTGAACAATTACGGCTGGCCGGGGAATATACGCGAACTGGAGAACGTCATCCAGCAGCTGATCGTGATCGCCGATGAGCCACTGATCAGCGGGGAAACGCTTGAATGCTGCTACCTGCAGGCCCATGCGCATAAAAAGGAGATCCCTGTTTTCAAGGCCGCGAAAAAGCAAGTGGTCGATCATTTCGAAATAACGTACCTGCGCGATCTCATGAAAGAAAGCATGGGCAACGTGCCATGCGCGGCCCACAGGGCAGGCAAAAGCCGGACGGCGCTCTGGAACCTGCTGAAAAAGCACACCATCAATCCCCTGCATTTCAGCCAGCCGTTCCTTGGGTCACAAAAAAGTGAGACTTTAGAAAAGACGGATGCCATTATAATAAAAGGGTCTTCACCCAAGCTCCAAAAATCGCGTCATTAATCGGTGACGCGTTGGTTTGAGCATGTAGCCATTCACTTTTGTAAACCCTTATCAGTTGGGGTTTTCTCATTTTAGTTTTCTTGGCATGAGAAATGCTGCAACAATGAGGGAAGGTCCAAATAATGTTTGGAAAGAGAGAAGCCATCGAAAAAATGATCCTCACCTATCTTGAGCAGAACCCCGATGCTGCAGACACGATCGAGGGCATCACCAAGTTCTGGATGCAACGGGAAAATGCAGACATCACCATCGCCAAAGTTTCGCGCACGCTCGCTAGGCTGGTAAGGAAAGGACGGATCAAGGCTTTTCAGAGCCTCGACGGCACGCTCTATTACAAGCTGAAGAAGGACCATCCCAAAACTGAGCAAATAGTTCAATAGCCTTTGTTGACGATTGCCGGCGGAGTTGAACTAAGTTAGGTAATGGAAATGTTTAAAGGAATGTCGCAATGTCTAGCGGCGGGAGCTTGCAACTGAAAATTATCCTATCGAATCTTTCAAGAAACTGTGTTCCGAACTTTGATTTGTTTGAATTAAAGGAGGATAAAAATGGGGGGAAAAAGGATTTTTTTAAGCGACATCCATATGGGGATCAATGCTCCATGGACATGGTTGAGCGCAGCAGAATCAAAAGAATGCGCACATTTTCTGACTGTCATCAACGGTATGCCTGACGTCAGCGATGTGGTCCTGGTGGGTGATATTGCCGATGACAATGTCTGCCCCATTGACAAGAACCCGGCTAATTTCCAAAACATACTTGAAGATAACATAAACCGGGATCTGGTAAATGCTCTTAAAACCATCGATCAAAAGAGCTCCATGAAATTACACTTGATCAAAGGCAATCATGACGTTGCCTTGGATGAAGCCACAGCGAAGAATGTTTTCCCCAACCTCATGTTTCATGAAAACAAATTCGAAGTGGGCAACCTAATCGCCATTCATGGAAATGCTTATCAGATGTGGTGCGCCCCCGATGATCGGGCTGAAAACAAATTCAATCCTCTTCCACTCGGGTATTTCATATCTCGCATGTGGGCCACGATGGAGACAAAAAAGAATATCAAAATGAAAATGCCAATCGCTAAACTAGTCAGCCAAGCTGTTAAACAAAATAACATCGATCCAACCCGAAAAAGCCTTTTGGGAATAAATGTTCCGGAAGTTGTCATCAAATATATCGTAAAAAAGGCAGAGCTTTCTTTAGAAAACAACATTCTGATGAATGCTCCATACCAGAATGTGAAAATAAAAGATCTTATTGCAAATTATCAAAATCTGGAAAAAATCTGGAAGAAAAAGTTTGGCATGGCGCGATTCTTGGACTATGCGATCAAATACGATCACTTTGTCGGTGACATGTGCCTCGAGAAAGACAAGCGTGTGGTCATCTGGGGGCACACCCATGACAAAATTTTAAGGGAGCCTTTCCCGGCAAGGAAATCGGCTTATGTCTATGCCAATTGCGGGAATTGGTGCGATCAAGAAAAAAGGGCTCCCACATTCGTGGAAACGGAAGCGGATTCTCAAAACAGGATACTTTACGTTCGCTTGCAAAAGTGGAATATCAAAAAGAAAAAGATCGAAAAGATAAATGAGATGTATATTAAAGAATAATCGGGATCAATCATGCACGCCGTGAATGGCTGGGCTAGCATGGGCAGCCTGCGATCCGCGCATCGACCTATAGAACCCATGATTTAGAAAGAGAGGTAAAACGCAGCAACTGGGACCTGGCACAGTTGCCCATCATGGACAATGGAAGCGCATTGTATCGGAGATAACGATAAAAATGACGCAAGTAATATTGCATCTGACATGACAAGAAGCTGGAGAAAAAACAATCATTTAGAAGAGAGGAAGACATGAGCACAAGAGTAAAAGTTTGTATTGATCGCATTCTCCCCCGAGGATTATAACTATTCATCATCGCTCCATTCAAGAAAGAAAATAATCGAAATAAATAAAAAAGTACCTCTATAAAGGACCTCGAAAATTAAACATTCGGAGAAAACATGAAGTATATTTTTTGGCACAAGTCAAATATGTTGAGCATCGCCATAAGGGCAACTAAGTTTTTTTTGGTGATCTCAATTATGCTTTATTCCACATCTGCCTTTTCTAGTGAAGAGCCATCTAAAATAAAATCTTCTATCAAGCAAAATGTACGATCTGCGGTCCCTGTCAGTAAGAATCCACCTTCATCTCTTTTTAGTATTGAGGATATTCTTCCCCGGAAAGTGCACCCGGGAGATCCCATTGAGATCTATTTAAGTCTCAACTTTTTGAAGTATAATAAAAATGAGTCAATTCGAGTTGTTTTTGATGATTTTCGCGGAAAGATCGTCTTTTTTAGGATGAATGTATTGGGTGTTGAAGTCCCCCCTGATCTCCCTTCCGACAAGATCGTTTCGGTTGTTGTGGGGGTTCCAGGTTTCAAGACTCAGCCTTTCCAGATCAAAGTAGTATCTAGACTGGCTATTCTAAATGTCTTTCCTCCAAAAGCGCACCCTGGAGATTCCATTCAGATTATCTTTAATAAAGACATTTCGGAGTATTTTAGAAATCGAACAATACGTGTCGTTTTTGATGGTTTCCCAGGTGTGATCCTCTCTGATAATTTGGACACTTTAAGAGTTCAAATCCCCAAAGACTTCCGACCCAATAAAAACGTCTCGGCGGTTGCTGAGATCCCTGGCTTCAAGACTATGCCTTATAAAATCACAGTACTACCTGGAAACATCCTGGCAAGAATCTGGGAGTTCATTATAAATCCCTTGTACTTAATAACTGTATTTTTCTTTACTGTAATTATTGTTCTTGTCTTCCTTCTGTGGCGCATGCATTCTCGCAAACTCCTTCTGCAAAAATCAATAGAAAATCTTCAGTCTTCCAGCAAAGAGGAGCCAAAAGAGGGTTTCCCCGTGACAACTCTTACCAAGGCCGAAATGAAAATTGAGCCACCCCAGATCCCAGATGAGTTGATCACTGCCTGCCAAAAAGGGGAATGCATAGTCTTCGTCGGCGCAGATCTCAGCAAACCGGCTGGCTTTCCCGATTGGCAGGAGTTTGTTCAAAAAATGCTACAGTGGGCATTGGACAGCAAGATCCTTGATCCAAGTCTCGGGGTTTCTTATCATGGAGTGCTCCAATCTGGACAGGCCGATCTGGTAGCAGATGGGATAGTCAGTGCTGTCCAGACAGGCGAGGGGCCAGTAAAAGATATTTTCATTGAGTACTTGAAGGACGTCTTCGTCAGGCCTTCGGCTAAGCCTACGACTGCATATCGCCTTTTAAAACAGATTGGTTTCACTGGAGCACTAACCACTAACCTTGACTCTTTACTTGAGAATGCCCTAAAGGCCCCGGTTTTTACGCTTCAGGATGCCCAGAAACTCCTTCCCAAGCTTGCCGAGCGGGAATCTTTTATCTTGAAACTGTCAGGAGTTCTTGAGAGGCCAGAAACAGTTCAGATTTCCCCAGCGCAGTACCGTGATAATATCACCGACAACAGGGTGTTTATTGAATTTGTCGAAAAACTCTTCCTTTCCAGGACACTTTTATTCGTCGGAACAAACCTGGATGGCATCCAATCAAACCTGGAGGCTTTTGGGCTTCGCAATGTGCACCGTCTACATTATGCTTTAGTGGGAGTCAGCGGAAGTGAGTGGCGAGCTAAGGCAGAGTCTCTTCAACGGCGCTTTGGTTTTCAAATTCTGCCCTACTCAACTAGTGATGAGGATGCCGTATTGGTGAACTTCCTTCGCATGCTGGCAACCCAAGTTTCAGGTGATAAAAGTGCAGTAATGGTCACACCATCAGAAACGCCACTTCTTAGGAGCATCCATCTTAATAACATTGGGCCGTTCGATACTTTAGATCTTCAGTTCAACTCTAATTGGAACATTCTCCTCGGAAACAACGGTGTAGGCAAGTCCAACATCCTAAAAGCAATCGCCCTGGCGCTCTGTGGCAAGAACGCTCAGCCTTTCGCCGACCGGTTGCTCAAGTACGGCACAACGAGTGGAGAAATTGTCATGGAACTGATCGATGGCACAAGAAATAGCACTATGCTGTACAGGACAAATAGCGGCACAGAGATTAAAGCAATCACTCAGCGGGAACTGCTGGGCACTGAACGATGGTTAGCAATGGCCTTCCCTCCACTGCGTCAACTTGGTTGGGCTGGTCCGAAGGGGCCACAGCCCAAGCCTGGAACCCCTTACACTATCCCCGGTGACTTAATCCCGCTTATCTCTGGCGATCCGGATCCGCGCATGACAGACCTGAAGCAATCCATTCTCAATTATGATTACCAAGGCAGGATGAAAGGAGGAGAGCGATACAAGAAGCTTCTTGCTGACTTTTTTTATGTCATGGTACAGATAACCCAAGGTGTTACTTTGCGCGGTTGGAAGATCGACCAAAAAAAGACCTGGCGGATATACGTTGAGACCGATGACGGGTGGGTGCCGCTTGAAGCTGTCAGCCAGGGTACGCAATCGCTTATAGGCTGGATCGGCCTCATGCTGGAAAGACTATACGAAATCTATGAAAACATGGACCATCCAAGAGAAGGACCTGGGCTCGTGCTAATCGACGAGATAGATGCACACATGCACCCACTTTGGCAGCAGAAGATTGTGCACACCCTATCAGAGCTTTTTCCTAAGGTGCAGTTTATCGCCACCACACACTCACCCCTGATTGTTGGTGGGATGCCGATGAATCAAGTAGTTCGCTTCAAGCGTGATGAAAAGGGTATGGTAATAAAAGCGCGAATTGATGAGGATATGACAAGCGGGCGCGCTGACCAAGTGTTGACCGGCAGTCTGTTTGGCCTCCCGACTACTCTCGACGCAGTCACGCAAGATAAAATTAAGGAGTATCAAGCTCTATTGGGTAAGACGACGCGCACAGAAACAGAAGAACACGAGTTTCAAGAGCTGCGTAAAGTGTTGCAGTTCAGGATTCCAGTACCGTATGAGACGCCGTCCGATCGGCGGGCGCTGGAGCTTGTTGAAGCACTTTTAATGCAACAGGCTCTGGAAGCTGTTCCAGGTAAGCAGCCAAGTTTGTTGAAGCAAGTACGGGATCGAGCCCTCGAAAGCGCCAAACAGCTCCTGGGCGAGATCCAGCGTCAGCAGGAGGCTGAGCATGATCCACGTACAGTTAGATCCCTCACAACTGAAAGATGATCAAAAAGCATTCTGGGATGAATGGCTTCCAGTATCGGTTCAGGCGACTAGGGACGCGATTAAAACTTGGGAAAATACGAACCATCGATTACCGGTCGTTCTCAATGATGGCATCTGGAAAAAACTCAGGACAAACATCCTCAAGAAATTCTTCCCTAACAAGTGTGCATACTGCGAGACGCCTTTAACAGGTGACTTTGGCGCTAGCGAGCATTATCGTCCCAAGGGAGCTGTGACCCCCAAGCAAGGAGAGACAGGAACGACAGCCGACTCAACAACCGAGGATGAGGACGGAAAAAACATTCCACATCCGGGCTACTTTTGGCTGGCTTACCATTGGAAGAACCTGGTGCCATCATGTGACAAGTGCAATAGTGGACAAGGCAAACAGAACCAGTTCCCAGTCAAGTCACGGTATCGGATGGTGAAGCACATATCAGACTCAGAGGCGGCTGCTCTTGGCGACACACCGTTTTCGAGCCCCACACATCCCAACGTCGTATACTTGGAGCCTGACGAGTTGGACCGGTTGGAACAACCGCTGCTCCTTCATCCGTACGGCAGTGGCGAAGACGACCCTCGACGTCATCTGTGCTTCGGAGATGGGGGTATTGAGGCGCCGAGGAAGATTAATGGAAAACCCTCATCGAGAGGAGAAGCAACGATAAAAGTATGCCAACTGTTTAATGATGATTTGCGAAGAGCGCGTCAACTTGCCCAGATCAATGCCATGATGCAATTCTGCACTGCGCTGGCTGCGCAGGCAGGGCAACCTGGCGACCTCTCTCAAGCTGTGGAAAGGGTATGGCAAGTTCCTCTTCTAGCACAGCTCAGGGGAGGTTACTTACCTTACTCGGCGGCTGCGCTCGACTATATCGATCTGCTGCGCAAGACCATGGGGCAGAGTGTCTAAGTCATAATCTGATAATCTGGCAATTAACTGAATTGCAATTTGAACATTTACTTTTGTGCAAATTTTCAAAGGGGGTAAGAACAATGACTAAGAAACCAAAAACAGAATTCGTGGCCTGGGGAGTAGATGAATTCAGCAGCCTCTATCAAGCCAGCGCATTTCTCCCCAACGATGTCAAAGAGAGGCTTGGCCTAGTCATACCTGTCGATGTGTATTTGCAGGATCCACACGTAGCAAAAGAGAACAAGGGAATCGATTTTGCCGAGATCAATCTCCGCTGCGAGCCTGACCTGATGGACGGGCCCACCAGCGCCAGGATCGCTGTGGTTGATTATGACGCTGATACAGACAAGCTGGAAAAGCCGGCTAAGTGGGATGCCAAGGCCAGGGGTTTTGTCTTTGACTACAAAGGCAAACTTGAGCCGATTACCAGGAATCGGTGTAGCGAGTTTCAATTCCACCAGGTTAACGTCTGGGCCATCATTCAGAGTATCCTAGACATCTACGAGGAGACCTGGGTCCTGGGGCGGTCGGCACCATGGGCATTCGAGGGCAATCGCCTGATCGTCGTACCCCACGCCGGCTACATGGCCAACGCCTTTTACGATCGGCGCAGCAAGTCGATCCAATTCTACTACTTTGGCGCAAACGATAAGCGGGTTTATACCTGCCTGACCCATGACATCATTGCCCACGAGTCAGGCCATGCTATTCTGGACGGTCTACGGCCCGGATACATCGAAGACAGCTCTCTGCAGACGACTGCCTTTCACGAGTTCGTGGCCGATCTGACGGCGATCGTGTCTGCATTACTCAACAATAAACTCCGTTGGACGGTGGCCACGGAGTTCCCGAATAACCTGTCACCGGATCCAATCGCGGCGTCTCTTGAGATCGTCTCGTCACTGGCTGAAGAGTTTAGTCTCTACGCCATGAACCGCCCCTATCTGCGCAGTGCTGAGAGTAAAAACACAGTCACAGCACTTATTAAAGATGGCAACTCCAACCCGTACGACTGGTCGGAGGTGTTAACCGGGGCAATGTTCGATATCTTTAAAGAAATGTTCGCCAAGTACCTGGTGAAGGAGCTGAAATCGACAAAGCCACCGACCGCCAAGCAGGCTCTGTTATTCGCGGTCAACCGCTTCCGCCGCTTAGCGCTACAGCCCTTGGACTTCTTGCCTCCCTACGACGTCCAGTTCAGCGATTATGCCAAGGCCGTCTTGCAGGCTGACCAACTGGTCGACCCGGTCGACAAGGATTGCTATCGAGACCTCATCCGTGGCTGCTTCAAAAAGCGGGGCATTGCCTGCCCGGATAAGAAGGAGGAGCAGGATCGACCCCACTTTTATGCCTACGACATCGAGCGTGTGTCCCGGTCACGCACCGATGCCTATCACTTTTTGAATGAGAACCGACGCCAGTTATGCATCCCACCCGAGCAGGACATTTCCGTGATTAATCTTTACCAGACCGACAAGACAGTGATTGGCGAGGGCAAGCTGCCTCGGGAGGTGGTACTCCAGTACGGCTGGCGCGAGGACCTCGATCTCGCCGGCTCCAACCTGGGGCCCTTGGCAGGAACCACAGCGTCGCTGCTGTGCGGCGGCACTCTGGTCTTTGACAACCGCGGCAACATCCTGTCATGGATCCGCAAACCGGGCACCGGCACCCAGCACTCGCAGCGCCAGCGGAAGTACTGTGCTCTGGAACAGGCAAAAGGGGAACAGCGGAAGAAGGAATTGGGAAACTATATTAAAGGTCGTGCTGAGCAGGGCTACGTCGGCCTGGTTGAGCGTGTCAGGACGGATGAGATAGACACCAGGCCGCCTGTGATGGCCTGTCGAAGAGAGGACGGGACGGTACGACTGGAAGTTACACCCCACCTCCGGCACTGGAAGAAGGAATAAGGAGGGCGCGATGAACGACAATCTGTTGGTCAAGATTTACAGGGTCGGTTTTGGCGATTGCATCTATGTGCAGTTTCCCGATGATGGAAATTGTTTTACCATGTTGATCGACTGTGGAACATCCGGTTCAGCCGACCCTATAAAGGCGGCTATAAATGACGTGCAAGAAATGCTGCCACGCCTTAAGGGAGACGACAAGCGCTTAGACCTGCTGGTCGTCACTCATCCCCATGCCGATCATATCAAGGGCTTTGATCCAAAATGGTTCAAGAAGATCAAGATCAGTCGCATCTGGCTACCAATATTTATGAACCAGAAACACCCCCAGGCTAAAAATATGCGGGCCTTCCAGGACCTGGCCGGCCAGCGTGCGCATGATCTCCTGAACCGCAGTGGTCTATCGTTGGCCCAAGGAGTAAAGCCACTATTGGAGAAGAGCGCCTGGAACATCTGTAACACAGAGGCATTTGATGCGTTGCGCACAGGACTGGCTAAGGACAGCAACATCCAACCTGACTATCCGCTGTATATCGCCCGTGACCTGGCCAACCTGCAGAGTCCGAAAGAGCGGGATAAATACAAGTTGAATTTTGAACAGGGCTCCACTTGTTTCCGGGGGTTCCAGGAACCGGGCACCTGCCTGCGGGTACTGGCACCCGAGTGGGACATCGACAAGTGGTACTTGGGCCAGGGATCATTCGACAGTAACGCATTTGTCGACCGGTATCTATTCAAGGCGCAAGTAAACAATGCCGGATCACAGGTTCTCGACCAGACAGGACCAGCTCCCATTCAAACTGAGGGCGACCGAGTCTCGGCAAGCAATCAGCCATGCAACATCAGTGTTCAGGATTTCAGGCAGCTTCGTAGTCGACTCCTTTATTCCGGGCTCGCCTTTTCACAGACGGATGAAAGTTTGAAGAACAATACAAGCATTGTCTTGTTGCTAGAGTGGCGCGGCCGACGATTGCTCTTTGCCGGCGACGCCGAGTGGCGGGGCGCTGGCGTTAAGGAGGACCGCCGCAACAGTTCCTGGGACATCATGCTCCACATCCCGGAGGTCAAGAAAATGTTGCTACAGCCCCTGGACCTGTTCAAAGTAGGGCATCATGGCAGTCACAATGGCAGCCCTTTCAAGGATGACGGCAAGGAACAGATTCTGAAATCGATCCTGTCTGCGGACCGGACCCATGTAGTAGTGTCGACTGTCAGCGGAAAACACGGTGAAGAATACCCTGTACCTTACCCAAAACTGATGAAGACACTGGGCAACCTCGCATGCAACAATCGCCGTTACCCGGATACTCCCGAGGAGGACCTGAGAAAAGTCAACCAACCCCAGCGAACCGACTTGGAACCGTTGGCTCCTGGCGAAAAAGTGGATTGCGTGAAGGTGGCGCTGCTTGGAAAATAGTCCGAAACATCATCCAAACGCGACTAGCCCTTAATGAGTTAAGGGGCCAAGCCAATTTCAGACAGATTGTCGACGTGTCGGATAGCAGCTACATCGATTACCTCTTCGAAGAAGGGAGCCGCAACGTTACTGTAACAACTTCCTATTGACGTTATGCAATTGTCAACAATTTCGGAATCAAATTTCTGCATAACCATGTGAAAGATTTTTGGGCAATATGGCGAGCGCGACCCAAAGGGCGGGCAAAAGCCTTAGGGACTTATGGAACCTGCTGAAAAAAATTAAAAGACATTAAACGCAGTCTTGGGTATTAAAACCGGATAAAGCAGATAAAAACAAATAAATTAACATGGGAGGAAGAAAAATGAGTGTTTCGAAGGTTTTTTGGGAGTGCCTGATCTTCATTTCACTGTTTGGATTTCCTGGGTTCACATTTATGAACAATGGGCAGGGAGAGACAAATGTGGAACGAATGGCCGTCCAGAAGGGCCTGAAATTCAGTCCCAAGATCGCCCCGTCGCTCCTGGATTTCATGGAGACTGCCAAAGAGACGGACCTTATTCCGGTTATTTTGGTCATGGAGAGGCAGATAACCGCGGCTGAGAAGGCCAAGACCGCGGCGGTGGTTTCCGGCAAGGACGAAAGAGATCCCAAGAAAGAAAAGAGGAGACGCCTTATCCGCGAGCTCAAAAGAATCGCCAAGGGAGATCAAGCGGCTCTTCTTAAATACCTCTCGGCCCAGGAAAAGGACAGGCGGGTGATGCATATCAGGTCATTATGGCTCACAAATGCTGTCGGACTCAAGACCACGAAGGATATGATCAGCCGCCTTGCAGATTTCAACGAGGTCGGGTCAATCCATCTGGATATTCCAAGGCCCGTCAAGGGCCAACCTTCCTGGGGCGTGACCCAGATCCAAGCCGACCACGTCTGGACCCTTGCACCCAACAGCTACAACGGTGACGGCACCATCGTGGCAATCCTGGATACGGGCGTTGACTACAATCACACCGACTTGCGGGGCAGGATGTGGATAAACACGGCCGAGGATATCAATGGAGACGGACTATTCACCGCGGCTGATAACAATGGGATTGACGACGATGGAAATGGGTATGTCGATGATGTCGTCGGCTGGAATTTCTCGGGAGTGGGAAGCAACAACCCGGCCGATGTTCATGGGCATGGAACACATGTCGCAGGAACAGTCGCTGGTGACGGCACAGGGGGCACCCACACAGGTGTCGCCCCCGGCGCGAGGATCATGGCCCTGCGAGAAAGCAATACCAGTGCCCTGTCAACCCAGCAGGAATGCTGGGACGGCATGCAGTATGCCCTTGACAATGGGGCCGACATCATCAATTTCAGCTCAGGATGGCTCGATACCTGGGCCCCGGTCTACTCTTCTTGGAGAGACAATATCGCGAACCTAATGGATGCGGGGGTCCTTTTTGTCACGATCGCGCACAACGACAGCAACACCACTGGAACGCCCAATAACGTTAGAACTCCCGGTCGGGTGCCTCTCGCGGTCACATTAGGGGCAACGGACAACACAGATACGATTGCGGGATTCAGTAATCATGGACCCGTTAGTTGGCAAACCGTCTTTCCGTTCTTTGACTATCCTTGGCCGCCCGGACTGCTGAAGCCCGATATTTCGGCTCCGGGAGTTTCGGTCCTCTCCACGCAGAATGGAGGAGGCTATGTCAATGGTTCGATTTGGTCTGGTACATCCATGGCCGCACCCCACGCCGCGGGAACTGCCGCCCTGCTTCTTGATAAAGACCCGGCCTTGACACCGTATGAACTCAAGTTCCTTCTCGAGGAAACAGCAACTGATCTTGGTACGGCAGGGCCGGACAACACATATGGTTGGGGGCGAATTAACGCTCTGGCGGCTGTAAATTACACCATAAGCCCGACCATCTATGATCTTTCGGTGACGGGAACAACTGCCGAATGGACATCAACGGACATCTGGGTGGACTCAAATGATGACGGGATTGAAGATACGCCGATCGCCCTCAGCAACAACCACCTCTACGCCCGTGTCAGGAACATCGGCGGCCAAGTGGTCAGCAACGTGGAAGTCAAATTCTATTACGCTGACGTCTCGACAATCGGCATCTTAGGATTCGATCCCAATGGGGACGGAGACCCCACAGACGGCAACTTCACTTATATCGGCTCATATCGAGTCCCGACTCTTGGCCCGAGTGGATCACACCATGCCGAAGCAGTGGCCATGGTCAATTGGAACATCCCCGTTCCTCCCGGCACGCATTGGTGCGTCGGCATTGGC
Organism: Candidatus Aminicenantota bacterium; assembly: GCA_963764745.1. Classification (GTDB taxonomy): domain Bacteria; phylum Acidobacteriota; class Aminicenantia; order UBA2199; family UBA2199; genus UBA2199. The sequence goes on along the minus strand of CAVXTN010000006.1, from coordinate 1,431,205 downwards.
ATCGTGGCCCCGGCCCCCCCCAATAGCGCTGAAGGAAATACATTGAACAACCGGGCCTTCAAAAACTTCTTCAACATCATGACTTCCGACGCCTCCTTTGAATTCAATATCAATCCGCCTGGCAAGGAGCCAAGGGAGGCTTTCGGCGTCGAGATCGTCAAAAAGAACTTCCCTAAGGGAGCGAAGGTCGAACTTGTCATTGACAAGAATCTCGAAAAACTGCTGACGGCCCACGCCAAGGGCTTGAAAAAACTGCCTGAGACACTCCTCATGCTGAAAGGCTTCGGAAAGGAATACCTACAGATTCTGGAGCGGGAGATCAAATACGTCCGATATGACATCGAGGGCGATAGCGCCGTTCTTGATGGCATCGTCAGTCCGCGGGGTGAGCCCATCCCGGCCAAACTGATCGTTCGCGTGCCCGCCAAGGTCAAAGTGAGGGATGACACTCTCGTCATTGTCAATACGTTCGTAAAAAAAGGCGATGCCATGGGAGGACTTACCCTAAAGATTATCAAGAAATAGCCGAATGCCGGAGGGTTGGGGTAAGAGTTATTAATTAGCTCGAGAGATGATAAGCTTCGGGCCGCTCGCTGGGTTAGCAGTCCCTGACCGCTTTCTCGATGCAGATCTTGTGGCCCCTGGAGCGGGCATCGGCTTGCGCCTGGGTCACGATACGTAGGGTATGTTCGCCGGGCGGCAAGCCGTGAACATGCCACAGGATGTTGTCATGGGTGTCCGGCCCTATGTACGCGTCCATGATGTAAGGTGATTCTTTTCCGTCCACGAAAACCTTGGCCCTGCCTCCCCTCTGGCCCAGGGGGCCGATCACAGCTACAGCACTGCCCTTGAATTTTAAGGTCACTTCATTGCCGGGGCCGGCGGAAGCTTTGCCATCCGGAGTTTCCTTCCAGTTGCCCTTCCACGACCATGCTCCATCCTTCGCGTAGACCAATTGGCTAGGCACGCCCGTGGATTAGGCGCAGTTTCCTTTCCTGACCATATTAAATTCGATGAGAGCAACCGGAGAAGAAAGAGCCTACCCTTTCCCTTGAAACGAGATTGCGTGAGATGAAAAAGAAGGAAAGGGATGGATACACGACTGCTGTCGTGCACCCTTCGGGCTACTCGCAAAGCTCGTAGTCCAAATTTGCAGATCGCAAATTTGTGATGCGCGACTGCTGTCGTGCACCCTGCGGGCCATTCGCTGTGCTCGCGGTCCAAATTTGCATTTTGCAATTTTGTCGAACCCCGGTTATCAGGGGTTCTCATCACCTTTCCCGACTATTTCGATTTCGGTGAGATCATACGGAGGGAAAGGGATGAGCGGTTCGCTTCGCGTCCCACAGTTCCTACTCACTCCGCTAATTCAAAGTAATGGCGGAGGGAGTAGGATTCGAACCCACGGTCCCCGTAAAGGGACAACGGTTTTCAAGACCGCCGCAATCGACCACTCTGCCATCCCTCCGGCCAGGGGAATTGTAGCAGAGGGTTTCGAGAGTGTCAATTTAAGATTTTCAGACACTAGGAGGGAGTAGGATGGGATGCGCGGCTGCTGCCGCGCACCCTGCGGGCCGCTCGCAAGGTTCGCGGTCCAAATCGGCAGATCGCCGATTTGTCGAACCCCTGGTGCCCGTAAAGGGACAACGGTTTTCAAGACCGCCGCAATCGACCACTCTGCCATCCCTCCGGCCAGGGGAATTGTAGCAGACGCTTCCCAGAGTGTCAATTTCGGGATCTATTAAGGCAATAGGAGGGAAGTCTGCTTTTAGAGCTCAAAGTAGTGATGCGCAACTGCTGTTGCGCACCCCTGCGGGGACGCTCACAAGGTTCGCGTTCCAAATTCGCGTATTGCGAATTTGTGTCAATTTCAAGATCAAAAAAGGCACTAGGAGGGAAAGGATGGATCGGCAGGCGAAATGAAGATTTTTTTGCATTTCGTGACAAAAGTTGCCATTTTTATTATAATCACTATCAAGAGATAGGAGAGAGATATGATCAAAAAGAGCACGCCGCTGGTTGTCCTAGCTCTTCTCGCTGCCGGTTGCCTGCAGGCCCAGACAGAGCCAAAGAAGATCGATCCCGCCGCCGTCCGCAAGACCCCCGCCATATTGCTCAAATGTCCCGACATCGCGGTGACCGATATGCGGGTGACCCTGCTCAACACACTGCTCGGCGATCCGCAGGTGGAATTCCCCATGGATACGGTCAAGCTGGAAGCCACGCTGGAAAATGTCGGCTCCGTCGCCGTGCCGGCCGGCGCGCTTTTGTATGTGATCCTGAAAAGGAACGGGGAGGCGATCCAGAGCGCGGTCGCCACCGACGCATCTGGGAGCTCCGGGCAGCCGCTGGACGTATAGCGTCCACGATTCTTTCCGGCACGGCCAGAAGACGACCTATATCATCCAGGCGGCGACTACGCTCAGGGAATGCCGGGTCAGCAACAACCAGGCGCGGCGTACGATCGATGAAAAGAAACTGCATCCCGCGGGAAACCCCGATTTCACCGTCAGCGTCGTTGCCGTTGAAAAACGCTGGACAGCAGCGAGGGGAATCAACTCCAGGCGACGTTTGACCTGGCGGCCGACGTGGCCAACAGCGGGTCGGGCTACAGCGACGGCGCCTCCCGCCTGCTTTTTGTCCTGAACAACGACCAGGTGGTTCTGGCCACCTTGAACATCCCCCAGGACGAATCTGCCCGGACCGGGGCAAAAAAAGCGTTTTTCGACCGAGCTGGACGCGACCCAGGTCCCGCTCGGGGATTTCCTGGTGCAGCGCCTGCATCGAACAGCCGCGCAACGAACTTGCCGGCGACAACAACTGGTCGCTCAACAGCGGCAAGCTCTCCAATAACGGCAAGCCCCCGGCCGGTGCCCTGGCGGTCATGGATTTCCAATCCTGGCACCTGGCCGGGAACCAGCTCTCGACCTCGATCCAGATCACCAACCTCCAGAACCAGTATTTGCGCAATGTGAGATTGATCATGCTCAAGGACAATGTCCCGGTCAAGGAATGGCGGACGCTGGCCTGCGGTCCGCGCGGGTCTTCCCTTGTTCGTTTCGTCGAGGAGCGCCAACCTCCCCTGGTCGTTGCCGGCATCAACCATTACCGGGCCGTCCTGACCAGCGAACTGGACAAAACGCCGCCGGCGGAGAATACGATCCTCGATGCCCAGGCCAAGGACCTGTACTGGGTGGAATGCGCCGAAAAATACCTGGACAGCGGCCTGCGGGACAAGAGCAATGGGCTGGCGGCGCAAGTGTATCACCAGAACAAGGATTTCCGCATCGAGGAAACGGGCGCCAGCATCAGCCCGTCCGGCATCCTGGTCAGCGTCAAGGGTAAAAAAATCAACGGTCTTTTCCCCGCCGGCGAATTCAAAGTCGATTTCCTTTTGAGCCCCCGCGTCAGCCTCGGCCAGGTGAAATGCGACGTGACAAAAACCATAGTCCACCTGGGGACCGGTTTGTCCGAGTTCTTCTCCACCCTGCTGGCCCCGATCCTTTATCAAAGCATCACGGCCCGCATAGAAAAGTTCGCGGAGAAGGAGTTGTCCACCCGCTTGGCCAAACCTCCCGACAGCCTGGGCAAAAGCCCCCATCCCTACGGAGAGCCTGCAGGCGTCGTCCTGGCCGCCGGCGCGCTGGCCATCTACTACTGAAACCAGCCTGGACCAGACGGCCCTGCCGACTGGCATTTTTTTGGCCAGCGCTTATAATGTTCCAGGAGGTGCGCATGCTGCGGTTCCAATCGCTCCGCCCGCTGCGGTGTTTCATTCTGGCCGCAATGCTTCTGGCGCTCGCCGGCTGCCGGCAAGAAGAGCCGGATGGCAACGAGCCGCCTCCCGCGCCGGTCGACCCGCTGACGGTGAACATCGCGGTCTTCCCCGCTGACAACCCCTGGAACACGGATATCTCCGCGTATGCCGTCCATCCCGATTCGGCTGGCTTCATCAACGCCATCGGCGGAGAGGGCGAATTGCATCCCAGTTTCGGGACGGTCTGGGACGGAGCGCCCAACGGCATCCCCTATGTGGTCGTGGCCGCGAGCCAGGCGCAGGTGCCCATTACCTACACCGCCTACGGCGACGAGAGCGACCCCGGCCCCTTCCCCATCCCGGACAACGCCCCGGTCGAGGGTGGAGCCGATGGCGACGGCGACCGCCACGTGATCGTGATCGACCGTGACGGCCGTTTTTTGTATGAACTATACAAGGCCCGGAAAGTCTCTGGAGGGTGGGAGGCCGAAAGCGGCGCCAAGTGGAGCCTCGACTCCAACGCGGTCCGCCCCAAGTACTGGACCTCGGCCGACGCCGCCGGACTGCCTATCTTCCCTGGACTGGTGCGTTACCTGGAGGCGCAGCAAGGCGAGATCGGCCATGCCCTGCGCTTCACCGTGGAAAAGACCCAGCGCGGATTCATTTACCCGGCCCGCCATTTCGCCTCCGACAGCGACGACCCCAGCCTGCCGCCCATGGGATTGCGGCTGCGCCTGAAGGCCGGCGTGGACATCTCAAGCTTTTCCGCCGTCAACCAGAGGATCCTGCGCGCCCTGAAAAAATACGGCATGCTCGTCGCCGACAACGGCTCCGACTGGTTCCTCTGTGGCGCGCCGGACAGCCGCTGGAACGATGACGACCTGCACCAGCTGCACCGCCTGCACGGACGCGATTTCGAAGCGGTTTATACCGGGGCCATTGAGCGCTGAAACATCGCCGCCGGGATGCGACGCCGCATGGATCCGAGAAATTGAATTTTCCCGCCGAGTTGTTTTACAATGGCAAAAAGGGGAAACCATGAAAAGAAGAACAAAGTGGCATGCATTGCTGGCCGTCATCCTGTTTGGCTCCGCCGCGGCAAGTTTTGCGACAGAGACATTTCCCAATGCCTCTCTTTGGCTCAACCATTGGCAGGAAGACATCCGGCCGTATTGGGACAACTCCGAGGCCATGGGCGACCCGCCGGGCAACTACCCCACTTCCCGCAACATGGCGGGAAAGCCCACGGCGCGAACCGAGCGCTATTCGCGCATGATCTCCCGACAAGTGTACACCTATGCCATCGGCTATGCCTTGACCGGCGACGGGACGCTGCTGCAGAAGGCCAAGTCCGGGATCGAATGGCTGCTGGCCCATGCCAAGGATCCGGGATTGGGCTACTACCCCGTCCTGGACGAGAAAGGCCGGCCCCTGCCCGGCAGCAGCAAGACCGCCCAGGACATGGCCTATTGCATGCTGGGTTTTGCCGCCTATCATTTCGTCAGCGGCGACGAAACCTGCGAAAAAGAGATCCTGGAGATGAGAAACCTGATCATGGCGGGCCCTTTCTGGGACAAGGCCAAAGGCACGGTCAAGGACGCCCTGGATACCGGCCTCAAAACCGAAATGGAATTCAAGACTGCCGGCAACGACCTGGTGGCGGTGCTGGACCAGATCAACGCCTATCTGCTCCTGTTTTACAACCAGACCCGCGATCCCGAGCTGCGCAAGATGCTCCTGTCCGATCTGCGCAACCTGGCGGACCGGCTGGTCACGGGCTTCTGGGAACGGGGCATTTTCTGGAGCACCGAACTCAACCGCACCGATTTCCGCGCCGATCACGTGGATGTCGGCCATACCGTGAAGGCCTACTGGATGCTCTATGAGATCGACAGCCAGTGGTTCGCCGCGGCCGGCATTCACCCGTACCAGGCCCTGCTCCAGGCCCACGCCAAGCCCCTGCTGACCTCGGCGTTCGCCAACGGCCTGGGGCCCTGGGGAAAATATTTCGACGGCTCCTTCGACAACGTCCGGGCCGACAATCCCGACTGGTGGATGCACTGCGAATGCGACCAGTTCGCGGCCCGGCTCAGCCTGGCGGACAAGTCCTACGCCCCCCTGCTGGCCAGGACCACCGCCTTCTGGCTGAAAGGCGGATTCGTAGACCGCGGCCGGCCCCAGCGCGGCATCCGCAGCGGCATCAAGTGGGACGGCAGCCTGTACGGCGACAACGAGGAGTGGGATGCCAAGGCCTTCTTCTGGAAGAACGGCTATCACGAGACCGAGCACGCGCTGGTCCTCTACCTGCTATCCTGCCAGCTGCAGGAGCAGCCGGCCGTTCTCTATTTCGCCGTGCCCGGGGAAAAAGCGGCCGCCTTCCAGCCCCAACCCTACTTGTTCCAGGGCAAGGAAGTTTCCCGTACCAGCCTTGGCGCCATCCCCGGCACAATGCTGCAAAAGCTCAGGATCGGTTTCACGGACCTGCACTGAAAAAGTTGTATTCGCCAGGATATTCCATTAAAATCGGCGATAGGGAAGACAATTTTTTCCCCGGGCAGGCGCACAATGAAAAAAGCATTTTTATCTCTCCTGGCGGCGGTTGCGGTTTTGAACGGTTTTCTTTTTTGTACTGAACAAAGAACCGGCATCGATCACGACGCCGAGGAATACGTAAAGCTGGCCCTGGCCGTGGGAGCCTACTCCCCCGGTTACATTGACGCCTATTACGGGCCCAAAGAATGGATCGTCAAGGATGCCGGCCCTGATCAGCGTCGCACCTTTCCCGCCGCCGAGTTCAGGAAAAAAGCCGCTATGATCGTTCAAGACCTGAAAATCGCGACCCGGGAGGAGCGGCCTGAGCTGGAAAAACTCCGCATCGGGTTCCTCGCCAAGCAGATGATTGCCCTGGGCGCCGAGATCGACGTGCTTGCGGGGAATAAATTCAGCTTTGACCAGGAATCGCGATTGTTCTATGACGCGGTCGCCCCGGCCCACGGACGGGCCGGTTTTGAAAAAACGATCGCCGCCCTGGAAGCGGCCCTGCCCGGGAAAGGAAGCCTCCGCGCAAGGTTGGACGCTCTCAAAAAAGAGTACGTCATCCCCGCGGAAAAGCTCTCCGCCGTATTCGACGCGGCCATCGCCGAATGCCGGCGCCGCACCCAGGCGCACATCGCCCTGCCGCCGGGCGAGAACTTCAAGGCCGAATATGTCAGGGACAAGCCCTGGGGGGCCTACAACTGGTACAAGGGGAACGCCTTCAGCGTCATCGAGGTCAACACCGACCTGCCCATGCGCATCGACTCGCCGCTGCGGCTGGCCGCCCATGAGGGTTACCCGGGCCACCATGTCTACAACGTCCTGCTCGAGCAGAAGCTGGTCAAGGAAAAGGGCTGGATCGAATTCACGGTCTATCCCCTGATGAGCCCCCAGTCGCTCATCGCCGAGGGCACGGCCAACTACGGGATAGAATTGATCTTCCCCGGCCGGGAAAGGCTGCAATTCGAAAAAGAGGTCCTGTACCCGCTGGCCGGCCTGGACCCGCAAAAAGCCGATCGCTACGACCGGGTGCAGAAGCTGCTCGGCGATCTGCGCTATGCGGAAAACGAGGCCGCCCGCGGCTACCTCGACGGCAAGATGTCAAAAGCGCAGGCCATGGACTGGCTGGCCCGTTACGCCATGGAACCGCCGGAGCGGGCTGCCAAGACCATTGATTTCTTCGACCGCTATCGCAGCTATGTCATCAACTACAACCTGGGCCAGGACATCGTCCAGGCGTATATCGCGAAAACGGCCGGCCGGGGCGCCTCGCTGGAGCGCAGGTGGCAGGTGTTTTATGAGATTCTTTCCACGCCGCGCACGCCGTCGGGGCTGAAACAAGATCAGTAAATTTCCCTTTCCCGGGTACGCCGCCGGTCCGCCTGCGCCTGGGTCAGCCACTTGGGTTTTGCGGTATTCAGCAGCGCCTGCTGCAGGCTGATGTCGCCGGCCAGGACCCGTTCCAGCGCGAGTTCACGCTGGGTGCGCATCCCGTGCAGCCAGGCCTGCCGTCTCAGGTAATCGATCTGGTCCCAATCCCAGTCGTTATCGTTCTCGATGAAGCGCTTCATTTCCCGGGTCATCTCCAGCACTTCATAAACCGCGATCGCACCCAATTCGCCCGTATTTTCGCAATGCGGACATCCACGTCCCCGCCAGGTGGCGACGCGTCCGTCGGCAGCGGCGGGGGGATCGCTCATCCCGGCCCCGATCAGGATCTCGGCCGGCACACGGACCTCCTCGGCGCAGTGCATGCAGACCATGAACAGACGGCGCGGCGCCACGACGATCTTGAACAGGTCGGCCGCTTCCTGCCTGCGGCTCCAAAAATGGCGGCGCAGCATGGCGGCCAGGGCATGGGCGCAATCGGGAATGTGCACCGCCGTGATCAACAGACCGCCGGCGGCGGCGAAGTCGATGGCCGCCTTGGCATCGTCGTCATCGACCCAATCGATGTTCTGGAGCATCAGCACGTCGGGCTTGCGGCGGACCGCCCGCCGCAGGCACGTGCCGATCAAGCCGTATGTATTCGGCAGGTCGTGTAGATGGTATTGCATCACTCCGTCGATTTTCCACTCCATCGGCCATTCCACAGTGACGATCTTCCGTCCCTGGTCGCGCAGCAGGGAGAGCGCGCGGTAGGTGGCGGTCGACTTTCCCGAATTGCATGGGCCGGTCAACAGCACGATGCCGCTGCGGGCATGCACCGCTTCGATGTATTTCCGCTCGGCTGAGGCGGCAAAGCCCAGGTCGAATCGCGTGTCCTCACCGGGCATTTCCGGATGCAGGGAGATTTTCAGCGATTCGCCCCCCGGGGCGCGATAGGACTCCAGCTCGAAGCGCACGGCGCGGTTGCGCCTCGAGGTTTCCTGGAAAGCGTAGGAGATCACCCCGTTCTCGACATGCAAGCCGGCATTGCGCAGGTGGCCGCGGCCTTGCAGGCGGAGGAAGGAACCGCGGTCGCCGGTTTGATGCGCGGGCTCCGCCGGCAGACCGGCGCAGCGCCTGGCCTGGGTGACCAGGCGCCCGTAGGATTCCCTGTCCCCCATGCCCGCCAACTCCTGGAATTGGCCTTCCAGGCGCAGCCGTACCTGCGGCCGGCCGGATAGGGAATCGATCAGGATGGTATCGGCCTTCTGGCGGATGGCGGCCTGAAGTATCGTCTTCAAACAATTTCTGTGCCTGCTGTTCCGTAATCGGACCGCCGGGGCTGTAATTTTCGGAGGGTTCTTCGGAAACGGAGGGGATCGGACCGACCGAAGGCCGGGGCCGGGATTTCCTGGGCTTGCTTCCCAGCCAATGCAGGAGCCAGATCAGCGCGCCGTAGAAGGCCAACACGGCAAGATCGGAGAATACGCTTGATTCTGGAGCTGCCATTTTCCTCATCCTCCTCCCGCAGCCATTATACGCAGGAATATCATCCGCTACAACTCCGGGCGCTACCCGTTCAGAACGCTACTTGACGAGCCAGGGCGGATGTTCTAAAATATCAAAAACGGAACGTGAGGTAATCGTGAAAGACTTCAGCCCCTATCGCAGCCAGATCATCGGCATCGACCAGACCTTCGCCACGCCCAACGGAGAAAAGCGCATCATCTACGCCGATTGGACGGCCAGCGGCCGGCTCTACCGCCCCATCGAGGAATACGTCGCCAACGGCCTGGGGCCGTTCGTGGCCAATACCCATACCGAGACCACGGTGACCGGCACGCGCATGACTTCGGCCTACCGCCAGGCCCAGCAGATCATCAAGCGCCATGTCCACGCCAGCGACAACGATGCCATATTCTTTTCCGGTTTCGGCATGACGGCGGTCATCAACAAGCTGCAGCGCCTGCTGGGCCTGCGCATACCGGAACGGTACTGCGGCAAGCTTCCGGGCCGCAGCCGCAAAAAGCCGCTGGTCATCATCACCCACATGGAGCACCATTCCAACCACACTTCCTGGAACGAATGCTGCTGCCAGGTCGAGATCATCCGCCGCGGCCCGGACGGCCTTCCCGACCTGGGCCACCTGGAAGAGATCCTCGAGCGCAACCAGCAGCGCGACCTGAAGATCGGCTCTTTCACGGCCTGCTCCAACGTCACCGGCATCCATACCGCCTACCACCAGATGGCCGAGATCATGCACCGCCACGGCGGCTACTGTTTCATCGATTTTGCCGCCGCCGCCCCCTACGTGGCCATGGACATGCATCCCGCCAAGGCCGAGCAGCGGCTGGACGCCATATTTTTTTCCCCGCACAAATTCCTGGGCGGGCCGGGCTCATCGGGAGTGATGGTGCTCAACAAGGACCTTTATCACAACCTCGTGCCCGACCATCCCGGCGGCGGCACGGTGCTGTGGACCAATCCCTGGGGCGAGCAGAAATACTACGACGATATCGAGACCCGCGAAGACGGCGGCACGCCCGGGCTTCCTGCAGGCCATCCGCGCCGCCCTGGCCATCCAGCTCAAGGAGGACATGGGCGTCGGCGCCATCCTGGCCCGCGAAGAGGAATTGAAGGACCTCTTTGCTGAAAAAGCTGGTCGAACATCCCGGGGTCGAAGTGCTGGAGGCCGGCCAGCAGAACCGGCTGGGCATCATATCCTTCTATTCGCTGCACCGGCACCACAACCTGATCGTCCGCCTGCTCAACGACCGCTTCGGCATCCAGACCCGGGGCGGCTGTTCCTGCGCCGGCACCTACGGCCATATCCTGCTGCACGTCAAGCGCGAACTCTCGCAGCATATCACCGAAAAGATCAATGCCGGCGACCTCACGGAAAAGCCGGGCTGGGTGCGCATTTCCCTGCATCCCACCTTGAGCGAAGAGGAAGTCAACGTCATCGCCGCGGCCGTGCACGAGGTGCTGGACAACTACGAGCGCTGGCAGGAAGATTACGTCCTGGACCCGCATACGGCCGAATTCCATCACCGCAACTGGAAGAACCAGGTCCCGGATCTGCGGAGAGATTTCAGACCCTGGTAGAGATCAAAAAATAGTGTTGAAGATCGATGTTCGACGGGTTTAAGAAAGACCAAGAAAGAACAAACTTATAAATACTCTTTTCTTACTTTAAACTTTATACTTTGAACTCTTGATACTTGGTTTTATTCTTTAACCTTTCGAACCTCGTCTTAGAGCTACATGAACCTTTCGAACCTGTCTTTCTTGGCTTTGCAGACCGGGCAAACATCGGGCGGATCGCCACGGGCGCACAGGTAGCCGCAGACCTTGCAGCGCCAGACCGGCTGGGAAAGCTTGCCGGCCGGGGAGACTCCGGCAGGCTTCGACCTTGGCGGCGCGGCGTTGGCTCGCCGGCGGCCGGCGCTCGGGGATGGAAGCGGCCTGCTTTTTCCCTTCCAGGATCTCCTGGCTCACGTACAGGGCGCAGAAACAGGAGCCGAATTCGTTCAGATCGGCGTCGCGGTAATCGCAGGGGCAGATGATATCCAGGTCGGCGGCCTTGTCGCCGGAAGCCAGGCGGCAGGGACAGGCCCAGTATCCGTAGCGTTCCTGGTTGACCAGCAGGCTTTTCACCAGCTCGCGGGTGAATTCGCGGTCGGGATTCAGGTGGTAGCCGCCGGCCTCGGCCTCGCGCTGCAGTTTTTGCAACAGGGCGTCAATGGCCGCGTCGCTGATTTCAGTTTGCTTTTTCATGGCTTGACTGCCGCCCGGATCTTTTCTTCGTCGAAACCCAGGACGCAGGAGGAGTCATTGAACACCAGGGTGGGGAAAGATTCGTTGGGGTTCCAGCGCCGCACTTCCGCCATGGCCCGCTCCTGTTCGGCTTCGCTCAGCAGGTCCACGTACACGTAATCGTAGGCCACGCCCAATTGGTCAAGCAGGTTCCGCGCCTTGCGGCACCAGACGCAGGTGCTCAGGCCGTAAAAATTGATCTTGCCGCAATCCTTTCCATCCACGTGGGTGAAAGGTGTCATCTGTCGCCTCCTCTGACTCCCGTTACGCAGATTATAATTTTTCAGCTTGCCAAAAGTCAAACAAGCAAAGATCATATCTTCTTTCTGCATTTCCCTCATTCTTCCCTCTGCCTTCCCTCTCTCTTCCCTCGGGCTTCCCTTTTTCACGATATCTTGCTGGGTTGAAAGCCGAGGTACTTCTGCCAGTTCGCTGCGCTTCTCCTCCGGGCTGAAGCCGTCGCGGCCCAGGGAATGCAAGGCCGATACCGCCAGCAGCGCCGACAGGTCGCGCTCGCCGAGGCGCGTCTTGAGCAGGAGATCCTCCAGGCTCGCGTAGTCCCGGGCGCGGTTTTCCACCACGCGCGCGGCCAATTTTTCACCGATGCCCTTGACCGTCATCAGGCCGCAGCGGATGGCGCCCCGCTCGCTGGTGAAACCCAGGCCGCTGCGGTTGACGTCCGGGGCCAGGACGGCCAGCCCCCATTTTTTTGCCTCGGCGATGTAATCGGGCAGCGGGTAGTAGCCGCCGCCGGCGTTCAGCAGCCGGCAAAAAAACTGCAGCGGCTGCCGGGTCTTCATCCAGGCCGAAAGATAGGCGGCGTAGGCGTAGGCCACGCTGTGCGCCTGGCAGAAGGCGTAAAGAGAAAAATCAAGGGCCAGCTTCCAGAACAATTCCAGCTCGTCCCCGTTCCAGCCGTTTTCCCGGCCGCGCGCGAAAAAATCGCCGCGCCATTCGTCGCCCTTCTTCTTTTTCAATTCCTTGCGCACCTTTTCGGCCTGTTCCAGGCTCCAGCCGCTGACATGGTGCAGCAGCACGGCGATCTGCTCCTCGAAGATCAGGGCGCCGCGGCTGGGAGCGAAAAGCTGTCCCAGCAGCGGGTGGCTGGGAGGCCGCCGCTCCAGGTAGGCCGCCTTCATTCCCGACCTGGCCGGGCCGGGGCGGATGATGGCCACGGCGATGGCCAGCTCCTCCAGGCTGCGCCGGCCGCGCTTTCAGCAGGTTTTCCCGGGACAGCGGGCTTTCCAGCTGGAAGCAGCCCACGGTGCGCGCCTGCTGGATGTTCTGCCAGACCAGGGCGTCGCCTTCGATCCGCCCCCCCATCCAGTCCCCCAAGGGGACGGCGACCCTGCGGATCCGCCAGCGCCAGGGGAGCGATGACCTCGAAGCCGCGCACCCCCAGCAGGTCGAGCTTGAAAATGCGCAGGCGCTCGACCGTGTCCTTGTCCCAGGCCAGCTGCGGAAAACCCTCGGGCGAGCGGGCCAGGGGCAGGACGTGGTCGACGGCCTGCCCTGAGAAGACCACGCCGCCCACGTGCAGCGATAAGTTCCTTGAACACCCCGTCGAGCAGCGCCGCCGCCTGGTAAACCCCGGCCTGCGCCCCCTGGCCCCGGCCGGCCAGCTCGGCCGGCTCGGCGAACATGGGCAGGGGCCTGGTCAGGGCGTGGGCCTCCTCGGGGTTGAAGCCGAAGGCCCGGGCCGTTTCGTAGAGGGCCGAGCGGGCGCCGAAGAACTTGTGGTTCGAAACGAAGGCCGCCCGGCCGCCGTACTGCTCGAAACAGCCACTGGAACACCTCGCCGCGCCGCGACGAATCGATGTCGATGTCGATGTCGGGAAGGTCGTCGCGCAGGCTGTTGACGAAGCGCTCGAACAGCAGGCCGTGCGCCAGCGGGTCGACCCGCGACAAGCCCAGCAGGAACAGGACGAAGGAGGAGGCGCCCGAGCCGCGCAGGTTGAAAAAAATGCGCCGGCGGCGGCAGAAATCGGCGATGGCGGCGGCGATCAGGAAATAGGCCGCCGCCCCGGTCCTGCGGATCACCCGGAGCTCCCGCAGGGCCCTTTCGCGTTCCGCGGCCCCGGCGCGGCGCTGGTCCATTTTTTGGCGGACCAGGACCTCCAGGTCGCTGCCGCCGTCGGGGAACATCTCCTCGAGGCGGCGAAGCCGAAGGCCACGCGCTCGGCCAGGCGCACGGTGCCGGCCATGGCCTGGCGGCCGCTTTCGCCCCAGCGGCGCAGGATGGCCGCCGCCGGCAGCAGGCCGTCCAGGGCGGCGTCGCTTTTCAGGGTTTCGGGCAGGGGCAGGTGCTGGAAGACCGCCCGGGCCACGGCGTACTTGCGCGCATCGCCGGTCCAGCGCAGGGCCTGCGCCCAGACCAGGGGGGCGCCGGATTCCGCGCTCCAGGCGCGCAGCCATTGGCCGCTCTGCCATTCCAGGCCCAGGTAAAAATTGTCCCGGCCGATCTTCGCCTGCAGCCGGCGCTGGAACTCGCCGTCGGGCCGCAGCGGCAGGAAAACCGCCAGCACGTCGCGCAAGCCGGCGGCCAGGGCGCGCCGGTTCAGGCAGGAGACCAGGGAGAGGTAGCCGGCGTGCGACTGCGGGAAGAGCAGCAGGCTGCCCCGCTCCGGCAGCTGGATCTCGGTGCCCAGCAGCGGCTTCAGGCCGCGGACCACGGCCTCCTTCCTGAACCTTTCCCAGCCGGTCAGGGCCATGGGATCGCATAGCGGCAGGTAGGGCAGCCCGGCCTTCTGCATGATCTCGGCCAGGGAGGCGGCGTCCACCGCGCCCTGCCCTTGCGAGAAGACGGAGTAGACGCGAAGAGGAACGTAATTCATGGGAGGAGTTTAAAAGTAAAAAGGTAAAAGTAAAAAGGTAAAAGTAAGAGGAAGAAACTTCCATATCCACATGCCCATGGCTTCCACTACAGCCAAATTGCGTAACAACAACATATGTCGTGAAAGTGCTCGCTTCTTGACTTTTACCTTTTACCTTTTTCCTTTTACCTTTAGAGGGTTTTGTCATGTTCACTTGGTCAAAGACGCCGTCTTCAGCACCATGCCCTCCCTTTCCAGCGGGTAGAGGTCTTCCAGCAGCAGGGCGCGGGCGCTGCGCAGGGCCGAGAAGCCGAAGCGCGCCTTGACGCTGCCGATGCCGGCGGTCATTTTCTCGTCGCGCAGGGAGAAGAAGGGCAGGATGTCGCGGCCGGCCTGCAGGTCCTCCACCTTGACGCCGACCAGGCGCAGCGGCAGGTCCCTCTTGGCCAGCAGCGAGCGCAGCAGGGGCAGGGCGCTCTGCCAGAGGTGAAAATAGGAATAGGTGGGAAAGGGCAGCGCCGCCCGCCGGCAAAAGGTGGAAAAATCGCTGAAGCGCACCTTGACCTCGACGCGCCCGGCGAACAGCTTTTCGCCGAGCAGGTGCACGGCCAGCCGGTCCAGCAGGTAGGCCAGGTGCGAATAGAGCAGCCCCTGGTCGCGGATGTCCTCGGGAAAGGTGGTCTCGCGGCTGAAGCTCTTGCTGGCCGGCTCGGGCCGCCCGCGCTCCATGCCGCCGCTGCCGTGGCCGGCGAATACTTTTCTCCACAACGCCGGGTATTTCCCCTTCAGCTCGCGGCCGCGGCGCACTCCCAGGCCCTGGAGCACGAAATAGGTCTGCGGCCCGACGCCCGGGATCTTGTCCAGCGTCAGCTGCGCGATGAACTCCTCCTCGTCGTGCAGCCAGAACAGGCCGCCCGGCTTGGCCGCCTCGCAGGCCAGCTTGGCGCCCAGGCGCGTAAGACCAAGGCCGGCCGATATCTTCAAGCCCGTCTCGCGCTCGGCCGCGGCCTTGATCCGGGCGGCCAGTTCGTAGACCGAGGCGCAGAGGTAGCGGCTGCCGCCCACGTCCACGTAGGCCTCGTCCACCGACACCTCCTCGACCCGGGGCGAGAAGCGGCGCAGGCAGGCGAAGAACTGGCGCGAGATGCGGCTGTAGAGGTGGAAGCGGCCGCGGCGGAAAACGGCCTGCGGGCATTTCTTGGCCGCGGTGCGCAGGGCCATGCCCGAGTGCACGCCGAAGCGGCGCGCCGCGTAGGAGGCGGTGCAGACCACGCCCCGCTCGTGGGCCAGGCCGCCGACGATCAGCGGCCGGCCGCGCAGCGAGGGGTCCAGGGTCTCCTCCACCGCCGCGAAAAAGGCGTCGATGTCCAGATGCAGGACGGTCGGGGCTTTCACCGGTACCTGCGCAAAACGCCCACCACCCGGCCCACCAGCTGGAAGGGGGCGGTGATGGGGGCGTATTCGGGATTTTCCGGGACCAGGACATAGGCATCGCCGACGCGTTTCAGCCGCTTGAGGGTGATCGAGCCGTCGCCGAGGCGCGCCACCACCATCTGTCCGGGGTCGGCCTGTTCGGCGCGCTTGATCAGGACCAGGTCGCCGTCCTGGATGTAGGCGTCCTTCATGCTCTGGCCCTGCACGCGGAAGGCCACGATGTCGCCCCCCTTCTCCGCCAGCCATTCGGGCAGGACCACCTCGTCGCCCAGGCTTTCGAACATCTCGAGCGCCGGTCCGGCCGGCACCATGCCCACCAGCGGCACGGTCAGTCCCCCAAGGGGACGGTTGTAGTCAACCAGGCGCGCGCTGTCTGCTGGTTCGGCGGCCAGGTCCCAGGCCCGGCCTTTCCTGAGCAGCGCCCCGCGCCGGCGCAGGCGCTCGAGGTAGGCCTGGACGGTCGCCGGCGAGGCCAGGCCGCTGGCGGCCGCGATCTCGCGCACGGTGGGGAAACAGCCGTTGCGGCGGCTCAGTCCCCGGATCTTGTCCAAAATGAATTTTTGCTTTTTGGTCAGCATTTGTTCGCCTTTTGTTCGCCTTTTAATGATAATATGCTTTGGCGCATTTGTCAACCAAAAAAAGTTCGAGGTTCGACGTTGAAGAAAACAAAGAAATTAAATTTCAAGCACCGAGATCAGGCGAACAAATGACCAAAATGAAGAAAATATACCTTTAATTGCAGAGATATGTCTTGGGAAGAAAACGCATATCTGCGTTTCTTATTGAGAATCTAATCTATAATGCCATTGTAAGGGCGGTTCGCGAACCGCCCCTACTGATCTTTTACTTCTTCCAGCCGCGGGCGATGATGAAAACGCCGGCAACGATCAGCAGCGAGGGCCAGAAGAAGTGGCGGAGGAAATGGCGGGCCCAGCCGTAAAACGGATCGAATACAGGCATGTTGTGCAGCAGGAAAACGGCGCCGATAATGATGAGCATGATGCCCAGGAACAGGGGAACGGCGTCGCTGGAACCCTGGGAGGCCTTGACGGGAGCCTCGGCCGCCGCCGGCGCGGCTTGCTTATCCGAGCCGCCGGCCAGTTCAAAAGGCTCGTAGGGAATGACGATCATGGCAATGACATAGGCCAGCAGCGCCGACCCGCCCACGAAGAACAGGGCAACGGCAATGAGGCGTACAATGACCGGATCGATGTTGAAATATTCGGCGATGCCGCCGCAGACGCCGGCGATCATGCGGTTTTTGCGGCTTCTATATAGTCTTTTCATGCGACCTCCTTGTCAGGGCCATGCCCTCAGATGTTTAGAACGAAAAAAACACCGGCAAAGTTCAAAATTATTTTCAGGCCGCGGCTCACCCCCGCCGATCGCCTCTTGCGAAATCCCGCCGTTCGGATATAATCAATCACGCATGGAAAAGATCACGATCTTCCTCTCGGCAGCCTCCGAGCTTGAGATCCATTTGCGGGATTTCCCCGAGCTGAGTTCGGAGAACAAGCTGGTCAAAAAAAGCCTGGCCATGGTCAAACGCTACACGCCGGGCATCCTGCGCTACCTTTCAAAGCAGCGGACCCTGGCCCACTTGCCCGCATACCTGATCGAAATACATTCCGAAAGGGAAATCTCCGAAAGCGAGGT
Organism: Candidatus Aminicenantota bacterium; assembly: GCA_963764745.1. Taxonomy (GTDB): domain Bacteria; phylum Acidobacteriota; class Aminicenantia; order UBA2199; family UBA2199; genus UBA2199. Next base: position 1,413,826 of record CAVXTN010000006.1, on the reverse strand, counting down.
CCGGCGCCGGCTGGGCAAATGGCTGCGCAGCAAAATGATCCGGCGCCTGTTTTATGTGCTCAGCGAACTCGTGGTCATGCCTTTCACGGCGTTTGTGGCCCTGCTGCCGGGTCCCAATGTGGTTTTTTACCTTCTGTTCGTGCTTTTCTATTTTCATTTCAAGGCCTTGCTCAGCCTGCGCAAGATCAAGATCGCGGAGCTGAATATCTCTCTGGTAAAGGAATAACCCTACTCTCGGTCAACGGTTGACGGCGTACGGCAAACGGCAAAAAACCTTTCGATTACAACGAACAATAATGTTTATGGCTTTTTTTACCTTAAGCCGTCTGCCGTATGCCGTGGTCCAAGAAATGCCGGAAAAAACTAAAGCCCGAGCTTCTTCCTGGCCTGGTCGTTCAGGGTCTTGAATTCGGCCTCGATGCGCTGTTTTTCCTTCTCCAGTTCCTGGGCCAGGGCGGCGTTGGGATCGTTGGCCGGGGTGCTGGAGGCGCCGGATTTCAACTTGTTGATCTTTTCCTGGATCTTGTCCAGCCTGTCCTGTTCGTACCCGGGCATTTCGACGTCCGCGTATTGCCTGGCCAGAGCCCTCTCCAGTTTGTCGTACTCGTACTGCAGGGTCTTGATCTCCTTGTCGTTGCTGGGGGCCTGCTTGACCGGCTTGACCGAGGCGTTGTATTTCTTGATCTTGGCGTTGTAGTTGTATTTCTCATAGAGCCAGTACTTGGCATTCGTCATCAGGGCATCGCGGCGCTTGGAGTTGTTCTCCTTGTTGTACAGCAGCCCCGCCTCAAGCTGCAAGTTGATGGCGCTGTCCAGGAATTTCTTCTCCTTCTCCGCCTTGGCCAGGTAGATATTGCCCAGGCGCTCGGCGTTGATCCCCTTGCGGCTCTTGGCATAGGCGTCGGTAAACTCCTTGAGCGCGGCGTCCGACTTGCCGGCTTTCATCAGGCTGCGGGCGTAGATATCGAAAATCTTGTCGTCGTTCTTGTCGTTCTGGCCGAAGGAATTGTACATGCTGATGGCCTCGTTGTACTTGTTCGCCGTATACAGCTGGCCGATCTTTTCCAGGCTGGTCAGGGGCTTGGCCGGCTGCTTGGGCGCTCCGCTCAACTCATTCTTCAGGCCCTGGGCTTCCTTGGCGATATCGCCGATGCCGTTCTTCTGGGCGAAGGCGATCGCTTTATCCGCCCATTTCAGCGCGTTTTCCTTGTTGCCGTTGGCCCCGTATGAGCTGGCCAGGATCAAATTGACCCCGGCCTCCAGCTTGGCTTCCATGCCGCCCAGCTGGATGGCTTTCTCGCCGTTGCGGATCGCCTTGTCATAATTCTTGACGCCATAATAGTCGACCGTCAGAAAGTAGTATGCCAGCTTGGTGAAGATGTTCTGCACGGGGTCGGGGTAGTTTTTTATATAGGCTTCCAAAGCGGCGATCCGCTCCGGGCCGTTTTTTTTCGTCAAGGCCGTGGTGTAATCGATGCCGGCGTTCTCCAGGTTCTGGGACCAGGCAAATGGGACCGCCAGCAAAACAACCAAGGTAACCAGTATTAATTTTCTCATGTTGTCCTCCCTCTATATTCTCTTCTACTCAGTAAGACGGCGAAATCTATCAAATTGATTAGCCAAGCCGATATTTTCCATTGCCGGCTGCATGGGGTTTCCTGATAAATTGCACTTTGCTAAAGTACCATACTCCATTAAAAAAAACAAGCGTTTGCCGCCAATTTTTTATGAGAGGAAGCCTGGAAATGCCCAATTCAATTTATTGAATTTTGGCGGGCAAATGCCAAGCGCCGTTCAGTTTCACCTGCCAACCCCGGCTCTGAAGTCCCGGTCCCGGCGATGATCCCTTTTTTAACCGGCGCAGCGCCCGTATTCCTTCACCTTGCCAGACACGCCGATAATCACTATAATAACGGCTGTCACCGGCAAGGAGAAAGCCCCATGCACCCTGTCATCGAATGGAAAGACGGCGCCGTGGTCATGCTCGACCAGCGCCTGCTGCCCGCTGAAAAAAAATTCATCACCCACCGCACCCACCTGGAAGTGGCCCGCAGCATCCGCGACATGGCCATCCGCGGCGCCCCGGCCATCGGCATCGCCGCCGCCATGGGCATCGCCCTGGGCGTGGCCGGGCTGCGGGACGACCCCGGGCTCGCTGCTCCAGGATTTCTCGAGGCCCGCTTCAACGAGATCGTCGGGTCCATCACGGCCACGCGCCCGACCGCCGTCAACCTGTTCTGGGCCGCGGCGAGGATGGCGGAGGTCTTTGAGCGGTATAAGAACGATTACGCGCGCCTGAGCCGGGAACTGATCGCCGCGGCCGTGGCCCTGGACAGGGAAGACTTCGAAATCAACCGCCGCATCGGCCGCAACGGCCAGGAGCTTTTAAAAAGCGGCGACACGGTACTCACCCACTGCAATGCCGGCGCCCTGGCCACCGGCGGCTACGGGACAGCCCTGGGCGTGGTGCGCGCCGCGATCGAGAACGGCAAAATCATCAAGGTCCTGGCCGGCGAGACCAGGCCATACCTGCAGGGGGCGCGCTTGACCGTCTGGGAGCTGCAGGAAGACGGCATCCCCGTCACCCTGATCACCGACAGCATGGCCGGTTTTGTCATGAAAAAAGGGATGGTCCAGGCCGTGATCGTCGGCGCCGACCGCATCGCCGCCAACGGCGACACGGCCAACAAGATCGGCACGTATTCCCTGGCCGTCCTGGCCCGGCACCACGACATCCCCTTTTACGTGGCCGCCCCGCTGTCCACCATTGACGCGGAGACCGCGACCGGGAATGCCATCCCCATCGAGGAAAGGGATGCCGCCGAAGTGACGAATTTCCGGGGCCAGATGACGGCCCGGCCCGCATACCCAGGTGTTCAACCCGGCCTTCGACGTGACCCCGGCCGCGTTGATCACGGCCATCATCACCGAGGAAAAAGTGCTTCGTCCCGATTTCGGCAGGTCCATCGCCTCCCTGCCGGGGCTCAGGCGAAAATAGCCTTCAGTTCCGCCAGGCGGCGGGCGATCATCACGCCGCGCACGCAAGCCGCCCGGCACTCTCCGCAAGCGAGGCAATTGCTCAATCCCCTGGCAACGGGAATTTCGTCCAAAGCCCGGCGCATCTCCGAAAAATTGCCGTAGTCGGCCGCATACATGTGGGCCCGCAGCAGGGACGGCACATCGGCGCCGGCCGGGCAGGAGCCGTTGCAGCCGCCGCACTGGCGGCAAACGCCGCCCAAGGCCAGTTGCACGCCGGGATCGGCGAGGAACTTGAGCTCCGCGGGAGTGTATTCCAGGTTGAAGGCCACCGGCCAGTCGGTCTCGAGCTGCTGGAAGGTCGTGTAGCCGGGGATGGCCGTGGCGACCGACTCCAGGCGCAGCGCCCACTTGAGCAGCGCGGACTGCCAGACGTCCCCTTCATGGTTCTCCGGCTTGGCGGCCGCTTCATGTTCCCGCGACCAGGCCTGCCGGCACTGGGTCTTCATGGCCACCAGGCCGATGCCGGCAGCGGCGGCCTTTTTCATGGCTTCCAGGAGCGCCTTGTCGTCGGCCATGGAGAAATTGATCGCGGTCAGGATGACGTCAAAGTGGCCGGCCGGCACGGCCGCCTCCAGGCATGCGGCCATGTTCTGGTGGGTGGAGAAGCCCACGAAGCGGGCTTTCTTCATTTTCTTGGCCTGGTCGATGGCGGCCAGCAGGCCGGGGCGTTTCAGCATCTGCGGATCGCTGATGCTGTGGATGTACAGGATATCGACATGATCGGTCTGCAGCCGGGCCAGCGACTGGTCCAGGCGCGCCAGGAAGTCCTCGCCGATCAGCTTGTCCCCCATCTGGTCGAGGATCTCAGGCCTGGCCGGGGGGATCTTGGTGGCGATGACCGCCTGGTCGCGCGCCTGCATTTCCTTGAGCACGCTGCCGACCATCTGCTCGTTGCGCCCTCGCTGGTATCCCGAGGCGGTGTCGAAATGGCGGATGCCCATTTCGAAGGAACGCTTGACCAGGGCCGGGTTGTCGGCGTTCATCACCCCCATGGAGACCACCGGGACGCGGATCCCCGTCCTGCCCAGGACGCGGGTGAGGGGCTGCCCCGCGTCGCGGGGAGTCCCCTTGGGGGGTTGGGAACTGTTCGCGGCCTGGGCGCCGAGCTTCAGCCCGGCTTTGCCGATCAATCCCGCCGCCGCCGCGCCGCCCACGGTCTTTAATAGAAAATCCCTTCTGCTATAGCTTTTTTTTCACTTTTCATGCTGCCTCCTAAGATCAGGGAATTGCCTGGTTCGCATATTTTACCTTTTTTATAAATGTAAAAGCAACAATGTTGATCTCTTTCCTTCTATTGCTTCCGGTCCAGGAACGCCCGCATCCCGGCCGCAAGCTTATCGGCCTCTGCGATCGCTTTTTCTTCCGTCAGCCCCGGCTGCAGCGTCTGCAGCTTCTCCAGCAGCGTGTCGACCGCGTGCATGACGCCGTCCACGTCTCCCGTGGTGTCCATGCCGCTCACCCCGGCGGCACGCTCGGCCTGGGCCATTTGCTGCTTGGCCGCGGAAAAACTATCGGCCAGCGCCCGGACCTGTTTTTGCTCGTCGGAAAGATCGCCGACGACGAATTTTTGATAAGCGAAATACCCGGCCGCCAGGACCAGTATCAATACCAGCAGTTTTTTCATGGCAATTCCTCCAAGCTGCCAAAATTGTAGAGTAAAGCCGGAAAATTTGCAAACGACAATATTTGATTACGCGGCTTTTTCAGAGGCGCGATGACCGCGCCCTACCCTCGTCACCTGTTGCCGGTCAGCGATTCCCTGCCGATGATCTGCGAGATCAGAGCCGCATCATCCGGGTCGGCGGCGGCAAAGCAGACGCGCTCCACCCCGGCCGGGATCAAATCATAATAGGTCTGCAGCTCGGCCAGCGGGATCGAGCTCGCTGGTCCGCCAATCACGCACCTGCATCTTGACGACCAGCCTGGGCCCCCAGAGCCTCAGGGCCGCCTCCAGCATCAGGCGGAAATAGATGCGGTTATCCCCCTCGCCCAGCTTCATTTCGGCCTGCATCTGGCGGTGGTAGGCCATCAGGTAAAAGAGATCGACCGCGGCCGCATCCAGCGCCCGAACGTCGAAAGCATACCAGGAGCGCGCCAGGGCGGGCTTGAGCGGGGCCTCATAATGGACATTCAGGCCGATCGCGATGCCCGGGCTGGCAGCGCGGCAGGCGGCGGAGATCATGGCCAGCACCTGGGCGACGCGCCGAACCTTCAGGTCTTCCCAGGCCAGGTTGTGGGCCGAACCCCCGGCCAGCATGCGTCGCGGCTCGGCCGCCAGGCCGCTGGCGCGGCTGAAACTGGCCTTGCCCCAGTTGGAGAATCCTTCGTTGCGCAGGATGGTCAGATCGTCCTGGATGAGAATGCCTTTGACCGGCTGCCGGGCCAGCTGGGCGAACAGGCCGACGATGAGATCCACTGCCCGGGGATTGAACAGGTCCAGCTTGGGAATGGAGACAGGGTCGCCGGCGCGGAAGTCGCGGTCCAGCAGGAGATCGTCACGCATCCAGGCGAACTTGCGGCCTCCCATCCAGGCCCAGAGCGGCAGCGGTCCCGACGCGAAGTCCCGGGTCCAGAGGTCAAGGGCCGGGCGCACGACCGGGAAGAAGCCGTTGGAGAAATACAAGCCGCCGTTCCTTTCATCGTCGCTGAACACGCGCAGGATGGCTTTGGAGAAACCGGCAGCCTGCAGCCCGGAGGGGTCGGGAACAGCGGCGTAATCGTTGCGGCGCAGCTGGATCTCGAATTGGCGCTCCACGGCCTGCGCGCCGAGCGAGAACAGCAGGACGGCGAGGCTACAGAGAAAGGTTCCACGCATCGGAGGCGTATTTTTCGCGAAGAACCGCGATCCGCTCCAGATCCTCGGGGTCGAAAACCGCCGGCTCCAGGTCACGGCCCACGAAATCGCGGAAACTTTGCTCCAGCGCCGCCTGCAACTGTCGGGGCGAAGCCGGGGAGACATCATTCCAGGTGGTCATGCTTTTGCGCAGGCTGGCGGCGGGAAAATTGGCCCCGCCCGCATACAGGTCATAGTCCATGTCCAGAGGAATGGAGCCGTGCTGCAGCAATGCCTGCCTGTCCCGCTTTTGCGCCGAGCCCACGATCTTCCTTGCCCTGGACCTCGATCTCGTGCGGGGTGGGAAACGAAAAACAGGGATTGTGGCTGCGTGAAAGCTCGGCGGCGCTGCCGCTGGGAGAGAACCGCATCCACGCCCAGGGAGCGGATCGCCTGCACGCAATACCCGGGAGATCAGCATGTAGGACTGGAGCAGGTCGTGCTCGCTGGAAAAAAAGGTCTTCCGAGGAAGCCACGGCATAGGTGATCTCCCGGTGGTGAAGGACGGCCTTGCCGCCGGTGACGCGCCGTACGTATTCGCAACCGTTGGCGCGGATGAAATCGAGGTTCAACGCCCTGGCCGCCTTCTGCGAGACCCCGATGGAAAAAGTCGGATTTTCCCAGGCGTAGAAGCGGAAAAAGCCGCATTTTTTTTCATGGCACAGGTTGAACAGGTGCTCGTCCCGGGCCATGTTCTCGGCGGCCGGGAGCGGTTCCGGCTCGGAAAGCAGGAACCAGGCCGGCATTATTTGTGGGGGGGTTTGTTGTGATTGGCGCGATCGCCGCCGGCAGTGAGCGGCTGGGCATCGGTCGGTTTTTCGTCCTTGGCCTTGGCCTTTTCCTCGTGGGCGTGCATTTCGATATTGCCCTCGAAAAGGCCGCTGTCGGCGATCGCCACCCGCGGCGACTGGATATTGCCGTGCAGCGTGCCGGCCGGGACGATCTCCACCCGCTGGCTGCCCCTGACGTTCCCGGTCACCTTGCCCTTGATGACCACTTCCCTGGCCTCGATATCGGCCTCCACGACGCCTTCACGGCCGATGATCACGCGGCCCTTGACCGTGATATTGCCCTGGATCTTGCCTTCGATGAGGATCTCGTCCTCGGAAAATATCTCGCCCTTGATCAGCAGGGTCTTGCCGACAACGGAAGACTGGCTGACGGCGGCGGCCGTCGGGGCGGGAGTCTGCGGGAGCGGCGGTTTTTTCTGGTTGAATACTGCCATGGGTTCTCCTTGGGATCGGTCCCTAAATTATTAAAAAGCGGGCAACGGGATTTGAACCCGCAACACCAAGCTTGGGAAGCTTGTACTCTACCATTGAGCTATGCCCGCTTCCACGTCAGGCTTTGGCCGTCTTTTTGTCTTTTTTCTTTTTTTCCTTGGGGACAAACTGTAATCGACGAATTCGATGATCGCGGTCTCGGCGCCGTCGCCCTTGCGGAAATCGCCGCGGATGATGCGCGTATAGCCGCCCTGGCGGTCCATGAAGCGCGGGGCCACCTCGTCGAACAGCTTTTGCACCGTCTGGCGCTTGAAAAAATAAGCCAGGGCCCGGCGCTTGTCGGCCAGCGTGCCCGCCTTGCCCAGCCCGATCATCTTTTCCACGATGGGCTGGACCGCCTTGGCTTTGGCCAGGGTGGTGGTCACGCGGTTGTTTTCGACCACGCTGGCGGTCAGGTTGCGCAACAGGGCGCGGCGGTGGGCCGGGTCGCGCCGCAGCTTGTATCCGTCTTTGGCATGTCTCATGGTGCTAGTCCTCCATAACCTCGATGTTGTTTTCTTTCTTCTGGTATCTTTCCTTGTATTCCTGGCGCAGCTGTTCGGGAAGCCTCTGGCCCAGTCCCAGATCGTATTCGGTCAGCTTGCTGATGATCTCTTCCAGGGATTTCTTGCCGAAATTCTTGGAATTGAGAAGCTCATGCTCGCTTTTTTCCACCAGCTCAAAAATATAATCCACGCCCAGGCGCTTCAGGCATTTCAAGGCGCGCACCGAAAGCCCCATGGATTCTACCGTTTTTTCCAGGTATTCGGTCTTGCTCTCGATGTTGACCCCGGCTTCGGGTTCGTTGCCGGCCTTGAGCTTGTCCTTGTCCTGGTAATCGATGAAGACCACCAGGTGGTCGCGCAGGATCTTGCCGGCCCGGGCCAGCGTGTCCTTGGGGGAAAGGCTGCCGTTGGTCCAGATCTCGATGACCAGCTTTTCATAATCCGTGGTCTTGCCCACGCGTGACGGCGTGATGGTATAGTTGACCTTCTCCACCGGGTTGAAATTGGCGTCGACCGGGATGTAATCCACGCTCAGGGTCTCGTCGAAATTCTGGTCGGAGAGCTTGAAGCCGATGCCGCGCTTGACGATCAGTTCGGCCTGGAACCTGGCGCCTTCTTCCATGTAGGCCAGGTGGATGTTCTTGTCCAGGATCTCAACGCTGTTGTCGGTGATGATGTCGCCGGAAAGGATCTCACCCGGCCCGGTCTTGTCGATGCGCACCACCTGGGTCTCATCGCCGTTCAGCTTGAGGGGAACGGTCTTCATATTCAGAATGATGTTCAGCACGTCCTCGTAAATTCCCGGGATGATGGAAAACTCATGCAAAACCCCGTCGATGCGGATGGCGGTGATGGCCGCGCCCTCGATCAAGGAGAGCAGGACCCGGCGCAGGCCGATGCCGATGGTCATGCCGTAACCCCGCTCGAACGGTTCGGCCGTGAAGCGGCCGTAATTCGGGGTCAATTCCTCGATGTCCAACTTGCGGGGTCGCTGGTATTTAAAATTCATGATTCCCTCCTTATTTCGAATACAACTCGACGATGAGGCGTTCTTCGATCTCTTTCAGGGAAACGTCATCGCGGTTGGGCAGGGCGTTGATCTTGCCGGTCAACGCGGCGCTGTCCAGGATCATCCAGCCCGGCACTTCGACCAGGCCCTTGACGTCTTCCAGCATGGCCTTCACGTTCTCGGCGGCGCGCTTTTTTTCGCGGAAAGACACTTCATCGTTCAGCTCTACGACATAGGAGGGTATGGTGACCTTTTTGCCGTTCACGGCAAAAAATCCGTGGCGGATCATTTGCCGGGCGTGGTTGCGCGAATAGGCGAAGTTCAACCGGTAGATCACGTTGTCCAGGCGCAGCTCAAGGGTCTTCAGCAGGTTCTCACCCGTGATGCCCTTGCTCTGGGCGGAGGCGATAAAGACGTTGCGGAACTGCTTCTCGCCCACTCCGTAAAACCGTTTCACCTTCTGCTTCTCACGCAACTGGTTCTTGTAATGGGATTTGCGGAAATTGACCCGCGATCCCTTCATGCCGGGAGGGTAATTCTTTTTTTCCACGGCGCATTTATCGCTCAGGCAGCGTTTGCCTTTCAAAAACAGTTTCTTGCCTTCGGTCCGGCACAAACGACATGACGATCCTGTATATTTTCCCACTTTTTCTCCTCCTTAAACGCGTCTCTTTTTCGGCGGCCGGCAGCCATTATGCGGGATCGGCGTGACGTCCTTGATCGAACGCACCTGCAACGGCGTGCCGCCGATGGAACGGATGGCGCTTTCACGGCCGGCGCCCGGTCCCTTGACCCGGACATCGAGCGAACGCAAACCGAAATTCTCGGCATCCTTGAGCGCCTTCTCCGCGGCCAGCTGGGCCGCGAAGGGGGTGGATTTCCGGGAACCCTTGAATCCGACCATGCCGCCCGAAGCCCAGGTCAACACCTTGCCGTCGGTATCGGTGATGGTGACGATCGTATTGTTGAAAGTCGAATGGATGAACATGATCCCGTGTGAAATGATCTTCTTTTCTTTCTTTTTGGTCTTGCTGCTTTTCTTTTGAGCCATCGGCTGCCTCCCTTATTTTTTCTTCTTGATCATCGAGCCGCGCGGCCCTTTCCGCGTCCTGGCGTTGGTCTTGGTCCTCTGGCCCCTGACCGGCAGGCCTTTTTTGTGCCTGCGTCCGCGGTAGCAGTTGATGTCCATCAGACGCTTGATATCGGTGTTGACCTTCTTTTTCAGGTCGCCTTCGACCATCTCTTCCGATTCAATATGCTTGCGGATCCGGCTCAGTTCTTCAGCGGTCAGATCCTTGATCTTCTTGTTCAGATCGACCTTGACCTTGTCCAAAATCGTTTTGGATTTTTGACGGCCGATGCCGAAGATGTAAGTCAAACCGACTTCCACCCGCTTGTGATTGGGGATTTCAATACCGGCGATTCTAGCCACTTTGCCTCCTTATCCTTGCCGTTGCTTGTGCTTGGGGTCCTTACAGATCACCCGCACCACGCCTTTGCGCTTGATAACCTTGCATTTATTGCAGATCTTCTTGACAGATGCTCTTACTTTCATCTGTGCCTCCTATTTAAATCTGATAGATGATCCGGCCCCGGGTGATATCGTACGGCGATACCTCCAGGAGAATCTTGTCTCCGGGCAGGATGCGGATATTGTTCTTGCGCATCTTGCCCGACGGGTGGGCGGTGATGCGGTGGTGAGACGTGTCCAGTTCCACCAGGAACATGGCGTTGGGCAGCGATTCCAGGATGACGCCCTTGACTTCGATGACATCTTTCTCCTTGTTGGCCATCAACACCTCGTCAGAATTTCGGCGCCATTGTCGGTCAGGGCCACCGTATGCTCGAAATGGGCGGAAAGGCCGCCGTCGCGGGTGACCACCGTCCAGTCGTCGTCCAGAGTACGCACTTCGTAGGACCCGGCATTGATCATGGGCTCGATGGCCAGGGTCATGCGGCTTTTCAGCTTGATGCCGCGCTGGCCGTCATAATAATTCAGGATCTGCGGGTCCTCGTGCAGGTTGCGGCCGATGCCGTGGCCGGAAAGGTCGCGCACCACCGAAAAACCCCGGGCGCTCACGCAGCCGTCGATGGCCTTGGCGATGTCGCCCAGGTGGTTGCCGGCACGGGCCTGCTCGATGCCCAGCTGCAAGGCTTTCCGGCAGGTATCCAGCAGGTCGCGCGCCGGCGCCGATATTCCGCCCACGGCATACGTGGTGGCCCCGTCGCCGTAAAAGCCCTCATAGATGACGCCGACATCGACGCCGATGATGTCGCCTTCCTGCAGCACGCGCCGGGAAGACGGAATGCCGTGCACCACTTCCTGGTTGACCGAGGTGCACAGGGTGGCCGGGAAAGCGTTAACGCCGTTCCTGCCCCCGTAGCCCTTGAAACCGGGCTTGCCCTTGAGGCCGAGAATGCGCTGTTCCGCCCATTGGTCGAGTTCCAGGGTGGTCACGCCGGGCTTGATCCTGTCCGCCAGCTCGGCCAGGACCACGGCCACGATGCGGTTGGCGGTACGCATCAGGTCGAGCTCCCGGTCCGTTTTCAGCATGATCATGCGATCAGCCCCTTGATCTTTTCATAGACCTGGGCGGCGGCTCCGCTGCCGTCCACCCGCGCCAGCACGTTCTTGCGGCCGTAATACTCGATCACCGGCATGGTGCGCTCGGCATAGACGCGGAAACGCTGCCGCACGGCTTCCTCGTTGTCGTCGCTGCGCCTGGCGACGCGGCCGCCGCAGATATCGCAAATGCCCGCTTTTTCGGGCGGCTTGGTCAACTGGTTGTAGATGGCGCCGCAATTGCTGCAGGTCAGGCGCGAAAGCAGGCGCTCGACCGCCTCGGCTTCCGTGACCTCGATAAAAATGGCTTTTTCGCTCTCGCTGGCGACCAGCGAAAGGGCTTGGGCCTGGGCCAGGGTGCGCGGATAACCGTCCATGACGTAACCGCCGTTCAGGTCGCCGCAGCTCAGGCGCTGGCGCACCAGTTCGATCACCAGTTCGTCCGGGACCAGGCCGCCGGATTCCATGAAAGCCCTGGCCTGGCGGCCGTCGGCCGTGTCCTGCTGGATGGCGTTGCGCAGGATGTCGCCGGTGGAAATCTTAACGAGCTGGAAATCACGCTGGATGAGGTCCCCCATGGTTCCCTTGCCCGAACCGGGCGCGCCGAAAAGGATCAAACGCTTCATCCGCGCCGTCCCCGGATGCGACCCTTGCGCGAGAAAGAGTCATAGTTGCGCATGGTGAGCTGCGCTTCGATCTGCTGCACGGTATCCATGGCCACTCCGACCACGATCAGGATCGAGGTGCCGCCGAAATAAAATTTCACGTTGAACCCCTCATAGAACCAGCGCGGCAGGTTGGCTTCCAGGAAATCGCCGACGAAGGGCAAAGCCCCGACCTTGAAGCCGGTCATCAGGAATTCCGGCAGCAGGGCCACCAGGGCCAGGTAAACGGCGCCGATGAAGGTGAGCTTGGAAAGCACGCCGTCGATGTAATCGGCGGTATTCTTGCCGGCGCGGATGCCCGGGATGAAGCCGCCGTATTTTTGCAGGTTGTTGGAAACGTCCTGGGGGTTGAAAATGATGGAAATATAGAAATAGGTGAAAAAGATGATCGAGGTGATGTAGAGCAGGTTGTACAAGGGCATGCCCCAGGTCAGTTGCTGGGTGATCTTCTGGGCGATGGGGTGCTTGATGAACTGCAGGATAGTGGCCGGGAAGGTGATTACCGAGGAGGCGAAAATGATGGGGATGACGCCGCCGGTGTTGACCTTCAGGGGCAGGAAGGTGCTCTGGCCGCCCATCATCTTGCGGCCCTGGATGCGCTTGGCATAGGTGATGGGGATGCGGCGCTGGCCCATTTCCACGTAGCAGATGAAGGCGATGACCGCCACCACCATGGCCAGGATGAAGATCAGTTTCAGGGGGCTCATGTCGCCCGTTTTCAGGCCTTCCATGGTATTGCCCACGCCCGGGACCAGGCCGACGACGATGCCGGCGAAGATGATCAGCGAAATGCCGTTGCCGATGCCCCTTTCCGAAATTTGCTCGCCCAGCCACATGATGAACATGGTGCCGGTGGTCAGGGTGAGGATGGTCAGCATGCGGAAGCCCCAGCCCGGGTTGAGCACGACCGGCAGGCCGTTGGGGTTCATCCTTTCCAGGCCGATGGCGATGCCGCCGCCCTGGATCAGGCAGATCAGGACCGTGCCGTAGCGCGTGTACTGGGTGATCTTTTTCTTGCCCAGCTCGCCTTCCTTGGCGATGCGGTCCAGGTAAGGCCAGACGACCTGCAGCAGCTGCAGGATGATGGAGGCGCTGATATAGGGCATGACGCCCAGGGCGAAAATGGTCATCCGCGAAATGTTCTTGCCCGAGAACATGTCCATGAACCCGAAGAAGGTGCCTTGCAACGCCTCAAAAAATTGTTTCAGCGCTTCCGAATTCAGGCCGGGGGTCACGATCTGCGATCCCATGCGGTAAACGGCCAGCAGCAGCAGGGTGAAGATCACCCTTTTGCGCAATTCGGGAATGACGAAAATATTTCTGATGAATCTGATCAATTTTCTTCTCCTTGGTAAACAATGGCCTCGCCGCCGGCTTTCTTGATCTTGGCCAGCGCGGCCTGGGAGAATTGATGGGCTTGGATCTTGATCTTGCGGGTCAGCTTGCCGTCGGCCAGCACCTTGATGCCGGCGCCGCGCTTGCGGGCCAGGTTCTTGTCGAAGTAATCCTGGATCTTGATCTCGGCCAAGCCGAGCTTGTCCAGGTCTCCCAGGTTGATGATGTTGAACTGCTTCTTGAAGATATTGGTAAAGCCGCGCTTGGGCAGGCGGCGCACCAGGGGCATCTGGCCGCCTTCAAAACCGCGGCTGTGCTGGTAGCCGCTGCGCGCCTTCTGGCCGTTGTTGCCGCGGCCGGCATTGACGCCGTTGCCCGAACCGGGGCCGCGGCCGACTCTTTTGCGGTTGCTGACCGCGCCCTTGGCGGGCTTCAAATTACTTAGATTGATCATTGCCGACCTCCTCGACCTGGAGCATGAATTCGATTTTTTTGATCATGCCGAGAATTTCCGGTCTCTTTTCGCGTATGACTTCCGAGTTGATCTTGCGCAGCCCCAGTCCCTTGACCGTGGCCTGCTGCCGGTCCGAGCGGCCGATCAGGCTCTTGACCAGTTTTATCTTGATCTTGGGATATTCGGTCTTCTTTTTTACTGCCATGATTCCTCCTTGGTCTTGCCTCTTTTGCTGGCAAAGGACTCGGGGCTCAGCAGCTTCTGCAGTCCGTCCATGGTGGCCCGGGCCACGGTGATCGAGTTCTTGCTCTTCAGGATCTTGGTCAGGATGTTCTTCACCCCGGCCAGTTCCATGATCACCCGGACCGAGCCGCCGGCGATGACGCCGGTGCCGGGCGAAGCCGGGCGCATGACCACCTTGGAAGCGCCGTAGGAGCCCACCTTGAAATACGGGATCGTTTCATTGATGATCGGCACCTTGAACAGGTTCTTCTTGGCGTCGGCTACGGCCTTTTTGATGGCCAGGGGCACTTCGCGCGCCTTGCCCTTGCCCAGGCCCACCTGGCCGTTCTTGTCACCGACCACCACCGAGGCGGAGAACCTGAAGTTCTTGCCGCCCTTGACGACCTTGGTGACGCGGCGGATGGAGATCACTTCTTCCTGAAACAGATCATTGCTTTCCATATAATTTCGCTGCACGTTGATTCTCCTTAAAAACGGATGCCCTTTTCGCGGGCGGCGTCGGTGAAGATCTTGACGCGGCCGGTAAAGGCGTAAACATTGCGGTCAAAAACGACCGCTTCGATCTTCTTTTCCTTCAACCTTTCGGCGATGGTTTCGCCCAGCAGCTTGGCCGCGTCCTTGTTCTTGGCGCTCTTCAGCTTGGCTTTCAGGTCCTTTTCCAGGGTGGAAGCCGTGAGCAGCACCTGGTGGCTGGCGTCATCGATCACCTGGGTGTACAGGTACTTGTTGCTCCTGACCAGGATCATCCGCGGCCTTTCCTGGGTGCCGCGCAGGTTCGCTTTCAGCGACCGGCGCACGCGCAGGCGCTTGACCTTCCTGATAATGTATTTGGCTGTAATCATTTTATACTCCCGCCGCCTTTCTGACTTTCTGCCTCAGCACCTGGCCCTGCAGCCGGATGCCCTTCAATTTATACGGTTCCACCGGCCGGATGCCCTGGATGTCGGCGCAAGTCTGCCCCAGCAGCTGCTTGTCGTGGGAAAACAGGGTAAAGCTGCCCGGGTTTTCCTGGGTGGCCGAAACGCCGGCCGGCAGCTTGAAATCGACCGGATGCGAATGGCCGACCTGCAGGTTGATGACGTTGCCCTTGACCGTGGAGCGCCAGCCCTTGCCGACGATCTCGACCTTGCGGGAAAAGCCCGTGCTCACGCCGACGACGGCGTTGCGCACCAGGCTCCAGACCAGCCCCTGCAGCGCCTTGCAGCTGTCATCGCGGCGCGTCGACATTGACATTGGCGCCATCGACCTTGACTTCGATGCCGTCGGGAATGGTGACGGCCAGTTCGCCCTTGGGCCCCTTGATCTTGACCAGCGTCCCCTGCACGGCAACGGTCACGCCGGCCATGCATACAACGGGTTTGGATGCTAAACGCGACATGTTTCCTCCTACCAGACGTACAGGAGAACTTCGCCGCCGATGTTGCGCTTTTTGCACTCTTTGCCGGTGACGATCCCCTGGGAAGTAGAAATGACCGCCACGCCCAGGCCGTCCAGCACCTTGGGGATGCTGTCCACCTCGGCGTAGACCCGGCGTCCGGGCTTGGATACCCTCTTCAGCCCCTCGATGACGTTCTGCTTCTTGCCGCTGTATTTCAGTTCCACGAAAAGCTGGGCGGGAAACTGGGTCTTGTCGACCCGGAAATTGGATATGTATCCTTCTTCCTTCAAAATTTTAGCGATATCCAGCTTGATGGTTGACAGGGGGATGGCCACGTCTTTTTTCTGAGCCATGACGGCATTCTTCACTCTGGTCAACATATCGGCGATTGGATCTGTATGCGCCATTTTATCTCCTTACCAGGATGCCTTGGTCACACCCGGGATTTCACCTTTCAAAGACAATTCACGAAAACACAGACGGCACAGTTCGAACTTGCGGTAAACCGCGCGCGGCCGGCCGCACAGCCGGCAGCGGGTCCGGTAGCGGACTTTATACTTTTTCTTTTTCAACTCTCTGACTTCGGATGATAGTTTTGCCACCTTTTCCTCCTTTTTATCTGAAAGGCATGCCGAGCCGGGTTAGCAGGGCCATGCTGTCCTGGTTGGTATGGGCCGAAGTAACGAAAGTAATGGACATGCCCTTGGGCTTCTCCACCTTGCTGTAATTGATCTCCGGGAACACCAGCTGGTCCTTCAGGGCGATGGTGTAGTTGCCCCTGCCGTCGAAGGACTTCTTGGACATGCCGCGGAAATCCTTCATGCGCGGGATGACGATGGAAACGAAACGGTCCATGAAATCGTACATCCGCTCCCCGCGCAGGGTGACCGTGGCCGCCTACCGGCTGGCCGGCCCGCAGGCGGAACGTGGCGATCGATTTCTTGGCCCGGCGCAGCGAGGGCTTCTGGCCGGTGATGACGCCCAGTTCCTCCATGACCTTGTCCAGGACCTTGATGTTCTGGGTGGCTTCGCCCACGCCGGAGTTGATCACGATCTTTTCCAGTTTCGGGACCATCATCACGTTGGAAAAGCTCAGCTCCTTCATCAGGGCCGCGCGGATTTCCTTGTTGTATCTTTCATGCAGTCGGTTCATGTTTCGCTCCTAATCCAGCACGACGCCGCATTTCTTGCAGACCCGCTGTTTGCCGGTGTCGCTGACCTTGTAGCCGATGCGCACGCCCTGCTCGCATTCCTTGCAGTAGTACATGACTTTCTCGATGGGGATGGCCCCTTCGCGTTCCACGATGCCGCCCTTGATGTTCTTCTGGGGGTTGGCGCGGACATATTCCTTGATCAGATGGACCTTTTCGACCACCACCCGGTTTTTCTCCGAGACGATGCGCAGGATCTTGCCGGTCTTCTTCTTGTCCTGGCGGCGGCCGCTCTTGACGATCACCGGATCGTTCTTTTTCAACTTGAATTTCTGCATTTAAATCACCTCGGGTGCTAAGGAAATGATCTTCATGAATTTCTTTTCCCGCAATTCCCTGGCCACCGGCCCGAACACGCGGGTGCCCACCGGTTCGTTGGCCTTGTCGATGATCACGGCGGCATTGTCGGAAAAGCGGATGTAGGAGCCGTCCTTGCGGCGGCTTTCCTTGCGCGTGCGCACGATAACGGCGCGGATCACGTCGCCCTTCTTGATCTTGGCGTTGGGTTCGGCCAGCTTGACCGAACCGACGAACACGTCGCCGATCTTGGCGATCTTGCCCACGTCGCCGCCCAGGGCCCTGATGAACATGACTTCCTTGGCCCCGGAGTTATCGGCTACTTTCAGCCTGGTTTGCATCTGGATCATTTGGGCACCTCCACTTTCTGGATCACCGGCTTCACCGCGATGATCAGCCAGCGCTTTCTCTTGCTGATCGGGCGCACGGGCTTGATGGTCACGATGTCACCCGGCTTGCACTTTTTCTCTTCGTCGTGAGCCAGAAAAGTCGTTTTTTTCTTGATGGTCTTGCCGTATACCTGGTGCTGGATGACCCTTTCCACGCTGACCGAGACGGTCTTGTCGGCCTTGGCTTTCACAACCACGCCCTGCAGCGTGCGTTCTACTTTAGCTTTGTTTTGCGTCTTTTCCATTTTGCGACCTCATTTCCGTCAATATTGTCATGAACTTGGCGATGTCTCTCTTGGTTTGCCTGATCTTGTAAGGGCTTTCCGCCTGTCCCAGGGTTTTCTGGAATTTCTGCTTGAAGAGCTTGTCCTTCATTTCGGCGAGCTTGCTCTCGATCTCGGTGACCGTCAGGGTCCGAATGTCTTTGGTCTTCATATCCCAACTCCTATCATCGCTCTCGAGATGAAGCGGGTCTTGATGGGCAGCTTTCTCTGAGCCAGTTTCATGGCTTCGCGGGCCAGGGGCTCGCTGACGCCTTCCAGTTCGTAGAGGACGCGGCCTCTCTTGATGACGTCGACCCAGAATTCGGGATCGCCCTTGCCCTTGCCCATGCGGACTTCGACCGGTTTCTTGGTCACCGGCTTGAAGGGGAACACCCGCACCCACAGCTTGCCGCCCCTCTTGATGAAGCGGTTGATGGCAACGCGGCCGGCCTCGATCTGCCGGGCCGTGATCCAGTCATTTTCCAACGACTGCAGCCCGTATTCGCCGAATTCCAATGTATTTCCCTTGGTGGCAATGCCCCGGCGTTTGCCCCGGAAAACTTTCCGATGCTTGACTTTCGCTGGCATTAACATGGCTCATTCTCCTTTTTCTTCGATTTCAATTTCCTGCTTGTGGTAGCGTTCCTTTTCCTTGTCGCCGATGTAGACCCAGACCTTGATGCCGATCTGGCCATAGTCGGTGAAGGCTTCGGTGAAGCCGTAGTCGATGTCGGCGCGCAGCGTCTGCAGGGGAAGCTTGCCGACCAGGTACCATTCGGCGCGGGCGATCTCGGCTCCGCCCAGGCGGCCGGAAAGGCGGATCTTGACGCCGGTGGCACCGGCGCGCAGGGTGGAATCGACCACCTTGCGCATGGCGCGGCGGTAGGAAATGCGCCGCTGGATCTGGAAGGCCACGCCTTCGGCGATCAACTGGGCGACCAGTTCCGGGTTGCGGATCTCGATGACGTCGACCAGGATCTTGTCCAGGGTCTTCTTGGTGATGCCGGAGATGAATTTCTTCAGGTCCTGGACACCGGAGCCGCCCTTGCCGATCAGGATGCCCGGCCGGGCCGTGTTGATCTGCACGCGGATGGTATCGGCGATGCGCTTGACCTCGATCGAGGCGATGCCGGCGTGCTTGTATTTGTTCTTGACCATCTTGCGGATCTGGATATCGGTGTGGAACTGGTCGATGTAATTCTGGCCCTTGCCGTACCACAGAGAAAGCCAACCCTTGTTAAAGCCCAGACGAAAGCCGTACGGATGTGTTTTTTGTCCCATTATTTCCCCTTCCTTTCACCCAAATATAAGCTGATGTGCGCGTAGTGCTTCAGGATCCGCATGGCCCTGCCCCGCGGCGCCGGCCGGAAGCGCTTCAGGTGCGGCGCCTGGCCGACATGGGTCTTGGCGATGAAGAGATTGTCGACGTCGATGTTGGGAAACTTGACCTGGGCGTTGGCGATGGCCGAACGCAGGATCTCCATCACCATGCCTGCCGCTTTCTTGCGCCGGCAGAACTTCAGGATGGTCAACGCTTCGCCCGCGTCCTTGCCCTTGATCAGGTTGACGACCAATTGGCTTTTCTGGGGAGATATTTTCAGGTATTTTCCTTTGGCTACAGCGATTTCACTCATGAGAGACCTCCTACACCTTAGCCTTGTTGTCTTTGGACGTGTGGCCCCGGAAAGTCCTGGTCTCGGAGAATTCACCCAGTTTCAATCCCACCATGTTCTCGGTGATATAAATCGGGATGAATTTTTTGCCGTTGTGGACCGCCAGGGTCATGCCCACCATCTCCGGGATCACGGTCGAGCGCCGGTACCAGGTCTTGATGACCTCTTTGCGGCCGGAATTTTTCGCTTCCACGACCTTCTTCAGCAATTTCTCATCAATATAAACACCTTTTTTTACGGATCGGCTCATTTAATTACCCTCTCCTTTTGACAATAAATTTCGTGGTGCGCTTGTTGCGCCGGGTCTTGTAACCCTTGGTCGGCTTGCCCCAGGGGGTAACCGGGTGACGGCCGCCCTTGGTCTTGCCTTCGCCGCCGCCATGGGGATGGTCGATCGGGTTCATGACCGTGCCGCGCACGTGCGGGCGCCAGCCCAGCCAACGGTTGCGGCCCGCCTTGCCGATCTTGATGTTGGTCCGCTCGACATTGCCCAGCTGGCCGATGGTCGCCCGGCAGTTGATGTGGATCTTGCGCAATTCGCCCGAGGGCATCTTCAGCAGCGCGTATTCGTTTTCCTTGGCCATCAGGGTGGCGTAGCCGCCGGCGGTGCGGGCGATCTGGCCGCCGCGCTTCGGGCTCATCTCCACGTTGTGGATGTTGGTGCCCACGGGGATGTTCTTGATCAGCAGGGCGTTGCCGGGAAGAATTTCAGTTTCGCCGTCGGTCGAGAGCACCGCGTCGCCGACCTTGACGCCCAGGGGGGCCAGGATGTAGCGCCGGTCGCCGTCCTGGTACTTGACCAGGGCGATGCGCGGCGTGCGGTTGGGATCGTATTCGATGGTCTCGATGACGCCGGGGATCTCCAGCTTGTCGCGGCGGAAATCGATGATGCGGTACTTGCGCTTGTGGCCGCCGCCGTGGTGGCGGACGGCGATGCGCCCCATGTTGTTGCGGCCGCCGCTCTTGTGCAGGGAGACCAGCAGCTTGCGGTAGGGCTTGTCGGTGGTCAGCTCCTCGAAGGTATAGCCGGCCCGGCCGCGCAGGCCCGGCGTGACCGGGTTGAAAGTTTTAATGCCCATTAGATCACCTCGACATATTCGATCATCTTGGCCTCGGGGCTCAGCTTGACATAGGCCTTTTTCCAGTCGGCCCGGCGCCCGGTGTAGCGGCCGTGCCGTTTTTCCTTGCCCTGGAAGTTGAGGATGCGCACCCACTCCACCCGGGTCTTGAACAGCTCTTCCACGGCCTTCTTGACCATTATCTTATTGGCGGCGCGATGGACCTTGAAGCACAGCAGCCGCTGCTTTTCCTTCAGGGCCGTGGACTTTTCGGTGACCAGCGGCGCCAGGATCATTTCCGCGTATTCCAGCTTCATTTGAGCACCTCCATCAGCTTTTTCACCACGTCGACCGAAAGCATGATGTAATTGTAATTGAGCGAATCATAGATGTTCATTTCTCCCACGTCGATGGCCTTGATGTGGGGAATGTTGCGCGTGGAAAGCATCAGGTCGTTGTTGTCGCGCTTGTCCACGATCAGCAGCTTGTCGAACTGGAAGTGGCTCAGGGCCTTGATCGTGTCCTTGGTCTTGCCCGAATCCAGCTTCAATTCGTCGAGAATGAAAAGGCGGTCGTTGCGGATCTTCTCGGACAGGACCGACTTGATGGCGTTGCGCCGGGCCTTTTTGGGCATGGCGTAGGAATAGTCGCGGGGCTTGGGCCCGAAACTGGTGCCGCCCTTGCGCCACAGCGGGCTGCGGATGGCGCCCATCCTGGCGCGGCCGGTGCCTTTCTGCTTCCACAGCTTCTTGCCGCTGCCCGAGACCTCGGAACGGGTCTTGGTGCAGGCCGTGCCCTGGCGCTGGTTGGCGTTGAAATTCTTGACCGCCTCGTAGATCAGATGTTCCTTCAGAGGATAATCAAAGATGGCTTCAGGAAGTTCCATTTCGCTGACTTCTTTATTCTGAATGTTTCTGACTTTTACCTTGACCATGCCTTATCTCCTTTTGAAGGAATTCTTCAGAACGTAGATATAGTTCCCGTTGAAGCCGGGGACGGCGCCCCGCACCAGGAGCAAATTCCTTTCCTTGTCGATCTTGACCACTTGCAGTCCCTTGATGGTCTTTTGCTTGCCGCCCATGCGCCCGGGCATGCCCTTGCCCTTGATGACTTCGCCCGGGTAGGTGTTGCTGCCGGCCGAGCCGATCTGGCGGTGGAACATGGAGCCGTGGGTGTCGCGGCCGCCGGCGAAGCCGTAGCGCTTGACAACGCCCTGAAAGCCCTTGCCCTTGGTGGTGCCGCACACGTTGACGATCTCGCTTTCGCTGAAAATGTCCACGCCGATGGTATCGCCGACCTTGGGTTCGTCCTCGGCCAGCATGAACTCGTGCAAACGGCGCGTGGGCGGGACATTGGCCTTGGCAAAATGCCCTTTCTGCGGCTTGGTCACGTGCTTGACCGGCTTGGGTTCGACGAATCCCAGCTGCGCTTTCGCCCTTTGCTTGGCGATGTTCTTTTTCTGCACGACCAGGCAGGGACCCGCCTGGATCATGGTCACCGGGATGACTCGGCCGTCGTCGGTAAATATCTGCGTCATGCCGATTTTCTTGCCAATTATTCCCTGTATCATCTTTTCACCTTCTTATTTAGTTGGATTTTACCTCGACCTCGACGCCGGCAGGCAAATCCATTTTTTTCAGTTCGGAAATCGTATCGTCGTTGTGCTCGCGGATCTCGATCAGGCGGGCGTGCGAACGGCGTTCAAAATGTTCGCGCGACTTCTTGTCGGTATGCGGCGAGCGCAGGACGCAGAAACGCTCGATCTTGGTCGGCAGCGGGATGGGGCCGGTGACCACGGCGCCGGTGCGCTTGGCCTTGGCCACGATCTCGGCCGACGACTTGTCCAGCACGCGGTTGTCGAACGATTTCAACTTGATTCTTATTTTGGTTAACATGGGGCTCCTTTTACTCGACGATGTCGGTAACGCTGCCGGCGCCGATGGTGCGGCCGCCCTCGCGGATGGCGAACTTCAACCCTTTCTCCATGGCGATGGGCATGATCAGCTCGATGTTCAGGTTGGCGTTGTCGCCCGGCATGACCATCTCCACCCCTTCGGGCAGGGTCACCGACCCGGTCACGTCCGTGGTGCGGAAGAAAAACTGCGGCCGGTATCCCGTCACGAACGGCGTGTGCCGCCCGCCCTCTTCCTTGCTCAACACCAATATCTCAGCCTTGAACTTCGTGTGCGGCGTGATCGATCCCGGCTTGGCCAGCACCATGCCCGCGGTCCACGTCCTCGCGGTCCGTGCCCCGCAGCAGTACCCCGATGTTGTCCCCGGCCCGACCCTCGTCCAGCAGCTTCTTGAACATCTCCACCCCCGTGACCACGCGCTTGCGCGTCTCGCGGATGCCCAGAATGTCCACTTCGTCGCCCACCTTCACGATGCCGCGCTCCACCCTCCCGGTCACCACCGTGCCGCGGCCGCTGATCGTGAACACGTCCTCGATCGGCATCAGGAACGGCTTGTCGATCGGACGCTCCGGCATCTTGATGTAGCTGTCCACCGCGTCCATCAGGTTCATGATGCACTTGTTCCACTCGTTCTCCGCGGCTGCCGTCGCTCTCCATGCTCTTCAGAGCGCTGCCGCGCACCACCGGTATCTCGTCGCCCGGGAAACCGTAGCTCGTCAACAGCTCGCGGATCTCCAGCTCCACCAGGTCCAGGATCTCCTTGTCCTCCACCATGTCCACCTTGTTCATGAACACCACGATCGCCGGCACGTTCACCTGCCGCGCCAGCAATATGTGCTCGCGCGTCTGCGGCATCGGCCCGTCCGCCGCCGATACCACCAGTATCGCCCCGTCCATCTGCGCCGCCCCCGTGATCATGTTCTTCACGTAGTCGGCGTGCCCGGGACAGTCGATGTGCGCGTAGTGCCGCGCCTTGGTCTCGTACTCCACGTGCGCGATCTGTATCGTGATGCCCCGCTCCTTCTCCTCGGGCGCGTTGTCGATGCTCCAGAAATCACGGTATTTTACCTTCTCGTTCATCTTGCTCAATACCTTGGTGATCGCCGACGTCAGCGTCGTCTTGCCGTGATCCACGTGCCCGATCGTCCCGATATTCAAATGCGGCTTGTTACGATCAAATTTCTCTTTTGCCATGTTTGCCTCCTAATTGATGGTATAGATCCCCAATTGGGTTTTCAGTACTTCGTTCATTTTGTCTTCGGTCATTTCGCTGTATTTCAGGAACTCCAGCGAATAGTTGCCCCGCCCCTGGGTCAGGGTGCGCAGCGCCGTGGCATAGCCGAACATCAGCGACAGCGGCACCTGGCCGTCGATCACGTGCAGGCCGTTTTTCAGGTCCATGTGCGTCACCTTGCCCTGGCGGGAGTTGAAATCGGACATCACCTCGCCCAGGTAGTCGTCCTGGACGACGATCTCGATCTTCATCACCGGCTCGAGCATGATCGGGCTGCCCTTGCGGAAAGCGTTCTTGAAGGCCATGGAAGCGGCGATCTTGTACGCCAGTTCGGTCGAATCCTCTTCGTGATACGAGCCGTCCAGC
This sequence comes from Candidatus Aminicenantota bacterium, assembly GCA_963764745.1. Lineage (GTDB taxonomy): Bacteria > Acidobacteriota > Aminicenantia > UBA2199 > UBA2199 > UBA2199. Next base: position 1,390,135 of record CAVXTN010000006.1, on the reverse strand, counting down.
AGGTCGACCTCGACGTGGGTGATGGGGAAGCCGGCGATGACGCCGATATCCATGGCTTCCAGCACCCCCTGTTCGATGGCCGCGTAAAATTCCTTGGGAATGACGTTCGTCTTGATCTTGGGGGTGAACTTGAACTTGCCGTCGCCGTCGTAGGGCTTGAGTTCCAGGACCACGTGGCCGTATTGCCCCTTGCCGGCCGACTGCTTCACGTATTTCTCTTCGCCGATGGCGGGCTTGCGAATGGTTTCATAATACGCCACGCGCGGCTTGCCGAGCTTGGTCTGGATCTTGTATTCGCGCTTGATCCTTTCCTGGATGATCTCCAGGTGCAATTCGCCCATGCCGGAGATGATCGACTGCCCGGTATGGGAATCCACGTAGGATTTCAGCGTGGGATCTTCCATGGTCAGCTTGCCCAGGACCTCGTCCAGCTTCTGGTGCTCGGAGGTCAGGCGCGGCTCGATGGTGGCCGTGACCACCGGCTCGGGGAACTGGATGGTCTCCAGCTGGATGGGGTGCCTTTCGTCGCAGAGGGTGTCGCCGGTCTGGACGTCCTTCAGGCCGACCGTGGCCGCGATGTCCCCGGAATGGACGGTCTGGACCTCTTCGCGCTTGTTGGCATGCATCTTCAAGAGCTTGGCCACGCGCAGCTTCTGGTTCCTGCGGCTGTTGAACACGGTGGCGCCCACCTTGATCACCCCGGAATAGACGCGGAAAAAGTTTAGCTGCCCGACGTAAGGGTCGCTCATGATCTTGAAAACCAGCGCCGACATGGGCTCGCTGTCCGACAATTTGCGGGTCAGGGCCTTGCCGGTCCTGGGATCGCTGCCGGTGACGTCGGCCTTGTCGGCCGGCGACGGCAGGTAATCGACGACCGCGTCCAACAGGTTCTGGATGGCTTTGTTCTTGAAAGAGGAGCCGAGCAGGACCGGGACTGCCTTGAGGCCCAGGGTGGCGGCGCGGACCGCCTTTTTCAAGTAGGTGTCGGGGATGTCTTTCTTGTCCAGGAACAGTTCCATGACGTCGTTGTCGAACTCGGCCAGGCGTTCGATCAGGAGTTCGCGGTGCAGCAGGGCGTCGTCGCGGTAGGCCTCGGGGATATCCTCGGTCTCCACCTTCGCTCCCAGCAGCTCGCCGCTGTAGTCGTAGGCCTTCATGGTGATCAGGTCGATCACCCCGGAAAACGTGTCTTCCGCGCCCAGCGGCAGCTGCAGGGGCAGGGTGACCACCTTGAACTTGCTTTCGATCTGGGATACCACGTCAAAAAAATCGGAGCCGACGCGGTCCATCTTGTTCACGTAGGCGATCTTGGGGATGCGGTACTTCGCCGATTGGAACCAGACCTTTTCGGTCTGGGGTTCCACGCCACTCACGCCGCAGAGCACGATGATGGCTCCGTCCAGCACGCGCAGCGAGCGTTCGACTTCCGCGGTGAAATCCACGTGCCCGGGCGTATCGATGATATTGATGCGGTAGTCGTTCCAGTAGCAGGTGGTGGCGGCGGCGGTGATAGTGATGCCCCGCTCCTGCTCCTGGTCCATCCAGTCCATGACGGCCGTGCCTTCGTCGACTTCGCCTATTTTATAGGTCACTCCGGTGTAGTACAGAATTCTCTCGGTGGTCGTGGTCTTACCGGCGTCGATGTGGGCCATCAAGCCGATATTGCGAATTCTGTCCACCGGAACCAGTTTCATTTCATTTCACCCAGTTGGCGCTTCCGGCTTACCAGCGGTAATGGGCGAAAGCGCGGTTGGATTCGGCCATCTTGTGCACGGTTTCCCGCTTCTTGATCGCGCCGCCCTTTTCGCCGTAGGCGTCCATGATCTCGCCGACCAGCTTTTCGCGGAAAGACTTGCCGCCGCGCTCGCGGGCGTAATCCACCAGCCAGCGGATGCCCAGCGAAAAGGACCTTTCCTTGCGCACTTCCATGGGCACCTGGTAGGTGGCGCCGCCGACGCGGCGGGAACGGGTCTCCACCTGCGGGCGGACATTTTCAATGGCCTTGGTGATGACCTTCAGGGGATCCTCTTTCATCTTTTCCTGGATGGTGTCCATGGCCCCGTAGACGATGTGCTGGGCAAGGTTCTTCTTGCCGCTGTGCATGACCTTGGTGATCAGCTTGGCCAGGATGGAGGAATTGTATATGGGGTCAACCAGGATCTCTTTCTTCTTGGTGATTTTTTTTCTGGGCATTTACTTCTCCTGAGTGCCTTTCTTGCGTTTGGCGCCGTACTTGGAACGGCTCCTTTGCCTGTTTTCCACGCCGGTGGTATCCTTGGCGCCGCGCACGATGTGATAGCGGACGCCGGGAAGGTCCTTGACCCTGCCGCCGCGCACCAGCACGATGGAGTGCTCCTGCAGGGCGTGCCCCTCGCCGGGGATGTATGCGGTCACTTCAATGCCATTGGTCAAGCGGACCCTGGCGACTTTGCGCATGGCCGAATTGGGCTTCTTGGGGTTGGTGGTGAACACGCGGGTGCAGACGCCTCTTTTCAACGGGCAGTTCTGTAGCGCCGGCGATTTGCTCTTCTCGCTCGCGCTTTTTCTGCCCAGACGGACCAACTGATTAATTGTAGGCAAATTTCCTCCTGTACAAATTTTAAGGATTATTTTGTAAAAGATTTCCCTAATTTTCAGAACGGAAACGTAGTTATACCACGAAAATGGGGATGGGGTCAAGGGATCTTTTGAATAATTCTCGGGGATTTTCAGGGTTTTTTTAAAAAACAAATGTTTGTCATGCAAATAAAAAAACCCGGTGACGACCTACTTTCCCACTCCGTTGCCAGAGCAGTATCATCGGCACTGAAGAGCTTAACTTCCGGGTTCGGAATGGGACCGGGTGTGGCCTCTTCGTTATGGTCACCGGGAATATTGCATTGCCTACTTCCTATCAATGTTGCTCTATTAGATCTGTCGGGTTCATAAAGCTCAATAAACTTTATGATTAAGGCTCACGACCGATTAGTACTGGTTAGCTTAAGCCCTTACGGGCCTTACACACCCAGCCTATCAAACTCGTCGTCTACGAGTGGTCTTCAGCTCTCTTGCGAGAGGGGAGATCTTATCTTGAGATTGGCTTCCCACTTAGATGCTTTCAGCGGTTATCCAGAATAAATGTAGCTACCCAGCTATGCTCTTGGCAGAACAACTGGATTACCAGAGATTTACCCATCCCGGTCCTTTCGTACTAGGGACAGATTCTCGCAGATCTCCTGCGCCCACTGTGGATAAGGACCGAACTGTCTTGCGACGTTCTGAACCCAGCTCACGTACCACTTTAATCGGCGAACAGCCGAACCCTTGGGACCTGCTCCAGCCCCAGGATGTGATGAGCCGACATCGAGGTGCCAAACAGCGTCGTCGATATGAGCTCTTGGACGCTATAAGCCTGTTATCCCCGGAGTACCTTTTATCCGTTGAGCGATGGCCCTTCCATACAGAACCACCGGATCACTAAGCCCTGCTTTCGCATCTGTTCGACCTGTCGGTCTCACAGTCAAGCATTCTTATGCCTTTACACTCTACGGCTGATTTCCAAACAGCCTGAGAATACCTTTGGGCACCTCCGTTACACTTTTGGAGGCGACCGCCCCAGTCAAACTACCCGCCTAACACTGTTTCCCGACAGGATATACTGTCAGGGTTAGAATTCCAATACGATAAGGGTGGTATCCCAAGGACGGCTCCATCCCGACTAGCGTCGGGACTTCAAAGCCTCCCACCTATCCTGGACATACCGCACCAAAATTCAATATTAGGGTGCAGTAAAGGTTCACGGGGTCTTTCTGTCCAGCAGCGGGTAATGGGCATCTTGACCCATGCTACAAGTTCGTCGTGCATCTCCTTGAGACAGCGCCCAAGTCGTTACGCCTTTCGTGCGGGTCGGAACTTACCCGACAAGGAATTTCGCTACCTTAGGACCGTTATAGTTACGGCCGCCGTTTACTGGGGCTTCAATTCAGAGCTTCTTCCGACCTTGCGGTCGAAATGACCCCTCCTTTTAACCTTCCAGCACCGGGCAGGCGTCAGACCCTATACATCGATTCTTTGTCTTTGCAGAGTCCTGTGTTTTTGTTAAACAGTCGCTTGGGCCGATTCTCTGCGACCTCCTCGGGCTTCAATCTCTATTGCTAAAAATTTAACCCTAACGAGGCACTCCTTCTTCCGAAGTTACGGAGTCAATTTGCCGAGTTCCTAAAGGAGACATCACACGTGCGCCTGAGAATATTCTTCCCGTCTACCTGTGTCGGTTTGCGGTACGGACACCTCGAATCCTTCCTAGTGGCTTTTCTTGACAGTATGACCTCAACAGGTTCACCCGGTAAAAACCGAATTTCCCCGACTACCTTGGGATGGACGCCTCTGATTTAATTGAGGCTACCCTTGTCATCGGCCGTACTCGACCAGCGGTACGGTCTGCTTAGCCTGCTGTGTCCCCACGTCGGTATAACGTTTTCGAAGTGGTGCAGGAATGTTGACCTGCTTTCCATCGCTTACGCCGTTTCGGCCTCAGCTTAGGACCCGACTAACCCTGAGCGGACTGACCTTGCTCAGGAAACCTTAGACTTTCGGCGTCCCGGGTTCTCACCGGGATTATCACTACTTATGCCGGCAGAGTCTCTTCCTGATCACCATCAGGCCTCACAGCCTGAATCTTCTATCAGGAATGCTCTCCTACCAATCCAAATTGCTTTGAATTCCGCAGCTTCGGTATCATGCTTTAGCCCCGTTACATCTTGGGCGCAAGGACGCTCGACCAGTGAGCTATTACGCTTTCTTTAAAGGATGGCTGCTTCTAAGCCAACCTCCTGGCTGTCTTTGTATCTTTACATCCTTTCCCACTTAGCATGAATTCTGGGACCTTAGCTGGCGGTCTGGGCTGTTTCCCTTTTGAAAATGGAGCTTAGCCCCCACTTTCTGACTCCCGCACTGTTGTTGCAGGCATTCGAATTTTAGTTGGATTCAGTAGTTTTTTCAAACCCCTAGTCCATCCAGTGATCTACCTCCTGCACAAATCATGCGAGGCTAACCCTAAAGCTATTTCGGAGAGAACGAGCTATCACGGAGTTTGATTGGCCTTTCACCCCTATCCTCAGCTCATCCAAACGGTTTTCAACCCATATTGGTTCGGG
>CAVXTN010000006.1:267500-1380000 GCA_963764745.1 Candidatus Aminicenantota bacterium | reverse complement strand
CCTCTCCATTCATATCTTGCTTGAACTCCCATCTATAGCGCCAAGAAAATATATGGAAAACAGATTCAATCCCCCAAAAATAGGCAGGAAGAAACCAGGTAGCATCAGTTGAAGACCGCTGAAATTTTCCTTTAGTAAACTCATAGCGATTTCGAGAAAAATAAATATGACCAAAACGAAAAAACAATAAAATGAAAGTAAATTTGTAGTGAAAAAGACTTTTTATCTCAACTGATGAATAGTCCCAATATTGAAATAACCATTCCATTTTTTCTATATTAGTATTTATTACGATTGGATGTCAATAAAATCATTCTTTTGGTAGGGGTTTGATTCATCAAACCCCTACCCAAAAACAAAACCAAACCATTTTATCCCCCCACTTTCGGCACTCCTCTTGGTAAGGATGGAATGGGAATCTTTAAATGAATATATAGAGATAAAAATGGTTAAAGCAATTGATGAAAATATTAAAATGACGGGGTTCGAGGTAAATCCGTATAGATTACTACCCATATTAACCATACACTCAGGATACTTACTAACAAAGGCAATGGTATTGTAATTTGGCTTTCTCGAACACCCATTCCGACATGCCGAGCTAAAAATTCCTGAAGAAAACACAATCCAATAACGATAACAAGAATTACTGCAGAAAATAAAAATTGCTCGAAATAGTAAAATGGATGTATATAACTTCCAGAATTTGCTCCGATATCAAACCACCATTTTATATAAAGTAGAAATTCAATTCCCCAAACATATACAGGCAGGAACCAAGTGGCATCAGAGTGAGGCCTGGTAACTCTTTTTTTTGTAAGCTTGGAATGCTTCCAAAAATAAAATATATTCAAAAAACGAAATAGCAACAGTATAGCAACTAGCCTGTAATGTAAAAATGGACTAGCATTTATATCTAAATTAAAGAAATCCATTGCTCCATCCCTCTAAATGAAATTTAAATTTATCTTTTTAAAGAATAAATGTCAAACATAACTATTCGTTTTGTAGGGGTTTGATTCATCAAACCCATTCCTAAAAACAAACCTAAACCATTTTATCCCCCCGCCTTCAGCACCCCCCTTGGTAAGGGGGGAATGAGGGGATCAGGATATCATCGGAATAAATTTTATGCTTAATAATGAAAAGTAGGATATCCACACGAACCATACCCCAAGAATACTGATCATCACGGAAAGTGGAATCGTAGCCTGGCTTTCCCGAACACCCAATCCAGCACGCCATGCAAGATGTTCCTGAAGATAACATAATCCAACAACAACAATTAACACCGATGCAGAAAAGAATCCATGTTCAAGCAAACCCGGATGCAATCTATCTGGTCCCGAAGACGAAATTTTTACTCCTCGTAAAAAAAGTGTAAACCACCATCCTAGGTGAAAGAGCGATTCAATTCCCCACACATGAACCGGCAGAAACCAAGTTGCATCAGACAGCGTCCGAGGCAATCTTTCTTTTATTAATTTTGAATGCTTTCGAAAGAAAAAAATATATCCAAAACGAAAAAGCAGCAGGATAGCAGTGAACTTATAATGAAAGACATCCCTGCCCAAATCTAACCACAATGCATCCAACATTCCATTCCTCCATGCATTTTAAACTATAATGTTTTCACCGAAAAATATCAAATGCTTTTTGTAGGGGTTTGATTTATCAAACCCCCTTCCGCGATAGACCGGACAAAACGGGATGGTTACAAACCCTCCCCTACATCAGCATTCTTTGTTTCCAATATTTCCGATTGTAGGGGCAGGCCCCCGTGCCTGCCCTCTTCATCCTGTTATCATAACGAAAAATGGGCGGCCACGGGGGGCCGCCCCTACTTTACAAATCAGAATCCCCTTGATTTATTTCCCCCGGGAAATATAATGGCTCAGAACAATGCTCGCAAGGAGGGCTCCCATGAAGTTTTTTCTGCTGCTGTTTCTGGCCTTCACGATCACCGGCGCCGCCCAGGCAAAGCGGCCGGTCCCCGTCATCCCGGCCAAACCCCAACCAGCCGACAATGCCATCGAAACGCGCGTCAGCGCGGTCACGGTCTATGCCCGCCATGCCCTGGTGAAACGCGCGGCAGAATTGACTTTGCCGGCCGGCGAGCACCACCTGGCGTTCGGCCTGCTCCCGGCCAATGTCCGCCGCGAGACGATCCAGGTCGGCGGCCGCGGCGCCTTCAGCCTGCGCGACATCAATGTCGTCGATGTTTTGCGCGAAAACTCCGGTGACAACAGCAGCAAAGCCAAGATCGCCTCCCTCGAACAGCTGGGCGCCACGATTCAGGACCTGGAAGACCAGCTGGAAAGGCTCGGAGAGGAAAAGGATTATTTGGAAAAAGTAGCCGAGAAGTTTCTGGTGAAACGCGAAAAAGAAGGGACGGCCGTGGAACTCGGCCCGGAGAACTGGCTTAAAATCACCCAGGAACTGCGCCAGAAGCGGGCTGAAATGGACCTGGAACGGCGAGCCACCGAGCGCCGCAAGTCCAAGCTGGAACAGGAAAAGGCCAAAATCGAGCAGGAATTGAGCAACCTGCGCGGCGAGCAGCAGGAAAAATTGCCACGCCTTGAGCTGACCCTGGATGTCAAGAGCGCCGGGAGGATCGAGCTGGAGCTGACCTACCTGGTGGAGGGTGCCGGTTGGGGGCCTTTGTACGAATTGCAGGTGGCCGGCAAGGAGCGCGCCATGACCATGATCTACCAGGCCCAGGTGTGGCAGAACACCGGAGAAGACTGGCGCGGCGTGCGGCTGTCGCTTTCCACGGCCAATCCCGACCGCACCAGCAAGCACCCCGACCTGAGCCCCTGGCCGGTCAACTTCCTGCTTCCGCCTCCACCGGCTATGGCCAAGGCGAATCAGCCCGGCGCGCCGGGCATGAGGCAGAATTTCCAGGAAGTGGTGGTTACCGCGGCCGGGGTTACCGCCGACAGTCGAAATATGTTCAATGTGGACGGGGCCTCACCGGTTGACACAAGTTCTATGCCGCCGCCGTTGCCCGAAATGGAGCTCTCCGAGGCCGATGTCAGCAGCGGAGCCACCGCCGAACTCTACGAGATCGCCGGCCGCAGCACCATCGCCAGCGACAACCAGGTGCACAAGGTGGGCATCATGACCCGCAGCCTGCCGCTGCACTTCCGCTACTCCACCGTGCCCAAGCTCTCTGCCAAGGCCTTTCTCAAGGCCAAGGCCGTCAATACCACCCCCTACACGCTGCTTCCCGGCCAGGCCAGTGTTTTTCTCGACCAGAGCTTCGTGACCACGACCACGCTGGGGCGAACCGCGCGGGATGAATCGTTCTGGACCTTTCTCGGCGCCGACGACGATATCCAGGTGGAATACAAGCTGGTAAACAAAACCGCCGGCGACAAGGGTTTCCTGAGCAAGAGGAACACGCTTGCCTTCGAGAGCCTGATCACGATCACCAACCGCAAGAAAACCGAGGAAGAAATCGTGGTCTGGGATCAGATCCCGCTGTCGGGAAACGAAGACATCAAAGTGACGCTGCTGAAGCCCAAGTACAAGCAGGACAGCGACCAACTCAAGCTCACCAAGGCCAATTACCTCGAGTGGCTTTGCCAGTTGCAACCCGGTGAAAAGACCGAGATCCCCCTCTCCTTTGTGATCGAATACCCCCTGGACAAGGAGATCAATATAAAATAGGATTGCCCGCGTCGCCGCTTTTTCCGGCTATAGGGGCACGGCGCGCCGTGCCCCTGCATGGGGGCCGTGCCCTGCTTCAAATTGACCGGCTTTATTTTCCTGCCGGGCCGATGAAGTCGAACGGGTTACGCGGCTCGCCGTTATAGCGGATCTCGAAATGGAGGTGCGGCCCCATGCTGACGCCGGTAGAGCCGACCTTGCCGATCAACTGCCCCTGGGTCACCACATCGCCTTTTTTCACCTCGCGCGAATCGAGGTGGTGATAGCCGCTGGTATAACCGTTGCCGTGGTCGATGGTGATGAAGTTGCCGGCTTGGTCATTGAACTCGCTGGCCGTGACCGTGCCGGCAGCTGTGCTGAAGACCGGCGAGCCGATTTTGGCCGCGATGTCGACGCCGGGATGGAAATCCTCTTTCTTGGTAAGGGGATTGATGCGCTTGCCAAAAAGCGCAGTCAGATAGTAGGGATTTTTTTCGCCGCGCACCAGGGCGGCGACCCTCCCTTCGCGGCGCTTATCCGCTTTGGTCCAGACATAGCCTTGGGCGGGCCAGATGGCGTGGAACGGGCGCAGGATCAACAGGCCGTTGCCGGCAGCGGTGATATCGAGATCGAGCATGTCCAGGAGCCGCGCAATGGCCTGGTCCCAGGGAATATTTCTCAGGTCGCAGGTTATCTTTTCACGGATGCCGGGATCAGCCTGCAGGGGAATGCCGCAGGCCTTGGCCAGGAACTGCGTGACGATAGCCACTGGCTCCTCCTGGAAGCGGAGAGTGATCTTTTCCGCCTTGTAGTTCTTGCCGATGTTCTTCTCGCTCAAGCCGCGGATCTTCCGATACAGAGCTTCCTGGCGGGAATTCATGGGCGGCTGGCCGGAAAAATCCAACGCCACGCCACCCTGCAGGAAATTCACCGTGCAGGTAAAGGCCTGCGGCCGTGCCTTGCCGTCGACGACGAGCGGCTCGACCTGCCACTGCTTGACGGCAGCCACTGCGGAGTTGACGAATTCATTCTCCTCGCCAAATGCCTTCACGCTCCATACATTCCCTTCCTTATCCACGTCGACCTGCAGGGTGACGCTGGCGGTCATGCCGTTTTGCAGCATTTTTTCCGGATAGGCCGGCTCCACTCTTTTTCGGAGCTTGGGAACCGGAACGGTTTCCGGGAACGGGACCAGCTGTGATGCGCTGCCTTGGATCGAAGCGGCGTCGGCCTGGCGCTGCAGGGCAAGAAAATAGGGCTGCGTAAGTGAATCCTCGAAGCCGAAGACGGAGATCTTCCCGGCCGGCAGCAAGATCTCGCTGTCGAGAAGGGCAGGCTTTTCCTTTGCCCCCTGGTCGATCACCTGCACCTGGAACGCATCGGCTGCCTGGAGTTTGACGACCTGGAGCAGGAATTCATGGCCATTGAGCACCACCATCTGGAAGCGCTTTTCGGCCTTGTCGCGCTCCCAGCTCCACTGGGTTTGGACCAGGACCCCCAGGTCCTTCAGGTTGAAGACCCTTTTTAATTCAGTTTCCTCCTCCTGGAGGCCCTTCTCGGTGATGAAGTTGCCGATGAACAAGGGGCGCAGCGTGTAGGCGGTGACCACTTTGGCCGCGGCAGGCTTGGGGCCGCGCACGCCCTCATAGAAACGCAATTGCAGCAGGATATCCCCCTCGGTCGACGCTCTCAGGGGAAGCGTTGAAGCGAACAAACCCATCAGGCAAAAATAAATAAAAAGTCTTTTTTTCATTTTTAACTCCTCGAATTGTCCCGGGCGATCCAGAAGATGGAGCGGTCGGGATTCTGGCTTTGAACCTGAAAAACCCGCGCCGGGCGATCCGCGACCTTCGCGGAACTCAACCGGGTCTGAAGCAACGGGCGATTGGCGGACGGGGCCGGCGGCGGCAGGGAGCCTCTCTTTCCGCCGAGAATGATCCAGAAACCGGCAAGCAGCAGCGCGAGCATGACCGCCGCATATGCCCAAAGCCGGGTCAGGCGCCTCCTGGGCAGGATGCTTTCCCGGCCGCGTTCCGGCGCCGATGCCCCGGTGATAACGTCCCGGATCCCCGGCCACAGATCCAGCCCCGGCGGCAGCCCGGCTGCGGTGATAAGCGGGGGCGGCGCTTCACTGGCTTCATTCATTTGGCGGCAGCGTGGGCAGCGGTCAATATGCCGGCGGCATAACCGCAGCCGCATGTTCGCAAAAGGGATGCGGCCCAGCAATTCAAATTGGAAGCAGGTCATGGTACCTCCTCGGCGGTCGGCTTTTTTTGTCCGGCGGCGAAACCGGCGGCATTCAGCTCTTTTTTCAGTTTCCGCCTGGCATTGAACAGGTGAACGCGCACGGTTGATTCCGAGCAGCCGAGCATAACCGCGATCTCGTCGACTCCGCAGCCATCGTTGTACTTCAAAGCCAGCACCGAGCGCTCCTGGGGGGTGACCTTGCCAAGGACCGACCACCAGAAAAGCGGATCCCCGATCTCGCCGGCAGCTCCCCAGGCCGCGAGTTGATCGCCCGACCCGGATTGCCGCTGCCAGAAGCGGCGGAAATTCCGCTTCTTGCGCAGCAGGTCGATGCCGCGGTTGTAGGCGATGGCGAACAGCCAGGTCTTGAAGCTTCGCGAGCGGTCGTAGCGGCCCAGATTGACATAAGCCTGGATGAAAACCTCCTGGGCGGCGTCGCGCGCGTCTTCGCCGCTGCCAAGCAGGTTCCACAGGAAAGCTACCAGGCGGGCCTGGTACTTGCCCACCAGGGGTTCGTAGGCGGCCGTTTCCCCCTGCAGCACTTTTTCGATGCAAGCGTTTTCATCCATGCTCATTCGCCGCTATTACGCCTGGAACCCCGGGTTCCGTTTAGAACCAAAATATTTTCCCGGCGAATGGGGGGCTCCCCTACGCGCGGACATCCCTCTCGTCTTTTTTTTTTACTTCAGCCTCATCCCTGGCCAGCGCTTTTACATGCTCGGTCAATGCCAGAACAGGATGGTCTTCCAGGTTCCAATACAGGCAATAACTGAAGACGTCACCGGGCCGCAGCTTGATCCGCGCCTGGCGCCCATGCAGGCGCAGCAGGCAGCGGCGCCGTTGGTCGTCGTAATGGCGGCATTCGTGGCAAAAAGTCTGGAATTTCGCGTCCGCGGCGGTCATTTTTTCAAAAAAGGCGCGCCTTTCCAGCGCCAAAGCCGGCAGCAGGACTTCCAGTTGCCGCGATTTCTTTTCCCGGCGGTGCAGGAAGGAGCCATAGATGATCGCCCCGGCAACGGCCACGCCAAGAGTGATCTTGACGACCCACAGGTTGAATAGACCGTTGCCCATCAGCATGAAAGTGATGATATCCATGATGTTCAGCCCGGCGACAAGCGCCAGGACGACCAGCGAGTACACTTTCCAGTCACGGGAAAGCTCGGAAAAGAAATAACCCATGGTGAGATCATTATAACAATATTGTTGTAAAATTTTCCATTCCTTCCCCGGACCCGCTTGCATGCGTCCGGGAGTTGCTCTACAATCTCAGCCGAGGTGGCCCATGACAAAAACCGCGAAAGCCCAGGATTGGCTGGAAAAAGATCCGCTCGGCGCCATAGAAAAGATCGAGCTGCTGACCGTGCGCCTGCCCTTCATTGCCCCGTTCGGCACCAGCGTGGCCGTCTGGAGCTGCAAGGAGGCGCTGCTGGTCCGCCTGGAGGACAAGGGCATCGTCGCCTGGGGCGAATGCGTGGCCGATCCCGACCCCTATTATGCCTCCGAAACGACCGTCTCGGCCCGGTTCATCATCAAGAATTTCTTGCTGCCGGAACTGAAGCCCGATCTCACCCTCGCCGGCCTGCTCGGCCGCTGGGGCCGGGTGCGCGGCAACGAGATGGCCAAGGCCGCGCTGGAAAACGCCCTGCTCGACCTGCTGGCCAAGCGCCGCGGCCTGCCCCTGCACGCCATGCTGGGCTTCCCGCCCCGGCGCATCATGTCGGGCATCTCCATCGGCATCCAGGAAACGCATCGCCCAGCTGCTGGAAAAAGTGGAGGAAGCGGTGGCCAGCGGCTACCACCGCGTCAAGATGAAGATCCAGCACGGCAAGGACGTGGAATGGGTCGGGGCGGTGCGCCGAGCGCTTCCCGGAGCTGGCGCTGATGGCCGACGCCAACGGCGACTACGCCCTGGCCGACGCCGACCACCTGGCCCGCCTCGACGAATTCAAGCTGACCATGATCGAGCAGCCCCTCTCCTACCACGACATCTACCAGCATTCGCTCCTGCAGGCGCGGCTGAAGACGCCGCTCTGCCTGGACGAATCGATCCATAGCGTCGACGACGCCGCGGCCGCCATCGCCCTGAAAAGCTGCCGGGTGATCAACATCAAGCAGGGCCGCGTGGGCGGCATCCTGGAATCGGTAAAAATGGCCCGCCTGTGCGCCGCCAGCGGCATCCCCACCTGGTCGGGCGGCATGGACGAGACCGGCATCGGCCGCGCCCTGAACATCCAGCTGCAGACCGCCCCGGGCTTCACCCTGCCCGGCGACACCTCGGAGACCCGCCGCTACTTCCATGAAGACATCGTCGAGCCGGGGGTGGTGCTGGCCGCGGACGGCTTCATCGAGATCCCGCCCGGGCCGGGCAGCGGCGTGGAAGTGCTGCCCGAGCGGCTGGAGCGCTACCTGCTCGACCGCGAGCGGGTTAGCCCGGACACGAGCCACTGACAGGCATCCACCCCTGGACTTTGCCGTCCCGCCGTATTACAATTTCCCCATCGGGAGGGGAAAATGAACCAGGTATTTTTTACTTTATTATCGTTCATGCTTTTGGGGGCCGGGATGGTCCTGGCGGCGGGCGGGTCGGCCCAAAGCGTTCTCAACTTCACCATGGAAAGCATCGATGGGCAGGAGACTCCCCTGGAGCAGTTCCGGGGCAAGGTGCTGCTGCTGGTCAACACGGCCAGCAAGTGCGGCTTTACTCCGCAATACAAGCAGCTGGAAGAGATTTACAAGCGCTACAAGGACCAGGGGCTGGTCATCCTCGGCTTCCCGGCCAACAATTTCCTCTGGCAGGAGCCGGGGACCAACCAGGAGATCAAGCAATTCTGCCTGATCAACTACGGGGTGAGCTTCCCCATGTTCGCCAAGATCTCCGTGGCCGGGAAGGAAATCCATCCCCTGTACAAATTCCTGGTCGACAAGGAGACCAATCCGCAATTCGCCGGCAAGATCTCCTGGAATTTCACCAAGTTCCTGGTCGACCGCCAGGGCAACGTGGTCGCCCGCTTCGCGCCCAAGCAGGTCCCCGACGACCCGCTGGTGATCGCGGCCATCGAAAAGGCCCTGCAGGAGAAATAGACTTTCAAAATCCGCGAGCGCTGAACGGCGGCGGCATATTGCCGGATTGAACCCGGATCTTTTTTTTGCTATCATGCGCATTCGGGACGCCGACCGCTACTGCGTCCCGGCCGCAAAAATATCTGATTGGAGGTGGCCAATGGCCAGAACTTTTCGCACCCTGATCGTATTCGCAGTGATCGCCTTGGTTTTCTTTCCAGCCAGCGGACTCGCCGCCAAGGCCGTTGATCCCTGCGCACTGTTGACCCCGGCCGAGATCCAGGCGGTATTCGGCGAAACCGTTAAACCCGGCACGGCAAAGGTCCAGGCCAACCCGCTGGCGGGTGCCGACTGCACCTACGTGATCGGCGACTTCGGGTCGTTCAATGTCCTGGTCAAGCCACTGCAGGCCGGCGAAACGTCGGAAAAGATGAAGGCCATGTTCGCCAAGATGAAGATGAAACCAGTCGACCTGCCCGGCGTGGGCGCCGGCTCGTTCTTTACCAGTCCGGGGTTCGAGATGGTCCAGCTCCACGCATTCAAGGCGTCCAAATACATCCTGTTCACCCTCATGGATCCCAAAAGAAAAGAAACCGCCGCCCGCCCCCTGGCCGCCAAGCTGATGCTCACGGTGCTTTCCAGGATCAAATAAAATCGTTGTAGAGTGTCGAGATACTGGTATTCGGACTAGGAGGCAGCATGAAAAACAGGAATGCTTTTCTGATCATGGTTCTGGCCGTACTGGCCGTTTCCCTGGCGGCAGCGCCGGGCGCCGCCGGCGGCAAAGAAGGCGGAAAAACCGGCCTATGTATTCAAAACGGTCCGCGAGGTCAAGCGCACGCCGGTCAAGGACCAGTACCATACCGGCACCTGCTGGTGCTTCGCCACCGTCTCATTCCTGGAGTCGGAGCTGCTGCGCCTGGGCAAGGGCGAATTCGACCTCTCCGAGATGTTCGTGGTGCGCCACACCTACCCCAAAAAAGCCCTGAACTACGTGCAGATGCACGGCAACGCCGTTCACCAGCAGGGCGGCCAGGCCCACGACGTGCTCAACCAGGCGCGCGAGTTCGGCCTGGTCCCCGAAAGCGCCTACAGCGGCATGAACATCGGCGAAAAGCGCCACAACCACGGCGAGATGGTCGCGGTGCTGCAGGGAGTGGCCGACGCGGTCCTGAAAATGGAGGGCACCCGCCTGACGCCGCGCTGGCTGGAAGCCTACGAGGCGGTCCTGGACAGCTATCTCGGCAAGGTCCCGGCGGAGTTCGCCTGGCAGGGGCGGACCTACACGCCCAAAAGTTTTTTCGACGAAGCCCTGGGCCTGAAACTGGACGACTACATCGAATTGACCTCCTACGAGCAGCACCCCTTCTACCGTCCGTGCCGGCTGGAGATCCCGGACAACTGGACCTATGACCGCAATTACTACAACCTGCCCATCGACGAGCTGGAAGCCGTGGTCGAGCGGGCCCTGGCCAACGGCTATTCGGTCGTCTGGGACGGCGACGTCAGCGAGAAGGATTTTTCGACCCGCGAGACCGGCTACGCCCTGGTTCCGGAAAAGGACTGGGAGGACAAGACCATGGCCGAGCGCGAGCAGAAGCCCACGGCGCCGGTGCGGGAAAAGGCCGTCACCCAGGCGCTGCGCTCGCAGACCCTGAGCGACTTCAGCACCACCGACGACCACCTGATGCACATCGTCGGGCTGGCCCAGGACCAGACCGGGGCGAGGTTTTACCTGGTCAAGAACTCGGGCGGCTCCGACCGCAAGTACGACGGCTATGTCTACATGTCCAGCCCCTACTTCCGCCTCAAGACCACGGCGCTGCTGGTCAACAAAAACTCGCTCAGCCCCGAACTGCGCACCAAGTTGGGGATCTAACCCCAAAGCAAAAGCCGGTTACGTTCTGCTTCAGGCCGGCTGACGCCTAATAGCTCCAATCCGAGTAGACCCAATGCTTCGGGTATTGGTCGGGATACTGGAATTCACATCGTTCCACCCGGTTGTTTCCCGTTTCAATGTCCAGGATCTGTTCTGAATAGGACAAAGGTACGATATAGGCTTCCATATATAGCGCGAGCGAATGTTGGCCCTGCGGAAAATCAAGTTTCCTGCTGATCTTATAATCGTTTTGGCTCGACGCGTGCAGATAACTGCTGAAATACCAATTGTTGCTCTCGACATTTCTGCAGCGTAGCAATATTTTCCGTCCGCTGGGGACTTTGCCGTTCAAAACGAGATGGACCGTCAGCATATGGGTGTCCCAATCCAGGGTCGAGTTATTGGGGACACACCAAAGATCGAGCTTGTATTTCAAGGCGAGAGGTACCAGGCCCAATTCCAGGGAATCGCTGTTCATGCCCATGGCCTTGTTCTCATTGATAACCACTTTGACGAATTTTCCCATGTGATAGGAAAAATGACTGCTGGGCAACTTGATCCAGCCGCCGAAATAGCCCGCCTGCTCCCAGCCGGGAGGAGCCGCGAAGGCCGGGATGAAGAGAGAGCCGCTTGCTGTCTCCTTGCCATCGACGAGCACGCGGTAACTCGGCTTTACTGGCACCTCCGAGGCCTTGGGTAGCGCGCCGGTGCCGGCGTTCTTGTAGCTGAAAATGATCCCAAAACCCTCCACATTGGGAGTCAAACCGAGATTGCTGACCACGAGGCGGGGGGAGAACAAAACTGATGGCGGCAAATGATCAGGCGGTCTCCTGCCGATGACCACGACCTGGGGACCGCCGCTGATGGCAAAATTGGCATCGCTGAAATCCTCGGCAATGGTTCCGGAAATGATGAAGATCTTGTAGTCGACGCCGGCCCCCACGCTGCCGCCGATATACTGCCCGACGGTCCAGTTATACTGCGAACCCGCGATCCCGGCATCCAGGTTGTCCACGATCACGCCGACCTTGTGGCCGCCCTTGAACAAGGTCAGCCTGACTTTGGCGCCAGCGGGCATGTTCGTGGCCGTCCAGGTGATCGCCTGGACACCGTCCTTCGGCCAACTCTCGCCGCCGTTGGGCGAAGTGACCCGGATGGACTGGGCTCTGGCCAAGACTGAAAAACAAATGACGATGAGAATAATCAGGGATATCTTTTTCATGATCACCTCCACCGTGTATACAATAAAGAAAAAAGGAAAAAATCTCGTTTTTTTGAATGAAACGCATGCGGACCCAACCCGTCAAACCTCCATCACCCTCCAGCCGAAGACGCCGACCACCCGGGTGCGGCCCAAGAGCGACTCACGCTCCAGGTGCTGGTGGCCGTGCAGGAGCAGGCGCGGGGCCGCGCGTTCGATGTAGGCGTTCAGCGCGTTGAAGCCGGCATGAACTTCATCCTCGCGGTCATGGACGCCGCGCGGCGAATTATGGGAAAGGAATATGTCCACGGCCGGGAAGGATTCCAGGAACGCTTCGACCTCCTCCTGGTAATAAAGGAAGGCCCCCCGCGGCTTGTACTGAAAACAGCCGTTCAGGCCGCCGAAGCTCAAGCCCCCGCGGGCCGCGGCGCGCAGGTGCAGGTCGACAATGGGGGCCGGGAAAGGAGCGTCACTGTCATGGTTGCCCTTGACCGCCAGCACGGCCGGGCACTGCCAGGACTCCGCCGCCTGCAGGATCACGGCGTCGGCCATGTCGCCCAGGGCCAGCAGCGCGTCGGCGCGGCCCTTGCCGCCGCACCAGTTCAGGTCATCGATATCGGCCAGGACCAGCAGTTTCATCTTGGTTTTTTCTCCACCGGTCATGATAGCAAAAATTGACGTCCAGCCCAAGCGGCTGTTGAACTCCCTGTCCGTTTATGATAGATAAGAGATATACTATCAGGGAGGTGAAGAATGGCGGGATATATCGTAGCGATTGAAAAAAAGACCCTGGCCAACAACTATTTCAGGCAAGTGCTGTTCACCGGCAAATATGCCCAGCTCGTGGTCATGTGCCTGCAGCCCGGGGAAGAAATCGGCAACGAAGTGCATAAAAAAGTCGATCAGTTCTTCCGCATCGAGAAAGGCCAGGCGGCCTTTGTTTTCAGCGGCAAGGAAAGGCACCTGGCGAAAAACGGCGACGCGGTTATCGTGCCGGCCGGCACGTACCACAACGTGATCAACACTTCGAAAACCGCGAAGCTCAAGCTGTATACCCTGTACTCGCCGCCCAACCACCCCGACAAGACCATCCACAAGACCAAAGCCGCGGCGGAGAAAGCGGAAGCCAAAAAACATCACTGACACGGATCGCTCACGTTTATGCCGGCCAAAAAAAAAATCTGGTTGATCATTGGCGGTTTGGCCGGACTGGCAATAATAGCCATCTATTTTTCGCTGCCGGGGATCACCACAAAATTCCTTGTTTCGCAGGCTGAAAAATTCGGCTTGAAAAACCTGCAGTTCAAGGTGATCCATGTCGGCTGGCGGCGACTTGACCTCATCGATGTCACCGCGGGAGATGCGACCGCTCCCGCCCTGCGCATTCCGCATTTAACCATGGAATATTCGCTGGCAGGACTTTGGCAAAAAAGGATCAAGAATGTCCGCCTGAGCGGCGTCTGGATCAAGATAGAAGATCGCGGCCAGGGATTTCAGTTTCCAGGGCATGATCAATCCACCGCCAGCGGCGGCGCAAAACGGCGAGATGCCCGCGATCGAACGCTTCATCCTGGAAGACAGCAACTTGCGACTCGCCTGGGCGGGACGGTCATTGGCAATTCCCATCAGCGCCACCCTGCGCAGCGTCGGGGCACGGATATTTTTTTTCCGCCTTGCTGCTCCCGCTGGCGGAGACAGTACGCTTGCAAGGCACGATCGATAAAAATTTCACGGCCGCTAAAATGGCCTTCACGATTCCCGGCTTCTCTCTGCCAGCGCTGTCGACCAGGCCGGTTTCGCGTCTGCCGTCCGGGGGAATGGCAGGATCGCCGCCCAAGGTGAGATCATTTTGGGGGACGGAAGTTTCAAAACCGCGGCCGTTTCCTTTTCCAGCCCGGGAGATTTGCAGTTGGCCGTCCCGGATCAAGCCTCGGTCATACTGGATTCTTTTTCCCTGGCCTTTACTCTCGCTGCGGGGTTTACCGTGCGGGACATCGTCGCCGGCGCCCGGGGACGCCAATTGCACGTTGGCGAAATAGCGATCGAAGCCCCTTTCTCCCTGGCTATCCGCGGCCGCCAGTGGCCTGACCTGGAATTTTCCATCCTCGACATGCAGGTCGCCCGGCCGCTGCCGCTGGTGGCCGAACACATCACCGGGAAGGTAGTCGGGCTCTGGGCGACGCCGCGGATCAACGGCACTTTCCGTTTGCAGAACGGAAAAAGGATGCTGGCGGCTCTGGGGCAGCCCGGGGAGATCGCACGGCCCTATGCCGTGGACGGCAACTTCCAGGGCAGCTTGAAAACGGGAAGCATCGCCTGGACCATGCAGGCCAGGGGCAAGCGCAGCCTTGCCGTTGCCCTGGGCCGGGACTCGCTGCGGGGCTGGCTGGACCTGAACGCCTCCCTGAGCGGTGACGGGCAGCGCCTGCACGCGAGCGCCGCCTACCGGATGCCGGCGGCCGACCTGCAGCTGGCAGGATACCGCGCCCGGGCCGGCCTGTTCAGCGGCGATGCCGAACTGGATTACATTTTCGGGAAAATTTTTCGCGGCCGCGGCCGGCTCAAGATCAGCGGCGGCCAAGTCGCTGCCAGCGCGGGCAATGGCCTGGAGGCGTCGGGCATCCAGCTGAAATTTCCCTGGCATTGGCCTGGAAGCGGCCTGGGTGTGAAAGGAGGATTTTCCATCGCCCGGCTGCAGAGCAATGGCACGCAATGGCGGGACATCAGCGGCACCCTGGCCCAGGAAGATTCGACGTTCCGCTTCTCCGGGTCGATGCATAGCGTCCTGGCAAAAATCGCGCTGACATTCCAGGGGCTTTATAAGCCGAGTCCCGCCGGCGGCAGCTTGCAGGCAGATTTTTTGCTGCCGGCGGTCGTGCTGCCGGCCAAAACCGATGCTGCAGCCCCTGCATCCCCTGCTGCTCGGGATGAGCGGCGGCGGCCGTTTCCAGGCGGCAGGCAGGATATGGGCGGGAAATGACTCTGCCGGCGGCAGCGCCACCGTGAAAATTGTTGATGCCGATTTTGAACTGCAAAAGGAAAAGATCGCCCTGCGCGGGGTCAATGCCGAGATCCGGCTGGACCGCCTGTTCGACTTTGTCACCGCTCCGGCCCAGCGCATCGGTTTCCGGGAATTGAAATGGCAGGATATGCTTTTCAGCAACGGCGAGCTGGTTTTTGCCGGCGAAAGCGATGGGGCGGTTTTTATCGAATCCGCACGCTTCGACTGGTGCCAGGGAAAGATCATCATGGCTCCATTTCGGATGAAACCCGGGGCAACCGATTTTCTCATGACTTTTAACTGCGACCGCGTCAATTTCGCCGAAATGCTCAATACGCTGGTTGGAAAAGCGACTGTCAGCGGCGATGCCGAGATGAGCGGCATAGTCCCGATCCGGATGGTCAGGGGCAGCCCGGTATTTCTGGACGGCTACCTTTTTTCCACCCCCGGCAGAAGCGGGAATCTGAAAGTCGCCAGACCCGAGCTCATCGCCAACGGCCAGGTCCTGGTGGAGGAAGCGATCCGGGATTTTCGCTACAATTGGATCAAGGTCAAAATGGGCAGCCGCGACAACCGCCTGGACATGGTCGTTTCCATGGACGGCGCGCCGGCCCGGAAATTGCCGCTGCGTTACGATCCAAAGCAGAAAAGTTTCATCAAGGACACTTCGGGCGGCCGCCACGTGGAGCTTAAGGGGCTGCTGCTGGACATCCGCTTCAACGACATTGACCTGAAGGACCTGCTCAAGGCCAGCGGCCAGATGACCGCCGGTCAGCAAATAAAATAAACAAGGAGGGAACTCATGGGAAAAAGGATCTTTTTGCTGGTGGCGGCGCTTGTGCTGCTGGCCAGCGCCTGCATCAAGCTAAAACACGAAATGACCATCCAGCCGGTTCACATCACGGTGGACGTGACGATCAAGATCGACCGCGAATTGGAAAACTTTCTTTGCCGATATCGACAAAGCCGCGGTCACTGCGGAAAAGAACGGCACCCCGAAAAAGGAGGAATTGAAATGAAAAGCAAGCTCAAAACCACGGCCGCCCTCCTGGCGGGATTGTTTCTGCTGGCATTTTTTGTCCAGGCCGAAAGCGCCGAACTGAAGCAAAGGTTTTTGCAAAGGAAGCCACTGCTGGAAGATATGAAGAATCAGGGGTGGGTCGGCGAGAACAACCTCGGCTTTTTGAGTTTCAGGGGCACGGCCGGGCAAAGCAAGGAAAATGCCCAGGTGGTCCAGGCGGAGAATGAAGACCGCAAAACGGTTTATGCCGAAATCGCCGTCAAAGTGAATACCAGTGTCGCGGATGTCGGCAAGCGCCGGGCCGCGCAGATCGCCGACTCTCGCCGCCGCGGGCCAGTGGCTGCAGGATGCCGACGGCAACTGGTATCAAAAACAATAAGCGCTTTCGGGAACAGCCGCTTGGCAGCGCCCGGGCGTCGACCTACCCGGCTTTTTTTCGGGGCCTTGCCTTGTCGTCTGCCTTGCCTTTCTTGCGTGCGAAGAAACGCGTGGCGCTCTCCTGCGATCCGGCATCCCGGCCGGCGAGGCTGCGACGCAAAGCCTCCATCAAATTGATCACCTTGCCGTCGCGACGCTCCGGCGGCGGCGCGGCCGTCACCTTCTGCCCTTTTTTCTTGCGGGCGATCAGGTCGCGCACGGCGTCTTCGTAGCGGTCCTTGAAGGTCGCGGGGTCGAACGTGCCCTCCAGCTGGTCCACGATCTTTCCGGCGATCTCGAGCATGCGCCGGTCGGCCTTGGCCAACGGCGCGATATCCCCGGCCTCGCAAGCCGGCAGTACGTCCTCGTGGGTGCGCAGCGTGGTCAGCAGGATGCAATCGGCGCGGGGCTCCAGGGCGCAGATGCGCTCGCGCAGGCTCAGCACCAGCCTGCCGATGCCGATGCGGCCCTTGGCGCGCATCGCCGCCACGATCACGCTGAACGCCTCGATGCCCGACTTATCGGAGGGGGCCAGGTAGTAGGGCTCGTCCCAGTAGATGCGGTCGATGGTCGCGGCGTCGACGAACCGTTCCAGCTCGATCACGTGCGTCGATGCGACGCGCAGCGCCTTCAACTCCTCGGGATCGACGAGCACGTACTCGTTTTTGGAGAATTCGAAGCCGCGCACCAGGGTCCGGCGGTCGAGCTTCCTCGCCCGTGGTCGGGTCTTTCAGCGCCTGCACGATGCGGCTGTTCGTCTTGGGGTTGATCAGGTGGAAGGCGACGCCGCCCTTGCGGGTCCGTCGCCTTGTAAAGCGCCACCGGACAGGTCACCAGCGACAATTTCAAATGCCCATCCCATATGGATTTGCTCATTGGTTTTCTCCCTCGCTTGTCTTGAGCAGCCGCTCGATCGCCCGGCGCAGCGGCACCGCGGACTCGGCATAGTCCTTCCATGGCCGGTTCTTGCGCAGCAGCAGCGGCGCCGTGCGCACGGTGAATTTCAGCGGATCGAGTCCCGAGCGCACCTGCGCCCAGTCGAGCGGCATCGAGACCGCGGCGCCCTGCGCGGGCGCGCGGCGAAAGCGGCGCCACGGCCGTAGCCATGCGGTCGTTGCGCAGGTAGTCCAAATAAATGCGCCCGCTGCGGTTCTTCCTGCCCATGCTCAGGATGTAAGCGGTCGGGTCGTTCGGCAGCCAGGCGCCGGCATACTTCGCGAGCGAAGTTTTTTGCGGCCGGCCAGTCGGGGCTCTTCCTGTCCCGGGCCAGGGCGGCGACCACATGCAGCCCCTTGCCGCCGGTCGTCTTGCAAAAGGCGGCCAGTCCGAACATCGCCAACCGCTTGCGGAGACTGCCCGCGGCTTCGATCACCCGCTCGAACGCCACGTCGGGCGCCGGATCAAGGTCGAACACCAGCCGGCCGGGAAGGTCGGGTGCGCCGGGCTGGCAGTTCCAGGGGTGCAGCTCGACGGCGCCGAGTTGGGCGGCCGCGGCCAGGGCTTCGACGCGGTCGATCTGCAGATAGGGCCGGCGATCGCCCGAGACCGTGACGAGCCCGAACAAATTGGACGATCCCGGCATGGCGTGGCGCTGGAAGAACCTCTCGCCGCCGATCCCGTCCGGCACGCGCACCAGGGAGCAGGGGCGCCCCTTGATATGGTCGATCAGCCAGCCGCCCACCGCCTCATAGTAGTGAGCCAGGTCGCCCTTGGTGACGGGCGGATCCTCGTCGGGCCACAATGGGCTTGTCCGGGTGGGTGATGGAAACCCCCATCACCATTTCCACCCGCCTGGGCCCGGTCCCGGCCTTCTCGCTCGCTTCGGCCGCGGCGGGCTTTTCCTCCACGACTTCGCCGGCGGGCTTGTCCGCGCGCAGTCCCTTGAAAGCGGCCTGGCGCACCATGCCGGCCCCGGTCCAGCCTGCGAATTCGATCTCGGCGACCAGGTCGGGCCGCGCCCAATGCAGTTCCGCTCCCGGGGACGAAACCGCGCCGCCGGCAAAGGGGCTGGTCTTGCTCTCGACCCGCCTGAGCTGGGGCGCCAGCCGCCGCAGCGTCCCCGCTGAGAAGCCCGTCCCGACGCGGCCGGCATAGACCAGCTCCTGGCCGTGATGAACCCCGACCAGCAGGGAGCGCACCTGGCCGCCCTTGCTGGTCCAGCCTCCGATCACGACCTCGTGCCCGCCGCGGCACTTCGCCTTCGTCCAGTCTTCGCCGCGGCCGGATCGGTATGGCGCCGCCAGGCGCTTGGAGACGATCCCCTCCAGGTGCATCGTGCAGGCGGACCGCAGCACCGCATCGCCCGCGGTCTCGAAATGCTCGACGTAGCGCAGGACGGGCGGCGGCTTCGCAGCCGCCAGGAGCGCCTTCAACCTGGCCTTGCGTTCGCGCAGGGGCAGTTCGCGCAGATCGGCGCCTGCGATGAACAGCGCATCGAAAACGAAGAAGATCAGACCGTCAGTCGTGCGCTCGGACAGGGCCGCCTGCAGCGCCGCAAAGTCCGGGGCATTGTGTTTGTCCAGCGCCACGACCTCGCCGTCGAGCAGGCAGTCGGACAGCGCGGCGGCGGCGTTGGCGATGGCGGGGAACTTGGCGGTCCACTCGACCCCCTGGCGCGTGCGCAGCTGCGCCTGGCCGTTTTTGACGCGCAGCTGCAAGCGATAGCCGTCGAACTTGACTTCATGCGCCCAGCCGGGGTCAGACGTGGGGCGCTGGACGGATTTGCAAAGTTGCGGCTGGACGAAATCCGGCATGGCCGCCGCCGCGGATGACCTGCCGGCCCGACGGACCCCGCCGTGTCCCCGCGCGGTTTCGGCCGCAGGTCGGACCATTATGAAAGGCGTCGGCACCTTGCCCTTGCCGGCGGCGATCGCCTCCAGACTGCGGCCGGAGGCGACCGACCCGGGGCTCTTCAATAGAGCGTCATCATCGCCCGCGCTGGCGAATTCATCGCGGTGCTTGATCAGCAGCCAGTTGTTGCGCTTGCCGCCCAGGCGGTCGTTCTTCAGGCGCACGAGCACCCAGCCGCCGCGCAGGCGCTCGCCCAGCAAAACGAATTTCAGGTCGCCCCGTTTCAGTCCGTCATGAGGATCGCCATCGGCAAGCCAGTATCCCCGGTCCCATAACTGCACCGTGCCGCCCCCGTATTGGCCCTGGGGGATCACGCCTTCAAAATCCCCGTATTCGAGCGGATGGTCCTCGACCTCCACCGCGAGCCGCTTGACGCGAGGGTCCAGCGAGGGACCGCGCGTCACGGCCCAGGACTTGAACACGCCGTCGAGCTCGAGCCGCAGGTCGTAATGCAGGTGCCGCGAGTCGTGCCGCTGGACCACGAAGCGCAGCCTCGCGCCGGATGCGGGCGTCCCCTCGCCCGCGGGCTCCGGCGACTTGGCGAAGCTGCGCTTGGCGCGATAGGCGGCCAGGCTGGATTTTAAAGAGCGCTGGCCGCTCATGCGTCTCTCGCTTTCATCCCCAACGGCAAATGGAGCTCCCCACTGCCACCGGCCTCCCGGCAGCCTTCAGCGAAGGTTCGCCGCCGCGAAATCCCAATTGCTCAGCTTGTCCAGAACGGCGTTGACATAGTCCGCGCGCCGGTTCTGATAATCCAGGTAGTAGGCGTGCTCCCAGACGTCGATCGTCAGCAGCGGTTTCAGGCCACTGGTGATCGGAGTGTCGGCATTGCCGGTCTTGACCACCTTGAGCTTGTCGCCGTCCTGCACCAGCCACACCCAGCCGCTGCCGAACTGGGCCATGGCCGCGGCCGCCAGTTCTTTCTTGCACGCATCCAGTGAGCCGAAGGCGGCCTCGATCTTTTTTTCAGCAGCGCCGGCGGTTCGCCGCCGCCCTGCGGCCGCAGGCTGTGCCAGTAAAAGGTGTGGTTCCAGGTTTGCGCGGCATTGTTGAAGATCGCGGTCTTGTCCGGCTTGCCGGCGGTCGCGGCGATGATCTTCTCCAGCGGCAGGTCGGCAAGCTCCGTTCCCGCGATCAGCTTGTTCAGGTTGTCGACATACGCCTGGTGGTGCTTGCCGTAGTGGAAATGAAGCGTGTTGGCGGAGATCACCGGCTCCAGCGCGTTGTCCGCGTAAGGCAGGGCCGGAAGGACATGGGGTGACGCCTTTTCGCTCTTGTCATTGGTTTTCATATTTCCTCCTTTAAAATATTATAATAGATGGCCATTTTATTTGTAAGCGGCGACCCTCCGAATGGCAGCGCCGGGGTCGGAACAAAGAAGCCCGGCCGGCATCCCGAATCCATCTTCAAGAGCGATGTCCTTTCTGATTCGATCATTTTCCGGGATCGGCCGCGTTCCACTTCCAGTCGCGGATCTCCGGCATGTCCTGGCCGTACTTGTCGATGTACAGCTTGTGCTCGCTGAGCTTCTCCTGCGCCAGCCGCTTGAGCGCGGCGCCGCCGGTGCCGGGTTGCGGCAGCCGGTTGATCACGTCCTGCACCAGGTGGAACCGGTCAAGGTCGTTCAAGACCGTCATGTCGAAGGCGGTGGTGATGGTTCCCTCTTCCTTGTAGCCGCGGACGTGCATGTTGTCGTGGTTGGTGCGGCGGTAGGTCAAGCGGTGCACCAGCCAGGGGTAGCCGTGGAAGGCGAAGACGATCGGCTTGTCCCGGGTGAACAACGCGTCGAAGTCCGGATCGCTCAATCCGTGCGGGTGTTCTTTTTGCGGCTGCAGTTTCATCAGGTCGACGACATTGACCACGCGGATCTTCAGATCGGGCAGATGCTGGCGCAGGATGGAAACGGCGGCCAGGGTCTCGAGCGTGGGCACGTCGCCGCAGCAGGCCATGACCACGTCCGGCTCCTGGCCGTGGTCGGTGCCGGCCCAGGGCCAGACGCCGATCCCCCTGGTGCAATGCTCGACCGCGGCATCCATGGCCAGCCATTGGGGCGCCTGGTACTTGCCCGCGATCACGACGTTCACGTAATGCCGGCTGCGCAGGCAATGGTCCCAGACCGAAAGCAGGCAGTTGGCGTCGGGCGGCAGGTAGACGCGCACGACCGCGGCCTTTTTGTTCACCACGTGATCGAGAAAGCCGGGGTCCTGGTGGGTAAAGCCGTTATGGGCCTGCTGCCAGACGTGCGAGGCGAGCAGGTAATTGAGCGAGGCGATCTTCCGCCGCCACGGAAGTTCAGCGCTGACCTTCAGCCACTTGGCGTGCTGGTTGAACATCGAATCGATGATGTGAATGAACGCTTCATAGCAGTTGAACAGTCCGTGCCGGCCGGTAAGCAGGTAGCCCTCCAGCCAGCCTTCGCACTGATGCTCGCTCAGCATCTCCATTACCCGGCCGTCGGCCGCGAGAAATTCATCATCCTTTTCCAACCGGGCCTCCCACTGGCGGTCGCTGGCCTCAAAAACGGCGTTCAAGCGGTTGGAGAGGGTCTCATCGGGGCCGAAGATCCGGAAATTCCGCTGCTCGCGGTTGAGACGAATGACATCGCGCAGGAGCTCTCCGAGCACATGCGTGTCGGCGGCCTGGACCGATCCCGGCGACGGCACCTTCACCGCGTATGTCCGAAAGTCAGGCAGGAGCAGGTCGCGCAGCAGGATACCGCCGTTGGCGTGGGGATTGGCTCCCATGCGCCGGTCGCCCGCGGGCGCCAACTCGGCCAATGCGGGAAGAAGGGCGCCGCTCTCGTCAAAAAGTTCTTCCGGCTTATAGCTTTTCAGCCAGTTTTCAAGGAGCTGCAGATGGCCGGGATGCTCGGCATCGACCGCCAGCGGGATCTGGTGGGCGCGGAAAGTGCCCTCGATCCTCAAGCCATCGACGATCTTCGGCCCGGTCCAGCCCTTGGGCGAATTGAAAACGATCATCGGCCAGCGCGGCCGGGCGGCATCGTTCTTGCCCCGCGCCCGTCTTTGGATCCGGCGGATCTTCGCGATGGCCTTGTCCAGGGCGGCGGCCATGAGCGGATGCATCTCTTCCGGATCGTCCCCTTCCACAAAACAAGGCAGCCAGCCGCAGCCGCGAAGCAATTGCTCCAGTTCCTCATGCGGAATGCGGGCCAGGACGGTCGGGTTGGCTATTTTGTAACCGTTGAGATGCAGGATCGGCAGCACGGCCCCGTCCGTGATCGGGTTCAGGAACTTGTTGGAATGCCAGGCCGTTGCCAGCGGACCGGTTTCGGCTTCGCCGTCGCCCACGACGCAGGCGACGATAAGGTCCGGGTTGTCGAAAGCGGCACCGAAGGCATGGCTGAGCGAGTACCCCAACTCGCCCCCCTCGTGGATCGAGCCCGGGCACTCGGGCGAAACATGGCTGGAGATCCCGCCGGGGAACGAAAATTGCCTGAACAGTTTTTTCAATCCGGCCTCATCCCGCGTGATCTTCGGGTAAATTTCGCTGTAGGTGCCTTCGAGATAGGTATGGCCCACCAGGGCCGGGCCGCCGTGGCCGGGCCCGGCGATATAGAACATATCCAGATCGTACTTCTTGATGACCCGGTTCAAATGCGTATAAATGAAATTCTGCCCCGGCGTGGTCCCCCAGTGCCCGAGCAGCATCGACTTGACGTGCGACTGCTTGAGCGGCTCCCGCAGCAAAGGGTTATCGCATAGATAGAGCTGCCCGACCGACAGGTAGTTGGCCGCGCGCCAGTAGGCGTCCATTTTGCGCAGCTGTTCACGCGGAAATGCTTTTGTTTTCATGGCTTCCCCCCTATGGCAAGCGACCCAGGCCGCGGCCGGGAGCGTTTTGCCGGTGACTTTTTTATCGCGCGCGCCACGATCGCGGTCGGATAGGTGATCGTGGCGCCCTGGACCCTGGCGAACGGCGTGAAAACATGAACCCGGCGCTGGGTCGCGCTCATGATGTCCTCGCTGGGGATCCCGCGCGCCAGCAAGGCATCCGCGATCAATGAACGATGGCAGCGCCACGGCAGCGCTTCCGCGCACATCAAGACGATCCGGTCTTGTTTGGCCAGGCGGATCAGCACCTCGAGGTTCCGCGCGAACTCGGGCGTCTGCATGTAATCCGCGAAGCCGCGAAACGAGGCATTCAGCCAGCCCTGGTTGGGCGAATCCGGCCGCGGATGGCGCAGACCGCCGAGCCCGGGCATGTGAACATAACCCAGCCCGGCTCGCCGCAGCGCCAGGGGCAGGGAATCCTGGTTGAATTGCGGATTGTGCCGGGACCGGGGCACCGTGCGCACGTCCACGATGCACGCAGCCCCGTGCGCCTGCACCATGCGCATGAACTCCTCGAGCGTGTGCGTGGAATGGCCGATGGTCAGGACCGGTCGAGGTCCTCCCGGCGGGATGCTTTCGCCCCCGGCACCACCGTTTTTTTTCATCCTCTGCGCGCTCATGGTTTGTTTTTGAGCTTCTTCAGCGCCGCGCCCTTGTGCATGGCCAGGTGTTCGCTCACGTCGCTTTGGATCAGATACTGGGGCTCCTCTTTTGAGGCACGGACCGTATAGCCCTTGAAGGGGATGGCCGAAGTGATCTTTTTTTTGATCACCCCGCGGACGCGGCCGGCTTCCGAGTTCCACTCCACATGGTCTCCCACTGCGAAGTCTTTTTTCATCGTTGCCACAGGATCCTCGCGTCCTCCAACGGAACGGCGACGCCGGGGCGGTTCGCCACCATGCGCGCCGTATAGTCCTCCGGCGGGCGGGCCGCGGGCACGGAAGCGCTGTACACGTAGCGGCCCGGGGCGCCGGCCAGCCGCAAAACGCGCTTCATCTCCTGGCGCTGCGGGGCGCCGCCAGCGATGCCGTCGGCATAAAGTTCCAGGCGAACCGCGGCCGGGGCCAGTTCCGCCAGATTGGCCTGAACCTCGAAGACGTGCCGGCCGTTCTTCGTTTCCACCTTCATGGCCCCAAAACTGAGCCTGGACCATTGCGCATCCAGCTCACGCTGGCCATCCGCCATTTGCCTGCCGAGCGCGCCCTTGTTCTGCGCGCGCTCAAGATAGGCGGCGGCGGCCGGGAGGTACTGTTGCTCGGCATATTCACGCACCGTGCGGTCGGCGGAGAACCGCGGCGTCAAGCGCGCCATGCTTTCGCGCATGCGCGCCACCCAGGCGACCGGGATGCCCCGCTCGTCCCGAGTGTAGAACTCGGGAACCACCTGGCGCTCGAGCAGGTCGTACAGCGCGTCGGCCTCGGCGGCGTCCCAGGCGGGATCTTCGCCATGCTCGCGGCCGTCCCCCAGCGCCCATCCCACTTCCGGCGCATAGGCTTCCGCCCACCAGCCGTCCAATTCGGAAAGATTGAGGCCGCCATTGACGAGCACCTTCATGCCGCTCGTGCCGCACGCCTCCCAGGGCCGGCGCGGCGTATTGATCCAGACATCGACGCCCTGCACCAGATGCTCGGTCAAATGCATGTCGTAGTCGCTGAGGAAGATCACGTGGCGGCCGGCTTCCGGACGTTGGATGAAACGGGTCCATTCCCTGACCAGCGCCTGCCCGGCCAGGTCCTGGGGATGGGCTTTGCCGGCAATGATCAGCTGCACCGGGCGCCGTGGATCGCTCAGGAGCCGCAGCAAGCGCTCCGGATCGTGCAGCAGCAGGTTCGGCCGCTTGTAGGTCGCGAAGCGGCGGGCGAAGCCCAGTGTCAGGGCATTGGCGTCGAACAGCTGCCTGGCCCCCGCCACCACATCGGCCGCGGCGCCGCTGGCGGCCAGTTGCCCGGACAGGCGCTCGCGGGCATAGGCCACAAGCGACTGGCTGGCGGCCGTGCGCAGCTGCCAGAGCTTGGCATGGGAGACGCGGCGAATGTCCCGGGCCAGGGTATCCGTCATCCCCAGCCAGCGGTCTTTTCCGCACGCTTCCGTCCACAGGTCATCCGCTTCCGCCGAGTCCCAACTCGGCATGTGGACCCCGTTGGTCACGTGGCCGACGGGCACTTCCTCCTGCGGCCAGCGCGGAAAAAGCGGCGCGAAGATGCGCCGGCTCACGCGCTCGTGCAAGCGGCTCACCCCGTTGACCGCGCCGCTCCCGCGGATCGCCAGGTAAGCCATGTTAAAGGGCTCGCCGGGGTCGTCCGCAGCGGCGCGACCCAGGGCCAGCAGGTCGTGGATGGGTATGCCGAGCGCCTGCCTGGCATAGCCGCCAAGATATTGCTCGATCAGGGCCGGGGCAAAACGGTCAAAGCCGGCCGCCACCGCGGTATGGCTGGTGAAGAGGTTGCCCGCCCGCGTCGCGGCCAGGGCGGCGGCGAAGGGCTGCCCGGTCTCCCGCATGAAGCCGGCGGCGCGCTCCAGCACGGCGAAGGCCGCATGTCCTTCATTCAGGTGACAGACTTCCGCGTGAATGCCCAGCGCAGCCAGCAGCCGCCAGCCGCCGATGCCGAGGAGCAGCTCCTGCATGAGGCGCAGCTCGGGCCCGCCTCCGTACAACTCGCTGGTGATGCCGCGGTACGCCGGAAAGTTCGCCGCGTCATTGCTGTCCAGCAGGTACAGCATCACCCGGCCGACCTCGACCTGCCAGGCACGCAGCCAGACCGAGTAGCCGGGCAAGGCGATCTCCAGCCTCAGCCACTCGCCGTTGGCCTGGCGCAACGGCGTGATCGGCAGCTGACCGGGATCGTTATACGGGAACAGGGCCTGTTGCGCTCCGTCCTTGCCGATCACCTGGCGAAAATAGCCTTGCTGGTACAACAGGCCCACGCCCACGATCGGCACGCCCAGATCGCTGGCGGCCTTGAGCTGGTCGCCGGCCACGTTGCCGAGCCCGCCCGAATAGATCGGCAGCGCCTCGCTCAGCATGAACTCCATGCTGAAGTACGCCACGCGGGTCAAGGGGGAGCGAGCATGGTTCTTCTGGAACCAGGCAGGCGCTTGCGCGGCCTGACGCCTGGCCTGCGCCAGGGCGTCGACCTTCCTGCGGAAGGCGGGATCCGCCAGGATGCGCTGGAGTTTGTCCCGCGCCACGGTCTGCAGGACGACCCAGGGGTTCTGCGTGAACTCCCAGAGCCCGGGATCGAGCTGCCGCCACACTTCGTCGTCGGCATGATTCCACGACCAGCGCATATCCAGCGCCAGTTCGGCCAGGGAATCAAATCCCTCGACGTCCGTGGGCAGGAGGCAGTAGGCCGGCTTGCGGACAGGCGTTCGCTGGATCATGGCTTCTCCTTGCCGCCCGGCCGGTAGCAGGTTCTCATGGCTGCGCCGGCCGCTGCGGCCGAGACCTTTGCGCCAGGGTCGCCATCAGCTTGTCAAAGGGCTTGTTGAATTTTTCGACGCCCTCCGCCTCGAGCTGTTGCGTGATGTCGTCAATGCGGATGCCCAGTGCCGGCAATCGTCGCAAAATTTCCGCGGCTTCCTCGGTATCGTGCTCGAGCCGGGCCTGCGGAGATCCATGGTCGCGGTAAGCGTCAAGTGTCGCGACCGGGATCGTGTTGATCGTCCCGGGCCCGATGAGCGCCTCGACATACTTGACGTCGCCGTATTCCGGGTTCTTGGTGCCGGTGCTGGCCCAGAGGACCCGCTGGACGCGCGCACCCTGGGCGGCCAGGCCCCGGAACAGGTCGCTGCCGAAGATCTCCTTGTAGATCTGATAAGCCATTTTGGCGCTGGCGATGGCGGTTTGCCCGAGCGTCTTTTTTGCCAGGAGCGCCATTTTGCCGCCCTGGGAGGCGATCATTGACAGCAGGGGATCCACCAGCGTGTCCATGCGGCTTACAAAGAAACTGGCTACCGAGGCCACGCGCGTCACATCCTGCCCATGGCCCAGGCGCGCGGCGATGCCGGCGATGTACGCTTCCGCCACCTGCCGGTAACGGGGCAAGCCGAAAAGCAGGGTGATGTTGACGTTGATCCCTTCGCTCGTCAGCTGCTTGATGGCCGGCAGCCCCGCGGCCGTCGCCGGCACCTTGATGAAGACATTGGGCCGGTCCAGGGCCACCCACAGGCGCCGGGCCTCGCGGATCGTTCCCGGCGTGTCGTAAGCCAGATGGGGATTGACCTCCAGGCTGACGTAGCCGTCCAGGCCATCGGTCGCCTCGTATACGGGCCGAAACTCGTCGGCAGCGCTGCGCACGTCGTGCTGGCTGAGCGCTTCATAAATGTCCGCGGCGCTTCTTCCCGACCCGGCCAGGGCTTGGATCTCCGCGTCGTAATCCGGGCTTGCCTGGATCGCTTTCTCGAAGAGGGAGGGATTCGAGGTCATTCCCCGCAGTCCATCTTCCTCGATCAGGCGCCGCAGACCGCCGCCGGCGATCAGGTCGCGGCGGATATAATCCAGCCAGACCGACTGCCCGAGCGCCTCCAGTCGTTTCAAGGGGTTGGCCGTCATGATCTTGCCTCCTTGCCTTCCAGTTCCGCCACCTTGGCCAGGCGGCGGCGATGACGCGCGGCACCGCTGAAGCGCGCGGCCAGAAATGTCTCGACCAGTTCCCAGGCCAGGGCGGGGGCGAGCACGAGGCTGCCCAGGCAGATCATGTTCAGATCGTCGTCCTCCACCCCCTGGCGGGCCGAAAAGGTCTCGTGGATCAAGCAGGCGCGCACGCCGGCCACCTTGTTGGCGGCGACGCACGCCCCCACGCCGCTGCCGCAGATGGCCACCCCGCGATCCAGTTCTCCATAGGCGACCGCCCTGGCCAGCGGCACGACAAAATCCGGGTAATCGTCCTCCGGGTCCAGGCGCCGGTTGCCGAAATCGACGACGTCATGGCCGGCCGCGCTTAACCTGGCGGACAATTGCTCCTTGAGGCCGAACCCGCCATGGTCGGCGGCGATGCCGATGCGTTTTTCATTCCCGGAAAGCGAGCCGCGCGGATCAGGCATAGTTTCCTCCTGCGGGGAACGGAGCAGTCATCCGCAAGCGAACCCCGCGAATACGGGCGGCACGGGAAAAAGCCCGCCAGCCCGGATATGAAAGGGCGCCCCCTCCTCCCCCGCAGCAAGAGGACGCCCCTTCCCAACTTTATGTAATGAATCCCCCCAGAAATCGTCCGCCCAATGCACAGGCGGGAACACGAGGCCGATGGACACCGATCGGGCCGCCGGCCATTCTTTTCATTTGCATCCCCCTTTTTTCTGGAAATCCGGCCTGGCCCTTTCACCATGCAGGGCCTTGACCCGCTGATAATGCTTTTCGATGGACTTCTCGCCCGGGGCAAGCCGGAGCGCCCGGGAAAGCGACTGCAAAGCCTGGTCCACCCTGCCCTGGTCGGCATAGGCCAGGCCCAGCACATCATGGGCATAGGCGCTTCCCGCGTCCAGGCTAATAGCCTGCCGGGCATAGGCCTCGGCTTCGGCCGCCCTGCCCTCCTTGAGGCTGGCCATGGCCAGGCAGTACAGCGTGAAGGGGCCGGATTCCCCGGCTTTTTCCAACTCGGCCCTTGCCCGCATGAAATCCGACCTGCGATAGTATGCGCCGGCCAGGTTGATGGAGGTGAGCGGATCGTGCTGCAGGGCGGGGAATGGAAAAGGCCGCTGCGCCGGGACCACGACCATCATCCAGCAAAACGGCCCCTCGCTGTTCCCCGGCTTTCCGACCTTCAGGAAATCTCTGGATGCCAGGGCCAGCCGACCGCCTAGAGCGGGATCATGAAAAATGAGCTGATCGTTTTTCTCGTCGTAGCCGATGACCACCCGATAATGCCACGAGGCGCTCTCTTTCTCCTTCACGGCCAGGACGATCACCGGTATGCCGTTGCCGACGACTTGCTTCAGGATATCCAGGTCGCCCCGAAAAGAATAGCTGGCAAACCCCCTGGTGCGCGGATATAGGACCATGTCGGAGTTGTCCATTTCTTGCTTCTCGGAGTCATGGATCTCAGCAAGGATCCGACGCTGGCTAAAGGATCGCCTGGCGTCCCAGTAGTTTAACACCATGGCCAGGCAAGCCGGACCGCTGCAATTCTTGCCCAGCCATTTTTCGAAAGGAACCGCCTGGACCGGAAATCCATTTTCAGCCCTGGTTTTTCCGCGCCCCGGCGCGGAATAGAGACATCCGACCAACAGCCCCACGGCCACGAAAAATCCGCATTGACGCTTCAGGGCCGGAGCTTGGAATAAAACCATTTTAAGGTTCCTCCCCTCAGGATATTTTTCGGCCCTGCAGCAAGCGTATGACCAGGACCACCAGGGCAACGACAAGAAGAATATGGATCAGGCCGCTGACATGGAACGCGAAAAATCCCAGAGCCCACAGAACGACCAGAACGATCAAAATCGTTTCAAGCATGCCTGCCTCCTTTTTACCTTCGCACCCGCTGCCGAACCGGTCTTTGCTTCCGGCAGCGATTAGATATAAATCCAAACTATTATTGCAATTTTTATGCCAGAGCTTTCTGAAGCCCTAAAAATTCAAAAAATGGGTTTTTTTCTTTTAAAAAGATGGAATTTTTGGTAATTTTGCCAAAAAACATCCAAAAGACCCCTTATTTAGAAAAATAATTGCCGCACGAAACAGGACAATTCCTGTTTTACAGGACATCTTCATTCCAAATTCATTGATTTGATTCTTGCTATTCTAATAAAAAAAGTTATAGTTTCAATAACGGGATCGTTCGCACCGTGCTGCCGGAACTCTCCCGGACAACTTTCCCATTCCTGGATTTGGCATCTATTTTGTTTGCAAATATTCAGAGAGAAGAAAAAGGATCTTCTGCTCTAGTTTGGAGAAAAGGAACATGCAACTTTTTTTGTACACCGGCAAAGACAACAGGAATGACGACAGGCTGGTGGCAGCGATCCAGGCTGCGGTACCGGAAGGAAGAATTGAGCGCTTTATTCACATGAACGACCTGCTGGAGAGGCTGCGCTTCAATGTCGAACCTGAATCCATCGTTGTCCTGCAGGCGGCCGACCGCAAAGAACTCAAGCAACTGCAGGTGTTCCGTGACTTGCTGACGCAGAGTTTTGTCATACTGGTCCTTCCCGACCGCGAGGAGAGCACCATCAAGCTGGCCCATTTACTGAGGCCGCGCTACATCGCCCAAAAAGATGACGATTTCAAGGACCTGAACCAGATCGTCTGCAAAAGGATCGACTCCTCGGCGTGAACCTAGTCGGCCTGCCTGCCGCCTGAGATCTAGCCGCTATTTTCCAGTTGACGCCCTGCCAAAGGGGCGCCCCCTTGAATCCCATAAAAGGATAAATTTGCTGAAAAATAAGAAAATTCCTTTTTTAAGGGACGATTTCCATCTTGTTTCACGCAGACGAAATCATTTGATCCAAGAGAGTTTCCGCAGAAACCGCTTTCCCCGGCCAGCGAGACAAGCGATAGGACTTGGCATAAAAAGTGCTTTTGAATTACATGTAAAGGAAAATTGGAATTGAAAGGAGGATCGATCACATGAACTCACAAAATGCAAAGATGGCCTGGCCGCGCTTTCTCATTCTCGGGGCTCTCACGGTCGCCGTTCTGGTGACGCAGGCCACGCCGCTGCAAGCCAAGACGGATGCCTGCGCGCTGCTGAAAGCCGCCGACATGGCCGCCCTGCTCGGCGGAACGCCGACCAACACCACCACCCCGGAAAAGATGACCTGCACCTGGACCGGAAGCAACGCCAAGCGCAAGCTGCTCATACTCACGTACAAAGAAATGGTGCCGGGAAACGTCATGTTCATGGGAGCCCGCCAGGGCGCCCAGGGGCAAGAAGGTGCGAAGGTGAGTGATGAGTCCGGCATTGGCGACAAGGCTTTTTCGGTCCAGGAATCATTCGGGGTGGTATTCATGGTGCTCAAGCAGGGCCATGTGCTGCAGCTGCAATACTGGACCGGGGGCCACGGAACGAGCCAGGACGTGGCCGCATTGAGACCCGTGGTCAAAAAGGCGGTAGCGGCCTTCTAAATCGTCCCAGTGCATGTTCCCAACGTGCAGCGAATTCCGCCAGGCATCCCGAACAACGCCGAGGCCGTTCACGATTTGCGGGAAACGGCTGGAATACGCCCGTTTGGATAAAAAGGGAGGGAAAATGAAAATCTTGATCTTAAGCTCGCTGCTGACGGCCTTGTCCTTGCAGCTAGCGGCAGGCATCGTGACCTCTGAGGTCAACTATCGCGTGGAAGACACGAATTTCAAGGGGTACTTGGCCTACGACAACGACATGGCCGGCAAGCGGCCCGGCATCCTGGTGGCCCATGAATGGTGGGGACTGAACGATTTTACCAAGGCGCAGGCCAACAAGCTGGCCGCCATGGGCTACGTGGCATTGGCCGTTGATCTCTACGGCGACGGCCGCAATACCACCGACCCGAAGGTCGCCCAGGAATGGGCGGGCCAGGTGCGCGGCACTCCGCGCCTGCGGCAACGGATCCAGGCCGGATTGACGGCCCTGCTGCGGGACCCGCGCGTGGATGGCGATCGCATCGCGGCCATCGGGTTCTGTTTCGGCGGGACCGCGGTCCTGGAGCTGGCCTACAGCGGCGCCAGGATCGATGGCGTGGCCACCTTCCATGCCGGACTGATACTGCCCGGGCCGGAAGACCTCGGCCGCGTCAAGGCCAAATTCCTGGTCATGCATGGCGCCGACGATCCCTACGCCGCCCCGGAGCTCATCGCCCGGTTCCAGAATTCACTGCGCCAGGCGGGGGTCGACTGGCAGATGGTATTCTACGGCAATGCCGTTCACAGCTTCACCAACCCGGCGGCCGGCGACGACAAAAGCAAGGGAGCGGCCTATAACCCCCCGGCGGCAAAGCGCTCCTGGGAGCACCTGAAGCTTTTTTTACGGGAAATTCTCTAGGACCCCGATCGTCCCGCAAGGATGGTCGGGATCCTTTCCCTTATTTTTATGGGAGGATGAATCGCATGAATGTTCTAAGTCGCCCGTGCTCGCGCGTCAGGACGCATTGCGGGCCAAAGCGGAGTTGAAGTTGGCAAACGTAATCGCAGACGAAGCGATCCGCCGGCAAGCCTGGAAGTACTATTTTGTCATGCTGGCCTGGCCAGCGTTTATTTTCGTTTTCCCCTGGGCCCTGGCGCACCTGAAATTTTTCGCGATCGTTCCCCTGGCCTTTCCCGGATTGTACCTGTTCACCTGGGCGGGATACCTGATGCACGAGAGCTGGCACAACTACGTTCCCAATGTCCCCAACCATTTCTTTTACAACCTTTTCTCGCTGATGCTCATCACCGATCCCCAGGTTTACAAGATGCTCCACGGGCATCACCACATGGAGGTCAACTCCTGGGAAGACGGGGAATTCCACCCGGCGGGCAAGATCGAAAGGACTGCCCGGCGGCGCCTGTATAATTTTTTTGAAATCGCCGGGGGCGTGGCCTTCCTGGTCCTGGTATCCTTGTTCTTTATCCCCCGCCATAGCCGTTACCGTGATCAATTCCGCTGGGGAAAGCTTCTTCTTTCATCCCTCGCCTGGCTGGTCTTCCTGGGAGGCCTGGGCGCCGCCGCCCATTTCTTCCTGGGCGTGAACGGCAAGATCATCGTCCTGGCTGACGCGCTCCTTTTTTGGGCCGGGTCTTTTCTCCTCCATCACTCCCAGCTGGTCGAGCACGGGAACCTGATCGTGAAGGGCGAATGGAACGTTCGCAACTTGCGAACAAGGAACCTGCGCCGCCGGACCCCGGCCGAAAAGCTGTTCTTGTTCCTGACCCACGGCGACGCGGCGGAGCACGTCCTGCACCACACGCAGGTGAAGGTCCACTCCAGGCCCTTCCCCGGCGCCATCCCCCTGCCCGCGGGCGCGGTCGTGATCACGCTGCGGGAATACCTGAACATCCTCGCCTCCATGCTCGCCGGCCATGTCGAAGAACAGGGGAACGCCTGAGCGCGCAAACGATGGTGTTCCGGGGAACCCCGCCCGCGGCTCCAGCGACCCGGCGGCCGGCGACGACAAAAGCAAGGGAGCGGCCGATAATTCGCCGGCGGCAAAGCGCTCCCGGGAGCAGCGGAAGCTTTTTTTACGGGAAATTCTATAAGGGCCGGCGTTTTTTTCTTTTTTTCTCCACCGAAAAGCCGAACTTGCCGATGTGCTTGCCCAGGCCATAGTAATGGCCGTGGCAGTAACACAGGGGCTCGGCCGCGGCCAGGTTGAAAAAACCGGTCTTGGCATCGAAATAGGCGGGATCGGCATGCACGGCCAGGATCTCGGCTATGAACATATGGTGGGTCCCCAGTTCGCGCATCTCCCTGACCCGGCATTCCAGGTTGACCGGAGATTCGCCGATGAGCGGCGGGCGGATGAATTCCGCCGGCGTCGCCGTGAGCTTCATCGCCTTGAACTTGTCCAGGTCGCGGCCGCTTTTCACCCCGCACCAGTCGACGGCCCCGGCCATGGCCGCCGTGGTCAGGTTGATGGCGAATTCACCGCTCTTGCGGATCATTTCATAAGAATGGCGTTCCGGACGGACCGAGATGGAGCACATGGCCGGGTCGGAACAGACCACGCCGGTCCAGGCGACGGTGAGGATATTTTGGCTGCCGCCGTACTCCCCGCAACTGACCAGCACCGCGGGAACGGGATAGAGCATGGTGCCTGGTTTCCAAAGCAGTTTTTTTAAATTTCGGCTCATGGGACCTCCCCTGCTTCCCGATGCGAATTCCAATTTGCGACCCAGCCTACTTTTCCGCGCCGATCTCTTTTTCGTCCGGGTCCTCGCGCGTGCGCAGCTTCGGGTGGAACGCGCCGGCAAAGGGGACCACTAGGAAGAGAACGATCAGAACTCCCTTCTTCAGACTCAGCAGCACTCTCTTCAGAGAACCTCGCTTCAAGGCCGCTTCTGGTTTTATTGCTTGACCAGCTCTACGCGCCGGTTCTTGGCGCGGCCTTCCTCGCTGTCGTTGGGGGCGACCGGCGAAAACAGGCCGCAGCCGAATGCCAGCAGGCGATGCGGGGCGATCCCATGGTCGCGGACCAGCGCCTGCAGGACGGCCTCGGCCCGGTCCTGCGAGAGCCTGACGTTGCTCTCCACGCCGCCCACGTTGTCGGTGTGGCCCACGACGTACAGCTTGAGGGCCGGCTGGCCATTCAGCAACTTGGCGATCTCCCCGATGGCCTGGGCCGACTCGGGCTTGATCAGCGACTTGCCGGAATCGAAGTAGATGCCATAGACCGCAACGTGGCCGGTGGCGTTGATGTCGCTGCCCATGGCCGCGGCATCGGCGACGATGTCCTGGGCCATATCCTGCTTCTGCACGATATAGAGCCAGTACTTGCCGGTGAACTCGGCCCGCACCTCGATCCAGGTCTCCTTGCCGTCCTTGACGAGCTTCAGGCAGCTCAGGCCCTTCTCGCTGTAGATGACCTTTCCGCCCAGCTTCTGGATGGCGTTCTCGTGGTTGCGCTGGATCTGCAGCTCGCTCGGCTTCGAGACGGCGTCGGCCTGCGGGTAGTAATCGAGGCGCCAGAACTGCCCCTCCACCGGCTCCTTCTTGCCCTTGGCCACGGTGAAGTTGTAGACGTCGAATTGCTTTTGCACGCAGCTGCGGATCCAGTAGTCGGGCATGCGCGTGAACAGGGGGTGGTCCTTGCACTTGGGGTCGTCCTTCTGCACGACGGCGGCAAGCCCGGAGGCCAGCAAAAGCAGCAAGGCACACGTCGTCAGTACGGTCAATGCTTTTTTCATGATTATTCTCCTTCGAAAAACCCTCCGCGCTTCTGCAGGGAAGAAGCCTTCTCCGGGAACGGTTTTTTTTTAAAATATACCCGACCGCTTCGAAAGTCAAGCGCCTGCGCATTTCCCCTGCCGGAGAATCCGGCACCCGCGCACCATTTATTTTGGCGTTGGCGCAGGTATGGGGTATACTGTGATCGTTCAAGGCGTTTCCGGCCGCTTCCGGTCAGGCGGTTCAGATCGCGACCGGGCGCCGGCAATTGAAAAAAAGGAGGCAGGCAAAGGATGGCTTTGCTCAGCGTGAAAGGCGTATGCGTCGGCTACGGCGGCTTCCCGCTGCTGGACGGGATCGACCTGAACATCGAGCGCCACGAACGCGTCTGCCTGTTGGGGCGCAACGGCAGCGGCAAAACCACGCTGATGAAGCTGATCAACGGCGAGCTCGCCCCGGATAGCGGCTCCGTGTCCCGCAGCCAGGGCATCGCCACCGCCCGCCTGGACCAGGAGATCCCCGACGGCATCGGCGGCCCGGTCATTGACATCGTGACTTCCGGGCTGGCGGCCAAGGGCCGGCTCCTGGCCGATTACCATCATACCGGCGCCATGCTGGCGGAAAAACACGGGGACGATCCCCGGCTGCTGGCCCGCCTGGGCCGGCTGGGGCAGGAATTGGACGCGGCAAACGGCTGGGAGATCCACCGCCAGGTCGACCTGGTCATCGCCAGGATGGGGCTGCCGCCCGAAGCCGAGTTCGCCACCCTGTCCACCGGGCTGAAGCGGCGCACCCTGCTGGCCCGGGCGCTGGTGTCGGGGCCGGACATCCTCATGCTCGACGAGCCCACCAACCACCTGGATATCGATGCCATCGCCTGGCTGGAGAACTTCCTGGCCGCCTATGCCGGCACCATCGTCATCGTCACCCACGACCGCCTGCTGGTGCAAAAACTGGCCAGCCGCATCATCGAGATCGACCGCGGCCGGCTGCTGGACTGGCAATGCGACTACGCGACATTCCTGATACGCAAGGAGCAAAGCCTGGAGATCGAAGAGAGCCAGAACCGCCTTTTCGACAAGAAGCTGTCGATCGAGGAGGCCTGGCTGCGCCAGGGCGTCAAGGCCCGCCGCACCCGCAACCAGGGCCGGGTCAACACGCTGCTGAAGATGCGCGCCAAGCGCCGGCAGCGCCAGGAGCAGCCGGGCGGGGCCAGGATGAGCCTGCAGCAGGGCAAGCGCTCGGGCAACCTGGTCATGGCCGCGGAAAGCGTCGGTTTCTCCTACCCCGGGAAGACCGTGATCCATGATTTTTCGACAACGATCCTGCGCCACGACCGGGTGGGCATCATCGGGCCCAACGGCTGCGGCAAGACCACGCTGCTGCGCCTGCTGCTCGGCGAATGCTGGCCCCGCAGCAGGGCAGCGTCCGCCTGGGCACCAACCTGGAGGTCGTTTATTTCGACCAATTGCGCGACCAGCTGGACCCGGAGAAAACGGTCTTCGACAACGTGGCGGCGGGCAACGATACGGTGACCCTCAACGGCGTCTCGCAGCACGTGATCGGCTATCTGCAGAAATTCCTTTTCACTCCCGAGCGGGCGCGGACCAAGGTGAAGTCCCTTTCCGGCGGCGAGCGCTGCCGCCTGCTGCTGGCTCGCCTCTTCACCCAGCCCGCCAATGTCCTGGTCATGGACGAGCCCACCAATGACCTGGATATCGAGACCCTCGAACTGCTGGAAGAGCTGCTGCTCGACTTCAAGGGCACGCTGCTGCTGGTGAGCCACGACCGGGCTTTCCTGAACAACGTCGTGACCAGCACCCTGGTCTTCCGCGACCAGGGGAAGATCGAGGAATACGTGGGCGGCTACGACGACTGGCTGCGCCAGAGGGAGGCTCTCCCGGTCCCGGCCGTCGCCAAGCCCGCCGCGAAATCGCCGCCCAAGCCCCGGGCGCTGACGATCAGGATGAGCTTCAAGGAGGACAGGGAACTGGAAGCCCTGCCTTCCCTGCTGGAGGGACTGGAAACCGAGAAGAAAAAACTCTATCGGTCACTGGCCGATCCCGGATTTTACCGCGGCGAAAGCGGGAATGTCGCCGCCGCCAATGCCCGCCTGCAGGAACTGGAAAAGGAGCTGCACGCCGCCTACCTGCGCTGGGAATACCTGGAGGAACGCAAGTCGCTGGCGGCCGCCAAAAAATAAAGTCTCCTGTTGCCCGCTTTTTCGGGGGATCCTGGAAGCGGGCCGCCGTTCCCTGCCGGGGTTATTTGGCGGGTTCCAGCGTCGGCGTGAAGGTCCAGGTCCAGCCGTTCTTTTTATGAATAAGCGATTTCTTGTCCTTGGAGATGCGCAGATCGTCGGAATCGGGCAGCGGCATGCCGAACATGACCGGCGACACCACGACCAGTTCTTCGGGCCGCGTCTTGATGCTGGCAGGCACCGGCTTGTACTTGCCGGTGCAGAACTGCACGACTTCAGCAGCCGGATAAGTCGTCCGCACCTGCATTTCAAGCGCGCCGCCCAGGCCGTCCTTGATCCCCAGCAGCTCAAAGTGCTCATAATCGCCCTTGAGCTTCGGCGGCAGGCACTTCGGCTCATAGTCGCGCAGGTTCTTGACCACTGATTTCTCGTTCAGGAATGTGGGCGTTCCCGCCAGCTTGGACTCGGGCAGGTTCCATTTCAGGTCGATCGTGACCCTGTCCGTCACGTCCGCGTAGCCGATATCGCCCGAGCCCCCGATGACATTGGTTTGCGCCTGGTAGACGCCGACGATGTGGTAGCGGACGATGTTGGCGCTGGTCCAGCGCATCATGGCATCCATGTCCATCTGCTGCTCCTGCGCCGGCAACAACCGCCACATGGAAAGAAAACACAAAATAGCCAGCAGCCGAATTGTTCGCATTTTATCCTCCCTATGCCGTCCGCTCAAAGACCAATTCACTTGGGCAAGATCGCGGGATTAACGCTGCTTCCCTTTAAAAGACCCTCCTGCCCAGCATGAAGCGCACGAAGTGGAAAAGGAAAAATCCCATGGCCCAAAGGGCACCAAGGGCGACGAAGATCTTTAAAAACATGCCAGCCTCCTTCTCCTTTGCTTCTTATGACCATGCTTGCTTCTTTAGGAACAAGCAATCGACCCTTCAGAAACTACTCTATCCATGCAATTTATATGCCAGAGTCACTCCTTGGTTTTAAAATGCCGCGAAATTGACAAGTTTTATCAAAAAAGATGAAATTTAAGGCGCCAGGCCAGGAAATATCTCTACTTTTGACTTGTCAAGCTGTTTTTCCGTCCGGAAAATTGAGAGGCAAAACAGGAAAATTCCTGTTTAACAGGATATCGCAATGCCCTTTTCCTGAACAACGCTCCGATCTCAAAGTATTTTTTGACATTATCTCCACATTGATTTACTAATTATAAGGGATGCAACGATCCCAGGGAGGGGAGAATGAAATTTAAAGCTTTGTTGATCGTCAAGGCAGTGGTCTGCCTTGGCTTTGGGCCGGTTCTATTGTTCT
Source organism: Candidatus Aminicenantota bacterium (assembly GCA_963764745.1). Lineage (GTDB taxonomy): Bacteria > Acidobacteriota > Aminicenantia > UBA2199 > UBA2199 > UBA2199. Next base: position 1,341,528 of record CAVXTN010000006.1, on the reverse strand, counting down.
TTCCGGGCCCGCTGCTGAATCTGCTGGGCGCCTCGTTCTGCTCGGGAGCGGCCTTAACGGCCAGGGAGTACGGTGCCGCCATGATAGGGATTCTCTTAATGACCTGGCTGGCCAGGAACGCAGAGGAGAGTCCCCTGCGCCGCGCCATCTGCTGGAACCTTTTTGTTTACGACGCCATCGGCTTGGTCTTCACCGTATTATTTGTTTTGTCCGGGGTTTTAAATCCACTGGGTTGGGCCATCGCGATCGTCTACCTGTTCTTCACCATCGGCTTCGGCTATTTTTTACTCCCGCAGAGGAAGGCGGCGTAAGACAACGGCACGAGAAATGGGGATGAGCTCATAATAACATTTTTGATAACCTGCAAGATATATATAACCAGATTGTTCCCATTTTAGGAATAAGGAGGAGACAATGAAAAAATCGACTTTTTTTGCCGTATTGTTGCTGGTTTTCGGGATGGCGTTTTTGCCGGCAGAGCCGCAGGGCGAGGATCAGGCCGCCAAACTGGAAATGGCCATCGGGGACACCATGAACCTGGCCCCGCATTACGGGGTTTTTGACACCCTTTCCTTCAAGTTGGAAGGCAGCGACGTGACCCTGCTGGGCCAGGTGATGCTGCCGATCACCAGGGAAGAGGTGGCCCGCCGCGTGGCCAAGATCGCCGGCATCGGCAAAATCACCAACAGCATCGAAGTGCTGCCCCTGTCGAAAACTGACGACGCCCTGCGCCTGCAGATTTATCGCCATCTTTTCGGCGCGGCCGATCTCTACCGCTACGCCCTCAGCCCCAACCCCTCGATCCACATCATCGTCAAGGGCGGCCACGTAAAACTGGAAGGGATGGTGTCCAATCAAGGCGACAGCCTCTTTGCCTACAATGCCGCCCGCAGGGTCAACGGGGTCTTTTCCGTCACCAACAACCTGACCATTCAGAAGTAGGGGGTTTTAAAACAGGTCGCGCTGCCTGGGCGACGATTTTTTTTCGCTGAGGGCGGCGATGATCGGAGCCGCGCCCGAGGCGGGGTCCCATTCACGGCCGCCTTTGGCGATGAGCCGGCGGTTGCCGGCCGGGGGAGCGGCATAGAAATCGGGAGAGACCACGAAGACCGGCATGCCCATTTTCAGGCCCGACATGCCGGCGTCGAAGCTGCCGCTGCACCTGCCGTCGGCGTCGCGCTCGGGACCCGAGGCGATCACCACGACCGCGCCCGACAATGCGCAGACAAGCTTGTTGCGCGTCATGGCCATGTAGGGCGCCCACCTGGCCCGGGGTTCGAATTGGGAAACCACGAGCATATTGTCCACCGTCAAGTGCTGTTTCATTTCCGGCCGGGTCTGAAAATGGTCGATCCCTTCGGGCAGAACGATGCTGGTCGTTCCGCCCGCGCGCAGGGCGGCCAGGTGCGCCGCGCTGTCGATGCCCGCGGCATAGCCGGAGACGATGTTGATCCCGGCGGCGGCGAGATCGGAAGCCAGGGCAGCGGCCACGGCCAACGCCGCCTCCCCCGCCTGACGCTGGCCGACGACGGCGACGCCGGGCCGGTTCAGGATCGCGATATTTCCCCGCACGTACAGGAGCGCGGGAAGCGGGACAATGTCTCTTAAATCTTTCACCTGCTGCGGAAAATCGGGATGCAGCGGGTGGAGCACGGTCACCAGTCGCCCGTCGAACTTTTCCTCATCCTCAAATTCCCGGCCTGCAAGATCCGGCATGGCGGTACCGGGCTTGCTCCCCTTCAGGGCGGCCCTGAATTCGCCGGGATTTTGCAGCAGCCAGGAAGCCGTTTGCCGGCGGCCGGCAAGGTAGTCGGCAACCAGCCACAGGGTCATGGGTCCCACGCCCCTGGCCGCCGCCAGGGCGCGCCATGCCTTCCCTTCCGGGGTATTCATCGGTTGGACCTGGTACTGGTCGCCGTGACCACGGAAACCATGGCGGCATTGCCCGCGAACAGCAGGGCCACGGTCACCGCCTTCAGCGTTTCCCCGGAACGGAATAGGTCGTCGAACAAAAGAACATGCCGGTTTGCGAAACGCTGGTCCAAAACCGCAAACGCCCCCTCCAGTTCCCCGCGGCGCAGCCGCTTGTCGGTCATGCCCTTCAACGGTTGGGTCTGCCTGGCTTTCAGCAGGTAGTCATCGGGAGCCGGCAGGGTGAGCAATTCGCCGATGCGGCCGGCGAGCGCAGCCACGGGCTGGAACGACCGCCGCGTATCCGAAGGCGGCACGGCCAGCACGGCTTTGATGCTCTCCAGCTCGGCCCGGCCGCGGACAAAACCGGCGACGGTCCGGGCGATGGGCTCGACCTGGGTGCGGTCGCCGCGATACTTCAATTTGTACAGCGCCTCCCCTATTTCGCTCCGCTCCGTTTCAAAAACCGGGATGCCGATGCCGTCGGAAATGCCCGACGTGCTGCGGACCGTATGCTGGTCCAGGGCCCAGCCGTGCGCCCAGTTGCCTGTGATCGGTTTCGGATCGATGTTCATCTTTTGCAATCCCAAAACATTCTAGCGAAATAAACAACGCCTGACAAGTAGAGACGGTTCCTCCTGTCAGGGGCAAGCGGGAAATGACTGGATTCCCCCGCTGAGAACCGGTAGCCGGCAGTTTCTTATCAGTAGCGCGGCTTGCGGCCCTGCAGGAAGTTGATCAGCTGCAGCCGGCTGGAGACGCCGATCTTCTCGTAGATGTTGGCCAGGTGACGCTTGACCGTAGGCAGCGAAATGAACAACTCATCCTCCATCTCGCGGTTGCTCTTGCCCAGGATGACCAGGTGCAGGACCTCCCGCTCACGGTGGGAGATATTGTATTTGGCAAATATCTCGTCAAGGTCAGGCGGGGCGGCGATCTTCTTCAGCGAGGCAATGGTGCGGCATACGGCGTAAATAGTCAGAGCAATGCCGGCTGCCAGCAGCAGGGCCAGTAGTTTGAACCACCACGTCTGCCAGAACCGGGGCAAGACGATGATCTGCAGAGCTACCCCGATATTGTTCCAGACACCATCATTGTTGCTGCCCTTGATGCGCAGGGTATGCTCACCTACTCCCAGGCCGCTGAAGGTGATCTGATGCTGCGTACCGAGGTCGTTCCACTCGTTCCCCTGTTCCTCCATGCGGAAAGCATAGCGGTTCTTTTCCGGGGCGGAGAAGTCAAGAGCAGCAAACTCGACGTTGAGCATTTTGGCGCCGGGATGCAGCACCACCCGTCCCGGTTTTGCCGCTTGGTCGGATTGGGAGAACACCTGATTCAATGACAATGGGCGATTGCCGATATTTATGGCGGTGACGACCACCGGCGGCACGAGGTCATTGACCGCCGCCACCGCCCGTGGGTCGAAGATGAGCAATCCCTTGTACCCGCCGGCGAGCAGCCGGCCGTCGCGGCAGCGGATGATGCAATCAACACCCCCGATGGCGACCCCGTCGCCCAAACCAAAGTTGCGGAAGGTTTCGCGCCGTGGGTCGAAACGCGACAGCCCCAGACTGGTGCCGGCCCAGATGAAGCCGTCGTCGTCCTCGGCCAGACAGGAGACGGAACCCCCTGCCAAACCGTTCTTTTCAGCAAAGGCCTTGAAAGTTCCGTAACGGCGGTCCATCAGGTTGAGTCCCTGGTCGGTACCGACCCAAAAATTGCCACTTCGGTCTTCGAGCACACAGCGAACACTTTTTCCGGAAATGGCGCCCGGCTTTTTCAGATCAGGCTGGAAGTGGCTGAAGCGACCGCTGGCACAATCGAGGCGCTGGAGGCCGTTCATCGTGTAGACCCAAACGAATTTCGAACGATCAAGAAACATGCCGTTCAAACGGCGCGGAAAGAATCCGGGGGGGATGATTTCATCCATCTGGAAGAGAGTGCTGGTATGGAGTTTCTTGTCAACGCGAAAAACACCTTCGTCATGGGTGCAGATCCAGAGGCCGTCTGGTTCCTGTTCCTGGATGGACGTAATGATCCGCGGCCACAGGGAGTTGAGTTTCTGGGTGAATCTATACGACGGATGCTGTACGGGCGGGAGTTCGAAAAGACGGAATTTACCGCCTTGGCGGTCAAACAGAAATAATCCGCTGGCGGCGCCGACCCACAAGGAACCGCTGGCGTCTTCGTAAAGGGAAAAGACGGATTTGGCTGTATCCTGACCCGGGCGCGGGAATGCCGGCAGATTCGTGAAGTGGGTGAATTCAGCGGCTGCCGGGTTGAAACGGCTCAATCCGCCGTAACGTGTCCCGATCCAGACGATGCCGGCGCGGTCTTCCAGCAGGCAGTTCACCCATGGGTCGCGCAATCCCAGCCGCGGGTCGGGATCCCTGCCGATGAAGTGTAACAGATTGACACGGGGATTGAATTGGTAGAGGCCGGTCCCGAGGGTGCCCATCCAGATATTCCCTGTGGCATCTTTGCAGAGACCGGCAATATATTTTGGAGCAACGTTCCTGGGTTCACCCCGATAGCGGACAGAATCTATGTATTCCCCGCTTTTACTGTCGAACAACGCCAGCCCCAGGTTGGTGCCGAACCAGATCAATCCGCTTGTATCAGCGAGGAGGAACATCAAGTCGACCAGCGTGTCGGGTTGGTTCGGGAGCGGGAAAAGGCGGAAGGTCCCGCGCGCGGGATCCAAGCAGCCAAGCCGGGTGCCGCGGGCGAACCAGAGCATGCCGCGCCCATCCAGGCAGATGGCACTGCCGGTCGCCTGAAAGCGCGAAAGCCGACCGGAAGCCGGCGTATATCGGAGAATTCCACCCAGGCTGCCCATCCAGATGTTGCCGTAATCGTCTTCCAGGATCTGGGCGATGGGGTATCCCCTGCCGATGTCGGAACTGAGTGGCGCAGGCAGTGGCAGCATGCGGCCGCTGGCGCTCTCCATAAGAAAAACTTTCCCCGTCGTCGTACCGAGCCACATTTCACCGCGGCGGGTCTCTTCCATGGAGCATATGGTTGTCCCCCATTTGACTTCCGGCTGGCCAAGATGGGTGACTCGACCTGAATGCGGGTCAAGGATGTCGAGACCCGGTCCGGCCCTGATCCACATGCGCCCCAGCCGATCATCGTGCATCATGAAGATCTCGTTATCGCTGAGGCTATTCAGGTCACCGGGCTGATGCCGGTAGCGGCGAAACGAGTAACCGTCGAAGTTGTTCAAGCCTTCCTCTGTGCTGATCCATAGAATCCCCCGCCTGTCTATGAACAAGTCTGTGACAAACTCTGTGCTGAGTCCTTCCTCGATGCCGAAACTACGGAAGCGGAGTTCCACCTGGCGCGACTCAAGGGGAAACGACATGGCCAGCATGACCAGCAGGAAAAATATGGGAGAATGCCGGAAAATTTTTCCATGAAAAACGAGCACTTCCCTTTTTCGCGGCATATCCGTCTCTCTCTGTGCAACCCGGAGGGCAAAGACCGGATTTGGGAAAATTATAAACCCAGTGCACTGTCAATTGCAATTTTTTAAGGATTTTCATAAAATCTATGAATAAAAAACAGGGAATGCCGGATGCACCCCAGTTGCAATCCGCAAGGAGGATCGATGAACCATTTCAAAAAAGCCATCATAATTTTGGCCATAGTCAGCCTGTGCGCGCCGCTGTTCTGCGAGGATAAGGCCCCGCTCCAGTATCCCGCCGCAAGAAAAGGGGACCAGGTGGATGACTATTTCGGCGTCAGGGTCGCCGACCCCTACCGCTGGCTCGAAGACGTCAATTCGCCGGAAACCGCCGCCTGGGTGGCCGCCGAGAAAAAACTCACGGACGGCTACCTGGCGGCGATACCGTTCCGGGAAAAATTCCGGGCGCGCCTGACCGCGATCGCCGATTATGAAAAGTTCTCCAGCGCCGCCAGGGAAGGCGACTATTACACCTATTGGAAGAACACCGGCCTGCAGGACCAATCGGTCGTCTATATCCAGAAAGGGCTGGACGGCCAAGCCAGGTCGCTGATCGACCCCAATGCCCTCTCCGTCATTCTGACCGATGTCACTTTTTCCCGGGACCAGAAATACTGCGGCTACGGCATTTCGCCGGGCGGGTCGGACTGGCGGGAATATTTCGTCCTGGAGACGGCGACCGGGAAAAAGCTGGCCGATCGCGTCCAGTGGGCGAAGTTCTCCGACTTGTCCTGGTACAAGGACGGCTTCTTCTACAGCCGCTACGATGAACCGGCGGCAACGGACATGCTGAAAGCAAAGGTCGAATTCCAGAAGATCTATTATCACAAAATCGGCACGGACCAGTCCGCGGACAAGTTGATATACCGCGATGTCAGCGATCCCGAACTGGGCTTCGGCGGCGAGGTCACGGAAAACGAAAAATACCTGGTCATCACCGGCTGGCTGGGCTCGGCCAACCACAATTTCCTTTATTACAGGAACCTGGAGACCGGTTCGGCCGTGATCCCCCTGATCGACAAGCCCCTGGGCCAATTCGTGTTCGTGGGCGAAGCCGATGACCGCTTCCTGGTCATGACCGATTATGAGGCGCCCAATTTCAAACTGATCCTCATCGACCCCCGCCAGCCACAGAAGGAGAACTGGAAAACGCTCATACCCGAGGCCGCGGACAAGCTGGACAATGTCACATGTGCCGGCGGCAAGCTGATCGTCACCTATTTAAAGGATGCCAACACCGTGGTCGAGGTGCACGAAGCGGACGGAAAAAAGCTGTACGACGTATCCCTGCCGGGCATCGGCTCCGTCAGCGGCATCTCCGGCAAAAAAGGCGACAACGAGGTATTCTATACCTATTCTTCTTTCACCGTTCCGCCCGCCATCTACCGCTACCTGGTCAAGGAGAACCGCTCCGTGCTGTTCCGCAAGTCTGACGTCAAGTTCGACCCCGACCAATTCGTGACCCGCCAGGTATTTTATGAAAGCCGGGACAGGACCCGGATTCCGCTGTACATCGTGCATAAAAAAGGCCTGGAATTGAACGGGCAGAATCCCACCCTGCTTTACGGCTACGGCGGCTTCAACGCGGCCATGCAGCCGTATTTCAAATCGAGCCTGATTCCCCTGCTGGAAAACGGCGGGGTATACGCCATGGCCTGCCTGCGCGGCGGCAGCGAATACGGGGAAAATTGGCACCGCGCCGCCATGTTCGAAAAAAAGCAGAACGTGTTCGACGACTGCATCGCCGCCGCCGAGTACCTCATCGCCAGGGGCTTTACGTCGCCGCGCCGGCTGGCGCTGCACGGCGCTTCCAACGGCGGCTTGCTGGCGGCCGCCGTCATCAACCAGCGCCCGGACCTTTTCCGGGTCGCCTTTCCCGAGGTGGGCGTGCTGGACATGCTCCGCTATCAAAAATTCACCATCGGCTGGGCCTGGGCCGGGGAATACGGCTCAAGCGAAAAACCCGGGCAATTCACGTATTTGTACGCCTACTCCCCCCTGCACAACATACGGCCCGGGATCGACTACCCGGCCGTGCTGGTGGAAACCGCCGACCATGACGACCGGGTCTTCCCGGCCCATTCCTTCAAATACATCGCCACGCTGCAGGGGATCTACAAGGGCAAAAACCCCATCCTGCTCAAGGTCGAGACCCAGGTCGGGCACGGGACCGGCTCCACCACCTCCAAGACCATCGATCGCTATACCGACAAGTATTCCTTCATGTTCTTCAACATGGGATTGACCCCGGAGTTTTGACTTTACAATTCCGTCTTTTACCCGACCCGCGGTCAGTTTATGGAAAACGAATCGCTGAAGTCGCTCGCCGCGTTGTCGGCGCTGTTGACGCGGACCTGGTAGCCCGAACCGACGGGCAGCGCAGCGCCGACCTTCCAGGTGAAGGCGCCGTCGTTGGGCGTGCCTGTAGCGATGGTTTTTTTCAGCGCCCCGTTGCGGTAGAGGCGGATGCGGACCTTGCCACCCATGGAGCCGAACTTGCTCCAGAGGATGTTCTGGTAACTCCCCCGTTTCCAGGTGGCCCCGGCGGCCGGGCTGGTCACGATGATGGTCGGGGTGACGGAGATCGCGAACAGGCCGCTGTCGTCGGAGACAACGCCGTCCAGGGTGGTGACGCGAACGGCATAATTGCCGGCCGCGACCAGGGAAGCGGGGATGGGCCAATCATAGCCGCCGTCGTTGGCGGTCGAGGCGGCGATGTCCAGCGCCTTGGCGCCGTCGCGCCAGAGCTCGATCCGGACGTTGGCGTCCATGGCGCCGCTCTTGGTCCAGGTGATGGTCCGGGTGGTGCCAGTGGCCCATTTTGCCCCGGCGGCGGGGACGGTCACGGTGAGCGCGGGCGGTGTGACGGTGATGGCGAAAAGATCACTGTCGTCGCTGTAAGCGTCGTCGGCGGTGGTGACGCGCACCAGGTAGTCCGTCCCGGCGGCGAGTGAGGCCGGGACTGTCCAGCCATAAGCGCCGTCGTTGGCGGTCGAAGCGGCGATGTCCATTGTTTTGACGCCGTTTTTGAAAAGCTCGATCTTGACGTTGGCGGCGAGCGAGCCGTTCACGGTCCAGGCGATGGCCTGGCTGCTGCCTGCTTCCCAGCTGGAAGCGGAGGAGGGCGCGGTAACCTGGATGCCGGGAACCGAGTTGTATACGATATAAGTAGCTTCGCAGGCCACCACGGCCGAGGTATACTTGATGCGCATGTATCCGTCCTCGCCCCAGGTAGGTCCCCAGGAATTGCGCAGGATCCAGGCGCCGTCGGCGTCGTTCCAGCCCACCAGGGCCACGGCGTGGTTGGTGGTGGTATAGTCACAGGGGCTGCCGGAGCAGGCCGTGTTGCTGTCCTGGTAGATGCCGCCGCTATAGGCCTGGAAGGCCGAGCTGACGTAGACCGCCACGTCGATCACCCCGTAGGTCATGATCGCCGTTTTGATGGCCGCGATGTCGCTGCAGGGGATGCGGTGCCACTCGGCGAACTTCACGCGCGGGTCGCTCCAATGGGAGCAGCCGGGATTGGGGTAGGTATAAGGGAAATCGGTTTCGTTGATCGTCCCGTCCTGCACCAGCGCCTCGAGCTCCATATAGGTGTAGTCGGCGCCATTGCAGCCAAAAAAATGGCCGCTGTAGGGGGCGATGGTGCTCAGGCACCAGATAATGAACGACTCGGAAAAATCCGAGCAGTTCGAGTCATAGAGGCCGTTGGCATAGTTGTACACGCCCTCGGCCGCGGCCGAGGCGCCGAAAGAGTAGCAGGAGCCGCAGCTGGCCTGGTTGCGCACCGGGCCGATATAGGAATGGCCGCCCACATTGCGCCAGTCGAAGGCCGCGGGCAGGGTCTTGCCCAGCTCGTCGGCCAGCGGGCCGATATTATCGTAATTGCCGTAGACCCGTGGGAAAGCCGACGGGCGGCGGCTGAAGAACTCCTGTTTCTGCTCGGGGGTCATGTCGAAGACCCAGTTGTGGCCCACGGTGAATCCGTAACCGTTGCGCTGGATCTTTTGCTGCAGCATTTCCAGGGAATCGCCGTCCTGGAACGCCAGTTCCGTGCTTTGCGCCCGCAGGCTGAAACCCAGGAACGCAAACAGGAAGAGGAAAATCATCAAGCCGGCAAGCAGTTTCTCTTTTTTCATCAGCGCACCCCCAAGATCATATTCAGTAAATTGAATAGTAGCACCAAGCCATGGTAATTGTCAACGGAATTGCTTTTGGCAGGTTCTCGCGCCATTCCCAAGAGGGCGGTTCGCGAACCGCCCCTACACGAAGAATCGAAAACGCCTCCGGGAAGCGCTGGTCGTCTGCTCGACGCCCACAAGTCGTTTCGGGGGGCCAGGATTTTGGATTTTTATTCTTGCCGTACACCATGTCCGTCTGCCCCAAACCAAGCTGCGGTTAGGTCCTCAACAGTTCAACAATGCTCTGCAGCCCAGCGGCGTCGACTGCGTCGAACTGGCCGGTCTTGTCGCTGTCCACGTCGAGCACGGCGACGATGGCTCCGCGGCCGTCGCGGACCGGGACCACGATCTCCGAGAGCGAGCGCGAGTCGCAGGCGATATGGCCGGGGAATTTGTGGACGTCGGGGACGATCACGCTCTCGCCGCGCCGGATCGCCTCCCAGCATACGCCCTTGCCCCTGGCCAGGACCTGGCAGGCCAGCGGCCCCTGGTAGGGCCCGACCACCAGGTCGCCCGCGACCAGGCGGTAAAATCCGCACCAGAAAAAATAATCGAACTTGTGGTAGAGCAGGGCGGCCACCGTGGCCATGCGCGCCTGGATGTCCGGGGTTTTCACCAGCAGTTCGGCCAGCTGGGCTTGCACCCGCCCGTAGCGGGAAAGTTTCCTGTCCTTGTCCATCACTTACCCGTCAATTTTTTAGCCGCCCAAAGCAGGTTGGTGTAACGGTAGTGAAACCCGGAACGGCGGCGGCTCAGGATGCGGAAAATGCGGTCGGCCACGAGTTCCGCGGGCACGGTTTTCGCCCGCCTGGGCAGGACTTCGGCCTTTTCCAGGCTGGGCGGCGAAAACAGGTTGAAGCATACTTGGGGGTAGGCGCCGGCCCAGGAGCGGGTGAGCAGCAGCAGGGCGTTCTTGGCCATGGCGTAGCCCAGGATCCTCTGGTAGGAGCGGATCTCGCCGCTGTATTCAAAGCCGATGGTCAGCACCATCTGCAGGGGGGCGCGGGCGATCAAAAAATGGCTGATGTCGACGGCCGGCACCACCTGCTGCTGAAAATCGGCGAGCAGGTCCCTGCCCTTGACCGCGATGGTGGGGCGCACCGTGATCGGGCCGTAGTTGTTGATCAGGTAGCGGCACTGGCAAAGTATCTTTTCATTTTTCCATAAAAAATCGGCGATGCCCTCGATCGTGGAAAAATCGCCGGCCAGCCACTGCACGTTAGCCTCATCCTTTCCCGGGTGCAGGTGGTAGTGGGCCAGAACGTGGAAGCCGGCGTCGGCGAACCTGGCGACCAGGGCGCGGCCCAGCAAACCCGAGGCACCGGTGATCAGAATTGTCTCAGACATAGTTCGTTATTAGTGATGAGTGATAAGTGATGAGTAATGAGAAACCGCAATCGCTCGATTCTTTTAAATTTTTCATTTTCTTTCTCATCACTTATCACTGAGTCCCGGCAGCTCGGTCACTCATCACAAAAGTCCGGTCTGCCGTTTGCAGAGCTCAACCGTATTGCTCATGAGCATGGTCACGGTCAGCGGCCCCACCCCGCCGGGTACGGGCGTGTAATGGCCGGCCCTGGCATAGGCCAGGTAATGGATGTCGCCGGTGATGGCGTAGCCTTTTTTCCTGAAGCCCTCGAGCTGGGACGGCGGGCAGGACCTTTCAAAATCCGCGTCATTCTCGATATGGTTGATGCCCACGTCGACCAGGATGGCTCCCGGCTTGACCATGTCGGCGCCGATGAACCCGGGCTTGCCCAGCGCGGCCACGACCAGGTCGGCTGCGCGCAGGATGCCGCCCAGGTTCCGACGGTGCGCGAATGGCAGAGGGTGACCGTGGCGTTGGCATTGGCGAGCATGGCGGCCATGGGCTTGCCCACCAGGAAACTGCGCCCCACCACCGCGGCGTTCAGCCCGGAAGGATCGATCCCGTAATGGTCGAGGATCTTCATGACGCCGCCGGGGGTGCAGGGGAAAAGCCGGGCGCGGTTCTGCAGGATCAGCCCCTGGTTGAAGGGATGGAAGCAGTCGACGTCTTTTTCGGGGCGGATATGGTCCAGGATCTTCCAGGAATCCAAGTGGGCCGGCAGGGGCATCTGCACCAGGATGGCGTGGACCAGGGGGTCGGCGTTGCTGGACTCGATCACGCGGACGATCTCTTCGGCCGCGACGCTTTCCGGCAGCTTGACCAGCGCCGAGCGGATGCCCAGCTTTTCGGCCAGCTTGCTCTTCGAGTTCACGTAAGAGCTGGAAGCGGGATCGTCCCCGGCCATGATCACGACCAGGCCGGGAATCAGGCCGAGTTCCTTTTTCAGTTTTGCGATCTCCAGGCGCAGCTCGCCCTGGATCTTGTCGGCGACCAGTTTGCCATCCAGGATTGCCATGAAGGTCCCTCTCAATCAAGCAGGTGCGAAACCAGGCCGTCTTTCAGCTTGGGCTCGAACCAGGTCGACTTGGGCGGCATGATCTTGCCGGCGTCGGCCACGGCGAAGAGCTGCTCGATGGTGGTGGCGCGCAGGGAGAAAGCGACCGCGAACTTGCCGCTGTCCACCATCTTCTCCAGTTCGGCCGTGCCGCGGATGCCGCCGACGAAATCGATGCGCTTGTCGGTGCGCGGGTCCTTGATGCCCAGGACCGGCGCCAGGAGATTGTTCTGCAGGATGGAGACGTCGAGCGAAGCGATGGCGTCGGCGGCGGCGAAGGTCCCGGCCCTGGCGCGCAGGCGATACCACTGGTGCCCGAGGTACATGGCGAACTCCTGCGGCTCGGCGGGGAGCTTCTCCCTTGACGGCTCGCAGGTGAAGCGCTCGGAGACGCGGGCCAGGAAATCGGCGGCGGCCAGGCCGTTCAGGTCCTTGACGACCCGGTTGTAGGGCAGTATTTTCATCTGCTTGTGGGGGAAGATGACGGCCAGGAAAAAATTGTACTCTTCATTGCCCGTGTGCCCGGGGTTTTCCTTCTGGCGCCTGGCCTTGATCTTGGTGGCCGCGGCCGAGCGGTGGTGGCCGTCGGCCACGTACAGGACGTCCAGGCGCTTGAATTCCTTTTGAATGGCCGCGACCAGCTTGGGGTCGTCTACCACGTAAAAGATATGGCGCACGCCGTCATAGGTCGAAAAATCGTTCTCCGGCCTGCCGGCCATGCCCTGCTCGATCAGGCTGTCGATGCTGTCGCGCTGCTTGTAGGTCAGGAAGACCGGGCCGGTCTGGGCATCCAGGGTCTCGATATGGCGCTGGCGGTCCTTTTCCTTGTCCTCGCGCGTCAGCTCGTGCTTCTTGATCACGTCATCCTGGTAATCCTGGCAGGAAGCGCCGGCCACGAGCCCGATTTGCACGTGCTCGCCCCAGATCTGCTTGTAGATGTAAAAACACTTTTTTTTGTCCTGGAGCAAGGCTTTTTCGTTTATAAAACGGTCGAAGTTTTCCTTGCCCTTGGCGTAAACTTCGTCGGAGTAGAGATCGGTCCCCGGCGGCAGATCGATCTCCGGCTTGCCCACGTGCAGGAAAGAATAGGGATTGCCCCTGGCCAGCTCCCGGGCTTCCTCGGAATTCAGGACATCGTAGGGCGGGGCGGCGATCTTTTCGGCCAGGTCCGGGCGCGGCCTGAGCCCCCGGAAAGGTTCTATGCGTGCCATTATTGCAATCCTCCTGTTGGGTGAAATCCTATTGTATAGATTGGAACGTGGCGTCAACAGAAGAAGTGTCATGAGTGCTGGTGTCAGGATGCGAATAGGAGCATGTTCAGACTCGACAGGTCGCCTTTGCTAACCTGTCACTACACTAATTCGTTCAATTGATCCTGGGAGGCGATGTATTCCTTGTCCGGATCCAGCCTGTGTGCATAAGGGCCGTTCCACAAGGAGAGGAATATCCCGTCCAGGACGCGGGCAATGGCGGGCAGGCGCAGGACCGCTTCCACGTTGCGCGACCGGTAAAAATAGTCGTAGCCCCAGTTGCTTGTTCCCACCCAGGAGATGTCGTCATCGACGCGCATGACCTTGGAGTGGACGACGCGGGCGTAGGGGATAAAGCCGCGGCTGTAGGCCGGGAATGACGGCAAACTTGATCTCGATGTTCGGCAGCCGCGCCAGGTTCTGCAGGTCGCCGACCTGGGGAGGGCGCAGGTTCCAGTCCGCGACCAGCATGCGCACGCGCACGCCGCGGCCGGCCGCCCGGCGCAGGGCCTGGTCGATGGCTGTGAATTTTTCAGGGCTGTCCTCTTTTCCAGGCTGTAGGAAAGCAGCTGAACCGTGATGTGGTAGCGGGCGCCGTCGATCAGGGCCAGCAAAGCCTCCAGGGCGCCGGGGACGCCGGGCGGATTGAAGCGTGCCGGGCTGGCCACGAGCATGGCGTACGCGGGAAAGGCAAGGCGCGGCGCCTGCGCCAGCTTTTCGATAGGCTGTTTCGTCGCCGCCGCTGTATTGCCAGTCCGCCTCAAAGATGCGACCCAGCGCCACGGCGAAAAGAGGGCTGCGGATGCGCAGGCCGGTCTCCTGGATGTGCGCCAGCGAGCGCCAGTCGAAATTCTGGCTGCCGACGTATGCTTCCCGGCCGTCGACGATGAAATACTTGGCGTGCAGCACGCCGCCTGTCAATTTTTTCCAGTCAAAGCTCCGCGCCATGATGTTCGGGCGGCCCCTGAATCGCGCCAGGGTCTCCGGATAGGTGGCGGCCATGCCCGGCATCGCTCAGGATGCGCACCCGCACGCCGCGCCGGCCGGCGGCCAGCATGGCCTCGATCACCGGCTCCAGCGTTTCCCCTTTTTCCCGGAAAGATAGAACTCGGCGATATCGAGCGAGCTCCGGGCGCCGTTGACCATTTCCAGCCAGACCGCGGCGGCGTCGCGCGTTCCGGCGCGGGAGATATTCGTCTCCATCGGCACCGAGCAGACCACCTCGAAATCGGGCGCTTCGGAAGAACCCGGGCAAAGCACCCAGGCAAAGAGAAGCACACTGCCGCCGCCAGGATCGCGAAGCGCTTTCTTTTATTTGCCCTCATCCGTTTTCTCCTCGATCAATTCCGAAACGGCCACGGGGCCGCCCGCGCGGTTCTTGCCGCGGTAGCGTAAAAAACGGCCGTCGCTCTTGCGGTACCAGTAATCGCCGTGCCAGAAGATCGAGAGCAGGCCGCTCAAGGAGATGCGCAAGCGAACGGCCTGTACCGTCCTTCCCTGCCAGGTCGATGCTCTCCCCGGCCTTGCGGGTCACGGTGAACTTGCCGATCTTGAGTCTCGCCCGGCCCCTGGGTGCCGATCGAGCGGAACTGGAAACTCTCCCCTCCGGATTCGACAAAGGTTCCCAGCCCCATCTGGAAGAGCTGGTTCCATGCCGGCCCTGCGCCGGCAAATTCCCTGGCCACTTTTTTTTCCTGGGCATGCCCGGTCAGGACGATCTTCTCTCCCTGCCGGGAAGCGCTCAGCTCCATGCTCCGGGCCGGATCGCTGAAGGTCCAGGCCAGATGGTGGAGAGATCGGCAGCGGTGAGAAAGGTCTGGCGGACGACGGCGCCATTGCGGTTCGTAATCAGCTCGACGCGGAAGCCAAGCACCTCGAGGTCAGAGGCGATGGAGAGGACGTGGGTCGCGACCTCTTTCCCTTCCACCTCGCGATACGTAAGCGTTTCCGCCGTCAGGGCAGAAAGCCAGAAATAACGCGGCAAGGGCGAATACTCTGGACGGAAGCTTCATGTCTCCTCTAGCGTATAGGAAAAACAGGCCGGATGCAATAAAGAAAAAGCCCCGGGCTTTCGCCCAGGGCTTTTTTTATGTCTTAAGTCTTTTTTCTTTTTTTTAATACATGCCGCCGCCAGGGGGCATGGCCGGTGCGGCTTCCTTCTCTTCCTTGATCTCGCAGACCAGCACCCTGGGTGGTCAGCAGCAGGCCGGCCACGGACGCGGCATTCTGCAGGGCGATGCGCACGACCTTGGTGGGGTCGATGATCCCGGCCGCGATCATATCGGTGAACTTTTCGTTCAGGGCGTCGAAGCCGTAGTTCTTGTTGCGCGCGCTGCGGACCTTCTCGACGATGATCGAGCCCTCGAAGCCGGCGTTGTTGACGATCTGCTTCAGCGGCATTTCCAGGGCCTTGGTCAGGATGTCGATGCCGAACTGCATGTCGCCGCCGGGCTTCAGCTTCTTCAGGTTCTGGGCGGCCTTCAGCAGGGCCACGCCGCCGCCGGGCACGATGCCTTCTTCCACTGCCGCCTTGGTGGCGTGCATGGCATCCTCGACCCGGGCCTTCTTTTCCTTCATCTCGGTCTCGGTGGCCGCGCCGACCTTGATCACCGCCACGCCGCCGGACAGCTTGGCCAGCCGTTCCTGCAGCTTCTCGCGGTCGTAATCGGAGGTCGTGTCCTCGATCTGGCGCTTGATCTGGCTGATGCGGCCCTTGATGTCGTCATCCTTGCCGCCGCCTTCGACGATGGTCGTGTTGTCCTTGTCCACCGTCACTTTCTTGGCCGATCCCAGCCAGTCCAGCCCGACCGATTCCAGCTTGACGCCGAGCTCCTCGGAGATCACCTTGCCGCCGGTCAGGATGGCGATGTCTTCCAGCATGGCCTTGCGGCGGTCGCCGAAGCCCGGGGCCTTGACGGCCACCACGTTGAGCAGGCCGCGGATCTTGTTGTAGACCAGCGTGGCCAGCGCCTCGCCTTCGATGTCCTCGGCCACGATCACCAGCGGCCGCCCGGACTTGGCGATCTGCTCCAGCAGGGGCAGCATCTCGCGCAGGTTGGAGATCTTCTTTTCGTTCAGCAGGATCATGGGGATTTTCCAGCTCGACCACCATCTTCTCGGAATCGGTCACGAAGTAGGCCGAGATGTAGCCGCGGTCGAACTGCATGCCTTCGACCATGTCCATGGTGGTGTCCAGCGACTTGGCTTCTTCCACGGTGATGACGCCGTCCTTGCCCACCTTGTCCATGGCCTCGGCGATGATCTCGCCGATGGCGATCTCGTTGTTGGCGGAGATGGAGCCGACCTGGGCGATCATCTTGCCCGAGACCTTCTGGCTCATCTTCTTCAGGTCGGCGACCACGTGTTCCACGCCGGCATCGATCCCCTTCTTGATCAGGGTCGGGTTGGCGCCGGCGGCGACCATCTTCAGTCCTTCGCCGTAAATGCTCTGGGCCAGCACGGTGGCCGTAGTGGTGCCGTCTCCGGCGATATCCGAGGTCTTGGAAGCCACTTCCTTGACCATCTGCGCGCCCATGTTTTCCATGGGATCCTTCAGGTCGATCTCCTTGGCCACGGTCACGCCGTCCTTGGTGATGAGTCGGAGAACCGAATTTCTTTTCCAGGACGATGTTGCGCCCGCGCGGACCCAGCGTCGCTTTCACTGTATCGGCCAGTTGGTTGACCCCGTTCAGGATCGCCTTCCTGGCATCCTCACCCAAAATGATTTCTTTAGCCATTTTTTTCTCCTTTTAAATTTTACTTTAATTTGTCGCCGGCCGCTTACTTGACAATGGCCAGCAACTCTTCCCGCTTGATCACCAGGTGCTTCTTGCCGCCAACTTTAAATTCCTGGCCGGCATACTTGCCGAACAAGACCTTGTCGCCTACTTTGAGCAATTCCTTGAGGGGCTTTCCCTCTTTGAGGTCAAAGTCATAGCCGATGGCCTTGACCATGCCCATCATGGGTTTTTCCTTGGCCGTGTCAGGAATGACAAGCGAGCCTACTTTTTCCTCTTCTTCGATCGGTTCGACCAGAACTCGGTCATCCAAAGGTTGTAAATTCATATTTAACCTCCTAAATTTGAATTTATTTCTGTAAAAATAGTATAAAATAAAATTTCTCGTTTGTCAACCACTTAATATTTTATTTATCAAAAATATATGAGTGTTAATTTATCAATATAAAAGTAGCCAGTAGTCAGTAGTTAGTAGTTAGTAGCAAGAAAATTCCCTGCTCTATCACAATTCAAGCTTCTTGAAAGCTGATTTTTCTACTAACTACTGTCTACTAACTACTAACTACTTGTTTTTTTATCGATCTTGCAATTTTCTTTCCCGGTCTGCTTCGTATCGCAATAAGCATTAAGTCTATGTCTTCAATCTTAATCCGATATTTGAATTTATTGTCCCGTGTCAGCTGAAAGCGATAGGCAAGTGTTGAACCTTGACAGCTCCCGCCTTTCACGGTACATTGAGCCCATGCAGAAATGGCCGTTGCGCTATCGGTAAATTCCTGTTCAGGTTCCGCAGCTTCACTCCCCTGCCGCTCATCCTGCTGACCTTCATCTTTTTCAAGCCCGCTTTCGCCGTCGCCGCTCTGGACCGTGACTCGGGCTGGTCATCGCCTTCGCTGGGCGAGGGCGATCCGCTGCCATCAGCGTCGGCTACGCCGGCAGCGGCACGTCGGGGCGCGAAAGCTATCTCAAGGCCGAAAGCCTGAACACCTCCGGCCTGTATTCCCTGGTGCGCAATCCCCTCTACTGGGGCAACGGGCTGATATTCGCCGGCCTGCTGACCGTCTACGCCCAGCCGTGGGCGCTGGTCGTTTTCATCGTTTTCCTTTTCCTGCAGTACCATTTCATCGTCCTGGCCGAAGAATCCTTCCTGCGCGAGCGCTACGGCCAGGCTTACGCCGAATACTGTCGGCCGCGTCAACCGCTGGCTGCCGCGTTTCGACAGCTATGCTCGCTCCCGGCCACCCCTTCGCCTGGCGCAAGGTGTTCTTCAAGGAAAACGACTCCTGCTTCAACCTGCTCTTGGCGGCCCTGCTGATCCTGGCCTGGAAGGAAAGATATTTTTCCGGGCAGCGTGCGCCATCCCCTGCTTTTCGCCGGGGCGGCACTGTGCTGCTGGTCCTTTTTTATGTCTGGGTAAAAATCCTGAAAAAAAAGAAAGACGCGCAAAGCCGCGGCTTAGAAATTCTTGACGATTTTTTCGATCAGAGCCGAGCTCGAATAATCCCCGGCCAGCTTGAACAGGCACAGCCGGCCGCCGCCGGCTTCCACCTCGCTCGCGGCCCACGACCTCGCCGGGAGCGTAGTCGCCGCCCTTGACCAGGACGTCGATCCTGCCCAGCGCCCGGATCAGCTGCGAGCGGCGTGTCCTCGCTGAAAGGGACGACGATAATCCACGCATTCCAGAGCGGCCAGGATCTCCATCCTCTCCGCCAGCGGGAATATCGGCCGCTTCTCGCCTTTCAGCCGCCGCACCGACGCGTCGTCGTTGATGCCCGACCACCAGGATGTCGCCCTGGGCGCGGGCGAACTGCAGCAGCTGGATATGGCCGGGATGGAGCAGGTCGAAAACGCCGTTGGTGAACACGATCTTTTCCCGCGCGGCGTTGTGCGAGCTCGCGCTTCAGGGCCGCGGCGCTGTCATAGATTTTCATTCTTTTTCAAGACGATGTTGTCGGAAAACTCCCAGCGGTGGGGGATGCGGGCGATGCCCACGTCGCGGTGGCTGGAAGTGACCCGGAAAGAGTACTGGAAATGGTGGTAGTCGAAGGGATAGCCGTCGCGCTTGTGCACGGCGATGTCCAGGAAATAGGTGCCGTTGACCAGCCCCAGCGCCGGCACGCTCAGCCGGACCTTGCCGCTTGCCCTGGATCTGCTGGGCGGCGTAATTCTCCAGCAGCGTGTTGGAGCCGTAGCAGCTGATCCCTTCGCCGTTGAATACGCCGATGCCGAAGACGAAATCGCTCTCGGCGGCGTGGGCTGACACGTCGAACTCGATGGCCAGGGGCTCATCGGCCTGGAAGATATATTTTTCCTGGCCCGCGGCGTCGAACATCCTGACGTTGCAGATCTCGATTTCCCGGCTGCCCCAGCGCGTTTTCTCCTTGCCTCCGCGTCAGGTTCTCTTCCTCGCCATGCTGGCCAGCGTCTTTTTTCTCATCCTTCTTGCCGACGTATTCCAGGTAGGCGTCGGTCACGCGCTTGGGATAGCCGCGCATCTCGATCTGCCCCTTCTTGATCCAGATGACGTCGTCGCAGATCCTCTCGATGGTGGCCAGGTCGTGGGAAACGTAAATGATGGTCTTGCCGTGGCGGCGGAATTCGTTGATCTTGTCCAGGCACTTGGGGACGAACGAGGCGTCGCCCACGGCCAGCACCTCGTCCACCAGCAGGATCTCGGGGTTGACGTTGATGGCGATGGAAAAGCCCAGGCGCATGAACATGCCCGACGAATAGCTCTTGACCGGGTTGATCGATGAACTCCTCCAGCTCGGCGAAGCGGACGATCTCGTCATATTTTTCCTGGATCTGCTTGCGGCGTCAGCCCCAGGATGACGCCGTTGATGAAGATGTTCTCGCGGCCGGAGATCTCGGGATGGAAACCGGCGCCCAGCTCGATCAGCGCCGAGATGCGCCCCTGGGTGATCACCTCGCCGGCGGTGGGCTTGCTGATGCCGGCCAGGATCTTCAGCAGGGTGCTCTTGCCCGAGCCGTTCTCGCCGATGATGCCCAGGGTGTGCCCCGACTTCACGTCGAAGGATACGCCGCGCAGGGCCTCGAAGCGCTCGCTGACCGGCAGGTCGCCAAACAGCGTCTTGTTGACCAGGGCGCTCTTGATGGTCAGGAACTTGTGGCGGTCGGCATATTTCTTGTAGAACTTGTAGACGTCGTGGACTTGAACGGCATCCATGTCAGACCTCTTCCACGAAGGTGTCGCGCAACTTGTCAAAAAGCAGGTAGCCCAGGTAAAAGAACAACAGCCCGACCAGCACGGTGACCGAAAAGCGCTTCCAGTGCGGCAGGGAGCCGATAGAAAAAGGAATAATGGTACGATTCGATCATGTGGGTCATGGGGTTGAGGTTCAGAACGAATTTCAGGGCCTTGGGCACCGACTCGTAGGTGTAGATGATGGGCGTGGCGAAAAACCACAGGGTCAGCAAATTGGCCAGAGATGTCCTTGATGTCCCTGAAGTGGACGGTCAGCGCCGACATCAGGAAGCACAGCCCCATGGTGAAGATGTACTGGGCCAGCAGGCTGACGGGCAGGAACAGCACCCACAGGGTCAAGCGCCTTGCCGAAGAGGAGGAAAAAGGCCACCAGCACGGGCAGCCCGAGGATGAAATGCACCATGTTGGTGGTCACCACCATGATCGGCAGCACCTCGATGGGGAACTTGATCTTCTTGATCAGCGCCCCCTGCACCATGAGCACGTTGGACGACTCGAGCAGCGAGGAGGAGAACCAGGTCCAGGGCAGGATGCCGTTGAACAGGAACAGGGCGTAGAGCTTGGTGCTGCGAAACCCGAGACGCGGCGCGCCGCCGACGATGAAGCCGAACACGACCGTGTAAACCAGCATCAGCAGCAGCGGGTTGAACAGGCTCCAGAAGAAGCCGAGCACGGTGCCGCGGTAGCGCGCCTTTAACTCGCGCGAAACCAGGATCAGGATCAGTTGCGCGGTGGCGTAGGATTTCTTTCAGTTTTTCTATCATGATATTTTCCGAATGGCTATTATACCGCAAAACCGGGCCTGCCGCAGAAGCGTTTTTCGCATTATTATTCGCTTCGTCCATTTCATTGCAAAAAGTGCAAAGCTGCATTGAAATAAAAATAATTTTACAATAATCGTTAAAATTAGTAGCAAAGGAGGAAGAGGGAAAAGTGGAAAAGTCAGGACAATGAAACGGCGACATCCAAAAACTGCGGGATGAAAACCGGCCGCCTTGAACAGGGAAAATCTACGCCTGCAGCGGGCGGTCGAGGAACTGGGCATCCTCAACGAGATCGCCACGGCCATCAACTCCACCCTGGCGCTGGAAAAGATCCTCGACCTGATCACCCAGCGCTGCGTCCACCACCTGCAGGCCGAGCAGGGCGCGGTGCTGCTGCTGGAGGAACAGAAAACGGAAAGGCCTTTCCAGACCATCTGCCGCGTCGGCGACACCAGCCACCAGCGCCTGCCCTTCCGCCTCGACGACCAGCTGGCCGGCTGGATGCTGAAATACCGCGCCCCGCTGCTGATCAACGATCTCGCGTCGACCGCCGCTTCGCGACCGGCGAAGGCGATCTTTTCCCGTGCATTCGCTGCTGTGCGTGCCCATGATCCGCAAGGGAAAGATGACCGGCCTGCTCGCAGTCTTCAACAAAAAACTCCAAAAACGGATTCAGCGCCGACGACCAGCGCCTGCTGGCCATCATCGCCAGCGAATCGAGCCAGGTCATCGAGAATGCCCGCCTGGCCGAAAAGGAGAAGGCACTGCTGCGCGTGCAAGAAGAGCTGCGCCTGGCCTACGAGATCCAGAACAACCTCCTGCCCAAGGAACCGCCGCGCCTTTCCGGCTACGATATCGCCGGCAAGAGCATCCCGGCCAAGGAGGTCGGCGGCGATTATTTCGACTTCCTGGCCCTTGAAGAACAACAGGCTGGCGTTTTGCCTGGGCGACGTCTCCGGCAAGGGGCTGCCGGCGGCCCTGCTCATGGCCAACCTGCAGGCGGCCGTGCGCAGCCAGACCATGGCCGGGACCTCGCTGACCTCCTGCCTGGAGCGCGCCAACGCCCTGCTGTTCCGCAACACCAGCCCGGAAAAATTCGCCACCCTGTTCTTCGGCTGCCTGGACGCCACCGCCGCATGTCCTCCATTACTGCAACGCCGGCCACAACCATCCGTTCCTGATCGGCGGCGAAAAGGAGCCGCTGCGCCTGAGCGCCGGCGGCCTGGCCCTGGGCTGTTTCGAATCATTTCCTTTCGAAGAGAGCCAGGTGCGGATGAATCCCGGCGACCAGCTGGTGGTATTTTCCGACGGCATCAGCGAGGCCGTCAACAACGCCGGCGAGGAATTCGGCGAAGCGCGCTTGAGCGAACTGGCGACGGCAAACCGCGACGCCTCGGCCGCGGAGCTGATCGAAAAGATCCTGCAAAACGTGGGCGCTTATGCCGGCGACCGGCCGCAAATGGACGACATGACCCTGGTAGTCGTCAAGAGGGAAAAATGATCGGCCGGACCGTATCCCACTACCAAATCCTCGAAAAGATCGGTGCCGGCGGAATGGGAGAAGTTTATCTGGCCGAGGATACCAAGCTCGGGCGCAAAGTGGCGCTCAAATTCCTGCCGACGGAATTAACCAAAGACCCTGAAGCCAAAAAACGCTTCGGCAGCGAAGCCAGGGCCGCGGCGGCATTGAACCACCCGAACATCGTCACGGTATACGAGATCGGCGAACATGAAGGCCAGGTCTTTATCGCCATGGAATACGTCGAAGGGCGGACATTGAAGGAAAAAATCGATGTAGGGGCACGGCGCGCCGTGCCCCTACCCATTGCCGATGTGATCGACTATCGCCGCCCAGATCGCCTGCGGACTGGCCGCCGCCCATGCCAAGGGCATCGTCCACCGCGACATCAAGCCGCAGAACATCGTGGTCGACCGGGACGGCCGAGTCAAGATCCTCGATTTCGGACTGGCCAAGCTGAAAGGGGCTTCGCCCCTGACCAGGGAATCCTTCACGTACGGCACGGTGCACTATATGTCGCCCGAGCAGGCCCTGGGCAAGGAAGTCGACCCGCGCAGCGACATCTGGTCCCTGGGCGTGGTCATCTATGAAATGGCCAGCGGCGAACTCCCCTTCCGCGGCGAATACGACCAGGCGGTGATCTATGCGATAATAAATGAAGAGATGCTTCCCCTGGCGGTCGGCAAAACTGCCGCCTCAGCCGCAATGGGAAACGTCATCCGCCGCTGTTTGGCCAAGAAGCGGCAGGACAGATACCCTTCGGCCGAGGCCCTGGCCGGTGCCCTGCGGGACCTGGGTGGCGCCAAAGAAAATACCCATCCGGAAAAAAGGAGGGGGCGCCTTTTTTATCGGCGCGCCTTTTTAGCCGGCCTTTCATTGTTGCTGCTCTCCGGCATCATGGGATTCTTCGCCCTGAACCCGCGAGCCAGCGGCGCGCTGAAACGGGTGCTGGGCCTTGGCGGCATCCCCGGCAACAAGCACATTGCCGTCCTGCCCCTGGTTACGAACGACGACCCGGAAGCCAAGGCCCTGGGCGACGGCTTCACCGCGGTCATCATCGACAAGCTGACCTGGCTTGAAAAATTCCACGATTCCATTTGGACCGTTCCCGCCGGAGATGTTTTCCAGAACCGCGGCAGGCCCTTGCGGACCCTGCAGCGACTGTGGGGGTGCAACCTGTTCATCTCCGGCGAGCTGCGGGTGCAGCAGAATATCCTGACGCTGCAGCTGAAGCTCGAAGATGCCGGGACCGGCCGGCAATTGCGGCGACTCGAGCTCCGGGGAAGCCTGGCCAACCTGTCGCTTTTTCAGGACGGGCTGTTACACAAACTCCTGCAACTCGTTGGCCTGCCCGAAACGAACGGAGCCGGCGCCTATGTCAACCTGGGCGGAACATCGATGCCAGGGGCATATATTTTGTATCTCAAGGGGCGGGGAGCGATCCAAGTCAACAAGGATACGGCGGCCATCGCCAGAAGCGGAAGCCTTCTGGAAAAAGCCTTGCAACAGGATGGCGGCTATATCCAGGCACGGTTGGCGCTGGCCGAAGTCCTGCGGTTTAAATTCAGCCTGGGCCGCGACCCGCTCGTTCTGCGGACGGCCTTGGAGCAGGGCCGACTTGCCAGACAGGCGGCCGGGTCGTGGGCGCCGGCGCAATTAACCTGGGCCCTGCTCCTGATCGAAAGCGGAGAAAAAGCCAAGGCCCTGGCAGCCCTGCAGGAGGCCTTGCACCTGAACCAGCACAGTTACCAGGCCTGCATCGAGCTGGCCAGGCTCTGTACGTCCATGGGGCGGGTCAGCGAAGCGGAAAGACTCTACAAGCGGGCCATCAGCTTGCGCCCCGGGTATCCCCGCGCCTTCGCCCACCTGGGGTATTTTTACCAATCGAAAGGGCGCCTGGACGAAGCCCTTGCCCTATATGAAAAGCAGTCGGAACTGGCTCCTGGGGACTTCAACTGCTTGACCAACATGGGGATCGTCTGCCTGCTGAAGGGCGACAAGGAAGACGCCGTGAGCCTGTTCGAGCGCTCCATCGCCATCCAGCCCACAGTGCAGGCCCAGTCCAACCTGGCCAACATCTACTTTTATAACCATGAGTACCGGAAGGCCATGGCCCTGTTCAAGGAGGTCACCGGGAAAAGCCCGGATGGAAGGTACTGGGGCAACCTGGCCGACACCTACCGCCAGCTTCCCGAATTCAAGGACGAAGCGGACGGCGCCTACCGGAAAGCCATCCTGCTGGCCGAAGCGGCCCTGACTGCCGCGCCGGACGACCCTGTCCAGCTGTCCGTGCTGGCCATGTACTACGCTTATACAGGCGAAAAGACGAAGGCCTTGGCCGCGATCGCCCGGGCCCGCGCCCTGGTTCCCGACGACCTGGAAACGATCCGCCGGGAAGTCCTGGCCTGCGAGGCCGCAGGCGAGCGTTCCCGGGCCCTCGCCGCCTTGCGCGAATACCGCGACCGGTTGGGCAGCATGGCGGATATCGAAAAGGAGCCCGATCTGGCGGACCTGCGCCGCGGCCCGGAGTATGCCAAGATCAAGCGCGACTGAAATAAAAATATTTTGGCCGCCCGTCAAAGCTGACGTCCGGCCGGGAGGGAGATGATAATGGCTCCAACAAAAAATCGGGCAGCAAGAAAAAAGCTGGCACCGCCAGTACATGAAATCCCCATCAAGGTCGTGAATCGAAGGACCATCCTTCTGGGCGCCAAGGGTGAAAAGTATGCCATGGCCGCGAAGAAAGGTTCCACGGTCATTTGGATGTGCGACTATCCGTTCGCGATCGAGTTCGAGGCCGAGTCGGATTTGATCGCGGTAAAGAAAGCCAAAACATGGCAATTGGTCATCCCCAAAAAGCCGCAGCACTTCATGTACAAGTACACGATCGCCGTTGGCATCAATCATGATTCTATCTTGATCCTGGACCCGGTGCTGGTGCCGATCCCCCCGGAGAACCGCAAATAAAGTGATTCAACGGGCCGTTCACTCTCCTGCGAGTAACCTTTCCATCTCCGGGGTATAAACTCCTTTGCCCTGGAAGATGACCAGCGGTTCCTGATGCCGGCAGGTTTTCCTGGCTTTGCTCAGCTGCACCAGGAAGCGGTCGGGCGCTGAATCGGCGAAGGGCTGGACCGGGCGGAGTCTCGGCCGGGAAAAGGCCGTTGGCGGCGGCCGCGGCCAGCAGTTCGCTCCTGCCGGGCAAAGGGAAAGATCAGGCAAACTTTTCCCCGCGGGGCCAGGATCGGCGGAGCAGCCGCGCAGCAGGTCCGCAAGGTTCAGGGCGATCTCGAAGCGGGCCAGGCGGATGGTCGGGTCGGGGCTGACGCGGCCCTGGCCGGCCTTGAAAAAAGGCGGGTTGCAAAAGACGGTCTGCACGTTGGTGATGCCGGCGTGGATGCGGTTGAAATCGCCATGGATGACGCGGAAGCGGCCGCTCAGGCCGTTGGCCGCCGCGTTGTCCACGGCCAGGCGGTAGAGCGGCTCCTGGATCTCGATGCCGGTGACGGCCGGGAATTTTTTCTGCTGCAGGGCCAGCAGCGAGATGACGCCCGACGCCGCAGCCGATCTCCAGGGCCGGGCCGGGTGGAGCGGGGCAGGAAATCGGCCAGGATGGGCGAATCCACGGCAAAGCGGTAGCCTTTTTTCAGCTGCTTGATGATCACTTTCCCATGGTAGAAGGTGTCGGTGGTGGTCGGCAGGCCGATCATGGGTCAATTGTATGAAGAGCGTTCAAGGGTTAGAGCAGTTGAAGAGTATAAGAATAGCATGGGTAGATGAGGATGAATTAGCGCGCATCTCAACTTTCGCTTTTATTCCTCATTCTTACCTCTTCTTCCACTTATCTTCAGCCCTCTTCAAATATTCACGTACCAGGTTCAGGGCGTGATACTCGCTGCGCGACTTGACGATCTCGCGGCTGCCGGAGAAGATCTGGCGGCTTCCCTTGTTCGTAATTTTCGGCGCTGAGGTGCATGTAGACAAGGCCCACGGGCTTGCCCTGGCTGCCGCCCCCGGGCCGGCGATGCCGGTGACGGCCAGGCCGATATCGGCCGCGCACAACCGCCGCACCCCGGCGGCCATCTCCGCCGCGGTCGGCTGCGGACACGGCGCCGTGCTTTTTCAACGTGGCTTCGCCCACGCCCAGGATGCCGGTCTTCACGCTGTTGGCGTAGGCGATCACCCCGCCCAGGAACACCTCGGAACTGCCGGGCACGTTGGTGATCTGGTTGCCCAGGCCGCCGCCGCTGCAGCTTTCGGCCACGGCCAGGGTGAGCCCGCGCTCCTTCAGCTCTTCGACGACGACCTCGGGCAGGGTCATGTCCTTTTCGGCGAAAGATGAAATCCTCCAGCCGCTCCCGCACCTTTTCGGCCAGTTCATCGGTCACGCTGCCGGGCTTCGTCGGCGGAATTCCTGGAACGCCCCAGGAAATGGAGCTCGATCATCCCGGGCGAGGCCAGGATGGTGGTCACCGGGTTGCGGTACTTGCGGTAGATGTCCGCGCAGCGGGCGTCGGCTTCCGACTCGCTGATGCCGGTCAGCTTGAACGTGCGGGAATAAATGTGGTAATTGCGTGGCCGGAGCGATGTGTTTTTCGAAAACGGCTTTCGAAAGATCGGGATCAGCTCGTTGGGCGGGCCGGGCAGCAGCAGCACCTTGCAGCCGCCGTCGTCCAGGTACAGGCCGGGAGCCGTGCCGACCGGGTTGGCGATCACCTCGGCGCCCTCGATGACGAAGGCCTGGCGGGCGTTGATCTCGGGCATGACCATGCCGCGGCGCTTGAAGAGGTTTTCCAGGTCGGCCACGATCTCCTCGCGGAAAACCAGCTTTTTTTTCAGGGCCGCGGCCACGGCTTCGCGGGTGATGTCGTCCTCGGTCGGGCCCAGCCCGCCGCTGAGGATGACCAGCTGGGCGCGCTGGCAGGCCTTCTTGACGATCCAGGACAGGTTGTCCATGTGGTCGCCGACCACCACCTTCATGTCCATCAGGATCCCCTTTTCGCGCAGGCGCCGGGCCACGTACAGGGAATTGGTGTCGGCGCGGTCCAGGTCGAGCAGTTCACTGCCGACCGCGATGAATATGGCTCGCATGTTTTACCTTCGCGTCCTTTATAAATGAAAAGCCCGGCCCTGTCAATTTGGCAGTTTGCAAATAAAAATCCGTTTTGCCTAAAATGTCGGACTGTCACCGGCCCAAGCTTCGCAGGCCCGGGCAAGGAGGAAATGATGAAAAAAATCCGCCGTCGTCGCTTTTGGCCGCATTCGCCCTGTTCTGCCTGGCCGCCCGCTGCCGGCGCAGATGGACAACCTGACCAACCTGAGCGTGGAATGGATGCGCATGCCCGCCCGCAACGCCGCCAGCGACTCGACCGACATCGTGGTCTACAACCCGGCCGCCCTGGTCCGCCTGGGCGAAGGCTTTCACTTCAACCTGGGCAACCAGTCGCTGCTGCGCAAGCCCAGCCACACCTACGACTTCGGCCTCGGCGCCGGCGAGCGCACGTTCAGCCAGGACGGCATCGACGCCTTCCTGCCCAACTTTTACGCCGCCTACAACAAGGACAAATGGGCGGTCTACGGCGGGCTGTACATCTCGGGGGGCGGCGCCGTCGCCGACTACCCGCACGGGTCGATCGCCACCGACCTGATCTCCCTGATGGTGCTGGCAGTCCCCGGTGCTGGACGAATTCGGCCAGCCCACCGGATATTACTACGGCGATGTCTATCCAGGCGCCAAGGACCAGTTCCTGAAAGCATCCTCCTACTACCTGACCGCCACCGTGGGCGGCGCCTACGCCTTATCGGACGCCCTGTCGGCTTCGCTCGGCTTTGCGCTACGTCAGCGCCGTCAACACGACGAAGATGGGCCTGACCCTGGCCGATTCCCCGCTTGCCTATCCCGACCAGGCGCTGGCCTTCGACAGCAAGGACAAGGCCGCGGGCCTGGGCTTTGTCCTGGGCCTCCATTATGCCGCAAGCCCGAAGCTCGACCTGGCCGCCCATTACGAGAGCAAGGTCAAGCTCGACTTCGAGACCACGGTGAACAAGGACGACATCGGGCTGGCCCTGGACGGCGCCAAGAGCCGCCGCGACCTGCCGGCCGTCCTCTACCTGGGCGCCGGCTACCGCTGGAGCGCCAAGCTGGAGATGCTCGTGGATTTCAACTACTATTTCCAGTCCGCCGCCGACTGGGGGACACACGGTCGAGCGCGGAAAAAGCGTGGTCGGAGATCGCCGGCGACTGCTACGCCGCCGGCATCGGGTTTTCCTACGATCTCAGCGAGCGCTGGCAGCTCAGCGCCGGCACGGTGTTCACCAAGTTCCTGTTCAAGGACAAGGAGGTGTACTATACGCGGCTGGGAGAATTCGAAGCTCCCAAGGGCGACAACTGGAACAACGGCATCGGCGTCGCCTACAAGGCCTGCGGCAAGCTGACGTTGAACCTGGCCCTGGGAGCCACGTTCTGGAAGACCGGCGAGATCGGCCAGGTTCATCCTTCTCGGCATCCCGGTCAAGGTCAAAGCCTACGCGTATTCCCTGTCGGTGGGAGCCAATCTGGATCTGTAGAAACAAGGTAAAAATGTACGAATGGTTAAACAGGTCAAATAAGTTAAGAAAAAGTTAAACTGGAGACAAAGGCGCTTCAGCCGACACTATTTCATTGAATGACTGGATTTGTGCTTTTTACTTTGTACTTTTTGACTTTTAACCTTTTAAGCCCTTCTGCTTATTTTTCGCAGAAATCTCTTCTCCAGCTCGGCGTAGCGCGTGTCGACCATCTTCTGGATGTCGGCCACGTCGCTTTCCTTCAGGTGCTTGAAGCGGCCCTGCAGCTTCAGGTACTCCAGCACCGGCTTGCGGTTCGGCGTTTTCATCGTCTGGACGTACTTGCCGGCATCCACTTCGTACACGGGGAAGATCCCGGTCTGCACGGCCAGGCGGGCCAGCTTGACCGTGTCCTCGGGCCGGGCCTTCCAGCCCGGGGGGCAGGGGGAAATGATGTGGATGAACTTGAAGCCGCGGATATCCTTGGCCTTCATCAGTTTCTTGAACAGGTCATCCGGGTAGGCCACCGACGCCGTGGCCTGGTAGGGCACCCTGTGGGCGGCCACGATATCGTCGATGCTTTTCTTGGCTTCCTTCTTGAAATGCTTGACCGGCGTGGTGGTGGTCCAGGCGCCGTAGGGCGTGGCGCCGCTGCGCTGGATGCCGGTGTTCATGTAGGCTTCGTTGTCGTAGCAGAAGTAAAAAATGTCGTCATTGCGCTCGGCGGCGCCGGAAAGGGCCTGCAGGCCGATATCGAAGGTGCCGCCGTCGCCGGCCCAGCCGCAGATGGTGGTCTTGTCCTTGCCCAATGCCTTCATGGCCGCCTTGATGCCGGAAGCGGTCGCCGCCGTCGCCTCGAAAGCCATGTGCAGCAGGGGCACTTCCAGGCAGGAATAGGGAAACGGGCCGTCGATCACCGTCCAGCAGCAGGCGGGGAAGGTGAACATCGTGTCGTGGCCGAGGGCTTTCAGGGTGACGCGCATGGCGATGCCGGCCCCGCAGCCCTGGCAGGCCAGGTGGCCCGGGCTCATGAGTTCTTCAAGCGGTAACGTCGGTTTCATCTTTTCACCTCCACCCAGTACAGTTCCTGGTCGGGTTTTTTCTTCTTGTCCACCAGGGCCACGATGTCGGCGATGGTTTCCGGGAAAATGTCGCGCCCGCCCAGGCCGGCGATGAAATTGAAAACCGGCACCTGCGAATGGCCATACAGGGCGGACTTCACTTCCTGGGCCCAGATGCCGTGGTAGCCGTAGGAGATGTCGCGGTCGATGACGATCACTTTCTTGGCCTTCTTCAACTGTTCGCGGACGTCGGCGAAGGGGAAAGGGCGCAGGACGCGCATGCGCAGGTTGCCCACCTTCTTGCCCTGGGCGCGCAGCTGGTCGACGGCGAAGCGGGCCGTGGAGGCGGCGGTGCCCGACGTGACCAGCACGGTCTCGGCGTCCTCCACCAGGTAGGGATCGACCGTGTCGTAGCGGCGGCCGAAGGCTTTTTCAAACACGTCGGCCTCTTTCTTGATCTCCACCAGGGCCTGGTCCATGGCCTCGTGCATCTTGATGCGGAATTCCATGTACCAGTCCGGGGTGGTGAGGCCGCCGTAGGCGTGCGGATTTTTGACATCCAGCTTGTACTTGTAGTCGAAGGGGGGCAGGTATTTGTCCACCAGCGCCTGGTCGGGGAGATCGACGATCTCGTAGGTGTGGGACAGCGAAAAGGCATCGAGCACGATCATGGCCGGCATCAGGACCTTCTCGGCCACCTTGTAGGCCATGATCACGGAGTCGAGCACTTCCTGGTTGGACTGGCAGTAGAACTGCATCCAGCCGGTGTCGCGCTGGGAAAGGGAGTCGTTCTGGTCGGACCAGATGGTCCAGGGCGGGGCCATGGCGCGGTTGACATCGGCCATGACGATCGGCAAGCGGGCGCCGGCCGCCCAGTGCAGCAGCTCGTGCATCAGGGCCAGCCCCTGCGCCGAGGTGGCGGTGAAGGCGCGGGCGCCGGCCGAGGAGGCGCCGATGCAGGCGGCCATGGCCGAGTGCTCCGATTCCACCTTGATGAATTCCGCTTTCAGCTTCCCGTCGGCCACGATCTCGGAGAGCAGCTCGACCACCTGGGTCTGTGGAGTTATGGGGTAAGCGGCGATGACCTGGACGCGGGCCAGGGTCGCGCCGTGCGATATGGCATGGTTGCCCATCATGACTTTTTTCATTTGCCCTCCTTGACCATGGCGATGCACTTTTTCGGGCATTCCTCGGCGCAGATGCCGCAGCCCTTGCAGAAATCCAGGTTGACCACCGGGTTGTCGTCGACCCAGTCGATGGCGGCGTCGGGGCAGAACTTCCAGCAGATGGTGCAATGGATGCACGTGCCAAGGTCGATCACCGGCTTCAGGTTGCGCCAGGAACCCGTGGGGTTGGCGGCCATCGAGCGCAGGCTCATGACCATGGGCGGGAGCTCGTCCATTTTTTTGAAATCGATCTTCTTTCTTTCCTTGGCCATGTTACACTCCTTGGACCGAATCGTAGGCTTCCTTGGCGGCGGCGGCATTGGCGTCCGGGTTGACCGGCACGCCGTCACGCACGGCCTGCATGATCGACTCCAGCTTGACGAAATCGAAGATGCGCGGCACGGCGCCCAGGATGGCGGTGTTGACGATGGGCGCCGCCTTGGAGCCGAGCTTGTACTTGATGGCGATCTCGTTGGCGTCGATGGTGAAGACGTGGAAATCCTTGCCCAGGTGCTGGAATTCTTCCGGCTTGTGGCCGCTGTTGATCAGGATGCAAGCGCCTTTTTTCAGTCCCTCGGTCACGTCGATGGCGTCGATCAGCGACGGGTCGACCACGATGATGTGGTCGGGGGCGATGATCTTGGAGCGGATGTAGATCGGCTTGTCGTCGATGCGGATGAAGGCGAAAACCGGAGCGCCGCGGCGCTCGACCCCGAACTGGGGAAAGGCCTGGACGTATTTGTCTTCCTTGGAAACGGCATCGGCCAGGATCTTGGAAGCGATGACCGTGCCCTGGCCGCCGCGGCCATGGAACCTTATTTCTACCATGGTAACCTCCTAAAGATCGATCTCGACGATGCGGTGCGAATGGCAGTTGATGTTGACCGCCACCGGGAAGGAAGCGATGTGGCAGGGGTGGCTGGCGATGTGCACCGCCAGGGACGTCGTGCGCCCGCCCAGCCCCATGGGCCCGATGCCCAATTTATTGATGCGTTCCAGGATGCGCTTTTCCATGTCGGCGTAGACCGGGTCGGCATGCGGCGCAGCCCACCGGCTTGCGCAGCAGGGCCTTCTTGGCCAGCAGCGCCGAGGTGTCGAAATTGCCGCCGATGCCGACGCCGACGACGGTCGGCGGGCAGGGGTTGGGGCCGGCCTTGGAGACCGTCTCGACCACGAAATCCTCGATGCCCTTGGCCCCGGCCGACGGCGGCATCATCTTCAGGGCGCTCATGTTCTCCGAACCGCCGCCCTTGGCCATGAAGGTGATCTTGAAGGCATCGCCGGCGACCACATCCCAATGGATGAAGACCGGCGTATTGTTGCCGGTATTCTTGCGGCTGAGCGGATCGCAGACCGACTTGCGCAGGTAGCCCTCGCCGTAGCCTTCGGCGGTGCCCTGGCTGATGGCGTCCTGCAGGCTCTTGAACCCGGCGTACTCCAGCTTCACCTTCTCGCCCATTTCGACGAAGAAAACGGCCAGGCCGGTGTCCTGGCACAGGGCCAGCTTCTCGGCCTCGGCGATGTCGGCGTTCTTGCAGGATCTGGTCGATGATCTCCTTGCCCGCGGGCGATTCCTCACCCGGGTAGCAAGCCTGGATCAGTTTCTTCAAGTCCTTGTCGATGATGAAATTGGCTTCCTGGACGGCCTGTTTGACCTTTTCCTTGACTTCCGAAAGGTTTACTTTTTTCATTTTTCCTCACGAAATCAAATTCAGAGCCGGAATTCGTACTTTATACTTTTGCGGGCCATTAGTCAAGGGGAAAAATGGATTTCGGCCTTTCCGGCTCTCACGTCGGGGCACGGCGCGCCGTGCCCCTACCCCAAAAAACACGGAACCTATTTCACCGCGTCAACGGCTTTTTTAACCGCGTCCTCCAGCAGCTTGATATCGGGCTTCTTGATGAAATTCTTTTCCATCAGCAGGCCCATGGCGTCGCGCGCTTCCTTGATGTCGGCCATGGTCTTGTTGAAGACCTCGTCCCAGGTTTTCTCGATGCGGGCCACGCCGTCCTTGACGGCCTCGACGGCCACGTCGGCGGCTTCGTGGGCGAAGACCTCGGTCTCGTCCATGGTGGGCATGATGCGGTCGGGGCTGATGCCTTTCTTCTGGGCGAAATCGGCCATGGAATAGGCGGCGGCGATGGCCATCTCGTCGGTGATCTTTTTCGCCCGCACCACCAGCGCCCCTTTCAGGATGCCGGGGAAGCCCAGCGAATTGTTCACCTGGTTGGGGAAGTCGCCGCGGCCGGTGGCCACGATGTAGGCGCCGGCTTCCTTGGCCGCGTAGGGATAGATCTCGGGCACCGGGTTGGCGCAGACGAAGACGATGGCCTTGGGCGCCATCTTCTTGATCCAGGCCGGCTTGACCGTGTCGGGGCCGGGCTTGCTCAGGGCGATGAGCACGTCGGCGCCGGTCATGGCTTTTTCGATCTCGTTGACGCGGCCGGGATTGGTCTTCTGGCAGAGCTCCCACTTGCGGTAAAAGGCAGGGTCGGCCTTGATGTCGTCCCGCCCCAGGTGCAGGGTGCCGGTGGTGTCGAACATGATCATCTTGCTCGGGTCGCCGCCGGCGTGAGATGATCAGCCGGGCGATGGTGGTATTCGAGGCGCCGGCGCCATAGAACACGATGCGCACCTTGCCCAGTTCCTTGCCGGCGACGCGCAGGGCGTTGATCAGCCCGGCCAGGGTCACCGAGCCCGTGCCCTGGGCGTCGTCGTGCCAGACCGGGATGTTGCACGCCTCGCGCAGGGTGTCGAGCACTTTATAGCAATTGGGCTGGGAGATGTCCTCCAGGTTGACCGCGCCGAAGCTGGGCTCGGCCATCTTGACGAAATCGATGATCTTGTCGGGGTCGTGCTTGCCCTTGTCGTTGTAGCTGTTGACGCACAGGGCCACGCCGTCGACGCCGCCGAGATATTTCATTAAAAAGGCCTTGCCTTCCATGACGCCCAGGCCGCCGGAAGGGGTGCAGTCGCCGTCGCCCAGCACGCGGGTGGAGTCGGAGACCACGGCCACCAGGTTGCCGCGGTTGGTCAGGTCGAAGGAGGTGTCGTTGTTGTCGCGGATGGTGGTCGAGACCTTGGAGACGCCCGGCGTGTACCAGACGTTGAACCAGTTGAAGCCGTAGACCCCGGCCTTGGGCATGGTGGCGATCTTGCCGCCGTAGAACTTGTGGCTGGAATAGGCCAGTTCTTTCAAGAAAACGGTCTTGGCCTTGGCCAGCTGCTCGGGAGTGAAATCGTCCGGGAACAGTTCATTCAGGTTGGCTAATTTCAGATCGGGTTTCTTCATTCGAACCTCCTTAAAGTTGTTAATAAATAAACTATTCAGCCGCTGGAAAATCAACTTTAAAGAGTTTGTTTTAAATAGTCAAGAAGTGAAATTATTTTTTGTCCCGGGCGACGAGACGCGGTAACGGGATCTTCATTCGGATCTTCAGGACGCCAGCGCACGAAACCGTCGCGGGCGAGCATGGCGAAAAACTTGGCCAGTCGCTGCTCGGCCGGCTCGATCCTGCCGGCGAACTCCGCTTCGAGGATGGCGCCGATCTCGAGGATGGTGCGCCGGCCGTCCGCCTGCAGCCAGGCGGCCGAGCCCAGCTCGTCGAGGTGGATATGAAAATCCTGGCTGCGCCCCAGCCAGCCGATGATCTTTTTCAGAAGCCTGTTCTTTGTCTTTTCCTTAATCAGATAGACATTGCCTTTGCCGTCCTTGTCCCAGGGGCAGTTCTGAACCGGCACATAATCGAGAATATTGTCTTTTTTTTCCATGAAATGCGTAGGGGCACGGCGCGCCGTCGCCCCTACCCTATTTCGTTTGTCTTATATTCACATCACCGCCGGCGCCGCCGGTTCGTTGGGATCGCCGGCGTTGGCCAGCGGCAGCTTGACCAGCAGGTAGCCCAGGGCCAGGAACACCACCACGCTGATCAGGTACGAGGGCTGGCTGATGTTGAAAAACTTCTCGCCCAGGTTGGGCACGCGGCCGTCGTTGAAAAAGGCGATGGCCGCGAACACCAGCCCGACCAGGGCCTCGCCGGCGATCAGCCCGGATGCCAGCAGCACGCCGCGGTTCTCGATGCGCGACTTCTGGTTGTCGTTGTACTTGCGGCGGGCGATCATCGTGTCGACCACCCAGCGGATGATGCCGCCGACGAAGATCGCGGCCACGGTCTCGAAGGAAAGGTACATGCCGACGCAGACCAGCATCGGGCTCTTGACCTGGACCAGGATGAAGCCGACGGCCATGAGGATGCCGACCACGATCAGCGGCCAGACCATCTCGCCGCCGACGATGCCCTGCGAGAGCTTGGCCATGAGGCCGGCCTGCGGGGCGGCCAGCACTTCGCCGCCGAAGCCGCCCTTGTAGCCTTTCAGGGCGGCCATTTTCAGGTCGCCGGCGTTGAGGATGAACAGCGGGATCCACATGACCAGCGAGGAGACGATCACGCCGATCAGGTCGCCGACCTGCATCTTCCAGGGCGTGCCGCCCAGGATGTGGCCGACCTTCAGGTCCTGGAGCATCTCGCCGGCCACGGCGGAAGAAACGCAGATGACGCCGGCCACGGCCAGCACGGCCGTCACGCCCGGGGATGCCCTTGGCGCCCAGGATCACCATCAGGATGGCGGCGATGACCAGGGTGGAGAGGGTCAGGCCCGAGATCGGGTTGTTGGAGGAGCCGATCAGGCCGACCAGGTAGCCCGAGACCGCGGCGAAGAAGAAGCCGGCGACCAGCATGACCAGCGCCGCCACCAGGGCCGGCGCCAGGTTGGCCGGGCTGAAGCCCATGAACCACCAGTAGACGATGAAGGTGATCACGGCCATGCCGAGCAGGCCGGAAAAGACGATCTTGATGTTGATGTCCTTGTCGGTGCGCAGCGTGGCCTGCTGGCTGGTGGCCGCCTTCTTGACGTCGTCGACCGAGCGGCGGATGCCGCCGATCAGGCTCTTGCGCATCTTGAACAGCGTATAGGCCGCGCTCATCAGCATGCCGCCGATGGCCACGGTCTTGACGATGTTCTGGAAGATCGCGGTGGAGACCTCGGACCAGGTCAGGAGGCCGGCGTTGACCGCCGGGGCGTACTGCGGGGCCAGCAGCAGCGTCAGCAGCGGCACGAACAGGCCCCAGGAGAGGACGCCGCCGGCGAAGTTCAGCGCCGCCAGGCGCGGGCCGATGATGTAGCCCACGCCCAGGAAGGCGGGGCTGAGCGAGGGGGTTTTGTACATGAAGCCGCCGCCGGTGGCCACGCCCTTGAAATTCTCGCCGATGTTGGTGCGCGGGATGATCTTGGAGGCGAAGGCGCTGAATTTTTCCCATTTCGCCGCCAGCAGGCTGAAGCCCTTGAGCAGTTCGATGAAGCCGCCGATGCCCATGGCGTAAAAGAGGTACTTGGCGCCGGTGGCGCCGCCGCGGCCGGCCTTGTGGATCTCGGAGGCGGCGACCGATTCCGGGAACTTCAGTTCCGGGTCCTCGACCATGACCCGGCGCAGCAGGGTGACGAACAGGATGCCCACGATGCCGCCGACCATCATGATGACGGTGGACTTCAGGTAACCGCTGAAGCTGCCGAAGAAATCCGGGCTCCAGACGCCGGCGATCAGGAAGGCCGGCAGGGTGAAGATGGCGCCGGCGGCCACCGACTCGCCGATGGAGCCGACGGTACGGGTGAAGTTCTCCTCGATGATATTATGGTCCTTGAACAAGCCGCAAAAGGGCCATGCCCAGGACCGCGGCCGGGTAGGTGGCGGCGATGGTCATGCCGGCCTTCAGGCCCAGGTAGGCGTTGGCCGCGCCCAGCAGGACCGCCAGGAACAGGCCGATCAGCAGGGCCCGGACCGTGAATTCCTTCAGGTTCTTGTCCGCGGAAACGTACGGTTTGAACTCATTGCTCATGGATATCTCCTCGTGAAATATTTGAAAGGCCATTATACCGGCTTGAAATCACAAAAGTCAAATGGACTTTCACCCCGGATGGCGGAGCAAAATGACCTGCAGGTCCATGACGTTGGTGCCGGTGGGGCCGGTCTTCAGATGGTGTTTCCCGCCGCCCCGGAGGTTAAGTTCGTTGAAGAAGTTATAGGAATCGTTATTTTCAAGATAGGCCGCGGCATCGAGGCCGAGAGCGGCAGCGGCAGCCACGGTCGTGCCGTCGACCACGGCGCCGGCGGCATCGGTCGGGCCGTCCACGCCGTCGCTGCCGGCGCTCAGCAGTCTCGATCCCTTCCCTGCCGGCGATCTCCAGGGCCAAGGCCAGGGCCAGTTCCTGGTTGCGCCCTCCCCTGCCGGAGCCTGACACGCTCACGGTGGTCTCGCCGCCGGACAATAAGCAGAGTTTTTCTCCCGGCTGCAGCCCGTCCTGCGTCTTCACGGCCGCTGCTGCCAATGAACGGGCCGCGCTGCGGGCCTCTCCCTGCACCGGGGCGGTAGAGACCTCGACATTCCAACACATGGCGCTCGCTTTTGCCCGCGCACCGGCCAGGGCGCTGGCGTTGTTGCCGATCACCATGAACGCGGAACGCGCCAGGCGGGGATCGTTTTGCTTCAGCGTTTCGCTTTCCCGGCCGGCCTGTCCACGTTCCAGAAATTCGCGCACGCGAATAGGGATCCTGTTTTGCAGTCCGTATTTCCCGATCACGGCCCGGGCGTCGGCGAAAGTCGAACCGTCGGCGGCCGTGGGCCCGGAACCGATCACGTCAGGCCGGTCGCCGATCACGTCGGAAACGGCCAGGGTCAGCAGCGCGGCCGGAAAAGCGGCAGCGGCCAGGCGGCCGCCCTTGACGGCGGAGAGGTGCTTGCGCACAACGTTCAGCTCGGCGATGGCGGCTCCGGAATCGAGCAGCAGGGAGGTTACCGCGTTCTTTTCAGCCAGGGTCACCCTGGGAGCCGGGCTCGCCAGCAGCGCCGAAGCCCCGCCCGAGACCAGGAACAGGACCAGGTTTTTTTCATCGGCGCCGGCGAGCAGCTCCATGATCTTGCCGCTGGCGCGCCGGCCAGCTTCATCGGCAAGCGGGTGCCCCCCATGCGCCTGGGTAATGGTGTGGAATGGGGCACAGGTTCCTCTGGGTTGGATAAGCATCCCGGCGGAGATACGGTCACCCAACACGGATTCAACGGCCAGCCCCATGCCGGCGGCCGCCTTGCCGGCCCCGGCCACCAGGATGCGGTCGAATTCATCCAGTTGGAAAAAATGTTCTCCGGCCCGCAGGCAGCCGCTTTCCAAGGTCAGGTTTTCCCGGACGGCCCGGAAAGGATCCGCGGCCGCCAGTGCGGCCTGGAATATCCGCAGGATCTCGTTCATCGGAGATCCGCGCCCAGCGGCTCCGAAAAAGGAGCGTCAGCCGGGCCGGCCTTGCTCATCCAGGTCGGTCTGGATCTTGCGCTCCAGGATCTTGTCGAAGGAGAAGTCCTGGATGCCGAGATAGTAGAAAGCGGATTCGATGAAGGCCGTCTCCGGCACCAGGCCGATCATCTCCACCTTGCGCACCGAAACGCCGAAGCGCCTGGCCTCGGAACGGATCATCTCCAGGGCCCGGTACATGGGCATGGCCCGGTAATTGGCGATGGTCACGGTGATCTGGGCCGCCTTGTGCTCGCTGTCCAGGCCGGCGTAGGCGTTGACGTGGGCCAGCCCCCCGGTGGCATGCTGGATGAGCTTGCTGATGGTCTCGGCGGTCCCTTCATCCGGCGTGTCCAGGATGGCCTTGAAGCTGATCATGGGGTAGCGGGCGCCGATCACCGTGGCGCCGGCGGCGGGGTTGAACACGGCGGGCCCGAAATCGGGCTTCCAGCGCGGGTCTTTCAGCTTGTTCTCCAGGCCCTCGTATTCGCCCTCGCGGATGTTCTCGATGTAGCGGCGCATGGGGAAGCGCGCCGATTCGCAGTA
The DNA here is from genome assembly GCA_963764745.1 of Candidatus Aminicenantota bacterium. GTDB lineage: Bacteria > Acidobacteriota > Aminicenantia > UBA2199 > UBA2199 > UBA2199. The sequence goes on along the minus strand of CAVXTN010000006.1, from coordinate 1,302,393 downwards.
GAGATAAACGGGGATATTGAATTCCGCGGCCACTTTCTCGGCGAATTCCACCGACATGGCCACGGTCTCCTCCAGGGAAGCGTCCTTGAGCGGCACGAAGGGGAAAACGTCGACGGCGCCGAGGCGCGGGTACTCGCCGTGGTGCTTGCGCATGTCGACATGGGCCAGGGTCTCGCGGTAGAGGATGAGGCCGCCGGCGAAGATCGCCTCCTTGGGGCCGGTGAAGGAAAAGACGGTGCGGTTGCGCACGCTGTCGCGCGACGTGTCCAGCACCACCAGGTTCCTGACGGCCTGCAGCTTCTCCACCAGTCCGGAAATGAACGGCTGGTCATTGCCTTCCGAGATATTGGGAACAACCGAAATGATCTTGTTCATTGCCTCTCCTTTGCGGGATTTACAAACTGGCCATGTCGGAACGGGCGATCTCGACCATGGGGTTGCCTTCGGCCACGTTGTCGCCCTTCTTGACGAAGATCTTCTTGACCGTGCCGTCGGTGGTGGCCTGGATCTGGTTCTCCATTTTCATGGCTTCCATGACCACGATATTCTGCCCGGCCTTGACCTTTTCCCCTTCGCGCACCTTGACGTCGATGATCAGCCCGGGCAGGGGGGCCTTGACCAGGCTGGAAGCGTCGCCGCCTGCCGGCGCGGGCGCCAGCGGCGCGGCCGGGGCCGGGGCCACTCCCATGGCCGGTTGCGCCGCCGGGGCGGCCGGACGGGCTTCCGCCGCCGCGGTCGCCGCGGGCATCAGCTTGCTCAAGCCCAGCTGCTGCAGCCCGACGCGGAACTCCCTGCCGTTGACCCGGATCAGCGCGAATTCGGCGTTGATCTCGCTGACTTCGGCCCGGTATTCCTTTTCATTGATGGTCATGACATATTCGTTCATGTTAGCGCACTCCTTGGTACGGGCGGACCAGCAGCCGGCCCAATTCGCTCCAGCCCTGCGCCTGGCCGCCTTCGCGGAAGGTGAAGCGCGGCCCCTGCAGGGCCATGAACATCTTCACTTCGATGGCGACCACCGCGGCGATGACGGCCACGACCTCGGGCTCCGGCGCTGCGGGCGCAGCAGGCTGGACCGCGGCGACCGGCGGCTGACGCTGTCCGCGGCCTCGTCTTTCTGCTTGCGGCCGGCCAGCCAGCCTTTCAGATTCTTTTTGATGTCCAATTTGCTCTCCCTGCCTACAACGGGATGTTGCCGTGCTTCTTGGGCGGATTGGCGTCGCGCTTGGCGGCGAGCATCTCCAGGGCCTTGACCAGGCGCAGGCGCGTGCCGGCCGGCTCGATCACGTCGTCGATGTACCCTTTCTTGGCGGCGCTGTAGGGATTGGCGAACAGGTCGCGGTACAGGTCCTTCAATTCCTCTTTTTTCGTGCCGGCGTTCTCCGCCTTTTTCAGCTCCTCGCTGTAGATGATCTCCACCGCGCCGTCGGGCCCCATGACCGCGATCTCGGCGCTGGGCCAGGCCAGGTTGACGTCGCCGCGGATGTGCTTGGAGCTCATGACGCAGTAGGCGCCGCCGTAGGCCTTGCGCACGATGACCGTGACCTTGGGCACCGTGGCCTCGGCGAAGGCGAACAGCAGCTTGGCGCCGTTGCGGATGATGCCGTTGTATTCCTGGTTGGTGCCGGGCATGAAGCCGGGCACGTCCTCGAAGATGACCAGGGGGATGTTGAAGGCGTCGCAGAAGCGGACGAAACGGGCCGCCTTGATCGAGGCGGAGTTGTCCAGCACGCCGGCCATGACCTTGGGCTGGTTGGCCACGATGCCCACCGACCTGGCCGTTGAGGCGGGCGAAGCCGGTGATGATGTTGGCGGCGAACTGGGGCTGGGTCTCGAAGAAATCGCGGTTGTCCACCACCAGGGCGATGATCTCCTTCATGTCATAGGGCTTGTTGGGGTTGTCGGGCACGACCTGGTTCAGCTTCGCTTCCGCGCGGTCGAGCGGGATCGCTGCACGGCTGGGCCGGGGCGTTGACGGTATTGTTCTGGGGCAGGAAGGAGAACAGCCGGCGCAAGCCGTCGAAGCAGGCGTCCTCGCTGGCGTAGACCAGGTGGGCCACGCCGCTCTTGCTGGCGTGCACGCCGGTGCCGCCGAGCTGCTCGGTGGTCACGTCCTCCTGGGTCACCTGCTTGACCACCTTGGGGCCGGTGAGGAACATGTAGGAGGTCTTTTCCACCATCAGGATGAAGTCGGTGATGGCCGGCGAATAGACGGCGCCGCCGGCGCAGGGGCCGAGGACCAGGGAGATCTGCGGCACCACGCCCGAGTACAGCACATTGCGCAGGAAAATGTCGGCGTAGCCGGCCAGCGAGTCCACCCCTTCCTGGATGCGCGCGCCGCCCGAGTCGTTGATGCCGATGAGCGGGGCCCCGACCTTGGCCGCCATCTCCATGACCTTGACGATCTTCTCGGCGTAGGCCTTGGACAGCGAGCCGCCGAAGATGGTGAAGTCCTGGGAAAAGACGAAGACCAGGCGGCCCTGGATGGTGCCGTAGCCGGTGATCACGCCGTCGGTCAGGGGCTGGTTCTTCTGCATGTCGAAGTCGTTGCAGCGGTGGGTGACGAACATGTCGAACTCTTCGAAGCTGCCGGCGTCCAGGATCTTTTCCACCCGTTCCCGGGCCGTGTATTTGCCTTTCTCGTGCTGGCTGGCGATGCGTTTTTCGCCGCCCGCCAGCCGGGCTTTTTCCTTGCGCGTCACCAGGTCAAGCAATTTTTTATCGAGCGCCATCATGCCTCCGTTTTAAGTTTATCTTTTAACATAAAATCGATCCCCGGTCAAATTTGAAAAATGGGGATTGCCGACCCTCTTCCATGCGGCGGGTTGCATTTTTGGGGTCATTTGCGGTAAAATGAAATATTGACTCAAGGGGGATTCATGGCCAAAAAAACATACGAATGCGAAGTCTGCCATTTGCAGACAAAGGTCGACGCCGGCAAGCCGGTGCCGGAACACTGCGGCCGGCCCATGGCGCTGAAGATGGAGGTCTGCACCAAGCCCTTCGATCCCGAATCGGCGCGCCAAGAGGACAGCGACGAGCCGTGCGACGACAGCACGGGCAGGAACACCTGACCGGAACATCCTCCGTTTCCGAGCGCGGATTTTAGACAGCCAGGCCCGTTTCACTCGTTGACAAGGTCCCGGAAAAATTGTAGCATGGGACACTGACGCGAGGAAAAAAATGGAAGGACTGTTCATCGGTTTCACCGCCATCACCTGGAAGCAACTGCTGATGATGGCCGTCGGCGGCCTGCTGATCTACCTGGCCATCAAGAAGGAATACGAGCCGGCGCTGCTGCTGCCCATCGGCTTCGGCACCATCCTGGTCAACATCCCCTACTCCTCGGTCCTCGACCAGGTCGAGGGCGGCCAGAAGATCGTCGGGGCGCTCTCCCTGTTCTTCCGCGCCGGCATCCTGACCGAGATATTCCCGCTGCTGATCTTCATCGCCATCGGGGCCATGATCGACTTCAGCCCCCTGTTCCGCAAGCCCATGCTGCTGCTCTTCGGCGCCGCCGCCCAGTTCGGCATCTTCTTCACCATGATGGCCGCCACCCTTTTCGGCTTCGGCCTGAAGGAAGCCGCGGCCATCGGCGTCATCGGCTCGGCCGACGGCCCCACATCCATCTACGTGGCCAGCCGCTTCGCCCGCAACCTGCTGGGGCCCGATTTCGGTGGCGGCCTATTCCTACATGGCGCTGGTGCCCATCATCCAGCCGCCGGTGATCAAGCTGCTGACCAGCCGCCGCGAACGGCTGATCCGCATGGACGGCAGCCAGAGAAAAATATCGCGGACCACCCTGGTCCTGTTCCCCATCCTGGTCACGGTCCTGACCGGCATGTTCGCCCCCACGGCCGTGGCCCTGATCGGCTTTTTGATGTTCGGCAACCTGGTGCGCGAGTGCGGCGTCCTGAAAAAGCTCTCGCTCGCCGCCCAGAACGAGCTGGCCAGCCTGGTCACCCTGCTGCTGGGCATCACCATCGCCTCGACCATGACCGCCGAGCGCTTCCTGCAGGTTTCCACCCTGTTCATCATCGGCCTGGGCCTCTGCGCCTTCATCTTCGACACCGCCGGCGGCGTGATCTTTGCCAAGCTGCTGAACCTCGTTCCTGAAGAAAAAGATCAACCCCATGATCGGCGCGGCCGGCATCTCGGCCTTCCCCATGTCGGCGCGGGTGATCCACACCATGGGGCTGAAGGAGGACCATTCCAACTACCTGTTGATGTACGCGGTCAGCGCCAACGTCTCGGGGCAGATCGGCTCGGTTTTGGCCGGCGGCCTGATCCTGGCCCTGGTCAAGTAGCGGAGGAGAACCATGTCGGAAACCGTATTGCGGATATTCAAGCAGGCCCTGGCCGTCACCGGCAAGGGCATGCTGGCGCTTTTCGCGTTCATGCTCCTGTTCTTCATCCTGCTGGTAGTGGTCGACAGGATCTTCCCGGGCCGGGAACAGAACAGTGATGACTGAACGAACTCAGTGATTATTCGTGATTAGTGATTAGAAAGAATTAATAAACAATGATTGGATCGTTTTATTACTGTTACTCATCACTCATTCACTCAATCACTTATCACTTAGTTCTCTCTACTCTTTGATTTCTTTCAGGGCTGAACTCCACTTTTTTTCGAATATCCAGTCATAAGGGAATCGCTCCAGTTCTTCTGGGCCAGGATGAGGCGCAGCCCTTCCAGCGATCTTGACCGGCACGCCGTCGAGCGGCCAGGATAAGATCGCCTTTCTTCACGCCGCTTTTTTCGGCCGGAGTATCCTTGCGGACCTGCGAAATTTCGAAAAAACCGTCGGCGTTCATCTTGCCGCTGAAGCCGGCTTCGGCGAAATAGGGCTTCTCCTCGGCGGCCACCGCGAAAACCACGTCGGCCAGGCCGCGGGCAAAGACGGCCGCGGGCTTCATCTGCCCGGCCAGGGCCTTGACCATGGGATTCTCTTCCTCGCCGCTTTCGCTTTTTCTTGGCCGCGACCGTCACCGGCACCAGGGTCAGGATCCTGGCCCGCTTGTCGCGCAGGCGGTAGCGCCAGGGAATGCCCAGGCCGTAGGCCACGTGGGCGCTGCCGGCGATGATGATCCCCTTGCAGCCGCGGAATTCCGGGCGCGCCAGGGCCAGGCGCATGGATTCGGCCATGACCGTGTCCCAGCACTTCTGGGCGGCATAGACGTTCTGGAACCAGAGCGGCACCTGCACGGCGAATTCGCCCAGCGTGCTGCGGACGAAGTATTCGTGTTCGGGATAGGTGCGGCTCGACGCCGGGGAACATGGCCTGCTCGGCGGCGGACAATTTGGCGAATCCGCCCTTGGCCACCCGGCTGACCAGCTCGCGCGGCACGTTCAGGCCCACGGCTTTCAAGCCCAGCTTTTTCACCGTCTCCAGGACCAGGCGCGTGTAGGCGAAATTCAGGGCGCCGCGCTGGTACCAGCCGGTCTTCTGCAGCAGCTCGGCTTCGCCGATCTTCCCGCTCAGGTAAAGATCCAGGGCCGGGTCGTCGCCGCGGTTGAAGAATTCGAAGCCCACCACCAGGCGCGGATACTCTTTGGCCAGCGCCTCGATGAAATCCTTTTGCCAGACGTGGCAGGCGTAGCTGTCGTGGTACTCGCCGATGATGAAAACGTCCTTGTCCAGGTTCTGCCTGACCAGGGCGGGCAGATCGACCTCCTGGCCCGCAGCCGTGGCCATGACCTGGCCTGCCGGCAGCACGGCCAATTCCAGGCGCTGCGGCGACAGGCCGATGGGCAGCGCGTCCAGCGCCTTGTCGTCCGCCGGCCAAGCGCGCAGCCGGCAACAAAAGACCAGCAATAAAAATAATCGTCCATTGTCTGTTTTTCATTTGACTCTCCCTTATGGGCAAGCTCTGCTACCAATACCTGAAGAGGGCGATTCACGAATCGCCCCTACGCAAAGAATCGGTGAAAGCAGCGGCGCTTGCTCTTTTCCTTATTCTTTAACATCGAACATCGAACCTCGTCTCGATTTATCTTCCTCGTCCCGCGTCACCGTTACGCGTTACGATATTTCGTTTCTTAATCCGCCAGTCCCTTGTCCATGAAGGCCTTGATCTTGGCCGCGGTTTCCAGCACGCATGGCACATCTTGCGCGCCTGGGCGCGGGTTTCGCTGCGGAAAGAACCGGCAGCCATCTCCTGGGTGTTGATCAGGACATTGTACAGCGCTCCTTCGGCGCACACGGCGGCGGTCAATCCGGCCACGCCGGCGTCGGAAAGCGAATTGCGGTTGCCTTTCATGGCCGCGACCAGGGCCAGCTCGGCCGCGGTCCGCGATTTTTCCAGGACCGCGAAGGGGATCAGGGTCGCCCCCTTGGTGGCTTCGATCCACGGCCTCCTGGCGGATCTTCTTTTCCTCGTCGGTCTTCTTGGGCAGGGAAAAAGCGGCCATGAGGCAATTGAAGGCCTCGGTATCCTTGTCGATGGCCTCGATGAAAAAATCCTTCAGCGGCTGCGCTTTTTCGGCCACGATCTCCATCTCCTCGCGCACCTCCTCGTAGCCTTTCTTGCCAAAGGTCAGGTTGCCGACCATGGCGCTCAAGCCCGCCGACAGGGCGCCGTTCAGGGCGGCGATGCTGCCGCCGCCGGGGGCCGGGGAATCGGAGGCCAGCTCGGCGCAGAAATCGACCAGGTCCATGGAGACCAGGGGGCCTTTTTTGCGGAAGCGGTATTCGATGATCTTGTGCTCGGGTTTGAAAGGGGAAATTTCGGCCAGGCCCAGACTCTGCACCGCGGTGCGCACCAGCTCCTTCTCGGAAACGCCGAGGCAGCCGCCCTGCTTGCGCAGGTAATGCCGCCCGGCCTGCAGCACCGCTTCCAGGGGGATCAGCCCGACCAGTTCGCTGCCGGTCACCCGCACCCCGAATTCGGCAGCCAGCCGCTCCGCCTCTTCGAACACGCGGTGCAGCGGCGTGATATTGTAATTGAGCAGGTTGACCGAGATCTGGGCCATCTGGTACTCGGGGATGTACCAGCCCACGGCGCGCACCGCTTTCAGCGTGCCGGGGATCGTCTCCTTGGCGCCGGTCTCGGGGTTCTTGACCGTGCGGCCCTTTTCGCGCATGCGGTTGGCGATCTCCTTGGCCAGCTTGACGTTGCGGGTATTGAGGTTGACGTTGTAGGCGATCAGGAACTCGCGGGCGCCGATGACCGTGGCCCCGGCTCCCTTGTTGAATGCGGCCTTGCCGAAATCGGGTTTGAACTCCTTTTTCTTCAGCTTTTCCGCCAGGCCTTCGTATTCGCCCTCGCGGATGATAGGCCAGGCTCCTCCTCTCCGGGCAACTGGCCGCTTCCTCGTACAGGTAAACCGGGATAGCCAGCTCCTCGCCCACGCGCCGGCCGAGTCTTTTGGCGATCTCGACGCATTCGGCCATGGTCACGCCGGCCACGGGCACGAAGGGGCAGACATCGGTGGCGCCCATGCGCGGGTGGGCGCCGCTGTGCTTGGACATGTCGATCAGTTCGGCGGCCTTTTTGATGGCCTGGAAAGCCGCTTCCTCGACCGCGGCCGGGCTGCCGGCGAACGTGACCACCGTGCGGTTGGTGTCGCGGCCCGGATCGACGTCCAGCAATTCCACGCCGGCCACTTTTTTGATCTCGCCGGTGATCTGCTCGATGACCGTCATGTCGCGGCCTTCGGAAAAATTGGGAACGCATTCAACTATCTGTTTCATTTTTCTTTCTCCTTGTTTTTCTGTTCTTGGCGCGCCATTGCTCGATCTCCTTGTGGTTGCCCGAGAGCAGGACCTCCGGCACCTCCAGGCCGCGGTAAGAGCGCGGCTGGGTGTACTGGGGAAAAGTGTACTGGTCCTGCTGGTAAAAGGAATCGCCCTGCACCGACTCCGGGTTGCCGACCACCCCGGGGATCATGCGGCTGACCGCTTCCAGCAGCGCCTCGGCGGCGATCTCGCCGCCCATGAGCACGTATTCGCCCAGAGAGATCTCCTCGTCGACCAAGCTGGTCGATGGCCCGCTGATCGACCCCTTCGTAGCGCCCGCAGATCAGGATCAAATGGCCGCAGCCGGCCAGGGCCTTGACTTTCTCCTGCTTGAGGATGCGCCCGTAGGCGGAAAAGAGGATCACCCGGCCGTCCTGCCGCCTCTTGACATGTTCGACGGCGCGGAAAAGGGGGTCGGGCATCAGCACCATGCCCGGGCCGCCGCTGAAGGGGCGGTCATCCACCTTGCGGTGCTTGTTGCGGCTGAACTCGCGCAGGTCATGGACCTCGACCTCCACCAGGCCGTTCTGGATGGCTTTTTCGAGCAGTCCGAAATTCAGGAAATTCCTGATCATATCGGGAAAGATCGTGATGATCGAAAATTTCACTGGTTCAGGTCCCGCAGTCCCGCGGGCGGATCGATGAGCAATGGTTTTGGCCCGGCGGTCGATCTTGACGACCAGGCTTTCATGCCAGGGCACATAAACGGTCTCGCCGCGTGGCCGCGTCTTCGACCTCCAGCAGCTGGTTCAGCGAAAACTGCGGCTGGGCTTTGACCGTGCCCCAGCAGTTTCCCTGGAGGTCGAAAACCCGGAAGCCGAGCAGCGATGCCGCGCGCTTGGCTTTGACCTCCGGCACATCGGCGTACAGGGAATAGCCGACGATGCGCAACGCCTCGCTGATGCTGTGGGCGCCGCTGAAGGCCATGATGGCGTCGCTGCCGGCCAGGGACACGTGCTCGATGGTTTGGGATAGACTGCGCCGGCTCGATTTCAACTCAACCGAAATTCCCTCTCCCGGTGTGACAATGCCGGGGGAAAGGCTGACGACCACTTCCCCCTTATTCCCTCTCGTCCTTAAAATTCTGCCAATCAATACCAATTACAATCAAAGCGGCTGCTGAGGCGGTTGTTGATCGAAATTCTCGATTATTTCCAAATTGTACCGTCTTCTCTGCTTCATGCCGGCCGCGGCCAAAATGGTGCGGATGGCCCTGGCCGTTCTTCCTTGCTTGCCGATCACTTTGCCCAGGTCGGATTGGTGCACGCGCAGTTCCAGGATGGTGGTCTGTTCGCCGTCGATTTGAGTCACCGATGACTTGGTCCGGATTGTCAACCAACGCTCTGCACACAATTTCAACTAGTTGTTTCACGTTGTCCTCCTTGCTTTCCTGTATTTAGTTTCTTTACAAGCGATTTTACGGTTTCTGACGGCTGTGCTCCTTTCTCGATCCATTGGTTGTATTTTTCCATATCGATCTTGATCAGGGCCGGATCGGTCAACGGATTGTACTGGCCAAGCAATTCGATATACCGTGTTTCCCTGGGTTTTTCCCGGTCCACGGCCACGATGCGGTAATAAGGCTTCTTTTTTGCTCCGAATCTTGTCAGGCGAATAACGACCATGAAATTTGCTCCTATGTCAGACTTGCGAAATACAAATTTACCTCATTTTGGAAAAATTGTCAAATTTTTTCAAAATCTTTCTAAAAAACGGCTTTTTGAAGTTTTTTTTCATTTCCTGGTAGCTTTTCAGCACCTGGTTGACCTCGGAAACCGGCCGGCCCGAGCCGCGGGAAATGCGCAAGCGCCGGCGGCCGTCGATGACCTTGGGGTTGTCGCGCTCCTTGCGGGTCATGGATTCGATGACGGCCATCAGGTGGCGGATGCGCTTTTCATCGACATGGACATCGGCCATATTGCCCTTGAATCCCAGGTTGGGCAGCATGCCCATGATCTCATCCATGGGCCCCAGTTTTTCGACCTGCCGCAATTGGGCCAGGAAATCCTCCAGGCTGAATTCGTTCTCCAGCAGCCGTTGCGAAAGGATCTCGGCCTGCTTTTGGTCAAAATCCTTTTCCGCCTTCTCGATCAGGGTCAGCATGTCGCCCATGCCCAGTATCTTTGCCGCCAGGCGCTCGGGGTAGAATTTCTGCAGGTCGCCGGGCTTTTCGCCGATGCCGATGAACTTGATCGGCTTGCCGGTCACGCTGACGATGGAAAGGGCCGCCCCGCCGCGGGCGTCGGCGTCGAGCTTGGTCAGGATGATCGAATCCACGCCGATTTTTTCCGCAAAACTGCGGGCCGAATTGACCGCGTCCTGGCCGGTCAGGGCGTCGGCCACGAAGATGGTCTCGGCCGGCTGCAGCGCCGCCTTGACCTGGCGCAGCTCCTCCATCAGCTCATCGTCCACGTGCAGGCGGCCGGCCGTGTCGGCGATGACGTAATCATAGCCGGTGTCCGCGGCGTTTTTTTTCAGTTCGCGCACCAGGATCGGCAGTTCGCGGCTGGCGCTCTTGAAAAAATTGATCCCGCTTTCACGGGCGATGGTCTCCAGCTGCTCGCCGGCCGCCAGGCGCTTCAGGTCGAGCGAGCAGAGCAGGGAGCTCTTGTCCAGGCCCTTTCAGGTGCAGGGCCAGTTTGCCGGCCGTGGTGGTCTTGCCCGAGCCCTGCAGGCCGGCCAGCATGATGACCGTCGGTTTGAGCGGGCTGCGGTTCAGCTCGCGGTTTTCGCGAACCCAGCATGGCCGTCAACTCCTGCCTGGACGATCTTGATCACCTGCTGGGTGGGATTGAGGCTGTCATGAACTTCGCGGCCCATGGCCTGGACGCGGATATTCTCGATGAATTGCTTGACCACCTTGAAGTTGACGTCGGCTTCCAGCAGCGACAGGCGGATCTCCTTCAGGGCCTGCTGCATGTTCTCCTCGGTGATCTGCACCTCGCCTTTGAGGTAGCGCAGCACCTTGTTCAAGCGGTTGGTCAAATTTTCCAGCATGCGGGTCTTCACTCGCTCAGCATGGCGACCGGCGGCTTCTGCGCCAGCCGGTAGACCGGGTAGGGCCCGGGGCGGTTGCTCCACTGCTGGACGATGACGCGGTTGAAAAAGCCCCAGGCGGCCAGGCTGTCGGGAGATTCGGGCTCGAGCAGTTCCGGGACCAGGCGCGCCAGGGGCTGTTCCAGGCTGATATAATAAGAGCCGGCCGGAATATCGACTGCCGCTTTTTCGTATTTGCCTTTGATCGTGTTCAGCACATGGCCCTGGAAAATATTCTTGTCGAGCTCCACGCCGCTGATCTTGAAGTTTTCGGCTTCGGCCTTGAAAGCCTTCCAGGATCCGTTCCACGCGGATGCCATGCCGCTTCAGGTTGGCCAGCGCCTCCGGCTGCTGGGGCAGACAGGACATATCCGGCCGGCAATTTCAGGCTGCGGACGGGCACGGCCAGGGACAGGTAGGGCAGCTTGTAGTCCTCTCAGCGTGTCGGTCTTTTTCATGATGAACTCGCCCACCCAGGGCGGGTACTTTTCGCGGTCCTCGGGCTTGATGATCTCCTTGACAAATTCATAGCTTTTCACCGTCAGGTCAAAAAGCTTTTCCGCTTTGAATTCCAGGACGAATTCAGCCGTCGCCGAAGATGTGCGGGTGGTTTCCAGGTCGGCCTGGCGGACCAACTCGGCCATGGTTTTGCCGTTCTTCGCCGTGTAAGTCGAGGATCGACGTGATGAACGCCAGCGAAGACAGCACGCGGGTCTTGAAATCGGCATAGGAATAATTCTCGTCCAGAATGGAGAAGCGGTTGCGCAGGCCCACGTAATTCGATCCGTAGCGGGCGTCCAGGGAATCGTTTTCCCAGCCTTTTTCCGGGAATTCGCGGTCGATGAAATTGCCGTAGGGCACGCTGTCATAGCCGTAAACGGTTTTCAGCATGCGGGCCACGGGCGGGAAAAATTTCTGCCACATGAACTGCCGCAGTTTCTCGGAGCTGTTGGGATTGACCAGGGTCGAATAGGTCACCGGCTCCTGGTGGTAGGAGCCGTTGGTGGTGTGCATGTCCACGACCAGCACTGGGTCCCAGGCATTGAAGACGTCGACCAGGGCGCGCACCTCGGGCGACTCCAGCTTCAGGTAATCGCGGTTCAGGTCCAGGTTCTGGCCGTTGAAGCGCACGCCGGCCAGTTCGGGGCCCAGGTCGCGGCGGTTGTGCCCCAGCTTGTCGTTGCCGTCGGCGTTGAAGATGGGGATGAACAGCAGCACCTGGCTGTCGAGCAGGCCGGCGAGCTTGCCCAGGGCGATGTCGCGGATCAGCATCAGCGAGGCCTCCTTGCCTTCGACCTCGCCGGCGTGGATATTGGCCATGATCAAAACCGCCGGCTTGCCGGCCGTTCGCAGATCACCGGGGCGGCTGACCTTTTCCCTGCTCAAAACCACCAGCGGGATCATGCGCCCTTCGCTGGAGGTCGTCAAAGGAAGTATTTTGACCAGGTCCGACTGTTTCTGCACCTGGTACAAAAAGTTCATGACATCGGCGTACAAAGATGTCTTGGCATAATTCGAGCTTTCGGCCACGGTCAGAATATCCTGGGCCGGAAGGAGACAGAAAGACAGCATGGCTAAAATCAATATTATTGCGCGTTTCATAAGGCCTCCGGGAAACATTATAACCGAAAATATGCCGCAAGGAAAACGGGTTCTTTTTCCTCCTGCCCTTGACATTTTTTTGCCGTTTTTTTATACTGATGCACAAGTTCACTTGCAAATTTCGGGAGGAGAAGCGGAGAAATGCCTGTCCAGAAAAGAACCGGCGTCTCGAGCGTGACGGAGACCTACGTCCCCTCGCCCATCGGCTGCCTGCGCGTCAGCGCCAGCGACGCGGGCATCCAGGCAATCGAATTCTGCGAAAAGCCGGGGCCCGAACCCAGGGAGATGGCGGCCTGCCTGCGCCTCGCCGGCCAGCAGCTCGAAGAGTATTTCCAGGGCCGGCGCTGCGAATTTGACCTGCCGCTGGACCTGCAGGGCACCGCTTTTCAAAAAGAGGTCTGGGCGGCGCTCTGCGCAATCCCCTGCGGCCGCACGGCGTCTTACGGCGACATCGCCCGCGCCATCGGCCGGCCGGGTTCCGGCCGCGCCGTGGGCGGCGCCAACCACTGCAACCCCGTGGCCATCGTCGTCCCCTGCCACCGCGTCATCGGCAGCAACGGCAGCCTGACCGGCTATGGCGGCGGCCTGTGGCGCAAACAGTGGCTTTTGGACCACGAAAAGAAATCGGCCTCCGGGCGCTGAAACCGGGAAAGCCAGCCCCACTTGACTTTTAACGCCCGTCCGCTAAAATAGGCCATTGGGCGTCAGCCACTCGCCCATCCGGGCCGGCCGCCCGGCGGAGGAAAAATGTTTCCGGATCAAGGGACTCTCAACGAAACGGTTCCGGCCAAGCTCCTGCTGTCCTATTATGAGCAAAACCAGACCGGCATCCTGTATTTCAGGCAGAACGAGATCCTGAAGGTTTTTTATCTCAACCGCGGCAAGATCAGCTGGGCCATTTCCTCGGACGAAGCGGACAAGATAGAGCATATTCTGCTGGCCAAAAAAATGGTCAGCCCCGAGCTGCTTTCCCCTTACCAATCCGGCGGCAAGATCGCCGAATCGTTCGGAAAAATCCTGGTGGAAAACGGCGTGCTGAGCCTGGAAGGCCTGATCACGGCCACGCGCGAGCAGGTGCGGCAGATCGCTGCCAGCGTCCTGCGCTGGAGCACCGGCAATTACCAGCTGGTGCAGGAATCGCCGCCCACGCGCCTGGTCAGCCTGGACCTGGAGATCCCCGGGCTCATCAACGACTATGTACTGTCGCAGATGGACGTGAATATCGCCTGGGAGGAACTGGGTTCTCTTTCCGGAGAACTGGAACAGGCTTCCCTGGCCGGGAAAAAGAACCTGTATCCCCTGGATATCGAACAGCAGGATGTTTTCTCCCGCTTCCAGAAACCGCAGCGCCTGGAGACAGTTCTGCTGGATTTCCCCGCCGAAAGAAAATACCGGATTTTGAAAATCCTGTATTTCTTTCTATTAAGCGGCTTGCTGACCAAAAAGGAAGCGGAAAAGAGTCCCTCCCTGGACTTCAATGAATTGGACAGCCTGTTCGGCCAGGCCCCGCCCGCCGCCCCGGCCAAGATCGACCTCGAAATGCCGGCCCTGATCAATGAGGCGGAGATCCAGGACATCCCCCTGCCCGAACTTCCCGATGTTTCCGTCCTGGAAGATGGAGAGGAAGCCAGGGAATCGCCGCAGGAGCTCCCCGACCTGAACCTGCCGGAAAGCCCGGAGGCCAGGGAAGAAATCAAGGATATTCCGGCCGCGGCCGTCATGGAAAAAGCGCCCCCGCGCATCCAGCCGCTGCTCAAGCCCGAAAAACAAAAACCGCGCTGGATGAACATCACCTTCTTATCCATTCTGCTGGCCGCCGCCGGTTTCGGCATTTTCCTGTGGCTGACCCGCACCCCGGAAACGCGGCCAGCCAAGAGTGTGCCTTCAACCGCATCCAGAAAGCCGCTGCCCAAAAAAACCGTCCCGGCCGTCCGTAAAAGCGAACCTGCGGCCGTCCAGACGCAGGCGCAGGTCGACCCGCTGCCGCCGGATGGCAAAACCGCCGCCCGGGCCGGTGCCGGCGCCGAACCCGTTCCCGGCGCTGTCGTGGAGGAAAAAGCAAAACCGCAGGTTGAAAGCAAGCCGCAACCGATCACGGCGGCCAGCACGGCCCAGGCGCAAGAATATTTTTCCTCCGGCGACTTCACCGGGGCCGGCGACCTCTGGCGCCAGGAATTGATCACCGCCCGCATCCGCTACAGCATCCTGCTGGAAATGGACTGCCTCAAGGCTTCGGTGCGCATCGCCTACCGCCAGGCGACCGACAGGGACAATTTTTTTGTTTTAAATAAAACCAGCCGGGACGGTCGTCACTGCTGGCTGGCGCTCTGGGGCCGCTACCGCACCCAGGAAGAGGCGGCCCTGGGACTGAAGCTCATCCCGCAGTATTTCTGGAAACAAAGCGAGCCGCCGTCGGTGATCGAACTGCAGCCGTATTTATAGCATCTGCAGGGGCCGGGTTTTAAATTCGCTTATATATAATGAAAATTTTAAATTCCAAGCATCAAGCATCAAATACCAAATAAATTCCAAGCTCCAAATTCCAATGTCCCAAACAAAGGCCCTTTCTTCGTTTGGGTCATTTGGTCATTGGATTTTGGTGCTTATTTGGGATTTGGTGCTTGGGATTTGTGATTTTTTCTCAACTTCAAACATCGAACTCCGAACAATGAACCTCGCTTAGAAAACGATCAGCATCATGTCCTGGAGAAGCGAGTTTTTCGGATTCTCCACGATGCGCCCCAGTTCGAAGCCGTTGGCGTAAAAGACAAAGGTCGGGACCTTTTCTATCTCCTTGTCCGCCACGAAATATTTCTGATCGGCGTTTGCTTTTTTTTCGACTTCGTAAAAATTGACTTCGAACGCGGGCACGTTCAGGGTATCGAGGATCTTCAAAAAAACCGGGACGTGGTTCTTGGAATCGCTGCACCAGAAGCCGAAATATACATCGGCCTTCAATTCGGGAGCCTTGCTCCGCAAATTTTCGATCAGCTGGGCGTCGGGCACGTAGTCGTCATAGATCTTCTTCCATTCGGGGTTCGCCAATATATCGGCCTTGTTGACCGCCTTCTGGCCCCAAACGCTGCCGCCGCTGAGGATCAGCAACCAGACCAGGATCAGGGAACGTTTCATTTTGCCTCCTACTGGTGGTAAATGATTTTCACGGTACCTTTCTTGCCGAGAAAAACGACATCCTCGTTTTTGAGCTCACGTTCGTCGATCTTCTCATCGTTCAGGTAAACCCCGTTGGTGGAGTGCAGGTCCTTGACGAACACCTTGCCGCCGCGGGCGAAGATCTGGCAATGAAGCTTGGAAACGATCGGCTCCTGGATCACGACCAGCGACTGGGCGGGATCGCGGCCGACCAGCAGGGGGTTGTCGGTGATCAGGTAGGAGCTGACCTGCTGGCTGCCGATCACGACTTCGATCTTGCCGTGGATGCCGGGAGAAGGGGACGGCCGGCTGGCCGAGGTCTCCCGGGGCTCGACCTGGGTCATATCGCTCTCGGCGACGTCGGCCATGGCGGCGGCGGGCGGGTCGAGGACAGACCGGGTATCCGCGGGTTCCGGGGAGACGATTTCAGGAAAGACATCGCGGCGGCGGCGCATGATCCAAAGGGCCGCCATGACGATCACGGCCAGCACGACGGCGGCGAGCAGCAGTTCGCTCCTGTTCTCCTGCCAGAAGCCCAGGAAGGAAAACCCGGCAAAGCGACCGGAACCATGGCGGGGCAGGAGACGATGCCCGCGGCCGGCGGCGGCCGAAGCTGAAAACCTTCTTTGATTCATCCGCGCCTCCTATAAAACATAGCGATTGAGGAAATCGACCAGGAATTTTTCCTTTTCCCGCCGGCCGATCTTGTTGATCACCAGGAAAACTTCATGGATCTCCTGGCCGCCGACCGCGCCGGTGATGGCGATCTTCTGGCCGGCGCCCATGGCGATCGACTGGATATTCCCGGCCGCCAAAGCGAAGCTGTGGTCGCCACGGGTATTGGAATTGAACATCAGGACCTTCTTTTTGAATTTGAGCTGGCCCAGGCAAAAATTCCCGGACCCGTCATGTACGTGCGCCATCTCCAGCGAAACCAGGAGGTTTTCCTGCAAAGCGCGGGCCCACAGATCTTCGGCCGCGCTGAAGTTGTTCAGGAGGAATTTGACCTTGCCCAGCATGGGCAGCGCACGGCTTTCCGCTCCGGACCTGATCAAGGCATCGGCCAGGCGATCGGCGGCCATGAAGTTGCGCCCTTCCAGAAAACCGCGCAAGCGCACCAGCGCATTTTCCATGCCTCCCAGCCGGGCCAGGCCGTCGGCCGGCTCCGCCGGGGAAATTTCCTCTTCCCGGGGCTGGGAGGTTTCTGGCAGTTTCGCGGCCGCTTCTTGCGCTTGCGCCGAAACCTCCTGCCGTTCGGTGGTCACGGCCGGTGTCGGCTTGCCGGCAGCGACCTGGAGCCGAACGGCGCTTTCCTGGCGGCGGACAGCCTCGTCGGCCGCTTTCTTTTCTCCACCGGTCGCGTCTTTTTCTCCGCCGGCGGGAGCCTGGATTGCCGGCGCATCATTTTGCCGCTGGGCGGGGCCGGCGACATCGGCCCCGGCATCTGTTTCCACAGGCGCCACCTGGCCGCCGGCGGAGCCGGCGACCTGCTTCCCGGCGACCGGCTGCCGCTGTCGGCCCCAGGGAAGGTTCTTGCCTTCCTCCATGCCGCTCTTGCCGGAGAGCACCACGAACAGGGCCACTCCCGCCAGCAGCAACAGCAGGAATGCGAGGACTTTCAGCGGCGTCAGGAACAGGCGGCGTTTTTTTAACGGCGGAACGATCTTCTGGGTAACGTCCGGGTAAGGGGTCAAACCGGCCTTGGTCATATCGTTGCGCAGCTTGTGCAGTTCATCGATCATGTCGCGGGCGCTCTGGAAGCGCTTTTCCGCTTTTTTCTGCAGGGCCGTCAGGATGAGCTTCTCCAGCTTGATGCCGATCTCCGGGTTGTAAATGGACGGCCGCGGCGGCGGGGTCTCCAGGTGAGCTTTTTGTATCTGGAACTCGGAATTGGTCTCCGAATCGAACGGCACCCTGCCGGTAAGCATTTCGTAAAAAGTGACGCCCAGCGAATACAGGTCGGTGCGGAAATCGATGTCCTTGCCCACGATCTGTTCCGGGCGAAGTGTACCAGGGGGTGCCGATCAGCATCCCGGTCTTGGTCAGCCCCTGGGACGCCGAAGATCTTGGCGATGCCGAAATCGGAAATCTTTACCTTGTTGTCCTTGCCGATCATGATGTTCGCCGGCTTGATGTCGCGGTGGATCACATTGTGGCTGTGGGCGTAACGCAGGCCTTCGGCGACCTGGGTGACGGTCTCGACGGCTTCGGCCGGGTGGAGCTGCTTTTTTTCCTGCAGCAGCTTCCTTCAGGCTCCGCCCTTCCACGTATTCCATGGCAATGACGTACTCGTCTTCGATCTTGTTGAAACTGAAGATCATGACGATATTGGGATGGTTCAGCCGCGCCTGGGTCATGGCCTCGATCTTGAAGCGCTCCATCAGCTGCTGGTTGTCGGCCAGCTCCGGGTGAATGACCTTCAAGGCCACTTCACGGTTGAGCATGGTGTCCACCGCGAAATAGATTGTACCCATGCCGCCGCGGCCGATCTCGGCCCGGATGAGAAAATTTCCCAGCTTGTCGCCGATCTTGATCATGTGTCGCAAAACAATGAAAAGAATTTGTTGCCGTCGTTGACGATCATTTTCTGGCCATTTTCCATGTCGACCAATACCTTGACGATAGTGAACTGGAAGTTGTTGGACAGATACGAACGCCGGATCTCCGGTTTGCCGGGGCGGATCTCGACGCATTGGTCCGGGTAATAGCAGACCAGCGCCTGGTCCGGGAGGTATTCCAGCGCCAGGGGTTGCCGGGCCTGCAGGCCGGAGAATTGCCTGATTTTTTCCAAGGCGCCCCTGAGGGAAAATACCGTGCCGCGATCGTTTTCAGGATCGCTGTAGACCATGGTCATCCGGCCGCCGACATCCTTGAAGTACAGGCGCGTCCCCGCCGCCAGGCGCAGCTCCGGGATCGGCATCGGCATGTTTTCAGGGGTCTGCCAGCGGGTAATCGCGTAATACCGGCTCTGGTCATGAAATATGAATATGTCCTCATTGATGAAATCGGGGATGATCTGGGTCCGGATATTGGGGATCTCATAAATCGGGACACCCGAGGAATCGATCCCCTTGGAAAACAGGGAACTGGCGTCCTGGATGCCAAGCAAGGCTTTTTTTGACCCCCGCTTCTGCAAAAGGTAGCCGAGCGTTCTGGTCTGGGTCCGCTTGAGCAGGTAGATCCCTGAATCGCCGCAGGGAACGACCTGCACGTCGGCGCCCAGCTCGAACGGCTGCAGCGACAGGTCGGCCAGGTTGAAGATATAAAGCCGGCCGTCCTTGACCGCATGAAGTTTTTGGCCGCGCAAGAACAGGCATTCGGCGGCGCCGATCCCCACGGCCCGCAGGCGGGAGGAATCGATCTCGCTGATCGTTTGCTTCCTGTTTTTTTCGTGTTTCAGCTCCGCCTTGACGGCGCTCTCTTTCCCCGCCCCGGCGCTGTCGCGGCCGGGAGCGAAAAGGATATACCACAACCCGGCGAGTATGCCCAGCAGGACCAGCAGGGCGATGACCCGGGTCAGCTTGCGCCGGGGCTTGCTCAAGCGGATGGGCTTGGTCTTTTCGAGCATTTCCAGGGTCCCGACACGGATCACCTGCACGGTGATGTTGTCGCTGCCGCCGTGGGCATTGGCCAGCTTGACCAGGTTGTCGGCCGCCGCTTCCGGGTAATCGTCCACGGCCACGTTCAGGATGGTGTCGTCGGACAGCATGTTGCTCAGGCCGTCGGAACACATGACCAGGGCGTCGCCATCCTCGAGGATGATGTTGTTCATGATCTCCGGCGAAAAGGTTTCCCGGGCGCCCAGGGACATGTAAAGCACGTTTTTCTGGGGATGATCGCGGGCCTCATCGGCGGAGATCCTCCCCTCCTCGACCAGCTTCTCCACGAAGGAATGATCGGTGGTGATCTTCTTG
The DNA here is from genome assembly GCA_963764745.1 of Candidatus Aminicenantota bacterium. Classification (GTDB taxonomy): domain Bacteria; phylum Acidobacteriota; class Aminicenantia; order UBA2199; family UBA2199; genus UBA2199. The sequence continues at coordinate 1,282,949 of CAVXTN010000006.1, read as the reverse complement.
ATCCGGTTCTTGCGGATCAGGTAGACGCGCGAATCGCCGACGTGGGCGATATAGGCCTTCATGGCGGCGATGATCACGGCGGAAAAAGTCGTGCCCATGCCTCTTTTGGCGACATCGGCCGCCGCTTTTTTGAAAACCACGGCATTGGCTTTGCGGACCGCCAGTTCCATGCTGTTCAGGATGGAGGTGTTTTTCTTCCTCAGGCTTTTGTAGGTCTCGAAGAATGTCTCCGAGGCCAGCCGGGAAGCGACGTCACCGGCCTGGTGCCCGCCCATGCCGTCGGCCACGATGAAGAGGAACTCATTGTCGCCGATCTTCTCATTCAGAAAATAATCCTCGTTGGCGGTGCGGACCTTGCCGATATCGCTCTTGGCAAAAAAGTGGATGTCCATTTTAACGGGTCACCCATGGCTGAACCTGTGTTTTGGGGGCCGCGACATCCATCCCCGTTTTCCCCCCAACCCGCGGCATACCGGCTACTGGAGCGAAAAAAATCATCAGCTTGCCTCCGCTTTCCTATTAACACAACGATTTTTTTTTGTCAATTGCGCCCCGGGCGGATCGGCCGGGCGGCGCTTCAGGTCCCGGAGGCGGGAACGGCTTTGGCCAGCGCCTCGGCCACCAGTTCCTGGTAGCGCTCGGGCGTGTAGTGCTCCCGGCAGAAAGTCCGGGCCCGGCCGGCGATCTTCCGCCCCTGCGGCCCGGCGGCCAGGCGGATGGCGGCGGCAAAAGGCTCGGCGGCGGGCGCCGCCAGGACGGCGATGTCGGCGCTGACCGTTTGCGTGTGCGTCGGCAGGTCGGTGGCCACGACCGGCACGCCGCTGGCCAGGTAGGAATAGATCTTCAGCGGGATGTTGGTGCCCATGGTGCGCGGCGAGACCAGGACATCGGCCGCCTGCAGGTAACAGGGGATCTCCCGGGAACGCTTCTGCCCGAGCAGCAGCACCCTGTTTTCCCGGCCGTCGGCCTGCAGCCTGCGGCGCAATTCCGCCACCTGTTCGTCCTTGCCGCCGATCAGCACCAGGCGGAAGCCCTCATCTAAAAAATCCAGGGCCGCCAGCAGCAGCGGCATGCCCTGGTACGCCTCCAGGGTGCCGGTATACATGACGATCTTCTTGCCGTCGGGGTTGATCGCGTCCTTGACGCGCTGCAGTTTTTCCGGGTCGCAGGCCGGCGGACGGTCGTCCATGAAATTCTCGATGAGCGTCAGCTTGGCAGCGGGCGTGATGCCGGCGGCATGGTCGTACAGCGCGCGGCAGATGACGATCACCGAAGCGGCGTTGCGCAGGGAGAGCTTCTCGATCATGCCGAAAAAACGGATCACGATCCTCGAACGGGTGAACTGGAAATTGTCCATCTGCTGGACCAGGGAGGAATGCATGTCGTACAGGTGGGGGATCTTGGTCATTTTCTGGCAGATGACCCCCATGATGTTGCCTTCTTCGTGGGTGTGGATCAGGTCATATTTTTCCTGAAAAAGGCGGCGGACCACCTTCAGGAAGAGGAAAAAATCGAGGACCAGCTTGGCCGGCGACGGCCCGGTCTTCACGGCCTTGATCCAGGGCGGCCCCCAGCAACGAAAGATCTTCAGGCCGGGAATGGCCTTGTCCACCCCGAAAGGATAGGTGACCAGGTCCACGGTATGTCCCAGGGCCGACAGCGCCTTGATGCGGAAATATTCGGAAAAGGGGGTGCCGCGCGGTTCAAAAAAGGGTTCTGGGGCGATCATCAATATTTTCATTTTCAAATCCTATGAATTCGCGGATGGCATATTCGTTCTTGTCCAGCCCTTCATGGTAGATGCGCGAGAGCATCTCGGCCAGCAGCCCCAGCGAGATGGCCTGAAAGCCCAGGAACACCATCAGCAGGGTGAAGAACAACAGGGGCCGGCCGGCGATGCCCTGGCCTTGAGGACGAACTTGGTGATAGGTCAGGTAGGCGCCGCTGACCATCCCGGCCAGGATCATCAGCAAGCCGGCGCCGCCGAAGATCTGCAGCGGGCGGTGCGAATAAGCCAGCAGGAACTTGATCGAGATCAGGTCGAGCACCACCCGGAAAGTCCGGCTCAGGCCGTACTTGGATCTTGCCGAACTTGCGGCTGCGGTGGTTGACCGGCGACCTCGGTGGAGCGGATGCCCATGCGCGAGGCGATGGCCGGGATGTAGCGGTGCATCTCGCCGTACAGCTTCAGGTTCTTGACCACGTCGCTGCGGAAGCCGCGCAGGGTGCAGCCGTAATCATGCAGCTTGGTGCCGGTGATCCAGGAGATGAGCTTGTTGCCGAAGAAAGAGGGCACGCGGCGGGTCAGCCACTTGTCATGGCGGTCCCGGCGCCAGCCGTTGACGATGTCGAAGCCCTCGCCCACCTTGTCCACCAGCAGGGGGATGTCGGCCGGATCGTTCTGCAGGTCGGCGTCCATGGCGATGACCACCTCGCCGCGGCAGATGGCGAAGCCGGCGGAAATGGCGGCGCTCTGCCCGAAATTCTTGCGGAACTGGATGATCTTTACCCGCGGGTCGCCGGCGCGCATCTTCTTCAAAACGGCAAGCGAGTCATCGGCGCTGCCGTCATCGATGAAAATGATCTCGTAGTCCTCGGCCCGGTCCTTGACCGCCGCGGCGATCTCCCGGTGCAGGATGCCGACGTTTTCGGCTTCGTTGAACACCGGGATGACGATGGATACAAGCGTCTTTTTCATTGAATCCTTTTAACATAATTGCAGAGGTTTTACAAGGCGGGGGCTGGTTCGAAAAACATGGAACGCAGGGGCACGGCGCGCCGTGCCCCTACATTATTTGACAAAACCATGGATTTGCGTTATTATTTTTCATTAAGAGATTAGGGCTTTGCAACAAACAGACCGAATAGAATTGATCTTCAGTCTCCCAAGCATGATTCCCAACCGCTTAATCAAACCAATGAAAAGAGGATTTTGACAAATGATTTTTGAACAATTGCAACTCAGACCCGATTTGCTGCGCGGCATCCGCGACATGGGCTTCACCGACCTGACCCCGGTCCAGGAAAAGACCCTGGCCTATTCCCTGACGGGCAAGGACGTGGCCGTGCAGTCCCAGACCGGCACCGGCAAGACCGCCGCCTTCCTGATCACCATCTTCCAGCGCCAGCAGGCCGCGGCCGCCGCCTGGCGCAAGGCGCTGATCATCGCCCCGACCCGCGAACTGGCCGTGCAGATCGAGGCCGAGGCCAAGCTCATCGGCCGCCACCTGAACCTGAAGATCGGCTGCTTCTACGGCGGCGTGGGCTACAACCGCCAGGAGGCGCTGCTGAAGCGGGGCGTGGACATCATGGTCGGCACCCCGGGCCGCCTGCTCGACCTGGAAAGCAAGGGCACGCTGAGCATGAAGAATATCGGCTTCCTGGTCATCGACGAAGCCGACCGGCTCTTCGACATGGGCTTCCTGCCCGACATCCGCAGGATCCTGCGCAAAGTGCCGGCGATAGAATACCGCCAGACCATGCTCTTCAGCGCCACCCTCTCGGGGCCGGCCCTGCAGATCGCCCGCGAATACATGAACCATCCGCAAACGGTCGAGATCACCCCGGAAAAGATCACCGTCGACACCATCACCCAGGAGCTCTACCACGTGGGCAGCCGCGAAAAGATCAGCCTGCTGCTGGGCATACTGAAGCGGGACAATCCCCGCAGCGTGCTGTTCTTCACCAACATGAAATGCGACGCCGAGCGCCTGAGCAAGCGCCTGGAGCTCAACGGCTACCCCAACGAGTTCCTGACCGGCGACCTGGCCCAGACCCGGCGCCAGCGCATCATCGACGATTTCAAGTCGGGGAAGGTGCTCTTCCTGGTGGCCACCGACGTCGCCGCCCGCGGGCTGCACATCGAGGGCCTGGACATGGTGGTCAATTACGACCTGCCCGGCGAAAGCGAGAACTACGTGCACCGCATCGGCCGCACCGCCCGCGCCGGCAAGAGCGGCAAGTCGGTGACCCTGGCCTGCGAAAAATACGTCTGCAACCTCGAGGGCATCGAAACGCTGATCAACGCCAAGATCCCGGTCGTCTTCCCCGAGGACGAGATGTTCCTGCGCGACAAGAGCCGCGGCATGATCTTTCCGAGGAGCGGCGCCCCGGCCGGCCGCGGCCCGCGCCCCGGTCCGTCGCGCGGCGGGCGCCCGCAAAGCGGCCGTCCCCAGGGGGGGCGGTCCCGCGGCAGCCGTCCCGGCGGCGGCCATTCCCGGCACGAGCAGCGCCGGCCGTTTTAAAAAAAATCAAATAAAAATTCCGCCCGCAAAAGGAGCAAAGATGGCCCAAGGTGAAAGCAAGCAGATCATATTTTCCATGGCCAACGTCAGCCGCGTCCACCCGCCCCACCGCCAGGTGCTCAAGGACATCTCCCTTTCCTTTTATTACGGGGCCAAGATCGGCGTCCTGGGCCTGAACGGCTCGGGCAAGAGCAGCCTGCTGAAGATCATCGCCGGCGTGGACAAGGATTTTCAGGGCGAGGTGATCCCGGCCCGCGACTACTCGCTGGGCTTCCTGGAGCAGGAGCCGCAGCTCGACCCGGGAAAAACCGTCAAGCAGGTCATTTCCGTGGCCGTGCAGCCGGTGCTGGACAAGCTGGCCGAGTTCGACAAGGTCAACGAGGGCTTCGCCGATCCCGTCTTTAAGCGAAGCCGACATGGAAAAACTGATCGCCAGGCAGGCCGCCATCCAGGAAAAGCTCGACGAGATGGACGCCTGGAACCTGGACAGCCGCCTGGAGAACGCCATGGACGCCCTGCGCTGCCCGCCGGGCGACGCTCCGGTGGACAACCTTTCCGGCGGCGAAAAGCGGCGCGTGGCCCTGTGCCGCCTGCTGCTGCAGGAGCCCGACATCCTGCTGCTCGACGAGCCCACCAACCACCTCGACGCCGAATCGGTGCAGTGGCTGGAGCACCACCTGCAGGACTACAAGGGAACGGTCATCGCCGTCACCCACGACCGCTACTTCCTGGACAACGTGGCCCAGTGGATCCTGGAGCTGGACCGCGGCGAAGGCATCCCCTGGAAGGGCAACTACTCCTCCTGGCTGGAGCAGAAGCACCAGCGCCTGGCCACTGAGGCCAAGGCGTCGGAGCGCCAGCAGCGCCAGCTGGAGCGCGAGCTGGAATGGGTGCGCATGTCGCCCCGGGCCCGCCAGGCCAAGGGCAAGGCCCGGCTCAGCTCCTATGAAAAGCTGCTCGCGGCCGACAAGAACGTCGCGCATCGAGGAAGCCCGGATCTACATCCCGTCGGGCCCGCGCCTGGGCGAGCTGGTGATCGAGGCCAACGCCATCGGCAAATCGTACGGCGACAAGCTGCTCTTCGAGAACCTCTCCTTCAGCCTGCCCCGGGCCGGCATCGTCGGCGTCATCGGCCCCAACGGCGCCGGCAAGACCACCCTGTTCCGGCTGCTGACCGGCCAGGAAAAGCCCGACAGCGGCTCCATCCGCCTGGGCGAAACGGTCAAGCTGGCCTACGCCGACCAGGAGCGCGACGCCGTCGACCCGGACAAGCCGGTCTGGGAAGTGATCGGCGACGGCCAGGAGACCTTCATGCTGGGCGGCAAGCTGGTCAACGCCCGCGCCTACGCCTCCTGGTTCAACTTCACCGGCGGCGACCAGCAGAAAAAGGCGGGGGTGCTCTCCGGCGGCGAACGCAACCGCCTGCACCTGGCGCGCATCGTCAAGAGCGAAGCCAACGTGCTGCTGCTCGACGAGCCGACCAACGACCTCGACGTCAACACCCTGCGCGCCCTGGAAGACGCGCTCGACGATTTCGCCGGCTGCGCCGTGGTCATCTCCCACGACCGCTGGTTCCTGGACCGCATCGCCACCCACATCCTGGCCTTCGAGGGCGAGAGCCGCGTCTGCTGGTTCGAGGGGAACTACTCCGACTACGAGGCCGACCGCCACCGCCGCCTGGGGCACGAGGCCGACCGCCCGCACCGCATCCACTACCGCAAGCTCAAGCTCGGCTGAGCCCGGGCCTTTTCAGCGGGCCTCTCTCACAGGCGGATAAAAAAGCCGAGGCTCGTTTCGAGCCAGGCGTCATCGCTCAAAAACCCGACGTGCGAGCTGTACAGGGACCAGCCGCGGATATCGCAGCGCAAGCCCACATGGCCGGAGAGCGGCCTTTCCAATCCCCCGCCCAGGCCGAAGCCGAATTCGCGGACATTGGCGCCCGGCTCGCTTCGCAGATTGGAACTGAATGAACCGGCATCGCAATGAACGAACCAGCGGAAGAGCCGACCGCGCTCGCGGCTCTTGAACTGCAGGCCGACAATGAAAGCGGAGCGCCTGTTGCCTGACGGGTCATCCCACATGGTGGGTTCGAAGTAATGATTGTATCCCGCCTGGACCCAGAAGCCTCCGGATAGGGGCAGGAATATCCTGCCCGAAGCCAGGGGGCCGGAAAACGCCTGGCCCCATGCCTTGCCCCCTTCCAGCACAAAATAGATGGCCTTGCCCGGGCTGGCGTTCGCCGCTTGTGGCAGCAACAGAAGCAGCATCAGGGCCGAAAGAATTATTCCATTTTTTTTCATGGACATGCTCCTTATCATACCGAATTTTATGAACGGATTGTTTCATCATCCGTTCAATTTAAAGAGTTACGCTCAACAACCTGGCGCTGAACTGCCAATCGGGCTTCGCGTCGGTCCAATGAATGCCCACATCAGGGAAAGCAGAAGCTTTTTTTTCATGGCCGCTCCTTTTCGTCTCATGCCACTGGAACACCTGGCATGAAATCGAGCGTCACCTTTCATTTCACCTCCAGTACCGGAATTCGGGGGGGCCGCAAAATCGCCACTGGAAATTGGTCCCGCCCCGAGCCGGTCACCTGCGTCTCTCACTTCAGCCGGACACCCAGGCCGACGCCGAGCTTCAACCAGGAAGAAAAATCCGCGTCCGAATCCATGCCCAGCAAGAAGGTCCCTCCAAGGCGCAGGTAAACCCTCCCTTTCAGCCGCCGCTCGATGCCGGCGCCGACGTTCACTCCAATGAATGGGACTTCGTCGAACCGGCCCATGGTCAGGCCGAGTTTCAAGAAGGATGCCGTTGCTGCCCCTGAGTTCCATTTGGGCACCACACTGACCTGCACTCCGGGGTTACTGCCCATGCCTGCCAGGATCTCGGCGTACGTGCGACTCCCCAGGCGCGCCTGGAGGGCGAGGTCAAGGAATCCACCGCCCCGATCATGGAAGACCTCGCCCGATATGCCGAATGCCGCGGCCGGTTCCGCGAAAAGGACCAGCCCGGGCCGATCCGCCGTTCCAGCGCCGAGCGGGACGACCGACATGACCGTCAGCCAGAATGAAAGACTCATCGTTTTTCGCATGTTCCCTCCAGGTGCTGGAACACAAAAAAGCGAACGGAGCGTCACCGCCGGGATTTTTTCCGCGGTAGCGGCGAGCCCGCCCAATTGGCCCCGCACCGGAGCCAGTCATCGGGGGCAGGAGAATGGCCGGGCGGGCAACTACTCCGACTACGAGGCCGACCGCCACCGCCGCCTGGGGCACGAGGCCGACCGCCCGCACCGCATCCACTACCGCAAGCTCAAATTAGGATAGTCGTACGTTCAAGCAAGCCCTGGCTGGATCGGATATCTCTCGATTGTGGCCTCAAAAGCACCATTTGGCATAATCACTGAGGTCGAGTTCTGGAAATGTAAAACCTGAAGGGCTGCAAGCTCCAGTGATTATTTTTTTTCGAATGCAGCGCAGCATTTGTCCGATTTTCAATCCTTTTTTTTCGACAAGGTCCAGAGACGGATTCATTCCCGCGCCGACGGTCAAATGCTGATTGGGCATGCATTTGCATGAACGATGGGGATCATCGGCCGTGAAATCAAAAAGCACGACAACGGGGTTGCGCAGACAGTTGTTTAATCCAGCCCCTGCGGGTTGAATGGCAGTGATCCTAGCCGAGCCAGGGATTTCCAAATACGTACAAGGTTCGGAACTTCCATGAACAGGAAACGGAATATATTGCTTGTTAATACCATCATACATTAATCCCAATCCATCCTCTGAATTCAAAGGTGCGTTAATCATTGATCTGCCATTCACATAACCAATTTTAAAGATGAATTCCTTAATTTTATTACCCATTTCATCGAAATTAATCTCTTTTTGAAGTATTCCATTCTGATATTCAAATTGGATCGCTTTTTGGCCATTGCTTCGATAAAAAATAAAGTTCCCCTCGATTTTGCCTGAATTGTCTCTTGTATACTCCATTGCTTTTTGACCATTTTCGGACCAAGATATATGCTTGCCGATTTCTTTGCCATTTACATATTCCTGTTCGGATTTCTTTTTGCCGCTTGGCGACCAACCGGTCATTTTCCCAGTGCCTTCATTGAACATGCCTTCCGAGCTCAAAGCGCCTGTAATCCAGTATTGAACCGATCGCCCATGGCGCTTGCCCATTTTCCAATTTTCTTCTGACAGCAAAAAGCCATCGTCATCCCATCGGTACGCCGGGCCGTTCAGAATGTCGGCTTGGTATGTCTCTTGGCGCACTTTTTCCCCGCAGGTATTGAAGTAAGACCATACGCCGTTTTTCTTGCCATCAATATAATCACCTTCGACCTTGCGCCCGTCCTGATAGCGAATGTCGGCAGCCAAAACCAAGCCGGTCATCATAAATGAAATCAACGCGAAACGAAATATCCTTGGCGAATTTTCCTGCATTGGTTCTTTCCTCCCCAATCGCAACAGGTACTTTATTTTCAGTATGGCAAAAACTTGAATCTTTTTCAAATGCCGGTCTCGGCAAAGAAGAAACGCTGAACTCAATATTTTATAAATTCATTGCATCAATTGCGGGCATGCTTTTGCAAATGGCGCAGATAGGCATTGACCTGAACCGGCTCCCTCCCGTTCGTCGCCATCTCCTCCGGCCGGCTGAGAACGGCTCCGGTCACGACGCCGATGATCGTGGCCGCGCCCCAGCACATCAGCCCGGCGATCGCCGGCCCGGTCTGCTCGCAACTGTCGCCGCCGCTGCGACTTCCGGCAATGGCGGCTCCCGCCGCCATGCCGCTAATAAATCCGCTGGCCAGCCCGCCCAAGACCCGGGATTTCCTTTTTATCCTTATTCCCGATACCTGCTCAATGTTCACGGTAAATCCCTGTCTCCGGTACCGGTCGTGGATGACCAGCTCATGGCCCTTCACGGCCAGCAGCTCGCCCTTGACCATCCGGCCGTCGCTCAAGGTCACTTCCACGATCGATCCCCGCCGTTCCCCGGCCGCCAGCGGGAGAGCCAGCGAAGAAAATAGCATGGCCAGCGCGGCGGCCCATGTGGTTGTATTTTTCATGCCCGCTCCCTATATTTCCACGCTTAGCACCTTCACGTTGAACTGCATTTCGGGCTTGGCGCTGCAGCCGGGAACAAAGACCGGCCGCACCTGGACGTCAGGCATTTCCAATCCCAGCTTGCCTGCCGCCAGATTCAACAGCCCGCCACCTGAGGGAAGCGCCCTGTATCTTTGGGAACGTTCAAAGGCAATGGCGGAACAAACAGGCGGCAGGATCGCGAAAGACAGGAGGGAAACAACAAGCCCTCCCCTGCTGACAAACATGGAGATGAGCACGCCCAATGAACTGCCCAGAAGCGCGCTGCCGAAAGTTCCCCGCAAATTTTGGCTTTTGCCCGCGAGATAGACTCCCGAGGCGCTGCCCAAGACCGACCCGACGCATCCACCCAGGACAGGTGAAGCCAAATCATCATGGCTGGAAGATGACAATTTCAAACCCAGGAACACCCCGCTATAGATGCCGGCGATGTTCCCGGCTATGCCGGTCAGGATCATGATGCCGATTTCACCCCCCTGCCCCCGGGTCGCCAAAAATTCCGATCGCGCCCGTTCTCTTCCCAGCCTGAATCGCGCGTCAAGGGAATGATCCGCGGCGCTCAGCCCGGAATTTTCCGCGAAAAGCGACGGCTTGCCGCTATCGGCATGGATCGCGACCGCGGCAAAGCCCGAAATCAAAATGAAGCTGCAGACAGAAGTTATTTTGCATTTGCGAATATTCATTCTAGCCTCCTGCTGCCGGAACACCGGGATCCGGAAAAAGTGTCACCACGTAAAAAAAACTTGCGGGATCAAGCGCTGGAAACAAAGATCCCCAGGTTCAGGCAAATGCCAAAATACAGATATGAAGCCGAGAGGAAGGCGAAGCCGTGGACTCCCAGGCTGAGGCCGCCATACCTGCCGGAAAGCAACAGGGCCTTCAGGTCCAGCGGCAAGCCGATGCTGCGGCCAAACGATGCGCCGTCGGTGTCGAATCCCGAACTCCCCAAGCCGCTGGCGATCGAGATCACGGACCGCTCATGCACCCAGGCCCGGCCGTAAAGCAGGCTGATATCATTGCCGCCCCCGTCCATGAAAGAGGCGCTGGCCGCCCGGACGCTGAAGAAATGCCGGTCATTGATATAAGACAATGACAGGATCAGACCCACTGTCCCGATCAGGTCATGGCGGCCCTGGAGATAAGCCGCGGGCCCGGCGCTGATATTCAGCATGTACAAGTTGCCGCCCGCCGCCACCCAAGAAAAAAGCGCTTCCCGGTCTCTGGCCAGCGAATGACCCCACAGACAGCCCCGGGGCATCGGCAAACGGCCCGGCCCATATCCCGGCAGCAAAAATGCCCAGCAAAATGATCCCCATTATGAGTTTTTTCATCGCCGCCTCCATGCACTCGAACACCGGGAAGCGCGCGGGGCGTCACCGTACGGTTTTTTTTCTGATAAGGCGGCAAATGAAGAAGTGACGCATATCTGCTTTTCCTTTGTGTTATACTGGGCATGAAAGAGGACAAGGGAAAACCATCATGGCCAATGGCGGAGAAAAGGCGATCGACGTCGAGCAGCTCTACCGCCGCTACGCCCCCATGGTGCTGCGCCGCTGCCGCCGGCTGCTGCAGAACGAAGAGCTGGCGGTCGACGCCATGCAGGACGTCTTCGTGCGCCTGCTGACCCACAAGGACCGGCTGCACGGCCGCTACCCCTCCAGCCTCCTCTACCGCATGGCCACCAACGTCTGCCTGAACATCATCCGCGACCGGAAACCCGAGCGGACCGACGCGGGCGAGGATACCCTGGCCCGCATCGCCTGCTGCGACGAGCAGGAAACCCGGACCCTGGCGGCGGTGATCCTGGACCGCCTCTTCGGCCGCGAAAAGCCTTCGACGCGGGAGATGGCCGTGCTGCACTTTCGTCGACGGCATGACCTATCGCGAAGTGGCCCGCGAGACCCACTTGTCGGTTTCGGGAGTGAGGAAACGGCTGCGCGATTTCCGGGCGCGGGCCATGAAGGCGCAGGAGGGATAAGGTGAGCAAGGAAAAACATGTCGCGGAGTGGATGCTGGAACGGTACCTCCTGGGCGAACTGCCGCGCAAAGAACGCCGGCAACTGGAAAAGGAGCTGGAGCGGGACGACGGCCTGCGCGCCGAGCTGGAAGAATTGCGGGCCTTCCGACCGGCAGATCCTCGCCACATATCCGGCCGAGCGGGTGATCCCCGAGATCCTGAAAAGAGCGGCGCTGGCCCGGCCGCGGCCGGCGGCGGCCCGCCATTGGCGCCTGGCCTGGCTGGCGGGGCCGGCATTGGCGCTCGCCCTGTTCCTGCTGGTCATCCTGCCGCCGCTCATCCACCATCGCCTGGCCCGGCGCCGGGGGACTACATCGCCAGCAAAGGCGGCGCCCCGCTGCCCGGCCCCGTCCTGCAGCTTTACCAGAAGAGCGGCGACAACGAGCGCATCCTGCGCGACGGCGATACGGCCCAGGCCGGGGACAGGCTCCAGCTGGCCTATATCCCCGGGGAGCAAACCCACGGCGTGATCCTCTCCATTGACGGCGCGGGCTCGATCACCCTGCATTTCCCGGAAAAAGCGGACGGCAGCACGGCCTTGCGCAGGGGCCGCAGGATCTTCCTGGGCTACTCCTTCGAGCTGGACCGGGCGCCCGTTTTCGAGCGCTTCTTTTTCGTCAGCGCCAGGCAGGCGCTGCCCACGGCCGCGATCCTGGCCGCGGCCGAAAAGCTTGCCGCCGATCCCGGCCGGGCCATGAGCGGAACGCTGGAACTGCCCGCCGGCTGCGGGCAGTCTTCCCTGCTGATCCGCAAGTGAGGATGCGCATGAAGAGCAACGGCGCTGGCGTTCCTGTGCGGCGTGCTGCTGGCGGCCGCGGCCTGGCCGCTGGCCGGCAGCCAGGAAGCCGGCAAGGAAACGATCCGCCGCCTGGCCCTGGTCATCGGCGCCAACGACGGCGGCCCCGGCCGCGAGAAGCTGCGCTACGCCGTTTCCGACGCCAAGGCCGTGATCCACGTCCTGGAAAGCCTGGGCGGCGTATCCGCCGACGACAACCGGCTGCTGGTGGAACCCAGCCGGGAAACGCTGCTCTGGGAGACCGGGCGGCTGCGGGAGCGGATCGCCCGGCTGCGGCCGGAACAGCCGCGCCTGGAAGTGTTGATCTATTATTCCGGCCACTCCGACGAGGACAACCTCCTGCTTGGCCGCGAAAGGGTGTCCTACCGGGAACTGCGCGCCCAGCTGCAATCGCTGGCAGCCGACGTGCGCATCGCCATTCTCGATTCCTGCGCCTCGGGCGCCTTCATTCGCGCCAAGGGCGGCCGGCAGCGGCCGCCGTTCCTCTTCGACGCCGCCTACGACATGAAGGGCTTCGCGGTCATGACCTCCAGCTCGGCCGACGAAGCTTCGCAGGAATCCGAGCGCCTGCGGGGATCCTTCTTCACCCATACCCTGGTCAGCGGGCTGCGCGGCGCCGCCGACACCTCGCGGGACGGCCGCGTCACGCTCAGCGAGGCCTACCAGTACGCTTTCGCCGAAACCCTGCGCCAGACCGAAAAGACGGCCGGCGGGCCGCAGCATCCCAGCTACAACATCCAGATGTCGGGCACCGGCGACGTCGTGCTCACCGACGTCCGCAAAAGCGGGTCGGTCCTGCGCCTCGGCCGCGACGTGGCCGGCAGGATATTCATCCACGGCCAGGCCGATGTCCTGGTCATGGAATTTCAAAAAGCGGCCGGCATGGAACTGGCCCTGGGCCTGGACCAGGGGCGCTACCGGCTCATCACCGTGACCGACAGCGACATCCGCGAAGCGGAAGTGCAGCTGGCCGCCGGCCAGAGCCGGGAGCTGGGCGACGACCAGTTCAGCCGCACGGAGATCATCGACGCCATCGCCCGCGGCGACCAGGCGGCCAGGCGCCAGGGCTGGAAAAACGCCAAAAAGCCGCTGCAGTTCTACGTCGGTTTTTACGGCAAGCTGTCGCGCTATGAAGGCCATTGGTCGTTCATGCCCGGCATGCAATTCGGCGTGACCCTGAACCGCTCCCTGGCGCTCAGCCTGGCCGGGTTCGGCAAGACGGCCCCGGAGCTTACGAGCCGGCCGCCGTTCTGGGGACTGACCGTCGACTATACGTTCCTGGAAAAAGGCAGGCTCAGCTTCCGCCTGCGGACCATCGCCGGCTTCATGTACAAGAGCAGGGAAGACGAGTTGTCCAAAAGGATGTCCCTGGTGGTGGAACCGGGCGTCGGCCTGGCCTGGCAGTTGAGCGGGCAGCTGAAGATCGTCTCCCAGCTCAGCCTGGATTTCGTCAACGGCACCAACGACAACCTGCGCCGGTTTTCCTTGGGGCTGGGCCTGGAATTATGCAAGCCATGACCGCCGGGGTCAACGGGGAGGACGCATGAAAAAATTACTGGCATGGGCGCTGCTGCTGGGCGGCGTTTCAACGCTGCCGGCCACGGTCGAAACGTTCGCCAAGGGCCAATTGTTCATATCGGCCTTCGCCGGGTTCGTGCCGGCGCCGGGCGGCAATTGGGACGTCATGTACAACCTCTGCTTCGAAAGCGCGGTCAGCGGCGACGTCAGCATCGGCTTCGCCTATTCCCAGAAGCAGTCGCACGCCGGCGAGAACCAGGACCGGTTGCCCGTCCCCCTTTCCCCGGCCCCGGGAGCGGGAACGGATGAACTGATCTACGCCAATATCACCACCCGCCTGTTCTGCCTGGAAGGGAAATACCATTTCGCGGTCCCGCGCCTGCGCCGGCTCGATCTCTTTTGCGGGGCCGGATTCGGGCTCGAGCTGAACAAGGACAATTCGCTGCGCTTCCTGCTTTCCGGTCAGGAGTTGCTGATCACGTACGTGGACAAGAACCATTACTACCTGGTCGCCAATTTTTTCGGCGGCGCCGGCTACTACCTGGCCGACAACCTGGCCCTGGCGCTCAAGGCCGGTTACCAGTACAGCGGCATTTCCGGATATGACAAGGTGTTGAGCCTGGGCATCGCCTTTCGCATTCAATAAGCCCCGTCGGCCTGCGCCTGGCGGCGGGTCCGCCCGCCCGAAAGATCGGCCTTGCCCCTGGCATCCGCATTGACAAAGGGCCTGAATTCAAATAAAATCAAGCATCATGAACACCCGAGCCAAGATCGCCATTTTTTTCCTGTTTGCCGCCGTGGCGACTGCCCCGCAGCTGCCGGGCCGGCAGCGCTCCGAATTCCTGGAAAGTTTCGCCTACGCGGGGCGGACGTACTCGCTGGACGCCGAGTTTTCGCCGGGCCGGGCCGACCTGGTCCTGAGCCAGGGGCGCCGGACCGTCAACTTGAGCGCCGGCATGGCCGGCGAGAACATCCTGCTGGGCACGCGCGCCGGCGGCGCAAATTTTTATGTCTTCTGGTTGAATTACCGCCAGAAGACAAAACGCCTGGCCTATTACGACCACAACCGCCAGCGCAGCCGCCTCCTGCCCCTGGCCGGGTTCTCCTCGTTCGGGCTGCCCCAGGTCCTGGAAACGAACGGCGCCCTGCAGTCCCTGGTCTTCCTGGGCAACAACTCGGACAATGTCGACATATTCCATTATGGATTGGCCGCCGGAGAACTGACGCCGTTGACCCGGACCCGGTTCTCGGAAAAAGAGATCGTTTTACAGGAAACGGACAACGGGATGGTGATCGAAACCAGGTCCCTGCGGGCAAGATACCGCTATGATTTCGACCGCCAGACCCGGCAAAGCCGGCTGCTGGATGAAGAACGGTTCTCCCCGGCGCAAAAAACGGAAAAACTGACCGCCGCCGTCACCCCCGAGTATTACAACACCTACATCGGCTTCGGCGACAGCATCACCGCGGGCCAGATCGAGCAGGTCGTGCACCCGGAGCTGTGCTACCTGACCGTGATGAAGGAAATGCTGGCCCTGACCTACGGACCTGCCTTTCCCATCAACCTGGGCGTCCCCGCCAATGGCACCCTGGACGGCGCCCAGCGGGTCGATGCCGACCTGGAAGCCAATTCGGCTTTTTATTTCCTGCTCATGCTGGGTGTCAACGACGTCTGGAACAAAGAGCTGTTCGACCTGAGCGATTCGCTGGAAAATCTGAGCTATATCATGGATGCCGCCCTGGCCAAACACATGCGCGTGATCGTATCTACCCTCACGCCGCGCAAAGACGATAAGGCCGACTACCAGTATTATTGGGACAATTTGAACGCGCTCAGCGCGGGGATACTCGACCTGGCCGTTCAAAAAGGCACGGCCAGCATCGACACACTGAGCGCCTTCATGAACACCAATCCTCCCGACGGCTGGAAGGACTTGCTCGAAAGACGGATGACCGTTATCGTGGACGGGCTACCAGTGCTGTCCAAGGGCAACCACCCCAACGCGGCCGGGCAGCGCCTGATCGCCACCCTTTTCTCCCCGGCCCTGGCCGCCTTCCCGCCCCTGCCCGCGCAGAACATCACCGTCCTGAATCCCCAGGACCGCCTGCAGCGGAACGTGCAGTGGGATCCCGGCTACGAATCCGATCTCGACCATTACCACATCGAATTCGGTTTCAAGCCCCAAGCCCTCGACTACTCCCTGGACAACGCGGCCAGCCACTATACCTTCAACCTGTTCCCTTTCCTGCCGCAGGTCTATTTCCGCATCCAGGCCGTGGACCGCGGCGGCAACACCAGCGTTTTTTCCGACGAGAAAGCTTCCCCAGCGGCTTCGCCGCAGATCAAAATCAGAAAATAGCCCCCGCCCCCGGCCCGGCCGGGAGCCAGCGGGGCCAGACAGGAGACCATGGCAGCGATCAAGAGAGACGTGGCCGGAGCGGCCAACTCGGCATTCGACCTGGTCATCGTCGGCGGCGGCATCTACGGCGACCATGCTGGCCCTGGAAGCCGGCCGGCGCGGCAAGCGGGCCCTGCTGCTGGAAAAGGACGACTTCGGCGGCGCCACCAGCCTGAACCACCTGCGCACGGTCCACGGCGGCCTGCGCTACCTGCAGTCGCTCGACCTGCCCCGCTATTTCGAATCGGTCCGCGGAACGGCGCTGGTTCCTGGCCAATTTCCCCGCCCTGGTGCTGGTGCTGCCCTGCCTGATGCCGCTGTACGGCCGCGGGCTCAAGCGCGCGAGCATCATGCGCGCCGCCCTGCTGCTCAACGACTGCCTGGGCCTCGCGCGCAATGCCGGCGTCGGCCGGGCCGCAGTGCCTGCCGCAGGGCAAGGTCGTGGGCAAGCGCTTCCTGCGCAACGCCTTCCCCCAGGTGGACCGCAAGGGCCTGCAGGGCGGCGCACTGTGGTACGACGCCGCCATGCCCGAGCACCAGCGCCTGCTCATGGAGACTCCTGCGCTGGGCCGGCGACCTGGGCGCCACGGCCCTCAATTATGTGCAGGCGGAAAGCCTGCTCCTGCAGCACGACAAGGTGGGCGGCGTCCTGGCCCGGGACTGCCAATCCGGCCAGCGCCTGGAATTCCGCGCCCCCGTGGTCATCAATGCCGCCGGGCCCTGGTGCCGGCAGGTGGCGCAGAAATTCGACCGCGATTATCCCCGGCTCCTGCGCAACCGCCTGCTGCTTTTCAATATCCTCTTCAAAAGGAAGGCGCTGAGCGCATACGCCCTGGCCCTGGTTCCGCCCGGCCGCCCCGACCACACCTACTTCGTCCACAATTGGAAGAACCGCCTGCTGGCCGGAACGGCCGAAATACCGGTCAGCGGCGACGACGAAAATCCCGCGCCGCGGCCCGAAGACATCGCCGCTTTCGTCGCCGACATGAACGACGCCGTGCCCGAGCTGATGCTGGGCGAAAAGGATATCGAGCACGTATACGCCGGCATCCTGCCCGCCACGCCGGCCGGCAAGCTCTCCGGGCGCGAAGTGATCCTGGACCATGGCCGGCACGGAGGCCCGCCGGGATTGTTCAGCGTCTCCGGCGTCAAGTACACGACCTCGCGCCTGGTGGCCGAAAAGACCATGAAGAAAGTGTTCCCCGGCTGCAAGGCCAAAAAGACGCCGCCGCCGGCCGAGGCCAATTCCGGGCGCTGGTTTTTCCCCTACGAATGGCAGGCGCCGGCCGGCTCCGACCTGGAAAGCCTCAAGCCGCTGATCGAGGAGGAAGCCGTGGTCCACCTGGACGACCTGTTCTTCCGCCGCTGCGGGCTGGGAGAGAACCGCCGCCGCCTGGCGGAGCTGCTGCCGCGGCTGCGCCCGTTGTTTTCCCACTGGAACGACCTGCGCTGGCAGCAGGAAAGCGAGCGGTTGAAAACCCTCTTGCAGGCCAAGCCATAGCCCATGCCGCTGCCGATCGGGCATGCCCTGGCCGGGATCGCCTTTTTTGAAGCGCGGCCCGGATTGTTTTTCGCCAGGCGCTGGCATGACGCCCTGTTCTTGATCTTCCTGGCCAACCTTCCCGACGCCGATTTCCTGCCCGGCCTGCTCAGCGGCCATCCCAACCTGTTCCACCACGGCATTTTCCACAGCGTGGGCGCCGCCCTGGCCGTCGCCGCCCTGGGCGGCTTTTTTTTCAGCCTCAAAAAACGGCCCTTCCTGGCCAGCGCGACCATGATCTTCCTGGTCTTGTACGCCCACCTGCTGCTGGATTTCTTTTCGCTCGACCTGGCCGCCCCGTACGGCCTGCCCATGTTCTGGCCTTTTTCCAACCGTTACTTCATCGCCGCCCATCCCCTGTTTCTCAACATCGTCCGTTCCGGGAATTCACGCGATTTTTTCCCCAGCCTGTTCAATTTGCACAACCTGGAGGTGGCGGCGCGCGAAATCCTGATATTGGGCGGCCTGCTGGCCGTGATCGCGGCGGCCCGCCGCCTGCGAAATAAAAAGCGCCTGGCGAAATAAAGGGCCCGCTTCAGCGGCGGGTGAAAATGACCTTGGCCGGATTGCCCTGGGCGATGGCGTTGTCGGCGATCTTCCCCGAAACCACTGAATTCGGTGTCACGATCACCCCGGAGCCTATCTGGGCGCCGTCGAGGATGGAAGCGCCGCAGCCGATCCAGACGTTGGCGCCGATGCGCACGCCTTTCGAGGAGCATCCCTGCTCGCGGAAAGGAACGTCCAGGCGGTGATATTTATAGTTGTTGGCGATGATGGTCACGTTGGGGCTGATCAGGCAGTCGTCGCCGATCGTGACCCCGCCCTGGTGCGAGGAAATGAAGCAGCCGGCGCCGATGGAACACCTTTGGCCGATGCGCAGCGGCCCGTAGCTGGCCTTGATCTTGGTAAACGAACTGACCTCGCTGCCGCGGCCGATGCTCAGCAGCGGGCTCAGTTCGACCTCGGCCCGCGTGCTCACCTTGCAGCGGTACCTGCAGAAAAAATACAGGGAAACCCCCCAGCGCGGCAGCAGGAAGCGCTGGGCGAAACTCGTGACGTTCATTTTTTGCCCGCCCGCCCGGCGATGACCGCGCGGATCCTGGCGAAATCGGTCATGGAGCTGATCTCCGGCCAGGTGAACTTGGCGGCGAATTCCTTTTCCAGGGCGGTGAGGATGCGCAGGTTGTTGAGCGAATCCCAGTTCTGGCAGCTGTCGGGGCCGAAATCTTCCCCGATCTCCGCGGGGGCGATCTCCAGGATGCCGGCCAGGACAGCTTTGATTTTTTCTTCCATATGCGACCAACATAGCACAGCCCACCGGGCAAATCAATATCCGGCCGCCCGTGGCCCGGCGTTTGCTTTGCCTGGACTTTTTTCCTATAATGGGCGAGGAAAATCTTTCCCGGCCCCACCAGGAAACAGGAAAATGACCGTGAATCAGGTCCCCGCCGCGGGACTGACCATCATCGTGCTCACGCGCAACCGCCGCGAACTTCTTCGCGGCTGCCTCGAATCGCTTTTCAGCCAGAGCGATGCGGGGGTGCCCCTGGCGTTCATTGTCGTCGACGACGGCTCGAGCGACGGCAGCGGCGACATGGTCCGCGGCTTGATCTCCTCGCGGCCGCCCTGGAGCTATATCTACCAGGAGCCGGCCGGCATCGCCGCGGCGAGAAACACCGGCATCCGCAACTGCGCTTCCGAGTGGGTCGCCATCGTCGCCGACGATTATCTCCTGCCCGCGGACTACGCGCGTTCGATCGCGGCTTTTTTCAAGGAATATCCACAAGCGCGGGTCGTGCGTTTCAAGGTGACGGCCGCCGCCGGCGGCGGATGGATCGGCGGCGCCCTCCATGCCTACCAGGAAGCGAGCAGCAAAAGACGCCTGGCCCCGCGGCATCTGGAACCCAGCCGCCGCGGCATGTGGCGGCGCCTGCCGGAAGCCATGGAGATCCGCACCGACCACGGACTGGAAGCGGCGGGGGCAGCCGCATTCCACAGCTCGGTTTTCCGGCAGATCGGCGGCTTCGATGAGTCCTTTCCCCGCGGCGAAGACAGCGATTTTACCCGGCGGCTGCGTGCCGCCGCCATTCCGGTGTACTATTCGCCTTTCTTGCGCATCGGCCACCGCTACGATGCCGACCTGCGCGCCGCGCTGAAAAACGCCTTTGCCGGCGGCCGGGCGTCCTGGCGGCTCGGCGGCACTGCGCAGCAAAAACCGGCCAGCGTGCCCATGGTCGTTCGCGTCGGGCTGCGCTCGGTCCCGGCGGCGCTCTACTGGTCCTGCTGGCGGGCCTGGCAGACCGGCTCCGCAGCGCGCTTTGTCATTTACTGGCCGGTCCTGCTGCTCATGGATGTCGCCAACCGGGCGGGGTTCTTCAGCGCCTGCGTCGGTTCGCGAAAAAAGATTCCCGCGGCGGGCCGGGGCCGCGTAGCCCCATGAGCGGCCAAACCTTCGCCGCCCGCCTGCGCGGCCGGGCCAAGCGGCTGACGTCAGCGGCCAATCGCACCATTCTTCTGGAGCAGGTGCGGGCCAATATCAAGGCCAGCGACTACCACTCGTTCCTGGGCGGCATGTGGAGCCTGATCGGGACCGCGGTCATGCTGGCCGCCCTCTATCTTGTCTTCAGCCGGCGCTTCGGCCTGGGCATCCAGGGCTACCCGCTCTACCTCCTGACCGGAATCATCCTGGTGAATTTTTTCATCACCGCCACCACCTACCTGCTCAGGGTCCTGATCTTCAACCGCGATATCGCCCTGAATTCCACCATCCCGCGCGAGAACCTGGTGCTGGCCACCATTTCGATCAATGCCTGGAAACTGGGGATCGAGCTGATGATCTGCACCCTGCTGAGCCTGGGCTACGGCTTTTTCTCCTTGAGGTCCGCCCTGCTGTTTCTTCCCGTTCTCGCTTCTTTTCTGGGCCTGGTGCTGGGGGTCGGGCTGGCCCTTTCCCTGTTTTATTGCTTCGCCCGCGACGTGGAGCATATCTGGGCGATCCTCTCCCGCCTTTTCCTGTTCGTCACCCCGGTGTTTTATACGATCGAGAGCCTGTCCCCGGCCATGCGCTCCCTCGTTTTGTACCTGAACCCGCTGACTCCCTTCCTGACGGCCTTCCGCGCCATATTCCTGCATGGGGGAGCGCTTGCCTTTCCGGTCCTGGGTCACTGCCTGCTCCTGGGCACCGCCGCCCTGAGCTCGTCGTACTTCATTTTCCTGCGCTGGGAAGGGGCCGCGCTGGACCGCACATGAGCGAGCTTCTGGTGCAGGCCGACAGGGTCGCCAAGCGCTACCGGGTGCTGAAAAGGCAGCGGAACACCCTGCGCGCCCTGAAAGCCCTTTTCGGGCGTGAAAGGCTCACCATGGAATTGTGGGCCCTGCGCGACCTGTCATTCACCATTGAGCGCGGCGAAAAAGTCGCGATCATCGGCCGCAACGGCTCAGGCAAAACGACCCTGCTGCGCCTGCTGGCCGGGATCATCGAGCCCAGCAGCGGCAGCATCCGGGTGGCCGAGGCGCCGCTGGCCCTGTTCAAGTTCTGGATCGGGCAGAACGCCGATCTGCCGGTCGTGGACAACATCTACCTTTTCGGGGCCGTATGCGGCATGAAACGGGCGCAGATGAAACCGCTGGTGCCCGGCATACTGGAAAGCGCCGACATCAAAGACCTGGGGTTTGCCCCGTTGCACGACCTGTCCCTCGGCCAGCAGCAGCGGCTGGCCCTGAGCATCGTTTTTCAGGCTCCCGCCGACTTCCTCGTCTTCGACGAGACCTTCGTCCACGTCGACCAGGCGTTTTTCCGCGAGTGCAACGCCTATTTCGTCCGCCTGGCCGAATCTTCGCGGACCCTGGTCCTTACGTCCCACGATCACGATTTCCTCAAGAAATACTGCCGGCGCGCGATCTGGCTGGAAAAAGGCAGGATCCGCCGCGACGGGCCCGCCGCCGAGGTCATCGAAGCCTACGATGCCGAAGGGTGAGATGCTGCTTCTGCGGCAAGCGCCGGGCAAAAAGCCTGCTGCAAATTCCCTCCGGCAAGTGGAACCCGCTCGCCCGGGAAGTGAAGCGGACCCGCCTGCTGGCCGTGACCATGGTGCGCGACGAGGCCCGCTTTCTGCCCGGCCTGCTGCGCAACCTCGCCGCCCAGGTCGACGGCATCATCGCCCTGGACGACGGCTCCCGCGACGGCAGCGACCTCCTGCTGGAGGATTGCCCCCAGGTCCTGCAATTGCTGCGCAACCGCCCCGACCGCCCCGCCTATGACGAGCCGGCAGGGCTGCGACGGCTGGTGGCCGCGGCCCTGGACCACCGGGCCGAATGGATCCTGGCCATCGACGCCGACGAACGGCTCGAACGTGATTTCCGTGTCCGCGCCGAACGGGTGATCCGCCGCGGGGGGCGGCTGGGCCTGCGCGCGTTCCAGGTCCACGTGCGTGAGCTGTGGGACGCCCCCGACCGCTATCGCGCCGACGGCATCTGGGGGCTGAAATGGTCGCCGCGCCTGTTCCGGGCGCTGCCCGATCACCGCTTCGATCCGCGGCCGCTGCACGGGGCCAAGGCTCCCCAGCAGGGAAAGGTCCTGGGCATTTTCCCCCTGGCCGACCTGATCCTCTACCACCTGCGCATGTTGAGCCGCCAGGACCGGGAAGCGCGGCGCCGGCGCTACGAGGCCCTCGACCCGCATGCCTTGTGCCAGCCGGAGATGGGCTATTCCTACCTGACGGACGAGAGAGGCATCGGGCTGCGGCCGGTACCGGCCGCAAGGGGATATGAAGAATGATGAATATCCCCTGGCGGCTATGCCTGTCCTTGCGCCACCGCATTCCCTCGCGCCGATTCAATCCCTTCGCGGACAACGCCGGTCGCGTCCGCCTGCTGGCGGTGACCATGGTCCGCGACGAAATCCGTTTTCTGCCCGGCCTGCTGCGCAACATCGCGCCCCAGGTCGACGGCATCATCGCTTTGGACGACGGCTCCAGCGACGGCAGCGGGCGCCTGCTGGAGGAATGCCCTCAGGTGCTGGAACTGCTGAGACAATTCCCCCGGCCGCCCCGGCTGGGACCAGCCGGGCAACCACCGGCGCCTGGTCGAGGCCGCGCTGCGCCATGGCGCCGAATGGATCATCGCCGTGGACGCCGATGAACGCCTGGAGCGGGAATTCCGGACACGGGCCGAGCGCGTTATCCGCCGCGGCGGGCCCATCGGCCTGACGGCGTACGGGGTCCATTTCCGTGAGCTGTGGAACGGGACGGGCTCATTCCGGGTCGACGGCATCTGGGGGCGGAAGACACAGCCCCGGTTTTTTCAGGCGCGCGCGGACCATCAATTCGATGAACGCCCCATCCACGGGGCCAAGGCGCCGCTGCAGGGGAAGGTCCGCGGCTTCTTTCCGCTCGCCGATCTCATCATCTATCATTTGCGCATGGTTCGCGGCGAAGACCGCCAAGCCCGGCGCCGGCGCAACGAGCAGTTCGACCCCGAGGCACGCTATCAGCCCGGCCTCGGCTACGCCTATCTCACCGACGAAACCGGGCTGCGCTTGCGTCCCGTGCCCCGACGCAGAGGATACGCGGAATGAGGGGATCCCGCCTGCTTTTCTCGGGGCGGCCGCGGCGATCTCTACGCTTCGGGCGCGCCTGCCGGGTTTTTCTCCCTATCGCGATCCGGCAGTGTCGGGAGAGGCTGCCGGCCTGGACAGGGAGCCAGCTGCCGGAATATTTTTCCCATCTCCAGGGCAATCGCGGCGGCATCGTGGTCGCGGCGGACCAGGGCCCCGACTTCGGCGTCGCCTGTCGTTTGGACGGTGATCTGCCGCAATTCCCGCAGCACGTTTTCGCGGGTAGTGGCCGCGGCATTGCCGCGTCCTGAGAAATTCGCTTTCTGCAGGGCGATGAAATTGCCCGCCGTGACCAGGCCGCCGATCCGCTCACTGCCTACGACCAGGGCCGGCCGGCCCGAGGCGATCGCTTCCAGGACGCAGCGCCCCACTCCCAGGACCACGGCGGCAGCGGCCAGGGGCCCGGCCAGGTCGTTGGCCCAGCCCTCGAGGGCGATGACATCCCGGCCCAGGGCCGCGTTGAGCGCCCGGGCTTTCTTTTTGATCTTGCCGAGCTGGCGGCCGTCGCCCAGGACGCGCAGCCGGAGCTCGGGCCGCTCGGGAAAAAGCATGGCCACGGCGGCCATGACCGCTTCCACGGCCGCTCGCTTGTCGCGGTCCAGGCGGGAAATGTACAGAAGGTCAAGAAAACCCTGCCTTTCCCTCGCCGTTTCCCGGAAATGCGAAAAATCGATGCCGTTGCGGCTGATGACGACCCGGTCGGCCGGATAGCTCACGCGGCTGGCGAAAAAGGCTGCGGATTCCTCGGAAACGGCGAGGACCCGGGACACGGAGCGGAACCAGAAGCTTTTCAACCCCAACGGCAGTTCGCGGCGGCTGGTGCCGTGAATGGTGAATACCAGCGGGATCTTGTGCAAGCGGCTCAGGAGTACGCCCAGGACCAGGGCTTTCCTGGCATGCACGTGCAGGAGGCCGATCCTTTCCCGGCGGATGATCCCGCCGATCTTCAGCAGGGAAAATGGCAAAAAGTAATACAGGATGCGGAAATGGGTCGGAGCGATAAAATATTTCAGCCCCTGCGCCTGCAGCTTGGCCACGACATCCGCCTTGGCGAAAGGATTCCTGGGTACAACAATGACCAGGCGGATGCCCTGGGGGGCCAGGTATTTCGCATCGGTCAATATTTTGGAAGTCACCCCGTCGCGGTCGAAATAATTGGGGATCACCAGGACATTCATCGCTTCGCCGGGGGGGACGGCGGCTTTTTCCCGGTCACTTCTTCCAGAAATTCGCCTTGACCCAGCCCCAGTTCAGGATCACATGCAGGATGACGCCGGCGAGGATCAGCAGCCCCCCCGGAACGTGGATATGCTCGAAGGTTTCTTCCGGCAGGCTGTCCCTGAACAATCCCGACAGGGCCTGCGAAACGATCAGCACTCCCAGCAAAACATTCAAAACCTTCAGCTGCGCGCTCTTTTTCATGCCATCCTCCCCTGCCAGAGGGCCAGGAACCAAAATACATGCTTTGCCCGCGGCTGTCAATCCGTTGTCCCTGCAGGTCCCGGAAGATCGCGCGGCATGAGCGCCGGGCAAAAAAAAGGGACAGGCCGAAGCCTGTCCCCGAGCACAGGAGGTAGGAAGCGATCAGATCCAGTTATTTTCAGTGATCCGCTGCAGGTGTTTTTCGATCTTGACCATCGCCCTGTCCATCTTTTCGTGGACATGGCGGGAGATCTCTTCGCCATGGGGCAGTTCGGGAGGGCAGGGCGCGACAAAGTCGATCTCCGGGATATCGATGTCCAACTCGGGCAATTGCAGATGTTCGATCCCGCCGTCCTTGCCGCCGCTGATGATGCGCATGATGCGCTGGCGGCTGTCGAAGTCGGGCTCGGCCTGGACCGTTTCCTTTTTGCCGTGGCGAACGACCCCAATGGCGATGCGCTCCCCTTTTTTCAGATCCGCGAGCGCTTCATGTATGTCCCGGCTGCCCTGGACCGGCTTGCCGGCCATCTGCACGATGATGTCACCCGACTTCAATCCGGCCTTGGCCGCGGGAGTGCCTTTCTCCACCCCGGTGACCAGCACGCCGGCGCCGGCCTTGACGCCGAAATATGCGGCCAGGTCGGCGTCGGGTTCCAGCAAGCCGATGCCCAGGTAAGGGCCGGAGCGGATGGTCTTGGCGAACGGGGCGACTTTCCAGCCCGGGCGCTGCGGGCGCTCGCGCTTGCCCAGGGCGGTCTTCACTTCCAGCGCCTTGCCGCCGCGCCACAGGCCGATTTTTACCTGGCTGCCCGGCGCCAGTTCACGCACGACATCCGCCAGCGACCGCGGGTCGCGGATCTTTTCACCGTTGAGCGACTGGATGACATCGTCCTTCAGGATGCCCGCGGCGGCGGCGCTGCTCTCTTTTTCGACCGAAACCACCCCTACGCCATGGCTGACGCCCAGTTCTTCGCGTTCGGCTTCATCCAGGCTGCGCACCGCTACCCCGAGGTAGCCGTCCCCGTTTTTTTCAGCTGCCGGCAAAGCCAGCGCCCCGGCCAGGGCCAGGACGGCAGCCAGGATAAAAACGGCCTTCACGGCTCCATTGGGCCTTTTGCATGTATTCATTGTAACCTCCTTGAAAAATCGTCTTCCACCCGTCAAGATGCCGGCAAGGCGGAAAAAGTTTCAGATCCCGGACGGTGTTCCGGCGAGCCGGGCGGCAAATTCCCTTTGCCCAAGGCAGTGTGCTATAATGGCAGGGGGAGAAAATGGACATAGAAAGGCAGAATATCCGCTTCGATCCGGCGGTGCAGATCGTTGGCTACTTCGAACTGTGCAATGAAGTGACCGGCGAGTTCCAGAACCGCGAAGAATTCATCATAAAGAATATCTCGCTGGGCGGCTTCAATCTCATTTCCAATTATCCGCCGGTCATCGAGAACACCCTAAGGATTTTCGTCAACTACGGCAAGCAAAAGAACGATTTTATGATCAAGGTCATCCACTCGCGCATTCTGCGTTTCCAGGACCAGCCTGATGGCGTGCTCAAGCCCGGCATCGTCTATTCCACCGGCTGCGTGATCCTGGATGAAACCGAGACGCAGAAAGACCTGGTACTGACGATCATCAAGAACGACTGCTGCTATCCGGGGCCCGAAGCACCCGTTTCCTGATCGGCTGCGGTCCCGGTCCGCCGCAAGACAAACGACCGCCGCCCGGTGAAAAGATCAGGAGACCGGCAAGTCGCCCATGTTCTCCGCCCGGCCGCGGCTCCAGGCCAGCCTGCGCACCGGTTTGCCCAGGGCCAGCACTGAACCGTCGGCGGCAACGCGCAGGGCGGAGCCGGCGGGGATGCCGTAGCCCACGGGCGCCCCGGTCAGCCTGAGCAATACCTTGAGTTCCTCCCACTCCTCTTTTTCGGCATGGGTGTCGCACAGCAGGGGGGCCAGGCCCAGGCAGGGGAAAACCTGCGCCGAGGCGTCGTCGGCGGCGTCGGCCCAGCGCACCCAGCTTTGCGCCAGCATGATGCTGCCGGCCGACAGGCCGGCAAAGGGCTTGCCGCATTGGTGGAGGTCCTTCAACAGGGCGGCGAAATCGTTCCTGGCCAGGATGCGCATGCCCGATTCCACGTCGCCGCCGCTGACAAAGACCAGGTCGGCCCCGGTCAAGAGCGAGCGGGCCGCGGCCAGGTCGGCGCGGCCGGAAGCCAGTCCGACCAGGCGCACGGGGCCGGCGCCGGCTTTTTTCAACTGCGCCGACATCCACTTGAAAAAAACGCGGCTGTCCCGGCTGGCGGCGCCGATGTAGGCCACCTCGGGTTTTTCCCTGCCGATCAGGGAAAATATCTGCGCCAGCAGCGGGTCCCCGCCCGGGCGGCGGCTTTCGCCCCCGCCGGCGACCAGGAAGATATCAGCGGCTTTTTTTTTCATTTTTCCTCGCTGCCCAGGGTTGCCGGGTCCACGGCAAACGCCGGGCGGACAAAGCGGAACTTGCCGGAATTCTCGTGCTGCAGCATTTTCCCGGCCGCCACCTCGATCTTTGCCGCGGAGCCGTAGATGCCGCGGAGTACTTCCCGCGCCTGGCGACAGGCCTGGCGGGCCAGGCCGGGTTCGGCCGTGATCCGCAGTTGCAGACGCGCAGGGGCGGGCAGGTCCAGCTGCCAGCCCGTCAGGCCCCGGATCGGGGCCAGGACCGCGTCCAGGTCGTCCTCGCTCACGGCATTGCCCGCGGCGTCGCGGGTCAGGCCGGACACCCGCCCCTCGATCGCGGCCAGGGTCAGCCCGGCCCGGCGACCGCAGGGGCAGGGCCCGCGGTCGTCCAGCCTGGCCACGTCGCCGATGGCGAAGCGCAGGACCACGAACCAGGGATTGTGGAACACGGTGACCAGCATGTGCCCGCGCCGGGGCCCGCCGTGGCGCGGCAGCCAGGGCACGAGATCGACGCGGCAATGCTCGACGTTCTGGTGCAGGCGCCCGGCCTCGCATTCCATGAAAACGTGGCCGGTTTCGGTCGAGCCGTAGGAACTGACCTGGGGCGCGGCAAATATTTCCCGGATCTGGCGCCGATAGATCCGCGAGGGAAAGGAATAGGTCAGGAAGATCAGGCGCGGCTGCTTGAGCGGGATATCCAGCTCGGCGACCCGGCGGGCAAAAGCCGCCAGGTAGGCCGGGTCGCCCTCCAGCGCCTGCGGCTCGTAGTCGTTGATCTCGGCGGCCATGCGCCGGATATCGCGGGCGTTCCAGGTGGCCGGGTTGATCTTCTGGTTGACGTACAGGTGGCGGCCGATGGTGCGCTCGGCCGCGGTCAGGGGCTTGGGACTGAAGCCGGGGCCGACGCAGCGCGGCGAAGCCAGGACGACCTCCGGGTGGCGGCCGTCGGCCACCAGTTGCGCGTCGCGGTTGAGCCCCCAGGCGGCACGCTCCGACGCTTCCCACCAGGCCGGGTTGAACACCAGGGTCACCCGGTCCTCGGAGCTGCCGCTGGTATGGGCAAATTCGACCTCGCCGGCGGCGAGGCCAGGCACCAGTTCGCGCCGGCGCGGGACGAAGCCGGCGGGAAAATGCTCGCGCAGCTCGCGCTTGCCGAGCGCCGGCAGCGCCGCGAAGCGCTCGTCCACCGACGACCGCGGCCCGGGATCGAAACGCCGCCAGGAGGCGTAGCCCGGGACATCGGCCAGGGCCAGCTCCAGGATTTGCCGGCTGAGCCGCCGGTAGGGAGCGAGCCAGGCGGGGCGCCGGGGCCTCAGCGCTTTCGCCTATTTGAGCCCCACGAACTGTTGCGCGTAATACTTGGCGGTCAGCTTCTCGCCGCAGGCGCGCTCGATCATCTCGTTCCACGGCCAGCGCATGCCGGGCTTGAACACCTGCTCGATCAGGAAACGGCCGGCCTCGGGGCGGTTGACGAAACACTCGTTCTCCGCGTCGGGGCTTTTCAGGACCCGGCCGGCGATCTGGTAAAAAAGCTGGGAAGCGAGAAGCTCGCCCATCAGGTAATTGTGGTAATAACAGGGATACAGGGCGATATGGATCTTGGCGGCCCAGTCGGGCTCGTTGCGGCCGGCGGGCATCTTCAGCAGCTGGTATTTTTCCACGAGCTCCCACCAGCGGCGGTTCAGGTCCTGGCCGGGATCTTCGTACATGCTTTTTTCGAAGCGGAACATCACCTGGGCCCAGCGGCTGAATACCATCTGCTGCAAGCGCAGGGATTTGCGCAGGGGTTCGCGGATGCGTTCGGCCTCGTCGGCGCCGACTCCGGCCATGGCGCGCAGCCAGGACGGCGAAGCGGCAAAGCGCCCGAACAGGTTGGCCACGGCCTCGGTGGTGAAAGCGTGGGCGGCGTCGCGCAGCAGCCAGGGCAGCGAGCGGTCGTTGAACTTGGCGTAGACCGAATGGCCGAACTCGTGCAGCAGCGTGTTCATCCAGTAGGAATCGGGCTTGACGCTGCACAGGACGCGCACGTCGCCGTTGCGGTCGATGTCGCTGGAAAAAGCGTGCTGGTACTTGCCCGGCTTTTCGAACAGGTCGCTGCGCCCGACGAGGTCGTCGATGTTCAGGCCCATGCCGTCATAGTAGGTTTTGACCAGGGCCACCAGGTCCTTGCCCTTGTAATAGGAGTCGAGGTCCACGGGATAGATGACCGGCGCTTCCTGGAAAAAACGGTTCTGGTAGTGCCAGGGTTGCAGCTGCTCCGCTGCGATGCCGCAGCGCGCGGCCAGGAAGGCGTCGATATCGCCTTTCAGGCCGGCGAAGCCGGCGCGCGTCAATTCGTCCAGTTCATCGAAAAGGGCTTCGATCTGCGCCGGGTCCTGCTCGCCCAGCCGCAGCTGCATCTGCTGGAAATTGGCGAAGCCCAGGCGGCGGGCGGCGGCATTGCGCAGGCGCACCAGCTTCAGGATGTCGGGAGCGACCAGGCGGCCGACCTCCTTGCTCGATCTCCATACTTTTTCCAGCTGGCCGGAATCAGTGGATGTGCGCAGGATCTCCTCGGCGTCGTTGTCGCTCAGCACCTTGTCATCCATCTTGATGCGGAAGGTGTTGAACTTCTGCTCGATCTGCGCCTGCAGCTTGACCATCTCCTCCATTTGCGCGGCAGGGATCTGGTTCTCCAGGTAACTGTCGTACAGGATGTCCAGCTGGCGCTTTAGCAGCGGCTCGCCTATCAGCCCGTTCTTCCTGAAGCTTTTCAGGCGGGCGAATTCCCGGGCGTCGGAGTTGGCTTTGTTCAACTGGATCTGCAGGGCGGACGACTTCTGGTAATCCTCGTCCTTGCCGCTGATCGAGGCCTGGAAACTGGCCAGGGCGGCGTCCCGGCTCAGCGGTATGACCCTGGCTTCGTATGTTTTTAAAAACTGCCGGAATGCGGTCTCGTTGGCAGCGGCGGGTTTGGCGGCGGCGGCCCGGACGGCCAGGGCCAGCAAGGCCAATCCCAGCAAAACCAGAATGAGCTTGATCTGAAACTTCATGGGTCCTCCTCAATCGATCTTGAAGAGATCGTCGCCGACCGCGGCATTGAATTCGATCTCCGTTGCCGTCTGTTCGGACGTTTTCTTCTGGCTGGCGAACGCGGTGGTCTTGAAGGGCGCCTTGACGCCCCCGACATCGCGGTAATCCGCGACCGTTTCCTCGACCGTGGCCGGGCCTTCCCCGGTCACGGTGGCGTAGGACGTGCCGGTGGGAAGCAGGGATTGCGGGTCCAGGAACAGGTGGAAGCTGAGTTCGGGTCCGGAAACCAGGAGGGCGATCGCCTCTTTGTCGGCGAATTTTTTCCGGCCGAGCGCCTGGAACCTGTAGCGCTCCGCGTTCTGCCAGACATAAACCGCGTCGCGCCAAACGCTTTCCATGATGCTCTTTCTCTGCGCTTCGGGCAGGGGCATGGCCCCCTGCGGCATCTTGACCACGGCCTTCGGACCGTTGATCACCATGGTCACCTTGCCCCCGGGGGTATTCAGCGAAAACCAGACCTTGTCCGGGTAGACGCAAACGGTCTCGGCTTCCATCTTCATCTCGCCCATGGGCGTGCTCTGCACCATGTCGAACTTGCTGCGGACATTGCGGATGGCCTTGATCTTCTGCGGGTCGCCCAGGGCGGCGACGGCCTGGCCGAACAGTTCCCGGCCCTTGGCCAGCGTTTCCGGGGTAGCTTCCGGGGCCTTGTCCCCCGCCGGCACCGGGATGGCGATGTCGATCACGTTGACCGGGCCGAGATCGGCCAGCGGCTTGTCGAAATCCCCCTGCTTGCCCACCACCAGGATCTGCACCCGGTCGGGATGCAGGTATTTCCGGGCCGCCTGCAGGATGTCGGCCTGGGTCACTTTTTCGATCTTGCGGATGACCTGCTCGGCAAAATCCAGGGGATAGCCGTAGTAGGCGTCGATCAGCAGGCGGCGGATGATCTTGGCGCGGCTGTCGAACTGAAAGACGTAGGAGTTCAGGAACTGGTCCTTGGCCCGCTTGAGCTCCTCGGCGCTGACCTCCTCGCTGCAGATGCGCTTCATCTCGTCCAGCATGATGCGGATGGCCTTGACCGTGGACCCTGACTTGGTCTGGGCGCCAGCGGAGAAGGTTCCCGGCACCCGGTACCCGGCCCCGTAGTAGCCCCACACCGAGTACGCCAGGCCTTCGTCGGTGCGTATTCTCTTGAACATGCGGTCGAAGGAGAGGATGCGGTTCATGACCGATAGGGCGGGATAATCGGGGCTGTCCAGCAAGCCGCCGATATGGCCGACCAGGATGTTGGATTGGTTGACGTCGGTTTTTTCGATATAGTTGACCGTGGACTTGAAGTCGTAGTCGACGGCGGGCAGGGCGGGCAACTTCAGGTCGACGGCGGGCCAGTCGCCGAGCGCGGCGCTGATCTTGCCGATCATCTGCTTGGTGTTGAAATCGCCCCAGACGGCAAGGCGCAGGTTGTTGGGATGGAAATAGGACTTGTAAAAGGCGAGGATGTCCTCGCGGCTGACGGCGTCGATGCTGGCGTATTCCGCCTGGCGGGCATAGGGGCTTTGGGCCCCGTAGATCAGCTTGGCGAATTCCCGTTCCGCGATCTGGCCGACGTCGTCGTTGCGGCGGGAAATTCCGCTGCGCGCCTCGATCTTGGCCAATTCGATCTTTTCCTTGTCAAAAACGGGCCGGCGCAGGATCGCGGCCATGAGCGGCAGCACCTGGTCCAGGCTTTCCTTGAGCATGGATACCGAGATCGAACCGCTCTCGTTGTCGATGGCGGTCTCGATGGTGGCGGCCATGGTCTCCAGTTCGCGGTCGATCTGGTCGCCGCTCCGCTCCTGGGTGCCGCCGCTGCGCAGCACCGTGCCGGTGAGGGCGGCCAGGCCGACCTTGTCCGCGGGCTCCAGGGCCGCCCCGGTGTGGAACAGCCCAAGCATGTCGATGGTCGGGTAGCGGCGGTCTTCGATCAGGAACAGCTGGATGCCGTTTTTCAAGGTCAATTGCTTGACCGCCGGGATCTTCAGCGCGTTGAGCCTGGGAAAATCGAACGGGTCCTTGGGATTTTTCTGGGCCGCCAGCGGGGCGGCAAAAAGAGCGAGGACAACGGCTCCCAGGGCCAATAATACGGTTATTTTTTTGTTCATGGTGCGTCCTTCCTTTACTGTTTTTCGGGAATGATCTCGCCGACGGTGCGGTTGGTGTGGACCAGGTAGGTGTTGGCCACGCGCCTGACGTCATCGGCCGTGATCTTGTCGATCGCGGCCAGCTCGTCAAAAACCAGACGCCAGTCGCCCTGCACCACATCGTAGTAGGCCAGCATGGCCGCCAGGCGGGAATTCGATTTCAACTGGCCGATCAGGGCCTTCTTGCTCATCAGCTTGTACTTGGTCAGCTCCTGGGCGCTGACCGACTCCTTTTTGATCCTTTCGATCTCCTTGTCGATCAGCTCCAGCGACTGGGCCGCGGTCTTGTCCTTGCTGGTGAAGGCGAAAAAGGCGGTGAGGTTGGGGTACTTGTCGCCGGGGAAGCCGTTGAAGCAGCCGACCTGGATGGCGACTTTTTCCTTTTTCACCAGGCTTTCCCACAACCGGGAGGAACGGCCCTGGCCGATGATGTTGGCCAGCGCGTCCAGGGCGCCGTTGTCCGCGTGCCGGACATCGGGGCGATGGAAGCCCACGATCAGCATGGGCTGGGACTGGGCCGCGACCGTGGTCCGGCGCTCGCCCCACTGCTCCGGCTCGCGGGTGCGCAGGGGCTCGGGGCGCGGGCCGCTGGGGATGCGCCCGAAGTAAAGCTCGGCCAGCCGGAAAACCTCGCGGGCGTCGACATCGCCGACAATGGCCGCGGTCAGGTTGCTGGGGGAATAGTATTTTTTAAAGTAGTCCATCACGTCCTGGTGGCGGATGCGCTGCAGGTCGGACATGTGGCCGACCACCTCGTGGCGGTACGGGTGGGCCTTGAAGGCCGCGGCCTCGAAATCCTCGAGCAGCTTGCCGATGGGCTGGGTCTCCAGCCCCAGGCGGCGCTCCTCCATGATCACGTCGCGCTCCTTGTAGAATTCCCGGAAGACCGGGTTGAGGAAGCGGTCGGAGGTGATGGCCATCCAGAATTCCAGCTTGTTGGCGGGCAGGCTGTTGATATACTGGGTGGCGTCGCTGCTGGTGTAGGCGTTGACGCCGGTGTCGCCCTGCTGCATGACCATGTCGAAATATTCGTTGTTGACCACGTATTCCTTGGCTTTTTGCTGGAGCTCGTCGAAGCGGGCCTTGTACTCCTTGACCAGGCCGGCATCGGGCTTGAGCTTCTGCTCCTCGCGGCTGAGCTTGTCGTAGGCCTGGTCCAGCTCGTCCAGGACCTTGGCCTCGGCCGCGTAGTCCCTGGTGCCGACGGTGGTTGTGCCCTTGAACGCCATGTGCTCCAGGATATGGGAAATGCCGGTGATGCCGTCCACTTCCTGGGCGCTGCCCACGTCGGCGTAGACGTGGAACGAGGCCACCGGGGCTTCATGCTGCTCCAGGACGATGAATTTCATGCCGTTGCCCAGGGTTTTTTCCTGGATCTGCGCCTTGATCTTGTCCATGGTCTGCCCGGCCAGCGGATTGCCGTTCACGCCGATGGCCAGCAAAGCGAACAGGACAAGCGCGACGCGAAAACTTCTTTTTGTCATCCTTCACTCCTTTTGTTTCATTGGTTTGTCCAAGTCGGTCCGACTGCCTTCACCAACTATTTTGCCGGACCGCATCCGGCTTCGATCTGTTATAGCACACCCGGAAGACATTTGGAACGTTGTCTGATACGGGAAACAAGAAAATATGGTTCAGGCGGGAATCGGCCGCCCTTTCACCCGGGCGCCAGTAAAATTTAATTCAATTCCCTAAATTTCAATTCCTTCAGGTCGGGGAAGGCGAAGAATCTTACAGTTGTTTTATTTCTGTCCCCGACGATTTTTTTCTGATGCAGCACAACGCCGTTGCTGCTCACTTCCACAAGCCCGTACCCGGCAGCGCCGAAATCCAATTGCCTGAGAAAGATCATCCTGCCGCCCTGGAGACGATACAGTTTCTTCCACTTGTCGGTATTTCCGGCCGGCCAGGTCTCGAATTCGACATAGTAAAAAACACCGGGCGGCACAGTCCAGATATGGCCGCGGTCAGGCCCGACATCTTCGATATTCAAGGTGGACAGGTCGATGCGCACGATGCGCTTGTCGCGCACCGTATAGATTTCAGCGACCGGCCCGCTGATCGGGTGCGAAAAATACGGATTGAACGGCAAAAAGTTCCCCGCGATCTCCTTGACGGATTCGCTGCCGGCATCCAGCAGCCGGCGCACAAGCAGGGAATGGTCGTTGCGGGCGAACAGCAGCGGGGCGGCATAGGCCGGAAAGCCCTTGGACACGCCAAGGTCCTCGACACGACCGTCTTCCCAGAACCGGAAAACGTTTTGCCAGCGGCTGGCGACCAGCCAGGAACGTTTGCCGTTCCGCTCTTCACTGCCGATGATCCAGGGCTCGGAATATTTCCGGAAAAGGGCGTCGCGAAAAGTGATCGTCCTGCTCCCGCCACTGGTCGGGTCCACGCGAACAAGCTCCAGTATGTCGGATCTGCCCGCTTGCCTGCTGTCCATGCCTCGCCGATCGGCCTCGGCCGGGGAGCGCCTCACATAGGCGAAATTTTTGCCATCGAATTGGATGGCAAAGTAGCCATTGGTGAAAAAGCTCCGCTCCGGGACCCGGTGCAGTGTTCTCCATGAAAGGTCCGCCTGGTTCAGGCAACCGACGATCCGATCCCCCTTCTCCGTGTCGTATCCGCTTAAATACAACCGCTCCCCCTGCTCCAGCAGCAGCCGTTCCCAGAATATCCGTCCCCTTGCGTCGACCTTGCGCAGTCCGGCCTTGTCGTACAAGGTCAGTTTCCCCGGGAATTCGGATTTCAGAAGGCGCTGACCTGCGAGGACAGTGAAGTCCGCATCCCAATAAGCGGAATTCGCCTGAACAAGATAGGTGACCCCCAGGGAGGCGGCGAAGGCCAGGAGCAGCATCGGCAGGAAGATCAGCAAGTGCCGGCGATTGAAGGCCCGGGCCGGCTTTAGGTCGAATTTCCTGAATACCAGGAAAAAGGAAATGATGAACGGCGCCGCCATGATCAGGAAAACGGCGACGGATACGATCAGGGTGTTCACATCAAAGGAAAGGTCATGCCAGAATCTGGAACCGACCCATGAGGCCGGCATCCTGAATTTCCAGGAAAAGCCCAGGGAAACAACGTAGAGGCACAAAGCCAGGTAGCCGCACAGGGCGCTGCCGGCCCAGATCGACTGGACAATGAAATTCTCATGGACCGCCGAGAGCGAATAGGAGATGAAGAACAGGGCGAAGTAGGACAGGCTGAAGAAAGTGAAGCCGCCGCTAAACGCGTCGTTGCCGGTGAAGCCATATGAAAGAACGAATGCCAGGTAAAAGAAAGCGGCCGCGGCCAGGCGGGGCAGGAGCTTGATGAGCAGCAGCCGGCGCCGGGAGTATGGCAGGGTGAGCAGGTACTCCATCCCCTTCTGCTTGGAGTCCATGGCGAAAGGCGTGAGGCCGAGGAACATGGAGAACATCAGCAGCCAGGCGCCCAGAATGATGATGAGCTTTTCGCCCTCGAGGGGCTTGGATTGAGCAAAGCCCATCACGCCCATCAGCAGGTCCACCCCGCCAAGCAGCAGGGCCATCGCGGCCAGGGCCAGAATGAAATACAGGGATTGTTTTCCGACCTCAAGCCATTCTTTTCTGTTCATAGCCGCCTCCAATGAACGCTTTGATGATCTCGGGCAACGCGATGTCCTGGAAATCCACGGCATGTCCCGCGCGCAGTTCTTCAGCGAACGGATAGATATAATATTCCTTGTATGTTCCTTCGGACTTCCTGAAAATGCAGGGCAGGTTTTCGGGCAAAGGGTCGCGGCTGACGACTTTTTTCATCTTTCTGGCGCAGCGCCTCCGCGCTTTCATCGATGGCGAACCTGCCCCGCTCCATGACCAGCACGCGCTCGGGGAGCCTTTCGATCTCGCTGAAGACGTGGTTGACCGTGAGCACCGTGGCCTGGCCGGCGGCCATGATCTCGATCAGCGCCTCGATGAACAGGTCACGGATGTAGGGGTCGAGCATGTGCATGACCTCGTCGACCAGCAGCAGGGCGGGCTTCTGCGACAGGACCAGGGAAAGGTGGAGGATGGCCCTCTCCCCGGCCGACAGGCTTTTGATCTTGTCCTTTTGGCCGACTTTCAAGCGCCGCAGCAGGCGATCGTCGAACTCGGGAACCGCGAAGACCCGGCAATGGAAGGCGATGGCCCGTTCCACGGACCAATCTTCGAACAGGCTGAGGCGGTCGGAAATGAAACCGATCTTATCCTGCCTTGCTTCCTCGTCGCGGACAATGCTCCCGGCGTCGGGCAGCAGCACGCCGGCAAGACAGCGCAGCAGGGTGCTCTTGCCCACGCCGTTGCGGCCGGCGATCACCGCCCACTCCCCCTTGACAAAGGAGACGCTTAGTCCGTCGAGCACTTTTTTCCGGGAAAAAGCAAGGGACAGGTCGCGCACGTCAACGATTGTGGGGTTCATTTTTCATCCTCTCGCTAAGTCGCTTGATGTCATCCAGGGAAAAGCCGAGCGAGACGGCCTTCTCCAGGAAATTGCGGAATTCGCTTTCCAGCATGGCCTTGCGCAGGGAGTCCTGGCGGCCGGGCGGGACCTTGACCCGGCTGCCGCTGCCGCTGCGGTTCTCGCTGAAGCCCTCTGCCTCCAAAGCGTAATACGCCTTTGCCACGGTGTTGGGATTCAGCTTGAGCAGCTTGGCCAGGTCGCGGATGGACGGCAGCAGATCGCCGTCGCGCAAGCCCCCGGAAAGTATCTCCAGCTTGATCGCCTGGATGACCTGCTGGTAGACCGGCAGGGGCGATTTCGCGTCGATCGTCAGGTTCATTGCCGTATCCTCTGGTTTTTCATTGTATTACTGATATAATACATTTAATTGTTTTTGTCAACAAAAATATTTTTTAGGCATTCGTTTTTGAAATTATTTGCCTTTTTTTATACAATCCTTCCCTGGCCGGATCGCGGGCCGGTAAAAGCATTCGCAAATAGGAGTCGCCATGCGCAAAGCAAGCACGTTTTCGCTATTGATCTTCATGCTCCTGACGGGAACCGCTTTTTGGGCAACGCCGCTGGCGGCGGAAACGGTCGAAGAGGTGGTCAACCCGCGCTCAGCGGCAGGCGGCTGGGTCACGGACGGAGGCGGGGTGCTGGGAACGGAATACATCAGGCTGATCGACGGCATCTGCCGCGAGCTGCAGGCCAAGACCGCCATCGAACTGGCCGTGGTCACCGTGGGCGACCTCGGCGGCCTGACCATCGATGATTTTGCCGAAAAGCTCTTCCGCCGCTTCGCCATCGGCGCTGCCGGCAAGGACAACGGCCTGCTGCTGCTTTGTTCCCGCGACGACCGCGCCGTGCGCATCGAGGTCGGCTACGGCCTGGAAGGGGCGGTCACCGATGCCCAATCCAGCCGTTTGCTCGATGCCAACGGCGTCCCCTATCTTGGCCAAGGGCAGTTCGGCCGCGGCCTGTTCCTGACGGCCCGCGAACTCGCCAGGGTGGCCGCCGCCTCCGATGGCGTGGTCCTGAACATCGCCGATCCCTCGCCCTGGCCCGAACAGGTCAAGCCGCCCGCGCCCCTGGTCAGTCCCAAACCCCTGAAGAAAAAAGGCTGGGACCCGCTGCTGGCTTCGCTTTATTTCGCGCTCGGCCTGCTGGTTTTAACTATACTGGGATTCACCTGGATCCTGCTGCGCTTTAACAAGGCCCGGGGCAAGGCCGCCCGCGCCAAGGTGATCGGCCAGGCCATCATGATCCCCATTTTCGTCGGCATCGCGGCCGTGATCGGCTTTTTCCTGATCCTGGGCTTCGGCAAGAGCTTTTCTCCCGCCGTTCGCGGCCATGCTGGGCGTGCCGGGGCTGGCCACCGCCTCGCAACTGCTGGCATCCCGTTTCCTCAAGCGGCGCCTGGCCGGCTACCGTCTCCCCTGCCCCTCCTGCGGCGAAATGATGGATATGGCGGCCGACAGCGACGACGAGAAGTTCCTGAGCAGCGAACAGGCGGCCGAGGAGAAGGCCGGCGGCATGGACTACGAGTTCTGGCTCTGCCCGCGCTGCGGCGCCAAGGAAATGCTGGAGGTCAAGCTGGGCAGGGCGGCCAAGTGCCCGCAATGCGGACGCCGCACCCTCACCTCGAGCACAACCACCCTGGCGGCGGCCACGAAAGAGCAGGGAGGCCGGGTGCGCGTCACAGAAAACTGCCTCAACCCCAAGTGCAACTACAGCAAGCTCCGCGAGCACGACACGCCGCGCCTCGCCTCCCCTTCCTCATCCTCACCTGGCTCGTCGCGTCCATCTTCGGGTTCCTTCGGCGGCGGCCGCTCCGGTGGCGGCGGTGCCGGCAAGCGGTTTTA
Organism: Candidatus Aminicenantota bacterium; assembly: GCA_963764745.1. Lineage (GTDB taxonomy): Bacteria > Acidobacteriota > Aminicenantia > UBA2199 > UBA2199 > UBA2199. The sequence continues at coordinate 1,244,350 of CAVXTN010000006.1, read as the reverse complement.
GATATGAAGTGAAGTTTTTCTTTTTGTGCCGCTGTTGGCAATGTTGGCTACTACCGGGATCCAACTGCTGCCGCTGTTGGTCGAATAATCGATATTGACATTGGTGATCGAAGCGTCCAGGCTCCAGGTAATATTTTGCGTTTCGCCGCCGTTCCAGCTCTCGCCGCCGTTGGGGGTAAGCACGGTCACCATCTGGGCCAGGATCGTGAAGGAGGCATCACTCTCGTCGTAGACCACCGTCTGGGCTATTACTAATTGGCTCATCCAGACTATAGAAATAACCAGTAGCAAAGGCAGCAGTATTTTAATTTTCATGCATTCCCCCCCAAAACAATCTTTTTACCAGACAATATTTCTAATTTGTCCATAATTTTAATCTCTCGCCGCCGTTGGGCCTGACCACCTGCACCATGGATTGGGCAGAGTGCTCTGCCTTGATGCGCAAGCATTGCTCAATAAAGACAAAACTGATTTTCATTTTGAATACAAAGGCTGCATAGAAAAAGTTAATTTATTATTTTTATCAAAATGAAACTCCCACCCATTGTTGCAATCTAAAAAAAGAAATATCTTTGGACAATAGATCAAAACTTCGCCGGCATCCCTCCAATACCTCTTTGAAGGTTTACCCAAGATTTTTTCAACATCCTTCTTAAACGAATGAATCTGAATTTTTTTCATTCTATTTATAAATTCACTAGATTTCGAATTAAAATTCTTTTTATAATTACAAGTATAAATTTGAATACAACTCACAACAAATACAATTAAAAGCACAATTAAAATAGTTTTTTTCATTTTCTCCTCTATTTAATGAATTCCTTTGCTTTGTCTGGATTAGCAAATTCAATCATTCCACTATTTAGGGAATCTTGAATTGGAATATCTGCTTCTATTTTTTGAGTATCTCTTTTTAATTTAGAACTTATTGCAGTCTCTCTAATTGTATTTATAATCACATCATTTAAACTACTGTTTAAACCAATGTCTTTTAAGCTGACTCCACTATTAACCATATTTTCATAAGATTGCACTACTGACATTAATTTTGTGGCAAAATCCATGGCATGACTTAATTCATGTCCAAATACCGATTTTGGTGAACTGACTAGATAAAAAATATTGAGACTATGCGCCATATATAATATTGAATTTATTTGAAGATTATATTCAACTCTCCCATCAGGAGTTGTTTTATTATTCCAAACAATAACTTTGCTTATTTCATTTGAAATATTTGGAACGAAATGGCCTAAATGACCCTGCAACTTGCTACTAAAATATGACCTTGATTGTACCTCGATATTTATTTTCACAGATGCATTTCCATCAGGATCAATACTATTTATAGGATTGTTTCCACAATATGAATATAGGTTCCACATAAGCGGATTTGTTAGTGTGTTTGTTTTTTTTATCACCGGATCTACCGAAATAAACCTATATTGCCTGTGCCCATAGTACCTCGCTCCAAAATAATCCATCTCCGACCCGAACTCCCTCTCCTTGCCCGAGAACCCGGGCTTTGGGTGATAATTATCTACCCAAGTTTTGTACAAACCGCCATAGGGATCGTATTGGGCGGAGTGGACCACGGCGCCGCTTGCGTCGGTCACCAGGCGGGTGGAGTTGATCTGGTCGGAGGCATAGTAATAGTAACTGCCGGAGGAGAGCACATACTCTCCGATCATCTTGCCGCCCAAATAGAGATAATCCTTGACGCACGTCCCGGTGCCATCATACTCGGAGAGAAGCTTGCCGCCGCTGTCGTAAAAATAATAAGTCGTGCCCGCGATGGGTGGAAGCGCAATGGAACTGACCCGCACTTTGTAATCGGATCCAGGAGTCACCGAGCCGGTCAGGGTCTTGCCCACCTGCCACTGATAGCTGGCCTGCGCGGCCGGAACACCCTCGGCGATGGTTTTGTCATATACTGACCGACTTATTTCTCTTTTCCCTATCACGGATTCTCTCTCATGAATGGTGCAAAAAAATAGTCTGCTTTAGAGTATATTTTGTCAATACGGAATTTTGTGCTATTTCTGCTTTGGCAATTGCATCCATTTTTTAAGGACAAATGCGTTCAATCGAACGGATTTCACAGATCCAGGGAGAAAAAGCGGGGCGTTTTCTATTGCGCCGGGAGCTGTTTTCAAGTATAATAGGCCGCGAAGGGCGGCGTAGCTCAGTCGGTAGAGCAGACGGCTCATATCCGTTATGTCGGGGGTTCAATTCCCTCCGCCGCTATTTTTTCCCCAAGGCAAAAAGGGGGAACGCGACCAAACACCCATGAAACTCATGTTCCCGGAATTCAAAAAAAACATCCAGGACCATGAACTCGTCCACCCCGGCGACACGGTCATCCTGGGCTTTTCCGGCGGCAAGGACTCGGTCACCCTGGCCGCGCTGCTGCAGGAGCTGCAAAAGCATATCCCCTTCCGCCTGGTCGCCGCCTACTTCAACCACGGCCTGCGCGCCGACGCCCAGAAAGAAGAGAACTGGGTGCGCGCTTTCTGCGCCGCCCGCAAGCATCGAGCTGGAGACCGGCAGCCGCGACCTGCGGCGCTTCCGCGCAGAGAACCGCCTGAACCTGGAGCACGCCGCCTCGCTCTCGCGCTACGATTTTTTCGACGCCCTGGCCGCCAAAATTCCCGGCGCCCGCGTGGCCACCGCCCACAGCCGCTCCGACCTGAGCGAGACCTTCTTCATCAAGCTCTTCCGCGGCAGCGGCCTGCAGGGGCTCTCGGCCATCTTCCAGAACAAGGAAAAGAAGATCATCCGCCCGCTGCTGATCTTTTCCGACGGCGAGATCCTGGCCTTCCTGGAGCGCAACCGCCTGGAATACTACCAGGACCCGACCAACCTGCAGGACGACTTCCTGCGCAACCGCATCCGCCACCAGCTGATGCCCGGCGGTCCAGGAGATCGAGCCCGACGATCGAGGACCGCATCTTCAAGACCGTGCTGCTCATCCAGGACGAATTCGATTATTTCCAGGGCCAGGCGCAAGCCGATCCTGGACAAGCGAACTGATCCTGGGCGCCGTGCTTCCCGTCGCAGGCTTTCGCGGGACTGCACCCGGCCCAGGCCCGCCACCTGGCCCGCGAATACCTGCGCCGGCTCAAGGGCGACCTGCTGGGCGTGGGCTTCGAGCACATCGCCGATTTCCTGCAGAGCCTGGAAACCGGCCGCGGCCTCTCCCTGCCCGGCCTGAACCTCAAATTCTCCAAGGGCTGGATCTTCCCGGAAAAGATCCGCATCGGCGATTACGCCGCTGGAGATCACCGGGAGCGGGCGCTGGCCCATCCCGGCCATCGGCCGCACCCTCACGCTGAAAAAAACGACCCGCTTCCGCATGCCGCACGGCAATTCCGAGATCATGGTGCCGGCGTCGCGGCTGCGCTTTCCCCTGCTCGCCCGCCCGGCGCGGCAGCTCGGACAAGTACCGCAAGATCCATTCGCCCTACAAGCAAAGCGTCTTTGAAATGATCCGCAGCTCGGGCCTGCCCGCGCCGCTGCGCCGCCTGTGCCCGGTCCTGGAGAACGGCGACGGCGAGATCATCTGGGTCTGCGGCTCGCCGCTGGCCGCCCCCTTCGCCGTGGAGGATGCCGCCCGCGGCCCGTTTTTCCAGCATCCAAGTCACTCCCTGACCAAAAATTCAGCTTGTGGGGCTTTTCCGACATCCCCTTCAGCTAAATCCCGTCCGCATTCCGGACGGGAAGCGACTCTGCCCATTTTTCTCTAAAATGGGCTGCGTACGCCGCTGAAGGAGATAGTCGGAAGCGCCCCAGCGCTATGGGGCTTTTTCCGACATCCCCTTCCGCTAAATCCCGTCCGCATTCCGGACGGGAAGCGACTCCGCCCATTTTTCTCTAAAATGGGCTGCGTACGCCGCGTCAGGGGATAGTCGGAAGCGCCCCAACTACTAATCAAAAGAAATGCCCAGGAGACTGCTCAGCCTGTGGATTGCAATTCGCAGCCGCCTGTAATAATATGACAGGCACCATGCCCGAAAAGCAATTGCCGGCAGTCCTGAAAAAACCGCACCTCTGGTGCTTCAGCACCTACTTCGCCGAAGGCTTCCCCTTCTCCATCATCCGCTCGGTCTCCACCGTTTTCTTCCGCGACCGCGGCGTCAGCCTGGAGGCGGTCGGCCTGACCACGTTCTTCGGCGTGCCCTGGATCCTCAAGTTCTTCTGGGGGCCGCTGGTCGACGAGTTCGCCACCAAGAAGCGCTGGCTGCTGGCCATGCAGGCAGCGCTGGCGGTGCTGATCGGCGCCGCGGCCTTCCTGGTCCCCCTGCCCGCGGCCCCGCGCCTCATCGCCATCCTCTTCTTCGCCGGCGCCTTCGTGGCCGCCACCCACGACATCGCCATCGACGGCTACTACCTGGCCGCCCTGGACAAGCAGGAGCAGACCAAGTTCCTCGGCTACCGCGTCATGGCCTACCGCGTGGCCATGCTGACCGGCACCGGCGTGATCGTGACCATGGGCACCGCCTTCTCCTGGGCGGCGGCGTTCCTTTGCGCCGGGCTGCTGCTGGGGCTGCTGGCCGCCTACCACTATTTTTTCCTGCCCGAGTGCGAGACGGAGCGGCATCCGTTCAAGGACATGTTCCGCCTCTTCGCCCGCTCGCGCGTCCTGCTGAACGTCGGCCTGGCCGTGGCGCCTGGTGGCCGGGTTCTACCTCTTCTTCAACTCCGGCCCTGTACGCGGGCTGGGCGAAGGCGACGCCCGTCTTGCAGGAATTGAATTTCCCGCGCGCCATCGGCCTGGGGCTGCTGCTGGCGCTGGCGCTGCATGGCCGCCTTCCGCAAAAAGCTGGCGGCGGTCCTGACCCGCGAACCCGGAGTCCTTCTACGGCAACGCGCCTTCCTGACCTTCATGGACCAGGAAAAGATCGGCCTGGTCCTGGCCTTCATCATCCTGGTGCGCAGCGGCGAGTTCATGGTCAGCTCCATGGTCTCGGCGTTCGTCGTCGACCTGGGCATCAAGACACCACTACGGCTGGATCGCCGGCGGCATCGGCCTGCCCGCCTCCATCGCCGGCGCCCTGATCGGCGGCTGGATGATCTCGCGCTTCGGCCTGAAGCGCGTGATCTGGCCCTTCCTGCTGGCGCAGAACCTGACCAACGTCGCCTACATGCTGCTGGCGAACGGGCTTGGCCGGTTACCTCGCCGTCAACACCGGCGCCGCGCAGCCGGTCTTCATGGGCGCGGGCAACCTGGCGCTGGTGGCCGGCGTTTCCCTGCTTCGAGCAGTTCGCCAGCGGCCTGGGCACGGCGGTGCTGACCACCTTCCTGATGCGCATCTGCAAGATGGAGTTCAAGGCCGCCCACTTCGCCATCGGCTCGGGGCTGATGAGCCTGGGCGGGATCGTGGCCGGCGTGAGCAGCGGCTTCATCGCCTCCTGGCTCGGCTACAGCGGCATGTTCCTGGTCAGCTTCCTGATCTCCATCCCCGGCATGGTGCTGCTGTTCTGGGTGCCCAAGAAATAACTGAACGTTAGTGATAAGTGATAAGTAATGAGTGATGAGTAACGGCAAATTATCGAATAATTGCTGTTTCTTAATACTCATCACTGAGTTCTGATAGCTCGTTCACTCATCACTATAGTTTTTTAACTCATCAATAAATTCAGACGCGAAAGAACAAATACCCTGTCAATAAAACCACTCCTGCCCAAAACACATATTTCGCAAGCTGGGGCCGGTTCTTCTTCAGCCAGTGCCAGCCGAGCGACAGCGCGCCGGTGACCAGGATCAGGGCCAGCGCCGCCGCAAGAACCCAGGCCCAGGAGCGGGTCATCTTGATCAGGAAAGCGAGGCTGTGGCCGTGGGGGCCGAAGAATCCGCCGAAGATCACGGCGATATGGAAGGCGTAGGCCGGCAGCGACTCCTGGCCGACCGGGTCACCAGGACCGGCCGCTCTCCCTTTTTCTGCTCCACGCGCCACAGCAGGGAAAGCAGCATCACGACCAGGCCCAGCTTGAGGAAGAAGAAGAGCGGCTTGGACGGGCTGAAGTTGCCCATGGCGACCAGGGACGAACGGCTGCAGGGCGATGCCCAGGAACACGGCGACCAGGGAGAGCCCGGCGAAAAAGAGCAGGCGGAAGAAGCGCGCCTCGGCCTGGTTCCGCTTCGCCTCCTGCCACAAGTGCGAGACGGCCGCGCCCAGGAAGGCAAAGCCCATCCAGGGAAAAAGCGGGAACTGCGAGTAGGGCAGGCGCTTCACATAGCCGGAGAAGGACCTGCGGCAGGTAATTGTCGACCGGCAGCCAGTACAGCAGCGGCGTCAGCAGCGAGACGGCCAGGCCGGCGGCGGCGAGGAAGACGAAGTAGCGCTCCTTGCGCCGCCAGAGCGGGATGAACAGCAGCAACAGCAGCAGCGAGACGGCGATGGCGTGCAGCACGTCGACGCCCCAGAAATTGTTCCGCCCGCCCAGCTTCAGGACGTGGAGCAGGTAGCGCAGCGAAAAGCGCGGCACGTGCAGCAGGTAGCCGACCAGCAGGATCTGCAGGCAGCGCAGGAACTGCTTCCAGAACACCTTGCCCGGCCTGAGGAAGTCGTCCCACTTGCGCTCGGCCACGATGGCGAACGAGAAGCCGGCGATGAACAGGAAGGCCGGCGCGATCAGGCCGTTGAAGAAATCGAGCGCTTTGTAGGCCAGCGAGGAGCGCAGGCCGTAATGCAGGAAGGCGTTGACCACGTGGGTCTCGACCATGAACACCACGGCCCAGCCGCGGAACTGGTCGATGAAGTAAAACCTCTTTTTTTCTTCGCTCATGGCCTTCACCAGCCAGGATCGGCAAGCGGGAATAGTAGCAGATGTGTATCGAGAAAAACAACCGTTTTTCCAAAGGCTTGTTTTTCACTTGAGCCCTGTGCTAAAAAACCGTGATGCCAACAAAAAATCCCCAGCTTCCGCCCGGCTACAAGATGATCCCGGTGCGGACCACCTACCTGGAAATGAAGACAAGGCCGGAAACGGAGCCGCTCGCTGCCGCCTGCCGGCTGCGCTGGTCGAAGCGCTGGCAAAAGCCGGAAGTCCGACAAATACTAAAGCTCTCTTCTCGGCCGTGGGCGGCGAATGGGGCTGGAGCGGCAGGCTGCTTCTGGAAGAAGAAGAATTGCAGAACCATCCTGCAGGCGACGACGACCGAGATATACCGGCTGCGCTGCCGGGGCGAAACGGCCGGCTTCGTCGAGCTGGACCGCAGCGCGGCCCGAAGCGCGAGCCGAGATCGCCTATTTCGGCCTGCTGCCCGGCGTTCATCGGCCGCGGCCTGGGCAAATTCCTTCTGGACTGGGCCATCCGCCGCGCCTGGCGCAGGGAAGACGGAGCGGGTCTGGCTGCATACCTGCGCAGCTACGACCATCCCGGCGCCCTGGCCGTTTATCTCAAGGCCGGGTTCAGGGTCTATGACGAAAAGATCGAGATGGCAGCCGTATCCTGAAGATTTATCTGCAAGATTCCAAGCCGGCCGGCGGTTGAAATAATTTTTTTTTGTGTTAGTATGATTTATCCAACCAAGGACAGGAGAAGCATGGAAAAAAGAAAGAGCACCCGCTATCGACGTTTCGCAGGACATGAAAGGCAAGCTGCTGAACGTGGTCAGCTTCATGGCCAACAACATCAGCGATCGAAGGCATCAACCTGGTCAGCAATTTCCAGCCGGTCATCGGCTCGATATACAAGATATACCTGATCCACAACCGCGACGGCCGCCAGCAGGAGTTCGAGATCGAGATCAACCGCGCCGAGGTCGCCGCTTTCGACAGCAAGAAGTACGCCTCCCTGCCCCCCGGCCTGCTCTTTTCCATCGGCGCCAGATTCAATCGACCTGAGCGAAAAGCAGCGGGAATTCCTGGTTTCCTTTTTAAAGAAAAAATCGCCCGGCTCCGGATGAAGGGTTCATCAGCAAGGACAAGATCAAGCCCGGTTCCTGAGGCCTTGGCGACGCTCATGAAAACAGACCCGGTGGCGGCGATCATTCTGGCCGGAGGCCAGAGCCGGCGCATGCACCGGGAAAAATCGCTGCTGCCGCTCGACGGCCGGCCGCTGATCGAGGCGATCATCGCCCAGATCCGCCCCTGTTTCACGACCATCCTGATCAGCGCCGGCGACCGGAAAAAATTCGCCTTTCTCGGCCTGCCGGTCATCGAGGACGAGGCCCCGGGGCAGGGGCCGCTGCTGGCCATCCTGTCGGCGCTGCGCGCTTCACCCTCAGCCGTCAATTTCATCCTGGCCTGCGATATCCCGGTGGTGCACATCCCGTTCCTGGAATCGATGCTGGCCCGGGCCACGGCTTGCGAGATCGTCGTCCCCCGCTACCGCGACGGCAAGACCGAGCCGCTGTTCGCCGCCTACAACCGCAGCGTCATCCCGGCCATCGAGCGGCAGATCGCCAGCCGGCGACCGCAGGATCTCTTCCCTGTTCCAGACCTGCCGCACCGAATTCGTGCCCATGGACGGGCAAAAATGGTTCCGCAACCTGAACACTTATGAGGAGTACCATGACTACCTCCACAAGCAATAAAAAAACCGGCTCCTGAGAAGCGCAGGGAGATCGGCCTGGTGGCGCTGCCCGAAGAAGTGTTGCTGACCATCGAGGTCGACGGCCGGCCCCTGAGCCGCCTGAGCTGCTCGCCCTTCGACCGCAAGGAGCTGGTCCTGGGCTGGCTGTTTTCCCAGGGCCTGGTCGCAGACCCCGGGCGACGTCGCCGCCCTGCGCATCCAGGGCGACCGGGCCCTGGTGCGCTTGAAGCCCGCGGCCGCGCCGCGCCTGGAGCAATACCACCCGGTCCAGGTGGTCGCCTGCTCGGGCGGCGACGTGCAGCCCGGATCTGTTCGCCGATCTGCCCAAGGTATCCCGGCGCTACGACTTCAGCCTGGCCCAGGCCGTGCAGCTTGATGGAGCAGCTGCCCAAGCGCACGGAAATGTTCCGCAAGCACGGCGGCATCCATTGCTCCATGCTGGCCGACATGAAGGAAAAAAGCATCCTGGTCAGCCGCGAGGACATCGGCCGCAGCAACAGCGTGGACAAGGTCATCGGCTGGGGGCTGGTCCACGGCGTGGACTTCTCGCCGCAGCGCCCTTTTCATCACCGGCCGCGTCTCGGCGGAAATGGCCCTGAAAGTGCCTGCATGCCGGCATCCCGGCGCTCATCTCGCAGACCACCCTGACCAGCAAGGCCCTGGAGATCGTGCGCCAGAGCGGCCTGACCCTGGTCGGCCACGTGCTCAAGCCGCGCCCGATCCTGCTCAATTTTTAGTTAAAAAGACAATTTTTTCTCTTGAAATCTCCCCCGGAAATAAGGTAAAATACAAAAAAAAGTGAGGTTAACCATGAAGAAATTCACGCTTTCCGCCCTGGCAGTCGCCCTGCTGCTCCTGCCCTGCCTGCGCTCCTTTGCCGATGTCGCCCTGCTCGACACGGAAAAGAACAAGCTGCAATTGTACGGCTTTTTCAAGCTCGACGCCGTCTACCAGGACGCGGGCGTCAACGGCCTGACCATTCCCCGCTACGCCGTGTCCGGGGACGGCAACCTGTACCTGTCCGCCACCCACAGCCGCTTCGGCTTCAAGTACACCGGCACGCCGCTGAGCAACGGCATGAACCTCTCGGCCGTCCTGGAATGGGACTTCCTGGACACGACCAGCCCCAACCAGATGAAGCCCCGTTTCCGCCAGGGATATTTCAGCCTGCAGAAGAACGGCCACACCCTGCTTTTCGGCCAGGCCTGGGACCTTTTCTCGCCGCTGGGGCCGACCACGCTGATGACCAACGGCTACCTGTGGCAGACGGGCAACCTCGGCTTCCGCCACGCCCAGGTGCGTTACTCGTATTCGGCTCCCGCGCCTCGATTTCGCGCGTCTCGGTCAACGATCCCGCCTCCAGCGGCGGCTGGAGCGCCAAGATGCCGGTCCTGCAGGGGCGCCTGGGGCTCAAGCTGGGCGCGAACAACAAGTTCCAGCTCGGCCTCTCGGGCATCTACGGCCGGGAAAACGCCAGCGGCCACGACCGTCCCTTTCAAAAACAAGATCAACATCTCCGGCCTCGGCCTGGACTGGAACCTGGTCCTGTGCAAGCACCTGTCCCTGAAAGGCGAATACGCCATGGGCGAAAACCTGTCTTACGTCTCCAGCCGGTCAGCCTGGTATGCCGATGCGGCCGGTCAGGAATTCGTCGGCCAAGAAAGTGTCGGCCTTCTGGTCGGAGCTGCTGCTGGCCAAGAACAAGCTGGAGCGGCTGGCTGGGCTACGCCTTCGAGGACCTGAACGATGAAGGCGCAAGCTGGCCGCCAGCGAGCTGAAAAAAACCAGCTGCCTGCTGGCCGGGATCCAATATGCCGCCGGCAGCGGCGTGAGCTTCGGGCTGGAATTCGCCCATTTCCTGAGCCAGCTCTACCAGTCCGATAAGACCAAGACCAACCAGCTCATTTTCAGCGCGATTTTAAGTTTGTAAAATCATGAATTTCCGGGAGGCAATAAAATGGAAGCACAAAGCCTGCAGAGCGTGATCGAAACGGCGATCCGCAACGAGGAAGAAGCCCGGGTCTTCTACCTCGGCCTGCATGAACTGGTGGAAGATCCCCTGGCCAAGGAGACGCTGAAATTCCTGGCCGGCGAGGAGTCTGGGCCACAAGGAATTCCTCCAGGCCTACCTGAAAGGCGAGAAGAAATTCACCGCCCTGGCCATGGACGCCCCCATCGACTACCATATCGCCCAGTACGCCGCCAAGCCCGACCTGAAGAAGAACATGAACAGCAGCGAGGTCTACCTGGTCGCCGCCCACCGCGAATGGAATTCCTACAACTTCTACAAGTGCCTGGCAGCGGCTGCAGCCCGCCGGCGAGGTCAGGGACATGCTGCTGAAAATGGCCGACCAGGAAATGAAGCACAAGGAAAAGGTCGAGTACCTGTATTCCAACACCGCTTTCCCGCAGACCTCCGGCGGCTGAGTGACGCCATTGCCCGCAGCGAAGAAAGCCTTCCGCCTGCCCCATACCCTGGTGCTGATCTTCCTGCTGCTGCTGGGCGTTTACCTGCTCAGCCTGCTCATCCCCGCGGGCGAATTCCAGCGGGTGAAAAAGACCTTTCAGGGCGTTGAGCGCCAGGTCACCCTGCCCGGCACCTACCGGCAGATCGAAAAAAAATACCTGGGCCCCGAATGGCTGGTCATCGCCCCGGTGCGCGGCTTCGCCGACGGGGTGCTGATCATTTCGCTGGTCTTCATTTTCGGCGGCGTCATCAACGTCATGCAGAAGACCGGGGCCATCGAGGCCGGCATCCAGCGGCTTTCGGCCTTTTTCGCCAGGCGCCGGAAGCTGAAGCGGCTGGTCATCCCGGCCCTGATGATCGTGTTCTCGCTGGCGGGCAGCACCTACGGCATGTCGGAGGAGAGCATCCCCTTCGTGCTGATCTTCATCCCCCTGGCCATGTCGCTCGGCTACGATTCGATCGTCGGCGTCTCCATCCCCTTTCTCGGCGCCGCCGCCGGTTTTGCCGCCGCCTGCTTCAACCCCTTCACCGTGGGCATCGCCCAGGGTTTTTCCGACCTGCCCCTGTACTCGGGCCTGGGCTACCGCCTGGTGCTGTGGCTCCTGGGCACGGCCATCATCGTGGCCTATGTCATGGTCTACGCCGAAAAGATACGCAAGAACCCCGAGCTGAGCCCGGTGCGGGAACTGGACCGCGGCCGCAATCCGGCGGGAGAGATGCCACTGGCCGCGCCGCCCTGGGGCCGGCCGCAGAAATCGGTATTGCTGATCCTTGGGGCGGGCATGGTACTCCTGGTCTACGGCATCCTGGTCGAAAAATGGTACATGGAGGAGATCGCCGCCCTGTTCCTGGCCATGGGGCTGCTTTCCGGTTTCGCCGGCAGGCTCGCGCCCAGCCAGATGGCCGAGCATTTCGTCGCCGGCGCCCGCGACATGATGAACGTGGCGTTCATCATCGCCCTGGGCCGGTCCGTGCTCATCATCCTGCAGCACGCCATGGTGCTGGACACCATCCTCTATTATTCGGCGGCCCTGATCGCCTCGATGCCGCGCCTGCTGACCGCCCAGATCATGTTCCTGACCCAGAGCGTCATCAACTTTTTCATCCACTCGGGCACGGCCCAGGCGGCGCTGACCATGCCGGTCATGGCCCCCCTGAGCGACCTGATCGGCATCACGCGCCAGACCACGGTCCTCTCCTTCCAGCTGTGCGAGTTCGTCAACCCCATCCTGCCCACCTCGGCGGTGACCATGGGCGTCCTGGGCGTGGCGCGCATCCCCTGGGAAAAATGGGCCAAGTGGTTCCTGCCGCTGATGCTGATCCTGATGGCCTTCAGCCTGCTGGCCCTGGTGCCGCCGGTGCTGATGCGCTGGGGGCCGTTTTGAAGTAAAGGTAGCGTAGGGGCGGTTCGCGCGTGCCCCCTTCATGGGGGAACCGCCCGTACAAAAAGAAAATTTAAAATCCCAAATTCCAAATAAATTCCAAGCTCCAAATTCCAATGACCCAAACTGAGGCGCCTCAAGTTTCTTCGTTTAGGTCATTGATGCTTGGACTTATTTGTGATCTTGGTATTTGGTGCGTTATTTCTTACTTTTTCCTGGCAAAGACGGGAGCAGGTCCTTCAGCGTAATCTTCCGGTCGATCAATTTTTCTTTTTTATTGCGGGGCAGGCGCTTGACCCGCCATTCCAGTTTAAAGGCCGTGCTTTTTTCGCCGACGCGGATCTTGCGGGCCAGGGTCAGCGGCCCGCGGCCGCGCAGGTAGCGGGCGCCCTTGCCGCTGCGATGCTCGGCCAGGCGCCGGGGAACGTCGGTGGAAACCCCGGTGTAGATGCTGCCGTCGCCGCAGCGGATCAGATAGAGGTACCAGGGTTTCACGGCGGAGGCGAGCGCTAGAACTTGATGACGTCGGACAGCGGGGAAACGCTGACCACGTATTCCAGGTTGACATAGACCGAGCTGCGGTTGGCCTTGATCCCCGTGGCGCAGGAGTCGATCACGTAGCGCTCCTTGGGCGTGGAGGTTTCGCCGCTGTCGTGGACGTCGACATTGTGCAGCAGCAGGCTGTCGGCCCGGACGGCGGCGAGCTTGCCGATATAGATCCAGGGGGAACGGGTGTCCACCACCACTTCCTTGCCGACCAGTTCTTGCAACGTCTCATTCATGGCATGTACCTCCAATCATGACCAGGACGATCCGGGATCACCCGGCTACGGCTTTGTGCTTGAGGAAAGTTCCTTCTGCGTATTCGGCGAAAGCCAGGCGCAGCTCCTCCTCGGTGTTCATGACGATGGGGCCGCGCCAGGCCACGGGTTCGCGCAGCGGCTTTCCGGAAACCAGCAGGAAGCGCACTCCCCCGTTCCCGGCCGCGATCTCCACGCCGTCGCCGTCGCCGAACGTCACCAGCTTTCCCGCCCCGGCCAGTTTTTTCTTCCCCGCGTCGAAATACCCCTGCCCGGCGAAAACATAGGCGAAAACGGTGTAGCCCGCGGGCAACGGGTGGCTGAACACGGCGGCGGGCGGAATTTCGACGTCCAGGTATTCCGGGTCGATGCGGATCTCGCGCACCGGTCCCAGCACGCCGTCGACCGTTCCGCAGATGACCCGCACCTTCACCCCGTCCTGGCGTTCGACCACCGGGATCTGCCGGGCCTCGAGGCCGCGGTAGCGCGGCGCCATCATCTTTTCCGCGGCCGGCAGGTTGGCCCACAGCTGGAACCCCAGCAGCCCGGTCATCCGGCACTCCCGGGGCATCTCCTGGTGGATGATGCCCGAGCCGGCCGTCATCCATTGCACGTCGCCGGGGCCGATCACCCCCTTGTTGCCCATGCTGTCGCCATGGTCGATCTCGCCCTTGCAGACATAGGTAATGGTCTCGATGCCGCGGTGCGGGTGCCAGGGAAAACCGGCAATGTAGTCCTCGGGATCCCCGGAGCTGAAATCGTCCAGCATGAGGAAGGGATCGAGCCCGGGAACTTTTTCAAAACCGAAAATCCGCTGCAGCCTCACGCCGGCACCTTCCAGGGTGGGAACACCCGGCCGGACCTCCTTGACCTTTCGCGGTGATTTCATTTTTTCTCCTCCTCCCCGGATTGCCCAACGGCAACCGCAGGGAAAAACTCGTCGCGCACGGCATGGTCGAACTGCAGCACCGAGATCAGGTACCCCCAGAACAGGAGCTCGAAGATCTTCTGGATGCGGTCAAATTGCAGCAGCTTTTCCCAATCCATTTCCGGCAGCCAGCGGGCCATCCAGGGGCCCATGTCCGCCAGCCGCGCCGCGCCCAGCAGGCTGAACACGGCGCTCAGGACGGTCAGCCAGCCGATGACCAGCAGCAGCACCCGCGCCCAGTTCTTGCGCAGCAGCAGCTGGCCGAAGACGAGCAGGGCAATTGCCAGTACCAGCACCGTGACTACCAGCGCTGAAAAGAACGAGAGACCCAGGCTGGAACTTGTTGAAATTGGCCTGAATTTCCCCATTCATCAAGCCCCCGTCACTTGGATCCGCGAGACGGAGCACACTCCAAGCGACAGCAGCCCCAACAAGGGATTTAACAATAAAATAAACGAAGAAAATGCCACGCAACCGATACAACTTGAGTGACGGACTGATCATCATTCACCTCCCAGCATGATCTGCGGATGATCGCGGCTGAGGATTTCAAAGCGCATGAGTCCCGGGGTGAAGCGCTCGACCAGGTCCATCACGTCCCTGGCCGCCGCTTCGATGTCCGTTGCCGTCGCCGGCGGCAGCCCGTCGATGTTGATCTCGACCGCGGTCGTCTCCGGCAGGGTCAGGGTATGGTTGGCCTGGCGCCAGATCCAGCGCCGGGTCAGGACCTGGTTCCCCTCGGCGAATACGAATTCACCGGGAAGCGGATGCTCGATCTCCTCCGCGCCGAAGGGGATGAATTCCTCGGCGCCGGTCGCCGGCCGCAAAGCGATGTCGCGGGTCAGGACGTCGATGGCGTGGCCGCCCACAGGCAGCAGGTGGCGCAGGGAGACGAGGTTGCCGATGTCGACCAGGGCGTTGATGGAGGGCAGTTCCTGGCCGCGCAGCACCCGGCGCAACAGCGCCTCGATCGAGGGCCGGAAGTCTCCCGGCTTGTAGCCCAGCAGGCGGAAGGCCTCGCGCCACGAGGCCAGGCGCGGCTCCGCGGTCAGCGTTTCCAGGTTCAGCCGCGCCCGGGCACGGTTTTCCTCCTGGCGCAGCAGCAGGACCAGCTCGTCAGCCGCAGCGCCGTTGCAGACACCGTGGACTATGACCACCCCGCGCCGGTATTCGGGGAAACGGGCGAACACGTCATCGGCGATTCGGTAGGTCAGCTCATTCATCAAAATCTCCTGGAAGAATTAATTGATATCATTGGGGTTTGATGAATCAAACCCCTACCCAAACAGGCAAAAGATAACACATTTCAACTAGTCTTTCCATTAACTGGATTATCTTCATCCATCAACCAATTGGCCGGATTCAAATTAATATATTTTCTGATTCGGGACAATTCATTTTCTTCATGAATGATATGCTCGTGATAATTGCGCTGCCAATAAAAGGAAATATTCATCTTTTTTCTAATTTTCAGGGCAGATTTTGCCTTGAAATATCTCACGATTTTTCCTAATGTCGTTGCAGGATTTTTCATCATGATCCATTCATTGGAATTGAGGTCAGGTGTAGGGGTTTGATTCATCAAACCCAAGACTTTGGCCGCGTTGCTATTCTTGATTTCTTCAATAATCCGAATGATCCCATGCAGGTGATTCGGCATGATCACACATTGATCGATCAAGACCGACGGGAATTGGGCAGGGATTTCGCGCCATGTTTCCCCCACCAATGTTCCCATTTCATTTAACAAAATTGTGGAATCAACAACTTCTCCCAAAAGACATTCGCGCTCTCTAGTACAAATTGTGACAAAATAATATCCAATCCGGGAATAATCAAATCCCTTTAAACGGATGGAACGACGGTGATATCTTTCCAAAATAAATACCTTCCTATTTTTTCGATAGCAATCACTAATTCAATCTGCTTCAAATTTATCCTTAAATCCCACTGTACCCAGCCCCATCCCGCCAGTGGCGCAGCATGGCGGCCAGCAGCGGCAGGCCGGCCAGGAGGAAAAAACCGCCCAGGGCGACAAAGGCCGCGGCAAGGGAAACGGCGTCCACCAGCCGGCCGAAGAGCGGCGAGACCACGATGAAGGTCACGCTGCCCGCCATCCCGGCCAATGAAAGGACAGTGGCCCTGACGTCGGAGCCGACGGCCAGGTTCAGCCGCTCGAGCAGCACCGGGTAGGCCAGGTTCCAGAGCAGGGCGTTGGCAGGCACCAGCGGCAGCAGCCACAGGCTCGGCAGCAGTCCGAGCAGGATGTAGAAGACCGGACTGAGCAGCGCCAGATACAAGACGGTCCTGGCGCCAAAGCGCTCGCTGAAAGCGTGGGAACGCGCTCCGCCCAGGGCGCCGGCCATTTGGAAGACGGCGAACAGGACGCCGAACCAGCCTACGCCGATGCCCAGTTCCTTGTAGAGCAGGAAATAGGCCCAGAGCGCGGTCAGCTGGCTGGCCATGAGCAGGCCGCAGGAGAGGATCAGCGGCCGGATGTGCGGCTGCAGCAGGCAATAGCGACAGATGCGCAGGATATCGAGCAGCGGGTTTTTGGAGCGGCGCGGCTCGCGCTCGGGCTCGGACAGGGAGAATGCCACCGCCGGCATGAACAGGGCGCTGGCGAAATTGACCAGGAAGGGCAGGCGCAGGAAGACCATGGCCAGCAGGCCGCCGGCGACCGACGATACGGCGGTGCCGGTGCGGGCGACCAGCGCGCACTTCCCTTCGAAGCGCTTGTACTCGCCTTCGCGCTCCAGCTGGCGCAGGCTGTCGAAGAGCAGGGCCGAGTCGCAGCCCGAGCGCATGCTGGCGCTGACGGCCAGCACCACCTCGGCGAGGACGAAAGCGGCGAAACTCCGCCCCGCGGTGTAGAGCGCCAGTCCCAGCGGGAAAAAGATCGCGCCGAAAACCAGCGTTTTCCTGCGGCCGACGACGTCGGCCAGGTAGCCGGAAGGCACCTCCAGCAGCAGGACGGCCAGGTGGAAGGCGGCCTGGATGGTGAAGATCTGGGTGGAGTTCAGGCCATGGGTCGTATAGTACAGGATCAGCACCGGTGCGATGGGCAGGAAATCGCCCAGGAATTTCAGGGCAAGGATTTTCCCCAGGTTTCGGCTTACGGGCGTGTACGCGTCGGCGGCGCTCATAGGCTGTTTCGGTGTGAGGGGGTTTGATTAATCCAACCCCTACGCGTTAACGAACGAAGGCCTTGCGACCGGCATAGACGGCGGCGGCGCCGAGTTCCTCCTCGATGCGCAGCAGCTGGTTGTATTTTTCCACCCGTTCGCCGCGGCAGGGGGCGCCGGTCTTCAGGTGACCGGTGGCCATGGCCACGGTCAGGTCGGCGATGAAGCTGTCCACGGTCTCGCCGCTGCGGTGCGACACCATGGCTCCCCAGCCGGCGGCGCGCGCCATTTCGATGGCCGCCCGGGTCTCGCTCAAGGTGCCGATCTGGTTCAGCTTGATCAACACGGCGTTGGCCGCCTTTTCCTCGATGCCGCGCCGGATGCGCTTGACGTTGGTGACGAACAGGTCGTCGCCAACCAGTTCGACCTTGCCGCCGATCTCGCGGTTCAGGAGCTTCCAGCCTTCCCAGTCATCCTCGGCCAGTCCGTCCTCCAGCACCACGATCGGGTATTTTTTCGCCCAGTCGGCCCACATGGCGACCATTTGTTCGGAGTTGATCTTGCGCTTCTCGGTGCGCAAATGATAGAAGCCGTCCTCGTAAAAGGCGCTGGAAGCCGGGTCCAGGGCGATGGCGATCTGCTCGCCGGGCTTGTAGCCGGCGGCGGCGATCGCCTGCAGGATCAGCTCGACCGCCTCGGCGTTGGACTTCAGCGCCGGCGCGAAGCCGCCCTCGTCGCCCACGCCGGTGGAATAGCCGGAGTCCTTGAGGACCTTTTTCAAGGCGTGGTAGGTCTCCGCCCCCCAGCGCAGCCCCTCGCGAAAACTGGGGGCGCCGACCGGGGCGATCATGAACTCCTGCAGGTCGGTCCCCTGCCAGTTGGCGTGGGCGCCGCCGTTCATGATGTTGAAGCAGGGCACGGGCAACAGGTTGGCCTTGTCGCCGCCCAGGTAGCGATACAAGGGTTGTTTGGCGCTGGCGGCGGCGGCGCGGGCCACGGCCAGGCTCACGGCCAGGATGGCGTTGGCCCCCAGCCGGCCCTTGTTCTCCGTGCCATCCAGGTCGATCATGGCCCGGTCGATCTTCTCCTGGTCGAAGGCGTTCGTTCCTTTCAGGACCGCGGCGATCTCGTTGTTGACGTGGCCGACCGCCTTGAGCACGCCCTTGCCGTTGTAGCGCTTCCTGTCCCCGTCGCGCAGCTCGCACGCCTCGTGGACGCCGGTGGAAGCCCCGGACGGCGTGGCGGCGCGGCCGCAGGCGCCGTCGGCCAATAGCACCTCGGCCTCGACGGTCGGGTTGCCGCGCGAATCCAGTATTTCCCTGCCGAAAACTTGTTTGATAGTCTTGCCCATTTTGCTGCTCCCTTTTTTTATTAATGAATTTCCCGGTTATTATACCAAATATTCCGCCACAAGGAAAAATATTTCTCCGCCAACCCGCGGCCTGAACCGGGGAACCAGGCACCTTGAGCGCTAACCCTGCGAACAGCCAAAACCAAATGCATGGCCTTGCGTATGACAATGACGGGAGCGCGAAGATGAAATCGGCATTGCGGCAAACTGCCCCTTACCTGTTGGCGTTGATCGGCCTGGTGCTTTTTATTAAATTTCCCTTTGCGTATCACTTGGGCATGTTCCTTGTCTATTTTTTGGTCAGCGTGTACGTCTTTACCCGCCTGAAAAGACTCCTGGCCGCCAGCCAGCTGGGCCGGCGCATATTTTCTTTTGTTTATTTGTTGCTGGTCCTGGCCTACCCGCTTGTCGAGTTGTTATCGCATGCCAGCCAGGCGAAATTCCTGAAATATGCCCTGCTGTTCGGCTATTATTCGCTGCCGTTTTTGTTGTATTTATTCCTGTTGACAGCACTCGGGGAACTGTTGCTGTTGCTCAACCGCATTGTGAAAATCGTACCGCTCAATTTCATCCGCAACCGGGCTTTTGCCAGGGCCGCGCTTGGCATTCTGCTGGCCGGTTCCCTGGGCATCGTTGTCCTGGGCCGCATCCACTACGAAAACATCAAGGTGAATGAATACCGGGTCGAAATTCCGGGCAAATCGGCCAAGATCGACCATTTAAGGATCGCGCTGGCCGCAGATTTCCATATCAGCGACGTGACGGAACCGCGGCTCATCGAGAAAATCATCAGCAAAATAAACTCCACCCATCCTGACATTGTTTTGCTGGCTGGCGACCTGCTGGAAGGAGACCGGCCGGGCTTCGCTGTCAGCCGCTATGCCGCGCTGTTCAGGCGGCTGCGGGCAAAATACGGGGTTTATGCCTCGCTGGGGAACCATGAATACCATCGCGTGATCGACCGTACCCATTTTTTCGATCTCGCCGGGATCAAGGTCCTGGAGGATCGCTTTGTCATCATCGATCAATCCTTTTGCCTGGCAGGGAGAAGCGACATCCATCAGGGGATCAAGCGGTCGCTGGGCCTGTTATTGCGGGAAGCCCCGCGGAATCTTCCGATCATTCTCATGGATCACCGCCCTTCCAGTTTTGCCGAAACCCTGCTCTACCCCGTGGATATCCAGCTTTCCGCCCATACCCACCACGGGCAGCTGTTTCCCATCAATTGGATCACCCAGCTGAAGTATGACCTGAGTTGGGGCTACAAGCGCATCCAGCACACCCATTTTTTTGTCACCTGCGGGGCGCAAACCTGGGGGCCGCCCGTCAGGACGGTGGGTGATTCGGAGATCATGCTGATCCAGGTCGCCTTTGCGCATCGCTGACCGCGCCCGGGCAAAAACCATGGCCCCCCGGTTGCGAAGCGCAGTTTTTAATTCATTTCCGGGTCCGGCGATTTTCCAGTCAGCCGCATCTTGTAATTCGCCTGGAATGATGCTAACTTTGTTGCTGCCGGAATGATAATGGATAAAAAAAGACAAAATAAAATTGCCTGTTTGTTATCATTCATATTAACTCTTTTTCTCAGCTTGTCGCCGCAAGCCGAGGATATCCGCTTTGAACAGATCTCGAGGGAAGACGGGCTTTCCAGCAACACCATATTCAATATCCTGCAGGACCGCAGCGGCTTTATGTGGTTCGCGACCGAGATCGGACTGGACAAGTTCGACGGCAACGGGTTCACCGTCTTCCGCAACATCCCCGGAGACCCGTCCAGCCTGAGCCACGGCTATCTGCTCACGCTCCATGAAGACCGCGCCGGCATCCTCTGGATCGGTACCTTCAACGGCGGGCTGAACCGCTACGATCCGCAAAAGGGCAAATTCCAGAGCTTCCGCCATGTTCCCGGCCGGAATGACTCCCTGGGCAACGACACGATCGGCGCCATCCTCGAGGACAGGGACGGAGCATTCTGGATCGGCACCGACAACGGCCTGGACCGGCTCGATCGCGCGTCCGGGCGCTTCACCCACTTCCCGCTCACGGCCGACCGCCCGGGGAGAGGCGATCACATCCATGACTTGTGCGAGGACCGCGACGGCGCGCTCTGGATCGCCACATACGGGGGCGGCCTCTACCGCTTCGACCGGGCCAACGGAAAATTCATTTATTACCGCCACGATCCGGCCGATCCGGCCAGCCTGAACAATGACTATGCGAATTGCATCCAAGAAGACCGGGAAGGGATACTTTGGATCGGCACCGAAGGCGGCTTGAACCGCTTCGACCGCCGAACCGGAAAATTCGCCCTCCACCTTGGCGGGTCGCCGGCAACGGGCGCGCTCCTGCGCGAAAGCGTCAATGCGCTCCATGAAGACCGCAACGGACTGCTATGGGTCGGGACCAAGGGGGGGCTGGTCTGCCTGGACAACAAGATGGGGAGCGGCAATGGCTGGGACCCGCTCGTCTCAACGAGCCTGGTCGGGAAGGAGATCTTTTCGATATACGAGGACCGCTCGGGGATCATCTGGGTCGGCACCGGAGGGGACGGGATCCAGAAATTCGATCCGAACCGCAAGAGGTTTTCCCATTACCGCTCCATCCCGGGCAAGGCCAACAGCTTGGCAAGCGATCTGGTCTACTCGTTCTGGGAATATCCTTCCGGAACGCTCTGGATCGGGACCAAGGAAGGGCTGGACCGTTTCGACCGCGTGCAGAACACCTACACCCATTTCCGCCCCATTGCCGGCGACCCCGGGAGCATCAGCCGCGGCGATATCCGCGATATCCTTGCCGACCGCGCGGGGAACCTGTGGCTCGCCGTCGACGGCATCGGGCTCAACCGCTTCAACACGGCGAGCGGCAAGGTCACCGTGTTCCGCAACGAGCTTGGAAATCCCCAAAGCCTCAGTTATGACCGCGTCCGCACCCTTTTCGAGGACCGGGCCGGAAATCTCTGGATCGGCACCTTTGGCGGCGGACTCAACCGCATGGACCGGGAAAAGGGCACGTTCACCCGTTTCCAATTCGCTGAAAACGATCCGGGCAGCTTGAGCGATAATTTCGTGCGCGCCATCCTGGAAGACCATTTGGGCGCTTTGTGGTTCGGCACCAACGGCGGGCTCACCCGCCTGGACCGGGCGACCGGCAAATTCTTCCGCTACCACAACGATCCCGCCGATCCGGCCAGCTTGAGCAGCAACTACGTATTCTGCCTGCACGAGGACCGGGACGGCAACATCTGGCTCGGCACCTGGGGCGGCGGCTTGAACAGGCTGGACAGCGAGAAAGGGACCTTCAGCCATTTCACCATGGCCGACGGGCTGGCCAGCAATGAGATCCTGGGCATCCTCGAGGATCGTTCCGGCAACCTGTGGCTGATGACCAACGAGGGTCTGTCGAGATTTTCCCCGCAGACCGGGCAGTTCAGGAATTACGACGTGAGCGACGGCCTGCAGGGCCGGGAATTCCAAGGCGGCGCCTGTTACCAGAATCAAAGCGGGGAGATGTTCTTCGGCGGCACGAACGGCTTCAATGCGTTCTACCCCCAGGACATCTTCGACAACCTGTACACACCCCCGGTGCGCATCACTTCCTTCAAGGTGCTGAATCAGGAAGTGAAACTGCCCAGGCCCATCTGGAAGACCGCCGAGATCGAGCTCTCGCCGAAAGATTATCTCTTTTCCTTCGAATTCGCTTCCCTGGACTACGCGGCGCCGGAAAAGAACCGCTATGCCTACAAGCTGGAGGGCTTGACCGACGACTGGATCTATACCGACTCCAAGCATCGTTCGGCCTCCTTTTCCCGCCTGCCTCCCGGAAAGTATGTCTTCCGGGTGAAGGGTTCGAACAGCGACGGCATTTGGAACAAACAGGCCGTATCCCTTGTCATCCGCATGCGCGGGCCCTGGTGGCGCTCCTGGTGGTTCCTCTCCCTGATAGCCGTCGCCCTGTTTCTATTGCTTTTCCAGTGGAATCGCACCCGTTTCAAGCGCCTGGCGGCAAAGATCCGGACCGAGGCCGCCATGGAGCAGTTTTTCGACAAATTCAACGTGTCGCCGCGCGAGAAGGAGATCACCATCCTGCTCCTGAAAGGCAAGACCAACAATGAGATCGAAGAACTGCTGTTCATCGAATTGAGCACGGTGAAAAACCATATCCACAATATCTTCAGGAAACTGGGCATCAAGAACCGCGCCCAGCTGCTCCGCCTCTTCCAGAACCTGCAGATCAAGTGATAATGAAAGACCTGGCACCGATGCCCAAGAAGGAGATCGGTGACGGATTGTGATCTCGATCCTTGATTTTATTTTGTAGGGGCAAGCCCCCGTGCTTGCCCTTTCTATTTAGATATCTTCTTAAAATCAAGAAATACAGGGCGGACATCCGCCGGCATTTTGCCTGGCGGATCCACCCCTACAAAAATCAATTTTATCAGATCAAGCGTCGGGTGGGATTATCCCGCCCTCTTATAATTATTGATTCAAGATGCGAGATCGGGCGCGATGACTGCGCCCCTACGGCAGGATAAAAGGGCACGGCACGCCGTGCCCCTACAACTGCGGCCCACCCTGTCTTATCTTCGTTAATGCAATAATGATAGACCTGGCACCAATGCTACCCTATTTCTTGGGGAAATATTTCACGCCCTTGATGTTTTTAAAATCGACATCCTGCGTCCAGAGGATGGCTTTGAATTCCCGCGCCGTGGCCAGGATAATGCCGTCCGCCATCGGCAGTTCATGGGCCAGACTCAACTTGGCGGCGGCAAGGGCCAAAGGGGCGGTCAGGGCCACAATGGTACCTTTATGCATGGCCATGGCCGCTTGCAATGCGGCATCCTCGCCCGATTCCCGGAGAACGACCTTGAAAACCTCATATATCGTTATCGTCGGCACAATCAACGATTCCGGATCATTCAGGGGGGCCAGGAAATGCTTGGCATTCGGCTCATCGGCGAAGTATGCCAGCCAAGCGGAAGAATCCACGATATTCATACCCGGTCTCTCTCGCGCTTGAATTCCGTATTGATGCCCTTAAGGAATCCCCGCAGTTCCGCGATATCGCATTCAGGTACCAGCTCGATGCGTCCGGCATACTCAATGACCTGCAGTTTCTGCCCCGGACGTACTTTCAAGGCCGCCCGGACTGCTTTTGGAATAACGACTTGATATTTCGGCGATACGGTTACAAATTGCATGTCAAAACCTCCATCGATCAATATATGTATTACAATAGCATGATCGATAAAGTTTTGTCAACTTTATATTGGTACCAGGTCTTTCATTATTACTTTTCCCACTCTGCTTTCAGCCCAATGAAGGTTTTGGGATCATGGAACTGGGCACGCTGTTCCTGAATGTATTATAATCCCGGGATGGACAACCATTGCGCGCGAAGATCTTCCTTGGACATGGCTTGACTTCAGAGGCCAAAAGGGTATATTTTAATAAAATGTCTTTTTAAACTATTGAAGGCATTAATAAAAGGAGTTCATTCCCTATCATGATGATCGGATTGAAGGAAGTTGCCCAGATGCTCGCGGTTTCGGAAAAAACGATCTATCGTTGGATCGCGAAAAAAGAGATCCCGGCTTACAAGATCGGCGAGGGATATCGCTTCAACAGGGTGGAATTGCTGGAATGGGCCACGGCCAAGAAAATCAAGGTCTCTTACACGATCTTCGACGAGCCGTTCGAAAACGACGACGAAATGCCGACGCTGACCGAATCGCTCAACGCCGGGGGCATCCACTATCGCATTCCCGGCTCCGACAAGGAGAGCGTGCTCAAGTCGATCGTCAATATCATGCACCTCCCCGACGACGTGGACAAGGAATTCCTGATCGGAGCCTTGATGGCCCGCGAGAACCTCGGGACAACGGCCATCGGCGACGGCATCGCCATTCCCCACGTCAGGAACCCGATCATTTTCCATGTCAAAAAACCGGTCCTGGCGCTGTGTTTTCTTGAACAGGCCATCGATTTCAACGCCCTGGACGGCAAAAAGGTCGATACCGTTTTCACGATCATCACCCATACGGTCCGTTCCCACCTCCACGTCCTGTCCCGATTGAGCTACGCCCTGCACCAGCCCGCGGTCCGGCGCGTGCTCAACGGGGCGGCGAGCCGCCAGGATATCCTGGATGCCCTGGCCGGTTTCGAGAGCACGCTGAACAGCAAACCCGCCGGTAAATGAGCGCCGGATGCTGACTCCTTTTTTCATTTATGTTCTTGTCGTTATTGCCGCCGGCGCATTCAGCCTTTATCCGTTCAAGCATGACGCCTGGCCAAAACGCATGCCGGCGGCGGTGATTTCCGCCGGCAGCCTGCTCTGCCTGGGATACCTATTGTGGATTTTCCCGCGGATAAACGCGGATATCGTCAGCGCTTTGTGGAACTGGCAATTGCCTTTTGCCAGCCTGCGGGCCGGCATCGATCCGTTGAGCGCGTTTTTCATGATCCCGCTGCTGATCCTGGCCGCAAGCAGTTCCCTCTATGGCCTTCGTTATTTCGGCAGCCACCATGCCGGCCGCTCCCATTGGCTCTTTTTCGGCCTGCTCGTTTCCGGGATGGTCATGGTCCTCCTGGCCAGGAACGCGGTCCTGTTCATCCTGGCCTGGGAGATCATGTCGCTTTCATCCTTCTTTCTCGTCATCAACGACAAAAAGAACCCCGACGCGATACGGGCCGGATGGATCTATTTCGTAACGGCCCACGTGGGCACGGCGTTTCTCCTGATCCTTTTTTTCCTGCTTGCCGCTGCGGCCGGTTCGTTCGATTTCAGCGCCTGGGCAGGGATGCATCTTTCGGCCGGGCCAAGCGGATGCCGTGTTCGTCTTCGCCCTGATCGCCTTCGGTTTGAAAGCGGGATTCATCCCTTTTCATGTCTGGCTGCCCCTCGCCCACCCGGCCGCGCCGAGCCACGTCTCCGCGCTCATGTCCGGCATCATGATCAAGATGGGCATTTACGGGCTGCTGCGCATCTTGACGTTCGCCACGCCCTTTCATGCCTGGTGGGGCATGCTCCTGATCGCTCTGGGAGTGATATCGGGCATACTGGGAGTGCTATTCGCTCTCGGGCAGCATGATATCAAGCGATTGCTGGCCTATCACAGCGTCGAAAACATCGGCATCATTCTTCTGGGCATCGGCATCGGCATGACCGGGGTGGTATTCGGTTCAAGCACCATTGCTCTTTTCGGTTTCGCCGGCGGGCTGTTGCATATTGTCAATCACGCGCTTTTCAAAGGGTTGCTTTTTCTCGGCGCCGGCGCGGTGATCCGCCAAACCGGGAGCGGCGAGATCGACCGTCTGGGCGGTTTGATGAAAAAAATGCCGCGGACCGGCGTGTTGTTCTTCATTGGCGCCGTCGCCATCTGCGGCCTGCCGTTCTTCAACGGCTTTATCAGTGAATTGTTCATCTATGTGGCGGGCATCAGCGGCGCCGTGCATGCGTCACAACCGCTGCTGGCATTGTTGAGCCTGGCCGTCATCACCTCCCTGGCGCTCATCGGCGGCCTGGCCGTGGCCTGTTTTACGAAAGTTTTCGGCATTGTTTTCCTGGGCGCCCCGCGCACGGAAACGGCTCAGGCCGCCGCTGAAGTTCCGGCTGCCATGCTGTGGGCCATGGGGCTGCTGGCCGCGCTCTGCCTGGGCATCGGCATCGGCAGCGTGGCCGTGTTCCCGTTCGTGGTCGGCCCGGCCCTGATGTTTGCCGGCCCTGCCGCCGCGGCCGTCCGCGCGCTCTTCTCCTTGACCCTGACCGTCAGCGTGATCCTGGTCCTGGCGGGGCTGGCCGCCGCTTTCTGCGCCGCCGGGATCATGATCCTGAAACGCAAGCGGCAAACCGTAGCGGCTGCCGTAACCTGGGATTGCGGCTACAGCCTGCCCGGGCCCTCGATGCAGTACACCGCGTCTTCTTTCGCCTCCCCGATCGTCAACCACTTCCAGCTTCCCCTGCGTGCGCACGAGCAACTGCGCAACGACAAGGAATTTTTCCCCGCAAGCGCCTGGACGTTCCATTCCACGGTGGAGGACTGGTTCCTGACCAGGATATTTTCCCCGCTGGTCAAATCCCTTGAGCGGGCGTTTTCGCTGCTGCGCTGGTTCCAGAGCGGCAAGACCGGGCAATACGTGTTCTATATCGCGCTTACCGTTTTCTGTCTGATCCTGTGGAAGTTCTTCTTATGAGCATCACGGCGCTCATCCTGTCCCCGATCGCGGCGCTGGCCCTTGCCCCCCTGCTGGCCGGGATCATCAACCGCACCAAGGCGCTGTTTGCCGGACGCAAGGGTCCGCCGCTGTTTCAGGCCTACTATGACCTTTTCCGTCTTTTTCGCAAGGGGTCCGTTACCAGCCGGACGACATCGTGGGTGTTCCGCATGGCTCCCGTGGTCATCTTTGCGGCCACGCTGGCAGCGACCTGTTTCGTGCCCTTCATGCTGTTGAGCCCGAGACCGCTGTTCACCGGCGACGTGGTCATGCTGCTCTATTTTCTCGGCCTGGCGCGATTTTTCCTGATCTTGTCGGCACTCGACACCGGTTCGGCCTTTGACGGCATGGGAGCGAGCCGCGAGGCATTTTTCTCGGCGCTCGCCGAACCGGTCATGTTCATCTGCCTGCTCAATGTCATGCGGGCAAACGGCACCAGCAGCATCATGACGGCGCTGTCCGCCCCCATGGTCGCCGATTCCATTACCGTGCTTCTTTCGGCGCTCCCGCTTTTCATCGTCCTTCTCGCCGAGAATGCCCGCATACCGTTCGACGATCCCAACACCCACCTGGAGCTCACCATGATCCACGAGGTCATGATCCTGGACAACAGCGGCCCCGGCCTGGCCCTTCTCGAATATGCGGCGTCGATCAAGCTCTGGCTCTTTTCCCTGGTCCTGGCCAGGATACTCCTGCCCGTATCCAACTCCGTGCCCCTGCTCCAGACGATCACGCTCCTGGCTTTGATGGCCTTGATCGCCGTTATCGTCGGCCTCGTCGAATCGGTGACGGCCCGCGTGCGCCTGCTCAAAGTGCCGCAGCTCCTTTTCGGCGCGGCCGTGATCGCCTTGCTCGGTTTCTTTATCAGCGTGACCGGAGCGCTCTCATGGTGAAAGGAATATGAGATTCGATCTGCTGGCCTGGATATCCCTGGCGATCGTCGTCTGCAACCTCTATATGCTGGCCACGAGCCGGCTGTCGGGGATGATACGCGGCGTGGCCGCCCAGGGGCTGCTCTTGAGCATCCTGCCGTTGCTGCTGCCGCATCCGGCCGCAAGGATCCACATGATCCTGCTGGTCTTTTTGGGCATGGCGATCAAGGGCATCCTGATACCGCGGTATCTGTTCCGGGCGATACGGGACGTGCGCGTCGTTCGCGAGGTCAACCCCTCCGTCGGCTATTCGCTCTCGGTCAGCTACGGCATCCTGACCTCGGCTTTTGCCTTCTACGTGCTCAGGAAAATTCCCTTTTATTCCATAACGGTCTCGCCCTTTCACGCATCCACCGCCATCGCCACCGCCTTCATCGGCATCTTCCTGATCGTGGC
This sequence comes from Candidatus Aminicenantota bacterium, assembly GCA_963764745.1. Taxonomy (GTDB): domain Bacteria; phylum Acidobacteriota; class Aminicenantia; order UBA2199; family UBA2199; genus UBA2199. The sequence continues at coordinate 1,216,215 of CAVXTN010000006.1, read as the reverse complement.
CCGGCGCAACGTGGTCAGCCAGATAATCGGCTACCTGGTGTTCGAGAACTCGGCTTTATCCTCGGCATCTCGATCGCCGCCTTCCAGCCGCTGCTCGTCGAAATGGGGGTACTGCTCGACATGCTGGTCGGCGTCTTCATCATGGTCATGGCGGTTCATCATATCCACAGCGAGCACGACACCATCAGCATCGATTCCCTGGAGAGGTTGACGCGCTAATGGCAACCGCCATCATCATTCCCGCCATTTTCCTGGTTCTCGGCGCCGGCGTGCTGGCCTGCCTGCCGATGACCGACGCCGGCCGGACCCTGCGCATACCGCTCGTCACCTCGCTGGCCGTATTCCTGCTGACGCTGCCGCTGGCCCTGCGGCTTTTTGCCCAAGGCGCCTACTTCCTTTACGGCCGCAATCTTCTCATCGATCCCCTCTCCCTGTACCATATCGTTCTCGTCAACCTGGTTTTTCTGGTCACCGCGACCTATGCCGGCGGCTATTTCAAGCACGGGATCCAGGCCGGCACGCTGGGCACCGCCTACATCAAGCGCTACTGCATGCTCTGGCAGGCCTTCCAGGCCATGCTGCTGCTGGTCCTGTTGTCGAACCACATCGGGGTCATGTGGGTGGCCCTGGAAGCGACGACCCTGGTGTCGGCTTTCCTGATCATCTCCGACGTCGACTCGCTTTCCATCGAGGCGATGTGGAAGTACCTGCTCATCTGCTCGGTGGGGATCGTCTTCGCTTTCATGGGCACGATCCTGACGGTCGCGGCCGCCAAAAGCCTGCAGGGCACGGACTCGCTTTTTCTTTTCAGCCAGCTCCAATTGCACGCGGCTCAGATCGATCCCCAGCTCATGCTGTTCGCCTTTATTTTCATCGTGGTCGGGTTCGGGACCAAGGCCGGGCTGTCGCCCATGCACACATGGCTCCCCGACGCCCACAGCCAGGCCCCGACCCCGGTCTCGGCGGTTTTTTCCGGCGTCATGCTCAACTGCGCCCTCTTCTGCATCATGCGCTATCTGCCGATCACCGAAGCGGCGCTGGGCGGAGACGGGCAGGCCCACGCCATCATCCTGCTCTTCGGGTTCACATCGCTTTTGTTCGCGGCGATTTTCATTCCCATTCAGAACGACATCAAGCGTTTCCTGGCCTATTGCAGCGTGGAGCACATGGGCATCATCGCCGTGGGCCTGGGCCTCGGCGGCATCGGCACCTTCGCGGCCCTGCTGCACACCGCCAACCATTCTCTCGCCAAGGTGCTTTCCTTCTTTTCGGCCGGTCATATCAGCGATCAGTACGGGACGAGGGACATGCGGCGGATCAGCGCCGCCAGCGATCGGGTGCCGCTCTGGGGCAAGGCCTTTTTCCTGTCCATCCTCGTTCTGATCGGGGTGGCGCCGTTTTCCATTTTCATGAGCGAATTTCTGATCGTCAAGGAAGCTTTTTTTCAAGGGAAATACGTCGTCGTGGGGCTTTTTCTTTTCTGCGTCCTGGCCGTTTTCTTCGGCGCCCTGAAGCATGTCCTGGACGTCTCCTTCGGCGCCGGCGACAACACGCAGCCCCTGGCGAAAAAACCGCGGGTCATCGATGTGTTGATCGTCCTGGGCTGCCTGACCGCGCTGCTGCTGCTGGGGATATGGATACCCGCCCCCTTTGCCGCTTTCCTGAAAAACGCCGCCGCGGCGATTGAAAAGGGGATCGGCTTATGACCACCGTGATTCCCAGCCATGCGCAACGGCCAGGTACTGTCATTGCCTGACATCCCGGTTTTTGACGAAGTCGCCTTTGCCGAGACGCTGGCGGGGCTTTTGGCCAAGGGTTGCCGGGTATGCGCCTATTTCGGCGACCGCGGCGCGGCCGGGGAAACCAAACTGTACGCCGTGTGCGCCGACGACCGCAACGGCGCATTGCGCGTCATCTCCGCCCTGACAAAGGCAAAAGGCTTCCCGTCCCTGACGCCCCGTTTTCCCCAGGTCCATCTCTTCGAAAGAGAGATCTACGAGCAAACGGGGCTCTTGCCCGACGGACACCCCTGGCTCAAGCCGGTCCGTTTTCCGCAAAAGGCGCTGAAAGCAGGCGCGACCGCTCCGGCCATCGGCCAGATCGACTTCTTCCGCGTCGCAGGCGAAGAGATCCACGAAGTGGCCGTCGGCCCCGTCCACGCCGGGATCATCGAACCGGGACATTTCCGGTTCCAGTGCCACGGGGAAACGGTCTATCACCTGGAAATATCGCTGGGCTATCAGCACCGGGGCATCGAGGCGGCGCTGCGGGGCGGACCGTTCCCGGTCTCGCCTTTCCAGATGGAAGCGATCGCCGGCGATTCCACGATCGGCCACATGAGCGCCTACTGCCAGATCATCGAGTCCCTGGCCGGCCGCAATATCTCCCCTCCCGACAGCCTGCTGCGGGCGATGGCCTTGGAGCTGGAACGCTGCGCCAATCACATCGGCGACCTCGGCGCGCTGGCCGGAGACATCGGCTTCCTGCCCACCATGTCGTATTGCGGCAGGATCCGCGGCGATTACCTCAACCTGACCGCCATGCTCTGCGGCAATCGCTTCGGCAGGGGCCTCGTGGTTCCGGGCGGCAGCGGATTTGTTCTGGATGAGGAAAGAAAAGCGGAGCTGTCCGGCAAGCTGCAAGGCGCATTTTCCGATTTTCTCGGCGCGACCGATCTCCTGTGGGAAGATGCCTCGGTCCTCGCCCGTTTCGAATCCGACGGGCAAGCTGAGCCGGGAAGCGGCGGAGAGCATCGGCCTGGTGGGGCCGGCATTGCGGGCGTGCGGATGCTTCCAGGATGTGCGCCAGGACCATGCCTATGGCTACTATCGCTTCGCCCACATCCCGGTCTGCAGCCACGATTCCGGCGATGTGTTCAGCCGGGCGCACGTGCGCTGGCGCGAGGTCCAGGCATCCACCGCCTTTTTGCTGCAGCACCTAAGCCAAGCCGAGAGCCTGAAAAAGGCCGGCCCGGGTAAAAAAATTGCTGAAGCCTGCCTGCCCGCCAAAGCGGAGGCGCTGACGGTCGCGCTCAGCGAAGGCTGGCGGGGAGAAATATGCCACGTGGCCATTACCGATAAAAACGGCCGCTTCCGGATCTACAAGATCGTCGACCCGTCTTTCCACAACTGGTTCGGGCTGGCGCTGGCCCTTCGCGGCCAGCCGATCTCCGATTTTCCTTTGATCAACAAGAGCTTCAACTTGTCCTATTGCGGGTTCGATCTATAATGAGGCAACCTCGCCATGTATAAAATGCTGAAAACAAGGATCAGGCAACGTCAGCGCACGGTGAACTATCCAAAGCGGCCGCCGGTTTTGCCTGACCGCTTCATGGGTCTGCCGACGATTGCCGCGGCGAAATGCGCCGGGGCATGCGGCGCCTGCATCGCTTCCTGCCCGGTCCAGGCCATCCAAAAACGCGATGGCGCCATTGTTCTCGATATGGGCAAATGCATCTTCTGCGGAGCCTGCGTGCGCCGCTGCCCCGAAAAAGCGCTTGTCTTCACCAGCGAGCACAGCCTGGCCGCCAATGAAAAATGCGCCCTGGCCGTCAGCGGCAAAGGGGTCTTTCGCCATGCCGGACCGCTGGAACCCGAGCGGCTGCGCCTGTTCCGCAGATCACTCCGCCTGCGCCAGGTCAGCGCCGGCGGCTGCAACGCCTGCGAGGCGGACGTGAATGTGCTCAATACGATCGTATTCGACCTGGCCCGCTTCGGCATCCAGTTCGTCGCCTCGCCGCGCCATGCCGACGGCTTGCTGGTGACCGGGCCGGTGACCAGGAACATGGAACTGGCCCTGCGCAAGACCTATGACGCCACGCCGGCGCCGAAGATCGTGATTGCCGCGGGCGCCTGCGCCATTTCCGGAGGCATGTTCGCGGAACATGATGAAGTTCACCGGGGCGTGGATGAGATCCTGCCCGTCGACTTATATATCCCCGGCTGCCCGCCCCATCCCTACACGATCCTGGACGGGCTGTTGCGCCTGCTCGGCAGCGGCGAGCCGTCCGGGCCCAAAGAGTAAAGACCGCCTTCCCGATTTTTGCAGATGGTGATTCGGAAGAATAATCCCGGACAAAAAAAGAAAACGAATACCCCCGCTCAGCGAAGGTATTCGTTTTCTTCAGGCAATGATCCTGGACAGGGCTATTTTTTCTCGTCTGCCAGGCACTTGTTGTTCAATGTGAAAGCGATGGCTACGCCGATCGCCAGCAGTAGCGCGCCGGTCACAAACGTATAGGTCGGAGCATCCGCCTTATAATTGTCCTTGATATACGCCGCGATCTGCGGGCCCACGATCCCGGCCATCGACCAGGCGGTCAGTACCGTGCCATAGACCACGGGCATCAGCTTGGCCGTAAAGATGTCGCCGATGAAGGAAGGCATGGTGCCGAATCCACCGCCATAGCAGAGAAGCACATAGCATACCAAAATCCCGAAAATCCAGGGATTCCTGACAACGATCAGCGCCAGGAACACGATCAACTGGCTTCCGAGGATCAGGCGGAAAGCCTGGATCCTGCCGATCTTGTCCGAGAGACCGCCCCAGAAGAACCTGCCAATGCCGTTGAACAGGGAGCTGATGGCGACCAGGGTGGCGCCGGCGGCGGCCAAGGCGGCGGCATCCATGGTCGAGCCCGTCTTTTTTAACAGATCCTGAAGCATCGGCGATTGCAGCCCGATGAACATGATGCCGGCGGCGATATTCAAAAAGAAGATCAGCCACATCCTGATGAATCTGCTGGACGTCAGGCAATCCTTCACGCACAGCTTGTCTTCCCCGCCCTGGGCGGCGGCGCTTTTCACCGGAGGAGTGAACCCGGCCGGCACATAGCCGGCGGGAGGATTTTTCATGAATACGGCGGCGGACAGGGCGATGATGAACAAGATGATGCCCGAGAACATGAAAACGTGGACCAACTGGCCTTGCAGCAGGGCTTTCGTAGCGGTATCGACAAGTTTCCCATCGACGAAAGATTCCGCCGGAATGCCCTTGAGGATGCCGTTAAAGTTGGTCATGAGCCCGGGAGCGATCAATTTGGACATGATCAGCGCGCCGAGGCCGAATCCCATTACGACCATGCCGGTAATAAAGCCTTTTTTATCCGGGAACCATTTGGCCGCCGTCGCGACCGGAGTCACGTACCCGAGCCCGAGTCCGATGCCGCCGATCACGCCATAGCCGATGTACAGCAGCACGACGCTCTGCATGGACATGGCCAAGGCCCCGATCAGCCAGCCGGAACCCCACAGGATGGCTCCGCTGACCGCCAATTTGGTCGGTCCTATCTTGGCGAGGTTCACTCCGCCCCAGGCGGCAGACAATCCCAGGAAGCAGATCGACAGACTGAAGATCCACATGACGGTGACGTTGGACCAGCCGAAAGAAGTCATGATCGGCTTCTGGAAGTAACTCCAGGCGTAAACCGTGCCGAGAGCCAGTTGCAGGACTGTTCCCATAATAGCGATCAGCCAGCGGTTTCTGATTTTTTCTGCCATTTTTTCTCCTTGTTATTGATTGATTTTTTATTCTTAAACCTTGCTTATTTTTTCTATCTGGCAGGCGGCCACTTTGTACTCGGGGATCTTGGCGATGGGATCGAAGGCGTCGTTGGTCAGCAGGTTGGCCGCGGCCTCGGCGAAATGGAAGGTGATGAAGACCGAGCCCTGGTCGACCCGCTCGCTCGCCCGCGCCTCGGTGACGATCGAACCGCGCCGCGAGGAGACCTTGACCTGCTCCCGGTCGGCGATGCCCAGCTTTTTCATGTCCTGGGCATGCATTTCCATGTAGGGCCCGGGCACGTACAGCGGCAGGGCCACGGTGCGCCGGCTCATGGAGCCGGTGTGGTAGTGGTAGAGCAGCCGCCCGGTGGAGAGCAGGAAGGGGTACTTGGCGTCGGGCCACTCGGCCGGCGGGATGTAATCGATGGCGAAGAATTTGCCCAGGCCGCGGGTGAACTTGTCGCGGTGCAGGAACTTCGTGCCCGGGTGCTCGGGGTTGGGGCAGGGCCACTGCAGCTTGTCGCCGCGCATGAGACGGTCGAAGGTGATGCCGGCATACTGCGGCACCAGCTGGTTGACCTCGTCGATGATGTCTTCCACGCTGTTGTATTCCATCTTGTAGCCCATGCGCGTGCTCACGTCGCGGATGACCTCCCAGTCGATGCGCGCCTCGCCGGGCGCCGGGACGGCCTTTTCCACCCAGAGGCTGCGGCGCTCGGTGTTGGTGAAGGTCCCCTGCTTTTCGGCGAACGAGGCCACCGGCAGCACCACGTCGGCCAGCTGCGCCGTCTCGGTCAGGAAGATGTCCTGGACCACCAGGAAGTCGAGCTTTTCCAGGGCCTGCTTGACGTGGCCGAGGTCGGGGTCGGAGACCATGGGGTTCTCGCCCATGATGTACAGCCCCTTGATCTTGCCCTCCGCGGCCTGGTGCATGATCTCCACCACGGTCAGGCCGACCTTGTCGTCCAGCTTGACGTTCCAGGCCTTTTCGAATTTTTCCCTGAGGGCGGGATCGGTCACGGCCTGGTAGCCGGGAAAGACGTTGGGCAGCGCGCCCATGTCGCAGGCCCCCTGCACGTTGTTCTGGCCGCGCAGCGGATTGACGCCCGCCGACTCCTTGCCCAGGTTGCCGGTGAGCATGGCCAGGTTGGCCATGGACATGACGTTGTCGGTGCCGGTGGTATGCTGGGTGATGCCCATGGAGTAGACGATGGAGGCGCACTTGGCCCTGGCGTACATGCGGGCCGCCGCCTGCAGCTGCGCGGCGGGAATGCCGGTGATCTTCTCCACCTTTTCCGGGGTGTAGCCGGACACTATTTTTTTCAACGCTTCGAAATCCTCGGTGCGCGTCTTGACGAATTCTTCGGCGAGCAGACCTTCGCTGATGATCACGTGCATCATGCCGTTGGCCCAGGCCACGTCGCTGCCGTTCTTCTGGCGCAGCCACATGCCGCCGTACTTCTCGGTGTACTTGACCAGGTCGATCTTGCGCGGGTCGATGACGATCAGCTTGGCGCCGTGGAAGAGAACGGCCTTCTTGATGCGCGTGGCGATGACCGGGTGGGTCTCGGTGGTGTTGGAGCCGGTGACCAGGATGACCTCGGCGCTGCTCCAGCTCGTCGATGGAATTGGTCATGGCGCCGGAGCCGAAGGAGCGGGCCAGGCCGGCCACGGTCGAGGCGTGGCACAGGCGGGCGCAGTGGTCGACGTTGTTGGAGCCGAAAGCCGTGCGCACGAACTTCTGGAAGACGAAATTCTCCTCGTTGGTGCACTTGGCCGACGAGAGGCCGGCCAGGGCGGCGGGGCCGTGCTCCTTCTTGATGGCGCCGAGCTTGCCGGCCACCAGGTCCAGCGCTTCGTCCCAGCTGGCTTCCACCAGCTTGCCGTCCTTGCGGATCAAGGGCCTGGTCAGGCGGTCGGGGCGCTGGACGAAATCGAGGCCGAAGCGGCCCTTGACGCAGGTGGCGCCGTAGTTGGGCACCGAGTCCGCGCCCTTGACCTTGGCGATCTTGTCGTCCTTGATCCAGAGCTCCAGCTGGCAGCCGACGCCGCAGTACGGGCAGGTGGTGACCACTTTTCTCTGCACGTCCTTTTTCTTCAGCTTGTTGCCGTAGACCGGCTTCTCCATCAGGGCGCCCACCGGGCAGGCCTGGATGCACTCGCCGCAGCCGTCGCATTCCGAGCCCGACCACTGGCCGGTGCCGGCCACGACGTGGCTGTGGATGCCGCGCTGGGCCATGCTCAGGACGCCCTTGCCCTGGATCTCGGTGCAGGCCTTGACGCAGCGCTCGCACTTGATGCACTTGCTGGAATCGTAGAACAGCACCGGCGAGGTGGCGTCCGGGTCCTGGGTAATGGTCTGCCAGATCGGGGCGAAGTTGCGCTTGGGCGTGTCCAGCCCGTAGCGGAAAGCCAGGTCCTGGATGCCGCAGTCGCCGTCGCGCTCGCAGGTGATGCACTCGTCGTTGTGCTCGGAGAGCAGCACGTCGGCCAGCATCCTGCGCGTCGCCTCGAGCTGCTCGTCGAAGGCCGTGACCTTCATCCCCGCGTCGACCTTGACCAGGCAGGCGGGGACCATGCCGGGCCGTCCTTCTATCTTGACCATGCACAGCCGGCAATCGCCGGTCGGGGTGATCTTTTCGTAAAAGCACAGGCCGGGGATGTCGAAGCCGTTGTCCCGCGCCACCTGCAGCAAGTTGTCCCCCTTGGCCGCCTGAATATCCTTTCCGTCGATCGTGATGGTTACCATTTCCGACATGCATGCCTCCTTTGTTATTTCTCAGATTGGCTGATGGCCAACGCAAATTCGTCCTTAAAATTTTCCAGGGCGCTCTTGACCGGCATGACCAGCGACTGGCCGAGCGGGCAGAGCGACGTTTTGAACATGGACTCGGCGAGTTGCAGCATGATTTCCAGGTCGCCCGGCCGGCCTTCGCCCCGGCGGATGCGGTAGATGATCTGCAGGATCTGCTGGGTGCCGATGCGGCAGGGCGAGCACTGGCCGCACGACTCGTGGGCGAAGAACTTGGCGATGGAAAAGAGCATGTCCACGATCGAGGTGTCCTCGTTCATGACCAGCACGGCGCCGGAGCCAAGCACCGCCTTGTTCTCCTTCAGGTTCTCGAAATCCATCTTCACGTCCAGCAGGGGCTCGGAAAGGAACACGCCGGCCGCGCCGCCAAGCAGGGCGGCCTTGAACTTCTTGCCGCCCTTGATGCCGCCGCCGAAAGAGAAGATGATCTCGCGCAGGGGCGTGCCCATGTCGGTCTCGATCAGCCCCGGGTACTCGACATGGCCCAGGATGGTGAAGACCTTGGTGCCCGGGCACTTGTCGGTGCCGATCTTGCGGAACCAGTCGGCGCCGTTCGTCAGATGATGGCCGGGATATTGGCCAGGGTCTCGACGTTGTTGACCGCCGTGGGTTTCTGCCACAAGCCGTGGGTGACCGGGTAGGGCGGCTTGACGCGCGGATTGCCGCGCTTGCCTTCCAGCGACTCGATCAGCGCCGTTTCCTCGCCGCAGACATAGGCGCCGGCGCCCTTTTTGATCTCCAGCTCGAAGGAGAAGCCGGTCTCCAGGATGTTCCGGCCCAGCAGGTTGAATTCCCGGGCCTGGTCGATGGCCTTTTGCACGCGCTCGATGGAGAGCCCGTATTCGCCGCGGATGTAGATATACCCCTTGGCCGCGCCGATGGCGTAGGCGGCGATGGTCATGGCCTCGATCAGCTTGTGCGGGTCGCCTTCCAGGATCAGCCGGTCCTTGAAGGTGCCGGGTTCGCCCTCGTCGGCGTTGCAGATGACGTATTTCTCGCCGCCGGCCGCCTTGCGCGTGAACTCCCACTTCATGCCGGTGGGGAATCCGGCCCCGCCGCGGCCGCGCAGTCCGGACCGCTTCACTTCCTCGATCACCTGCTCCGGGCTGAGCTCGGCGGCGAAGATTTTTTCCAGGGCCCGGTAGCCGCCGACGGCCAGCACTTCATTGATATTTTCCGGGTCCATGGTCCAGGCCTTGTCCAGGACCACGCGCCGCTGCTCGCGCGTCAGGCCGACGTGGGCGCCGGCGGTGCCGGCGACCATGGCGGCCACCGGGGCGTGCGCCAGGTCGGCAACGATCCGCCCCTTGAGCAGGTGCTCTTCGATGATGCGGGGAATATCGTTTTCCTTTACCTGAAAATAATACATGCGGTCGGGATAGACGGCCAGGATCACTCCTTTGCCGACAATGCCGACGCTGCCGCTTTCCAGTACCTTGATCTCCTTGTCCAGCTTGCGCGCTTGCAGCTCGCTTTCCAGGCGGCGCTTGACCTCGAAGACCCCGGCCTGGACCGTTCCCTCGTCGACCGGCAGCAGGATGTGCGTGCGGTAAATGCTCATTTTTCCCTCCGCAGCCCCGCGATGACCTCGGCGATGAGCTCGGGGGTCAGGTTGCCGTACACGCGCTCGTTGACCATCATGGCCGGGGCCACGCCGCACACGCCAAGGCAGGAGGACATTTCCAGGGTGAAGCGCTTGTCGGCGCGTGGTCTCCCCGAAGCCGATGCCCAGCAGCCGGATCAGCTCTCGCGAGATGGTCGTCGAGCCCAGCAGGTGGCAGGGCGGGGATTGGCAGACGCGGATGACGTTCCTGCCCCGCGGCTTCAGGCTGTACATGGTGTAGAAAGTGGCCACGCCGTATACGAAGCTGTAGGCCAGGCCCAGAAAATCGGCCACGGCCCGCAGGTCGGCATCGCTCAGGTAGTGCTCGGCGCTGGCGTTCTGGATATCGTGCAGGATGCCCAGCAGGTTATCGCGCTTGCGGTTCGTATCTTTTCAGGATTTTTTCGCGGTTCATGGGTTCCTCACAGCATGGCCTCGATGGCCACCGCTTCGGCGGCGATCTTTTCCTTTTCCGGCGCCTGGTTGCGGTCGCAGTGCAGGCAGCGCCGCGCCTCTTCCAGGGCTTCGTTCCGGGTCAGGCCGCGGCTGACTTCCAGGGCCAGCTCGGCGACGCGCTTCTCCGGCTCCTCGAGATGGGGCTCCTTGCGGGCGATGGTCTTGAGGTAGGCCTCTTCGTCGTAGTGGACCTCGACCACCTGGCGCGGCCTGGTCGTAGAGCCGGCCTTCACGGCCGAAATAGCGGTCGATGCTCACCGCCGCCTGGCGCCCCTGGGCCACGCTCTCGATCACGGTGGAGGGGTTGACGGCGTCGCCGCCGGCGAACACCCCCGGGACGCTGGTGGCCATGGTGCGCGGGTCCACGGCGATATGGCCGCGCCTGTCCAGGTTCAGCGTGCCGCCGGTCAGCCCCAGGCTGAGCTTCTGGCCCAGGCAATAGATGATGAAGCTGGCGCGGATGGTGTACTCGCTGCCGTCGACCGGCAGCGGGCGCCGGCGGCCGGAATCGTCGAAATCGGCCAGTTCGGTCTTGATGCAGTGGATGCCGCTGACCTTGCCGGCCTTGCCCACGACCTGCAGCGGGTTGACCAGGAAATCCATTTCCACGCCCTCTTCCTCGGCCCCGACCAGTTCTTCCAGCTGCGCCGGCATTTCGGTGCGGGTGCGCCGGTAGACCAGGCGGACGTTGCCGGCCCCCAGGCGGCGGGCCAGGCGGGCGGCGTCCATGGCGGTCGAACCGCCGCCGACCACCACCACGTCGTTGCCGATGCTCACTTTATGGCCCAGGTTGACCTCGCGCAGGAAATCGATGCCCGACATCACGCCCTTGAGGTCGATGCCCTCGACGTTCAGCTTCTGGGCCTGGTGGGCGCCGCTGCCGATGAACACGGCGGCGTAGCCCTTTTTCGTCAGTTCATCAATGTTGGCCACCGGCGAATTCAGCCTGATCTCGACGCCGGCCTTCTCGATGACCGCGATCTCGGCCTGCAGCTTGTCCTTGGGCAGGCGAAAATCGGGGATGCCGACCTTCATCATGCCGCCGGCCACTTTCAGGGCTTCGAAGACCACCGGCTGGTAGCCCAGTCGGCGTCAGGTAGAAAGCGCAGGCCAGGCCGGCCGGACCGGCGCCCACCACCGCCACCTTCTCCTTGTGCGACCTGGGACGGCGGCGCGAAGCTTAGTCCCTCCTCGATGGCCCAGTCGGCAAACACGCGCTTGACCTCGCGGATGGCGATGGCCTGGTCGTACTTGCCGCGCGAGCACTTGCTCTCGCAGAAGGCGGGGCAGACCCGGCCGCAGACGATGGGGAAGGGGTTGTTCTGCATGTGCTGGTAATAGGCTTCGCGCAGGCGGCCGTCGCCCATGTGCGAGACGTAGGAGGCGGCGTCGACGCCGGCGGGGCAGGCGTTGACGCAGGGAGCGGGGAACAGGGCGGCGCAAACGCCGGCCGAGCATTTTTTGTCTAAAATGTGTTCGAGATATTCATGCTTGAAATACTTGATGGTCGAGATGACCGGGTTGGGAGCCGCCTGCCCGAGGCCGCAGAGCGAGGTGGCGCGCACCGTGTAGGCCAAGCTGCTCGAGCTTTTCCAGGTCGGCCATGGTGCCGGTGCCCTGGTGATCTTTTCCAGCAGGTCGTACATCTGCTTCAGGCCGACTCGGCAGGGGACGCACTGGCCGCACGATTCCTCGAGGGAGAACTCGAGGAAATACTTGGCCATGTTGACCATGCAGCTGTCTTCGTCCAGGACGATCAGGCCGCCGGAGCCCATGATCGAGCCCAGGGCTTTGAGCGATTCATAATCGAGGCCCGTGTTCAGGTACTTGGCCGGGATGCAGCCGCCCGACGGGCCGCCGGTCTGGGCGGCCTTGAAAGCCTTGCCGCCGGGGATGCCGCCGCCGATGTCGAACACCAGCTCGCCCAGGGTGATGCCCATGGGCACTTCCACCAGCCCGGTGTTGGTCACCTTGCCCGACAGGGCGAAGACCTTGGTGCCCTTGCTCTTTTCGGTGCCGATGGCGCTGAACCACTCCCAGCCGTTGAGCAGGATGTGGCGGATGGTGGCCAGGGTCTCGACGTTGTTGATGATCGACGGCTTGCCCCACAATCCCTTGACCGCCGGGAAGGGCGGCTTGGGGCGCGGCTGGCCGCGCAGGCCTTCCACCGACGCCATGAGCGCGGTCTCCTCGCCGCAGACGAAGGCGCCGGCCCCCATGCGCAGTTCGACGTCGAAATTGAAAGAGGTCTCGAAGATGTTTTTCCCCAGCAGCCCCATCTCGCGGGCCTGGGCGATGGCCGAATTCAGGCGCGTAATGGCCAGGGGGTACTCGGCCCGGACGTATATGTAGCCCTTGTCGGCGCCGATGGCGTAGCCGGCGATGGCCATGCCCTCCAGCACGGAGTGCGGATCGCCTTCGAGCACGGCCCGGTCCATGAAGGCCCCGGGATCGCCCTCGTCGGCGTTGCACAGGACATACTTCTGGTCGTTCTGGCTGTCGTGGGCGAACTTCCATTTCGTGCCGGTGGGAAACCCGGCGCCGCCGCGGCCGCGCAGCCCCGACTTGGTCATGATATCGATCACCTGCTCGGGGGTCATCTGGGTCAGGGCCAGTGCCCAGGGCCTCGTAGCCGCGCTGGGCGATGTATTCGCCGACGTTTTCCGGATCGATGCGGCCGCAGTTGGACAGAACGATCTTCAGCTGCTTTTCAAAGAACGGCACCTGCTTTTTCTGTTCGACGATCTTGCGGGCCTCGGGCGCCTGCCAGAGGAATTTCTGCACCGGCCGCCCCTTGAGAAAATGCTCCTGGACGATCTCCTCGGCCTTTGTTTCATCCAGCTGGATGTAAAAGGAGCCGTCGGGGTAGACGACCATGACCGGCCCCAGCTCGCAGGGGCCCATGCACCCGGTTTCCACCAGGTTGATCTCGTCGCCCAGGCCGTTCTTTTCTATCTCTTCCAGCAGTTTCTTCTTGAATTCATGGCTGTGGGAGGAGATGCAGGCCCCGCCCCCGCAGATCAAAACATCCAGCCGCTTGTTCATGACGACCCTCGCTTTATTCTTTTACTTCGATGACGAATTCGGAAACGGGATTGCCGTTGACCAGGTGCTCGGCCACGATCTTGCGGGCGACTTCGCCGCTGACATTGCCGTAAACCACGGAGGGCTTGCCCTCCTCCACCACGGTGACGATCGGCTCGTGGGAACTCAGGCCGCGCTCGCCGGCCTGGGTGACGATGACGTCGCGCAGGTCGCGCTTTTCCACTTCGTCCAGCAGGACCTTCAGGGTTTCGCGGGCGCCGGCGGCGATGCCGCTGGTGCCCATGCCCACCACCACCTTCAGCCGCGTCTTCCCGGCCCGCAGCAGCATGTCTTTTTCCGATTTTTCCCTTATCTTCTTTAAATCCTCGAGTTTCATTTTTCCTCCTTGTTTATGGCTGCCGCAGCGCTTTGGGCTTCGGCCTTCAGGTCGCGCAGGATCTGGACGGCCTTCTGGGGGTTGAGCCGGCCGTGCACTTCCTCGTCAAGCATCAGCACCGGGGCCAGGCCGCAGGCGCCGAAGCAGCGCGCCGTGGACAGCGTGTAGAAGCGGTCGGCCGTGGTGCCGCCCACCTTGACGCCCAGTTCCTTTTCCAGTACCTTGACGATGTCCGACCCGCCCTTGACATGGCAGGCCGTGCCCAGGCACATGTTGACGATATGGTCGCCGATGGGGTCCATGCGGAAAAAATTGTAAAAGGTGACCACGCCGAACACCCTCGACAGGGGCACGTTCAATTCGCGGGAGACAAAGTGCTGGACCTCCAGCGGCAGGTAGCCGAAAATTTTCTGGGCCCGGTGCAGCACCTGGATCAGGGGGCCGGGAATATCCCGATTGGCTTCGATGAATTTTTTCAGTTCCTGGTACTGGGCGTTATCCGGGATATGAACCGCTTGAGCTTCCATGCAAGCCTCCTATTATGGACGGTGGTGTAAGATGATGTTCTTTGCCGCCGCATCGCCACGGGCGCATTACTTCGACGGCGAAATCAGGGCGAACAGTCTGCCGGCAATGGTGAAGGAATCCTCGGTGCCGGCAAGGACGAAAAGCCCTTCCTGCCCGGCTCTGGCCAGCACGGCGGCATCGGGCTCGCCGCCGCGGCTGATGACGATCGCGGCCAGCTTTTTCAGCTGGGCCACGGCCACGATGTTCAGGTGCCGCTGCACGGTGATCCACAGGCACCCTTCCTCGGCATTGGCGATGACGTCGGAAAGCAGGTCGGAAACGTAGCCGCCCGTCACTTCCTGATCGTTGCCCGCGGCCAGGATCTTCAGCCCCAGCTTTTCAGCGACCTCTTTGACCAGCATCTGCATTCTCCTGGAACCGGAGGATTCCGCCACGAAACGTCAGTCATCCTCAGGTAAAAAACCGGACCCCGCGCGCCAGGGGCGGCCAGGTTCACAGTAAAATTCATAGTATAAAAAATCGGCCCAAAAGTCAAGAAATAATTTGCGGAAAAATTTTATTTTAGCGGAAAAATCGCGTTCGGGGCGAGGGGGAGCCTTGTACCGCCCCGGGCCGGGCCCGGCATCCGGTTTGCGGATTTTTCAATTCAATGCTAGAATAAAAATCGCTTACAAACCGGGAGGTACCCATGACCGATTTTTACAAGTGCGCGACCTGCGGCAAGATCGTCAAGGTGGTCGCCGAGGGCAAGGGCGAGCTGGTCTGCTGCGGCCAGTCCGATGACGATCCTGTCCAACTTCAAGTCCGTCCAGGAAGTCCTGGATTTCGCCATCGAAAAGGAAGAGGAAGCCCGGCAATTCTACCTGGAATGGTCGAAAAAACTGGAAAACAAGAACCTGAGCGAGCAGTTCATCGAATTCGCCGGCGAAGAGAACAAGCACAAGGAAAAGCTGAAGCGGGTCAAGAGCGGCAGCACCTTCAAGCCGTCGCCCAAGCAGGTGACCGACCTGAAGATCGTCGACTACCTGGTCGATATCTTCCCCACCCCGGACATGGATTACCAGGAAGCCCTGATCGTGGCCATGCGCCGCGAGAAGGCCTCGTTCAAGTTCTACAACGACCTGGCGGTCCTGGCCGGGGACGAATCCCTGCGCGAAACCTTCCTGGCCCTGGCCCAGGAAGAGGCCAAGCACAAGCTGCGCCTGGAGACCTTCTACGAAAAAGAGATCTACACGGAAAACTGAAACGGCGGCGGCGCCGGGCGGCCGGGACCGCGGCGAGGTTTACTAAAAAATGATCAAAGTTCGCGATATCGTAGTCCTGCTGGACGCCGAAGTGCTGTCCGGGGAAAGCAAGCTGGAAGAGGAAGTGAAGTCGGTCGGAGCCAGCGACATGATCAGCGACATCCTGGCCCTGACCAAGCCCGGGATGATGGTGCTGACCGGCTACACCTATCCGCAGGTCATCCGCACCGCCCTGGTGACCGACCTGCTGGGACTGATCGTGGTCCGCGGCAAGAACATCGCCCCCGAGACCATCGCCTACGCCCGCGAGAACAATTTCCTCCTGCTGCGCACCCGCGGCTACCTCTACTCCTCCTGCGGCAAGATCTTCGCCACCGGCCTGCGGGGCAGCGATGACGGAAAATAACAAGCTGGCCCGCTACGCGGCCATTTTCGAGGACATCAAGGCCGGCGACATCATGAGTTCCAACGTGGTCGAGATCTCCGCCGAAAAAAAGATCGCCCACGCCAAGGAGCTGATGAAGATCAAGAAGATCTCGGGCATGCCCGTGGTCGACGAAAAAAAGCAGCTCATCGGCATCATCAGCATCGAGGACATCATCCACGCCCTGGAATTCAACAAGATCAACGACCCGATCCGCAAGATCATGTCCACGCAGGTGGTCACCATCCACAAGGACGATTCGCTGGCCGCGGTGGTGGACAAGTTCGAGAACTACAAATACGGCCGCTTCCCGGTGGTCGACGACGAGAAGCACGTTTGCGGCATCATCAGCAAGGAAGACATCCTGCACGGCATCCTGGAAAAATTCAACATCATCTACATCCACGACCAGAAGCGCACCTGCACCCTGAACGCGGAATATTCGGCCATCACCGGCGAAAAGCTGAAGGTTGATGAAGCCAATTTCCACTACCGCATCGACAGCGGCGACATCGACGCCGCCGGCACGGGCGCCGCCCTGCTCAAGCAGTTCCTGACCGGCAAGGACTTTCACAGCGACATCGTGCGCCGCGTCGGCGTGGCCACCTACGAGGCCGAGACCAACGTGGTCATCCACAGCCGCGGCCAGGGCGACATCTACTTCTTCCAGGACGAGGACCGCTTCATCGTGCGCGTGGTGGACAACGGCATCGGCATCGAGGACCTGGACAAGGCCATGAAGGAAGGCTATTCGACCGCCCCCGACTACATCCGCGAGCGCGGCTTCGGCGCCGGCATGGGCATCGCCAACATGAAGCGCTTCGCCGACAAGCTGGTGATCATCTCCGAAAAGAACGTCGGCACCCAGGTGGAGATGATCTTCTACCTTCCCACGCAAACCTGGCCGTTGATCTAGGGCGAAGCGCCCAATCCGTAACGCGTGACAAGTGACGCGTGACGAGGAAAGCGTAGGGGCGGTTCGCGAACCGCCCTTCTTCAATTTCCAAATCACAAGCACCAAATTCCAAATAAATTCCAAGTTCCAAAATCCAATATCCAAAACAAGGGCCCTTTCAAGTCTCTTTTTCTTGTTTGGGTCATTGGAATTTGGTGCTTGTTTGTGATTTGGTGCTTGGAATTTGGGATTTTAGTTTTCAATTTTTTCTTGAAACATTTGAACTCCCCTGCCGTTTAACGGATAATGAATCACAGGAGCGCGCATGAATAAATTGAAGATCGGCTTGTCGGTTCTGGCCATCCTTTTGTCCGCGACCCCCCTGCTGCAGGCGCAGGCCGCGGCTGACCCTCTCCAGTACGAGATCTGGGTCAGCCTCGACCCGGCCCAAAAGATGCTGCAGGGCCGGGAGACCATCCGCTGGACCAACACCAGCCGCGACACGGTCCCGGATATCTGGTTCCACCTTTACTGGAATGCCTTCAAGAATGAAAAGAGCGCCCTGATGGAGGAGGCCAACCGCGACGAATTCCCGGGGACGGACCACGGCGATACCGACGTCAGGGACGGCGACTGGGGCTGGATCGACGTGCAAAAGATCCGCCTCGCCGACGGGACCGACCTCGACGGCGGCCATGGAGTTCATGACCCCCGACGAGCCTGTGCATCCCGATGACCAGACCGTCATGCGCGTGAAGCTGCCCAAGCCCGCTGCCGCCTGGGGAAACGGTCAACCTGGAACTGGCTTTCAAGGCCCGCATCCCGAAGACGATCCGCCGTTCCGGCTATTATCACAACGGCTACTTCATCGGCCAGTGGTATCCCAAGCCCGGCGTGTACGAGGAAGGGAAAGGCTGGAACTGCCACCAGTACCATTTGAACAGCGAGTTCTTCGCCGACTTCGCCAGCTTCCTGGTGCACATCACCGTGCCCGGCGAATACGTGGTGGGCGCAGCGGGAAAAGAGACGGCCCGCAAAAGCGACCCGCGCGCGAAAACCGCCACCTACACCTTCGAGCAGGACCGCATCCACGATTTCGCCTGGACCGCCGACCCCGATTACATCCGGGTCGAGCGCGACTTCATCGCCGACCGCGAGGTAAGCGCGCAGGAATACCGGGAGATCGCCCGCACGCTGCGGCTGCCCCTGGAACAAGTGAAGCTGTCCAACGTGAAGATGATCCTGCTGATCAACCCCGAGCACCGCGGCCAGGCTGAGCGCCATTTCAAGGCCCTGCGCATGGCCCTGAAATATTACGGCCTCTGGTACGGGGCATACCCGTACGAGCAGGTCACCCTGGTCGATCCCCCCTTCCGCAGCGGCAGCGGCGGCATGGAATACCAGACCATCTTCACGGCCGGCACCCAGGTCCTGCCCAGCCCCCAGACCAACAATCCCGAAATGGTGATCATCCACGAGTTCGGCCACGGCTACTGGTACGGCCTGTCGGCCAGCAACGAGTTCGAGGAGGCCTGGCTCGACGAGGGCATCAACACCTATTCCACCGGCAAGGTCCTGGCCAAGGCCTACGGCGCCGGTTCCTTTCCCCTGACCCTGACCGGCATCCCCCTGACCCGCTACAGCGGCGCTTTCAAGTATGCCGACCTGGAGCTGGACCGGGCGGCCGCCGTCCACGCCGTCACCTCCGACCCGGTGGTGACCGTCTCCTGGCGCTTCGCTTCGCCCATGAGCTACGCCCTGAACGTCTACATGCGGGCGGCGACCTGCCTGCGCACCCTGGAGAACTTCATCGGCAAGGAGGCCATGCTGCGGGTCATGCGCGCCTTCCATACCCGCTTCCGTTTCCGCCACCCGACGACCCGCGACTTCATCGCCACGGCCGGCGAGATCAGCGGCCGCGACCTGGGCTGGTTCTTCGACGAGTTGTTCTTCGGCACCGAGGAATGGGACTACGCGGTCGACCCGGTGATCACCCGCGAAATCAAGGCGGCCCGGGGCATATTCGACCGCCGGGGAAAGAAGAGCGAGATCACGGCCAGGGCGGCCCGCGCCCTGGACAGGAAGGTCAAGAGCCCGCCTTTACCAATCCTGGGTCCGGGTCCGGCGCCTGGGCGAAGCGCGGCCCGGCCCCGGGGTCACGCTCAAGGTGCATGACCGTGTTCGAGGACGGCACCCGCAAGATCGAGCACTGGGACGGCCAGGACCGCTGGGCCGAGTTCGGCTACGAGGGCGCCAGCAAGGTCAAGTACGCCCAGATCGACCCCGACACCGTATTCCTGATCGACCGCGACCTGAGCAACAACAGCTACGTCGTCCGGGCCAGGAGCGCCGGGGCCCTGCGCTGGTCGAGCAAGCTGCTGTTCTGGATCCAGAACCTGCTGCAGTTCGTCAGCGCCCTGAGCTGAGGAGGAAACATGTCCATCCGCAAACTATTCATCCGCGGCCTGGAGCCTGGCCTTGCGCAAGCGCGGCCTGGCCGTCCGCCTCTGGGCGCGTCAACTTCCTGTTTTCCCTCCTGGTCGTCGCCCCGTTCGCCTTCGTCATCCACGACCAACTGGCCCATTCGCTTGCCGCCGACCATGCCCTGGCAAGACTGGACGTCACCTGGCTGACCGATCTCAGCATCCGCTACAGGAACGCCGCCCCGGCTTTCCTGGGACTGGCGCTGCTGGCCGTCCTTCTCTACCTGCTCCTGTCGGTATGGCTCAACGGCGGCGTCATCGGCTGCCTGGGCCGCCCCGCCGCCCGCACGACCCTGGCCGATTTTTTCCACGACTGCGGCCGGTATTTCTGGCGCTTCTTCCGCCTCTTCCTCCTCTCCATCCCCATCTACCTGGCGGTCCTGGGAATCTTCTACTCCCTGATCCTGGCCCTGCTGAACATGGTCAACCGCCGGGCTCCGGGCGAATGGCCGGCGCTGATCGTCCGCAACCTGCGTCTCCTCGCCCTGGTCCTGCTGCTGACCGTGCTGACCATGTTCTTTGACTACGTCAAGATCGGCCTGGTGACCGGCGCCCGCAAAAAAGTGCTGAAGGAAGCCTGGCTGACGCTGCGATTCATCGGGCGGCGCTTTTTCAAGGCCTGGGGGCTCTACCTGCTGGCCGGGCTGGTCTTTGTCGCCTTGACGGTATTTTACCTGGAGATCGCGCGCCTGCTTCCCAAGAATCGTCCCCTGCTGGTCCTGCTGTTTTTCCTCTGGCAGCAGGCCTATGTCCTCGGCCGCCAATGGAGCAAGCTCCTGTTCTTTGCCGGCGAGATCGAATTCGTGAAGCAGTATCAAACAACGGGCTCCAGAGAAGAACAGGGAAGAATGAGGGAAGAGAAAGGGAAGATAGAGTAAGAAAACAGCTCTTTTTCATTTAGCGATTTATTATTTTTCTTCTGCCTTTTTCTTCCCTCTCTCTTCCCTCTGCCTTTCCCTCTCTCTTCCCTTGTCCTTGACCTTCGGCCGCCGCCGTGTTACATTGCAGCCATTGGAGGCCCAGTTGAAAAACCGGATATTTTTGAAAATAGCATTGGCGCTGTTTTTTTTCGCGCGTCTGGGAGGGGAGACCATGTTCATCGAAAAGGACACCCAGGACGGGGTCCGCGAGTACCTGCTGGGGAAAAACGGCGAAGCGCAAAAGCTGCGCATCAACCGCGGCGTGCAGCAGGCCGCCGCCTTCTGGCGCGCGGATGACGGCAGCGTCGAGGAATTCGTCAAATTCTGCAAGCTCAATTTCATCGCCGATCCCGACCGGCTGCAGACCCTTTTCAAGCGCATCGAGAGCAACTTCGAGACGCTCAACGGCCACCTGAACAAGATCAGCCTGGACCTGAAAAAGCCGCTGCAGCTGGATTGGGGGGAGATCCTGCCCATCGACCAGCGTTTCGGCCAGTTCGATCCGGCCGCCCACGTCAGCGACGACATGTTCGACAGCAAGATCGCCTTTGAGATCCTGCTCAATTTCCCCGCCTACACCCTGGCGGAAAAAACCGAACTGGGGCCCGGCTGGAGCCGGCGCGACTGGGCCTACGCCCGCTGCGGCGACCTGTTCCTCTCCCGCCTGCCGGCCCGCGTCAGCCAGAACGCGGCCACGGCCCTGAGCGAAGCCGAAACCTATATCTCCGAATACAACATCTTACATGGGGCGATTGGTCGACGACCAGGGAAAAACGCTGTTCCCGGACAACCTGAAGCTGATCAGCCACTGGGGCCTGCGTGACCGGCTCAAGGCCCTGTACGCCGACAAGAAGGGCCTGGCCGGCCAGGAAATGATCTACGAAGTGCTCAAGCGCATCATCCAGCAGAACATCCCCAAGCCGCATGGTCAACCGCAACGAATTTTTCTGGAACCCGTATCAAAAACAAGGTGTTCAAGGGCGACAAGGAGATCGCCTGGACGCCGGAGCCCAACTCCCGCTACCTGCACCTGCTGAACATTTTCAAGGCCGTGAAAGACATGGACGATACTATCCCTACCCTGCCCAGCCACCCGCAGCGGAAATTCGAACTGGAGCGGGAACTGCCGGCAGCGGCGGTGGAAAAACTCCTGGAGGAAGTGTTGACCTCGACGGAAGTGAAGGCCGCCGCCGCCCTGGTCGAAAAGCGCCTGGGCCGCAAGCTGAAGCCCTTCGACATCTGGTACAACGGCTTCAAGCCCCGGGGCAAAATCCCGGAAGCCGAGCTGGACCGGCGCGTGGGCCAGAAATACCCCGACCTCAAGGCTTTTGAAAAGGACATGCGCGCCATCCTGCAGGAGCTCGGGTTCAGCGGCCAAAAGCGCCGACTTCATCGCCAGCCGCATCGCCGTCGACCCGGCCCGCGGCGCCGGCCATGCCTGGGGCGCCATGATGAGATCGGAAAAATCGCGCCTGCGCACCCGCGTCGACGCCCGGCGGCATGAATTACCAGGGATTCAACGTGGCCATGCACGAACTCGGCCACTGCGTGGAACAGACGCTCTCCCTGCAGAAGGTCGATTCCTACCTGATGGCCGGAGTGCCCAATACCGCCATCACCGAGGCCTTCGCCTTTATCTTCCAGAACCGCGACCTGGAGATCCTGGGGCTGAAAAGCGAGGCGCGCAACGCCCGCATGCTGAAAGCCCTGGACACGCTGTGGATGACCTACGAGATCGCCGGCGTGGCCCTGGTGGACATGAAGGTCTGGGACTGGCTTTACAAGAACCCCGAGGCCAACCCGGAAAGCCTGCGCAAGGCGGTCATGGCCTGCGCCCGCGAGGTCTGGAACAAGTACTACGCCGCGATCTTCGGCGTCCGCGACCAGGTCATCCTGGCCGCCTATTCGCACATGATCGACGCCGCGCTCTACCTGCCCGACTACCCGCTGGGCCACCTGATCGCCTTTCAGCTGGAGAGCTTCCTGAACGGCAAGAACCTGGGGACGGAGATGGAACGCATGTGCCAGGCCGGGCGCATCATCCCGCAGTTGTGGATGAAAAACGCGGTGGGCGAGGAAATTTCGGCGACGCCCCTGCTCGCAGGCGGCCGGCGAAGCGCTGAAGGTCATCAAGAAATAAGACGAGGTTCGAAGTTCGAAGTCCGATGTTCGACGTTAAAGCACAAAGAACAAATTAATCTAAAGTTTAATAAATTAAATTGAAACCTCAGCGATATCAGATTTTGAGTCTTACTTTCCATTATATTGTACTTTATACTTGGATTTATCTTCTACATCGAACTTCGAACCTACTTTTAGTCATTCAATCATTTTCAAGAAATTGACCAGCAACTTTATCCCGGGCTCTCCCGACTTCTCCGGGTGGAACTGCACGCCATAGAGCGGATACTCCCGATGGACGATGGCTTCCACCCTGCCCGGAGGCGTTTGGGCCAGGACATGGAAATTCTCTTCCAGGGCCTGGTCGCGCACCACGATCTCCTCGTGGCTTTCGCGCATTTTAAAAACCGGCGGGAAAACCGGAGAACAGGCGCGTCCGCCTTCTTTAAAAAGATTTCCTCGTCGCCCAGGTGTTTTTGTCCGTCCCTTTTCACCAGGCAGCCGAAGGCGCGGGCCAGGACCTGGTGGCCGTAGCAGATGCCCAGCAGCGGCCGGCGGTTGCTTTTCAGGAATTCGAGCAGACCGGCCTCGATCTCGTCGTCGCCGACCATTTTCTGCGACCCGGAAACGACCAGCGCCGAAAATTCCCCGGCGTCGGGCAGAGGCGTCCGGTCGCTGGCATCCTGGATAGCCAGTTCCATGCCGGCGGCGGCCGCCCCGCCTTCAGCCAGTCATGGTAGCCCTTGATCTTTTCTTCCGCCTTTTCCCGGTAGCAGTTGATCAGCAAGAGTTTTTTTTTCATGGGCACCTGTTGCTCTCTCCGCACCATTATACAAAAAACGCCATGGTTTTCAAAAGCATTGATTTGCGGCCGCGAACCCCTTATCATGAGGAAGAACCGGAGGAAAACCGCCATGAAAGCCATGATCGCTGCTCGCGTTCGCCGCCGCGCTCGCCGTCCCGCCGGCGGCCGCGGATAAGATCCCCTGCCTGATCGAGACGACGGCCGGGGAGATACGCATCGAAGTCGATCCCGGGACGGGCCCCGGTCACGGCCGCCGAATTTCCTGCGTTACGCGATGCCGGTCTCTATGACGGCACGACGTTCTTCCGGGTGCTGACCCCGGGCAACCAGCCCGATAACGCGATCAAGATCGAGGTCATCCAGGGCGGCGACGTCGCCGGGGACAAGTGTTTCCCCGCCATCCCCCACGAGACCACGAAAACACGGGGATCCGGCACCTGGACGGCGTGGTCTCCATGGCCCGCGCCGAGCCGGGCACCGCCACCTCCAGCTTCTTCATCTGCGTCAACGACCAGCCCGAGCTCGATTTCAACGGCCGGCGCAACCCCGACGGCCAGGGCTTCGCCGCCTTCGGCCGGGTGATCGCGGGCATGGACACGGTAAAGAAGATCCAAGCCATGGAAGCGGAAAACCAGTACCTGAAAAAGCCCGCTGGCCATCCTTTCCATCCGCCGGGTGACCGGTCGAATTTTGATCGTTCCGCATTTCCCGCCCTCGATGTCCCAAATTGGGACAGGTGCCGCCAGATGCGTGATCATCTGTCATAAAGCTATTCCCAACAGCATCGGTCCCCTCCGCATGTTCCAATTCGGGACAGCACGAAATCAGCCGGAACCGTTGCACCATGCTGGGTTTTCAGCGGCCAGTCTCCCGCACCTTGTCCCAAAATGGGACAGTCGGGCGGAGCGGCGCTGCGCCCGGGCAGAGGCGATTTCCCGCGAAATCCGTTCTCCAGCAACGGCATTTCCAGCCCCTCGCCTCCATTTGGCACGCTTGTTGCTTGGTGTTCAGTGAACCTGGGCGCGAGGAGAGAGAATGATCAAAAAAAACATCGCCGGCGATGTCTTCCGACACGTGGTGCAGCTGCCCGAGGAGAGCCTGGCCGGCCTGACCATCAAAATACTCGCCGAGTTTTTCAACGTCAGCCGCTGTCACTTGTCGCGGACTTTCCGCGATGAATGCGGCATGACCCTGGCCACCTTCATCAAGCGCCAGAAGCTGCTGCGGGCCGAACACCTGCTGGCCATCGATCGCGACGTGACCGTCAAGGAGCTGGCCACGCGCCTGGGCTATGCCGACTGCCCTTATTTCATCGCCCGCTTCAAGGCGCAATGGGGCGAATCGCCCGGACGCTACCGCAAGCTGTACGCGGAATTCGACGAGTGAATTCTTGAAAGAGGCCTAATATGAATGCATTGAACTTCAGGATCAAGGTAGCGGGCGACCTGTGTCATCGCAGCGGCTACGTGCAGAACGATTCCGTGAAAAATTTGCGCTTTGCCGGGTCCACTTCGCGGGAGATCCCGCTCGCCCCGGGCCCCAACTCGCTGACCGTTTTTGTCGGCGCCAATTCCGGCCGCAAGAACGTCGACTATTCCGTGGAGCTGATCACCGATCCCTCCATCGAGCTTCACGTGCCCGACGAAAATCCCATCCACGCCCGCACCGTGGGCAACACCGGCTTCGTGGTGATCGACTTTAATCTTTCCTGAACCAGGGAACGAATTCCCGGATTGGATCGTTTCGGACGAGCGGTCTATTCCCGGACGGCGCGGAAGAAGGATTCCAGCTTGCGCGGGTCGAGGCGGCCGTTGCTGCGCACGCCGCTGCAGACGTCGACGGCGAAGGGCCGCACCTGCTCGATCGCCGCGCGGACATTGCCGGCGTGCAGGCCGCCGGCCAGGATGACCGGCACCGGGCTCTGCTCGACGATGCGCCGGCTCAGGCGCCAGTCGTGGACGCGGCCGGTGCCGCCCAGCTCCTTGACCGCCAGGGCGGGATTGCCGCTGTCCAGCAGCAGGGCGTCGGCCCGCCCCGCGGCCCGCAGCGCCTCGTCGATCGTCTTCTCGCCGCGGACGTGGACGACCTGCACGATCTTGACCGCCGGCAAAGCTTTTTTTATGGCCGCGCAGGCGCCGCTCTCGGGCTCATCCACCAGTTGCAGGACGCTGGTCAAGGTCCGCCGGTGATGGGCGATGATGGCCGCGGCCGCGGTCTCGCAGGTCAGCAGGAAGGTCGCCACCGGAGGCGGCACGGAGCGGGCGATGCCCATGATGAGATCGTCGGCGATCGGGCCCGGGCCGCTGGGCATGGCCGCGACCAGCCCCAGGGCCGAGGCCCCGCAGATGACGGCCATCCCGGCTTCCTCGACGGACGCGATGCAGCAGATCTTGACTCGTATGGTCATGAATAATACAAGTCTATCATACTGTTTTTTCGATTTCACCCACAACCATGCCGAGAGGGAAGGAGAACATGAAGCGCGCCACCTGAAAGGTCGCCGGCGAAAATTGAAGCGTCGGCCGGCGTTTCCTTGCTAACGTCACTTCATGATCCCGGGATAGTAGTTCCTCGCCTCCCTGGACATGACCTCGATCTCGCCTAGCAAAGCCAACCGCCTATCTTCTGGAAGACCGGCGACTCGCCTTGTGTGGAAACGGCCCTGGAAACCGTTGGTCGCAACCCCGGCGATCATTCCCAAAGGGATGCAGAGCATAACCGACCCCAGAAAAATTCCCACATTTTCACACGGCTCCGGTGATTTGAAGAGCATCCCCCCGGCGATGCCGGCGCCGATGCCGGCCAGCAGCCCGATCCCGATGCCGCCAATGACATTGGTCTTGCGGCGCAAGCCCAGCAGCAGAACGTCTTCCAGGTTCACCTGGCAACCACGCTGGCCGATCTCATCGAACAGGAACAGGGTCTCGCCGCTGACCTTCAGCAACTCTCCCTCGACCATGCCGCCGTCGGTCTTCTCGATACGCAGCCATTCGCCGCGCTTCTCCCTGGCCGCCAATGCGGACGGGATCAGCAGCAACGACAAAATTATCCATATTACAACTGTTTTCCGGGCATGCTGCACCATTTCCTCCTCCTTTTTAAAGCAGTTTTCAATGGCTGAAACACTTCTGCTCAGGAGAAAGGGCACTTATTTTTTTGTTTTCGCGGCCAGGCGAGCATCTACCATTTCACTTTTTACTTTTTATCCTTCACTTTTTTCAGCCGGCGGGCGATCTTTTTCCTGATCTTTTCGTACTTGGGCGGCGGGCCGTTGCGCACTTCCTTGCCATCGATGAACAGGGCGTCGCCCATCCCCCACTCCAGGAAAACGGCGCGCTCGCCGGTGCGGATCTCGCGGAATTCCACGCCATCGGCCGAGCTCGGCCGCGGCGCGCCTGGCCCGCTCGTGCACCATGTTCATGGCCGGGCACCAGCCGTTCAGCAGGCCGGTCACCACCACCTTGCCCGCTTCGGCCTAGGGCTTCTTTTTGGGCTTGATCCAGGCGGGAGCAATGGCGTCGGCCGCGAACGGCTTCCACATCAGGGCCATCATGCCCTGCTTGTCGGCCTTGCGGTAGCCGTGCTTGCGGAACCAGGAGGCGCGCATCCAGAACGGCAGCACCACCCCCCAGGCGGCCATGCCCGTGGCGCCCAGGGCCCTGGCGTCGGCTTCGGCCGCTTCCAGCAGGGCCGTGCCCATGCCTCTTCTTCTGGAAATTGCCCCGCCCCTGCTTGTGGCCGTGCACCCAGACACAAAGAATAAAATAGAGGCCGCTGCCGCTGGCCGGCGATTGTTCGACCGGGAGATACTGGATCATGCCCGCCACCGTGCCCTTGTCGTCCACGGCCAGCTTGACGCGCAGCCCCTTGCCCTTGGCCGCCGCGAACCAGTCGCGCTTGTGGCTGCCCGCCTCATGGATCTCGTCCGACCACTCCTCCAGGCACTGGCAGTAGATCTCTTCGTGCTCCGCGGTCAGGTCGATGATCCTCATGCTCAGCGGTAGCGGATGGCGATGGCCACGATGAAGCGGTCGCGGGCCGGGTTGCGGCGGTAGGGACGGCGGCGCTCGTCGCGGTACGACCCGGCCCAGACCCGGTCGCGATAAACGCTGTCCTCCTCGATGACCAGGGCGTCGGCGCCGATGGCGGCTCCCTTGCGGCGCAGCCGCCACTCGACCTCGTAGCGGCTGGCGCGGGCCGGAGGGTCATAGCGTATCTCGGCGAACGCCACGTGCGGTCCCCGCGGCTCATAGCGCAGCAGTTCGACCGACTCGGGCGCAGTGCGCCGGAAATCCGGGGCGCCGCGAAAATAGTGAACGCGCAGCGACGGCGCGCAGGAAGCGACAAACAGCGTTAAAACAAAAACCAGGAATGCCTTCTTTTTCATGGTTCCTCCCCCTTTTATATCCAGCCGCCTCCCGGCCCCTAGCGATCGATGCCGGCCAGGCGCAGCACAAAGGCGAATTGGAAAGCGGTCTCTTCCAGGCGGCGGAAGCGGCCCGAGGCGCCGCCGTGGCCGGCCTCCATGTTGGTGCGCAGCAGCAGGAGATGGTGGTCGGTCTTGAGCGCCCGCAGGCGGGCCACCCACTTGGCCGGCTCGAAGTACTGCACCTGCGAGTCGTGCAGGCCGGTGGTCACCAGCAGGGCCGGGTACGGCTTGGGCCGCACGTTGTCGTAAGGGCGAATAGGTGAGCATGTATTCGAAATAGTCGGCGCGGTTGGGATCGCCCCACTCGTCGTACTCGCCCGTGGTCAGGGGGATGGAGGGATCGAGCATGGTGGTGACCACGTCGACGAAGGGCACGGCGGCGATGACGCCCTGGAACAGGTCGGGCCTGAGGTTGACCACGGCGCCCATCAGCAGGCCGCCGGCGCTGCCGCCGGAGGCGAAAAGCCTGGCCGGCGACGTATAGCCGTGGCGGACCAGGTACTCGGCGCAGGAAATGAAATCGGTGAACGTGTTCATCTTCTTGAACAGCTTGCCCTCGTCGTACCAGGGGCGTCCCATCTCCTGGCCGCCGCGCACGTGGGCGATGGCGTAAACGAAGCCGCGGTCGAGCAGGCTGAGCAGGGCCGAATTGAAGGTCGGATCCGTGGAAAAGCCGTAGGATCCGTAGCCGTAGAGGAACAGCGGCGTGGCGGCGCTGCGGGGCGTGCCCCGGCGATAGACCAGGGAGATCGGGACCAGGGTGCCGTCGTAGGCCGGGGCCAGCAGCCTCTCGCTCCGGTACAGCTCGGGCTTGTAGCCGCCCAGCACCTCCTGGCGCTTGAGCAGCCTGCGCTCGCGGGTCTTCATGTTGAATTCGTATACCGAGGAAGGCGTGGTCAGCGACGTGTAGGAGAAGCGCATCAGGTCGGTGGCAGGTTCGGCGGTGAAGGCGGGGCGGACCGTGAACGCCTGCTCGGGGAAATCGAGGCTGTAGCCATCTTTCTCTCCCCAGGGGATGACGCGGATCTGGGTCAGGCCGGCGCGGCGCTCGCTTAAGACCAGGTAGTTGTCGAAAAGTACGAAGTCCTGCAGCAGGACCTCGGGGCGGTGGGCGATGAGCTCGGTCCAGGACTCACGGCCGGTTTTCTCCGGCGCGGCCTGCATGAGCTTGAAATTCACGGCCCCGTCGTTGGTCAGGATATAAAAACGCCCGTTCAGGTGATCGACGCTGTATTCCAGCCCGCGCACCCGCTCCTGGAAAATTTTGAATTCCGCATCCGGCGTGGCGGCGTCCAGGAAACGATATTCATAACTCAGGGTGCTGATGGCGGCCAGGAGCAGGTACTGGCGCGAGCGGCTCAGGCCGATGCTCACGTCGAAGGTCTCGTCCTTCTCCACGTACACGATTGCGTCGCGCTCAGCCGGCGTTCCCAGCCGGTGGCGGTTCACCTGGAAAGCGCGCAGGGTGACGGGATCGATGACCGGGTAGAAAACCGTGCGGCTGTCCTTGGCCCAGGCCATCTGTCCCGCCGTCATCTTGATCTCCTCGGGATACTCCCGGCCGGTCTTCAGGCTGCGGAAGCGGATGCGGTACTGGCGGCGCGACACGGTGTCCACGCTGTAGGCCAGGGTGGCGTTGTCCGGGCTGACGGCGAAGGAGCCGATATTGAAATATGCGGTTCCCCTGGCCATCAGGTTGCCGTCCAGCATGACCTGCTCCGCGTTTTTCAGAGATTTTTTCTTGCGGCAATAGACCGGGTAGTTTTTGCCGTTTTCATAGCGGGTGTAGTACCAGTAGCCGTTCTCGAAATAGGGCACCGTCATGTCGGTCTGCTGCATGCGGCCGACCATCTCTTTGTACAGGGTTTCCCGCAGCCCGGCCTGGGGCTTCATCACCGCGTCGGTATAGGCGTTCTCCGCCTGCAGGTAGGCGATGACCTCGGGATTTTCCCTCTGGTTCAGCCAGTAATATTCGTCGCTGCGGGTGAGGCCGTGCAGGGTCATCTCCTTGGCGACCTTTTTGGCCACCGGCGGCTGCGGCGGGACCTCATCCGCGCTCCAGCCCAGGGCGGGGAAAAAGAAAGCCAGACAGGCGGCGAGCAGCAGCGGGGAACGGAATATTTTTTTATTCATGAACACTCCTTTTTTCACTCCTTTGGGATTATACAGAATTAAAAAAAACAAGGCAAAAAGAAATAATCGACTCATCCCCTACCCCTTCTCTTCCCAGAGAAGGGGCTTGAAGAATGAATGGAAAGTCCCCTCTCTTCGCAAGAGAGGGGTCCAGGGGTGAGTTTGAGGATATCGTTGCGGTTTTCTTGACTCTTACCTCCTGAGTCTGCCGCCTAATTTTTAAAAACTTGACTTTTCTTATTGATAATTTGTTAAAATATAACCATGGCAGACGAAAAGCCCTACACCATCCGGGATTATTGGGCGGCGGACTACCCGCACGTGGCCGATATCTGGGAGCGGGCCGGCATCAGCACCCCGGGGCGCGGCGACTCGGCCGAGGTGATCGAGAACACCCTGCGCCGCAACGGCCGCCTGCTGGTGCTGGTGGACAAGGTCAGCGACACGGTGGTGGGCACCTCCTGGCTGACCAACGACGGCCGCCGCCTCTACCTGCACCATTTCGCCATCGACCCCAAGTTCCAGGGGGAGGGTTGTCCAAGCCGCTGCTGCGCGCATCGCTGAAGATCGTCAAGGAACTGGGCCTGCAGGTCAAGCTCGAGGTGCACGTGGACAATGCCAAGGCCATCCACTTTTATGAAAAGGCCGGCTTCAAGCGCCTGGGCGACTACGACGTCTACATCATCCGCGACCTGAACGAAATTAAAGATTGATAACGCAGGTAATTTGACTTTGCGGACAAGTATCCTGCAAAATAGCACCATGGAGAAAATCATGAAAAAATTGGCATTGTTCATCGCGATCGGATTTTGTTTTCTGACTTTGCCGCTCCGGGCCCAGATCAACCTGATGCATGATTTTTCCGGCGGCGCCGATGATGGACTTTTTCCAACAAACTCCCTTATCATTTCCGGTACAACCTTTTATGGCACGACTACTAATGGTGGCGACGGAGATTTTGGAACAATATTCAAAATACAGTCTGATGGAAGCGGTTATAGCCTTCTGCATGAATTTGCCGGCGGCACAGACGATGGACAAAATCCATCTGAAGACCTGGTCATTTCAGGCACAACCCTCTATGGAATGACCTGGGTCGGTGGAAGCGATAATTGTGGAACAATATTTAAGATAGAAACCAATGGCACAGGCTATGCATTATTGCACTCATTTTCCAATAGCATTTCTGATGGAAAATGGTCTCAAGGATCCTTGGTCATTTCCGGTTCGACCCTTTATGGCATGACAGCTGCTGGAGGCAACAATAATAATGGAACAATATTTAAAATTGAAACTAACGGCGCAGGTTTTGCTTTGCTGCACTCTTTTGCAGGAGGCAATACCGATGGAAGATCACCGGAGGGATCGTTGATCGTTTCGGACGGCATACTTTATGGCTTGACCCCATTTGGCGGCGACAGTGATAATGGCACTATATTTAAGATAGGATGTGATGGTACGAATTTTTCTCTACTATACGAATTTGCTGGTGGCCCTGACGATGGGCAATTCCCATCAGGATCTTTAATTATTTTAGGTTCGACAATGTATGGAATGACTCGATTTGGCGGCGTCAACTATGAAGGAACAATATTCAAGATTAATACAAGTGGGAGCGAATACAATCAATTGTATGAGTTTGCTGGTTTTGCTGGTGATGGGAAGGATCCCAATGGCTCATTGATCATTTCCGGTTCAACGCTCTATGGCATGAATACTTATGGCGGAACTAGCAATATGGGCACGATATTCAAGATAGAGACTGATGGCGGTGGATATGCCTTGTTGCACGAATTTCTCGGTGGCACTGATGATGGAGAATCTCCAAGTGGATCCCTGATCAGCTCCGGCTCGACATTATTCGGTATGACTTGCTGGGGAGGAGAAAATAATAAGGGCGTTGTTTTTTCCCTGCCGCTCAATACAATTTCAGGCACGGTTACCCATGACGGTTCACCATTGGCCAATGTGGTTATGGACGGCCTGCCCGGAGACCCGGTCACCAATGGGAGCGGCTATTATTCGACAACGGTTGCATCCGGCTGGTCGGGTACCGCTGCTCCCACCCGCCAGTATTATAGCTTTTCACCATCTTATACAAATTATGCGAGCATTGATAGCGATCAAACCACCGACTACACGGCGACGCTTTCCCAATCCCTGGTCGTCACCTCTCCGGCCGCCGGGTCGGTCTGGCAAAAAGGCAGGACCTATGCCATCACCTGGCTGAAGCAGGGAGTTCAGAACGCCAACGTCAAGATCGCGCTTTTTAAAGACGCCAACACCCTGGTGCAGACGATCGCCACCACCACGCAGAACGACGGCTCCTACGACTGGACCGTGCCCGCCACCCTGGCTACGGGCAACAACTATTTTATCCGCGTCCGCACCTTGGACAATTTGATCTCCGACTTCAGCGACAAGTTCTCCATCATCGTGCCCGTCATCACCGTAACCGCCCCGGTCAAGGGAACCGTCTGGGCCAAGGGCACGACCAAAACCATCGCCTGGAGCAAGGTAGGCGCCCAGGACGCCAACGCCAAGATCCAGCTTTTTCGCGGCACGAGCAAAGTCCTGGACATCACGCTGAACACGCCAAACAGCGGCGCCTATGACTGGGCCATCCCGGCCACCCTGGCCAACGCCATTTATACGATCCGCATCACAACCCTGGACGGCAAGGTGAAGGGGACCAGCAAAAGTTTCACCATCACCTGGGGATCGATCCGGGTCAAGGCGCCGGAAGCCGGCACGCTCTGGCCGCGTGGAGCCGTCCATACCATCACCTGGGCTGGCGAAGGTGTGCTCAATGCCAATGTCAAAATCCAGCTGGTCAAAGGGGACCAGGTCTCGACCATCGCGGCCACCACGGCCAATGACGGCAGCTTCGACTGGTTCATCCCGGCCAACCAGGCCTTAACCGCCAACTACCGCATCCGCATCACCACCGTGGACAAACAGGTCACGACGCAGAGCGGCCTGTTCGGCATTACCTCATTTTGACACAGCGGAACGCGGTCTGACGAGTGGGATGATCAACTCCACGCGCATCATCAACAACAGCTTCGGGGCCATTGTCTACTCCGCCCTGTTCGATCCCTATGGCGGCATGCAGAAGCAGTGGGTGAACACCTATAATCCTTCGCTGAAGTTCTCCGGCAAGGAGCGCGAGACCGGGAGCGAGACCGAGGAACAAAGTCGACTCAGTCGTCAAACTCCTTCAGGGCCGGATCGGCGCGGACCGGATCAAAATCATTCATGGTCTTGATCCTCCGCCAGTCGCTGAAGCCGGCCTTTTTCGCCAGGCGCAGATAGTCGACCGTTTTTTCGATATTCCCATTGGCGGCGAACAAGCGCGCATAGGAAAAGAAAAGCTCCGGGTTGTTCTTTTCATGCAGGTTGAGCTCGGTCGAGAATTTATTCTCCCGGGAAAAGTAGTCCGGGTCAAGCGCCAAACCCTTGCGCAGCATGGCCATGGCTTCATCGCCCTTGTTTTGCAGGACCAGGACGGTCCCCAGCGTGAAATACGCGGCGGCGCCCGCGGGAAAACGGTCGAGGGCCCGGCGCAGGACCTTCTCGGCTTCCGCCAGTTTCATTTCATGCAGCAGGGTGCAGCCCAGGTTCTGGTACGCCGCTTCATAGCCCGGGTCGATCTGGATGACCTTCTCGAAATCGGCCGCGGCTTCCTGGTTCTTTCCCTTCATGAACCAAGCGACGCCGCGCAGGTTCAGCGCCTTGGTCGAAGCGGGCCTTTCAAGGATGGCCAATTTCAAAAAATGGATCGCCGCGGAGTAGTCGCTCCGCTGCATGGCATCCACCCCTTTCCCCAGCATAGTGTAAAACTGGCTCGGCTTCTGCTCCGGCTTGGCGACCCGATCGCCCGTCCGGCAGCCGGCCACGATGCTCAAAAGCAATAGAAGCAGGCACGATTTTTTCATTGTACACCTCTCCCGCGGTTTGGGAGCATAAATCCTGCCATTTTCTCATTGGCCGCAATGCCCCGCTGCGCCGCATTCTGAAAAATAGAATGGCGGATAAATTCAATATTTTGAATAATTTATCTTTTTTTTTGTGCGCCCGCAGCGAAAGCCTCGCGACGGGACGGGATCCGACGGGTCGTACCTTGCTTTTTTTCCCCGGCACCCGAATCGTGTATAATAAGCCAAGCCATGGAAGCCAAAGCTTACAACGAAACTTTCAATCTGCCCGCGGCCGCCAGGGACGACAGCGAGCTGGCGAGGCTGCTGGAGCTGCTCGACGCCATGCAGGAGACGGCCGGCCGCCACGCCGCCATGCTGGGCGTGGGCGTGCGCGACCTGCACGCCAAGGGGCTGACCTGGGTGCTGGCCCGCATGCACGTCCAGATCGGCTTCGTGCCAACGGCCGGGCAGACCGTGCACATCGCCACCTGGCCGGCGGGCCGCCACCGCCTGTTCGCGGTGCGCGAGTTCCAGCTGACGGACGAAGCCGGCGCCGAGGTCCTGCGCGCCACCAGCGCCTGGGCGCTGATGAACATGGAGACGCGGCGGCCGGCGCGCCTCGACCCGCACCTGCCCGTTTTCAGCCGCCACCCCGAGCGCATGGTGGCCGACGATTTCGCTCCCCTGCCGCCGCTGGAAAAGGCTTCAAGCCGGGCTTGCTTCCGCGCCGTTGCCGCCGACATCGACATCAACGACCACGTCAACAACACGGTCTACCTGGACTGGGCGCTGCGCGCCGTCCCCGATGAAGCCCGCGGGCG
The DNA here is from genome assembly GCA_963764745.1 of Candidatus Aminicenantota bacterium. Taxonomy (GTDB): domain Bacteria; phylum Acidobacteriota; class Aminicenantia; order UBA2199; family UBA2199; genus UBA2199. The sequence continues at coordinate 1,181,699 of CAVXTN010000006.1, read as the reverse complement.
GAAGCCGCTCTCCCTGGAAGTCGCCTTCCTGGGCGAAGCCCGCCTGGGCGACGAGGTTTTCTGCCGAAGCGAAAGCGCGGTCGACGGCGCCGTCGGTCCGCCAAAGCCTGCGCGACGCGACCGGCGGCCGCGAACTGACCCGGCTGCGCTGGCGCTTTTCAAATTTCCGTCCTATAATTCCGCTGCTGGATATTCAAGGAGGGACCCATGGGATTCGTCAAGGAATTCAAGACCTTCGCCATGCGCGGCAACGTCATGGACATGGCCGTGGGCATCGTCATCGGCGTGGCCTTCGGCAAGATCGTCACGTCGCTGGTCAACGACGTCATCATGCCCCCCATCGGCCTGCTGATGGGCGGCGTGGATTTTTCGCACCTGGCCGTCACCCTGAAGGCCGCCGCCGGCAGCGAACCGGCCGTGGCCCTGAAATACGGCATGCTGATCAACACCGTCATCGACTTCCTGATCGTGGTCTTCGCCATTTTCCTGGTGGTCAAGGGGATGAACGCCCTGAAGCGGAAGAAGGAAGAGGCACCGGCCGCCCCGCCGCCGCCCCCGGTCCAGGAAATGCTGCTGCGCGACATCCGGGATATTTTGCGAAGCAAGGGCGAGAAGATCTTATAAACCAGTCTCTCAGTGAAAAGTGAAAAGTGAAATAGTGAATAGTTGAAGAGAATCAGAGCAATCTCTTTTTTTCTCTTACTTTTCACAGCTCACATTATCACTTTTCACGAATTTGATAGGCACGGCGATATCGGAATCCCGCCACCAGGCGGGCCGTTCGCGGCCGCCGTTGTCCTCGCGGTCCGGACCGACGCTGTAGAGCATCCCCGATCCCGGGGTTGAAAAGATAGGGCCCGCCGCTGAAGGGATCGCGCTCGGCCGCCGCGCTCAGCAGGCTCCGCGAGCGCCGCCCGCTCCAGGCTCATGTTCGGGCCGGCCTGGAGCCGCGCCCGGGCCAGCAGCCGGGTCAGGTCGTAGCGGGCCTTCAGCCCCTGGCTGCGGTAGACGTAGTGCTGCAGAACCGGCCAGGTGAAAGGCACGGCCGAGCGCACCATCATCTTGCCCAGCGGATTGCGCAGCCACCAGAACGGGCCCGGTTCCAGGTCCGTTCCCAGCCGGAAGGAGGGACGCGGCCCCAGGCGCCAGAGATAGCGGGGAGTTTCCTCCAGGCGCCCGACGCCCTCCCAGAAAGCGCGCAGCTCGGCCACGCTCTCGTTCTTCTTCAGGAAAAAGGCCGCCAGGGCGTGGACCAGGCCGAACATGCGCGGCCCGGAGATGGCCACGAACCTTTCCAGGGCAAAAAACTCGGCCGGGTCGCGGAAATAATCCTTGAGCAGGAACGGATCCACGACCTTGTCCTTCTTGACCCGCTCCAGGGCGGCGGCGAAGCTCATCCAGGAAAAAGTCCTGGCCGCGGCCGTGCCGAATGCCACGATGGGGCGGGCGGGCAGACGCTCCAGGATGCCCCGGACCACGACATCCGGGCAGTCGCCGCGGTTGAGCAGCGAGGCCAGCGTGCGCAGCGACACCTCGACCATGGTCTTGCCCAGGGAATTGACCGCCAGGGTGCGGCCGGAAGCGATCAGCTTCATCCCGGCGTCCAGGGCGGCGAGCAGGTCGTCGCCGGCGTTCTCCCAGTCGCCATCCACGGCGGCCAGGGCCCGGGAGGCGGCAAAGAGCTTGGCCGTGGTAGGTGGCCAGCAAAAAGCTGCGGGCCGGGAAATCCCAGCCCAGGGGGGTGAAATCCTCGAGCTCGGCGGCCAGCAGGACCTGGCGGTAGCGCCGCAGCGGCACGGCGTAGCGCCGCTGCTGTTCCCCGACCTGGGCGCGGCGCGAGGCGAAATAAGCGCAGACATCCTCGGCCGGCAACTGCGGGAAATACAAGCTCGCTCCCTGCCAGTCGCGGCGGAAGCCGGCGTTCAGGCGCGTCAGCCATTGGCCGTAGAGGGAACGGAACAGATAATTCCGGCGTGGAGCGCCGAACAGTTCCTGGATCCGGGCGCGGTAGCCCCGGGCCAGGGGGTCGGTCTCGGCGGCCTCGGCAAAACCCCAGACCAGGAAAAAACCGTTGCCGGGTTCCAAGTGAGCCTGGGAGGCGTTCGGGGCCGGCGCGCCGGGCGCGGACCGGGAATCAAAAAGGTTCAGGCCGAAAAAAAACAGGACGAACACCCCCAGGGCGATGAAGAACCAGGAAAACATGCGCTTCATGGGCGTGCGGCCTCTTTTTCAGTTGCCCGCCGCCTGGCGGCGCTTGAGCAGGATCTCCTTCAACTGCAGCAGGTTTTTCACGGCCGCGCCCTTGTAGTGGTTGTTGCCCGAAACGAATACTTTCCTGGCCTGCTCTTTCAAGCGCGCCACCACCTCGCCCAGGCGGCCGAGCTCGGAAGCGGAATAGGAATAATCGTAGCGGGCGTCGCGCCCCTGGCCGGAAAACCAGTCCCGGCTAGTTGCGGCCGTGCAGCCGCAGGTAAGCCGTGTCCCGGGCGCGTGACCAGGGCGGTCAGGGCCAGCGACCAGGAGACCTGCGGCTGGTCGATGTTGGTCCAGATCAGGCCGCGGCTTTTAAAAAAAGCCAGCACCTCGTCGTCGAGCCAGCCCTGGTGGCGGAATTCCACGGCCAGCGGCAAGTCCTGGAAATGGCCGGCCAATTCCCCCAGGTAGGAAAGCGAGGCGGGCTCGCAGTGGAAGGAATAGGGAAACTGGGCCAGGAGCCCGGCCAGCTTGCCGGCAGCGGCCAGGGGCTGCAGGCATTCGCGGAAAGCGGCCAGCATGGCTTTGTCCAGCTGCCGTTCGTGGGTGAACGACTGGTGCAGCTTGATCCAGAAGCGGAAATCGGGGAAGGCGGCGGTCTTGTCCACCCAGCCCCGGGTCAGGGCCGGCGAGGGGATGCGGTAGAAACTGGTGTTGACCTCGACGAAATCGAAGCTGGGCGGCCAGGAAAGCCAGGGGATTGAAGCGCGGCGGCAGCGGCTCGGGATAGACCGTGCCCCGCCAGTCGGCGTAGCTCCAGCCGGCCGGGCCGAAAAAGACGCCTTCAGGATTTGCCATCCAGGATTTCCCGGACCTTGGCCAGGAGGTCCCGGATCTGGTAGGGCTTCTGGATGAAGCCCTTGACCCCCAGGGCCAGGATCTCGTTCACTTTTTCATTCTGGCTGTAGCCGGTGGAAAAGAGCACCCGCACCTTGGGATCGATCTCCTGCAATTGCAGGAAGGTCTCGCGCCCGCCCTGGCGGGGCATGACCATGTCCAGGATCACCAGGTCGATCTGCCTGGCCTGGCGGCGGAAGGCGGCAACCCCTTCCTCGCCGTCGCAGGCCAGGCGCACCCGGTAGCCGTAGCTGCCCAGGATATCGGATGCCACCTGGCGGATGGCCTCTTCGTCGTCGATGACCAGGACCGTTTCGTGGCCGCTGGCCATTTCCGTTTCCACGACGCTTTCGGTGATCTCGGGCTTGCCGCTCAGCGGCAGGTACACCTTGAAGGTGGACCCTTCCCCGGCCTCGCTGTAGACATTGACGAAGCCGCCGTGGTTCTTGACCACGCCGTAGACCATGGACAAGCCCAGCCCGGTGCCCTTGCCCTTTTCCTTGGTGGTGAAGAACGGCTCGAAGATGCGCTGCTTGGTGCCGCGGTCCATGCCCACGCCCGGTGTCGCTGACCGCCATGACGGCGAACCAGCCCGGCTTGGCGTCGACCTGGCTGCGGGCGTCGCTCGCGCTCAGCTTGGCCAGGTACGACTGGATGGTCAGCCGCCCGCCGCCGGGCATGGCGTCGCGGGCGTTGACGCAGAGGTTGATCAGCACCTGCTGGATCTGGCCGACGTCGATCTCGACCGTGGGCAGGCTCTCGTCCAGGCGCGTCTCGATGGCGATGGACTTGTCCAGGGTCCCGGCCAGCAGCTTCAGCGATTCGTTGATGACGCTGTTCAGGTTGGACGGGCGGATGTCGTACTTGCCGCCGCGGGCGAACGCCAGCAGCTGCGCGGTCAGTTCGGCCGCCCGGCTGGCGCTTTTTTCGATGGTGTCGACCGGGCGGAAAAAAGGATGGTCGCGCTTGATATTGGTCTTCAGCCAGGAAGCATAGCCCAGGATGCCGCCCAGGATGTTGTTGAAATCGTGGGCGATGCCGCCGGCCAGCAGGCCGATGGATTCCATTTTCTGGGCCTGGATGAAGCGCTCCTCCAGCAGCTTGCGCTCGCTGATGTCGCGCACGTACTCGATCGCGCCGCTGACCCGGCCCATCGGGTCCAAAAGCGGGAAAGGCGTGCAGCTCCAGCCAGCCGCGGCGGTTGTCGCTGCCGACCAGCGGCACGATGTCCACCTGGGGGGTCCCCTGCTTGATGGCGCGCACGGTCGGGCAGACGCGGCAGGGTTTCTTGCGGCCGTGGTAGGCCTGGAAGCATTTTTTCCCGGCCAGCGGCACCTGGTGGGCATACCAGCCGTTCATGGCCTGGTTGACCTGCACGATGTTCCAGGTCGCGGTCGAGCACGCTGATGCCGTCCTGGATGCCGTTGAACACCGCCGCCAGGAAGCGCTGGCTCTCCCTGATCTCGTTTTCGGCCTGCTTGCGCCACAAGGCGTCGGCGATATGCTGGGAGACGAAGATCAGCAATTCGCGGTCCCTCTCGGAATAATGAAAATCCTCCTGGTAGCTCTGGATCACCAGGACGCCGAAGGTGCGCTCCCCCCTTTTCAGCGGCACGCCCAGCCATTCGCTGGACGGAGCGCCGATCAGTTCGATCAGCCCGTCCTTGGCCATCTGTTCGACCTGCTGGTCCGAGGCCAGCAGCGGCTGCCCCGTCCGCAGGACATATTCGGTCAGGCCCCGGCCCAGTTTCTTGGGCGGCGGCGGCGCATCGAATTCGTCGAGGAAATAGGGAAAGCTGAGCATGCGCCCGGCCGGATCGGTCAGGGCGATGTAGAAATTGCGGGCGTAGAGCAGGCTGGAGATGATGCCGTGGATGGCCTTGTACAGGGCGTCCATGTCCTCGGCCTGGCTGGCTTTTTCCGAGATCTGGTAGAGCGCCGACTGCAGGATCTCCGACTGGCGGTGGCGGTCGATCTCCTCCTCCAGCTGGCGGTTGGTGAGTTCCAGCTCCAGGGTGCGCTTGCCGACCAGCGTTTCCAGCTGGTCGCGGTACAGCTGCGATTCCGCCCCGACCCGGCGGCGGGTGCCGGGCTGCGGCTTTGGGCGTCTTTTCCGCGCTGCTCTTTTTGTCTTTCGGGATCTTGCCGCTTACGCTGCCGCTTCTTGCCGTCCGCTTTTTCATGACACCTCGCAGGGAACGCCCATTATAAAAAAAAAATCCGGCAAAAGCAACGGATCATGCGGCAAGCGCGAGCCCGGCGATTCGCCCTGGCCCTTTACGCCAGGGAGCGATCATGCTATAAATTCAATATCGAACCTGAGGAGGCGGAACCATGATCGTCAAGACCTATAACGATGTCGCGGCCGAGCCCGTCACCATGCCCGGGGCGAAGAGCGTGACCATTCGCTGGCTGCTGGGTCCGGATTCGCCGGCGCCGAATTTTTACCTGCGCCTGTTCGAAGTGCAGCCCGGCGGCCACTCCCCCTACCACACCCATGCCAATGAGCATGAAATATTCATCCTGGAAGGCCGCGGACGCATCAACGCCAGGGGCGTAACCCATCCGGTCAGCGCCGGCAGCTTTGCCCTGGTGGAGCCGAACGAGGAGCACCAGTTCGAAAACAACGGGGAAGCGGTGTTGAAATTCCTCTGCCTGGTCCCCAGGGAAAAGTAAAAGCCGCGTCCCGAGACCGTTCCCGCCCTTTACTCCATTTTCTCCACCACGATGGTCAGCCTGGCGGCCAGGGCGGCGATGGCGCCCACCGCGGCCAGTACAGGCAGGAAAGCCGCCCCCACCACCCCCAGGGTCAGGGGGATCTCGATCAGGGTCTTGCCTTCCTCGTTTTTCAAAATGATGTTGCGGATATTGCCCTGGTGGATCAGCTCTTTGATCTTGTCGACCACCTGGCTCCCTTCCAGCTTGAACTCCTCGCGGGGCCCCTTGTTCTTTTCATCGGCCATGCGCACCTCCTCGGTCTCTAAAGTAAACGGCGGCCGACCGCCCGAAGTTCCCATTATAGCAAATCACGAAGCCGCGGTCAGCATCAGGCGCGGCACGGGAATTTTATTGACTTGCCGGCGGAAATAAGCGACAATAGGGCTTCAATTCAAACCGGAGCCCATACCATGTCGGAAAAAAAAATGGACTGGAAGGATACGCTAAACCTGCCGCGCACCGACTTTCCCATGAAAGCGCAGCTGAGCCTGAAAGAGCCCGAAACCCTGAAAAAATGGGAGGCGGCTGCCATTTATGAAAAGATCCTTGACGACCACGCCAAGCAGGAGCCGTACATTCTCCACGACGGCCCGCCCTACGCCAACGGCAATATCCACCTGGGCACGGCCCTGAACAAGATCCTCAAGGATTTCGTGGTCAAGAGCAAGTCCATGGAAGGTTTCCGCAGCCCCTATGTCCCGGGCTGGGACTGCCACGGCCTGCCCATCGAGCACAAGGTGGACCAGAAGCTGGGTTCGCGCAAAAAGAGCATGAGCCAGCTCCAGGTGCGCGAGGAGTGCCGGCAGTACGCCGAAAAATTCCTGGACCTGCAGCGCGCCGACTTCAAGCGCCTGGGCATCTTCGGCGCCTGGGACCAGCCTTATACCACCCTGGACCCGTCCTACGAGGCCACGGTCATCCGCTTTTTCAACTCCTTCGTCCGCAAGGGCAACGTCTACCGCAAGAAGCGCCCGGTCTACTGGTGCCTCTCCGACCGCACCGCCCTGGCCGAGGCCGAGGTCGAATACCACGACCACACGTCGCCCTCGATCACGGTGAAATTCCCCCTGCGCCAGCTGCCGCCTTTCCTGAATGAATACGCGGGCCGCGCCGTCTCGGTCCTGATCTGGACCACCACCCCCTGGACCATCCCGGCCAACCTGGCCATCGCCGCCCACCCCGACTTCGACTACGCCCTGTTCGAAATGAAGGGCGAACTGTATATCGCCGCCTCGGCGCTGCTGCCGGCCATCGCCGCCCTCAACGGCGACCCGTTCGCCAAGCTCAAGGAATTCAAGGGCCGCGAGCTGGACGGCCTCAAGGCGCGCCACCCGCTCTACGACCGCGACTCGCTGCTGATCAACACGAATTACGTGCTGCTGGACCAGGGCACCGGCTGGTGCACACCGCTCCCGGCCACGGCGAGGACGACTACCACGCCGGCGTGGCCCACGGCCTGGACATCTATTCGCCGGTCAACCCCGACGGCCGCTTCGATGAAACGACCGGGCCCTACCAGGGGCTGCAGGTATTCCAGGCCAACGAGCGCATCGTCGAGGACCTGCGCCAAAACGGCAGCCTGCTGCACGCGGGCTCCATCACCCACTCCTACCCCCACTGCTGGCGCTGCAAGAACCCGGTCATCTACCGGGCCACGGCCCAGTGGTTCATCGCCATGGACCAGGCCGACCTGCGCGCCAACGCCCTGGCGGCCATCAAGGGAGTGCAGTGGCTCCCCGCCTGGGGCGAGGAGCGCATTTCCAGCATGATCGAGAACCGCCCCGACTGGTGCATCTCGCGCCAGCGCGACTGGGGCATCCCCCTGCCGGCGTTTTTCTGCCGGAAATGCAACGAACCCCTGCTTGATCCCGCCGCCATCGACAACGTGGAGAAAGCCTTCGCCGCTGGCGGCTCCAATTCCTGGTACAGCAAGGAGGCGGCGGAATTCCTGCCCGCCGGGAACCGCCTGCCCCAAGTGCGGCGGCAAGGAGTTTGACAAGGGCAAGGACATCCTCGACGTCTGGTTCGAGTCGGGTTCGTCGCACGGCATCCTGCAGAGCCGCGCCGGCCACCGCTGGCCGGCCGACATGTACCTGGAAGGCGGCGACCAGTACCGCGGCTGGTTCCATTCCTCGCTGCTGGTCGGCGTCAGCGCCATGGCGGCCGCCCCCTACCGCGCGGTCATCACCCACGGCTGGGTGCTGGACGCGGAAGGGCGGGCCATGCACAAGTCGCTGGGCAACGTCATCGAGCCGCAAAGCATCATCAAGGACAAGGGCGCCGAGATCCTGCGCCTGTGGGCGGCCATGGTCAACTACCAGGAGGACGTTCGCTTCAGCGAGGAGATCCTGCTGCGCCTGGGCGAAAGCTACCGCAAGATCCGCAACACCTGGCGCTTCATGCTCGGCGTGCTCGCCGATTTCTCCCCCGAGCGCGATTCTCCTCCCGCTTCCGCCCTGGGCGAGACCGACCGCTACATCCTGCAGCGCCTGCAGGAGACCAAGGCCCGGGTGCTCCAGGCGTACCGCGATTTCGAATACCACGCCATATTTCACGCCCTGTTCAACTTTTTTACCGTGGACCTGAGCGCCTTCTACCTGAACATCCAGAAGGACAACCTCTACTGCAACCGCCTGGACGCCCCGGAACGCCGCGCCGCCCAGCAGACCGTCTTCATCCTGCTGCGCGAAACATTGCTGCTCATGGCGCCGATCCTGTCCTTCACCTGCGAGGAGGCCTGGGGCCTTGTCCCGGACCATGCCGGCAAAAAGCCGTTCATCCACCTGGAGCGTTTTCCCCAAGGCGACGAAACCCTCAGCCCTGGCCGTGGATGCCGCCCGCTGGCAAAGGATCATGGCGATCCGCGACCGCATCCTGAAGGAGATCGAGTCGGCCCGCGCCGCCAGGCTCATCGGCGATTCGCTGGAAGCCGACGATCGAGATCACGGCGGCGGACGACGACGAAGCGCTGCTGCGCGCCGACAGCGAACTGTTCAAGACCATCCTGGTGGTCGCCGGCCTGACCGTGCGCAAGGGAAAAGGGGAAAAGATCACGGTGCGCAAAGCGACCGGGCGCAAATGCCCGCGCTGCTGGAACCGGGTCACGGACGCGCGCGACCGATCCCGTGCAATCCCGAACTCTGCCCGCGCTGCGCCGCGGTCGTCAAGGAGTAAGCGCTTGCACCTGCAAAAAAAGAAACCGTACCTGCTCATCATCCTGGCCATCATCGCCGCCGACCAGGCGAGCAAATGGCTGGTGGCCAGGTATGTGCCCCTGGATACCGTTCGCGGACGTGATCAAGGGCTGTTTCCGCCTCTGGCACGTCCGCAATTCCGGCGCGGTCTGGGGCTTTTTCAACGGCCATGACGGCGGCCTGGTCCCCATGGTCATCACCGCCCTGGCCATCGCGGCCCTGCTGATCGTCGCCGTATTTTTCCTGCGCGCCGGCTCGGCCGCAGCGCCTGGAGCTGGCCGCCTACGCCTTCATCCTGGGCGGAGCGCTGGGCAACATCATCGACCGCCTGCGCCTGGGCTACGTGGTCGATTTCCTCGACGCCTACGTCAAGTCCCAGCACTGGCCGACGTTCAACTCGCCGACAGCTGCATCACCATCGGCGTGCTGCTGCTGGCCCTGTCGCTGCTGGAGGGGAAAATGCACCCCATCCTGATCCACGCCGGCCCGCTGACCATCGCCAGCTACGGTTTTCTCTTCGCCTTCGGCGTGCTGCTGGCCGTGCTGCTTGCTTTCCGCCTGGCCAAGAAGGAGAAGCTCGACCTGACGTTGTTCGCCGATTTCATCTTCTACGTCATGCTGCTCAGCCTGCTGGGGGCCAAGCTCTGGCTGCTGGTCACCAACCTGGGCTACTACCTGAAGTACCCGGGCGAGATCAAGTACCTGCTGACCTCGGGCGGCACGTTCTACGGCGGCCTGATCTTCGGCGCGGTTTTCGCCGTCTGGTTCATCCGCCGCCACCGCCTCAGCTACCGCCAGCTGGGCGACATCGCCGGCCCGGCGCTGGCCCTGGGCCATATTTTCGGCCGCCTGGGCTGCTTCGCCGCCGGCTGCTGCTGGGGCCGCGAAGCCGGGCATTTCCCCCTGGCCGTCACCTTCACCAGCCTGAAGGCCAATGCGCTGACCGGCGTGCCGCTCTATATCCCGCTCTACCCCACCCAGCTCATGGAAGCCGCGCTCAATCTGCGTCAATTTCCTTTTCCTGATCGCGCTCTATAAAAAAAGAAAATTCAAGGGCCAGGTGCTCGCCCTCTATATCCTGAATTACTCCGTGATCCGTTTCTTCGGTCGAATATTTCCGCGGCGACCCCGACCGCGGCTACATCTTCGGCGGCATGGAGCACCCGCTGTCCAGCCTGTCGTCTCCGCAGCTGATCTCCATCGTCGGCGTCATCACCGCCCTGGCCCTGCTCAAGGGCTTCAAGAAGAAAGGTGAACAAGAAACTCACGTTCAAGGTTAAGGAACACTGGGAAAGGATCGACCACTACCTGACCGCCGTCCTCCACGTCCATGTCCCGCAGCCAGATCGAAAAGCTGATTCAAGAACGGGCAGGTCAGCCCTGAACGGCGCCGTGCTGCTCAAAAAAAGCCAGGAGATCGTTCCCGGCGACCGGATCGCGGTGGAGATCGTGAGCGAGGAACAGACCGCCTACCTGCCGTCCCTGCCCCTGCGCAAGCTGTTCGAGGACGAATGGCTGCTGGTCATCGACAAGCCGTCCGGCCTGCCCGTCCATCCCGGCGCCGGCGAGAAGCAGGAAACCGTGCTCGACATCTTCCGCTTCCACTACCCGCAGGTCGCCGCCTTCGCCGACCAGGAGCGCCCGGGCATCGTGCACCGGCTGGACAAGGATACCTCCGGCGTCCTGATCCTGGCCAAGAGCGAGGAAGCGCTGGAAAGGATGCAGGAGCTGTTCCAGGAAAGGGAGATGCAAAAGACCTACCTGGCGCTGGTCAAGGGGCACATGCGCTTCCGCAACGGCACCATCGACCTGCCCCTGGCGCGCAGCACCAAGAACCGCGCCCGCTTCGACGTCGTGGGCGAGGAGAGCGAGGGCGGGCGCGAGGCGGTCACCGATTTTTCCGTCCTGCGCGCCTTTGAAAAATTCACCTACGTGCGCCTGATGCCGCACACCGGCCGCACCCACCAGCTGCGCGTGCACCTGGCCTATTTCGGCAACCCGATCCTGGGCGACATCCTGTACGGCAACCGCAAGGAGCTGGTCCTGCCGCGCCTGGCCCTGCACGCCTACCGGATCGAATTCATCCACCCCTTCACCGGCAACGGCATCCGCGTCACCTCGCCCCTGCCCGCCGACCTGCGGCGGTACATGATGGAGAATTTCAAGACGGTTGCGAAATCGTAGGGACACGGCGGGTCGCCCTGTTTCAGGCAGGGATCATCCAGGGCGATTCAACGCGTGCCCCCTTCATGGGGGAATCGCCCCTGCAAAAACTGACCTTGGGAATTGACGCACTCCTGGCGGTGAACGACAATCATCCATCCAGCATCCGTAGTGACAGGTCGCGACCTGTCTCTGCAAATTTTGCCTTGGGCGAATATCCGCATTTCCGCCTTCGCACCTTTTGCTGTATAATAACCGCTCTGGTAACAAATGGAACCCCGAAAAAAACTCCCGGACATGCGCCTGGCCGAAATAAAAAAAAACGGTCGCCTGCGCCTGCATTTTTCGGGGATCGTCCAGGGGGTGGGCTTCCGGCCTTTTCTCTACCGCTCGGCTGAAAAATTCGGGCTCAAGGGCTTCGTCAAGAACACCAGCGCCGGCGTGACCCTGGAAGTGGAGGGCGGCCGCCTGCGGCGAGTTCGTCCGCCACATCGTCCGCCAGGCCCCGCCGCTGAGCCATATCGAGACCCTGCGCCTGGAAGAGATCCCGCTCCGGCACTCCCGGGAATTCGCCATCCTGGAAAGCGACGCCAGCGGGCAGAAGAATGTCATGGTCTCCCCCGATATCGCCCTTTGCCGGGCGTGCCAAAAAGAGATGGCCGACCCCGCCGACCGCCGCCACGCCTACCCCTTCACCAACTGCACCGACTGCGGCCCGCGCTTCAGCATCATCGCCGGGCTGCCCTACGACCGCCCGCTGACCACCATGAAGGGCTTCGCCATGTGCCCCGACTGCCGGCGCGAATACGCATCGCCCGCCGACCGCCGCTACCACGCCCAGCCGGTCTCCTGCCCGAACTGCGGGCCGCAATTGACATTGCTGATCAAAGGTAAGAAAAGCAAAGGCGAGCCGCTTGCCGGGGCGCTGAAGATATTGAAAGCTGACAAGGTATTGGCCGTCAAGGGCATCGGCGGTTTTCACCTGGCCTGCCGCACGAACCCGAAAGCCATGGCCCGCCTCAGGCATTTGAAAAAAAGGGAGCGCAAGCCCTTCGCCCTGATGGCTTCCCTGGAGATGATCCGCAAGCATTGCCGGGTGTCGGCGCAAGAAAAGGAGCTGCTGCAGAGCCCGGCCGCGCCCATCGTGCTGCTCGAGATCCTGCCGAAAAGCAGGCTGGGCCGCCAGGTCGCCCCGGGCCAGAACCGCCTCGGCTTCATGCTCCCCTACTCCCCCCTGCACCGGCTGCTGATCGAAAAGATGGGCGAGCCGCTGGTCATGACCAGCGCCAACCGCTCCGACGAACCGATCATTTTCCAGGACGAGGCCCCCGAGCTTCCCAGCGCTCAGCGATGCCATCCTGGGCCATGACCGGCCCATCCAGGCCTTTGCCGACGATTCGGTCGTCGGCAGGTCTTCGCCAAGAAAACATATTTTTTCCGCCGCAGCCGCGGCTTCGTGCCGCTGCCCATCCGCCTGCCGATTCTCCAGCCCGCGGACCGTGCTGGCCCTGGGCGGCATGCTCAAGACCACCTTCACCGTGCTCGACCGTGAGCGGGCCCTGGTCAGCCAGCATATCGGCGACACCGGGACCACTGTCGGCGCTGGGCGCGGAAAAAGCGGCCATCGCCCATTTTTTGAAACTATTCGCCCTGCGCCCCGAAGTCATCGCCGTGGACAGCCATCCCGCCTACCCCAACCGCCTGCTGGCCGCCGATTTCCCGGGCTGCCGGGTCGTCGAGGTGCAGCACCACCGCGCCCACATCGCCTCGCTGCTGGCCGAAAGCGGCGAAACGGGCAAGGTCCTGGGCATGGCCATGGACGGCACCGGCTACGGCGACGACGGCACGATCTGGGGAGGCGAATTCTTCCTCGGCGACCTGCACGGCCTGGAGCGCGCCGGCCACCTGCTGCCCATTTTTCTCCCCGGCGGCGACGCGGCCGCGCGCGAACCCTGGCGCACCGCGCTCTCCCTGCTGCTCGCCGTCGGCGCCGAAAAAGCGGCCGGGCGCTTCGCCGCAAGGTTCGGCCGCCAGGGCGACCAGGTCCTGGAAGCCGTGGCCCGGCGCCGGGGCGGCGTCATGACCACGAGCTGCGGCCGGCTGTTCGACGGCGTGGCCGCGCTGCTCGGCCTCGGCGACCGCAATTCCTATGAAGGCGAGCTGCCTTCGCTCCTCCAGGCCGAAGCCGAGAAAGCCCGGCCGCAAAAGCAGCCCTATCCGTACGCGATTGAAAAAAAAGGCGGCATGCCTGTCCTGAACATGCTGCTGGCCGTGGAGGCCATGCTGGCCGACAAAAAAAGCCGGGCCGAAAAAGCCCGCCGTTTCCACCTGACCCTGGCCCACGGCCTGCTGGACATGGCCATCCACTGCGCCGGCGCTTCCGGAATACGGAAAGCGGCCCTGAGCGGCGGCGTTTTCCAGAACACCCTGCTGCTGGGCATGAGCCGGGACCTGCTGGCGGCCAACGGTTTCCAGGTCCTGCACCACACCATGGTGCCGCCCAACGACGGCGGCATCTCGCTCGGCCAGGCGGTCCTGGCCGCCGCGTCGATCCGCAAGGAGCGTTAACCATGTGCCTGGCCGTTCCCATGAAAGTCATCCAGATAAAAGGCGACATGGCCGTGGTGGAAAGCTCCGGCCTGCGCCGCGAAGTCGGCATCATGCTGCTGGACAAGGTCAAGCTTGAACGATTGGGTGCTCATCCACGCCGGGTTCGCCATCTCCAAGCTGACCAAGAAGCAGGCCCGCGAAACCCTGGCCATCTTCGAGCAGGGGAGGTTCTTTGGCTGAAGCAACCGCGCTGACCCGCCTGGCCGATCGCCTGCGCGCTTTCCCGGCCCGCCCCGGCACCAAGATCATGGAGGTCTGCGGCACGCACACCGTGGCCATCCGCCGCTTCGGCATCCAGCGCCTGCTTCCCGGGACGGTGAAGCTCGTCTCGGGACCGGGCTGCCCGGTCTGCGTCACCCCGGACAGCTTCATCGACGAGGCCGTGGCCCTGGCCCGGCAGGGAGTCATCGTCGCCAGCTTCGGCGACATGCTGCGCGTCCCGGGCAGCCGCTCCTCCCTGGAAGAAGAGCGCGCCGCCGGTAGCGATATCCGCGCCGTTTATTCGCCGCTCGACGCCCTGCAGATCGCCGCCGACAGCGGCAGGGAAACGGTGTTCCTGGCCGTGGGCTTCGAGACCACGGCCCCGGTCATCGCCGCCGCGGCCCTGAAGGCGCTGGAAAAGAAGATCGCCCACTTCTCCCTGCTCACCTCCCTGCGCCTGGTGCCGCCGGCCTTGCGGGCCCTGATCGCCGCCGACAGCCGCCTCTCGGGATTCCTGCTGCCCGGCCACGTATCGGCCGTCATCGGCAAGGCGGCCTACGATTTCCTGGCGCAGCACCGCCTGCCCGGTGTGATCAGCGGTTTCACGGCCGAGGACATCATCTCCTCGCTGCTCGCTTTGCTCGAAATGCATAATAAAGGTATATATAAGATCATGAACAACTACCCGCGCGCGGTGCGCGACGGCGGCAACGAAAAATCCATGGCCATCCTGGCCGACGTGTTCGAGCCCGTGGACGCCGAGTGGCGGGGCCTGGGCGCCATCCCCGGCAGCGGCCTGCGGCTGAAGCCCGCTTACGCCGCCCTGGACGCCCGCCGGCGCTTCGTCATCAAGCCGGATAGCGCTCCCGCCCGCCACGGCTGCCGCTGCGGCGACGTGCTGCGCGGACTGATCGATCCCCCGGCCTGCCCGCTGTTCAACAAGGCCTGCCGGCCCGACCGGCCGCTGGGGCCGTGCATGGTCTCGTCCGAAGGCAGCTGCTGCGCCTGGGTGACCTATGGATAAGGTCCTGCTGGCCCACGGCGGCGGCGGCAGCAAGAGCGCCGAGCTGACCCGGCTCGTGTTCCAGCGCTTCTTGCGCGACCCGCTGCTCCTGGAAATGGACGACGCCGCCCGCCTGCCCGGCCAGGTGTTCACCACCGACAGCTTCGTGGTCAAGCCGCTTTTTTTCCCGGGCGGCGACATCGGCCGCCTGGCCGTCTGCGGCACGGTCAACGACATGGCGGTCATGGGCGCCGAGCCGCTCTACCTGTCGATCGCCTTCATCATCGAGGAGGGGTTCCCGCTGGCGCAGCTGGAAAAGATCCTCGCCTCCATCGCCCGCGCCTGCCGCGAAAGCGGCGACGCGCATCGTCTGCGCCGACACCAAGGTGGTGGAAAAGGGCAAGGCCGACGGCATTTTCATCACCACGGCCGGCATCGGCCGCCCCGTCTTCCGCAAGCCGGTGCTCGGCTCCCGCGTCCGCCCCGGGGACGGCATCCTGGTCAACGGCCCGCTGGGCCTGCACGGCATTTCCGTGCTGACCGCCCGCGGCGAATTCGGCCTGCAGGCGAGCGTCAAGAGCGACGTCGCCCCGCTCTGGGGACTGATCGGCAAGTGCCGCGCCCTGGACGTCCCCTTCATGCGCGACCCGACGCGCGGCGGCCTGGCCCAGACCCTGAACGAGCTGGCGCTCAAAAAAAAGTTCGGCGTGCGCATATATGAAGACCAGCTGCCCATTCCCAAGAAAGTGGCCGCGGTCTGCGACCTGCTCGGCTTCGATCCCCTGCACGTGGCCAACGAGGGCAAGGTGGTCATGGTCGTGGCCCGCCGCGACGTGGAAAAAGCGCTGAAGATCCTGCGCCGCCACCCGCTGGGAAACGGGCGCGTCGGATCGGCGCGATCACGGAGGAAAATCCCGGCCGCGTGGTCATGGCCACCCACACCGGCAGCGAGCGCATCGTCATGCCGCCCGGTCGGGGAGATCCTCCCCCGCATCTGCTGATGCACGAGGGAGCCATCGCCGCCGCCCTGCTCCAGGACATCCTGGAAGTGCGGGAAAAGGAAAAATTCGGCACGATCAGGACCGTGACCGTGCTCATCGGCCGCATGCACCACGTGGTCCCCGAGGTCCTGCAGAACCACTACCGCATCCTGAAAAAAGAGCACCCGCCCCTGGCCAGGTCCAGGCTGGTCATCGAGATCGCGCCGGTGCGCATCACCTGCCGCGCCTGCAAAAAGGAGACGCTGATCGAGCACCCGGCCTTCGCCTGTTCTTTCTGCGGTTCCACCGACATCGAGATCACCGGCGGCAGGGAGATGCATTTAAAAGAAATCACGGGTACTGAAGCCAAAGTTAAAAGTAAAAAGTAAAGAAAAAAGACAAGAAAATAACAAATCCCAAGCACCAAATCCCAAACAAATACCAAGTTCCAATGACCCAATGACCCAAACAAAGAAAAGGCAATCGATAAGGGCTTTCGTTTTGGACATTGGAATTTGGAACTTGGAATTTATTTGTTATTTGGAATTTGTGATTTGGTGCTTACGATTCAAGAAGGGCGGTTCGCGAACCGCCCCTACAAATTTTACTTTCATCTTCGGCTTGTTCCTCAATATCTCGATCCAGCTCTCCAGCCCGGTGCCGCTGTGGGAGGAGACTTCAAGGACGGCGCAGGCCGGGTTCACTTTCTTTATGTTCTCCCGCAATTTTTTCAGGGAAAAATTCTTCAGGGGCAGGAAATCGGTCTTGGTGACCAGGCACAACTGCGAGACCTGGAAGGCCAGGGGGTATTTCAGGGGCTTGTCCTCGCCCTCGGTGACGCTGATCAGCAGGACGTTGAGGTGGGCGCCCACGTCGAACTCGGCCGGGCAGACCAGGTTGCCGATGTTTTCCACGAACAGCAGGTCCATGCCGTCCAGGCCCAGCTCGTCGATGGCGGTCTTGATCCAGGCCGCCTCCAGGTGGCAGTCGCCGCCGAAGGGGCCGGTGTTGATCTGGTAGGCCTGCACGCCCAGCTTCTGCAGCCGTTCGGCGTCCAGGGTGGTCTGGATGTCGCCCTCGATGACCTTGATCTTTTTGCCCAGCTTCTTGACCGTCTCCTCGATCAGGGTGGTCTTGCCCGAGCCCGGGGAGCTCATCAGGTTGACGAAGAATATATTCTTGTCCTTGAGCTTCTTCCTGATCTCGCCGGCGATGGCGTCGTTGGCCTTGAGCAGCTTCTGCATGACGGTGACCTTTTTGCTTTCCATGGCCGTTTTATACGCCAGGCGGCGGCAAAAAGCAAGCATGGAGACGCCAGCAGGTAGCCGCGGCGGCCATGGCGATCGCCTGGAAAGGATAAATTCCCTACTCTTGACAATTCCGTTATTTTTAATATAATGAACTTTAAAAAAAATCATGACAAACAACATACAAATCATTATTTTACTAACGATTTTTGTGCCCATTGTCGGTTCCCTGACCATCCCCCTGGCCGGCCTCATCTCCAAGAGAGCCCGATCGTTCTGGTCGGTGCTCCTCGCCCTCGCCACCACCGCCTTCTCCATGATGCTGATCCCCTTCGCTCTGAAAGGAGGTGAGCTCACCTTCCGCAAGACAATGGCCATGGGCCTCGATTTCATCATCGTCGCCGACGCCCTCTCCGTGTTCATGGCCATCGCCTCCTCCTTTCTCGGCGCGCTGATCGTCATCTACTCCCTGGGGTACATCGGCCACGAAGAGAACCAGAGCGAATACTACCTGATCGTTCTGCTCTTCATCGGCGCCATGATGGGCCTGGTATTCTCGGCCAACCTGATCTTCATGTACCTGTTCTGGGAGATCGCCGCCATCGCCTGCTGGCGCCTGATCGGCTTCTACCGGGTCAGGGAGTTCGTGCTCAAGGCCGACAAGGCCTTCCTGGTGACGTTCTTCGGCGCCGTGTTCATGCTGCTGGGCTTCATCCTCATCTACGGCCAGACCGGCACCTTCGACCTCACGGCCATGCGCGGCACCCTGATCCCGGGCACGGCCGTGCTGCTGATCCTGCTGGGCATGTTCTCCAAGTCGGCCACCGTGCCCCTGCACACCTGGCTGCCCGACGCCGGCGTGGCGCCCACCACGGTCACGGCCCTGCTGCACGCGGCCGTGCTGGTCAAGATCGGCGTCTACGCCTATGTCCGCCTTTTCTGCTATACCTTTAAACTGCCGGACGGCTGGTACCAAGCCATCCCGGTCATCGTCGTCTTCTCCAGCCTGGTCGCCGCCGCGGCCGCCGCCGTGGAGAACGACCTCAAGCGCATCCTGGCCTACTCCACGGTCAGCCAGATCGGCTACATCTTCCTCGGCTTCTCCGTGCATGAACCCCATGGGCGTCGCCGGTTCGCTGCTCTTCATCCTGATGCACGGCCTGGCCAAGGCCGGCCTCTTCCTCTGCGCCGGCATCGTCATCCACGCCACCCACCAGCGCGACATCCGCCAGATGGGCGGCATGATCAAGACCATGCCCTGGACGGCCGCGGCCTTTATTTTCTGCGCTTTTTCGGTCATCGGCATCCCGCCTTTCGGGGGCTTCTTTTCCAAGCTGATGGTCATCGTTGCCACGGTCCAGTCGGGCCGCGTCTGGGTGGCGGCGCTGGCGCTGTTCTCGGCCGTGCTGACCATGTTTTACCTGTTTAAAGTGTTCAGCGCCGTTTTCCTGGGCGAGGCCAAGTCGGACAAGCCCGAAGGGACCCGCTCCATGGTCTTCGTGGTCGTGGTCCTGGCCGTGCTCTCGCTGCTGGCCGGCTTCTTCGTGGCCTATCCCATGAAATTGGTCAACGTGGCCACCGGCGAAATCTTAAGGTGGATGCAATGAACCCGCAAAACCTGTTACTCCCGATCCTGCTGCCCTTCCTGCTGGCCCTGTTCTCCTTCCTGCTGCCCAAGGGCGTCAAGTGGCTGCGCGAGATCGTTTCCGTGCTGGGCGCGGCCCTCCTCGTCTATGTCGCCGTCGCTTTTTTCGGCCAGAAGGAAACGTTCTTCAGCCTGCCCTGGCTGGGCCACGGCATCGATTTCGAGCTGCGCCTCTACCAGTTCAGCCAGTTCATCCTGCTGGCCGTCAGCGGCTTCGTCTTCCTGATCACCCTGTATTCCACGGTGCGCATGGCGGGCGACGCCAGGATCCGCGAATACTACGGCTACCTGTTCCTGACCGCGGCCATGGCCGCCGGCGCCGTGCTGGCCAACAATTTCGTGCCCCTGGTCTTCTTCTGGGAAGGCCTGCTGATCACCCTGTACGCCATGATCACCATCGGCGGCAAGGCCAACTCGCACCGCACCGCGGTCAAGAGCTTCCTGATCGGCGGCTTCTGTGATTTCTGCATGATCCTGGGCATCGCCATCCTCTGGTCGCAGACCGGCACGCTGCGCATGTCGGACATCTCGGTCGTTCCCCAGGGACTGGCCGCCGTCAGCTTTTACCTGATGATGATCGGCGCCATCGGCAAGGCCGGCTCCATGCCCTTTCACACCTGGATCCCCGACGCCGCCATCGACGCCCCGGTCGCCGTGATGGCCTACGTCCCGGCCGCCCTGGAAAAACTGCTGGGCATCTACCTGCTGGCCCGCATCTGCCTCGATCTCTTCAAACTGGAGGTCAACAGCCAGTTCAGCCTGGTGCTGATGACCCTCGGCGCCCTGACCATCGTGCTGGCCGTGTTCATGGCCCTGATCCAGAAGGACCTGAAAAAACTGCTCTCCTATCACGCCGTCTCCCAGGTCGGCTACATGATGCTGGGCATCGGCACGGCCGTGCCCATCGGCATCGCCGGCGGCATTTTCCACATGATCAACCACGCCATGTACAAGAGCGGCCTGTTCCTGGCCGCCGGATCGGTCGAGCAGCAGACCGGGACCACCGAGCTGAAAAAACTCGGCGGCCTGGCCAGGGTCATGCCCCTGACCACCCTGGGTTTCGTGGTCTGCGCCGCGGCCATCTCCGGCATCTGGCCGCTCAACGGCTTTGTTTCCAAGGAAATGATCTTCCACGGCTCCTACGAGACCGGCTACACCATCTTCACCATCGCCGCCTGGCTCGGCGCCATCCTCACCTTCGCCTCTTTCCTGAAGGCCGGTCATTCGGTGTTCTTCGGGCCGCGCAGCCAGGAGTTCGGCCGAAGTCAAGGAAAGCAAGAGCCCGATATATATCCCCATCCTGGCCCTGGCCGCCCTGTGCATCCTGTTCGGCGTCTACAACGCGCTGCCCCTGAAGCTCTTCATCCAGCCCATCCTGGCCGGCCATGTGCCGGCCGGCGAGACGCGTGGATTTCACCGCCCACGCCCTGGCCGTGTTCAACCCCATCGCCTTGATCTCCATGGGCTGCCTGCTGCTCGCCCTGGGCCTGCACATCTTCGGCTTCAAGCGCGGCGGCAACAAAGCCTACATGGCCTCGGAGCCGATCCACCGCCTGCCGGTCCTGCATACCCTGTACGACTGGGCCGAGGCCCGCGTCTTCGACCTCTACGAGCAGGGCATCAAGTTCCTGCAGGCGCTGTCGCAATTCCTGTTCAAATTTGTGGACCGCCCCATCGACTTATTCTTATGAAAAAATCGTGGTCGGTGTCGGCAATGCCTGCACCGGCCTTCTCAAAGCCGCCCACAACGGATTCTATGCCAACTACCTGGCCTGGTCCATCGGCGGCCTGGTGCTCATCATCTGGGCCATCAGCGCCTTGGTACGGTAGGGAGGAGCCATGATCTTTCTATTCATCATCATACCCCTGTTGCTGGCCGGCCTGCTGCCCCTGCTGGGCAAGCTGTCCAAGCGCTTCCTGCCCGACCTGCTGGCCAACGCCACCATGCTCTTCCTGCTCGTGTTCTCGGTCCTCAGCGCCAAGCCGCTGATCGCCAACGGCGGCGTCATCCAGCAGGCGTTCTGGTTCGGTGCCCCGCTCAACATCCGGCTGCTGCTGGACGGCTTCAGCCTGTTCATGCTGTTCACCATCTCGCTGGTCAGCTTCGCCGTCACCCTGTATTCCATCAACTACATGGAGCACTACGGCGCCAAGGCCAACTACTACGCCCTGCTGCTGGTCATGATCGCCGGCATGAACGGGCTGGTGCTGGCCAGCGATCTTTTCAATATCTACCTGTTCCTGGAAGTCGCGGCCATCGCCTCCTACGCCCTGGTCGCCTTCGGCCTGGGGCAGGATGAACTGGAAGCCTCGTTCAAGTACCTGATGCTCTCGGCCGTGGCCTCGGCGGCGCTCCTGCTCAGCATCGCCATCATCTTCGGCCTGACCGGCGGCGTGAGCTTCGGCACGGTCGCCTCCGGCCTGCAAACGCTGAACATCAGGTACGTGGTCGGCTTCTGCAGCGGCCTTTTCCTCATGGGCTTCGGACTGAAAGCGGCCATCGTCCCCTTTCATTCCTGGCTGCCCGACGCCCACCCTTCGGCTCCGGCCCCGATCTCGGCCATGCTGTCGGGAGTGCTGATCAAGGTCTCCGGCGTCTACGCCATGATGCGCATCTTCCTGAACGTCTTCGGCCTGACACCGGCGCTGACCACGGTGCTGACCGTGCTGGGCATGGCCTCGATCTTCGTCGGCGCCCTGGCCGCCCTGGGCCAGAACGACATCAAGCGCATGCTGGCCTACTCCTCGATCAGCCAGATCGGCTACGTGGTCCTGGGATTCGGCATCGGCACGCCGCTGGGCATCCTCGGCGGCCTGTTCCACCTGTTCAACCACGCCCTGTTCAAGTCCCTGCTGTTTCTGAACGCCGGCGCGGTCGAGCAGTCGACCGGCACCCGCTCCCTGGACAAGATGGGCGGCCTGGCCAGGCGCATGCCGCTGACCGCGGCCACCTCGGCCGTGGGGTCGCTGGCCATCGCCGGCGTGCCGCCATTGAACGGTTTCTGGAGCAAGCTGCTGATCATCATCGCCCTGGTCCAGGCCAAGATGTTCGTGCTGGCCTTCCTGGCCGTCCTGGGCAGCGTCGTCACCCTCTGGTACTACCTGGTCCTGCAGCATCAGGCCTTTTTCGGCTGCCTGAACGAGAACTGGAAGGCGGTCAAGGAAGCGCCTTTCTGGATGTCGGCGGCCACCGTCCTGCTGGCCCTGCTGTGCATCGTCACCGGCCTGGTTTTCCCCTTTCTCATCCACTCCTGGCTGCAGCCGGCCGCCGATGTCCTGAGCGGCGGTGTCTCCGTGGCCTTGAACTTTATCGGATTTTAGGAGAAGCGCATGCATCTTTTTCTCATGATTGGATTGGTCGCCTTTTCCATCCTGGCCGTATTGAACCGCGACCTGC
Organism: Candidatus Aminicenantota bacterium; assembly: GCA_963764745.1. GTDB lineage: Bacteria > Acidobacteriota > Aminicenantia > UBA2199 > UBA2199 > UBA2199. The sequence continues at coordinate 1,159,451 of CAVXTN010000006.1, read as the reverse complement.
TGAAAAGCGCCATCTGCCTTGCCGTGGCCAGCGTTTTCCTGGCCCTGATCTTCTTCCAGATGAACGCCGTGTACGCCGGAGTCTTTGAAGTGTCGGTGGTCGCCGGGCTGATCACCGTGCTCTTCATCACGGCCATCGCCCTGACCCGCGGCGACCAGCCGGTGATCGAGAACAAGCGCCATCTGCTTGTATTCCCGCTCTTTTTCCTGGTTCTGGTCGTCACTCGACATCCTGGTCATGAAAAATCTCCTGGGGAAGATCCCGGCCATCGCCGGATCCGAAACCGGGACTTTCGGCCAAGTGCTGTGGAACCAGCGCACGTTCGACCTGGTCGGCCAGATCGGCGCGATCTTTGCCGGCGTGCTGGCCGTGCTGGCCCTGTTCCGCCAGGGTGAAAACCCCCATAAAGGGGGCACGCCCCAGGAGGGCAAGCATGAATAACCTGTGGATCCTGAACATGGGCTTCGCGGCCCTGCTGATCGGAACCGGAATCTATTGCCTGCTGACCATGAAGAACGTGGTCAAGCTCCTGATCGGCCTGGAGATCATCGCCAAGGGCGTCACCCTGGCGCTGGTGGCCAGCGGCTATGCCCGCAACAGCCTGCTGGTGGCCCAGAGCCTGGCCATCACCGTCATCGTCGTCGATGTCGCCGTCATCGCCACCGCGCTGGCGATCATCATCAACATCAACCGCCACACCAAGAGCCTGGATGTCAGAAAACTGACCCGGCTGAAGGGATAAACCATGAAACACTGGATGGAAATTTTACTGTCGCCGCCGCTGGCCTTCCTGGCTTTTCTGGCCATTTTTTACATTGTTTATTTCCTGGCCGCGCGCCTGGCGCCCAAGCTCAACGCCGTGGGCGGCAAGCTGAAAAGCTACGCCTGCGGCGAGGACATCCCGGGCAGCAAGCTGCAGTTCGGCTACCGGCTTTTCTTTTTCATCGCCCTGTTCTTCACCATGATGCACGTGGCCGCCCTGGTGGTGGCCACCCTGCCCAGCGGCCCGATCGCCTTTTTCGGGCTGTTCTACCTGGGCATGATCTTCCTGTCCGTAGCCTCTTTGATCACAAGGAATTAACATGATAGAAAGACTGGTTCACTGGTCACGGGTCAAATCCCCGTGGGTTCTGCATCTGAACACCGGCGCCTGCAACGCCTGCGACATCGAGATCCTGGCCGCGCTCATGCCGCGCTTCGACCTGGAGCGCTTCGGCATCCTGCTGAAGGGCACGCCGCGCCACGCCGACGTCATCATCTGCACCGGCCCCGTCACCCGCCAGAACCGCGACCGGGTGGTGCGCATCTACGAGCAGGTGCCCGACCCCAAGTTCGTGGTCGCCGTCGGCGCCTGCGCCATGTCGGGCTGCGTGTACCGCGGCGCCTACAACTCCATGGGCGGCATCGACCAGGTCCTGCCGGTCAACGCCTATATCCCGGGCTGCCCCATCCGCCCCGACGCCCTGATTGACGGAGTGGTCAAGCTCCTCAATTCTTTGAAATGAGGTTGACATGAATGCTGAAGCGATCGTTGCAAAGATTTCCGGCGAGATCAAGGATAAAGTACGGGAAGTCGCCCTGAGCGCGCCGCGGCGCGTCCAGGTCAAGACCGACCGCGAACACCTGAACGCCGTGCTCGCCTACCTGAAAGACCAGCTCGGGTTCACCCACCTGGGCACCATCAGCGGCGTGGATTTGGGAGACAACTTCGAAGTGGTCTATCACCTGTCCGACGCCGGGGCCACGGTCAACGTGCGCATCCTGACGCCGCGCAGCGACCCCAGGATCCCCAGCGTCTGCGCGGTCATCCCCGGGGCCATCCTCTACGAGCGCGAACTCCAGGACATGCTCGGGCTGGTGGTCGAGAACATCCCCGACCCGCGGCCGCTGCTCCTGGCCGACGACTGGCCGGCCGGGCAGTACCCGCTGCGCAAGGACTGGCATTTCGATCGTCCCGCCGAAGTCATCCCCGGAGGTAAGTGATGGAATACAAAGTCGCCCTGGGCCCGCAGCACCCGGCCCTGCACGAACCGATCAGCCTGCGCATGACCCTGGAAGGCGAGGTCATCCGCGACGCCGACCTGAAACTGGGCTACAACCACCGCGGCATCGAAAAACTGGCCGAGAGCAGGACCTTCATCCAGAACCTGTACCTGACCGAGCGCATCTGCGGCATCTGCTCGTTCTCCCACCAGACCTGCTACACCCAGGGAGTGGAAAAGCTGATGGAACTGGTCCCGGCGCGGCGCGGCCTCTATATCCGCGTCCTGGTCTGCGAACTGGAACGGGTGCACAGCCACCTGCTCTGGCTGGGCGTGGCCGGGCAGGAAGCCGGTTTCGAATCGTTCTTCATGTACACCTGGCGCGACCGCGAGGTGGTCATGGACATCCTGGACTGGATCTCCGGCAACCGCGTCCATTATTCGATGAACACCTTCGGCGGCGTGCGCCGCGACATCGACGAAATGCAAAAGAAGAAGATCCTGGATTCCCTGGACCTGCTGAACAAAAGGACCGAATACTATTTGAACCTCGCCGCCACCGAGCCCACCTTCATCGGCCGTCTCGCCGGCGTCGGCAAGCTGAGCAGGGAAAAAGCCATCGCCCTCTGCGCCGTGGGCCCCACGCTGCGGGCGTCGGGCGTGGCCATGGACGTGCGCAAGGACGATCCCTACGCCATCTATGACGAGGTCCCCTTCGAAGTCTGCACCGCCGACAGCTGCGACGTGCTGGGCCGGGCCGTGGTCCGGGTCAAGGAATTGATCCAATCCTACAAGATCATCGAGTTCCTGCTGAAGAACCTGCCCGAGGGCCCGTTCAAGGTCAAGGCGCCGCGCAAGGTCAAGGAAAACGAAGTGTACTCGCGCTACGAGGCGCCGCGCGGCGAAAACGTCCATTACATCAAGAGCAACGGCTCGGACAAGCCGGAAAGGCTGAAAGTGCGCGCCCCCACGCTGGCCAACTACCCGGCCACCATCGAGATGCTCAAGAACGGTTTCATCGCCGACATCCCGCTGATCTTCGCCGCCATCGACCCCTGCATCTGCTGCGCCGAACGGCTGGTCCAGCTGGACAACGCCCGCAGCGGCGAAAGCAGGACCCTCACCTTCAGCCAGTTGCGGACCATGGCGAACGAGCACTACAAAAAAGTCAACTTCAAGAAAAAGGATTCAGCATGGCCATTTTAAAGCCCCTTCTCTACATCCTGGTCTATCCGGGTCTGATCTTCCTGCTGGTCTACTCCACCTTCTGCGAATGGTTCGACCGCAAGCTCTACGCCCGCATGCAGAACCGCATCGGGCCCCTGCACACCGGCCGGTCCGGCATCCTGCAGCCGGTCGCCGACATCATCAAGCTTTTCGCCAAGGAAGACATCGTGCCGGAAAAAGCCGACAAGGCCATGTTCTCGGCCCTGCCCGTGTTCGCCCTGGCCATCGTCTGCACCGCGGCCCTCTACCTGCCGGTCTGGCACTACACGGAAGCGCCCTCCTTCATCTCCTTTCCCGGCGACCTGATCGTGCTGGTCTACCTGCTCAGCCTGCCCACGCTGATCTTCTTCCTGGCCGGCTGGCATTCGACCAATTTCTTCTCGGCCATCGGCGGCGTGCGCGTGCTGACCATGCTCTTCGGCTACGAGATACCCCTGATGCTGGCCCTGCTCTCCCCGGCCGTGCTGGCCGATTCCTGGCGCATCCTGGAGATCGCCCGCTTTTTCCAGAACAAGCCGCTGCTCATGCTGGTCAACATCATCGGCTTCTTCATCGCCCTGATCGCCCTGCAGGCCAAGCTGGAGCGCGTGCCCTTCGACATCCCCCACGCCGAGACCGAGATCGTCGGCGGCCAATTCACCGAATATTCGGGCAAGAAGCTGGCTTTTTTCCGGCTGCTGGGCGACATCGAAATGGTCGTGGGCGCCGGCCTGATCGCCGCCGTGTTCCTGGGCGGCTTCCCGGGCGGGCTGCTCCCCGGGCTGGCCTGGTTCATCGTCAAGACCCTCTTCATCATCTTCGCTGCTGGCCGCCATGCGCGCCGCCACGAGCCGCATCCGCATCGACCAGATGATCCACTTTTCCTGGCGCTGGCTGGCCCCGCTGGCCGTGTTCCAGCTTTTTATCGTCATCATCATCAAAGGGATAAAATCATGAGCTTCAAAGTCGTCCCGTTTTTGCCCGAGCTGCTGCGCAGCCTTTTCAAAAAACCGGTCACGGTCAGGTACCCGTTCGAAAAAACGCCGGTGCCGCCCGGTTTCCGCGGCAACGTGGTATTCGACCCGCCCAAGTGCATCGGCTGCATGATCTGCGTCAACGACTGCCCGGCCGAGGCGATCGACATCATCCGCGTCTCCGAGACCGAGAAGAAATTCAAGATGATCCTGCACAACGACCGCTGCATCCACTGCGCCCAGTGCGTCGACTCCTGCCCGACCAAGACGTACCACATGGACACGGAATTCGAACTGGCCGTCCTGGACCGCCACCAGCTGAAGATCGAATACAAGTAAGACCGACCATCACCGCCAAAAAATCCCCTTCCTCACCGCCCGCGAACGGCGCGGGCGCGCCCTTTCCCTGCGCCGGGGATTTCCCGGAAAAATTGCGCGCGGCGCCTGCGCGGGGCGAAGCAGGCTGTTCGTGCTCGGCATCGGCATGAACTGGAAAAGCGACGACCGCCTGGGCGTGGCCCTGGCGCGCGCCCTGGCCAGGAAACTGCCGGACGCGCGGACATCCGGGTCGTCAGCGGCGGCGAGGCCCCGGAAAATTTCACCGGCGCGGTGCGCGCCTTCGCCCCCAGCCACGTCGTGCTCCTCGATGCCGTCGACCACGGCCTGGCCCCCGGCACCGTCTTCCTGGCCGACGAGGAATCCATCGCCGTCGGCGACATGACCAGCCACCACCTGCCCTTGCGGCTGCTGATGCGCTTTTTGAGCGCCTCCCTCCCCTGCCGGGTCATCCTGGTGGGGGTCCAGCCGCAGACCCTGCGGCCGGGCGGCCGGCTGTCGGCGCCGGTCAGGAAGACCCTGGCCCCGCTGGCCGGATTCCTGGCGCTGGCCTTGGGCGGAGCGATCCAAAATAAACAGATCCTAGCGGGACGTAAAGCCGAAGGTGATGGATACGGTGAAGTAGATCGGCCGGGGGATGCCGTCAACGATGTAAGGCTCATAAAGCCATTGCCTGACCGCCGCCAGCGCCGCCTCGTTGAAAACCGGAGGGCCGCTGATGATCCTGGCCCGGCTGACCCGCCCGTAAATGTCGGTCACGGCCTCCACGATCACCATGGCCTGCATGCGGGCCGCAAAAGCTTCCTGCGGGTATTCCGGCCTGACCTGCTTGATCAGTTTGGGGACGTTCTTGCCGGAGACGAAGACCGGCGGTTCGTTGGGCAGGTCTGCCGCCCAGTACGCCGCCCGAGGACGCCGCCGATCACGCCGCCCTCCACGCCACCCTCGACGCCGCCGGGAACTCCCCAGGGAACGCCGCCCTCGACGCCAAAATCGCCATTCTCTTCCTCGATGGTCACCGGCACCTCGATGGGAGCGACCAGCCGGCCGGAAAAAACAGGCGGCTTGACGTCTTTTTTCTCGGCGGCGGCTTTTCGACGCTCCGGAACCGCTTCTCCTGCCCAGCGGCGGCGGCGGCGGCGGGGGCGGTGCGGGCAAGGGCGGCGTCATGACCAGGATGTTGGTCACTTTGGCGTCCGGGAGCTGGCTCCCGGCGAAAAGCAAGGGGACGACCACCAGGGCGGCGATGGCCAGCGCGTGCGCCAGCAGGGAAAGGGGCAGGATCAGCCAGTTTGCGCCTGCGGGCCTGCTTGTCTCCTGATCCGATCAGCGACTCATCCAGCATCTCGAACCTCACCGTATTTTTTGCTTGCAATTTGAATAGGATACCTCATTTCCGGCATAAAATCCAGCCTGATTTGAGCCGACGCTCAAGGGTTCAAAATTCTGATCCTGGCGGCTTAGTCGTGCAATTCGATCGGCGAGACCGGCGCCTCCACCTCGACGGACAGGATGGGAGTATTTTCAACAATCTTGAACTTCTGGACCTTTTCTTCCACGACCAGCGGGTGCAGATATTTCCCTTCCGCGGTGACGATGCGGGCGCTGACCGGAAAAACAAGATCACTGTTCAGTTGCGTGAAAGTGATCTCGGTCTCCCGGCCGCTGGTGGTGATCTGGTAGCGCACTTCGGGCAGCCGCCGCGTGAAGACCCAGCCCGTGAAAAATTTTTGCAGGCGCTGGCTGCCCTGGCTGACGAGCTGGATGAAGCGGGCCGTGGCCACGCTCTGGTATTCGAAATCGGCCAGGACCTGGCGCAGGCGCTTGAGCATCTCCGCCTCGCCCAGGATTTCCTTGAGCATCAGGAACACGAGCGCCGACTTGTTGTAGACGATGCTCTGGTACGTATGCAGGTCGTCGCTGAGATTGGCGATGCGGCGGCCGTAGACGATGGGCCCGGCGTCATTGCTGCGGAAAACCCATTTTTTGGCGCTGGCGACCGCTTTGCGGAACTGGCTCTCGGAGGCATTGCTCTGCAGGTAGAAAAGGGTGGAGAACTGGGCCAACCCCTCGGTCAGCCACTGGTCCTGGTATGACTTCCAGGAGATGACCCCTCCCCACCACTGGTGGGCAAGTTCATGGATCAGGTTGTCGCGGTTGACGTCGGTGAACACCACCGGGCTTTCGTTGCGGATGCGCCGGGTCACGCCCAGTTCGTCATTGGTGAAGCCGCTGTCCAGGAGGTTGAAGACCACGAAACCCTGGTTGCTCAGTCCCCCGTAATCCTGGTGGTGGCGCAGCAGCAGGTTCAACTCCTTGATCTTCAGCATGCCGAATTTGTCCAGCAGAAAATCAAAGTAGTTCCGCACCTCGGCCTCCGCGAAGAAATCAGTCATCCTGAGTTTCGCCAGCCCGTATACCTGGATCGGCAGCTTGCCGGGGAGGGTCAGCAATTTGACGAAATTCCCGCAGACCAGCGAAACGCCCTTGCTGCCCGGGCTCTCAAAGACGAATTCGCTGCGCTCGCCGACCTGCCGCTGCGAAACCAGGTCCCCCGAGGCCAGGCATTGCAGGGGCAGGGGCAGGGAGATCTTGAGCTGGCTCTTGAAAAAACTCTGGCCGGGATTGGGGTAAAAGTTCTGGTCGCGGTTCAGGATATAAAAATGCTCCGTGTTGCCGCCGAAGGAATTTTTCAGGCTGATCCTGACCATGTCCCCGGCTTCTTCGCTGGGCTTGATGTTGCCGGCATAATAAAAACTGAACTTGTCGAGCCCCTGGCCCAGGAGGAAGTAGGTATCATCGCGATGGAACAGCTGGATCTCGTGCTGCTGCGACTTGCCGAATCCCTTGACGACCAGGCCGGGATCCAGATTGACCGTTTTCACGTTCGAAGTCTCTTTGAAATTCAGGACCGCCGTCCCGGAAAGGAAATGCACCTGTGGGTTGTAAAAAAGATTCAAGCGCAGGCTCTCCAGCTCGTCCACGCCCTGGGTGGTGAATTTCAGCCCCTTGACGGCGTTGTAGTTCAGGTAGAACTTGTTTTCAGGAAAAAGCACCAGGCTGGTGTCGGGAGAAATGCCGCTGTTGAAGATATAGCGGTAGTACGATTTCCCCGCCTTGCGGTAAAAAAAAGCCGCATTGAAATCGCCGATAAAAGGGAAATACCACAACTCATTGAAGAAGGGGATATGCATCCCCCATTTCTTCTGGAAAATATCATAAAGGAGCCTGGTTTCATCGTCGGCAAGGTCCTTGGCCGGCGTGGGCGCCGGCAGGTCGGCCAGCCAAGTCCGGCTCGTTGAATATGAAAACGCCGGCTTGCGATTCTTTTTTCAGCGTGTCGCTGCGGACCTGGTTCTGCAGGGTCAGCCGCTCCTCCTCCGACTCGGGCCTGATCTTGAATTCCCATTGCCCGGAAAAAATGAAGACGTTGCCCATGGGCAGGCCGCGATACAGGGCGCCCCTGATGAAATGGATTTCCGCGTCGCCCATGCGCAGGAAGCGGTCGGTGACGGCATAGCGGGAGAAAGAATTGATGAAATGCAGCGGCTTGATATTTCGTTTCAGGCTCAGTTGGGTATACTTGCCGTTTTCCTGTTTATAGGTGATCTCGCCGATCTCGGCGAAATCCCGGAAACGGGCAAAGAACATCAGGTCGTCCTGGCGCAGCACGCTGAAACCGACTCCCTGGCAATCCTTGAAATAGACGGCCAGCTGCTGGTGCGTGGCATCGCCGAACTGCGCTGCCAGCGCCGGCCAGTCCTTGTTCCGGATCGCCGTTTCCAGGGTTTCCTGGGCCGATGCCATTTGCGCGCCGCACCAGATCAGCAACCAGATCAGCAGTAGCTTTCTCATGTCCCGCATTATAACGCTTTGCCAGAAAAATTGAAATATGGAGCGGTTCGCGTTGTTGCCGGCCACTTCCGGCTCCGAGGATTCCCCATGATATTCGAGCCGCCCATGTCCCGGCGCAGGCCAAATTGGCCTCGGCGAACGGCCAATATTCTGTTTTTTGAATTAAAATTCATTTTTTTGAATTTTGGCGGTCCTGGGAATAATTTCACTTTCTTTTAACAATATCCGCTGCCTGGCCATGCGGGCGGAACCTGTCCTGTTCAGGCTCTTGAAATAAACCCGCGGTTCACGGCCGATACCGCCCCCATGGGGACGCTTTGGCACGGAACTTGCATGGAGATTGATGTTTTGTCTAAAAATAAAAGGAGGACAAACAGATGATTACTGTCAAAAGGTTCGCACTGCTGGCCCTCAGCGTACTCCTGCTCGCAGGAATGCTGACCGCACAGCAAACCACTGCCAAGATCTTTGGCACCGTGCAACTTGAAGACGGCTCATTGGTTCCCGGCGTCAATGTCGAAGCCACCAGCCCCAAGCTGATCGGCAAGGCAACCGCGGTTACCGATGAGAACGGCACCTTCAGGTTGGTCAACTTGACTCCAGGTACTTACAAAGTGGTCTTTTCTCTGCAAGGTTTCCAGACCGTCATCCGCGAAAACGTTTCGCTGGTGTCAGAGCAGACCCTGAACCTGAAAGTCGAGATCAAGCTCGGCAACATCGAAGAAGCCGTGACCATCACCGGCCAGACCGCTCTGATCGATGTCAAGAGCACGGCCAAGGGCATGACCCTGACCAAGGAAATGTTCGACGTGCTGCCCAAGGGCCGCAACTTTGACGGCCTCGTGGCGGTCATCCCCGGCGCCCTTATGGAAAATGTCGTCGGCGGACTCTCCATCGACGGCTCGACCGGCGGCGAGAACATGTTCTACGTCGACGGCCAGAACACCAACTCGATGTTCGGCGGCCAGGGCAAGCAGGCTGCTGCCTTCGACTTCGTCGACGAAGTCCAGATCAAGGCCTCCGGCTACCAGGCTGAATTCGGCGGCTCACTGGGCGGCGTCATCAACGTCGTCACCCGCGCCGGCGGCAACGAGTTCCACGGCGACGTGGTGGGCTACTATTCGGGCAGCGCCCTGCGCGGCACCGAGCGCGACACCGTCATACTCAACCCCGCGGTCTCCGCTCCCGAACTGAAGACATTCAATTACACCAAGGACTTCGACCAGGCCCAGACCGACTCGCGCCTGGAAGCCGGCTTCGGCGTCGGAGGCTACATCCTCAAGGACAAACTGTGGTTCTACGCCAACGTCCTGCCGGTCTTCCGCAGCACCACCGTGCCGGCCATCTTCCTCTATCCCAGCAAATCCGATCACGTGGCTTCGCTTCCCTATGCCAATCCCCCCGTGCTCAACCGGTACGATTTCAGTGGCGTTGACAACGACATCAACCTGCAGTTCAAGCTCTCCTCACAGCCCGCCAAGAACCTGCGCTTCGCGGTGAGCTTCGTCAACAACTACAACGAATGGAAAGATGCGTTGCCCAGCCGCAACGGCGGTTCGTCCGACTCCTACGACTACTCCACCCTCGGCTACGCCTTCCCCAACTGGACTGTCAGCGGCAACATCGACTTCACCCTCGGCAACAACGCGATGCTCAGCGCCCGCGCCGGCTATTTCTTTGTCGGCACGACGAACAAGATCGATCCCAGTGGCGCCAACACCAACGAGCTGCCCCTGTACACGTTCGCGGTGGGCAATACCACTATCCCCCAGTATGCCGCCAATCTGCGCCGCCCCACCGGCTGGCAGAACCAAGTCACCCAGGCCATGACCTATGGCCATTATAAGAACCAGGAAACCAACCTGAGCGCCGGCGCCGACTTCACCTACTTCCTCAACCTGGCCGGCGAGCACGCCTGGAAAGCCGGCGTGGCCTACACCAAAGCCACGGCCACTCGGAACACCCTGTGGAATGCTCCCATGGTCCAGTTCACCGCATTCCGCGCCTCTGACGGCCGCGCCTCCATCTCCATCAACGGCGGCCCCTCTTCCCTGCCCGATACGATTAACGGATTCACCACCGGCCAGTACGGCGACTACGGCGATGTTGCCTCCAACCGCCTGGCCGTCTACCTGCAGGACAGTTGGACCATCGCCAACAAGTTCACCCTGAACTTCGGCGTGCGTCTCGAGTCCGAAACCGTCCCCAGCTTCAACGACGACCCCAAGTGGGCCGCCTTTTTTGGCAAAAACACCTTTGACTTCAAGTTGACGGATAAAATCTCCCCGCGCTTCGGCTTCGTTTGGGACGTGGTGGGCGATTCCAGCCTGAAGATTTTCGGATCCTACGGCCTCTACAACGACGTCATGGAGCTCGACATGGCCCTCGGTTCAACCGGCGGCACGCGCTGGATCCAGGACCGCTATTATCTCCCCGGGGCCAATGCCAGCCAGCTCTTTGACATCGGCCAGATCAAGAACGGCGCCCGCGACTACTCCATGCTGACCTGGCGCGGTTATGTGGAATACCGTTACCAGAACTGGGAAAACCATGATCCCAACCTGAAACCCATGTCCCAGAGCGAAATATCGGGCGGGTTGGAAAAGAAGCTCAGCGATGACCTCTCGCTGTCCGTCCGCGGCACCTGGCGCCAGCTGCTCCGCACCATCGACGACGTGGGCGTCATCGTTCCCAACGATTCCGGCGGTTTCAACGAAGTTTATTACCTGACCAACCCGGGCTATGGCTATTCGCTGCCCATTTCCAAGGGCGGCAAGTTCAGCGATGATTACTGGCCCACCCCCAAAGCCCAGAGAGACTACAAGGCTTTGAACATTTCGCTGGAAAAGAGAATGTCCAACAACTGGATGGGCGGCATCAACGTGTCCCTCAGCCGCCTGTACGGCAACTACACCGGCATCGTCAGCGGTGACGAAGCCATCGCCGGCACCATGGGCACGGGCCGCGCTGACGGTAACGTGACCCGCTACTTCGATATCTGGTGGATGAGCTACAAATCCAACGGCAAAGAGGAAACGACCAACGGCCTGATGCCCACTGACCGCCCGGCCGTGGTCAAAGCCTACGGCTCCTACGCCTTCCCCTTCGGCCTGACCATCGGCGGCGTCGCCAACTGGATGTCCGGCACGCCCCGGTCGACCGAGTTCTTCGTTGACTCGGCCGCCGGCTACTACCCCCTGGGCCGCAACGACATGGGCCGCACCCCGAGCCTCTGGTTCCTCAACCTCTACGCCGAATACAACCTCAAGCTGGGCAAGAATACCCTGCAGTTCAGCGTCAATGTGGACAACGTCTCCAACAACGACACCCCCTTCTACTACTACAACTGCGTCAACCTCCGCACCGGCTACACCTACTTCGAATATCCCGGCATCAGCAACCTCTCCGGCGGCAACGGCGATGGCACTGCGACCACCAACATGATCAAGAATGGCTACGACCTGTGGGCTTTGGAAGGAAGCTGGCCGCAAGCGATCGACAAGTGGGTCCGCGATCCTCGCTACGGCAAGGCGATCCTCTTCCAAGCGCCCATCTCTGCCCGCCTGGGCGTCAAGTTCATGTTCTAAACTCTGCACCTGAATCTCCAGGCGCCGAAGAAAGCGCCTGAAATATAAGGCCCGCCCCGGGTTCGCCCGGGGCGGGCCTTTTTTTTTGCCCTGGGGAAATGTGCTACAATCAGCCATGATGAAAAAGAAGCTCATGCTCGTCCCGGTGGCCGCCGCCCTGGCGGTCTTTCTCGCGGCCGTGCTCCTCTGGCAGCGTCCCGAGCCTCCGGTCAAGAGCTTGCTGCTGATCACCCTGGACACCATGCGCGCCGACCGCCTCGGATGCTATAACGATCCTTTGGCCAGGACCCCGGCCATCGATGCCCTGGCCCGCCAGGGCATCCTGTTCGAGAATTGCTATACCCCGGTGCCGCTGACATTGCCGGCCCACTGTTCGCTCCTGACCGGACGCTGGCCTCTTTCCCACGGTGTGCGCAACAACGGATCGTACAAGCTTCCCGGCGCGGCGCTGACGCTGGCTGAAAAGCTCAGTTTCGCGGGGTATGACACCGGCGCCTTGGTGGCCTCCTATGTTTTAAAGGGAAAATTCGGTCTGGACCAGGGCTTTGACCTCTACGACGACCGGCTCGGCACCCAGGAGAAGTCCGGCACGATCAATGCCGAGATCACCGCCGACCGCGTCTATGACAAATTCAAACGCTGGCTGGAACGCAAACATGACAAGCCGTTTTTCCTCTGGGTCCATTTCTTCGATCCTCACATGCCGTATGACCCTCCCGCGGCGTACCGCCAGGCCGCCAATGGCGACGCCTACCGCGGCGAAGTGGCGTACATGGACCACTATGTCGGCCGCTTGCTCGCCGACCTGCGGACTCATGGGCTCTGGAAGAACACCCTGGTCGTAGTCGCGGGCGACCATGGCGAGGCGTTCGGCGAGCATGGAGAGAAGGGGCACGGCATCTTCTGTTACGAGCAGAGCATGAAAGTGCCCCTGATCATCGCCGGTCCCGCCTTGGCCAAAAAACCGGCCCGCATCATCCCGCGGGCGCGCCTGGTCGACGTCATGCCCACTATCCTGGAATTGCTGGGCACCGGCGCAGCGGAAACTTGCCAGGGAGAAAGCCTGGCCAAACTTATGGCCGGCGCGCCCGAGAAGACTCTCCGCCCGGTCTATTTGGAAAGCATGTACGGCTGGGAGATGAACAATTGGGCGCGGCTCACTGGCCTGATCAGCGGCCCGTACAAGTATATTTCCCTGCCCCAGGCCGAATTGTACGACCTGCATGCCGACCCGGGGGAAACAGCCAACATTTTCTTCAAAAAAAACCTGCTGGCCAGGAGGCTGGACAGGGAGTTGGCCGCCTTCGTCAAGGACCACCTGCCCGAACAGGGCCAGGATGCCCGCTCCTCCCTGCAGACGGACGAAAAAAGGAAACTCGCCGCCCTCGGCTATATCTCCAGTTTCGCGGCCACGGGCCAGGCCGGAACCGATCCCAAGATCGGCATCAGATACCAGTTGCGCTATATCGAGTTGGTGGCGGCGCTGGACCGCGGCGAAACCTCCCGCGTGGAGGCCGAGGCTCTGCGCCTGCGCGCCGAAACGGCGGCGATGAAGTTTCCCTTCGCCTACGTATTGCTCAATTTTGTCTATGAAAAAAAGCAGCAATGGGACAAAGTCGAGGCCAACCTGCTCCAGGCCTGCGAGATATTCAAGGACAGTCCGGCCCAGGCCCTGACTTTCCGCGGCAACCTGATGGAATTCTATTTCGCCAAGGGCGATCTCGCTGCCGCCGAGGAAATGGCCGCGCTGGTACTTCGTTCCGATCCCGGGCATGAACGGGTGTTGGAGATCCTCGGGGAGATCCGCGAAAAGCGCCAGGACTGGCCCGGGGCGTTGGGCTGGTACCTCAAGGCCCAAAAAAACGACGCCGAAAACGCCGCGCTCGCCAAAAAGGTGATCCAGATGCGCCTAAAAACCGGGGATCGCAAGCTGGCCTTCTCGGAGAGCGAGTCCCTGCTGCGCACGGAGGCGGGCGCCCAAGACACCGATTTAATGTTCACCGCCGCCATGCTCGCGATCGAGGCGGGAAACGGCGCGCGCGCCGAGGAGCTGCTGCGGCGCCTCACCGAGATCCAGCCCACGGGGCCGCGCTGGTTCGATTACGCCCTGGTCCTGGGCCGCAACGGCAAACTGGCAGAAGCGATCATCGTGATGGAAAAAGCGCTGGCGGCTCCGCCCAAGGAACTAGACAACGATAGACGGAAAGCTGCGGCCAGAGCCCTGACGCTCTGGCGAGCCAGGAGCCGCTGATCAAGCGCTCGCCGGCCCGCCTCGTCGCCTATTTCTTTATCTTTGTAAGGGAATCGATGACCGCTTGCACCACCGGTGCCTGGTCGGAATTCGGCTCAACCTGTAAAAATTTGTTGAAGCTCTCGATAGCCTTGCCATAATCGGCTTTGTTCAAGTAAGCATAGCCCAGTTTCTGATACGGGGGGCCCCAGGTCGGCTTGATCTGCGTGGCCAAGACATAGTAGGTTATGGCGTCGTCCACTTTCTGGTTGTTAAAATAGATCTCGGCGACATTGTAAGCCAGCAGCTCATCCTTGGGGTTCAGGTCCAGCGACTTTTTGAAAAACTCCTGGGCGGTCTTGAAGTCGTTCTGCCGCAAGTGCACCTCGCCGATTGAGGCCAGGCCCTTGGCTTCAATGACTCGGTCGAGAGCCGTCCTGGCTTTCTCGATGGCCAGCTGGTACTGGGCGATAGCCGCCGGGTAATCCTGCATCTCGCGGTAGCAGTCGCCGATATTCAAAAAGATATGGTAGATCGTCGGATTGTCGACCACGAACTGGTTAAAAACGGCCAAAGCTTCCTGGTACTGGCGGTTGTTGAACAGCGTGTTACCCTGGTCGAGCTGGGTTATGGCAGTCTCGTCCTTAAGGCGCGCCTTCTTTTCCACGTCGACTTTCAGAACGGTCTTGACCGGGGGGTTGCGGTTCAGCTGGGAAACGGCGATCTGCTGGCTAACGGGCAAGAAGCCGTCGACAACCAAGATCAGACTGGCGTGCCCGGTCCCGAGCCCGAAGAATACCCACTCCCCCTTGGCATTGGTGGTGGTCTCGAACTTTTTGCCTTGGTTATCGAACTCCAGGGAGACGGCAACGTTGGCAATGGGCTTGCCGGTCTCGTCCAGCACCGTTCCAGTCAAGCGGCCACGGCCCTGTCCGGCCTGGGCGGACAAGCCGCCGGCCATGAAAGCCAGGAACAGGACAGCAACGATCAGCGTAATCCAGGATATGCGGTTCATGTTTCCCTCCTCAACTTCTTTTATAAAACAATCCGGAACTTGAATTCTTTCATCCCCGCGGCCTTGGTAACATTGTCAAGCATTTCGATTTCCAGGGTGTATTCGCCGGGCTCCATCTTCAATTCCTTGCGGTCGGTCTCCACGCCCTTGGCGTTCTTGGTGATCTCGGTGAAGGTCAGGGCGATGGGCTGGCTGACAATGATGCTGGAGGCTTGGACCGGGCCCAGCTTGCGAACTTCCTTGCCCTCCTTCTTGAAGCGGTACGTGACCTGGAGATTGTAGGCGTTGCTGGCGTCGGGCTTGGCCCCGAGGATAAAAAAGAACAGGTCGAGGCTCTGGCCGACCTTGAATTCGTTGTTCACGTTGGGCGACAAATCCAGGTAATTGTAGACAAAGGAATTTTTGCGAATGATCTTGCGCGTATCGGCAACCGGCATCTGCTTCAAGCCATCGACCGAAAAAATCGGGGTGGAATCCAGCTTGCCCTGCAGTTGCGCGACATCAGGAAGGGTGAATTCGTTGAAGACGACGGAGATTTTGGAAAAATCCGGAGTGCTGATGGCCAGGGCCAGGAGGTAATTCCCGGCGGGGAATATCTCGCCGGCGATGGAATAGTAATTCACCGCCTCGGGCTGGAACGTCGCCTTGCTCTCTTCCAGGTTGAACGGGAAATAGCGCTCGCGCACCACGGCCCCCAGCGCGCCGTTCTCCAGCTTGTACAGCCTGGTGAAGAAATGGAACTTGGCGCTGAGCACTTCGGGGGTCTCCACGGCGGCGACCGGATTCAGGTCGGCGTTCTTCACCTGGAACAGAAAGACAGGATAGATATAGTTCTGCTGGGCCGGAAGATAGAGCGTCGGCAGGACAGTCAGCGGGATATCGGTCCGGTTCAGCCGCTGCGGCGCGTTGGCGTCGATCACGGCAGCCACCTGGGTGGCGATGTAGAGGGAGGCCTGCGCGGGTTTCTTTTCCTCGGCGGCCGGCTTTTTCTTCGCAACAAGCGGCAGCGCGAAGAGCAGCGCGACGGCCAACAACAACACGGCGATCTTTTTCATGTCCATGAATTTCTCCTTGTCATAACTTGAATTTTAATTTCTTGCTGACCTGGCTTTGATCAGCGGTGTTCTCCAGGGTAACCTGGACGGAGTATCTTCCCGCTGGCAGCAGAAGCGGCAGCTGGATGCTCAGGTTCTTGGACAGCTTGTCGAGGGCGTTGGCCTGCAGCGAGACGGGGTGGACCTCCTGCTTGCGCAGCACCTCCTCATCCTTGGGTCCGGAGACCAGGACATCGATCTTGAGCGAGGTCTCGATGGCGGCGGATTGCCCAGGCCCCTGTATCATGTTCAGCCTTTTATAGGGGACATCGATGATCAGCCTCCCCTGGCCGGGGGCGGCGGTTTCGACACGGATCTCAAAGTCGAACACGACCCGCTTTGAGGTCAGGCCCTCGGGTTTCTCGTCCATGTGCGAGCTGGTCATGATGCCGAGCTGCTGCGCGCTCTGCGGCTCCAGCTTGTAAATGCCGGTGAAGGTATAATCGATGAAAATGAGAGTGAAGTATCGGTAATACCATATTTCCATCGGCCGGTCGTAGAAAGTATAGCCGCTGGGATAAGCGTTGCGGCGCTCGGGATCGCCCAGGAGGATATAGGCCCGACCGCGGTCGGTCAGCCAGCCGGAGCTCCCCTCGCGAAAAACGCGGTTGGCGTAGTCGATGCGGCGGTAGTACTCGTCGCGGTACTCATTCTCGTCGGTGCTGGGCGAGGGATCGCGCTTTTTCCAGAAATCCTCGATAAACTGGGCGCGCTCCGCGGCGCCAAGGCTGGAGAAGACCTTCTTTTCCTGCTTGGTGATGATGTAGCGGACTTCGGACAGGAATTGCTTGTCCTGCGGTGGCAGGGAACGAACCGAGCGCCCGACCTTGGAGCAGCCAGCCAGCGCCGGCAGCAGGAGGAATACCAGGAAACTCCAGCGCAGCATCTTCATTTTCTCTCAATTTTCAAGGCCGCCAGCCGCTCCTTCAGCTGCTGCTGCTTGGGATCGATCTGCAGCGATTTTTCCCAGGCGGATGCGGCTTCCGGGCCGTTGCCAACAGCCAGATAACATTCACCCAGGGCGTTCAGGACCCGAACACTGGCGCCGGCATGGGCGATTTGCCGCCGATAGAAATCAATGGCGTCGGCAGTCTCTCCCAGGGCTTGAGAGGCCTGGGCCAGCGGCAGGAGGAGTTCCGGCCGCTCCTGGTTCTTGAAAGCGAGCAGGGCCGTGTCCTTCGCCTGGCGAAATTCCTTCATTTCTATAAGCACGCGGCAAAAATCGAAAACATAGCGGGTGGTCTGCGGGGAAAGATGATACGCCCGCTCCAGATGCTCGCGGGCTTTCTGAATCTCGTTCAGGTTGAAATACTGGTTTCCCAGGTCATTCCAGTATTGCGGCGCCATGGTGGATGGCATCGGGAGCGACAGCACCCAGGGACGGGGCAGAGCCTGCATCGGCGTGATATAGAAGTTCGCTTCTTCGCTGGCCAGGGCTTTGCCTTGCGCCGAGAGCAAGGTCACACGCAGGTCATAATTGGCCGGCTTCAGGGCGGCCAGGGAAAACTTTTCCAGAGCTCCCTGTTGCCGGGAGTACTCACTGATTTTCTTCGTCAGCGAATCGACGCTGATGTTCTCCTTGAGGATATCGAATTGCAGCGAGCCATTGGCCTCCAGCTCCTCGCTCAAACCCGAGAGCTGGCAAAAGACGTACAGCGTTTCGGCGGCGGTGAAGTCGTTGCGCGGCGAAGGCACCAGCTGCCGGTCGCCGAGAAGAAAAGGTTTTCCCTGCCCCTTGTAGCTGGAATTCTCCACTATCCTGTTGGCCAGCAGCAGGGAGCTGATGCCCAGGATGGGTTTTTCGGGGATTTCGACGACCTGCTCCATTGAGGTGAATTCGCGGGAGACAATGTTCTTCAGCAGCACGGTCAGCCGGTATTTCCCGGGGATCAGGGGAAACATGTCCTGGAAGCTGAACAGCTTGTCTTTGATTCTCGCCATCTGCTCTTGGTTCAGCTCGATGGGCACCGATTTGTTGATCTGGAAGACGTTTTTCCCCGTCATGTCGGCCACGCTGCCGAATATCTCCAGCGTGGTATAATACTTGCCCTTGGACTCCTCGATGGAAAGTTTTTTGGGCTCGATCAGGTAGTGGACGAAATGGATCCCGGAGAGAGGATCGCGGATGACCTTGACCAGCTTGGCGTTGTCGATGTAGTTGGCCGTGTACTCCATTTCCACCATGTCTTTATAACGCAGCATCTTTTCGGCATACTGGGAATTGACCTTTTTGGCGGGCGCCATTGGTATCTTGCTGGTGATGAGCAGCTCGGAGGACATGGAGGGCGAATAACCCGAACTTTCACCCGGGATCAGGTTCAGGGAGAGCTCGGCGATGACGGGCTCGATATCATGCAAGGCAAGATAGGCGGTCTCGTAGTTGGTCATGTCGCCGGCGTAGTTGTTCATCAGGTACTGCGGGCCGAAGCGGACGGGGGAATACAGCTCGTAATCTCCCGTGCTGTCTCTCTTGAAGAAAAGGACATTGAAGGCGTTGGGCAGCCCGTACTCCATCAAGCCCTGGTAGTACCAGGTCACCAAGGGTCGGAGCTCGGTCTTGTTTTCGATTCTGTCTATTGCCTGGGGTTCGCCAAGCAGGATATAAATCCGCCCCTGATCAGACCTCCAGCCGGGGGCCGGGGATTCCTTGCCGAACCATTTGTTCGCGTATTGGATACGGCGGTAATGCTCGACCTGGAATTCATTCTCGGGGGTGTTGGGGTTGGGATCGCGCTGCCTCCAGAAGGCCTTGATGAACTGATCGCGCTCTTGGTCCGACTCCAGCTGCAGAAACACATCCTTCTCCGCCTTGGTAATGATGTACACGACTTCCTCGCTCAGCCACTTGCGGTACTGGGCAGGGAGTTTCTTGATAAGTTCCTTCTCGGATTCGGCATACAGCGAAAAGCAGAATACCAAGACGGCAAGGACAGAAAAAATTTTTTTCATCATTATCCTCGATAAATCGATCTTTACGCCGATCATTATAGCACTCCCCATTTCACTTGGCAAGGAATTGCATGTGCGCCCAGAAGCGGCCGCTGCGAACGGAATCGGTTGCCCAGGCAGAGTATAATGATAAATATAAAGGAAATGCGGCATACTTCGCAAACTGCCCCGGCCCGTGCCGAGGCAGACCATCGGGACCCTTTTTTTTCATGTTTCAGTTGCTTGGACGTTCAAAAAATTGTTTTTTTCCTTTTTTTCCGAAAAAAATATCCGGCATTTGCCCGCTGCGACGCTAAAAAGTCCGGAGAAGTCGTTAAAGAAACCGCCGTTTCATCCCTCGGCGAATGTCCGAAAGCCTATTCAGATAAAGTTCTCCGAGCAGAAACGGGATCTCACGCCGCGGTTTTTCCGCAGCGCGCCACGTTTGGCATGAATGTTGCTCCACCATGGATGTTTTGTCTACAAATCAAAAAGGAGGACAAACAAAAATGAGTACAGTCAAAAAGTTCGCCTTGCTGGCGATCGGCGTGCTCCTGCTCGCAGGACTGCTGACCGCCCAGCAAACCACTGCCAAGGTATTTGGCACCGTGCAGCTTGACGACGGCTCTTTGGTTCCCGGCGTCAATGTCGAAGCCAGCAGCCCCAAGCTGGTCGGCAAGGCAACCGCGGTGACCGATGAGAACGGCGCCTTCAGGCTGGTCAACCTGACTCCGGGCACCTACAAGGTGGTCTTCTCCCTGGAGGGTTTCCAGACCGTCGTCCGCGAGAACATTTCGCTGGTGGCGGAGCAGACCCTGAACCTGAAGATCGAGATGAAGCTCGGCAACCTCTCGGAAGCCGTGACCATCACCGGCCAGACCGCCCTGATCGACGTCAAGAGCACTTCCAAGGGCATGACCCTGACCAAGGAAATGTTCGACGTCCTGCCCAAGGGCCGCAACTTTGACGGCCTGGTGGCCGTCATCCCCGGCGTGACCAACGAGAACTTCCTCGGCGGAATTTCGATCGACGGTTCTTCCGGCGGCGAGAACATGTTCTACGTCGACGGCCAGAACACCAACTCGGTGTACGGCGGCCAGGGCGCCCAGCAGGCGGCCTTCGACTTCGTCGACGAGGTCCAGATCAAGGCCTCGGGTTACCAGGCCGAGTTCGGCGGTTCGCTGGGCGGCGTGATCAACGTCGTGACCCGCTCCGGCGGCAACGAATTCCACGGCGATGTCGTGGGTTACTATTCGGGCAGCGCCCTGCAGGGCACCGAGCGCGACACAGTTACACTGGATCCATTGAAGTCTGAGCCCATCCTGCGCAAGTTCAACTATACAAGGGATTTCAACCAGGCTGTCAGGGACTGGCGCCTGGAAGGCGGCTTCGGCCTCGGCGGCTATATCTTCAAGGACAAGCTGTGGTTTTACGTCAACGCCCTGCCCGTGTTTCGTTCCAGCACCACCCCGGCCATCTACCTGCTGCCCCTCGATGCGAGCCACCAGGCGTCCGATCCCTTTAACAACAGAGGAAACGGGTCGATCCTTCACAAGTACGACTTCACCCAGACCGACAATGACCTGAACATCCAGGTCAAGCTCTCCTCCCAGCCGTTCAAGAACATGCGCCTTGCGCTGGGCTTCGTCAACAATTACAACGAATTCAAGGGCGGTCTCTCAGCCGCCAACACCCCTCGTACCCCCAGCCGCTCCGGCGGCTCCTCGGACGCCTATGATTGGGAAAAGCTCGGCTACGCCACCCCCAACTACAGCATGAACGGCAACCTCGACTACACCATCGGCAACAACTTCATGGTCAGTATGCGCGCCGGCTATTTTTTCCTGGGCACCAATAACAAACTGGATGAGTCTTCGGCCAACACCGCCCTGGATCCGCTCTTCCAGTTCCGCAACAGCAATGCCACCACCGTGGGCGTGCTTCCCGCCAACCAACGCCCCTCCGGCTGGCTGAACCAGTCATTCCAGGCCATGACCTACCCGAACGAGATCGACGAGGAGAGCAACCTCTCCGCCGGCGCCGATTTCACCTACTTCCTCAACCTGGCCGGCGAGCACGCCTGGAAGGCCGGCGTGGCCTACACCAGGGCTTCGACGACGAAGAATACCCTCTACAACGCTCCTTTTATCCGCATGAGCTGGACCGGCACCCGCGGCAGCATTGAAGTCCGCGGCGGCCCTTCTTCCCGTGATTATGCCGGTTTTGGCAAGCAATACGGCGACCTCGGTACCGCCACCTCCAACCGCCTGGCCCTGTACCTGCAGGACAGCTGGACCATCGCCAACCGCTTCACCCTGAACTTCGGCGTGCGCCTGGAATCCGAGAACGTCCCCAGCTTCAACGACGATCCGGTTTATGCAGCATTCATCGGCAAAGACGTCATGAAGTTCAAACTGACCGACAAGATCTCGCCCCGCGTCGGTTTCGTCTATGACGTCATGGGCGATTCCAGCCTGAAGGTTTACGGTTCCTACGGCCTGTACAATGACGTGATGGAACTCGACATGGCCCTGGGTTCCTTCGGCGGCATGCGCTGGATCAGCGATTTCTATTACCTGGAAGCGGCGCACATCAATGAATGGATGAACATGGGCAAGCTCATGCCTGACGGCAGCCGCGACTACTCCATGCTCACCTTCCGCTACTCGACCGATTATCGCGCCCAGTCCTGGGACACCCTTGATCCCAACATCAAGCCCATGGCCCAGACCGAATTGACCTTCGGCATCGAAAAGAAGCTGAGCGACGACCTCTCGCTCTCAACCCGCGGCACCTGGAGAAACCTGCTCCGCACCATCGACGATATCGGCACACAGGTCCCCAATGCCTCCGGCGGTTACGATGAAATCTACTACATCGCCAACCCCGGCTTCGGCTACGCCCGCCCCATTTCCCAGGGCGGCAAGCTGAACAGTGATTACTGGCCCACCCCCAAGGCCCAGAGAGATTACAAGGCCCTGAATATCTCCCTGGAAAAGAGAATGAGCAACAACTGGATGGGCGGCCTCAACCTGACCCTCAGCCGCCTCTACGGCAACTACACCGGCATCGTCAGCGCCGACGAGGTCAACAACCAGGGCACCGGCTTCGGCCGTCCCGACGGCAACGTGACCCGCTACTTCGACGTCTGGTGGATGTCCTATACCCAGGACGGCAAGCAGACCCAGAACAACGGCCTGCTGGCCACCGACCGTCCTGTCGTGCTCAAGGCCTACGGCTCCTACGCCTTCCCCTTCGGCCTGACCCTGGGCGGCGTCTTCAACTTCATGAACGGTACCCCCAAGACCACCGAATGGTTCGTGGACCAGGGCGCCGGCTACTATCCGCTGGGCCGCAACGACCTGGGCCGCACCCCCAATATCTGGTTCCTGAACCTCTACGCCGAATACAACCTCAAGCTGGGCAAGAACACCCTGCAGTTCAGCGTCAACGTGGACAACGCCACCAACAACGACACCGGCACCTGGTACTGGACCCGCATCAACATCACCTCCCCCTACATCTGGTGGAGCGATTTCGCGGACGACAACGTTCCGGTCATCAAGGGCGGCTACAATTTCCTGGACTGGGAAGGGACCTATCCGCAGACCGTGGGCAAATGGCTGCGTGATCCCCGCTTCAACCAGGCCATCGGCTTCCAGTCTCCCATCTCCGCCCGCCTGGGCGTCAAGTTCATCTTCTAATCGCGGCAGCTCAACCTGAATCTCCAGGCGCGGCAAGACGCGCCTGATATAAAGCCCGCCCCGGGTTCGCCCGGGGCGGGTTTTTTTTTGCTTGCGATTTCGTGTTACAATCCCAGCAATATGAATAAAAAGATGCCCTTTGCGTCGCTCCCGGCCCTGTGGTTCATAGCGGCATGCTTTGTTTTTCAGTCCTGTTCCCGACCGGAAACCAGGCAGGCGCAGACCAACCTGCTCCTGATCACCCTGGACACCACGCGCGCCGACCGCCTGGGCTGCTACGGCGACCGCTCGGCCAAGACCCCGGCGCTCGATGCCTTGGCGCGAACGGGGATTTTGTTCGAACATTGCTATTCTCCCGTGCCTTTGACCCTGCCGGCCCACTGTTCGATCTTTACCGGCCGCTGGCCGGTCAGCCACGGCGTGCGCAACAACGGTTCCCACAAGCTGGCCGACGCGGAAACGACCCTGGCCGAAACGCTCAAGTCGGCGGGCTACGACACTGCCGCCCTGGTCGCCGCCTACGTTATGAAAAGAAAATTCGGACTGGGCCAGGGGTTTGACCTGTATGACGACCGCCTTGGCTATGAAGAAAGGGCGGGCAATACCGAGGCCGAGATCACGGCCGACCGCGTGTACCTGAAATTCCAGGAGTGGCTGGGGCGAAGAAGGGACAAGCCCTTCTTTCTCTGGGTCCATTTCTACGACCCGCACAAGCCCTATGCCCCGCCAGCGGCCTACCTGCAGGCAACCGCCGGCGACGCCTACCGCGGCGAAGTGGCTTTTGCCGACCGCAACATCGGCCTTATGATCGCGGACCTGAAAAAGCAGGGACTTCTGGAGCGCACCCTGGTCGTGGTCGCTGGCGACCATGGCGAGGGGTTCGGCGAACACGGGGAAAAAGGCCACGGCATCTTTTGCTATGAGGAGAGCGTAAAAGTCCCGCTTATCTTTTCCAACCCGGCTTTGCAGAAAAAGCCCGCCCGCGTCCGCTCCCGGGTCTGCCTGGTAGACATCATGCCCAGCGTGCTGGCCATGCTCGGCCTCCCCCCGGCTGACAATGCCCAGGGACAAAGCCTGGAGGCGCTCATGAGCGGGGATGGGCAGACCGCTCCCCGACCTGTTTACCTGGAAAGCATGTACGGCCGTGAGCTGAACAACTGGGCGCCGCTGACCGCCCTGATCAGCGGCAAATTCAAGTATATTTCCCTGCCCCGGGCCGAACTGTACGACCTGCAGGCCGACGCCGGCGAGAAGGCCAATCTTTTTTTTAAGAACAACCGCCAGGCCCGGCAGCTGGACCGGGAACTGGCCTCGTTCATCGCCGCCCGGCAGGTCAAGGGCCGGGCAGGAGCCCAACCGGCCTTGCAGGCGGAAGACAGGAAAAAGCTGGCGGCGCTTGGCTATATTTCCAGTTTTGCGGCCGCCGGCACGGCGGGGCTGGATCCCAAGACCGGCATCGGCTACCAGAACCGTTTCAGCGAGCTGGTGGCCGCCCTGGACCGCGGCGAGGTCGACCGGGTGGAAGCCGAAGCCCTGCGCCTCCGGGCCGAAACCGCCGCGTTCAAGCTTCCCTTCGCCTATGTCCTGCTCGCCTATGTCTATGAAAAAAAGAAACAATGGGGCAAGCTGGAGACCAACCTGCTTCGCGCCAGCGAAATTTTCAACGCCAACCCGGTCCGCAATGCGACCTTCCAGGGCAATCTGATGGAATTCTATTTCGCCAACGGCAAGTTGGCCGCCGCCGAAGGCCTGGCCACGACCTTGCTGCGCTTCGACCCGGAACTGACACGGGCCCTGGACATACTCGGGCAGATTGGCGAAAAACGGCAGGACTGGGCCGGGGCGCTGGCCTGGTATCTCCGCGCCCGGGATACGGAACCCGACAACGCCCAGTTGGCCAAGAAAGTGATCCGCATGCTCATGAAAACCGGGGACAACCGCGGCGCCCTGGCCGCGAGCGAGTCTCTGCTGAAAAGCGCCGGCGCCACACTCGACACCGACCTTCTCTTTACCGCCGCCATGCTGGCGATCGAGGCGGGAGACACGGGACGCGGCGAAGCTTTGCTGGAGCGCCTTACCGGGGTCCAGCCCACGGCGCAGCACTGGTTCGACTACGCGCTGGTCCTGGGCCGAAACGGCAAGACCGGCAAGGCCGTAGCCGCCATGGAAAAAGCGCTGGCATCCACCCCCAATGACCTGGATGCCGAGAGGCGCCAGGCCGCGGCCAAGGCCCTGCAGGCCTGGAAAGCGCGCCAGCGCTGAACTTGGCCAGCGCCGGCTGTTGAAGCTTTCCCGGGGGCCTTGTCGTGGTCGGCCCCGGGGTAAAACGAATCGCCAGGCGCTGATTTTTCTGCTTGCCATTCGCGCCGGGGAATGATATATTATCAAAAAATCCAGTTCATGGGCAAATTAAAAATACGATCCTTTTCACGGTTGTTCCGCTCGCTGGCCTCGCTCAAGCTGACGGTCGTCGCCCTGCTGCTCATGGCCCTGCTGGTCATCGGCGGCACCGTCTACCAGGCCGAATACGGCATGTATGCCGCTCAAACCAGGGTATTTTCCTCCTGGCTGATATGGATCTTCGGCCTGCTGCCCGTGCCGGGCCTGCTCCTGCTGGCCGCCCTGCTGTTCCTAAACCTGCTGGCCGCCGCCTTTTTCCGCCTGAGATACCGCTGGCGGCAGAGCGGCCTGCTGCTGATCCACTACGGGCTGCTGCTGCTCGTGGGCGGCGGCTTTTTCATCGCCGTCACCGCCCGGGAATATTCCCTGACCTTGCGGGAAGGCGAGAGCAGCCGCAGCGCTTTCCGCGTCGCCGGGCCGGAAGCCCCGCTTGACCGGCCCGCGGAGATGGCCGTCCTGCCCATCGAGATCAAGCTGCTTGATTTTGAAAAGAGCATGCATCCGGGAACGGAAATCCCCAGGAGCTTCAGCAGCCGGGTCGAGATCACCGCGGCCGGCGCCCGCCGCCTGGCCGTCATCTCCATGAACCGGCCGCTGCGCTACCGGGAATACACATTTTACCAGTCGTCATACAGCGAAGACGGCCGGGGCGGCGAAAGTTCGACTTTTTCCGTCGTGCGCAACTCGGGCCGCTGGCTGCCGTATATGGCCAGCGCCATGCTGTTCCTGGGCCTGGCCGTCCATTTCCTGGCCATGCTGGCGGCGGCGTTGAAGAAGAACCGGGCCGGGGGGCGCCCATGACCCGGAAACGGATTATTTTCCCGGTCCTGCTGGCCGGCTGGCTGCTGGGCACGGCGGCTCTTGCCCCCGCTTTCCCCCTGGAACCCTTCCGCCGCCTGGTGGTGCTGGACCAGGGACGCAAAAAACCGCTGGACACCTTCGCCCGCAACCTGCTCAAGCAATTTTCCGGGCGCGCCTCCCTCCCCGGCATGGAAGCCGGCACCTGGCTGGCCCGGGTTTTTTTCACCCCGGAGCGAACCCTCGACGACAAAATATTCCTGGTCAACCTGCCCGACGTGCTGGCCGCCATCGGCTTGAGCGGAGAAGGCCGCGGACGTTACAGCTTCTCGCAGCTGCGCCCGGGCCTGGACAGGCTGCACGAGCTGGCATTTCAACATGCCGGCCCGGACGGCGGCGGCCCGGGGCGGTTCGAAGCGGAAGCCCAGCGCCTCTTTTTCAACGTTTCCGCCTATTACGGCCTGCTGGACGCTTTCCCGGCGCCCCGCGCCGGGGCCGAAGCGAACATGGATACGCAAGGCCTTTCGGGGCTGCCGGCCATCGTGCCGCCCGGGGACGGAGGCGGCGAAGCCTGGCTCAGCCCCGCCCAGGCCATGGCCCGGGCCGCCTCCCTGCCGGCCGCCAGTCAGCGGGAAATATCATGGTTGTCCGAGGCGGCGCGCGCCTACGCGCAAGGTCGCGGCAGCGACTTCGGCCGGGCGCTGACCGCGTTCAACCTCTCCGTGCAAAAGCGCCTGGGTCCGCAGGCCCTGACCGGCAGCCGCATCTCCCTGGAACTTTTTTACAACCGGCTCGACCCCTTTTTTAAAGCCGAGCTGGCGTACGGGCTGGCGCTGCTTTTCCTGCTCTTTTCCCTTGCCTTCAGGCGCCATTGGCTGGAACGCCTGAGCTTGCTTTTCCTGCTTCTGGGTTTTCTGCCGCATAGTTTCGGCATGGTCGCCCGCATGTGGATCATGAGCCGGCCGCCGGTGACCAACCTGTATGAGACGTTCGTTTTCGTTGCCTGGGCCGGGACGGCCATGGGACTGCTCATGGCCTGGTGGCAGAAAAAGGCGCTGGGCATCCTGGCCGGAGGGCTGGCCGGGCTGGTGTTCCTGGTCATCGCCGGGCGCTACGCCCTGGACGGAGACACCATGGGCATGCTGGCCGCGGTTCTCGATTCCAACCTGTGGCTGGCTACCCACGTGGTGACCATCTCCCTCGGTTATGCCGGCTGCGTGGTCGCGGGCATCATCGGCCACGTGGTTATCATCCAGGAGCTGCTGGAACCGCGATCCGCAGCGGCGGCCGGCACGGCCCGCACCTTGTACGCCTTCCTGGCCTTCGGCCTGGCGTTCACCACCATCGGCACGGTCATGGGCGGCATATGGGCCGACCAGTCCTGGGGGCGTTTCTGGGGCTGGGATCCCAAGGAGAACGGCGCCCTGCTGATCATCCTCTGGTGCGCCGTCCTGTTTCACGCCCGCCTGGCCGGCTGGATCGGCCATATCGGCCTGGCGGCCGGCAGCATCGGGGCCATCATCGCCGTGGTCCTGGCCTGGTTCGGGGTCAACCTGCTGGGCGTGGGCATGCACGCCTACGGCTTCACTTCCGGGGCGGCGCGCGGACTGGCGGCTTTTTCCTGCGGCGAACTCCTCTTCCTGGCGCTCAGCTTGCCGCTGGTCAAAAAAAGATCGCGGCCCCAGGCGGGGCAGCGGCCGGAATAAAGCGCTGCTTTTCGGCCGCAAGAATCGTTCCCGAATATTGTTATTCCATAAAGGGAAAGGTATATTTTCCCAGGAGGCCGTACCCATGAAATTCAGAAAAACATTCCCGGGCAAGGCGTTCTTGGCAATCACTGCGGCCGGGTTATTGCTGGCGCAGCCGGGCTGCCGCAGCTTGCAGGGCATCCCCAGCCAGCGGCTGACCGCCGCAGAAGACGGGGAGGGCCATTTCGAGGATTTCAGCAAAAAGATCACCTGCCATCTGTTCGAGAACGGCTTGATGGTCGGCGTGGGCAACGACGACCGTTTTCTTTACATTTTCTTTTCTCCCGATATCCGTCACCGGCAGCGGCCGCCCAGCCGTGCCAGCTGACCCTGTGGCTCGACGAAAACGGCGGCAAGGCCGAAAAGCTCGGCCTGGTCTATGTAGCAATCCAGGACAGCGAAATATCCCCGCCGCTGCGGGCCGTCCTGCCGACCCCGGCGAACTGACCGGGCAAGCGGCCGGAACGCCGGCGCCGGCAGCCCGGCGGCGACGGTCGTGAAAATCCTGGAGCGCAAAAGCGGCAAGGAAACCTTCATCAGCGCCGAAGGTTCCCCGGGCCCGGCCGTCCGCCTGAGCAACGATTGGGGCGATTTCGCCTACCAGTGGCGCATCCCCTTGCAGGCCACGGCCGGCGGCGAATGGCCGGGCCTGAACAGCCAAGCGGGGAAGCCGATCGGCATCGGCCTGCTATGGGAGATCGCGCCGCTGCCCGGCTCCGGAGACAAGGATCGCGCCGGCCGTTTCCCGGGCGGGGCCGGCCCCGGTTCTCCCGGCGGCGAAGAAATGGGGCCGCCGCCCGGCATGGCCGGCGGCCCGGGCGGCCCGGGACGCGGCATGCTCCGGGACGATTTCAAGTCCAAGCGCCGCATCTGGCTGAAAACGATGCTGGCGCAAAAAATGTAGGGGTTCAATACGATCCGTTCGCT
The DNA here is from genome assembly GCA_963764745.1 of Candidatus Aminicenantota bacterium. GTDB lineage: Bacteria > Acidobacteriota > Aminicenantia > UBA2199 > UBA2199 > UBA2199. The sequence continues at coordinate 1,130,667 of CAVXTN010000006.1, read as the reverse complement.
CTAATATTGAACCCTGCCCAAATTTACAAAATAATTATGATCAATTCTTTTCCAGCAGCTTGCTGAAGAACTTGTTGATCTTGACCAGGATCTGCAGCAACACGACCAGCACCTCATAAAAAATGGTGATCAGCAGGGCGTATACGGGCACGAAGACGAAATAAGCCAGTGGATAGATGAGCAGGCCGTGAAAAGTGTCGAGGGGGAAGAATTCGAACTGCAGCGGCAGGGGCAGCAAGTTTAAGCCCGTAGTATTTCAGAAGCGGATAAACGGCCAGCAGCGTCCAGAAGACCAGGATGGCGAAGCAGATGAAACCCTTGATGTAATAGCAGAAATAATCGATGCCCGCGTTCTCGTTCTCGGTCACTTCCAGGTCTTTCTTGCCGAAAGCGACGATCTTGCGGAAATAGCGGTAGGGATAGAAAAAGAACGATTCCGCCAGCTTGACGATGCCCACGGCAACCGGGTTCTGGCTGGCGGCCAGGAAATTGACCAAAATGGAAATGAACGAAAAAATGGCCGTGATGATGAACCAGGGCTGGTAAGAACGTCTCGGGCTGGGCCAGCACGGCCAGGCCGATGAGGATCAGGGGCAGGGCGCCCAGCCAGCGCGAGGGCAGCCGCAGGAGCTTGTCCCATTTCGGCGTGGCTTTGCCCAGCAGCTTCTGCAGCAGGACCCAGCCGCAGATCGGGACCAGCAGCAGGACCAGGTTGAGCAGCAGCGCCACCAGCCAGCCCGCCGGTGGAAAACACGCCCAGGCGGGAGTAATTGCTCCAGGCGCCGCTGCTCGACGCCGATCTTGGTCAGGGCGGAAACGGCCTGGATGATCTGGGCCAGGCTGATCAGGCCCAGGGCCAGGAAGGCGAAGGCAACGAACAGGCGGACCGTGTTTTTCATGCCCACGAAAACGGCATCCATGATCTGCGGCTGGGCCGCCAGCAGGTGGAGCGCCAGGCCCAGGAACAGGAAAAGGGCGAACAGCGGGTCGGCCAGGATGCTGAAGGAAAAGAGGTCCACGCGGCCGCCGCGGGGCGAACATCAGGTCCATCTGCTGGAAAAGCCAGTGCAGGAGCAGCAGCAGGGCCGGAACGTAAGGCAGCCATTTGCTTCTTTCCGACGTGATGGCCCGGTTTTTCAGAAGCGGCGCCAGGATGAAATAGGCGCCGATCAATACGGCCAGATAGACCAGGAAATAGGAAACGGTGGTGACCCGGAACGGTTCGCTGAAATTCAGGAAAAAATTCACCCACAGTCCCATGAAAGCGACCAGCCACAAGGCCAGGTAAAGTTTCACGTAATCGGCTCGTTTGGACAGATAAACACCCATTGGACCCTCCTATTTTATTTGATTGTAGAGAAAAGCGATTTTTTTGTCAAAAGCCCCGGCACTGCGAGCCAGGAGAACTTTCGGCACAGCCAGCGGTCGCCCAGGGTGAAGACGGTAAAGGTGATGGCGTAGGCGCCGATGACATCGATGGTGTAGTGCAGGTGCGAAAAGAAAACCACCAGCAGGGAAAAAAGCTGCAGCGCCAGGAAAACGCGGGATTCCCTTTTGCCCAGCCGGCGCGCGAACAGGTACAGCAGGAACGTGGTGGCGATGTGGCCGGAAAAGAACATGTCCTTGGTCAGGTAAATCCCGGCCGTGTCGCCGAACAGGGCCCGGTAGGGATTGACCAGCTGCCACCAGGTCGGCCACAGGCGAAAAGGGGTGCAGGGCGTTGAGGTCGGCGCCGTAGGGGGGGCCGAGGCCGGTCAGGGGGATCATCAGGCCGCGGGTCAGGGAAACGACGCCGTCGATGATGATGAAGCGGGCGAAAAGCCTGCGGTCGCGGTACAGGAGGTACAGGGCCGGCGGGAAATAGCAGGCGATCCACAAGATAATAGTTGATGTGCGCCAGCCAGTCCAGGCGCGGCACGATGCCCAGGATCAGGTCGGGAACGGTCGGCGCCGGCCGCAGCTCGTTGAGCAGGACCGGGATCAGCATCAGGCTGTGGCACAGGTAGCGGAACAGGATCGCCGCCCCCAGGTAGCCCCAGAAAACGCGCCAGGGGTATCCGTCCTGCCCGGGCCGCAGCCCCAGGGAAGTCACTTTTTTGTCGCTGGAGACCATCTTGCGTCAATTTTCATTCGCGTCCCCTGAGAGCCGGCAACCTTCTTCCTAAGGCCGAATTTTTTTTGGGGCGTGCGCTCATAGGCCATCCATACGAACACCAAGGCCATCATCCATACCGCGCCGCACGCCTATGAGCAGAGTCAATGCCGGTTATTTTTTTTCGGCTGTCCAGGTGCCTTGCTTGCCGTCCTCAAGGATAAAGGTACCGCTCATGGTCGTCTTGCTGTCGAACTGGCCGACATACTGCTCGCTCACTGCTAAATCCAGGAACACGACCTCTTTTTTATTGACGACGGTGTATTGGCCGGATGTGAACGAGCCGTCAGCTTCATAGCGAACATATGTACCGATAGTCTTTACCTGGGGGTCACCGGAGGTGAACATCCAAACGCTGTCGAAATCCACCTGTCCCGCCGTGGTATAGTGGTTATGAAAATTCCATCCTCCGGTGATATCGTACTTTACCTTGGAGATCAGCATGACGAGCAGGAACACGCCGGCGGCCACGGCAGTAATGCCGATCATGATGGGCAGGATATTTTTTCTGCGGACCCGGTAGTCTGCCTGTTGCTCTTTCTCAACGAAGTTCCGGTCCGGGGCGGCATTTCCGATGGCCTCATCTCCCTGGTTCAGCGCCTGCCCTGCCGGCAGTGGCTTGGAATAGACCGGAAGCAAGGCGAGGAAAGTCACGGTCACGCACAGCGCGAATGCTTTTTTATACTTTTTGATCAAGGTTGCGAGCCTCCTTGGCCCATGTTTTTATAATACGTTTCCGGTAAAATGTCAATACGACCGGATCACGTCGAAACGAAAAGCGTTGATGGCTTCATTATGGTTCCGGGCCAGTTCGCCGAAGGGTGTTTACCCGCTCTGCGGGCAAAGCCGGTCGGCGGCAACGGCTGAAGCCGTGAACATGCGAAATTAAAGCCAGCGCGATGTTGACAAATCGCCGATTCAATACTATAATGGTTATGTTAGTGAACATTAACTAACAGGAAGTGAATATGAAGGAAATCACGGCCAGGCAGAAAGAGATCGTCGCCGCCGCCCTGGCCATCATCACCGACCAGCGGCCTGGAGGCGCTGACCATCAAGAACATCGCCGCCACGGGTCGGCTTCAGCGACGCCGCCGTCTACCGCCATTTCCAGAACAAGGCGCAGATCCTGAGCACGATCATCGACCTTTTCGCCCGCGATTCGGCGCGGCTGCTGGCGGAGATCCATGGCTGCTCCTGCCCCGCCCTGGAGAAGATCAGGCTCTTTTTCCTCGACCGCTGCCGCGTTTTTGCCGGCCGACCGCGTCCTGGCCACGGTCATGTTCGCTGAAAACCTGTTTCAGAACGACCCGCACCCTGGCCGCCAAGGTCCACCAGGTGCTGCAGGGCCACCGCCAGCTGCTGCTGGAAACCATCCGCGACGGGCAGCGGCAAAAATCGATCCGCGACTCTTCCGGCCGAGCACTTGTTCACCATGGTCATGGGCTCGCTGCGCCTGCTGGTCCTGCAATGGCGGATCGGCGGCTACGGCTTCGACCTGCTGCGCGCCGGGGAAAAACTCTGGCACTCGCTGGAAACACTGATCAGCCGTACCGTCAGGAGAATGAAATGAAAAGAAAAATAATCCGCATCGACGCCGGCGCCTGCAACGGCTGCGGCCAGTGCCTGCCCAATTGCCCCGAGGGGGCGCTGCAGCTCATCGACGGCAAGGCGCGGCTGGTTTCCGACCTTTTCTGCGACGGCCTGGGCGCCTGCATCGGCACCTGCCCGCTGGGGGCCATCCACGTCGAGGAGCGCGAGGCCGAAGCCTACGACGAACGCCAGGTCATGGCCAACATCGTTCCCCAGGGGACCGAACGTCATCCGCGCCCACCTCGACCACCTGGCCGCCCACAACGAGCAACGGTACCTGGAGCAGGCGCGGCAATTCCTGCGCGAGAAGGGCATCGCCCTGCCCGAGGCCGCGGCAGCGAAAGAGACCGGGTTGCATGGCTGCCCCGGGTCGCAAATGCATGACCGGCGCGGCCAGGAACCCGCCCGGCCCGCGGCGGAAGCCGCTGCCGGCGCCGATCTCGCCTCCGAACTGCGGACCTGGCCGGTGCAGCTGCAATTGCTCAACCCCCAGGCTTCTTTTTTCGACGATGCCGACCTGCTGATCGCAGCCGACTGCGTCCCCTTTGCCTACGCCTCCTTCCACCGGGATTTCGTCAGGGGCAAGATCCCGATCATTTTCTGCCCCAAGCTCGACCACGCCGGCGACCAGTACCTGGACAAGCTGACCGCCATCCTCACCCTGCACCCGGTCCGCTCGCTGCACGTGGTGCATATGGAAGTCCCCTGCTGCTCGGGCACGACGGCGCTGGTGCGCCAGGCCCTGGCCCGCTCGGGCAAGGACATCCCGCTCCACGACTACACGGTCTCGATCCAAGGCAAGCTGCTTGCCGCGAAATAAACCAAGGAGTCACCCATGAACATGTTTTGCTACCAGTGCGAACAGACCAGCAACGGCCAGGCCTGCACCCGTTTCGGCGTTTGCGGCAAGGGCCCGGAAGTGTCCGCTGCTGCAGGACCTGCTGCTGCACCAGCTGAAGGGCATCGGCGTCCTGGGCCATCGCCTGCGCGAGCTCGGCTGCGCCGATGCCGGCGCCGACCGCTTTGTCATCGAGGCGTTGTTCACCACCGTGACCAACGTCGACTTCGACTCCCAGCGCCTGCAGGAGCTGGATCGAGCGGGCCGACAAGGTCAAGGAGATCCTGAAGGGGAAATTCCAGGGACTGGCCGCCGAAAAGAACGGCCGTCCCTGCGCCGGGCAATTGCCCGCAGCGGTCGAGTTCATCCCGGCCGCGACCCTGGAGGGGCTGCTGCAGCAGGGCGCGGCGGCCGGCGTCATGGCCGACCCGCAACTGGACCCCGACATCCGCAGCCTGCGCGAACTGCTGACCTACGGGCTGAAGGGCATGGCCGCCTATGCGGACCACGCCGCCATCCTCGGCGAATCCGACGAAGCGGTCGACGCATTTTTTCACAAGGCGCTGGCAGCGCTGACCGACGACTCCCTGGACGATGAACGCCCTCCTGGACTTGAACCTGGAGCTCGGGCGCGTCAACCTGCGCTGCATGGAACTGCTGGACAAGGGCAACACGGCGCGTTTCGGGCATCCCCGGCCCACTTCCGTGTCGCTGGGCGTGCGCCAGGGCCCGGCCATCCTGGTTTCGGGCCACGACCTGCTCGACCTCTACGAGCTGCTGCGCCAGACCGAAGGCCGGGGCGTCCAGGTCTACACCCATGGCGAAATGCTCCCGGCCCACGGCTACCCGGGTCTGAAGAAATTCAGCCACCTGGCCGGCAATTACGGCGGTGCCTGGCAGGACCAGCAGAAAGAATTCGAACGCTTTCCCGGCGCCATTCTCATGACCACCAACTGCATCCAGAAGCCCAAGGCATCCTACATGGACCGCATCTTCACCACCGGCCTGGTCGCCTGGCCGGGGTAGTGCACATCCCCGACCGCGGGGATTTTTCCCCGCTGATCGCCAAGGCCATTGCCCTGGGCGGCTTTGCCGCCGACGAGCCGGGAAAGACCATCACCGTCGGCTTCGGCCACCAGGCCGTGCTGGGGGCGGCCGAACAGGTGGTCGCCGCGGTCAAAGCGGGAAAGATCCGCCATTTCTTTCTGATCGGCGGCTGCGACGGGGCCAAGTCGGGGCGGAACTACTACACCGAGTTCGCTGAAAAAGTCCCGGCCGACTGCCTGATCCTCACCCTGGCCTGCGGCAAGTACCGCTTCAACAAGCTCGATTTCGGGACCATCGGCGGGCCTGCCGCGGCTCCTCGACGTCGGCCAGTGCAACGACGCCTATTCGGCCATCCAGATCGCCCTGGCCCTGGCCAAGGCCTTCGGAGTGGCGGTCAACGACCTGCCGCTGTCGTTCATCCTCTCCTGGTACGAACAGAAAGCCGTCATCGTGCTGCTCACCCTGCTGGCGCTTGGCATGCGCAACATCCGCCTGGGGCCGACCCTGCCGGCCTTCCTCACTGCCCAATGTCCTGAAGGTCCTGGTGGAAAAATTCGCCATCAAGCCCATCGGCACCGCCGAGGAAGACATCCGCCTCTGCCTGCAGGGCGAAAAATAAACAAGGAGGAAACCATGTCCGAGATCATGAAACTGAAAGAACTGGTGGCCTACCAGAACAAGGCCATCGTCAGCAAAACCCTGGTCGAAAAGGAGACCGGGACGGTCACGCTGTTCGCCTTCGACCAGGACCAGGCCCTGAGCGAACATACCGCCCCCTTCGACGCCCTGGTCCAGGTCATCGAAGGCCGGGCCGAGATCCGCATCGCCGGGGTCCCCCACCTGGTCAGCGAAGGCGAGCTGCTGGTCATGCCCGCCGGCGAAGCCGCACGCGCTCAAGGCCCTCACCCCGTTCAAGATGATGCTGACCATGATCCGCGCCGCGGACGTGAAGAAGTGAGCGAACGTGTTTTTAACGAACCATGAGGTGAATATGAAAGCCACGGAAATCCTGGTGGAAGAGCACCAGCTGATCAAGAAAGTCCTGGACTGGAGCGAGGGGGAGATCACGCGCATCGACGCCGGCTGCAGCCCGGATACGGGCAAGCTGGCCGCCGTCGTCGACTTCATCCGCAATTTCGCCGATCGCTGCCACCACGCCAAGGAAGAGGGATTGTTGTTTGCGCGCTTGGCGGAAAGGGGCATGCCCCGCGAGGGCGGCCCCATCGCCGTGATGCTGCATGAGCATGAGCTCGGCCGCGCCCATGTGGCCGCCGTGGCCGCGGCCCTGGACGGAGCCCGACGCGGCGAAGCGCAAGCGTTGGCGGAGCTGCGCGCGCATATGTCGGGGTATATCGAGCTGCTGCGGGCGCATATCGACAAGGAAGACCACATCCTCTATCCCATGGCCGACCGGCTCCTGGGAGCCGCCGACCAGGAAGCGCTGCTGGCCGACTTCGCGCGCGTGGAGAAAGAGGAGATCGGGGAGGGCATCCACGAAAAGTACCACCACCTGGCCGAAAAGCTGTAAAAAGCGGAGCGCGGGCCCCTCCCCCCCTTGAATTGGCCGGGTTTTGAATTTATAATGCGAGCGCAGAAGGGAGCGCAAAATGGATAGAATTTACCTGGACAGCAATGCCACGACCATCGTTGACCCGCGGGTCAAGGAAGCCATGGAGCCGTTCTTCTGCCAGCAGTACGGCAATCCCAATTCCCTGCACAGCTTTCGGCACCGAGATCCACCCGCCATGCGCAACTGGCCATGGACCGCCTTTACTGCGGCATCGGCGCCGGCGACCAGGACGACATCGTCATCAACAGCTGCGCCTCCGAGGGCAACAACCACGTGCTCAAGGGCGTCTATTACGACCTGATCCGCAACGGTCCCAAGAACGAGATCCTCACCACCCAGGTCGAGCATCCCTGCGTGCGCAACAGCTGCGCTTTCCTGGAAAGCCTGGGCGCCAAGGTCACCTACATGCCCGTCAACGCCGACGGCATCGTGGACGGCGAAACGCTGCGCCGGCACATCCATCCCGACCGCACCGCCCTGGTCTCGATCATGTGGGCCAACAACGAAACCGGGCTGATCTTCCCCGTCGCGCGAGCTGGCGGAGATCTGCCGCGAAAACGGCGTCCTCTTCCATACCGACGCCGTGCAGGCCATCGGCAAGGTCCCGGTGGACGTGGCGCGGGTGCCGGTCGACTTCCTCACCTTCAGCGCCCACAAATTCCACGGGCCCAAGGGCGTCGGCGGCCTGTTCATCCGCAAGGGGCTGAAACTGACGCCGCTGATCCACGGCGGCGAGCAGATGGGCGGCAAGCGCGCCGGCACGGTCAATGTCCCCTACTTCATCGGCATGGGACTGGCCATGCAAATGGCGGTCGAGGGCCTGGACTACGAAGACAGCGGCGTGCGCCGCCTGCGCGACCGGCTCGAGGACGCCATCCTGGCCATCCCCGACACCATGGTGGTCGGGAAGCGCGAGCTGCGCACCCCGAATACCATCCTGGCCAGCTTCCGCGGCATCGAGGGCGAAGCCATGATCTGGGACCTGAACGCCAGCGGCGTCGCGGCCTCCACCGGCAGCGCCTGCGCTTCCGAGTCCCTGGAACCCAACCCGACCTTCGTGGCCATGTGCATCAGCGACGACCTGGCCCATACCGGCATCCGCTTCAGCCTGTCGCGCTTCAGCACCGTCGAGGAAATCGACAGGGCCGCGGCGGTGATCCGCCAGTCGGCCGAGAGGCTGCGGGCCATCTCTTCGACCTACAAAAACGGCAAATGAAAGCATGCAGCAGGAGCGAGGAAAAATGGCAAAGAACGATTTGATCGGCGGTTCCCTCTGGGAGCAATATTCAGCCATGGTCAGCGAGCGCATGAACAACCCCCTGTACCGGGGCGAGATCAGCGAGGAAGAGGCCAAGGCCATGGGGGCGCGGCTGGTGGTGGCCGACTGGGGCGCCGAGGCCTGCGGCGACGCGGTGCGGCTGTACTGGGCCGTGGACCCCAAGACCGACCGCATCCTGCAGGCGAGATTCAAGAGCTTCGGCTGCGGCACGGCCATCGCCTCATCGGACATGATGGCCGAGCTGTCCATGGGCAAGACCGTGGACGAGGCCCTGAAGATCACCAACATCGAGGTGGAGAGATCCCTGCAGGGACAACCCCGAAACCCCGGCCATCCCGCCCCAGAAAATGCACTGCAGCGTCATGGCCTATGACGTGATCAAGAAAGCGGCCTCGATCTACAAGGGCGTGGACATGGCCAGCCTGGCCGAGGAGGAGATCGTCTGCGAGTGCGCCCGCGTCGGCCTGCGCACGATCCGGGACGTGATCCGCATCAACGACCTGAAGACGGTAGAAGAGATCACCCAGTACACCAAGGCCGGGGCCTTTTGCAAATCGTGCCTGCGCCCGGGCGGGCATGAGAAACGCAAGCATTACCTGGTCGACATCCTGCGCGATACCCGCGCCGCCATGGAACAGGAAAAACTTTTCGTCCAGGCCGACGCCGGCGATTTCACGGCCAAGAACCTGATCCAGAAACACCGGGCCATCGAGAAGGCGCTGGACGAGAAGATCCGCCCGGCCCTGGCCGCCGACGGCGGCAGCCTGGAGGTCGTCGATATCCGCGAGTCGGAAGGGACGGTCGGCGTCTATATCCGCTACCTGGGCGCCTGCCAGGGCTGCATCAGCAGCACCAAGGGCACGCTGCAGTTCATCGAGAACATGCTGCGCCAGGAACTGGCCGACACCATCCGCGTCATCCCGCTGTAGCCCGGGCGCCGGCGACATTTTTTTTGACTTGGCGGCGCGCTTCCACTACAATCCACTTGCGAGGTGCGGCATGAGAAAAATCGCCTTCCTGACCCTGGTGGTCCTGTCCGCCACTTTTTTCTCCGCGGCCGATGACATCCAGGACCGCTGCGACAGGCTGTCGCGGGGCCAATTGCAGAGCGTGATCGAATTTTTGAGCGCCGATGCCCTGGAAGGCCGGGCGCCGGGGACGCGCGGCGGCGAGCTGGCGGAGATCTACATGCACGGCCTGTTCAAGCTGCTGGGGCTCGACAGCCGTTTCCAGCCGTTCACGCTCCAGGGCTTTCAGCTCGGCGCGCTGAACGTTTCGGCCGGCGGCCGCAAGCTGGCCTACGGCGAGGACACGGTCGGAAGCTACGTCCGCCCCGAGGCCGACTTCGATTTCGCCGGCGACGCCGTTTTTGCCGGCTTCGGCATCCGCACCCCGCTGTGGAACTGGGACGACTACAAGGGAGCCGACCTGCGCGGCAAGGTGCTGCTGGTGCGGGTCAATGACCCCGGTCTGTATATCCCGCAAGTGTTCGAAGGCAGCGCCCTGACCTATTTCGGACGCTGGACCTACAAGATCGAAGAAGCGGCCCGGGCCGGGGCCGCGGCCATCCTGCTCATCCACACCACGCCCACGGCCGGCTATGACTGGCAAGTGGTGAAAAATTCCTGGTCGGGCGAAGAGTTGTACCTGCCGGCCAGCCTGGAGAACGATCTGAAATTCAGGGGCTGGATCCGTGAGCCGAGCTTGCGGGCGCTGCTGGCCGAAAAAAAGATCGACCTCGACGCCTTGTACCGCAAGTCGCTCAGCCGCAAATTCCGTCCCGTCGACCTGGGATTCAGGATCAGGCTTTCCGGGCGCAACTCTTTCCGCCGGCTGGAAACCCGCAATGTCGTCGGCGAGATCCCGGGCCGCTCGGGCAAAAACATCGTGCTCAGCGCCCATATCGACCATTTCGGCCGCAACGAGAAACTCGCCGGCGACCAGATCTTCAATGGCGCCATCGACAACGGCTCGGCGGTGGCGGCCCTGGCGCTGGCGGCCAAGGTTTTCGCCGACGCCGGCAAGGAGCTCCGCTACGGGCTGACTTTCCTGGTCTGCCAGGCCGAAGAAGCGGGGCTCCTGGGCTCGAAATATTTCGTGGCCGGCAGCGATCGCGAAAAGATCGTGGCCGAGATCAATTTCGAATCCACCCCGGTCTGGGAAAAGAGCCCGGACGTTTTCGCCGAGGGAGCCCGCTATTCGACCCTGGAAGAGGCGGTGCGCCGGGTCGCCGCCGGCCAGGGACTGAATTACACGGGATTTTCCCTGACCGACCAGGGCTTTTTCTACCGTTCCGACCAGTTCCCCTTCGCCCAGGCCGGGATCCCGGCCATCTGGCTTTCGGCCGGTGAAAAAAACGCCGCGGGGCGCAACCGCATCGCCGAATTCTTCAAGGGCGGCGCCTACCACACGGTCAAGGACGAATATGACCCCGCCTGGGAGCTGGAAGGGCTGCGGCAAACGGTGAAACTGGCGGCGGGCCTGGTCGCATACCTGGACCAGGCCGGGGAAACGCCGCGCTGGAAGACCCGCCTGACCTTTCCCGTGCCCGGTCCGGCCCGGCAAAACGACGTTCGAATTCAAAAAACAGGCAAGCCCCGTTGAAATGTTTGACTAAAGCGGCGAATTGTGTTATAAAAAGTAACATCCATATAAGGAGATATGACCATGTTTGCCATACTCGAAACCGGCGGAAAGCAGTATAAAATCGCCGAAGGTGACATTTTGGAAGTCGAACTGCTCCCCGAAGAGCTGGTCAAGAAGAATAGCATCAGCCTGACCACGGTCTTGCTGCTGCAGGGCGATAAAGATCTGCATATCGGTGATCCCTACGTCAAGAATGCCAGGGTCAAAGCGAAAGTCCTTGAAGAGATCAAGGCCGACAAGATCCACATCTACAAGATGAAATCCAAGAAAGGCTACCGCAAATCGCAGGGCCACCGGCAGAAACTCCACAAGATCCAGATCGAAAAAATCGAAATCAAGGCTCCGCCAAAACCAAGGAGACGGAATAATGGCACATAAAAAATCGGGCGGCAGCGCGAAAAATGGCCGGGAAAGCACGTCCAAGCGGCTCGGCGTCAAGAAATTCGGCGGCGAGCAGATCAATGCCGGCTCCATCATCGTCCGCCAGCGGGGCACCCACATCCGCCCCGGCAAGAATGTCGGCATCGGCAAGGACGACACCCTGTTCGCCCTGGCCACCGGCAAGGTGCGCTTCGTCGACCGCGCCGGGCACAAATTCGTCGAGGTCGATCCGAGTTAATTTGGCCGGCCTTTTTCAAGCCCCGCCAATTTTCCGATCCTTTCAAACCAGCACCCATGTTCATTGACCGCGCCATCGTTTCTTTCAAGCCGGCAACGGCGGCGACGGCTGCCTGAGTTTCCGCCGCGAGAAATTCATTCCGCACGGCGGCCCGGACGGCGGCGACGGCGGCAAGGGCGGCGACATCGTCCTGGTCAGCAGCCCGATGTGCCAGTCGCTGACCGATTTCAAATACAAGCGCCAGTTCGACGCCGAGAACGGCGGCCAGGGCCGCGGCAAAAAACGGACCGGGAAAAACGGGGCCGACATCGTCCTGCAGGTCCCGGCCGGGACCGTGGTCAAGACCTATCCCGACGAGAAGCTGATATTCGATTTCGAGCGCATCGGCCAGGAATTCGTCCTGGCCAAGGGCGGCAAGGGCGGCCGCGGCAACATCCATTTCAAATCTTCGGTCAACCAGGCTCCGCGCCGGATGGAAAAGGGCGTAAAAGGGCGAAGCCATCAAGGTGGTCCTGGAGCTGAAACTCATCGCCTTTGCCGGCCTGGTCGGGCTGCCCAACGCCGGCAAATCGACCTTGATATCGAAGATCAGCGCCGCCCGGCCCAAGATCGCCGACTATCCCTTCACCACCCTGACCCCCAACCTGGGCGTCGTGGATTTCGCACGGCAAGAGCCTGATCGTGGCCGATATTCCCGGCATCCTGGAAGGCGCCCACCAGGGCGAAGGCATGGGGCTGGAATTTTTGCGGCACATCGAGCGGACCCGCGTCCTGCTTTTCATCATCGACGTGTCGCCGTTCAGCTCCCTGGCGCCGCTGAAAAATTTCGCGGTCCTGGAAAACGAGCTGAACGATGTACCACCAGCGGCTGCTGCAGAAAAAGCTCATGGTGGTCGCCAACAAGATCGACCTGGCGGCGGATGACAGGACCGGCATCGACGCCTTGCAGAATTTTTGCCGCAAGCGTAAAATCCCCTACGTGGAAATATCGGCGTTGAAGGGGATCAACCTGGACAAGCTGAAACGGACCATTTTTTCCTTTCATGAACCAGAATAGAACCGGATTGCTGGGCGGAACCTTCAACCCGGTTCACCGCGGTCATATCGAACTGGGCTTGAAGATCAAGGCCGCCTTCGGCCTGGACCGGATCCTGTATATCCTTTCCGCCCAACCGCCGCACAAGAAGCGGCAGGCCATGCCCGCGGCCGAACTGCGCCTGGCCATGCTCAAGGCCGCCCTGCTGCCCCACCCCGGGCTGGTGCCCTGCGACCTGGAACTGCGCCGCCGGGGAGATTCCTGGACCGTCGACACCATCCGCGAACTCAAGGCGCCCAGCCGAACGAACGTTTTTATTTTATCACCGGCAGCGAGGGCTTCCTGAAGATCAGGACCTGGAAAGAGTATCGCCGCGTGCTGCAGGAAGTGTTTTTCATCATCGTCCTGCGCCGGGCCGGCCACCGCCGGAAGGTGGAAGAGCTTGCTGCGCGAGGAAGGCATCCCCTGCGACCGGGACCAGCGAAAACCCCGGGGAGCCGCCGGCCGCCTTCCTGCACGCGTATGCTTCGGATTACCTGGAGCTTTCGGCCACGGCCATCCGCAAAAGGATGGCCCGCGGCCTGGATATCTCTCCATACGTGGAAAAAAACGTGCAAAAGATCATGGAGGAAATAAAACTATATGAAGAAGGATGAATTCAACCTGATCCTGGAAGATCTGCAAAAGCGCCGCATTCCGGGCGAGATCAAGAAGACCGTGCAGATCCTCCTGGACAAGAAAGCGGAAAAGATCACGGTCCTGAAGCTGAAGGGGATCAGTGAAATGACCGACTACCTGGTCATTTGCACCGGCAATTCGGCCCGCCAGAACAAGGCCCTGGCCGACGCCGTCAAGGACAACCTCAAGCGGGAGCTCCGGCTGCAGCCGCTGGGCAGCGAAGGCGAAAGGGCTGTCCGAATGGATACTGGTCGATTACGTGGATTTCATCGTCAACATTTTTTCGCGCCGACTGGCGGAAAAAATTTTCCCTGGAAAAACTGTGGATGGATGCCAAACGCTACGATTTTTTCCCTGATTTCTAACCTGCCGGACCCCAAGTCGCTGGCCGTGAAGGCCGCGATCGAGAGGGTGGCCGGGCTGGACACGCCCGTCCTCTTGTGGGGCGAAACCGGCAGCGGCAAGGATTTTTGGGCGGAAGTGCTGGCCGCAAGCGGCCCGTTCCAGCCGTTGCTGAACCTGGGCTGCGGCGACGTGCCCGAAACGCTGCTGGAAGGCGAATGGTTCGGCTACCAGAAAGGGGCTTTCTCCGGCGCCGACCGCGATTATCCGGGCAAATGGCGCCAGGCGGCCGCAGGCACGATTTTCCTGAACCAGATCGACCTCCTGAGCCCGCACATGCAGGCCAAGCTTCTGCGCGTCATCGAAAGAAGAAAATTTTTCCCCCTGGGCGCCAGCCAGGAAGCCGACGTTTCGGCCCGCTTCCTGTTCTCGGCCGACAGCACCATCGAGGAGAAAGTCCGCCGCGGCGAATTCCGCGCCGACCTCTACTACCGGATCTCGACTGTCAGCATATTCATCCCGCCCCTGCGCGACCGCAAGAACGACATCGTGCCGCTGCTGAGCTATTTTTGCGGCCAAAAAGGAGTGGCCATGCTCCTGGGCGAGGAAGCCCGGCGGAAACTCCTGCAATATCCCTGGCCGGGCAACATCCGTGAGCTGGAGAATTTCGTCGGCGGCCTGGCCGTGAGCGGCGGCGCCCTGGATGACGACGGCGTCTGGACGCTCCTGGACCGGCCGCAACCCATCTTGAACCTCATCCAGTCAGGCGAGCGTTCGCTGGCCGAGGTCGAAGCCGAGTACACCGCCTACCTGCTGCGCAAATACAAGAACAAGAGCCAGGTGGCGCGCATCCTGGATATCTCGCGCAAGTCGCTTTACAACAAGCTGAAGAAGCGTGAAACACATTGAGTTGGTCTGTCCCGGCGAACTGAAATTCAAGGGATTGCAGGAACTTGAAAAAAAATATTTACAAAACATTAATTATTATGTAAAATTCAGCATAAAAAAATTGAAGGAGATCAAACAAAAAGAGGAAGCTTTCGTGAGGGAGAAGGAAGGCGCCATGTTTTTGAAGGAGATCGGGGAAAAGGATTTTGTCATCGCTCTGGACAAGGACGGCAAAAAAATGGATTCCCTGCAATTCGCGGCGTTCCTGGGGCAAAAAATTTCCTACCATCCCGGGCGCCTGGTCTTTCTGATCGGCGGCTTTGCCGGCTTCGCCCCGGCCGTGGCCGCGAAGTTCAACCAAAAGATCTCTTTTTCCGACATGACCTTTGCCCACGACATTTTCCGCATCGTTTTCCTGGAACAGATCTACCGGGCTTTGACCATCATAAATGGCGGCAAATATCACCGCTAGGAGAGAGAATATGAAGAATGAACAGAACGCTAAAATAAGAAAGAGACTGGAGGCCCTGCGCGATGAGATCCTGAAAGTCATCGAGTGGCGGGAAACGGCCAGCGGCGGCAACGGCGCCATGGACGAGATCGACCAGGCCAACGAATTGATCGAAAAAGAGATGGGTTTTGTCATGTCCAGCAACATGAGCGCCAACCTGAAGGAAGTAGAGGAAGCCCTGGAGCGCATCGAAAGGAACCATTACGGCAAATGCCTGCACTGCGGCCAGGAGATATCCCCCAAGCGCCTGGAAGTCCTGCCCTTTGCCCGCTTCTGCGTCCCCTGCCAGGAAAAAATGGAGAGCAAGGGCCGGTAAGAGGCTACATCTCCACGACCAGCCCCAGCCGCAGGCTGCGCGGCAGCTGCAGTTCGTTGGCCAGGCGGCTGCCTCCGGAAAAGACGTTTTCCGACAACTCGCCGCCGAAATCGAGCAGGTTGAACAGGGAAAGTTCCAGCCGGCCTTTTTTGCCGAAAAGGGAAATATCGTAGCTGAGCTTGAAATTGAAGTCCCAGATGCAATCCTCCCTGGGGCCGCCTTTTTTGCCGTGCTCATCCTCGGCCTTGATGGTCTGGTAGGTAAGGATCCACTGGCCGTCGCGCCGGAAGGAGTTGATGAAGGCGAAGGGATCGCCGTCGCGGTACTTGACCGTGCCGCTCAAAAACAGGCGCGGCGACAGGAAATAGCCGAAAAACACCTTGCCCACGAAAGCCCGGTCGCCGTCGACGCGGCCGAAACCGTTGATCCAGGAATTCGGGAAAGGCCTGGCTCTCGGAGATCACGCCGATGTCGTTGGCCTCGGGGCCATTGCCGAAGGCGGTGTAGCCCATGCCCATGTGGGCCATGAAGGAAAACGAAAAATACCAGCGCCCGGCTTTCTGCCCCTGCAACTGGATCAGGAACTGGGCATAGAACGGGTCCTTGCCGAAAGCGGCATTTCCCAGCTCATATGCGTGCACCGGCTGATCCAACAAATAGTAACTCTGCCCGCCGATCTCCTCGTAATGGCCGTACTCGTCGGCAAAATTGACCCATGACTGCCGGCGGATCTTTTTATAAAGCCCCTTGATGTTCAGATTGAAATTTTTCGATATGCGGGTGGTCGTCTGCAGCAGCAGGCTCTCGGCGCCGGCTCGGCTTCATGCCCAGGGCCAGGCGGTGGCTGGCGCCGCCGCTTTCTCCGTACAATGCGCCTTTTTCACCTTCCTGGAAGCGGCCGTCATGGTTGCCGTCGGTCCAGTAATAGATCTCGGCTCCGGGACGCCGCTCCTCGAGAAAATCGGAGACAGCGGAGCGCATCTCGTAGGGCAAATCCCCGTATGACAGGGAGACGCGCGTGTTTTTCCCGGCGCGCAGGATCGAGGCCGGCGTCCACGCCGGCCTGCAGGAAGCTGCGAGTCGTTGCGCTCCGACTGAAAGCCGAACCCCTGGTATTGCAGGAACAACCGGGCGTTGAAGCTGACCTTCGCGCCCAGGTCCATGCGCAGCCGCGTCCCGCCCGTGCCGGAGTATCGCTGGTTGCGGTAGTCGCCGCCCCCCTGCCACAGGTAGACCAGGTAGGGCTGGCCGGCAAAAAAGATCGCGTTGTTCGAACCGGTTTGCTCCACAGCCGAGTGGAACACGGCCGACAGGTCCAGGTAAGGCTCGATCTCGGTCTTTTTCCCCAGCCAGGTCAGCTGCGATTTTCCTGTCCGCCTGCCAGGGCCAGGGTCGTGGCGCGGAACTCGCCCCACTTCTCGAATGGGAAAAAACCCTGGCCGTCGATATCCTTCAGGTCCTTGCCGGCATCCATGACCATGGGCCGGCGCTGCTCCCATTCCTGCAGCCAGGAAAACTTCAAGTTGCACGGGGCGGCCGGCCCAGGAAATCCCGGCCAACCAGGATTTCTTGTCCTGTTCATAGGTCTCCTGCGGGTAGCGCCCTTCCTCCGCGAACAGGCGGTCACGCCCCAGGGAGTTGACCACCAGGTTCAGGTCCAGCGTCCCCCTGGCGTATTGCCTTTGCCAGCGGGAAAGGAGCTGCAGCAGGTCGCCGCTGTCGCCGAACTGGACGTCGCGACGGTTGAAATCGTTGAAGCGGCGGTCCAGCCTGAGGTAGCCCAGGGCCAGCAACAGGGACGAAAGCCGCGATTTTTTTTCGAAGCTGTAATCGAGCTGCATCATTCCCGTTTATTTTTCTGCGCGTGGAATACAGGTCATCGGCGCGCAAGCTGGCGTGATTGCCCAAAGCCAGCTTGCCCAGGAAGGTATATCCGCCCAGATTGGGAAACACCGTGGACAACATGAAGCGGGAAACCGTGCGCGCGGGAGGCGCGGCTGGAAGTGAAACCCGTAGTCGCGCTGTTCCGGCGTTTCGCTCTTCAGGGCCATGGAACCGATGGCCAGAAAGGGGAGCTGCACGGCCGGCGAGCCGTCGTCCAGGGCCGAGTTGATCGAAAAACCGGCGTAATGCCAGTTGAACTGCGTCCAGGAGTCGCCCTCGAAATAGACGCGTGGGCTGGTCCAGCAGGGCGAAGCCGTTGCTCTCCTCGATCAGCCCCACGGCGTCGGGGGCCAGGTTCTCGATGAAATTCGGGTAGTAATATCCGCCCGGCAGCGTCTCCAGCTTGAAACCGTCGATGACGAATTCGGTTTCATCATGATCAGTCTGCCCACTGACCGGCAGGGCGGCCAACCATATCCGGACAATATAGAATAAGAGAATCGAGGTTTTGACGGTCATTCTAAAAATATACCATTAAATCATGGATTCGTAAACTGAAAAAAACCGCCCCAACCCCGGCGCGAAATACCGGGAACTAGCTGATCTCGTAGCTGACGGCCAGGCCGATGCCGCCGGGGGACAGGGCGGGAGACACCTGCAGGCGCCTGTTCTGGTTGCGCACCACCATCTTGCCGACGGCGTAGCCCACCGCCGCTCCCACGAACACGTCGGAAAGCCAGTGGTCGTCCTCGGTCAGCCGCGACAAGCCGACCAGGGTGGCCAGGCCGTAGCAGGTGATCGGCACCCAGAGGCGTTCCTTGTAATTTTCGGCGATCACCGTGGCCAGGCTCCAGGCGGAAACGGTGTGCCCGGAAAAAAAAGAATCGTAGCGCGAAAAAGAACCCTGGCTGTAGCGCTTGAAAAAAGCGACTGGGCCGTACCAGTAATCGATGCCGCTCTCGACCCTGGGACGCTGGCGCCCGGCCAGGTGCTTGACCACCTGGGCCAGCAACCCCGTATGCAGCAGCGTCTCCCAGGCCATCACCCCGGTATCCCTGGCTTTTCTGTCCTTGAAAATTACGCCGCCGATGAAAAAACAGGCCGGCGATACCGCATCCACCCCCCAATCGCCCAGCATGGTGACCTTGGGGCTCACCGTTTCCACCCAGGGATTCCGGCTCTGAAACAGCTTGAAATTCCTCATAAATGCTTTCGTCGTTGGCCACCAATACCCCGGTCCCGATCAGCACCGTTGAAAAGATGGCGAAATCCTTCCAGTCCAGACGAAAGGGAGCCGTCCACATCTCCGCTTCATCCTTGAAAAAGTTGGCGACAAAGGTGTGGCTCTTTTTCGGGCGCCGCTGTTTCCTTCGCCTCGGCGTGTTCGGCCGCGGCGGGCGCGGGTATTTCCGCAATGCCGATCTGGCTGGCCAATAAAAAGATGAGCAGCAAGGCGGCTGTTTTTTTGTTTATTTTCACGTGTCCGTCTCCAAAATTTGATAGGAAAGCATCATGGAATGCCATTTTACTACAATCGCCGGCTCAAGTAAAACACCGCGGCAGCCGCCTCCGCCGCGGCCAGGCGATTTTTTGGCCTCGATCCGGTCTTGACAAAATGCCGATTTTGCCTTATAAGATAGCTTGTCATGCCGAAGTGGTGGAATTGGTAGACACGCCAGTTTCAGGTACTGGTGGGCATTACGCTCGCGGGGGTTCGAGTCCCCCCTTCGGCATGTTTTTTTATTTCCGGGTCACGGAAAGGCCGGTTCCGGCAAATGACAACCAGCAGCCAAGGAAAAACAATCCCGAACCAAGGCAGGGTAGCGGTCTTGCTGTCGGGCCGGGGAAGCAATTTCGCGGCCATGGTCCGCGCCTCCCGGCGGGCCGGCGCCAATTTTTCCGTGCGCCTGGTCATCAGCGACCGCCCCGACGCTCCGGGGCTGAAAAAAGCCGCCCGTTTCGGCATCCCCGCTTATTATATCAACCCCAAACAATTCGCCGACAAAGCCGCCTATGAAAACGAGATCTGCGCCCATCTGGAGCGTGAAAACATCGAACTGATCTGCCTGGCCGGCTATATGCGCCTGGTCGGCCCCGTGCTGCTCGCCCGCTACCCCGGGCGCATCATGAACATCCATCCCGCCCTTTTGCCGTCCTTCCCGGGCCTGGACGCCGCAGGGGCAAGCGCTGCGCTACGGCGTCAAGGTCAGCGGCTGCACGGTCCATTTCGTCGACGCCGGGACCGACAGCGGGCCGGTCATCGCCCAGCGGGCGGTGGAAGTCCAAGCAGGCGACAACGAAGAGACGCTCAGCCGGAGGATACTGCGCCAGGAACACCGACTGTATCCGCTGGCCATCCGCCTGTTTTTCGCCGGCCGCTTGCAAATCAGGGGCCGAACCGTTATCATCGAATAAAGTGAAACTGAAAACCGCAACCCTGCTGTTCCTGGCCCTGGCCACCCTTGCCGCCGCGGCCGATTTCTCCCTGGACAAGGCCAAGAGGATCGACGGCTTCCTGGCGCGGATCGCCGCCCGCCGCCAGCCCGCGCTTTTCCTGAAAAAAATGGCCTTCAGCGAGAGCGAATTGAATTCCTACCTGAACCTGATCTATGTCAAGAAATATGCCCCGGAAGTCACCTTCATCGAACTGCGCCTGCAAGGACAAGAACCTGGTCAGACGGCGGTGCTCAAGGTCAAGCTGGTCGGTGAAAAATACTCCGTCGTGCCCCAGTTCCTGCGCGACGTGGAGGTCGGTTTCAACGGCAGGTTCGAGTGCAGCAATTACCACATGCGCTTCGCTTTCTCGGAGCTGGTCATCAACGGCAGCCACTTTTCTCCCGACATTCTCGACGAAGCGTACGGCGCGGCCCAGTTCAACGCCAAGACCAAGAAATCCATCTTCGATTGGTTCACCCTGCTGCCCGGCCTGAAGAACGTGCAGAGCTCCGAAAAAACCATTTATTTCTACTATTGACCATCACCCAGGATACCCCGGTTGAAGAACTCAAGGGCATCGGTCCCGGCTACGGCGGCCATCCTGCGCCGCCGCGGCATGGCCACGCGCCGGGACCTGCTGCTGCATTTTCCCGAAACCTACCTGGACCTCTCCCGGATCGAGGGCTCGCCGCTGCCCGGCCGGGAAGGCCTCTACTGCCTTCAAGGTCGGCCGCGCCCGGGTGAGCCGCAATTTCAAGAAAAGATCCTCCCTGCTCACGGCCCAGGGGGAGATCTGCGGCCGGCCGGTCACCCTGGTCTTTTTCAACCAGCCCTACCTGCTGGACGCCCTGCGCCGCGAGGAGCTGGTTTATATCTACGGCCGCATCGAGGAGCGCGACGGCAAATGGCAGGTGGTCAATCCCCTGCTGGCGCCGGTGAACCGGGTCGGCGGCATCCTGCCCCGCTACCGGCCCCTGGCCACGCTCAAAGCGGGGACGCTGCGCAAGATCATCGCCGGCCTGCTCGACTCCTGGCGGGATGAAACCGAGACGCTGCCCGACCTGTCGCTGCGCCGGCACAATTTCCCCGGCCAGACCGCCGCCCTGCGCGTCATTCACCAGCCCGCAGGTCCTGGACCGGGAAAATATCGAGAAAATGAAGGAACGTTTCATCTACCGGGAATTCCTTTTTTTCCAGCTCGAACTGCAGTTCATCCGCGACTGCTTCCGCGAGCGCCGGCGGGTGAACCGCTACCGTTTCCGCGACGACCTGCGCCGGGACATCGACCGCCTCCTGCCGTTCCCGCTCAGCGAGGAACAGGTCGCCGCGTTCAGCGAGATCGTCAACGACCTGAGCTCGCCGCAGCCCATGCGGCGACTGCTGCAGGGCGAGGTCGGCAGCGGCAAGACCATCGTGGCCTTCCTGGCTTTGCTGCTGGCCCGGGCGAACGGTCACCAGGGCGCCTTCCTGGCCCCGACCGAGATCCTGGCCCGCCAGCATTACCAGAACGCCTGCTCCTTTTTCGGCTGCGCCGGCGTCGCCCTGCTGACCGGCGGCAGCCCGACCGCGGAAGCCAGGGAGACGCGCTCCGGGCTGGCCAACGGCGACATATCCCTGGTTTTCGGCACCCATGCCCTGATCGGCGAACAGGTCATTTTCAAGAACCTGGCCCTGGTGGTCATCGATGAACAGCACCGTTTCGGCGTGGCCCAGCGGGCGGCGCTTTTTTTCAAAAGCCGGGCCGCCGACCTGCTGGTCACCACCGCCACGCCGATCCCCCGCACCATGCTGCTGGCCCTCTACAACGACCTGGCCGTGTCCACCTTGAAAAAGCCGCTTGCCGGGCGCCTGCCCGTGGCCACGCGCATCATCGCCGCCGCGGACCGCGACAAATTCTACCTGCGGTTGAAAGGCGAGCTGGAACGCGGGCGCAAGGGCTTCGTCATCCTGCCGCTGATCGAAAAATCAGAGCAGTATCCGGACCTGCGTTCGCTCCAGCAGGAAACGCTTGCCGGCAAAACGCGCTGGCCCGGCATCCCCCAGGCCGCGCTCTCGGGCAAAAGCACGCCCGAGCATAAGGAGCGGGTCTTGAAGCAATTCCGCAAGGGCGGCGTCCGCCTGCTGCTGGCCACCACCGTGGTCGAGGTGGGCATCGATGTTTCCGACGCCACCTTCATGGTCATCGAGAATGCCGACCGCTACGGGCTGGCGCAGCTGCACCAGCTGCGCGGCCGGGTCGGACGCGGTGGCGGAGCAGTCGCACTGTTTCCTGATCGAGTCGCCCCGACCGACCGAGAACGGCAAACTCCGCCTGCAGGCCATCGCCGCCCATCACGACGGCTTCCGCATCGCGGAAATGGATCTGCAGCTCCGCGGCGGCGGCGTGATCGCCGGCCTGGAGCAGGCCGGAGAGCTGGATTTCAAGCTGGCGGACAGCAAGAAAGATTTCAGGCTTTTGCAGGAAGCGCAAACCGACGCCCGCCGGCTCTTGCGCGACCCGGCCTTGCAGAACCGCGCCATAAAATTATTTTTGGCTTCCCTGGCCGCTAAGATCAAGAAAGTTAGCTTCAGCTGAGATCTTTAAATGAAAAAGTAAAAAGGTAAAAGTAAGAGAAGAAATCTTTAGGAACGGATATTCAATGCCCCAAGCGAGGATCGAGAATAGATGAAGAATTTCAAGGAAACGCCCGCCTCCTCGCTTTTTCCTTTTATCTTTGTGAGGCCTTTTGTTGGCTTCCTTCCAACTCGGCCATCATCTGCCGGCAGATGATGGCGGCCGGCCTTTCCTCCTGCTGCAGACTCGCCTGGATGCGCCGGAACTCTACGCGCATCCTCTCCCGCAGACCGGCGTCGTCGAGGATCTTTTTGGTTTCCTCATAAATACGCTCGGCCCGGCACTCTTCCTGGATCAGCTCGGCGCGCTACCTGGCGGCCGGCCAGGATGTTGACGATGGAATAGAGCCCGATCTTGACCAGGCGCCTGCCCAGCAGGTAGGTCAGGCGGTTGATGCGGTAAACCGCGACGAAAGGCACGCCGAGCAGGGCCGCCTCCAGGTTGGAGGTGCCGCAGGTGGTGATGACCGCGTCGGCGGCGTTGAGCAGGTCGAACCCCTGGTCCTGCTCCAGGATGCGGATGTCCGGGTCGGCCGCGGCCGCCGCCAGCTGCCCGGGCTGAATATTCTGCGCCCGCTGCAGAAATACCTTCAGCGGAAAATCCCGGCGCAGCAGGCGCACGGCCCCAAGGATCTCCGGCAACAGCAGGCGTACTTCCGCCTCGCGGCTGCCCGGCAGCAGCGCCAGCAGGACGTCGTCGGCGGCCACCCCGTGCCGGCGGCGGAAATCCTCCCTGGGCACGCGGACTTGCACCTCGGCCAGCAACGGATGGCCGGTATAGGTGAAGGTCATCTTTTCCTTTTCGTAAATGGGCACCTCGAAAGGGAAAATGACGAACAGGCGCCTCACCCAGCGGCGGATCTGCCCGACCCGGCCGTAGCGCCAGGCCCAGACCGTGGGGCTGATGTAATAATAGACCGGGATGCCGGCCCGGTGCAGGCGGCGGGCCAGGCGCAGGTTGAAATCGGGATAATCGATGAGCAGGGCGGCATCGGCCTTGCGCGCCAGTGCCTGGCGGAAGACCCGCCGCATGATGCCGCGGATGCGCCAGAGATGGGCGACGACCTCGATGATGCCCACCACCGCAAGGCGGCGGTTGTGCACCAGGTTCTCAAAACCGCCGGCGGCCAGGCGGTCGCCGCCGATGCCCCAGAAATGAATATCCTTGCCCTGGGCCGCGAACTCCTGCATGACCTGCACCGCGTAGGTTTCGGCCGAATTTTCGGCCGCCACCAGGAGGATATTCTTCATTGCCCGGCCTCATATTGCAGTTCGGGCATTTTCTCGTTTTCCTTTTCCCCCAGGTAGAAGGCCCATTCGTTGTATTTGCTTTTGCCGCGGTATTCGCGGAAAGCCGTTTCCGGCGGAGGTGGAGCATACGCCGACCAGGACGGCGCGGCCGAAATACGCCTTGGCCATGTGCGCCGGGACCACCAGGAATTTCGCCTCGCCGCCGGAAGTTTCCTGAAAGACCATGTCCCAGCGCCCTTCGGGGCCGAGCGGGTCGGGATAGAGCTGGCGCAGGAATTTCTCCAGGTGCAGGATCTCGAAGTTCTGCGGGAAGAGATTGTTGTGGGCCTTGACGTAAAAGCCGATGGCGTTGACATACTGGCGGGCGCGGAAGATCAGCTCGGCCTCGGCCTCGCGCTGCATTTCGGTCTGCCAGAGCGGCACGGCCATGAGCATGAGCACGGTCAGCACGGCCACGGCGATCATCAATACGATCATGACGTAGCCGGCGCGGCCGCGATCGCGTCCGTTCCCGGTTTTCGCCGTTTCCCGCCTACCAGTCGGCATAGAGCGTGCCGTCCAGGGCCGTGCCCTTGGACAGGCTTTTGACGTCCAGGACGCCCGGGTCGGTCGTCGGGATCGAATTCCTCGCCTTCCAGGGGTTCGGCCCTGACCAGCTGCCATTCCTTGGCTTTGGTTATGGGATCCATCGGTATATCCCGCAGGTAGCGGGCCGACACCAGGTCGTCCAGGCTGGCCGGGTACTTTTTCTTGTCGAAAGTATACTTGTTGATGGCGTCGCGGATCTGGAACAAGTTCTCCTTCAGGACCGCTTCCTTGGCCCGCAGCACCGAATACTTGTACTGGGGGACCAGGATGGCCACCAGGATGCCGATGATGGTGACCACGATCAGGACTTCGATCAGGGTAAAGCCTTTTTTCGCCATGGGCATATTATAGCAGAAAATAAACGTGCGAGACAGAAATAAAAAATGTGAAAAACACCTTGACTTTCCTAAAACAGGGAGAATAGAATAACATTTCGTTTCAGCCAAATGGCATGGGGAAAAATGGGAGAATCGCCAAGAACCGTCATGTGTTTTATCGCAAAAATAAACGAGGAGGAAAGATGACCGCAAGAAAGAGATGGCTGCTGGTTCCATTGGCACTGCTGATCCTGCTCTCCACGGGGCTGCGCTCCGGGGCGACGATCGGAAATTCATCCAATCAGCGGGGCCTGATGGCCGACCTGATCCGCTTCTACCAGATCTATGACCGCATGACCGACGAGAACTGGGCGAACTTCGTCAA
This sequence comes from Candidatus Aminicenantota bacterium, assembly GCA_963764745.1. GTDB lineage: Bacteria > Acidobacteriota > Aminicenantia > UBA2199 > UBA2199 > UBA2199. The sequence continues at coordinate 1,105,678 of CAVXTN010000006.1, read as the reverse complement.
CGCCGAACGCGTCGGGATCACCAAGAAGTTCACCCCCCCGGCGGGCGGCAAGCTCATGCCCGGGACCGTGCCGAACAAGGTCCGCAAAAACCTGCCCGGCATCGGCGCCTTCTCCGGGCGGGCCGGCGCCATAAAGCAGCCTGAGCCCTTCAACCATATGTTCTTCGACGCCGACGGTCAGAAGAAGATGGGCTGGAGCGAAGACACGTATGAATGCCTGGTCTCGCTGCAGGGCGACGACAGCGTCCTGAAACAGGCCGGAGCGCGGATCATCAGTTCCCTGCCCTACCAGGACGGCCGCATCGCCCGGGTCTACGTGGCCGGCAAGCAGCTCGCGGCCGTGGCCGGGCTTTCCGTAGTCCGCAAGATGGCGCCGGTCATGAAGCGCGAAGCGGACAACGACCTGGGCGGCATCACGACCGGGGCGCCGCGCCTGCGCGTCGGCACCGCCGGCAACTGGGACATCGACAGAGGCTTCACCGGCCAGGGCGTGGTCGTGGGCATGATCGACACGGGCATCGACTGGAGCCATGCCGATTTCAGCGACCCGGTCAACGGCGGCACGCGCATCCAGTACATCTGGGACACCTACAACACCAACACCGGCAGGACGCCGGCCGACCTGATCGGCGGCGACCTCTCGGGACTGGACTGGGGGACGTTGTGGACCAAGGCCGAGATCGACGCCGGCACCTGCTCCTCCATTGACACCAACGGCCACGGCACCCACACCAGCGGCACGGCGGCCGGCAACGGCGGCGCCACCGGCAACTATACCGGCATGGCCCCCAACGCCGACATCATCATGGTCCGGGGACTGACCAACGACGGCATCCTCTTCATCTACGAGATGGCCAAGCGCCTGGGCAAGCCCTGCGCCGTGAACATGTCCTACGGCCCCTCCTACCCGGTCCATTATGAAACTGTGTGGCCGTACGATTATCCGCAGGACCCGACCGACCTGGAGGGCCAGTGGATCGACGCGCTGAACCAGTACTACGGTGGCGGCAACATCCCGGTGAAGTCGGCCGGCAACATCGGCCACTGGAACACCTACAAGGACCTCAGCGGCGGCGACTATCCCAAGAAACTGGGCGGCTACCACTGGACGACCCACATGAGGACTCGGACGAGCCACATCCTGAACGTGCCCGACTATATCGCCCTGTATGGCGAATGGTTCGGGTCTGGCTATACTCCGGGCTACTACGATGTGCCGGAACTTGCCTTCGGCGCCTGGTTCGAGCGGCCGGCCAACGTGCTGATCACCGACCCCTACGGCGACACCTACGTGTTCCGGTTCGGAGAGAAGAATGAATATGTAACCCGCGACGGCAATATTATCAATGGGACGCTATATCCCTTTAGCGAATCCAACGGAGCGTTTACCGGGACTTTTTGGATCTTCCCGGCTTATGGATACTACGGCTATTCGGGCGCCAACGTGCAGCCCACCATGGGCCGGTGGAACATCGCCGTCGCGCCTAAGGTCGGGGGCAACGGCCGCGCCGATTTCTGGGTATCCGACCTCAACTGGTATAACGACAGTGAATATTTCGGGGTCGACTGGTATTCGAATGAGATCTACACGACCTTCGCCGGCCTGACTTCCCATTCCAGCTACATTGTCGACGAAGGGGCGACGCCGTTCGAGATCACGGTCGGCGCCTGGACCACGCGCACGAATTGGGACAGCATCAACGGCCACAACTACACCTATACGGAAAAACCCATTCTGAACACCATCGCCGACTTCTCCTCTCCGGGCCCGGCGCGCAACCGTTTCATGAAACCCGACATCGCCGCCCCAGGCCAGATCATCCTCTCGGCCCTGACGCACGATGCTGCCGTCAATCCGGCCTACATCGCCACCGACGCCGCCCACCAGGCCATGAGCGGCACCTCCATGTCCGCCCCCTTCACCACCGGCGGCATCGCCCTGATGCTGCAGAAATATCCGACCCTGTCCATCGACCAGGTGCGCTTCAATCTCAAGAGCTGGGCGCAGAAAGACTACATCACCAAGGCCATCGGGCCCAACGGCTTCGGCGCCGGCAAGCTCAACCTGAAAAAGCTGAAAAGCCCGCCCGTGGCCAAGCTCACCGTGGACAAGACGATCCTCGATCTGAGCAACAAGGACATCGCGACCTTCAGCGCCAACGCTTCCTACGACCCGGACAACCTGCCTTTTGACACTGAAATGGGTCATGGTCGCCGCTCCCGACGGCGCCGCCTACAACTTCACCCACACCCTGAACGGCAAGACGGCCACGCTGGTCCCCGCCCAGGGGAAACCGGGCATCTACAAGGTGGGCCTGATCGTCGAAGGGGCGATCGACGACAGCCCCATGGTCGTGGTCAACCGTAAAGGCCGTGCAGTAAATTAATGAACAAGGCGTCGAGGACGATTTTTATCTGAACGACGCAACGAACGCCAGAGGCAGGGGGCTTTCCTCCTGCCTCTTTTTTTCAAGATGAAAAAACATGACCCATAAAAGAATTTTTTTTATCGCTTTTTGCCTTTGGCTGCAGCTGGCGCTCGGCGCTGAAACGCAGCCGGCCTGGAAAATCTCCCTGGGGGGCGAATTCGCCGGATCGCCCGCCCTGAACGCCGGCGCGACCATCGTGGCCATCAAGAACGGCACACTCTGCGCCCTGGACAGCGCCGGCAAGCTGCTCTGGAAGCAGATGCTGCCGGGCGGCTGCCTGGCGGCGCCGGCCGTGGCCGCCGGCGGCGACATTTTTGTCGCCGGCGCCGAAGGCTTCCTGCTCCGCGTTTCAGCGGCCGGCAAGGTCATCTGGAAGACCAGCCTGGGACCGGAGCTGCGGGCCACCCCCCTGCTGGCGGCAACGACCCTGTTCCAGGCCGGCGGCCGACGGCACGGTATTCAAGGTCCGGCTAAGCGACGGCGTTGTCCTGAAAAAGACCGAGCTGCGGCTGCCGCTCCACTCCTCGCCGGTCTGGGACGCCGGCAGGCAAACCCTGCTGCTGCCGGTCAAGGATGGCTTCCTGTTCGCCCTCGACCAGGAGCTGCAAATCCTCTGGAAGTTCAAAACCGCTGGCGTCAACATGTCGGCCCCGGCCGTGACGCCGAAAAACGAGATCTATCTCGCCTCCATGGACCACTCCCTCTACAAATTGACGAGCAAGGGCGCCCCGTTCTGGAACTACAAGACCAAGGCCTGGCTCAAGGCCTCCCCGGTCATTGACGAAAAGGGCCGCGTCTATGTCGGCGGCTACGACCGTTATTTTTACGCGCTGGATTCGGACGGCAAGCCGCTCTGGCAGTTCCGGGCCAAGGCCTCGTTCACGGCCACGGCGGCCATCGACGCCGCCGGGAACATCTATTGCGGCGACACTTCCGGAACGGTATATGCCCTGGACAGCCGCGGGGCGCTGCTCTGGCAGTACAAGAGCGACGACTTCATCACCTCGGACCTGACCATCACTCCCGAGGGGATGCTCCTGGCCGGCAGCATCGACGGCACGCTGCTGGCCTTCCGCATCGGGCAGCCCCTGTCGCGCAAGGCCTGGTGGGCGAAATATCTTGGAAACCTGAGCAACTCGGGCTTTGACGAGCAATAGAAAGTAACGAACTATCGTTAAAAGTGAAAAGTGAATAGTGAACAGTAGAGCGCATTATTCCGCTCTGTTTTCTTAGCTTTTCACTTTTTACTTTTCACTTTCTTCTGCTTGTAGGCCTCGAACAGCATGATGGCCGCCGCGGCTGAAACATTGAGCGATTCCACGGCGTTGGCATGGGGAATGGCCAGGAGCTGGTCGGCGTTCTTTTTCAGCAGCGGCGAGACCCCCTTGCTTTCGTTGCCCAGGATAACGGCCGTCCGTACCCTGAAATCAAAATCATAAAAATTCATGCCGGCGCGCTGGTCGGCGGCCACTACCCAGAACCCGGCCTTTTTCAGCTTTTCGATATCCAGGGTCAGGTTGCGCGACTGCACCAGGCGGACTTTCCCCAGGGTCCCGGCCGAGGTCTTCCAGACCGTGTCGTTGACCGGAGCCGAGCCGCGGATGGAAACCAGGATGCCGTCGGCTTCCACGGCGGCGGCAGTGCGCACGATGGCTCCCAGATTGCCGGTGTCCTCGATGCTGTCCAGGATCACGACCAGGCCGCTTTTGACCGTGGCCAGCAGCTCCTCCAGGGTGCTGAAAGCAACGGGCGCGATCTCGGCCCACACCCCCTGGTTCCGGGCCCCGGCCTTGCGGTCGACGGCCTCGGCCGGAACGAGCTGAAAGATCACTCCCCTCTGGCGGCACAGTTCGATCACGGTCCGGACCCTGGCGTCCTGGCGCGAGCGGCCGATCAGGACCTTGTTGACCGGCACGCCGTCCTTCAGTGCCTCGATCAGTGCGTGGAGCGAAGTCAGGACGGCCATCAGCGGTACACCGCGCCCACGCCGCCCCTGCCAATCCCGCCGCGAAAGATGGATCTGCCGATTTTTTGCATTGTCGTTCTCAGGGAAATTTTAAAGCAAGACGATCCCGATTGCAAGCCCGGACGCAGCGGGCGACAGCGCCGCGAATTGGAAAAAAGGAACGGCCGTATTGCATTTTCCGGGAAATTATTTTATATTGAGCGAAGAGAAAATACAGCCCGGAATGTCGAATTTTCTCAAAGAGCGGGGGCGCCCATGCAAAGCACCTATGATCCGCAATTGATTTACGATGTTTTTGACCGCTATGGCTTCGCCGATCCTGCGCATCGACCAGTTCGACCGCGGCAATTACGCCACGATCCGCGCTGAATTGAAATACGAAAAGCTAACGACCGACAACCTGCTGGAAGTCACCACCAGGCTCAAATCCCTGGAAAAAAACGAAAGCCTGGAGATCCATATCATCAATATCGACATGAACCACAAAACCATGCGCCTGAACATTATCACCAGGGAACAAGAGAATACCGCCACGATCACCTGATGATGGGCAGCGGCTGTGATATCGCTGCGCGCCGGGCAACGGAGGATTTATTGGAAGCGGGCTTGAAGCAAACAATGCGCTTGCTGGACAAGGTCGGGGAAGGGGTATACTTCACCGACAGGCAGCGGCGCATCACTTTCTGGAACAAGGCCGCCGAAAGGATCACCGGCTATTCCAGGAAGGAGGTCCTGGGTAGGAGCTGCGCCGATGACATTTTGATCCATGTGGACGGCCGGGGCCGCTCCCTGTGCGGGGGCCTTTGCCCGCTGGCCGCAACGCTCAAGGATTGCCGGTCCCGCCAGGCCGGGGTTTTCCTGCATCACAAGCAGGGGCACCGCGTCGCGGTCCGGGTGCGCGTCTTGGCGCTGCGGGACGATAAAAAATCACTGATCGGCGCCGCCGAGATATTCAACGAGATCGCTGAGAAGCCCGAGCTGTGGGAGCGCGTGCACAGGCTGGAGAAAATGGCCATGCACGACCGCCTGACCGGGGTGGCCAACCGTCATTTGACCGAGCATTACCTGGCGGACAGGCTGGAAGAGTTCAAGAGATTCCATTGGCCGTTCGGGGTCATTTTTTTCGACATAGACGATTTTAAAAAGCTCAACGATCAACACTCGCACCGCGTCGGCGACAAGGTCTTGAAAACCGTGGCCAGGACGCTGCAGGGCAACATCCGCTCCATCGACCAGCTGGGACGCTGGGGCGGCGAGGAATTCCTCGTCATCCTGCGCAACGCCAACCGGAAAAATCTCGAGCGGATCGCCGAAAAGCTGCGCATGCTGGTGGAAAAATCGGTTTTCTGGGAAAAGGACGTCACCGATCCGGGTCACGCTTTCGGGCGGGGCGACGCTGGCTTCCCCCGGCGATACCGCGGCCACGTTGGTGGAACGCGCCGACCTGCTGATGTACCAAAGCAAGAAAGCGGGGAAAAACAGGAACCGTTTCGACTGAAAGACCAGGCCGGGCCTGAACGCCGATTGCCGGTGGTCCGCCTGGCGCCGGCGCCTTAGCCGTCCAGGACAACGCGGATCTTCTTGAGCAGGGACGCCGGGTTCAGGGGTTTTAAAAGCAATGGCATGCCGGGATCCGAGATCCCCTTGCCGGCGATGATATCGGCGGTATACCCGCTCATGAAAATCGCCTTGACTCCGGATTTCAATTTTTGAATTTCAGCCAAGGTCTCCCTCCCGTTCATCTTGGGCATGATCAGGTCGCACAGGATCAGCTGGATCTTGTCCTGGTGCTGCTGGAACAGGCTCTGGCCTTCGATCCCGTTCGCCGCCTCCAGCACCGTGTAGCCGAATTCCTCGAGCATGGACCGGGTCACCTGGCGGACAGCGGAGTCGTCCTCGATCAGGAGAATGGTCTCGCTTCCCGTCGGGATCCTGTCCCGCTTGCGGCGGGTCGTTTTTTTCACCATCTGGGTATTCAAAGGCAGGTAAATGCTGAACGTGGTCCCCTGCCCCGGCGCGCTGTCCATGTGGATGAAACCGCGGTGCTTGCGGATAATGCCGTAAACGATCGCCAGCCCGAGCCCGGTCCCCTTGCCGACCTCCTTGGTGGTAAAGAACGGCTCGAAGACATGGGCCTGGATGTCCTGGCCCATGCCCGTGCCGCTGTCGGCGACCGTGACGGCTGCGTAGGATCCGGCCGGGATCTCGCCCAGGGCTTCGTCCAGCACGACGGCCGCGGTACGGATCGTCAGCTTGCCGCCCCGCGGCATGGCGTCGCGGCTGTTGTTGGCCAGGTTCATGAGCACCTGCTCGATCTGGCGGACATCGGCATCGACCACCAGGGACTGGCTGGCCAGGTTGAGACTGAAATCGATATCTTCCCCGATCAGCCTGCGCCAGGATCTTGTGAAACCCGTAGATGGCGTCGTTGATGTCCAGCGGCAGCAATTCGATCTCCTGCTTGCGGCTGAAAGCCAGGAGACTGTTGGTCAGGTTTGCCGCCCGTTCGGTGGCGGTAAGGATACGCTCGATATAATTCTTGAACGGGTTATCCGCCTGCATTTTCATCTGCAACAGCGAGCTGTAGCCGACGATGGTGGACAGGATGTTGTTGAAATCATGGGCCACGCCCCCGGCCAAGATGCCGATGGCCTCCATTTTTTGCGCCTGGCGCAGTTGCTCTTCCAGCCTTTTGCGCACGGAGATGTCGCGCACCATGGCCAGCAGGAACACGTCGGCCGCCAGGTCGATGCGCGCCAGGCTGACCTCGGCGTCGAAAGGCGTGCCGTCGGCCCTGCAATGGACCCATTCAAAGAACTGGGGATTCCCGGCGTACGCGGCCAGGATCTTTTCCCGGGCTTTGTCCCGCGAATCGCTGCCGTCCGGCTGCAGGGGAGGTGAAAAAAGATCGGGCGTATTCCCGAGGATCTGCTCGCGCGTACAGCCGAACATCTCCAGGGTCCTGGAATTGCAGTCGTAAAAAAGAGCTGTCCTTCATCACGAAGATGGCATCGCTGGCCGCTTCGAAGAGAGTCCGATACCGTCGCTCACTCTCCAGGGTTTTTTCCTCTTCCTGCTTGTGCTCGATCAGCCGCCACATCCCTTCCATGATCAGGGTCAACTGCTGGGCATCCTCCAGGTTGTATTCCTCGGCTTTGTTTCCAACACCCGCCACAAGGACGATCCGCGAGCCCTGGAAGACGGGAACGTTCATGTGGCGGTTCAGGGCGACATGACCCTCCGGAAAACCCCTCTTCCACGGGCTGGCGGAGTAATCGTTGGAAATAACGGGCCGACGCTGGCGAACCGCTTCACCCCAGAGGCCGGTGGTCTTGACGGGATATACGATCGGCTTATCGGCGATGTTGCACTCCGCCATGGCGGATTTTGACCAGGAATGCATGGTAAGGATGCTCTCATCTTCGTTGAGAATCGCGACATAGCCAATCTTGCTTTGGGTCAACTCAACGGCTTTCTCCAAGGCAAAGTCAGTGATCTGTTGCAGCGGCGCCTCGGTCATCTGGCCGAACTGGAGCAGCACATGGGTGCGTCGGGAATTGAGGAAAAGATCCTTTTCCGCCCGCTTGCGCTCCGTGATATCACGGAAGCTCCATACCCTGCCGACGGGGCGACCACCCAGCAATTGCGGCCGCGAATAGCGTTCAAAATATCTGCCGTCCTTGAATTCCAGCAGGTCGAAACTCTCCATCAGAGGATCGGTATACAATCTCTGCACCTTGTCAATGAATCCCTGAGGGTCGAGCAACAGGTTGCAGACAAAAGCCAATGCCTGCATATCTTCTCCTGACGCTAAAATTTCCTCCGGGATCCGCCACATATCTACAAAACGCTGGTTGTAATGGGCGATTTTGCCGGCCAGGTCGATGACCAAAATGCCGTCCGTGGTGGATTCCACAGTTGCCTTGAGCAACGAAATGACCAATTCCCTGTCTTTTTCGGCCTGCTTGCGGTCACTGATATCGATCAGGCTGCCCTGAAGGCCAACGGACAGGCCCTTTTCAAAAATGGGCCGGGTACGGATCAGGGACGTGAAGCGACTGCCGTCCTTGCGCCGGACCAGATATTCATGAAAGGGAACTTGTTCGCCGGAAGCGATGCGCCTCATGGCATCACGGACCATTGGCTTATCCACATCGTCCACTATATCCAAAACGTTCATGCCGGCTAAAAAATCGGCTTCAGTGTATCCGAACCAATCCAGGGCCGTTTGGTTGGTGAAGGTAAGGCGGCCGTTCAGATCCGCTTCAAAAACACAGAAGGGCAGGGAGTTGACCAGTTCCCGGTGCTTTTTCTCGCTTTCAAACAATGCCGCCTGGGCCAGCAACCGTTCGCGCAACTCGCTGCCGGTCTTGGCCAGAGCCTCGCGGGTGGAAAAGCCGGCCAGGTTCTGCAGCAAGTGCACGATCAGCAGGTAAAGGGTGTTGATCAGCCAGAAGCGAATGGGATCGGGCGAGACAAAGGGAGCCCACAGGGCGATGATTAGGGTCGAAACGCTACAGACTGCGGCGGTGAGTATGCCGATCCACCGGCCCAGCAGCATGCCGGCGATAAAAACAACGATAAAATATCCCCAGGCGGCCCGCGGTCCCAAACCGCCTGCAATCCAGGACAATAAGCTGATAAGCAGCCACAAGCTCAGCACCAGCTGGAACGCGGCCGAACGGACATGTCCGCGCCGGGTCAGTTCCAGCAGGAACATGCCGACCGCAACCGAGGCCAGTAGCAACACCATCAAGCGCCCGGTCCTTTCCGGAGTCAAAGCGATCTGCACGACCTGCAGGAAAGCCACGGATATGATGAACGCCTGGACGATGGAGAAGATCTGCGAGGCGGCCAGGGTCATGACGGGATCGGCGAAGTCCGGCGCCCCCCCAAAAAGGCCCGATTTGGAAGTGCTGGTTCGCCTCATAAATGGGATTATAGAGAAAAAACGGAAAATATTCAATTCGCAACATGCATTGCATTCAAATGAATATCTGTTTATAATAGGTTGCGATCCGGCGGAATTATTTTGGCTGCGAGGTTGATAGATGACGCTGCTTTTTCAAAAAACATGATAAGTGAATTGACCGCCCTGCCCTGGCGGGATTTGTTCGCGAACATTCCATTGGGGATCTTGGTTTTGGACGGCAAGGCCGGGCGGGTCGTTTTCTGCAATCCGGCCATGGAGGGAATCCTGGCTTCCATCAAGCCCGTTTCCTACGCCAAAGTGATGGAAATTTTTGCCCCGGCCGACCACGGCGGACCCGAAGGCGGCCCGTTGCGGCAAACCGTGACCCTGGACGGCAAAAAGATCGGGTTCACGGTCTATTCCCCCGGACCGGACTCGCGGCTGTTGCTGGCCAGCGATGTTTCGGACAAGTCCAGGCGGGAGCAGATCGCCGCCAGCGCGGAGCTGATGTCGACCATCGATTACACGTTCTTCAACCTGGCGCACGAGCTGGGCAATCCGATCAATTCCATCAAAATGACGCTGGAAGTCCTGATCAACAATTTCAAGGAATACAACGACAAAACCAAGCTGGAATACCTCGCGAACCTGCATTCCGAGTTCAGCCGCCTGGAAGGACTTTTGAAAGCCATAAAATCGTTCAACATGTTCGAGCATCTCAGCATCAGACCCACCAACGTGGGAGCGCTCCTGGAAAACCTGCTGCATCTGCTCGCCGGCGAAATCGATAAAAAACATATCGAAGTCAAAAGCGTCCTGCCCGCCGACCCGATTCTGGCCAGCAGCGATCCGCAAGCCCTGCAGCAGGTGCTGCTCAACCTCATGAGCAACGCCATCGATGCCGTGGCCGAAACCGGCGATCCCCAAGTGGCCATTCATGTCGGGCGGGCGGGCCACCAGGTGCGGATCTCGATCAAGGACAACGGCTGCGGCATCCCGGACCACAAGAAAAAAGAGCTTTTCCTGCCTTTTTTTTCGGGTAAGTCCCAGGGAATCGGATTGGGTTTGAGCATCGTTAAAAAACTGCTCACCCAGATGGACGCCACGATCGAGATCAGCAGCCAGCAGCAACAGGGGCACAGAGGTGCTGATCACGCTGCCCGGAGCAGCCGCCCATGAAAACTGAGACCGCCATGCACACCGTGTTGATCATCGACGATGACCGCCTGCTTTGCGAAATGGCGAACGAATTCCTGTCCAGCCCGATCGCTCAAGGTCCTGATCGCCCACAGCGGCAAGGAAGGACTGGAGCTCTGTGCCCGCAACCATATTGATGTCGTGCTGCTCGATCAGAAACTGCCCGATGGCGAAGGCTATGACTTTTGCCCGGACATCATCGGCTATTGCGAGAACGCCAAGATCATTTTCATCACCGCCTTCCCCAGCTTCAAGAATGCCCTGCAGGCCATCGAAAACGGCGCTTTTTCCTACCTGACCAAGCCCTTTGACCTGAAGGAGCTGAAACTTGCCATCGACAAATGCCTGCGCGTCAGCGAACTGGAAAAAGTCGAGGAAAGTCTGCAGTATCAAAACGACCAGGACGACCTCGCCGGGGTTCTGATCGGCGAGGACAACGGCCTGGCCGCGGTCAAAAGCCTGATCGCCACCGCCGCCGGCAACCTGGCCCCGGTGCTGATCACGGGCGAGACCGGCAGCGGCAAAAGCCGGGTCGCCAAGCTCATCCACTTGCGCAGCGGCCGGCGCGGCCCGTTCATGGTCATCAACTGCGCCGCCTTGCCGGAGAATTTGATCGAAAGCGAACTTTTCGGCCACGAGAAAGGGGCATTCTCCGGGGCGCTGGCCCTAAAAAAAGGCCTTCTGGAAATTGCCGAGAACGGCACGATCCTTCTCGACGAAATCGGCGAAATGGGCTTCCACCTGCAGGCCAAGCTGCTGGGAGTGCTGGATGAGATGCAGATCCGGCGCATCGGCGGCGTCGTGTATCACCCCGTCCAGGTCCGCATCATGGCAGCCACCAACATCGCATTGGAAGACAAAATAAAAAAAAAGGAATTCCGCGAAGACCTGTATTACCGCCTCAACGTGATTCGCATCCACATGCCGCCCCTGCGCGAGCGCCGGCATGATATTCCCCTTTTGGCGGCGGTTTTTCTCAAGGAGATCGCGCCGCAAAAAAAACTGGCCATCCTGGAAAAGGACCTGCAAAAAATGCTGGCCTACCCCTGGCCGGGAAACGTGCGCGAGTTGCGCAATGTCATCGAGCGCGCCATCATGCAAATTGCCGCGGACGGGCAGTTGCCGCTGGCGGCATTGATCCCGGAATTGCCCGGCGGGCACGACCCGCTTGCCGCCGGCCAAAATGCCGGCGGCATCAAGCCCCTGGCTGAAATCGAAAGTGAATACATCCGGTCAGCGCTGGCCATGCTGCACAACAACCTTTCCAAAACGGCAAAGGCTTTGGGTATCTCGCTCAACACCCTGAAAAAGAAGCTGGCCGAAAAGCAAGCACCTTAAGCCGTCATTTTTTGACGGGCCGGCAAATACTGACAGTCAGAAATTGCCTGGTTCCCGGGCCAGGGCAAGACAAACCCAGATCCAGGCACGCTTTTTCCCGCGCCGGCCGTTGGCACGAAACTTGCTTTGGAAAAGCGTGAGCGAAAACAACAGCACCGTCAAAAACATTCTGATCGTCGACGATGAAAAGCTTTTTCTCAAAAGCCTCGCCGACGGGCTGAAACCCTATGAAAAAAAGCACAAATTCAGAATGCTCACCGCAGCCAACGGCAGGGAAGCGCTGAAAGTTTTCAAGGCCCAGGATATCTCCCTGCTGGTGACCGACCTGCGCATGCCGGAAATGGACGGCATTTCGCTGATCTCTCACGTTCACAACGACTTCTCCCAGGTGCCCATCATCGTGATGACCGCGTTCGGGTCTCCGCAGATCGAAAAGCAGATCAAGGACATGGGCATACTCCATTACCTGGAAAAGCCCATCAGTTTTGAAGAATTCCGCGACCATGTCTTATACGAACTGAATCTGAAGAAAAAGGGCCGGATCGAGGGCATCACGCTGGCATCCTTCCTGCAGCTGATCTGGATGGAAAAGATGACCTGCACGCTCATCGTAAAAAGCGCTGGGCAAACCGGCGCGCTCAGCATAAAGAATGGCGAATTGAAAAACGCGGAGTGCAACGAAGAAAAGGGCATGGAAACCGCCCTGGAGATCCTGGCCTGGGAAAACGTCACCATCGAGATGGAAGAAAGCTATCTTCCCGGCCTGGAAACGGTCAACGCGACCATCGAAGAGCTCCTGCTCGAGAGTTTCCGCCGCCGGGACGAAAACAAAAATGATCCGGCCATTGAAATTGAGTACGAAGAGATAGAACCCACGGACAATATAAGTAAACCAAAAAAGGAGGAACGCATGAACGTTCAAAAACTCAACAAATCGATCGAGATTCTGAAGGAAAGCCTGGGCGGCGCCCTGATGGCCACGGACATCTGGAGCAGCACCGACATGCAATCGCTCGCCGGCTGGAACTCCCAGCCCGTCGCCACCGCCCTTTTCGGCCAGATCATCAATTCCACCAACAAGGCCCTGAAGGAATCGGGCTTCCCCATCCTGGGCAAATACTGCGTGTTTGACCTGGTCGACGGCAAGATGGTCGTTCTGATCCCCATGGGCGAATATGGCTGGGGCATGCTCATTGACGGCAAGAAGGCGCAGCTGGGACTGCTGCTCAACCTGTCATTGCCCAAGGCCATTGCCGCTTTCGAAGACGCGATCACCAGCTGAAACGAGCATCGAGGAGGACAATATGGGTGAAAAATTAGCAGAGATTTACAAGGTCGTTGAGGAGAAGGGCGGCACCGAAGGCAGGCTCAAACTGGCCACGCTGACCGGCCTGCCCAAAAAGGATGCCATGGAAATGAAGGACAAGCCCGAAGTGGTCGAGAAATTCAAAAACATCGCCTGCGATATTTTGAATTGCAATATCGACGAATTCCTGCAGAAGTAATTACGTCCGGGCAGCTCGGACCGCGCGGCGGACCGCCGCCGCGGACGGGAAGAAGTTCGCATGAAAAAAGCCTCGCCTTATAGCCTGCATACATGAGCCAACCCGCGGCCCTGCGCCTTGTCCTGGTTTTTGCCGATGCCGGCATACCGGGCTTGCGCGTAGCCGAGGAGTTGCGCCGCTTCGAGGGCCACCTTTCCTTCAAGGTCATTAGCGCCACCGATCCACCCCAGGTCAAGCAGATCCTGCAGTCCCAGGTGGTAGTCGCAGCCGTCATCGAGGTCGACAGGAAGATCGGCTACGCCCTGGAAGTCCTGCGCCTGCTGGGCACGGGAAACCAGGCCATTCCGCTTTTCGTCTACAACGGCTTTCAGCTGCCCAGGATCGCCGAAAAGACCAGGGAATACGACCACGTCCAATATTGCGAAGACCATCGCCACCTGGACCGTTTTATCGCCATGATCCTCGCGGAAGTAAGCAAAAAAAAACGCGGCATCATCCACGGCATCTCCCTGGGCAATTTCCTGCAGTTGATGAGCACCGAAGAATTCACCGGCCGGATCATCGTCAGCAGCGGGGCCAAAAAGGGCGATCTTTTTCTACAGGCGGGACGGCTCGTCCAGGCCGGCCTGAACGGTTCCAGCCGCAACCTGGCCCTTGCCGAAATGTCAAGCTGGGAAAAGGTCACCGTGGAGATCGTGGAAAAGCCGTCCAGCCAGCGCGCCGCCAACCCGGCGCCCCAGCAAGGCAAGACCCGTAGCGGAGGACCGGACCCGGACGCGGCCATGGACCCGGAACCCCGGGCCGGACGCATCGACCGGCTGCGCTTCAACCATCTGGGCAAAAAAATTTCCGTCGATATCCACAGGCTCAATTCGGCCCTGCAAGAAATCCAGGGCCTGCTTGCCGACGAACTGCTGCGTATGGATGTTTTCCTTTCCCTGGACGGCCGTTCCCTGGCCGGATGGAACTCCCACCCGCTGGCCTGTTCCGCCTTTGCGGCCATCACCGACAGCCTCTTGAATTCACTGCGGGCCAGCGAATTCCCGCCGCTTGGCAATTATTACCTGCTCGATCTCGCTGACGAACAAATGGTGGTGATCATGATCGCCGCCGGCCTGCATTGGGGAATGCTGCTGAAGGGAGGGAAGGAACGGCTGGGTTTCCTGCTGAACATCATCATGCCCAAAGCCCTGAGGGCCCTGGCGGAAGCCATGACGGGAAAACTCGCGGTTTAGGAGGAGCCATGGGTAAAATACTGGAACAGATCTATAAAATCGTCGAAGCCAAGGGCGGACTCCCGGGCCGGATGCAATTGGCGCAAAAGACCGGGGTTTCCATGCAGCAGGCGACGATGGACCGCGACAAGGCCGCCATCATCAAGCGCTTCAAGAAAGCCGCCACGGAAATACTGGGCATCAATATCGACGAGCTGCTGAAGTAACTTTTACCCATTCCGCGTTGAGTCATGATCGTGGGCAACGGATCACCGGCAATCTTGGAAAAATAATTTTTTTTGGAACCAACTACTTGCCATTATCGTATACTAGGCATGAGCAAGATCATGGCAGAAGAAGCCGACAACAAGGTCACACAGCTTCGCAAGGGCATACTGGAGCTGGCCGTCCTGGCCGCGCTTTACCGTCGGTCGCACTATGGCTACTCGCTGGTGCGCGGCCTGACCGGTTCCGGCGCCGTCGAGATCAAGGAGGGAACGGTTTATCCTATCCTGGCCCGCCTTGCCCGCGAAGGGCTGGTAAGTTCCGCCTGGGTCGAGTCCAGCCAGGGACCGCCGCGCAAGTACTATGAACTGACCGCGGCCGGACGCGCCGCCTGCGAATCGCTCCAGGCCGAGTTCCGCCGCCTGGTATCGCTGGTGGAGGGCGCCGCCGGCGCGACCACTGCCCAAGACGGCCCGCAGTCAGAAAAAAAAATCGCGATCAGGAGGAAGCAAAATGAATAACCATTTCCCGCCGGCAGCGGAAAAGATCGTTGCCGATTACCTGGAAAAGCTGGGTTCCCAGTTAAAAGGCATGAATGAAAAGGACCAGCAGGAGATCCTGGCCGAGATCCGGTCGCATATATACGAATCGTTCAGCGGCGACAATGAAGGCGACGAGATCGACCGGGCCTTGCGGGCGCTGAAGCGACTGGGCGAACCGGGCGAAGTGGTCTCCAGCCGCGTGGGAGCGAGCGTCACCCGCCTGGGCCGGCAAAAAAAATCGCTTCTTTATATCCTGGCAGGGTTTCTGATCGTCATTTTCGCAGCGCCTTTGGGCATGGGCGGCTTGGCCCTGGTCGCCGGCCTGCTGGCTTTCCTGGCCGGGTTGCTGGTCGTTTATTTCGCCACGGCAGTGGTCTTTGTGATCAGCGGCTTCCTTTGCGCCCTGGTCGGCTTGATCACCATCGTCTCACCCGACCTCTACCTGGAGATCAACCGCTGGGCCGGTGAAGCCGTGTTCCAATTCGGCCCCTTCCAGAACCATCCGCAAGTGGCCGGCGTGCTCACCCTGATCTTCGCCATGATACTGGCCGCCCTGGGCCTGCTCATGCTCTGGTCGGGCAAGCACATCTGGCGCGGATTGCGCTTCGTTTTCCACCTGGCCCTGGACAAGGTCCGCTCCCTGTTCGCCCGCGGCCGCAAGCTCGTCTGAGATTCCATGCTCTGCGACGGGTGACTGCTGGACAACAGAAAACCACAGGCAGGATTCTTGAAAATATCGCTTGCGCTTACGTAAAGACGATTTCGCATGTGGTAGAATCTCTCCGGCTGCCTTGTACGGCAAGTTCGGGAGAATACCATGATCAAGATCACCCTGACCCGCCTCGATTCCGGAAGGCATGATAAGGCCCAGTTCGAAAGCGACCGCAGCGAGTTCCTGGCTCCCCTGCAAAAGGAATTCGAGTTGCTGGCCGCAGGCGCCGGAGGGAAAACGGCAAGCGACCTGGAGGTCGTTTTCATCGCTTCCGGGGGATGCGAGCAAAAATTCATCCGCCTGTACCCCGTCCTGGGCGATCCCGTCATCCTGCTGGCCGACGGCAAGCACAATTCCCTGGCAGCGGCGTTGGAAATTTCCAGCTGGGTGCGCCAGCAGGGAGGACGGGCGGAGATCGTTCACGGCGACAGCGGCTCCATCGCCGCGCGCTTGCGGCGCCTGGAGACTTTTCAGAATACGCGCCGGGCCCTGGCCGGGCGTATCGGCGTCATCGGCGAACCGTCGGACTGGCTCGTCGCTTCGGCCGTGGACCGCAACGCCGTCAAGAAACGCTGGGGAAGCGAATTGCTGGACATCGACCTGCGCGAAGTGACCTCCTTTCAGGCCAAGGATAGGGAAGCCCGGGCACTGGCCCGCGAATTCACCGGGCAGGCTGAGGCGCTGGACGGGGTGGAGCAAGGGGAGGTGCTGGCGGCGTCGCGCCTGGTCCCCGCCTTGAAAGACGTTTTCCGCCGCCACCGTCTGCGGGCGGCCACGCTGCGCTGCTTCAGCCTGATCGAGCAAATGCGGGCCAGCGGCTGCCTGGCCCTGTCCCGGCTCAACGACGAAGGGATGATCTGCGGCTGCGAAGGCGACGTGCCGGCGGCATTCTCCATGCTCCTGCTGTTCGCCTTGACCGGGGAGATCCCATTCATGGCCAACCCCGCCGCCGTTGATGTCGAGGACAACCGGCTGCTCCTGGCCCATTGCAGCGTGCCCAGGCGCGCCGTGTCCGGCTACCGGCTGCAGACCCATTTCGAGACCGGCCTGGGGATCGGGTTGTGCGGCGACTTCGCCGCCGGCCCGGCCACGATCTTTAAAGTCGGGGATCCCGGCCTGGACAGCTATTTCGTCTCCGCCGCCGAAATCCTGCCCGGCCGGCCCGAGCCCGGCCTGTGCCGCACCCAGGTGCGCCTGCGCCTGAAGGAGCCGGCCGGCTATTTCCTCAAGCGCCCGCTGGCCAACCACCACGTTTTGATCAAGGGGGATCATGCCCAACTGATTGAGGATTTCATGCAATTTTCTGGCGCCCAAAGAGTCAAGTAAACAGTGAAAAGTTAAAAGTGAAAGGTGAAGAGTCGGAGCGCGCTTTTAACTAATTCCCCGTTCATGCTCATGGGCATTTCACTTTTCACTTCTTCTGCTTTTCACTGAAGGCGCACTTCCCCCTCCGGTCGCCGGATATCCCGGCCCCCGGGGCCATGCCTCAGAGCACCAGGGCGTAGCCGATCTTGAGAAAGAAGTGCGGCCGGCGCGGGTCAGGTCGATGTTGGCCGTGCCGATGCCGCTGTCGGTGTAGCCCAGGAAGAGCACGGTCTGCGGGATTGAGCTTGTAGGAAAACAGCAGCTGGGTGAAGAGCCCTTTTTCGCGGGCTTCCACCGGGATAAGAGTAGAGGGCGGGATTGTACTTGACGTCGGAATACTGGACGATGGCGCGCAGAAAGCAGCGGACGTTGAAGTTGTAGATCAGCCGCGCCTGCAGCAGGTTGGCCAGGTAGATGCGTTCGCCCTTCAGGGTCAGGTTTTCATAGATGTGGTTGACGTTGAGGTTGAGGTGGCGGCCCAGGGCGACCTCCAGCGAAGGGTTGAGCAGGACCGAGCTGGCGGCGCGGGCGTTGGCGTAATCGATGGCGTCCCCCGCCTCCCAGTAGAGCCAGTACCGCAGCCCGCTGCGCGGCTTCATCTCCATGTAGCCGCTGTTGAAGGTGCGCTCGATCTCCACCCCCTGGTAGAGGATCTTCTGGCTGATGCTGAAAAACCTGCAGGATCGATTGCAGCGGACCTTCATAGCCCACGCCGACCCGGCCTTCGATGTCGGTCTGCCGGCCGTCGATGGTCGGTGATCCGGCTGCCGTCGGCCTGGAAGGCGAGGCGGTCGAACCAGCCGCCGGGCCGGCCCCAGATCTGGGGATGGATGTTCAAGGTCAGCGTCCGGGTGTCCACGCGCGGCATAAAGCCAAAATCGGCGCGGAAATCACTGCCAAGATCCTGGTAGGACAGGACATAAATGAGATTGCGGCTGTCATGGCGGAAATTCCCGTACAAGGCATATCCGGAGAATGGATTCGCATCCTGTTCCTGGGCCGCGGCCGTGGCCTCGGGATAGTCGGTCCGGGAATAGAGGGCCTGCCAGGAAAAGGTCTTGGTGCGGCTGAGGCGCAGGAAACCGTCGGCGCCGGCCACGTGGTTGTAGTAATCCGCGCCGACGCGGCCGGTGTACAGGAAACCGACGGTCGAGTTGCGTCCGACGTCGCGGCGGAAACGGAAGACCCCGCCCCAGACGTCATTGTCCAGCGAGCCTTTGCCGGTACCCTGGTTGGAGGGGAAAAGGAGGTTGTTGATGCGGTCCTGGGTGACGAAGACGCCCACGGCGTTGCGGCCGATCTTGCCGGTCACCTTGCCGCCCCAGAGCGGGTCGGCCACGGTGCGCGTGAAGACCATCTCCAGACGGGGTCAGGAAGAAATCACCCCCCTCCAGGAAGAAAGGCCGCTTTTCCGGGTAGCGCAGGGCGAAGCGGGTGTTGACGTCGAGCTGGGCCACGTCGGCCTCGACCTGCGAGAAGTCGGGGTTGACCGTGGCGTTGAGCATCAGGTTGGGCGTCACGCCCCAGCGGGCGCTGATGCCCGGCTCGACCTTGATCTTGCCGGTTTCCAGATCGCCGGCAGGGAAAGTTTCCATGTTCCGGGCGTCGCTGCGCTGCACGGTCAGGGTCGGGTCGAACTCCAGGTTCTTGCCCGGGCTGATCCCCTGAAAACCGCTGAGCTTGTTGAACTGGCAGATGAAGCAGTTGCGGTCGCGGCTGCGCACGTGGGTGGTCATGCGGTGGCGGACGTTGCGCGGCCAGGAGCGTTCGGCTGAAAAGCCCCAGGTCTGCTCCATGCCGCCCTTGGCAAAGCGCAGCTGGTTGAAGGGAATGGCCACCTCCACCGTGTAGCCGAAATCGGTGATCCTGCCCGCCGAGGCCCAGATGGCGTCCCAGGAAAAGTCCTCGTAGCCCTCGAGCTCGCTGAAGTTGGCGTCGGCCTGCACGCCCAGGGGATTGACGCGGAACTGGAAGGCGCGGCGCTCGTCGTTGAAGGTGTCCAGCATGAAGCTGACATGGTCGTCCATGATGAAAGTGTCGATGGCGTCGCGGTCCATCAGGTGGGCGCGGATCTTCTGCGGTTCGGGGTCGAAGCAGCGGAAGGCGACATAAATTTTTGCCTGGTCGTAAGTAATCAGCACTTCGGTCTTGACCGGGGCCGGGATGTTATCGCCCGGGGTCCATTCGTAAGGGAAGCTCCAGCATGGCCGCCTTTTGCCACGCTTCCTCGTCGAGCCGGCCGTCGACCTTGATATGCGAAGCTGCCGGTGTGACGACGGCGTTTATGGCCGGCGGGTACTCTTTTTTGGCAGGAGCGCCTGCTCCTGGGCAGCCAGGAGGAACCGCCCCCGGCAAAAACAATAAGCAGCGCGAAACGACCAGAAAAAGCTTTGACCCATCCATCCTGTCGTTTCATGGCTACCTCCGGCACGTCAAGCGCCATTATCCTGGATTATCCGAAGTGACACGCAATGATTTAAACGTAGAAGCATGCAATAAAGTAAAAATCTTTTCTCCCGCGCCGCTTTTGCCCCCGGCCGCCCTTGACAGCAAGGCCGTAGCGGATATAATAAAAATAATTGAGCCCGTGGCCCCCAAGGGGGTTGTACAGGGAAAAAATGAAATGATGTAAAGCCTCCGGGCCGCATCCCGCCATTGAGTCTGAAAAACTCGATCTGGATTGCCATTTCTTCATGATTCGCTGCTATGGCGGGTTCAAAATCAAACTAAGGAAATGTAATGAACATCCATGAAAAAAATGCGGCCGCCAGGCAGTTTGACCGGCCGCTCTCCAAAAAACCATCCTGACCGCAGGCACCCCCAACCGTCCGCAGCGGCAGCCGCCGGCGTATTTTCCACGCTGCTGCCCGAACTCAAGCGGGCGGTGGCCGAAGAAGGCTACACCACGCCGACCCCCATCCAGACCCAGGCCATCCCCCACCTGCTCAAGGGCCGCGACCTGATCGGCTGCGCCCAGACCGGCACGGGCAAGACCGCGGCCTTCATCCTGCCCATCCTGCAGTATCTGACCCTGCACAAACGGCAAGCGGCGCGCGGCCGCTCGCGCGTCCTCATCCTGACGCCGACCCGCGAACTGGCGGCCCAGATCGATGAGAGCGCCGCCACCTACGGCCGCCATCTGCGCTTTTCCCATGCCGTCATCTTCGGCGGCGTCAGCCAGCTCCCCCAGGTCCAGGCCCTGAACCGCGGGCTCGACATCCTGGTGGCGACCCCGGGGCGGCTGCTCGACCTCATGCAGCAGGGCCACGTCAGCCTGGACACGATCGAGATCTTCGTCCTGGACGAAGCCGACCGCATGCTCGACATGGGCTTCTTCCCGGACATCAAGAAGGTCATTGCCAAGCTGCCGCCCAAGCGCCAATCGCTGTTTTTCTCGGCCACCATGGAGCCCGAGGTGGTAGCCCTGGCCCGCACCCTGGTCCATGACGCCGTGCACGTGACCATCGCCCACGAGGCGCCGGCCGTCGAACGCATCGTGCAGCGGGTGATGTTCGTCGACAAGAACAACAAGGACGCCCTCTTGACCTCGCTGCTCGGCGACTCGCGCTGGGACCGCGTCATCGTTTTCACCCAGATGAAGCACATGGCCAACAAGGTGGTCAAGAAACTGACCGGCGCCGGCATCACGGCCGCCGCCATCCACGGCAACAAGAGCCAGGGCGCCCGCACCGAGGCGCTGGCCAGCTTCAAGGACGGCCGCATCCGCGTGCTGGTCGCCACCGACATCGCCGCCCGCGGCCTGGACGTGGACGGCATCTCCCATGTCATCAACTATGACCTGCCCGTGGAACCCGAAGTCTACATCCACCGCATCGGCCGCACCGCCCGGGCCGGCGCCGGCGGCGACGCCGTTTCGTTCTGCTCGGCCGGCGAGCGCGATTTCCTGCGCAGCATCGAGAAGCTGATCCGCGTCCAGGTTCCGGTCGACACCGCCCACACCTTCCATTCCGAGGCCGCCTGCCGGGCGACCGGCGCCGACGCCCGACCGGCTCCCAAGGCAGCAGCGGGGCGGGAACAACGGCAACGGCGGCCACGGCCGCCGCAGCGGCCCGCGCCAATCCGCCGGTCCCGCCGCCCAATCTCATTTCAGACAGGGACGAAGGAATGTACCGCTGAGTGGATTTTTTAGAATCCGCCGTCGGGATAAATTTCTTAGCTTGAGGTCATCCCCGGCCGGCAGGCAGCCTTGCTCGGATGGAATTGACAATATCGACAGACCAATCAGGATAGGCTTTTGAAATTCCAGAAAAAACCGGGCCGAGCGGTCGGGGGTGAAACTCATTTCGTAAGCCGGGACCTTGGCGACCAAATCGCTTGGCGAAAGCGATGATCCTGGACATGGTATCGGGATCGTACCAGGGGATTGAGACCAGCGGCAGCAATTTTTCCAGGGCCTCCCCGGCCGCCAGTTTTTCCATTTGATTGCTTTGGCCGTGCTTTAGAAAAATAAATCCCGGCCAGCGGCGCGCTGCCGTTGCGGGCGATGCCGGCGGTCCCGGCCCAGGGGGTGCCGAAGGCCCGCATGACTCCGGTCGATCTCGCGGACGATCATCCGTTCGTCGCTCAGCAGCTTGCCGATTCTAGCCTGCGGCCAGCAGCTGCGAAAACGTGCTCTTGCCGGCCCCGATGCGCCGGCGAACATGAAGCTCTTCCCTTTTCTGACCATCCCTGCCGCGTGGGTTAGAATACCCCGCTGCGCGGGCCAGGAAATACATGAGCAGCAGCTGGTCGAGAGGATACACATGGGCAGGTCGAGAGTGCGTTTTCTTTTTCCGGGGCGCCGGTAAGACGGATCGGCAATATAGGTCACCCGGCTTGCCTGGCGATCGAAACGAGCGATCCAGAACGGTTCGGCATGCTGCGGCGGAGCCATGCTGATCCAGAAATTTGTTTCGTCCCGGTACAGGGACCATGATTCACCGGTATCGAATATTTTTTCCAGCCCTCCAGCGCGGGCAAACCGTCGAATCTCAGGGAGACCGCCGATTTTCGCTTTGTCTCCGTTTTCCCGGGTACTCTTGAAAAATGGCAGCTACAAAGGGTTGCCAACCCCGCAGCCTGAGCGCGGGATCCCTGGAAACTTCGAACCTGACGCCGGCGATCCCGAGATCCTGGTCTTTCCCGAGGAACCGGCACTGGTTTAACTTCCCAGACTGGCGCAACTGTTAGCAATACCACAGGAATTGGCGTAGGCGCGGCCGGCGTGCTGCAGCCTTGCAGCCCACGCCCAGCGTCTGCATGCCCTGGGAAATATTCACGATCCGCAACACCGGTTTTTCATATTCCTTTTTCTGGATTTTCTTTTTTTCGCTGTGTTTCATTTATCCTCCAATTGATTCATGGTCATATATTTGTGGCGCTGCGAGCCCAGGGCGCACATGTATGCGGATGGCACCTGGCTTCGGCCGCTTTCCAGGTCAAAAAATCCCGGGCAATAGCCGCATAGGAGTTTTCGTTCACAGTCGCTGCAGGGAAAATCTTCGGCCACCATTTGATCCTGGACACGGGAAACTTCCCCGTCCATCCCGTGCGAAAGCTGCCGCCGAGCAAGGAATACTTATGGGCGCGGACCATCAGGCAGGGGTAGAGACACCCCTCGGGATCGACATGGAACGTGTTCATCCCGGCCCCGCAGACATACATGCTGTCCCCGACCGGAGCTTTGCCTGAAAGCGGTCCAGGAATTCCCGCCATTCTTTGGACTCTCCCGGGATCGGAAAATTCCCGGGCCACCGCCTGCTTCGGGAGAGACCCGCAGGTCGAGCGGCGAGCGGTCCCCGTCCAGGGTGGGAAAAATCGCGGCATCGAGCCGGAATTCGACCCCGTAGTGTCGCGCCAGTTCCTCGATCGCAGGGAACTCATCGCAGGTTCAAGGTCATCAGCACGCTCTTGAGCCCCACTTTGATCCCCTGGCCGATCAGAGTTTCGATGCCCTGCCGGGCGCGGCCGAAAGAGCCGGGAACGCCGGTGACGCGGTCGTGGGTTTCAGCCGCGGCGCCATACAGGCTGATCTCGACCAGGCGCGGCGGCAGCGTCGCGGAAAAGCGTCGCGATATTCTGCTGTCAACCAGCGTGCCGTTGGTGAAAAGCGTGACCAGAAAACCGTTGCGCTTGGCGTAGGAATAGATCTCGCTGAAATCCTCGCGCAGCAGCGGCTCGCCTCCGGTCAGCAGCAGGTAGAGGCAGCCGGCGTCCTTGATCTCGTCGATGATCTTCTTCCATTGCCCGGTGTCCAGTTCCGGCGCCGGCTGTTGCCCGGCGCTTTTCCCTGGCGTAGCAGTGCACGCAGCCCAGGTTGCAGCGGTGGGTCAGCGCCAGGCTGCCCGAGAAAGGGACGCGCCGGTCGTCGACTTTTCCGGAAATCCCTTTCCAGAAATCGAGCGTCGTCCAGCCCGGTCGCCTGCTCGCAGAGCGAGCTCATGCCACCTCTTCGACCAGGTCGTTCTGCCAGCAAGCGGCCGATAAATTCGCCGGCGTCGGCGCCGGCCTGCTCGCCGTGCCTCAGAAAAGTTCTCGCACGATGTCGGCGACGATCGCCTCCAGCGGTTCGCTCGCCGTCGAGCCGCTGCCAGATGAAATCGGCCAGCGGGTTCAGAACAAAAATATTCTCCATGTCCGCGGCTTGCCGCAGACCGGGATCAGGAAAGATTCGCCGGCGATGCTGCGGCCGGCGATCTTGTCTTTTTTGCGGATACCTGGCGGCCATATTCATTTGAACGCCAGGGCCGGGTCGCCGAGCCAGTTGTAGACGTTCAGCAGGTAGGATTGCGCCGCCCGCTGCAGGTAGTTTTTCATGGCCGCGAGCAGGGCCTGGCCGGCGGTCGTTCCCTGGCCGCGGAAGGCCGCCTTGTAAAACTCCTCGCCGAGGCGCAGGGAATCCGCGTGCATCGCCGCCCCCGATGGGACAAGGCCGCCGGCCATGCCGCCGTTCTCGTTCAGCAGCAGGGCCTCGCCCAGGCTGGTAAACCCCGGGAGCTCGAAGCGGCCGGCCACGCAGGTGAGCATGACCGCCAGCGGCAGCTGGCCGCCGTTCTGCAGCGCGTCGCGTCCGAGACGTTGAAGATGTTTTCCGGGGCCAACTGGTTCAGGCCGGCATGGCCGCAGTAATTGACCAGCGCCGCCCCGGCGTTCCAGGCCGCGATGATCTTGGCGCGCGTCTCCGCGGCCGACCCGTCCGAGGTAGATCTTTTCCGCCTGGAAGCCCAAGGCCAGGCTCGCCAGGTCATCGCTGCCTGGCGGCGAAATCGCCCCCGTCGTCGGCGTTGTCGGCGATCATGAGCGCCTTGCCGGTCCAGGCGCCCTGGCCGCTCTCGTAGGCCTTGATCTTGTCGATCATGGCCTGCAATTCGGCGTTGGTGACCGCCGGCAGGCGGCCGATGGCGATCTCGGGCAGGCCGTTCTTGCCCGTCACATCCCCGAACATCTTGTCGGCGGCGAAAAGCCCTTCGGGCGTCTTGGCCAGGATGACCGGGAAACAGGTTGTCGCCATAGCCGAGATAATCCTTGTAGTCGTAGGTCCCCTTGCCGACCAGGACCGCGTATTTCACCTTCTTGCCGCCCCACTTGGTGTAGGCGTAGGCCAGGAAATCGCGGACCGCCAGCGGGCTGGGCACGCCGTAATTGAACGCCTCATATATGTCTTCCAGGGTGACGACCATGGCCTTCAGCCCCTTGCACTTGCGGTAGTCGGCCAGCTCCTGCGCCGTCGTCCCTGAACTCCTCCGGGGCGATGACCAGGTATTCGGCCGCATGGCCCGGCCCCTTGATCTGCGCCGGCCGGTCGCCGACGACCGAAAGCGGCCGCAGGGCCGCGTTCAGGCCGCTCACCAGGTAGGTGTTGGTCGGCGGAGCGGGGAACGAAGGTGACGCGGCCGCTGACATCCGGAGCCACGCCCAGTCACCTGCTTGGGCCGGTCGGGCTTGCTGACGTCCAGGACGACCACCTGGGGTTCGGTGAAGCCGCTCACGCGTGATGACCGGATTGCCGTCGCCGCGGCAGAGCAGGGCGTTGTTCACGGCCTTGTATTCGCCGCTGGTAGCTCAGGTCGAAGGACTCCACGTAAAAAATGCTGTAGGGCGCCCCCATGTCCAGGGCGCCGGAGACGGATGATGGTATTGGCCCCCTCGCTGAGCAGGGAGGCATCGAAAGAAATGTCGAACGTATGCGCCTCGGTGCCGTCCCAGATAGTCGCCGCCGATCTCGCGTGCCGTTGAGCGAAACCATGGCGTGGTGGTCGTTGTCCGCTCGCGGTATCGGTCGCTCCCTGCAGGGTGACGGTCAGGGTCGCCGGTTCCCGAGGCCGAGACGCCCGGGGACATCGACGGCGAAGGACTTGGCGCCGCCGCCGGCCTCGACATAGTCCCAGAACCAGATGTCGCCCAGGGGCTTGCTGAACAAGGCGGCCAGGGCGTAGTGGTTGCCCTCGAAATGGAGGGTCTCCCTGTACGTATTGCCGTCGTCGGCCGGGCCGGCGTTGCCGCCGCCGAAGGTCTCCATGGCCAGCCCGCTGCCCGCTCCAGCCAGATAAACGTTCTGGTCGGAAAAGGCGGTCTCCACGCCCTCGTTGTAAAAGAAAATGCCGGCGCCGTTGGTGTCGGCCAGCCAGGCGATATTCTTGCCCATGCCGGTCAGGTTCAGCTTATGCCCGGCGATGAGCGCCTCGGCCTGCGATGGCGGATATGCCCAGGCTGTTGGCGATCTGGGCCGAGTTGACATAGAACAACCCGCGCCCCTTGACCGTGATCCTGGCGCGTTCCTTGCTCTGGGACGCGGCCAGAGCCGCTCCCGCCTGCAGCCCAGCCGGCGCGCGCTTCAGGCGTTCCAGCTCATAGGTCCGACCGTTCGCGGTCGAAGCGCTGGTAGCCGTAAATGTCGCTCGGCTCTTCCTTGCCTGGCTTTTTCCGTCAGATCTGTCCGTTTCCTGCTGCCAGGAGGCGGCCCCGAAAGTGACGGTGAACGGGCCGTAGCTCATGGTCCGGCCCAGGGCGTCGATCTCTTCCAGCCGGTAGACCACGGGCTCGCCGTATTGCGCCCCGGGATCGGCCAGGCGGTAGACGCCCGCCCTGCGGTGAGTTGGGCAGGGAGGGCAGGAAATTGGGGTTGACCAGCTCGAATTCCTTGCTCTCCCGGTCCTGGCGCCAGAGGTTGAAGCCGACCGTCCCGATCTCGGAGGCGGTATGCCACTCGACCGTGGGCTGGCTCTCTCGGCGCAGGCCTCGAAGCAGGAGACCGCCACCCAGGTGGGGATCGGTGTGCCGCCCTGGGTCACGGCCAGTCCGCAAAGCGGGCCGTAGGTAAAAGTAGCGCGCGCCTGGGTGGTGTTGCCGGTCTCATCGACATAGCGGGCGGTGGTTCCGTTGTGCCGCGGGAATGCCGGTCACCGGACGATCTGCTCCGGCGAGGTCGGGGTCACGTCGACCTGATAATAAATCGTGGCCGTGGCGCCGGCCGCGACCGTCCCCGGGTTCCAGGTGATGTTGCCGCTGACCGCCGGCGGCTGGCCGGTGATCGAACCTTGGGAGACCCCGGCATACGCGGCTCCCCGCATAACAACGCGCCCCCCGGCACGTTGGCCGTGACCAGGTTGGCGGCGGAAAAAGTGATGGCCCGGGCAGTGGGGTTGGAAAACGATGATCACGCGCACCTAGCGTGGTGTGTGGTTCATGATCGGAGGATTGGGCCCGGAAACATAAACTGATCTTCTGGGTGAGATACGGCTTGGCCGGCGCGCCGCCGCCATCGGTGGGCAGATAGACGCGGAAAGAATTGGCTTGGGGCTGGGCATTGGGCGCCCCAGTTGGCGGCCTGCCAGTTGCCGGCCCAAAAAACGCCGAAATTGGCGGTGGAACCGCTGAGAGTTGTATAGCTCGCCGGTCGCGGTCCAGATACCCGAATCTTCGTTCAAGTTAGTCCGTACTATAACCGCTTATGGCCCTGGTTCACCCAGACGTCGTTGGCCGAGCCATTGTAAGTGGTGGTGGGGATGGTGCCGTTGCGGCTGGCATAAGAAAGCCGGCAAGTTGCCGTTCCATTGTCGTCGCCGTCAAAGTCATTCCAGTCGACCGTGCACCCGGAAGTGACATATGGGTAAAAAGTGGTGGTGGTCGTACGGCCGGTGGCACCGATCACGACCGATCGGAAGAAAGGACTCAGCATATATATTGAGCTCGGTGCCCCCAGCATCCGGCATGCCGTCATGGGCGCGGATGCCGTAGCCGTTGTAGTCGTCGCCCGTCGTAACCGACGAGGACATGTTGACCACGCAGTTCCCAATGGCCGGCGGCTGGATTGGCGACCGTGTACAGTTGGGTCCAAGTACTGTCGGCTGCGGCCTGGGTATTGCTGTACGTCTGGCTGGCGACGGATGTCCCCGCAGGATTTCTCAGCGATGTAATTGCATGAGGTGTCGCCGAAGGAACCATTCACCCAATCAGTGTAATTGGTAGTTACAGCTCCGATGTCAGCATCATAGATTTCTACTGTCAAACGGGCCGTTCCGGGAGGAACTTCGATAAAATATCTGTAATATGCGTTTAACCCGCCATTGGAACTGATATAATCACCTCCGGCAGTAGCGTATCCAGAGCCGGATCTGTTTGTAGCAGGTGGATCTCGCCGGTGGAAGCGGCGAAGACATTATTGGTTATGCCAAGAAGAAAAATCGGGATTAAAAGAAGCCAAAAAATATAGTTCTGGGTAGCATTTCTGTTTGATTTCATTTTTTCCTCAATATCTATATTAAAAGATAAAAATCACCGTTATAAGTATATATGTAACCTCGGCGGGTGTCAATAAAAACAGGCGGAATTCATTATTTTGAAGTTTAGGCCGGCCAAGGTCCGATTCCCGCGAAAAATCGTTGTTTTTCTGTTCAGGCAAGAAAGGACGATCCGGTCCCGGTTGAAAATAAAATCCGCGCTTGCTATAAACGGGCCATGGCCAAGAAATTAGCTTATGAACGCTACCTGTGGTTCCACAACCGCCTGCAGGGGAAAAAATACCCGAAGATCGGCGACCTGGCCGGGCGCTTCGAGATCTCGCGCCGCCAGGCGGCCCGGGAGATCGAGTTCATGCGCCTCTTCCTCGAGGCGCCCATCGAATATTCCCGCGAGCATGAAGGCTATTGCTACGGCCGCGACAACTTCCAGTTCCCCGGTCTGTGGGCATCGGAAGAGGAGATCGTTTCGCTGATCGTTTCCCGGCGCCTGGCCGCGGCCATGCCCGACCGGAACCTGAAGAAAAAGCTCGACTCATTTTTGGAAAAGATCGGCCGCAACATCGACCTGGACCTGGCCAAGCTCGAAAGCAGGATATCCTTGAAAAACGTCAGGTATTACCGGGTCGAGGCCGCGATATTTTCCGCCGTATTGCTGGCCTTGAGCCACGACCGGCAGCTGGCCATCACCTACGCGGCCGGGTACACGGCGGAAACCACGCAACGGACGGTCGACCCCCTGCACCTGCTCCTGTACATGGGCAACTGGCACCTGATCGCCTATTGCCGCCAGCGGCGGGGGCTCCGCGATTTCCTGCTGTCACGGATGCAAAACGGCGGAGGCGCTCCCCGACCCGATCGAGAATCCCGTCAACGCGGAAGAATTAAAAGAGAAGATCGAAAAGCGTTACGGCATATTCTTCGACGGCCCGGCCACCCAGGTCATGCTGCGCTTCCGGCCGCCAAGCGCCCGCCACGTCCGCGACCAGGTATGGTTTCCCGGCCAGGCGAGCGAGGCCCAGGCCGACGGCAGCCTGGTCCTGAAATTTCCGGTGGCCGACTTCCGCGAGATCATCCGCGACCTGCTGCCTTTCGCCGCCGAAGTCGAGGTTTTGGAGCCGCCGGAATTGAGACGGTTGATCGCGGAGACCATCACCCGCATGGCCGGGGTCTATCGGGAACAAATAGCCGTCCCGCTTCAGTGCGGTGCTGCGGAAACCCCTGGCCGGCAGGGGCAGGGAGCCGGCCTTGACCGGGACAGCGGGGAACGCCGGGCCGGCGGGCGTCCGGGAAAACGGCGCGAAGATCAGCGAGCAATACTGCTGGAATTCGGCGATTTTTTCCATGGGCAGCGGCGCCAGGCTTGGCGACTGCAGCTGCAGCGGGTTGAGGTAGCGGCCGTTCTTGAGCAAGCCGTAGTGCAGGTGCGGGCCGGTCGAAAGGCCGGTGCTGCCGACGTTGGCGATCACCTGGCCCTGGTCGACGCGCAGCCCGGCGCGCAGGCCGCCGGCGAAACGGCTCAGGTGGTAGTAGCAGCTGGCGAAGCCGTTGGCGTGGCGGATGGTCACGTAATTGCCCCGGCCGTCGTCGCGGCCGCGCCCGCTGACCACGCCCGAGGCCGTGGCCCGCACCGGCGTCCCGTAGGGAGCGCCGAAATCGGTGCCGTTGTGCCGCGCCGAATAGCCGAGGACCGGGTGGTGGCGCATGCCGTAGCGCGACGTGACGCGGACGAACGGCAGCGGGCAGCGCAGGAACATGCGCTTCGTGGAACGGCCGTCGGGATGGTAGTAGCCCGTGCCGCCGCCCGGGGCGGCGTAACGCACGACGCGGACGCTCTTGCCGTTGTTCAGCAGCTCGGCGGCCAGGATATCGCCGTAGGCGGCCAGCCTGCCGTCCAGGTATTTTTTTTCCAGCACGGCGGACACGACGTCGCCGGGCTGGATGTCGCGGTTGAAGTCCACGTCGTATTCGAACATGCGCGAAAGCGGCTCGAACAGCTCCATCATTTCGCCGCTGGCCAGGGTCGCCTCGTACAGGGAATTTTCGATCCTGATGCGCACGGTCTCCTGGCGCGTCTCGTAGGGCACGTCGGCGACGCGGCCGCGGAAGCCCCCGTTGGCGGAGCGCTCGGCTTCCAGGAAGCGGTCGCGATCGATGGGATAGACCAGGTTGCGCAGCTGGCCGTTTTCGAAAAACAGGGTCAGGACCTGGCCGCTGCGTATTCTGGCCAGGTCGTAGGCCGGGCGGACATCGGCGATCAGCCGCGCCGCGTCGCGCCCGTTCATCCCGCCCCGCTCCAGCACCCCGGCGCAAAAATCGCCCGGGCCGATATCCACCTGGACCTCCTGGGCTTCGGCCAGGATCACGTCGCGATAATCGGCGGCAACGCGCGGCTTTTGGGGCTTCGGGAACAAAGCGCCAGGCCAGCAGGCCGGCCAGGCCGCCCAGCAGGAGGAGCCAAAGCGCTCTTTTCGGGTGCAGGGGAAAATTCATGAGATAATTCTACCCCAATCCGTTTTACAAAGCAACAAACTGGTTGCCAACGGCGGCGACCTGGCATAAAATAGCCGCCTACGGGAGGATGCGCATGACAAAAGACGGCGCCTTCGGAAATGAATTCGAACGCATGCTGGTCGGCTTGCTGGCCGTGGCCACGGGCTGTGATGCTGATCTACCTGGCCATCCAGGGTCCGCTTTTCCTGGGCCGCATCCGTTATCGGACCGCGGCCGTGATCAACAACCAGCTCATGGGCCAGGACCTGGTCAACCTGTTCCTGCTGAGCGTGATCTCGATCGCCGGCGGCATCGCCTTGTGGCTCAGGAAGCCGATCGCCAGGTACCTGCTGATCACCACTCCCCTCTACCTCATCTATTATGTCCTAAGCTACACCATCGGCTGGGAATGGAGCTCCAGCCGCTATACCGGCAACAACGAGCAATACACGTTCTATTTCCTGTTCATCCTGGTCGCGGCGCTGGTCGTCATGCTCTATTCGCTGGCCGTCTTTCCCCGGGACCGGGCCGCCCGTTTCGGGAAAAAAGGGCTGGTCGCCTACTCCGTCCTGTTCGCCTTTTTCATGCTGGTTTTCGCCTCCATGTGGCTGAAAGAGGTCTGGCAGGTGATGGCCACGGGGACGACCCGCGGCTACGACATCGCGCCCACCGCTTTCTGGCTGGTGCGGGTCTTCGACCTGGGCTTCACCATCCCGCTGGGCCTGATCAGCGTCTACCTGCTCTGGGCCCGGCCCGCCACCTCCTTCCCCATCCAGTTCATGTTCTACGGCTTTTTCCTGACCATGATCGTCGCCGTCAACGCCATGGGCATCATCATGTTCCTGAAGCAGCGACCCGACCTTCCTGTGGCGCGACCTGGTCGTCTTCCTGATCCTGGGCCTGATCGTCTTTGCCGGCTTTTTTTATATCCTGCGCAATTTCAAGAAAACAGGCGCCTGAAGCGCGAGGCGGCGCGTCGCGGTTTTTTTGAATTTTTTTTTGCTTTCCTTTAAAATATCCGCGATCGGACCAACCGACCTACCCATAACAGGAGTCCAAATGAAAAAAAACAATTGCTTACCTTCCTTTTTTTCCACCGTTCTTCTGGCTCTCGGGCTGGCGCTTTGGTGCGCCGTGCCGGCGCTCGCGGCCGGCGCCATCGATTTTCCCTCCGAACCGCTGATTTCGGTCTGGGAGCATGACGACAAGGTCGACATCGCCCCCACGGTCAAGGAGGTCGGCTTCAACACGGTCTGGACCCACGACAAGGCCTACGACGGGGTCATGAAGTTTGAAGACACGCTGATGTACCGGCACATGAAGACGCCGGGGATCAAGTACGTCATCGCCAAGATCGAGCGGGGCATCTGGGGCTGGACGTTCGACCAGGCCATGCGCCACGCGGCCTGGATCGCGGAGCTGTCGCTCACGCACAAGGAGATCATCGGCCTGTACCTGAACGACTTCTACGAGGAAACCGAGGATACCGCCAAAGGCGGGCATTCCGCGGCGGAATTCCGCCAGATCATCGCCAAGGCCAAGGCGATCAACCCGCGGCTGGCCATCTGGGCCCCCTGCTACCCGCCCGCCGATCTTGAAAAACCATATGACTTCGACATCGACGCCATCATCTTCAGCTTCTATGACGTCACCCAGCTGCCGAACTACGAACAACTGCTCGACCGGGTGCTGAAAAAGTTCCCCGGCAAGCCGATCCTGGGCTCGCTCTACCTGGAATCGGACGAAGGGCGCTGGCTGACCGAAAAGGAATTCAAGGGCATCATCGACTACTTCGTCGCCAAGATCAACGAGGGCAAGCTGGCCGGGCTTGAGGGTCTTCCGCGTGCAAAACCTGATCGACCGCCCCGACTACGTCAAGTGGCTCAAGGAATCGCTCAGCAAGCTCAAGAAGCAATAGATATTTTTAAACATTCCGAACAGTTTCCTATCAGTCCAAGGAGGGAAACTTCATGAAACGTTTTGCAGTCATTCTCGCCCTGGCGATGATGATCGCCATGATCTTCGTGAGCTGCGGACCCGCCAAAGCGACCAAGCCGAACATTGGCATCTCCATCTACAAGTTCGACGATAATTTCATGTCAATCGTTCGCAACCACATCGACAACCTCGCCAAGGCCGTGGGCGCGGACAACCTTGACTATTCCATCCAGGATGGCCAGGGCGACCAATCCAAGCAAAACGACCTCATCGACCAGTTCCTGACCAACGGCGCCACGTCCCTTGCCCTCAACATGGTCGAGCCCGCATCCGCCGCCATCATCATCCGCAAAGCTCAGGCCAAAAAGGTCCCGATCATCTTCTTCAACCGTGAACCCGATGCCGCCGAGATGGCCACATATGCCAATGCCTACTACGTCGGCGCCAAGGCCCAACAGTCAGGCACCTATGAGGGAGAGATCGTGGCCGAATATTGGAAGGCCAATCCCGGCGCCGACAAGAACAAGGACGGGAAGCTCCAGTACGTCATGCTCCTGGGTGACCCGGCCAACACCGATGCGAAGTACCGCACCGAGTTCTCCATCAAGGCCGTTGAGGCCGCCGGTATCAAAGTCGACAAGCTCGCCGAAGACACAGCCATGTGGCAGACCGGCGAGGCGCAGAACAAAATGCAAGCCTGGTTCTCCAAGTTCGGCGACAAGATTGAAGTCGTTTTCGCAAACAACGACGCCATGGCCATCGGAGCCATCAACGCCCTCAAAGCCGCCGGCTATTTCAAGGGTGCGAAGTTCATGCCGGTCGTTGGAGTTGACGCCATCCCCGAGGCCCTTGACGCCTTGGAGCAGGGCATCCTCCTCGGAACCGTCCTAAACGACGCGAAGCGCCAGGGCCAGGCCACCTTCGACCTCGCCTGGACTCTCGCCCAGGGCAAACCCGCCGCCACCGGCGTGGCCCCCTTCGCGGATGCCATGAACAACCCGAACCCCTCCGGCAAGTACATCTGGGTCCCCTACGTGAAAGTGACCAAGGACAACTGCAAGTCGTTCAGGTAATCCGGGCAGTAACCGTTTCTACGGTTCATATTTCGCGGAGCGTGCGTATTCAGCGTACGCCCTGTTTGTCTGTCAAGCCGGAGGTCCATTCAATGGCCGCGAGCGAATACGTACTGGAGATGAACAACATCTCCAAGAGCTTTCCCGGGGTAAAGGCCCTGAACGGCGTCAGCCTCAAGGTCAGGCCGGGAAGCGTGCATGCCCTCATGGGGGAAAACGGAGCCGGCAAGTCCACGCTCATGAAATGCCTCTTCGGCATATATGGGATGGATGAGGGCGAGGTTGTCCTGGACGGAGAAAAGGTCCGATTCGCAAGCGCCAGGGATGCCTTGAAAAGCGGCATTTCCATGATCCAGCAGGAACTCCTTCCCATTCCCTGCATGAGCGTGATGGAAAACGTCTGGCTCGGGCGCTACCCCGTCACGGGGCTTGGACCCTGCAAATTCATTAACAACAAGAAAATGCTCGGCGACACAAAGGCGATTTTCGAAGAACTCAAGATGGACATCGACCCGACCACTTGGGTCGTCAACCTCTCCGTTTCCCAGATCCAGTCCATGGAGATCGCCAAGGCCGTCTCCTATAAATCCAGGATTATCATCATGGACGAGCCCACGTCGTCCTTGACCGAGAACGAAGTCGGGCACATTTTCAGGATCATCAAGAAACTCCGTGGTGAAGGCGTCGCCATTATCTATATTTCCCACAGGATGGAGGAGATCCTCCAAATCGCAGACGAAGTCTCGATCCTGCGGGACGGCAAGCTCGTGGGAACCTTCCCTGCCGCCGAGCTCACCACCGACATCATCATCCACAAGATGGTCGGCCGCGACATGAGCCATTTTTTCCCTCCCAGGGAGAACGTTCCCGGGGAGGTCGTGCTCAAGGTAGTGGACTATAGTTCCAGCGATCCCAAGTCCTTCCAGAACGTGTCCTTCGACCTTCGCCAGGGGGAGATTCTTGGCGTGAGCGGCCTCGTCGGCTCCCAGCGAACCGAGCTCATGGAGTCCCTCTTCGGCATCAGGCCCATGGAGTCCGGCTCGGTTTTCCTGCATGGGAAGGAACTGCACATCAAGTCGCCCATCGAAGCGGTCAGGAAGAAAATGGCCCTCCTCACTGAGGAAAGGCGCGCCACGGGCATATTCCCCATCCTCGCCGTCTACGACAACATCCTGGCCTCCAACTGGAGGTCCTACGTCCGCAGGAACTTTCTCCTCGATCTCAAGCGCTGCGACCTTGACGTAAAAAAGAGTATAGACCTGCTGCGCGTGAAGACGCCGTCCGCGCACACCTTGATGCAGGATCTCTCGGGCGGCAACCAGCAGAAGGTCATTTTTTCGCGCTGGCTACTCATCGATCCGGAAATACTCATACTGGACGAGCCCACGCGCGGCATCGACATCGGAGCCAAGTTCGAAATCCATACGATCATCGCCGACCTGGCCAAGCGCGGAAAAAGCATCATCATGATTTCCTCGGAACTCCCGGAAATCCTCGGGATGTCCGACCGCATTATGGTCATGTGCGAGGGCAGGATGACGGGGATCCTGGACGGCAGGGGCGCCGACCAGGAGGAAATCATGCGACTTTCGACCCAATTCATGTAAACGGGGAGAAATATGGCAAACACTTCAAACAGGGTCACAAGAATCAATCCCTGGAAAACCGCGAAGGACTTCGCCACCAAGCGCGCGGTCCTCCTCGTGCTTCTCGTGCTCGTCCTCATCACGGGTATTGTCCAGCCTCGATTCCTTTCCTGGGACAATATCATCAACGTCCTGATGATCACCTCGGTCTACGTGATCATAGCCCTCGGGGAAGGGCCCATCCTCATCACGAAGGGGGTCGACCTCTCGGCCGGCCGAATAGTCGGCCTCACGGCTTGCATCGCCGCGTCCATGCTCCAGCGAGCCGACTACGCGAGCAAGATTTTCCCCGACTTCCCTTCCATGCCCCTCGTCGTCCCCATCCTCCTCGCCGTCGGGGCCGGCATCGTGATCGGCCTCTTCAACGGCGCCATCATCGCCTGGCTCAAGGTGCCTCCATTCATCAGCACCCTGGGAACGATGGTCATTGCCTATGGCGCGGTCTCCCTCTACGTCGACCGCCCTCCGCACGGCGCCTCGCCTATCGGCGGCCTCCGCGACGACTTCACGAACGTGGCAAACGGCGCCATCCCCATCTCCGGCAACCTCCGTCTCCCCTACATCATCATCATCGCGGCAGTCCTCCTCATCCTCATGTGGGCTCTCCTCAACAGGACGAGGCTTGGCAAGAACATCTATGCCATCGGCGCCAATCCTGAAGCTGCCATCGTCTCGGGCGTGAGCGTCAGCCGCACCCTCATCATCGTCTACGTCATCGCCGGAGCCCTCTACGGACTCGCGGGCTCCCTCCAGGCCGCGCGCCAGGGATCGGCAACAAACAACCTCGGCGTCGGCTGGGAACTCGACGCGATTTCCGCCTGCGTCATCGGCGGCGTATCGACGACCGGCGGCATTGGAACGGTGGGCGGCATCCTGACGGGCGTCCTCATGCTCACCTTCATGAACAATGCCCTCGTATTCCTCAACGTTTCACCCTACTGGCAAAATATCATCAAGGGCCTCATCATCGTTTCCGCGGTCGCGGTCGATATCCGGAAGTACCTGCGCAAAAGGTAGGCTATCGCTTCACCGCCCCATGCAAAAGGAATCGCCCCAAAGGGCGGCTCCTTTCAACACAAGTTGTAGCTTTCTGGTCGAACAGGTACATATCGCATTCTCAGGTTTTTCGTGTTCCGCTTGAGATTAAAGAAGCAGCACTTTTATTTGACAGACAAGGAGGCGGAAAATGAAAAAAATGGTCCAGCTCTTGATTTTGCTCGGGTTACTGGGAGTCGCCCTGGCGGGGGCGCCGCCTACAATCACGCTTTTGTCCCCGCAAGGCGGGGAAAATTGGGTCCTGGGCACGCAGCATCCGATCGTCTGGACCACGATCAAGGGCCTTACGGGGCCTCTTTACATCAATCTTTGGGGGTACAATCCAGGCGGCCAGTTGATCCATCTTGGCCAGATCGCCGAGGTGGAATACGGCAAGGGTTCCTATCTATGGAAAGCCGGCGAACTCCTGGACAGGAAGGTCGGCGTGGGAAGATACCACGTCCGCATCAAGGCCAGGTGCGTCGGCCGGCCCATTATGGAAAGCTGGGACCCGGTCCCCTTTCGCCTCACGGCCTTCGCCCTGCCGAGATCCGTGGCGGTGAGGTGAATCAGGGAATCAGGGCATTCATTTTTTCTTTATGCGGGTACTGTCCCGTGAAACCTTCCGGCGCCCATTGGCGTAAATTGTATGTTTCGCAAATTTCCGTGAGGTCGATTCATCCGGGTCAGTGGCATCCATCGACCCAGGGAGGTACATAGCCATGAACGCACGTTTTTCGGAAATTTCCCGCCGCATATTCACTGCCGCGGTCCTGCTGGCTCTGTTTGTCTGCTTGCCCGCGGCCGGCCCTGCGGCCAAGGCCGAACCCAAAGGCATTCCGGGCCCGGGCATCGACCTGGCCGGGATGGACCGCTCGCTGCTGCCCGGGAACGACTTCTTCGCCTACGCCAACGGCGCGTGGCTGAAGAACACGCCCATCCCCGAGGACATGGGCGGCTACGGGGTAGGGACGCTGGTGTACGAGCTGACCAGCAAGCGGACGGCCGACCTGATCCGGCAGGCGGCGGCCAAAAAAGCGCCGCTCGCGTCCGAGGCAAGGAAGATCGGCGATTTCTTCACGGCCTACATGGACACTGCCGCCATCGACGCCCGCGGCCTGAAGCCGCTTAAGCCCACGCTCGACCGCATCGCCGCCATAGCGAACCTGAATGACCTGTCCGCGTTCCTGGGCGGCCGCCTGCGCGCCGACGTGGACATACTCAACGCCACCAACCTCTACACGGACAATATTTTCGGACTGTGGGTCGCCCAGGATTTGAACAGCCCGAAGCGCTATCTCCCCTACCTGCTCCAGGGCGGTCTCGGCATGCCCGACCGCGACTATTACCTTTCCCCCTCGCCGCGCATGTCGGGCATCCGCGACAAATACATCGCCCACATAGCGGCCGTCCTCAAGCTCGCCGGACTGCCCGCCGACCAGGCGCGGGCCGACGGGATCTTCCAGCTGGAGCACAGCATCGCCGAGGCGCACTGGGACCGTACCGCCACCGGCGACATCCAGAAGGGCAACAACCACTGGACGCGCCAGGAATTCGCGGCCAGGGCTCCCGGGCTGGACTGGGACGCCTTCTTTTCCGCCTGCGGCCTCGCCGGGCAGGGAGATTTCGTGGTCTGGCAGCCCAGCGCCCTGACGGGCATTTCGGCGCTCGCGGCCAGCGAACCGCTGCGCATATGGAAGGATTACCTGGCATTCCGCGCCATCGAGCACACTGCCAGGGTCCTGCCCAAGGAATTCGAAGCGGAAAACTTCGCTTTCTACGGCACGGCCCTGTCCGGCGTCCCCCGTCCCAGGGACCGCTGGAAGCGCGCCGTCGACGCCACCAACGGCGCCCTGGGCGACGCCGTCGGCAAGCTCTACGTCAAGAAGTACTTCCCAGCATCGGAGAAGGCGCGCGCCAAGGCCATGGTCGGCAACCTCATCGCCGCCTTCCGGGCGCGCATCGACAAACTGGCGTGGATGACGCCCGAGACCAAGGCCAAGGCCAAGGCCAAGCTCGACGTCCTGATCGTCGGCGTGGGCTATCCCGACGCCTGGGTCGACTATGCCAAGCTGGAGATCCTTGCCGACGACGCCTTCGGCAACCTGGAGCGCGTGGAACAGTTCGACCTGCAGCGGAGCCTGCGCCTGCTCGGCCAGGTTGTCGACCGTTCCGAGTGGGTCATGACGCCGCAGACGGTGAACGCCGTCAACCTGCCGGCGATGAACGCCTTGAACTTCCCCGCCGCCATCCTGCAGCCGCCGTTCTTCGACCCCAGGCGGCCCGAGTCGATGGACTACGGGGCCATCGGCTCGGTGATCGGCCACGAGATCAGCCATAGCTTCGACGACCAGGGAGCCCTGTTCGACGCCGAGGGAAAGCTCAACAACTGGTGGACCGAGGCCGACACGGCGCACTTCCAGGCGGCCGCCGCCAGGCTCGTCAGCCAATACGACGCCTATCGCCCCCTGCCCGACATGGCGGTCAACGGCAAGCTGACCCTGGGCGAGAACATCGCCGACGTCGCCGGGCTGGCCGCGGCCTATGACGCCTACCGCCTGTCCCTGCGCGGGAAGAGAGCGCCGCTGGCCCAGGGCTTCAGCGGCGACCAGCAGTTCTTCCTGAGCTTCGCCCAGTCGTGGCGCGGCAAGGCCCGCGAAGCCTCGCTCCGCCGCCAGCTGATCACCGACAGCCATTCCCCCGGCCAGTACCGGGCTGACACCGTGCGCAACCTCGACGCCTGGTACGAGGCGTTCGCCGTGCAGCCGGGCCTCGCCCTCTACCTGGCCCCGGCCGAGCGCGTCCAGGTGTGGTGAGACGAGGACGCCAATGGGATAAATTCGAACTATTGCTGTTACCAATCACTATTCACTAATCACTAATCACAAATAGTTCGGTTAAGCAACTAGGAGGGGCAGGGATGAGCTCGCTACGCTCGCAGATCCCACCCCCGATAGTTTATTTTAGACAAAGGTTCATCAAGAAATAGTGGGTTCAAATTTTAACAAAAGTTCAAATAAACGGAGGGGGTGGGGTTCGAACCCACGATGGGGATCACTCCCCATAACGATTTTCGAGACCGTCCCATTCAACCGCTCTGGCACCCCTCCGCGCCTGAGATAATGCCTTCATCGCGTTAAAATCGGCGTCATTTCACGCCCATGGAGATAGGATTGTAGCATGAAAAAGTGCCGAAAGCAAAAGGTTTAGAAAGAAGGGGCAGGGATGGCACGAGCGGCTCGCTGGGGCCCGACATCAGAACATTTTTACTTTCTTTATGTAGGGGCGGTTCGCGAACCGCCCTCCGGAATCATTCGGACTATTGCCGTTACCAATCACTTTTCACTAATCACTGATCACAAATGGTTCGGTTAAGCCACTAGGAGGAGCGACCGTCCCGTTCAACCGCTCCGGCACCCCTCCGCGCTTTAAAAAATCCGGAAAGCATGGCCGACGCGGGCTCCGCGAGCAAGCCGGCTTCGACCGCGATCCGGTGGTTGTATATGTCCTTCACGTTTTCAAACACTCCGCTGGAAAAGATCCCGTTCTTGGGATCGTCCGCGCCATAGACCAGCCTGGCGATCCGGGCCTGGACCATGGCGCTGTAGCACATCAGGCAGGGCTCGAGCGTGACGTACAGCTCGCAGCCGTTCAGCCGGTAGGCGCCCGCTTTCTTCCCCGCCCGGCGCAGCGCCTTGACCTCGGCGTGGGCGCTGGGGTCGCGGTCGCCGATCGGGGCGTTGCCGGCGCGGCCGATGACCCGGCCGTCGCGCACCACGACCGCGCCCACAGGCACTTCGCCGCGCTTTTCAGCGGCC
Source organism: Candidatus Aminicenantota bacterium (assembly GCA_963764745.1). GTDB lineage: Bacteria > Acidobacteriota > Aminicenantia > UBA2199 > UBA2199 > UBA2199. The sequence goes on along the minus strand of CAVXTN010000006.1, from coordinate 1,065,534 downwards.
GCGGCCTGGGACAAGGCCTTGCTCATGAAATAAACGGCGTCTTTTTTCATGGTCTTTATGGAAAAGAAGCGGAAAAAATAAAAACGCACCTGGAGGGATTCGAACCCCCAACCCTTTGATCCGTAGTCAAAAGCTCTATCCATTGAGCTACAGGTGCGTCAGGGAGATATATTAACATAAAAATCGGCATACGGCAAACGGTTGACGGCCAAGAAAAACACAACCGATTACCCACCCCATGACAATACCCGGGAACTCTTGTAAAATGCCGACGGCTCGTATAAAATGCTCACCTGATTGTAATGCCTGCACTAAAACAATTTTTCAGCGGTATCCTCGAACGCCACCAGGACAAGCTCTGGTGGTTCCACAGCTCCTACTCCCTGCTCCTGGGCATCGGCGTGATGTGGCTGGGCACCAAGAATTTCGCCTACCTGCGCCTGGCCGTCTTTCACATCGCCTTCATCTGGCTGAGCAGCCTGGCCCTGCCCCTGCTGGCCCGCCTGCGCAACATCCCGGAGCGCTGGCACCGCCGCCTGCGTCTGCTGATCAATTATTTCCAGCGCAATTTTTACCAGCAGCTGCTGTTCTTTATCCTGCCCATCTATTACATGAGCGCCACCTGGGGAGCGGGCAACATGCTGTTTGTGCTGCTGCTGGCCGTTTCGGCGCTGCTGGCCACCATGGATATCGTCTACGACCGCTACCTGTCCGTCAACAGGCGGCTGCTGGCCGTGTTCTTCGCCTTCAACCTGTTCGCCTGCATCAACGTCATGCTGCCCGTGGTCTGGAATTTCAAGAATTCCTTTGCCCTGCGCCTGAGCGCCCTGCTGGCCCTGGCCGGTTTCATTTCCTTCAGTTTTACCCTGCGCGGGGTAAAAATTCGCGGCCGCCTGCGGCTCATCCTGGCCGCGGCCCTGCTGCTGGCCGGAGTGACGGAGATCGGCCGGCCGCTGATCCCGCCGGCGCCGCTGCGCCTTCTGGAATGCGGCTTCGGCCTGGGCATGGATCCGCTCGCCAAGGGGCTCAGCGAAAGCTTGCGCGAGCTTCCTGCGGGCGGCCCCGCCAGGATCTACGCCCTGACGGCCATCGATGCCCCGCTCGGCCTGAAGGACCGGGTCTGTCACCGCTGGTATTTGAATGGGGAACTGGTCTACGCGTCGCCTTTCATCCAGCTCAGCGGCGGCCGCAAAAGCGGATTCCGCCTCTGGACTTTCCGCACCCTGAAGCGGATATACCCCGGTTCGCTCCTGCGCGTCGACGTGCGCACCGAAGGCGGTCAGCTCATCGGGCGCTGCCGCATCCGCGCCGGCGGCGTGCGCCAGGCGCCCTTAGCCGGAACCGACGCGGATTAATTCGCTCCGGCGGCCAGAGTCGGCTTCGCACCAGAAAATATAGTGCTTGGGGCCGCGCAGGCTCGGCAGTCCGCCGCTGTCGCGCTGGCCCGGGCCTTCGGGATCGAGGTCGGGCGCTTCAGGCATGCCGCCGCTCTCATCGCCCTCATAGCCGCCGCGCTGCAGCCGCTCCTGGCGCATCTCCCTGGTCAGGCCGCCCCAGTCGAATCCCACCAGCACGGCCTTGCCCGCGGACAGCGTCAGCCCGTTGCCCGGGCCGATGGGGATGCGGAACTCGAAAGCCAGCCGGCCGGAGGCGGCCAGGGAGGTGAATTCGGGCAGCGGCCCCTGCTTGAAGACCAGCTCGGTCTGGTCCTCGTCGTCGCCGTTGACCGCCACGAACTGGTTGACGATGTAGGCGGGTTTGGCCAGCATCTCTTTTTTCCTTTCCTCGCTCAGCGGGCCGTTCTTTTTCTCCATCACGGCGATCACTTCGGCGGCGGGAAGCGTTTTTTTCTGGAAGCGCACCCCCAGCGTCTTTTTCTTTTTGCCCTGGTCGTTGAACCAGACGGTGAACCCGGTCTGGGCCAGGGAACTCAGGTATTTCTGATCCTTGAAGACAAAGATCAAGTAGAGGTTCTCGGCGTCGTTGCCGAAGGCGTAATCCACCTGCACCGATTTTTCCGCGTTGAACGCCGGCGCCAGCCAGTCGCTGATATCGCCGTCGATCTTTAAAGGCGTTTTCTGCCAGCGGCTCTGGACCTGGGCGGTCTTGGCCGCAGCCGCGACCGCGAAAATCAAAAGCATCAGCACCAGCCAGGGAAACCATTTTTTGCTTGCCATTGCGACCTCCAATTTCAAGACGATTGTAGCACAAATCCAGGGAGCCAACCAAGCCCGGCGGTTGACCGGCCGGCGTTTTTTTGCTACCATGAAAGCCCCATGAAAAAGAAAATAGCATTCTCCGCCTGCCTGTTCTTCCTCGTTTTCAGCCCGGCCTGGCCCCAGTTCGGCGGCCAGGAAGCGGCGCGGCCGCGGGTCGTCGCCCAGGTCGCCCCGGCTTCGGGCGAGGTCGATTTCCGCTTCCAGGTTCCGGCCGGGTATCATATCACCGATCTGAAAAACAAATTCTTCGCCATCACCCTGGCCGGAAACGGATTTGCCGAGCTGGCCAGGACCGTTTTCCCGGCCGGCGTTCCCTACGGAGAGGAAAGCGTCTTCAAGGGCGAGTTCAGCGTCCGCGTTTTCCTGAAGAGGCTGCGTCCCGTCACGGCGCCGGTTGTGCTGGATTTTGACGTCTCTTTTCAAGTTTGCCAGGAATACCCGAAGGAACTCTGCTATGCGCCCGACCAGACCCGGGTCCAGGTCGCCATCCAGCCCGGCTTCCTTTCCGCGCCTCCCCCCGCCGGCCAGCCCCTGGCGCGCCGGCTGGAAAACCTCATCCGCGGCCGCATGGGCAGCGCCTCGTTCCCGCTTTTCCTGCTTGTCTTCGCCGCCGGTTTTTTGGCCAGCCTGACCCCCTGCGTTTACCCGGTCATCCCCATTGTCATGGGCTTCGTGGGCGGACGCAGCCAGCGGACGAAAGCTGAAGGGCTTTAGCCTCTCCCTCTTCTTCGTCCTGGGCCTCTCCCTGGTCTACTCCCTGCTCGGGGTGGTCGCCGCCAAGACCGGATCGCTGATCGGCATCTCCTTCCAGAACCCGGTCGTAGTCATCGTCATCGCCGCCATCTTTATCGTCATGGGACTGAGCCTGGCCGGGCTCTTCTCCATTCCCGTCCCTTCCTGGATCACCGCCAAAGCGGCCGGCAGCCACAAGAGCGAGTACCTCGGCGCCGTGATCGTCGGCGGCGTTTCGGCGGTCATCGCCGCCCCCTGCGTCGGGCCGGTGCTCATCGCCCTCCTTTCCTGGATCAGCCAGTCGGGGAACATCCTGCTCGGCTTCTGGCTGACCTTCGTCTTTTCCCTGGGCATGAGCGTTATTTTCCTGGTGGCCGGGACGTTTTCCGGGGCCATCGCCGCCCTGCCCCGCGGCGGCAATTGGATGAGCGCGGTAAAATACTTTTTCGCCGCCCTGCTGATCGCCGGCGGCATCTTCTTCCTGGGCAATATCCTGCCTTCCTGGCTTTCACTGGCTGCTTCTGGGGCGGTTACCTGGTCGCCCTGGCCGTAGCCCTCGGCCTGTTCCGGCCCCATGCGCGAAGCGGGCGTGGGCCCGGTGCTGGTTCGAACCGCCGTGGTGCTGGTGTTCTTGTGCGGCGCCATTCTCTTTTACCAGGGCCTTGCCCGGCGATTTTTCCCAAGCGCGCCCCAGGCGGCGGCGCCGGCAAAAGAATCCCTGCCCTGGCTGCATGACCTGGCGCAGGCCAGGCAAAGGGCCCGCGCCGAAAACAAGCGGCTGCTGGTCGACGCCTGGGCCGAGTGGTGCGCAGCCTGCCGCGAATTGGACGAAAAGACGTTCAGCCGCGACGACGTCCGCGCCGCCCTGCGGGATTGGATATCTGGTCAAGCTGGACTTCACTCGTAAAAACGATCAGAACGAACTCCTGAAAAAAGAACTGGGGATCATCGGCATGCCCACGGTCATGTTCTTCGGCCCCGGCGGCGAGGAAAGCGGGCGTTTTTCCGGTTTCCTCGACGGCGAAGGAATTCCTCGGCCTGCTGCGGGGCTTTTAGTTCCTCTGCAGCTTAAAAGCGCAGGCCGACCCGGCCGCTCAGCCGCAGCCCGCCCATGATGATGTCTTTATCCGCTTCCGCGAAGCGGACCGTGGTCCAGGCGCCGGCATAAGAGACGGCGGCCTGCAGAAAAATTTTTTTTTGCAAAAAATAACGCAACCCGCTGCCGACCTCGAACCCCGGAGCCGACTTGCCGGCCGTTTCGCCCATGGCCTTTTCCCTGAACCCGGCCCATGAGCAGGGCGGCAAAAACATCGGCCTGCCAGCGGCGTCCGCGCCGGGTCTGCCAGCCGCTCCCCAGGGCGAGCAGGTACTGGCTGGCCGTGGTTTCATCCTTCAACTTCGGGCACTTCGCCCTTGGCGGCAAAGAAACCGCAGCCCAGCCAGAGATAGAAATTCTTGTTCAGATCATAGCCGGCCCGGAGTTCAGGGCCGAATTGCACATTGCCGTAGATGGTTTTGAAAACGCTGTCGCCGGAGAACAGGGCGGCGGCGCCGGCGCTGGCGAAAAACCTGCCGCCGGCCGCTGGCAGAAACAGGCAAAAGGACAACAAAGCGATGCTGATCGGGATTTTCCTCATTGCGGCACCTCAAATGCTCTGTTCGTTGGACAGGGCGATGATTTCGCCCTGGGCGTTCCGGGCCTGGACCACGTAGGTATATGCCAGGGCCCGGTCAAGGTATTTGTCGAAAAAAGTATAGGCGCCGTTCTGGAGTTCGCTGGCCGGCGATCTCCTTGATCGGCTGGTAGCTGCCGCCGCGCGTCTTTGCGGTACACCGTGTAGGTTTCGCCGCTGATCGTCGAGCCGGGGTCCTTTTCCACGCTGAAATACACTTCCGCGAAATCCTTGTTCACCACCCAGACGCTGGCCTGCTGCCGCGAAACCGTCATGGCCAGGACCAGATTCTGGGCCAGCGCCCGGGCCAGGTTCAAACGGGCCCCGGTTTTCATCTTGCTCTCCAGCGCCGCCAGGCGGTCGGCCCCCGAATAGAGCCGGCTGATGCGCTTGGGGAGATCATCGGCGGGAAATTGCGCGGCCAGCAGCCCCAGGGCGCCGCTGACGTGCGGAGCGGCCATGGAAGTGCCGTCCATGATCCCGTAGTTTCCCGGGCGATTGACCAGGGTGACCGAGTGCACGCCCCGGGCTTTGACCAGCAGGCCGTCTTCCCTGGACAGGGAAACGACCGGGATCCAGCTGCCGGCATTGCCCAGGGTTCCGGAAAAATTCCCGGCCTCGTTGTTGTAGATCACGACGGCCGCGGCCCCGGCGTTCTGGGCGTTGACGGTCTTTTCCTTGAACGTGATGTCGCCGCGTTCGATCAGGGCGATGTTGCCGCTGACCGCCGGCCGGGAAAGAACCCGCGTTCTGCCCGCGGCCGCAGTCGTAGATCGGGCGGGTCAGCCCGGAGGCGGCGGTCAAGCCGGAAAATTCCAGGGGGTTGGCGTCGAAAACGTCGCTCGCCCGACTTCAGCCAGGCCTCCTGCCCCTGGCCGGCCGGGACCGTGGAAAGAATGCCCACGCCCGGGGGCGGCCATGTCGACCCCGTTGGCGCCGAAGTTCGAAAAGGAAGCGAGCTGGTCGTTTTCATCGGTCGCGGCCACGGCAATGATGCTGGGCAGGTCGTAGCTGGCCGGATAAAAAGGCGTGGCATCGTTGTCCGTGCCCTCGTTGCCCGCGGCGCAGACCATGGCGATGCCCTGGCCGCCCGCGGCGGCGATGGCATCCTTCTGCAGCTGGCTTTCGCCGCTGCCGCCGAAGGAGGCGTTGATGGCCACCAGGTTGACGCCGATAGTCCCGCTTCATCAGGACCGCGTACTCGATGGCCTCGATGGAATCGGAATCGTAGATGTGCAGGTCGGGGCGGAAGCCCTTCAGGGCCATGATGCGGACATTCCAGGCGACGCCGCAGACGCCGATGCCGTTGTTGCCGACCGCGGCCATGGTGCCGGCCACGTGGGTGCCGTGGCTGTCGATATCCATGGGGTCGCTGTCGTTGTTGCCCGAGCGGTCGGCGGCGAAGTCGTAGCCGTAGACATCGTCGACAAAGCCGTTGCCGTCGTCGTCGATGCCGTTGCCCGGGATCTCGCCGGGGTTGCGCCACATGTTGGCGGCCAGGTCCTCATGGCGGTAATCGACGCCGGTATCCAGCACGGCGAGCACGACGCCGGGCGAACCCACGGTCCTTTCCCAGGCCTGCGGGGCGTCGATCTTGCTCATGCCCCAGAGCTTGGCGATACTTGGGGTCATTGGGCAAACGCTGCAGGCGGCGGCGATAATTGGGGGAGACGGCTTCCACCCGCCGGGTCGGCCCGCAGGGCGGCCAGCAATTCCTCGGTGGAACGGCGGGCCGAGCGCAGCAGCAGGCAGGGGCGCTCGCGCAGCTCGGACAGGATGCGGAATTCGCGGATGCCATCCACGCCAGGTCGGCGGCCAGGACCGCGGCTGCCGCCAGCGAGGTTCCCGGCCTGAACCTGACCAGGACCTCTCCCGGCGCATAGGGCGCTTCGTCACCCGGGACTTTGCCAGCCGGCGGCGCCGCGTCCTTTCCCGGCCCCGCCCCGGTCGCGCCGCCCAGGCAGCCCAGAAACAGCAGGAAAGACCAAAACCGCCGGCCCGCGCCGGCTGCCGCGTCCGTCCATGCGCGCCTCCTGATCCGTCGGATCCAGAAACATCAAGGTCCAGCCTACCAATCTGTTCCTGGAAAGTCAACCGCGAACCATGCCCGGCGGCTGAAAAAAGCAGCTGGCAAGCGGGCCAGCGGCGGCGGGAGACCGCCGGCGTTGACATTTCCTTTCCACCCTTTACTTATAGTGACACGCCGGGAGGAGTCATGGCCTGCAAAATTGCCGGCTCTGGCAGGGAGTAACCGCGCTTGGACCGCATCAGCCGCTTCAAAAAGGAAATGCTCGACCTCTATTCCGAGGTCGACCTGCGCCAGCTGCTGGAAAAGATCACCGCCGGCATCCGCGGCTATCTGGCCTGCGCCGAAGCCTCGATCTTCATCTACGACGCCGAAAAAGAAGAACTGACCTTTCGAAACGGCCACCGGTGAAAAAGCCAGGGAGCTGAAAAAGATCGTCTTGAAAAAGGGCCAGGGCGTGGCCGGCTGGATCGCGGCCAAGCGCCGCGGCGTGATCATCGACGACTGCAGCCGCGACCGCCGCCATACGGCCCTGGCCGACCAAAAGACCCATTTCCAGACCCGCTCCCTGCTCGGCGTGCCCGTGCTCATGGGCGGGCGCCTGCTCGGCGTGCTGGAAGCCGTGAACAAGAAGCGGGGGAAATTCACCCAGGCCGACCTGCGTCCTGCTGGCCAAAATGGCCGCCTTCCTGGCCATCCCGCTGCAGAACGCCGTACTGATCCGCCGCATGCTGGAAAAGGAAAAAATCGAGAAGGAACTGCAGATCGCCCGCGACATCCAGCAGTCGTTCCTGCAGCAGGAACCCGTGGCTTTTCCCGGCCTGGACATCGCCTTCCTGAACATCCCCTCGTCCAAGGTGGGCGGCGATTATTACGAGGTCATGCCCCTGGACGGAACGGGAGATCGTTTTCAGCATCAACGACGTCGCCGGTCACGGCATTCCCGCCGCCCTGCTGGTGGCCGTCTTTCGCAGCAGCTTCGTCTACCAGTTGCGCCACGGCAGGGACATCGCCGCCACCATCGGCCACCTGAACCGCCTGCTCGCCGAAACCACCGAGGCCAACCTCTACGTGACCTCCTTCACCTGCCAAGCTCGACGCGGCCGGCGGCGGCCTCGAGTACATCAACGCCGGCCATCCGCCGCCCCTGGTCGTGCGCGGCGGCGAGGTCCTGGCCCTGGACGCCGGCGGCATGGCGGTGGGCATGTTCGCCGACAGCCGACTATCCCGTCGCCCGCTTCGCCCTGCGCCGGGACGACATCCTGGTCTTTTATACCGACGGCGTGATCGAGGCCGCGAACGAAAAGGACGAGGAATATTCCCGGGACCGCCTGGCAGCGGCCGTGGCGGCGGGGCGCCTCCTGCCGGCGGCCGAGCTGCAGGCCGCCGTGCTCGACGACATCAAGCGCTTTTGCGGCCGGGGCGAGTTCGCCGACGACCTGACGCTGATGATCGTCAAGTACCTAGGAACGGAACTCGGTTTAAGGTTGACGGCAGTACGGTTTACGGCAAGAAATAGCAGCGATCAATAATAGTTGAACTGCGATGGCTTTCACCTGTCTACCTTACGCCGTATGCCTTACACCGAGTTCTGTTTTCAGAGTTCTCGTCAGGTATTGAACCTGAAATGGACGATCTCCCCGTCCTGGACGACGTACTCCTTGCCCTCCAGGCGCAGCAGCCCCTTTTCCTTGGCCTTGGCGAAGCCGTCGCAGTCGAGGAATTCCTGCCAGGGGATGACCTCGGCGCGGATAAACCCTTTCTGGATATCGCTGTGGATCTTGCCGGAAGCGACAAAGGCGCTGGCGCCCTTCTCGATGGTCCAGGCCTTGGTCTCGTCCTTGCCCACCGTGAAAAACGATATCAGGTTCATCAGCGCGTAGCTGGTCTTGACGAAATCGTCACGCAGGTAGCGGTAATCGGCCAGGCCGTATTCCTGCTGGAACAGCGGCCGCTCCGCCTCGGGCAGCTCGAGCAGCTCCTGCTCGATCTTGCCGGCGAACAGGACCGTGCATTTCTTGTGCTCCACCGGGCGGGCCAGCGCGGCGATAGGTTTTCATGGTGTTCTCGTCGGCGTTGACCAGGTTGAGCAGGGGCTTGGCCGACAGGAACTTGAAGCCGCGCACCAGCACGTCCTCCTTTTCGCTGAAGGGGTATTCGCGCAGGGGCTTGCCGCTTTCCAGGAATAGTCTTCAGCTTTTGCAGCAGGTCGAACTCCTCCTGCAGCTCCTTGGCCTTCATTTTGCGGATGTCCAGGGCCAGCTTCTCCAGCCGCTTTTCGACGGTCAGGAAATCGGTGGTTTTCAGCTCATCCTCCATGGCGGCCATGTCGCGGGCCGGGTCGATGCCGCCCTGGGCATGGACGATCTCTTCGTCGCGGAAGCCCCGCACCAGGTGCACCAGGCCGTCGGCGCGGCGCAGCAGGTCGATGAAGGTCGAGTTTTTCACCTCGCCCAGGGAGATGGCGCCGGCGTCCAGGAATTCGATCTTGGCGTACACGGGCGGCGTCTCGAAAAAATCGGCCAGCTTCTTCAGGCGCGGGTCGGGGACGTCGACGATGGCCTTGTGGAACTCGTTGCTGGCCGTGGAATACTTGGAGATCTTTTCCTTTTTCTCGGTGAGCAGGTTGAAGAGCAGGGTCTTGCCGGTCTTGGGATAGCCGAATATGGTTAGGATCATGGACTCGATTATACCCCAGAAAGCCGCTGCCGTAAACCCGAAGGGCAAGGTGACCCCATTCGCCGCCGGCGGTTGACGGCGTGCAACTTATGGCGTAGGGTATAACGTCTAAGCAAAGGGAAACGATAAAACTCATCTACGAAAATGAAAAAACTCTGCTATTTCCTGTCCGTCGCCGGCCACGCCCTGATGATGCTCATCATCCTGAACGCCCGCTTTCCCGATCACGATCCGCCCGAGCCGCCCCATGAGATCGTCGTCTCGATCGCGGAACCGCCGCCGTTTCCTGGCCTCCGGCCCCGGGCCGGGAGCGCAGGGCGACGTCCGCCTGCCCGGAGCGGCGCCGGGCGGCGCCGGCGGAGAAAACGCCATGGCGGGCCGCAGCCGGGCGACCGCCGGCCGCAGTACTCCCGCCTTGCCGTTCACGGTGCCCTCCACCCTCAGCCTGAAAGAGACGCCCGCGGATATGTTCCGCCTGGCGCCGGCGAACAGCGGCCCGGCGCTGGCGTTGCGTCCCATCGGGCCGTGCGGGTCTTTAAAATGGGAAAATATTCGGCCGCAGCCTATCGCCCCGGCATCGGCATGGCCGGGATCCACGGCTCCAGGCGGAGTCTTCCTCATCCCTTTCGACATCAAGGAGCGGGCGATCGCCGCCTGGACGGAAGCGGTCCTGGCGCGCATCGAGCGCAATTGGACCATCCCGCCAATGGGGCGCCTGGCCTTTGCCGGCCAGGTGCGGATCACCCTGACCATCGAGAAGAACGGCGAGTCGCGGGCTCTGGCCGTGGCCGATTCGTCGCTGCCCGAGGCGATGTCCCAGGCGGCGCTGCAGGCCGTGAAAGCCAGCCTGCCGCTGCCGCGGCTGCCGGAAAATGTCGCCGGCCGGGAATTCGCCTTCACCTTCGTTTTTATCTACAATGGCTGAATTTCTCCTGGTGCTGCTGCTGCTCCGGCCGCCGGCCGCCCTGCCGGCCGCCGGCGAGATCCCCGCGTCGCCGGTCAGGGCCATCGACCTGGATGCCGACATGATGCTGAAAAGGCCGGCGCTGCCCGCGGCCGACACCCTGGCCCTGCGGGTGGAATCCGGCCGCGAGGCCTATTACAAATTGAGCGAGCGCGGCGAAATCCTGGCCTCGGGCAAGCTGCTGCCCGGGAGCAATTCCCTGCTCGTGGCCCGGCCGGGGCTGTTCGCCGGCAGCCAGACGCTTTTTTTGCTGCTCGACCTGCTCGAAAACGACGCCCATTTTCAAAACAAGATCAATATCGTCGTAACGGTCGACGGCAAGCCCGAAGCAGCCCGGCGGCGAAACCCGCCCTTTCCGGCCTCTTCACGCTGGGCATGTACCACGACGGCAGCCTGATCGGCTTCCGCAAAAAAAGCATGGGGGACCTTCTGATACTGAAAACCGGCCCGGTGACCGACGTGCCCGACCCGGGGATCAGCGGCTCCGCCATCCGCGACCGTCCGGTCAGCCAGTCGGTTTCGGTGCTGGGCCTGGGCCTGGCCCTGGCCAAGTACCTGTCCGGGAAAAAGGTCGCCGCCGCGGCCAAAGCGCGCACCCGGGCCCTGCAAAAAAAGAAATTGACCCTGGACTTCACCGTCCCGGACAAGAACGGCTCCATGCGCAACGTCAAGGCCGAGATCGCGTTGCAGGTGGAATGAAGAGATCAAGGTTTCACCGGGTTCGCCTTGAGTAGGGAACGCAGATCTGCGTTCCCTACAAAAGAATCTCTTTCAAGTATCTGGTTCGGAACAGAAGAATTCGCTGACTTGATGTTATTTCCTTTCTCGTCACGCGTCACTGGTCACTCGTCACCTGGCTGCGTTTCTACGGCCTGATCGACAGCGACAGTTTCAGTACTCCCCTTTCTTCCGACGGGAAAAAGCGGCTGGCCGGGTCCCAGCGCCGCTCCCAGTTCTTGTTGTAGATCAGGGCGATCTCGTTGCCGGGCGAGACCCGCCACTTCAGGCGAACGCTCCAGCCCAGCAGCTTGGAAACGCTGTCGTACTGGATGTAGTTCATGAAGCCCAGGTCCGGCGAGAGGAAAATGTCGGCCTTGAGCTGGTAGACGTTCTCGTTGAAGCGGCCCTCGGGCAGCCGGCCGCGCACCAGGTTGACGTCCAGCCCGAGGCTGGCGTAGCCCTTGTACTTGAAGTTCACGCCGACGTTCAGGTCCTCGTAATGCCCCGAGTAGAAATGCCCGAAGTCGATGCCGGCGTCGAACGTCCAGGCGCGGTGCGAGGCGGTGCTGAAGCTGCCGTTCCAGCTGGTGAAATCGTAGGAGCCGGCGGGCAGGATCACCCCTTCGGCCACTTCGAACTCCGCGGGCAGGACGTCGCGGTTGACCGTGGCCTGGAAGCTGAAGCTCTCGCCGCTCTCCGTGCGCAGGCTCAGCGGGGTGACCTCCAGGCGGCTGGTCTCCAGGTTGCCGTGCAGGTCCCAGTAAAAATCGCCGCTGGCGTCGAAAAAGAACTGCCTGACGAAGGAGCCGAGAAAACCGCCCCGCGGCCGCGGCTGGAAGCCCACGCGCAGGTAGGCGGTCTGGATGCCCTGGCGCAGCATGAAGCCCAGCCCCGGGTCGAGCGCCTCGCCGTAGTAGGCGTAGGTGCTCTGGATGTCCCAGAGGTCGTTGGGATAATTGGCCCGGAAGCCGAAGCCCAGGTGGCTGCCCCGGGTCTGTTCATTCCAGTTGTAGGCCGTCCAGGCGGCAAGGTTGAGGTTCTTGTCGCCCCGGAAGTGGGAGGTGGCATAGCGGAAATCGACCGCGGCCAGGGTGTTGCGCTCGCCCGTGGGGCTGCCGTTGGTAAAGATCATGCCGACCTTGCTTTCGCTGAAGATATCCTGGGTCAGGCGCAGGGCCAGGAAGTTGCGCCCCGGCAGCCCGGCGAATTTCTCGGTCTGCACGTCGAGAAAAGCCAGGTTGGTCCGGCCGATCTTGCCGTAGAGCTTGGCGCCGAACAGGATCGGGACCTGCTCGCCCTGGTACAGCCCGATCTTGCGGCTGAAGAACGGCTGGAAGCTGACGCTGGAGCTGAAGCTGAAGGTCTCGGAGCCCTCCAGGAAGAACATCCTTTTTTCCGGGAAGAACAGCGGGAAGCGGGTCAGGTTGATGCGGCGCTCGTCAGCCTCGGTCTCGGCGAAATCCATGTTGTAGCTGAAGGCGCCCACCAGGTTGGGGGTGAAGTTCTTGTAGACGTCGAAGCCGCCGTCCAGCTTCCACCGGCTGCCGGCGCTGTCCCGGTGGTCCTGCAGCGCGCTGACCAGGCCGTAGGGCCGGATGGTGATCCCCTTGCCCTGCTTGACGTTGGCGATCCCGGCCAGCGACGGCGGCGGCCATGGGATTGTAAAAATTGCTGTCGCGGTCGACCCCGGAAAGGCGGTCGGTCTCCTGCGGCGGGCGATGAACCTTTCCACGTTGATGCCCCAGGCCGTGAGCTCCGGCTTGAAGGAGATGGTCTTGAAGGGGATCTTCAGCTCGGCGCTCCAGCCGCCGCCGTCGATCCGGCTTTTGGCGTCCCAGATGCCGTCCCAGTTGAGGCTGGCGCTGCCGCCCGGCGGCCAGCCCTTCGCCGCGGGCGCCGCGCGGGTTGACCGAGAAAAAGTAGGCGGTGCGCTTGTCCAGGAAAGGGTCGATCAGCACGCGCACGACGTCGTCGTCGCCGCTCCCGAGCGAGCCCTCGCCGCCGAAGCCGTGTTCGTCGCCGCCGCCGGCGCCGCCGTCGTGGGCCATGGAATGGGCCGTGATCCGCGCGGCTTCCCGGTCGAAGCAGACGATGCCGATATACAGGTTGGCGTCGTCATAAACGATCCGCAGCTCCGTCTTTTCCGACGGTTCGCCCCCCGGCTGCGGGATCGGCCATGCGAAAATCAACGAATGCCGCGGCCGACCGCCAGGCGGGATCGTCCAGGCGCCCGTCTATCTTGGGACCGCGGTCGACGCGGACCGCCCGGATCTCGGCGGCGAACGCCGGCGCCAGGAAACCCGCAAGCATCCAGAAAAAAAGAATTATCTTGGCCACGCTCATTCCTCTTGTTTGTTTTAAACAACGCTTCATGAACCGCGAAAAGAATCAGAATTGTAATCCAGCTGGCCGCAATTTTGCAAATCGCCGGCCCGCCCATGAACGGCAACAAGGTAAGCCGGCGTGCTCGCCTCCGCTTTTGACAAAAAGGGGAAAAATCAATATAGTGCAAAAATGAAAAACCGGATCATTCCCGCCTGGCTGCTGGCGTTGCTGGCCCTGGCCGCTCCCCTGGCTTCCCAGGTCCTGCCCTTCGAAGTCCTGGGCCTGAAGGAGGGCATTCCCCAATCGCAGGTCTCGGCCCTGGCCCAGGACCGGGAAGGATACTTGTGGGTGGGGACCTGGGGCGGGCTGGCGCGCTTCAACGGCAGCGAATTCAGGAACTTCTTCCTGGAGGACGGCCTGCACAGCACCCGCATCCAGGAGCTGCTCGGCGCCAAGCGACGGCACCCTGTGGGTGGCCACGGTGGCCGGCGTCTCGCGCTGGCAGAACCACCGCCTGGAAAAACTGCCGATCCGGCCGTCAGCACGGTCCGCTGCCGCGCCCTGGCCGAGGACGCCCGCAAGCGGATCTGGATCGGCACCGACAACGGCGTGGTCGTGTTCGCCAGGGCGGTTATTCTCGTTCTGCATCCCGGGGGCAGGCGAGCAACGGGCCCGATGGTCTACGACATCCTGGCCGACCGCGAAGGGATCCTGGTGGCCGCCGACAACGGCTTGTGGCGCTATGCCGGCGACGCGCCGCCCGTGGCCGTGGCCGCGCCGGCACGCAGTCGACGCCGCCAGACCTCCGCGCCCTGGCGGTGACCGCCGAGGGGCTTTGGCTGGGCACGAACAACACCGGCGTCTGGCTGCGCAACGACTGCGGGCTGGCGCAAGGTCACGGCGGCCCCCGATCGCGCCCCGCTCGATCTACAGCATGACGGTCGAGCCCTCCGGCACCCTCTATATCGCGACCCTCGACAACGGCGTGTTCCTCAAGCGCCCCGGGCATGCCGACCTGGAGCATTGGGGAGTGGAGAACGGCCTGCCCTCCAACCTGGTCAGCGTCGTTCTGCGAGGACCGGGAGAACAATGTCTGGGTGGGCACCGATATCGGCGGCCTGGCCCGCCTCAGCAACATGGCCGTGATCAACCACACCGAGAAGCAGGGGCTGCCCAGCGCCTGCGTCTTCGGCATCACCCAGGGCGACAGCCCCGATTCGCTCTGGCTGGGGACCATGCGCGGCGCCGTCCACTACCAGGTGCGGCCGCTGCCCATGGTCCTCGAGACCGTCCGGCGCCGGCGACGGGCTGGACAACGAATGGGTCTGGAAGGTCCTGCGCACCGCCGACGGGACCCACTGGTTCATGACCGACACCGCCCTGCTCTTCCGCCGGCCGGGAGAGAAAGCCATCCGCGCCCTGCCCCCCGACATCCCCTTCCCGCGCACCAATCCCTATGACATGGTCATCGACAGCCAGGGGAATTTGTGGGGCTGCGGCGAATGGAGCGGCGGCGGGCTGGCGCGGCGCGACGGCCAGGGCCGCTGGCGCGGCTGGAGCAAGACCCCGGCCGGCGAACCGCTGACGGCCGTCCATCACGCTGGCGCGCAGCCGGCGCGGCGGCGTCTGCGCTGTCGCCAAGAGGCGCGTTTCTATTACTGCGACGGCGAGACCCTCACCCCGCTGGACTCGCTCCCGCTGCCCGCTGGAGGCGAGCGTCAGCATCACCGCCGATCATGGAGGACAGCCGCGGCCGCCTCTGGGCGGGCAACGACGCCGGCCTGGCGGTCCTGGAAACGGACGGCGCGCTGGCGCCTGCTCAACGACCGCCCCGGCTTCAACAACCACCACGTCTTCTGCATCGGCGAGGACTGGAAAGGCACGGTCTGGGTCAACACGGCGCGCGGCGTCTTCCGCTTCCTCGCCGACTACCAGGTGGAGGAGTTCAACCCCGACGACGGGCTGGCCGACTGGGAGACCAACGCCAACGGCTTTTTCAGCGACGCCCGCGGCGACATCTGGATCGGCACCGTCAACGGCCTGTCGCAGTACAACCCCGGCCGGCCGCAGCGCCAACACCGAGCCGCCGCGGCTGGTGGTCGAGAGCGTCCGCCTGCCCAAGCGCTCGCTCGACTACCCCCGCGCGCTGGACCTGGCCTGGAACGAACGGACACTGACCTTCGACATCGCCGTGCTCTCCTACCGCAGCCGCAACCGCACCGCCTACCGCGCGCGCCTGGACGGCCTGGAAAGCGACTGGCTGCCCTTGCGCCGCCTGGGGGAGCTGCGCTACACCAACCTGCCGGCCGGCGACCTGAAGCTGCTGCTGCAGCCGGTCAACGAATCGGGCGTCTGGGGCGAGACCGTCACCCTGCCCATCCACGTCCGCCCCCCTTTCTGGATGACGCTCGTGGTTCCGCCTGGGCGGGCTCCTCTTCCTCCTGGCCGCCGCCTTCGGCGTCTACCGCTGGCGCACCCTGCTGCTGCGGCGCCGCAACCGCGAGCTCGAAAGCGAAGTGGCGAAGCGCACCGCCGAGCTGGAGTACCTGGCCACCTACGACCCGCTCACCGCCCTGTTCAACCGCCGCGCCATCCTGGCCCTGCTGGAGAGGGAACTCAAGCCGGAAAGGGGCGGCAACCGCCAGCTGGGCTGCATCATGGTCGACCTGAACCGCTTCAAGCATGGTCAACGACACCCTGGGCCACGCCGCCGGCGACCAGGTGCTCAAGGAGATGGCGGTCAAGATCCAGGACTGCCTGCGCCAGGGCGACGCCCTCGGGCGGCTGGGCGGCGACGAATTCCTGGTGGTTTTGCCCGGGGCCGACCGGGAGGCGCTGCAGGCCGTCTACCGCCGCATCGGCGAGCTGGACTGCCGGGCGGGCGAAGGCGACCGCCGCCCGTCACCGTCACCGCCGCCTGCGGCGGCGTGGCGGTTCCTTCCGGGAGCATCGCCACCTCGACCGCGGTGCTGGCCCACGCCGACGACCTGCTCTACCAGGTCAAGCGTGCCGGCCGCCAGGGCTTCGCGGTGTGAGGACTTCGTCCCCGGAAAGGCGTCGACGCCGGGAAACGAAAGGTAACCGGCAGGCACAGCAGGACATGAACAACGAGAGCGCGCGGCAAGACGCGGAACCCGGCGGCCAAAGATCGCTCGTGGCCAGGCTGCGCGCCTCGGCCCTGGCCCTGGTGGTGGCCAACCTGGTGCCGCTCTTCGGGGTGCTGGCCCTGGACTGGAACGTAACGCCGATCATGGTCTTCTACTGGGCGGAAAACCTGGTCATCGGTTTTTACAACGTGCTGAAGATGCGCCGCGCCCAAGGGTCGGCCGCCGGGTCGGGCACGACCCTGAACGGCCGTCCGGTCACGGACAGGGACCGCGGGGCCATGATCCTTTTTTTCATCGTGCACTACGGCATGTTCACCCTGGTGCACGGCATCTTCGTCGCGATCATGTTCGGCGCCCGTTGTCATGACACTTTTTCCGACCTGGGCCTGGCCCTGGTGTTTTTGACGGTCAGCCATGGCATCTCCTACCGGCGCAACTTCATCGGCCGCGGCGAATTCGAGAGGGTCTCCTTCGTCCGGCTGTTCTGGCAGCCCTACCCGCGGGTGATCATCATGCACATCACCATCCTGCTGGGCGGCGCCTGGGCCCAGGCCAAGGGTTCGCCGATCTATGCCCTGCTGGTGCTGGTCGCCCTGAAAACCGCGATCGACCTGGTCCTGCACCTGCTGGAACGCCGAAGTTCGCAATTTTCACGTCCTTATTTTTTTTCATTTTCGTTGACATACTGTGCGATACACATTATAATTGTGTTATGCAGTCAAATAACATGACAAACAGTATAAGACGGCAAAGCCAAAGGAGGCCCGGCCATGGACAATGAACTCGGCAGCATCGAAACCGAAATGAAGCGGGGCTTCCTGCAGCTGCTGGTCCTGGTCCTGCTCGAGAAAGACGCCTACGGCTACGCCATGGTGCGCGCCTTCCGCGACCTGGGCTACGAGGTCGAGGAAAACACCCTCTACCCCCTGCTGCGCCGCCTGGAAAAGAACGGCCTGGTCCAGGGCAAGTGGGAGCTCAGCGAGGAGCGGCCGCGCAAATTTTATTCCGTCACCGCGGCCGGCCGCGAGATGCGCGACGGCCTGCTCGCCATCTGGAAGAAACAGGATGAGATCATCAAGCACATGACCAAGGAGAATAAACATGCATAAGAACCTGGAAACCTATCTCGAGGAGATCAGCCATTTCCTCTCCGGCCGCGAGGAACGCGAGGAGATCCTGGCCGAGATCCGCAGCCATATCCTGGAAAAAGCCGAGCAGGAAGCCGGCCGCGGTCGACGAAGCCGCGCTGGACAAAGGTCATCGCCGCCTACGGCCCGCCGCGCCGGGTGGCCGAAAAATACCTGGACGGCCGGCCGGTCATCGCCCCGGCCTTGCAGCGCCACCTGTTCCGCTACACGGCGCTGCTTCTTCGCCGTTCACCTCGTTTTCATCCTCTTCGCCGTGATCTTCAAAGAGAGCTTCATCGTCTTTCCCTTGCTTTTCGTTCCCCGCCTGGGCGTCATCGGGGCCATCTTCTACCTGCCCATGGCCTTCCTGGCCGATTTCGGCGTCGTGGCCCTGGTCCTCTACTTCATCACCCGCAGCGGCAGGGAGATCAAGCTGCCCTGGCCCAAATTCGCCGTCGACCTCGACGAGGTGAAGGCGGCCGACGGTGAAGACGGTGGCCGCCAGGATGTGGACCCTGGCCGGGGCCGGGATCATGCTGGCCCTGACCGGCCTGGCCGTCAACCTCTTCCTCAAGTTCCAGACCATTTTCTTTGTCAGCACCAACTTCAAGAGATTCCGGCCGCTGCTGCTCCCGGGACCCAGCCGCCAGCATCTCCCTGATCGTCATCGCCATGCTGGCCGCCGGGACTATCGGCTTGTTCATCAAGCTGTTCGCCCTCTCCCGGCGCCTGGCCTGCTGGGTTGACGCGGTCTCGGACAGCGTCTCCCTGGTCCTGATCGGGCTGCTGCTGCGCCAGCCGTACGCCAAGCTGTTCGCGGTCGACGTACCGGCAAGGTCCCTGAGCCTGGATCCAGTATACACCCTGACCATCACCCTGCTCGTGCGCGGCCCTGATCATCGCCATCGACCTGGTGGCCAACGTCGTGCGCCTCGGCCGCAGGCGCCGGAGCCAGGTGAGTCGCGGCCGCTGAAAATTTTTTCGCCTTTGCGTTATAATAGGCCAAAGGGGGCCTCATGCCTGAAAACTACCGGCGCAACAACCTGGACCGCTCGGCCTCTCCCTACCTGAGGCAGCACCGGGACAACCCGGTGTGGTGGCAGGAGTGGAGCGCCGACGTGCTGGCCGCGGCCGCGGCGCGAAAGAAGCCCCTTTTCGTCTCGGTCGGCTACTCGACCTGCCACTGGTGCCACGTCATGGCCGGCGAAGCGTTCTCCGACCCGGCCACCGCCGAATTCCTCAACCGCCATTTCATCTGCGTGAAGGTGGACCGGGAGACGCGGCCCGACATCGACCAGTACCTGATGCGCTTCCTGCTGGCGCAGAGCGGCAGCGGCGGCTGGCCCCTCAACGTTTTCCTGACCCCCGACCTCAGGCCGGTATTCGCCCTGACCTACGCCCCGGCCCGCGCCGGCGCCGGCATGCCGCCCCTGGCCGCCCTGGCCGAAAGAGTCCTGGACTATCTCACTCCGCCCGTGGCCGACGTCCGGCCTTTCGCTTCCCGGCCAGGAGAAGCCCGCGGCGGTTGCCGAGGACAGCGTGCGGGCCGGGCTGCTGGCCGGGCTACGACCCCCTGCACGGCGGCTTCGGCCAGGGGCCAGAAATTTCCGCCGCACTCGACCCTGCTGTTCATGCTCTACCGCCTTTGCCTCGGGGCGGACCCCGAGCTGGCCGCGGCCTGCCGCCTCACCCTGGACGCCATGCGCCTGGGCGGCCTGCACGACCATCTCCAGGGCGGCATCTTCCGCTACTGCGTCGACCCGGAGTGGACCATCCCCCATTTCGAAAAGATGCTCTACGACCAGGCCATGGCCCTGTGGTGCTTCGCGCTGGCCGAAAAGGTCCTGGGCGGCGGCAGCGTACGGCGACATGGCCCTGGGCGTGGCCCGCTGCCTGGAGGAGACCTTCGCCCTGGACGGCCTGTTCGCCACGGCCTTCGATGCCGACACCGATCACCATGAGGGTTCGACGTACGTCTGGCAGTATGGCGAGATCAAGGCGGCGCTCGACGACGACGAGTTCGCGCGTTTCGCCGCCTCCTACCGCCTGCCGGAAAAAGGCAATTTCGCCGGCGCCATCCATTTGACGCGCACCGACGACCGCCCGCTCCGCGGACATCGAGCTCAAGCTGCTGGCCCGGCGCCGCCTGCGCCCGCAGCCCGACCGCGACGACAAGATCCTCTGCGGCCTCAACGCCCTGGCCGCCTGCGCCCTGGTGCAGGCGGCGCGCCTGCTCGGCCGGCCCGGGCTGGAGGAGAAGGGCGGCGCGAACCGTGGACAGGCTGCTCGAGCGTTTTCTGGGACGGATCGTCCCTGGCCCACTGCCTGGCCGGCGGCGTGCTGCAAAAACAGGGCTTCTTGAGCGACGCGGCCGCGCTGCTCCTGGCCGTCACCCTGCTGCGCGAAGGCGACGCCGGCCGGGCCGGTATCCAGAAGACCCTGCTGGACTACACCTCATCCTTCCGCCGCGACGGCGCGCTGGTTTGAATCCGACCTCGACGATTTCCAGGCCGTGCCCGCCTCCTGGTTCGACCAGCCGCTGCCCTCGGGCGTCTCCCTGGCGGTCATGGCGCTGGCGCGGGCCGCGGTCCTGGAGCGGTTCGAGCGCCGGAGCGCCTGGAGTACCTGCCGCCCCTGCAGTCCGATTTCTACAACCTCGCCGCCATGTTCTCCCAGGGCCTTTTTCACCAGGTCCATTCGCCGGCGGCGCTCGCCTGGAGCCGGCTGCCGGCCAACGCCATCCAGGTGCGCGGCGAAACGGAAATGGACTGCTACCTGAGCCAGTGCCGGCCCCTGGCCTTCTGATCCCAAGGCCGCCGCCTTGCCCTATTTCAGCAGGAACTCCCTGATGAACAGCACCGTGGCGTAGAACTGGAAATCGCGGTTGCCCTTCTTGGCGAAGCCGTGCCCCTCGTCCTTGGCCACCAGGTACCAGACCGGGACCCCCGCCTTTTTCAGCGTGTCGCGCATCTGCTCGGCCTCGCTCAAGGGGACGCGCGGGTCGTTGGCGCCCTGGACGATGAACAGCGGCTTGCGGATGTTGTCGCTGCGGTTGAGCGGCGCGATCTGCAGCATGAACTGGCGCATTTTCGGGTCGCGCTCGTCGCCGTACTCCACCCGGCGCAGGTCCTGGCGGTAGCCGGACGTGTTTTCCAGGAATGTCACCAGGTTGGAAATGCCCACCACCTCCACGGCGCAGCGGATGCGTTCCGGGTAATAGGCGGCGATGGCCAGGGTCATATGGCCGCCGTAGCTGCCGCCCGTGACCATGACGCGCTCGCTGTCCAGGTCGGGCTGGGCCTGGACCCAGTCGAGCAGGGCGGCGATGTCCTTGTAGGTGTCCTCGCGCCGGAAACCGTTGTCCAGCTGGAGAAAGGTCTTGCCGAAGCCGCTGGAGCCGCGGACATTCGGGTAGATCATGGCCACGCCGAGCTCGTTCAGGAAATAGTTGTTCTGGCCGATGAAATCCGGGCGCGACTGTCCTTCGGGGCCGCCGTGGATGTCGATGATCAGCGGCCGTCTTGCCCGGGAAGCGCGGCCGCCGGGCGGTACAGGAAGCCGGAGATCGTCTTCTCGTCGAAGCTTTTCCATTTGATCAACTCCGGCGTGGCGAAGGTTTCGCTGTTCAGGCCGCCGAGCTCGCTGGTCGTCCAGCGCTCGACCCTGCCGCTCTCCGACATCCAGCGAATAGGCGTCGTCGGTCGAGCGCGGGTTGACATAGGTGAAGCCGATATCCCTGCCGTTGCGGTGCCACTGCAGGCCGGAGATCAGCCCCAGCGGCAGAGCGGGTCAGCGGCATATCCTTGCCCGTGGCCAGGTCGCGCACGTGCAGGACGTTCGCCCCTTCCTCGTTGCTGATGAAGGCGACCCGGCCGCGGTCGTAGGAGAGGGCGAATTCGTCGATATCCCAGGGAATGTCGGATGTCAAGGTATTTGTGCTTGCGCGTGGCCAGGTCGATATAGGCCAGGCGCACGAATTCGGAATCCTTGTCGGTCAGGGCATAGATCGCCCTTGCCGTCGCGTGCTGAAGGCGGCGTAATTGTAGGCGACCTTTTCCTTTTTGCCCTTTCGGGGTCAGCAATTCCTTTTTGCCGGTAGCGCTGTCCACCAGCCACAGGTAGCTCTCGTTGATGGAGATGCCCTCCTGCACCAGGAGCAGGCCGTCGTCGGGCGACCAGTCCAGCGCTCCCCAGGCGCCGCCCTGCACCTGCAGCAGCAAGCGGTCGCTTTGCGGATCGCGCGGGTCCATGACATGGATATCGAGGTCGTCTTCATTGCGGCGGTTGGATTCGTACGCCAGCCGGTCGCCCTGTTGGACCAGACGCCGCCGATGTTGCGCGAGCGGCCGTCGGTCAGCAGCGTGGTCTTGCCGCTGGCGAAATCGTAGCGGAACATCTGGAAATTCTCGTCGCCGCCGCGGTCCTTGCTGAACACGATGAAATCGCCGCGGAGCGGATCGTAGCTGGGGCTGGACACCCTGTCCTTGAAAAAAGTGAGCTGGGTGCGGGCGGCGCCCGGCGCCTTGACCTGGTGCACCTGGCTGGTGTCGCCGAAGCGGGTGCTGATGATCATCTCCCGATTCAACGGGTGCCAGCCCTGAAAACTGGCATAGCGGAAATTGTTGTAGACGGCGGCCTCGTCGGCCAGGGAGGCGGGAATGGCCGGGATGCCTTCCACGATCAGGTTGTCGCCGGGCTTGAGCACCTCATCGCCGCCGGCGGAAAGACAGAAAGCAGAATGCCGCCAGACATGAAATCAAGACAAGGATCTTTTTCATCGTATTCCTCCTGCAAAAAACCAATTGTATATTTCGGCTAAAAAGGTGTCAATGGAGTCCCGGTTGTTTATGTTCCGCGCCGACCGGGGCCGCGTCGTCCATTTTCCGGATCTTCCTCAAGAAAGCGCGTTGACATCGGCCCTGCTGTCTGCTTTTTCCGTCCAATACGATTCCTCATGCGGAACTGATCGCAGCGACGATATTATGGGCCCTCAGCTCCAGGTCCCCGGTCTGGACGAGCTCCTTGAAAACCGATTCCAGCGAGGGCTGGCTCGTCATCTCGCGCAGCCGGTCGACCGAGCCGTCGGCCAGGATGGTGCCGCGGTCGATGATGATGACCCGGTCGCAGATGCGCTCCACCACGTCGATCAGGTGGGAAGAAAAGACGATGGTCTTTTCCAGCCTGACAAAAGCGCGAAGAATTTCCTTGAATATCAGGACGGTGGACACGTCCAACCCCGACAGGGGCTCGTCAAGCAGGAGGATGTCGGGGTTGTGCAGCAGGGCCGCGCCGATGAGTATTTTCTGGCGCATGCCCTTGGAATAGTTCTCCATGGGCAGGTGCTTGTCGATGGCCAGGCCAAGCTGGTCCAGCAGGCAGTCGATCTTTTTTCCCAGCGCTTTTTCCGGCATGAAGCGCAGGCGGCCGGCGAGCTGGAGGTATTCTCTGCCGCTCAGGTGCAGGTAAACCTCGGCCTGCTCCGGGATGTAGCCGACGCGCCGCTTATAGGCGACGATATCCTCGTTGATGTTTTGGCCCTGCAGCAGGACCTGGCCCGAGTCGGGCTCCAGTATCCCGGCCAGCATCTTGATGGTCGTGCTCTTGCCGGCGCCGTTGGGTCCCAGGTAGCCGAGGATCTCGCCCGGCCGGGCAACAAAACTGATTTTCTTTACCACCGGCACATGATTATAGCTCTTGCAGATCTCCTTCAATTCAAGCATAGGGTCTCCATTGTTTTTTCGCCCATTTCAGTCGAGTCCCAAGGTCATCATGGCAGGTTCCGGCTCCTCCTCGAACACCAACCGCTCTTCGTTCATCCTGCGGTTCCGATCGATGCGCACCAGGGTGAGAACGAGGACGGCAAGCAGGAAAAAGACCGGATAGCGGTCGGGATGCCTGCGCAGGCTCATGCCGAGGCCGTAAAAAGTCAAGTGATACTGGTAGCCCGCGATAAGCAGGACCGGCCAGTAATAGCGAAGCTTGAATTTCCCGGGCACGTGCTCGGCGGCGAAGGGTATTTTGTGGAAATTGAAAAAACAGAGCTCCAGGAGCAGCGTGGCGATGGCCAGCGAATAAAGGACGGACAGGAAGGCCGGCAGCGGCCCCCAGAAATAAAGATAGAGGGGGAGACAAAGAAAAAGCGGGGGAATAACCGTGCTGCAGAACAGGGCCTTGCGCAAGCCTGTCATGTAATCCCTGAGCGTGCCGCTCTCACTGACGCGAAAAACGAAATTGGCCGGCAGGGTATGGGGATAGCCGACCGCCATACGCATGCCGAAGATCAGGAAAAAATGCAGGGCCAGTGGCAGGGAGACCAGGAAAGAGTCGAGAGTGTCGCCGACGAATCCTTTTTTCAGGTAGACATAGGCGAACTGGCTGAGCAATACGCTGACCGGCAGGGCGAGGAACAGCGTGAGCTTCAGCTTGTGTTCCCGGCTGCGCCGCAGGGTCTGCATGAAAAAAGAAAAAACAGCCGCCTGGATGGGTTGGCGGAGGAAAAGGGCAGTAAAGAGCCGCCTGCCGGCAGGGAAGCGGAAGAAGCTCCGGCTCCCGGTTGGAGCGGCATCCGCGCCGCGCACGAATTTTCTCAGGGAAAGGAGAGAAAGCAAAAGATAAGAGAGGAGGGCCAGGGCGCTAGCCGCCAGGCCAATGCGTCCTGCCCGGCCAAGAACGGGGTCCGGGATGCCGATGATGCGGTTGAATATCCCGGTAAACCACAGGGGCGGAAAGAAACTGAAGAGAGCCGAGCCATCAGCCTTGAGCGCGGGCAGGGAGCGAAAGAGCATGGGAAGCCAGATGAATGGGGAAAGGAAAACAAGCAGCAATAGCATTTGCGCAAAGACGGTCGCACGCCTGGCAAAAGCGGGCGGCAAGAGGGCCATGAAAAGGCCCTGCAGCAAGGCCACGGCCATGAAGATAAAGAGGCCGCCCAGAATGACGGCCACGCCATGGGCCAGGCCGCACACCAGGCTATCGAGCATCTCGGCGGGATAAAACATCGCGATGGATATGGCAAAGAAATTGCTGGCCAAGGTCACGGCAACGACGAAGGCCAGGAGGCCCGCAAATTTTCCGGAAAACAGAACCCGGGCGCTTATGGGCAAGGGGCGGAGATTGATCTGGTCAAGGGGATCGAGGAAGAGCTTATCCCAACTGGCCACGGCAATGACGCCAGCCACGGCCATGCTGAAGGTGAGAAGCAGGACTTCATAGCGCCACAGGTCCGCTGGTGTCATGTCGAACAAGTTGAACAGAAGAAAGGGCTCATAAGCTACATTGGCGACGAGCATGCCGGCGACGGCCAGGAGCGTCAGCATGACGATTTGGGATTCCCGCTGCTGCTCCTCGAACTTCAGCAAGTCGTTATAGAACAGCCGCGAAAAGAAGTGCTTGAAGAGAACGCGGAATTGCCTGAACCGGGAAGCAATATCCATCAGCCGTTCTTCACGGATCATGAACCGCGAATCACGTCCTTGAGCTTTCTGGCGATGGATCCGGCCCAGACCGTGATGGCGTTCCAGTCGCGGAAGTCGCCTACCGGCGCCTTGACGTTCTTCATCATCCAGCGGCCGATGGCGCTCAGCTTCTCGGGAAACGCCGCTCCCTGGAAAATGACGATTTCCACGGGCTTGACGCGGTCGGCCACGGGCTGCAGCGCCTTGCGGAAAGCGCCAGCCCTTGACCAGCTCGACCGGGTCGCCCTGGCCCGTGGGGCCGCTGGAGAACAGCCAGACCGGCCGTTCGGCCAGCGCCCGCTCGTTGGCCTTGAGAAATTTGGCCGCGGCCTTGCGCCAGCCGCCGATATAGACCGCGCTGCCCAGCACCACCGCCCGGTAGGGCCCTACGTCGGCCACCTTGTCCGCGGGCAGCACGTCAACGGCGAACCCCGCGTCCTTGAGCACCACCCCGATCTTTTCGGCTATTTCCCTGGTCGAACCGTATTTGCTGGCATAAGCCACCAGTACCTTGGCGTCCATTTCTGCCTCCTGTTCAAGCAAGGGTTCGTTAAGTCGAACCCCTGCTCTTTACATTTCCTACAACTTCGAACAGCGAACGTCGAACTTTAAGATCCTTTCCGCAACTCCTCCAGCATGGCCCTGGCCTCGGGCACCTGGGCCAGGAATTCGTCGAGCTTTTTGCAGGAGTACTCGGGGCAGGCGGCGCAGGTAGCGGCTTGCCTGGCGCGGGCGCACTTGCGGATCTCGCAGGTGCTGCAATAGTTGAACAGGCGCGGCGATTCGCTCTGGCAGCCGTCGCAGTTGATGTCCCGGGCTTGATGTCGGCCTTGAACATCTTCGACCACTTTGCCGCCGTCTCGGCGCGCAGGGCGTCGTCGTTCGTCTGCGTGGCGATGTAGGCCGGGCATTCGCTGCAGGCGAGCCCGCACTTGGCGACGATCTTCTTCACTTTTTCCTTGCCCTTCTCCTTGTTCACTTCGGCTCCCTTCTTGCCCATCAGCAGCGGCGCTCCCAGCCCGGCCAGCGCCATGGCCAGGCAGCCCTGGCAGAATTGTTTTCTTGTCGGCATGTTTGGCTCCTCTTGAAAAAAACCATTATAGCGCAAAGAAAAAATGTTGTATAATCGGGGCAGAGGGAGGCCCCATGATCGAAGCCATCAAACCCAAGGACCTAGTTCTGCCGTCAGTCGATATCTGGTTCAAGCGCTGGTTCGCCCTGACCGCCGGGAGCATGGAGAAGTTCAACTCCATGACCGTGGCCTGGGGCAGCGTGGGCGGCATCTGGGAGCTGCCCATGGTCCAGGTCGTGGTCAGGCCCGGCCGCTACACGTTCGGCTTCATGAACGATTTCTCCACCTTCACGCTTTGCTCGTTCCCGGCCAGGTACCGCAAAGACCTGGCCCTGCTGGGCGGCAAGTCGGGCCGAGACGGCGACAAGATCGCGTTGACGCGCTTGACGGCGATGAAGTCCGAGGCCGTCGAGGCGCCGTGCTTCCGGGAGGCCGACCTGGTCATCGAGTGCCGCAAGATGTACTGGCAGGACCTCGACCCCGCCCATTTTATTTCCGCAAAGATCATGCCGAATTATCCGGAGCGCGACTTCCACCGCGTCTTTTACGGCGAGATCCTGCGCGTTCGCGGCAGCGAGGAGTTCAGGAAAAAGTAATCCGGCCGCCGCCTTCCCGCGTTTTTTTTTCAGGAATTGAGATTTTTCGCGAAAAGATCATATTTTTCAGGCAGACGACACAAAGGAGGCTGGCAAAATGAAAAAATCACCCCTTCTCGCGGCTGCGATCCTGCTGGCCGCGAACATTTCCCTATACGGCCAGATCATCACCGTGACCGCGCCCACGGCGAGCGACGGCTGGTGCATCGGCTCCACCTACGCCATCACCTGGACGAGTTCGGCCCCCATACCCGACCCAATGAC
Source organism: Candidatus Aminicenantota bacterium (assembly GCA_963764745.1). Classification (GTDB taxonomy): domain Bacteria; phylum Acidobacteriota; class Aminicenantia; order UBA2199; family UBA2199; genus UBA2199. Next base: position 1,038,576 of record CAVXTN010000006.1, on the reverse strand, counting down.
GATCCGCTTGCGCCGGGTGGGCCCCGACAACCGGGATACCGAGGCCCTGGTCATCGTCCGGCGCATGGAGAACAGCGGGCTGTTCCGCTGGACCATTCCCGCCACCGTGGCGCCGGGGGAGTATTTGATCCGCATATGGACGGTGCGGGAAACGGGAGAGGACGTGTCCGGTGACAGCGCCCGCTTCTCGATCCTGGTGCGCGCCAACCCCGTTCCCGGAGACCAGGAAGATCCGGGCACGGGCCAGCCCGGCACGGGCCCGGCCGCGCTGCGCAGCGACCTGGAGCTGGCCGGCGTGGGCGTGGAATATGACGGGACGCGCATCGTGGCCTGGGTGCGCAACAACGGCCCCGACGCCCTGGCCGACCGCGACGTCAAGTTCCGGCTGAACTTCCCGGAGCGCGGCGGCGGCGAGCAGATCCTCACCCGTCCGCTCACCATCCCCGTCGGCCAGGAGCGGAGCGTGCCCATGGTGGTCATGGACGCCAGCGTGTTCCCCGACTCCGGGCTGCGGACCTCGGTCGCGATCGACACTTCGCTGTCGCGCATCCAGGACCCCAACCGGCTCAACCAGCACCGCGACGTGCGCCTCTGCGTCCTGGACACCCGCTGCGACCTCGACAACCTGCAGTTAGCCCGCGTATATTCCTACGTCTTCCGCGACCTGCCCTTCAAAGTGACTTTTTCGATCCACGTTCGCCACAACCTGCCCCGCGCCGTCAACAACATCCGGGTCAAGGTCGAGTACCACGGCCCCTCGGGCTTGCTGGCGGGCCACGGCAATTCCGTGACCTATACGATCCCGACGCTGGCCGCCGGCGAGGTTTGGACCAAGAGCCAAGAGATGAGGTTCGGGGAGACGGGCGAGTCGCACACCGGACAGCCCAAGATCAGCAAGGGGACAACCTATCAGATCGTGGCCACTCTCGACGACCCGGGCAACGCCTTCTGCGACACTATCCCGCGCAACGACACGGCCAGGCTCAACTTCAGGTTCCCCGACTGATACAGCGGCGCCCCACCGCTCCGGCTACAGCTTGCCCGGCGGGCAGAAAGGGGCCGACTGGGCGCTGAGGATGTCGATCTTCTCCCACACCTTGCCGGCGATGTAGGGCTCCCGGCTCAGCCATTGATTTTGCATCTCGCCCCGGGACGGGAAGTCGCAGACGATCATGGAGCCGATCATCTTGCCGTTGTCGTCCAGTATGGCCGAGGCATAGAGCCACTTCCCGGCCGCGTGCAGCTCCTTTCCCAGCTTCAGGTGCGCTTCCCGCGCCGCCAGCCTCCGGGCCGGGGCCTCCTTGTCCTTGCCGTCATAGGCCATCACGATGAACTGCATGTGAACCTCCGCGCTTATGGATAAAAATTGATTATTTCCTGACCACCAGGACCGGGATCTTGCTGTCCTTGTGGATGACCCCGAAGGTCACGCTGCCCAGCAGCGCCGCCGACAGGGCGCTGCGGCCGTGGGAACCGATCACGATCAGGTCGGCCTTGGCTTTTTCCGCCTCGCGCAGGATCTCCTCGACCGGGTGGCCGGAACGGATCACGGTCTTCACCTGGACGCCGCATTGCTTGAACGACTTTTCCAGCTCCTGCAGCGTCCCGGTCAGCGATTCGCGGATATATTCCTCGACCGGCTCGGTCAGCTGGCTGGGAATAACGGCCCCGGGCATGGAAGGGGCGGCATAAAAATTATTTTCGATGACGCCGAGCAGGGTCACCTCCGCGCCGACCTTCAGGGCCAGCTCCTCCGCGTACTTCACCGCCTTGGCCGCGGTTGCCGAGCCGTCCGTGGGCACCAGAATTTTTGAGAACATTTGTCCCTCCTTTTCTCACCGTTCCAGTTCGAGCGCCCTGGCACGGCATTCCCCCATGTGCGTACGCGAAACATTATAAACCGAAAAACAAGGCAATGTAAATCCAGGCGAATAGAAAATCGCTCCCGTTGGGAACGCAGATCTGCGTTCCCTACCCCGGGCAGGATCCCCTATTTTTTCACGAACACGATGTTGGCGGCGCGGCCCATGCTGAGCGTAAAGCCGGCGATCCTTCCCCCCTTGCGGAAAAAGGCGAAAGTGATACCTTCCAGGTCGAACTGGTCCCTGGCCATGGCCTTGAAGGGCGCGGCCGGCATGCTGCGGAATTTCAGGCTCAGGCCCTCCTTGCCGGCGACGAGCTTGTAGCGCGCGCCCAGCAATTCGTCGCTGACATAGTCGCCCGCGTACTCCTTCAGCTGCGCCGGGCCTGGCGGAGACAACGGCGCGGCCTTGGCCAGGCGGTACCGTTCCACGCCCTTGACTTTTACCACGGCCGTGGTCGCCTTGCCCTTGGCGTCCGCGAGGAATTCCAGCTCGATAGCGACGGGCGCGTCCAGGGCCGCGAACAGGGTCCGGCTCAGCGGCGCCAGCGCCAGGTCCAGGCCGAAGGCCGACAGCATCAGCTTGTCCTGCTTCAGCGCGACCGAGGCCCAGGCGTGGTATTTCGCGTCAAAGTAATTTCCGGCCTTGGCGGCAAGCTCCTGCTGCGACAGGACGATCGGCTCGGCCTTCTTCTCTTCCGCCTTTGCCGCCTCCTTGAGCAGGCCGGCCAGGTAGATGTCGGCCACTTTGTAGCAGAGGGAGTCGGGGTCCTGGGAGGAGAGGTTGGCCAGGCAGATCACGGAGAACTTCTGCTCGGGAAAGCGGACGAAGCCGGCGCGGAAACCCGCCCAGGCGCCCCCGTGGCTCACGGTCTTCAATCCCTTGTATTCCCCGATGAAAAGGCCGAAGGCGTAGTCGAGCGTCTTGCCGTCGTTGAGCGTCCCCCTCGTGTGCAGCAGGTCCATCAGCTCCTTGCCCAGCTTGTTGTTGTAAAAGGCCTGGTCCCAGAGATAAAGGTCCTCCACCGAGGTGTAGACGTTGCCGTCGCCCGTCTCGTCCCAGTTGCTCATGTCGAGCTTGTAGCCCTTTTCCGCGGCGTCGTAGCCGCTGGCCCGGTCCGGGACGATCCGGGTATGGTCCTCCTGGTAGAGGGTACGGGTCATGCCCAGCGGCTGGAAGATGTTCTCCTGGGCGAAGGCGTTGAGCGACTTGCCGCTCACCCGCTCCACGATCTGGCCGATCAGGAAATAGCCGCTGTTGGTGTAGGAGAACTCCTCGCCCGCGGGGTAGTTCAGCGCCTTCTGCCGGCAGATGACCTCCAGCGACTCCTCGACGGTGGGGCAGTCGGACTCGGCCCGGAAACCCGCCAGCGTGAGCAGCCCGTTGTAGTCGCGGATGCCGCTGCTGTGGTAGACGAGGTGCCTGACCCGCAGCGGCTGTCCGTAGCGGGGCATCTCGGGAAGGTACTTGCGAATGTCGTCCTCCATCCCGACCTTGCCCTGGCGGATGAGGATGGCCAGGCAGGCGGCGGTGAACTGCTTGGAGACCGAGCCGATGTCGAAGATCTTCCGGGGCGTCATGACGATATTGTCCTCGATGCGGGCCATGCCGTAGCCGCGCTCGTAGACGATCCGTCCGTCCTGGATGACGGCCAGCGCCGCCCCCGGCGTTGTCGTCGTGTCCCACGGGGCGAACAGCTTGTCGACCTGGTCCGTTTTTTCATCGGCCGCGAGCGGCGAGCCCAGGAGAACGACGAGCAGGAAACCCAGGAAAACCCTGGCGGCGGGATGTTTCTTGAACATGGAGCCTCCTTTCACGAAATGGCGACCGCTTCATTGTAACCAAAACAAAAATAAATTGAAAACCGGTCATCCCGCCCGGTCCCGTCTCCCCGGGACCATTGCCAAGGCGGGTTGAATTGTCTATGATGGAAAAATGAAAAAATTCGCCGCCCAGTTCAACTCCAACCGCGACGGCTGGAACCTGCGGACGCCGCACCATGTCAAGTCGGAATTCTACGACGTCAGGAACTTCGTCGCCGGCGCCACCTCGCTGCGCTTCATCGAGATCGAGGAGCTGGGAGACATCGCCGGCAAAACCCTGCTGCACCTGATGTGCCATTTCGGCCAGGACACCCTGTCGCTGGCCAGGATGGGCGCCAAAGCCACGGGCATCGATTTTTCCGACCAGGCCATCGCCGCGGCAAAAAGCCTGGCCCGCGAGATCGGCTCCGACAGCGAATTTCATTGCTGCAATCTCTATGACACCCGGAAGCACGTCCACGGCCAATTCGACATCGTGTATACGTCGTACGGGGTGATCGGCTGGCTTCCGGATTTAAAGGAGTGGGGAAGGATCATTTCGGAGTCCTTGAAACCCGGGGGATTTTTTTACATCGCGGAATTCCACCCCTTCATCTGGATGATGGACGAGAATTTCGAGAAATTCGCCTACAGCTATTTCCACAGCGAAATTCCCCTGGAGTTCGACCTCAAGGGAACGTACACCGACCGGTCGGCCGACATCAACCACAAGGATTTCAACTGGATCCACACGCTGGGCGACGTGGTCAACGCCCTGATCGCCAACGGCCTGGAGATCGAGTTCCTTCACGAATTTCCCTTCACCGTTTACGATTGCTTCCCGAACCTGGAAAAGATCGGGGAACACAAATGGGTATTCAAGAATCTCAGGGATACGATCCCCTACCTGTTTTCGATCAGGGCCCGAAAAAAATAATCCCGTTCCCTTTCCATCCCATCCAGTGGCGCGGCCATCCATGATTTTTTTAGCCGGCCCGGCATTGACTTGATTTGCGTTAAAAATCGATTATATTTATAATGACACTGGACAAGACAATGCTGATGGCAAAGCGCAAGCAGGAGAGATTCGTTTGAACAGCGTGAAGATCAGGGAAAATTACCAGAAAGCGCTGGAACTGTACTACGAATCCGCCGAAAAGGGCAATGCCTACAGCCAGCTGCAATTGGGAAGAATGTTCCTGCTGGGAGTGGGAGTGGAGCGCGACTACCAGGCGGCGCTGGAATGGTACCAGAAATCGGCCGAACAGGGCAACGCCGAAGCGCAAGCGTATCTGGGACACATGGTCGAGCAGGGCCTGGGAGTGGAACGGGATATCGCGAAAGCCCTGGCATTGTATAAAAAATCGGCCGCGCAAGGCAACGCTTTCGGACAAGCCAGATTGGCGGGCCTCTATCTGTCCGGATCGGGCGTCGAGCAAAATCTCCGCCAGGCGGCCGCCTGGTATCAGAGATCGGCCGAGCAGGGCAACGACGAAGCGCAAGCCAATCTGGGTCACATGTATGAGAAAGGCCTGGCGGTCAACCGGGATATCCACAAAGCCGCGGAATTGTATAAAAAATCGGCGGAACAGGACAACGTCCTCGGGCAACTGCGCTTGGGGGATTTCTACCTGAACGGACTGGCTGTCGAGCAAAACCCCCGCAAAGCGTTTGCCTGGTATCAGAAAGCGGCCGCTCAGGAAAAAGATACGGAAATCGCCGCCCAGGCCCAGCAAAGGCTGGGAGCCATGTACTGCCAGGGAAACGGCGTGGAGAAGGATTTAAAGAAGGGGTTTGAATTTTATGAAAGATCGGCCGGGCTGGGCAATGTCGAGGCCCAGATGTGCCTCGGGGGCAATGTACGAAGACGGCGTGGGGGTCGAGCGCGACCATAAGAAAGCGCTGGAATGGTTTCAGAAATCGTCCAGCAAAAGCAAGGCCCCGTCCAATCGCGCCATGGGGGACATCTACAGGGACGGACTGGTCGTGGAGAAGAATATCCCGGAAGCCATCAAGTGGTACAAAAAAGCGGCCGAAGAGGGGGACGCCACCGCGAAAACCGAGCTGCTGAAGCTGCAGCTGGAGGAGAGAGCGCCGAAGAAATCCGAAACCGCCGCGGCGCCGGCAGGCAAGAAAGAACCGCGGGCAGCGGTCGCGGATACGCAGCCCATGGCAAGGAGCGTTGAAAAAACCGGGGAAAAGGCCCAGGCAAGGGCTGATAAAAACGTGGAAACCGAGATCATTCCCATGCAGGGCAAGCTGCGGCCGATGCCCAAGCCGAAAAGCGCCAAGCCCCAGGTCGAGAAAAAGATCCCTGAAAAAACGGTTCCAAAACCGGTGCCTAAAAAAATAAAGCGGAGCAAAGAAAGCCCATGCTCCCAGGACGTTGCTTTATTTGTTCTCCGCGATCGGGATCATCGTTGTGGCGCTCGCCGTGGCCTGGATCGGCTTCAGGAAAAAACCGGTCGAAGACCATGCCCAGCCTGGAGCTGGGAGCCGCGGAGATCACCGCCCTGCCCCGGCCCGACCCGCAGTCGCTCCCGCCCATGGTCCTGGAGCCTGCCGGCAAAATTCCTGAAACGGATCAATGCGGATCGCTCCGCGCTCAAAAAAAGCGGCCCCGCGCCCGTCGTGGCAGCGACCCCGGCCCCGGTCAAGGTCGAGCCGGTCGCGCACGTGCTGCGGCGGGAATACAAGTCCCTGGATGAAGAAGAGCTTGCCAAAATGCTGGCGGCCAAGAACATATTCGACGCGCAGCGGAACCCGCAGGGGAATTTCCCGCATCGCTACGAGATCAAGGACGCCGCGGGCCTGCGCCTGATCATCGACCGCGCCACCAACCTGGCCTGGACGCGGCAGCAGAATCCCGGTCAAGATGAACCTGGACAAGTCCATGCAGTGGATCGCCTCCCTGAACAACGTCGCGTATGCCGGCGGCAAGAACTGGCGCCTGCCCACGGTCGAGGAAGCCGCGTCTCTTTTGCGCAAGGATGACGGTCAATCTTTCCTGGATGCCATCTTCGGCAAGGACCTCAAGGTGATCTGGACCGGGGACGGCTTCACCGGATCCGAGTCCTGGGTCGTCGACTTCCAGAACGGCACAGTCGCTCACGCCAAAAACAAATCCCGCCTGGTGACCCTGATGGTCAGCTCCAGTCCGAATTGATCGAGCAAGTAGGGAAACTCCGCAAGCGCCTTTCCATATGAAGCAAGCGATTTAGCCGTCCGTATCCTACTTTTTCGCGAACACGACGTTGGAAATCAAGGACCGGGTAAGATCCCCCGTTAAATCGCCCGGCTGGTCCGGGAGGAACTCCTCGGAGTGAGATATTCCAGGAGAAGGACATATTTAATTACTTAGTGAAGAAAGGAGGTGCCGGATATGAAAAAAATACTTTGCCTCGCGGTTCTCGCGCTATTCACCGCAGGATTGGCCTGCGGCCAATCGATCACGCTTACCGCTCCCAATTCCGGCGAGCGCTGGACCATGGACAGCGTCCAGCATATCACGTGGACCTACTCGGACGAAGGCGGCAACGTGCGCATCTCCCTGCTCAACGCGGCGGGCCGGGGCATCGGCACCATAGCCAACGTCCCGGTCACCGATGGCAGCTATTCCTGGACCGTGGGTCAACTGGCGGACGGGGACGGCGCCGGCCGGCGAATATCTCGTCGCGCTATATGTCCGCAGCGCTGACCTCGACGAGCGCAGCGACAGGACTTTTTTCATCGTCGGCGGCGACTCCGGCAGGACAGCCGCCATCCGCGACGTGCGTCTGACCGGGGCCTCGCCCTACCCGATCTTCGACTGGGTCACGGTCAGCTGGACCGCCAGCGGCGTCAGCCGGACGATCGACATGGAGTTGTTCCGCGGCGACGGCAGCCGGGTCGGCACCATCTACTCATTGCCCGCCGGCACGTCATCCCATGGCTGGTTGGCTGGTTTTTTTGGCTCCGACATGGTTGGGGTGGGTAACTACAAGATACGCGTCTCGACGCACGACGACGCGTTATCGGCGAAACGGCGGTCTTCTCGCTGGTCGCGCCCACGCGCCCCCCTTCCCTTTACCTGAATGTCCCGAGCCGTTTTGACTCCTGGCGGCCCGGGAGTTTCCATGAAATCCATTGGAACATAACTGGTTGGCTGCCGAGCCTGGTCCAGCTCACCCTGCGCCGCGAAGGCGCCCCGGAAGCGGAGGCTCCCGTATTGCGGCTCGCCGATGGCGTGGGCAGTCGTGGCGTATCCGGCTATTTCAACTGGTATATCCCCCCGACGCTGGCCGAGGGCCGGTACTTCATCAGGGCGCGGGTTAGCGCCTCGCTGATCGCCGACAGCGAGATCTTCGCCATTTCCGCCGGCGGCGATCCAGGGGCTACCGAAGGGAACGCCATCTGGGTCAACGCCGACCTGGCGCTGGTCGGGGTGGGCGTCGAGTATTACAACGGGAACATCGTGGCCTGGGTCAAGAACAACGGCCCGGACCGATTGCGAAGCCACCTGGTGAAATTTCGCGTCAGCTTTCCGGAGAGTGGATCCAGCCGGAATATCGCCAAGGAGCTGAGTATCCAAGTGGGCCAAGAGGTGAGCGTCCCGCTGATGGAGCTGGCGGCGAACTCGATCCCGGGCGCCGGGCTGCGGGTCATCGTGAATATCGAGCCGTCAGACTACAATATCCGCGACAGCGAACCGTCTCAACCAGCACCGCGATGTCCGCATCTTCGCCCATTAGCGCTCCGCAATATGCTCGGTGCTTGACTTCTTGACTTCTTTGCCTGAGCCGCAGGCGAGCATCCTGATATAGTTCCTAGTTGATGGCATCACTGCATCGCGGGTTCCTTCAATAAAGTCAAGGAGTCAAGCACCGCGCGAGATTCCCCTGTGATATAATGCGACTTCCGCCAGGACCTCATGCACAAGGAAGAATACTACACCCGTGAGAGCATCGCCGCCGCGGCCGCGGCAATGGCCGTGCGAGCTGCCGGTCAACCCCCGCGCCGCCGCTTTCCGCCCGGCGGCGGCGGCCCTGCTGGTCATCGACATGCAGCGCTACTTCCTGAGCCCGGACAGCCATGCTTTCCTGCCGGCGGCGCCGGCGATCGTTCCCATCGTCCGGGCGCTCGTCGCGGCCTTCGCAACGGGCGTCGCGCCCGATCATCTTCACCCGCCACGCCAACAGCCCCGGCGACGCCGGGCAGATGGCCGCTGGTGGCGGGAACTGCTGACGGCCGGACCACCCCCTGGGCGGCATCGCGGCCGGCTTGCCGCCTGCCGGGCCACCCCGGTCATCGAAAAGAGCCCAGTACGACGCTTTCTTCAATAGCCGGACCTCGAATCGCGCCTGCGCCGGAGAAGGCTGAGCAGCTGCTCATCACCGGGGTGACGACCCACCTGTGCTGCGAGAGCACGGCCCGCTCCGCCTTCGTGCGCGGCTTCGCGGTCTTCATCGCCATCGACGGCACGGCCACCCTGAACCGGGAATTGCACGTCGCCAGCCTGCGGGCGCTGGCCCTGGGCTTCGCTCGTCCGGTCCTTGGCGCCGAGCTGCTCGCGGCGATGGCGGCGCCGCATGACCGTCCCGGTCGCGATCATCGGCGCCGGCCCGGCCGGGATCGAGGCCGCCGTCCAGCTCCGCGCGCCGCGTCCGAGTTCCTGCTTTTCGAGAAGGAAAGGATCGGCGGCCTGCTCAACGAGGCGAACAGCGTGGAAAACTTTCCCGGCGTTCCCCGGCGGGGTGCCCGGCCGCGACGCTGGCGGTGCGCTGAAACGTCAGCTGCGCGCGGCCGGCATCGCCGGTCGAAAGAACGCGGCGTGATCTCCCCTGGCCTGCCGGGACGGCGCTTCGCGATCGAAACCGAGGAAGGGAACGTGTTGCGGCCGGCAACGTGATCCTGGCCTGCGGCACCCGACCCTCGCCCCGCCGGGCCGCCCCTGGACCCGGAGCGGCTGCGCGGCCGCCTGTTCGCCAGCGTCCTCCCCCTGCTCAAGTCCAGGGGCGAGACCATCGCCATCATCGGCGGCGGCGACGCCGCCTTCGACTACGCCCTGAGCCTGGCTGGGAACAACCGCGTCCATATCCTGGTCCGCGCCGTCGCCGCCCCGGGCCCTGCCGCTCCTGGTCGAAAGGTGCCGCCGCCGTCACGGCGATCACCATCCACGACAATGCCGCCTGGCCGGACGTCCTGGACTTGGAGAGCGGCCGAAATTGCTGAGGACGACGCACTGCCGGCGCTGGCGCGGCGAGATCCGCTGCCAGCGCATCCTCACCGCCATCGGCCGCGATCCCGGCCCTGGACTTCCTTGATCCGGAACTGCGGGACGCGCTTCCCGGCCTGCGGTCAAGAGGAAACTGATTTATCCTGGCCGGAGACGCCGGCGGCGGGCGCTGGCGCTACGCGGCCGTTGCCGCCGCCGACGGCCTGCGCGCCGCCATGGAGATCCAGGCGGGAGGAGGGCCCGTGCGAAGTGATCGCCAGCGCCGGCAGGGACGACCTGGCGCGGGTGTATATCGCCCGCGGTCGGTGACGGGCGCCACATCGAGTTCGTCGAGTCGCTGCAGCCCCCCTGGCCGCGGGAAAAGAAGTGGGTGCTGATCGTCTCCTGCCTCTCCGGCTGCCCGTTCGCCTGCCCCATCTGCGACGCCGGCGGCGAATTACCGCGGCCGCCTTGAGTCGGGACGAGATCGAGTTCCAGATCGACTACATGGTCGCGCAACGCTTTCCCGGCGGCGATCATCCCCTGCGAAAAGTTCAAGATCCAGTTCGCGCGCATGGGCGAACCGGCCCTGAACCCGGCGGTGCTGGACGTCATCGCCGCCCTGCCCGGGCGCCTGCGGGCGCCGGGCCTGCTCCTTTCGCTCTCGACCATCGCGCCGTCGGGGCGACGAGGGCTTTTTCCGCCGCCTGCTGGCGGTGAAGGCCGGCTTTCCGGCCGGCGCGTTCCAGTTCCAGTTCTCCCTGCATACCAGCGATGAAACGAGGCGCCGCGAGCTCGTCCCGGCCCGGACCTGGAGCTTCGCCGCCATGGCCGCCTACGGCCGCGATTTTTTCCGGCCCGGCGATCGCAAGATCACGCTGAACTTCGCCCTGCCGGCGGGCTTCCCCTTGCGGGCCGACCAGCTCCTGGCCCATTTCGATCCCGCTCTTTTTCTGCTCAAGATCACCCCGGTCAATCCGACGCTGCGCGCCCTGGCCGGCGGCCTGCGCCCGGCCTTTTTCCCCGGCGGCGGCGACGAGGCTTTGGTCGGCGAGCTGCGCCGGGCCGGCTATGAGGTAATCGTCTCGATCGGCGAGCTCGAGGAGAACGCCATCGGCAGCAACTGCGGCCAGTTCGTCCGTTCCTATCTCGCGCGGGAGGGCAAGCCCGCCCCGGAGTCCAGCTATTCGTACCCGCTCGAGGAGCCGCCCGTCCCGGTCATTTTGCTCGGTGCTTGACTTCTTGACTTCTTTGCTGGAGCCGCCGGCGGGCATCCTGATAGAGTTTCCCCAGGGAAGCCATTTGAATATCTCCAAAAACAGCCATTTCGGCGATCTCGCCATAGGTCAGGCCACCGTTATCCTTCAAATATACCAACAGTTCTCCACGCAGCCGCTTGCCTGCATAGCTGCCGGCATTGATCTCATCTAAAGTGATTCCCTTCATCCGCTCAAATTCCTGTATGATCTTCTCAAGCGGATCAAAAAACCGGTCATCGACACGCTTGCGCTCCCGACCTTCTTCACCGCTGCGGCGCTCAAACCGCTCCAGCGCTTTTTCAGCAAAAGCTTCTGACCCGATCACGTCCCCCACGTCTGTCCTCAGCACCTGCGGTTTGTTTTTTCCCACTCCCTGTATTTGCATGACAAAATTTACTTTACTGCCAAACAGATCCCGCGCACATTCCCGATCGACGACCGCTGATTCTTCATGAAAATAACTTCGGGCGCTGGACCAGGGGTAGGTCATAAAATCCGGGGTCATTCCGGCTCGAACCGGATTCATCAATACGTAGGCAACAGCGGTAGTCAGGTAAGAATTGCCCTGGATGATCTCCGATTTGAACCGGCTTTGAAACACATACCCTTTCCCGCCCATCTTTTTCCGGTAATAAATGCCATATCGCCCGTTCATCTGCTTGAAAAATTCAGAAAGCCGGCCGCTGCTGTTTTCCACCACCAGATGATAATGGTTGTCCAATATGCAGTAGGCAATGATCCTGATCTTTAATTTTCGGGATGTCTTCGGCCATGATATCAATGAATGCTCTTTTTAAATCGGGCCCGGAAAATATCTTCTCGCCGCCATGTCCGCGGTTCATTGCATGGTGAAATGCTCCCGGAAAAGTCAATCTGATCCGTTGCATTCATCACTACATCGCAAATTTTTTTAACAAAGTCAAGAAGTCAAGCACCGAGTAGAATTCCCCCAAAAATAAATCTCGCCTGGTGACCCTTATGGTCGGTTCCGGTCTGAATTAGTAAAGAAAACAGAGGAACTCCTATAATTTCTTGATAACCAAAATAATAAAAATATGAAAATATTTAGTCTTTTTTCGCAGCAAATATCACATTATTCGGTATCCCTCTCAAGAGTGCTTATTTTACTAGTATCTCCAGCCAGAAAATAATACATTTTTCACTATCGACATATTTCCCCTCCTTGATATGATTATTTTTCTTTTTATTGGAGGAGCATAGTGCAAAAACAAGAAGCTTTCAAAAAAACCATTGATTCTTTGGAAAATGAAATCATGCAACTTTTTCCAGTCACATTTGAGTACGAAGAAAAAAAAGAATTCTGGAATCAACTTTATGTGCCAAGAAAAGATGAAGCTGATGAGTTCATAAATTTTGTGTCAGACCACAATTCATCTTGGCTCTTGCTAACTGGTCCTGTAGGCAGTGGAAAGACCACATATGTACAAGATAAAATAAGAAACAGAGCATTTATAAAAGATCAAAGACCTTTATGCAACGTTGTCAGGGTCGATTTTCTTAAAAAATCCGATGACCTTCGGAATGCAATTACCGAAGCTCAGCAACAAAAAATTAACCATAATCTAATTCAAAATCAACCACAAGATACACAAGATGAAACGCAAAAGAAAAAGATTGAACTCGATCTAATCGAAAATCATTTATTTGAATTTCTAAATGAACTTATCTCTTTTGAAATCCTCGCACAATTAAAAGAACATTTTAAAATACTTCGAAAAAATAAAAAAGAAGAATCCGAATTAGTTTTCAATGACGTCTCAAAGCGAGCAGATGCATTTGATCTTGAAGAAGTAACCATTTTAGAAAATGCAATATTTGAAAGTGATTCCTGTATAGACGTAGCGGCTGCAGTATTGGTAACACAACCAACTACTGATGATAGAGCGATAATAAAAAATACAATCAAAAAATTAAATGACAACGAAATTCAACCAACAATCCCAAATCTTTTTTTTGGGATTAGGAGTTATCTAAAAGAAAATAAAATTGATATAAAAGAATACATTAAGATCACTCACCATGAAACAAATCCCAGATTAGTGAATTTTTGGATAAAAGTTTATTCCCGATTTTTTAACATCCAAACGATTCTTTTTTTAGATAACGGCGATGCGTTGCTGAATGCCCTTGGATATCATTCATTAATTGCTAAGTATGCAAACGAAACAAGCCATTCAATTTTCTCAAAAGAATTTAAAGACGAAATCCCCCCCAAAGTGATACTCGCTTTAAGAGATGAAAATGTCCATTATTCAAATACCGCTGCAAGCCGCGCAAGAAAACCGAGAGTCATTTCATTGTCACTAGTTGCATATGGAAAGGAGAATGAATTCTATTCGAAAACACTCCCAATTGACATGAAAGAAATGGGAATTCTTTTAACAAAAAGAATTGAAATCTGCGAGAAGAGAATAGTAAATGACAAATTGTTTTCTAGAGAGGTAATCAACGAATTTTTTCATTTTAAATATCTGATGACGATTTTGTGGATAAATTCCTATTTCGATTCAGGTTTTAAATTGAAAGTTTCCGAGAGAGTTGATTTAGTAAATATTGTGAACGGAAGCATTCGGCTCGCACTCGAAATGGCAATTAAAACGACTTTTTCTGTAAGAAGAGAGATTTTTAAAAGAGAAATTGGGAAAACATTTATACTTACACCAATCTTCAGAGTAGGAATTAAAGGCAAAATTATTGATTGGTTTTTTAATGACATAGCAGGGAAAGAAATTGAAAGCATGATTCTTGATGAGCTCAAAATGGTTGGTGAAGAAAAATTATTTTGTTGCACACATAGAATCATATTGACCTATTTATACAATTTGAGCATAGATGAAGGATATGAAATCAGGAAGATTTCTTTTCAAGATCTAGTATTCTCTTTAAAAACAGTGATCGATGATGTAGATCATATAAAAAAGGTACTTTTTTTTCTATTTAAACCGATTAAATATCAAAGAGAATTTATCACAATTGAGCAATTTGGAAATTTAGATATCGCAGACGACATTGCAGACAATGCATTGATTTATATTAATCAACGAGGAATTGTTTTGATACGCCGTATTATGCAAACTATAGAATATTGGGCGATACTTAGTGGAGACCGAAAAGGTATTCTTCTAAATTATAATTTCTATTTTAATCCCGAAACGGTTAATTATCTAATTCAAGTACTTCAAGATATCCAAAAACTAATTTCTTCGTTAGTTCATTCACATGAACGGAATTGGAAAAGAATGGTTTGGAATCAAGATACGGGAGTGCCTATTGTAGAATCAGAATATCCTTTCAATTGGTATAAAACTAGATTTTCAATTGGAAATACTTTTTACTTGGAGCGCGTCATAGATTCTCATTATTTTTCAATCGTAAAATATTTGTTAAATTACACCTTATCCGTTTTAAAATTTAAATGGGAAGAAAACAATCCCAATAATTTCGTAGCTGAATTTATTAGGAACCTTATCGCATTTCTTTATAATGAAGATAAAAATGTTAACCTTTTAGAAACACAAAAAACAGTTCTCATTTCTATTGATGAATTCAAAGACCACGTAAAAGGTGAGCAAACAATATTGACATTTCAAACAATTAGCGATCTTTTAATTAGATATAAAGTATCAAAAAACAGATTACTCGAAATGAAAGAAAAGACTAAAGGAGAATTGAGAGAATAAATAATTATTGGTGAAAAATGGAAACAATGCTACTTGACGTTAAAGACATTTTATTTATCCTAATAGGTGCTATCATTGCTCACTATTTTGAAGAGCTCAAACAAAAAAAAATTGATATTCAAAAAAATTATACAATCGAAAGAATTGACATCATTAGGAGTTGGGGTGAAGTAATCGAGTGTCAATTACACAATACAAAACCAGTGTTTAATAAAACTCAAGTTCAAACACTATTTAACAAAGCAAAGGGGGCATCAATTAGATTCGATCGCATGTTTCAGACAGATTGGACTAGAGTGCTAGATGCAACCAATCCCTTGATAATGAAATTTTGCAATGAAAAAAAAGCTGGTGAATATAATTATTATGAAGAAATTGAGAAACTAATTAAAATCATATCGCCCTTTTTAGATGAAGTTGATTTTTGGCGAGAAAAACTCTTTGCAAGAAATAAACCAAATTCAATAATGCTAATATATTGGCACTTAAGCTGCAAAAACAAAAAGAAACAAACGCCTCTATTGAAAACGTTTTTTGCTATTGAGCATTTTGAAAACAATTTCTCGTGTACTTGCAATTGTGAAATTATCCCAATCTTGCCAAAAAAAGGATAGATTTATTTTGATACTTTTCCCCCAAAAATATTTTTTTGCTATAATTTCGGACAGGTTGAAGAATGAATACTGGGGAGGATAAATGAAAAAGAGGATCAAGATCTATTTGATTTTCGGGCTGTTTTTCACTTCGCTGGGCGGGGGCTGGCTGCACTACCTGGTCCACCCGCACGCGCGGGTCGCGTACGGCTGGGTGCCGTTCATCGTCGGCTTGATCACCGTGATCCTGGTGCCGATATTGTTCTATTTCAGGAAGACGCTGAACCTGGCCTACCTGATCAACGGCTTCTCGGTCATCCTCGGCACCATCGCCATGGGCCACTTCTCGCTGGTCATGCGGCCGCTCTGGCCCGATATCCTGATGCTGTGGGCCAAGTTCTTCATCGGCCGCGCCATCTACTGCCATGAGGTCTACCCGCCGGACAGCGACCCCCACGTCAAGGGCTGGAACCTGATCCGCTACCCGCAGATGGGCTTCTGGTTCGTCCACCTGGCCGCGTGGTCCCTGGTCTATTTCCTCGGCCAGTTTTTCTGGAGTTAAAACATGAACAAGATCAAATGGTTCAAGCCCCTGTGGTGGGTGCTGCATATCGTCGCCATCGCCGTGGTATTCTGGCTCGGGACATTTCGTCCAGTTTTAAAACAAGGGAAGACAAAGGGAAGAGAGAGGGAAGACAAAGGGAAGAGAAAGGGAAAAGAAAGGGAAAGCAGCGGGAATTTGTGTAGGGGCAACCCTCGCGGTTGCCCATTCGTTCGACATTCGACATTGAGAAACCCAACCCTTGAAGGTGATCCGCATCCCCCCGGCTGCGCCACCCCCCTTGGGTAAAGGGGGTTCTTTAATCGAACTATTCCATGCTAGAGAAACCCTGGCTGTTCAGATATTTCACTCCCCCCTTACCTCAAGGGGGGAAACAGGAGGGATATTTATTTCGGCAGAATATGCCGTTCGAAGACACGTGCCCAATGAAATCGAAGGGGCGGCGTCTTGCCGCAAAAATCATCTGCCGACTTTTGCGGATCTGATTTTTCCGTCCCCGCAGGGGGGACCCGCCCTCTTAAACAGATCCTCTTGCCCCTCGCCTCATAGGAGAGGGGTGCGGGGTGAGGCCAGTCGCGTCGTAGGGGCGAACCCCCGTGTTCGCCCTGGTCCTTGCCCTCGCCTTTTAAGAGCAGTGAAAAGTAATTAGTAAAAAGTAAAGACAATTGCTTTTCGTCTTCACATTTTACCGTTCACATTTCACTATTCACTGAGGCGGATGGGTGCGGGGGCGAGGCCAGCCGCGTCGTAGGGGCACGGCGTGCCGTGCCCAAAGAACGCTTGCCTTTTTCCCCGATCCGGTGTAAATTATATTATTCCGGCTGAATTTTTCGGGTCCCGGACGGGGCGCGTGAGGCGGTCACCAATGACGGATTTAATCGAACAAAAGAAGAAAGCCCTGCATCAGGAGATGGAGAAGCTCCGCGAAGAGTTTTACGTCGAGCTGCCCAAGCGCATCGCCGAGGCGCGCAGCCTGGGCGACCTCAAGGAAAACTCCGAATACGACGCCGCCCGCGAAAGGCAGGCTTTCGTCAAGGCCCGCATCGACCAGCTGAGCCGCCTGCTGGCGCAGTACAGCGAAGCGGCCGCATCCACTACGGACGAAAAGAAGATCGGCTTCGGCTCGGTCGTGGTGGTGCTCGAGCTCAATTCCAACACCCGCAGCGAGTACACCATCGTCCACCCCGCCGAGGTCGATCCCGACGCGGGCAAGATCTCCCTCAGCTCGCCGGTGGGCAGGGCGCTGCAGGACCGCACCGCCGGCGAAGAGGTGGTCGTCACCATTCCAGCCGGGGAGAAAAAGCTTTTCATCGAAAAGTTCACCACCCTGCGCGGCAGCGTGTTCACCGCCTAGGCGCCGGGTTCTCCTCTCCCCCGCAAAAAAATTTTTTTTATCGCGAACCCCGGCCATGCCTGGCGCGTCCAATAGAATTGCACACGCCGCCCTGCCAGGCAAACGCCCTGAAAACGCCGCAGGCGCCGGTCCTTTTTTTTGAAATCAGGACGGAGCCGGGGCCGGCGCCCGCAAAAGGAGGATGAATGCCGCTGAAAAAAAGGCCCGCCTGTTTCGAGGCCACCCTGATCCTGCTGGGGACGCTGTTTCTCCTTTCCGGCGCCTGCAAGACCGCCGCTGACCAGGAAGAGAGGCCCAGCGGCCATTTCTCCCTCGAGCAATTGCAGGCCGATTTCACCCAGCTGCGCGGCGCCCTGGAGACCAACCATCCCGACCCGTTTCGCTATGAGAGCGCCTCCGCGCTGAGAGAGCTTTTCGACGCCGCGTACAGCTCATTGCGCGACGACATGAGCGAGGGCGAATGGTACCGCCTCGCCGCGCCCCTGGTCGTCCGCTATCACTGCGGCCATACCCGGGCCACCCCTTCCAGCCGCTTTACCGGCGCCATGGCCACGGCCGGGGTCCTGCCCCTGGGGATATACCAGGCCGCGGGCAAAGCCTACGTCGACGCCGATTACGGCTCCGCTTCGGGCATCGCCCTGGGCAGCGAAGTCCTCGCCATCAACGGGGAAGCCATGTCCTCCGTCGTCGAGCGGCTGAAGGCCGGGATTTCCGCCGACGCCCTGAACCAGTCGCACAAGATCCAGAAATTAAACCGCCATTTCTATTTGTACTATTACTATTTATCGGCGGAAACGCCCCATTTCGATCTCGCGCTAAAAAACGCCGACACCGGCGCCGAGTCGCTGGTCCGGGTGAACGCCCGGCCCTACGGCCAGGTCAGGAGCGCCGCCATGGGCAGGTTCCCGGCATCCAGCCGCCTGGCCCTGGCCATGGACGGCGACCTGGCCGTGCTGACCGTGCCCACATTCGTGATCAGCGAGAATCCCGATTACAAGGGTTTCTTCGTGGATTCATTCAGGCGGATGAATGCCGGCGGCGTGAAGCGCCTGATCATCGACATCCGGGGCAACGGCGGCGGCGACCCCGAGGTATCGCTCGCCCTGATCGCCCACCTGGCCGAGCGGCCGTTCGTCTACCTCAAAACGGGGCCGGGGTACGACTACCTGAAGGCGGAAACGCCTCCCCACGAGGTCCATTTCGGCGGCAAGGTCGTGGTGCTGATCGACGGCGGCTGCTTTTCGACCTCCGGCCATTTTTGCGCGCTGGTCAGGCACCTCGGCTTGGCCACGTTCGTCGGCGAGACCGGGGGCGGCACCTATCGCTGCAACGACAATTCCATCGAGATCGCCCTGGCCCATACCGGCATGCGCCTCCGCGTCGCCCGGACGACCTACGAGGTCGCCGTCCCCGACCGCGACGTGTCGGCGGGATTTCCTCCCGATTTCCGGGTCTATCCCGGCATCGGCGACATCCTGGCCGGACGCGACGTGCAGCTGGAATTCGCGAAAATCAAAAGCTCGAAAGCGGACTGACCCGCGCATTGCCGACGGATTGTCGATTCACTATTTTTCGCAATCGCAGCCCTTCCGGGTGTAGGGGCGGTTCGTGAACCGCCCTTTTAACAGATCCTCTTGCCCCTCGCCTCAAAGGAGAGGGGTTCGGGGTGAGGCCAGCAGCTCGGTACTTCTACTTCCTCACCGGCACCACGATCAGCGTCCGGCAATCCGCGGGTTTCGTGTCGCCCGGATCATCCATGTAGGTCTCGCATATCGGCCCGATGACCGTATAACCCGTCTTGGCGATGAACTGCATCAGCGGCGGGTAGGCGGAGCTGACCGAGTCGTAGGGCCCCTTGTAAATGACCTCCGCCACCGTGGGATACTTGTACTCCCCTTTTTTCAGCGGCGCCGCCACTTTTTCCAGGGAGTGCAGGGGAACGCACACTTCCCATTTCAATTCCTCGGGCTTGACCTGGCCGGGGCTGTTGTAGTAAAGGATGGACGGTCCGTCCAGCATCTCCAGTTTCTGCTTTTGCACCTCGGCCATCAGCTCGCCTATTTTCTGCGGCATCTGCGCATAGGGACCCAGGCACTCCAGGGCGGCATAGGTGAAGTCCTCGCCGAACTCGCGGATCCGCGGTTCCTGCTGGGCATAGAGGGCCGAAACCAGGCACAATAAAAGCAAACCGTATCCCATTCGTTTCATGTTCAACCTCCGGATTTTTTATGCTAAAAGTATTTTCGCCATTTGTCAACCGCATCCCGTGCAGCGAATTCCCGTTTGCATTATAATAAGCGTAGCCGTTGGCGGCGACGCCACGGGAGGTGAACATGAACAAAGCAAAACCGGGCTCCATGTCGCGCCGGAATTTCATGATCCTGGGCTGCGGGGCGCTGGGGACTTTAAGCGCCGCCCGCTCCCTGGCCGCGCAGCAAACCGGAAATTCGCCCGCCGGTGCTGGAGGCGAAGCCGCCGCCCGGGCCACGACCAAGGTGGCGCTGGTGCGCGGCGACAGCCGCCGTGCCGGGGTCAGGAAAGCGCTGGCACTACTGAATATCAATCCCTGCCGGGGCAAGGACGTGCTGCTCAAGCCGAACTTCAACACCTCGGATCCCACTCCCGGCTCGACCCACAACGACGTGCTGCGGGAACTGCTGCAATGGAGCAGGGACATGGGCGCCAAAACTCTCAGCATCGGCGACCGCAGCGGCCCCGAGCCCACGGCGCAGGTGCTGCAGAAAAAAGGGATTTACCCGCTGGCCGGGGAGTTCGACGCCCGGGTGCTCGACCTGGACGAGATGGGAGAGAATGGATACGTTCATATCGATCCGCCGGGGTCCCATTGGCAAAAAGGCTTCCTGGCGGCCCGGGCCGTGACCGAGGCCGAATGCGTGATCTCCACCTGCTGCCTGAAGACCCACCAGTACGGCGGGATCTTCACCCTGTCGCTCAAGAACTCCGTGGGCATCGTGCCCAGGAAGAACCACCCCTTCATGAAGGAGCTCCACTCCTCGCCGCAGCAGCGGCGGATGATCGCCGAGATCAACACAGCCTACTCGCCGGCGCTCATCGTCATCGACGGCCTGGAGGCCTTCGTCGATGGCGGCCCCATGACCGGCACCCGCAAGACGGCCAACGTGTTCCTGGCCGGGACCGACCGCATTGCCGTCGACGCCGTGGCCCTGGCCGTTCTCAAGGAGCTGGGGAGCAACCGGGAGATCATGGATAAAAAGATATTCGCGCAGGAGCAGATCGCCCGGGCGGTGGAGCTCAAGCTGGGGGTCGCTTCGGCGGCCGCCATCGACATCATCGCCGCCGACCCGGAGAGCGAGTCGTACGCCGCCAAGATCAGGCAAATACTGATCGCCTGACCGGCCTATTTTTTCATTCCCGGAAGCAGGAATGAAGCCTTGACCCGCCCGCCAGGCTAAATCGGCTCAGTGCCTTTCGTCAATCGGCGTTTAAAATGATGCTTGTTCTCTGGTCCAGCCCCAGGTCGGATACCGGATCGACCGCGTGGTCGAAGACCAATTTCCTCTTGGCGTCGTAGAGGGTGACCGAATAGCGGAGGCCGGGAGAGAACGTCGCCAGCGGCACGTCCACGCGGCCGGCCGGGATGTGCATTTGATGGAAGACCCTGGTGCCGGTGCCCTCCTTCCAGATATTGAGAGCATAGGGAGGGGTGCCGCCGCTCCAGCTGAAGGTCAGGTTGCCGGCGCCGCCCGCCCGGAAATGGGCAGCGCTGACCGGCGAGATGAACTTGAGCGGCACGGGAGCGGCCAGCGAGGCCGAGTACAGCGGCAGGGTGGCCCAGGGGGGCTGGAAGGTCACCCTGACCATCTCACCGGCCCCGATCGCGACCCAGGAGATGCTGTGATGGTACACCTCGCGTTCGTTCGTCGCCCTCTCCCCCATCAGCGTCATCACGCCTCCGGAGGCGGCCACGCCCCCTTTCCACACCTCGACCGATAGGTTCATGTTCTTGGTACCGTTGTGGAGGGTGGTAATGAAAACCTCGCCCATGAATTTCATGGCCCCGACCGGGCAGATCGTCGGGTCGAAGGTCGACTTGTCCGCCGCCAGCCCGCCGGCGCAAAGGAACAAAACGGCCACGATCAAAACTTTTTTGCTCATCATCGTCTCTCTCCTTTGAAGATTTTTCCCCAGGCTATTAAATACGCCCGCGACAAATATATCTCATCCGCAATAATTCCACTCCCCCTGCCTCAAAGGAGAAAAAGGGTGATAACATGTCGACACAGCACAAAAAACACTTAGCGCCCGTTTGACAAGGAGGCGCAGGCGCCTTACAATGCCGGCTTGACCCGCGGTCCTGAGCGGGTAAAAATAACGGAGTCTCTCTTGCCCAGACGTTCGCGCAATACCGGCATCATCGCCCTGCTGATCCTGACCTTCCTGATCTGGTCCAACTCCTTCATCGCCATCAAGCTGCTCCTGGCCAGGATGAGCGCCTTCGACCTGGTCAGGCTGCGCTTCCTGCCGGTGGGGGTCATCAGCCTGGGCCTGATCCTGCTGTTCTACCGGGCCGAGGCCTGGCGGATCCTGAAGGCGCACCCGGTCCGCGTCTCGCTGGGCGGCTTTTTGACGGTGATCAGCTACAACCTTCTGCTCAACTCGGGGATGACCTACGTCCAGCCCAACGCCGCCTCGCTGCTGATCGCCCTCAACCCCCTGATCACCCTGCTCCTGGCCGTGCGCTTCCTCGGCGAGCCGTTCACCCGCCGCCGCCTGCTGGGCACCGTCATCACCTTCGCCGGCCTGGCGCTGGTGGTGCTGCTGGGCAAGGTCGGCGCCGCCGGCGGGACATGGATCACGGCCGACAAGGTCCCCTATGCGCTGCTGGTCCTGGGCGCCCCGCTCAGCTGGGCGACCGCCACCATCATCATCAAGCCGGCGCTGAAAAACCATTCGCCCCTGGCATTCAACTTCGTCAGCCTGGCCATGGGCAGCCTGCCGCTGTTTTTCTTCATCGACCGGCCGTTCATCGTGAAAACGCTCTCCCTGCGGCCGCTGGAATACGGGGCCGCCGCGTTCCTTTCCCTGGCCTGCACCATCCTGGCCTTCAGCCTGTGGAATGTCGCGGTCAAGCACTGGCACGCCTCCAACGTGTCGCTGTTCGTTTACCTGAATCCGCCGCTTACGGCGCTGTTCACCTGGCTGTTCTTCGGCATCGGCATTACTTTCTATTTCTTTGCCGGCGGCGCGGTCATGCTGGCCGGCATCCTCATCGCCACCCTGCCGGGGAAAACAGGCGCGGCCGCGGACGACGATCCGCTGCCGGCCAGCTACAGCATCGAAACATAGCCCGCTTCTTCGTTGGCTTATTCTATTGCAATTTAAACAAATTTTCCTTAGTATCGAAGCGCAGCGCGCGCCGAACCGGTTTCCCGGGGGCCGCAAACGCGCCGGGCGGGCAAAAGGAGGAACCATGGGACTTTTCGGCGGCAGGAACAAGTTCGCGGGATTGACCCTGGCCCAGCTCCACGCCACCCCGCCCCCGGAATGGTGCCTGCGCGCGGCGAACGGAATGATCCAGATCGACAGCTCCGGGGACATTCCCTACATCCTGCGCTCGCAATCGTATTTCGGCCCCGAATTCGAGTCGTGGTTTTCGGCCCTGCTGGCCGGGACGTTCGCTCAGGCGGAAGGCAGCAACTATCATTTTTTGCTCCGGCATTATACCGCCATGCTCACCGGCCTGGGCGACATCCTCACCCTCGGCTGGAACACCTGGCAGAACGATGAACCGGGCAAATCCCATGCCCTTACCCATAACCCGCATACGGGCGACGCCTGGGACATGTTCTCCATCCCCTTGCTCAGGGGCTCGCTCCAGTTTCTCAAGAAAGCCGCGGAGCAGCACAACCGGCTCCTGGCGGCAAAAGGGGCCGCGGCGGCGCCGTGGGACCCGGGATTCCTGGACTTCAAGCAAGGTGGGAATCCCGCCGGCTTTGGCGTGGTAAGAACCCGCACGCAAACGGTCCTTGAGATCCGCGCCACGCCTTGCGTGCTGCAGCGAGAGGTTGACAGGCTCACCGGCCGCAGCAACGAACCGGCCATCCCGGCTCCAGCTGCCCCGGGCGGCAACCCTGTTCCCTCCGGAACAGCCGCGGCGCCAGGAACCGGAAAAGCGCGCTAGCGAAGCCGGCGGCCGATCGGCCGATTCATAAGCCGGTCAGGGCCTCCCGCATTCGCGGGCGCGAACGCCTTTCTATTGCAATTTCATTTTTTTTTCCTTAGTATCAAAGCGCGGCGCGCGGCAAATGGGTTTTCCCGCGGGTCGTGAACGCCTGATACGACAAAGGAGGGACCATGGGACTTTTCGGCGGCAAGAACAAGTTCGAAGGATTGACCCTGGCCCAGCTCCACGCCGCCCCTACCCCGGAATGGTGCATGCGCATGATCGACCGCAAGCTCCGCGTCGAGAACTCCGGGGTCATTCCCTACACCCTGCGTTCCAAGTCGTTCTTCGGCCCCAACCTGGAGTCGTGGTTCCTGGCCCTGCTCGAAAAAACGCTGGGCTCGGCCGAACCCGACGGCAAGAACTATACCTTCCTGCTCCAGCAATACATCGCCCTGCTCACCGGGCTGCGCGACATCCTGACCACGGGCTGGGACGCCTGGCAGGACGACCGGGCGGGCAAGCCCCAGGCCTTGACCCACAACCCGTTCTCCGGCGACGCCTGGGACATGTTCTCCATCAATTTCATCTGGGGCTCGCTCAAGTTCCTGAAAAAAGCCGCCGATGAGCACAACCGGCTGCTGGCCACCGCGCAGGTGGCGGCGGCGCCGTGGGACCCGGGATTCCTGGACTATCAGCTGGCATGGGACAACGTCACCCGCGGCGTCCAGGTCAGGACCCGCAACACGGTGACCATCCGCGCCACCCCGGCCGTACTGGCCCGGGAAACCGACCGCCTATCCGGCCGCGGCGACGGGCCGGCCATCCCCGACGCGTAGGCAGGCGACCGGCCCGAGCCAGGCGGCGCTCAAAAATCGAAGTCGAGCAGCAGGGTAAAAACGTCGTCCTTGAAAAAAGGGTGGTCCCACAGCGAGCGGTGGCTGTACTCGGCATGCAGGGCGATGTTCACCGCCGACCAGCTGCCCAGGTAATAGCGCAGCAGCGCCGAATAGGTGGCTATCCGGTTCGGCCGGTCGTATTTCGAGGGCTGCACCCAGTTGTAGAGCAGCGACGCCACCAGGCGGTTGTTGGCCAGGGCGGCCCAGTCGAGCTGCACAAGACCGCCCCAGAAGGAGTAGTCCCTGGTGCTTTCGTAATAGTTGAAGGCCTTGTTGTCGTTGCCCTTCAGGACCAGCGCCTGGAGGTTGAGCGTTTTCCAGTTCAGGCTCAGGCTGCCGCCGAACCGGTAAAAAGAGCGGTTTTCCCCGCCGTTGTTCTCGCCGGTCGGCGCCACCACGGCGCCGGGGGCGAATGCTGAGGGTTGGCGGCCGAAATAGCCGAAGATGCCCAGCCGCTGCCCGGCGCTCTGGCCCTCGCCCTTGCCGAAGGTCTTTTGCAGCGTGACATAGACATCCTTGCCCGTGTTGTTGTCCGGCGCGCCGCCGCTGCCGTTGATGAAGCCCAGGCTGTACTTCAACCCGGGTTTGAAACGGCCGCTGGCCTCGATGCCGATCTGGTTGACGGCGAAGGAATACGGATTGCTCCCGGCGGGGAAGTCGTAGATCTCGTAGGGCTGCCTGACATAATAGGAGCGCTTGGAACTGAGCAAGTGGTAAGCCGGCTCGAAACGGCCGACGCGCAGGTTGAGCATTTCACCGGCCAGGTTGCTGAACACGACGCTGGCCGATTCGAGGGCCGCGACCTGGGCCGGGTTGGTCCCGTTGCCCGGGCCGTTGAAATCGGCCGCGGGGTCGTCGATGCGCGGCGTGTAAACGAGCAGGAACGAGATGTTCTTGTGCAGGACGCCGGCGGCCAGCAGGTCCAGGCCGTAGAGGCCGAAACCGGCGGTCGTGCCCAGCTTGCTCTTGTAAAGGCTGTGGCCGGCCGTGGTGCGCAGCGCCAGCGGGATCGAGGTTTCGAAGACCGTCTTTTCCAGGCCGCTCTGGCCGGGGATCTGGTAGCCGTTGTCGCGGAAGCGCTGGCCGAAGTCGTTCAGCTTGGGAAAGGCGACATGGCACATGTTGCAGTTGAAGCCGTGCTTGCGCGCGAAGGCCGGTATGGCCGTCAGCGGCTGGCAGAGGGAAAGGGTGACGACCACGAGCGCGAGCAGGACAAGTATTGTTTTCTTCATGGTCTCCTCCTCACTTCGGCAGGTCCGCCGGCGGGACCGGCTGCACGGCGGCCACTTCGGGGTTGAGGCTGACCAGCGCCTTGAGGAAGGCCACCAGCGCCTTCTTTTCCAGCCGGCTCAGCCCCAGGGGGACCATCAGCGGATCGAGGTTGGCATCCTTGCCGCCGCCGCGGTTGTAGAAATCAATGACCGACTCGAGCGTCTTCTCCGAGCCGTCGTGCAGGTAGGGGGCGCGCAGCGAGACGTCGCGCATGGTGGGCGTCTTGAAGGCGCCCATGTCGGCCGGATTCCTGGTCACCACGTAGCGCCCCTGGTCCGGGTTCTTGGGATCCAGGGCCGGCACGCCCAGGTTGTGGAAGCGGCCGTCGGTGAAGTTCGGCCCCCAATGGCAGGCGGTGCAGTGGCCCTTGCCGTTGAACACTTCCAGGCCCTGTTTTTCCAGCTTCGTCAGGGCGGCGTGGTCGCCGCGCACGTAGCGGTCGAATTTCGAGTCCGTGGTCACCACGGTGCGCTCGAAGGCGGCGATGGCGTCGGCCACCTGCTGGACCGTGAGCGGTCCCTCGCCGAAGACCCGCCTGAACTCCTCCACGTAGCCGGGGATATCGGCCACGGTGCGGATCATCGCCTGGTGGGTGTTGCCCATCTCGATCGGGTTCTGGATCGGCCCCTTGGCCTGGTCTTCCAGCGACGGCGAGCGGCCGTCCCAGAACTGCAGCGGCAGATAGGCGGCGTTGCTGACCGGCGGCGACCGGCGGCCGCCCATCTGGCCGGCGATGCCCTTGCTGGTCGGCCCCTTGTCGGACCAGCCCAGCAACGGGTCGTGGCAGGTGGCGCAGGATATGGTGTTGTCCTTGGAGAGCCGGGTATCGAAGTAGAGCTGCTTGCCCAGCAGGATTTTCGAGCTGGACTGGGGGTTGTTCGGCGGCGCCACTACCGGCGGCAGCGGCCCCAGCCGCTGCGGGCCCAGGACCTGGACATTGACCTGGGTGAGCGGCGGCGGTTTTTCATCGCCGGCGGCGAGGCAGACGCCCCAGCCGGCCAGAAACAGGATGACCGATAGAGAGATCACTCGCTTGTTTTTTTTCATTCCTCCCTCCTTGCCCAATCACATTGCATGGTTGATTAAAATGATAAGGTTTAAATAAAATAATTTCAAGCCGTTGGCGATGATCCTTGTCCATTGCGCTTGAAATCGACCGGATTTTGTGATAAATATTTTTTATCAGGGCCGGAGGCGAAAGATGAGAGACAGAAAATCGCGGGTCGACGAACAAAAGCAAGTCACCGTCAAGGACGACAACCAGAGCTACAGCTGCCTGCTGGCCGACATGTCCGCCACCGGCATCTCGGTGATCACCGATCATTTCTTCCCCACCTATCGGGAGATCGAGGTCATCATGGAGATCGGGGGAAAGCCCGTGTCCATGAAGGGGAGCACGCGCTGGAGCATCGATCCCGGCTCCACCATCGACCGCATGGGCAAACTGGGCATCTTCATCATGAACCCGCCTCCCGCCTTCCTGGAATACGTCGATGAACGGGAAAAAAAGTAGTTCGAGGCTCGAGGTTGAAGAACGCGGCCTCGGAAAAAGCGCAACGCAAAATCCAGGAGAAAACATGAAGCGCCGGGAAATATTCTGCATCCTGATCATATTGGCGGCCATGGGGCCGGCCGCGGACAAAGCGGCCGGACCCTACCTGGGCCAGACCCCGCCCGGGGAGGTGCCACAGTTGTTCGCCCCGGGCATCGTGGCCACGGGCATGCATACGCGCGACTTCACCATGTCCCCCGACGGCCGCGAGTTCTATTTCTGCGTCATCCTCGGCCAGTACAAAATGAGCAGCATCGTCGGCTGCCGCCTGGAGAACGGCCGCTGGAGCGCCCCCCGCGTGGTGCCCGGCCTGGACCAGCCCGGGGTGCACTACATCGAGCCGCACATCTCCCCGGACGGCAAGAAGTTCTTTTTCGCCTCCGACCTCCCGGTCCCGGGCAAGGTTTTCAACGAGCGCGACGAGGACATCTGGGTGATGGAACGCCAGGGCGACGGCTGGGGCGAGCCCCGCAACCTGGGCGCGCCGGTCAACACCCCGGGCGGCGAATTCTTTCCCACCACCACCCTCGACGGCACACTTTATTTTACCGGGCCCGGCGCCGGCGGCAATGGCGAGGCCATCTATCGCAGCAGGTGGGCCGATGGCAAGTATGCCGCCCCGGAGAAGCTGCCGCCGCAGATCAACGCCGGCAAGGCGCGCTACAACGCCTGGTTTTCCCCCGACGGCAACCTGGCCATCGTCCCCGTCTGGGGGCTGGCGGACAGCGTGGGCGGCTGCGACTACTACGCGGTGTTCCGCAACCCTGACGACACCTGGAGCGAGCCGGTCAACCTGGGGACAACGATCAACACCACGGCCAGCGACGAGCACTCGGCCAGCCTGTCGGCCGACGGCAAATACTTTTTCTTCATGTCCTCGCGCCTGCCCACCGGCGCGGCCATGCCGGCGCGGCTGACCTACGACTTCATCGCCGGCCTGCACTGCCGGGCCCCCAACGGCAACCCGGCCATCTACTGGGTCGATGCCGCCTTCCTGGACAAGCTCCGTCCCAAGGCTGCCGGCAAAAATTGAAACAATTTCCCGACCGGCCTGTTTGATACGACTCACGGAGGCCCCATGAACAAGAAAATCCTGGCTGCCCTGTTCGCCGCGCTTTCCCTGATCGGCGTTTTCGCCTGGGCGCAGACCGCTGACGACAAAGCGTTGACCGCGCAAAGGATCAAAAGCGTGGAGAACGGCCTGGTCGAGTTCAACCCCGGCGCCCCCGCCCCGGCCGGACTGGCCCCCAAGCTCCTGCCCCTGGCCGAGCGCATGGCGTTCTACAAGGTCCCCGGCGTCTCCATCGCCGTGATCGACCAGGGCCGCATCGAGTGGGCCAGGGGCTACGGCGTGCTCAAGGCCGGAAGTCCCGCGCCCGTGGCCAGCGATTCGTTCTTCGAGGCCGCCTCGACCACCAAGGCGGTCGTCGCCGCCCTGGTCCTGGGCCTGGCGCAGGAAGGCAAGCTGGACCTGGACGCTGACGTCAACCGGTACCTGAAATCGTGGCGCGTGGCGGAAAACGAATTCACCCGGCAGAAAAAAGTCACCCTGCGCCTGCTGCTGAGCCACCGCGCCGGCCTGCCCGCGACCAATTTCCCCTACGACGAAAAAGGGGCGCCGCCCACGCTGCGCCAGGTGCTCGACGGCCAAGCGCCGGCGGGCAACAAGGCTGCCGTGGTGGAGCTCCTGCCCGGAAGCAAGTGGCAGTATTCCAACATCGGCTACGTGGTCATCCAGCAGCTGCTCGAGGACGTTTCGGGCAAGCCGCTGGCCGAGATCGCCCGGGAACGGGTATTCGCGCCCCTGCGTATGGCTTCCAGCACCTTCGTCTACCCCCTGGACCCGGCGCGGCGGAAAAACGAGGCGCTGCCCCACGACGAGCTGGGCGCGGTCGGAGTGCCGGCGCATGCACGCCACGGCCCTGGCGCAGGGCGGGCTGCTGACCACCCCCTCCGACCTGGCCCGCTTCGCCTGCGACCTGCTGCTCGCCTACCACGGCCGGACCGGGGCGCCTGCTGGCGCCGGCGACGGTGCGCCTGATGCTGAGCAAGGAGGCGGACCTCGACCCGCAAATATTCGGCATCCCCGCGGCCGATGGCCTGGGCGTCTTCCTGACCGGCAGCGGCAGCGGTTTTTGCTTCAGCCACCCCGGCTACAACTCCCCGGGATCGTCCAGCTGGCTGCTCGCCTATCCCGAACTCGGCCAGGGGGCGGTCATCATGACCAACGGCGCCAAGGGCGAGCTGCTGACCCTGGAGATCCTGTCGGCCTTGACCGCGGTCTACGGCTGGCCGGAAACAAAATAAAAAATTACGCCGCACCGGGGTAGGGAACGCAGATCTGCGTTCCCTGCATGGGAGCAGTTTTAATAAAATCGGGTATACTGTCCTGTATTTAACCCGCGGCCGCTCCAAGTGCAGTAAAAAACGGACATTTTGCCCGGCTTGACCTGGCAGGAAAGTTGCTTTATATTGAAGGAGGAGTATGCATATGAAGAATAAAACAATCGTCTGCATGCTGGCGATCCTGACGCTGCCCCTGGCCGCCCCGGCCCGACCCGGGCTGATCAACCTGGTGGGCACCGCGGGCATGGCCACGGGCAACACCGAAAGGCTGATCGTCAACGTGGGCATAGAGATGGAGGTATTCCGCCATTTCTACGCCCAGTTCAGCTTCGACAACTTTCTGTCCTGGGACTCCCTGACCGGTTATTACGGACGCGACGGCCGCATCGGCATCTCCCCGGCCGTGCGCACCCGGGTCTTCGGCATGAACGTTTCGGCCTCCTACAAGTTTCCCCTGAGCCGGCGCCTGGCCTGGTTCGCCAAGGCCGGACTGGCCTATACCTTCCATTCCCGCTATTATTATGACGACTACTACTACGGCGGCTTCGGCTATTACGGCTACGGCGGCAACGTACACTATCCCCGGGGGAGCTTTCAGGATGACGGGGGCCCGACGCGGACCGGCCCGGCCTGCGCCCTGGGGACCGGACTGGAACAGCGGCTTTCCGACAAGCTGGCCCTGATCGGCGGCGCCACCTACGAGTCGCTGTTCGACCGGACCCCGACGGTCGAGGAGAGCGGCGCGCGCAGCGACTGGGTGAAGCTCTACATCGGCTTCAGCTACCGGGTCAGGTAAAAGACACCATTAGCCTCTGCAGCCGAGATAAAAATCCCTCTTTCCCAAGGGGGTGGCGCAGCCGGGGGGATCCGGATATCGCTATCCCAACAGGTCGATCCTGGTGAAAATATAGTCCAAATCTTCTTCTTTCAATACGATGCGGTAAAAGTCGCTGTCGCCCAGCCGCTGCGGCTCGTAGCCCTCGGCGTCGAAATACTTGTCGGTGCGACCGCGGTCGACCCAGTAGACCAGGGCGGCGCGGCCGCGGACGATCTCGATGCCGGTGACTCCGTGGCGGCCGATGCCGCAGCCCGAATTGAACAGGCAGGGCAGCAGCGGGCCGTCGTGGTAGAGGTTTTCGGCGCTGCGCACCCGGCGGTCCTTCCGCTGCAGCTTGACGAATTCCGCCTTCAGTCGCGCCAGCTTCTCTTGCAGTCCCGGCTTGGCCGCCGCGGCGGCCCGCGGATACTTGCGGCAGAGGTTCTCGATCTCGACCTTCAGGCTTTCCAGGCGCGACAGGGATTCGAACAGCGGGCGGTGCGTGTGGCCGATCAGGGCCATTGTCTTCTTTTCGCGGGCGAAGCCGTACATGCGCTTCTCCACGTTGAAGCGGCGGCGGCTGCTGCGGGCCACGGTGTAGTTGCCGATGCCCAGGGGGCGGAGCAGCCAGCGCAGGAACAGGATGCCGAAGGTCTGGAACGCCCAGTTCAGGTTCGATGTCTGGTGGCCGTGCATCACGAAAAGCAGCTTGCCGCCCAGGCGGATCTTCAGCGACTCCTTGACCGGGAAAGGCAGGTCGCGCCTGCCGCGCCGCAGCAGCCCCAGGTCGTGGTTGCCGACCAGCTTGACCAGGGCGCCGCGGGCGGCGAACTCGGCCCAGACCCGGTAGACCTCGGCCCAGCGGGCGGTGATGCGCTTCAGGCGGAAGCGGGCCAGCTCCTCGATGTCGCCGTTGAGCACCAGGGTGAATTTCTTTTCCAGGTAGTAGCGGCGCATCACGGCCAGGAACAGCTCGCCGTTCTTCTTGAAATCGTCGCTGCTGCCGCCGTCGCCCAGGTGCAGGTCGGAAAAGACGACCAGGCGGTGGCCGGGGCCCGGGTCCAGCTCGGGGGCGGAGCGCAGCAGGCGGTCCAGCTTGCGTTGCAGATTCTTGCTCAGCATGTCCATGGTTTTATCCGCAGTCAAGCATAACAGACTATCGACAAAAATGCATGGAAAAAGATTCGAAGTCCGCTGTTTCGAATTGCGATTTACGAATTACGAATTACGCTTCCCGCCTGCCAGCTGCCCGATGGCATACACCTGGTACACCAGGCCCACGGCGGTAAGGAGCAGGGTTGTCCATAGGAACACCGCGGCCAGGTTGAACAGGCACCAGGTCATGGCGTACAGGGAGATGAATTCCTTGCGGTAGATGAACCCCAGGCGCACGCCCAGGCGCTCCAGCCAGTGCAGCGGCTGCCCGCTCTTGTCTTTTTCCTGCACCTGGCGGGCGACTTCGGCGATGTTGCCCCGGTGGCCAGACAATTTGATCCGGGCCAGCAGCAGGAGGTAAAAAACCGCCACCCCCAGCACCGCCGCCGCCCCCAGGATCAGCCAGCGGCGATCGGCGCTGGCGGCATACAGGCCGATCGGCAGGTTGATGAAAAAAACGACCAGGGTGATAAAATCAAAGAGGTTGTCCAGCCTGGTGCCCAGCTCGGAAAAGCGAAAGGTCAGGCGGGCGATCTCCCCGTCGCAGCCGTCGAAGATCGAGACGAATTGGAACAGCAGCCCCGCGGCCAGCGTGCTGGCGTAGCCGCCGCGGCCGATCAGCCAGCCGCTGAGCAGCCCCAGCGCCAGGTTGGCCACCGTGACCTGGGTCGGCCGCACCCGCAGGCGGACGAGCAGCCTGCTGATGGGCCAGGAAATATGGCGGTTCAAGTGGCGTGAAAAAAAACCGTCGCTGGGCTTGCCCAGGGAACGCCGCAGCAGGCGCCGCGCCGCCGCGACGGCCGCAGCGGAATCGACCACGACCCAGGACTGGCCCGGGACCGGCAAGGAATCGCCGGCGGCGAACAGGGAGTCCGGTCCCCGGGTTCGCGCCGGCCGCGGCCAGCAGGGCCAGAAGCCGCGGCAACAGCTCGGCCCGGCAGACGGCCAGCCCGGAAAAACGAAGTCCGGGGCCGGGCACTTGCCCGGCGGGCGTCAAGAGCCGGCTCTTTTCCGCGTTGAGCTCGTGGAGTTGGCGCGCCAAGGCGGGAGTGAAAACGACGGTTCCGGCCAGAAGCAGGAAAGGAGCCTGGGCCAGGGGCAGCGTGGCATCGGCGGCTGCCCAGCTCAGGGTCGCCCCGCTCGCCGCGAGGCGCGGGTCCGCCCGCAGGCCGGCCAGGCGGGACGGGTCAGGGCCCAGTACCAGGATGCGGCGGATGCCGGCGTAGCCGAGGGTGAGGATGGAGCGCTGCAGCAGGGTGAGCCCGAGCAGGACCCGGTCGGCGGCCGCGGGCTCCGCCAGGATGACCGCCTGCTCAACCATGTTTTTTTTTCATGAACGCGGCCGGATCATCCATCCTGGCCCGGTAACAGAAATACATGACCAGGCCGATGGCGGCGAATACCAGCTTGCGGATGCGCTTGATGACGCCCAGGCTGAGGCCGGCCAGGGGCGGGAACCCCATGCTGTGCACGATGAACTGGTGGGAGCCTTCGGCAACGCCCCATTGGCCGGGCATGAGAAAAAAAACGGTGTTGACGCCCGTGACCATGGCCGTGATGAAAAAAGCCTGGAAAAAGTCCACCGGCACGTGCAGCACGCGCAATACCAGGATCACTTCGAAAATTCCGGCCACGCGGGCCAGGAAATGGAAGCCCCAGGCCGCCAGCACGCGCGGCCAGGGAGCGGCATAGAGCTGGCGCAATTCGTGCTCCAGGGCGTGGATCTGCTTCTCCTTGGCCTCGATCAGGCGCCTGAGCGGCGGCGCGAAGAAGGTGACCTTGGCCAGGACGGAGTGCATGCCCTGCAACATGAAGCCGGCAAAGACCAGGACGCCTGCCAGGGTGATGCCCAGGCACAGGAAAGCGGGCAGGACCAGGGCCTTGGGGAAAAAGCCCCCCGCCCAGCCGATCAGGAAGCCCACGATCATGAAGGGAATGCCGCCGGCGTATTCGAACGTCTTGTCCACCATCACCCCGGCCAGGGCCTCCTTCTTGGACAGGAAGCGGCTGGTGAAATACAGGCGCGCGGTCTCGCCCCCCAGGTTGGCCGAAGGCAGCAGCGTGTTCAGGGCGTCACTGATGAACTTGACGTTGAACAGAAAAAAAAGGGAAACTCCCGCGAAGCGTTCGCGCTGCATCTCGCGCCAGGCCAGGGTCTGGAAAAAGAGCCACAGGGCGCCCAGGGCGCAGATCACCAGGAACCACCAGCCGAAATGGGCCAGCTGGGCGACGATGGTGCCGATGCCCATGCGCAGGATCAGGTAGAAAAACAGGACGAAGCCGACCAGCACCAGGACGATCTTCAGGGTCTTCTGCCAGGGCGAGGAGCCGCCATTGCCGTTGGCCGCGTTTTTAAAAAAAAGGGCCGCCATGGCTAGAGCCGGTCCGCGCCAAAAAAATCTTCGGCCAGTTTCAGGGCGCGCCCATCGTCGACATCGATCCAGAAGCGATCGCCGCTGTCCACGGCCAGGGCGTTTCCCCGGGCGGCCAGCGCCCGGATGCCCCCCGACAGGGAGAAATCGCCGCTGGCGGACGCTTTGCTCCAGGCCGGCGAACAGCCCCGGCGTGCAGCGGAAAATTCCGGTGTCGAAGGCGTTGTAGACCGGGATCTTTTTGCCGATATCCGCGATGAGGCCGGCGCGGACGTTCACCTTGGTGACGTCGTCCAGATCGACGGTCGGGTGGTCGGCCAGGCGGCGGTCGACCGCCAGCATGACCTGGTCGCGCCCGAGGGGCGCCGCCAGCAGGTCGTCCAGGATCCGCCCGTCGAAGAGATGGTCGGCCATCAGCAGGACGAACTCGTCCTCGAGCGCCGCCCGGGCCGCCAGGACCGAGAAGCCGTTCTCCCTTTCCCAGTCGGGATTGTAAACGACCGTGGCGGCCAGCCGGCGCCGGCCGGCGACCTCGCCGACAAAGCGGTCGAGCTCCTGGCTGCGATGGCCGCTGACCACGACGAAATCATGGATGCCGGCGGCGGCGGCCGTGGCCATGACCCTTTCGATCAAAGCCGTTCCGCCAACGGGGATCAGGGGTTTGAGCGGGAACAAATGGGCCAGCCGGCTGCCCCGGCCGGCGGCGATGATCAGGCCCTGCAAGGATCACTCCCGGTTTTTTCCGGCGATGAAATCCTCCACCATCTCCCGGGCCACGTCATCGGGGAACTGGCGCGGCGGGTGCTTCATAAAATAGGCCGAGGGGCCGTAGAGTATTCCCGACTGGCCTCGTTTCAGGGCGAGCTTGATGCAGCGGATGGCGTCGATGCCCACGCCGGCCGAGTTGGGAGAGTCTTCGACCGAGAGCCGCAGCTCGACATTCATGGGCACGTCGCCGAAGCCGCGGCCCTCCATGCGCAGGAAGCAGAGCTTGTTGTCCTTCAGCCAGGGGATATAGTCGCTGGGGCCGATGTGGATGTTGCGGGCTGGCCAGCGGCTGCCCCAGGGCCGACGTCACGGCGCTGGTCTTGGATATGCGCTTGCTCTTCAGCCGGGTCTGGTCGAGCATGTTCAGGAAATCGGTGTTGCCGCCGGTGTTGAGCTGGTAGGTGCGCTCGATCTTGACGCCGCGGTCGGTGAACAGCTTGGCCAGCACGCGGTGGGTGATGGTGGCCCCCAGCTGCGACTTGATGTCGTCGCCGATGATGGGCAGGCCGCGCTCGGCGAAGTCGCCCGGCCCATTCGCCGGAACTGGCGCTGGCGATGAACACCGGCATGTTGTTGATCAGGCCGACGCCGGCGTCGAGGGCGCACTGGGCGTAGAACTTGACCGCTTTTTCCGAGCCCACGGGCAGGTAGTTCATCAGCACCTCGGCGCCGCTTTCCTTGAGGACTGCGCACCACGCCGTCGTGCGTCGGCCTCCTTGGCCGTGGAAGGCAGGAAAGACCAGGTCGGGATCGTAGTTCTTCATGTGCTCGGCCACGCCGTCGAGGATGCGGCCCATGCGGACCTTCACCCCGCTCTTGCGGATATTCGGGCAAAATACCTTGGTGCAGTTGGGCTTGGCGAAGATGGCTTCGCTGACGTCGCGGCCGACCTTGCGCCGGTCGATGTCGAAGGCCGCGACCACCTGGATGTCGCCGGGGGCGAAGCCGCCCAGGTTCCAATGCATCAGGCCGATGGCGTCGGAGGCTTTTTTACCGCGGTAGTAATGAATACCCTGGATCAAAGCGCTGGCGCAATTTCCCAGTCCCACGATCGCGATCTTGATTTTGGTCATTTTCCCTCGCTGAGATACCGAATGAACCGCTTCCGCTTTTGCATACCTTATACTATAACAAAAAATCGCGGTTTTTCAAGCACTTTCTTTTCATTTTTGCCGAATCGGGCAATCCCCCCTTTCATTTCCGTTCATTCTACCCTCGGCCAAACATGACCTTCGCCGGACGTCTCTTGCATTCTCCGTCGATTTAAGATAAATTCTCGGCATGCCTTCAGGAATTAAAACTCTGTTTTCCCCAAGCGTTGTTTTCAGGCGGCTCAGCCGCTTCAACTTCCGGCGCCGGCAGGAATGCTCGACCATCCTGCGCTGGCTCGACGCCCGCCCCGGCGAGGCCATCCTCGATGTCGGCTGCGGCGACGGCTACTACGACGCGCTCGTCTCCAGGACCGGCGCCCGGGTGCTGGGCATCGACATCCACCCGCGCATGCTGCCTTTCGCGCAAGAGCATTACAGCGACGAGCGGACCGAATTCGTGTTCATGAACGCGGAAGCCCTGGACCTGCCGGGTCGGGCCTTCGACAAGGTGATGAGCCTGTGCGTGGTGGAGCACTTCCAGCGCGACGAGACGGTGCTGAGGCACATTTCCCGCCACCTCAAGCCGGGCGGCCGCTTCGTTTTCTCGGCCGACAGCCTGTCCAACCCGGGCATCCGCGCCGAAGAAAAGGCGCGCCACCGGCAGCGCTACGCGGTGAACACTTTTTACGACCGGGAGATGATCGGCGAAAAGCTCGCCCGGGCCGGGTTCACGGTCGAAAAGACGCGCTATATCCTGCACACGCCGTTCGCCCTGGCCCTGGTCCGCGTTTCCTGGAAACTGGACGACCTGCCCGCGTGGCTGGGTTTCGTCCGCCTGCCGGGATACATGGGGCTGTGGGCCCTGCAGCAAGCGGCCGAGCTTTTTTCGAAAAAAAACGCGCCCGCGGCGCCGGGCGGCCTGACCCTGCTGGTCCAGGCCAGGAAGCTCTAAGTTAAAAGTAAAAAGGTAAAAGTAAGACAAGAAAATAACAAATCCCAAGCACCAAATCCCAAACAAACGCCAAATTCCAATGGCCCAATGACCCAAACAGGGAAAAAGCGAGCAAAAGGGCTTTCGTTTTGGACATTGGAATTTGGAACTTGGAATTTATTTGTTATTTGGAATTTGTGATTTGGAATTTTTCTTACTCTTCACTTTTTACTTTTTCCTTTTACCTTTTACCTTTTAATTCCTAAGCTCAGCCCAAAAGCCTGATCCTGGCAAAAACATAGTTGAGGCTCTCTTCTTTCAGGACAATGCGGAAAAAATCGCTGTTTCCCAGCTGCTGCGGCTCGTAGCCCGCGGCCGCGGCGTATTTCTCGGAGCGGCGGCGGTCGGACCAGATCACCAGGGCGATGCGCCCGGCGGCGATCTCGAGGGCGGTGACGCCGTGGCGGCCGATGCCGCTGCCCGAGTTGAACAGACAGGGAAGCAGCGGCCCTTCGTGGTAGAGGTTCTCGCCCCGCGGCGGGCGCGGTTCGCGCCGCTGCTGCTCGATATACTCCTTTCTCAGGCGCTCCATCCGCTCCTCGAGCTCCCGCCGCTCCGCTTCCCCGGCCGCCGCGTAGGAGCGGCACAGGTTCTCGATCTCGATCTTCACCGTGTCGAGGCGCGACAGCGACTCGAAGAGCGGCCGGTGGGTGTGGCCGATGACGGCCAGCATCCGCCCGGAGCGCGCGTAAAGGTAGGCGCGGCGCTCCACGTGGAAGCGGCGGCTGGCGCTGCGCGCCACCGTGTAATTGCCGATGCCCAGGGGGCGGAGGATCCAGCGCTGCAGGAACGTGCCCAGGGTCTCGTAGGCCCAGTCCAGGCGCGAGACCTGGTGGCCGTGAAAGATCCACAGCCGCTTCTCCCCGATCTCCACGCGCAGCGACTCGCCCACCGGGAAGGGCAGGTCGCCGGGGCGGCGGCGCAGCAGGCCCAGGTCGTGGTTGCCCGCCAACTTATACAGCGCGCCGCGCTCGGCGAATTCCTGCCAGGCCGCGTAGACCTCGAGCCAGCGGGTGGCGATGCTGGCCAGCGAGAAGCCCGCCAGGTCCTCGATATCGCCGTTGAGCACCAGGATGGAGCCCTGCTTCTGGTAGTAACCGCGCAGGGCGGCCAGGAACAGCCCGGAATTGGGCACGAACTCGTCGTGGCCGCCGCCGTCGCCCATGTGCAGGTCGGAGAAGATGACCATCCTGTCCGCGGGCCCCAGGCGCAGGACCGGGGCTTTTTCGTAAAGGCGGTCCAGCTCGTGGGTGATGCCCAGGGAAAGCGCGCTTTTTCTCATCACCTTACTAGAATAGCAAAAATCGACCGCCTTTGCATCTTTTTACGAGCCGATCCACGGACATGGGGGCCGGTCAAATGCCAGGGCGACCGGCCGGTCGCCCAGCAAAAATGGTCAAATGAACAGCGAGAACTTGGACTCCGAGGCGTCGGCGATGAAGGAGGCGACGCCGCCGATCTGCACGCCGTCGATCAGGTCCTCCTTCTTGATCTCCATGACGTTCATGCTCATCTCGCAGGCGGTCAGCTTCACGCCCAGCTCCTGGGCCTGCTTGAGCAGCTCGGGCAGCGTGGTGACATTGTGCTTCTTCATCATCTTCTTGAACATCCAGCGCCCCATGCCGCCGAAGTTGAACTTGGAGGGGCCGAGGCGGTCGATGCCGCCGCGGTTCATCACGCCCAGCATCTTGCCCATGAGGCCCTTGCCGGTGAGGTTGCCCTTCTGGATGGCCTTGAGGCCCCAGAAGGTGAAGAACATGGAGACCTGCATGTCGAAGGCGGCGGCGCCGGTGGCGATGATGAAGGCGCCCATGACCTTGTCCATGTCGCCGCTCATGACGATGATGCTGGCTTTTTCGACGGGTTGTGCGTCGCTCATTCTATTTCCTCCTCGATTTTCTATTTGACTATTTCAAGCCGGCCGAAGCCACAAAGCGACCGGCCGGTAGATGACGTGGGCGAACTTGCTGAACGGGAAGGTGACCAGCAGGTCGAAGACCACGACCAGGTGGAAGGCGAAAGTCCAGTAGGCGGCCATGGGCATGTGGGTAAAGCGGAAGACCAGCATGACATAGCCGCTGAGGACCGAGAGGGCCAGCAGCAGCAGGAAGGCCCAGTCGCTGGGGTGCGAGTACTTGCCGACCGCGGTCTTGCCCTTCAGGCGCAGGTAGAAATAATAGCCCAGGCCCAGCGAGCAGGCCACGCCGGAGACGAAGCCGACGACCAGCGAGACCCAGCGGGGAAAGGGCAGCAGGCTGTAATCGACCCCGAGGATGATCAGCGTGGCCAGGAACATGCCCATGAAGCCCCAGGAAACGCCGATGTGCGCCAGGCGCCGCAACAGGCCGTCTTCGCACTCGCCGAAGCGGCTTCTGGACGACCGATTCGCTCAACGCTTTCCAGGCCGAAACGCCCGCCTTTTTCGCCTGGATGGCGGCGGCGCCCGGTCCGCCGCGCAGGTTGCGGTACAGGATCCAGACCTGGACGACTGAGGCAAAGACAATGAAGCCGACCAGCGCCAGTCCCGCATCGTGGATGCGGCCGAGGGAAATGAACGACAGGAAATCCACCTTCTCGCGGTTCATGCCCGGGTTGTATGCCAGCAGGATGGCGGCCAGCGCCGCGGCGCTGAGCAGCAGCCAGGTGAAGACGCGAGGCCAGGGACGAATAGACGGCGTCGGCGAACCGTCCCAGGGAATATTTCCGGGTGGCGAAGCGGCGCAGGGCCATCATCAGGGCGGCGGGCTCGGCCTGGCGCGGGCAGGTGTCGCTGCACTCGCCGCAGTAATAGCACAGCCAGGGCTCGGGCGCGGCCAGGATCCTCTTTTCCAGGCCCAGCAGGGCGTAGCGGATCATGCGCCGCGGGAAGGAGACGGCGTCGGCCGACAGCGGGCAGATGGCCGAGCAGGTGCCGCAGCTGTAGCAGGCTTCCAGGTCGAAGGCGCCGAGCTTCTTGATCTCGGCCAGGACTTTGTCATTGACCTTTTCCATGGTCACTTCCCCTCTATGAGCGCATAGCGGTAATACCCTTCGTCGTCGGCCTTTTCCGAAGCCTTGACCTTGTTGTAGCGCGCGAAGCCCATCAGCCACCAGTTGGCTTCATAGGCGGAGAGGTCCAGGGCCCGGGCCACCTCGGGCACGGTCAGCGGACCTTTCTCGCGCAACAGGTCGAGGATCCTTGCCCGGGCGGCGAATTCCTGGCGCGCGGTCTCGCGCTGGCGGCCGGTGATGGCAATATCTCTCCGGGAAACGGGTCCGGCTGTTATCCTGCATGGGAGGCCTCCCTGGCCAGAACGTCGATCATGGCTTCGATCTGTTCGTCGGTGTAGCCCTTCAACTGGGTGGCGTCCAACGGGCACACGGGCAGGCAGGCGCCGCAGCCCTTGCACAGAACGTCGACCACCTGCGCCACCTCCTTGTCGCCGTAAGCGACCTTTTCTATGGCCGAATACGGGCAGGCGGCCGCGCATTTTCCGCACCATTCGCAAAGCTCGGATTTGACAAAGGCCACGAAAGGCTGGAGGTCGACATAACCCTTGACCAGCAGGGCCGCGGCCTTGGATACGGCCGACAGCGATGAAACCACGCTTTCGCCGGCGTTCTTCGGCCCCTGGCAGCTGCCGGCGATGTAGACCCCGTCGATCACGGTCTCCACCGGGCGCAGCTTGGGATGGATCTCGTTGTAGAAACGGTCGGCGCCCAGGGGCAGTTTCAGCACCCGGGTCAGTTCGTCGTTCGGGCCGGGCGGTCATGCCGGTGACCAGCACGACCAGGTCGACCGCCACGCCGATCTCATCGCCGCCGGTCAGCAGGTCCTGGACCGTGACCAGCCAGCCATCGCCTTGCTTCTCGAGGCGCGGCGGCTGGTCCTCGTGGAAGCGCAGGAAGAGCGACCCCGATTTTCCCGCGTCCTCGTAGAGCGATTCAACTTGCCGTAGGTGCGCATGTCGCGGTAAAAATGGTAGCTTTGGCTCAGCGGGAACTTCTTCCTGGCCTGCACGCGCCAGGTGGGTGGCGGTGCTGCAGCAGGCGCGCGAACACCAGCGATTGGCGTTTTCCAGCTCCGCCTTCTGGCGGCTGCCCACGCAATAGATGAAGGCGATATTCCTGACCTCGCGGC
Source organism: Candidatus Aminicenantota bacterium (assembly GCA_963764745.1). Classification (GTDB taxonomy): domain Bacteria; phylum Acidobacteriota; class Aminicenantia; order UBA2199; family UBA2199; genus UBA2199. The sequence continues at coordinate 997,722 of CAVXTN010000006.1, read as the reverse complement.
CCTGGTAGACCAGCCGCTCCCCGCCTTCCTGCAGCAGGCGCTCGAACGCGGAAAGGGTCACCACCCCCGGCTGGCCCCGAAGGCGTATTCGCCCGGGCGCGGTTCGTACTCGGCGAAGCCGCTGGTCACCAGGATCGCTCCCACCTGGATGCGGACGGTCTCCTCGGCGCGGGCGGCCCCGGCTGGCCGGGGCGTGATGCGGATGGCCAGTTCGAATTCTCCGATATGGCCGCTTTTTTCGGACAGCTCCGCGTTCAGGAACAGGGTGATGTTGGCGCGTTTCTTCACTTCGGCCAGCAGGCCGGCGATCAGCTCCGCGCCGTTTTTCCCGGCCGGGAACATCTCCCCCAGCTGGCCGACCATGCCGCCGGCGGCGGCCTCCTTTTCGATCAGGAAGACCTCGACGCCCAGGTCGGCCAGCTCCAGGGCCGCCCGCAGCCCGGCGATGCCGGCGCCGATGACCAGCACCTTTTTCACCGAGGTGACGCGGATCGGCTGCAGCGCCTCCTGGCGCATGGCCTTCTCGATGCCGGCGCCCACCAGGTTGGCCGCCTTGCAGGTGGCGCCCTCATGGTCGTCGGAGTGGGCCCAGGAGCACTGCTCGCGGATGTTGACCTGCACGTACTGGAAGGGGTTCAAGCCCGGCCCGCGCGGCCATGTTGCGGAAGGTCGTCAGGTGCAGCTTGGGCGAGCAGGAAGCCACGACCATGCCGTCGAGGCCCTGTTCGCGGATGTCCTTGATCATGTCGTTCTGCGAGGCGTCCGAGCAGGTGAACATCGAGGTCCTGGCCACGGTGACGCCGTACTGCTCCTCCACCTGCTTGCGCACCGCCTCGACGTCGACGTGGTCGGAGATGTTGCCGCCGCAGTGGCAGATGTAAACGCCGATCTTTCTCTTTTTTTCTTCCATCAGGGATTCCTTTTCATTTTTTCCAGGTAGGCCGCCGTCTGGGCGGCCGCGGCGCCGGCGTGCAGGATGGAATCGGGGATGTCCAGTGGGCCGGTGGCGGTGCCGGCGCTGAACACGCCGGGGATGGAGGTGCGGCCCGGCTCGACCTGCTCGCCGGGCTGGGCGATGAAGAGGTTCTCGTCGACGGCGAGCTCGGCGCCGCTGAAAAGCCGCCGCGCACTCGTCCTGGGCCACGATGCCGGTCGAGAGGACGACCAGGTCGTGCTCGGCCTCGCTGCACGGTGCCGTTGTCGTCGATGTCCTCGTAGCGCACCAGCAGGTTGCCGTTCTCCTTCTCGGTTATCTTGGCGATCTTGCCCTTGACGAAGCGCACGCCCATGGCCCTGGTCTGCTCGAAGAACTCGTCGTAGCCCTTGCCGAAGGCGCGGATGTCGATGTGGTAGATGGTGACGTCGGCGACCGGCAGCGCCCCGAGCAGGAGCTGGGCCTGCTTGAGCGAGTACATGCAGCAGACGCGCGAGCAGATGGGGTTGTTCACCGTGCGGTCGCGCGAGCCGGTGCAGAGGACGTAGGCGATGTTGGCCGGCGTCTTGCCGTCGCCGGGGCGCAGCACGTAGTTGTAGGGCCGCGTCGGCGCGACCAGGCGGTCCATCTGCATGGCGGTGATGACGTTGGCGAACCTGCCGAAGCCGAAATGGGCCATGAGCTCGGCCGGGAACAGGCGGAAGCCGGTGGCCACGACCACGGCGCCGACGTCGTATTCATTCTCGACGGCGCGCTGGTCGAAGTCGATGGCGTCGGCCGGGCAGACGATGCGGCACTGCTGGCATTCGCTGCAGATGCCGCAGTTGAGGCAGTTGGCGGCCGAGGCCAGCGCCTCCGCCTCGCTGAGCTGGAGCTCCACCTCGCAGAAGTCGCGGACGCGATCGCTAGACGCAGACTTCGCGTCTTTTCGACGGGCCGGGCCGGGTATTCCGCCTGGCGGGCCAGCACCTCTTTCTTGTCCACCACCGGGAGCTTTGGAGCGAACTCGGCGCCGTCCAGGGGCTCGCCGCGCAGCCAGCGCTCCATGTAAAAAGCGGCGCGCTTGCCCTGGCCGATGGCCTCGACGATGATGGCCGGTCCCAGCACCGATTCGCCGCCGGCGAATATCCCCGCGACGCTGGTCATCAGCGTGCCGGGGTCCACCTTGATCGTTTTGTTGCGGTTGAGCTCGATCCCTTCGTCGGCCAGGTGGGCGGTCAGGGATTCCTGGCCGATGGCCACGAATATTTTTTCCGCGCCCTGCAATTTTTCCGAGCCGGGCTTGAACTGCGGCGAGAATTTCTTTTCGGCGTTGAAGACGGCCGTGCACTGGACCGTTTCCACCCCCAGCAGGCGTCCGGCTTCGACCACGAAGCGCTTGGGCCCCAGGGAGTTGAGGATGCGCACGCCTTCGCTCAAGGCATCGTGGATCTCCTCCCGCGGCGGCGGGCATTTCCCCGCGCTTTTCCAGGCACATCATGCGCACGTCGCGGGCCCCCAGGCGGCGCGCCGTGCGCGCCACGTCGATGGCCACGTTGCCGCCGCCGATGACCAGCACGCTTTTGCCGGCCAGGTCGACCTTCATCTTGCGGTTGACCATGGCCAGCAGGTCGATGCCGCTGGCCACGTCGGGGTGGTCCTCGTTCTCGATCCCCAGCTTCTTGGGGGACGGGGCGCCCACCGAGACGAACACGGCGTCGAAGCCCTGTTCTTTCAGCAGGGAGAGCGAGGTGATCCTGGCGTCGGTCCTGATCTCCACCCCCAGGGCGGTCACGTTGCGGATGTCGCGGTCGACCACGTCCTTGGGCAGGCGGTAGACGGGCAGGCTCGAGCGCAGCATGCCGCCCGCCTCGGGCCCGGCCTCGAAGACCGTGACCGGGTAGCCTTTCCTGGCCAGGAAATAAGCGGCGCTCAGGCCGGCCGGCCCGGAGCCGACGACGGCCACTTTTTTGTCCTGCTTTTTTTCCGGGGGACCGTATTCCGGCTCGGGATGCCTGGCGTAGTACCAGTCGGCCACGAAGCGCTTGAGCAGCTTGATGTGCGGGGCGTTGCCGACCTCTTCGCGCGTGCATTCGGCCTGGCAGGGGGCGTAGCAGGCGCGGCCGAGCGTCCCGACCAGCGGGGCATCCTCCAGGACCAGGTTGAAGGCCTTGGCGAACTCGCCCTGGCGGATGAGCGAGATATAGCCGTTGGCCTTGATGCCGGCCGGGCAGGCGAAGGTGCAGGGCGAGGTGCCGGCGCGGTCCAGGACGGCCTTCTTGGGCACGGCCTGGGGAAAGGCGATGTGGGCGACCCGCCGCGAGACCAGCTTCTCGTTGTACTCGTCGGGGACGGTGACCGTGCAGGCCTTTTCGCAGTCCTGGCAGCCGGTGCACTTGGCGAAATCGACGAAGGCCGGCTTGCGGACGACCTTGACCTTGAAGCCGCCGCCGGCGCCGGCGTCGACGTCCTTGACCTCGCTGAAGACGCGCAGGTCGATGTTGGCATGGCTGGCCGACAGCGCCATCTTGGGCGTCGAGATGCAGCTGGCGCAGTCCAGCGTCGGGAAGACCTTGCTGAGCAGGATCATCTTGCCGCCGATGCTCGGCTCCTTTTCCACCAGCAGGACCTTGTAGCCCATGTCGCCCAGGCTGACGGCGGCCTCCATGCCGGCGATGCCGGCGCCGATGACCAGTCACGTCGTAGTCCATGTCAGGCCCCCTTGGCCGCTGGCCCCATCTTGCGCAGCGCCTCGCTGAAACTGACCATGTGCTTCTGGAACGACTCGGCGCAGACCGAGCAGACCGCCGCCATCTTGACGCGCGCCGGCTCCAGGGCCTTGTCCTTCAGCAGCCCCTGGGCGGCGGCCACGGTGGCGGCCGTGCGCTTGGTGCAATCGGGGACATAGGAGCAGTCGCCGCCGTCGGCGGCGATGAACACGCCGTCGAAGCCGTTCGCCAGGGCGTGAAGGATCCAGCGCGGCTTGATGGCGCTCGAGCAGGGGACGGTCACCACCAGGACGCGGGCCGGGTAATGCATCTTGTTGCGGCCGGCCAGGTCGATGCCCGGGTCGGAGACGTTGTCGGTGGAAAAAACCAGGATCCTGGGGCTGGTATTCACTCATTGAAAATCCTCTCCATGTTCATGATCAGTTCGGACAGCTTGGGGTCGGCGACCCGGTAGTGGATGAAATTGCCGTTGCGCCGCGCCTGCACAAGGCCTTCGCGGCGCATGCGCGTCAGGTGCTGGGAGATGACCGATTGCGAAGCGCCGCATTCGCGCCGCAGTTCGCTGACCGTGGCTTCGCCCTGGATCAGGCTGCACAGGATGAAAAGGCGCTGCGGATGGGACAGGGTCTTGAGGATCGCGGCCACGCGCGCGCACCTTTTCTTGGCCTCCGCGGAATTCTTCATGGCTGGTCTGCAGGCAGGGCGGAGACAAGCTCCGCCCCTACATTATTTTGACCTTTTAACGAAGAGGCGCCAGAAGCCGGCGTCTTCCAGCACGCCCAGGAACTCGTACTGCATTTTTTTCGCCCACAGGGGGATGTCGTTGTTGGTGCCCTCGTCGGAGGAAAGGACTTCCATGATGCCGCCCACGGCCACGGCGGTGATCGCCTTCTTGGCTTCCAGCAGCGGCCCCGGGCAGGCCATGCCCCGCGCGTCCACGACCTTGTCGGCCTTGAGGTTCTTCAATTCTTCTGGGTTCATGTCGCAACTCCTTGGGAGAAAATCCGATCGGACCGGACCGTTCCCGCTAGACATTTGAATATTATAATATTCTAATATGAAATGTCAATAGGTTCCGCGTCGAAAATTCGCTGGGTCATCGTTCGCTTCGCCGCGTCCTTGAAAAAGCACGGCGGGTCCGCTACACTTTGCTCAGCGGCAGTGAAATGAAAACACCGGACATCGCTTCCCTGTCTATTGCCGACACGCTGGCGGCACTCCGCGTGACCCCCGCGACCGGCCTGACCGTTGCCGAGGTGGACACCCGCCGGAAGGAATACGGCCGCAACGAAGTGCCTGCAAAAAAGAAACACCCGATCCGCATGTTTCTCGGCAAGTTCTGGGGCCTGTCCGCGTGGATGCTCGAGCTGATCATGGTCTTGTCGGCCGCGCTCGGGAAATACTCGGACCTGGCGGTGGTGAGCGCGCTGTTGGTGGTCAATGCCGTGTTGAGCTTTACGCAAGAGCACCGGGCCGCCGGCGTCGTCGAAGCGCTGCGGCGACGGTTGCGGGTCAATGCCCGCGTACTGCGCGAAGCGGGCTGGCAGGTGATCCCCGCCCGCGACCTGGTCCCGGGCGATATCGTCCGTCTGCGCCAGGGCGACATCATTCCCGCGGACATCAAGCTCCTGACCGGGGCGCTGAGCATCGACCAGTCCGCCCTCACCGGCGAGTCGCGGGACGTCGACAAGGCGCCCGGCGACGTGCTCTCGTCGGGGTCCGTCGCCCGCCGGGGCGAAGGCAACGGCGCGGTCATGCTGACCGGGGCCAGAACCTACTTCGGCCGCACCACCGAGCTCGTGCAGCAGGCGCGGCCGAAACTCCACATCGAAGCGGTGGTGGCCAAGGTCGTACGAGGGCTTTTTGTTATCGTGGGCGCGCTGCTGGCCGTGGTGGTCGTGCTTTCCCTGCTCCGCAGGGTGCCGCTCCTGGAAATGGCCCCGCTCCTGCTCGTCCTGCTGATGAGCGCGGTGCCGGTCGCCCTCCCCGTCATGTTCACGGTCAGCATGGCCGTCGGCTCCAAGCAGCTGGCCAAGCGCGGCGTGCTGGTCACGCGCCTCAGCGCGGCCGAGGACGCGGCGACCATGGACGTCCTCTGCGTGGACAAGACGGGCACGATCACCATGAACCAGCTGGCCATTGCCGGGGTGATGCCGCTGGGGCAGGCGAGCGAAGCCGACGTGCTGCTTGCCGGCGCCCTCGCCTCTCAGGAAGCCAACCAGGACCCGATCGACCTGGCGTTCCTGGCCGCGGCCAAGGAGCGGCGCATCCTTGACGGCCTGCCCACGGTCACGAAGATCTCCTTCATGCCGTTCGAAGCGCAAAACCGGCGCACGGAAGCCCTGGTCGAGCTGAACGGCCAGCGGCTGCGGATGATGAAAGGCGCCGTGCGCGCCGTGGCCCAGGCCTGCGGGCTCCAGCCCCGGGCGATCGAGGCGTTGGCCGCGCAGGCCCGCGAGTCGGCGCTCAAGGGCTTTCGCACGCTGGCGGTGGCGCGCGGCCCCGAGACGGGCGCTCTTTCCCTGGTGGGATGGGTGACGTTGGTCGATCCGCCGCGGCCGGACGCCAAGCCGCTGATCACCGCGCTTCGCGGCCTCGGGGTCTCAGTAAAGATGCTGACCGGCGACGCGCTGGCGGTGGCGATGGGGATCGCCAAAAGAGTCGGTTTGCCAGATATCCGGCGCGTGGCTGATCTGAAGTCCAGCGGCGCCCGGGCCGGCAGCGAAACCCTTGATCTCCTGGCGGCAGCCGATGGTTTCGCCGAGGTTTACCCGGAAGACAAGTACATCGTTGTGCAGCGCCTGCAGGCGGCCGGGCACGTGACCGGCATGACCGGCGACGGCGTCAACGACGCACCGGCCCTGCGCCAGGCCGAAGTGGGCATCGCCGTCAGCTCCGCAACCGACGTGGCCAAGGGAGCCGCCAGCGTGGTGTTGACCGAGCCGGGGCTGACGAACATCGTGGCCCTGGTCGAACAGGGGCGGACCATCTACCAGCGCATCCTGACCTGGGTCATCAACAAGGTCAGCCGCACGATCCTGAAAGCGGCCTTCGTGGCCGTGGCCTTCGTGGCGACCGGCAAGTTCGTGGTTTCCGCCTTTGCCATGCTGCTGCTGGTCTTCATGACCGATTTCGCCAAGATCGCCCTGTCCACCGATCGCGTCCGGCCTTCCAGGAAGCCGGAGACATGGAATCTCGGGGGCTTCATCGTCGTTTCCACAGTGCTGGGTTTCGCGATGCTCGCGGAAGCGCTCCTTCTCTTGTGGATCGGCTGGTCGCGCTTCGGCTTGGCGACCAACGACAATGCTCTTTATACTTTCAGCTTCCTGACCCTGCTCTACTTCGCCGCGTTCTCCATCGTGTCGGCGCGGGAACGCCGCTGGTTCTGGGCGACGCTGCCCAGCAAAACCATGATGGCCGCCCTGGCGGCCGATGTCCTGATCGGCACCCTGTTGACGCGCCTGGGCTTGCCCGGGCTCATGCCGTTGCCCTGGGGGCAGACGCTGGCCGTATTCGCTTGCGCGTTGGTCTCATGCCTCGGGATCAACGACAGCATAAAAGTCGCGATGATCAAATGGCGCGTCCCAGCGGCGGCAGCCTGAATCGCCCCTTCCGCCTTTAGCTCCCGGAAGCGAAGATGCGCCGGTACAGGCTCTCGATGTATTTGTCCAGGCCCGGCTCTTTTTCCTGCAGGCGCGTGATCAAAAGTTCGCCGCCGCGGTAAAAGGTCACGCGGTCGAAGGGCGGGTTCGGGTCGGGCAGGTTGATGCCCATGGCGAAGCGGCCGCGGACCAGGTTTTCCAGGTAGCGGGCCAGCCCCTCCTTCCATTCCTGCCAGGTCATGTATTCCCAGTCGCGGCTGTTCAGGCCCTTGCGCAGCAGGGAGCGCCAATGGCCGGCTTTTTTCATCCTGCCTTTTTCCAGGGCCGCCAGCCACAGGCCGTACACGCGCTTGACCTCGGCATTGCCGTAGGGGAAGGGATACTGCAGTTCCCACATGAAATCCCGGCGCGCCATGGCTTCGCGGTTGATCTCCAGCCCCTCTTTCAGTTTCCCTTCCACGGTCTCCCATTCGTAGCAGTGCACGAATTCGTGCAGAACGACGGCGTAACCCTCCGGGACCGCAAAGATCTCCGGGGTCACCACGCAGGCCATGCGGTTGCCCCAGAAGCCGAGCGGCATGGCGGCCCTGACCCCGACCGGCATGGGTTGCTTGAGCGCCAATCGGGCGGCCAGGGTCCAGGTCTTGCCGTCGGCCCCCGGCTCGAAGACGGTCATATGCCCGTCCTCGACCAGGGCCACGGGATAGGTCTTGGCGAATGCCGGGTGCAGGTCGGCCACCTTTTCCCGGTAGGACGAAATCTTGGCCAGCTCGCCCTGGTGGCCCTGGGCCGCGGCGGGGGGCTCCTGGCCACCCAGGGAAGCGCAAAGCAAGACAACGACGACCAGCATCCGGTATTTCATGAAAGCCTCCATGCGAGCCAAGATATGGGCAACCGTTCAGGGCCCATTATATAGTTCTTCTAAAAATTTGCCAACCTGGAAAAAATGATCCGGAATGGAGCGGGAACGAATTCAGCGATCGCTCACAATCGGTAATAAGAAAGAGAAAAACTCAATAATTATCTATTGCTTGCAGTTTCTTGTCGAGAATGACGAATTACGAACCTGGCTTCGGGCTATTTGCGCGCGGAAACCCAGGTGCCCGTGGCGCTGCCGTTGGCCCAGGTGCCCGACATGCCGAAAAGCGTCCCGGTAAGCTTGTATTTTTCCCAGTTGTCGTAAATGATATTGATCACGTTGCTGGCGGCATTCCAGGTGCCGGTATAGCCGCGGCTGTCGCTGAAGGTGCCGCCGAGGATGTCGGCCCCGGAGAACGTGATGGTGTAGGTCGCGGTGACGACAGCACTCGAGTCGTAGGTGGAGATATTCCAGACGGCGCGGATATCGATCAGCCGGGCCACCAGGGTGATGTCCTTGTACATGGTGACGGTGCCCGACGCCGCCGCCTGCGCGCCGTCGTATATCACTTCGATCGTGTGCTTGGCATTCACCGGCGTGTATTTGTACTCGACCTCGGTCAGGTCGGCCAGGGTCTGAACGCCGGCGACCGGCGTGCCGGTCAGGCCCGGTTCGACCGTAACCGACAGCGTGTATTCGGGCTTGCCGAAGAAATTGCAACTGGCCAGGGGCAGGATCAGGGCAAAAACCATGGCCACGGCTTTCAGGGCGGTGGTCGATGACGACTTTTTCATATTCATGCGCTTGCTACCTCTTTTTCCAAACCTTTCGTATTATAGTATAAAACCGCGCCAAAGCCAAATCTTGCCGGGCGAATTCTTTATTTTACTTTTTGCGGGAACCATTGCCGGCGCGCAGGCGTCTCAGCAGCCGTGAAGATGCAAGAAATGCGCGGCCGGAATGTTTCCGCTTAAGAACATGCCACCCGCAGCCGCAAAAGCATTGAAGCGCGACAAGCAAGCCAGGATGAAAAGAGAGATCGTCGTGCTTTCCGTGCTGCTGCATCTCCTGTTCATCGCCTTCTGGGAAACCACGATCCGGCTCGACCCGGCGCGGATCATCCCGGCCGCCCCGGCTTCCCCCGCCCGGGGCGCTCCCCTGGTATTCGACCTGCAACAGCCCGAACCGCCCCGCGAGGTCATCGCCACTCCGGCCGATGCCCGGACCACGGCCAAGCCGCAAAACGCCGAATTTCTCTCCGACAAGAATGCCCTGGCCCGCAACCAGGCGCCCGCGCCCGCCGGCGTGCCCCGGTCGAATTCTCCTTTCAGCATGGGCGATTTCGAGTCCCATGACCTGCTGCCCCAGCCGCCCGCAAAGGAAGCGCCCGGCCGCGAGCCCGGAGAGAACACGGCGGCGGCTGAAAAAAAACGGCAGCAGGAGGCGAGCGACCTGCCCGGCGACGAAACCGCCCTGGCCGCCGGCCCGCGGCAGACGGAAACGGGCGCCCGGGCAAAGAGCCCGTTCCAGCTCGAACTTCCGGGGGTAAGGCACGACCACCGCGATTCGCAGGCCGCCGAGTCCGGCGGCCTGTCGTTCAACACCTACGACTGGGATTTCGCCCCCTACATGCTGGCGCTGAAAGAGCGCATCAGCCGCAACATCTTCCCGCCCCTGGCCTTCGCCAAGCTGGGCATGATCGACGGCGATACGCTGCTGCGTTTCAAGATCTACCCCGACGGCCGCCTGGGCGACCTGGAATTGCTCAACTATACAGGGCACCGCTCGCTGATGGATACCAGCCGGTACGCCGTCACGCTGTCGGCCCCTTTCCCGAACCTGCCGGCGGACTTCCCCAAATCGTACCTGGAAGTGACGGCAAAATTTTCCTACATCATCAAAAAATAAGCGAGGCTGAAAATGAAAAATGTCTGGGAATTTCTGGCCAAAGGCGGCATCTGCATGATCCCGCTGTTCGCCTGCTCGGTCGCCGGCCTGGCCATCGTGATCGAAAAATGGATCTCCCTGCGGCGGCGCAAGATCATCGTGCCCGAGGTCGTCAGCGTGCTGGAGAACATCAAGGCGACCAACGACTTCCCCCTGGCCGTATCCATCTGCGAGAAGCATGACGGCCCATTCGCCAATATCATCCGCATCGGCCTGGAAAACCACGCCCTGCCCCGCGAAGAATTCAAGGAAGCCCTTTCCGACCAGGGCCGCCAGGAGGTGCACCAGCTGGAAAAAGGGCTGGGGGTCCTGGAAACCGTCGCCGGCATCGGCCCGCTGCTGGGGCTGCTGGGGACGGTGCTCGGCATCCTGAAGGTCTTCAAGGTCATTTCCGTGATGGGGGTGGGGCAGGCTTCGGCGCTGGCCGGCGGCATATCCGAAGCCCTGATCACGACCATCGCCGGCCTGTTCATCGGCATCCCGGCGCTGGTGGCCTACAATTACTTCGGCAACAAGGCCGAATCACTGGTGCTGGAGATCGAAAAATACTCCAACCGCCTGCTGAACCAGATCGGCGTCATCGCCGGTGCCGGCGGGAAGTGACGCCATGAAGCTGCGCGACAAGCCGCGAAAAAAGATCTTCATCAACATCACTTCCCTGATCGACGTCATCTTCATGATGCTTCTGTTCTTCATGATCACGTCGAGCTTCCTGGAGCAGCCCGGGATCAAGCTCGAGCTGCCCAGCGCCCAGACCTCCGCCCATGCCGAGCCCCAGGAATACGTGCTCACCGTCGACAAGAAGGGCGAATTGTTCCTGAACCGCCGGGCCGTGACAGCTGGCCGGGCTGGAAGCGGAGATCCGCAACGCCCTGCCCGGGATGAAGGACGGCGCCCTGGTGCTCAAGGCCGATCAGGAAATTTCCCACGGCCTGGTCGTGCGGGTCATGGACATGGCCAAGCGCGGCGGCGTCAAGAAGCTGATCATCGGCACCAAGCCGGAGAAGTAATCCAGGGTCGAAACAGAGTGAAAAGTGAATAGTTAAAAAAAGCCATCCTTTACAGCAGCCCCCGATCCAATCATCTCCCGCTTAAGCCTGCCGCAGCTCGGTCCATGGCTGCTCCTAATCACTTTTCACTAATCACTCGGGCTCGTTATAGCTTTTGACACCCCCCTATTGACATGTTACAATGTAAGGGGGTATTCAGCCTCTATAAAGCCATGAATAAACTGGAAGTGAACCATATCAGAAAAACCTTCCGCCAAAGGACGGTGGTCGACGGCGTGAGCCTGAGCGTCGGGGCCGGGGAGATCGTCGGCCTGCTCGGGCCCAACGGCGCCGGCAAGACCACCACCTTCCTGATGATCCTGGGCCTGCATCGCCCGGACAGCGGTGAAATACTGCTCAACGGCCGCGACATCACCCGCTTCCCGGTTTACAGCCGTTCGCGCCTGGGCATCAGCTTCCTGCCCCAGGAGCCTTCGGTTTTCCGGGGCCTGAGCGTCAGGGACAACATTCGCGCCATCGCCCAGATGTCGGGCGGCGTTTCGGCCGAGCTCATTGACCGGATCCTGGCCGACCTGGGGCTGGAGGCTATCCGCGAACGCAAGGCCTACATGCTTTCCGGCGGCGAAAGGCGGCGGCTGGAGATCGCCCGCTCGCTGGTCCTGGCCCCCGATTTCCTGCTCCTGGACGAGCCATTCGCCGGCATCGACCCCATCCAGATCGTGGAATTGCAGGAGCTGATCCGGCTCCTTCAAGAACAAAAAAATGGGCATCATCATCACCGACCACAACGTGCGCGAAATCTTGAAAATCACCGACCGTTCCTATATCATTCATTCCGGCCAGGTCATTTTCGAAGGCCGTTCGCAGGAGTTGATCCGCGATGAAAGGGTCAAAAAAGAATACCTGGGCAAGGAATTCAGGTGGAATTGAATGAGCCTTAAGATGCAACTCAAGGGCAGCCAGCAGCTGACCATCACTCCGGTCATGCACTATTTCATCCAGCTGCTCGCCGACAACCACCTGGAATTGCTGGAGACGCTGCAGAACGAAGTGGAAGCCAACCCCATGCTGGAGATCGAAACGCCGGAAAAGATCGTCAACGAAGGCGAGGCCAACGAGTACCAGAAAAGGATCGAACGGGCCGACTCCTCCTTCATGACCCCCTATGAGGAGCACGGCTTCCTGAGAAAAAACCCCGACGACATCGACAAGAACAAGGCCCTGGAAGCGCTCACCCCTTCCAACGTCAGCCTGGCCGACCACCTGCTGGAGCAGGCCATGGCCACCTTCAGCAGCGAGAGCGAGTTCGAGATCGCCCGCCAGATCATCTACAACCTGGACCACGACGGCTACCTCAAGATCGAGATCGAATCCATCGCCTCGCTGATCCAGACCACGCCGGCCGAGATCGAGCGCGTGCGCCGGCTCATCACCCTCTTCGACCCGCCCGGCTGCGCCAGCCGGTCGCTGCAGGAATGCCTCCTGGCCCAGGTCGGCGACTGCCCCGCCGACGAGCGGCTGCGCCAGCTGATCCGCGGACCACCTCGAGGACCTGTCGCGCTCCAATTACGAGAGCATCGGCCGCCGCCTGGGCATCGGCATGGACGAACTGATGCGGCTGGTCGCCCGGCTGAAGCGGCTGAATCCCCGCCCGGCCGAGTCCTACGACAACGGCGAGGTCGAATACGCCGAGGTGGACCTGATGCTGATCAAGGAAAACGGCGAATATCGGGTCATGTACCTCGAGGAGGGGATCCCGCGCCTGACGCTTTCGCAGTACTACCGGGAGATGCTGGAAAAGACCCGGGACAAAAAGACGGTTTCCTACCTGAAAAGCCGCTACCGCGACGCCCAATTCTTCATCGAGAGCATCGAGCTGCGCAAGAAGACCATCCTGCGCATCGCCGAGTTCCTGGTCAAGGCCCAGAAGGATTACCTGGATTTCGGGGAAAAATGGAAAAAGCCGCTGACCATGAAGGACGTGGCCCGCGAGGTCAACCTCAACGAGTCGACCATCTCGCGCGCCGTCAGCAACAAGTTCATGACCTCGGACAAGGGCATCCTCTCCCTGAAAGATTTCTTCAGCTACGGCCTGAAGGGCGACTTCGGCTTTTCCCACGCCGTCGGCACGATCAAGGACAAGATCCGCGAGCTGATCGCCGGCGAAGCGCCGGAAAAGCCGCTGGCCGACGACGAGATCGCCGTCAAGCTGGCCGGCCTGGGCATCCGCATCGCCCGGCGCACCGTGCGCAATTACCGGGAAGAGATGAATATTCCGAGTTCCTTCGTCAGAAAAAAGGAAAATAAAATAAAAGGAGTCAAAAAATGAGCATTAACTTCGCCACCAAGAATGTCAAGATGCCGGGCGCTTTGAAAGCCTTCATTGAAAAGCACCTGCTCGACATTGAAAAGATCGCCGGCGAGATCATCGACGCCGAAGTGATCGTCAACGAAGAAAAACTCTCCTTTAAAGTGGAAATCTCGCTGAAAACCAGGTTGAATTCATTTTACGCCGAGGATCGCAACAAGATACTGAAGCAGGCGGTGCGCAACACGCTGGGCACCCTGAGAAACCAGGCCAAGAGGTGCAAGGAAAAGATCAAGGAAGAGAAAAAGCGGTCGGGGGCCAGGGGCTTCTTCAAGCGCACGCTCGGCCTGGTGACCGGGGAAAGGAACGAGCCGGCGGAGACTCCCGCCGCCGCCGATATCCTCATCTCCGACAACTACTCGCGCAAGCCGATCACGGTCGAGGAAGCCGTCTTTTTCCTCAACGAAAGCCGGGAAAGCGGCTACATGTTCATCAATTCGGAAACCAGCCGCATGGCCGCCGTTTTCCGCAACGCCCAGGGCGGCATCTCGCTGATCGAGCCCAACCTGTAAAGCCGACGGAACGCCGATGCCCAAAGAGACCAAGGGAATCCAATTAGGCCAGATACCGGAATTGAGCCAGCTGAAGATCATCCGCGTCTTCAACGAAAAATGGATCCACAACCCGGTCACCCACCCGCGGCCCCAGCGCCCCGGCCTGGGGCTGAGCGGATACTTGAAGCACATCCAGGCCGGGCGCATCCAGATTTTCGGCAAGACCGAGGTCGGTTACCTGCACAGCCTGAAGGAAGAGGACCGCAACCGCTGCTTGAAGGACTACTTCGCCCTGAAGCTTCCCGGCATCATCATCTCGGAGAGCATCGGGGCCGAAGCCGACTGGATCGCCATGGCCGCCCGCTACAACACCCCGATCCTGATCTCCGAACTGCACACGGCGCCGCTGATCTCGCGTCTCAGCGCCTTCCTCTACCAGTACTTTTCCAAGAAGATCAAGATGAACGGGGTGCTGATGGACATCATGGGCCAGGGGGTGCTGATCACCGGCGCCTCGGGCATCGGCAAGAGCGAGACGGCCCTGGAACTGGTCAACAAGGGCTACCAGCTGATCGCCGACGACGTGACCGAGTTCTACCTCGATTCCAACGACGACCTGATCGGCCGCGCCAACGAGATCATCAAGAACCTGATGGAGGTGCGGGGCCTGGGCATTATCAACATCAACGACATTTTCGGCGCCTCGGCCGTGCTGGAGGAAAAAAAGCTGAACCTGGTGATCAACCTGGAAAAATGGGAACCCAAGAAAAAATACGACCGCCTGGGCGAGGACAACCTGTACTTCAAGATCCTGGGACTGGAGATCCCTTTGCTCAACCTGCCCGTGGCCCCGGGGCGCAACCTGTCGACCATCATCGAGGTGGCGCTGCGCAATTTCCTGGCCAAGAAAAGCGGCAAAAAAACGTACCTGGAGATCAAGCAGGAAAAACCGGCGCCTCCGGCGCCAGAGCCGGAGGGGAAAATCGAGGTGGCAAAATGATCAAGAGCGTTATCATCACCCACGGTCAGCTGGGGCGCGAGCTGGTCCAGGTGGCGGAAAAGATCCTGGAGCAAAAGCTCGACATCGAGGCCATCGCTTTCGACTGGCAGGGCGACGGCAGCGTCATGATCGACCAGCTGGAAAAATTCATCGCCCGCAACCAGGGGAACAAGATCGTGATATTCACCGACATGTTCGGCGGCTCGCCCTCGAACATCTCCACCCGCTTCATCAGCGCCAATGTCGAAGTTTTGTCCGGGATCAACCTGCCCGGGCTGCTGAAGTTTTTCTGTTGCGAGGAGCGCAACGGCAATTTCCGCCAGGTCGTCAAGAAGGTCGAACAGGAAGCCAAGGAAGGAATCAACATCATCAGCGAATACCTAGGAGAAAAAAAATGATCGAAAAGAAACAGCAAATCTTCAACAAGCTGGGGCTGCACGCCAGGGCCGCCGCCAAACTCTCCCACCTGGCCAACATGTACACCTCGGACATCTACCTGATCTACAATGAAGATAAAGTAAACGCCAAAAGCCTGCTGGGCATCCTGACCCTGGCCGCGTCGGTGGGCAACGAGATCACCCTGCAGGCCACCGGCGAGGACGAAGAGGACGCCATCGCGGCCATCAGCGACCTGTTCAACCGCAAGTTCGACGAAGAAAGCTAAATGATCCGCATCAAGGGCAAAGCCGTCTCGCCCGGGATCATCATGGGCAAGGCCCTGCTCTATAATTTTGCTAAGGAAGTGATCCGGGCGGAAAGCATCGGCCCGCAGGCGGTGCGAACGGGAGGTCTGGCGCCTGGAAAACGCGGTGAAGAAATCCCGGGCCCAGCTGAAAAAGATCAACCTGGGGCTGCAGAAGATCATGGGCAAGGACGCGGCCTTCATCATCGAGACCCAGTACCTGCTGCTCAAGGACAGCCAGCTGCTGGACGAGATCACGCGACACCATCCAGAACAGGCTGGTCAAGGCCGAATGGGCCATCAAGCAGGTCGAAAAAAAATACCTGGAAATATTCCACACCATCCCCGACCTCTCTTTCAAGGCCAAGAGCAACGACATCTCCGACGTGCTGAACCGCCTGATCGCCAACCTGAAAAAAAGCAGCCCCGCCGCCTGCCCCGCCTCCGGGCCAGGTCATCCTGGTCGCCGACGACATCACCCCTTCCGAGGCGGCCACGCTGATGAGCAACAAGCGGCTGCTGGGGCTGGTGCTGAACAAGGGCGGCGAAACGTCGCACACGGTGATCCTGGCCCGCACCCTGGGCATCCCGGCCATCCTGGACACGGGCAACGCCACCGATTTGATCTGCAACGGCGACACCCTGGCCCTGGACGGCGTCAGCGGCGAGGTCATCGTCCAGCCCGGCCCGGAAGCGGCGGCCGAGATCACGGCCAGGATGCGAGAAATTCCGCCAGTACAAGGAAAAGCTGAAAAAACTCAGCCAGCTGCCGGAACTGACCCGCGACCGGCACCAGTTCCACCTTTACGCCAATATCGAGCTGCCGTTCGAAAGCGAGATCGTCCAGTCCTACGGGGCCAAGGGCATCGGCCTGTTCCGCACCGAATTCCTCTACCTGGACTCCAAGATGAGCATCTCCGAGGAAGAGCAGTACCTGATCTATAAGAAGATCGCCCAGAACATCTTTCCCCACCCGCTGGTCATCCGCACCTACGACCTGGGCCGCGACAAGTCCGACCCCTCCCTGCCGCGGCGCGAGGAGAACCCGTCGCTGGGGCTCGATGGCCGTGCGCCTGTTCCTCAAGGACCGGGAACCGTTCAAGATCCAGATCAAGGCCGTCATGCGCGCCAACGCCAGCGGCAACATCCGCATCCTCTTCCCCATGGTCACCGAGATCGAGGAGGTGCGCGCCATCCGCGCCATCATGGCCGAGGCCAAGAAGGAGCTGCAGCACGCCGGCACGTATCCCAAGAAAGACGTCCAGGTGGGCATCATGCTGGAGATACCCGCCGCCGTCGGCCTGATCCGCCACCTGGGCGACAGCGTCGACTTCTTCTCGGTGGGCAGCAACGACCTGATCCAGTACCTGCTGGCCGTGGACCGCAACAACACCGACGTCGCCCACCTGTTCAGCCCCTTCCACCCGGCATTCCTCCACATCCTGCGCGAGATCCGCTCCGAAGTGAACCGCGTCGGCAAGGAAGTGACCGTCTGCGGCGAGATGGCCGGGCAGCCCCTGCCGGCCCTGATGCTGCTGGGCATGGGATTTACCAACTTCTCCATGAACGCCATGGCCATCGCCGAGATCAAGAGGGTCTTCACCCAGATCGACTACGCGCGCCTGCGCCGCATCGTCGCCCACCTCAAGCGCTTCAGTTCGCGCACCGAGATCGAGGGCTATCTGCGCTCCGAACTGCTGAAACCCTACCCCAACCTGCTGGACGGCCAGCGCCCGCTGTAAAACGGTTGCTTGCCGGCTGAACTTTCATGAAATTTTATTCCTCATCCGCCGCCCTTTATTATAAAATCCCCTTGCTTTAAAATACGCGCAAAGGGGAAAGCATGTCGAATAAAACTGTTGTTCTATGCTGGCTTTTTTCAACATTTTTATTGAATTCCCAGGAAAAGTCGCCGGACCTGGACGGCCTGGTCGCCCGGGCTCTGGAGCGCAACCCGCGCATATTGGCCGCGGCCGGGGAAGCCGCGGCGTACTCGTTCAAGATCGTCCCGGCGCGCACCCTGCCCGATCCCATGATCGAGTTCAGCCTGATGAACATGGGCTTGAGCTCGTTCACGCTGGGCATGGATCCCAACAGCGGATTGGGAGTGTCCCTGTCCCAGGACTTTCCCTTCCCGGGCAAGCTGCGCCTGAAGGGAGAGGTCGCCGCCAGCGCCTACAAGCGCAAGCTGGAGGAACTGGAAGCGGTCAAAAGGGAAGTGATCCGCAAATTGAAGGACTCTTATTATGAGCTTTTTTACGTGCGCCGGGCCCTGGCCATCTATTCCAGGCAAAAAGAGCTCCTGCTGCAGGCTCGCAAGCTCAGCGAAGAGAAATATGCCGTGGGCGGCGGCGCCCAGTCCGACATCCTGAAAGCCATGACGGCCATCAGCCGGATGGATGAGATGATCATCCCCATGCGCGAGATGGCCGCGGCCCTGGAAACGGAGATCAACCTGGGCCTGGATTTTCCCCCGGACCAGCCTCTGAACGAGCCGACGGCGGATGAAAACGCCGTTCTGACGGACACGTTAACTGAATTGCGAGCCAGGGTCCTTGAAGCTTCCCCCATGGTGCGCGAGGCGCGGTTGATGACCCTGGAAAGTGAAAAAATGACCGCCATGGCGCGCAAGGAATTTTTTCCGGACATCCGCGTGACGGCCGGCTGGGAATACAAGGGGGCTCTCACCGACATGTTCAAGGCCATGATCGGCCTGGAGATCCCCCTCTACCGGCATCGCCGCCAGTCCAACGGGCTCAAGGAGGCCAGGGCCATGGAGACGGCTTCCCGGGCAAACGCCGCGGCGGTGGCCAATGACACCCTGGCCATGCTGACGGAGAATTACCTGCAAGCCAGGACCGCGGCCAGCCTGATCGCCCTCTACCGGAACCAGCTGCGCCTCCAGGCCCGGCTCACGGTGGAATCGTCGCTGGCCAATTACCAGGTGAACAAAACCGATTTCCTCGACCTGCTCATGGACATCGACACCCAGTATGCCGTGGAGGTAGCGTATGGCCGGGAATTGGCCAAGTTCTGGCAGGCCATGGCCGCCATCGAATCCCTGACCGCCGACCGCGCTACTGCCCAAAAATAAGGAGCAACCATGAAAAAATCATTGATACGACCCGCCTGGATCGTGTTGGCTGCGTTTCTGCTGATCTCAGCCGTGGCCTGCGGGAAAAAGCCGGAGGAAAAAGCCGCTCCGCAAAAGAAAACCCTCTACCGCTCCACCATGATGCCCAACGAGATCAGCGACAAGCCGGGCAAGGATTCCATGGGCATGGAGATGGTGCCGTTCGAAAGCGAGGCCCCGGCCTCGGGATCGGCCGGGCTGCCCGGGTTGGCCACTGTCGCCATCTCCCCTGAAAACCGGAAGCTGATGAACCTGAAGCTGGCCACGGCGGAAATGAAAAACCTTTCGCGGCAGCTGCGCACGTCGGCGCGCATCGTCGCCGACGAGACCCGCCTCTTCCGGGTCACGACCAAGATCGACGGCTATGTGGAAAAGCTCTTCGTCAACGCCACCGGCCAGGCCGTGCGCCGCGGCCAGCCGCTGCTGTCCATCTACAGCCCGGAGCTGGTGGCCTCGCAGCAGGAGTTCCTGTCGGCGCTGGCCATGGCCGGGCAGATGGCCGAAAGCCCCGACCCGCTGGCCGCCGAAAACGGCCGGGGGCTGCTCGACGCCGCCCGCCGCCGGCTGAAGCTGTGGGACATTTCCGACGCCCAGATCGAACGCCTGGAAAAGAGCGGCCGGGTGGAAAAAGCGCTGACGCTGGCCGCGCCCGCCAGCGGCTATGTGAGCGAAAAGATGGTTCTGGCCGGGCAGAAGATCATGGCCGGCGAGATGCTGATGGTCGTGGCCGACCTGTCCGACGTCTGGGCCGAGGCCGACCTTTACGAAGCCGATGCCGCCTACGTGAAAGTCGGCATGGAAGCCGACCTGACGCTGCCCTTCCTGCCGGGGAAGTCATTCAAGGGGCGGATCAGCTTCCTGAACCCGTTCCTCGACGCCGCCAGCCGCACCCTCAAGGCGCGCCTGGAGATCGCCAATCCCGACCTGCTGCTGAAGCCGGAAATGTACGGTGACATCACCCTGACCCTTGATTTCGGCCAGAGGCTGGCCGTTCCGGAGTCGGCGGTGATGCGCACCGGCGAACGCAACTACGTCTTCGTCGACGACGGCACAGGCGGCCTGGTCCCGGTGCAGGTCCAGATCGGCATCCAGAGTGGCGACGACCTGGAAATCATTTCCGGGCTGAAGAACGGCGACCGGGTGGTGGCGGCGGCCAATTTCCTGGTGGATTCGGAATCCTCGCTCAAAGCCGCGCTGCAGGCCTTCGGAGACAAAAAATGATCCGCAGGATCATCGAGTTTTCCGCCCGCAACCGCTGGCTGGTGATCTTCCTGGTCGCGGCGGCCGTGTTTTTCGCGATATACGCCATGAACCACATCCGCCTGGACGCCATCCCCGACCTGAGCGACACGCAGGTGATCGTCTACACCCAGTGGGACCGCAGCCCGGACATCATCGAGGACCAGGTCACCTACCCGATCATCACGGCGCTGCTGGGAGCGCCCAAGGTCAAGGCGATCCGCGGTTTTTCCGATTTCGGCTTTTCCTACGTCTATGTCATTTTCCAGGACGGCACGGACATCTACTGGGCGCGCAGCCGGGTGCTGGAATACCTCTCCAAAATCCAGGGCAGCCTGCCGGCCGGGGCCACGACCGAGCTGGGGCCGGACGCCACCGGCGTCGGCTGGGTATTCCAGTACGTCCTGGAGGACAAGAGCGGCAAGCACGACCTGGCCGAGCTGCGCACCTACCAGGACTGGTACCTGCGCTACGCGCTGCAGAGCGTGCCGGGCGTGGCCGAGGTGGCCGGCATCGGCGGCTTCCAGAAGCAATACCAGGTCACCGTCGACCCGGGCCGGCTGCAGAGCTACGGCATTTCCATCATGGAGGTGATCGACGCCGTTCGCAACAGCAACAACGAAGTGGGCGGCCGGCTCATCGAGTGGACCGGCGCCGAGTTCATGGTCCGCGGCAAGGGCTACGTGAAATCGATCGCACGACCTCGGGCTGGTGGTGGTCAAAACCAACGAGAAGGGCACGCCGGTTCTGCTGAAGGACGTGGCCGACATCGCCGTGGGGCCGCAGATCCGGCGCGGGCTGCTCGATCTCAACGGCCAGGGGGACGCGGTGGGCGGCATCGTGGTCATGCGCCACGGCGAGAACGCCCTGAACGTCATCAACCGCGTCAAGGCCAAGCTGGCGGACATGAAGGCCTCCCTGCCCGAAGGGGTGGAGATCGTCACCGCCTACGACCGCTCCGAGCTCATCCGCAAGTCGATCGACAACCTCAAGGAAGAGCTGCTGATGGAGATGATCATCGTCAGCCTGGTCATCCTGTTCTTCCTGTGGCATATCCCGTCGGCCATGGTGCCGATCATCACCATCCCGATCTCGGTGGTCCTGGCCTTCATCCCCATGTACTTGCTGGGCATCACCTCCAACATCATGAGCCTGGCGGGCATCGCCATCTCCATCGGCGTGCTGGTGGACGGCGCCATCGTCGAGGTGGAGAACGCCTACAAGAAACTCGAGCTCTGGCAGGAAGGGGGCCGCAAGGGCGACTTCCACAAGATCCGCCTGGAGGCGCTGATGGAAGTCGGCCCCTCGGTGTTCTTCTCCCTGCTCGTGATCGCCGTCTCCTTCCTGCCCGTATTCACCCTGGTCGACCAGGAAGGCCGGCTGTTCACGCCCCTGGCCTACACCAAGACCCTGGCCCTGGCCATCGCCGCCGTCCTGGCCATCACCCTGGACCCGGCCGTGCGCATGCTGTTTGCGCGCATGGACCCCTTCCGCGTCAAGCCGCGCTTTCTGGCCAGGACCTGGATACCCTCTTCATCGGCAAGTACTATCCCGAGGAAAAGCACCCGATCAGCCGCGTCCTCTTCCGCCTGTACGAGCCCCCGTGCCGCTGGGTGCTGAAGCATCCCAAGACCGTCATCGCCGCGGCCGTGCTCATCGTGGCCACGCGCCGTGCCCGTCTACCTGAACCTGGGCCGGGAGTTCATGCCGCCGCTGAACGAAGGGACGATCCTCTACATGCCGACCACGACGCCCGGCATGTCGGTGACCCAGGCCCAGGCGTTGCTGGAAACCCAGGACCGGATCCTGAAATCATTCCCGGAAGTGGAGACGCGTCTTCGGCAAGGCCGGCCGCGCCGACACCTCGACCGATCCCGCCCCCTTCTCCATGATGGAAACGACCGTCGTGCTCAAGCCGCAGGAGCAATGGCGGTCAAAGAACCGCTGGTATTCCTCCTGGGCGCCGCGCCTGGCTCAAGTCCGATCCTGCGCCGCTTCTGGTACGACCGCATCACCTGCGAGGAACTGAAAAACGAAATGGACCGCGCCCTGCAGATCCCGGGCAGCATCAACGCCTGGACCATGCCCATCAAGGGGCGCATCGACATGCTCACCACCGGCGTGCGCACCCCGGTGGGCATCAAGATCCTCGGCTCCGACCTGAACGAGATCCAGCGCCTGGGCGAGCACTGGAACAAATACTGCAGGCGGTTCCCGGCACGCGCAGCGTCTTTGCCGAGCGCGCCGCCGGCGGCTACTTCGTCGATTTCGAGCCGCGGCGCGAGGCCCTGGCCCGCTATGGCCTGACGATCGACGACCTGCAGATGGTCATCATGGCCGCCGTGGGCGGCGAGACCGTCTCCACCACCATCGAGGGGCGCGAACGCTACTCGATCAACATCCGCTATCCCCGCGACCTGCGCTCCAACCTCGACCAGCTGCAACGAGTCCTGGTGCCGGTGCCCAGGCGCGGCCAGGGCGGCGGCATGGCCGCGGGCAGTGGCAGCCTGCAGGTGCCCATGTCGGAACTGGCCGACATCCGCCTGCGCAGCGGTCCCTCCATGATCCGCGACGAAAACGCCATGCTGGCCGGCTACGTCTTCGTTGACATCACCGGCCGCGACGTCGGTTCCTACGTGGAAGACGCCAAAAAAGCCGTCGCCCGCGGCCTGAAACTGCCGACCGGCTACTCGCTGATCTGGAGCGGACAGTACGAGAACATGCTGCGGGTAAAGGAACGCCTGAAGGTGGTCTTGCCCATCACCATTTTCCTGATCTTCCTCCTCTTGTTCATGAACACGAAGTCCGCGTTCAAGGCGGCGATCGTCATGCTGGCGGTCCCCTTCTCCGTGGTCGGCGCCGTCTGGCTGATGGCCATCCTGGGCTACAACGTCTCCATCGCCGCCTGGGTGGGCATGATCGCCCTGATGGGCCTGGACGCCGAGACCGGGGTATTCATGCTGCTGTTCCTCGACCTTTCCTATGACGAAGCCAAAAAGCAGGGCCGGCTGCGCAACATGGCCGAGCTGCACGAGGCCATCATCCACGGCGCGGTCAAGCGCATCCGTCCCAAGATGATGACGGTGCTGGCGGCGGCCATGGGCCTGATGCCCATCATGTGGTCCATGGCGGCCGGCGCCGACATGATGAAGCGCGTCGCCGCGCCCATGGTCGGCGGCCTGTTCACCTCGTTCATCATGGAGCTGCTGGTCTACCCGGCCATTTATCTCCTGTGGAAGTGGCACACGGAGGTCAAAAAGAATGCAACGGCATAGTTCGAGGTTCGCCGTTGAAGAGTTAAAGAGCGACTTTTAATACTGGCGGCTGGCTGCCGCCGACAGACTTCCAGCTATTTATTCTTAACTTTTATTGTCTTAAAGAGCCTGCTTTTTCTGGCTCCGCTCAACCCGACGACCAGCAAGATCATCCCGACCAGCCAAATGCCAAACCCGACTTCGGCAAAAATGACCTGCGGTTTGAGATTCGGCACATCGGCCAGTCGTCCCGCAAGGATGGCGCCGATGACCGCCCAGCCGCCGCCGGCGAAAAAGAAGATCACCCCGAAAAGGACGAATATCCAGCCCATTAAAATCGCCATTTTCCCCTCCGGCCGCTGCGATTTCGATCTATTCGACGTGCTGCAAATAAACGTTCCTGACCTTGTTCATCAATTCGGCGATGTTCTCGCGCGAAAAGCCCTGCGTCGGGATCGGCCTCTCGATGATGAACTCGACGCGCCCGGGGCGGATGAACAGGCTGCCGCGGCGGTTGATGCGGTAGGCGCCCTTCTGCACCAGGGGCAGGATATCCAGCCCGGTCTCCAGGGCCAGCAGGAAGCCGCCTTTTTTGAACGGGCCCAGCTTGCCGTCGCGGCTGCGCGTCCCCTCGGGCAGGACCATGAAGGAAAAATCCCGCTTGGCACGGATCAGCTCGGCGGCGCGCCGCAGGGATTCCATCGCCTTGATGCCGCTCTTGCGACTGATCGGGACCTGGCCCATGCGCCGGATCACCCAGCCGTAGACCGGCCAGTCGAAGTGGCTCTCCTCCTCGATGCCGCGGGCCCAGCCCGGGAAAGAGGAGTAGAAGACGAAGGCGTCCAGGATGTTGACATGGTTCAGCATCAAAAGGTACTGCCGGCCGGCTTGAAAGTTCTCGCGTCCGGAAACCGTGACGCGGATGCCGCAGATCCAGACCAGCGAGCGGCATAGCCCCTTCAGCCAGGATTCAAAAAAACCTCCGG
Organism: Candidatus Aminicenantota bacterium; assembly: GCA_963764745.1. Classification (GTDB taxonomy): domain Bacteria; phylum Acidobacteriota; class Aminicenantia; order UBA2199; family UBA2199; genus UBA2199. The sequence goes on along the minus strand of CAVXTN010000006.1, from coordinate 973,506 downwards.
CGCGAAATATGCCGATCAAAAGCAGGCACAGCCCCCCCAGGGAGAACCAGATCCAGCCTGCTCCCCAGATCAGCAGGGAAAGCGTCAGCGCGGCGGCTTTCTTCATGCCAGGATGGTCAGTTCGCCGGGCAGGACCTTCAGGCGCAGCGGCGTCCGGCCGAGCAGCTCGCCGTCGGCCATGAGCAGTCTCCTGGGGACAGCTGTCGATGACGACCTCGGCGGCCCGGAGCGTCCGCACCTTGGGGTGGCCGACATGGGTGCCCTTGAAGACCCTGGAGAAAATGCCCAGGATGTCGCGGCGGTTGACCCCCTGGAAAATGACCAGGTCCACCCGGCCGTCCCGGGTATCGGCCATGGGGGCGATCTTCATGCCGCCGCCGGTGAACTTGGAGTTGGAGATGACCAGGGCGCTGTCGATCAACTCGATTTTTTCGCCGTCCACGGTCAGGAGCATGCGGTTGTTCATGCCCCTGGCCAGGCGCATCATGACGGCCAGGCTGTAGCCCAGAGAGCCGAAACCCTTCAGCTTCTCGTTGGTCAGCTTCAGGATGTCGGCGATCAGGCCCACGCCCAAAATATTGAGGTAATACTGCCGGACTTCCTCGTGGTCCCTGAGGAAGTGTATCTCGACCAGGTCCACTTTGCGGCTTTTCCCGGCCAGGATGCCCTCCACGGCCCGGCGCCAGGAGACGGCGGAAAAATCGCGCAGGAAGGAATTCCCGGTCCCGGCCGGGATCATGCCCAGTTCGATGGCCCGAGGCGGCCGCCCTTCGGCGTACAGGCCGTTGACGATTTCGAAGGGAGTACCGTCGCCGCCGATGCTGAGAATCCTTTCGTAGCCGTTTTGGGCGGCATCGCGCCCGATCTGGAAAGCATGGCCGGCATACTCCGAAACCCTGACATCCATGGCCTTGATCTTTTCACCCAGGAGCTCGCGCACGGCGGCGAAAGTTTTCAGCCCTTTGCCCCGGCCGGCATGGGGATTGACGACGAGCATGGTTTTCGGGTCAGGAAGCATAACACGTTTATATCATAGGCCCGGGGACTTGGCAAACGGCGGACGGAACATACATAGTAAGAAATAAAGCTCCAAATAACAAATTCCAAATTCCAAATAAATTCCAAGTTCCAAATTCCAATGACCCAAACAAAGGACAATGACAGTGCTCTATCTTTGTTTTGGTCATTTGGTCATTGGTACTTGGTGCTTATTTATGATTTGGTGCTTGGTGCTTGGAATTGTTTTTCTTCAACATGGTATACTCGAACCTGAGGAGGACCCCATGGCCGCAGCGGAAACTTTTCCCGGTTTTCCCGAAAAAACCGTGTTTTTTTTGCGTGAACTGGCCGCCCACAACGACCGGGATTGGTTCGCGGCCCACAAGGCGGAATATGAGGCCGTGGTCCTGGCGCCGTCCAGGGCCTTCGTCCTGGCCATGGGCGAGCGGCTGCGGCGCCTGACGCCGGGGATCAGGTTCGATCCCCGCGCCAACGGCTCGCTGTTCCGCATCTATCGTGACACCCGCTTCAGCGCCGACAAGTCCCCTTACAAGACCAACCTGGGGATCCTCTTTTGGGAAGGCAACGGGCCGCGCATGGACTGCTCGAGCTACTACTTTCATCTCGAGCCGCCGACCCTGCTGCTCGGGGGCGGGCTGTACGTCTTTTCCCGGCCGCTGCTCGAGCGCTACCGCCGCGCCGTGGCCGATCCGGAATACGGGCCCAAGCTGGCCGCCATCGTCAAAAAGATCAAGGCGCGGCCCGGGTACACGATAAACGGCGAGCACTACAAGCGCGTCCCCGCCGGCTACGACGCCGACCCGGCCGCCGCCGGGCTGCTGCGCCACGCCGGTCTTTACGCCGGCTGCGAAGCCCCCATCCCCGCCGAATTGCACACTCCCGCCATCATCGACTATTGCCTGGCGAGGTTCAAGCCCATGGAGCCGCTGCATCGCTGGCTGACCGACCTGGTCAAGGGCGAGTTCGAGCAGTAAAGCGCTATTTGGCCATCGGCGTTTCGGGCCCGCCGGAGATCCCTTCATAGTATTCCATGAGGCGCGGCATATAACGCTCTCGGGTCCGCTCGCGGGCAGCGGCGAAGCAGGCGGCCGAAAGGGAACGGATGCCTTCGCCATCCCGCGAAATTTGGGCCAGGAGCCGGGAAAAAGCGTCCGCGTCCGCGCAGTCGCAAAGCCAGCCGGTCACGCCCGGTTGGATCGACTCCGCGACGGCTCCCGCATGCGAACCCAGGACCGGGATGCCGTATCCGAGCGCTTCCGCCATGACCAGGGGCGAGACATCGGTCGCACGCGTGGGCAGCAGCAGCCCGTCGGCGGCGACCAGGATTTCGTGCTTCCTTTCACCGGAGACCACGCCGAGATATTCTACCCCCTGTCTCCCGGAAATCCAATCGCGGACCTCTCCAAGCAGCGGTCCGTCGCCGGCGATCCACAGCCTGGCGGCGGGAGCGGCCAATCGTTCCCAGCTGCGCATGACGAGCCGGATCCCCTTGAGCGGGTCGAGGCGTCCCAAAAAAAGCCAGGTGACCGGCGGCGGAGGCTGCTTAAGCCGGAACGATTCCTTTTCCCGGCTGACGCGGGTGATCTGCCCGTCGTTGAGGTCCACGGGATTGGGCATGACCGTTTCCGCCGCCGCCTGCCAGTGGCGCCGGTAGACAGAGCGGGAGTAGTCCGAAAGATACACGGCCGAAGCCGGAAGCAAGTAACGGCGATTCCAATGGCTCCACAAGCGGCAGATCAGGCAGTGGCCGCGGCACGGAAGTCCATTTTTCTCAAAGCTGTAATGGCGGCAGAGGGGAAAGTAATCGTGGGCCGTGAAAACGACCGGCAGCTTCAGGGCCCCGGCGGCGGCAAAGACCGACGGAGAGAATGCGGCGTAGTTGTGGACGTTGACCAGCCGCGGCTTTTCCCGCTCGAGGATCCGCCGCGTTTTCCGGTATGCGGTGAAATTCCAGATGTTGCGCAGGCGCCAGAGCCAGCGGCGCGAGACCGGGAGGCGCCCGGAACCGTCCTTGAAAAACGCGGCGCCGGCACGGATCCGGCAGACTTTGATGCCGGAAGGAAGGATGACGATCTCATCCCGGGGCCAGGTGGTGAGCACCACCACCTCCCAGCCGCGCGCGGCGAGGTTCTCCGCCAGGCGGCGGACCGCCTTTTCGGCGCCCCCGGTTTCCAAGGGGGCGAAATAGCCGCTGATCAGGCAGATCTTCATGGTTCGCTTTTTTCGCTTTGCTCCAACAGCGATGAGGAACGCAGTTTCAGCCAGCCGATGATCCGCTCCAGATTGACGGGCAGGAAAGAAAAAACAATGGCTGCCAGCGCTGCCATTTTGGCGGCCAGCAGGGGAACCCGCAGCCACAGGACGGCTTTTTCGGCCGACAGGCAGCGGCGGAAGGAAAGGCGGGCGGCGCGTCGCTGCCCGCGCAGCAAGCGCAAACGGCCTTCGGTCAGGCAGGCCCGGGCGGACTCCAGCGCCCAGGATCTTTCCATGCGTCGCCGCAATGCTTTTGTATCCGGCCTGGCAGCCTTGGCCAAAAAGTCAAAGACCAGGCGCCGTTCGCCGGCGGTCTGTTCCACGATGCAATTGAGGCTTTGCGAACCGTGATGACGGCGATAATAGCCCAGGATCTCCTCCGAACCGAAAAACAGACCCTGGCCGGCCAGTTCCAGGAAAGTAGGGTGATCGACCAGCCCGAGGCCCGGCAACTGCAAAAACCCTCCGGTCTTTGCCAATGCCGGCCGGCGGATCATCACGGTCACCGGATGGATGAAGCACGGCCGCAGCAGCAGCGGCAGAAGGGCCCGGCCGCGAAAATTCCGGAAATAGGGCCGGCAGTAAGCAGGCAGCCCGGCCTGGACTTCCCCCAGGAAGTTTCCGGCGGGGGACAAAAGCAATGACCTGCCGAATCCGAGGACGATTTCCGGGTCGCCGGCCAGCTCGCGCAACTGCCGGCCCAGTTTCCCTGGCGGCCAGGCGTCATCGCCTTCCAGGATGGCGATCCATTCGCCGCTGCCGGCCGCAACGCCCTGGTTGTAGGTGGCGGCAAGTTCCCTCACGCCCCAGTTCGTTTCGTGGCGGATCAGGCGGATGCGGCTGTCCTTGCGCGCGTAGGCCTGGACGATATCGGCCGTGCGATCGCGGGAAGCGTCGTCAATGACCACCATTTCCCAGGAATTAAAATCCTGGGCCAGGACCGAATCCAGGCAGGCGGCGATGAAGCGCTCGTGGTTGCAGGTGGGGGTGATGATGGAAACCGGCGGGAGGGATTTCAACGGACGTACCCCATTGAGCGCAGGATCTTCAGGGCTTCTTCCGTCAAGACCTGCGGCCGTCCCGGGCCGGGAGCCGGCCGCGCCTGCAAAAAGTTCTGCAGGAGGGCATTCATGCGGGCCGTGAGCTGCGGGAACTCCGCCGCCAGGTCCATTTTTTCCCCGGGATCGTTGGCCAGGTTAAAAAGCTGGAGGGCGGGGAAAACCGGCGGCGGAGCTGCAAAGAAATCCACGCCGGCGCCTTCCGGCCGGAGCTGGCGGACCAGCTTGTACCCTCCCTGGACAAGCGCGGCCTGGGCGGGGATGCGCGACCAGCTGCGGCAAGCCCGGTTGGCGCTGAAAGCAGGCTCCGTTCGCGGCGAACCGCTGCGCAATTCGCCGAGCAGGGAGCGGCCGCTCGTTGCCGGAGCGGCGGGAACAGCGAAATATTCGAGCACGGTCGGCAGGACATCCACCAGGCTGACCGCCCCGGCGAAGCTGCGACCCGCGTAGCGGCCGTTGGGGAATTTCACCAGCAGCGGCACGCGGATCTGGCTGTTGAAAAGATCGGTGCCGTGCGCCCAGGAACCGTGTTCAAAAAACTCTTCCCCGTGGTCGGCGAGCAGGATGACCATGGAGCTGTCAAACAATCCATTGCCCTTGAGAAAGGAGACGAATTCGCCGAAGCGGCGGTCGAACTCCATGATCTCGGCATCGTACAGGGCGGCGGCGTCGCCACGGCGCCGTTCGTCACCGCGGCCGAATATCCCGGTGATGCCGCCGAGGTCCTTTTCAAAATCAAAGGAGCGGGGAGCGCCGGGGCGGACGACCCGCCCCAGCAGGTCCGGCGGCGGACGGTATGGCAGGTGCACCTGGTAGGTATGCAAAAAATAAAAGGCGGCCGGGAAACGACTTTGCAGCAAGTGCTCCTCCGCCCGTTTGAAAAGCCGGGCGGCCGAATTGGGGTTGAGATGGTCGTTGGGCGCTTCTTCGTAGAGATCGAAGCCGCGATAGAACCCGAAGGGCGCCGCCAGGTTGATCCCGCCGCTGAAGCCGCAGGAAATGAATGAACGGGACAGCCGTTCCACCAAAAATTCCTTTTTCAGCGCCAATGGAAAGGCCTGGACCGCCGGTTCGGCCCCGCCCGCCGTCGCTTCTTCATTGTGCAGGCGGAACGTGACGTTGTGCTCGCCCTCATGAAGTGACGTGAAGAGGGACATGTGGGACGGCAGGGTCCAGGGCGAATTGGCGAAAGCCCAGCGGAACAGCACGGCTTGCCTGCGGAAGGCCGAAATGGCCGGTGCGGTGCGTCGCGGATAGCCATAAAGTTCCAAATGGTCGGCTCCCAGGTTGTCGGCCGAGATCAGGAATACATTCCGGCGCTCGGACGCGGCCAGCAGCGGGTAGAGAAGCGGCTGGGAGAAAATACCGCTTTGGTCCGCCTCGAGGACAAGGTGGTCCCCCCGGCGCAGCCGCATGTCGGCGCTGATGGCGTTGAGGCCGGGACGCAGGGAAAATTCCCTTTTCAAGAAGACATCGCCACGTCCGTGGCCTCCGGCACGAAGGAGGATGCGGCCGCGAGCGGGAGACCAGAAATGCAGGTCCAGGCAACAGAGTCCCGCCATCGGGCTGACCAGCCGCAAGCCGCGCCCCTTGTGGCCGAAGCGGAACGCAAGACCCGGTTTTTGGAAATAAGCGCTGCCGGAACCATCCCGGGACAAATGGGCCATGGCCCGCGCGTCCGGGATTCCCAGGCGCCAGAAGGCGACCTCATGCCGCCGCTGGCATGAACCGGCTGCGGCGACCAGCAACATCAGGATGACGCCCCGGCATTTTTTCATCCCTTCTCCCTTTTGCGGCCGATCATGTCGATCTGGATGGGAGGCATGAGGTAGTCGTAGGGCAGGGCCCGGCGCGCCCATCCCGACCTTCCCAGCAGCGCCGACACCGTCCGGTAAAAAGGCCCGCGCGGCCGGCCCGAACGGTTCAGGGCGCGGCCCAATCGCGGCGGACCGTTCTCCAAGGGGAAAAAAACACCCTCGTCCTGGGAATGATAGGCGCAGCACCCCGGGGAAAATTCAACCTCGGGAAAAAGCAGGCGGACGGCCGCCGGGGTGAAACGCCAGTAATCGTCGGGATAGGAATGGATCTCCCAGGCGAAAGGGACGGAGACATAGAGGGCTCCGCCGGGAGCGAGCAGTCGCTGGATGTTCTCGGCCATCAGAAAAGGCTGGCGGCAGTGCTCCAGGACGCTCAGGCACAAAATGCTGGCAAAGGGAGCTGGCAGGCGGCCGGACACCAATGAGAAATCCAGCGTCAGGTCCAGGGCCACGTCCACTCCGGGACCGGGCTCCATGTCAACCCCCAGGTAATCGCCGGCCCGGGCCGTGAACGCCTGTTTAAAGGAAACCGTATGCCCGCATTCCCGGCTGCCGATCTCCAGGTATGGGGAATGGAACAAGCGGCGGTGCATCAAGCCGAAGCGCAGCTGGTTGTGGTCTCCCATCAGTGCACCGCGCCCGCGGCAGCGGCGCTCCGCCGTTCCAGGTCGCCGATGGCCCGGCGCACCTCGGCCGGCGTGATGGCCGCCATGCAGACGGGCCGGACGCATGTCGGCCAGGATCCCTCGTAGGGCTTGCTGCAGGGCGAACAGGCAAGGTCGCCGCCCCCGTACAACGCCTGGCTGGAATCGTTGAGCGGCGAATATCTCCGGGGGATTTCCGGTCCGAAAAGCCCCAGGGTCGGAAGCCCCGCCGCCGCGGCGATGTGCATGGGGCCGCCGTCATTGGCGATAAAGAATCTCAGGCGCGGCATCAGGGCGAACAACTGGCTGAGCGTCAGCCTGCCGGCCGCATTGATGAAACGTTGCGGCCGAGGGATGACGGCCGCGGCGATACGCGCGATGGCCGCCTCTTCTCCGGCGCCGCCCACGGCAATGACCGAATACCCCCGGCCGATCAGGTCGTTGCATGTCTCCACCCAGCCGGCGAGAGGCCAGCGCTTGGCGGGCACGGCCCCGCTGGCATGAATGCCCACGAGCTGCCCGCCCGCGCATCCTGACTTTTTCAAAAAAGCGGAAACGGCTTCGGAATCCACGCGGGAAAAGGACGGTGCCAGGAGCCGCAGCGGCTGCGGCCGGCCAATGCCGAAGGGCTCCAGCAGATCGAAGAAGCATGCCGCCATGTGTTCCCTGCCGCTGAAGGGGATCCGGTGCGTGTACATGCGGTTCTTGTTCCGCTTCCTGGTATTCCTGTTCTCGAAACCGACGCGGATGGAGGCCCGGGAAAAAAATCCCAGGATCGCCGAAAAATGGGCCGATTGCGTCAGATCGATGCAGGCATCCACCGGGAGACCGCGCAGGCGGCGAAAAAGGGCGAAGAGCCGCGGCGACCTCCAGACCCGCTGGAAGTCGACGACCAGCAGCTCGTCGATGATCTCTTGGCCGGGCCAGCCAATCGTGGTTGCCCGGGCCGGTGACGAAGGTGATCCGCGTGCCGCGTTCCTTCAGGGCCTGGATCATGGGCAGGGCCAGGATAATGTCGCCGATCCCCCTGAGTTTCACGATCAGGATATGGGCCGGCGGGACCAGCGCGTCCTTTTTTTTGCAGGGGCGTTTTTTTGGGGCCAGGAACCGGCAGGCCGGCCCTCCGATCAGATCGTCCAGTAAAGACAGTCTTTCAAAACGCATGTTTATCCCGCCAGCGTGTTTTTGATTATATCCGCGCCGATGCGGTCCGTCAACCGCCTGAAGAGCGCTTGTCGAGTTCGTTGCCGACCCGCCAGGCCATGACCAGCAGTTGCAGCGCCAGGCAGAGAACCACGGCGGCCAGGGCGCCGCCCAGTCCCCAGGCTGAAACGAGGCGGCTGCTCAGCCCCGGCAGGATGAGCAGCAGGAGCGTGGCCGCCAACAGCTGCACGCGGGTGGCATTGCAGGCGCTGAGGAACATTTGCAGCGCCTGGATCAGGGTGCCGAACAGCAGCCATAATCCCAGCAGCAGCAGGACCGCCCCCGGCAGGGCGATGGCTGCGCCCGGTCACCAGCCGCACGAGCCGCGGAGCCAGGAACGCGCCGCCTGCGGCCGCGGCAAGGGAGAGCCCTGCGGCGCCGGCCAGCGAGGCGCGGAGCCGCCTGCGGATGCCGGGCCAATCATTGGCAGCCCGCCTGGCGGCGTAGGCGGGCCAAAGGGGAAGAAGCATTTCTCCCATGCCGGCCAGGGCAACCGCGTAAATCTTCACGTAGACATCGAGCCCGCCGGCAACACCGTAGCCCAGGCGCCGCGACGTCAGGAAGGTTATGCTTTGCAGCAAAAAAGCAAGGGCGAAGGCCAGCAGGGAGAACGAGACGCAGTCGGCCAGGAGCGGGCGGAAAATCGGCCAGGCTTCGGGCCAGGGAACAAAGCGCCAGCGCCAGCCCCTTGACTTGAGGAAGCGGACAAAGGAGACAAAATAGATCAGGGTCCAGGCGGCGAAGGGAGCGAGCAACAGCGGCAATCGCCAGGCGCTGCCCAGGAACAAAGCGACGATGGCCAGGCTTGCCGCCGTGGCCAGCGGGCCCAGAAGGGCGGCGGCGACGTTTTTCTGGAAGGCGCGCATCCCGAAAGAGCCCAGGACGAACGGCATGCCGAATACCTGGATGAGCAGGGCGGCAAGAAAACCATGGCGGGCCAAATTGAACAGGGCGGGATCGGCATGGCCCAGCACGGCCCGCCAGGGGATCCACGGCGACAGGAGCAGGAGCAGGCCGCCGGCTGCCCAACAGAAAATGGCGCTGATACTGAAAACGGCAAGAAAAAGGCGGCATTGGGCTGCGTCTCCGCCCGCAGGGCCTACGGCGGCCATTTCGTTGCACAGGCGAACGCCGATCCCGGAAGTGACCATGGCCAGCGAACCGATGATCCCCAGCGAAGCCCATACGCCATACTCGGCCAGGGACAGGCTGCGGGTCAGGACCACGACCAGGGCGACAGCCAATGCGACCTGCAGCAGGCGCAGCAGGCCGCTCAAGGAGGCTCCGATCAGCAGGCTGCGATCGGAAACATCCATGTGCGCGGGAGGAAGCGAATCCATGAGGCCATTATAGAGGAATCAAAGCGGCCATGGCAAGCGGCCCCGCGGCAAAGCGCCGATTGCACAAAGCGGGCGACTGGGATAAAATGGGGGCGGTTTCTACAAAACGATGCGACTCAAGGACCTCATTTTTTTTGTGACCCGGAATTGCAATATGCGCTGCCGAACCTGTTTCTATGCCGGGGAGATCGACCGCGCCCCGACTGCGGGTGATGCGGAACTGACCCTGGCTGAAATTGACCGGGTCGCCGCCAACCTGCAAAGGCTCGATTCCCTGCTGATCTCCGGAGGCGAACCCTTTCTGTGCGAAAACCTGGCGGAGATCTGCGCTATTTTTCATCAGCGCTGCCGCATTTCTTCCATTCACCTTCCCAGCAACGGCCTGCTGCCCGAACGCATACGAGACTGGAGCTCGGAGATACTGGCCCGCTTGCCCGGCGTGCGCCTGACGGTTTCCCTGTCGCTGGACGGCCTGGAAGCCGCCCATGACAGGCTCAAGGGCGTGCCCGGCAGTTTCCGCGGCACGGTCGAAACCGTGCGCTCCTTGCTGCCGCTGCGGAATAAGTTTCCCGCCCTCAAGGTCTATGTCATTACGGTGGTGACCCGGGAAAATTTTCCCGATATCCTGCCCCTGGCCGAATGGGTCAGGCGCAACCTTGACGTGGACGGCCACGGGCCTTCGCCGCTGCGCGGCCGACCCCGCGACCCCGGGCTGCGGCCACCCCGGGCGGAAGAATGGCGGGAACTGGCGGCAGCGCTCCTGCCCTATCATCGTCACTGGCTGGAACGGAGCCGGCGCTCCCGCCCAAGGTCCATCCTGGCCTTCAATCGCACCCGCTATCTTTATGGTTTATATGCCCATGTGCTCGCCGGCGGCTCGTTGCCTTTCCGCTGTCCGGCCGGAAAGCGCATCGCCGTTCTCGAGCCCGACGGAGGCGTGCGCCTATGCGAGTTATCCCCGGTCATCGGCAATGTCCGCGCTTCCGGGCTCGATCTCCAGGCGATCCTGGACGGTCCGCAGGCGGCGCCAGGACTTCTGGCCAACCGCTCCTGCTCCTGCACGCACGCCTGCTTTCTCGAGCGCGGCATCCGTTCTCACCCCGGCGCCAGGTTCCGCTCCCTGCTGGGGCGAGCGGAGCGGTCCCATGGCTGACGCGTTTTCCAGGGACATGGGGAAAACGGGCGCCATCGCCGTGATCGTCCTGGCCCGGGACGAAGCCGGGCGCATCGACCGCTGCCTGGACGCGATCCTGGGCCAGAGCCATCCGCCCGGGCGCGTGGTCGTCGTCGACCACGGATCCCGCGACGGCACCGCGGAACGGGTGCGGGCCCGGCGGGACGAGCGTATTTTCCTTGTCGCCGCCGACTCCCGGGCCGGCGTCGCCGCGGCGCGCAACGCCGGGATCGAAGCCGCCGGAGCCGACACGGTGTTTTTTACCGACGCCGACTGCGTGCCCCACCGCCACTGGCTGGCCGAAGGGCTGGCCGCCCTGCGCGACCCGTCCCTGGCCGGGGTCGAGGGGGTCACCTATTACGAAGCTTCCACGCCGCTGACCATCCGCGACAGCAACACCCACCAGTTCGGCGCCGGCGGCTACATGACCTGCAACATCGCCTACCGGCGGGCGGCGCTGGTCGCGGCCGGCAGGCTTCGACCCCCGTTTCCGCTGCGGCCACGAGGATCGGGAACTGGCCTTCCGGGTACGCCGCCTGGGCGGGGTCGGCTTCAACCCGGCGATGGTCGTCGCCCACCAGCGCAAGCGCCACACCATGGGCGGGCTGTGGCGCCTGGCCCGCCGCGCCCAGGACCTGGTGCTGTTCTTCAAGCTGCACGGCCGCCAGGCTCCCCTGTGGGGCCCGGTCCTTTACCCCGGCCGCCTGGCCACTCTTTTTCTCCCGCCGCTGCTCCTGGTCAAGGAGAGCATACGCTCCCCGCGCGACCTCGGCTTCTCGGCCGCTTTTTATCTCTATGTGGTCCTCGAGCGGCTGCTGATCTGGAAATCCGCCCTGCGCTGGCGCATATTCATCGTCTGACAGGGATCGCTTTACTGGAGCTTGGACGCGACTCCCTGCAGGTAGCTCAGCGAATCGCCCCAAGCGCCAAAATGAACGGAGGCCTGGAGTTTTCCGGCGAGCTGGACGACCGCCGGGCGCGAGGCGCGGTCGCTGCGGGCGACCAGGACCTGCAGCAGCTTGACGGTGCATTCGTCGAACGCGGTCTCCGCCGCCGGGTCGGTCAATTCACCCACGTGGCGGACGAGTATCCCGCGCAAGGCCGCCGTGGCCTTGTCGTCGGCGAAAGCTTCGAGGGACCTGAGCACGGCCAGCCGCCAGGGGCGAAGCGGCGGGGATACGTCGTACAGACCGGCGAAAACGGCCAGGGCCTTGTCGCTCCCCCAGCAAGCGTCCACCAGGCCGGCGAGAGCGGGCAGAAAATCCGATTGCTCGAGCGCGGCGGCGAACGGGGCGTCCAGGGGATCCTCGATCGCCTCGGCAATGTTCTTGGGGGGATCCTGGCGCCCGGAAAAGACGCGAAGGAATTTGTCCTTGTCGGTCTGGGCGAGCGCCATCTCGCCTTTGACCCTGGCGCCCGAGTAGCTGGTCGCCCCATATCCCAGGTCGACCCAATAGTCCTTGCCGACGGCTTCGGCGCGGATGCGGACCTCGAAAACCGGAAAAACGCCCGGGTCGGTTGCCAGCGCCAGCCCCAGCCCGGCAAACACCCGCTGCAAAATCTTTTGCACGGATATTTGCAGCGGGACCAGCCCCTGCGGCTCGACCGCCACGGTGATGGCGATCTCCTTGGCTTTCCCGATCCGCTCAAGGGCGGCGGGCGAAAATTTTCCGCTATCGCCGCTGCCGCCGCAGCAGCCGAGCGCAAGCACGGCCAGGAGCGGGAAGAACGGTTTTTTAAGCATGCTTTATTGTAAGGCGAACGAGCGGAATTTTCAATTTACCCTGCCCGGCTTGCGTTTTCCCGGCCTTGTATCTACAATACGGCCAACGAGGCGACCCATGGCCACTTTGTCCTTTACCAGCGATGAAGCCCTGAATATCCTGCGCGCCAACGGCATGCTCCCGGAAGCCATCCGCGACGTCAAGGCCGGCCGCGACGGCCTGCGGGTGACCGTGGCCGCGGGCATCGAGATCCTGGTGCGGCAGGAGTCGTTCGCCGACGGCATCCTGCGCCTCTCTTATTCTTCGACCAGCTGGGCCTTCAAGCTCGCCGAAAAACTCGGCAAGGTCGATGCCATGATCGACCCGGCCATCCGCCCCTACCCCTTCCTGCGCCGCGAGGGCAAGTCGCTTTTCATCGACCTGAACCAGGTCCTGCAAGCCAGGGTCAAGGGGATCCAGGTCAGGGATTTCGAACTCCGCGACGGGTCGGTCAGCATCGGTTTTTAACCGGGCCACGGCCATTCCCGCCGCTTGCTAAAAAAAAAGATTTGATATATAGTCAAAATATAGTTAAAAAACAGCGGGCAAAGGCAAAGCCGGCCCGCCGGGATTCATGCTCGTGTCAGCCGAAAAACACGAGAGGGAACATGGTCCCGATAAGGAGATGGGGAAGAAGGCCGGGGGCAATGGACCATGAGCACAGAAGATCAAAAAACGATCCTTCCCGAAAAAAATAACACGGCAAACGGACTCCGTCCTGAAACCCGCCTTTGGTTTCATAGAATCGTGGTTATGGGATCCGTCGGGATCGCCATCCTCGCCCTGCTGGGCCTGCTCGGGTATCTTCCCGGGTTGCGGATAATCAGCAGCTTGCGCTCCGATTACGTGCCCATGGCGATCAGCACGGCGGGCTGCTTCCTATTCCTCGCCGCGGCCCTGTTCCTCCATACCCGAAAGCCCTGGCGGGGATTCGGTTTGATGCTTGCGGAGGCGCCGGTCATTTTTGTCACGGCGTTCAGCCTGCTGAATGTGGCAGGGAGCTTCGCAGGCCTGGACCTCAATTTCGAAAACAGGCTGTTCCCCGCTGTGGGCACGCTGGGAAAAATCCCTATCGGTCACATGTCGCCTGCCTCAGGCGCCGCTTTCATCATGGCCGGACTGGCCACATTCCTGCTGCTGCTCGCTTCAGGAAGTTCCCGCCTTGCCCGGCGCCTCGCGCCCTGGGCCGCGTCCCTGGGAATCCTGACCGTGCTGGCCGGGGCAACGGTCGTGCTGTCCTACCTGTACGGCGTCCCCCTCATGTACAGCGGCAGCGCCGTGCCCATGGCGGCGACCACTGCCATGGCCTTCCTGTTTCTCGGGACGGCATTGGTCGCGGCGGCGGGACCGGAAAGCTACCCCACGCTGTGGGTTCTCGGCGACTCGACCGCCGCCCGCCTGTCGCGGGTATTTCTCCCTCTGACCATGGCCACTGTCCTCCTGCAGGGCATCCTGTCCAGGTTCGTGACGGCAACGTCGCGGATCAACCACGCGTTGTTCCTGGCGGCATTGGTCATCGCCGCGGGAGCGATAACGGCGGCGCTGGTCGTGCGCGTCGCGCACGCGATCGGTAACCGCCTCGATGAAGTCAACCGCAAGCTGCGGCAAAGCGAGGCCCGCGCCCAGGCGCTGCTGCGCACCGTTCCCGATATGCTTTTCCGCATCGATCGCCAGGGCGTTTTCCTGGATTACAAGGCGGACAGCAAGGACCTCTATGCCCAGACCGAGCCGACCCTGATCGGCAAGCGCCTCCGGGACATCGTACCTCCCGCTTTCGCCGACCTGATCGACCTGAAGACCCGCGCCGTGCTGGAAACCGGCAAGCTGCAGACATTTGAATACCGGCTGCCTATTCCAGGAAGCGGCGAACGGGATTACGAGGCGCGCATGGCGGCCAGCGGCGAGGACGAGGTGACGGCGATCGTGCGCGACATCACCGAGCGCAAGCGGGCGGCCAGAGGCGCTGCGCCAAAGCGAAGCCACAGCAATCCAACGCGCTGCAGATGACCAAATCACGGCCATTGGGAGTATGACGTGGACCGCGACCTGTTCACGTTCAACGACAACTTCTACAGGATATTCCGGACCACGGCAGCTGCGGCAGGCGGCTACCAGCTGTCCTCCGGGGATTATGCGCGACAGATTCTGCCACCCCGACGACATGGCCATGGTCGGCAGCGAGACCCGAGGCGCCATCGACGTCCCCCGACCCGAATTACAGCCGCCAGATCGAGCACCGCATCCTTTACGCCGACGGAGAAGTCGGCTATATCGCCGTGCGCTTCTTCATCGTCAAGGATGCCCAGGCCGCACCGTGAAGACATATGGCGTCAACCAGGACATCACCGAACGCAAGCGGGCGGAAGAAGAGATCAAGCGGCAATTGGCGGAAAAAGAGATCCTGCTCAAGGAGGTCCACCACCGCATCAAGAACAACATCGCCTCCATCAGCGGGCTTTTATCCCTGCGCCTGCAATCGATCAGCCAATCCCGAGGCCGTCGCAGTGCTGCAGGAAGCCATCGGCCGGGTCGACAGCATGCGCCTCCTTTATGACAAGATACTGCTCAGCGAGGACTACAAGGAGATCTCCGTGAAAAATTACATCGAGAGCCTGACCGATGCCATTGTCGCCTTGTTCCCGGGCAGCGCCAATGTCACGGTCGAAAAACACATCGCCGATTTCCACCTGGATGCGAAACAGCTATTCCCCCTTGGGCTCATTATCAACGAACTTCTCACCAATAAAATGAAATATGCCTTCATCAATAGAAAAACCGGGTTGATCAAGATCTCTCTGGAAAATGCAGACAACCATATAACGCTTATCATGCAGGACGACGGCGTCGGGCTCCCGGACGGGTTCGACATAGACAAATCGAAAGGGTTCGGCCTGATGCTGGTGAAAATGCTCAGCCAGCAGCTGGGCGGAAGCTTTTCGATCGAAACGCGCAATGGCACACGGAGTAAAGTTGAATTTAAAGTATAAGGAATGGGCGACGAAGCAAAGACGACAGGAAGATGAAATGTCAGGAGAAATAAAACATGGGCGCTGAAAGGCAAAAAACGATCCTGCTCGTGGAAGACGAAGCGATCATCGCCATGACCGAAAAAAAGATCCTGGAGAAATATGGATATCAGGTGCTCGTGGCCGGCACCGGCGAAGAAGCCATCGCCGTCTTCGAAAAGACGCCCGGCATCGACCTGATCCTGATTGACATCAACCTGGGAGCCGGTATGGACGGCACCGAGGCCGCGGCGATCATTCTGCAAAATCACGACCTGCCCGTGGTCTTCCTGTCGAGCCACATGGAGCCCGAGGTCGTGGAAAAAACGGAAAAAATCACGTCGTACGGCTATGTCGTGAAAAACTCGAGCGGCACCGTCCTGGATGCGTCGATCAAGATGGCCTTCAAACTGTTCGCGGCCAAGGTCAGCGAGACGAAGAAAGAAGAGGATCTGAGGCAAAGCGAAGAGACCATGCGCTACATCGTCAAGCACGATCCCAACGCCATCGCCGTATACGACCGCAACCTCCACTACATCGCGGTCAGCGACCGCTACCTCCGGGATTACAATGTCCGGGAAGAGGACATCATCGGCAAGCACCATTACCGGGTGTTTCCCGAAATGCCGCAAAAATGGAAGGACGTGCACCAGCGCTGCCTGGCCGGAGCCATCGAGGGCAACGAAGACGACTCCTTTGAACGGCCCGACGGCTCCGTCACCTACAACCGCTGGGAATGCCGGCCCTGGCGCCGGGTGGACGGCGAGATCGGGGGCATCGTCACCTACACCGAGGTGACGACCGATCGCAAGAACGCGGAAAAGGCGCTGCGCACGAGCGAAAAACGCCTGCGCGACATCATATTCAGCATGGCCGACTGGGTGTGGGAGGTAGACGAAAAGGGAGTATACACTTACAGCTCGGAGAAGGGCGAGGCGTTGTTGGGCTACTCGCAAACGGAGATCATCGGCAAGACCCCCTTTGACTTCATGCCCGCCGATGAGGCCAAAAGGGTCGGAGCGATATTTTCCGAAATCGTAGCCAACAAGCGGCCCATCAAGGACCTGGAAAACTGGAACATCGGCAAAAACGGCGAGAGCATCTGCCTGCTCACCAACGGCGTGCCCATACTGGACGAAAAGGGAAACCTCAAGGGTTATCGCGGCGTGGACAAGGACATCAGCGAGCGCAAGCGGACGGAAAAACTCCCGGAAACGCTCTACAAGATCTCCCAGGCCGTCTATGCCGCCGATAATCTGAACGAACTGTTCAGGCATGTCCATCGCGCCCTGGCCGACATCATCCCCACCGACAACCTGTTCATCGCGCTCCTTTCCGACGATGGCAAGACCATGAACTTTCCCTACTTCATCGACGAAAAAAATCCGGACGACACATCATCCATCAAGGCGGATGATATGCAGTCGCTGACCGTGGAAGTCCTGGCCACGAAGAGATCCTTGCTGCTGGATGAAGCGGAACTCCTTGAGCGTTATGCCAGCGGCAGGAACAAAGTGTGGGGAAGCGCGCCGAAATGTTGGTTGGGCGTGCCGCTCATGATCCTGGACACGATCATTGGCGTGATGGCGGTCCAGGACTACCACAAGGCCGGCGCCTACATCGACAAGGATGTAAAACTGCTGGAATCCACGGCCGGCCAGATCGCCATCGCCATCGATCGCAAGCGGGCGGCCGAGGCGCTGCGCGAAAGCGTCGACTCGTTCAGGGGCTATTTCAACATGGGAACGGTCGGCATGTGCGTTACTTCATTGGAAACAGGCTGGATCGAGGTCAACGACTGCCTGTGCCGCATGCTGGGTTATTCCAGAGACGAGCTGATCCGCCTGACCTGGGCCGAAATGACGCATCCCGAAGATTTGAACTCCGATCTCGATCTGTTCAACCAGGTACTGGCCGGAGAGCGCGATTCCTACGAATTGGAAAAACGTTTCATTCGCAAGGACGGCCAGGTCATTTACACGCGGCTTTACGCCACCTGCCAGCGCAACCTAGACGGCACAGTGCATCATCTCCTGGCATCCCTGGTCGACATCAGCGAGCGCAAGCGGGCGGAGGAAGGGATACAAAATACCCTGCGCTTCCAGCAAGCATTGATGGACGCGGTTCCCTCGCCCATATTCTACAAAGATGCAAATTGCATCTATATCGGAGGCAACAAGGCATTTGAGCAATTCATCGGGCTGGCGCAAGAGCAATTCATCGGCAAGACCGTGTATGATATTTCGCCCGCAGACCTGGCCGAAAAATACGAAAGGGCCGATAGGGAGTTGTTGAAAAACAAGGGTATTCAAACCTACGAAGCCTCCGTCGTCTATGCGGATGGGACACGCCACGCCGTGATCTTCAACAAGGCCCTGTTTACCGATTCCGCAGGCAAGGTTGCGGGGCTGATCGGCGTGATTCTCGACATCAGCGAACGCAAGCAGGCCGAGATCCTCGAGCAAGCCGTTTTCGAGATCGCCCGCGCCGCCGACAAGGCGGCGAGCCTGGACGACCTTTACCGGTCGGTCCACCGCATCATCCAGACCCTGATGCCGGCGACGAATATTTTGATCGCCCGCTACGATGAAAAGGAGAACCTGGTAAGCTTTCCCTATTTTGTCGACGAGAAGGACCCGATGCCCAAGCCGCGAAAATCGAGCCGGGGACTTACGGATTACGTGCTGCGCACGGGACGCACGCTGCTCAGCGACGCGGCGCTGGAAAAAGAACTGGAGCGCAGCGGCGAAGCGAAAAGGCGCGGCAGCCCCTCCGCCTGCTGGCTGGGCGTCCCCCTTAAATTCGGCGACAAGGCCATCGGCGTCATCGCCCTGGACAATTACTCCGATCCCAAGGCCTACGGCGAAAGGGAGAAGAAGATATTGGAATATGTTTCCAGCCAGATCGCCAACGCCATCGAGCGCAAACAGGCCGAGGAAGAAATCAAACGCCAGCTGACGGAAAAGGAGGTACTGCTCAAGGAGGTCCACCACCGCATCAAGAACAACATCGCGGCGATCGGAGGGCTCATCTCCCTGCGCCTGCAATCGATCGCCAACCCCGAGGCCGCGGCCGTACTCAAGGACGCCGTCGGCCGGATCGACAGCATGCGCATCCTCTACGACAAGCTGCTGCTCAGCGAGGACTACGCGGATATCTCGGTGAAAAACTACCTGGAAACCCTCATCGACACGATCGCCGCCATCTTTCCCGACGAAGTCATGATCAGGATCGAGAAACGAATCGCCGATTTTCACCTCGGTTCGAAAAAGCTGTTCCCCCTGGGGATCATCATCAATGAACTGCTCACCAACAAAATGAAATACGCCTTCAGCGGCAGGAAGCGTGGTGCGATCCGCATCAATCTTGCCCTGGCCGACAACCGGGCCAAGCTTACCATCGAGGATGACGGCAACCCCCTGCCGCCCGGGTTCGACATCAAGGAAGCGAAAGGTTTCGGCCTGATGCTGGTGAAAATGCTCAGCCAGCAGCTGGGCGGGAGTTTTGCCATTGAAAATCACAAGGGCGTCCGCTGTACGGTTGAATTTGACATATAAGGGCTATGGGCAAGGGGCGAGGAAAAAGAGGTGATGGGTCATGGGTAATAGGCCAGAGGGAAGAGGCTAAAGGCGAGGGGAATAAATGAGTGGTGAAAAGCAAAAGACGATCCTGCTCGTGGACGATGAAGCGATCATCGCCATGGCCGAAAAAATGTCCCTGGAAAAATACGGCTACGCGGTAATCCTCGCCGGCAGCGGCGAAGGTGCCGTGGATACAATGGCCAGGACACCCGGCATCGACCTGATCCTCATGGACATCAACCTGGGAGCGGGAATGGACGGCACCGAGGCCGCGGCGATTATCCTGCAGCAGCGCGACATCCCCATAGTCTTTCTGTCGAGCCACGCCGAGCCCGAAGTGGTCGAAAAAACGGAAAAGATCACTTCCTACGGTTATGTCGTGAAAAATTCCAGCACCACCGTCCTCGATGCCTCGATCAAGATGGCCTTCAAGCTTTTCGAGGCGAAGACAAAGGAGAAGGAAAAAGAAGCGGCGCTGCGCGAGAGTGAAAAATTATTAAGAGACCGCAACAAATACATTGAAAGCATTCTCGACAACATGCCGATCGGCTTCGCGGTCAACACCATCGATGACGGGGTCGCCCGATATATGAATGCCAACTTCACCAAAATATACGGCTGGCCGAAGGAAGTGCTCACCGATGTCGGCCAGTTTTTTGAAAAGGTGTACCCCGGCCCCGAAGGCGGGGAAATGCAGGCCAGGATCCTGCGCGACATGGGCGGCGGCGACCCGAAGAAGATGGCTTGGGACGATGTGAAAATAACCACCGGCGCCGGAGAACACAGGTACATATCATCAAGGAACATACCCATCGTCGAGCAAAACCTGATGGTGTCCACTGTATGGGATTCGACGCAGATCCATGAGTCGCAAAGAGCGCTGCGCCAAAGCGAGGAGCGCTATCGCTCCATCCTCAACGCTTCTCCCGACAGTATCGCCATCACGGACATGGAGGGGCGCATCGTCATGGTTTCCCCCGCGGCCTTGACCATGTTCGGTCACTCGCAGGAGGAATTACTGGGCCATCTGTTCATTGAATTCGTCTTTCCCGGCGATCGCGAACGCGCATCATCCAATGTCGCCCGCATGTTCCAAGGCGGCGTGACGGGGCTGGGTGAATATCGGGGATTGCGCGCCGACGGCAGCAGCATCGAATTGGAGGTGAACGGCGGGTTCGTCCAGGGCCCGGAGGGACGGCCGGATAAAATGGTGTTCATCATCCGCGACATCAGCGAGCGCAAGCGCTTGGAGGAAGAGCGGCAAAACGCCGAAACCCGCTACCGCCTGCTGTTCGAACAGTCGCCCGACGGCATCGTCATCATCGACCCGGCCACGGCGCGCATCCTGGAATTCAATGAAACCGCGCACCGGCAATTGGGGTACTCCCGGGAGGAATTCGCCGGCTTGAGCATTCCCGATATCGAGGCCGCCGAGACTCCGCAGGACACCCAGGTGCGCATCGCCCGGGTGATGCATGAAGGGTTGAATACGTTCGAGACCCGGCAGCGCACCCGCCAGGGCGAGATCAGGGATATCCTGGTGACGGCCCAGTTCTCGAAAATGGCGGGCCGCCCGGTTTACCATTGCATCTGGCGCGATATCACCGAGCGCAAGCGGGCGGAAGCGGAGATCAAGAAGCAATTGGCGGAGAAGGAAATTCTGCTCAAGGAGGTCCATCACCGCATCAAGAACAACATCGCGTCCATCGGCGGGCTATTGTCCCTGAACATGCAAGCGGTCAGCAATCCCGAGGCGATCGCGGTGCTGAAGGACGCCATCGGCCGGATCGACAGCATGCGCATCCTTTACGACAAGCTGCTGCTCGGCGACGGCTACAAGGATATCTCCGTGAAGAATTACGTCGAGAGCCTGGTCGACACGGTCGTTGCCTTGTTCCCGGACAGGGCCAAGGTCAGGCTGGACAAGCGCATCAGCGACTTCCCTCTCGATCAGAAACGGCTGTTCCCCCTGGGGATCATCATCAACGAACTGCTCACCAACACGATGAAATACGCGTTCCCCGGCGCGAAAAAAGGGCAGATCAAGATTTCACTCGCCAACGTGGACAAGCATGTGACGTTCACGGTGCAGGACAACGGCCGCGGGCTCCCCGACGGCTTCGACATCGACCGGGCAAAAGGATTCGGACTGATGCTGGTCAAAATGCTCAGCCAGCAATTGGGCGGAAATTTCGCGATCGCCAACCGCGCAGGCGTCCGCTGCACGCTTGAATTTGACATATAAGGGCCGGGGGCATGGGAAAGATGAAACGTCGGGAGAAATAAAACATGAGCGCTGAAAGGCAAAAGACGATCCTGCTGGTGGACGATGAAGCGATCATCGCCATGGCCGAAAAAATGTCCCTGGAGAAATACGGATATGACATCCTGATCGCCCATTCCGGCGAGGAAGCCATCGCGGCCGCCGGGCAAACCCCCGGCATCGACCTGATCCTCATGGACATCAACCTGGGAAAGGGCATGGACGGCACCGAGGCCGCGGCGCGCATCCTGAAGGAACACGATCTCCCCGTGGTTTTTTTGTCATCCCACATCGAGCCGGAAGTGGTGGAAAAGACGGAAAAGATCACTTCTTACGGCTATGTGGTGAAAAATTCAAGCAGCACCGTTCTCGACGCGTCGATCAAGATGGCCTTCAAGCTTTTCGACGCGAAAAAGAAGGAGATGGAGAAAGAGGTGGAGCTGGCGCAAAGCCGCGACCTGCTCATCAACCTGGCCCGCCTGGTACCCAGCGTCATTTACCAGTACCGGCTCTATCCAGACGGCCGCTCGGCTTTTCCTTACTCGAGCCCCGGCATGAACGACATCTATGAGGTGACGCCCGAAGAAGTACGGGAAGATGCCACCCCGGTTTTCGGGCGGTTGCATCCGGACGACTACGGCCGGGTGGCCGACGCCATCCAGGAATCGGCCCGCACCTTGCATACGTTCTTTTGCGAATTCAGGGTCATTCTCCCCAGGCAAGGCCTGCGCTGGCGCTGGTCCCAGGCCCACCCGGAGCGGATGGCCGACGGCGGCACCCTCTGGCACGGCATCATCTCGGACATCACCGAGCGCAAGCAGGCGGAGGAGGAGCTAAAAAAATCTCAATTGCTTTTGAAATCCAGCATCGAGAGCCCGAAGGACATGATCATCCTTTCCATTGACAAGCAATACTGCTACCTGTATTTCAACACCTTCCACAAGAACGTCATGGCCAAGGCGTATGGGAAAAATGTTGAGTTGGGAATGAACCTGCTGGAATGCATCACCAATGGCGAAGACAGAATAAAATCCAAGATCAATTATGACCGTGCGTTGGCCGGGGAAAGCCACGCCTCAATCGAGGAATATGGAGATCTGAACCGCCATTACTATGAAACCAGGTACAATCCGATCGTCAACGACGAGGGCGAGGTCATCGGGGCGACCGCTTTTTCGACCGATGTCAGCGAACGCAAGCGGGTCGAGGCGGCGCTGCTGGAAAGCGAGGCGCGCTACCGCAAACTGTTTGAAAATATCAGCAGCGGCGTTGCCGTATATGAAGCCGTCGACAACGGCGAGGATTTCGTATTCAGGGATCTCAATCCCGCGGCCGAGAAAACGGAAAAAGTCAGCAGAAAAGACATCCTCGGCAAGCGCGTTTCCGAAGTCTTCCCCGGCGTGCGGGAGTTCGGGGTCTTTGCGGTATTCCAGAGAGTATGGCGGACCGGGAGAACGGAGTATTTCCCCGAGAACATCTACAAAGACGAGAAAGATCCCGGGAGCTGGCGGGAAAATTGGGTTTTCAAATTGCCCAGCGGCGAGATCGTCGCCATCTACAATGACATCACGGAGCGCAAGCGGGCCGAGTCCCAAAAGGAGGACGCGCTCAAGGCTTTGCGCGAGAGCGAGGACCGTTACCGCGACCTGGTTGAAAACAGCCAGGACCTGATTTGCACCCACGATCTCGAAGGAAAGGTGCTCACGATGAATGAGGCGGCGGCCCGGCTCACCGGCTATCCCCTTAAGGATTTGCTCAACATGAACATGGCCGACCTGCTTTTGCCGGAATTTCGCCACTTGTTCAAGCCCTATCTGGCTGAAATAAAGGCCAAGGGCTGGGCGCGCGGCACCATGCGGGTGCAGACCGCCAGCGGCGAGCATCGTTACTGGGAATTTTACAACACCCTGCGGGACAAGGGTGTGACCACGCCTGTCGTGCGCGGCCTGGGGCGCGACATCACCGAGCGCGAGCGGGTTGAAACCCTAGAGCGGGCCGTTTATGACATCGCCCGCGCTGCGGATGAGGCGGAAAGCCTGGACAAACTCTTCCCGGCGGTCCACCTGATCATCCAGGGCCTCATGCCCGCGGCCAATTTTTTGATCGCCCTTTATGATGAAAAAGAAGACCTGGTCAGCTTTCCCTATTTTGTCGACGAGAAAGACCCGGCGCCGCCGCCGCGAAAACCGGGCAAGGGCTTGACCGATTATGTGCTGGCCACGGGCCGCGCGCTGCTTTGCGACGCGGCGCTCGAAAAAGAGCTGAGCCGCCGCGGCGAAGCACTGAGGATCGGCAGTCTCTCTTCCTGCTGGCTGGGCGTGCCGCTGAAAGCCGGCGGCAAGACCATCGGCGTGATCGCCCTGGACAATTATTCCGATCCGCATGCCTACGGCGAGCGCGAAAAGAAGGTATTGGAATACGTTTCCGGCCAGGTCGCGAACGTCATCGAGCGCAAGCGGGCGGAAAAGGCGCTGCGCGAGAGCGAGGAACGGTTCCGCAGCCTCTATGAAAATTCAACCATCGGCATCTACCGGACAACTCCGGAAGGGAAGATCGTCATGGCGAACCCGACCCTGGTCAAAATGCTCGGTTATGCCTCTTTCGCCGAAGTCGCGTCCCGGAACCTTGAGGAGGACTGGTTCCAGCCATCCTATCCGCGCCGAAAGTTCATTGAAAAATTCAACGAACAGGATGAAGTCATCGGCCTGGAGTCTGCCTGGAAGCGGCGGGACGGCAGCGTCATTTTTATCAGGGAGGGGGCCCGCGCCGTCAGGGATGCTCAAGGGACCATCCTGCACTTTGACGGGACCGTGGAAGACATCACGGAGCGCAAGCAAGCGGAAGAAGAGATCCAGCGCCAATTGGCGGAGAAGGAGATCCTGCTCAAGGAGGTCCACCACCGCATCAAGAACAACATCGCGGCCATCGGGGCGCTGATCGCCCTGCGCCTGCAGTCGATCAGCAATCCCGAGGCTTGCGTCGTGCTGAAGGACGCCATCGGCCGGGTCAACAGCATGCGCATCCTCTATGACAAGCTGCTGCTCAGCGAAGGCTATAAGGACATTTCCGTGAAAAATTACGTCGAGAGCATCGTCGAGACGATTGTTTCCCTGTTTCCCGAGAGCCCCAGGCTCACGATCGACCAGCGCATCGCCGATTTCCAGCTGGATCAAAAACGGCTGTCCACTCTCGGGATCATCATCAACGAACTTCTTACCAATATCATGAAATATGCTTTCCGCGACCTGGGCGCCGGGTCGATCAAGATCGCCCTCGCCAAGGCGGGCAACCGCGTAACGCTCACCATACGGGATAACGGCATCGGTCTCCCCGACGGTTTCGACATCAACCGCTCGACGGGATTCGGCTTCACGGTGGTAAAAATGCTCAGCCAGCAACTGGGGGGCAGTTTCTCAATAAAAAGACATAAGGGTACCCTGTGCCGGGTTGAATTTGCTATATAGGCCTCCCCACCCTTGACCCTATGCCGGGGCCGCTTGCCCCCCAGCACCGAGGGTCATTCGTTCGTCCTGGCCAGGCGAAGACCGATTGATTTTTAAAATTAATCCCGGCAGCAATGCCCTCGGCCGCTGGGAATAAAGTCATAGCGCCGGCCGGCAAGCGGGGCGCTTACCGCTGAAGCGCGCGCCGTTTATGCGCCCGGATTACCGAGCTTCCATTCCTTGTATTCGTTCAGGTCCTTTTCCACCAGGAGCAGGGCGCCGGCGACCACGGCCGCGTCATCGAGAAAGCCGATGACGGCGATGAAGTCGGCAATGATGTCGAAGGGATTCAGCACGTACAGCAGCGCGAACACGATCACGGCGATGGACCAGCGCGGGATCTTTTTGTATACGCCTTTCCGGTAATCGCTGACGATCGCCAGCAGCAATTTGAAATCCTCGAAAAACCGGTTCAGCGGCCGCGCGTGAATGAATTTACTCTCGATGGCCTTGGATTTTTCGAGCACTTTTTTAAAATCCGCGTCCTTGATCTTTGCAGCGCCTTTCCTGGCGATCTTTTTCCCGTCCAATACGGTTATCTTCTTTTTTGCCATGTTCCCCCCACTATTTACCTTTTTACTATATATGCCCGGTTTTTTTAAGTCAATCACCCGCACGGGCGAGCGACAAATTCTCCGGGCGGTTGACATCGCCGGCGCAATCCTGTACCCTCTCCCCCACGTGCCGGATCTGGTCAGTCCGGAATTGACGCGGCACAGACCGTTTTCTTATACAGTTATATAAGGAGGATTTAACATGAAGACCATACAATGCCATCGTTCGTTCATCGTCACCGTTTTTATATTCGCCGCCATCCTGCTCCTGGCCCCGGCCGCGGCCGGCGCCCAGGACGACAAGGGCCCGGTGAACTCGTTCAACCCCAACATGGCCACCACTGCCGAGCTGCTGAGGCTGAGCAGCATCTGGAACGTGACCGAATGCTGCGGCTGGGTGGATACCTGGTGGCGCCGGCCCAACACGAACATCTTCGACGCCAAGGCCAGGCACACCAACGGCACGCTGGTTACGTTCAGCGTTGAGCTGATATCCTGGAACAAGACCACGAACCTGATCCTCTTCTACCGGGCCGGGATCAAGGGGACATACCGGGGGTTCCTGGCCAATGGCGGCCTGAGAATCATCAACGGCACCACGACCTGGTACCCGGCGGGGCAAGGCTGGTCGGCGGCGGCGGTAGTGCTCGATCCAGGCCAGGACGAGAAAGGCAGGGTCAACATCCCGCGCTGACGCCGGAAGGCCGGAACGCGGTCCAGCGCCGGGAGTCAATCGGCCACGATGGCGACGATGAAGTAATTGCCCAGCAAGCCCGCGAGCAGGGGATAGAAGACATGGATGCCGATGGAACCGATCTTGGGGGCACTGGCGATTTTCTGCGCGACAGCGTCGGGGATTGCAGCCAGGGAAAGCGTCTGGTAGACGACTATCAGCTTGCTGCCGTCAATGTCCGGAATGGGATCGGGGGCGGCCGCGGATTCATAGAACTGCATGGCGATTTTCTCCGCCTTGCTGTCCAGTTTCGGCGCCCGGGCCGCGTCGCGGATCTTTTGGACGTTTTTCAGGATGACGGCGTCCAGGTCGCCGTATATTTTCAGCTCGTCGCGCAGGTCGGGGAACACGCTCAGCGTCAGCGCATACATGCCGCCGGGGTTTTTCTCCGAGCGGCCGAAGGTCACGCCCAGGGCCCAATAAAGGGGCCGGCTCCCTTTTATCGCGGCGGACATCATGTCGAAGCCGTCCCGCTTGTCGACGAAGCTGAAATTGTGGACGGTCCCCGCGCCCATCGCATCGGCGATCCTTTTGGGGGACCGGTCCGCCAGGAACAGCGCGGCCAGCCGCCGGCAGTTCTCCTTCATCGCCGAGACCGCCTGCGGCGGCAGCATCTGCCTTCCCTGTCGGGCTTCGAGGTATTTCTCCATTTCGAGCTCCATCGCCGCGGGGGCGACGGTTGAGAAAAGGCTGGCGAATTCCTGGGTGATATAGTAGCGGCCGCCGCTCAGCCCCAGCCCGATGCCCAGCTGCCGGAAGCGGCCATTGAGAAGGTTTTCGCGGTGGCCGGGGCTGGCCATCAGCTGCTCGTGGTAGAAGCGCATGACGAACGTGTCGCCGCTGGCCACGTTCTCGCCCAGCTCGCTGAAATAGAGGCCGGCGCGGACGGCGCGTTCTGCCAGCCTTTCGTAGCCGGGGAAATCATGGGCGAGCTTTTTCTCGCTCATCATTTTCAGGCAGTGGGCCCGGGCCATGGCGCGCAACCGGGAGTCGAATTGCAGCTCCGCCAGCCCGCGCTCGCCCCGTTCCCGGTTGACCAGGCTAAAGAGCTTGTCTTCCAGCTGCTCCAGGCTGAGGCCCAGGTCTTCCACTTTCTGGCCGGCCAGCGGCAAAAATAACAAGATCAGGCCCGGGACAAGCAGCTTCCGTAGCATGGGAAAATTCTATTGCTATTTCCGGCAATAGTCAAAAATTCCGACGCCTCCCCATCAAACCCGGGTTTGATGAATCAAACCCCTAGCCTCGGAATTGTCTTCTCTTACTTTTACCTTTTTACTTTTTCCTTTTACCTTATAAATATCCGCCCTACCCCGCCTTGGGCATGTCCACCGCCGGGCTCTTGGCCGATCAGCTGCCTGACGAACGTGGGCGTCTCGGGATCGTTCAGGCAGGATTCGCCGTACAGGCTCACGTAGCCGGCCGCCATCTGCCGCAGCTCCTCCAGGCTGATCATGCTGTCGTTGCCTTCCAGCCTGGCCGCGAAACAAAACACTTTTTGCTTTTGCATTTTTTGCTCCTGCCACAATGATAGTATCGGGGGTATGACAAATGATGTCATAGCGGTTCGATTTCTGAATATTTTGAGGTTCGATGTTCGAGGTTCGAAGTTCGAGTTACGAGATTCGAGGTTGATGGGTAAAAGGGTTGAAGGGTAGATGGGTTAAGAAAGCTGCAACCGGTCTCATCAAACTCACCCCCGGCCCCCCTCTCTTGCGAATAGAGGGAGCCTTTCGATGCACTTCTTCCAGCCCCTTCTCTTCGAAAAGAGAAGGGGCGCTTCCATGCGAGGATGAGTTGAATGTTCGCTGTCATTGCGTTGCCCCTTCTACTCTTCTACTCATCAACAATGTCGCGCTTTTGTTTGGGATTCATTGGTGCTGTCATTGATATTTTCAGCCGTACCGCCTAAAATGCCAGGTGATGAAAAAAAGAACTTCGCTCTCGCTGATTTTTTGCTTTTTGCTATTGGCCGGCAATTTCGCCTGCGCGCAAAAATTCCAGACATTCCAGATGTCCCGGCCCTACGCCGTGGAAAAGATCGCGGCGACGGCAACGCAGGACAAGCCGAAAAACATCATCCTGATGATCGGCGACGGCATGAGCCTGGCCACCATGTACACGGCCTGGACCGCCAACCGCGGCCACCTGAACATCGAAAATTGCCAATACGTGGGGCTGGCCAAGACCTACAGCGCCAACCGCCTGCTGACCGACTCGGCGGCGGCGGGAACCGCCTTTGCCACGGGCCGCAAGACCAACAACGGCAGCGTCGGGGTCGACGCGGACGGAAAGCCGCAGGCATCCATACTCGAGATCGCGAAGCGGCATGACCTGGCCACCGGCCTGATCGCCACCTGCAATATCCTGGACGCCACCCCCGCCGTTTTCGTCGCCAAGAAAGGCGATCGCCACGAGTGGGACGATATCGAGTTGCAATATGTCGCCGCCGGGGTCGATTTCGTCTGCGGCGGCGGCTGGAAGAATTTCAAGAACGGCAAGGACGGCCGGGACCTGACCCGGGAGCTTGCCGGCAAGGGATATCAGCTGCCCAGGACCGTCGAAGAACTGGAGAAAATAAGCCGGGGCAAGGTATTCGCGCTGCTGGCGGACGGCGATCTGCCCCGGCCGCAAGTAAGGGGCGACACCCTGTCCCGGGCGGCCATGAAGGCCATCGAGCTTTTAAGCCGCAACGAGCAGGGCTTTTTCCTGATGATCGAAGGCTCCATGATCGACGACGGCGGCCACGACAACCAGCTGGACCGCTTGATGGACGAGACGCACGATTTCGACCGCACGGTCGGCAAGGTATTGCAATGGGCGGCCAACGACGGCAGCGACGCTGGTGGTGGTGACGGCCGACCACGAGACCGGCGGCTGGACCCTGCTCGGCGGCGACATCGCGACCGGCAAGGTAAAGGGCAAGTTCGCCACCGACGACCACAGCGGCGTGATGGTCCCGGTCTATTCGTTCGGTCCCAGGGCCGAAACGTTCACGGGCATATTCGAGAATACCGACCTATTTTATAAGATGCTTGCCGCTTACGGGTTCGGGGATATCACCAACCGCAAACCTTGAACCGCGAGGGCGGTTCGCGCGTGTCCCCTTTATGGGGAAACCGCCCCTACACTTGGGATGGCCTTTTTTATCCCTTTTCTTCAACGTCGAACGTCGAACAAACGGGCGACCTGGCGGATCGCCCCTACCCGGCCCGGTTTAAAAGCCGATGTAGTTCAGGTGGCAGTGGAACGCGTTGTTGGCGTTGAGGTCGCCACTCTCGCCGCAGTCGAAGTTGAATTCCAGGCTGTTGGACGCGTGTCGCGTTAGAACGACGTCCATGAAAAAGAGGCTGAAGTTGCCAGGCGCGATGACGATCCCGGTCTTGCGGTAGACGCTGCCGGTGGAATGCCCGGCATCCCACTTCTCTACTATGTCCAGATCATGGCCGCGGATCTCCTCCGGGCCGCAGTTCCTCAGGGAGATCTCCAGGCGGACGCGCACGCGGTTGGCGTCGACGATGTCGACGTCCCCGGGCCGGATCACCACCGTGCAGGCGTCGCAGGCCGTGGTGTAGTTCTTGCCCAGGCGCAGCGAGAAGAAGCGGCCGTCGTGGCCGTTCTTCCAGAAGAATTTTTTCTGGATGACGTTGTTGCCGTAGTTGCCCTCGGGCACGGCGCGGTCGGGGTTGACGTCGAAGCGGAAGTTCGTGCCGCAATCGTCGCCGAAGTCAGTCGGCAGCACGTTGAACAGGTCGACGGCGACCGAGACGCCGCGGCGCAGGTTGAGGACTTCGCCCTGCTTGATGGCGTTGCCCAGCCCCATGCTCATGCTGTACTGCTGGAGGGTCAGCCGTCCGTTAAAGTCGCTTCCCAGGTCGGCGACCTTCACCCGGAAGCCTTTCCTGCCGCCGCCGCGGTCCACCAGGACGGGATCGCCGATGACGAAGTCGTGGATCCCCGCGGGAGCGGGCCCCGTCCCGGGGTCCGGCTCCCGCTCGCCCGCTGTACTGATGGTGAAGGCCGCGTCGCTGTCGTCCCGCGTCTCGGAGTCCATGGTGGCCACGCGGATCTTGTAGCTGCCCTCAGGGGCCCGGCCGCTCTCCGTGTCGCCCACGGTCCAGGAGTAAGGCGAGCTGCCGGGGGCCAGATCCCTGACGATCACTCCGAACCGGCCGCCATCGGACCGGTGCAGAATGATCTTGACGTTCTGGCTGATGCCGGTCGTCGTCCAGGTGATCAGACAGGGGTCCCCCAGGGTCAGCGACGCGCCGCCGTTGGGCGAGACCACGGTGATGCGCTGCGCCGCCAGCGGCGCCAGCAGGAGCAGGCCGGCTATGATCAGAGTTGAGATCTTGTTCATTCGTCCCTCCTTGCGGTCGAGTGGCTCAGACTTTTAAATACAACGCGCCGGGAAAAAATCTCAAGCCAAGCTGGCGAAAACATAAATAAAGAAAATGTCTAATATTAGACCTGACCCCGACGCTTACTTTTCGGCGGTATAGACGGAGCAGATGCCGAGGCTCAGCGGGCGAACGGCCGGGCGGACGAAGCCGCATTTTTTCAGGATAACCGTGAACCTCTCCCCGTCCGGGAAGGCCGGGATGCTCGCGGCGAGATGGGCGTAGGCGGCCCGGTTCCCCGCGATCCGCCTCCCGGCCAGGGGGATCACCAGCCGGAGATAGAGCCGGTGGAGCTGCTTCATGGGGAAGCGCCGGGGCAGCGAGAACTCCAGGATGACGGCGATGCCGCCGCTTTTCAGCACCCGGCGCATCTCGCGCAGTCCTTTTTCCAGGTCGGCGAAGTTGCGCGCGCCGAAGCCCACGGTGACGGCGTCGAACGAGTAATCGGCGAACGGCAGCGCCTCGGCGGCGGCGCGCGCCAGGACGATCCTTTCGCCGGCCCGGCGCCGGGCCGCCTTGGCGGCTGCGAGCGCCAGCATCGCTGCGGAGACGTCGACGGCCGTGACCCGCTCAACGCCGGCATCCAGGGCAGCCAGCGCCAGGTCGCCGCTGCCGGTGGCGACATCGAGCACGTGCCGCGGCCGGTAAGACGCCAGGGCCTTGACCGCCGCCCGCCGCCAGCCCCGGTCCAGCCCCAGCGAGAGCAGGCGGTTCAGCAGGTCATACTTGGGCGCGATCTCGTCGAACAGGCTCTCGGTTTCCATTCCGTTCTCATTATACATTGTTTTTATCAAGCCATATATTCGAGAATACTGATCTGTTCAACAAGATGCTTAGCGCATATGGTTTTGGCGATTAAGACAAGAATTGGCCGCTTGCTCTCGAAATATTTGCATTCCTGATCATCTCAAAACCAAAGAGAAAAATCTGAATTCAACGCAATTGAAAATATCACATTTGTCCCTATTCTGTCTTCAATACTAAAATTGATGTTGATAAATCCCGATATCATTGGATAATAAAATATTAAAAATCTGATAATTCACCAAAAATAGCACAAAATTCCCTATTGCGTTTTATATAATTCGGTTATATGAAGGCTTTTAACAATGAGAGAGAAATTAATTTTCGCAATTTTCTGTCAGCGAAGGCAGTTCATGCCTAGAAACTTTCCGAAGGAGCGAGTGATGCAGACAAAAAAAATTGTATTTATTACTGCTTTGTTGATATTGTTATCCGTATTTTTTCCAGCTTATGCTGCTAGGCCTACAGTTAAAATTTCCGCCTCTCCCTTAAGTATTGTTGTCGGAGGTTCCTCAACTCTTACCTGGACTTCAACCGGTGCGACTTCAGCCTCCATCAATCAGGGAATCGGCAGTGTTCCGGTCAACGGATCGCTCAGCGTCTCACCCACAGCAACCAAAACTTACACGATCACCGTCAAGAATGGCAGCGGCACCACCACAGCCAAAACCACGGTCACGGTAAAAGCCGCACCACCCACGGTAACTTTCAGTGCGGCCCCGGGGACCATCCAACCTGGGCAGAGCTCAACCCTTAGCTGGACGACCACCAATGCTACCTCGGCATCTATCAATCAGGGAATCGGGACCGTGGCTTTGAACGGGACCAAAACAGTAAGTCCGACCGCCACCAAAATCTATACGATCACAATCAAGGGTTCGGGCGGAACAGTGACAGCTCAAGCGACAGTTACAGTGCAGGCAGCACCACCAGTTGTTTCATTCAATGCAACTCCAAACCCCATTGAGGCGGGGCAGAGTTCGACCCTTAGCTGGACAACCAGCAATGCCACTGCAGCTTCAATTGACCAGGGCATTGGCAGCGTTGTCTTGAACGGATCGAAAACCGTTACGCCAACCGTGACAACGACATATTCAATGACGGCAACTGGCAGCGGCGGCACCGTCACGGCCTCAACCACGATCACAGTAAATGCAGCGCCGCCCACGGTTGCATTCAGCGCCACGCCGACCACCATTGAGACTGGGCAGAGTTCCACCCTTAGCTGGACAATCAGCAATGCCACTTCAGCTTCTATCGACAACGACATTGGCAGCGTTGCCTTGAATGGCTCAAAAACCGTTTCACCAGTTGTGACTACCATCTATACATTAACAGCAATAGGAAACGGCGGCACCGTCACAACAACTGCCACAGTTACAGTGAACAAGGCACTCCCCAAGGTTACACTTACGGTAAATCCTCAAATCATTCAGCTTGGAGAAACCGCCATTCTAAGTTGGACCTCAGCCAACGCCGATTCAGCCATCCTCGACACTGGCATCGGTGCGGTTGAAGTGAACGGGTCTCTTCCAGTTTCGCCAACCACGACGACCACCTATACCATAATAGTAACCGGTGCAGGAGAGTCAAATTCGGCTTCGGTAACCATTACTGTTTCCACCGAAAAACCATGTTACGCCTTTATTCCGGATGCCTACGATAAAAAGATCCGGATAATCAATACGAACACCAATACACTTTTCAAGATAATTGAAATTTCCGATTCCAATGCAAAATTGCAGGGGATCGGAGCTGAAAAATCAGGGGTCTTTGTATATGCGGTGGATACAGGGCAAACCAAGCTATTCCAAATAGATCCCTTAACCATGACGGTGGCGGATACGCTTTCGTTGACAGCGAGTTTTCAAGGGTCTCCCAAAAGCATCGCCGTCGCTCCGGATGGTTGTTATTTGTACTCGACCAGTAGTGTTCCAATGTGGGAGCCAAGTTCCGGAAAATATGTGGGAGCTATCTGCACAATAAAAGCAAGTGAGAACTATCTTTCGGCCATCAGGCTGGTTCATATCGAGTTACCGAACCAGGTTTCATTGGAAGGATTGGCAGTTAGCAATGATAGCAAGCGCTTATATGTCGCCGATCCAGACAATAGTCAGATTCTTGTTTTAGACACAGCAAAATTGCAGCGTTGGGCGGTCAATCCCATTCCGATTACCGACGAATTGATCACAACCATTCCACTTGCAAGCCCTCCTTTGGAACTGGCAGTGTCTCCTTCAGGCCAGACACTATATGCCATCGCGAACAGTACCCTGTTCGAGATCGACGCACAGAACTATACGGTGACCAGATCACTCGCGATTCCGAGCGGATCAAGTTTTATTAAACTGCACCCCGACGGCAGCAAGATCTATATTGTGACAAGCAACAGTCTTTCAATTGTGGATACCGCGGGCTTGACCAAGACCGCCACGGTCGGGATCAGTGGCCTCTTTTGGTGTACGGGTTTCGATATCCATCCCGATGGAAGTCGCTTGTTCATGGTGGACAAGATGAACGACAAGCTGATCACCGTGGACAGTTCGACCTACCAAGTGCTGACCTCAATAACTCTCGGCACCACGCCCACAGCCTATGGAAATTTCCTGAGCTATCTTCCGATCTCAATTGCCGGAAATGTCAAGCAAGATGGAAATGGCTTGAGCGGCGTGACCATGACCCTGGACGGAGAAGGCATACTGCGCACGAAGCAGACAGCCGCGGCCGGAGATTTCATTTTCGGGCTAAAGCCAGGGAATTATCAATTGACGCCCATAATATCCAACCTGGCATTTACACCCGAAGACATGGACTTGCAGGTGACTGAGAAAATGACCGGCCTCGATTTCACGGTTTCGGGCATTGTCCAGCCACCCACAGTGACCCTTACAGCCTCTTCCAGTTGGCTCAAGCCATTTGAGAGCTTTACTTTGACATGGGCCTCGACCGGCGTCGAATTCATAACACTCTCAAGCAGTAATCTGCCACCGAACGGCTCCCGTACACTCTCCATTGGAGCGACCCAAACATATTTAGCCAAAGCCAATAACAGGGGCGGCACAGCCAGCGCCAGTGTTACCGTATTTATTTCGAATGCCCCACCGCCAACGGCAAGCATCAATGCCGCACCCAACTCCATTCTGCTTGGCGCAAATTCCACGCTGAGTTGGAGCACAACAAATGCATCGACGGTCACCATCGACAACGGAATAGGCACGGTCAGCGCCAACGGCAGCAGGATCGTTTCACCTGCTGCAACAACGACATATACGATTACGGCCACTAATTCTCGAGGCTACCAGGTCACTTCCAATGTGACGGTAGTGGTCACGATCGTCCCGCCACCAACAATAACCCTTACCGCTTTGCCGGAAGTGCTGCCCCCAGGTTCAAGCAGTACCTTGACCTGGGCTTCGACCAACGCCACTTCCGTATCCATTGACAATGGCATAGGCACGGTGGACCTGAGCGGGAACAGAACCGTTTCCCCATTGCAGGACACCGTTTTTACGGCAACCGCCACAGGCCTCGGCGGCACGGCCACGGCCAGCGTGACGGTAAAAACGCTCGATAGCCATTTGAGATCGATTTGGAGCGGGATGAAGACTGCATTGAAAGACCTGAATATTGAAGCGGCAGTAGGTTACTTCTCAAGTGATACTCAGCAGGATTATCTGGAAATCTTCTCAACACTTTCAGCTTCGATATCAACAATAGCTTCTGAAATGCAGGAAATCGAGCCGGTTTACTTTGAAGAAAGTGGAGCCCAATACCGAATCAAGCGTATGGAAGAAATTGAAGGAATTGAATATGATATAACTTACTATATTTATTTTTCTAAGGATGAAAATGGAAACTGGAATATTTATAGATTTTAATAAAAAAGTATAAAACAATTAAAAATAAATCAAAAGGAGATATCATATGGATAATAAAAACTTATTTTTTCAAATTACTTTAATTTCTATTCTCTTCATTATTTCATTTAGAATTATCCTCCTCCACGACTTTTACAAGATATTTACAATAGAATCTATTCATCCACGCATCCTTTTGGCTCTTCTTCTGTTTTTTTCTAAAGTTTTTACACTTGTTTTTTTGTCATATGGCTGCTCACTATTCTTCATTAGAATATTTTCAATAAAAAGGCTCGGGGGTTTTAAAGAATTTATTACAGGCCTTTTTTCACTTTTTACATATGTTTTGATTGATATTACTTTGCCTGCAAACTTAACAAAAAAACTCGACATGTTTGTTTTCTTATTCGTAATCATATTCTTTTCAATAACATTAATTTTTATACAAAATTTTATAATCACTAATCTCAAAGTGAAATTGGTAGAAAAATTAAATTATTTTATTTTTCTCAGTGCATTTGGAGTATTCTTAGGATTTTTTTGCTTGATGGCGATGGCATATAGAAATCTCTATGGAGAAACAGCCGCCGGCTTTATTGTTCTTTTATCAGGTTTTATCGTTGCCATTTTATCCATGTTGATTTCAGCAAAATCCCAATCAAACAAGCGGATACAATAAATGAGAAATTTAAATGAAAAATTTGGAGAAGAACAACATGAAAAAAAACATCTTGATTGAAACATTTTTATTTATTCTAGTTTTCCTATCATTAAAATCATATCCATGGGGGTCAGCAACACACAAATTAATTTCTTTCAAAACCAATCTTTCTTTTACCAAACTCAGTGATACCAATTTCATTCATAAACTAAATTTTGACAGAGACATCAGTGAGCAGGAACTTATTGGTGATTGGGAAACCAAAAGCATTATGGATTGGATAATATATGGGGCTGAAGTAGAGGATGATTCCACCCTGGGTGTGATTGGATCTCGCTCTGACAATCATTTTCATAATCCTCTGAAAGCTTTCTTGGTGGCTGGTTTGACAGATATCAAATTTAATTTCACTCCTGTACCTGCTGAATCCCTTATATTGTGGGCGCAAGACGGAGACAATCAAAAGACTTACATTTTTGCTCAGGGCGATAATTCATGGAGTGCCATTCGAGAATATTATTTCCATGCCTTAACTTCTATTGAGGGCGAAAAAAAGTATTCTTTTTTTATCGATACATTTAAGGGTCTTGGACATCAAATGCATTTAATTCAGGATTCAGCTGTTCCTGATCATGTGCGAAATGACTCACATCCAGAAAACAATTTCGAATTCTCGAATAAAAAATACGCAAGCTTTCGATGCATTGAAGGATGGGCTGATAATCACTTGGATTTAATAGGAAATTATGCGCAAACCCCAAAATTCCCTCTAGTTAATTTCCCACGACATGGTGAATTCGAATTGGCTCCAATTTTCAATCTTGTTGATTATGAAATATATGATGGAAGTAATCCAAGTGAAAATCTCATGCAGGGTTTAGCAGAATATTCCAATGCAAATTTTGTTAGTGAAAATACAATTCTTTCTGAAAATGACAATCCTTTATTTCTCCATAATTTCCCTTATCCAAAATTCTTGAGTACTAATTTGAGATCATTAAATATGCCCTATCAAATTACTGCTGCAGATGGAAGAAAGGATTATGTTACTTATTTAAAGAAAGACAAGCATGGAGAAATTATTGATTATTTCCTAAAAGCAGGATATTTTGAAGTAAAAATTAGACCTGATTCAGAACAACCACCAATTTCAGTTTACAGGCGGTCGCTTTTTCTAGATGACGTATGCCATGAAAATTATGCATCGAAATTGATTCCTCGATCAGTAGGTTATTCTGCGGCGTTGATCAACTATTTTTTCCGTGGGGAATTGGAGATATCCATACCTAATGAAGAGGAAATTTACGGATTCGCGCCCTATCCCGAACAAGGGTTCAGAAAAATAACCGCAATGATAAAAAACATTACTCCAGACGAAAACATGAAAAATGGTATTCTGACAATGATTATCCGTTTTCGGACTTATTCAGGTGGAGAGTTTGACGGAGAAAACCCACCTCGCCCAAATGAAGAATACTTTTTCATTAAATCTGCTGATATAGAAGCGGTGTCTTTGGATAATAATCAGGAGAAGAAATTCACTTTTGACTTCGGAACATCTCCATTACCGATTAATGTGGCAGATGTCGCTTTGTCCGTTATATTTAAGGGCGATTTGGGAGCAGAATTTGAAAATGGAGTGGCTCTCGGCTACAAGGACATCAGCGAGCCCACAGCTATTGAAATTTTTAACGACACCGGCATGGTCTGCTTCAATGAGAACACGGTCGAATACACAAACCCGGATTTGATTTATTATGCTGATAGGAATCACGATGGCGTGATCACAAAGGCTAACGATGTGGACATCATCCCGCGCACTATTCGTTTGGGAGACATTTTATTTAAAAAAGATGTATCCGTTGACAAGACGGCAAACACTTATTTTAATTTCATCAACAATACGAACATTGAGATTGATCCTGGGAATTTCCACCGTATGTATGTTTTGGTCGATGAGGATAAACTATTTTATTTCAGTTTTTTAATAGGCCAGAAACGTTTCGAGAATTCACTGGTCTCATTTACTCCTGTATGGGCAATCCCCTACAGGGACTGTAAATATGTGTTTATGGATTATCATTATTTCCTTACCAGCACTCAAAATAAACTGGCGGCTTCTCCATTAATACCACGAGTCAACAAATTGATTTGGGATGGCACGAAGTATGAGCCTTTTTTTACTTCAAACTCACTTTGGGATCAAAAAAACCATTATTATTTTAATATGTTTTATTACTCACAGCCCAACAATCCCGAAGGGTGCGCCTGTCCAGGCTGTGATACATATAAACCAAAGTATGCCCAGGAATTCAAGGCTTTTCATTATCCCAACGTGATAGTCTGCGATTATTTTATGGATAGTTGTATATAACGATATTTGATTTTCATCTGTCGTCGTAGCCCACGGCCATGACCGCGTGCCCGCCGTCAATAAAGGCGTTGGAAGGTTTTTTTATTTATTGTATTTTCAAATATGCTGGAATGTTGAACGTTGGGTATTATAATTAAGAGCGAGGCGAATGATGGCTTTTTTTTATTTATTTATGGCATTTTTTGTTATTGGGATATTGGCTCTTCTAGGAATTGCAATTTTTGGAATTATCATGTCTTTCAATGCTCATTTAAAAAAGAAACCTCAAGATATTCTAAAGCTACTAAAAATGCCTGAACTATTTATTTTGGTTGCATTGATTTTTGTTTGTTTCACCATTCTGATATATTTTAAGCAATTTGTTGAGAACAATATTGTCCTTTTTTATTTTGCTATAGGAATTCCAACGATTTTTATTTCGAAATCTCTTAGTCATGGATTGAAAAATTATAAAAAAGATTGGTTTGCCTGGATTTATGCAATATTATTCGGCTTCGCAAGTCTTTCACTTTGTGCTTTACTGCATCATTTACTTTTTAGTAGGTTTATGAAAGGAGAGTCGGGATTCGGTGCTTTTGTAAGGAGTTTAATGATTTCAACAATCGTTGGAATTATTTCAGTTATTATAAATTTATTGGAAATTAGTACAGGAAATTTTAAAGAATAATTGACAGGAGTAAAAAAACCGCCCAAACTTGATGTTCAAAAATGGAATATCAATTTGAACAATTCTCCCGCAGCCATGCTTTAAGGTCACAAATTGTGACCTTATAAACTGAACTCCCCGCTTTCGATCCACTCGCTTTTGAGCAGCGACCACCATTCGTCGGCCAGGCCTTGCAGGAGATACTCGTAGGGCAGCCAGCCGTAGCCCTCGACCCCCCACTCCTTGCCCCAGGAGTTGCGGATCAGGAAGGCACCGGTGGTCTCGGGGCCCTTGGCGTTCTGGTTTTTTATTTTCAGCTTGTCGTCGTAGCCCACGCCATACCAGGGCAGGCCGGCGGGCAGGATTTTTATCCGCCTATTTTCCTGATAACCTCCATTTGGGAATCAAATAAGAGCTTCGCAAAATTTTGAACCATTGCGAGTAACTGCTGCTGCTTTTGCAGGGCATTTTGCATATCAACATTTGCTAACTGCGCGTCGTCTCCCACTTCGTTCAGTATTCTTTGTAAATAATTAATATAATTTTCCAGCTCGCTTCTCTTGTTAATGATATTCCCTTTCCGGACGATGAATTTCGCCGGGTTTCTGCGCTCTAAAATATAAATATTTTCCTGTATTGGCTGAATCCTGCCGGTCGATCGGCTTAGAATCAAGCGGATGACTCCTATTTCCCGGTTTATGTTTCTTTTGATCGTGTCATACTTTTGCACTACGGAACGATGTAGGTCCACGTTCCGGTTGGCTTCCAGTTTTGCTTCGTCGATGACGATATTGACCGCCCTGTTGATATCCATGTTCCTTGACCTGCTTACCAGCTGCTTCCAAACCGCCAGGTATTTTCCCTCGGGCTCACCATTCGCGATCATCATGCCTATATTCTTAAGTTCAAGAATGCTTGCTTGCTGAACCTCGGCAGGGGCTTGCCTGTAGGCGGCACGTTGAGCCAGGCATATATTTGCCGAAAGTAAAAAGAAAATACATAAACTCAAAAGGATAAAGAAATCTTTTTTTCTCATAATAAATACCTCCCCTATCCACCAGATTGACAGGAAAATCAATCCATAAAGAGATAGTAAAGGGAATATTTTAAAAATGCAATATTCGGATGTGAAGTATCAATGGAAATTGCGTTATGTTTTTTTATAAACTAAACTCCCCGCTTTCGATCCACTCGGTTTTGAGCAGCGACCACCACTCGTCGGCCAGGCCTTGCAGGAGATACTCGTAAGGGCAGCCAGCCGTAGCCCTCGACCCCCCACTCCTTGCCCCAGGAGTTGCGGATCAGGAAGGCGCCCGTGGTCTCGGGGCCCTTGGCGTTCTGGTTCTTTATTTTCAGCTTGTCGTCGTAGCCCACGGCCATGACCGCGTGCCCGCCGGCGATCTTTTCGTTCTTGGCCGGGTAAGGGATCTTGCCGTAGGTGTCGGCCTGGACATAGGAGCTGTAAACGCTGAAGCCGAACATCGAGGGCAGGCCGGCGGCCAGGTGCTTCTTGACGCTTTCCAGGACCTCGGCTTTGGCCGCGCCGCTGGGGTCGTGGCGGTAATACTGCAGGCTCTGGTAGTTCTGGGCATAGGCGTAGCAGAACGCCGGCGGCTCATCGTCGAACTTGGCCTCGTCGTACGGCCAGTATTCCTCCGGCGGCAGGCCGAACAGGGCCATGGCCCCCATGGTGAACCTCAGGTAGCCGCCGACGTCGCCGGTCTCCTTCATCAGGTTGCGGGTCGCCTTGTAAAGGAACAGCCGCGACGCGTCGATGATCCTGTTGAAGCTGCGGTTCTCGAAATATTCCATCATGCCCACGCCCGCCTGCGCGGTGCAGGAGCCGATATTGCCCTGCTGCTCGACCGGCGAGCACCATTTCCTAAGATCGACCGTGGCCGGCAGCTTCTTTGTCTTGAGCTTGCCGATCCCCGCTTTTTTCAGCAGTTCCTGGACCGACTGCTGGTCCCCGATCGCTTTCAGCTTCGAGGACAATTCATTATGGTGGATGGTAAAATCCCGGAAATCGGGCAGATCCCGCCGCCAGCCGAAAGTTCGTTTCGATTGCTCTCTCGTTCATTTTGTCCTCCATAGTAATATTTGAATGTTCAAGTGTTCAAGCACCAATTCCCAAACAAGTACCAAATACGCAATGGCCAAATAACCCAAACAAAGAGTAATAACGTGAAATGGCTTCTCGTTTCCGACATTGGAATTTGGAACTTGAATTTATTTGGGATTTGGAACTTGCAATTCGGAATTTTAGTCTCCCCTTTTAAAACCTGATCGTAATTTCGGCGCTGGTCTTGGTTCCCTTCTTTGTGAACTCCTGGCTCAGGCGCGCGGCCACGGATTTGCTGATCTCGAGCTTCAGCGCGTACTCCCCCTGCCACTGGCGGTTGACCAGGTCGCGCGACACGCTGCCGGAGAACTTCAGCTGGTTGCCCGCCGAGAGCTTGATGCCCTGGTCGCCCGCAAGGGTGAGGATGATCTTGTCCTTGGACAGGTAATCGAGCGCGAAGCACAGCGACGTCGCGTCCGTCTCCAGCTTCAGGCTGCCCTTGCCCGTGACCTCGCCGGCGAATTCCTGCGCCTCCCCGTTCAGCGTGAATTGGATCTTGCCTGCCATTTTCGCCTCCTTGGAAGAGATTTTATTTGAAAAATGATCGGTTACTAAACGATGCCATTGGCAATAAACCTTTTGAAGCTCTTTGATCGGACATCGGCTTCAGTTTTTTTTGTATATACTTCAACCTGTCCAAACTGGCGCAAGCGCTGAATTTCCAATGGGGTCACGACATTGGATGTTTTGTATTGGCTTTCAATGACCCAGAAGAAAAGCTTGTAGCCTTTGCTTTGTAGAGTGGCGAGAACATACTCGGTCCTGGCCTTTTTGCGCTCGAAGTTCGGGCACAGGGCAGCGATGATGAAAGGTTTAGCAAATGGATCAACGGACTCCACAAACCGGACATATTCCGCGGGCTTGTCATCATTCGACATGCGCCGTACAAAGAAAGAAGTTCCGGAGATTGTGATTCTTTTTTGATAATAGTCGCCGTTGGTAAGAGCACGGAGTGTTTCCGATTTTCCCCATTTTTCATGACCTGCGATAAAGATAATTTTCAACTTCTCTCCCTCCTCGGGATCGTTTTTAGTAAAGACTCGTCTTATATGTAACGCGTAGAAAAGGCAATACAGAAAAATGTGATATTTTTCAGGCAAACCCGGAAAATTCGTCTTAAATTACACTTATATATCGACCATTTCCGATTGCGTTTTTTTTAATAAAACGGCATAGGGTCAAATGTGCTATTTTCAGAATCCAATCGCCATTTTAAAGTCAGCTAATTTATTTCATGCTACAATTTCCACTGCGGAGAGAGGTGCTGATGCCGATTAAAAAAGCTTGGTTGTGGATCCTGCTTGTCGCCTGCTGCGGCTTGCTCCAAGCCCAGATCGGGATGCTGGAAGAATCGGTCACAGTCATGGAAAAGACCGAGTTGAAAATTGAGCGCGGCGAGTGCCTGGTCTATTGGAAGCCCGTGTATTGCAGTTTTTCTGGAAGCGGCTACCGCCTCGAAGTGCTGAACGGAACGAAACAGGGAAACATGCCGGTACGCTCATACTCCGTGAACATTGACGGCCAGGATGTAATGGCCTGGCCGGGAAAGAGGGATCCCGGGGCGAATTGGGAAGGGGCAATCCACCTGGAAGAGCGCAGCATCTTGCGAGTCAAACTGCATGGACAGCCGGGCGAAGGCATCACCCTGCACATATGGGGCGAGGCGGGCAAGGTCCATGCCAGCCGCATTGTCGGAAGGCCACCGTCCTTTAGAGTATTGCGCCAACATGCGCAGACGGTTGTAAGGCCAGAACGACCGCAACCTGTTGTCTCCCTACGAGTAGACAAGGAGTCTCTTAAAATTGGTCAAGCCCTGAAACTGAGCTGGGATGCGCAGAAAGCAGCGACGGTGGATTTCACTTCCGGCGACCTGGGCCGGGTGGATAAAAGCGGTTCGGCACTGGTCTGGCCCGAGGAGAACACGTTGTTCCGCATTGAGGCTCAGGATTGGGGCAACGTCGCTGCCGCTGAGGTCTTGGCCAGGGTGGAGGGTTCAGCCATTGTGCTCGAACCGAAGGTTGAACAGAAAATCGTTATGCCCGGCCAAGAAAATGCCGAGGCCGCTGCCAGGGTGTTATTCGCCGCCATTGAACGCGGCGACCTTGACCGGGTCATGCGCGACCTGCCGCAGCTCCCCGACCCGAAGGCAAAGGACGTGGCCGGCAACTCGCTCATCCACGCCCTGATCGCCCCGCGCTACATCGACTTGGATGAACAGCCCGTAGTCAGGATGAAAAGAAGCGGCCCGCTGCAGAACGCGCCCACAGTCCGCTCAATAAAACCGGTAAAGATGATCCGCCAAGGCGGCGACCTCGACAAGCGCCTGGCCCTCATCCGCCTATTGGTCGGCCGCGGCGTGCCGATCAACGGAACCAACGCCAATGGCGATACTCCCCTGCAACTCGCGATGCAGTACAACGAGCAGATGCAAATCCTGGCCTGGAAGATCCCCAAAAATGCCGACAATTGGGAAATGAAACCCGATCCCGTCCAGGTCGAACGTCTCATAAAGTCCCTATTGCAGCTGGGAGCCGATCCAAACGTACGCGACGCCAGGGGCAATACGCCCTGGTTCGCCGCATCCAAGGAATTGCTGCCGCTGATGATCCGGTACGGAGCGCCCCTCGAAGAGAGGGACAGCAACAGCATGACCCGATTTCTTAAAGCCCAGCCGGCCGAGGCGCTGGCTCTGCTGGAGCTTGGCGCGGATGCCCAAGCGATCAATAATCAAGGACGCAACCGCTGGTTCTTCCTGCCCGTCACGCTCTGGGAGGAACTGGCGGAGAAGCTGCTCGCCCTCAGGGTTCCCATCGATCAAAGGGACACGGAAGGACGCTCAGCCCTGATGTACTGCGCCGAGGAAAACATGCTCGGACAGGCCCGCTTCCTGATCGAGCATGGGGCCGATATCAACACGGCCGATAAAAAAGGCTGGACCGTACTGCATGAAGCCGCCCTTAAGCATAACGTGAAGCTCATGGAGCTGCTGCTGCAAAAAGGGGCGGCGGTAAATGCCCGCAGCCAATACGGGCAAACGCCGCTCCATATTTCCCGGTTCCGCAAGGATAGCTCCAAGCTGCTGCTGCGCTACAAAGCCGACCCGGGCATCACCGACACGCGCGGCGAGAGCGTCCTTCACGACCTGGCCATGAACAAGACCCCCGTTTCCTTGGAGATGCTCTCCTTTTTTATCCGCCACGGCGCACCGCTCAACCAGAAAAACAAACGCGGCCACACGCCCCTGAGCCTGGCTTACGATTATTGCAACATCCGAGCCATGGAGATGCTCTTGCAGGCAGGAGCCGACTCTTCCATCTCCGAATATCCGGGCTTTTCCCTTCTCGACCTGGCCGAGAGAGAACCGAGCCGGGACCTGTTCAACCTCCTGCGCAAATACGGCGCCCGCCACAAGCGCCCCTGGACGGAGCGCCACAAGCAACAGCTTATTTGGAGCTATATCGGGTTGGGTATTTTCCCGCTGTTCACCTTTCTTTTCAGCCTGTACAAGCCCTCGCCCTTCACAAAAAGACTCCTGTGGTTTTTTATCGCCCCGGCATTTTTGGGGCTATTGACGATCATAGCGGCATTGTCGGGAAGGCTTTCTTCCGGCGGTTCCGGCGGCGGGTATGAAATGCTGGTTCTGATGCTTGCCATGCCGCCATTGGCCGCCTTGCTGATGTCCTTGTCGGGGACCCGGG
Source organism: Candidatus Aminicenantota bacterium (assembly GCA_963764745.1). GTDB lineage: Bacteria > Acidobacteriota > Aminicenantia > UBA2199 > UBA2199 > UBA2199. The sequence goes on along the minus strand of CAVXTN010000006.1, from coordinate 929,036 downwards.
CTCTGGCCGATCGTTGCCCGCCGGGGCTGGGAATTCCCTTGTCATTTTTGAACGCGGCAGGCTGCATGGGTTTGACCTTTGGCTTGGTGCTGGCTTTTTTTCCGGGGACGCACGGCGAAGGCGGCATCTTGCTTGCCTATGACGCGATTTTCGGCGGCGGGGCCGCGGCCGTCATCACCCTGATCTATGCAATTGTTGTCTGGAAAAAACGCCTGGCTCCCATAAAAAATGCCAACCGTGCTCCAGGATCAACAAAAAATCAGGCTGACAAAACAAAATGAAAAAAGAAAAGATTGCCGTTTATTCCTTGACCGCAATCTTGTTTTTCCTGATGATGCTGGCCTATTGGCTGCTGAAATTAAATCCTCGGGACCCCTATGAATTGGGAATGGCGGTCCTGTTTATGCTCTTGCTGGCCCGATCGGGAGGGAACATCGTCTTGCTTTTTTTTGGCAATAAAATATCGGTCGAGTTTTTTGCAGGCATCATGGCGATCCTGTTATTCTCCGTACTTGTGATCCGGTTGGAAACATTCTCCGTGTCCATCGTACTTCTTTATGCTCAGGTCGCCACGATTGTAATAATGTATGCTCTTTTTAAAAAACGAGCTCACACCATTATTCTAAACGTCATTAAAATATTGGCTTCGGGATTTTTAGCTTTCGTCTTTTATTTAAGCTTCCTTTACATGATTGAGAAAAGCAATCCAGGATGTCTGCCCAACGATGCGGGTGTCAATTTTTTTTATCTTATAGTTGCAATGGGAATCGGCATCATTGAACTCATTGTGCTGACCATCAGTTATGAACGTCATAAAAACGAAGCCAAAGTTGCGGAGAAAGCGTAAGACGCTTCCTACCTTTTCCTGGTCCTGATCTTCTCCAAAGCGCTCTTGGCAAAATCCTGGACCCATTTGTCTCTGTCTTTCAAGGCATCGGTCAGGGATTTGATCGCCTTGTCGTCCCCCAGCACTCCCAGGGCCTCGGCCGCGTGCCAGCGGACATCGGCATGGCCATCGTTCATCAATGTTCCGATCAGGGGATCCACCGCCCGGTTGTCCCCAATGTTTCCCAATGCCTCGGCAGCCACCCAGCGGGCGACATCGTCCGGATCGTTTTTCAGCGTTTTGATCAAAGGCTCGACCGCGGGAGATCCGATCTCAACGATCTTTTCCACGACCCCGTATTTGTCGAATATCGAGGTGCCGACGGTCCTGGAGCGTTTCACTATTTCAAGCAAGGCGGATACGTCTTTCTTCTCTTTCAACTTTTCAATCTTTTTCCGGCGGAAATCATCAAATATTCCCATCTGCTTCCTCCTTTGGACTTGCCGACAATTTTGCCGCTATACAAAATAGCACAAAGTCAAAATAGAAACCAATTGGAGATGAATCGACCATTGAAGAAAGAAGGTAAACTGGCATGCCGCACTTCGGCTGGCCTTGCTTTCAACTCACCGTTTCCCTGCCTCTTGAACTCATGCGGGAATGTATTTATGATAGAGAGGAAAGTCGTTTCAATGGGAGGGGCCATGGCCAAGAAAGCAAGCGCGTGCCCGCAATGCGGAAGCGAGAATATCCTTAAAAGAAGGAGCTGGTCGTCGGTGGTCATCGTCGGGATCGTGTTCCTGATCGCCTTCTACCTGACCGGCGTGCGGGACGATTGGTCCAGCACCGGTTCCACGGCCCTGCTCATCCTGCTGGTCGTTCCCTTGATCATCCTGACCGTGCTGGCCATATCGAGCCGCAACCGCTGCCTAGCCTGCAAGGCGGAGTGGAAATAAGGCCGGCGGCCGGGTCCTTGGTCCTGAACGCCGCGCGGCGCTCCCGCGGTTGACAATACAAGGTAGAATCGGTATGGGTATATAGCATCACGAAAACAAAAAGGAGGGCCAGCGAACTTGAGCAAAAAACAACAGAAATGGATCGCGTTGCTGGTAACAGTGACTTTCATCTGGCTGCTGCAGGCATCCGCCCTGCCCCTGGCCGCCGCGGGCGCCACGGAACGGGTCAGCTCCGCCGGCACCGAACAGGGACCCAGCTTCATTGAGCAGGAAGGGGCCTCAGGCTACCAGGCCAGGAAAAAGAACATCGTGCCCATGATCCTGATCGGCGTGGGAGTTGCCGCCGTGGCCGCCGTCTTGTTCCTGGTGGTCCTGAAGACCAAGTACGACCCGGTCGGCACATGGATGGGGAACATGTCAAACCAGATCCCGCAAACCTGGACCGCTACCGTGGTTTTCAGCGGCGACAAAAAGTCAGGCACCTCGCTCTATGCCGATCCCTGGGAAAGCGACAGGCCGGGCACCTACACGGTCGACGGCAAGAACATCACGTTTACCGCCGGCCACGCCTCGGGCCATGGCACCATCGTCACGTTCACGGGATCTTTTGAATCCAAGAACGTCATGACCGGCACCTGGCAGAACAATTCCGATCCCACCGTGAAAGGCCCCTGGAAACTGGTCCGCCAATAGCCCGGCAGCAAGGGAATATAATAAAAAGCAGGGCCGGATCGTAATCACCTAAACAGGTCCGCCCTTCAACGGTCAGGAGGCCTGGCGAATGCGGGCCTCCTGACCCATTGCTTTCAGATCCATTTCGTCTGCCTCATTTGACATTCCATTTCCTTGCGCCCAAAATGGAGGCAAGGGGATGTATCACCGCATGCCTTTCAAGACCCGGGCAGCGGGATGCTGTGATTTTTTAAAAGTCATGGAGGTGACAGATGAAAGGAAAACTCTTGAACAGAAAACTGCTGCTATTTGTTTGCGGCACGGTGCTGTTCGCGGGCATGGGCCTGCCGGCAAAAGCACAGCCCAAAAAAAAGAAGCAACAGAAGCAGGTCCAGCAGCTGCGGCAGCCGGACCGGACGCAGCATGAGCAATACCTGACGCAGTATCGGCAACACCTGGATCAAAAGCAGCACGTCTACCAGCAGAACCTGGCGCAGCTGCAGCAGGAAAAGCGCAATTCGCAGCTCGCTTACCAGCGCCAGTATGCCGCGCAAATTCAGCAGCAGCAGAGGCGCTACGCGAATACGCGCAACTTCCAGAATGACCGCTTCTTCCGCACGCCCTTTGACCGCCGCTACAATCTCGGCGGCACCTATTACGAAACGAACCGCTATGGCGTTTCCATGCTCCAGCAAGCCATCCAGTACGGTTATTCGGAAGGGTACCGGGCCGGAGTGGCCGACCGCATGGATCGCTGGCGTTCCGACTACGAGAGGTCCGTCGTCTACCAGGACGCGATCTATGGCTACAACGGCTACTACGTGCCCCAGGACAGCTACAGCTATTACTTCCGCGAGGGCTTCCGCCGCGGCTATGAAGACGGCTTCAACAGGCAATACCAATATGGCCGCCGCATCAACGGCAGGTACTCCGTGCTCGGCGCTGTTTTGGCGGGGATCCTCACTTTTGAAATGCTGCGCTAAAGGAGCGAAGCGCTTTTCCCGTTCATTGCGGCCGGGAGTACATTCGGGGACGGATGGGAAAAAGGTAAACCGGGCCGCGGCACAGCCGGCCGGATCTTCCCATTCGTCTATTCCCATGCTTTCGCCTGAAAACAAGGCCGCCATAAAGCTGAAAATCGTCCCCGATTCCCCGTCGCTTGCTGAAAAGGCGATGTCAAGAAAAAAGCGACAAAACAAGTCAGGAAAATCGGTAAAACAAACAATAAAAATGGCCGGGTAAATGCATGCCCATGACGTTTAACACAGAGCTTTGTGTAAAACTTCATAAAAAGCACCCTAGAGCATTGTAAGGCTTGACTCTTCTGGCCTTGCACAATAGTGATACGCACAATCGGCCGATATAATTGAACAATTCCGATTATGTTGATTGGAGGCGGATTTTTCTCCGTTTGCTTTCCAAGCGAAAACAGAAAAAACTTGCAGCCGTCCTGTGGAAATGTGGATTTGTCTAAAATTCTACTGACAGGAACGCTCACAGCCATCCATTTCCATGCCAATCGCGCCGTAAAATCAGTAAAATCGCCAGGCAAATAATAATCAAAAAGTCCGCCGGCAATTGCGTCCCGCTTGACCTGCTCCGGGGCTTCACATACAATGACGAAATGAATCCAGCAGCCAACGACGTTTCCGGGAACCGCAATGTCTGCCAGGTATGCCGGACCAGGATCGCGGAGCGAGCCATCCCGTTCTATTGCGCCAAGTCCAGCGAAATGAGGGCCGGGCTTGTGCCCATTTACACCTTCACGACAGCCGTCTGCGAGGCCTGCATCGAGGAGCGCACGACGCGCCGGAAGCGGAACTATTGGCGGGCGGCGTTGGCCGTCTTCGCGGTGGCCTTCAGCGCCCTTTTCATCTCAATATGGAAATCCGCCGGCGGCGATCCGGCGGGCAAAAGCCAGGGCGGCGCATTCCAGGTCGCGCTCATCGCCGCGACCTTCGTCGGGGGGGTGATCCTGTTCTTCGCCCTGATCATCTCCGTCCAGGTCTGCTCGGACCAGTTCGTGGCCACCCAGCTGGCCGTCAAGGACAAGCAGAAGGAATTGACCGCGGCGGGATATACCGGTTTTTGGAACAAACCGCCGAAGAACCTGACGATCCGCCGCTGACCCGGTTGCCGGGGGCGGACCCGCGGCCCCGATATCTCAGTCTACAAGGATTTTGTCCCCGTGGCTCATGGGCGCGGAGACGACAAGAAATTGAAGGTCTTGTTCGCCCTGGTTCAGCAAGCGGTGGGGCGCCAGCGGCGGAACCGCCAGGCCCTGTCCTGGACCCAGCGTGATTTTTTTGTCCGCGAGCTCAAGGGTGGCCTGGCCGGAGAGAACGTAGAAGAACTGCCGCGCCTTTTCGTGGTAGTGCCGGGCCTCGGCCGCCCCGGGCGGGACCCGCTCCTGGATCACGCTGAGGTCAGGGGTGCGCAGCAGGTGCCAGCCGTCGCAGGCGCCGCCCCAGACGTAATGTTCCGCATTCTCAACGCTGACAATGGCCATTGTGCCTCTCCATTCCCGGCCTGGACCGCAATGCTCCCGGATTATTTCCTCATTCCCCCCGGCAGCGGCGCCCAGCCGGCTTTCCTGCGCACCAGAAGAATGAACAAGCCGCAGACGGCGATAATGCCGGACGTGATGTAAACCCAGGAGTTGTTCGAGCCCAGGAAATTGAGGACAAAAGCGACCAGGGCGGCGAGCAGGAAAACGGTTCCCAGCACGGCCAGGAAGACCGGGCGCAGCTTCTGTTTTTCGGCGGCGTCGGTAAAGAACTCGAAAGCGCCGAGGGCCAGGTAGACTGCGCCGATAAAGAAGAAGAAATACGGCAGGCGGTGGCTTTTTTCCAGCAGCACCAGGCCGACCAGGATCACGGAGATCCCCTCGGCCACGTGGAACAGGGCGGTAAAATTATGGATCCTTTTTTCGATCCGCTGGTGGGAAAAGGCGCCAAGGACGATGAAGGCGCCGGCGCCGAAAAGGAAAATGACCGTCCCGGGATGCTGGCTGAAATGCTCGGCCTTGTCGATCCCCTTGATGACCAGGGTGAGGCCGACCAGGATATGGGAAATCTTCTCGAACAACGCGCTCTTTTCAGACCCGAACAGTCGCGGCATGAACTCCTCCGGCAGGGCAAGAAATTTTAACAATCGTAACTCTTATTTTAAAGCAGCGCCCGGGCGATGTCAAAATGGCAGGTTGCAAAGCCGGGGGCGCCGGCCCGGCGGTCACTTGGGACAGAATTCGTAGCCGATCTGAAACCGCAAATAATCCGCGCTAAGGTGCCCGTATTTTTTCAGGTCGACCAGGTGATGGAACGTGCCTCCCAGGTTGATGGCCGAGCGCGAATCACGCTTAAAAAATATTTTTATCCCCGGGCCTCCCTGGAGATCGAGAAAATAGCAGTCGAATTCATGCGTGTTCCCGGCAAAGATCCCGGCTCCGCCCAGGAAGTAAAGCTGCGTATTTTTGACCCGCGCGCAATTTAAAACGCCATTCAGGCCGACGGAAAGAGCACCCAGCGCATCCTTGTCGGTAAAAGTGGTCTTGTCATAACGGGTTTCGATCGTTCGATAAACGCCGCCCTGATAATTCACGTTGAGCTGCAACCCAAAAGATTGAGAAAGATCGTATTGGACATATGCGCCCGAATGAAAATTCAAATTGACATCCGTTGGACTTGAAAAGAGCATATGCCGCCAGCGGAACACCCGGCCCAGGCCCTGGGACCAGCCGGCATAGATCCCGAAATGGACCCTGTCATTCTGCGCGGCGCGGGCCGGAATGACCCCCAAGGCCAGCAGCGCGACGAGGATCAGGCATTTATTGCGCTTGTTTCTTTTTTTATTTCCGGCGCGGTCGGTCATGTTCACCTCCCCTGGTTTTCGTTTTTCAGCGGTCGTTTCGCCCCCATGCCGTCAGTCCTGGGACTAGCGGGGACAGAATTCATATCCGACCTGGAACCGCAAGAAATCCGCTTTCAAGTCATCGACATACAAATTTTTTTTCGGCTGTAGCAGGTGATGGAAACTCCAGCCGATATTGATGGCCGCACGCGGGGCCCGCCTTAAAAACAGTTTTATTCCCGTGCCTCCCTGCAGATCGACCCAAAAACCAGTCAATTCATAGGCTGATCCCTTGAAAACCCCTGCCCCGCCCAGGAGATAAAATTGCGTGTTTTTCACTCTTTTTAAATTTAAAACGCCGCTCATGCCCGCGGAAAGAAAGCCGACGTTTTCGTTTCCGGAACTGGACCGGCCATAATACGCAAAGGTCCAGCTGTAGACGCTGCTTTGATAGTTCACGTTCAGCTGCAGCCCGAACGACCGGGAAAGATCGTATTGGGCATAGGCGCCCAGATGAAATTTCAGGTTGAAATCATCCTGATAATGACCGCTATTGTGCCAGCGGAATGAGTAGCCCAGGCCCTGGGACCAGCCGGTATAGATCCCGAAATGGACCCTCTCGTTCTGCTCGGCGCCTGCCGGAAGCGCGATCAGGGCCAGCAGCCCGACCAGGACCAGGCTCCTGCCCAGGATATTCATAACTTTGTTCCCGCTGCGATCCGGCATGCGCACCTCCCAAGTTCAGATTTCCTTTATCCCTAACATAAAACCGTTGCCCGCGCAATCGGGAAAAACTTTTTGCTGAAGCTGCGCTTGAAAATTTGCATTTCAGCGCCTGGAAAAATCTCTAAAATTCAGCACCTTTGAAAACGACATGAAAAATCAAAAATTCCGGTTTGCTTTTTATTACACCGGTTTTCCAGGCAGGAGATTTATTTGCCGAGGGCCTTTTTGATGGCGCCGACGATGCCCATCAGGACACCACCACCCACGCCGCCGCTGACCACGCTGGAGATGATACTGTTCAGGTCCAGGCCGCCGCCCGCCGCACCCCCCATCCCCAGCAGGCCCATCAGCTGGCCGCCCAGGCCGCCGCCCAGGATGCCGACGATGGAATTGCCGATGGTGCCCAGGGACAGTTTTTTCATCAGGGCGCCGGCGCCGTTGCCACCGATGGCGCCGCTGATCAGTTGAATGATGATGTTGACCATGATGTACCCTCCTGTTTGTTGTTCTTATACTATTCAACGGAAATCAATAAGTCAAATTTCACTTTTCGCTTTTTTGCAAAATTGAGATAAATCTACCGGCCCGTCGCTCATTCGGCTATTGCAATTCCCATGTGTCCCCCTTACAATCCGGGCATGGGCAAAATCAACCAATCGGCTTTGAAAACCAGGCTTGGTGCGCTTGCGATCCTCTGCATTTTCTTCTCGTCTTCCGCAGCCTACGCCAGCGAAAGCAAGGCAGCGCTGAACAAAAATATCAGGCTGCTGAACAGCAAGAACACTGCCGAGCGCGTCGCCGCGATCGCCCGACTGGGAGAGATCGGCCCGGGCGCGAAGAAAGCGCTCCCGCTCCTGGTCAGCGCCAGCAGGGATGCCGATCCCCTGGTCCGCGAAAGCGCCGTGGAGACATTGGGGAAGATCGGCGCGGCCGATGCGAAAACCATCCCGGCCCTGATCGATCGTTTATCCGATGAAGACCCTTTCATCGCCGGCAAGGCGGCAAGCGCGCTGGCAGGCATGGGCCGCCCGGCCGTCCCCTTCCTGCTGAGATCACTTGCGGACCGAAATGAAAATGCCAGATGGGGCGCGGCGATCGCCCTGGGCAAGATCGCCCCGGCAGGCGCGGAAGCGATCCCGTTTTTGACGGCCGCCCTGGAAGACAAAAATCCCGACGTGCGCTGGTGCGCCGCCGTGGCCCTGGGAAAATTTGCCGGCCAGGCCGCGCCGGCCGTTCCGCGGCTGCTCGCCCTTTTGCATGACGATGACCGTGACGTGCGCTGGGCCGCTTACATCGCGCTCGACAAGATCGACCGGGATAAAATCGACAGAGTTCCGGTATTTTCAGCGCTGATCGAAAAAATCGAAAAACTGACCCTGCCGCTCATGAAGGAATTGAAAGTCCCGGGCGTCTCCATCAGCGTGATCAAAAACCATGAAATCGCCTGGTCCGGGAGCTTCGGCGTCACGGACGCGGCCAGGCCGGCCCCGGTCGACGGCCGGACCGTTTTCGAGGCCTGCTCCATGAGCAAGCCCGTTTTCACTTTCCTGGCCTTGCATCTCGTCGAGCAGGGGAAGCTGGACCTGGACAAGCCCCTGAACGGCTACCTGCCAGAAGAATTCGTCAATGCCGATGATTACGCGAAGCTCATCACGGCCAGGATGGTCCTCACGCACACGAGCGGCATGCCCAACTGGCGCAAGGGCGGAGAGGAAAGGGATGGGCCGCTTCCCGTTTACTTCAAGCCGGGGACCAGGTTCAGTTATTCCGGGGAAGGGATCTATTACCTGCAGCGGGTGGTCGAAAGGATCGCGCGGGAACCGCTGGCGACGTACGCCAAACGCAATCTGTTCGACAAGCTTGGCATGACGTCTTCCAGCTTCGTGTGGAACGCGGATCTCGCCCCGAGAATCGCGACCGGGCACGATACTTCCGGCGCCTGCCTCAAGCGCAGCCGCTACACCCATGCCGACGCCGCCTACACGCTGTACACGACCGCCGATGATTATGCGAAATTCATCGCCGGGATCATGGGTTCCGGCCCGACCGGCGGCTTCTTCCTGTCCGCCGCCATGACGGATGAAATGCTCCGGCAGCAGGTGCGCATGGATACGCGCGACGTGATCGACCGGCCGGGACGGCGCCTGGGATTGCTGGCCTACCGGGGCCTGGGCTGGGTCATCGACGCCACGATCACGGGCGACATCGTCTACCACAGCGGCTCCAACCAGACGGGCTTCACCTGCTACGCGCAGTTCAGTAGGAAGGAAGGCTCGGGCATCGTGGTCATGACCAACGGCAAGGGCGGCAGCGAGCTGTGGACCCGCCTGATCGCCGCGGTCGGCGACTTGTAATTTCGCGCGGAATAAAGAGGTGGCAATGAAAAAACAGAATAAGGAAAACCGGGCGCATGGCTTCCACGGCATGGGCAAGCTTGTCCTGAAAAAAGCATGGATCGCGTTCTCCCTGCTGGCGCTTGGCATCTGCCTCCTGGCCGCCGGCTGCGCCCGGCAGCGCGTGGAGCTCAAGCCCGTACGGCCGCCGGTGATCCTGGGCATCTTCGGCGGCATGGGCCCCGAGGCCACCGCCAACATGTACCAGCTGATCGTGCAATTGACCCCGGCCAAGAAGGACCAGGAGCATATCCCCACCCTGATCTACAGCTTTCCCCAGGTGCCCGACCGCACCACCGCCATCCAGAGCGGGGACCCGTCGATCGTTCCCTACCTGGTGGAGGGCGTTACCCGGCTGCGCAACGCCGGCGCCTCCTTCATCATCATTCCCTGCAACACCGCCCACTTCTATTATGACCGCATGCAGGCGGCGGTCGACATTCCCATCGTGCACATGATCCGCGAGACGGTCCGCCAGGTCGTCGCCCGCTACCCGGAAAGCCGGCGCATCGGGCTGCTGGCCACCAGCGGCACCATCCGCAGCGGCCTCTACGAAAAGGAGTTCGCCGCCAGCGGCCGCCAAACCATCGTCCCCGACGAAGCGATCGAAACAGACTACGTGATGAAGGCCATCCTGAACATCAAGGCCGGGACCGCCAAGAAAGAAAGCGAGGACCTGCTGGCCGTTGCCGGGGCGCACCTGGAGGCCCGCGGCGCCCAGGTGCTGGTGCTCGGCTGCACCGAGATCCCGCTGGCCTTCAACCCCGAGCGGGCCGCGGTGCCGGTGGTCAACGCCACGCGCGTGCTCGCCGAAACGGCCATCCGGACATTCCAGGAAATGAGCCTGAGCAAAAAAAAGAAATAGTTGCCAGAAAAGTGATATTCCCCCGATCAGTAAATATTGCCGTTCGAGGAGCTCAGGGCGCCGGCCACGGCCGACAGGGTATAACTTACTCCGCCGGTGCCGAGCCAGGTCACCAAGTCGAAGCTGCCGCTGCTGGTCAGTTTGTAGGTCGGGATGTTCCGGAAGGTGAGCGGTGTTCCGGATACACAGGTCTCGGGCATTCCCGGAGTCTTGAGAAAATAGGCGGCCCCGGAGCCCATGACGGTCGCGACCCCGTTCCCTTCCATGCAAACGGCCGTCATTTCATCGACGCCGATACCAAAAGCCTGGGTGGTCCAGCCGTCCTTGACAAAACGCGCCAAAAAGGTTACCAGGCGACCCATGCGGTCGCGGGTGACAAAATGGGAATCCGTGCATACTTTTTCCAGCCGAGGCAGGAGCAGAAAATCCCTGCCCAACGTGACATCTCTGTTGTAGGGATTGGCCAGGCAGGCGCTCGAGGTGACGGAAGCCTTGGTCAGAGAGGGATAGCTGAAGTAGCCCAAGATGGCTTCCCCGGCGCTGGTGCCGCCGATGGGAACGCCCTTGGCCACGAGCGAATTGATGGAATCCTCGATGGCAGTGCCCCGCCAGTTCCTCCAGTAATCGGACTGGTCGCCGCCGGCGATGAACAAGGCCTCGGCGTTGCGGATCTGGGTGTTCACGTAGCTGTTGGCCGAATCCTTGGCTGACAGGACGAGCGTCTGCACCGAATCGACGCCGCCCAGCTGGGTGTAGATATAATCATTGTAACCATTGGAACCGGTGCAACGGATGACAACGAAATCACCGCCGCCCGACTTGGCGATCATCCACTGGATGGCCGCGTCAACATCGGTGCCGCCCCCCATCATGCAGATGCCGAAACTGGTCGGCGTGTTCACATCGGCCGCGTTGCCCGTCATGTAGGACTTGTACCCGAACAGGGCGCTTCCCGAAAGCAGCAAAACCATCAAGCCCAGCAAAAAGATGAGCTTGAATGTTTTCCCCGTTAAAAATTGATTCATATGAACCTCCTGGAAGGGATTTTTTGGTGAACGCGCCGGCTGGTCCCCATCCTGACCCCCCCAAATACGCGCCTGGATATTCCAGTGATAGAATAATAATTTTCATTAGTCAATACTGAAAAATTATTTTCACAATTGCTTTCATTTTTTTCCTGGATACGCCACTTTCCGGCTGGAAAACGGAGCCGATTTAGGATATATTCTGGAAGAACATGAAAAAAGGAGCGCCCGGAAAATGAAAGACATAATAAGAAAAGACCATGAACCTCCGTTCGTGACCGCGAAACTGGGCTGGAAATACCACCATCTCGGCATCCCGACCACGGAACCCATCCCCGGCGAGAGGCATCTGCCGCACCTGAAAATCTACGTTTCCGGGTTCGACACCAGCCCCTTCGGCATCGAATGGATGAGGTTCGAAGAGGATTCCCCGATAGCGGAGCTGATCAAGACCGTCCCCCACATCGCCTTCGAAGTCGACGACCTGGACAAGGAGCTGAAGGAGTGCGGCTGTGAAATTCTCTCCGCGCCCGGCGTGCCTTCCGCCGGGGTCAGGGCGGCCATGATCAGGCACAACGGCGCCCCGGTCGAGCTGATCGAGTTCCGCGGGGAGAAATAGCAAAATGGAAACTTTTTTTACCTTTTTGGAAAAACGCGTGGCTGACTCCTCTTCCCTGCTGTGCATCGGGCTCGACCCGCACGTGGACGACCTGGCGGCCCCGACCGCCGAGGCCGCGCTCGCTTTCTGCCTGGACCTGGTCAAGCGCACCGCCCGTTACGCCGCTGCCTTCAAGCCCAACGCCGCTTTTTTCGAGCAGTTCGGCGCCCCGGGCTGGACGGCGCTGCGGCAGGTGGTGGAAGCGGTCGGGGAAGAGTCCCGGCGCCTGGGCTCCATGATCCCCGTCATCCTGGACGCCAAGCGCGGCGACATCGCCTCCAGTTCCGCGGCCTATGCCCGGTCAGCGTTCGACGCGCTCGGCGCGCACGCCATCACCCTTTCGCCCTACCTGGGCCGCGACTCCATCGACCCCTTCCTGGCCCATCCCGAGAAAGGGGCGTTCCTGTTGTGCAAGACCTCCAACCCCGGGGCCGCCGACTTGCAGGACCTGCGCCTGGCCGGAACGGATGAGCCCCTTTATATCGCGGTTGCCCGCCTGGCCCAGGGCTGGAACGCGAAAAACAATATCGGCCTGGTGGTCGGAGCGACGCAGCCCGCGGCCATGACCCAAATCCGGGCCGCCGCGCCCGGCCTGTGGTTCCTCGCCCCCGGTATCGGCGCCCAGGGAGGCGACCTGGAAACAGCGCTCAAGGCCGGCCTGCGCCGGGACGGCAAGGGGCTGCTGCTTCCCGTGTCGCGCGCCATCGCCCGCGCGGCCGACCCCGGCCAGGCCGCGGCAAAACTGCGCGATGAAATTTTAAATATCCAGTACCGGCTGGGCCGTTGAAGGGCAATGAAAACGAAGAAAAGGCAGGGCCGGACCCCTTTCGTTTGGCGGGGCGAATAGCGGATCGCTTGACATGGAGATGCGTTCCAGGCATGATTGTGCCCGGGATTGAACGATCGGGAGGAAGCCATGGCGTTGGAACAAGATGACGAAAGTTCGGGCTTCTTCGAAAAGAACTACCATCGGGTCTATGCGTATGTCTGGAGCATGGTGCGGGACGCGAACGAGGCCGAAGACCTGGCCCAGGAAGCGTTCCTGCGCGCCCATCGCGAACGTCGAAACGCTGAAGGACCCGAAAGCGATGCTCTCCTGGCTCTATTGCATCGCCACCCATGTTTCACTCGACTGGCTGCGCAAGCGGGCGAAAGCCTCGGCCCGGGAATCCAGGGCCGGCCTGGCCGCTATCGATCCCCCCGACCCCAAAACACCTTCGATGCAGCAGGTCCTCGAGCAGGAGCAGATGAGCGCCTGCGTCAATCGCTTCCTTGTCGGCATTCCCGACGCCTACCGCTCGGTCATCCTCCTCCATGACACGCACGGTCTGACCGGGCCCGAGATCGCCTCGGCCCTCGACCTGCCGCTGGCCACCGTCAAGATCAGGCTCCATCGCGCCCGCCTCCGCCTGAAAGCCGCCCTGGAAGCCGGCTGCCAGTTCTCCTGCGACGAGCGCGGCGTCCTGGTCTGCACGCCCAAGGAGTAATCCGCTCAACGCCCGCTTCTGCGGACCCCACGACCGTCCCTTCTGGGAAAATGCCGCTTGAAGTGTATCCATTTGGATTCGCATTTCGTCCTATTGCCGGAAACCAAGGAGTTCAAGATGACGAAAAAAAATGAAGATCCGGTCCTCAGCGAGAAAGAGCAGGAGATCATCGCCGTGGGCGCGTCCATCGCCAGCGGCTGCCTGCCCTGCACGAAGTTTCACCTCCGGGTCGCGGCCAACGTCGGGGTCACCGAAGCCGAGATCCGGCAAGCCGTCGCCGACGCCGTCCGGGTGAGAAGGGAAGCGACCGAGCGGATGGCCGCGGCGGGCGGATTGCCGCAAGGCGGCGAGGCCCGGTCGCTCACCGATCCCGCCGGCCCCGGCCAACTGGTCCGGGAGCTGGCGTCGACCGCCGCCGCCTACGCGGTCAATTGCCCAACCAGCCTTGAGAAACACATGACCGCCGCCCGCGCCCTCGGGGCGACCAACGGGCAGATGTTCGCGGCGATCAAGATCGCCTGCGCCGTCAGGGACGTTGCCTGCCAGAAGACCAAAATCGCCGCCGGCCTGATGTTGGGCGTCAGCGAAGAGCAGGCCCTGGCCTGCGATTGCGGCGAGGACGAATCGCCGGCCGCGGCGGATCGCGTGAGTTGCGCCCCCGACAATGAGATAGGGGGCGCTGGCGGCAGCTGCGGTTGCCGGCCCGGAACGAAGACCGGCCCAACGAAGTCAATTCAAACAAAAAGGAGAATAAAATGAACCAAGAATCGCAAAAAACCGGCGTAGCGCCGGAGAAACAACGGCTCGGCACAGCGCCTGGAAGAACTGGCCCTGGCCATTTTTCTGATCATGAGCGGGACGCTTTGGCTTGCTCCGGATACCGAGTCCCGGATGGCGCATGGCTGGCCGGAGTCGGGCATCATCCTGCTGGGGCTCAATGCCGCCCGTAGCCTGAATGGCCTGCGCCTGAGCGGCTTCGGCATCGTTGCCGGGGTCGCCGCCCTGGCCGCCGGAGGCGGCCGCATCCTGGGCCGCGAACACCTCTTCGTGCCCATGCTGCTCATTTTTTTGGGAGCGGCCATGATCGTCAAAGCCGTCGCCGCCAACCGGAATGCCGACGAGGCGGTCCGCTCTTTTGTGAAATAGGGAAGGTCCCATGCATCTGTTCGATCAAAGGCTACTCGGCTTGGCCATGATTCTGCTGCTGACCGCGCTGGTCGCGGTCAAGCGCCTGGCCAGCGGTTCCATACTGGAAAAACCCCAGGGTGGACTGCTGCTGCGCCTGGTCAACCTGTTCAACCTGTTTTTCCTGCTGGTCGTGAATCCGCTGGCCGCGGCGTTGCTGGTCGCCCGCCGCCTGGAGGCGATCGACCCTACCCGCCTGGCCGTAGGCCCGCCGTGGGCCCTGACGGCCCTGGAGATCGCCGGGCTGGTGTCGTACGGCACGGGTTTTTTTGTCATGGCCTGGGCGCTGGTCACGCTGGGCCGCAATTACCAGCTGGGGGGGAGCGCGCCGCGGCCGGACGACGACCTGGTCAGCGGCGGTCCCTACCGGCTGGTCCGCCACCCCATGTACGCGGCGGCGTTGGCCATCGCGCTGGGGCTTGCCTGCCTGACCCAGTCGCTGGCATTCCTGGCCGTATTTCTAACCTACCTGGCATTGCTCATCCCCTTGATCGCCGGCGAGGAAAAGACACTGCGGGATGCCTACGGCGAACGCTATGCCGCCTACCGGCAAAAAGTGAAAAAACTCGTTCCCCTTTTCTATTGAGCCGGGAAGATAAAATAACCCAAGGAGAATAAACGATGAAAGTGCTTACCGTTATCGCCCATCCGCAGCCCAAGTCGTTCTGCCACGCCGTTTTGCGGAGTTTCACCGCGGGCCTGCGCGAAGCCGGGCACGAAAGCGAGGTGGTCGACCTGTATGCCATCGGCTTCGACCCGGTCTTCCGCACCATGGACTTCGCCAGCTACGTGCATGAAAGCATGCCCCTGGAGATACTCGAAATGATGAAGCTCAAGCAGCACGTGCTGGATTCCGCCAAGGGCCCGCTGCTCCGTTTTGCCGCCTCACTGCTGGCTGCGCAACAAGGATCTCCCGGCCGTGGCGAAATTCATCCACAGCCACCGGCCCAAGGATGTCACTGCCCAATGGGAAAAAGTTAAAAACGCCCAGGGGCTGGCCTTCATCTCCCCGGTCTACTGGCTGCACTTTCCCGCCATCCTGAAAGGGTGGTTCGAACGCGTATTCGCCTACGGCGACGCCTATGCCCTGACGCCGATCGGCTGGCAGGGCGACGCCAGCGGGCGGGTGCCCCTGCTGCGCCACGAAAAAGCCCTGGTCATCAACACCACGCTTTTCAGCGAAAAAGACTACAAGGCCGATTGGGAGATGCCCATGACGCGCATGATCGACGACTGGGGGCTGCGCTACCCGGGGGTGAAAAAGGTCGAGCACGTCTATTTCTACGGCGTGCCCACGGTGGACGACGAGACCCGGCGGGGATACCTGGAGCGGGCCCGCGCCCTGGGCCGGGAGTTCGCCCCGTCATGATCGCTGCCGGGCCGGCAGGGCGACCAAAAAACGAGGCTCTGCAGCCGGGTGCCTTCCCGGCATAGCCTCGGCAGCGACAAGGGTCAGCGCTTCTTCCACATGAACTGGTGCGGCCAGTTCGTGGCGTTCGCTGCCGGGGCCACGGTATGACAGACCGAGCAGGCGGTCGCCCGGTTCTTGTGGGCGTCGGCAAATTCGTCGATCCCCCCGCCACCCCGGGTCGAGTCGTGGCAGGTCTTGCAATCGCCGATGGGCCGGGCCTTGCCTTGAAACTGGATGGCCTGATAATTATCGGCAGCCTGGCTGGTGGGGACTTGGGCATGGGGGCTGCCATGGCAGGCCGCGCAGGAAATCCCATGATGACCAAAAGCGTTGCGGTACAGGGTTGCCGACGAGTCGACTTCAGCGATGCCGCCGTGACAGGTCACGCATTTCGGTTCCTGGAGCCAGGGGGTTCTCTGACCGGAAGTAACCGTGCCGGCAACATTGCTCATCGCGCCGTGGCAGGAGATGCAGTTGCCGTCAGCCGCCGTGTGGGCGTTGCTGCGGCTGCACTTGGTCGTGGCGCCGGGATGGCAATCGTAGCAGGCCGCCCCTTTGGAGGCATGGAAGCCGTGAATCGCCTGGGACAAATAACGCCCGGATGAGCCGGGGCCGGTAATGCCCAGGACCGGGGAGCCGTGGCAGGCGGCGCAGAGGACCGGCCGGTTGGCGACCAGGCGCGTCCCTTGCTCGTCGTCGTGCTCACTTAAGACATCAAGCAGAGCGTCGGCCCCGTGGCACTTGCTGCAGCTGATCTCGTCGGAAGTCGGCACGGTCGCCCGCGTCTGGACCAGGACCGTCCCGCCGGAATCCTTGACCGTGATATCGGCGACCTGGTAGGGGTCCCAGGCCATGGCGTCATTGACCGGCACCAGCGGGATGCCGTTGACCTGGAAGTGAGTGCCCTTGAGGACCATCGTCCCCGTGAGCCCGTTGTGGATGCCCGGGTCCTCGAGGTTCAGCCCCTTGTCATGGGCCAGCGTGGCGCCGAAGAGGCTGGGGCAATTGTCCCAGAACTGGCCATAGTCCCTCTTGCCATAGGAATACGTATTGGCGCGGATGGCATATTCGACGGTGATGCCCGAAGTCACGATTGCCGGCGGGTTGCCCCGCTTGACGACCTGGGCCCACAATGTGTTGTATGGCGGAAGGATAACGGCCTTGTCATAGGTCGGGTTGAGGCAATGCATGCCCAGGTCGTTCCAGGCAAAAACGACGTAGGCCATGGCGGTGGCGGGAATAGAAGAATCGTTGTCGCCCGTCCCAGAGTCATTGCTCTTGCTGCAGAACGCGGGTGCCAGGACGGCCAGCATGATGACGGCCGCGTACAAGGTCGAAGAAACTTTGCGTTTCATGGTAGCCCCTCCTCTTGCCGAAAACCGGACTCCCCCATCAAAATCAATTTCACATATGCCTTCTTTATGCACCGACGCGGCTAGTCTTGTCAAGTTCCAGGCCGGGCTGGTTCGGCAAGGATCCGGAAAGCGTCCAGAAAAATACGGGATTCCTTAGTCGACCAGAACGAAGGTGACCTTCATCTGCACCCGGTACTCGATGATCTTGCCCGTATCGTCGAGCATGACCTCCTGGTTCTCGATCCAGGCGGACTTCATGTTATTGAGCTTCTTGCCGGCGCGGGCAAGCCCCGTGCGGATGGCATCGTCGAAACTCTTGCCGGAAGTCGATTTGATCTCCGTGACACGCGCGACTGACATATTGCACCCCCTAAAGGCCTGTATAGCCGGAGTCTAGCAATTTGGAATTTTTTTTTCAAGAGAGGCGCGAAGTTCGAAACGACAGAACCCGACGTTCGACAGCCGGGCCACGGCGGACGACAAAAAGTAAAATCGAGGCATCAGTCCCCATGAGGCGAAAGCGATTGCTCAAGGCAGCAAGTCCCCGGTTGACAATTGCCGATGATTTCCCCAAAATAGCTGAGAATGGCAAAGGAGTGGAAATGATCCAACGACATAAGGCACGCGCGGACCAGGCCGGTTTCATGCGCCGCTTCACGGCGTTTATGGTCGACAATCTCATCATCGCGCTCATTGCGCTGACCGCTTTCTTCGCCTACTCGGAGATCACGGCGGCGCGCCGGGGCGAAAAGGGGGAATTTTCCCAAATGCTAAGCGCTCTGAAAAAGGGGGAAGCGGTGGTGATCGGCCAGGATAAATCGCCGGCGGCAGACGGCCGGGAACGGAAGGCCCATGTCATCGGCGGCGAAACGTTCAAGATCATCTATGAATTCATTATCGGCTATATCTACTACCTGCTGTTTTTCCGCTTCGGCGGCCGCACTCTCGGCAAGCGGCTGCTGCGCCTGCGCGTGGTCGACCTGCACGGCAGGGAGCGCCTGGGCTGGTACCAGTCGCTGGAGCGCGCCCACGGCTATGCGGCCTCGGCCCTGCTGGCCTTCCTGGGATTTTTGCAGGTGCTCTGGGACCACGAGGGGCTGACCATGCACGACAAGCTGGCCGGCACCACCGTCATCCGCTTGAAAAAGTAATGCCTTACGCCTGCCACCAGGATTGGTTCTTCGCTCTCTGCTAATCCCACTCGAAAACGGAATCGGACAAATGCTCCGTCCGGTTCAATTTGGCCAGGACGAAACCCCGGGTGGCGTCATGGAGCGGGACCGTGGGATCGATGCGGTCAGGATTGGTCAAAATAAAGCAGGCGGTCAATTCTGCTTTTCAAGCACCACGTCATCATAATCGCCTTCAATGGTCAGCAAATGCATGTTCATTTTAGCGCCGGCCAGAATTGCTTTCGTCGCGAATATCCGCTTGTCCCTGATGCTTTTGAAAGTGAATGACAAATTGTCACCGATCATTTGCATATGCGCGATCGCGGTTTTGTCCGCGTGACCTTTGGCATGGCTGATGGTTCCAAAGACCGCATCATTTTCCGCAAACAATTTGAGTTCCCACTCCCCTTTTTCTGTTGGGGCTTCCGCTTTCGATTTCCAGACACCCCTGAAATACTGCCGGTCCGGCAACGCCGCCGCGCGCGGTTGGTCGGTCAACCGGCTGACAAACTCCTCCCGGGAGAGCCCGCCCATGCCGGTAAATCCTTCCGGAAGCGCTAGCGATGCAATCAGGCTGCGGATCCGTTCGAAAGTGAACGGTTGAAATTGTCCGCTGACATCGCCGCCATTCTTGATATCCATGTTCAAGCTCAGCGCCGGGCCATGATTGGAAAAATCAAAACGGTTCATGGAGAAGCGCTTGATTTTCGGGAAGGGACTCGTTCTAAAATACACATTCCCTTTGCGGGCATCAATAAGCACCGACCAATCGGGCGTTTCATTTACCGTCAGATTTTTCAACATGGCAAATCCGTATTCAACCGCGTTTTGCGTCGAATGGTAATCCCGCAGCATGACCGCCGTTTTCACAAACCTTGGCACACACGGATCATTCAGGACGGGTTCATACGATCCGCCGAATCCTTTGAAGTAACGCGACCATTCGACTTCACGATCATAGGGCATGTTAAAAAGCCCCGGTACGGGCAAGGCGTCGCCTTGATGAACCACCACTTTCCCATTGATAAATTCAACGCTGGCGCAACGGCCAAGGCGATCGCCGACAAAATAATGCCAGCCCCAGCCGTCGATTTCGATCTCATGGGCGCTTGGCAACACTTCGTCCAGCGTGGAAAAATTGTCCAAAACATATTGCATCCAGTTCATCTGGTTAAGCTTGGGCAGGGCGCTGTTTTTGGGATAGACCACTTCGGCATTGCCGAGCCCCATCTCCCAGATATACAAACCCGCTTCGTTCATTCCCCCATCCGGCAAGTCCTTGCCAAAAGTGTTGAAGGTGACGGAACCATACCGTGATATCCAAGCAAGTGCTGACGGATTTAAACGGTCTTTGTTGATCAGTTCGCTCCAGGTGCGTCCCGTTTTAAAAGTCCCCCGCTTGTTGATGAAAATCAAACCAGGCACATCCATACCGTTCGCGTTCAGGTTGTGGCCGTAAATTAGTTCAGCACCCTTTTGCAGCTTGAATGTGGAACATGCCGGAACTTCGAGCGGATTTGGAAAATTCAAAACAAATAATATAAAACCTGTCAAGGCAAGGATTCGACGCTTTTTATTCATTTTGGCAACTTACCTCCATGATAATTTTTCGACTGGCAACGAAAGCCTCAGAAAGATCAAACACACGCAGAAAGAAAATGTTGCAGCAGTTTTTATTTGCTGCCGTCAGCGAACCTGCTTCAGCAGGCGTTCGAACTGGTCCACCTTGGCCGCGAAATTCCGCATAGAGGCTTCGAAGGGACCAGGCGTCGTAAAATCAATGCCGGCTTCCTTTAAGGCGTCGATAGGGTAGTGAGCCCGCCCCCGGCCCAGGAAGCGGCGGTAGGTGGCCTGGATATTTGGTTCCCTGCCCAGCAGGCGGCGGGCGAAGTCCTGGGAGGCGCTGTAGCCCAGGGCGTAGACGTAGCGGACATAGCAGGTCCCCCAAGGGTTGTCCAGAAGATCCAGGATGCCCTGGATATCATCCAGGGGGCTCATGTCCACGCTCGATCCGTAGTAGGTCTGAGACAATTCCCGATAGGTCTTTCTCAGCCATTCAGGAGAAAGATCCCCGCCTTTTTCCGCCTGGGTGTGGACCAGCAGTTCGTACTCGGATTGCAGGCCCAGACTGAAAAAAAGATGGGTCATCCTTTCGATTTCGTCGGCTAGCAGGCTCAGCTTCGCGCCCTTGTCCCGGGCCTTGGCCAGCATGTATTCCTTGAGCAGGATCTCGTTGCAGGTGGAGGCCACTTCGCTGCTGCAGAACCAGAAGTTCTGGTAGAGAAATGGTTCGTCCTGGGCCATGTAGTGCTGATTGATGGCGTGCCCCAATTCGTGAACCAGGGTTTTTAAACTGAACATGGACTTGTCCCAGTTCAGCAGGATGTAGGGATGCACACCGTATATACCGGTGGACGAACCAAGCCAGGCGTCCTTGCCAGGCATCGGGAACACGTCCACCCAGCCCTGGGACAGAGTCGTGCGCAACAGGTTCAGGTAAGCTTTTCCATGGGGAGCGAGGGCTTGTTCGGCCAGCTTGACGGCCTCGTCATATTCGTAGGTTTTTTGCGGCACGCCCGGAATGGGCAGGGACATATACAGGTCCGCTCGCTGGAGAGTTTCCACCCCCAAAAGCTTCTTGCGAATGTTCATCCAGCGCTGAAGAGAACCCACATTGGCCTTCACTGTCGCGATAAAGTTCCTGAAAACTTCGGTCGGTACCGCTTCGCCTAGTAGGGCCAGATCGAGACAGGACTCCGCGCGGCGGGCGCGGGCCAAAAAGAGATCCCGTTGCATCTCAGCGGCCAAGGTCGCGCAAAGTCCCTGGAGGTGGGGCTCATCCCCGTTCAGGCGCGAAAGGTGAGCATCCCGGCGCACGCGAGCATCCGCTGAATCCGCCAGATCAAGGTAGTTTTCTTTCAAGGGAACGGTCTGTCCCCGGGCATCCTTAACCGGTTCGAAGGTCACGTCCTTCTTGATGGCTCGGAAAATGTCCTGAGCGGCTCCTAGTACCCCCTCGGCCTGGACCAGTACGGATTCCGCTTCGGAATGCAGGCGGTGCAAAGCGATACGCAACAGGTCTTCCAAGTAGGGTTTATAGTCCAGTAGCCCCGGTTCGGACTTCAGATAGCCCTGGAGGCCTTGGGGGGTCATAGCCAGGATCTCAGCCTCGATGAAGGCCTGTTCCGCATCCAGACCCCTCGTCACTTGCGAGAGTCGTTTCACCAGGACCTGGCGTGCCGGGTCACGACCGTCCTCCTGGACCCGTTTCTCTGCCCAGGATTGGAGACGATGGCCCAAGAGATTGATGCGATCCCTGAACGCCAGGGCTTCCAGGAGACGGGCGGCGGAGGCAGAGAGGGTTCCCTGGTACTTCCCGATCCGGCCCTGGAACCCCTGCAGAACCTCAAAATCCTTTTCCCAAGCCGCCTCGTCCTTGTAAATATGGGCAAGGTTCCAGTGATATTTTTCCGCAACCTGAGCAACAGCCGCTGCTGAGTTTTCCCCTGCAAGAGCTGGATGTGCGGCCGAAAGCAGAAGGGCAAGGGCAGCAAGGATGATTCGCACGGATTCGCTTCGAAACGAATTGACATGTACGCTCATTTTATCTCCTTATTTTTTTGCATGCCCGGGTGATTGGATGGAAGCCAGATAGTCGTTAAACAGCCGCCTTGTTTTTTCCTTGTCGCGGGCCTGGTCAGGGGCCGCGAAATAGAGCCGGTAAAAACCGTTGATCAAGCAGGAAAGATGAAACGCGGCCAACGGGATATCCAGGCCGCTTTTCACTTCACCGGCCTGGAGTGCATCGCGCAGGAGCTTCTCGAGCAGATCCAGAAAGCCTTGAACGAAAGTGATCTTGGACGGCATTATTTTATTGAAGTGGCCGGTGCTCAGCTTGTGCCAGGTGACATCGATGTACAGGCGGAAGGCTTCGCTTTCATAGAAATTGTCGATGACCATCCAGAGAAGGCCGCGCAATTGTTTAAAGGGAGAAGTCCCAGGCGCCAATGATGCATTGACCAAATCGTCTAGTCTCGCGGATTCCCGCTGATCGATCTGGTCGAACAGGTCGGCTTTATCCTTGAAATGCCAGTAGAACGCCCCCCGGGTCATACCGGTTGCGGCGCTGATGGCTTCCAGGCGGGATTCGGCGTAGCCATCACGGGCGAAAACCCGCAGTCCGGCATCAAGCAGAGCGGCCTTTGTTTTCAGCGACTCAGTTTTTGTTTTTTTCATACATACATCCATGTATGTTTATATTGTAACCTGGCTATTTCCATATGTCAAGCAGACTGATTTGCCGAAACAGGGACGGGAAGAACAACCGGGATACCCATAAAAATATGTATAGAAAAATCAGTATCCAGCAATCAGTCCCATTCAAATATATAATCGGAAAGGTGTTCGGTCCGGTTCAGTTTGGCCAGGACAAAACCCCGGGTGGCGTCATGGAGCAATACCGTGACCGAGGCGTTGTCCAGGTGAAATTTCCAGAACCAGCGCTCACCGAGCGCCAGCGCCTCGGCCAGCAGTGCCTTCAGCACCGAACGGTGCGTGACCACGGCGATGCGCTGCTCGCCGGCCGAGGCCAGCAGGCGGCAAAAAGAGCGGGTTCGCAGCTTCAGCGCGGCCAGCGACTCGCCGCCCGGGAATGACATGCCCTCGGGTTCCTCGAGCCAGCGCCGCCAGAGTTCAGGCTCGGCGCGGGCGATTTCCTTTTTGCCGCGGCCGGTCCAGCTTCCCAGGTCGACGTTGTTGACCAGCTCCTGCGGCTCGATGGCCCGGCCGGGAAAGCAGATGGCCGCGGTCTCGGTCGCCCGTTTCAGGGGCGAGGAGAAGATGCGTTCGACCTTCAGGTCCGCGAAATAAGCGCTCAGCTCGGCAGCCTGCTTCAGGCCGGGAGGGCTCAGCGGCACCTCGCCGCGGCCGCGAAAAACCCCTTCGCGGTTGGCCAGGGTCTCGCCGTGGCGGATCAGATAGATCGTTTTCATTTACAGGGAAAGGTAGGGCAGTTCAGAGCGCACCGTGATGCGGCGGCTGCCGTCGGTTTCGGCTTCGATGGTGACGGCAACGGTTCCGGGCAGCGCGAAATAACCGGGCGCCAGGTACTGGGCCCATTCCACGGCCAGGATGCCGGCGCCGATGAACTCGTCGACCGGGTTTTCCACCTCGGCCGGCATCAGGCCCAGGCGGTAAAGGTCGAAATGGTACAGGTCGTATTTGCCGCTGTACAGGTTCATCAGCACATAGGAGGGGCTGACCACCTCGGCGACGGGAATATCCAGGGCCGCGGCAATGCCCTTGATGAAAACCGTTTTTCCCGCCGCGAGTTCGCCGCTGACCAGGACGATCTCGTCGCCGCGCAACTGGCGGCCCAGACGCCTGCCCAGGGCCAGGGTCTTTTCAGCAGCCGAGGAAAGGAGAGCGAAATCCATTTATTTTCAGGACGCTTCTGGGCAGGAAGGCGATGATGTCCCCGGCGGTCAGGCCCATCTCCCCGGTTTCGCGCACGGCCAGATCTCCGGCATAGCCGTGCAGGAAGACGGCCGCTGCCAGGAGAGTTTCCATGGGCTGCTGGGGATGGAACTGGGCGACCAGCCCGGCGATCACGCCGCCGAGAACGTCGCCGCTGCCGGCCGTGGCCATGCCGGGGTTGCCGGTCTGGTTGACCCACACCCGGCCCGCGGGGGTCGCCGTCAGGGTATGATGCCCTTTCAAGACAAGAAACACCTCGTGTTTGCAGGCGAATTCCCGGGCCAGGCCCAGGCGATCCGCTTGAACCTCCTTGACGGTCCTGCCGGCCAGCCGGGCGAACTCGCCGGGGTGCGGGGTGAGCACCAGCGGTCGGCCCGCGCTCGCCTTCAACAGGTCGGTCCGTCCCTGGAGCACGTTGAGGGCGTCGGCGTCCAGGATCAGCGGCTGGCGCGTTTCCTGCAGCAGCAGGCTGACGACCTTCAGGGTGGAAAGCCGGTTGCCCATGCCCGGGCCGGCCAGGATGCAGGAGAAATCTTTCAATTGCCCCGAAAGTTCCTCGGGTTTTTCATAGGGCAGGGTCATGACCTCGGGATGGGCCAGGACAAAAAGGTCGCGGTTGCGCGGCGAAACGGCGGCGGTGCTGAGTCCCGCCCCGGCCTTCAATGCCGCGAAAGAAGCCAGGATGCCGGCGCCGGGTTTTTCGGCGGAACCGGCGACGACCAGCGCGTGGCCGAAGGAACCCTTGTAAGCCGCCGCCGGGCGCCGCGCGAGCAGGACCCGGAAATCGGCCGGTTCGCTCAGGCGGATGTAGTGTTCCCCTTCGTTTTCCAGGTCCGCGGGAATGCCGATGTCCACGACGCGGATCCTGCCGCAAGTCGGGGCTGCCGTCGGGGTTGAAGTGGGCCCATTTCAGGCGGTGCAGGGCAACCGTGATCCGGGCCTGGACATGGAGGCCGGAAGCGGGCGGAAAGCTCTCGCCCAGGCCCGAGGGGATATCGATCGCGGCCACGGGCATGCCCGAGGCGTTGACCGCGGCGATGGCCGAGGCAAACAACCCGGAGCGCAGGGGTTCGGACAGGCCGGTGCCGAAAATGGCGTCGACCAGGAACGTCTCGCTGGCGTCGCAGGCGGCCAGGATCTTTTTCAGCGGGCCGGCGCTGTCGATGGTCTCCACGGCGCAGCCCAGGCCACGGATGAGCTCGTAATTGGTCCTGGCGTCGGGGCTGAGCTGATCGGGCTGGGCCAGGAGGAGGAAGCGCACGTCATAGCCCCGTTCCTGCAGCAGGCGCCCGCAGGCCAGGCCGTCGCCGCCGTTGTTGCCTTTGCCGGCCACTACCAGGCAATCGGGAAAACGGGTGCAGGGGAAACTCGCATGGCAAAACAGGCGGCGCAGGCGCGGGCGGCGTTTTCCATCAAGTCGATGGACGGGATGCCCCTTTGCTCGATGGCGGCGCGGTCGAGCTGCCGCATCCAGGAGTTCAGCAGGATCTGTCATCACCCCTCGGTCTTTTTCTTGCCTTTCTTTTCCTTCTTGCCGTTCTTCTTTTCGGGCTCGGCCGTCTCTTTCTTGACGATCTGGTCGAGCTGGCTGGCCAACAGGCCGCCAAAGCCGCCCTCGTCCTTGTAGGCCACCTTGACCTCTTTGACCGGCTACTGGGTCTCTGCCTGGGACTGGTCGATCATCTTGTCGGTCAGGTCGTCCTGCAGGATCTGCTTCTTGATCTCGTCGAGCTCTATTTTTTCTTCCAGGATCTTTTTCTGTCCTTTTTTCACGGTCTTGACCGGTTTTTCGACCTCGATCTTTTTCTTCTGCTTCTTGATCGCATCGGGCTTGACCGGTTCTTCGGCGAAGGTGATCTCCGGCAGGAACGAGCCCCTCCTTTTCCTTGCCGTAGGGCTTGCGGGCGGCGCTGCGCGGGCGCCCGTCAGCAGCGGCGGCCGGGGCCTTTTCCTGCGCGGCGAAAGCGGCTTCGGCGCGGCGCTGGGAATCCTTTTCCTGGCGCAGCTTTTCCTTCTGCCACATCTCTTCCTCGCGTTTCTTGCGCCGCTCCTCGCGCAGCAGGCGGATCTCTTCCTTGACCTTGAGCTCCTCGTCAAGCTGCAGCTTGCGCGATTCCTCGCGCTTGCGCTTGATGTCTTCGATCAGCTCCCTGGCGGCGCTGCTTCTCCTCCTCCTCGATCTCCTCCACCGCGTCGGAATCAAGATAAAAGACTCCGGCCAGCTTTTCGGAGGGGACGAACTCCGGGTTGCTCAGGATGACCTCCTCGACCAGCTTGAGGTCGATGGGGGCGATCAGGTCCAGGATATGATAGAGGCGCAGGATGTGGATCTCGTAATTCTTTTCCCGGCCGCCGAACTCCAGGAAGATCTTGTGAAACAGCTTGTTGTCGCTCTCCACCTTGCGGAATTCCTCCAGGCGCGCCGCCAGCGCATGGAAAACGTCGGCTTCCAGGAAGATCTGCTTGTTGACCGCGACCAGCGAGGCCATCTTTTCACCGCTGACCTCGAACAGTTTCTTTTCGGCGTCGTAGACGATCTTGTCGGTGATGGCCCCCTTCTTGGTGGTCTTGACCGTGAACTGGAATTCCCCGGACGGGATCTGCTCGAACACGATCGTCGTTCCCTGCAGGGCCTTGTAGCTTTCGAAGACCTTGTCGAAACCGAGCAGCAGGTTCTCGTCCTGGAAAAAATAGAGGGTGTGCTTCTTGTGGCTGAGGGTATCGGTCGCCTCGATCTCGATGGCGTCGCCGAAATGGTAGAGGCCGGGCTTCAAGCGCACCGCCCCGGAGGAAATTTCCCTCTGGGTCAGGAAATAGCGGGTCTCGCCCTCGCTGAAGATCTGCTCCTCGATCTTTTTCCTTTTCTGCAGCAGGTTCTTGCGGTCGCCGCAGCTGAGCTTGGCCAAAAAGGGATTGCTTTCGCTGACCAGGGCGTTTTTCTTGATGTGGTAGAGGACCGAGATCAGGTGCCACTTGCCCCAGCCGACGCTGCTGGTCTGCAGCAGGTCGATCTTGTACTGGCTGGTCATGATGTAATTCAGCGCGAAACAGGTGGCGGCGAAATCGGCGGAGGCCGGGTCGACCTTGGCGAAATTTTCGACGAAGAATTCGGTGCTTTCCGAAGCCTGGCGGTCTTTCAGGAAAGCGCGGATGGCGTCGAAGACCTCGGGGGCGATCGCCTGCAGGTTCTCCTTGAGCATCACCTTGCCGTTGATGAAGGCGATGTTGGCTTCCTTGTTCAGCATGGTGGTCAGCTTCTTGCGCAGGATGGAAAAATCGCGCTCGATCAGCGGCGTCTGGGTCTGGCGCGGGTCGATGTCGATGGAGATGTATTCGGCGGGCCGGCAGGGTGTGGCGCCCTTGTGCGGCAGCAGCAGTTCGATCTTCTGCTTGACCAGGTACTCGGTGTACTTGCGGAACTCGGAGGTGCCGTCGTAGCTGAGGCGGATCTCGTCCCGGCCGCCCCGGTTGCGCGCCTCTTCGACCTTGAGGATGACCCCGTTGGCCGCGGCAATGTACTTCTTGTTGCCCACCGGCAGCTGGCCCGGGTACTCCTTGTAGATCAGGTCGCCGGCCTTGTACTCGCAGTCGGGATCGTAAACCTTGACCTGGCTCTTGCGGTTGTCGCGCGTCTTGAACAGCGCCACCTGGTACACGATGTCGGCGAAATCCACGGGCTGCGTTTTGCCCTTGAGATACTGCCGGACGAACCCGATGTCGTCCGGGCCGATATCCAAACTGGTTTCTATTTTGGTGTCCACTTGTTTATTCCCCCTCTAAAAATTTCATTCCCGCGGCCGGAAGCTTTTGCTTCGCGGTTCCCCCGCTGCGGACGATCTTGGTGCCGGAACGGTCGGCCAGGGCGGCCTTCAGCTTCTCGGCCGAAGTGATCAGCACCTCGCGGCCGCCGCCTTTGATGTAATCGATGGCGGCGATGATCTTGGGCCCCATGGAGCCGGGCGGGAACTGGCCCTGGTCCAGCATGCGCCGGGCCTGGTCCACGTCCATGCGCGCGATGGGACGAGCGTCCTCCCTGCCGAAATTCTCCACCACGCGGTCCACGCCGGTCAGGATGATGAACAGGTCGGCCTTGGCTTCCCTGGCGATCAGGGCCGACGCGTGGTCCTTGTCGATGACCGCTTCCACGCCCTCGACCAGCCCCGAAGAGTTGATGAAGACCGGAATGCCGCCGCCGCCGGCGGCGATGACCACGATCCCCCGCTCCACCATGGAGCGGATGGCCCGCTTGGGAATGATGTCGATGGGCAGGGGCGACGGCACCACGCGGCGAAAACCGCGCCCGGCGTCCTCGACCATCTGCCACTTGTTCTCTTTCTTCAGCTGCGCGGCCCGGAAACTGTTGTAAAAAGGGCCGATGGGCTTGGTGGGCTTCTGGAAGGCCCGGTCCTCGCGGTCGACCACCACCTGGGTCAGCACCGTGGCCACCTCCTTGTCGATGGAGCGCTTGCGCAGCTCGTTGAGGATGGCCCGCTCGAGCATGTAGCCCATGCTGCCCTCGGTCATGGCGTCGCAGACATCGAGGGGAAACGCGGGGATGGTGTTGGCCGCCGCTTCCATCTGCAGGAGGATGTTGCCCACCTGGGGACCGTTGCCGTGGACGATGATCAGCTCGTAACCCCTGCGGATGATCTCGACCATCAGCTGGGCCGCCTTCTGGGCGTTGCGGTACTGTTCCCGGGCCGTTCCCTTTTCCCCGGCTTCCAGCATGGCATTGCCCCCAAAGGCGATCAAAGCAAGTTTATTTCTCATTTTCTCCCAAACCCTGAATTAAGCGGGGCGGCCGCTCCCGTCAGAAGCGGCCGCCCCGTGCCGAATATATGCGGCTTTTATTTCTTGAACTTCTTTTTCAGAATGTCTTCCAGGGTCGGCTTGCCGATCTCCTGGAGGTCGTAGCTCACGCGCACCGTGGGCTTTTTGAACTTGATGATGCGGCCCAGGTCGATGGGCGTGGCGATGATGATCAGGTCGCAGGGCACCTTGTTGATCGTGGCTTCCAGGTCCTTTACCTGCTTGGCGCCGTAGCCCATGGCCGGCAGCAGCACGCCGATATCGGGATATTTCTTGAAGGTCTCGGCGATGGTGCCCACCGCGTATTCGCGCGGATCGACCAGTTCGGCCGCGCCGTATTTCTCGGCGGCCATGACGCCGGCCCCGTACTGCATTTCGCCGTGGGTCAGGGTGGGACCGTCCTCGATGACCAGAACCCGCTTGCCGCGGATCTTTTCGAAGTCCTTTACCATGCAGCGGCGAGGCGGCATCGACCACGATGGCGCCGGGGTTGAGCTCGCGGATATTGTCACGCACTTCCAGGATGTTCTCCAGGTCGGCGGTGTCGATCTTGTTGATGACCACGACGTCGGCGCGGCGGATGTTGACCTCGCCCGGGTAATATTCGCGCTCATTGCCGGCGCGGTGCGGGTCGGCCACCACGATCTCCAGGTCGGACTTGTAAAAGGGGAAATCGTTGTTGCCGCCGTCCCAGAGGATGACGTCGGCGACCTTTTCGGCCTCGCGCAGGATGGCGCCGTAGTCGACGCCGGCGAAAACGATGACGCCGTTCTCGATGTGGGGCTCGTATTCCTCCATCTCCTCGATGGTGCACTTGTGCTTGGCCAGGTCGGCCTTGGTGACGAACTTCTGCACTTTCTGCTTCACCAGGTCGCCGTAGGGCATGGGATGGCGGATGGCGGCCACTTTCTTGCCCATGGCGATCAGGATCTGGCTGACGCGGCGCGTGGTCTGGCTCTTGCCGCTGCCGGTGCGCACGGCGCAGACCGAAATCACCGGTTTGCTGCTCTTGATCATGGTTTCCCGGGGTCCGAGCAGGATGAAATTGGCGCCGGCGGCCATGACTTCCGAGGCCTTGTCCATGACATAGGTGTGGCGGACATCGCTATAGGCGAAATACACGTCTTCGATATCCAGTTTCTTGATCAATGAAACCAGCTCGGTTTCGGGATAAATGGGAATGCCCTGGGGATAATATTCCCCGGCCAGTTCCCTGGGGTATTTACGGCCGGCGATATCGGGAATCTGTGTGGCGGTAAAGGCCTTTACCCGCACATCCGGATTGCTCCGGAAAAAAGTGTTGAAATTATGGAAATCTCTTCCTGCAGCACCCATTATTAAGGCGTTTCGCATCAAATCCTCCTGTTTGTTTTGTTATTTGCAAGCAACGGAAATGAAGTATAAGTATAATCAATATTGGCCCCAATGTCAATGATATCAGGCTTGTTTGCGCGGGTTTTTGACACCTTTCTCCAGAGATTTGCCTGGGTAGGGAACGCAGATCTGCGTTCCCTGCAGAAACCGGGAAATAACTCGATAACGACTTGTTTTTTTAACTTCTTCCCTGCTTCTTCCCTGACTCTTCCCTTATTCTTCCCGTTCTTTTCTGCTTTTCTTGACTGAAAAACGCCTATTTCATATACTGGGCGCATGAAAGACAAAAAGTCAGCCTGCGGGGAACCTATCCTGGTCACGGGCGGAGCGGGTTATATCGGATCGCACATCGTGCGCGACCTGGGCGAACGGGGCTATCGGCCGGTGGTATTGGACAATCTCTCCTCCGGACATGCCCAGGCCGTGCTCTACGGGGAATTGATCCGCGGCGACGTCGGCGACGGCGAATTGCTCGCTTCGATCCTGCGCAAATTTTCCATCCGCAGCGTCATGCATTTCGCCGCCTTTATCCAGGTCGGCGAATCGGTCAGCCTAGCCCCTGAAATACTACGAGAACAACTCGTTCAACTGCCTGCGCCTGGTCAAGGCCTGCCTGGAGAACGGCGTGGAAAACTTCATCTTCTCCTCGACCGCCGCGGTCTACGGCATGCCCAAGAAGGTCCCGGTCGACGAAAAGGCCCCGCTGCTGCCCATCAACCCCTATGGCGGCTCCAAGCTGGTCAGCGAAATGATCCTGCGCGACGCGGCCGCCGCCAACCCCGGCTTCCGCTACGTGGCCCTGCGCTACTTCAACGCCGCCGGCGCCGACCGCCAGGCGCGGCTGGGCCAGGACTACCGCCAGCCCACCCACCTGCTGACCCTGGCGCTGAAAACCGCCCTGGGCCGTTTCCCCAAGCCTGGAAGTGTTCGGGACCGACTACCCGACCCCGGACGGCACGGCCATCCGCGACTACATCCACGTCGACGACCTGGCCGGCGCCCACCTGCTGGCGCTGGAATTTTTAAAGACCGCCAGGCAGAGCCGCGTCTTACAATTGCGGCTACGGCATCGGCCACTCGGTGCTCGACGTCATCGCCGCGGCCAAACGGGTCACCGGCATCGACTTTCCCGTGGTCCACGCCGCCCGCCGTCCCGGCGACCCGGCCGCCCTGGTGGCCGACGCAGGCCTGATCCGCCGCGAACTCGGCTGGAAGCCGGATGTCCCCCACCTGGACGAGATCGTGGCCAGCGCCTGGAACTGGGAGAAAAAACTGGCCAAGGCCAAGCCATGAACAGCAAGCTCCTCGCCCTGCTCTGGCTGTCGTGTTTTGCCCTGGCCGTCCCCCGGCGGGGACTTTACGAGCCGCCAAATACCCGCCCGGCCTGCAATGGCGCGAGATCAGCCGCGGCCGGTTCACCGTCATTTTCCCCGCCGCACGCGCTTCGCGGAAGCCGAAGCGGCGCTGGCCGCCGCCGGATGCGCTGCACGAAAAGCTGGCCGACTTCTGGCGCGCGCCGCTCCCTGGGCCGGACGCGCATCGTCCTGGACGACAGCACCGACCAGGCCAACGGCTTCGCCACTTTTTTCCCCTTCAACCTGGTCGGGGTCAACCTGGCCGAGCCGCCGCCCGATTCCGAGCTGGCCGCGAGCCGCGGCTGGCTCGACCTGGTCCTGGCCCATGAGCTGACCCACCTGTTCACCCTGAACGCCGCGACCGACCTGGGCCGCGCTCTGCGCCGGGTGTTCGGCACCCTGCCGCTCCTTTATTCGGCCGCCCAGATGCCGCCCTGGGTCATCGAAGGCCTGGCCGTCTACGGCGAATCGCGCTTCAGCAGGACGGCCGCCTGAACCACCCGCCCTACCGGCTGATGCTGGCCGCGGCCCGCCGCGACAACCTTTTCCCCGGCTGGAGCCGCATCGACGGGCCTGCCGGCCGCCTGGCCGGGGCCGACGGCAAAATACCTGTTCGGCGCCGGCTTCATGGAATTCCTGGCCGAAAAATACGGGGCCGACCGCCTCAGGCATACCTGGACAGGTCGCCGCCCGCCTGATCCTGTTCAGCAGCAGCCGCGATTTCGAGAATGCCTTCGGCGAGCCGCTGGGAAAGCTCTGGGCTGAATACCGGGACCTGCCGCCCCGGGCCACAGCCGGCCCGCTCCCGACGCCGCTGACCGCGAGCGGTTTTTTCCACCAGTATCCCTGCCCGCTGGGCAAAGACGGGCTGGCTTATTACCGCCGCGACTACCGGGAGCCGGGGAGCGATCGAGATCCTGGACCTGGCGAGCGGCCGCGAAAAAGACGCTGTTCAAAATGGACGCGGTCAACGGCCTCAGCTTTTCCGCGAAGGAAAACAAGATATTCTTTTCCGCCACCGACCAGTTCCATGCCTTCAGCGAATTTTCCGACCTCTACGAATTCGACATGAAAAAAGGGCGTCGGCAAAGGCTGTCGCGCGGCCAGCGCCTGTCGCAGCCGGTAAAAAAGGAAAACTCGCGAGGAGATCTATCTGCGTCCAGCGCCGCGATGGCGGCTATCGCCTGGCCGTTTTCGACATGCAGAAAAGGGCGGCGCGGCCGCTCTCCCGCGCCTTCGCCGGGCGTCGCCCAGCCCGACATCTCCCCGGACGGGAGCATGGTCGCCGCGGCCGTCAAGCCGGAAGGCAGGACCGTGGGGGATCGGCCTCTTTTCGCATTGCCGGAGAGATGAGCGCTTTCATCACCGTGCCCGGGGCCGACCTCAGCCAGCCTCGCTGGCAAGGGAGCGAAAAGCTCTTTTTCATTGCCGCCGGGAAAGAGACCACGCGCCTGGCTTCGCTCTCCCTGGCCGGGAACGGCGGCAGCGTCTGCGACGACCCGCGCCTGTCGGGCCTGCGGCAATTCTCGCTTTCTCAGGCGACGGCGCTGAAATATTTTTCACCTGCTTCAGCGGCCGCGGCCTGGAGATCGCGCGGCTCGACCTGACCGGGCTGGCCTTTTCTCCACAGGAATTGAGCGTGGCGTCGAAGCATTCCCGAAACGCCAGCCGCGGCCCCGGGGATCGCCTCCCGCCCCTACCGGCCCTGGCGCGACCTGCTGCCGCGCTGGTGGTCGCCGGCCTTGCGGCAGGGCTGGAGACGAGATCCAGGCCGGCATCATGACCGGCGGCCAGGACGCGCTGGGCATCCACAGCTACAGCCTGGAAGGCTACTACGGCTTTTCCAGCCGCCGGGCCAATTTCTCGTTCCGTTATGCATACGACGGGCTGTTCCCGACCCTGTCGCTCGCGTACAGTGACAGCGTCCGAGTACTACCGCGACAACGGTTACTCCTTGCGCACCCGGGAGTTGAAGCTGGCTTCGCTGTGGCCGCTGCGCGTCCGCCGGCGCTCCCAGCTGTACGGATACGCCGACCTGCACCTGGAGCGCCGCAGCCATCATCTATGAATCAGGCGGCCCCGGCTATCCCATGGAGCTTCAACGGCTTCCGCCTGGGGTTGGAATTCAATTCGGCCCGCGAATACTACGACTCCATCTCGCCGGCGGACGGCATGCGCTTCACCACTGCAGGGCTCCTGTCAGCCCGACGGCATGGGCAACGATCGGGCCAGCCGCAGCGTCCAGGCCGACCTGCGGCACTACATCCCCCTGTTCCGGCCCGGGGTGCTGGCCTGGCGCCTGGTCGCTGGCCCAAGTCCTGGGACGATCCTTACGGCTTTACCATGGGCGGTTTGACAGGCGGAGCCGGCAGCGGCCTGGGGAACAATCATCCCTTCGACCTGCTGCGCGGCTTCCCGACCGGACTACGATCGGGGCAGGGGAGGTTATCTTTTCAACCTGGAATACCGCCTGCCCCTGTTCAAGATCGAAAAAGCGCTCGTGCCCGCCTTCAGCATCGACCGGGTCTGGCTGAACGCGTTTTTCGACATGGGCCGCCTTTCGTCACGAGTATTACGCGCAGCCGATCGCCTACTCGGTCGGCGCCGAGGCCGTGCTGCGCC
This sequence comes from Candidatus Aminicenantota bacterium, assembly GCA_963764745.1. Classification (GTDB taxonomy): domain Bacteria; phylum Acidobacteriota; class Aminicenantia; order UBA2199; family UBA2199; genus UBA2199. The sequence continues at coordinate 894,821 of CAVXTN010000006.1, read as the reverse complement.
TGGCCTTCGGCGGTACCGTCTATACCGACATGGCCTTGGGCGCGGCCTACGGCTTCGGACCGGAGAAACACCTGTTACCTTTATCTCAGGACAGGGAGAAGCTTCTAGCTGAGACAATTGAAATCCCCCTCGCCTTTAGGAGAGGGGGCGGGGGGTGAGGCCCAGAGATCTCGCCCCATCCCCTACCCCCTTCCCCTAAAGGAGAAGGGGAAAAATTGATTTAAGATGAATTGCTTGAAATTCCCAATGGGCATACAATCAAAGCAATGGGAGGTTGAGCATGGGAACCTATATTTTAATGACAAAAATGATCCCGGAAATTTCGGCCGACCTGAAGCGGCGCGAGGCCATCGGCAAGCAGTGGAAAAAGAAGGTGGCCAAGCTGTGCCCCGACGTCAAGTGGCAGGCGCACTACGCCCTGCTGGGGCCCTACGACTTCATGGACATCTACGAGGCCAAGAACGAAGAGACGGCCGCCAAGGTGTCGCTGATCAGCCGCGCCAACGGCGCCCTGAAAGCTGAGAGCTGGCCGGCCATCCCCTGGAACCGCTTCGTGGAGATCACCAAGGAGATCGGGATCTGAACCAGTCAAAGTGAGCGTAGGAGCGACCCGGCGGGTCGCCCTGCTTATGCTTTTCGATGTGCCTTATTTCAGGACCTTGACCCTCAAATGGGAAGGGTGCTTGCTATCGTGATATATCCTGTGCGTCGCCTTTTGGAAGTCACTGTCGGAGCATTTGTAAATATTCACGAATTTCTGCGGATTCCTATCGACCAAGGGAAACCAGGAATTCTGAACCTGGACCATGATCCGGTGCCCTTTTTTGAACGTATGGGCCACATCGGGAATTTCATATTTCACTTCGGTGACCTTGCCCGGCTCGAAAGGTTCGGGCTTTTCAAATCCGTTCCGGTATCGGCCCCGGAATACCTCCCCCCGGACCAGCATCTGGTACCCGCCGAGAGGGACCTTGATCCTGTCGTTTTCTCCGGCATTCATATCGGGGGGGAAGACATCGATTAATTTCACCACATAATCGGCGTCCGTTCCCGTCGTGGAAACGAAAAGATCGGCGCGCAGAGGGCCGGCGAGCGTCACATCTTCCATGAGCACATCCGTCCGGTAGACCGCCACGTCCGGCCGGCGCGAAGCGAACCTCTGGTCATCCGTCATGTATTCCCGCGTTCGATTGGCATGAACATCTTCGGTATAGGGAACGGGATTCATCGGGTCGGAAACATATTCGTCGTAACTCGCTTCACTTTTGGGAAGTTCAAAAGATGCTCCTTCATTGGGCTGAAAGTAGAGATCCTTTTCAACGGCATTTTTTGGCGGCCAGGCGTCGAAATCCCGCCATTCGTTGGCGCCCGTGACGAATATCGTCGCCTCGGCCAAATCATGGCTGCCTTCCCCTTTCAGATAGTAGTTGAAAAAGCTTTCTTCCCGGGCGAGAAACTTTTTGTTGGCATCAAGGCCCCAGAAAACATTTCCGACATTGTTGGCTTCAGCGGAACCCCATTGATGGTGATACCAGGGCCCCATGATCAGGCAGTTCGTCACGGTCGGCGGATTCAGGGCTTCGATGGCTTTATACGTATGAAGGGTCCCGTAAAGATCCTCGGCGTCGAACCAGCCGCCGACCATCATCACGGCCGGCGTGGTGTTTTTGAGATAGGGCAGCGGATTTCTCGCTTTCCAGAAAACATCATAATCCGCATGAGCCATGAGGTCATTCCAGAATTTGATTCTGTCGCCGAAATATTTCGCAGTGATGTTTTTTATGGCCCCCAAGGATAAAAAGAATTCATAATTGTCGGGCAGCGGGTACGTGAAACCCGGGCTCCAGTTCCTTGTCGGGGTTTCGCGCGGTTGACCCATCCAGTAGATGAAGCCAGTCGCATCCTGAAGATAAAATGCCCCGCCGTGATGGGCATCATCGCCCAAAAACCAGTCTGCAATGGGGGCTTGCGGAGAAACGGCTTTTAGCGCCGGGTGGGCGTTGATCAGGGCCATGGTCGAGTAAAATCCCGGGTAGGAAATGCCGTGAATTCCGACTTTTCCGTTGTTGTTTTTGACATTCTTGACGAGCCAGTCGACCGTGTCCCAGGCGTCGGTCGATTCATCGATATCCCGCTGATCCTGCTTTCGGGGGTTGAACGGGCGGATATGCTCGAAAACGCCTTCGCTCATGAATCTGCCGCGGACATCCTGGAAAACCAGGATGTATTTCCCGGCCAGAAACCTGCGGTATTCCCGTACGAGTCGACTGATTTTATCGGGCCCGCCCGGCTCAATGTTATAAGGAGTCCTCAGGAGAAGAATCGGGCGAGGCGTGGGATCGTTCTTCGGGGCATAGATGGAAGTGAATAGTTTCACCCCGTCCCTCATGGCGATATATATTTCCCGTTTGTCGTATTTTTGTTTAATGTCTTCCGGGCTGAAAGGCGGGGCGGCGATCGGAGTCCTGTAAAAATTCAAGACCGACTTTTCATTGTTTTGTCCATAAATGCCAGAAATCTCCGTATACGAGGCATTGACCCGGCCTGAATATTTCACTCCCCGATCGGAATTGCTGAATGAAAAATCGGGAAATTTAAAAGCCGTGGTCGTCGATGACATCCCGAAATTTTCCTGATCCACGCTATCGAATGTGGACGTGTATCCCTGAGGGGCCGCCTTGACGTGGATGTAAATTCGCAGCTCCTCGCCCGAGAGGGTCATTTTCCCATACCAATCGCCCTCAATGGATTGGGCGGCCAGGGAAAAGCTCGCCAGGATCGAAAAAAGGACACTGAAGCCGATGATTCCGCTAAAGAAACGATTTGTTTTCATTGCGAATATCCTCCTTTTCTGGGGCATGCGATTATTTCAGGTTTTCCGGATTCTGAACACTTCCCCCTAGTATATATCTTTTCAATAATGATTCTATTCATTTTTTTCATCGACCCATTCCAATTCATCGAGTGGAACAAATTCACCGCCGCAATCACATATATAATTTTTGTCGTCATTTTTGTATTTATTACATTTCAAACACATCAAAACCTCTGGTCCTGAAAAAATACGACGCTTCAAAACAATTTGTCCCGCATAAGTTACAAATAAAACTAGCAATCCGAATATAAAGGCTCTCAGCAATCCATCTTCGAAAAACTCTCCCCAAGGTAATGGATGAAACTTGGGAACAAGCGCTACAGGAAAGCCAATTTTTATTACTATTGCTTCAACAATAGAACTCAACACAGCAACAATGCCAGGCCGCCAAATTTTCTTGTAAGCATTTTTCTTTCTTTGTCTTATTTCTTTTACTTCTTCTTCATCCTTTTGCTTCCACATAAACCACATCCTGTTTAAGAAGATCATCAGACAGACAAGGCTATTAAAATTCCAGTATGATTTGATTTTGAAGATAATTGCCAGGAAAGTCAATCACTGTTTGTGAAATCGGATACCGGAAATATCCCAAGCAGAATTTCCAGTTGACAGGAACATCCGCTTGCTTTACATTGGCAGGAACATGAGCGAAAAGAAGAAACCCCGGCGCGTCTGGCTGCGCATCACCGGCATCGTCCTGGCCCTGCTGCTCGCCGGCGGCCTGGTCTTCTGGCTGACCCTGCCCGACGTGACCTGGCTGAAAAAAGAGAATCCCACGGAAACGGCGATGATGAGATTCCGCGCCGAGCAGGCGCGGCAGAAAGGCCGGAAAGCGCGCCGGCTATTGGAAGCGCGTCCCCCTCTCGCGCATCTCCCCCTACCTGATCCAGGCGGTGCTGATCGCCGAGGACGACAAGTTCTTCGAGCACGAGGGCTTCGACTGGGTCTCCATGCGCAAGGCCCTGGAGGCCAACATCGAAAAGAAGCGCGTGCTGCGCGGCGGCTCGACCATCACCCAGCAGCTGGCCAAGAACCTCTTTCTCAACCCCGGCCAGAGCATCTGGCGCAAGCTGCGCGAGGCGGCCATCGCCATCGAAGCTGGAAAGCGAACTGAGCAAGAAGCGCATCCTGGAGCTGTACCTGAACCTGATCGAATGGGGCGACGGCGTCTACGGCGCCGAAGCCGCGGCGCGCTCCTGGTTTTCCTGCCCGGCCTCGGCCCTGACCCTGTCCCAGGCCATCCGCCTGGCATCGATCCTGACCAACCCGCACCGTTTTTCCGCCCTGGGCAGCGGCAACCCGCGCATGAACCGCAAGCGCCGCATCATCGCCGCGCGCATGCTGCGCCGGCACTGGATCGAGCCAGGAGGCCTACGACCAGGCGCTGGGCGAAATGGGGCTTACAACAAGCACAGGTGAAAAGTAATCAGTGAAAAGTGAATTGAGCAATGTCACGAGCACTATTCGATTCGTCCACAGTTGTTCTTCAGTCTGACTATGGTTCACTTTAGTGTTACTCTTTCACTTTTACCGTTACATTTTTCCTCTGTCTTATTCCGGATACAACTCCTTCCACCACTCCCCCTGCCCCTTGAGCCAGCGGTCGAACCAGGCCATGATGGTCTGCAGCCAGCGGACCCGCTGCGCCGGGGTAAGGATGAAATGCTGCTGGCCGGGGAAGGTGACCAGCGCCACCTCCTTGCCCAGCAGCTTCAGGGCGGCGAACATCTGGTAGCTTTCGCCCGGCGGCACGTTGTTGTCCTCCTCGCCGTGGAGCAGCAGCAGCGGCTTTTTGATCCGCTCGGCCATGAACAGGGGGCTGTGGCCGACGTAGATGTCCTTGCGGTTCCAGGGGAAGCTGTTGGCCGAAGCCACGCCGCTGTAGCTGTAGCCCCAGTCGCCCGACTCCCCAGTAGGAGGAAAGGGCGCTGATGCCGGCGTGGGAGACGAGGGCGGCGAACAGCTCGGTCTTGGCGGCCAGGACCTCGGTCATGAAGCCGCCGTAGGAGGCGCCGATGGCGCCGACGCGGCGGTTGTCGATGTAGGGATGGGTGCGCAGCAGTTCCTCGACGCCGCGGATGATCTCGGCCGAGGTGATCTCGCCCCAGTCGTTGACGTGCACGCTGGAAAATTCCTGGCCGTAGCCGACCGCGCCGCTGGGCTGGATGACGCAGACGATGTAGCCGTTGGCCGCGTACCAGTCCTTGGGATAGCGGCCGCCGAAATTGCGGCCGATCGGGGTGGTGCCGCCGTAGTAATTGACGATGCAGGGATAGAGGCGCGCGGGATCGAAATCGGGCGGGATAGCAGATGTAGCCGCCGATGGTCTTGCCCTCCTTGGTCTTGAAGCTCCAGTTCTCCGCTCTTGCCGAAGCGGACGCGCCTGAATTCGCCTTGATTGTAGTCCTTCAGCAGCCGCGAGCCGCCCGATCCCAGGTTCAGCACGTAGAGCTTCTGGGGCGCGGCCAGGCCCGAGCCCGAATAGACCGCCTTGCCGGCCCGGGCGTAGCTGACGCTTTCCACGGCGTCGGCCATGGTCTCCAGGCGGGTGAATTTCTTTTCGGCCGGGGCGCAGCGGTAGAGGCGCGCATAATCGTTGTCGGTCACTTTCAGGAAAATGCTGCCGCCCGGGTGCCAGTAGGCGGCTTCGATGGAGGGGGCGAACTTGCGGGTCAGCGCCTCGGCCTTGCGGGTCTTCAGGTCGAAGGCATAGGCCTGGACGTCAAAGTCGTTGGGGATCACCCCGGCCGGCAGGGTGCTGCCCAGGCCGGAAAAAGCCGAGGCGCCGCCCAGCAGGAGCAATTTCTGCGAGTCGGGCGACCACCAGAAATCCTCGATCCAGGGATCGTCCAGGATCTTTTCGCGCCGGCCGTCGGCCAGGGAATACAAGTACCAGCGTGTTTTTGTGATAGGGGCGGACCTTGGGGTCCTCGCTGTAGGAAACGAGCAGCAGCGGCGCGGCCGTCGGGGCTGATGCGCACCTGGCTGAAATTGTCGCTCGCGGCGGTCAGCGGCTGGCGCACGCCCGATTCGGGGAAGAACAGGGTCAGCGCCTGGCGCCGTTCCGGGAAGCGCGAACGGTCGTCGATGTTCTTGACGTAGTGGAAGGCCTTGTCCTTTTCCGGTTCCTCCTGGGTGGCGTAGACCAGGAAAGAATTGTCATCGGCCCACCAGTAGCCGGAAAAATCCTTGATCCCGGCCAGGATCGTCCGGCAGGCATGGGCATCGAGGTCATACACGCACAGGTCGGTCAGGTCCTTTTCTGTCGCGGCTGAAGGAAAAACTCCGCGAATTTTTCAGCCACTGGAAATTGCCGACGATCGCCAAATTCCTGCGAAGTGAACACCCGGCCGCCGTTTTCCGTATCCAGGATCTCCAGCCAGCTGTTCGTTCCCGCTCCGCGCCGCGCAGGACGCTGGCTCAGGGCCACCGCCACCCGGCTTCCGTCCGGGGCCAGAAAGACATCGTTGATGTTCACCGTGTTCAGCACGTCGTCCATGTCGGTGCGGCGGTCCGCGGCCAGGGAAACCGCGACGGGATCGGCGGCGAAAGCGGGCTTGTTTTTCAAGGCTGGCCTGCAGGGCATGGCTGGCGCCGGCGCCGGAAGGCAGGATCCCCTTGACCAGCAGCAGGTGCTTGCCGTTGGCCATGGTCAACGGATAATTGTTCTTTCCCGCGTCCTTTCCGCCGGAAGCGGCCGGGGACAACTCCGCGCCGTCGAGATAGATCCGCAACGGGAAAGCCGCTTCCACGGCCAATTCGGCCTGCAGCCAACGCCGGCTTTCCAGGTAAACGGCCAGGTAGACCACCTGCCTGCCGGCGGCGCCGGTGAAACGGGCGGCGTCGGCGCGCCAGGCCAGCTGCTGCTGGGTGCTCCACAGCGCTTTGGCGCCCGCTTCGGGCCGGAGCCGGCGGACGGGAAGGAACTCATATTCCATTGCGGCGTCATCGCCCGCGGGCAGGGCCTCCCCGTTGGCCAGGATCGGCGCCGGGCCCAGCACCAGCCATTGGCCGATCTTCTGGGCATTCGCCTGGGCGAAGATCGGCAGAGTCGCCAAAAGGAATAACAAGCTGGAAATAGTTCGCGATTTCATGGTATGGCCTCCAAAAAGATGTTATTATACGCTTGAGAAAAGCAAAGATAAACCAAACGGTCCGGGTTGTCCTTTTTTCAGGACAGAATTGGGCCCGGCAGTTGGCATGTGAATTGCTTTTGGATTATGGGTGGCCTGAGCGCCCCATGGAGGCTGAAATGAAAAAAAGAACCTTGCTCGGATTGTCCGTGCTGCTGCTGTCCCTGTTCCTCGTTTCCTGCGCCGACCTGAATTATGAAGCCTATGTAACGATCGTCAATATCGGCAACCTGCCTATGAATGCCTGGGCCGACGGCGACAAGGCCGAGATCGACGCCTACGATTCCGTGACCTGGGCCATCCCCCTGGATCATAAGAACGAGTTCCGCACGGTATTGCTGGAAGCCGAACCCCTGGACGGCGGTGACAGCGACGAGATCACCATCACCCTGCAAGGCGACCGCGACGTGCAGACCTGGCTGACCGGCTGGGACCAGCTGCAGGGCAGCCAGCGGTTCAAGAAGCCGAGCTCGCTTATCTCCGGGCCGGCACCCAAGTAACAAAACGACCTATAGTAAAAAGTGATTGGTGAAAGTGAATTGAGAATGTCAGAATACTATTGTTCGTCTCGTTGCTAGTTCCTTTTCACTTTTCACATTTCACTTTTTACTTTTCACTTTTCACTTTTCACTATTTTCAATGAGGATACGTCTTCTCGCCGGCAGGGATAGATATATCGAGGAAATTCTCCAGCGGCGGCAGCGGGCAGTTGTAGGCGGGAGAATAGTTGCACAGCGGGTTGTAGCAGCGGTTGAAATCCAGGACGAATTCCTCCCCCGCCGGCTCCTCCGCGTCGAGGAAGCGTCCGACCTCGTACGTCTCCCCGCCGTTGGTCGCGTCCTTGAAGGGGATGAACAGGGCGCCGGCGTCCGGTCCCTCCAGGCTTGACTTCAGGGCGGTCAGTTCCAGGTCCCGGCCGTCCAGCTGAAAGCGCACCTTGGCGAAGCGGTAGAAGGTCTTCTCCAGCTTGCGGGTCGTGATGATCTTGACCTCTTTTTTTTCCGGGAATCTTTCCAGGCGCGCCTTCACCGCGTAGCGGGCAGCGGGGGGAAATAGAGCAGGTGCTCGAAGTGGAGCGCCTGGGGCCTTTGCGGATCGAAGACGATCAAGGCCAGGGTATCGGGCCCCGGATACGCGGCCAGGGTGAAGCGGTCGACCTTGAACAGGCTGCCCGGCGTCAGCGCATCGACATCGGGGGCGATGGCGCGCTCGCCCTGGTTGCAGGAAACGGCGCCGCTGGCGCCGTGCCAAAACCATTTTCCCTCCCGCGCCGATACGGCGAAGGAGGATCCGGCCCCGGCCAGGGGCTGGAGCGAGACCACGCCGGAGCTGATCGCGACAACCATTTTTTCCCCGGCGCTGACGGTCAGGCGCGCGCTTCCGGCCATGGGCGACGTGGCTGAGTTCTTGAATTCAACGTCCTTCAGTTGCCTTTCCTTGAGCAGCTCCCGGCGCCAGGCTTCCTCCCCGGCCGCGGCCGTTGCCGCCAATAAAGACAGGTTCGCCAACAAAAACAGGACCGGGAATACCAGGGTGCTAATTTTTTCCAAGCGATTTTTCAGGCGCATTTTTTTCTCCTTGCCGGCTGGCGGCGACGGCCAAAAGGTCGGCGATCACCCCGGCGGCCGTATCGTTGAGGCCGGGATTTTCCTGCACGATCCAGAACGGGCCCATCATGTCGGTTTCCAGGCGCAGGGCGGCGCCCTTGCCGCTGACCGCGGCAAATAAATGTTCCATGGGGAACTTCTCGAGGCCGACGCTGACCTTGACCTTGCCGTTTTCGCTCCCGGCGCGGCAGACCAGCTTCCAGCGCTGGCCCGCGGCCACGGCCCGGGCGGCGGCAGCGGCGGTCAGGCCGGCAATGCCGCGGCGCTCCACCCGCAGGGGATCGATGTCCGCGGCCAGGAACACGTTGGCCAGGATGGCGATCTTGGCCGCGGCATCCCAGCCCTCCAGGTCAAGGGCGGGATCGGCCTCGGCGAATCCCAGGCGCTGGGCCGTGCGGACGGCGCTGTCCATGGCCTCGCCCATTTCCAGGCGGGAAATGACGAAATTGGTCGTGGTGTTCAGGATGCCGGAGATGCCGCTGACCCGGCAGCCGGCCAGGGCCCGTCCCAGGCTGAAGACCGGGGCCCCGTCCATGACCGCGCTTTCAAAGAGAAAGCGGACGCCATTTTTTTTGGCCAAGCCCGCCAGTTCCTTGTAAGCGAATGCCGCCGGGCCCTTGTTGGCGGTGACCGCGTGGCGCCCGCGCGCCAATGCGGCGCGGACATGGGAAATGGCCGGCTCCCCTTTTTCGCCAATGCTCAGGGTCGACAATTCCACCAGCACGTCGTAATCCAGGTCCCGCAGGGCCTGCATGACCGGCATGGGCGCCGCCGGGAAGCCGCCCTTTTCACGGAATTGCTTCAAGACCTTTCCCAGGCCGATGCCTTTCTGATCGACCAGCGCCCCGTGGCCGCGGGTAAAAACGGCCACGGCTTTCAGATCCAGTTCCCGCAGGCCGGGGAATCGCTCACGCTCCTCGGACAGCATGGCCGCCAGCCTCTGGCCGACGTTGCCGAAGCCCACGAAAACGGCGCGCAGCGGGCGCGAAATTTTTTTTGCCATGCACCAATTGTAGCGGTTTCGCGCGGCAGTGTAAACCTGTTGCCTTCCCTTGCCCGCCGCTTTTTGCTATAATTGGCATGAAAATGGTTGAATCAAACAACTTGAACAATTCCGTCCGCAGACCATGACCTTCGCCAACCCCGCCATGCTCTTTCTCCTGCTGCTGCTTATCCCTTTCACCCTGCTGGTCGTCTGGAACTACCGCAGAAAAAGGCGGATCCTGGGGGATTTCATCGCCCCGGCGGCCGAAGAACGGAGCGTGGTGCGCGGCGGCCGCGAGATGGATTTTTTCAAATCGGCGCTGCTGCTGGCGGCGTTCGCCTTCATCATCCTGGCGCTGGCCCGGCCGCAGTGGGGCGAACGGTTCGAAAGCCTGGACATCCGCGGCCTGGAGATCGTGTTCCTGCTCGACACCTCCAGCTCCATGAACGCCGAGGACCTCCCGCCCTCGCGCCTGGAGGTGGCCAAGAACCTGATCACGACGATCGTCGACACGCTGAGGACCGACCGGGTCAGCCAGGTCAACTTCGCCGCCGTGGCCTACGTGCAATGCCCGCTGACCATGGATTACGAGGCTTTCAAGCTCCTGGCCCAGGCCTCGGCCGCCAGCCCGGAAGAAGAGCAGGGGACCGACTTCGCCAAGGGCTTCCTGCTGGCCCTGCGCATGTTCAAAAGCTCCCCGGCCAGCCAGAAAGTGATCGTCCTGATCACCGACGGCGAGGACCAGGAAAAAAAGTGGCCCGAGCCGCTGCAGGAGCTGCAGAAGCGGAAGGTCACGGTCTTCACCGTGGGCATCGGCTCCCCGGCCGGGGCGCCGATCCCCATCCTGGACCAGAACGGCAGGACCGTGGATTGGAAAAAAGACAGCCGGGGCGGGATCGTAAAATCCCAGCTGGATGAAGCCACCCTGGTGCGCATCGCGTCGATCTGCTCCGGGCAGTACTACCGCCTGAGCGCCGCCGACGGCATCGCGCCCTTCATCCGCATCTTGCGCTCCTACGAACGGCAGTTGCTGGCCAGGAAGGTCAAAAGCCGCAAGATCGACCGCTTCGCTTATCCGCTGCTGCTGGCCGTTCTCCTGCTGGTCGGCGAGATGGCCATCAGCGACAGGAGGATCACATGGCGAAAAGGCTGATCCCCCTGCTGCTCTGCCTGCCGCTGCTGGGCCCCTGGTCGGGGACCCTATGGGGCTGGCACTGGTTCGACCCGGCCGCCCGCAAGAACCAGAAGGGGATCGAGGACTACCGGCAGGGGAAATTCGCCGCAGCGCTGGAGCAATTCCTTTCGGCCAAGGGGCTGAAGGCCGAGGCCCCGCAATTGAAGAACAACACCGCCGCCACCCTGTACCAGTTGAAAAAATACCAGGAGGCCGTCGCTGAATTTTCCCGCGTCGATCCCGCCAAGCTGGGAAGCGGCCAGGCCGATTTCCACTACGACCTGGGCAACGCCTACTTCCGCCTGGGGCAGTTTCCCAAGGCCCTGGAAAGCTACAAGCGCTGCCTGCTGCTCCATCCCGACGACCTGCAAGCCAAGAAGAACTTCGAACTGACGCTGAAAAAAATACAGGAACAGCAGCAGGAGAAGCAAAACCAGAAGCAGGAACAGCCGCCGGACCCGCAAGCCGAAGCGGAAAAGCAGAAGCAGAAGTACAGCGCCGTGATGCAGTTCCTCAACCAGAACGAAAAGAAGCAGATGGAAAAGAAAAAACGCAAGATCGCCCCGGCCAAAAATGAAAAGGACTGGTAAGACCTGCTGTCTCGCGCTCCTGGCCCTGCTGCTGGTCCCGGCCGGGCTGCCGGCAGCGGACGCCGAAGTGAGCGCGGCAGTCAGCGCCGAGAAGATCGGGCTCGACGATACCCTGGTCTACACTTTGACCTTCCAGAACATCGAGAATCCCAGCCAGCCCGACCTTTCCCAATGGGATGATTTCAAAACCCTGCAGACCTCGCGCAGTACTTCGCTGCAGTTCAGCAACGGCGCCAGCTCCACCTCCACCCAGTTCATTTACTACCTGCAGCCCAGGCGCACCGGCAAATTGACCCTGCCGCCGGTCGTTTACAGCCACCAGGGCCGCGAGTACCGGACCCAGGCCCTGACCGTGCAGGTGGTCGCGGGCAGCGTCAAGCCCGTCCAGGCTCCCCGGGCGGCGCAGCCCTCGCTATTCGACGACGATTTTTTCGTCAACCCGGTGCAGGACCCGCAGCCGCAGAAGGTGGACGCCACCCTGCGGGCGGTGCTTTCCAAAAAAAGCTGCTTCAAGGGCGAGCAATTGCTGTTCCGCATCCTGCTCTACACGCGCAACCGCATCGCTTCGGTGAACATGGTCTCCAGCGCTTCCTTCGCCGGCTTCTGGCAGGAATGGTTCCCGGTCCCCCAGTCCATCGCTCCCGGCAGCGAAAATGTCAACGGCGTCATCTACCAGGTTTACGAGATACGCAAGGCGGCGCTGTTCGCCAATGACAGCGGCACCCTGACCATCCCGCCCCTGCAGTTCGACCTGGAACTGGCTGGCGGCCAATCCCTGTTCTTCGGCTCCCAGCCGATCCGCCGCTCCACCCAGCAAGTGAAGGTCACGGTCAGCGAGCCGCCGGCGGCCGCGGCCGGGCTGCCGGTCGGCCAGTTCGCGTTCGCGCTGGAATGCCCGCAAACCAGCGCCGACGTCAACGAGATCCTGACGCTGCAGATGCGCATCAGCGGCAACGGCAACAGCAAGGCCATCATTCCGCCGGCACTGCCCGGCAGCGAACAGATCCTGGTCTATCCGGCCAAGATCACCCAGGAAAACGACTTCCGGGCGACCGCCTTGAACGGGATCCTGCGGGCCGAGATCCCGGTTTCTTTCAAAAAAACGGGCATCATCACCATTCCGGCATTGGAGTTCCGCTACTTCGATCCGGTCCGGGGCGGTCCGGCCATTTTGCGCAGCGCCCCCTTGCGGATCCAGGTCAGCGGCCGGAAAATGAATGCCGACTCTTCCCAGACCCTGCCGCGCAGCTCGATCCTGCAAAAAGGCGAGGACATCGACTTCATCAAGAACGGCCCGCTCCGCGACCAATCCCGGCCGCTCTATCGCCGCCCGTGGTTCTCGGCCGCCATCCTGGCGCTGTTCGCCCTCAACCTGCTGATGCTGCTCAAAACGACCCTCTGGGACCGTCACATCGCCGCCAGCCCCCTGCTTGAGAACCGGCGCATCCTGGCCCGGACATTGAAGCAGCTGGCCGCGATCCGGCGCGGCGAGGACATCGCCCCGCTGCTGGAGGCCTATTTCCAGAAAAAGAGCGGCCTGGGCCCGGCCGAGATCACCGACCAGAAGATCACGGAGATCTTCCGCCGGCGGCAGGTTCCGCCTGCCGACGCCGAAAAATTCCTGTCCCTCAAGTCGCAGTCCGAGCTGGCCAGGTTCTCGCCGCACAAGACAGTCGTCGCTGGAGTTGAAAAAGGAACTGGAAGCGTTGCGCGGCCTGCTCAAGGGAATCGACCAGAGAATGAAATGAAAGCGAAAATAACGATCCTTTTTTGCCTGGGGCTGGCACTGCTGCCCGCGGACGCCAGCGCCGGGGTGCAGGAGGATTTCTCGCTGGCCAACCGCCTGTACGAGGAAGGAAAATTTGCCGCCGCCCTGCCCCTTTATCTGCAAGTCGGCCAGCGGGTCACGGACTGGAAAGTGCTGTACGACATCGGCAACTGCCACTACAAGCTGGAGCAATTCCTGGAGGCCAAGATCTATTATCTGAAGGCAGGGAAACTCCGACCCCTGGACGACTCCATCGCCAGGAACATCGCCATGACCAACCGCCATTTCCGCGACCTGGCGGTCCCAGCCGAGCCCGATTTCGTTTCCCGCTCGATCCAGGTCCTGGAAAGCAAACTGAGCCTGGACGGCCTGAGCATCCTGTTGCTGGCGGCCGTTCTGCTGCTCAATGTCTGCCTTTTCCTGCTGCAGACCCGGGGCAAGAACAAAAGGATCCTCTATGCCACGGCCCTGTTTTTTTCCCTGGTTCTGGTCTTCGGCGCCTATCACGTCAGCCGCGTAAACGCCATGGGCCGCAGCGACAGCGCGGTCATCCGCCAGGCGGACTCCCTGCTGCGCAGCGGGCCGGGCGAAGACAACACCGTTCTGTTCAAGGTCAACCCCGGCCTGGAAGTCAAAATTATCGACCGTTTCCACGACTGGGTCCAGGTCACGGCTTCCGCCCAGATCGCCGGCTGGATCGAGAAAAATCGCCTGGCCCTGATTTGAAAAAGACCGGCCTGTACATCCATTTCCCCTTTTGCCGGCGCGCCTGCTATTACTGCCATTTTTTCAAGAAAAAATACCGGCCCGCGGCCGCGGCGCTTACCCTCGAGCACCTGGCGCGGGAGATGCGCCTGAGGCGTGACCCCGCCCTGGCGGTCGACAGCGTGTACATCGGCGGCGGCTCGCCCTCGCTGCTGACCGCGGCGCAAGCGGGGTCGATCCTGGCTGCCGCGGCCGGCAACTTCCGCCTGGAAAAAAACGCCGAGATCACCCTCGAAGCCAATCCCGAAGACCTTTCCCTGCCCCTGTTGAAAGGATTGCGTGCCGCCGGCGTCAACCGCCTGAGCATCGGCGCCCAGTCGTTCCAGCGAGCGCGACCTGCGCTTCCTGAAGAGGACCCACGGCGCCTCCCAGGGCGCGCTGGCCGTGGGAATGGCCCGGGATGCCGGGTTCAGCGATATCAGCCTCGACCTGATCATCGGGCTGGAGACCCAGACGCCCGCGAGCCTGGAGCTGAATTTCCGGCGAATCGAGGAATTCAAACCGGCCCATGTCTCGGTCTACATCCTGGAGGGGGTGCCGCGTCCGGCCGCCGACGAACGGGACGCCCGCCTCTATTTCCAGGCAAGGCAAATCCTCCTGGGCCTGGGATACTGCCATTACGAAGTGTCCAACTTCTGCCGTCCGGGAAAAGCCTCGCGCCACAACCTGAAATACTGGCGGGACCAGCCCTACATCGGCATCGGCCCCGGGGCCGCCGGTTTCCTGGCCGGCATGGACTATCGCAATTGCTCCGACCTGAAAAAGTACGGCGCTGCCGTCGTCGCCGGCAAGCTTCCCCAGATCCGGACCGGGCAAATGGACCCGGCCCTGCGGCGGATCATCACCGGCCTGCGCCTGCTCGACGGCATCCCGGGCTCGGCTTTCAAGCTTTTTCCCGCCCCTACCGATTTTTTACTGGCCGAAGGATTCCTGGTCCGCCGCGGACGCAACCTCGCCGTGCCGCCGGAAAAGATCCTGCTGCTGAACGAGATCCTGGGTTACTTTATATAACGCAAGGAGATATTTCATTCGCCAAGCGGGGAAAGTTTCAACTTGCCGGGGTTTCCTTGCCGGATGAAAATTTTTTCACTGCAAAAAAAACGCCTTCCGTATCATCTTCCGATTTTTTTGCTGCAAAAGATTTTTTTATTGCCTTGCATTGTGCTAAAATTCAGAAAGCCGGAATCGCGGGGAGGTCCGGAAGCATTTTATCCAAAATGAAAAAAGGAAACCCGAGCCAACGACAACTTCAGGAAGAAATCGAAAGCTGGCGCCAGGAATCCGAAAAGTCCCCTGCCCGGCCCAGGGCGACAAAAAAAGTTCAAAAAGACAAGGCCCCCGGACCGCGGCGGCGGGAGGGAGATCCGCAGCAGGATTCCGGGGAACTGAAATTCAAGGCGGCCTTGCGGGGAAAGGACGCCTTGATCAGGGAGATCCACCATCGCTTCATCAACCATCTGAACCTGATCTACAACATCCTTTATTTTCAGAAGCAATACGGCAAAGACAGCCATTGCGTTGCCGTTCTGGAAAGCATCCAGAAACGGATCAGGTCCATCGCCCTCGTGTACGAGCACGTCCAGCGCTCCCTGGATTTCGACCAGGTGCGGTTTGACAAGTACCTCAAGAGCCTGCTGAAAGAATGCACGCGGGCCGCGGCCGGCATGAAGAAAAAGGTCGTTCTCAAAACCAGGATCGACGCCGTGGCCATGGATTTGACCACGGCCATCACCTGCGGCCTGATCGTCAGTGAATTGCTGGACAATTGCCTGAAGCACGCCTTCCCCGGTCAGCGCCGGGCCGAGATCTTTTTCGGGCTGCAAGACCAAAAAGACGGCACGTTCGAGTTGACGCTAAGCGACAACGGCGTGGGTTTGCCGCCTGGAGTTCAATGGCACGCGTCAAGCTCCATGGGCAGCTTCCTGGTGAATACCCTGACCGAAAACCTCAAGGGAGAATTGACCCTGAACGTCGACAAGGGGACGGCATTCCGCCTTCGTTTTGCCCCCTTGTCCCGATAGATGCATGATCGTTCCAGCGGGTCCGGGATCCTCGACCACACCGGCAGGGGGGAATTGAAATGAACATCAAAACATTGATCGTCGAGGATGACCCGCTGGCCACAAAAAGGATCGAAAGCCTGCTGCATCATGATGCCGGGATCGAGATCACGGGATGCTGCCGGGACGGGGAAGCGGCGGTCGCGGCCATCGCCGGCCAAAAGCCGGGCCTGGTATTTCTGGATGTGCAGTTGCCGAAAATGGACGGCTTTGAAGTGTTGCGGGCGATCGACCCCAGGCATCTCCCGCAGATCATTTTCACCACGGCATATGACCGCTACGCCCTCAAGGCATTCGAGCACCATGCCGTCGACTTCCTGCTCAAGCCGTTTGACGACCAGCGGTTCTACAGCGCTCTGGCCGCGGCCAAGGAGCGGATCCAGGGCAGCGCCGGCGAGAACATTTCCGATCACGTCCAGTCCCTGCTCAATTTCTTGAAGCGGGAGGAGGTCTTCCTGAAGCGCATCCTGATAAAAACGGACACCCACATTCACATCGTCCCGGTGGAGGACATCCAATGGTTCGAAGCGGACGGGTACAATATCAAGATCTTCAGCCTGACGGAAAGCTTCAAGCTGCGGAAGACGATGAAGGAGATCGAGCAAAAGCTCGACCCCAAGGTATTCCTGCGCATCCACCGTTCCTACATCATCAACATGGGTTGCATCAAGGAAATACAGGAATGGTTCAAGGGAGACTACCTGGTCATCCTGAAAAGCGGGAAAAAGCTCACCATCAGCAAGAACTACTATCCAAAAGTGATCAGCCGGCTGCGGCAATGAAGGCCGGGATTGGCACAGTGACCAAGACAGGAAATGGCAAGATGAAAAAAACAAAGCCGTTCCGCCCGGTTAATGCCGGGGCCAAAGCCGGCAAGGTTGTCGTCCGCCATGCCCGCAAATGCACGGAGTTGAAGAAAGGCGCGCCGGAAGCCGAACAGGATGTCAGCGAGTATAAAAAGATGGAAGCGTCCTTGCGTCAAAGCGAGAGCCGCTATCGCGCTCTCTTCGACAAGATGATCGAGGGCTTCGCCCTGCACGAGATCGTCTGCGACAAAAGAGGCGTTCCCGTGGATTACCGCTTCCTGGAGATCAACCCGGCCTTTGAAAAACTGACCGGCTTGAAGCGGGCCGATATTATCGGCAAGCTGAAGAACGACGTCCTGCCCGGCGATGACCCGAAATGGATCAAGATCTACGGCAAGGTGGCCCTGACCGGCGAGCCGATCCATTTCGAAAACTATTCGCCGGCGCTGAAAAGGCACTATGAAGTCCTGGCTTACTCGCCCGCTCCCGGACAGTTCGCCGTGTTTTTCACCGACGTCAGCGGGCATATGCAGAGGGAGATGGAACTGCAAAAGCTCAACCGTACATTCAAGGCGCTGAGCGACAGCAGCCAGGCCATGATGCAGGCAACCGATGAAACGGAGTATTTGAGGAAAATATGCCGGATCATTATCGCGGATTGCGGCCACAAGATGGCCTGGATCGGCTACCGAGAGAACGACAGGGAAAAGACCGTCCGGCCGATGGCCCACGCGGGGTTCGAGAATGGCTATCTCAAGACATTGCGCATCACCTGGGCCGATGCGGAACGGGGCCGCGGTCCCACCGGCACGGCCATTCGGACAGGAAGGCCGGTGGTTTGCCGGAATATGCTGCATGAACCAAGCTTTGCGCCCTGGCGGGAGGAGGCCGGCCGGCGCGGATACGCTTCTTCGATCGCCCTGCCCCTGCTGGCCCGCGGACAGGCCTTCGGCGCCATCACCATCTACTCCCGGGAAACCGATCCTTTCGCGGACGCCGAAGTGGAACTGCTCAGCGAACTGGCCAAGCGCCTGGCTTATGGGATCAAGACCCTCCACTTGCGCCAGGAACATGCGCTTGCCGAGGAAGCGCTGAAGGTCAGCCTGGCAAAATACAAAGTGCTCTTTGAGTCATTTCCGCTTGGAATTTCCATCGCGGATGAAAACGGCAGGATCATCGAGACCAACAGGGAGGCCGAGCGGCTGCTGGAATTGCCGAAAGAAGAGCACGAAAAAAAAAGCATCCACGGCAAGGATTGGCCGATGATCAGGCCAGACGGCACGCCCCTGCCCGAGGCTGAATTCGCCAGCGTGCGGGCGCTGAAAGAGAAGCGCTTGATCGAGAACATGGAAATGGGCATAGTAAAGAGAGCCGGAGATGTCACCTGGATCAACGTGACCGCCGCCCCCATTCCGTTGGCAGGCTACGGCGTGGCCATCACCTACGGCGACATCAGCAAGCGCAAGGAGATGGAGGAGGCGCACCGCCGGAGCGAATCCATTTTACACAGTTTTTTTGACAGCCCGGGCATCCGCCGCGAGATCGTTGACATGATTGACGAAGCGGATATCCGCCACGTTGCCAGCAACCGGGATGCGTCCAGGTATTACGGGCTGACTCCCGAGACGATGAAAGACAAAACCAGCACGGAACTCGGAGAATCCCCGGAAACCGTACGCCTCTGGATCGACCACTGCCGGAAAAGCCTGCGCAGCCGCCAACCCGTCTCTTTTGAATTTCCCCTCAAGCGCGGCGACCGGGAAATCTGGCAATCCGCCGTCATCACGTATATCGGCGTGATCTCCCGCGGCCAGCATAGATTTTCCCAGGTCATCGTCGATGTCAGCGAGCGCAAGCGCATGGAGATGGCCCTGCTGGAGTCCACGAATTACCTGGAGAACCTGCTGAACTACGCCAACGCCCCGATCATCGTCTGGGACCCTTCTTTCCGCATCATCCGCTTCAACCGCGCCTTCGAGCGCCTGACCGGCCATGCCGCCGACCAGGTTCACGGCAAGCCGCTCGACATGCTTTTCCCGGCCGCCAGCCGGGAGGAATCGCTGAAGCTGATCCACGACACCCTGACGGGAAGGCATTGGGAGATCGTGGAGATCCCCATCCTGCAAAAAAGCGGGTCCGTCCGCACCGTGCTGTGGAACTCGGCCAATATCCACGACAAGGACGGCGGGGTCATCGCCACCATCGCCCAGGGCCAGGACATCACCGAGCGCAAGCAGACCGAGGAGCAGGTGGCCGCCTCGCTCCACGAAAAGGAGATGCTGCTGCGCGAGCTCTACCACCGGACGAAAAACAACATGAACGTCATTTCCAGCCTGGTCATGCTGCAGGGGGCTACCGTTAAGGATCCCTCCGTGCTGCGCATGTTCAGCGACATGCAGAGCCGCATCCGCGCGATGTCCCTGGTTCATGAAAAACTTTACCAGTCGAGTGACCTGTTCAACCTCGACATCCGGGAGTATATCAACGAACTGGCCGGGACGATCCTGGCCGGTTACAAGAACAGCGTGGCGCGCATCTCCCTGGACCTGGACATCGAGAGCGTGCCTTTCTCGATCGATACCGCCCTGCCCTGCGGCCTGGTCATCAACGAGTTGATGACCAATTCCCTGAAATACGCCTTCGCCGAAGAAATGACCGGCGAGATCGGGATATCGCTGCGGCTGTCGCCGGGGGATGAAGTGACATTGCGTTACCATGACAACGGCATCGGCTTCCCCGATGGTTTCGATCCGCTGAAAGCCTCCTCCCTGGGTCTCAAGCTGATCCACAACCTGGTGAGGAAACAGCTGCTGGGAAGTCTGGAATACAAGGAAGCATCGGGGGTCTGTATCGTGATCCGTTTCAAAAAGAGCAATGTCGAAAAGCCGGAGAAGGCCTGAACCATGAACCGGCATGTAAAGAGGATCCTGATCGTGGAAGACGAGACCATTGCCGCCATGGCGATCGAGGATATGATCGAAAAAATGGACTACCAGGTCTGCGCTTCGGTATCCTTCGGCGAGGAGGCGGTTAAATTCGCCTTTGCCGAGAGGCCGGACCTGGTGCTGATGGACATCCATATCCATGGGCAGGTCGACGGCATCGAGGCTGCGGCGCGCATCGGAGAACTGCAAATCCCCATCATTTTTACCACCGGTTATTTCGATGCCAAGATGAAGAAGAAAGCCGCCGCGCTCAAGCCCGTCGCCTACCTGGTCAAGCCCCTGGACCACGACCAGCTGAAATCGATCATCGACTCGGTTTTCCGCTGACCGAGGGCGGCGGCCGCTTATTGGGCGCCGGCCCCAAGGTACTTTTCAAACATTTCTTTTTGCCAGGCCAGCTGGGTTCCCGCCCCCTCGTAAGCGGTCACCAGGAGGGTTTCGGCGATCTCCTGCCTGCTGGCTCCCGTTGCCAGCGCGCCCTTGATATGGTCTTCCGTGCAACGCGGGCAGCGCAGCACGCAGGCCACCGCGGCCATGATCAATTCCCGGGTCTTCGGCTCCAGCACCGATTTTTCGACAACGGCATTTTTGAAATGCAGGTAGGAGCTCCCCAATGCCTGGGATTGATGCAAATACCATGGTTTTTTGGGCTCCATTTTTCCTCCGCTGCAATTTATTGATCCGCTCAAGTTATAAAATCGATTGCCGGCGGCAGCTATCGCTTTGCAACGAAAGCGGAAATCCCTGCAGTAAAACCAGCGAATTTTGTTGCGGCGGACGGGAAGCAAACAGCTTGTGAATGACTATTTCAGCGGCATTTCGGCCGGGCGAGGCCGGCTGCGATCGCTGCATTCGGCCACCAGGCGCAGGTAGTCGGCGGGCGGCTTGGGGATGAAGATGCCCAGTTCCCTGGGCTTGGCATCCAGCTGTCCGGAGCATTCATGGGCCCAGCGGACCTCGCCGTCCAGAAAGATCGAGTCCTGGTCAACGGCCAGGGTGACGCGGACCTTGTGGAAAAGGGAAGGGCGCTGCATGGTCTGGATGCCGAGGCCGTGCTGGGAGACATCCTGGGTGAACCCCGGATGTGTCTCCTCGCCGCATTTGCAGATGACCAGCTTGCGAAAAGGGATGCGCTTTTCGTCTCTTTTTTTGATCATAATTCTCCCCTCTTTACCTAACTATAAATATATTTAAATACCAGAATTTTTCAATCAGGAAAACCGGTCATTCTTTTTCATTGAATTTTCAGGTCGCGGCCATCGATAAAAGCGGGCTTTTCGATGCCGAAGGCGGCCAGCACGGTCGGCGAAATATCGATCAGGCCGGGGTCCTTTTCCGCGATCTTGCGGTTGGCAGAAGAACACCCCGGGGATCTGGTCGCGGGTAAAAGCGTGATCCCCGCTCCACATGCGGGTATTGTCGGAAAACAGTTCCTCGCCGACGTAGTTCACCGCCGATTCCCAGGAGACCCGGTAGCCGATGGCGTAACCGACCACGACGTCCGGGGCGTTGACCGTATAGGGTCCGCGGTAGATCTCTTCGCGGATGAAGGCCGCCTTGACGGCGTTCTTTTTGTGCTTTTCGTCCACCACCCGCATCAGCTTTTCCTTGATCTCTTTTTTCAGGGTTTCCGCTTCCTGGCCGGGGTTGACGATGCCCTGGCTCTCCCGGCCCTTGAGGTTGAGGAAGATGCCGTTCAAGCCCTGGCCGTAGGCGCGCGAGCGGCTCCAGTCCACGTCGGCATACCACTTGCCGCTGGTCTTTTTGCCTTCGTTCAAGACCAGGTACCCTTCCCGGTGCAGCCAGGTATTCAGGTTGAAGCCGCGGTTGAAGGCATTGAACCCGTGGTCGGAAACGATCATCAACAGGTCGTTGGCAAGCATTTTTCCGTACAGCTTTTCCAGGAACATGTCCATGCGCCGGTAGCTTTCCAGGATGGCGCCGGTAACCTGGGGGTCAGCGCTGGTCCTGGGGCGCCGGCGAGCCGGAACCGGGCAGGTAACGCCAGAACATGTGCTGGATGCGGTCGGTGGTTTCGAAAACCTGGATGACCAGCCCGTCCCGGATCTTGGCCAGGGTGTTGAAAAAGATCCTTTCCCTTTCCTCCTGGGTGCGGTAGACCTGCTCGATAAAGTTTTTTTCCGACAGGACGCGCTCGTTCAGCGACCAGGTATCCTCGGCCATGCCCAGCGTGGCGAAGGACCCCAGCAGCTTGGCCAGATACACCGAGAATATCTTCGGATGCGAGACCGGCATGGAGGGTTTTTCCGGGTCGATATTGATCGGAGACAGGTAGAGCTTCAGGGGTTCGACTTCTTCCAGCACCCACTGGGCGATGCCGGCCACGCCGATCAGCCCGGCCTTGAAATCGAGCTTGACCCAGGGCGAGAGCTGGTTCTGGCGCAAATGGATCTTTTCCTTGCCCACCGCGATCTCCACGCTCTTGTTTTCACGGTCCAGGGCCAGGGTGAAAGGGATCTCCAGGGGCGGATTGCCCTTGCGAAAAGGGTGCCCGGGCCCCTTGATCCTGCCGCTGAAACGATCGCCGCCCAGAGGCTGCAGGGATTCAAAAACGCCGTCGGAAATATCATAATTCTCGGCCGGGCCGTTGGAATAGAAACTGAAACTCCCCTGCGTGCCGCGCAGGTCGGGCGTGCCCAGGCCCGAAAGCATGGAGCCGTAAAATTTTTCCGGGGGAAAGGTGAAGGGCATGCGCAGCACCGTGGCGTATATGCCCTTGCTGCTGACGATCTTCCAGAAACTCTGGCTCTTGCGCTTCAGCTCGATCTTGGGGGTGCCCAGGGGGATCTCCCAGTTGCCGATCTTCAGGCTGCGCCGCGGCGGGATGATGTCGGAACCGGCCATCTTGGGCATGTAGGTGGCCCGGTCGGTGGTCAGGAAATCAAAGATATTGTGCTTGCCGGGATTGACCCCGGTGGTGAAGGTGGACCAGGCCACCGGGGAGATCGGCGGTTCGGTGCTCCACAGGGGAGAAAAGGTCCCCTGCTGAACCAGTTTTTCGAAATTCGGGAACTTGTGCCCCTGCTTGCGGAACTGGTTGAACAGGTTGTAGTCCATGCCGTCGAAACCGATGAGCAGGACCCTTTTGAACTTGGCTTTTTTCAGGGTCCGGGCCCGCTTGATGAAGCGCAGCAGGGCGCGGACGGGAAAGGTCAGGAAATTGAAGATGGCCAGGAAAAAAGCCGCGAATATGAAGAAAAACGAACCGACAAAGGCGAAACCGGCCCCGGGGCCGACGTAGCAGAGCAGGGGCAGGCTCAAAACCAGGGTCAAGAGCAGGAAAAGTCTGATTTTTTTCATAAGTGATTTTACCATATTTCGCGCCCGGCGTAAAATCCCGGGCGCCGGCGTCCATGACCCTTTCTCCGGGGCCTGGAATAAAGTTAAAAATATAATTTTTTATATTGATTTTTGCCGGAAAGGCGTTATAATTAAAATTAAAAAATCGGCGGCAGAAGAGGAAGCCATGAAAATTCTGGTCATCAATTGCGGCAGTTCTTCGATCAAATTCCAGCTGATCAACATGGAAAGCAACCAGGTACTGGCCAAGGGCCTGCTGGAAAGGATCGGCATCAAAGGATCGGTCCTGAACTACTACCAGGGCGAGCGCAAGCACGTCATCACCCGCGACGTCGCCAACCACGAGGATGGGCATCAACCTGATCGTCAGCTACCTCACCGACGCCGCGACCGGCGTGATCAAGGACAAAAGCGAGATCTTCGCCGTCGGCCATCGCGTGGTCCACGCCGGCGAAAAGTTCAACGGCACCGTGCCCATCACCGAAGCCGTGCTCGCCGCCCTCAAGGAGTGCATCCCCCTGGCGCCCCTGCACAATCCGCCCAACATCACCGGCATCGAGGCCTGCCAGAAGATCCTGCCGGGCATCCCCATGGCCGGGACCTTCGACACGGCCTTCCACCAGACCATGCCCGCAAAGGCCTACATCTATCCCATCCCCTACGAATATTATCGCAAGGACAAGATCCGCCGTTACGGCTTTCACGGCACCTCGCACTTTTACGTGGCCAAGCAGGGCGCCAAGGCCATGGGCAAAAAACTGCAGGACTTGAAGATCATCACCTGCCACCTGGGCAACGGCTCCTCGATGGCGGCCATCCAGAACGGCGTTTCCGTCGACACCACCATGGGCTACACGCCCCTGGAAGGCCTGGCCATGGGCACGCGCTGCGGCGATATCGACCCGGCCATCCCGCTGGTGCTGCAGCGCAGCATGGGCATGAGCCATGAGCAGGTGGATGCCGTGCTCAACCGCAAGAGCGGCATGCTGGGAATATCCGAAGTGTCTTCCGACATGCGCGACATCAACGAGAAAGCCGCCGCCGGCCACGCGCAGTCCAAGCTCGCCCTGGAGATCTTCGCCTACCGCATCAAGAAATACATCGGCGCCTACATGGCGGCCATGAACGGCGTCGATCTGATCATATTCACCGCCGGCATCGGCGAAAGGGGACTTATCGAGAGGGAAATGATCCTGGAAAACATGGAATTTTTGGGAATCGTTTTCGATAAAAAAGCCAACCAGGAAGCGTTCGGCAAGTTCGGCGTCATCTCGGCCGAAAAATCCAAGGTCTGCGTCATGGTCATTCCGACAAACGAAGAGCTGGAAATCGCCGAACAGACGATGAAAGTCATCGCCAACAACCGGAAATAGCCTCCCGCCTGTCTTCCCGGCCTGCCCGCCGGCGGCGGCGCGATTGCAGCAGCCGCGATATATTGATATAATAGGGGGCATAAACCGCGACCCAGGTCGCGTCTTTAAAAACAATGAAAAAGATCCTGTTCATCATTTCCCTGATACTGCTGCTGCAGACTCCCCCGGCGTTCAAGGCGTCGCCCCGCGGCCAGGAGGGCGCCAGCGCCGCCCGGCCGCAAAGCCCGGTTTCGCAAAAAACCGACACCTACGGCGACAGCGAGGACGATATTTTTTCGAGCACGTACGAACGGGAGTTGCTGTCGCGCCGCTTTTTTCAGAAAACCCTGCCGCCGCTCTCACCGACCGGGAAAAGATCATCTGGTCATTCAAGACCGCCAGGGCCAATATTCTTTTATGATCAAAAAGTATCCCTGGCACTTCATTTTCGCCCTGTTCATCCTCATCAGCCTGGCCAATATTTTTCAAAAACTGAAATGGAGCTCCGCTTCCGACCACATGGTCTGGGAAAACACGGAAAAAGGCCTGGTCTGCATGTCCGCGCCGGCCAACAGCCAGATCAAGCCGGGCGACATCCTCCTGGCCATCAACAAGTATTCGGTCAGCAGCAAGATCGACATGCTGCGCTCCATCGCCGGCAGGAACTACTGCCGCTACGAGATCGAGCGCCAGGGCATCCTGAAAAATGTCGGCGTCGACATCGATCCGGCTGTTCACCCCCTTTTCCTATTACATCCTGGTTTTCGTCGGCATCCTTTCCATCCTGCTGACCCTGGGCATTCTCAACATTTATGTCAAGCAGGCGACGCTGTTCCCGCCGCCGCAGATATTTTTTCATCCTCAGCCTCACCCTGTCCGGGTTCCTGATCTTTTCGCCCACCGGCGACTACGGACCGCTCGATTTCATCTTCATGGTCCTGGATACGGTCTGCTACATATTTTTCCCGGCCGTGCTGCTGCAGTACGCGCTGCAGTATCCGCTGCGGACCAAGGCCTTCAAAAATTTCAGCCAAAAGTTCCGCTACCTGCTGATCTACCTGGCCCCGCTGGTTTTCCTGGTCATCAATATTTATTTCATCCTGCAGAGCGTTTTCAAGCCCGACACCGAGATCCTGACCACGGCCATCAACCATTTCCGCTCCCTGGGGCAGAAATATTTCGCGCTTTACGTCTTCCTGGCCTGGATCAGCATCGTGGCCTCGTCGCTGACCCTGATCCTCAAAAAAAAGCAGAAACGCTACCTTTTCCCCCTGGGCGGCATCTCGCTGAGTTTTGTCGCCCTGCTGCTGCTGAATTTTTCCCCGCAAGCCCTCGCCGGGAAAAGCAGCATCGGCGTTTACCTGAGCATGTTCTTTCTGCCTTTCCTGCCCTTGAGCCTGGTCTACTTCCTGTCGCCCAAGCGGGTGACCGATATCGAAAACATCATCAAGAAGACCCTTTCCATCTCTTCCCTTTTCATTTTTATTTTCGCCACCTACCTGTTCCTGGGACTGAATATCGAGCAGAACAAGCTGCTGGGCATCTTCTGGTCCATCGCCGCGATCCTGATGGCCGGGCTGCTGTTCAAGCCGCTGGAAAGCGCCATCCAGAAATTTTTCGAAAGGATATTCTACCGCGAGACCTTCAATTTCAAGCGCAAGCTGAAAGAGCTCGAGCATTCGATCAGCGCCCAGAGGGACCTCTCTTCGCTGTCGCGGAATTTCCTGGAGATCATCAACCGCGGCTTCCAGCTGCAAAATTCCTCCCTGCTCATCCAGTACAAAAACAACCTTTTTTACTCCATGCCCGACGGCACGCGCCTGCAATTGACCGCGACGTTCCGCCACGCCCTGGAGAACCAGGAGCACCTCATTTTTCTTTCCGAACAGGAATTCAATACCAAGTTCCCGAGCGACCAGAGCTCCCTGCCGCAAAAAAAATTCTTCCAGTTCCTGCCCTTGAAGATCGCCGACCGGCTGGTCGGCATCGTGGCCATGGGCCGAAAGACCGACCACACCTACCTGACCGTCGAGGACTGGGAGCTGATGGCCAGCATTTCGTCGCCCCTGGCCCTGTCCGTGGAAAACGCCTTCCTTTACTCGCGCCTGGAAACCCAGCTCGACGAGCTGAACCTGCTGAAGGAATTCAACGAAAACATCATCGAGAACATCAACCTCGGCATCATGGTCGTCTCGCGCCTGAACCAGGTGCAGACCTGGAACTACTTCATGGAAGACCGCTTTCAGATCAAAAGGGAAAAAGCGCTGCGCAAAAAAGCGGCGCTGGTGCTGGGCAACGGGATTCTGGAACACGCATCCGCTCCGAAGAACCCGGCACCCATACCCTGCGCAACGTCAAGAAGCCGACTCGCGGACTCCGAAGCGATCTACGACGTGTACATCTCGCCGTTGAAGAACGAGAGCGGCAGCGTTTCCGGGCGCATCTTCGTTTTCGAGGACGTGACCGAAAAGAACAACATCCAGAACCAGCTGATCACCTCTGAAAAAATGGCTTCGCTGGGACTGCTCTCCGCCGGCATCGCCCACGAGATCAACACTCCCCTGACCGGCATTTCCTCCTACTGCCAGTTCCTGCTCGACAACCCGAACGGGGCGGAGAACCTGGAGCTGATCGGGAAAATGCAGGACCAGGTGCTGCGCGTGAACAAGATCATCCGCACCCTGCTCGATTTTTCCCGGCAAAAGGGCCAGCAGCCCCTGCCCATCAACCTGAACAAGGTGATCGACGAAAGCCTGGCCCTGGTCGAGCACAAGCTGAAGAAAAAAAGCATCGCCTTCAAGAAGGAGATCGAATTCCAGAAGAGTTTCCACGGTTTTCCCACCCGCCTGCAGCAGCTTTTCATCAACCTCTTCATCAACGCCATCGACGCCATCGAGAACGAGGGCTGGATCTCGATCAGCGGCGAAGAAACGGAGGAAGAGATCACCGTGCGCTTCAAGGACAACGGCCGCGGCATCCGCGAAAAGAACCTGGAAAAGATATTCGACCCGTTCTTCACCACCAAGGAGATCGGCAAGGGCACGGGCCTCGGCCTGGCCATCGTCTACAACATCGTCAAGGAGCACTACGGCAACATCCAGGTGCACAGCAAGATCGACCACGGCACCACGTTCATCATCACCTTTCCCCTGCAAAGCCCGTTGAGGAGCATAAGCTTATGAAAAGAAAAATCATCCATCTGGTCGACGACGAAAGCATCATCCACGATATTTTCCAGAGAATCTTCCAGGAGCCCGAATACGAATTGCGCATCTCGGAGAACAAGTCCCAGGCCAAGTCCAACCATGACGCCGACGTGGACGTGGTGATCATGGACCAGATGATACCCGGCAGTTCCGGGATCTGGAGATCTTCAAGGAGCTGAAGAACGACGACCCGCAGATCAAGGTCATTTTCCTGACCGCCTTCGGCACGATCGAGTCGGCGATCGAGGCCATCCAGCAGGGGGCGCTGGACTACCTGCAAAAGCCCTTCAACAACATCGAACTGAAGCACAAGGTCGACCGGGTCATCAAGGAAAAAAAGCTGAACCGCGAGAACACCCAGCTGAGAAAAACGATCAACGACCGCTTTTCCTTCGACAACATCATCGGCCGCAGCCCCCTGCTGAAAAAGATCCTGGGCATCGTGGAAAGCGTGGCCGACTCCAACTCCACCGTCCTGGTCACCGGGGAAAGCGGCACCGGCAAGGAGCTGATCGCCAAGGCCATCCACTCCAATTCCAACCGCAAGGACATGCCTTTTTCGCCCTTCAATTCGAGCAACATTCCGGCCACGCTGTTCGAAAGCCTGCTTTTCGGCTACAAGAAAGGCGCCTATACCGGGGCGGTCAGCGACAAAAAGGGAATTTTCGAGGAGGCGGACGGCGGCACCATCTTTTTCGACGAGATCGCCAACCTGACCACGGAAACCCAGTCCAAGATCCTGCGCGTGATCCAGGAAAAAGAGATTCCAGCCCCTGGGCGGCAACCAGATCAAAAAAGTCGACGTGCGCATTCTGGCGGCCACCAACATCGACCTGCTGGCCAAGGTCAAGAGCGGCGAATTCCGCGAGGACCTGTACTACCGCCTGAACATCATCAACATCCACCTGCCCCCCTTGCGCGAGCGCAAGGAGGACATTCCCCTGCTGGCCGAGACCTTTCTGAAGCGCTTCGCCCGCGAAAACAAGAAGTCCACCAAGGGACATGAACGCGAAATTCCTGCGCCACTTGATGGACTACAACTGGCCGGGAAACATCCGCGAGCTGCAGAACACCATGCTGCGGGCCGTCCTGCTTTCCACCACCGACACGCTGACCCCCGACTCGCTGACCCCGGAGATCCAGGGGGTCAAGAACCAGCGCCTGGAGCCGGGCGGATTCAACGAGAAAGTGGACGCCTTCAAGCGGCAGCTGATCATCGAGACCCTGGAAAAGAACAACTGGATCCAGAAAAAAACCGCCGAGGATCTGCGGCCTCAAGCCTTCCACGCTTTATGAGCTGATCAAGCGACTGAGGATAGACAAATGAAAGAAACCAAACTGCAGAAATACCTGCAAGACTGCGGCCTGGCCAGCCGCCGCGATATCCGCGGCTGGATCCATGAAGGCCGGATCAAGGTCAACCAGGCCAGGGTGACCGACCCCAATTTCCTCGTACGCACGCCCGGGCGACCAGATCCACCTGAACAACAAGCTGCTGAAGCTGAGCCCGCAGGGCAAAAGCTACTTCATATTCAACAAGCCGGTGGGCATCGTCTCCACCCTGGAAGATCCGCAGGGCCGCTCCACCGTCCGCACCTTCATCACGCGCATCAAGGAGAGGGTCTACCCGGTGGGCCGGCTGGACTACAACTCCGACGGGCTCATGCTGCTGACCAACGACGGCGACCTGGCCAACTTCATCATCTCGGCCAAGAACCAGGTTCCCAAGACCTACATGCTGAAGATCAAGGGGGACTTGGGCGAAGCCACGCAAAAGAAGCTGGAAAAAGGGATGTTCCTGGAGGGCGAGCGGCTGAACCCCTTCGTGATCGAGCCGATCAAGATGACCAGCTCCGGCAATTCCTGGCTGAAGGTGACCATCAACGAGGGCAAGAAGCACATCCTGCGCAAGGCCTTCAAGTACTCCGGCCACCCGGTGGAAAAGCTCCGCCGCATCGCCATCGGCAACATCCTCCTGGGCAAGCTGCCGCTGGGCGAATGGCGCGAATTAAAGGATTACGAAATCGCCGCCTTCAAGAAAAAATACCGTTATCCGGAATAAGTGTCAGTGATAGTGTTAGTGTTAGTGTTAGGAAGAAACTTTATCGAAATAGTATTTATCTGATTGCTATTACTAACACGAACACTCAGATTTAGCTCGATTAAGCTACAGCTCGACCACTAACACCTAATTCCAGCCCGTTTACGTTGCAGTTCTCCTGCTACCGCGAACACGGAGATGCATCTCGGTCAAGTTACAGTTCGGTCACTGACACTGGATCGCCTCAGACGAAACAAGCCCAGGAAGGCTTTTCAGGTAAGGCGATCCCTTTCAGGCCACCCGGTGGAAAAGCTCCGCCGCATCGCTATCGGCAACATCCTCCTGGGCCGGCTGCCGTTGGGCGAATGGCGCGAGCTGGACGAGCACGAGATCATTTCTTTCAAGAAAAAATACCATTACCCGGAATAGGCCGTGCCGGAAGCGGCAGAAAATTTAATTTAAAAAAAAGGTTAAAAAAAAACAGGGGCGGGAAAGGTCCCGCCCCTGCCGTGATATCTCTTACTTCGCGATCTTGAGCTTGTCTTCCGCCTGGTCGCGGTCGGACTGCTGGTAGTAGGAGTAGCCGGTGCCGGCCGGGATCAGCCGGCCCATGGTCACGTTCTCCTTGATGCCCAGCAGGTGGTCTTCCTTGCCGGCGATGGCGGCGTCGGTCAGCACGCGCGTGGTTTCCTGGAAGGCGGCGGCGGACAGGAAGCTGTCGTTGGCCAGCGCCGCCCGGGAGATGGGCAGCAACGCGGGCTTGGCCTTGGCCGGGCGGCCGCCGTCGGCCAGGATGCGGGCGTTCTCCTCTTCGAACTTCCATTTTTCGATGATCTGGTCGGGAATGAAGGAGGAGTCGCCGGTTTCCTCGACGCGCCGCCACTTGATCATCTGGCGGATGATGATCTCGATATGCTTGTCGTTGATCTCCACGCCCTGCAGGCGGTAGACATCCTGGATCTCCTTGAGCAGGTACTCGGCCAGTTTCTGCTCGCCCAGGACGGTGAGGATGTCGACCGGGTTGAGCGGGCCGTCCATCAGGGGAGTGCCGGCCGTGATCTTGCCGCCGTCGTCCACGATGATGTGGGCGCCGCGCGGGATCGTGTGCTCGTCGGCCTTGATGTTCTTGTCGAAGGAGCGGATGGTGAGCTTGCGGGCGCCTTTCTGCACCTTGCCGTATTCGACCACGCCGTCGATCTGGGCCATCTTGGCCGGGAATTTCGGCTTGCGCGCCTCGAACAGCTCGGTGACGCGCGGCAGGCCGCCGGTGATGTCCTTGGTCTTGGCGAATTCCGAAGGGATCTTGGACAGGACGTCCCCGGCCTTGACCTCGTCGCCGTCCTTGACCGAAATATGGGCGTTGACCGGCAGGTAATACTTGCGCTTGATCTTGTTGGTCGCCTTGTCGCGGATGGCGATATGGGGCAGCAGCTCGTCGCGCAGCTTCTCGTTCTTGATGTCGATGACCAGCTGGGTGATCTTGCCGGTTTCCTCGTCGCGGGCGTTGACAAACGAGATGTTCTCCTCCAGGTCCTTCAGCTCGGCGATGCCGTCGTCGTTGGTCAGCAGCGAGTTGGCGAAGGGGTCCCATTCCAGGAGCACGTCGCCCTTCTTGACCGCCTGGTTGTCCTTGACCACGATCTTGGAGCCGTAGGCCACGGGGTACATGGCTTTTTCCCTTTTCTTGGAATCCAGCAGCTGCACGGAACCGATGCGGTTCATGGCGATGAAGTCGCCGTTCTTGTCCTCGACGATCTCCAGGTTGGTGTACTTGATGATGCCTTCGTAGCCGGACTGCAGGCGGGTCTGGCCCTCGTGGCGGCCGATGCCGCCGATGTGGAAGGTGCGCATGGTCAGCTGCGTGCCCGGTTCGCCGATGGATTGGGCGGCGATGATGCCCACGGCTTCGCCCAGCTCGATCAGCTTGCCGGTGGAAAGGTTGCGGCCGTAGCACTTGGTGCAGACGCCGCTGCGCGTCTCGCAGGTCAGGGCCGAGCGGATCTTGACCTTCATGATCCCGGAATCCACGATCTCCTTGCCCTTGTATTCATCGATCTCGCTGCCGGCCGCGACGATGATCTTTTCCGGGTTGTCCGGCGCATAGATGTCCTCCTGGGCGAAACGGCCGATCAAACGGTCGATCAGGGGCTCGATCTCCTTGCCGTTCTCGATGATGGCCGAAACCTCGATGCTGTTCATGGTATGGCAGTCATCTTCCTTGACGATCACCTCGTTGGCGGCGTCGACCAGCTTGCGGGTCAGGTAGCCGGCGTCGGCGGTCTTCAGGGCCGTGTCGGCCAACCCCTTGCGGGCGCCGTGGGTGGAGATGAAGTACTGCAGGACCGACAGTCCTTCCTTGAAATTGGCGGTGATCGGCGTTTCCAGGATGTCGCCGGACGGCTTGGCCATCAGGCCGCGCATGCCGGCCAGCTGCTTCAGCTGGTCCTTGCTGCCGCGGGCTCCCGAATCCGACATGACGAAGATGGGGTTCATGCTCTTGCCCTCATAGCTCATGGTGCGCATCTGGGCGAACATCTTCTCGCGGATGTCGTCGGTGGCCTTGCTCCAGATCTCGATGATCTTGTTGTGCCGCTCGCCGGCCGTCAGGTGGCCGTTCTTGTAATTGCGGTCTATCTTTTCCAGTTCCTTTTCGGCTCCGGCGATGATCTCCGGCTTTTCCGGCGGTACCAGCAGGTCGGAAATGCTGATGGTGAAACCGGCGCGGGTGGCGTATTCGAAACCCGCTTCCTTCATCTTGTCCAGGGTCTCGACCGTGGGCCCGAAGCCGTGGTTGAGGTAAATGAAATAGATCAGGTTCTGCACGCCCTTCTTCTTCATCAAGCCGTTGATGAAGGGGATGCCCTTGGGCAGGAGCTGGTTGAAAATGACCCGGCCCGGCGTGGTCACCAGCAGGTGGTTGTCCTCTTTCTTGATCTCGGTGATCGGGCAGTTGACGATGTCCTGGGGATCGAGCAGGTAGGCGTCCTGGTTCTTGATGGTGCCGATGTACCTGACGCGGATGCGGGCGTTGAGGTCCACCTTGCCCGCCTCGTAGGCCTGCATGACGTCCTTGAAGGAAGCGAAGATCATGTGCTCGCCCAGCAGGTTGCGCTTGGTGAACGTCATGTAGTAGAAGCCGAGGATCATGTCCTGGGTGGGAACGGCCAGGGGCTTGCCGTTGGCCGGCGACAGGATGTTGTTGGAGGAGAGCATCAGGATCTTGGCTTCGGCCTGGGCTTCCAGGGAAAGCGGGATGTGCACGGCCATCTGGTCGCCGTCGAAATCGGCGTTGAAGGCCGGGCAGACCAGGGGGTGCAGGGTGATGGCGTTGCCTTCGACCAGGTGGGGCTTGAAGGCCTGGATACCCAGCCGGTGCAGGGTGGGGGCGCGGTTGAGCATGACGGTATGGTCCTTGATGACCTCGTCCAGCGCGTCCCAGATCTCGTCGCGGTTCTCCTCGACCCAGGTGCGCGCCACCTTCAGGGTGGTCACCATGCCCTTCTTCTCCAGCTTGTTGTAAATGAAGGGCTTGAACAGTTCCAGGGCCATTTTCTTGGGGATGCCGCACTCGTCGAGCTTCAGATGGGGATCGACCACGATCACCGAGCGGCCGGAGTAATCGACGCGCTTGCCCAGCAGGTTCTGGCGGAAGCGGCCCTGCTTGCCTTTCAAGGCATCGGAGAGCGACTTCAGCGGGCGTTTCTGCGAGCTCATGTAGCTGCGGCTGCGCTTCTGGTTGTCGAAAAGGGCGTCGGCCGATTCCTGCAGCATGCGCTTTTCGTTCTTGATGATCAGCTCGGGGGCCTTCAGGTCCAGAAGCCTCTTCAGGCGGTTGTTGCGGTTGATGACCCGGCGGTAGAGGTCGTTCAGGTCGGAGGAGGCGAAGCGGCCCCCGTCCAGGCGCACCAGCGGCCGCAGGTCGGGCGGCATGACCGGCAGGACGCCCAGGACCATCCATTCCGGGTGGTTGCCCGACTTGAGGAAATCCTCCATCAGCTTCAGGCGCCGCGCCATGTTTTTCTTGCGCTGGAACGACTTTTCCACGCGGATGCGCGACTTCAGGCTGGTCACTTCCTCTTCCAGGTCCAGGGCCAGCAGAAGCTCATGCAGGGCGTCCGCGCCCATGCCGGCCCGGAAGGAATCCTCGCCGTACTTGGCGATGTTTTCCAGGTATTCCTCCTCGGAAAGCACCTGCTTGTATTTCAGCGTGGGCACGTTCTTGGCATCCAGGACGATGTAGCTCTCGAAATAAACGATGTGCTCCAGTTCCTTGGAGCTGATCTCCAGCAGCACGCCGATGCGCGAGGGGATGCCCCGGAAAAACCAGATATGGGCCACCTTGGAATTCAGTTCGATGTGCCCCATCCGTTCCCGGCGCACCGAGGACAGGGTGACTTCCACCCCGCACTTTTCGCAGACGATGCCCTTGTATTTCAATCCTTTGTATTTGCCGCACAGGCAGCGAAAATCCTGGGTGGGTCCGAAGATCTTGGCGCAGAACAACCCGTCGCGTTCGGGCTTGAAGGTACGGTAATTGATGGTTTCCGGCTTGGTGACTTCCCCGTAGGACCAGCTCCTGATGATTTCGGGGGAGGCGATGCTGATCTTCACCTTGCTGTAATCCATGATCTTGACTTCTTTACCGTCTTTTTTTAATTTTCGCATCCTCTCTCCTTACGAAATGTTGGCAATGTTTTCCTGGGCCAGGCTTTCCTCGCTCGGTTTTTCCTTTTTGACCAGTTCCACATTGAGCACCAGGCTTTTCAATTCCTTGATCAGCACGTTGAACGATTCGGGCAATCCGGGGTTGAAATCCATGGTGCCTTTGACGATCGCCGAATAGATCTCATTCCTGCCGCTGATGTTGTCGGACTTGATGGTCAGCATCTCCTGCAGGATGTAGGCCGCGCCGTACGCCTCCAGGGCCCAGACCTCCATTTCACCGACGCGCTGGCCGCCGAACTGGGCCTTGCCGCCCAGTGGCTGCTGGGTGATCAGCGAATACGGGCCGGTGGAGCGGGCATGGATCTTGTCATCGACCATGTGCTCCAGTTTCATCATGTACATGTAGCCGACCGTGACCTTGTTTTTGAAGGCCTCGCCCGAAACGCCGTCAAACAAGGTCACCTTGCCGTCTTCGGGCAGCCCGGCCTTTTTCATATAGGTGATGACGTCGTTTTCCGTGGCCCCGTCAAATACCGGCGTCTCGAAATAGCAGCCCAGTTCCTTGCCGGCCCAGGCCAGGATCATTTCATAGACCTGGCCGACGTTCATGCGCGAAGGGACGCCCAGGGGATTGAGCACCACGTCCACGTGGCGGCCGTTTTCCAGGAAAGGCATGTCTTCGACCGGCAGGATCTTGGCGACCACGCCCTTGTTGCCGTGGCGGCCGGCCATCTTGTCGCCCACCGATATCTTGCGGTTGACGGCGATCAGGACCTTGACGATCTTGATGATGCCGGGCGAGAACTCATCGCCCTTTTTCATCTGGTCGATCTTTTCCTGGATCTCCAGCTTCAGGGCTTCGACATGCAGCCTGACCTTCTTTTCCACTTCGCTGATCAGGTTCTTGCGTGTCGTCGGCGATGTATTTCTTCACTTCCTTCAGAAAAGCGTCGTCCATCTGCTCGAGGTCCTTGGCGGGGATGGGCGTGCCCTTTTCAAATTTCTTCTTGTCGTACTTCAGGTCCTTGACCAGTTTTTCCTTGCGCAGCAGCCTGCCGATCTTCTGGAATTTCTCGGCCAGCAGGATCTTTTTTTCATCGGCGAAATTCCGCTCCATCTTGGCGGTCTCGATCTTGTCGATCTCGTTGGCGCGCTTGTCCTTGTTCAGGCCGCGGCGGGTGAAAACCTTGACGTCGATGACCGTTCCCTCCACGCCCGGCGGGCAATACAGGGAGGAATCCTTGATCTCGGACGCCTGCTCGCCGAAGATGGCGCGCAGCAGCTTTTCTTCCGGTGAGAGCTGCGTTTCGCCCTTGGGCGACACCTTGCCGACCAGGATCTCGCCGGGCTTGACC
The DNA here is from genome assembly GCA_963764745.1 of Candidatus Aminicenantota bacterium. Classification (GTDB taxonomy): domain Bacteria; phylum Acidobacteriota; class Aminicenantia; order UBA2199; family UBA2199; genus UBA2199. Next base: position 859,173 of record CAVXTN010000006.1, on the reverse strand, counting down.
TTGGCGCCGATGCGCACGATGCCGCTTTCGTCGAGATTTTTCAGGGCGGTTTCGGAAACGCTGGGGATGTCGCGGGTGATATCCTCGGGACCCAGCTTGGTCTCCCGGGCCTCGATGGTCTCCTCGACGATGTAGATCGAATTGAAGGCGGAATTCTTGACCAGCCTCTCGCTCAGGATGATGGCATCTTCGTAGTTGTAACCGCGCCAGGGGACGAAGGCGGCCAGGATGTTCCGGCCCATGGCCAGCTCACCCTTGTCGGAAGCGGGACCGTCGCACAGGATCTGTCCTTTTTCCACCCGCTCGCCCACCTTGACCAGCGGCTTCTGGTTGATGATGGTGTTCTGGTTCGAGCGTCTGAATTTCTGCAGCTCGTAGAGGTCGGCCTGGATCTCGGAAAAATTGCTCTCATCGGCATTGTCGGCGTCGACGCGGATGATGATGCGCTCGGCGTCGGCGTTCATCACCACGCCGGAACGGCGGCAAACGATCACCATGCCCGAATCCTTGATCAGCCTGTGCTCCATGCCGGTGGCCACGATCGCGGCCTCGGGATTGATCAGCGGCACGGCCTGGCGCTGCATGTTGGAACCCATCAGGGCGCGGTTGGCGTCGTCGTTCTCCAGGAAGGGGATCAGGGCGGCGGAAATGGAGACGATCTGCTTGGGCGAGATGTCCATGAAATTGACTTGCAGGGGGTCGACCTGGATCGTTTCCCCGGCCTTGCGGGCGCTGAGCCTCTTGGAGACCAGGTGGCCCTTGTCATCCAGCTCGGCATTGGCCTGGGCGATGGTGAATTCTTCCTCTTCCCAGGCGGTCAGGTAAAAGGGATGGTAGCTGATCATGGGCAGCTTTTTCCCGGCTTTCTGCAGGCGGGCCATTTCGGACTTGGCCTCGTGCTCGCGGACGATCTCCTGGTAAGCGAACTTGGAGTCTCCGGCGTACTCGATGCGGCAGTAATCGACGACCTGCCCGTTTTCCACCTTGCGGTACGGCGTTTCAATGAACCCGTAGTCGTTCACCCGGGCATAGGTGGTCAGCGAAGAGATCAGGCCGATGTTCGGGCCTTCGGGAGTTTCGATCGGGCAGATGCGGCCGTAGTGGGACGAATGGACGTCGCGGACCTCGAAGCCCGCCCGCTCGCGGTTCAAGCCGCCGGGGCCCAGGGCCGAGATGCGGCGCTTGTGCGTGGTTTCGGCCAGGGCGTTGGTCTGGTCCATGAATTGCGACAGCTGCGAAGTGCCGAAAAATTCCTTGAGCGCGGCGAATACCGGCTTGGTATTGAGCAGCTCGCGCGGCAGCACCACGGTGATGTCCGGAGAATTGGTGATGCGCTCGCGGATGATCTTTTCCAGGCGCATCAAGCCGATGCGGAACGCGTTTTCCACCAGCTCGCCCACGGCGCGGATGCGGCGGTTGGCCAGATGGTCGATGTCGTCGACGCGCATGCTGCCGGTGCGGTCATACTTCAGCTTGAGGAAATAGCGGACGATCTGCACCATGTCTTCCAGGGTCAGGGTAAAGACGTTCTCGTTGAATTCCTTCTTGAAGCCGAGCTTGATGTTCAGTTTCATGCGGCCGACCGAGGAAAGGTCGTAGCGCTTGGCGTCAAAGATCATGTTCTCAAAAAATTTCCGCGACCCTTCCAGCGTCACCGGTTCCCCGGGGCGCAGCTTCTTGAACACCTCGATGTAGGCGTCGCCCTGGTTCTTGGTCACCTTGTCTTCGGCTTCGCTCTCCGACTGGATGGCGACCTTTTCGGCGCTTTCGGCTTCCTTGCGCTTCTTGTCCTTGCGCAGGGTGAAGGCCAGCATGGAGCCCAGTTCCTCCTCCTCGCTGTCGGGGAAAAAGACCTTGAATTCGCAATCCATCTTGCGCAGTTTCTTGATCTGGGCGGTGCCGATGCCTTCGTTGAGTTTCAGCACGTTCTCCAGGTCCGCGGCCGCGTACAGGTCCTCGAAAAGCTCCACGTCCACCGGCACGTACTCGATGCCGAGCTTTTCAAAATCCTTGATGTGCTTGATCATCAGCTTGGTGCCGGCGGGGAGCACCTCGTTGCCTTTGGCGTCCAGCACCGGCGCGGTCAGCTTGTTGTCCTTTAAAAATCTTGAATTCTGGAAATAGAAGATGCCGTTCTGGACCTTGGCCGGCACGATGGTATAAAACCGCTTCAGGATCTCGGCGTCGTCGGCCAGGCCCATGGCCTTCAAAAAAGTAGTGATATTGATGCGCTTGGTCTTCTTGTCCAGGCGCACCTGCAGCAGGTTCAGTTTCTCTTCCAGTTCGATCCAGGCGCCGCGGGCGGGGATGATCTTGGCCGTGAATTCGCCGCGCGACTTGCCGGGCATGAAATAGACGCCCGGCGAACGCTGCAGCTGGGAGACGCACACGCGCTCGGTGCCGTTGATGATGAAGGTCCCCTTGTCGGTCATGTAGGGGATCTCTCCGAAAAAGATCTCCTGCTCCTTGACGTCGCGGATGACCTTCTCGCCCTTCTTGTTCTCGCCGTACAGGGCCAGGCGCAGCTTCACCTTCAAGGGGATGGAATAGTCGAATCCCTTGTCCAGGCACTCTTCGGGGGTGTTGTTGATCTTGAGCCGCACGCGGTCGCCGCACAGCTCGCAGGTCTTGTAAATGACCGTCCCCTTTTCGTGGCATTCGCTGCACACCGAAGCGCTCCCGGTCTCGCTTTCGGCGGACAGCACGGCCCCGCAACGGTTGCAGACCGGCATCGAATTCTCGATCCCCTGCAGGGCGCCGCATTTGCACAGCCAGTCTCCCAGGGAATAGGATACGAAATCCAGAATCGCAGTCTCCTTGAAATCGGATATGGGGAAAATGGATTTGAAGGCCGCCTGGATGCCGATGTTCTTGCGGCTTTCCGGCAGCTGATCGATTTGCAGAAACGTCTTGTACGATTTCTTTTGAATTTCAAGCAGGTCAGGGACTTCGACGGGACTGAAAATTCTGGAGAAACTTATCCTTTGCACATACTTGTTAATTGTTTGCATACCAGTCCTTCAATTTTTTTATTTTTTTAAAGGCAATAAAAAAATCATTTACTACTTGATTTCGATCTCGGCTCCTACTTCGGCGAACTTCTTCTTGATGGTTTCGGCTTCTTCCTTGGAAACGCCTTTCTTGACTGAAGCGGGGGCTTTGTCGACGACATCCTTGGCTTCTTTCAAACCCAGATCCGTGACTTCACGGACCACTTTGATGACATTGATCTTCTTGTCACCGACGGTCTTCAGCACGACCTCGAACTCGGTCTTTTCTTCCGCCTGGGCGGCTTCCGCCGCTGCAGCGGGAGCAGCACCGACGGCCACTGCCGCCATTTCCGCCTTGATCCCGTACCGGCTTTCAAACTCTTTGATATAATCGGCGAGGTCCAGGACCGTCAGATTATCCAAGTGCTTGAAAAAATCTTCCTTCTTCATTTCGGCCATTATATTTGTCCTCCTTTTTCTTTTTTTTCTTGCAAATTTTTCAGCAAAATCAACATGTGGGTCAGCGGCGATGACAGCGCGGAGCCGAAGCGCCGCAAGGGCATGCCGATGGAATAGACCAGCTGGGCCAGCAGTTGTTCCTTGCCGGGCAGCTTGGCCACTTCGGCGACCTGCTTGTCGCTGACCAGCTTTTTTTCAATGAAACCGGATTTGATCTTGATCTTCTTGCTTTCTTTTTCAAAATCGACCAGGACCTTGGCCGTCTCGACGAATTTCTCGTTGCTGTAGGCCACGGCGATCGGGCCGTTGAAGAGATCGCGGCCGATGTCGATTTTTTCCTTTTCAAAAAACTTGATGGCCAGCCGGTTCTTCAGCACCTTGACATTGGCCCCCAGCGCCTTGACGCGGTTGCGCAGGTTGCCCATCTCGGAAACCTTCAAGCCCCGGTAATCGAAAAGGTAGACGCCGCTGCTGTTGAAGATCTCAGCCAGCCCGTCCACCGTTTTCTTCTTTTTTGCGAGTATCTGTGCGCTTCCCATACTGATCTCCTTTGCCTAACTTTCCAGTTCCGAAATATTGATCTTGATCGACGGGCTCATGGTCGAGGAAATAAAGACGCTCTTGACGTACTTGCCCTTCAGGGTCGCCGGCCGGGCTTTCAGGATGGCGGTGATGAAGGCCTTGGAATTCTCGACGATCTTTTCGGCGTCGAAGGAGGTCTTGGCGATGCTGGAATTGATGATGCCGGCCTTGTCGACGCGGAATTCCACCCGGCCTTTCTTGATCTCGGCCACGGTATCCCTGATGTTGAAGGTCACGGTGCCCGATTTCGGACTGGGCATCAAACCCTTGGTCCCCAGCGCCTTGCCGAGCTTGCCGACGCTTTTCATCATGTCGGGAGTGGAAATGACCACGTCGTAGTCAAACCAGTTCTCTTTCTGGATCTTCTCGACAATCTCGTCGCCGCCCACGAAATCGGCTCCGGCCTCGCTGGCTTCCTTCTGTTTCTCGCCGGCGGCGATGACCAGCACCCGCTTGACCTTGCCGGTGCCGAAGGGCAGGACCACGGTGCCGCGCACCATCTGCTCGGGGTACTTGGGATCGACCGACAGCCGGACGGCAACGTCGACCGATTCGTCGAACTTGGAGGCCTTGATCTCCTTCAGCAGCGCGACCGCTTCGTTGAGGACGTATTCGCGCTCCTCGATCTTTTCCTTGGCCTTGACGTATGCTTTTCCGCGTTTGGACATTATTTTATCTCCAGGCCCAGGCTGCGGGCCGAACCTTCGATGATCTTGATCGCCTGCTGCAGGTCCTTGGTGTTGAGGTCCTCCATCTTGGTCTTGGCGATGTCTTCCACCTGTTTTTTGCTCACCTTGCCCACCTTGTTCTTGTTGGGCTCGCCCGAACCCTTCAAAACTCCGGCGGCTTTCTTGAGCAGGTAGGAAGCCGGAGGGGTCTTCATCTTCAGGGTGAAGCTCTTGTCGGCATGGACCATGATGTCCACGGGGATGATCATGTCGTCTTCCAGTTTCGCCGTCATCTTGTTGAACTGGTTGACGAACTCCATGATGTTCAAGCCGTGCTGGCTCAGGGCCGGGCCGACCGGGGGCGCGGGAGTGGCCTTGCCGGCGGGGAGCTGCAGCCTGAACGTCTTAACAACCGCCTTCATTTTTGGACTTGCCATGAGTGATTTCTCCTATATTTTCTCAACCTGCAAATAATTCAGATCGACCGGCGTGGCGCGGCCGAAAATGGTCACGGTCACCTTCAGCTGGTTCTTTTCCTCGTTGACCGCGTCCACCACGCCGTTGAAATTGATGAACGGTCCGTCGATGATCTTCACTCCCTCGCCGACATCGAAATGATATTTGGGCTTGGGGGTTTCCTGGGTGGTCTCGATGTGCTTCAGGATCGTGGCCACTTCCTTGGCCGACAGCGGCTTGGGCTTTTTGCCCGCTCCGACGAACCCGGTCACCTTGGGCGTATTGCGCACGAAGTACCAGTTCTTGTCGTTCATTTCCATGTTCACCAGGATGTAGCCCGGAAAAGAACGCTTCTCGGAGACGACCTTCCTGCCGTCCTTGATCTCGATGACGTTTTCCTTGGGGATGACGATCTCGGCGACCTGGCTCTGCATGGAATACTTGTTGATCTTTTCATTCAGAGCCTTGACCACGAACTCCTCGGCCCCGGAAAAAACGTGTATGATGTACCAATCCATTGGCTTTCCGATTTCCTTACTGGAAAATGCTGCCGATCTGCTGGAAGATGCGCGCGAAGATGAAATCGACCCCGAAGAGGTAAATTCCGAAAAACAGAGAAATGACGATGACGGCGACCGTGGTCTTGATCATGTCGTCCTTGCTGGGCCAGGTGACTTTTTTCATTTCGCCCCTGACTTCTCTCAGGTATGCCCCCATGCGCTTGAATATATTTTTTTCTTTTTCCATGTTTTCAATGCAGGTCAGAAGGGACTCGAACCCCCAACCCCCGGTTTTGGAGACCGGTGCTCTACCATTGAGCTACTGACCTATTTGACCTCCTTGTGCAGGGTATGTTTGCGGCAACGCGGGCAATATTTACTGAAATTCATCTTATCGGCCGTGTTCTGCTTGTTCTTGTAGGTGGAATAATTCTTCTCCGAACAGTCGGAACACTTCATGCCGACCTTGATCCTCTTGTCGCTCTTGGCCATGGTTTACTCGACGATGTCGGTGACGCTGCCGGCGCCGATGGTGCGACCGCCCTCGCGGATCGCGAACTTCAACCCTTTCTCCATGGCGATGGGCATGATCAGCTCGATGTTCAGGTTGGCGTTGTCGCCCGGCATGACCATCTCCACCCCTTCGGGCAGGGTCACCGACCCGGTCACGTCCGTGGTGCGGAAGAAAAACTGCGGCCGGTATCCCGTCACGAACGGCGTGTGCCGCCCGCCCTCTTCCTTGCTCAACACCAATATCTCAGCCTTGAACTTCGTGTGCGGCGTGATCGATCCCGGCTTGGCCAGCACCATCCCGCGGTCCACGTCCTCGCGGTCCGTGCCCCGCAGCAGTACCCCGATGTTGTCCCCGGCCCGACCCTCGTCCAGCAGCTTCTTGAACATCTCCACCCCCGTGACCACGCGCTTGCGCGTCTCGCGGATGCCCAGAATGTCCACTTCGTCGCCCACCTTCACGATGCCGCGCTCCACCCTCCCGGTCACCACCGTGCCGCGGCCGCTGATCGTGAACACGTCCTCGATCGGCATCAGGAACGGCTTGTCGATCGGACGCTCCGGCATCTTGATGTAGCTGTCCACCGCGTCCATCAGGTTCATGATGCACTTGTTCCACTCGTTCTCCGGGTTGCCGTCGCTCTCCATGCTCTTCAGAGCGCTCCCGCGCACCACCGGTATCTCGTCGCCCGGGAAACCGTAGCTCGTCAACAGCTCGCGGATCTCCAGCTCCACCAGGTCCAGGATCTCCTTGTCCTCCACCATGTCCACCTTGTTCATGAACACCACGATCGCCGGCACGTTCACCTGCCGCGCCAGCAATATGTGCTCGCGCGTCTGCGGCATCGGCCCGTCGGCGGCCGATACCACCAGTATCGCCCCGTCCATCTGCGCCGCCCCCGTGATCATGTTCTTCACGTAGTCGGCGTGCCCGGGACAGTCGATGTGCGCGTAGTGCCGCGCCTTGGTCTCGTACTCCACGTGCGCGATCTGTATCGTGATGCCCCGCTCCTTCTCCTCGGGCGCGTTGTCGATGCTCCAGAAATCACGGTATTTTACCTTCTCGTTCATCTTGCTCAATACCTTCGTGATCGCCGACGTCAACGTCGTCTTGCCGTGATCCACGTGCCCGATCGTCCCGATATTCAAATGCGGCTTGTTACGATCAAATTTCTCTTTTGCCATGTTTGCCTCCTAAAAAATATTTCATTTTAAGCAGTAACCAAATCAAAGCCCTCGATCAGGGTCGAACTGATGACCTCATCCTTACCAAGGATGCGCTCTGCCAACTGAGCTACGAGGGCGCTCAAAAGCGGGAGACGGGATTCGAACCCGCGGCCTAAAGCTTGGAAGGCTTTAGCTCTAGCCACTGAGCTACTCCCGCGTCCCTAAATTGGGCAGGGGAGGATTCGAACCTTCGAAGGCTTGCGCCAACGGGTTTACAGCCCGTCCCATTTGACCACTCTGGAACCTGCCCTCACGTACCATTTTATCTACGATTAGCGCAAGCTGGCGAAGGGATTTGAACCCCCGACCGGCTGATTACAAATCAGCTGCTCTACCAGCTGAGCTACGCCAGCACGAAAAAAAAATGAGTATAGCACATCTATACCTGTTTTGTCAATCATTTTGGCTCCGACATCCTTCGCAGGGAAATGGATTATAGCTCTTTCGCGGGCGGAAAGCAAGATGTCTGCCAAGTTTTTTTAATTTTCCCGCAGCCGGGGTATAATAGGCGGAATGGACAGGGTCATCTTCATTTTTCTCGACGGTTGCGGCGTGGGACAGGCGGACGCCGTCAATCCTTTCTTCGCGGCCGCAAGCCGCCATCTTCCCTTCTGGGAAAAAGGCATGGCCCTGCCCGACGGCACGCCGATCGCGGCCATCGACGCCACCCTGGGCATCCCCGGTGCTCCCCAGAGCGCCAGCGGCCAGACGGCGCTCTTTTGCGGCGCCAAAGCCGCCGAGATCGCCGATCGCCATCGCAATGGGTATCCCGACCGCGTTTTGCGCCAGATCGTCTTGAAAAAAAACCTGCTGTCCCTGCTGCTGGCCAAAGGGGCCGCGGCCCGCTACCTGAACGCCTACCCCGCCCACGATGAACTCTTTACCGCAAAGCACGTCCGCATTGAACCCGACGGCCGTTTCTGGTTCTCTCCGCTGTTTCCGGAGCACTTTAAAAGAATGATTTCGGTAACCTCCTGCATGTTGCTGGCCAGCGGCCAAAAGCCTTTCGGCGCAGACGCCATCCGGGAGGAAAAAGCCCTCTACCAGGATTATTCCAACCGCCAGCTCATCGAAAAAGGACTATCCCTGCCGGAGTTTTCGCCAAAACAGGCGGCGGAGATCATTTTTAAGGCCTCCAGGCGCTTTGCCTTCATCCTGTACGAGTATTTTCAAACCGATCTTTACGCCCACCGCCGCTCTTTCGCCGAATGCGTCGGCCTGATCCATGACCTTGACGCCTTGGTCGGCACTTTACTGTCTCAGCTTGACAAAAAGAGCGACACATTCATCCTGACCAGCGACCACGGCAACCTGGAGGACCACTTGCTGCGCGGCCACAGCCGCAACCCGGTGCCGCTCATGGCCTGGGGCAAGCATGGCGGATTTCTGCGCAAAAAAGTCAAAAGCCTCAGCGACGTCGCCCCGGCGATACTGGAATTGTTCTGAGCGGAGCGGTTCCGGCCGCCCTCTGCCGCGGGTTGGCAAAAAAAGTCTATTTACTTATAATACATCTATTATGTTATTGGCAAGATCCGAAAACCGGTTCTCCGGTCGACTTTAGCGATTGCGAGGCAAGCATGGCAACCCACGAACAACTGAAAAAAATGGCCGACAAGCTCAGGATCCATTGCTTGCGCATGACCACGGCGGCGGGCTCGGGCCATCCCACCACCTGCCTGTCGGCGGCCGAGATCATGAGCGTCCTGTTCTTCTCCATCATCGGCAAGAACGACGAATTCATCCTCTCCAAGGGGCACGCGGCGCCGATCCTGTGGGCCGCCTTTGCCGAAGCGGGGCTGATCGAGCGCGCGGAACTGATGAACCTGCGCAAGGTCGACAGCGTGCTGGAAGGGCATCCGACGGCGCGCATGCCCTTGATCCAGGTGGCCACAGGCAGCCTGGGCCAGGGCTTGAGCGCGGGAACCGGCATGGCCCTGGCCAAAAAACTGGCGGGCGAACCGGGGCGGGTGTTCGTCCTGCTCGGCGACGGGGAAGCGGCCGAAGGCAGCGTCTGGGAAGCCGCCGATTGCGCCGCCCAGTACCGGCTGGCCAACCTGGTCGCCGTCATCGACGCCAACCGCCTGGGGCAGTCGGCCCCCACCCGGCACGGCCATGACCTGGCCGCCTATGAGCGGAAATTCCAGGCCTTCGGCTGGGAAACGGCCGTCGTCGACGGCCACGACGTCAAGGCCTTGCTCGACGCCTTTGCCGGGATCGGCGCCCACGGCAAGCCGCTGGCCGTGATCGCCAAGACCTTCAAGGGCGAGGGCGTATCCTTCCTCGCGGACAAGGAGGGCTGGCACGGCAAGACCCTGAACCAGGATGAACTGCAGGCGGCCCTGGCCGAGATCGGCCAGGCCGATGTAACGCTGCCGTCCGCATATTCTCCCTCGCGGTCATCGTCCTCCTTCCATGATTATCCGTCCCATGCCTATTCCCAGGATGACATGGTCTCCACCCGCGCCGCCTACGGCATGGCGCTGCGCGCGCTGGGCGGAAAAAATGAACGGGTCGTGGCCATTGACGGCGACGTGAAAAACTCGACCATGGCCGAAGAGTTCTTCAAAGCGTTCCCCGAGCGCTCATTCGAAGCCTATATCGCCGAGCAGAACATGGCGGGCATGGCCATGGGCTTTTCGGCGCTGGGCTACATCCCCTTCGTGGCCACTTTCGCGGCCTTTCTCACCCGCGCCCACGATTTCATCCGCATGGCGCAGTATTCCCAGGCGAACATCAAATTCGTCGGCTCCCACGCCGGCGTCAGCATCGGGGCCGACGGCCCGTCGCAAATGGGGCTGGAAGACCTGTCCATGTTCCTGGCCATGCCCGAAGCGGTGGTGCTGTACCCGAGCGACGCCGTCTCCTGCGACAAGCTGGTCAGGGAAATGGCCCGGCAGCGGGGGATCGCCTACCTGCGCACCACCCGCGACAAGACCGCGGTGCTCTACGGCAGCGACGAGGAATTCCCCATCGGCGGCCTCAAGCTGCTGAGGCACTCGCCCGCGGACCGGGTGCTGGTCGTCGCCGCCGGCATCACCGTGCACGAGGCGCTGAAAGCCGGCGACATTTTGAAAAGCCGGGGCCTGGCCGTGCGCATCATCGACCTCTATTCGCTGCAGCCCGTTGCCGAGGCGGAACTGGCCCGCCATGCCGGCGCCTGCGGCGGCAAGGTGGTGGTGGCCGAGGACCACTACGGCGGCGTCATGGCGGCGGCGGTCGCCCGGGCCGTTGGCCGGGTGACCAGCCTGTGCGTCCGCGAGATCCCCCGTTCAGGCCAAAGCGCCGAGCTGCTGCACCTGTACGGCATCGACAGCCAGGCCATCATGGCCGCCTGCCGGGCGGCGGTCTCTTAGAAAAAAGCGCCGCGGCGCTGTTCGCAAACGCAAAGAACCCGGGGAGGTGAAAATGCCCGAGCCGTTGAAACCGCCGTACGTGGAAAAGGTCTCCGACCTGGAAGGCATCGTGGTCTGGGTGGTGGACGGCAGCTACGTCCGCGGCCACCTGGACGAGGAGTTCACCAATTTCGGCCAGCACTACCGCTTCCCCTTCATCCCGGAAAACGAATTCTGGATCGACCACGAGAAAAATCCGCAGGAACGCCATTTTTTCGTGGAGCACCTGCTGGTCGAGCACCGGCTGATGGCCGCCGGCAAGCCCTACGACAAGGCCCTGGAAATAGCGGACCGGGCGGAACGCAAGCAGAGGCGGCGCTCCGGCGACATAAAAAAGCTGACCCACAACCGGCAGACCCTTCCCGACGCCCTGCTGGTCCATGAACGGCTGTGGAAAAAACTGGAAAACGGACTCAGCGTCTGGATCGTGGTCGGCCGCCTGGTGCGCAGCGGTTTTGACATCGATTTCACCGCCGGGGGACACGATTACGTGTACGAATTCGTTCCCGAAAACGAAGTGTGGATAGACAATGACGTCACCGAGGCGGAACGCGGTTATGTCCTGGTGCACGAGTTGCACGAGCGCCGGCTGATGGCTTCGGGCTGGCCCTACAGCAAGGCCCACGCCGACTCGAGCCGCCTGGAGCTGCGCTGCCGGCGCCATCCGGACGAACTTCACGATGCGCTGGCCGGCGAGGGCTGGTCCTGAATTTTTCTCTTGCTTTTTGCGATCAATTCACGTATGCTTTTCCCTAAATCGAAAGCGGATTGACGGCGACCCCGCAACGGACCGCTTGCGAATTTCCCCAAACAGGAGGATCCAAGAACAATGAAGACCATCACCTGGATAACCATGATCGGACTGGTCCTGGCTTTCGCGCCAACCGGCCACGCCTGCACCAATTACCTGATCAGCAAAGGCGCTTCAGCCGACGGCTCGACCATGATCACCTATTCGGCCGATTCGCATGAGCTCTACGGCTACCTGAATTTGATCCCGGCCGGCGAGCATGTGGAAGGCACCTGGCTCGACGTCTATGACGGCGATTCCGGGAAATACCTGGGCAAGATCCGCCAGGCGCGCCGCACCTATTCCGTGGTCGGCCTGATGAACGAGTTCCAGGTGGCCGTGGGCGAAACCACTTTCGGCGGCCGCGAGGAGCTGATGGACCCCAAGGCCGTGGTGGACTACGGCAGCCTGATGAACCTGGCCCTGCAGCGCGGCCGCACCGCCCGCGAGGCCCTGCAGGTCATGACCTCGCTGGTGGAGGAGTACGGATACGCGTCGAGCGGCGAATCGTTTTCCATCTCCGATCCCAACGAAGTATGGATCCTGGAGATGATCTCCAAGGGCCCCGAGCGCAAGGGGGCCGTCTGGGTGGCCTGGCTGGTTCCCGACGGCTATGTCTGCGCCCACGCCAACCAGCCCCGCATCCGCCGCTTCCCCCTGCAGAAAAGCAATGATTTCTTCAACAAGAAGCAAACGGTATTTCACGCCCCCGACGTCATCGCCTTTGCCCGCGAGAAAGGATATTTCAAGGGAACGGATGGCGAATTCAGTTTCGCCGACGCCTATGCGCCCCTCAATTTCGAGGCGCGGCGCTTCTGCGAGGGCCGCGTCTGGGAATTTTTCCGGCGCATCACCCCGGACTCCAGGCAGATGGACGCCTACAAGGACTACGCCCTGGGCATCAAGCCGGCCGAACCCATGCCGTTGTTCATCAAGCCCGACCACAAGCTTTCGGCCCGCGACGTCATGGAACTGATGCGCGACCATTTTGAAGGCACGGAGATGGACATGACCAAGGACATCGGGGCCGGGCCTTTCGTCCTGCCCTATCGCTGGCGGCCCATGACCTGGAAAGTGGACAAGGACGCCAAGGAAGAATATATTTTTGAGCGCGCCGTCTCCACCCAGCAGACCGGTTTTTCCTTTGTCACCCAATCGCGCTCCTGGCTGCCCAACCCCGTGGGCGGCGTGATCTGGTTCGGCCTGGACGACACCTTCAGCACGGTCTACACGCCCATGTACTGCGGCATCAACCGGGTTCCGGCCAGTTTCGCCAAGGACGCGGGCGACTTCAGCCGCTTCAGCTGGGACTCGGCCTTCTGGATCTTCAACTTCGTGGCCAATACCGCCTATTCCCGCTATTGCGACATGATCCAGGATATCCAGCCGGTGCAGCGCGAACTGGAAGGAAAATTCTTCGCCGCACAGCCCGAACTGGAAGCGGCGGCCTTGGAGATGTTCAAACGCTCGCCGGGGCAGGCTCGCGACTACCTGACCGCCTACAGCGTCAGCGAGGGCGACGCCGTGGTGCAGCGCTGGAAAAAGCTGGGCGAGTTCCTGATCTGGAAATACCTGGACGGCAACGTGCGCGACAGCCAGGGCAAGGTCACGCACCCGCCCTACCCCAAGGAATGGTACCAGCGCATCATCAAGGAAACCGGCGACCGCTTCCGCGTGCCCGAGCCGGAGAAGAAGGAATAAATCTCTTTTTGTAGGGGTAGGGCTTGCCCCTACCCTTTTTCATCAATATTGAGAACAGGGCACCCGCGAGGGGTGCCCCTACACAAAGAAATGATCTAGAACTTCTTGAAGAAGCCCAGGCCGAACAGGAATTTGCCGGGAGCGGACTGGGCGGAATTCAGGGTCAGATCCTTTTTCCAGCCGATATAAGGCCGGATCTGGACCGCCCGGCCTAAGCCGGCCAGCAGCCGGAAATCGTTGCGCGCCCTCTTGCCGTCGATCTGGGTGCGCATTTCGGCAAACAACCGGAAGGAGCCGCTGCGCCAGAACTGGACGCCCAATTTGCCGCTGACTCCCGGGCCGCGCTTGAAATCGTGGCCGGCGGCGAGCTCATATCTGACTTCCTTTTCCAGTTCATCGAAATTGGCCTGGTTGCGGACGGCCAGGCCGGTGAACAGGCTGGCGGTAAAGGGCAGGCGTTCGTCGACCGGCAATTCCAACTGGTAGCGGGCCGCCCAGGCAACGAACAGGAAGGGGTTGATTTTCCACTCATAATCCAGGCCGATGCCATAGATCATTTTCGCGGGCCAGAATTGGGCGAAGAAGCCGTTGCCGTTGAGAATGGGCGTCTCGAAGTCGACCCCCAGCACGATGCGGCGGAAATCGTTCTCGAAGAATTCCAATTTGAACCCGCCTTCCACTTCAAGCTTGTAGCGGTCGTCGAACGGGGAAACGCCGGCGGACATTTTCAGGCTGTCGAGAAGCGTCTCGCTTTGCCCGTCGGCCTTGAAGCGCAGGCCCAGGTAGGACGTGTTGGGAAATTCATAATCCCGGGTATTCTTAAAAAAGAGGTCGACATTCCTGTTCAAGGCCAGGGAAAAGCCGAGCTCGTGGTAAAACCGCGAAAAATTCACCAGCTTCACTTCGGCGGCGAGTGAAAGTTCGGGAACAATGAACCCGCGCCATTCGCCGTTGAGGACCAGCAATTCATGGTAACCCGGGCTGCTGCCGATGTAGGGGCCCGCGGCCAATGCCAGGCTGAATTTTTCCCCGGTCAGCCCGACGCGCGCCAGGACTTCGTTCACGTTCCAAATATAAGGCGAGTCGCGCACGGTCTTGTGCCGGCAGAAATGGTTCAGGCGGAATTCCAGGTTCAGGTTCCCATTGATGTTTTTTTGCCATCCGCCATCGACCCAGTAGTCGATGGCGCCCTGCAAGCGGCCGTTCATCCGCGAGAGATACTGCACTTCGCTGAAAAAAGTCCCCTTTTTAAAGGGAAAATCGAAGCGGAAGATCGGGCGGTAAAACCGGCGTTCCAGGGAATCGAGGCCGTATTCGACCACCAGGCTGGCGCCGTTCTTGCGGGGAGGAGCATCGCCGGCGCGCGCCACCAGCGGCAGTAGGATGAGAAGGATCAACAAAAGCGTCACATATCTTTTCAAGACGTATTATAAGCGGAAAAAGGAGGGAAGAGCAAGAAGAACGGGCACCCAGCAAGTGATGGGGCAACCGCGAGGGTTGCCCCTACAGAAGGAAATCTCCCCCGCACCGTTTGTTTCAATCGGAAAAAAAGGGTAATCGCCCCGGTGGGTCTGCTACAGGCGCGGAGGATGCGGGAAACGAATAGATGAAATAGGTCATGGTCCTGCCGATGGGGCGCAGGGTGCGCAGGATTGCCGCGGCGCGCTGCAGCGCTTCCGGCCCGTAACTGCCGTAGAGGATCGTGGTGCCCACCGCCAGGTAGCGCGATTCCATGGCGGCCGCGATATCCGCGGGTCCGGATATTTCCAGGGTTTGCAGCCGGAGGTCGCGAAACGGGGGATGATCCCGAGCCGGGTCGGTCCCGAAATACCAGAGGTCCATGGCGGCGATCCCGCGGTCCCGGCACCATTGGTCGAGTTCTTTCAGTCCCTGACCCCAGTCGTAGTTCGAATCGCTGAGCCGCAGGTATCCCCTCGCGGTTCCTCCCCAAAGTTCATTGGTATAACAAAGCCCCTGCGGCCAGACGCGGACGGCCGCCAGGACGATCCAGGCCATTCCCATGATGATCCCCGTTACCAAACAGCGCCTTGCCCGGCCGGCCAGGGAACGGGCGGCTTCGACAGTCGCGGCGGCCACCCCGACCGCATAGAGCGCTACGACCGGCAGGATCATGCGGATGCCGATCTGCACGCGGAAAAAAACGCTGAATGCCAGCAGCACCAGGCTGCAGATGAGAACCCGGTTGGCAAAATTCCGCGGACGGAAAGTCAGCAGGAAAAAGGGAGCCAGAAGCAGGGGCAACGTCATCTTGATGGTGAACGCCGCCGGGAAATAGAACCAAACCGCTTGCGCATAGCTTTGCCCCAGCAGGAAAGCGCCGTGTCCTTGGGCATTGTGGGAGATTTGCCAGAACAGGCCATTGAAAACATTGGGAAAGATCCGCAGGTGGCGGGAAAGCCATTGCATGGACCGGGCCCAGCTCCCATCTCCGAGTCCCCTGGACCACTTCACCAAAGCGGGATCCGTCCTGGCATCGGTTCCGACGTAGAACACGGCGATCACCATGCCGATCGCCAGGATCCAGGCCAGGTCGCGACATACCGGTCTCAGCACCCGCCACGTCGTTCGCAGTTTCTGTTTCATGCTGGAGGAGAAGCGATTCGGCCCGAACCGGAGTTCGGGCCGGGGCGCTTGCCCGGCATGCGCAGGGATGATTTCCCGTTCCGCCAGCCGTCCCCAGGCTCCAATCACAAGCAGCGAGAGCGGAGCATAGACGATGGCTGAAGCCTTGCTGAGGATCGCCAGCCCGAACCAGGCCCCGGGGAGTCCCACCCGCCGGAGCCAGGGCCGGTTTCGCCCGCGGTCAAAATGGTAGACCATGGCCAACAGGCATGCCGATAACGCCACATCGGTCGTGGCCAGGGTCGAATGGGCCAGAATGGAGGGTTCCGTGGCCAGGAGCGCTGCGGCCAGCCGCCCGCCCCAGGTCCCGGCCAGATGCCTTCCCAGAAGCCATCCGTAAACGATCAGGATCCAGGCAAACAGAAGCGTCCCCAGCCTGGCCCAGGGAAGAAGCATGGGCAGGTCATCTTTTCCGGGAGGGATGTCCCGCCGATTGACGTTGACGAGATAGGGAGCGCTTCGCATTTTTTCGCTGAGGTGCAGCGGCAGGCTGATCACATCGACCGGAAGAGGCATGGTCCCCTGGCGGAGCAGCTGCGAATAGCTGCCGGAGCGCCAGGCCTTGAGCCCCCTGGCCACATAATTGGGTTCATCGAACGTGGCCCCGAGACGAGGGGATGCCGAAACGCACCAAATACCGGCCGCCAGCAGGCAGGCCAGGAGCCAACTCCAGTCCAGAAAGAGGATGGGAACTTTTCGCACTGTCCGCTTCATTGTCACTCCCGTGCGACATTTTGGGGGCATCGCCCTTGAATGTCAAGGGTCGCAAGATTTCACGCTTCCGGGTATAATGGTCCAACCATGAAAGCAGATTGGTCCGGCTCGGCATTGATGATCGTGCCGACCTACAATGAACGCGAAAATCTCGCTCCGCTCGTCACCCTGCTGCGCGCGCTGCCCGGCAACATCCATGTCCTGGTCGTCGACGATCGCTCGCCCGACGGCACCGGAGAGATCGCCGACGCGCTGGCGGCGGCCGATGACAGGATTCACGTGCTGCATCGCGCCGGCAAGCTGGGGCTGGGCACGGCGTATAAGTCGGGTTTCGCCTATGGCCTGGACCATGGCTACGACTTTCTCTGCACCATGGACGCCGACTTCAGCCATGACCCGGAGAGTCTTCCCAAGCTGCTGGACAAGGCCGACCTGGGGTACGACCTGGTGGTCGGCAGCCGCTATGTTCCCGGCGGCCGCATCGTCGGCTCTACGCGGACGCGCAAGCTGGTCAGCCATTCGGCCAACTGGCTGGCCCGCACAATGCTCGGCATCGCCGTGCGCGATTGCACCGCTGGCTTCCGCTGCTATCGCCGGCACGTGCTTGAGACCATTGACCTGACGACGATCATCAGCAGCGGCTATAGCTTCCTCGTCGAAATGGCCTTTTATTGCCAGCAGGCCGGTTTGCGCATCGGCGAGGTGCCCATCACCTTCGTCAACCGCACCAGGGGCGCCAGCAAGATCAGCAAGGCCGAGATCTTCAAAGCGATGCTTACGCTGTTCCGCCTGCGCGCCCGGGCCCGGGGATTGAAGCGATGACACGTCCCTGGATAAAATCCCTGCTGCTTTTTATATTCGTCCTGATCGGCTACCTGGCCGGATATGACGCTTACTCAACAGGCGACGTGGTTCCCAACGAGCTGCTGCCGATATCCCTGTTGCGCGAAGGGAACTTCGCTTTCGACGAGTTCGTCGGCCCCGGCCTGCGCGCCCATCTTCCCTACTACTTCCGAACCGTCAAGGGACGAATCGTCTCGGTCTTCCCGATCCTCCCGGGAGTGCTCAACCTGCCGGTCTATGCGGCGGCGGATGTCCTGGGCGTGGATATCTGGAAGCGGCGGCGCCAGCTGTCTTTCCTGTCAGCCGGCTGGATCACGGCTCTGTCCGCGGCATTTGTCTTCTTGATGCTGCTCCGCAGCGGCAGGCAAGAACACACGGCGATCCTTTTTTCCCTGGTTTACGCCTTCGCCACCTGCGCTTGGAGTGTCGCCGGCCGGGCCATCTGGCAGCATGGCCCCTCGCTCCTTTTGATTTCCATAGCCCTGTGGCTGCTATATTCGCCAAGCGGCCGGGGAGTGCCCTGGGCGGGGTTCTTCCTCGGTCTGGCCGTATGCAACAGGCCGATCAACCTTCTCATCGCCCTGCCCCTGGCGCTTTTCGTCCTGATTCACCGCCGGCGGCGCGCCCTGGCATTCGCCCTGCTGGCCCTCATCCCCGCTTCACTCCTGGCCTGGTATTCGCTTTCATACTACGGCCGGTTGGAGTCGCTGGGCCAGGGGCAAACGTTCGTCTCCGGGAATCCGCTGGCGGGATTGGCCGGCGTCCTCATCAGCCCGGCCCGCGGACTGCTCGTGTTCAGTCCGATATTCATTTTCGCTTTCGCCGGCATGGCGCGCACCCTCCGCGATCGCCGGGCCGAACCGATCTATAAATACCTGGCGGCCGCTACCGTCCTTTTCCTGCTGGCCATGGCCGGCTGGAAAATGTGGTGGGGCGGCTGGTCATTCGGCTATCGGCTGTTGATCGAGCTTGTCCCCCTGCTGATCCTCTTTTTAGCGATCTATTGGGAAGCCGCCATGGCAGCAAGCCCGTGGCGCCGCCGGGCCTTCACCGCCGCCCTTCTCTTCTCGCTCTATGCCAATTTCCTGGGCGCCCACTATTACCCGTCCGTATTCAACGGCAGCCCCGACAATATCGATTTTCACACCGGGAGGCTTTGGTCACCCGTGCGCACCGAACTGGTTTTTTGCACCGTCAAATTCCTGCGCGACTGGCGCATTCTTCCCCGCCCCGACCATGCGCGTAGCCGCAAAAAAAAACGCTTCAGGGAAGAGACAAACATAGGTTTTGAAAAAAAGGGGCGGCCGCCAGGGCCGCCCCTACCAAAAACCAGATCGACGTTATTACAATAGACCGCGCTTTTTCAGCAGCGGCTCGACCTTGGGCTCGCGGCCGCGGAAGCGCTTGTAGAGCGTCATGGCGTCCTCGATGCCCAGTCTTTCCAGGATGTTCTTGCGGAAGGACGCGGCGGTCTTCTTGTCGAACAGCGAAGTCTCCTTGAATGCCTCGAAGGCATCGGCGTCCAGGACTCCCGCCCAGATGTAGCTGTAATAGCCGGCCTCGTAGCCGCCATGGATGTGGCTGAAATAGGTGGAACGGTAGCGGGGCAGGATCTCGGGGATCAGGCCGATGGCGGCCATGGTCTTGTCCTCGAAGCGGGTCACGTTGACGTTGAGGGCATTCTCCAGTCCGTGCCAGGCCATGTCCAGGAAGCAGGCGGCCAGGTACTCGACCGTTTCGAAGCCCTGGTTGAACAGGCTGCTGTTCTTGAGCTTGTCGACCAGGGCGGCGGGTATGACCTCTCCGGTCTGGTAATGCTTGGCATAGAGCTTCAGCAATTCAGGCTCCAGCGCCCAGTTTTCCATGATCTGCGAAGGCAGCTCCACCGAGTCCTGCGGGCGCGAAATTGCCGTGGTAGGCGCCGTTGCTGAAGATGGTGTTGATGGCATGGCCGAATTCGTGGAAAAAAGTGAGCGCTTCATCGATGCTGAGCAGCGAGGGGGTGCCCGGAGTGGGCTTGGTGAAGTTGCCGACCAGGGTGGCGAAGGGGATGACGCGCTTGCCGTTCTCATAGTAGGAATTGCGGAAGCCGCCCGACCAGGCGCCGCCCTGCTTGGAGTCGCGGGGGAAGAAATCCATGTACAGGATGCCCAGCAGGCGGCCGTCGCCTTCCTTGACCTCGACCACCTTGACGTCGGGATGGTAGACGGGGATGTCCTTGCGCTCGACGAACTTCACGCCATAGAGCTTTTCCGCCAGGGTGAAGATCCCCTGCTGGACGTTTTCCAGCTTGAAATAGGGGCGCAGGGCCGAATCGTCCAGGTCATACTTGGCCTTGCGCAGCTTCTCGGCGTAATACCACCAGTCCCAGGACGCCAGCTTGAAGCCGCCCTTTTCCTGGTCGATGATGCCCTGCATCTCGGCCGCTTCGCGCCTTGGCCCGCTCCAGGGCCGGTTTCCACAAGCCCATCAGGAACTCGTTGACCGTTTCCGGGGTCTTGGCCATGCGGTTTTCCAGGTAGAAGTCGGCGGGGGTCGTGTAGCCGAGCATCCGGCAGCGCTCCTCGCGCAGCGTCAGGATCTTCTGCAGGACGCGCCTTGTTGTCGTGGTCGTTGTCGCGGTCGCCGCGCATGAAATAGGCCGGTGTACAGGGCTTCGCGCAGGGGGCGCTTTTCGGCGAGTACTGCAGGAAGGGGGTCCAGCTGGGGCGCTGGGTGGTGAAGACCCACTTGCCCGGCATGTTCATGGCCTTGGCGGTTTCCGCCGCCCATGGTCGATGACGCCTTCGGGCAGGCCGGCCAGGTCGGCCTTGTTGTCGATCACGATATACGAGTTGTTGGTCTCGGCCAGCAGGTTGTCGTCGAACTTCAACGTCAGCAGCGAGTGCTCGCGGTTGATATCGCGCAGGCGGGCTTTCTGCTTCTCATCCAGCAGCGCGCCGCTGCGCACGAACCCGCGGTAGGTGTTTTCCAGCAGGTACAGCTGCTCCGCCGTCAGCTTCAGCTTGGCCCGGCGATCGTAAACCGACTTGACCCGGGCGAAGAGCTTGGCGTTCAGCGTGATGTTGTCGTGATGGGCGGACAGCAGCGGCGCGATCTGGTTGGCCACCTCCTGCATCTGCGGGCTGGTGAGGGCGCTCAACAGCGAATAAAAAACGGCATTCACCCTCGCCAAGAGCTCGCCGGTCCTGTCCAGGGCTTCGATGGTGTTCTGGAACGTGGCGGGCTTGGGATTGGCTGACAATGGCGTCGATCTCGGCCTGCTCGCGCCGGATGCCTTCCTGGACCGCGGGCAGATAATGGCCGATCTGGATGCGGTCGAAGGGCGGCGTTTCAAACGGAGTTTTGTAGGCGCTTAAAAAAGGGTTGTCCTCGGCCGCCAGGGGCAGGCACAGGACCGCCAGCAGCAAAGCCGGCACGAGTCTGGAAAAAACGGTTTTTTTATTCAAGATGAAATCCTCCTTATTGGCAGTTGCCAAATCCATTATACGTATAAAAGATCCGTTTTTGGTCAAAATTCCGATTTTTTCTTCCGGCTTGAAAAAAAAAGCGGGATGGAGAATAATGCAGAATTGCAAAACCACGCAGGAGGAACCATGAAGGCAGTTTTTTTGAAGGGATCGCCGGCGGCGGGGCAGGACCTGCTCAGCAACCGGGCCGCGGCCGCGGTCATGGCCAGGATGAAGGCCGCGGGACTGGCAGGTAAAAGCGTTCGCCCTGGCCGGCATGGACATCAAGCCCTGCCGCGGCTGTTTTTCCTGCTGGGTGAAAACCCCGGGGCGCTGCGTGATCCAGGACGACGGCCAGGAAGCCGATCCTGCGCGCCTGGGCGGAAGCCGACCTGATCGCCTTGCTGACGCCCGTCACCTTCGGCGGCTATTCGCCGGAGCTGAAAAAAGCCCTGGACCGGATCATCCCCGTGCTGCTGCCTTTTTTCATGAAGATCCGCGGCGAAACCCACCACCCGCAGCGCTACCCGCGCCGGCGCCGCCTGCTGGCCGTCGGGCACGCAAAAGCAGGAAGACGCCGACAGCGAAAGCGTTTTCCGCCGCCTGGTCCGGCGCAACGCCCTGAACATGGGCGATGTCGAAGCCACGACGCTGGTGTTCAGCGGCGACGTCTCCCTGGCGGAAATCGAAAAAAAACTCGGCGAGCAGAACCGCTTTTCCGGAGGTGGCGCCATGAACGGCAACAAAGTCGCTGCTCCTGGTCGGCAGCCCGCGCGGCAAGGCCAGCGTCTCCCATTCCCTGGGCGACCACCTGCTGTCCGCTCTCAAAGAACGCGGCATGGAGACGGAAGAAATGCTGCGTCTACCCGGCGCCTGGCCGACGAAAAGAAAATGGCGGAATTGCTGGCGGCCGTCGACGTCCTGCGCCCTGCTCATCCTGGCTTTCCCGCTCTACGTCGACCAGCTCCCCGCCCCGGTCATGGACCTGCTGCGGCGGATCGCCGAACGCCGCCAGGGGCGTCCAGCGCGCGCCGGCCCAGGCCCTGGCCGCCATCGTCAACTGCGGCTTCCCCGAAACCGCGCACTGCCGCCCGGCCGCGGAGATCATGCGCATCTTCGCCGCCCAGGCCGGCTTCCGCTTCCTGGGCTGCCTGGCCACGGGCATGGGCGGCGCCGTCGGCAACCGCGACCTGGCCAAGGCCGGCGGCATCGTCCGCCACCAGGTCAAGGCCCTGGACCAGGCCGCCGCTTATCTGGCCGAAGGCAAGGAGATCCCCGCAGCGGTCATCGAGCTCATGGGCAAGGCCATGATGCCGCGCTGGTTCTACAACCTGGTCGCCGACTGGGGCTGGAAGCGCACGGCGCGCAAGTACAAAGTATCCGACAAGCTGCGCGCCAAGCCGTACGCATAGACCTGAACAAAAACCGCAGCATATCTCCTTCCCGGTTGCGGCTTTTTAAATCTGATGCCGGCTGAAGCCGGTAAAATCAGTCGGCGCTGTTGGTAATGTTCGCGCCAGCAAGATCAACCCGGCGCTGTTGGTGATGGTGAAAATACCGCTCTTTGCCGTGACCTGGTTGTCCACTGTGGTGACGCGGATCTTGTAGTTGGCCAATGCCTTATCTGCCGGGATGAACCAGTCAAAGCTGCCGTCATTGGGAGTCGTCGTCGCGATGGCCGAGACCTGGTCCCCCTTGAGCAGCTGGATCCTGACATTGGCGTTGAGCAATCCCTCCCCGCTCCAGGTGATGGCATGGGCAACACCCCGCTGCCAGAGCGCGCCCGCGGCCGGCGCCGTGACCCGGATCATGCCGTTGGCGATGGTGAAGCTCTTGCTGATGCCTTTCACCTTGCCGTCCAGGGTGGTGATGCGGACCGTATACGTGCCGTTGGCCAGGGTGGCTGGGATGGCCCAGTCGAAGCTGCCGCTGTTGGGAGTGCTCGCGGTGATGTCCAGCGCCTTGGTCGTGCCGCGGTAGAGCTGGATCTTGACGTTGGCGTCCTGCGTGCCGGCCTTGTTCCAGGTGACGGTCTTGGTCGTGCCCTTCGCCCAGACGGTGCCGGTGGTTGGGGCGGTGACCGTGATGGCGGGGACGATGATGGAGAACTTGTCGCTGTCGTCGCGGATCAGGTTGTCGATGGTCTGGACCCTGATGAAATATTTGCCGCCTGCGGCCAGTGTCTTCGGCACCAGCCAGTCGAAGGAGCCGTCGTTGGCGGTCTTGGCCGCCAGGGTCGCAACCCAGGTCGATGTCCCTTTATAAAGTTTGATCCTGACATTCGCGTTCTGCGTGCCTTGCTTCAGCCAGGTGACGGTCTGGGCAGAGGCTGCTTCCCAAACGGTTGCATTGGACGGTGCGGTAACGACTAGGGACTGGTTGAGTGTAGTGGCATAGTCGGTGGTCTGGCTGGCCGTCACATTGGTATAGCTGGTGGAAGATGGTGAAAAAGCATAATACGGATGGGTGGGGGTCACTGTGCCCGACCAGCCAGACTCAATGAGGGCTGTATAAACTCCCATCGGTAGGGTAGCCGGCAAATTGATGGAGCACTGCGTAACCGCTGCCATCGGTCTTGATCTTGAATATCGTGCCATTGAAACTGTTGCCATCCAAAGCGGTCATGCCATAAAGGGTTGAACCCGAAATGATCAAGGAGCCCTCCGGTAAAAACCCATCGCCGGTATCATGGTTAAATTCGTGCAATAAGGTAAAACCCGTGCCATTCGTCTGTATCCTGAATATTGTGCCATCTTCAGTGGTGCCTCCATCTGCGGTCATGCCATAGAGGGTTGTGCCGGAAATGATCAGGGAACCATATGGATTTGCCCCGTCGTGAGAATAGTGCCCGGAAAATTTGTGAAGCAATGCATAACCGCTGCCATCGTTCTGGATCTTGAATATCGTACCCAAATCATTGGCGCCGCCAACATGAGTCATCCCATAAAGGGTCGAGCCCGAAATGAGCAGGGATCCCTGGGGCCATGCACCGTCGTTAGGGTAGCCGGCGAAACTGTGCAAAAGAGCATATCCGCTGCCATCTGTCTGCACCTTGAAGATCGCGCCATGATTATTGGCGCCGCCATAATCGGTCATGCCATAAAGAGTCGTCCCCGAAACAACCAGGTCTCCGGATGGATTTGACCCGGGACCGGCGGAGCCTGCAAATTCACGCAATAAGACAAACCCCGTTCCATTGTTTTGAATCTTGAATGCCGTGCCTTGATCTCTGTCTCCCCCTTCACTAGTCATTCCATAGAGGGTGTAACCGGAAATGCGCAGGGAACCATAATAAGGGCGCGCCCCATCGTTGCCTCCCCCGGCAAATTTATGCAGCAGCACAAACCCGCCGCCATTGGTCCCGATTTTGAATATCGTGCCATAATCCTTATCGCCACCCTGGGCGGTCATGCCATAGAGGGTCGAGCCGGAAATGATCAAGGATCCAAAAGGAATTCCCCCATCGTTGGCGCCATGGACAAATGAATGCAGCAATGCAAAGCTGCTGCCATCGCTCTCTATTTTGAATATCGTGCCCCGGTTGCTGCTGCCGCCATTACTGGTCATACCATAGAGGGTTGAGCCGGAAAGAAGCAGGGAACCATATGGATGATGCCCATCATTCGCATTGTTGGCAAATTCGTGCAACAGGGTAAAACCACTGCCATCGCTCTGGATCTTGAATATCGTTCCATACCCGTCGTCGCCTCCAGAGTAGGTCATGCCATAGAGAATCGAGCCCGAAAGGATCAGGGATCCATCGGGACGCGCCCCATCATCGGCGCCATCGGCAAATTCGTGCAGCAAGGCAAATCCGCTGCCATCGGTCTGTATCTTGAATATCACGCCACAGTTACTGTCGCCACCCCATTGCGTCATGCCATAGATCGTGGAGCCGGAAATGAGCAGGGATCCCTTAGGCCCGCTCCCATCATCAGAACCATTGGCAAATTTGTGCAGAATGGTGTAACCGCTACCGTCGGTCTCAATCCTGAATATCACGCCAGTATTGATGATTCCCCCACTTTCGGTCATGCCAAAAAGCGTCGAACCGGAAAGGATCAGGGACCCGCTTGGTTTCGCCCCATCGTCAGCGCCCCCGGCAAATTCATGCAACAAGGCATAACTGCTTCCATTGGCCTGCATCTTGAATATCGTACCATTGTCATTATAGCCGCCATAATAAGTCATGCCATAGAGGGTCGATCCGGAAAGGATCAAGTCTCCATAGGGAACACACCCGGCACCATGGTCTATGGCAAATTTGTGCAGCAGTTTGATTCCGCCCTGCAAGGGCAAAACCAGCAAGCACAGGCCGAACAACAATATCCATTCCAATCTTTTCATGGTCCACTCCTTTGCTACCCGGATTCCGGACATGCTCCGTTGCCGTTTGAGGGGAAGCTCCGTTCCCTGGCGGAAACTATATTATGCTATTCTGCATATTAAAATCTTCCCAATTTATAATATGGGAATTGAAATTTTCAGTCCGCGCTGTTGGTGATGGCGAACAGGCCGCTCTTTGCCGTGACCTGGTTGTCCACTGTGGTGACGCGGATCTTGTAGTTGGCCAATGCCTTGTTTGCCGGGATGACCCAGTCAAAGCTGCCGTCATTGGGCGTGGTCGCGACGATGGCCGAGACCTGGTCCCCTTTTAGCAACTGGATCCTGACATTGGCGTTGAGCAACCCCTCCCCGCTCCAGGTGATGGCGTGGATGATTCCGCGCTGCCAGCGCGCGCCCGGGGCAGGAGCCGTGACTTTGATCATGCCCCTGACGATGGAAAAGGTCTTGCTGACCCCCTTAACCTTGCCGTCCAGCGTGGTGATGCGCACCGTATACACGGCGTTGGCCAGGGTGGCCGGAATGGCCCAGTCATAAGTGCCGCTGTTGGGAGTGTTCAGAGTAATGTCCAGGGCCTTGGTCGTGCCGCGGTAGAGCTGGATCCTGACGTTGGCGTCCTGCGTGCCCACCTTGTTCCAGGTGATGGTCTTGGTCGTTCCCCTTGCCCATACGGTGCCCGCGGCCGGGGCGGTGACCGTGATAGCCGGAACCAGGATGGTGAACTTGTCGCTGTCGTCGCGGATGCGGTTGTCGAAGGTCTGGACCCGGATGAAATAGCTGCCGCCCGCGGGAAGGGTCATGGGCACGGCCCAGCCGAAGGAACCGTCGTTGGCGGTCTTGGCCGCCAGGGTCGCGACCCAGGTCGAAGTCCCTTTATAAAGGTTAATCCTGACATATGCGCTCTGGGCGCCCTGCTGCAGCCAGGTGACGGCCTGGGTCGTGCCGGCTTCCCAGACGAACCCGCTTGCCGGAGAAGTGACGACCAGTGACTGGTTGAGCGTGGTGGCATAGTCGGTGGTCTGGTTCTCCGCGACAGCGTCATAGGCGGTGGAGGACGGCACGAACGCGTAATAGGGACGGCTGGGGACCGCGGTTCCCGACCAGCCTTCGTCGACCATCACCGAATAATGGCCGCTGCCGTTGGTGACCGGATTGCCGGGCAGGCCGGAGATTGTCACCCCGGGCAAACCCTGGCTTCCCGCCGTGACCCTCCCGGAAATGGCATACTGGGGGGTGCTGCTGCCGCTCCAGCCGCCCAAGCGCGCCCACAGCCACCAGGCGGCGTAGGCCTTCAAATTACCGTTCAAGGGCTGGGTATGGGCCGCCGGGCAATCGTACCAGTCCACGTTCTCAGTATGGCCGTTCTGCCAGTCGATCGCCCAGTTGCGGTCCTGGTAGCCGTCGTCGTCGGAATCATAGTCGCAGCCGTCGGTGGCCAGTAGCGGCATGTAATATACCGATCCCTCCGGGTCGTAACTTTCAATATCAGCAAAATCATATAGAGTTTTGTCATGGGCGTTGCAGTAGTCGCGTATCTGGTTGTTGCGGGCCGCGAGGTTGCCGTCGCTGCCCGAGCCGTCCAGGTGGCCCGTCATGTAAACGAACCTGACGCCGAAATATTCGTTCTCCAGGTTGTTCATGGGAGCCAGGTAATGGCTGGCCATCTCCGCTTCGCTCAGCCCGGAAGCCTGCCCGCACCAGGACCAGATGACCACGTTCACGTCGGGATTTTTCGTCCCCCGGCCGGCGGCGTTCACGGCTCCGAGGTAACTGCGCGTGTTGTTCACCCAATCGGGATAATAGCCGACGTCCCCGCCCATGGCGTAATCGCGCAGGTCCAGGGCGCCGCCCGTCCCCCCCTCGTTCCAGGCAAAGATGTCATCCGCCAGGGCCAGCCCCAGGCCATGGCCATTGGCAAAGGCGACCAGGCCAGTCATGCCGTCGGTCAGCTGGCTGCCGTGCGACGTATGCCCGTAGGCGATATGCAGGTTCTGCTTGGCCGCCGTGATCGCCGCTTCCGGAACCTGGGTGATGCGGGTGCAGGTATGATCGACGATGATCTTTTGGCTCTGGGACCGGGCGGCGTCCGGGAGCAGGAGTAACAGGATAGCCAGCAGGGCGGGAAATGAAAAACGGCGAGAAAAAAAGACCCGGGGCGAAAAAGATGCTTTTTTCATGATTTTTTCCTGTTAAAAAGAATAGCACGGAAGCCAACAAGAACGCAAAGGATCGAAAGGCCGGCCACGGCGCCTATTTGACCTGGAGGTTCTTGAAGAGGGTGATCAGCTGGGCGCGGTTCTTGACGCCGATTTTCTGGTAGATGCTGTAGATATGGTTCTTCACCGTGCCCATGGCGATGAACAGGGTGTCCTCGATCTCCTTGTTGCTCTTGCCTTTCAACAGCAGCAGCACGATCTCCTTTTCCCGCTGGGAAATGTCGTATTTGTTCAGGTACTGCTCCATGGCCGCCTCGGTGCGGATGCGCGCCGCCAGGCGTTGGGTGCGGTTGCGGTTGAACAGGATGAAGAGGGAAAGCAGCAGGAGGAAAGCCGGCACGCGGAACCACCAGGTCTGCCACCAGGGCGGCCGCATGACGATGGCCAGGGCGGCGCCCTGCTCGTTCCAGATGCCGTGGTTGTTCGACCCCTTGACGCGGAAAACATAACTCCCGGGCCGCAGGTTGCTGACCGTGATCTCGTGGCGGTTGCCGATATGCGATCCAATCGTCGTTCATGCCCTCGATCTTGTAGGCGTACTGGTTGCGCCGGGAATCGGAATAGGAGAGGGCGGCGAAGGTGAACGAAACGACCGAGTCCTTGGAACCCAGGTCGATCTTTTTCATGCGGCTGAAATCGCCGTCGATGGTCCGATTGCGGTTGTGGATCGAGACACGCGGTGATGGCCATCAGCGGCACATGGGGATTGACCTTTATTTTTTCGGGGAAAAAGCAGGTCAAGCCGTTGTAGCCGCCGAAGAACATTTCATCGTCCGCGGCTTTGAAATAGGACATCGGCAGGAACTCGTCACCCTGCAAGCCGTCGTGGACGGTGAAATTCCTGAAGGTCCTGCCTCGGGGATCGAATCTGACAGAGGCCGCGGTTGGTGCTCATCCACAGGTTGCCCTGCTGGTCCTCCAGCAGGCCCAGGATGTCATTGCTGGCCAGGCCGTCTTCGCTGGTGAACCTGGTGAACGTGCCGCTGTCCCGGTCAAAGCAGGTTCAAACCGCCGCTGTTGGTGCCTACCCAGAATTGGCCGCGGCGGTCTTCCAGCAGGCAATAGATCTTGTCGCTGCTCAAACTGGCGGGGTCGTTCTCGCGATGGCGGTAGGTTTCGGAAAAACACCGCTCTCGGGATCGAAGCGGCTCAAGCCTCCCCCATAGGTTCCGATCCACATGATGCCGCGGCTGTCCTGGTAGATGGCCGTGATATGGTCGCTGCCGATGGCCTTGGGCTGCGGCGACCCGTTGCGGTAGACGGAGAAAGTTCCCCGGACGCGGTCGAACAGGTTCAAACCGTTCTGCGTGCCGACCCACAGCCGGCCGGAGCGGTCCTCCAGGAAAGTCGTGACCCGGTCGTCGCTCAGGCTGCCCATGGCCTGGCCGTGCCGGTAATACCCGCGGAACCTGCCCTTGGCGATGTCATACGCATACAAACCCGAGCTGGTCCCCAGCCACAATACCTGTTCACGGCCCAGCAGCAGGGCCGGAATGGTCATTTCCGTGGTTTCCCGGGGATCGCCGGGCAGAGAGACAACGGTTGTTTTCTCATTCAAGCCGCGGCTGAACTTGAGCAGGCCGTTCTTGTAGGTCCCCAGCCACATGCTGCCGCCAGGGTCCTGTGAGATCGACGTTACCAGAAACCTGCCGTATCTTTTTTCCTTGTTGACAATTTCGATGCCGTAGGAAGCGAACTGCTGGGTTTTCAGGTCATACTTGTAAATTCCGCTCAAGGTTCCGGCCCAGACCACATCCTCCGGGTCCTGAAAGATCCATATGATGAAATGGTTCGGCAGCAGGCGTTTGGGAATGGCCCCGGCCCGGAAATACAATTCGAGCATGTTCATGCCGGGGAAAATATAGATCCCCGACTCGGTGGCGACCCAGACCCTGTTGCCGGTGTCGTGAAAGAATTGAAAGATGCGGCTGCGGTATAGGTGCGGAAGCAGATTGGCGGATTCCCGGTTAAAATCAAAAATCCCGTCCTGCTTTTCGAAGCGGACCAGGCCGGCTTCGGTACCCAGCCACAAGGTTCCCTTGCCGTCCTCGAAGATCGCGTTGACCTGATTGTGCCTGGAAGCGTCGCGGTCATCCGCACGGCTCTGGAAACGGCTGAAGGTATCCCGGGCGGCGTCAAACCGGTACAGCCCGTCCCCGGTCCCGACCCAGAGCATCCCGTTTTTGTCCAGATGCAGGCTGTAAACGGCGTTCCGGCTCTCCAGAGCGGAGGGATCCCGGGCGGTGAGGTAGCGGGTAAAAACATGGCTCCGGCTGGAGAATTTGTTCAGGCCGTTGTCCGTGCCGATCCAGAACAAGCCGTCCCCGACCGGCAGGATCACGCGGATGGAATTGTCGCTCAGGCTGCTGGCATCGCCGGGAATGGAGCGGAAACAGGAGAACTCCTCCTTCTCGGGGTCAAAATGGTTGAGGCCGCCGCCGATGGTACCGATCCAGAATGTGCCGTCGTCGTCCATGACCATATTGTTGACCTGGTCATGGCTCAGGCATTTGCTGTCCCGCTGGCGATGGTTGTAGACCTTGAAATTGTACCCGTCGTAGCGGTTCAATCCTCCGTCAGTGCCGAACCACATGAAGTGGTTGCGGTCTTGGAGGATGGAGGTGACCGTGTTCTGAGACAGGCCGTCTTCAATGGTGATGTTCTGGAAACCGGGATTGGCGGAATCGGCCGTCAGCTTAAAAAAAGAAATTGCAGCCAGCAGCAGCCATAGCCGCAAGCGCCGCGGCCTGCACCGGGCAGACACGATATTCTCCGCCCGGCTCATGCGCGAACCCGGGCCTTTTTTTTTATTTCCATGTTCATGACTGCAAGTTGGATCGGTTTATCATCCATATAGACGCGGCACGCGGGAATTATGTTACATTTTGCTTTAAAATGAAAGAGCAAACATAGAACTTTGGTAACGAATTCAAAAATATGACTTTTCACCCATGCGCGCCGGCGCTATTCTGCGTTATATCATGTAGAGAAGAATGACAGACGATTTGAGGTGATCTCGCATGAAACAAATTGCGCAAAACAATGCCGCCGGGCCCGGACCGGGGGAATACGCCGACATGCCCGATTTTATCCAAACCTACGCCAGGGTCCTGGCACAGCCGCAAAGCCCCGAATCTTCCTGGACCGACCCGGAAGCGCTGCTTTCCCTGGAAAAAATCAAGGAATCGCTGGCCCTGGCCTACCTGGTCGCCAACCTGAACTTTAAAAATCTCCCCTTGAAGGTCTTCATGGACGGTTTTGAAAAAAAAATACTGCTCGCTTGCCTGCGCCTGACCGGGGGCAACCAGAAAAACGCTGCCGCCGTCATGAGCATCAAGCCCACCGTACTCTTTGAAAAGATGCGCAAGCACGGCATCAGCAGGAAGCAACTGCGAGCGGACCCGGGCTGGAGCGTTTTTCTCCCGGCTGCAAGCAAGTAGAGGACGATGATCCCCGCTAGCGCGTCCGGATTGACCCATCACTCTCCGCGGCCTTTCCCGGCGGAGGTGGCCAGGCAAAGAATTGCACTCCCAAATCCCGCGGGTCCGCTCCCAAATTCAAATCCCGCAGATTAAAGGTGGGGTGTACGCGAATCTCCAAAAAGCCCGCCTGTCGCGGCGGCAGATGGAATTGTTTCAGGCGGTTTTCGGAAAAGACCTCGGCGGCGAACTTTTTCCCGCGCCAGTACAACGTCACGGCCACGTGCTTTTTCAGCAGCCAGGCGCGCGGCGCCCCGCTAAAAATGGCGAAATCCCGCCCGGCGGCGGCAGCGAAATATTTTCCGGCAGCGGCGCGCGTCCAGGCAAAAGAGCCGCGCTCGTTTTTCTCAGCCTGCCAGAAGCCATACTCGTAGGCGACTCCTTTCTGCCGGGTCAGGCTTTCGGGATGCAGGGCTCGAAAATCCAGCGCGTTGGCGGCGGCAAAGGCCAGTAACAGGATCCACGGCCAGCCGCGCCGGCGCTGGGGGCCGGGAGGGTCCGTACCCGGGCTTGCGGCCAGGAAGATCCAGAACAGGAGCAAGCATTCGGGGAACCAGAAAAAATTGTTGAACAGCAGGGCGATGGCGATCGCCAACACGGCAAAACGCGGGACTCCCGGTTCCTGCCGCTTCCAGCATACCGCCAGAAAAAAAACAAACACCAGTCCTCCGGCCGCGCCGGTTTCCGTGAATGCGAGGAGATACTGGTTCAAGGGCAGGTCCAGGTAATTGTACGTGCCGAAAAAAAGATATTCCAAATAAAACAAAAAATTCCCGGCGCCGACACCGCTGACCGGAAAGCGGGCCACCATGCGCGCACCGTCCCTGAGCATGGCCAGGCGGCCGCTGGCCATTTCGTCCACCTCATGGAACAGCTTGTCAAATGCGGATTTGCGCGCAGTCGGGACGGGCGCCTTCCCGGGATCCGCAGCAGCGGTTATATGCGCGGTCTGGGCAACAGTCTCCCGCAGCCGCTTTTTCAATGTCCCGCCGCCGGCGAGAAATGAAATTGTCAGCAGCAGAATGGCCAGGGCCTTGATCCAAAAACGTATCTTCCTTGAAAAAATCAGATAGATGACCGCCAGCAGAACGAACAGGAAAGCCGTGCGGCAGCCAGACAAAAAGATCGCGGCCAAGGCGACGAGAAGAAAGAGAACATCGAATAACAATCCCCTCGATCGCGAAAAAAGTCCGATCTGGCTTCCGGCATTTTTTTTATTGCCGTCAGGACCATCTCCCTTTTGGAAAACAATTTCGCTCAGGCGCAGGGCCTGATACAAAAACATGGCGCCGGCAAAAAAACCGAAAGCGTTGAAATCGGAGAATCCGCCGTTCAGCTGCTTCATTTTCAAGCCCCACCAGCTTTGCGCCAGGAGATCGGGGTCCAGCCATTTTTGCGCCAGGGCGAGCAGGAACGACAGGGTGAAACCGGCTTTCAGGGGAAGAAAAATCTCACTTTCCCGGAAACGCCACTGGCGGAGCAGGGAGGCCAGGAAGGGGGTCAGCGCGAACAGAGCCAGGGTGATGGCCGGGAAAATGCAGGCGAAAGACAGCCGCTCGCCGCTGGGGGCGACCGGCGTGTCGCGCAGGAAGGCCAACTGCGACAGGGTCAGGTTGGACCAGCGCAGGAAAACAAAAAAAACCGAGACGCTGACCAGGGCCAGGTAAAGCAGATAGAGCCCGTAGCCGGGGAAAGCGAGCTCCGCTTTTTCTTTTTTCAGGAAGGAGGCGATCCACATGCCCGCAAGGTAAAAGAGCGCAATTCCCATGTAATTGTAGGGATAGCCGTTAAAAAAAATGTCCGGGGTCGAATTGACCAGGGGCAGCAGGAACAAAAACAGGGACAGCGCTTTCCTGCCGCTCCCCAGGTAGGAAAACAGTCCCAGCGCCAGAAAAAAGACCGGCAAGACCGCGAAGCGAATCTGGACGGCCACGACGTAAAAAAGCAGGCAGAGCGAAAGGAAAGCAAGGAAAACATGCAACGTCTTTTTGTTCATCGGCAATGCGTTCGCGATCCGGTCGTTCGCGGCACGGGTCAGTACGCCCGGGGATCTCCCCTGAGCATCAGCCAGACGGAGAGCCAGACGATCTTGATGTCCAGAAGCAGCGACCAGTTTTCGATGTACCAGATATCGGATTCAACCCTCTTGCGCAGCAGCTCCGGGTCGCCGGTCTCGCCGCGGAAGCCGTTGACTTGGGCCCAGCCGGTGATCCCCGGCTGGATCAGGTGCCGCAACTGGTAGTGCCGGACCGCGTCCTTGATCTCCAGGTTCATGGGCGTGGGGTGGGGCCGCGGGCCGACGATCGACATTTCCCCTTTCAGCACATTGATGAATTGCGGGAGTTCGTCCAGGTTGCTGCGGCGCAAAAAACCGCCGAACCTGGTGACCCGGGGGTCATGGAGCGTTGCCTGTTGGTAATGGCCGTTTTCATCCACGTCCCGGCTCTCCTTGACCATGGAACGGAATTTATAGCAGACGATGCGGGCATTTTTTTTGCCCCAGCGCTCTTGCTTGAAAAAAACCGGGCCGGGCGAATCGATCTTGATCAGCAAAGCCAGCAGCGGCCACAGCCAGGAAAAAACGGCGACAAACGCCAGAATAGCAAAGACGAGGTCGAAGCCCCTTTTTATAAGCCGGCAATGCAGCTGTTCCAGGGGATTGGCGCGGATGGAAATGAGCGGAAACCCGCCAAAACGCGAGATGCCGAAGCGTGGGCTCATGAAGTTGAAATAGTCGGGGATGATGCGCACCTGGACGGGAAAATTCTCGCAGATCGCGATGATCCGGCCGATCTTGGCGATGGCCGTGTTCGGCAGGGCGATCACCACCTCGTCGACCCGTTCGCGTTCCAGCACCTGGGCCAGTTGGTCGATCGCGCCCAGATACTGATCGGCGATGTTCGGCTGCGTCCCTTCGCCGACGAAACCCTTGATCCTGTAGCCCAGATAGGCATTGTTCGCGATGGTGTTGGAAAAGCTGCGGGCCACCTCCCCGCAGCCGACGATCAGGATCTGGCTGAGGTTGCGGCCTTTTTTCCGCTGCCAGGAAAAGTACAGGTACAGGGCGGTTTTCCAAAGTATCAGGGAAAGCAGCAGGAAGATATAAAAAAAGAAAACGAAAAATCGCGAGAGGGTCTGCTCTTTGGCAAAAAACAGGACCAGGACCGCGAAAAAAGCCTGCAGCATGATGTTCTCGCCCAGGGAGCTCAATTCCATGCGCAAAAAACGGTTGCGCAGGTCATCGTAGAGCCCGAAGATCATGGCGCCAAGATTCCAGATCAGGCAGAAAAAAAACAGCAAATAGATCTCCCAGGCCCCCAGGCGGAAAAAACCCGCGGCGTTCCCGGCATGCTTCTTGGCCAGGAAAGCGCTTGCCAGGAAAGAAAGGATCAGCAACAGGATATCGCCGGCGTGCTTTATATATTTTCTTGCTTTTTTGCGGTTTTGCATTTTTCCTTCGCGCTCAGGCTTTCAAACAATCGCCTGTATTGGCCGGTGATCTCGTCCCAGTCATAATTCTCACGGATCCTTTGCCGGGCTTTGCGGCGGAAGCCGTCCAGGACCTTTTCCTTTTTTTCCAGCTCCGCGATCATTTTTCCCAGGTTGCCGCTCTGCTTGCTGAAGAACATGCCGTATTCTCCGTCGAGGAGCATCTCGCGGTTGAAAACGGTATCCAGCGCGCAGACGGCGCAGCCCTCGGCCAGGGCCTGCAGCAAGGCGGGATTGGTTCCGCCGAACTCATGCCCATGGCAATAGACATGGCAATGTTGATAAAGGGCGGACAGCTCGTCCCTCTCGGTCACGTAGCCGGTGAACACGATGCGCGCGTTGGCGGCGTGGCTGTGGATGGAATCCGCATAACGGTCCTTGTACGGGACGTCGCCGACGATCACCAGCTTCTTCGACGAAGCGGAAGCGACGAATTCGCGGAGGATCAGGTCGGCATTGTTGTCGGGGATCAGCCGGCCGACGACCAGGAAGTACCCCCGCGGCCGCAGCTGCCATTTGTCCAGGCGGGCGGGGTCGGCGGCGGGGGCGATATTGGCGCCATAGGCGATCATGGTGGAAGCGGCGCCGAATTCCTTCCGGTAAATCTCCTGCATGGCCAGCGAATCCGTGATCACCCGGTCAAAAAGGCGGGTGGCGGCCCTGGACGCCCAGTGAAAATACCGCGCCCCGAGGCCCCGCCACTTCGGCCGCAGCCACTCGAGACCGTCGACATTGATGACGGTGGCCTTGCGGAACAGCCTGGTCAGCAGGCCAAACGGGCCATTGGCCGAATTGACGACCAGCACGACATCATATTTTGCGAAGCAGGCGTGCAGCACCGACTGCAGGGAGTGGACAAACTGGCTCAGGATCTTCATTTCGATGGTCGGGAGGTAGACCAGGCTGATGCCGTTCACCTCTTTCGGCCGGACGGGAAAGAGATTGCGGTGGCAATAGACCGTAACGCCGAGGCCCTGCCGCACCAGGCGCTCGGACAGTTCCCGGACAAAGGTCTCATAGCCGCTGTACACATAGGGATAGCCGCGGGAGCCGATGATGGCGATCTTCATTGGACCACCTCGCGGCAGATCTGCAGCAGCTGGTCGGCGCTCTGCTTCCAGGAAAAATACTTGGCCCGCAGCAGGCCCTTGGCGCGCTTTTCCTCGCGCAATCCCCTGTCCATCAGCAGGCGATCGATGGCGGCGGCAATATCCCCGGGCTGCAGCGGGTCGACATAGCTGCCGGCGTCGGCGCACACCTCGGGCAATGAGTCCCGGTCCGAAACCACGACGGGCACGCCGCTGGCCATGGCTTCCAGGGGCGGCAGGCCGAAACCTTCGGCGAAGGAAACGTAGCAGAAAACGGTCGCCTCGGCATAAAGGACGGGCAGGTCAGTTTCCTGGACCTGGCCGAGGAGCAGCACCCGGTCTTGCAAGCCGAGCTCCATGATTTTCTCCTGCAGATCGAACATCTTCCAGTCGACTTTCCCGGCCAGGACCAGCTTGATTTTTTTATCCTGTAAAATTCCCATGGCCTTCAGCAGGTTCGAAATATTCTTCCTTTCGTTCATGCGGCCGACGTAGAGCAAAAACCGCTCCGGGAGACCGTAGCGTTCCCTGACGGCGCGGACCCGGTCCGGGTCATGGCCGGACAGGGGCAAGAAGCCCTCGTCGACTCCCAGCGGCACCACGGCGATCTTGTCTGCGCTCGCATAATGAAAGCGGATCATGCGCTCTTTTTCGCTCAGGGACAACGTGCAGATCCTGGCCGCCCAGCGGCCCAGGAAACGGATCGGCCAAAAATACAACTTTTCCCTCCAGGTGAAATACTCCGGATATGCCAAGAAAGTGATGTCGTTGACAAAGACGATTTTTTTATACTTCCCGAACCTTCCGGAAAAATAGAAGAACAGGCAGACATCCAGCCCGAGTTCCCGCGCCCGCCAGGGAAGCGAGAAGCAATTGACCAGGAGGCCGTTCTTGCCCGCGACATGGACCAGCCTGACGTTGGGCGCCTGCCAGGGGAATTCCAGGTGCCGCTCGCGCCGGGGCAGGAAAACGAAATAGTCGTGCTCGGGATGGTGCAAGATCAGTTCCTGCAGCAGCTTGCCAACCATGACCTTGCCGCTGGGGTTGCCGGAAAAGAACCAGCGTCCGTCGAAGCCGATGCGCATGGTCATGCCCCCCGCGCGTCGGCTTGCCTGTCGCCTCCCGGCGCGGGAAATTGCCGCAGCGACGCGACCGCGAGCGCCAGGAACACCCAAGTCAGTGGCAGCCAGAGACCGTTGGTCAGCATGTAGGAAAGAAAAAGCGCCGTCAAACCGACGGCCAGGGCGAAAGCCGGCGCGGCCAGCGGCGTGGGGGGCCCGGCAAGCTTTGCCCGGCATGCGAAAATGAATTTTGCAACCATGGCCAGGAAAATAAAAAGACCGAGCAGGCCGGTGTCCCCAAGTATGCTGAAAAAAATGCTGGGATTGGTCCAGGGTAAATATCCTTCCGCGATAAACTTCTGTGCCTTCTCCTCATCAAAAACACTCCGCCAAAAAACATAGGCGAAACTCCCCGGACCATTGCCGATGACGGGGTGCTCGCTCCAGGTCCGCAGGGAAACCCTCATGGTGAACAAGCGGATGTTTTTGTCATTCAGCAGCGAAACATTTTCATATTTTCTTTTCAACAATGAAACACGGTTTTTTTTGAGCGATCTGCCTTTTCCCATGAAGGCGTTTTTTTTCATATCCGCGGACTCTTTTGTGGCGAAACGGGCCTGGCAGATCCGCGCGATGGGCGAAACGGAATAAGCAGCGATGAAAGCGGTCCCGACCACCCCCCCCATGATGAACAGGGCCAACAGCCAGGTGAACCGGAAAAACGACAATTTTCTCCTGGCCAGGGCCAGCAGGGGCAGCGCCAGTAAAAAAATAAACCAGCAAATGCGCACAAAGCTGAAAAAAAGTCCGAGCAGGGAAAGCAGCATGCCGGCCAGCAGCCATTTTTTTTCCCCCCCGCTTTCCGAGAAGTAGAGAATGATGAAGATCAGCGCCAGGACCATGCAGATGGCCCCGTAAAAATCGGGTTCCACCTGAGTTCCATAGGGACGGCCCCAGACCGAGTTGATGTATTCCCGGTGCACCATGCCCATGTGGCCGATGGGCAGGCTCCAGCCGCGATAATAATTCAATGCCCCGGCCAGGACCTGGTATAGCCCGAAAAGGACCTGCAAGGTCCCCATGGCCAAAAAAACATAAAAGGCAAGCAATATATCATTTTTGTCTCTGAGAAGTTGAACCACCAGCCAATATAAAAGGGCCAGGGAGACGAGCAGCAGAAAGATTTTCACGGAACGGGCTTGCCACTGGGAATTCACGATGGCGACTAGGTTGACCGCCAAATAAGCGAGCAGCCAATAATCAAGCGGACTCCTCCGCCAGCGCCATTTGCCGAAAAGAAAAAGCGCGGTTATAAAACCCAGGAATAAGACCTCGAATACCTGCACGTACCGTACCCGCATGCCAAGCACTTGGAAAGAATAGCCGCTGCCCTCAAAAAAAACAGACACGATCAATGCAATGGCCATGACCAACGGCCATTTTTCATTTTTCGAGCTCAAGCCTTGGCCGCCTCCGGCACTTGCGGACGCGGTTATTTCATTGCCGGCCCAGGACGGTTGACAGGCAACGTTCCTGATCATTCATTGCTCCCGCTCGATCAATCGCGAAAAAAGACTATAATAGCGATCGCCGAGCTGACGCCAATCGTAGGCCAAAAGAGTTTCTCGCAAGCCTTGTTGGGCCGACAGTACGCGCGGGCGGTCGGCCAGGACCTGGACGATCATTTGCGCCAGGGTATTTTCATCGCGGGGCTCGAACATCAGCAAGCCGCACGCTGCCGGCACATAAATCGTGATAGCGCAACCTCTCCTCGACTACGGGGATGCGCGAAACGATCACCGGCACGTCCATGGCCATGGCTTCCAGGGCCTGCCAGGGAAAGCTGCTCTCGGCCAGCGTGGGCACGGCCACCAGGGCGGCGGAGCGATAAAGCGCATACATGTTGGCTTCGGAGATCTCCCCGGTGAGAATTATTTTATCCGCCAAATGGTTCTGCCGGACAAAAGCAAGGCACTCGCTGTCGTCCGCCAGGTTGCCGGTCAGCACCAACGAAAGCCCATGCCCGCGATCAAGCACGATCTTGAATGCCTTAAGCAAGGTCAGGATATTTTTATACGGCCGTATATGGGTTGGATAAAAAATATAATCCCCGGGGATCTTGAAACTGGACAGGATCTCCCCGCGCGCCGGCAGTTCGAGACGGACCGCGTCGGGAATAATGGGCGGGAGAAAGATGACCGCGGTATTCTTTTCATTCAGCCCGGGGATCAGGGCCAAGGCATGCGTGCGCCGGATATGATCGCTGTTGCTGACGAAAAAACTGCCATCCCCGGCCAGTTTCGCGGCAAAGCGGATCGCTTCCCGCCCTTGAAACAGCAGGCGGCGGCAGCGCCCGCTATTGGCGAACAATGGGGCGAATTCGGAAGTGAAGAGATCATGAAGGTTGATGACTTTCAAGCGGTCGATCTGCCAGGCGTTCGCCATATCGATATTCTGGACCAGGAAACAATCGGCCATTGAGTAGCGGTTGGCCGCCGACGGCAGGAAGTTGAGCGCTTGCTTGAAAAAATCCCAGGCCCAGGTCAACAGCCATTCGCATCGCTCTCGGAAAACCAGGATCAAGACGAATAAGAACGCCAGCAGCGGCAAAAAATAAACCCCGAACCGCAGCCGCTCCGCGATCCCGAGGCGAAAAGCCAGATAACCCATCGCGACCGCCAGCAACGCCGCGGCCGACAGGAAAAAGAGTTTGAATTTCTGCAGGAGGTCCTTCAGGAAATAAATCCCGCTTTTAAAATAGTGGGCCAGCGCCGCCCGCCAAAGAAAAAAATTACGCCCGCCGGGCCCCGGTTTCCCGGGGACCTGCCTGCAGGCGTTCATTTCCGTGCAGAACTCGATGCGTTCTTTAAATTGCGGCACGGCGCACAATTCCGAAAAAAGTTCACGCACCGCTCGCACATTCAGCTCCTGGCACCAGACTTCGATGAGCACGGGATGGCTGAGCATAAGGTGCTTGACCAGGTTGAAAAGAAAGCGGAATATGCCTTCGCGCTGCAGGGAGGGCAATTTGGCCGGAGAACCGATCCAAATCCCCAAAATGATATGCCGATCGAGGTCCATGGGCAATAAATTACCTTCAATCCATCAATTTTTCAATGAGCCCGGATGTTCCCAGTATACCAGAACCGGGGAACGGAACACAACCCGCGCCGGGTCATGCGGCCATGCCCTCGCCGCCTCGGCCGATCCCGTCGCGCGAGCATCCGCCTAGAGCGTTCGCCCGGACCCGGCGACCGGGGCCGGGTGGCCCCGGGAGCCGATGAGCGATCGGGAAATGCACGGCCCGGCCCAGCTCCAGACAAGCAGCGGCACGAAGCCGTTGGCCAGCAGGGCGCCCAGAATTCCGATGCGCGGGGCCAGCCAGATCGTCAGGCCGACCGTTGCCGCGCCATTGAGCAGCACGACGGCGACCTGGATCCAGATGCGATCCATGACCGTGAGCAGATCGGAGAACGCCGTGCCCCACGCTGAAACCACGAGTATGAAAGCGATCACCAGCCAGACCGGCGCTGGAAAACGTACGGCATCCTTGCCGAGCCATACCTTCAGGACGGCATTGCCGGCAACCACCAGGAGAAAACCAAGGGAGCAGGAAAGCACGATCCGCAAGCCCAGCAACCGGGAAAAATTCCGCCGCACCCAGCCGCGATCGCCTTTTTCGAACGCCTCGCGAAAGGCCGGGAAAAAAGACGATGTCGATAAAACGAAGACCGTGCCGGCGAGGGCGTACAAGCGAAACAGCAAAGAGTAATCCGCCACGACCGAATAATTCGTCACGTGGGCCAGGATGAAGGGCTGGGAATAGTTGACCAGCAGCGCGCCCAGCTGGAATAGGAACAGGGGAGCGGAAGAGCGGAACAAACGCCGCAAGCTGCTCATGGAAAAGCGCTCCAGCTTGGGCTTCAGCCAAGGCATGTCCATTTTCACCAGGTACCACAGGTTCAGCAACGCCGCGATCGGAACGCCGACGCCGGCGGCGAGCACCAGCCACTCCAGGCTTGCCCCGCAGGCGATGGCGGTCCACACCGCCGCCAGGGTCATGACCGAGGAAAGAACGATAAAAATGTTGCTGACATACGTTTTCTGGAGCCCGGCATAGACCTGGCGAACGACACTGGCCGGTATCCCGACGATGAAGGGCACGACCGCGGCCGCCACGCTCCAGCGCAACCTGCGCTCGCTGACCAGCGCGGAACTCGAAAACAAGGCGCTCCAGTTCACATGCCCGATCAGGGCCACCGTGGCGAGTGACAGGGCGACCGCCACGGCCAGCAGGGAGAAAAAACCGGTGGACACGTGCCGGACGATCGTTTCCCGGTCATCCTTGCCAAAGGCCTCGGCCACGGCATTGACCAGGCTGTTCAGAATGCCGAAATCCAGGAGCGTGCTCCACATCAGGAAAGCGGTGATGGCCACCCATACTCCGTATTCCTCTTTCCCCAGCCGGGCCAGCACCAGGCGAATGACCAGCAGGTTGACCAAGAGTGAAAAACCGCGGGCCAGGAAGTTGGTCGTGGTGCTCAGCAGGATCTTGCGGTGGCGTTCCAGCGACCGGCCCTCCGGAGATGAGGAATCAAAAGATTCCAACCGGACTATTCTTGCGATCCGGGAAAACATGCGGAAAAGCCCTCCGTCATTGATCGCTTTCGGCAACCAGCAGTCCTTTCCCGGGAACGGCCTCGTGGCAGCGGTATCCCAGGCTCCACAAAAAGTTCTCGCAGCGCTCATAGGTCCGGATGCCGCCGCGAAGATGATAGGCTTGCACCAGCAGGACAGGCTTGAATCGCGCCAGCGTCCCGCGCATCCCTTCCAGGGCTTCGATCTCGGCGCCCTCGATGTCCATTTTGACCAGGTCGACCGGCCGGCGGCCCGCCCGTTCATTCCACTCGTCCAGCGTCACCGCCGAAACGGATTCCGCGAAGGGAAGCGCCCCGAGGTGCTCCCCGCTCTGCTTGAGGGAACCAATGGCCCCATGGGTTCTAAACACCATTCTCCCGTCGCGATTCCACGCCGCATGGGGCTCTATGCCCACGCGCGCGGCCAGTCCGTTCCGCCTGACGTTGCGTTCCAGCAATATCCGCTGGCGTTTGGAAGGCTCGAACGCCGTCACTCGCGCCAGGGGCATGCGCAGGCATGCCGACAGCGTGAACATCCCGGAGGCCGCCCCGAGGTCCCAAACCATGCCATATTTCCTTTTCGGCAGCGCCAGCCAGTACGGTTCAATTTCCTGCCGCATGAACTCCGGGGTCGTTTCATCCCACCAAAGCGATCGCGTCAAGCGGACCCGGGTATGTTCGATGGACCGGGCTCTCCATAACGGGGTCATCCGGGCCTCCCATTCCCGCGCCAGGGTCTTCATTCCCGACATTGTGAATGGGTCCATGCTATTCCTTCCCTAAACAGGCTGCCGCCCTTGGCCTTGCAAGCAGGTTCGCGCATGCCATCAAAAAAAAACTGGGGGTTCCTCATTACCGGGCGGATGAAAAAACCTCCGCCGTCCTCGCAGGATGAAAAAGTAACACATCGCCTTTTTTTTGTCAAAGTCGCAGAGCCACGCCTCCACGCATTTTTCGGCCCTCGCGGGCCACTCCCCCATCATCGATGGCCCGTCTCGATCGCGGCGAGCTCCGGCGGGCAGATTTTTGGCCGGTATATCATGGTCAGCAAGCGGGTCAGGATGCGGTCCAAAAATGGAGGCTCAAATGGATGCCTGGCGCTGCGGTTCCCGAAGCTGCCCATGCAGCAGGCGGGCGCAAAGCAGCAGCCCCAGCAAAAATGCCGCGGGCGGGACCAGGGACAGGCCATGGGTGCCCCGCGCCGCCCAGAGCCAGGCCACATCCACGTCGCCCGGGCTCTTGAGAAACTGCCAGGCCGAGACTGCCGGCGACGCGAAGAGAGCAAAAAACCGCTCTCCGTGCAAACCGGGCAAACCCGGGTGAGAGAACAGCCAGCCGTTGAATTTCAGGATATCGACCAGGATCCCGCTCAAGCTTGCCAGCAGCGACAAAGCCAGCAAAACGACCGCCAGCGCGCGCGTCGCGACCGCTCCCGCCATGACCCGTAGCCGCCCGACGCCCAGGACGGACAACAGCACGACCAGGGGCACGATGGGAATAAGCAGGCGCGGTCCCCAGCTCCAGCCTCCCCACCATTGCGACCAGGCTCCGTTCGTTACGACGTAGCTGCAGATGATCCCCGCCAGCACGGCGGTGAACAGCCGGTCCCGCCTCCACAGGTACAGGGCCCCGAGCGGCCCCAGGATGGCGAGCGGGAAAAAGGGGAGCAGGCCGATGCCGGGGCTGACCAGGAGGCCGGCTATGCCGTAGGGGAGCATGCTGACTTGGAAGCTGGCGCCGGGACCGTAGCCAAAAACAAACGGCTCGCCGAACTTCACGACGTTGAGAACAAGGGTGACGATGATGGCGAGCAGGACCGGGGCGAGGAACATCCCGACGCCGGCAAGCGCGCGCCGGTTTCGCTGGCCGCGCGACCCCCACATTGCCAGCATCGCCCAGGGCAGGATCTGCAGGGCGTCGAAGCGGGTCAGGATGGCAACCCCGGCGAACACGCCGGCCAGGAAGGCGCCTTTGATCGCTGGGACGCGGCGATAGCGAGCAGCAAAAAGCAGCGTCCCGACAATCCCCAGGGCAACCAGCGGCTGGGCGAAGTCAAAGCGCGCGTATACCCCGGCAGGAGACGCCAGGCCGCAGATGAGGGCTGTCGCGGCTGCGACCCGGCGCGAACCGCCCAGTTCCAACGCGAAGTGAAAGAGGAGAAAAACCATCAGCGCCATGATCAACGGATTGGTCAGGGAGGCAAAGAAGTAACTGGCGTTGCCGTAAAACAACCTCCAGTCGTGGGGCTGCTGCGATAGCGGCGGTTCTGCCGCGAGGAGCGGGGACCATATGGCAAGTGAGGGCAAGTAGGCCAAGGTCATGCCGATGCCATACTGACTGTGGGTGATCGCCCCGCCCCACTGCAACGGCGGGTCGAACGTCAGGCTCCCGTGCTTGACCAGATTCCTGGCGTTCTGGAACATGATGACGCCGTCGATGGAGAACTGGTGGCCAGCCAGGGTCAGCAGATAAAACAGCAGGCAGATCACCGCGCAGAGCAGGGCGGCCTTATCCCGCGCCAACCCGCGTGGGACGGCAGCAACGACGGGCGGCGACTCGCTGGCCTCAATTTTCGCGGCGGCATGAGAACGGTCGTCATTCATCGCGCATCACCGGGCTGCAGGCTCGAATTCTTTTTTCGATCCATCTTTCTTTTCATTGCCGTTACGTTTTTTTTAATAGCACATGGATTTTGTTTTGTCAAAGCCGCAAAATCTTGACATATCGGCATGCTTGCTTTAAGGTTGTCAACAGGAAAACAGAGCGGAAGCATATCGAGGTGCGTCCATGAAAAAGTCGGTACCCGCGCAAGCAAGGGACATTGAAGCGCTGAAAAACCAGGTCCAGAAGATCAAGTGGCACCACCGGATCGATCTGGGCGACGGCATCATTACCCCGGGGACCGACAATAGCTCCAAAAAACTTCGCAGGCTGGGGTTGCCGCCAAGCCTGGCAGGCA
This sequence comes from Candidatus Aminicenantota bacterium, assembly GCA_963764745.1. Classification (GTDB taxonomy): domain Bacteria; phylum Acidobacteriota; class Aminicenantia; order UBA2199; family UBA2199; genus UBA2199. Next base: position 814,976 of record CAVXTN010000006.1, on the reverse strand, counting down.
AGAGCGTCCTGGACGTGGGTGCCTGGGATGGCTACTTTTCCTTCGAGGCCGAGCGCAGGGGAGCCGCCAGGGTCCTGGCGACCGATTCCTTTTGCTGGGGGCAGGGAGGCGAAACCACGAAAGAGGGTTTCGAACTGGCCCGCCGCGTCCTCGGCTCCAAGGTGGAGGATCTGAATATCGACGTGCTTGAGTTGTCCCCGGAAAGGATCGGCACGTTTGATCTTGTCCTGTTTTTGGGAATCCTTTACCATATGCGGCACCCGCTCCTGGCTCTCGAGCATGCGGCCAGCGTGGCCAGTGACCAGATGATCGTTGAGACCGTGGTGGATTGCCTGCATTCGAGGCGCCCCGTCATCGCCTTCTATCCCGGAGACGAATTGGCCAATGACCCTTCCAATTGGTGCGGCCCAAGCCCGAGCGCGGTGATCGCCATGCTGAAGACCGCGGGTTTCCGGCGCGTCGAGGTCATTGCGAGCTACCGGCCGTTCATGTTCCGCCTGGGCCGCGCCTTGCATTACAAGCGGAAATTGGGTTATCCCTTTTTGAGCATGCTGCGCACCTGCCGCATGGTCTTTCACGCCTGGAAGTAAAAACTTCCCTCTACCGTTCCGCGTCGATGGCGGCGAGCTCCGGCGGATTGACCGGCGGCACGACCAGCAGGAAGCGCTCGGCCATCTCCTGGATGACGATCTTGGGCCGCACCTGGAGCACGATCCGGGGATGGAACATGAGGCTGATGTCCCTGATATAGGTGATCTTTTGGAAATGCTCGGATAGAATGCCTGCCGGCGCGTAGCCGAACGAGTCCCGGAACATCAGCGCCTCGGGAAGCTCGGCCCCGGGGCAGATCGTGACTTCCCGCTCCAGGTCCCGGTCAAGCCAATGCGCGGGCTCGGCCACGATCGCCCGCAGCGGAGCGCGGGACGCCACGTTGACCGACTGGGGATCGTAGAGGACATCGGAAAGCGACAGCATGGCCGCCAGGTCTCCCCTGGGGCCGGCGCCGGGCTCCAGGGAAACCATGAAGTCGTCCGCTGTCGGAGGACGCAGCGGATAGAAGCGGGACAGCGCCTGCAGGATCTTGTTGGCGGCCAGCATGGCGCCAAAACCGTTCCAGTGGGAATCGATCCTGCCGTAGACCGGGAATCGCGACTTGGCGGCGCGCAGGGTTTTGCGGAGATCGACCAGGCGAAATCCCGCCGGCAGCGGCCGGCGCCGCAGGTAGTCCAGCAACTGGTCGAGCCGGGTGGGAGCGCGATGGATCCTGGCCGGCACCTTTTCGGGGTAGATCGAGCTCTTGTTCGGAGCGATGACGAACATGAAGCGGATCCCCTGCCGTTCCAGCCAGATGTACCGCTGCAGCAGCGCCCGGCGCCAGCGCGACAATTCATCCTCGGAAAACGGCACGGCCGCCCTGAAATAATCCATTTCCAGGTTGGAGCCGGCCAGGAACAGCCAGCCGTCGCGCCCGAGCAGGAGCGTTTCCAGCGGGGATACTTTGAGCAGCCTGACCTGGAGCAGGTTGTTCCAATGGACCAGTACGTCCCTGCCCGCGAAACGCTCATTGGCGTACCCGTTCCAGGCGCGGAAAGGGCCCGGAGTCCGGCCGCTATTCGCATCGGCAGAAGCCGCCGTGCCTTTCCGATCGCGCAGCGAATATTCCGCCCCGGGGAACAGGATGGCTTTCAGCATAGGCAGGCAGAGGACAAAAAGAAAAAGCAGGGCAAAGACCGGGATGGGCCGGCGCGCGACCAGGTTTTGAAAATTCGGGGCAGGCCGCTGTTCCCTGCTCATCAGAAGCGCACGTAGAGGAACGGAGAGTACTTGTCCCCGGCCATGACCATGAGCGAGACCAGGAACACCGCGAACAGCGCGGCATTTGCCGCCAGCAAGGTCCATCTCTCCAGGTTGCCGCCGGGCCGCGTTCTCAGGCTCCAGGCGCCCAGGCGGGTAAAAAAGCGCTTGACAGGCCAGGCGCCAATGACGGCCGCGACCAGAGCCAGCAGGACCCGGTTGTCGAGATACAGGGCCGGATAAAATGCCCGGTCGGCGCCGATGCCCAGGCCGGCAAGCGCTTTATAAAACTGCCCGGCATGGGAAAGGGAGTCGCGAACGGAACAAGACCCAGCCGAGCATAACCAGCAAAAGCGTCCACAGGTTGGCCACGGGGGGCCAGATCTTTTTCAGCCGGCGCCGCAGGAACGCCTGCTCGGCGGAGAGAAGCAGGCCATGGTACAGCCCCCAGAGCAGGAAGGCAACGCCGGAGCCGTGCCAGATCCCGCAAAGCGCCATGGTGGTCAGCATGCCGCCGTTGTAGATCCAGGTTTCGGCCCTGATCCCCAGCCAATGGCTGCGGCGCATGCCTCGCGAGATCGCGTAGCTGACGGGAAGGAAAACATAATCGCGGAGAAATGTCGTCAGCGAGATATGCCAGCGCGTCCAGAACTCGCGCATAGAGCGGGCGGCATACGGGTAAGCGAAATTCTCGGGATACTCCAGGCCGAACATCGAGCCCAGGCCGATGGCCATGTCCGAGTATCCCGAAAAGTCGAAATAGATCTGCAGCGTATAGCATGCCAGGCCCAGCCAGCAGACGCCGGCCGTCAAATGCGGCCTGGGGCAGGGCGAAGACGGAGTCGGCGACACGGGCCAGGCTGGAGGCCAGCAGGACCTTTTTCCCGAGGCCGATGACAAAACGCTTGGCGCCCCGGTTCAGCTTAGTGGGATCAAGGGAAATTCGGCGAAACTGGTCGGCGATGCGGTGGTAGCGTATAATCGGGCCGGCCCCGATCTGCGGGAACAACGCGATGGCCAGCCCGACGTACAGGGGATTTTTCTCCGGCGGCTTCAGGCCCCGGCGCACGTCGATGAGATACGACAGGGCCTGGAAAGTGAAAAACGAGATGCCCAGGGGCAGGTGGGACGGGGACGCGTACTTGAAGAAAGCCAGCAATCCGAGGTTGAAGACCAGGGCGACCGCGAACCAGCCGCGGCCGGCCTTGCCGCCGCCGGGCGCCCCCATCAGTAATCCGAACGCGTAATTGCCCAGCCAGGAACAAACCAATATCAGCAGGCCGAGCCCCTCGCCCCAGGCATAAAAAAACAGGCTGGCCAGGAGCAAAAAATAACCGCGCGCGCTTGGCCTGAGCACAGCGAACAGCAGGAAGGTGACGGGGAGAAAGAAGAAAAGGAACACGGGGGTATGAAAAGACATCAGTTCTCCGGGTCGAGGGGCCGGCGGGGGCGGGGCAGTTCAAGATCGCGCACGGGCCTCGATCAGCTCGCGGTAAAGACCCAGCAGCTTTTCGCAATGGCGGTCCGGATGGCAGTGCCGTTCGAGATGCAGCCGGGCCTGCCTAGCCAGCCTGCGGCCCAGCTCGGGGTCGCGCAGCAGGAGCATGATCTTTTCCCGGCAGTCGTCGCCGTTGCCGGCGGCAAAAAGCATCCCCGTTTCCCCGTCGATCACCATCTCGGGGATGCCGCCGATGCGGGCCGCCACCACCGGGATGCCCAGGGAGAAGGATTCGATGATGGAGAATGGATTGTTCTCGTACCAGATGGACGGGACGACGACCATGGCCGCGCGACGCACGATCGGCTCCAGAAGATGAGACGGCTGGTGGTCCAGGAAGCGGACCCTGGCCTGCGGGCTCCCGGCGGCCAGCTCCCGCAATTCTTCCTTCAGGGGGCCGTCTCCCACGATCAGGCATTCGGCCGGAACGCCTTTCATGGCTTCGATCAACAGGCGATATGCCCTTTTCTTCGACCAGGCGGCCGAAACACAGGACCTGCGGCGGATCGCCGATCGTTGACGGCGCTTCGACCGGCAGGCTGACGGCGTTGGGAATGAGGCGGCTGGGCTTCAGGAATCCCATGTCCGCCATTTTCGTCATCATGAAGCGGCTGGGCGCGACCAGGCCATCGATCTGTTCATAGAAGCGCCGGTGCCAGGCGACCTCGATGGCGCAGAGCAGGCTTTTCAGGCGGCTGCCCTTTACGCATTTTTTCAGCACGCACCAGTAAAAGCGGCGGCCGCGGCATTTTTCACAGACAACGCCCCGGACAAAAAGCTTGTAATCGGGGCAAACCACCTTGTAATCGTGGAGAGTCATCACCACCGGGACGCCGTGTTTCTTCAAGGTGGCGATGATGGCCGGGGAAAGGTGGTGGTAGATATTGTGCAGGTGGGCGACATCCGGCTTTTCCAGGCGCAACAGCTCAGCCAATTTCGCAAGCGCCTCGCTGCCGAACAGGATCCGCTTCGCGCCCCGGAGCAAATCCCCCATCCCTTTCATTTCCTCGAAATCGACGCGGGAGACGAAATGGGCGGCCTGCCGCGACTCCCGGTTCTTCGGGTGGGACATGGAAAAGAAGATCACCTCGTGCCCCCTTTCCCGAAGCAGCTTCGCGGATTGAAAAAAGGCGGTCTCCGTGCCGCCGAAAGAGAAGAAAAATTTATTGATCAGCAGGATCTTCATTTTTCACCTGGACCGCCCCGGCGAGCAAAGTCGACAATTCCCGCTCCACGTTCTCCCGCTGCCGCCGCACCAGCTCTCGGATTTTTTCCCGCTCCGGCCCGGCCCGTGCCATCCTTTTCGTCGCCTGCGCGATCACCCAATCGGCTTTCAGATCCTGGATGGACGTAAAGGACTCTCGCAATCCCAGCAGGTTCATGATCCCTTCACTTTTATGATGATAGCCGATAACGACAATCGGGATTTCAGCCAGCAGCCCCAGTATCGCAGCATGAAAACGGCTGGAGATGATCAGGTCGGACTTTTTCAAAATGGCAATGATGGCGTCGGGAGGATCTCCATTCGCGCTTTGGCGGAGATGAACGTATTCCGCCGGAATCCCCGGGACGATCCGCTCGAACAGGCGGCGGGTGATGCGCAGATCGTCTTCCGCCGGACTGGGCCCGCGCGAATGGGAGATCAACAGGAGGGAACACTGTAATTGCCGGTGCAGCGTCTGGCAGATATCCACCATGGTTTGCAGGTATCTCTCTTGTTTCTCGGCTTTTTCACGGAGGTTTTTCGCCTCAGGAAATGACCAGGAAATCGCGGTAATGGCGATGCGCGGCCGGGGAAGTCCGTCGATCTCGGGAATTGCCGGACCGCTGCCTGGCAGATACGCCCACGCCAGGTCGGGACACAGGGAGATTTTGGCCGCGCTTTCCTCAAGGCTGGGCAATGATTTCAGCAGCTTGAGGGAGATTTCTTCCCTGGCCAGCACTTTCTTCATCTGCGGGTGAACGATCAGTCGACCGACCAGAAAGCGGGAGAAGCGGTTTCGGAATGGCCCGTAGGATTGGGGGAGGAGAATGACCGGCTTGCCCAGCGCCAAGGCCAGGCGGATCTGGAGATATATCTGCCAGAAGGTGGGGCCGGGGAAACGGCGCTGAAAGGAGAACAGATATCCGCCGCCACAACTGAGGAGCAGGTCGGATCGTCTTATGGCCGCGGCCAGCCTGGCGAACCGGCTCCAGGCGAAGCAATCGCGCAGCAAGGCCAGGATTTTTTTACCGGTCGCGACTGCGGCCGATGCCCGGCAAAAAGGCGCGGCGATCACCCGGATCCCCGCCGGCGCGTAAAAGGCTCCGTCAATCTCAGGGGTGCGGGAAACCAGGGTCATATTCACCGCGGGGAAGACCTGGCGGAGGATCCGGCGCTGGGCGAGTATGATCGCGGTGTCACCGCTGTTCAGAATTGAATGGCCGTTGAGAATCGTGATGTTCATGAGAATGCCGGGCGGCCCCATTGGGCAAAGCAAGCGGCGGGAAAAATCGCCGCGCCCGCGGGTTCATGCCTGCCGTAAAAAGCGTCGGCACCAACACGATCCCGTCGGGTCGCAGAAGCGGTTTCAGACATATTCGCTTTTTTCGAAAAGCCAGGAGCCGACGATGACCGACAGCAGCGCGCAACCGGAGAGAATCCCCAGGTCCAGCAGCAGCGGCAGCTCGGATTTTCCCAGCAGGGCCGCGCGCAGGCCGTCCACTCCGTAGGTCAGGGGATCGAAACGGGAGAGCACGCGTATCCAGGCGGGAAAGCTATTCAAGGGAAAAAGCGCTCCCGACAGAAAAAAAAGGGGGAAAATGACGAAATTCATAACCAGGTTGAAACCCTGCATGTCACGCATACGCGAAGCAAAACTCAGGCCCACCCCGATAAAGGTGATTGAAATCAGGACCATGATCAAAAATGCGGGTAGCAGCATGCCCCACCGGGGCGGGCGGAAACCCAGAAGGATGGAGATCGCCAAGATGGCCAGGGCCTGGAAAAGCGACGTAGTGATGCCGCCGGCGATGCGGCCCAGGACGATGGAGACGCGGTTCACCGGGGCCACCATGATCTCTTTCAAAAAACCAAATTCCCGGTCCCAGATGACGGACAACCCGGCGAAAGTCGAGGAGAAGAGAATGCTCATGCCCAGGATGCCAGGAGTAAGGAAGGCGGAATAGGCCATGCCCGAAGGCACGCCGGGGATCGCGGTCCGCTGGAACCCCATGCCCAAAAAAGCCAGAAAAAAAAGCGGCATCAAGAGCGTGCCCATGAGCCTGGATTTTGCCCGCAACAAGCGCTTCAACTCACGCAGCCACAGCACGTAAATGGCGACACCCTGGATTGATTTCATGGCTTACCCCGATCTCCGGCCCCGCACGAAATGAAATTCGGTCTCATGGACCGTCTCCTCTTCGCGGATGGTGCGGCCGGTAAAGTGGAGAAAAACATCTTCCAGGCTCGGTTTGCGCAGGTTGACCGCCTGGATCCTGGCGCCGGTTTTCAGGGCGAGGCCCATCAACTCGGGGATGCGCCTGTCTCCCATCTCCATGGTCAGGCTCAACTGGCCGTCGTGCAGCTTCATGGCCTTGATCCAAGCTGTGGCCTGCAGGGCATCCATCAGCGGTCTCGCACCCTCCTCTATTTCCAGATGGACCATGTCACCGCCCAACACGTCTTTCAAATGGGCCGGGGTATCCATGGCCACGATCCGTCCTTTGTCGATGATGGCCACGCGGTCGCACAGGTAATCGGCCTCGTCCATGTAATGAGTGGTCAGGATGATCGTCACGCCCTTTTCGCGGTTGAGCCTGCGGATGTAATCCCAGATGTTCCGCCGGGTCTGGGCGTCCAATCCGAGCGTGGGTTCGTCCAGAAAAAGGACCTTGGGATGCTGGATGAGCCCGCGGGCGATCTCCAGCCGGCGCTTCATGCCGCCGGAATATTTTTCCACCAGCAGGTCGGCCTTGTCCTGCAACTCGACCAATTCCAGGACATGGGCGATCCTTTGTTTGCGTTCCTGCTTGGCCAGCCCGTACATCATGGCATGGAATTGCAGGTTTTCGCGCCCCGTCAGTTTCACGTCCAGGGCCGGTTCCTGGAAAACGATGCCGATCTGGCGGCGCAGGGCGTCGCGGTCCCCGTCCACCGAGATCCCGGCCACCTCGGCGGTTCCCGAGGTTGGCTGCAGCAGGGTGGCGAGGATATTGATGATGGTGGTTTTCCCGGCGCCGTTGGGACCCAGCAGGCCGAACAATTCGCCCGCCGGTATGACAAAACTAATTCCGTCAACGGCTACCGTTTTTTCATAGCGCTTGACCAGGTTTTCCACTCGAATGGCAGGATTCATTTTTGTTATCCTAGCACAGCGCCCCGGCCGGAACAAGGAAGAGGCCGCGCCGGTTCCCGGCTTACAGATAGCCGAGGCTTTTTAACAGTTTCTCCATCTCCTTTTTTTTTCGCTCGTCCACGCCGGTTTTTCTCAGCGGCATGGCGCGCAAACGGTCGTCCAGGAGCGACGCGAGCGCCTGCAGGAGATCGGGGCGGAGAGGGGCCAGGTCCTTCTCTTCCCGGGGGTCATTTTTCAAGTCGTACAATTCTTTCTTACCCGAGACGGGGATCACCAGTTTGAGATCCTCCGCATAAAACGCCCGGCTGAACCGCTTGCGGATATCGTCCCAAAATTCGGCCAGCGGTTCGCTTCTTCCCGCCGGCGCAAAAAGGTCTCGGCCCTGGACGGCGTGGGGCACGGACCCGGCAAGGCCTGCCAGTGCCAGGATCGTGGGGAACAGGTCCACTTGGGAAACGGCTTGGGTTATTTCTCCGGGCGGCAAGCGCCCGGGGAGCCAAAAGATCAGGGGAATGCGCAGTCCGGCGTCATGCAGGGATGAGTGCAGGTGCCCGCCGATGCCGCCTTCGCCGAAAAATTCCCCGTGGTCGGCAGTAACGATCACCAGGGTGTTGGCCAGCAGGCCCCGTTCTTTCAGCCGCAGCAGGAACAAGCCGATCTGGTCGTCGAGGGCCCGGATGTCGCTGTCGTAGAAACGCTCCAGCCAGCGCCAATCGGCCGCGGTCAGCAGGGGATACAGGTCATTGGCCGCTTTCTTGGTATTGATCTCGTCGGTGGTGAATTTGCGCGCCAGCCCGACATTCACGTTTTCAGCGGGGAGGGAGCGCAGGAATTCACTGACATACGGCTTTTGCGGGCGATAAGGAAGATGCGCGTCCAGGAAATTCACAAATAGGAAATAAGGCCGCTGCCGCCGGCGCGCGGATTCGATCCAGCACCCGGCGGACAGCAGGATGTTTTTGCTGACGGAGCGGCTTCCGCGCAGCAATTGCCAGACGCGGACCAGCGCCAGCGAGACCTTTTGTTCATTGTCCACTCCCAATGCCGTTTGAAACCCGCGCGCCAGCCCGTACCTTGTCCCGAGCAGAGGGTTGTCGAAGAAACTGCCGGTGCAGTAGCCATTGCCGGCAAGGACCTGCGCCAGGGTCGGAATGGCGGAATCCAAAGTGGAATAAAGCGAATATGCGCCGTGCGTCGAGGGGTAAAGCCCGGTAAAAATGGAAGCATGCGTCGGAACGGTCCAATTGGAGGCGGCATAGCAACGGCGAAATAGAACGCCCTCCCGGGCCAGGCGGTCGATGGCCGGGGAGGTGGGCAGAGGATAGCCGTAGGCGGACAAGTGATCCGGCCGCAGAGAATCCACCAGTAAAATGATCACGTTCGCCGGCGGGTTCGCTCGCTTCCCTGCCAGCGGCCCCAGTCCAGCGCCCGCTCTCCTTGCGGCAAAAACCATGCCCAAGAGAAACACTACGGCAAAAATCAGCAGCGCGATCGCCCCGTTCCGCAGGCGCCGGGCCGTTTCGCCCTGGAAGAAACGGCGGCCGATCCCGGTGATCAACCAGCCGGCAGCCCCGGCTGTCAGAAGGCCGGCGACAAGGAAAAAATAGGCGGCCAGCGACCAGCCGCCATGGAAATTTCGAAACGTGTGGATGTCCATAAGGTAAAGCAGGGTCTCGGCGGCGATGCCCGCGGCAGACAGGCAGGCAAGAAAAAATATCCAGGGACGGATTTTGCGCAACGGATGGCGGCGGAAAAATAAAAAATAGAAAACCGCGGAACAGGCCAGGCCTCCCGCGCCGCCCACGGCGCCATATAGCGCCAGCGCCTTGAGCAGGAACGGCAGTCCCACCCAAAAGGATCCGACCGTGACCAGCAAAAAAAATGTTTCTGCGAAGGCCGTAAAAAAGCCGGCGCCTGCGCCGCCGGCGATTCCCGCCAGCAAACATTCCCGCCAACCGTCCGGGCCGCGGGGGATTGTCTCGATCTGATGCATGTTGTTCCGCCTTGGCTGTCGGAATGGATGGTAAATGATTTCATGCCGGAATGTCAATCCGGCTGCCTGGATGGACCGGGAACCGATTTGTAATCTCCGGCCCGAATGGGTAAAATGAAAACCATGCTGCCTATCAGAATAGGGAATAGAATGAAGAATCGGAACCTGCTTTTACTCCTGCTGGCTGCGGCGGCTTGGCGGCTTCTTTTCATCGGACTCTGGGGGCCCCTGGCCTACCCCGATTCCCCGGCCTACGAAAACCTGGCCCAGAATCTGCTGGCCGGCAAGGGCTATGTCGACACGCGTCCGTATCAAGTCATGGACGCCTCGATGATCCGTACCCCCGGGTACCCTCTTTTCCTGGCCGGGATCCGCGCCCTTTTTCCCGGACAGGACCTGATCCTCATCCTGATCCAGCAGATGCTGGGGGTCTTGACCGTTTGGTTCGTATATCGGATCGGGAGACTTCTCGCCGATGAGAAAACCGGGTTCACGGCCGGTCTGCTCTGCGCTTTTCACCCCTGGTTGGCCATCTTTGGAAATATCGTGATGACCGAAACGTTGTTCATTTTCATGTTGACCCTCTCGCTGCTGCTCCTGACTGCCGGGCTTCAAAAAAGAAAATGCCGGGGCATCATCCTGGCAGGGTTGCTCTTCGGCCTTTCCTCCCTGGTAAGGCCGGCATTCCTCCTCTTTCCCCTGATCCTGCCCGTCGGCCTGTTCATCCTGCTGAAAAAAAAAGGGCCGGCGTCGCGCTATTCCATCTTCTTCGGCATATCGTGCCTCCTGGTCCTGCTGCCCTGGATCGCCTGGAATCGAGCCCACAAAGGATATACGGGCCTGACCGCTTTTTCCGGGATAAACCTGCTGACCCTGGTCCAGCCGCCCCCCTCGTTCTATTCGAGCCGCGATCCGTTCCAGGACGCCTTGCGCAATTCCTGCCGCGGCGGCGGAAAGGAAGTACCATCCACCATCCCGGCTGAGGTCGGTCGCAAGCTGGTTTTCAAACAGGCGACCATGCCCTGCACCTACCTGGCGCTGAGGGCGTTGCGCGACCAGGGATATTCCCAAGCTGCGATTGACCGCGGCTTCTACGTCATCGCCAGGACCTATATTTTGCGAAATCCCGTCGCCTACCTGTCCGCCGCCGGCAGGCAGATGCTGAAATTATGGTCGGGATATCCCCTGGAATGGCTGGGGGGAAAATTCTCCAAGCGACTGGAACAAAACCGCAGGGATGGGGACCGGCTGATCGGGTCGGCAAAAATCTTCGCCAGGGTCGGGTTGGGCATGCTTTTGATCATTTTGACGGGATGGAGCGCGGGAAGGATCGTTGCCCGACGGTCGCCCCTTTTCCTCATGCTACTGCTCATCGCCAGCATTACCCTGGCCTGCGGCCTGATCACGGCCGCCGATACGCGCTATCGTTTGCCGGCCGAGCCTTTTATCATGCTGGTCATTGTCTACGGCATCAAAGGCAAGGGCAGACCGGCAGGGGAAAGATGATTTCACCCCGACAAGCCTTGCAGCTTTTGGGATTGGTCGGCAATCCGTACCGTTCCCGGCAGTCATTGGCAAGGATGCAAAACCGGAAACTGCGGCGCCTGCTGCGCCACGCCTGCAAAAATTTCCCCTATTACCGCGAGCGGTTCCGCGCGTCCGGGATCACGCCGCGCCAGATACGTTCGCCGCAGGACTTGCGAGCCATTCCGCCGGTCGGCAAGGAGGAATTGCGCCGGGCGATCCAGGACTTTCCTCAGGTTTCTGCCGCCAGCCTTTGGCTGTCGACCAGCGGTTCTTCGGGAATTCCCATGCGTTTTCCCTTCCTGCCGTTCGAGAGCACACGCCTGAACCTGTCCTGGCTGCGGCCCATGCTGGCCCATGGCGTCCGTCCCTGGCATTCACGGCTGGAGATCACCGGCCCGCACAATATAAAAAAACAGGACCGCTGGTATCAGCGCCTGGGATTTTTCAATTTGCACCAGCTGTCCGTATTTGCCGGCGAGGAACAATGGCTGGAAGGGTTGAACCGGCATCGTCCCGACGTACTTTGGGGATATTCCCGCAGCCTGGTCAGTTTTTCCCGCTATCTGAGCGGGCAAGGCAAACGCTTCCACCGCCCGCGCTGGGTTTTCGGCGTGTCCGAGCTGGTGGCTGCCCAGGACCGGGAAGCGATCCGCCTGGCTTTCGGAACCGAGTTGATCGACCTTTACGGGGCGGTGGAGACGGGATGCATCGCCTGGCAATGCCACGCCTGTGGTGACTACCACATCAACGTCGATTCCCTGCTCGTTGAATTCCTGCCGGTCCGGGATCATGCCGCTGCCGACGAGCCGGCCGCCCTTGTGGTCACCAATCTGCATTCCTTTGCCTTCCCGATCATCCGCTACGCCATCGGCGACCTGGGCCTGCCTTCTGCCAGGAAGCCCGCCTGCGGGCGCAGCCTGCCGCTGATGACCGTCATCGCCGGCAGGGAGGACGATGCCGTCGTGCTGCCCAGCGGCCGGAAGCTGTCCCCGCTTTTCTTTTTCGCGGTGATGAAAAAAATACGGGGCCTGGACCACTGGCGGGTGATCCAGGAAACCGGCAAAGGCCTGTCCATATCGGTGGTCCCCTGTCCCGGCGAGCCTTTCTCCAAAGCGGACGCCGAGGCCATCATCCGCGGCTGCATAGCGGAACCTCTCGACATCGTTCTGGAGACCGTCCCGGCCATCCCTCCCGATCCGTCGGGCAAACAGCGTTCGGTCATCGTGCGCTAGGCAGCGCTGAATTCCAACCCGACAAGGAACCAAACGCCAGCCCCAAACGTCTAATGATCGAGGTGGCGAGGACGGTTGAACCTGCCTGCCCGCTCGCGCGTATAAAAATTTTTCCGGCACGACAAATGGAGAAATTTTTAATGAAACAGAAAACGTCCCTGTTCCTGTTGATGATTCTTTGGACCGTTCTCCCGGGCCTGAAGGCCCAGGAAAAGCAGCAGCAGCCGGCCGCGCCCGCCCAATTCGAAATTTCCCCGGCCGCGGGCAAGATCAAGGTCGACGGCGTGCTGGACGAGGAGGCCTGGAAAAATTGCCGGGTGATCAAGCTGCCGACCGAGTGGACCCCGGGCGAGAACACGCCGGCGCCGGTGGACACCGACTGCCTGGTCACCTACGACCGGGCCAACATCTATATCGCCTTCCGCTGCCACGATCCCGAGCCGCAGAAGATCCGCGCCCACCTGATGGACCGCGACCTCATGGACACCTTCATCCAGGACGACCACGTCAGCTTCTGGTTCGACACCTTCAACGACCAGCGCCGGGCGTTTCAGTTCCGGGTCAACCCGCTGGGCGTCCAGGCCGACGCCGTTTTCAGCGAACAGGACGGCTTCGAGGATTTTTCCTGGGACGCCATCTGGAGCTCGGCCGCCAGGATCACCGCCACGGGCTACAACGTGGAAGTCGCCGTCCCCTTCCACCAGCTGCGCTTCGCCAGGTCCGCGCAGGAACTGACCTGGGGCTTTTCGGCCGAGCGCTCCTGGCCGCGCAGCAGCCGCCACCGCATGGAATCGCACCCGCGCGACCGCAACAGCAACTGCCTGCTCTGCCAGTTCAACAAGATCCGCGGCCTGGTCGGGATCTCGCCGGGAAACAACCTGGAGTTCGACCCCACCCTGACCGTCCAGCGCAGCGACAGCCGCGAGGATTTCCCCGACAGGCGACCTGGCGGCCGGGAAGATCAAGGCCGAACCCGGGCTCACGGCCAAGTGGGGCGTCACCCCCAACCTGATCCTCAACGCCACCATCAACCCCGACTTCTCGCAGATCGAGGCCGACGCCGCCCAGCTCGACGTCAACACGCGCTATGCCCTGTATTATCCGGAAAAAAGGCCCTTCTTCCTGGAAGGGGCCGATTTCTTCCTTACCCCCTTCGAGGCGGTATTCACCCGCACCGTGGCCGACCCGCTCTGGGGCGCCAAGCTGACCGGCAAGGTCGGCCGCAGCGCCATGGGCTTTTTCGTGGCCCAGGACCGCGTCAACAACCTGATCATCCCCTCCAACCAGGGTTCGGAATCCACCGCGCTTGACGAGGACGTGTTCGGCGGCGTGTTCCGCTACCGCCACGACATCGGCAACTCCTCGACCCTGGGGTTCCTGTATACCGGGCGCAGCGGCGGGGATTACTACAACCACGTCGGCGGCATCGACGGCTTTTTCCGCCTGGGGAAAAACGACAAGGTCCGCTTCCAATACCTGCGCTCGCAGACCCGCTACCCGGAAGCGACCGCCGCCGCCTTCGGGCAGGAAAGGGGCGCCTTCCCCGGCGACGCCCTCTACGCCGAGTACATGCACGAGACCCGCAACTGGTTCTTTTTCGGCGCCTATACCGACAAGGGGGTCGGGTTTCCGCTCCGACGCCGGTTTCGTCAACCGCGTCGACACGCGCATGTTCGATTCGCAGGTGCAATATACGTTTTGGGGCAAGCCCGGCGGCTGGTTCAACAGCGTCTATTTCTGGCTGCGCGCCTATCGCACCAGCGACCACGAGGGGCTGCTGACCGATTCGCGACTGGCCCTGGGCGCGGGCTACGAAGGCCCGCTGCAGAGCGCGGCCACAGTGATCGCCCGCGCCAACCGCGAGTACTACGCCGGCACCTTGTACAACACCGACGACCTGTACGTCGAGGTCTTCTTCAAACCGTTCAGCGGCTTCAGCTTCGGGGTATACGCCAACCCCGCCAATGCCGTCGACTATGCCAACGTTCGGCCGGCGACCCGCCTCCTCCTCGGTCCCTACCTGGAAGCCGGCCTGGGGCGGCACCTCAACCTCAACCTGAGTCACAGCCTGGAGCGCCTGGCCAGCGACGGGATGCGCACCTATACGGCCAACCTGCTGCAGGCGAAGCTGATCTACAATTTCAACGTCCGCGCCTTCGCGCGCGCCATCGTGCAGTACCGCGCCGTGGACCGCGACCCGCTGCGCTATACATTCCCGGTCGACAGGAGCACGCGCGGCCTGTTCACCCAGCTGTTGTTCTCCTACAAGCTCAACGCCAAGACCGTCCTCTTCCTGGGCTATTCCGGCCAGCTGCTGGGAAACCAGGACATCGACCTGACCCGTTCCGACCGCACATTTTTCCTCAAGATCGGCTACGCGCTGGGGATTTAGGCCGCGGAAAACCAAGAGGCCCTTTGATCCGTATGTATCATCTCAATCAAAGCTAGGAGAAATATCCATGGCCAAAAATATCCCCTTGGTTTTTTTGCCGATATGCGCTATCCTGCTCCTGCCGCCGCTGCTGGCCGGCCAGGAAAACAAAGTGGAAAAAAAGATCCCCGATTATTCCCTGCAGGACCGCAAGGACGTGCCGGTCGCCGACACCTGGAAGATCGATGACCTCTTCTCGTCGGTCGATGAATGGCAGGCCGAAAAGCAAGCCGTGGACAAGATGCTCGCCGGGATCGACGAAAAGGCCAAGGGCTGGACATCTTCGCCCGCGGCCATGCTGGCCCTGCTCGACCTGGTCAACGGCATCGAGCTGAAGGGATCGCGGCTGATGTCCTACGCCAGCCACCAGTCGCGACACCGACATGGGCAACACCCGCTTCCAGGCCATGCAGGGAGAGATCCGCACGAGCTTCGTGCAGATGAATTCCAAGCTCTCCTTCATGCAGCCCGACATCCTGGCCCTGGGCGCCGAGAAGTTCGCCGCCTTCCTGAAAGCCGAGCCCAAGCTGGCCCCCTACCGCTTCGGCGTCGAGAGCATCCTGCGTGAAAAGGACCACGTCCTGCCCGGCGAACAGCAGCGCATCGCCTCGCTGACCGGCCTGTTCTCCGGCGTCCCCTCCCGGGCCTCGGGCATGCTCAACGACGTGGAAGCCCCGCGCTCGGAGATCACCCTGAGCGACGGCCAGAAGGTGCTGCTCAACCAGGCCGCCTACCTGCGCCTGCGCACCTCCAAGAACGCCGCCGACCGCACCCTGGTCATGAACGTCCTTCTGGGAAAACCAGAAAAAATTCGAGAACACCCTGGCCATCCTCCAGGACGGCGCCATCAAGCAGCATTTTTTCAACGCCCAGATCCGCAACTATCCCGACTGCCTGGCGGCGCGCCTGTTCGGCGAGGACATCTCGCCCGAGGTCTACCAGCAGCTGATCCGCCGGTGCACGCCTACCTGCCGGCCCTGCAGCGCTACCTGGCCCTGAAGCAGAAGATGCTCGGCCTGCCCAAGTTCCGCTACGAGGATATCTACGCCTCGGCGGTGCAGGCCGTGGACAAGACCTTCTCCTTCGCCGAGGCGCGGCGGATCATCGAGGCGGCGCTCAAGCCCCTGGGCCCGGACTACGCCGCGGGCCTGCGCCACGGCTTCGACGACCGCTGGATGGACCTCTATCCCAACAAGGGCAAGGAGAGCGGCGCGTACTCCGGCGGCGTCTACGGCGTCCACCCCTACATCAAGCTGAACTTCAACGGCGACTACGATGCCGTCTCCACCACGGCCCACGAGCTCGGCCACGCCATGCACTCCTACTTCGCCGACCGCACCCAGCCCTTCCCCACCGCCAACTACACGACCTTCCTGGCCGAGATCGCCTCGACCTTCAACGAGCACCTGCTGATGCATTACCTGCTCAAGAGCGAGAAGGACGACCTGTTCAAGCTGTACATCCTGGACAACTATCTGGACGGCTTCCGCGGCACCCTCTTCCGCCAGACCCTGTTCGCCGAATTCGAGCTGGCCATGCACCAGCGCGTGGAAGCGGGGCAGACGCTGACCGCCGACTGGCTCGACGGCAAGTACCTCGAGCTGACCCGCCAGTACTACGGCCACGACAAGGGCGTCTGCCAGGTCGACGACTACATCCAGTCCGAGTGGAGCGGCATCCCCCACTTTTACATGAATTACTACGTGTTCCAGTACAGCACCGGCATCATCGCTTCCATGGCCCTCAGCGACATGGTGATCCACGGCGGGAAGAACGAACAAGCCCGCTACCTGGAATTCCTGAAAGCCGGCGGCAGCGATTACCCGCTGGCCATCCTGAAAAAGGCCGGCGTGGACATGACCCGGCCCGAGCCGTACGCCGCGGCGTTTACGCGCTTCGACCAGCTGGTCGGCGAAATGGAAAAGATCGTGGCCAAGCTGCAAAAACAGAAAAAATTCTGATCCCTCCCCCCATAGGCGGCGGGGAAGAGCTTCGGCAATTCCCCGCCGCCGCTTTTTCCCGCCCTGTGAAAAAAATCATAGAACTTAAGTCACATTTTTTTGAAATCCGTTTTTTTTGAAAACATCGGCCGCCGCTTTTCCGTCAAAAGAGGTGAAGAGAAAAAGTCGGAGGGACCGTGAAAAAAATATTTTTTTTGATCATCATCTATGCTGCTGGCCGGAGCGGCGGCGCGCGGCGAATGTCGGCCCCAGCCAGAACATACGCCAGCTGGAACCGGTGAAGGCCGAGACGCCTCCCGTGCTGGACGGCTCGCTCGACGACGCGGTCTGGAAAAAAGCCGCCCTGGTCGACGAAATATGGATCACCTACAACCCGGTCAACGGCAGCGAACTGCCCCAGCGCACGCGCGCCTACATGGCCTATGACGACCAGAACCTCTACTTCGCCTTTCATTGCATCGACACCCAGCCCGACTTGATCAAGACCTCGCTGACCAAGCGCGACGGCATCTTCGAGGACGACTGGGTCGGGCTGTCGCTCGACACCGTGGGCGGCAAAAAATACGGTTACGAGCTCTTCGTCAATCCCAATGGCGCCCAGGGGGATATCTTCCGCACCGGCGACATGGAGGATTCGTCCACCGACTGGGTCTGGTACAGCGCCGGCAAGGTCGTGGCCGACGGCTACATCGTCGAGATCCGCCAGCCGCTGAAGAACATCCGCTTCGCCAGCGGCAAGGACGTCCGCATGGGCGTGGTCTTCTGGCGGCGCATCAGCCGGCTGGGCATGAGCGGCTCCTGGCCCCGGCTGGTGCCGGGCCAGAGCATCGGCGGTTCGCAGGCCGAGATCCGCATCGCCGAGCTGCCGCGGCCGCTGGTCCTGGAGGCCCTGCCGTCGGTCACCTACAGCTCCGGCTGGAACCGCCTTTCGCCCGCCACCTGGTCCGGGGCCGACCAGACCCGCGACCTGGGCATCGGCCTCAAGTACGGCATCACCTCCTCGATCGTGGCCGAGGCCACGCTGAACCCCGATTTCAGCCAGGTCGAAAGCGACGCCCTGCAGGTCACGGTCAACCAGCGCTACCCGGTGCTGTACTCGGAGAAGCGCCCCTTCTTCATGGAAGCGGGCAACCTGTTCGACCTCGCCGCCGTGGGCGACGGCCTGGGCAACATGGTCATGCCGGTGCACACGCGCACCGTCGTCGACCCGCAATGGGGCATCCGCCTCACCGGCGAGCAGGGCAAGGGCTCCTTCGCCCTCCTGGCCTCGGCCGACCGTTCCCCGGGCAACGCCTGGGGCGACGGCGAGGTGAACCCCGACCTGGGCCGCAAGGCGACCTTCTGGATCGGCCGCGGCAAGCTGGGCCTGGGCACGGACAATTACATCGGCCTGCTCTACAGCGGGCGCGAGTTCGGCGAGGAGTACAACCGCGCCCTGGCCGCGGACTTCTCCTTCCGCTTCTTCGAAGAACCACCAGGTGACTGGGTCATTACATCCAGTCATTCTCCAACCGGCCCGAAGCGGGAGGCGAGGCCAAGGGCGGCTACCTGACCGCCGAGTACGGGTATTCCAAGGGCAACACCTTCGCCCTGGCCATGGTCGAGAACATCGACCCCGGCTTCCAGATGGACACGGCCTACTACCAGCGCAGCGGCATCTCCACCGCCAAGTTCTACCTGCAGCAGCGCATCGTCCCCAATGCCAAGAAGCTCCCCTGGCTCCTCGGTTTCGCCCCTTCGCTATACGGCGCCCTGATCCACGACAAGGTGTCCGGAATGGACGACAGGGAGCTGATGTTCGAAGCCTACGTGAACTTCATTCTCAAGGGGCAGCTCGGCGGCTATTTCTACCTGGGGCAGGAGTGCTGGGCCGGCCAGGCGTTCCAGCGCTCCACGGCCCAAGCTGAGCATCAACCTGCAGCCGTTCAAATGGCTGAACCTTCATTCCTGCTACGGCTTCGGCAACGCCATCTACTACGACCCGGCCGACCCTTTCCTGGGCCACCGCACCCAGCTTCACCTCAACGCGACACTGCAGCCGACCAAGAACCTGAACCTGTTCGCCGAGCACGTCATCAGCCGCTTCCGCCGCCCGCAGACCGGCGCCAAGGTCTACGACCAGGGGATCTGGCGCGGCCGCCTGACCTACCAGTTCACCGCCAAGCTGTTCGTCCGCGGCCTGGTGCAGTACGACAGCTTCTATCAGCGCGTCCTGGGCGATTTCCTGGCCTCGTTCACCTACATCCCGGGCACGGTGCTCTACCTGGGCTACGGCTCGCTGAACGAAAGCCAGTCCTGGGCCGACGGCGGCTGGCAGCGCGGCGTGACCGGCGACCGCTACTACCAGACGCGCCAGAGCCTCTTCTTCAAGGTCAGCTACCGCTACCAGTTC
Organism: Candidatus Aminicenantota bacterium; assembly: GCA_963764745.1. Classification (GTDB taxonomy): domain Bacteria; phylum Acidobacteriota; class Aminicenantia; order UBA2199; family UBA2199; genus UBA2199. Next base: position 795,811 of record CAVXTN010000006.1, on the reverse strand, counting down.
TGAGCCGGCAAGCCGGGTCATTCAGAGTCCCAATCCCTGGACCCGCCGCGTCTTTTTCCTTACCTTTTTTGCAACGGGTGCTCGGCTTCCTCGAAAAATTTATTCTGCAGCTCGATAGCGCTCTTGTCCGCTTTGACTTCGCGGATCATATCGACCAGCATGGCGGTTTTTTTCTGCAACAGCAGCCTTCCCAGTTCGGCGTTGGCCGCGGCGGCGTCCCCGGCGTAATGGTCGGGGAAGCTGGCGTACCACCAGATGCCCGTGTAGGTCTGCTTAAGGCCGCTCAGGCGCAGGCGATCCTGGCCGCTGCCGGGCTTGATCAGCTCCAGGCGCACCAGCTGCGGGGCGATGGCCAGCATGAGCGAAGTCTCGCGTTCGCCGCCGTGCAGGTCGAGCGTGGTTTTGAGAAGTTTCTTCACCTCCGGGTCCTGCTCCAGGTCAGCGGCCGGCGTGAAAAAATAAACGGCGTAATCGCGGCGCGAAGCCAGCTGGGCCTGGCAGAAATAGGGCAGGAAGTGCTCGTTGCCGCCGTGGCCGCTGAACAGGATGATCTTCTTAAAGCCGTTGCGCGCCAGTTCCGCGCAGGTTTCCTGCAGCACGTCAAAGATCAGTTTCTCGCTGTAGGCGATCGTGCCCGGCTGGTGGCGGGCCTCGAAGATCTGGCTGAAATAGTAGGCGGGGTAGACGATGACATATTCCTGGGCCGCGGCCAGGCGCGCCGTTTCGCGGGCGGCGATCAGGTCGGTGCCAAGGGGCAGCTGCTCGCCGTGCTTTTCCAGGACACCCAGAGGAATCAGGCAGGTCCCGGCCGCCATCTCCACCGCCCGGGGAAATTGCGCCGCCGTCAATTCTTCGTACTGGCATGACAACCCGTTTTTCTAGCTCCGCTCCCGCGCCGCCAAGAAAAACACCACAGGCCAATACCAAGGCCAGCGCCATGAAGCCGGTCTTAAAAGCCACACGTTTTTCCATTTCCTCGCCTCCATGCCGGCTGAGCTTACTGCGCCTGCCCGGCAAATATTTCCCATTCGTCCATCCATTCTCATACTCAGGCAAAACTTGTCAAATGCGGCTGGCGGATTCTCCAGCTTCATTCTTCCGCGATCATTCCCCAGCCAAAGCGCCTCAAGTTAAAATAAAATTATTTTTCATTTTTTTGGATTGACTTTCATTTTTTCATTGTCTAGAATTTAACTCCGGAGGAGGTCTAATGAAAACCCACTTTTTACCAAAATTCATCATTCTCGTTTTTTTCTGCGTTTGCGCGTCGTTGTTCATTTCCCCCGTCTATAGCCAATCTATATCTACAGGCAAGGTGGTGGGAAAGGTTTTTTTGAACAGCGGCGAACTGCTGCCCGGGGTCCAGATCGAGATCAGCGGCCCGGCCTTGCTGGAGGGCAAGCGGACAACGATCAGTTCCGAGAACGGCTCCTTCTTCTTCCTGGACCTGCCGCTTGGCAAGTACAGGGTGACGGCCGCCATGGAGGGTTTCAAGACCGCCTCCTACCGCGACATCGCCGTCTCTCCCGGCGGCGTGGCCACGCTGAACATGATCCTGGAGACCGGGACCATCAGCGAAACCATCGAGGTCAAGGGGGCGGTGCCCACTGGTCGACGTCAAGACCTCGACCGTGGACTCCAAGATCACCCAGGAAATGCTGGCCAAGATGCCCACCAGCCGCGATTCGTTCTATGACCTGTCCTTGTCCACCCCGGGCATGTTCGACACGGGCAAGGAGGCCATGGGCAGCCCCACGGCCTACGGCGGAGCGACCACGGAGAACATCTTCCTGGTCAACGGCGTGGACACCACCGATCCCAGCGGCTCGGGCTACGGCTCCATGATCAACGTCAACTACAACACCGTCCAGGAAGTGCGCGTCATTTCCCTGGGTTCCAAGGCCGAATACGGCAATTTCTCCGGCGTGGCGATCGACGTCATCACCAAGTCCGGCTCCAACACCCTGCAGGGCTCGCTGAGCTACTACAGCCAGCTGGGCGTTCCGAAGACCAAGGCCCCCGCGGCCGACGACCTGGGCCGCGATTGGATTTTTATCGCCCCGGGCACCAATTTCGACGCCTATGTCAAAAAAGACTGGGAGCTGGACCTGACCATTGGCGGTCCGTTCATTTCCAAGAAACTTTGGTTCTTCGCGGCCGGGAACATCCTGAGCAACCAGGCCAAGCAATTGAACTGGACGCCAATGGCCAAATGGACCGGGCGCTACGGCGACGTCAAGATCACCGGCACGCCCCTCAAGAACCACCATGCCTGGGTGGCCTACCACTACGAAAAGAACAACAGCGGCGGCACCACCGACGGCTCCCTGAACTGGGACGAGTCCATGGCCTACGACGACAACACCAAGTCGCAATCCCTTTCGGCCCAGTGGCAATGGTTCCCCAAGACCACCACTTTCTTCACCCTGAAGTTCCTGGGCTTCAAGGTGGACAGCAAGACATCGCTTCCCGACGGCCATGCGAACCGGGCGGGGTACATCAACTGGTACCAGGCCATACCCACCGATTCGGGCATCGGCGGCGCATTCGAGGCGTATAACGGAAACGTAACCACGCGCAGCACCATCCAGGCCGACGTGTCGCACTACGCGGAAAACTTCCTGGGCGAGCACGACATCAAGTTCGGCGTGCAGTACACCCGCGGCCGCAAAAAGGGCACTACCGGTGATTTCTTCTCCAGACAGCTCAGCGATCCGAGCTCCGGGCAGGATCTTGGCCTTTTTGGCTATTACCAAAACGCCTACATGAACGCCTGGAACTATGACGTCCAGTATCTGCAAGACCCTTATGGCTATGGCTGGAGCGACGGGCTGGTCATGTATTCCGTGACGAATTTCCAAAAGCCCAAGCTCACGGTCCGCACCTCGGACAGCCTGGGCTTCTTTTTCGACGACCAGTGGAGCGTGGGCAAGCGCCTGACCGTCAACCTGGGCGTGCGCTACGACAAAATGACCGCCAAATTCGGCCCGGGAAAGATGTTTGAGCAGCCCGCCACCCCGGAAGGCTTCGCCGGTGCCCTGACGGCCACCCGCGATCGCCTCGGCTCGGACAACCTTTTCGACTTCAATTGCCTGTCGCCGCGCGTGGGTCTGACCTACCAGTTGACCAACGACCAGAAGACCGCCCTGCGCGCCAGTTTCGGGCGCTACTACACCCCGATCGGAGTGGAGAGCTTCGGCTCGAGCGGCCCCGACATGGATCGCTATTATAATGAATATAAGTACTACCTGATCCCCTGGGCGGGCCTCGACCAGAATGGCGACGGCATCATCTTCGGCGACGAGATGATCCGCCTGATGCGCATGCTGTATGACTTGACGCCCGTCAACAAAGTTTTTAATTGGACAAGCTGGGGTGGGGACACTGAATGGGATTTGACTACCCGCTTGCGTGCGATCGAGCCCGCCCCCTTTGAACTGAAAATCCATGCCGGCATGAAAAACCAGTTCACCGACCAGTTCACCGTCAGCCTGGAGCGCGAGCTCTTCCAGGATTTCTCCGTGGCCGCCACCTATATTCACCGCACCACCAAAGACATGATCGTGCAATGGCCCCTGAACAAACAAACGCAGCAGCCCTGGGAGTACGAACGAAAGACCCAGACCATCAATGGCCAAGAGGTTTCCCTCTACAGCATCGTCTTGAAGGATTACGACGGCAACGGCAGCATCGACGGCGATGACATTGTCTGGATCCAGGACAACAGTGACTTTGAATGGCGCAACATGCCGGGCCTGGATGGGAAAAAAGCGCAGCGCGTTTTCCAGGGCCTGCAGCTGACCTTCACCAAGCGCTACTCCGACCGCTGGCAGATGATGGGCTCCCTGCTTTTCAACCACTCCTCGGGATTCGCCGCCCGCAACAAGCGCCAGGACCAGGATTACAACATGGAAGGCACCAACATCTGGAACGATACCTGGCTGGCCGGCTTGAACCAGACCGTCAACAACATGGAAGGGCCCCTGCCCTTCACCCCGCGCTTTGAATTCAAAGTTTCCGCCAACTACACCATCCCCAAGATCGAAGTCGACCTGGGCATTCGCTTCCGTTTCCACAATGGCCGCCCCGTCTGGAAAACAGAGGAAATTCCCCTTACCATCAACCAGTGGAGCGATTTGTCTGATGCCGAATTCATGGCCCACGCCGTGCTTTCCACCGGCGGGAATGCGATCGTAGCCCAGGATCCCACCAAGCCCCTGTACCTGCCCTCGCAGACGATCCTGGACCTGCACCTGGAAAAAGCCTTTGTCGTGGGTCCCGGCAAATTGCATATCATGCTCGACGGTTTCAACATCTTCAATTCCAAGGATGTAACCAATGCCCTCACCAAGATTTACGATGAATCCATACCTTTCCGGGGCCAGCTCACCGGCATCCTGTCCCCGCGCACATTCCGCCTGGGCGTGATGTACGATTTTTAAACCCAAGCTGGCAGTCAATGGGGAGAGCGCCCGGCGCTCTCCCCATTTTTTAATTCAGCATCTCCGCTTGCAAGGAGGCGGTTTCATGAAAGACAGCTTCGCTAAATTTTTCTTTTTTCAGGTCATCCTGCTGCTGTGGCTGGGCCTGCCGTTGACCGCCCAATACCGCGAATACTATCTGTTCGGCCAGATCCAGGATATGCGCAAGCAGCCGCTGGCCGGCGTGGAGATAGCCCTGTTCGAAACGGACAGCAGCATCACTTTTTCCGCTGAAACCAACAAGGAGGGAAAATTCAAATTCCCCGGCCTGCCGCACGGGAACTACCAGGCCACCATCAGCAAACCCGGATACGAAAGCAAGACCGTGGAGTGGAAATTCGACGCCCCCCAGGAAAAGATGCTGCGCGTGGAAATACCTCTCATCATGCTCGCTTCCAGCCAGGAAGTCCTGCAGAACGAGCAGAACAAACAGATGAAAAAAGACCTCGAGGAAGCCACGGAAAAGATCCGCGGCCTGGATTACGATGGCGCCCTGGAGATCCTCAAAAAAGCCCTGCAAACCGACCCCAAGAACGTCAATGCCCTTTATCTTTCCGGCTTGAGTTACGCCAAGAAAAGGATCTTCCCCGAAGCCAAGGCGGCGCTTGAGCAGGTGACCGCGCTCACCCCCGATTTCGCCCCGGCCCATTTTCAGCTCGGCGTCTGCTACCAGCAGACCGACGAAAAGGAAAAAGCGCTGGCCCAGTATCGCGAGGTCATGCGCCTCGACCCCGCCAACCTGGACAACTATTTCAACGCCACCCTGATACTCGTGCAATTGAACCAGCCGGCCGAAGCCCTGGAAAATTGCCTGAAGATCCTGCAAGCGCGCCCCGACGATCCCGACGTCAATGAGATGGCCGGGCAATGCCAGCTGCAGCTGGGAGACTATGCCAAGGCGCTGGCCTATTTTGAAAAAGCCCTGGCCTTCAGCAAGGATGAGGCCAAGAAAAAGCTGCTGAACGAGCTCATCGCGGGACTGCGAAAATCGGCGGTTGCGAAATAAACGTCGGTATTTTATTTGTCATTGAAGCGCATTTGTTTTTCGGAGTAAAATGAAGCATAGCTGCCGCGATCATGAACAGTAAAAAACGCTCACGCACCTTGGTTCTCCTGGCCTTTCTCGGCGCCGTGATCGCCGCGCTCCTCTACCTGTCCCTGGGCCGGGAACCGGCGCCGGCCACGCCGCAGGCGGGATTTCAGCGCCTGCTGAAAAAAAACGGCATCCGCCAGCCGAACATCGTGGTGCATCACCCTGGACACCACCCGGGCCGACCACCTGCCCATGTACGGCTACAACGGGGTGACGCACGCCGCAATTGGATCGCCTGGCGCGCCGCGGCCTGGTTTTCGAGCAATGCGTAACGGCTTCGCCCTTCACCCTGCCGTCCCACTGCACCATCATGACCGGCCTATATCCGACCTATCACGGCGTGCGCATCAACGGCGACACGGCGCTGTCGGAAAAACACGAGACCATGGCCAGGGTCCTGGGCAGCCGCGGCTATGACTGCGGGGCCTTCATCGGCGCCTTCGTGCTCGACGGCCGCTGGGGCTTGAAGCAGGGTTTTGCCCATTACGACGACGATTTCGACCTGAACAAATACAAGCAGCTGGACTTGGGGCTGGTGCAGCGGCCTTCCCGGGAGGTCGTGGACGCGGCCATTGCCTGGCTCTCCAAGCGCAAGCAGAAGCCTTTTTTCGCCTGGCTGCATCTCTACGACCCGCACATCCCCTACGACCCGCCCGAGCCTTACCGCTCCGCATACGGGGAGCGCGGGAGGAACGGGCTCTATGACGGCGAGATCGCTTCCATGGACGCCCAGATCGGCCGTTTTTGCGACTGGCTGGATGAGAACGATCTGGCAGACGACACCATCCTGATCCTGGTCGGCGATCACGGCGAGGGCCTGGGCGAGCACAACGAAAGCACGCATGGTTATTACATTTACGATTACGTGGTGCGCGTGCCGCTGCTGATCGTGACCCCGTTCGCTGCCATGCAAAACCGGCGCATCCCAGAACAGGTGCGCACCATCGACCTGCTGCCGACGGTGGAAGAGATGGCCGGGATCGCCCCGGGCGGAAACCTGCACGGCCGCTCCCTGCTGCCGCTGTTCTATTCGGAAACCGAGAAGGAGAAACGGCCCGCCTACAGCGAATCCATGGCCCCGCAGATCCAATACGGCTGGAGCCCGCTATTCGCCTTGCGTCAATATCCTTACAAATATATAGACGCGCCGCGGGCCGAATTCTACGACCTGAAAAATGATCCGCAAGAAAACAGCAACCTCCGCCTCCGCCAGTTCGCCGCAGCCAGGGAGTACAAAAAAATACTGGACAAATTGATCGCCGATACCGGCCGCAACGCCCCCAAGACCGAGGCGGCCGACCTGGACCAGGAGACCGTGCGCCGCCTGGCCACCCTGGGCTATATCGGGTCCAGGGCGCCCGCCAAAACCGCGGCCGGCGACACGGCGCTGGCGGACCCCAAGGACAAGATCGCCATTTTTGAAGCCGTGTCAAAAAGCACGGAACTCAATTTCCGGGAGAAATTCGCCGAGGCGGCGACGCTTCTGGAAGGCGTGCTGGAAAAGGACCCGGAAGTCGTGCAGGCCCGGCTGGTCCTGTCCAACGCCTATATCAAGCTGAAGCGCCCGTTGGACGCCAAAACCCAGTTGGACGCGGTTTTAAAGCAGGACCCCAACCATGTCCAGGCTCTCATCCTCATGGCCAGCGTCCTGCGTGACGAAAACCGCTACGAGGACATGATCTCCATATGTCAAAAGGCGCTCAGCGTGGACCCCGAAAGCACCCAGGCACTCTCGCTCCTGGGCAATGCCTACATGGATCACAAGGAATATGCCAAAGCCCTGCCGCCTCTGCAAAAAGCGGCCGAGATCCAGCCCAATCTGACCCAATTCCAGCAAAGCCTGGCGGCTTGCTATATTTATCTGAAACAATACGCCGATGCCGAACGGATCCTGAATACCATCGGCCGGGACTACCCCAAGTTCCCCCTGGTCAATTTCCATCTGGGACTGGTGGCCGACGAGCAGGGCCACCTGGTTCAGGCCGAAGCCGGATATAGAAAAGAGATCGAATTTTATCCGAACTCGGTGCCGGCGCGCTTCAACCTGGGGAAATTGCTGCTGAAAAAAGGAGACTTCGACGGCTACATGGCGGAAATGAACGAAATCATCAAGATCGCCCCCGACATGCCCGAGGGTTTCCTGTTCCTGGCCCGCGGGCAGCTGCGCGACCCGGGGGCGGACCTGTCGGCCGTGCAGGCCAACGTGGAGAAGGGGCTGGAAAATGCCCATTCTCCGGAATTGCAGGCATTGGGCTGGTTCCTGCTCGCCGATATTTACACCCGCAGGCAGCAGCCGGCCAAGGTCCGGGAAGCCTTGAGCAAGGCCAACCATTTCACAGGCATTACAAGGAAAATAACATGAAAAGATTCGTGCAAATGACCGCGATCGCATTTTTCTCGATCCTTGCCGTTGCCTGCGCCTGCCATTGCCCTCCGCGCAGCGAAGCCGTTTTCCCGGCCGCGGCCATGCCGCCGGCCGGCCTGCTGCCCGAACAAGCGCCCCAGTTCATCGTTTTCGGCAGCGACGACAACGGCAGCTCGGGGCTGGAAGGCTCGGGTGCCGCCGGCGGCCTGCATTTTTTGACCGAGCTGTTCTCCGGCCTGCGCAATCCGGCAGGCAGCGGCAACGCCCTCACCTTCGACGGCACGGTCCCGCATTATTCTTATTACGTCAACACCTATTACATCAGCCCCGCCGGCGGCAAGGCCGCCTACGAAAGCGGGGAAATGGAAAACCCGGCCTATGTCCGCCGCGCCTGGAAAGAAGCGCTGGACAACGGCCATGAGCTGGGGGTGCATACCCACTCCCATCCCCACGGCAAGGAATTCAGCTCGCGGCAGTGGCGGGATGAGATCCAGCGTTGCATCGACATCCTCGGGCGGCCCTACGCGCCCGGCGGCGAAAGCGGCCTGGGAGTGGAACGCGGCCGCCTGGCCGGGTTCCGCACTCCGTTCCTCGAATACAACGACCACACCCTGGAAGCGGCACGCGACCTGGGATTCCTGTACGACTGCAGCCTCGAAGAAGGAACCCAGCCCGAACAGGACGGAAGCAATTTTCTCTGGCCCTACCGGCTCGACTTCGGCAGCCCGGGAAATTTTCCGCTCATCGGCCGCCACCCCGGCCTGTGGGAGATCCCGGTTTACGTTTTCATCGTTCCCCCGGACGGCGAGTGCGAACGGTATGGCGTCGCCCCCGGGCTGCGCGCCGCCTTGCAGCAGCGCCAGAATTATTTCGACCCCGCGGCCGGGAAGATCACCGGCATGGACTGGAACCTCTGGTGTCGAATTCGCCATGACCCCGGCCGAATTCCTGGCCACGCTGAAATACACGCTGGACCTGCGCCTGAACGGCAACCGCTGCCCGCTGACCGTCGGCCTGCACAGCGAGCTGTATTCCGACCGCCAGGACACCAAGGGACTGAACGCCACGGTGGCCGAGCGCCGCGCCGCCCTGCGGGAATGGTTCGCCTACATCCTGCGGCTGCCCCAGGTGCGCATCGTCGACCACAAGGAGCTTCTGAACTGGCTGCAGCGCCCCGAGCCCCTCGCCCCCCCGCCCCCACCGCCGGCCTCCCCCAAAAAAATGCTGATCGGAGCCAAGATTTATGAATACAAGCAGGACTTTGCCGGCCTGTTCGATGCCTGGCAGCAACTGGGCATCAACACCGCGTTCGTCAGCGTCGAACTTGCCAAAAACCGCGCCTTCATGGATATGGCGCGCGAACGAAATATTCCCGTTTCCATCATCGTCCCCATTTTCTACAATCCGGAGGCCCTGGCCAAGGATCCGGGGTTGTTCGCGGTGACCGGCCAAGGTCTGCCGGCCAAGGATGACTGGGTCGAGTTCGTCTGCCCGCGGCGGCCCGAATACCGCCGCCAGCGGCTGGAATATGTCCGCAGCCTGATCCGCGAATGCCGGCCCGACGGCATCAGCATTGATTTCATCCGCTATTTTGCTTTCTGGGAAATGGTTTACCCGGGAGCAAAGCTGGACCCGCTGCAGCAATACCTGCTTTTGCCCGTATTGCCTGCAGGCCTTCGAGCGGGAATGCGGGGTGAAAATCCCCGCGCGCCTGACGGGCATCCCCGCGAAAGCGGAATGGATTCTGAAAGACCATCTGGCGGCATGGGCCAAGTGGAAGCGGGCGGCCATCACCGCCATGGTAAGCGACATCGCCGACGTCGCCAGGCGGGAAAAACCCGGCATCAAGCTCAACGTCCACCTGGTTCCCTGGCGCCAGGGCGATTTCGACGGGGCCATGGGCAACGTGGTCAGCCAGGACATCGCGGCCATCGCCCCCTGGTCGATTACCCTTTCGCCCATGTGCTACGCCCACATGGTCAAGCAAACCCCGGGACTGGATACGCTCGGTCGTCGGTGATGTTCAAAGCCGGGCCGCCTACCCGGTCATTCCCAGCATCCAGGTCAAAGAGGACTACATCCCGGAAGCGCTCACCCCCGCCCAGTTTTCCGCCTACCTGCAAGCCGCGCTCGAACCGCCTTCGCAGGGAGTGGTCTTCTGGTCCTGGGAAACGCTCGCCGCCGATCACGCCAAAATGGAGATCGCCCGTTCGCTCCTCGCCGGACCGGACGCAAACAAGAACCCATCAGGGATAAAATAATAAAAAAGGAGTCAACCATGAAATTATTATTCACTTTGTCCGTCATAATCGTTTTGCTGTTTTCCCCGGTCGCGGCCGCCGGCAAGAAAGTTCCGCCCCCCGTCCAGAAGGTTCCGGCCGCCGCCAGCCAGCCGCAGACCATTGAACTCGCCAGCGGCTGGGCCATTCAGGACGGCTGCCAGGGTGAGCGAACCGGGCGAGACCATCGCCAGCCCGGGATACGACGCCGCCGCCTGGTATCCGGCCGCGACGGTGCCGGCAACGGTCATGGGCGTGCTGATCGCCAACGGCGTCTACAAGGATATATTTTTCGCCAAGAACCTGGCGACGATCCCGGCAGAGCCGTTCAAGGGGCCCTGGTGGTACCGCCAGGAATTCGACCTGCCCAAGGCAGCCCCGTTCACCACGGCGCGGCTGATCTTCGAAGGCATCAACTACCGGGCCAACATCTACCTGAACGGGGAAAAGATCGCCGCCGCCGACAAGGTATTCGGCGCCTTCCGGGTTTTCGACCTCAACGTCAGCGACCTGGCCGTGACCGGGAGGAACTACCTGGCCGTGGAGGTTTTTCCGCCCCAACCCGGCGACCCCACCATCGGCTTCGTGGACTGGAACCCCAAGCCCCCGGACCGCAACATGGGCATCTTCCGCCCGGTGCGGGTGAAACTGAGCGGCCCCGTATCCCTGGACCACCCGTTCGTCAGCAGCCAGGTGGATACCGCGGACGCTGAAGCAAGCCAGGCTGACCGTCACGGCCACGCTGACCAACCACGGCGCCCAGGAGGTCAAGGGCACGGTGAAAGGGGAGATCGGCGGCATCACGTTCAGCAGAGACTACACGCTGAAAGCGGGCGAAAGCGCGCCGGTCACCTTCACGCCCGAGGAGTTCGGCCAACTGGTCATTCCCGAGCCCAGGCTCTGGTGGCCCGCCGGCATGGGAGATCCGGAACTCTATGACCTGAAGATATCGGCACTGGCCGACAGCGCGGCCAGCGACGCGCAAACGGTGCGCTTCGGCATCCGCCAGGTCGGCGACTACCTCAACGCCCAGGGCCACCGCGGCTATACCGTCAACGGCCGCCAGGTGCTGATCCGCGGCGGCGGCTGGGTCGACGACCTGCTGCTGCGCGAGGACGAGAAAAACCTCGAGGCCCAGGTGCGCTACACCCGGCACATGAACCTCAACACCATCCGCCTGGAAGGGATCTGGGGCAGCAGCCACAAGCTGTACGACCTTTGCGACCGCTACGGCATCCTGCTCATGGTCGGCTGGAGCTGCCAGTGGGAGTGGGAGGATTACCTGGGCAAGCCCCAGGAGAGCGAGATGTACGGCGCCGCCAAGACCCCGGAGGACATGGACCTGCTGGCTTCCTATTTCCATGACCAGATCCTGTGGCTGCGCCACCATCCCAGCATCTATGTCTGGGTGGTGGGCAGCGACAAGCTGCCCTGGCCGGAAATGGAAAAACGCTACCGCCGCGACCTGCCGCTGCTCGACCCCAGCCGCCCCCTGCTGACCTCCTGCAAGACCTGGACCAGCGAAGTCAGCGGCTCGTCGGCGGTGAAGATGAACGGCCCCTACGATTATGTCACTCCCAACTACTGGTACGTGGACAAGGAAAACGGCGGCGCCTTCGGCTTCAACACCGAGACGGGGCCCGGCCCGCAGCCGCCGCCGCTGGAGAGCCTGAAGAAAATGATCCCCGCCGACCGCCTGTGGCCGATCAACGACGTCTGGGATTTCCACTGCGCCCGCAACGAGTTCGCCAAGATGGACCGCTACATGCTGGGCTTCAACCAGCGCTACGGCCCGGCCAAGGACGCGGCCGATTTCGCCTTCCGCGCCCAGGCCGACAACTACGAGGGCATGCGCGCCATGTTCGGCGCCTTTGCCGCCAACCGGCCCCTGACCACCGGCATCATCCAGTGGATGCACAACGCCGCCTGGCCGAAGCTCTTCTGGCAGTTCTACGATTATTATCTCATGCCCACCGGCGCCTTTTACGGAGCCCGCCAGGCCTGCCAGCCGCAGACCCTGATCTACCATTACGGCGACAACGGCATCTACCTGGTCAACCAGTCCCTGGCCGACATGCCGGGGCTGAAGGCCGTGATCTCCGCCTACGACATCCGTTCCCGGCTTTTGTTCAAGCAAACGATCGCCCTGGATGCCGCGGCCAACGCCTCGCGCAAGATATTCGACCTGCCGAAAATAAAGAAACTGACAAAGACCTGGTTCCTGGACCTGCGGCTGCAGGATCGCCGCCGGCAACCATGCTGGCCGGCAATTTTTACTGGCTCTCGACCAAGCCCGACGTGCTCGACTACAGCAAGATCCGAATGGTTCTACACCCCCTGCAAGGAATGGGGGGACCTGACCGCCCTGAACGGCCTGCCGCCGGCGGCGGTCCAGAGCGAATACACGTTCGGCGACCGGGGCGCGGAACGGGAGCTCACGGTCACCCTGCGCAACCCGGGCAAGAACATCGCTTTTTTCATCGAACTGGGCGTGCGCGGCGAAACATCGGGCCGGACCATTGTCCCGGTCTTCTGGGAAGACAACTACGTCTCGCTGCTTCCCGGGCGAGAGCCGGACCCTCCGCGCCACCTTCGCTGCCGCCGACCTGGGCGGCGAAAAGCCGGTTTTCAGCATGCAGGGCTGGAACGTCAAGGGAGAGTGATCATGGGCAACAGCACGAAACGCAATTTCCTCATCGTCGGGCTGGTCTTCCTGATCTTTTTCGTCATCTCCCTGATCACCAACATCCTCGGGCCGCTGGTTCCCGACATCATCGACAGCTTCAAGCTCAGCCTGGCCCTGGCCGGGTTCCTGCCCACGTCGTTCTTCATCGCCTACGGCGTCATGTCCATCCCGGCCGGCATGCTGATCGAGCGCTTCAATGAAAAGCCGGTGCTGGTGGCCTCCTTCGTCCTGGCCTTTCTCGGCTCGGCCCTATTCGCCAGCAACCCCGTCTACGCCATCGCCCTGTTTTCCCTGTTCACCATCGGCATCGGCGTGGCCATGCTGCAGGTGGCCATCAACCCGCTGCTGCGCGTGGCCGGCGGCGAGGAGAACTTCGCCTTCTACGGCGTCATGGCCCAGCTTGATCTTCGGCCTGGCCTCCTTCATCAGCCCCAAGATCTATTCCTACCTGGTGCTGCACCTGAAAGCCGGGGACCGGCCCAACGCGGTGGTCAACGCCATCGCCGGGGTGGTGCCGCCCTCCATGCCCTGGGTCTCGCTGTACTGGGTGTTCACCGCGGTCACCCTGGTGATGGTGGTCGTCCTGCTGCTGGTGAAGCTGCCGAAAGTGGAGCTCAAGGATGACGAAAAGATCGGCACCCTGGCGGCGCACAAGAGCCTGCTGAAGAACAAATTCGTCGCCCTCTTTTTCATCGGCATCTTCTGCTACGTCGGCACCGAGCAGGGAGTGGCCAACTGGATATCCCAGTTCCTGAAAACCTACCACGGCCTGGATCCCCTGACCGAGGGCGCGAACGCGGTCGGCGGCTTCTGGGGCTGGATGACCGTGGGCTGCGCCGTGGGCCTGGTCTTTTTGAAATTGTTCGACAGCCGCAAGGTGCTGATCGGCTTCGTGGTCGCGGCGCTGATCACCCTGACCGTGGCCCTGTTCGGTCCGGCCAAGCTGGCGACCTTTCCCATGTGGCTGCCGCTGTTCGGAAAATTCCAGGTGGTCCTGTACACCTTTTCGCTGATGGGCTTCTTCGCTTCGGTGATGTGGCCCATCGTCTTCTCGCTGGCCCTGAACTCGGTAGACAGGCACCACGGCTCCTTCTCGGGCATCCTGGTCACCGGCATCGTCGGCGGCGCCGTGCTGCCGCCGGTCGTCGGCAAGCTGGGCGACCTGTTCGGCCTGAAAGTGGGGCTTGCTGGTCATCTACCTGACCCTGGGCTACCTGCTGAGCATCGGTTTCTGGGCCCGGCCGCTGATCGCCAACGCCACCATCGGTTCCAAGAAAAAGAAAGAGGCGGGGCAATGAGCGAGCCGGCGGTCATCGGCGTCGACCTGGGCGGCACCAACGTCCGGGCCGGCAGGGTCGTCGGCCAGGAAATAAAGGCACACCGCTCCCGGGCCATCAGCGGCCGCGGCACGGAAGAGACGGTGCTGCAGGAGATCAGCGAGACCATCGCCGCCGTTTTCGACAAGAAGGTCTCCGGCATCGGCATCGGCGTGCCCAGCCTGGTCGACGTGGACAAGGGCATCGTCTACACGGTGGAGAACATTCCCTCCTGGAAGGAAGTGCCCCTCAAGGATATCCTGGAACGGTCCTTCCAGGTGCCGGTCCACGTCAACAACGACGCCAACTGCTTCGCCCTGGGCGAGCTTTATTTCGGCGCCGGCCGGGGGCTGCGCGACCTGGTCGGCATGGTGCTGGGCACCGGCCTGGGAGCCGGCATCGTCATCAACGGCAAGCTGTACTGCGGCCGCAACTGCGGCGCCGGCGAGATCGGCACCATCCCCTTCCGCGAGCACACGGTCGAATATTATTGCTCCGGCCAGTTCTTCCAGCACCAGTACGGCGTGGACGGCGGCACACTGTACGAACAAGCCCGCCAGGGCGACGCGGCCGCCCTGGAAAAGTTCGCCGTATTCGGGGACAACCTCGGCCACGCGGTGATGATCGCCCTCTACGCCTATGACCCCGAGTTGATCGTCCTGGGGGGGTCGGCGAGCATGGCCTGGCCTTTCTTCGAGGCCGCCTTGCGCCGCAGGCTTGAAGGATTTCGCCTGGCAGCACGCCCTGGCCCGCCTGGTCATCCAGCCGTCCACGACCGCCGAGATCGCCGTCCTGGGCGCCGCCGCCCTTTGTTATGACGCAAAAAAATGAGGAGTACGCCCATGAAAAAAATATCGCTGCTGCTGGCCGGTTCCCTGGCGCTGTGCTTTGGCGCCTGCGCCGTCAAGACCACCCCGCTGGCCAAGCCCCAGGCCGGCCTGCGCGCCGGGCTGCGCTCTTCGCCCTACGGGCCGAAAAACGGCATCCCCGCTCCCGCCTACTGGCTCGGCTCCGCCCGCTCCATGGCTTCCCGCTTTGACGGGGCAGTCCCGGCCGTGGTCTGGATCGTCGGCACCATGGAAGTCGGCCGAGGGAGCCGAGCATGAATTCACCGGCCGGATCAAATTAAGTTTCCCTTCGCCCGGCGGCGAATTTCCCGGCGTCGTCTTTTCCGACCAGGACGCCAACGAAGCCTACCTGGAGCAATTCGACCACAACGGCTTCAAGGTCTGGCTGCAGGTCGAGCCGGCCAACGCCGACGTCGAGACACTGATCAAGCTGGTCCTGGACCGCTACGCCAAGCACCCCTGCGTCATCGGTTTCGGCATCGACGTCGAATGGCTCCGCTGGAGCCGGCAGAACAACGAGGGCGACGCAGGTCAGCGACGCCCAGGCCCGGGCCTGGAGCGAGCGCGTCCGCGCCTACCACCCCGGCTACCAATTGTTCCTGAAGCACTGGCTGGAATCCAAAATGCCGCCCAGCTACCGCCCGGGGCTGGCGTTCATCAGCGACAGCCAGGAGTTCATTTCGCTCGAGCAGATGCTGGTCGACTTCGAGGCCTGGGGTCAGGGCCTTCTCCGCCTCCCCGGTGGGCTTTCAATTCGGCTACACGCCCGACGGCGCCTGGTGGCGTAAGCTTGACGATCCTCCAGCCGCGATCGGCAAGGCCATCCTGGCCCGCATTCCCAATACCTCCGACCTGTATCTGGGTCGATTTCACCATGCAGGAGATCTGGCCGGAGGCGGCCGCCGCCCCGGACGGAAAAGTAACTCCCCGGCGCGGCGTTTCACCCGGCTTGCATCCCGCGCCCCGTTTGCGCTATAGTGCCAGCATGAAAAAGAAATCCGCCCTGCTGCTGATCGCTTGTTTCTGCGTGTTCGCCCCCGCCCAGGACAGGGGAAAAAGCGACCGGCCGTTTCGCTTCCAATCCGACGCCAAGTACCTGAGCCTGGAAAGCCCCTACCGGGAATGGCTGAACATGGTCAGCACCGTGGCCAGCGACGAAGAGATCCGGGCGTTTCTCGGGCTGCAGTCCGTCCGCGACCGCGACCTGTTCATCAGCCTGTTCTGGCAGCAGCGCGACCCCACGCCGGGGACCGAAGCCAACGAGTACCGCAGCGAGATCGAAAGCCGCTTCCGCCACGTCAACCAGTTTTTCGGGCGCGGCACGCCGCGGCCGGGCTGGATGACCGACATGGGGCGGATCTACATGATCCTGGGCGAGCCCAACAGCACGGAATCCTTCGACAACGTGGCCGAGATCTACCCCGCCCAGGTATGGTATTACTACGGCGACCAGAAACTCGGTCTGCCGACCTACTTCAGCATCACCTTTTACCGGCCCTATGGAACCGGCGAATGGAAGTTTCTGGGCCAGGCGGCCGAGGGTCCCGCGGCGCTGCTGGTCAACAGCGACCGCTACACCTCTTCAGATCCCAGCCAGATATACCAGCTGCTGCAAGCCAAGGCGCCGAACCTGGCCGGGCCCGCCTTTTCCATGATCGCCGGCCAGCGCTTCGACGGCTACGGCCCCTCCTTGCGCGACGCCCAGGTCATGGCCAGCATCTACCGGTCGCCCCTGCGTTCCATCAATACCGCCTATGCCGCCGATTTCCGCAAATACAAAGCCTACGTCGGCATCGATTCCTCCACGCGCTACATCGAGAACGCTCACGATCTGGCCGTCCTGAAGGACGACCTGTGGGGCTACAATATCGTCGCCTTTTCCGTCAAGCCCAAGAAGCTGTCCCTGGATTTCGCGGCCGCGAACAACCGCTACACCCTTGCCTTTGACCTGACCGCCTCCCTGAAGCGGGGCGAGCGGGAAATCTTTGTCCTGAACCGCCATTACGAGCTCGCCGCGGATCCCGCGCAAATGGACGTCATCCGCGCCGGCGGCGTGGTCATCCACGACAGTTTCCCAGCCGTGCCCGGGGAATACAGCCTGACGGTGTTCCTGCGCAACCCGCTCAGCCAGGAGTTCACGGTTTTCGAAAGCGCGGTCAGCATCCCGGCCGCGGCCAGGCCGCGTCTGGCCCCGCCCCTGACCGGGTTCAAGGCCGAAAATCTGGCCAGCAACTTTTATTGCGCCTACAAAGCCGGCGGCCGGCGCCTGGCGGTCGATCCCGACCAGGTTTTCGCCGCCGCCCAGGTGCCTCAGCTCTGGCTGGGCGTTTACAACCTGGACAGGTCCCTGTGGGAAAAGGGCCGCCTGCTGTGGGAGATCCGGGGATTGAACGAGCGCCGGCCCTTCCGGCAGGAGAACAAGCGCCCGCTGGCCTCTTTCCCCTACCAGCGCAACCTCAACGCCATTGAAAAGATCAGCGCCACCCCCCTGCCCCCCGATTTTTACAATGTGACCTTGAAGCTGGCCGCGGCAGACGGCTCCATCCTCGACAGCCGCGAAACGAGTTTCCAGGTCTCGCCGCTGGCTTCCCTGGCCGAGCCCAGCGAAGTGTACAGCCAGGCCACGGCCGATAGCCCTTATTTTTTCGATTACCTGATCGCCCTCCAGTTCCGCGGCCTCGGCGACCTGGAAAAGGCGGCCTACGGCTTTGAACGATCGCTTCAGGCCAAGCCCGATTTCGCTGACGCCCGCAGGGCGCTGCTGGAGATCCTGCTCGCCCGGGGCCAATATGAACGCGTGCTCCGGGAAGCGGAATTGCTTCCCCATGAGGGCCAGGCGGCCTACCCCGGGCATTTCCTCAAGGGTGAAGCGCTGTTCGGCCTGGGGCAGTACCCGGCCGCGTTGCAGGAGCTGCTCGAAGCCAACAAGATCGTCAATAGCGATGTGAACCTGGTCAACCTCATCGGCCGCTCCTTCCTGAAACTCGGCGACAACCGGCAGGCGGCCGAGGCCTTCACCGCCTCGCTGGCCTTGAACAAGAACCAGCCCGAGATCCGCAAGCTGCTCGACCAAGCCTCGGCGGCTCCGGGAGACAGCAAGAAATAGACCGGGGCGCCGGGGTCAGTAGCGCTTGAAAGCCTCGATGGCCTCGTACTCGGCCATGCCCAGTGCGTCGTAAAGGCGGGCCGTGCCGCGGTTGCGCTCCTCGGTCCGCTCCCACAGGTCGCGAATGTCCCCGCCCAGGAGCATGGTGCCATCCTTCTGCGTCTGGTGCTTGAAGATGGCGCTGCGCTTGCGCTCGAGCTCCTCGGGGCTGATGGGCACGGCCATGTCGATCTGCTCGATCTCCCACTCCTCCAGGGCGCCGCGGTAGAACCAGACGTAGCAATCCTTGAACCAGGATTCCCGGCGCACTTGCTTCAGGGCGGCCTTGATGGCGTCCAGGCACAGGCGGTGGGTATCGTGCGGGTCGGACAGGTCGCCGGCGGCGAAGATCTGGTGGGGCTTCACCTGCCGCAGCATGTCGACGATCAATTTCACGTCCTTGTCGGAGAGCGGCAGCTTGCTGCGCATCCCCGTCTCATAGAACGGCATATTCAGGAAATGGATGTTCTCGGCCCGGATACCGGCGTAGCGACAGGCGGCGCGCGCTTCACCCTGGCGGATCAGGGTCTTAAGCCCGCGGATCACGAAGCGCTCGGCCCTGACGGAGTCCTTCTCCAGCAGGGCCGTCCGGAACTTCAGGAGATGGCGCTTCTCCGCCATGCCGGTCGGGACCATCACGGCGTTGAAGCTCTCGACGAAATCGATATAACGCAGGGCGTCCTCATCGCTGACGGTGAGGTTGCCGGAGGTCTGGTAGACGATATGAACGTCGTGACCGTGCTCGACCAGGCGCAACAGCGTGCCGCCCATGGCCACCATGTCGTCATCCGGGTGCGGGCTGAAGATCAATACCCTTTTGCGATGCGGCGTGGCGCGCTCGGGACGGAAGGTGTCGTCGGCGCGCGGCTTGCCTCCCGGCCAGCCGGTGATGGTATGCTGCAGTTCGTTGAAGACCTTGATGTTGATCTGGTAGGCGGTGCCCTTCTCGGCCAGCAGGCTGCTCATGCCGTTGTCGTTGTAATGGCGGTTGGTCAGCTTCAGGATCGGCTTGTTCAGCTTATGGCACAGCCAGACCACCGCCTTGCGCACCAGGCGGTCGCTCCACTCGCAGGCGTCGAGCAGCCACGGGGTTTTGACCCGGGTCAGTTCGGCCGCGGCCGCGTCGTCCAGGACAACCAGGATGTTCTTGTGCGTCTGCAGGAAAGAGGCCGGGCACTGGGCCGAGATGTCCCCCTCGACCGCCTGGCGGACCACGGCGGCCTTGCCCTCGCCCCAGGCCATGAGCAGGATGCGCCGGGCGCCGAGCACGCTGCTGATGCCCATGGTGATGGCCCGCCGGGGAACATTCTCGAGGCCGAAGAAGTCGGAGGCGGCGTCCTTGCGCGTCACGGAATCCAGAGTGATGATGCGCGTGACCGAGTTGATCTGGGACCCGGGCTCATTGAAGGCGATATGGCCGGTGCGGCCGATGCCCAGGACTTGCAGGTCGATGCCGCCGGCGGCGCGGATCGCCTCCTCGTACCTGCGGCAATGATCCACCATGCGCTCGACCGGCAGGCTGCCGTCGGGGATGTGGATGTTCTCGGGGAGAATGTCGACATGGTTGAACAACTGCTGGTGCATGAAACTGACATAGGAATGGGCCGATTCGGGGCTCATCGGGAAATATTCGTCAAGGTTGAAACTGATGACATTGGCAAAGCTCAGGCCTTCCTGCCGGTGCATGCGCACCAGCTCCGCGTATACGCGCGTCGGCGTGGAACCGGTGGCAAAACCCAGCACGCAATTCTTGCCGCGCTTCGCCTTGGCGCGGATCAGGTCGGCGACCTCACGGGCCACCGCGCGCGACGCCTCCCCGGCATGCTCGTAAATGATGGTCGGCATGCGCTCGAACTTGGTCAGGATGCTGTACTGGTAGCTGTCGGTCTGCGCCTGCAGGGAGTTTTCCTTGGTCGCGATCTTTTCCCGGGAAACTGTGGCCTTGGTTTTTTTCGCGTTCATGTCTTTTCCTTGCCGTTCGCGGCTCGCGGCTTTTTTAACGGTAGCACTTATGAGATTCAAAGTCAACCGTTCTTCCGCCGCGAAGAGCGTCTGCCTGTGGCCGCGGAGCCTGTTGCCGGAGCCCGCGTATTTGAAAGAAATTCGTTTTGTTTTTATAATGAACGCATGGAAAACATGAAAATGAAAAGCGTCGGCGCTTGGGCGGTATTGTCGTTCTTTCTGGTCGCCGCCATGGCCGCCGCAGCCGGGCAGGGTGATGGGGCAACGACAGGATGGCTGCTCAACGAACAGGAATATTTCGCGCGGCCCGGGGTGGAAGTCCTGGTCTTTCACGACATCTACCCCGAGGGCAAGCAGGGCGGGATCGAGCTGATCCAGCACGGCGAACGGATCGCCGCCGTGGGCGACGTGCGCCTGGCCGCCACGCCGGGGCAGTGGGGACTGCGTCCCAAGATGATCCGGCGCCTGGTCGACCGCAGCATTCCCAGCGCCACGGTGGCCATGACTTTCGAAAAAGAGCAGTTGGCCTACCGCGTGCGCGTGCAGCCCTGCGGCGATGCCATCTGCATCGCCGTCGACCTGGAAAAGCCCTTGCCGGCCTCCCTGGCCGGCCGCGCCAGCTTCAACCTGGAGCTGTTTCCCCCGGCCTTCTTCGGCAAGAGCTATCACCTGGGCGACACGGCCGGCGTCTTCCCGCTGCAGGGGAACGGGCCGCTGGCGGGCAGCGCTTCCGCCCCGCGCCCCCTGCCCCTGGCCACGGGAGCGATATTGTACGCAGCCAGCGAAGACCCGCTGCGCCGCCTGACCATCGAAGCGCTCGGCGGCGAGCTGCAGCTCTTTGACGGCCGCGACAACGAGACCAACGGCTGGTTCGTCGTGACCTCGCCGATCCCCGGCGGCGCCACCCGGGACGCCGTGCGCTGGCGCATCACCCCCAACGCCGTGCCGGGCTGGCAGCGCCAGCCGCTCATCACCTTTTCCCAGGTGGGCTATCATCCCGATCAGGAAAAGCGCGCGCTGATCGAATTTCCCGCCGCCAGCGTCGACCTGGGCCAGGCGACCCTGCTGCGCATCCTGCCGGGGCGTGACCCGGAGCCCGTACTGAGCCGCCCCCTGCAGCGCTGGGGACGTTTCCTGCGCTACGAATACGGCCTCTTCGATTTCAGCGCCGTGCGCGCGCCCGGCGTCTATGTGCTGCGCCACGGGCAAACGCAAACCCCGCCCTTCCGCATCGCCGCCGACGTCTACCGGCAGGGGATCTGGCAGCCCACGCTGGAGACCTTTTTCCCGGCCCAGATGTGCCACGTGCAGGTGCTCGACCGCGGCCGCGTCTGGCACGGCCTCTGCCACATGGATGACGCCCTGCAGCCGCCGCCCAACCATGACCTCAGCTTTATCGAAGACTATCGCCAGGGGCCGACCACGGACACTCCGTTCGTAGGCTTCCAGCATATCCCCGGACTGGACAGCGGCGGCTGGCACGACGCCGGCGACTTCGACCTGGCCACCGGCTCCCAATCCGCGGTGATCCTGCTGCTGGCCATGGCCAGGGAGAATTTCGCCGTGGATTCCGACCAGACCACGGTGGACCCGCTGCGGCGCGAAGTTTTCCTGCATGTCCCGGACGGCAAGCCTGACATCCTGCAGCAGATCGCCCACGGCGTGCAGAACCTGCTGAACAGCTACCGCGCGGCCGGGCACAGCTTCGCCGGCATCTCCGATCCCTCGCAGGAGCAGTACCAGAAGCAGGGCGACGCCGCCTCCATCACCGACAACCGTATTTTCGATCCCGCCCTGAAGCCCGGAGAGATCAGCGGCGACCGCTCCGGCCGGCCCGACGACCGCCTGGCTTTCACCAGCCGCGACAGCGGCACCGAGTACCGGGCGATCGCGGCCCTGGCCGCCGCGGCCCGGGTATTGGCCGCTCTCGACCCGCAACTGGCCGGCGAATGCCGCGCCACGGCGCTCAAGGCCTGGGACTACGAGCAGACCCATCCCGTGGCGCGCCAGGCCAGCGCCTACGTGCCGCAAATGATCGCGGACCAGGAGGTGCTGGCCGCGGTGGAACTCCTGCTGACCACCGGGGAACGCCGCTTCGCCGCCCGCTTGCAGGCGCTGCTGCCGGTGATCGAGGCCCGCGCCGATGCCGTGGGCTGGGCCGTGACGCGGGTGCTGGCCCGGATGAACGACCGCGAATTCTCCCGGCGCGTCGGCGCCGCCCTGGCCGCTTACGGGAAAAAATTGCGCGCCAGCCTGGACAAAAACCCCTATGGCGTTCCTTTCGACTGGCAGATCTGGGGCGTCACCTGGGATGACCAGGAATACGCCGTCGGCCAGTATTTCCTCCACCGCGCCTATCCGCGGGAGTTTTCCCGGGAAAACCTGCTGCGCGTGCTCAATTATGTCTTCGGCTGCCACCCGGCCTCCAACACCTCCCTGGTTTCGGGCGTGGGCGCCCATTCACTGACCGTGGCCTACGGCACCAACGTCAACGAGTGGTCGTACATCCCCGGCGGCGGCGTCTCGGGCCCTGCGCTGATCCGCCCCGACCTGCCCGAATTGAAGGAACCCTTTCCTTTTCTGTGGCAGCAAAGCGAATACGTCATCGGCGGCGCCGCTACATACATTTTTTGCGTATTGGCGGCGGACCGGCTGCTGAGTGAAAAACAATAACCGGGAGCCCGGCTAAAAAATATTTTTTCACAAAGCGTGATCCGGGCAGCCGGCCGGGGGCAACTTTTTCCGGTCCCCTGCGTATTAGACCTTTTGACGATCCATTCGCGATCGATCTCAAAAGGAGTGAACCATGGTAAAAAAAATTTTCCTCAACTTTCAGGCAGTGGCGTCAGTCCTGGGACTTTGCTGGCTGATCGCCGTCCCGGCGCTCCTTGCCGCCGGGGAAGGCCAGCCGGCCCTGGACAAAAAGAATATGGACCTGGCGGTCAGGCCCGGCGACGATTTCTACCGCTACGCCAACGGCGCCTGGATCCGCGACCTGGCCATGCCCGCCGACAAGAGCGAGTACGACTCTTTCGACCAGGTGCGCGAGCAGAACCGCGCCCGCCTGCGCGATCTTTTCCAGGCCCTGGCCGCTTCCAGCGCGGCCGCGGCCAAGGGCACGGCGGCGCAAAAGATCGGCGATTTCTACGCCACGGCCATGGATGCCGCCAGGATCGAAGCCCTGGGCGCCACCCCGCTGCAGGAGGAATTCGCCCGCATCGCCAAGGCCGCTACCAGCGCCGACATCCAGGACCTGGTGGCCGGCTTTCACCGGGAGAATTTTCCCGTACTTTTCGGCGCGGGCGTGGAAGTCGACCTGATGAACGCCAAGTCCTACGCCTTCTACCTGGCGCAATCCGGCCTGGGCATGTCCGACCGCGATTATTACACCCGGGACGACGCCGAAGCGCAGAAGCTTCGCGGGCAGTACCTGGCCCACGTGACCGCCATGCTGAAGCTCCTGGGGGACGCGCCCGAGCAGGCCGCGGCCGGGGCCGGGACGGTCATGGCCATCGAAACGCGGCTGGCCCGCGCATCCAAGACCCGGGTGGAGATGCGCGACATACCCTCCCTCTACAACAAGATGACCCTGGCGCAGCTGCAGGAACTCAGCCCCGGCCTCGACTGGGGCCGTTACCTCAAGAACATCGGCAGGCAGGACATCGACGCCTGGATCGTCACCGCCCCGGCTTTCTTCAAGGAAATGGGGCTGATGCTGAAGGACGTGCCCCTGGCGGAGTGGAAGACCTATTTGCGCTGGCAGGTGCTCACCGCCTATGCCGCCTACCTGAGCTCGCCCTTCGTCGACGAAAACTTCAATTTCTTTTCCCGGGTCATGGAGGGCACCAAGGAGAACGAGGAGCGCTGGAAGCGCATGACCTCGCTGACCAGCGGCAGCCTCGACCAGCTGGTCGGTCAGATGTACGTGGAAAAATATTTCCCGCCCGCCTGCAAGCAGCGCATGGAGGAGCTCTGCGCCAACATCAAGAAGGCCTTCGAGGTCCGCTTGCGCCGGCTGCCCTGGATGAGCGAAAAGACCCGCCAGCAGGCCCTGGAAAAGCTTCTGGCCATGCGCATCGAAGTCGGTTATCCCTCCAAGTGGGAGGACTACACCAAGCTGGAGATCGGCCGCGATTCGCTGGTCGGCAACCTGCGCCTGGCCGGCAAGTTCGCCTTCCAGAAGAACCTGGACCAGCTGGGCAAGCCGGTGGACACTTCCAAGTGGGACATGGCGCCCCAGATCGTCAACGCCGGCTATAACCCGGTGTACAACAAGATGATCTTCCCGGCCGGCATCCTGCAGCCGCCGTTCTTCTTCGCCGACGCCGACGATGCCGTCAATTACGGCGCCATCGGCATGGCCATCGGCCACGAGATGAGCCACGGCTTCGACGACCAGGGCCGCTGGTTCGACAAGGACGGCAACATGCGCGACTGGTGGACGCCGGAGGACGCCGAAAAATTCAAGCTGCAGACCAAGCTGCTGGTCGAGCAGTACGGCGCCTTCGCCAGCGAGGACGGCGTGCACGTCAACGGCGAGCTCAGCCTGGGCGAGAACATCGCCGACTACGCCGGGCTGACCGTGTCCCTGGCCGGCTACCACCTTTCGCTGCAGGGCAAGAAAGTCCCCGCGGCCATCGACGGCTTCAGCGGCGACCAGCGCTTTTTCCTCGCCTTCGCCCAGGTATGGCGCGGCAAGATCCGCCCCGAGGCCCTGAAGCGCAAGATCCAGGAGGACGTCCACCCCTGGGGCGAGTTCCGCGTCAACGGCGCCCCGTTCAACGTGGCCGAATTCTACAAGACCTTCGCGATCAAGCCCGGCGACAAGCTCTTCCGCACGCCGCAGCAGCGGCCGGCTATCTGGTAAAATCGGGTGTAGGGGTTCAATACGAGATCGACTGGGATCATATTGAACCCCAACACCTTTTCCCGGACTATTTTTTTTGTTTGGCCTTGGCCCGGAACTGGCGCACCTTGATCAGGTTGCCGCAGCCGGTGGCGTTTTCGCACCATTTGCGCGAGCGATTCTTGCTGGTATCGTAAAAAATCCACAGGCAGTCGGGATTCCGGCAGACCTTGATCCGCCCGGGCTCGCCGTGGACGAGTACCGCCGCGAACGAGGCGGCGATTTCGGCGAGCAGCAAGGAGATCCCGGCGCTTTTTTTTTCATGCCGCAAGACATAGGAGAGCCCTGAGCGGGCAACCTTTGTTACTTCCGGAGATCTTGCCAATACATCGTTGAGGCGCTCCAGGTCCGTTTCGCGCAGGGGCCGGCGCCGTGAAAAATCCTCGGCCAGGCGCCGCAGCAGGGCCCGCAATCCCCCCAGCCGCTTCCGGATATCCGGCCACGTTTCATCCTTGAGCGTTCCCTGCCACGGCTGGAGAAACTTCCCCAGCCAGGCATCGGTCTCCAGGCGGTCTTCGTGCCTGCCGCCGCCCTTGAAATCGTGCCAGTCGCTGTTGAGCAGATCGAGCCACAAGGTATTTTTTTGTAATTCGCTATCCATCTATTGACAATTACCATATTCCGATTTAGAATTCAAGCGTAATAGTCATTTTATAATTTTGACCATTACTTCTAATGGAGGGCAAAATGATACAGAAATTGAAAACCTGGGCGGCGGGCAAGGGACGCCTGGCCGTGCTCGGCATGGCCGAACTGGCCGAAGCCAGCCGCTTCATTTCCGGGCTGGGAGAATCCGGCCAATTGCAGGAACGGTTTTTCCGCGCCAGCCTGGCCGGCCTGGTCAGCTCGGCGGCAAACCCGGAATCCCGCTGGCGATCGCTCATCCTGCTTTCATTTCCGCGGCCGGCCCATCGGCTGGCGTTCGAACACGACTCGGGATCATTCGACTCTTTCCTCCCGCCCACCTATGTCCAATATCGCCGGCTGAGCGGGAGGCTGCTCAGGGACCTGAGAAAATTCATGGGCAGGGATTTTCCCAAAACAGCCATTCTCAGGGCGCCGCTGAAGCGGCTGGCGGCGCGTTCAGGCCTGGCCGCCTACGGCCGCAACAACGTCACCTACTCGGGCGACTACGGCAGCTATCACCAGCTGGTCGGTTTCGCCAGCGAAGCCGAGCTCGAGCCGTTCTGCGACGACGGCCCGGTGACAAGCCCGCAATTGCCCGCCTGCGCCCGCTGTTCGGCCTGCTTCCGGAGCTGTCCCACCGGCGCCATCGATCCGAAACGTTTCCTGTTGCATGCTGAAAAATGCTTCACCCTGCTCAACGAAAATCCCGGCGTTCTGCCGCCGGTCCGCGCCAAGCTCCCCGGGGAGATGAATTGCCTGGTCGGCTGCCTCTCCTGCCAGACCGTGTGCCCGGCCAACAAGGGCAAGCTGAAAATCGAACCGGCCCCGGTCTCCTTCACCGCCGCCGAAACCGATTATTTCCTCAGCAACGACGGCAACGGCGGCAGTGCGCCGACCGGCAGTCGATCCGGTCTGGCAGGGCATCCAGGAAAAGTTGAAAACCCTGGGAATGCTCCACTACCAGAACCGTATCGGCCGCAACCTGCGCTTCCTGATGATTTCAGGTCAGTTTCAATGACAAGGGTACCAGGAGGAGACCGCTGATCGCCGGCAACTGGAATGGATCGATCCCATTTGTCATCACACAATAAAAATATTACTTTTTGCCTATTGATTGCGGGAACTTTACAGAGCATATTCCTGGTATGGAAAGCAATAAAACCATGCCGAGCGAAAGCCACGCCGGGCTGAAAAAAAAGGTCTTCGTGCGCTTCGGGCTGGCCGGGCCCATTCTGGCGGCCATGTTCTTCCTGCCCGCCGGCACCCTGGACTACTGGCAGGCCTGGGTCTACCTGGCCATCCTGCTGGTGCCCATGTGTTTCGTGGTGGCCTATTTTCTCAAGCGCGAACCGGACCTGCTCGAAAGGCGGATGCGCCTGAAGGAAAAGGAGCCGGAACAGAAAGCCATCATCCTGTTCTCCTATCCTTTTTTCCTGGCCGCTTTCCTGCTGCCCGGGTTCGACCGCCGCTTCGGCTGGTCGGCGGTCCCGCTGTGGATGGTCTTGGCCGCTGACGCCATTGTCCTGATCTCCTACGGGTTTTTCTTCCGCGTCATGCGCGAGAACCGCTTTCTGTCGCGGGTGGTCGAGGTGGACCGGAAGCAGAAGGTCATCAGCACCGGGCCTTACGCAGTGGTACGCCATCCCATGTACGCGGCGGTCATTCCCATGTATTTCTTCAGCCCCCTGGCCCTGGGATCGTTCTGGGCCCTGGTCCCGGCCGCGTTCGTGCCCCTGATCCTTATCGCCAGAATCTTCAACGAGGAAAAAGTGCTGGGCAATGATCTCGAGGGCTACACGGACTACACCCGGCGGGTGAAGTACCGCCTGATCCCGGGCATCTGGTAGGACCCACCAATGCCATTGACAGCGATCAGGCACCTTCCATAGAATGATCCCATGAAAAGAATCTCCCGCATCTGGCTGACATCGGTCATCCTGCTCAGCGTACCGTTGGCGGCGAGCGTCGGCGAGTACCGAACTTTTTTCGCCAAGGCAACCCTGGCCGACGGCACGCCGGTTATCGTTCTCCGCCGTTTCACCCAGAAGCGCCGCACTTTTTACCTGCTGGTTCACCCGCAAACGCTGGCCACGGAGATTTCGCCGCTGGCGGGCCTGAAGATCGCGGCCGCGCCCCTGCCGGACCTGCTGCGGGAATTCTCGCCATCTCCCTACTGCCGGGCGCTGGCCGCGGCGGCGGCGAACTCGAGTCAATTTCAGGACGCCGGCATCACCCACAGCCTGCCCGCGGAAAGGGGGATCAGCCTGACCATCGACCTCTGTCCTTCCAAAAAACCGCTGGACCGTTTCCTGTTCAGGGACATCCTGGCCGCGTTCGGCAAAATAGAAAAGCCCGTGCCGCTGGCCATCGCCGTTTCGGGCATCTGGATGGAAAAGCACCCGGCCGACCTGGACTGGCTGGCGGGTCTGGCCCGCTCGGGCCTGATCACCGTCGACTGGATCAATCATTCCTATCACCACCAGTACGATCCGCGGCTGCCCCTGCGCCGGAATTTCCTCCTGGAAAAGGGAGTGGACCTGAATGGGGAGGTCATGAAAACCGAGCAAAAGATGATCGACTGCGGGCTGACCCCCTCGGTGTTTTTCCGCTTCCCCGGGCTGGTTTCCGACCCGGCCGAATTCGAGCGCATCCAGGCTTACGGCCTGATCCCGGTGGGCAGCGATGCCTGGCTGGCCAAAAAACAGCAGCCCGGACCCGGCAGCATCGTCCTCATCCACGGCAACGGCAATGAGCCGCTGGGCATCAGGGATTTCCTCGCCCTGGTCAAGCGGGAGCAGCGGGCCATCAAAAAAAAGAACTGGCTCCTCTTTGACCTGCGCGCAAGCCTGGCCCCACCCGAATAGGATGACTGCCGCGGGCGCTTGCCAAAAAATTGGCGTTCTGCTACTTTCAGAAAGGATATATCCAACGGAGGTTCAAATGAAAAATTGTTTTTGCATGCTGCTGATCCTGGCCCTGGCAGCGGGGATGCTCACTGCCCAGGAGCCGGCCAGATTCATCGATAGCGCCACCCTGCAAAAGGTCAAAGCCGAGCTGTTGCAAAAATACGGCGAAGCCGAGAAATTCCGCATCGAGCGCGGCGTGGAGCAGGTGGCCGCGCTGTGGCGGGCCGACGACGGCGGATGCCGCCGAGTTCGCCGTCTTCTGCCGGGCGAATTTCGCCGCCGCCGGGGCGCCCCTGGACGCCCTCTTCAACAAGCTGGAATTCTACGGCGAAGCCATCGGCGGCAACTTCAACGAGATGTCCCTGGACAAGGACCAGCCGGTCGACCTCGACTGGGGCGAGATCACCCCGCTGGATATCGCCATGAACCAGTTCGACCTGTCCGCCCACGTTTCCGAGGACATGTTCGCCAACAAGATCGCCTTCATATCCCTGCTCAATTTCCCGGTCTACAGCCTGGCCGAAAAAACCGCCCTGGGCGGCGGCTGGAGCCGCAAGCAGTGGGCCTTCGCCCGCGCGGCCGGCAGCAACAGCACGCGCATCCCGGCCGACGTCAACCAGAAGGTCAGCGCCCTGATGGCCGATGCCGGGCGTTACATCTCCGATTACAACATCTTCATGGGCAGCCTGGTGGACGGGAACATGAAGACCCTGTTCCCGGCCGACATGAAGCTGATCACCCACTGGGGGATCCGCGACGAGCTCAAGGCGCGCTACGGGGATCCGCAGGGGTTGCCCAAGCAGGAAATGATCTACCAGGTGATGCAGCGCATCATCCGCCAGGAGATCCCGGCCGTGATGGTCAACTCCGGCAAGTACCAGTGGAACCCGATGAGCAACAAGGTCTTTGAAAAGGGCCGCGAGATCGCATCCGCGCGCGAGGCCGATGTCCGCTACAAGACCTTCCTGGACACCTTCCAGGCCATGCGCCTGGTCGACGCCTACAGCCCGCTCTATCCCGACCACATCAGCCGCAGTTTCGACATCGGCCGCGAGATCCCCGAAAAAGAGGTCGAGGCCATGTTCCGCGAACTTCTGGCCTCGCCGCAGGTCGGAAAAGTGGCCGCCCTGATCCGCAAGCGCCTGGGCCGCAAATTGCTGCCGTTCGACATCTGGTACCCGGGGCTGCGCAGCGACTCGACGGTTCCCGAGGAAGAGCTGGACAAGATCGTGCAAAAGAAATACCCGACCGCCGCCGCCTTTGAAAAAGACCTGCCCAGTATCCTGGAGAAGCTCGGCTTCACCCCGGAGAACGCCGCCTTCATCGCCGCCAGGATCCAGGTCGACCCGGCCCGCGGCTCGGGCCACGAAGCCCCCACCGCCTCGCGCAAGTTCAAGGCGCGCCTGCGCACCCGCGTGGCGCCAGGGGGCATGAACTACAAGGGCTACAATATCGCCGTGCACGAGCTGGGGCACGCGGTGGAATGCGTGCTCGACCTGTACAAGATCGATTATTATTCGCTGGCCGGAGTGCCCAACGGCGCCTTTACCGAGGCCTTCGCCTTCATTTTCCAGGACCGCGACCTGGAGCTGCTGGGCATCCCGGCGAAAGACCCGCGCCAGAAGGAGTTGAAAGTCCTGGACACCTTCTGGAGCGCCTATGAGATCATGGCGGTCTCGCTGGTGGACATGCAGGCCTGGCACTGGCTCTACGGCCACCCCCAGGCCACGCCCCAGCAGTTGAAGGAGGCCGTCATCGCCATCGCCAAGGGCATTTGGAACCAGTACTTCGCCCCGGTTTTCGGCGATTCGCGACCAGGTCATCCTGGCCGTGTATTCGCACATGATCGACTACACCCTCTACCTGCCCCACTACGCCATCGGCAATGTCATCCAGTTCCAGATCGAGGACTTCCTGCGCGGCAAAGCCCTGGGCCCGGAAATGGAGCGCATGTGCCTGGCCGGCAATATCATGCCCCAGGTATGGATGAAGAACGCCGTGGGCTCGGAAATTTCGGTCAAACCCCTGCTCAAGGCCGTGGACCGCGCCCTGGCTATCGCCAAAAAGTGATTCAAAAATATCTCGCCGGCACGGATGTGCTGCAGCGTTACCTGCCCTGCCGGGAGCGCTCGGTCATCGATGTCGGCTGCGGCAACGGCGACACCGTGCGCTGGCTGGCCGGGCAGGGAGCCCGCGTCACCGGCCTGGACGGCCCTGACATGCTGGCCAAGGCCCGCTCGCGCCCGGCGGCGGGCGGGGAAACGTATATTGAAGCCGGGGCGCAAAAACTGCCTTTCGCGGACGCCAGCGCCGATATCATCCTTTACCAGGCCAGCTTCCACCACGTCCCGGTCGACGCCATGGCCGCGGCCGCGGCCGAGTGCCGGCGCGTCCTGAAAAACGGCGGCCGGGCGGTTTTTATCGAACCGGTCTACCGGGTCGGGGCCTATAGCGAAATCACCCGCCTGGTGGAAGAGGAGGAAGAGGCGCAGAAAGAAGCCTACGCGGCCATCATTGCACTGGCCGCATCCGGCCTGGCCATGAATAAAGAGGAGTTTTTTTACCTGGAACGGTCTTTCGCGGATTATGTCCGCCTGCTCGAATTCTTCGTTGCGGATGCCGCCCTCCGCGCTGCGGTCCTGGGCCGGGCGCGGATGATCACCGAACGGTTCAGCGCCGCGGCCGGCCTTGATTTTGGCGATTTTCGCTACCGCTCCATCTGCCGCCTGAACCTGCTGGTCAAAGACGGGTCTTGAAGAGCAGGGGCATTTTCCGGCTATTGCGGTAAACTTTAGTCATTTTCTTTTTATTAATACCTTTGTTCTATTCCCGGCAATGAATTCGCATCGTATCTTAATTAAATGAAAACCGGAACGGTGCCGCAAGAAAAGGAGACTTACATGGACAATGTGTTTGGAGCCAAAACGACTTTGTTGCTCTTTCTGTCAATGCTGCTGACCCTGGCCTGTTTCGGGTCCCAGCCCGGGGCCATCGCTTTCGACTCGCCACTCTGGACCATGATCAACGCCAAGACGGTCGATCATCTCGGCCAGAAGGCGCTGATGGGGACGGCCTTCCTGAATGACGCCGATTTCGGCGACGGCGTCATCGAGTTCGACCTGGCCGTCAACGGCGCCCGTTCTTATCCCGGGCTCCTTTTCCGCACCCGGGCCGACGGTTCCTGGGAACGGTTCTACATCCGGCCGCACCGCTCCGGCTGCCTGTCCTTCCCGCTCTATACCGATGTCATCCAGTACGTGGCGGCCTTCAACCGCGTCGACTCCTGGCAATTCTACAACGGCGAGGGGCTGACCGCCGGCGCGGTCATCCCCCGCGACCGCTGGTTCCACGTCAAGGTGGAAATTTCCGGCGACCGGGCCAGGATCTTTCTGGACCAGGCCGAAAAACCGGCATTGCAGGTCGATCATTTAAAACACGGACCCCGCCGGGGGGGACTCGGCCTGCTGGGGCCGCTGGACGGGTCGGCCTATTTTGCCAATTTTTCATACCGGGCCGCCAACGACCTTGCCTTCGATCCGCCGCCGCTTTCGTTTCCCGTTCCCGGCGTGCTGACGGTCTGGGAACTGTCCAGTCCCTTCAAAGCCCTGCAAATAGACATGGAAAAAACGCCCGATCAGCAAGGCCTGGCCGACCTGGCATGGCAGGCGGTCGGCGCCGAAGCCGACGGCCTGGTCGACGTATCGCGTTTCCATCCCCGCAGCGGCGAACCGGACCTGGTTTTTGCCAGGACCACGCTCGTGAGCGAGGAAGATCGCACATTCAAGCTGAACCTTGGCTACAGCGATTACGTGAGCGTGTTCCTGAACGGCCGGCTGCTCTACAACGCCGCCAGCCCCTACCAGGGCCGCGACCCGTCCTTTCTGGGCATCGTGGGCTTGTTCGACACGCTATACCTGCCGCTGCAAAAAGGCGATAACGTGCTGCTGCTCGCGGTGGCCGAGGTCAGCGGCGGCTGGGGCTTCAAAGCCCAGGACGGCAATGCGCTGGCCGCTGCACCCGGCGTAAAAAGGGCCTGGCAGACCCCCAGGGAATTTCTGACGCCGGAATCGGCCGCCTACGACCCGAAAACCCGGGCGCTTTATATTTCCAACTTCGCTGCCGCCAACCCCAGCCTATCCGCAGGCTTGCAGTCCATCTCCAAGCTCAACCCGGAGGGGGCGATCGAAAAGCTGGACTGGGTGACCGGATTGAAGAACCCGGCCGGGATGGCGATATATAAAAACAAACTCCTGGTTGCGGAGCGGACGGCTTTGGTGGAGATCGATATCGCCAATGCCCGGATCAGCCGTCGATTTGAAATATCCGGGGCTTTGGCGCTCAACGACATCGTCGTGGCCCCCACGGGGATCGTTTACATTTCCGACCCGGGCAGGAATGCCATATTCAAATTCAGCCAGGGCCGCAGCGCAATCTGGCTGAGCGGTCCCGAAGTGAGCCGGCCCAACGGCCTGGCCGTGGCGGGAAACCGACTGTTCTGGGGCAACAACGGCGACGGCAAGCTGAAATCAGTCGACCTTGCCGGCAGAGAGATCAGGACCGTGGCCGCCCTTGGCCAGGGGATCATCGACGGGGTGCTGGCCGGGCCGAACGGCAGCATCCTGGTCTCGCACAACG
This sequence comes from Candidatus Aminicenantota bacterium, assembly GCA_963764745.1. Lineage (GTDB taxonomy): Bacteria > Acidobacteriota > Aminicenantia > UBA2199 > UBA2199 > UBA2199. The sequence continues at coordinate 762,562 of CAVXTN010000006.1, read as the reverse complement.
AAGGCCGCTTAATGCGCGTCAACCGGGACGGCCAGGTGACCCTGCTTCTGGACACCACCGTCATCGGCCAAAACCTCGCCGACTTCACCCTTATACCCGGACGCAACCTGATCGTTTTTCCCACCTGGCTCGACGGCCGGGTAACGGCCTTCAGCCTGGGCCACGCCGAATGAAAAAGGAAGATCTCCAGGATCTACTTTGACCTGGGCGGCGGCCCGCTCCATGTCATGATTTGAGTTTTCTCGCTTCCTGCTGGATGCGCAGCAGGAGCTGCATGCGGCTGCCGACCTTGATCTTGTGGAAAATGTTGTGGACGTGGATCTTGACCGTGGACATGGCGATGAACAGCGTGTCTTCGATCTCCTTGTTGCTTTTGCCGGCCAGCAGCAGGCGTACGATCTCGGCCTCGCGCTTGGAGATGGCGAATTTTTCCAGGACCAGGTCCAGATTGTCCGGCAGGGCTGACGTCCGCAGCCGGCGGGCTCGACGCCGCGACCAGGCGACATACGCCGCCGGGACCATCAGTGCCAGCAGCGCCAGAAAAACCCAGCCCCAGGCGCGCCAGAATGGCCGCCTGATCACGATGGCCACGGCCAGTCCGTTCTCATTCCAGATCCCGTCGTTGTTGGCGGCCTTGACGCGCAGCGCGTAGCGGCCCGGCTTGAGCCCGGACAGGCGAACCACCCGGTCGCTGCCCTGGTAGATCCAGTTCCGGTCGCGGCCCTCCAGCCGGTAGGCGTACTGGTTCTTTTCCGGTCGGAAGAAATCCAGCGCGGCAAATTCGATGGCCAGGGAATTCAGCCTGTCGGCGGCGGTAAAAACGAGCGGCTGCCGCGGCAAGCGGTTCGGCAGGGGAATATTTCCCTCCAAGCCGGCTTGAAAGCCGGTCATGACCACCGGCGGCGGATGGGGATTGAGCGCGAAGCGGGAGGGCTTGAAAGAAGTGAAGCCCCAGCGGCCTCCGAAAACAATTTCGCCGTCACGGCTCCGGAAACCGAGGTAGGCGTTGTTCAGGCCGTTGGCGTCGATGCCGTCGCGCTGGTCATAAAAAGTGAAGGTGCCTTGCCGGGAATCGAACCGCGCCAGGCCGGCCTTGGAACCCATCCAGAAGTAACGGCTGTTCTCCTCGACCAGGGAAAGGACATAATTTTGGCTTGGGTCGCCGCCCGGCACCAGGAAGCGTTGGAAAGAAATCTTTTCCCCCTGCCGGCGCAGCAGGTTGAGCCCGTTGGCGGTGCCGGCCCAGATCCGGCCCAGGCTGTCCTGGGCGAGATAATAAACCAGGTTGTTGCTTAAGGTGGCCGGATCGGCGGGATCGTTGCGAAATATTTTATACCCGCCGTCCTGCGGCTGGAAAAGGTTCAAGCCGTCGTCGCGTGCCGATCCAGATGGCGCCGTCGCGATCCTCCATGATGAAGTTGACGCGATTGTTGCTGAGGCTGCGCGGGTCCAGGCGGTCATGCCGGTCGACGCGAAACTTGCCGGTCGCCGGATCCAGGCGCATCAGGCCGCGGTCGCTGGCCAGCCAGTTTGCTCCGCCGGAGTCCCGGATCACCTGGAACACCAGGATCTTGCCCGCTTCGGACTTGTCGGCGGCATACGGATATAGGCGCTGCAGGCGGCCGGAGGCCGAGCAATGCGCCAGCCCTTCATTGGTCGTGAACCAGAGGCTGCCGTCACGGTCGATGCGGGAATCGGTAACAAAGGAGTTGAGCGCCCGGCCGGGCTGGCCCGCATCGAGCCACAGGCGCTGGAACTCATTTGTCCGGCGGTCGAATGTGAAGACGCCGCCGCCATAGGTGCTGAGCAGGAAGCTGTCGCCGCCGAGGTCCTGCAGGGAAGTGACCCAGTTGGCCAGGGGGCCGGGCAGGGTTTTTCCGGTAGGGACGGAAGCTGGAGAATTTTTTTTGCAGCGGGCTCCACTTGTCCAGGCCCCCGCGGCAGGAGCCGAGCCAGAAGTTTCCCGCCGGATCGTGCATGATGATTCGGGTACATTGGCTGGTCTGATAGTCGGAATTGCGAAAAAGCAGGGCAACAAGGCTGAAGTGCAGCGCGCTAACATCCAGCCGGTAGAGACCGTCTTCCGTGCCGAGGATCAGGTTGCGGGGATCGCCGGGAAAAGGAGCGATAGAATTGATCGTGGCGTCGGCGGCGAGCTCGCCGAAGGTCCCGGCTTCGGAATCGCGCTGCCAGCGGCCGGCGGCCGGAAAGTAGCGGAACAATCCGGCGCCATCGCTGCCGATCCACAGGGTATCGGGAAAGGCCGGGTCGCACAAAATGGCCTTGACGCCGAAAGGCCTTTGCGCTCCGGAAACGGCCGGCGGCGGCGGGCAGAACTGCAGGCGGCCGTCGAGCGGCAGGAACCGGTACAGGCCTGCCGCGGCGCCGATCCAGAGAAAGCCGGCGGGATCTCCGGCAATGACATGGATGCGCCCGGGGCGCGGAATGCCTGAACCGACCGCGGCGGGCGGGTGGCGGGCGATATTACCGCTTGCCAGGTCGAGCTCGTCCAAAGCGCCGCCTGAGGAGGCGATCCACATCCGTCCGGGGATCGCCGGCGAGACATACAGGCAAGTGATATCGTCGCCGCTGAGGGTAGCGGAACGCGCCGGATCGTGGCGGAAACGAAGCGACGTTCCGCTGACCGGGTCGTAGCGGACCAGGCCCCGGGCCGTGGCCAGCCACAGCCGGCCGCTCGGGTCTTCGCAAAGGCCGCGGACCGATGGGTCGGCCGCTGCCGGCTCTCCGTCTCCCTCGACGGGGCAAGGGATGACGTTTCGTCCGTCGTAACGCGCCAGCCCATTCTGGGTTCCGATCCACAGGAAGCCGCGGCTGTCCAGGAACACGGCCCTTATTTCCATCTGCGGGGGAGCCGCGTGGAACAAGACATGTTCGACCGCCAGAACCGATACCTGGGAGGCGAGGCGCAAAGCCACGGCGGTCATAAAAAACAAGCCTGCCCAGAATTTTTTGAATTTCATTTGTACCCGCATGCCATCGAATTAGTACGAGTGCCCGATATAGAAGTTTACATTATAACCAGCCCGCGTATCTGATTCAATAGATTGAATAGGGGCAATAGAACTTTTGTCCTATCTCGCTCCCGACTAAACCCTGGGGTTTATTTCCAAAAATCAATCCCCGGTCCAATAGGAACAGTCGTTTTCCCAGCGTAATATTGGGCGGAGCATGAAGATGCGCAAACGATACGATAGAGCCCGGACCGCCAGCGGCGGCAGCCTGGGCGGAGCCGAAACGGACCGGCGCCCGGGGCTGGAAAAAGCCGCGATCCCGGGAACGAAAATATTTCAAGCGAGGTGAATGACATGGACACAAAAACGAACGACATGCAGATGGAAACGGCGTTCGAGGCTTTTTTTTCAAAGCCTGACCTGGTCACCGACTACACCTGGGGCCTGACGCCGCCGCCAGGCCGCAAATCCCTGTGGAGCGATCCGGAAGCCGTGCGCTCTTTGGAAAAGACCCAGGAGTCGCTGGTCTTCGCCTACCTGGGCGCCAACATGAGTTTCAAGAATATCCCCCTGAAGGAATTCCTGGACGGCTTCGAAAAAAAGATCCTGCTCGCCTGCCTGCGCATGACCCGCGGCCACCAGAAGGAAGCCGCCGCCCTGCTTGGCGTCAAGCCTACCGCCCTGTTCGAAAAGATGCGCAAGCACGGCATCAACGGCCGGCGGAAAAAATTGTCGGCAAAGCTGGAAGTGCTGCAGCCCCAGGCGCTGGAATAAAGACAACTTGCCGCTTTTCCCGGGGTCCAGTGCCCGGCTTTTAGAAAGCGCGGGTCGGCAACCTGCGCTTGGTTGGGAGGAGGAAAAATGAGAACATTTAAATTGATTTTGCTGATCATCATTCTTCTGTTCGCGGCCATTTGGCTGCACGCGGCAGGGATCCCCGACACGGCCGCTGAGGAAATCTCCCCGGCGGTCGCAATGAGCGACGAAATAAAAAGTATCATTCAATCCGGCGACCTGGCCCGGCTGCAGGCGCTGGCGGAAAAGACCCCGGGGATTATCCGGTTCACGGATGATCTCGGCCAGACGCCGCTTCACGGGGCGGCCGCCGCGGGTCAGATGGATATCGCCCGCTGGCTGATCGCGCGCGGAGCCGAGGTCGACGCCCGCACGGCGCAAATGTCCACTCCGCTCATGCATGCGGCCCTGTCAGGCAAGGCAGACATCGCGCGTCTGCTCATCGCCAAAGGTGCCGACCTGGAAGCCAGGGACAGCTACCAGCGGACCGCCCTCATCCTGGTCGCGCGCGATAGCGGGGACGCGGACATGGCCAGGCTGCTCCTGGATGCCGGCGCCGACATCAACGCCGCCGACCGCATCGACACCGCCTTGAGCCTGGCCGCCTGGCGTGGATTTGCCGCCCTGACCGAGCTGCTGCTCGAGCGTGGCGTCAGGCTTCCAGCCGATCCCGGTCAAAAAGAGCAGATATTCATGTTGGCCATCGCCAACAGCCTGGACAAGCTTTTCGACCGCAGCATGGCCTCAGGCATTGACCTGTCAGCCAAGGATGGGCTTGGAGGCACGCTCCTGCACACCGCCGCCGGCGGCGGTTCCGAGTACATTTTTAGCAAACTTCTCGGGCAGAAATTCGACGTGAACTTCAAGGACCGCAACGGCTGGACGCCCCTGCACCGCGCCGCCGAGCGCGGCCGGCTGCAAGCAGCGGCCCTGCTGCTCAAGCATGGGGCCAGCATCAACGAACGCACCTTGGCCGGTGAAACTCCCTTCAACCTGGCGGTCGCCGAGAATAATACCGAAGTCGCCGCCCTGCTCAAATCCCAAGGGGCCGACCAAACCCCGCCGTTATTTCCCGAGCTCAAAGGGGAATACCTGGGTCAGACGAAACCCGGCGCCCAGCCCGAGCTTTTCGCGCGCGGCATCGTCTCCAGCCGCTTCGGCATGCATTGCCCGGCAACCTTTTCCCCCGACGGCCGCGAGGTATACTGGAACCTGATGGTCGAGCCGCGGACCCCGGGATACAGCATCAGCCGGCTGTTCTTCAGCCGGATGCAGGACGGGCGCTGGACCTATCCGCAGGTCGCCCCTTTCAGCGGCGAAGGCAAGGATGCCGACGTTCCTTTTTTCGCTCCTGATGGCAAGCGCTTGTATTTCATGTCCCGGAGGCCCATGCCCGGAGCGGACAGGGCGAGCGGCGAGCACATCTGGTACATGGAGCGCCAGGGAGACGGCTGGTCGGAAGCCCGGCCCTTGGACGCGGCGGTGAACGACCTCCCCCACCACTGGCAGTTTTCCGTGGACAAGGATTACAACCTCTATTTTTCCACGACCGTCGCCGGGGGTCAGGGACAGAACGACATCTATTGTTCAAAATTCGCAAGCGGCCGGTACATGAAGCCGCAGAACCTGGGGGCTCCCGTGAACACGGCAGCCAGAGAAGAAATGCCCTTCATCGCCCCGGACGGGAGCTATCTCCTTTTTTCCAGGGAGATGGACCTCTGCGTGAGCTTCCGGCGGACCGACGGCAGCTGGAGCGAGGCCGTCAACCTCGGCCCGGAGATCAACTCGCCGGCCATCGACATCTGTCCCATGGTCTCGGCCGACGGCAAATACCTTTTCTTTCTCAGCCAGCGCGGCGGCAAATCGCACACCTGGTGGGTCGAGGCGAAAATCATCGAAACCCTCAGGCCTGATGGGAAAAAAGAGCTGAAATAACATAAAACGGTTGAAAGGAAAAAATAAGCGCGCTGGGCATCAACTGACAAAACTTTCTGGCAAACTATAGTCACATTTTTGCGATTATAACTTTCGACTCAAGGAAAGAAAGATTTTTTATGCAAAATTAAGCGTGGGAAAACAGTGATTCGGATCCTGCGGGAAAAGGCCAGCATGACTTCCGGCAAACCCCGGTGCGGATTGATTGGGGCAGCGGCGGCAGCCTGCGGCGAGCCGACACATGAAACGAAGCAAAAAGGCGAATGGCATGATGGAGTCCGGCCGGGATGTTCCCGCTGCGTTCCAGCGGGAAATTAACGATGGGTTCGCCAAGGAGGCTGGCATGAAATTTTCGGTTCACCCCCTGGCCGTGGTCTTGGCGTCATGCTTCTTGTTTCTTCCCGTGTCGGCACCCGGTTCCGCGCCTGCAGCGAACGAAAAGGCCGTGATCGAAAAGGTCATCCGCGCCAACATCGGCTGGGCGCTGACCAAGGACCGGCCGCTGCTCGAAAGCACGCTGGCCCACGACCAGCGGCTGCTCATCATCAATCCCGATTCCGAAATCACGGTCGGCTGGGAACAGTTCGTCAAGAATTTCGCTTTCTGGATGGACCCGCGCTTCAAAGCCACCCGGACCGACATCCGCGACCTGCGCATCGATGTGTCGCCTTCGGGCATAACGGCCTGGTGGTCGTGCGTCCTCGACGACCTGGGCGAATGGGACGGCAAGCCCATCGGCTGGAAGGACACGCGCTGGACCGGGGTGCTGGAAAAACGCGACGGCAAATGGCTCATCGTGCAGATGCATTTTTCCTTCGCCGCCGACAAGGTCGCGGCCGAGGTGAAGGCTAAACTCGCCAAGGATGCGCCCCCGCTGCCGGCGGACAAGGAATAAAACGCTGCGCTGAACGTCAGGATGATGAAGGAAGCATGCGCACAAAGAGCCGATGAGGAGATTTGCGGAAAAGGACACGCGATCCTGCAAAAAAACGAGGAGGTACACCATGTTTAAGAAAACCTTGTTGATCGCCGTTGCGCTGACCGCCCTGGCCGTCCTGCCCTGCCGGGCCGAATCGGTCGTCGGCCTGCCCCTGCACGTGAAGACGATCGCCCCCGGCGTCGTCCGCGTCTGGGTCGGCGATTACGTCTCGTCGACCGCCGTCTACGGCGATCGCGACCAAGAAAGGGCATCGTGGTCATCGACACCACCAACATCCCCAAGCTGGACCAGGCTTTCCGCGCGATCATCGCCAGGGAGCTCGGGCGCAACGATTTCAAGTACCTGATCAACACCCACGGCCACGCCGATCACATCAACGGCAACGGCGTGTACGCCGATTGCCAGATCATCGCCCACGAGAACGTCAAGGCCATGATGGAGGAGAACTTCAGGAATCATCCCCCGGCGCTGAATTGGAACAAGGAGTCATCGCAGGAGCAGAAGGAGCAGCTCGCGTCCGGCAAGGTCAAGGAAGAGGAGAAAGCGGCCGCCGGCGAGCAGATGATCATCAACACCCTGGTCGGCGAATACCTGAACTCCTCGCCCAAGCCCACCTTCCCCACCAAGACCTTCAAGGACAAGCTGGTCCTGGATTGCGGCGACGTCACGCTCGAGCTGTACCAGAGCGGCGGCACCCACACCCAGAGCGACATCTTCATCCTGGTGCCGCAGAAGGGCCTTCTGTTCACCGGCGACATGATGGCCGACAAGTGGCTGAGCGACATCGCCGGGATGCCTGGCCTCGTTCGGCTTCCATTCCGGCCAGGCCGCCGACTACCCGGTTCTGGTGAAGAACTGGCAGGCGCTGATCGAGCGCAAGGACGAGATCAAGCAGTACATCCCCGGCCACTGGAACGGCGAACTGTCCTTCGCGGGATTCAAGGCCCGCTTCGAATACGCCAAGGCCATGCTGGCCGAGGTCGAAGCCATGGCCAAGGCCGGAGGCGACCTCGACCAGTTCCTGGCCGGCTATACCCTGAAAGACAAATTCCCCCACCTGGTCGGCAGCCCGGGCTTGAACGAACCAGGGGCACAAGGTGTCCATCAAGTATCTCTACCAGGCCTTCTCCGGGAAGATATGGCTGACCGCCGCCCTGCAGGAGCCGATCATGAACGACCGCTTCGCGGCCGAGTTCCCGGCACTGAAGGCGGATATTCTGAAAAACAGGGAGAAGTATTTCTTCACAGAGGCCGACCTGAACGGCCTGGGCTATTTCCTGCTGCAGCAGATGAAGAAGGCCGATGACGCCGTCCGCTTGTTCGAGCTCGACCGCCGAGTTGTTCCCCGGCTCCTGGAACGCCTACGACAGCCTCGCGGAAGGCTATTACCAGAAAGGCGAGAAGCAAAAAGCGCTGATGCTCTACAAGAAATCCCTGGAGCTGAACCCGGCCAACGAGAACGGCAAGAAGTTCGTCGAGCGCATCGAGAAAGAGCTGAAGATATGATGTCGACACGCAGGTCGCCGTCGCGGTTCGAACGCAGTAACGGACAGTGCCAGCGGCCGGATTGGAAATTTGCCGGCAGATAGAATAAACTGACTGCAGCGAGGAACAAGCAACCGGAGGTTGAAAATGAGCATTACGAACATCCCGTATCAAGCGATAGACTGGACATCGATCCCGCGGACCGAACACAAGGGAGAAACCGGGACATCCTTCTGGCAGACGCTGCAGCTGCCCGGCCTGCGCATCCGCATCGTCGAGTATTCCCCGGGCTACCTGGCCGACCACTGGTGCCAAAAAGGCCATATCGTGCATTGCCTGAAGGGGGAGTTCGTCAACGAGCAGGAGAACGGCGGCACGGACCGTCATGCGCCAAGGCATGACCTATGTTGTTTCCGACGAGGCGAGTTCGCACCGTTCGCGGACCGAGCTCGGGGCGATCCTGCTGATCGTCGACGGCGATTTTCTGAGCCCCAAGGGATGAAGACGCTGCACCTGACCGAGCGCGATGAATGGCGCGCCTGGCTGCGGGCCAACGGCGGCAAAGAGAAAGAGATCTGGCTGGTCTTTTACAAAAAACACACGGGCTAGGCGCGCCTGGCCTATGACGACGCCGTCGAGGAAGCGCTCTGCCATGGCTGGATCGACAGCATCATCAGGCGCCTAGACGACGGAGACCTACGCCCAGAAATTCACCCCGCGCAATCCGGGCAGCCGCTGGTCGGACCTGAACATCGCGCAGGGCGAAGAAGATGATCGCCGCCGGGCGGATGACCGCGGCGGGAGCGGCCCTCATCGACCCGGCCCGGCTCCGCCGCCCGCCGGCGCCGCGGCCGGCGGATCCGCCTGCGGGCGAGACCATTCCGCCTTATATCCGCGCCGGCCTGGATGCCGACGAGAAGGCCAGGCTTTTTTTTGAAGGCCTGGCTCCATCGTACCGGCGGTTGTATGTGCGCTGGGTGGATTCCGCCAAGAAGGAGGAGACAAAACAGCGGCGCCTGGCCGAGATGCTGGCCACGCTGCGCGCCGGACGCAGGCTGGGCTTGAAATAAAAATCGAGAGCGAAAGCAAAGCGATTGAAATATCGGCCGTTGCCATATGCCCGACAGCCTTGGACGGGGCGGAAAGGAGAAACAACATCAAAAAGGAAAAATCACTGCTTTTAATCGCCCTCTTTCTTGTCGCAGCGGCAGCGGTCAGTGCGCAGCAGCATGAATATCCGCTGGACAAAACGCAGCAAAAAAATGCCATCCCCTTCGTCCTGGCCCGGAATAAAACGATCCTTTCGGCCCGGGTGGGAAAGTCCCGGCCTTTGAAGATCATCCTCGACAGCGGCATGGGCTGGGACGGATTGCTGATCTTCCATCCCGACCTCAGGGATTCCCTCGGCCTGGTCGAGCCGCAAAAAGCGAACCTTGGCGGCGCCGGGCGGGGGAATGCCCAGGCAACATTGTTTTCCGATGGCATGGGTTTTTCGATCGGAAAAATGGAATTCAAGAACCAGCGGGTGGTCGTTTTTCTGAACGACAGTTTCAAGGGATTTCCCAACGACGGAGTGGTGGGCTATTCGCTTTTCGGGCATTTCGTCGTGGAAATCGATTATGACCGCTCCATCCTGATCCTGCACGATCCCGGGGCATTTCTCCCCGACCGGTCATGGACCGAGGTCCCGCTTTTTTTCAAGGGGAACAATATCCCCTGGCTGAATGTCCGGATCGCGACGGCAAACGGGGAGCCGGTCCAGGTTTCCTGCTACATCGACTATGCGTCGTCCGAGGCCATCGAGCTGCTGCTGAAAGCGGACCAGAAATTCACGACGCCGGAAGCGACGGAGGAAGTGGTTTTGGGCCGCGGACTGAGCGGAGATATCATGGGCAAGATCGGAAATATTGCGAAAGTCATCATCGGTCCCTACGAAATCAAAAACGTGCCGGCGGCCTTTGCCAGCGCCGAGGTCCGCTCAAAACAACAAGGCGCCGACGGCGTGATCGCGAACAACCTGTTGAGACGTTTCAACCTGGTATTCGATTACGCCAATAAAAAACTGTACATGCGGCCGAACTCCCATTTCCATGAACCGTTCTAAAAAAAGATCCTGTTCGGGCGCAGGTGCGACAGGAAATTATTTTTAATTTATGACATCGCGAAACTCTTCGGCCTGCCCATCGAGCAGGTGTTCCTTTTCGACGAACAGGGAACGAAGCCTGTTTAAAAAAAACTTGCTTTTGGGTACAATCATATTCAGTCCAATCGTTGACGCGCAGGTGAGAGCGAAATGAAACCCACGATCGACCACAAGAAAGCGTGCTGGCAGCTGCAGGCCGGGCAAGTCATCAAGAACCTGAAAAAACGGGGCATCGAGGCGTCTATTGCGAGAGCAGCGCCCAGGCGGTGGCGGAGATCTGCCGCATGATCCCGGCCGGCTCGCTGGTCGGACTGGGCGGTTCGGAGACCATACTCGGAATCGGGCCTGGTCGACGCCCTGCGCCAAATGGACATCCGCCTGCTCGACCGCTATAAAGAAGGCGTCGGCAAGGAAGAGGTCGACGACATGCGCCGCCGGGGCCTGGCGGCCGATATTTATATATGCAGCAGCAACGCCATCACCGCCGACGGCAGGCTGGTCAACATGGACGGCACCGGCAACCGCGTGGCGGCGATGATCTTCGGCCCGGCCAAGGTGATCGTCATGGCCGGCATGAACAAGGTCGCTCCCGACCTGTCGACGCGGCCATCGCCCGCGTCCGCAACAGCGCCGCCCCGGCCAACAGCCTGCGCGTCGGCGTCGAGACCCCCTGCTCCAAGACCGGATTCTGCCAGGACCCGCACTGCCACCCTCCCCACCGCATCTGCTGCCAGCTGGTGGTCACCGAAGCCAGCATGACCCCCGGCCGCGTCAGCGTGGTCCTGGTCGGCGACGACCCTGGGGTATTGAAAATTGCTCATGGTCAAAAACCGGGAAGTACGCGTCCGCGAGATGACGGCCGACGGACCTCGACTTCGCCACCGGCCCTGACCCATACCGCCGGCTGGACCAGCGAAAGCCGGGAGGTTTTCGCGGCTTTCCTGGACCATGACCCGCGCGGCTGCTTCGTCGCCGAAGCTGGCGGGGAAAAGGCCGGCGTCTGCGTGGCCACAAAATACCGGAAAAACGGTTTCATCGGCGAACTGGTCGTGAGCAAGCACATGCGCGTCCTGGGCCTCGGGCCGCATGCTGTTCCAGAAAGCCCTGGGACACCTGCTGGCCGGCCAGATGGAAAACATCTACCTGGACGGCGACCTGAACGCGGTCTCGTACTACGAAAGCCTGGGCTTCCAGAAGATCTGCCGGTCGCTGCGCTTCCGGGGAAAGATCAAGGGAAAAAAACATGCCCACGTCCGCCGCCTGCAAGCCGGGCGACCTGGACCGGCTGTGCGCGCTCGACCGCGAGCTGTTCGGCGACGACCGCGGCTTTTTTCTGCGCCGGCGCGCGGAGGATTCTCCCGGCCTGTGCCTGGTCGCGGAAAGAGAAGGACGCCTCAGCGGCTGGATCATGGCCCGGCCCGGAGACGGCCTGCTGGCGGTCGGCCCCTGGGCGGCTCTCAGCCGGCGGCGAGGACGCCGTCCCGCTGCTGGAGCACCTGGCCAACGAAAACGGCACGGCGGTTTTCCGCATCGGGGTTCTGGAAAAGAACGTGAAGGCCTGGCGGACTGCTCCGTTCCTGGCCCGGTCTTCAGGAAACCTGCCATTCCTGGTTCATGGTCCGGGGCGAATCCGAGCGCCTGGGCAACCACCCGGCGTTGTACGCCATCGGCTCCGGCGCCAAGGGCTGAACGCAGCACTCCACCATGCAAAACCCGCCCGTCGCCGTTCTGTCGGACATTCACGGCAATCGCTGGGCGCTGGAAGCCGTTTTGGACGACATCCGCCGCCGCGGCATCCGCGACATGGTCAACCTGGGCGATTGCCTGTACGGTCCCCTGGACCCGGGCGGCACGGCGCAAATGCTCATGGAACTGGACATGCCCACCGTGCGCGGCAACGAGGACCGCATCCTCCTGGATGAACCGGGCCAGCACCCCGATTCGCCCCCTGCCGTTCGTGCATGGCGAACCTCGCGCCCGGAGCACCGCCAGTGGCTGGAAACGCTGCCGTGCACCGCCGTGGCTTTCGAGGATTTTTTCCTCTGCCACGGCACACCCGAAAAAGACAACGAATACCTTCTGAGAGAAGTCGACCGCGCTGGGGTGCAGCCTGCTGCCGACGGCGGCGATCGGCCTGAAATTGAAATCGGTCGCCCAGCCCATCATTCTGTGCGGCCACGACCACCTGCCGGCATTGCTGGCCTGGCCGACGGCCGGCATGTCATCGATCCGGGCAGCGTCGGCCTGCCGGCGTACCGCGACGATCTGCCCTTTCCCCATGCCATGGAGGCCGGATCGGCGCACGCCCGCTACAGCATCGTCTCCCGCCTGCGCCCGGGGCTTGCGGTGGAAAATATCGCCGCTGCCCTACGATTGGCCAAGCGCGGCAGCGGCGGCGGAAAGGAACGGCCGGCCCGACTGGGCGGCATACCTCGCGACCGGCCGCGCCTCATGAACGAATATTCCGCTCGTGAATCCATAAACCAAGGAGTCAACATGAAAAAAATTCTTTTACGCACGAATTGGCTTCTGCTGCTGGCCCTGGCCGGGACAACCCTGCTTCCGGCCCAGGCGGCCGCCGCTCAAGCCGGTGAATCTCGGAGACAGCTTCCCGAGCATCACCCTGCCGGCCCTGCAGGGCGGCGAAATCAGCCTTGCCTCCCTGAAAGGCAAGAACGTCCTGATCATCTTCCCGCGCGGCCGCGTCGCCGACCACTGGTGCCAGATCTGCCACTACCAGTACGCCGAGCTGGCCGACCTGGAAATGACGCAGCAGATCCGCAAGAAATACAACCTGGAGATCCTTTTCATCCTGCCCTATGACAAGGCCACGGTGCAGCACTGGGTCGACATCTTCCCCGAGCAGATGGCCGTGATCGAAAGCTGGAAGAATCCCGGCGCCGAGGAGTTGAAGAATCCGCGCGTCAAGGCCTGGATGGAGGCGGCGAAGAAGCTCCTCCCGAAAACATTCGTCATGAGCAAGGAGAACATCCCCGTCCCCTTTCCCATCCTGATCGACGCCGAGCGCAAGGTTTCCGAGGGGCTGCAGCTGTTCGCGCTGGACTGGGACAACAGCTACGTCGAGCAGAACCATCGCCACCGTCTTCCTCCTGGACGGCGAGGGCAACGTGCGCTTCAAGTATTTCAGCCAGAGCACCGCGGACCGCCCCAGCGCCGCCTACCTGCTCAAGTTCATCGAACGCATGCTGTAGTATCGGGAATGCAATTCGCAATAAATTAAAACTGCCTGCCAAGCGAAACATTGGTCGCGGGCGCGGAGTTTGAAACACACCGAATTATTTTTAAAATCACATATTTAGGTTGCCTGTCAGGGATCGCCGAGAGATAAACTCAGTTGGATTCAGACTTTTTGCCAGTCAATAAATAATCAACTCGAATCAGGAAGGAACCCACCATGACAAACCTGTCCAACCAAACCTATTGCTATTTTTGCAAGGACGAATTGAACCCCGGCCAGGGCCGCTACCGCTTCTTCCAAGATGAAAAGGAAATCGATTGCTGTCCGTCCTGCTTCGACCGCAAGGGCGCGTTTCCACCACGCAAGTTCGAAGAACCGGCCGGAGTCCGCCCGGCGGGCGAGCCGGGAAAAAACGGCAGCGACAGGAGCGGCCGATGATTCGCCGGACAGACCGTTTCGGCAGCGACTGCGGGCCGGGAACGAGGATTTTTTTGCAGGAAGCCGCGATCTCCGTTTTACTGGGCGTCGGCCTGGGCTTCATTTTCAACGACCTGTTCTTCGGACTGATCGTCGGCGCGCTCTATGGACTGGCCAATTGCCTGGCCGTGAAATGACAACGTGACCGTGCCTTGGCGCCGCCCCCGAGCGACCCGGTTGCATGGCTCCGCGGTCTGGGTTACAATAGCGGGCTGGTGAATCAACCATGACACTGAACAGCGAAATGCTCAAGACCATGCTGGCCATCCTGCTGCCGATCGCCTTCGGCTACCTGCTGAAGCTGGTGCGGCTCTTCAAGGAGAGCGAGGTCGCCGCCCTGCGCAAGTTCGTCGTCCGCGTCGCCCTGCCCTTCCTGATCTTCCAGAACCTCTACCACGCCGACGTCGAGAGCCTCCAGCCAGGCGCTGCCCATCGTGCTGGCTTTCGCCCTGCTGACCGCCCTCTACACCCTGGCCGCCCTCTTTATCTCGCCGCGGGTGACCGCGGGCGAGACGCAGCGGCTGACCTTCGCCTTTTCGGTGTTCGCCGGCAACTACGCGTTCCTGGGCTGGGGGGTGATCGTCGCCTTTTTCGGCGCCAGGGCCCTCACCCGGGCCGTGTTCTTCTCCATGTTCTTCTGGCCGGTGTTCCTGACCTGCGGCTTCTTCATGCGCCGCCGCTTCTGCACGAGCTGCGAGCAGGAGACGAGGGCGGGATTCCTCAAGGTCCTGATCCGCCACGCCGGCGTGCCCATCGCCACGGCCGCCGCCGCCCTGGCCCTGAACATCGCCCGCGTGCGCCTGCCGGAGACCCTGGATGGCTTCATCGGCCAGTTCGCCGTCCTGGCCATCCCCTTGATCCTGTTCGCCATCGGCCAGAACCTGCAACTGTTCATGCCCGCCGCCCGCCTGCGCCTGGTGCTGGCCGCGTCGCTATTCCGCCTGGTCGGCGGCTTCGCCCTGGGGCTCGCGGTCCTGGCCGTGCTGCGCCTGTTCTTCAACCTGGACCTGTTGAGCCGCCAGGTGATCCTGCTGCAGGCGGTGATGCCCACCGCCACCATGGCCACTTTTTTCGGCGAGTATGTCAGCCTGGACGAGGAATTGCTTTCCGGGATCATCGCCGTTTCCACCCTGATCTCCTTCCTCACCCTGCCGCTCTGGGTCATGGTCATCCATGTCCTGGTCGGCTGACCGTCGGGCCCGAAGGCTCTCAGGCAAACTTTCTTCCCATTTGGCAGAATGTTACTTTGGTTTATTGCCGGATCCGGGATTCCAGGGCATAACATTGGCATGAGACAAATCGAACAGGTGCACAATGCTTGAGCGCATTCCGGTAAAAACCGGCAAAAGAATCGTTTTTCTCAAAACCGAGGAGATCGACTGCATAGAAGCGGAGCGCAATTACGTCAAGATACAGAGCGGCGAGGATTCCTTCCTCATGCGGCTGACCCTGGACGCCATCGAAAAAAAGCTGCAGGACAGCCGCTTGATCCGGGTCAACCGCTCCGCCATGGTCAACATCGACCGCATCAAGGAACTGCGCTACGGAGAGACGTACAATTACGAGGTGGTGATGGATGGCGGCAGGTCCTGGAACTGGGGGCGCAAGTTTCGCCACAACCTGCAGCGCATCCTGGCTTCCTGAAGCGATTTTTCATTCCCGCGCTATTCTCCTTTGGCCGCGCTTTTTTTATGCAAAACTTCACAACCCCCGCCAATAATGGTATAATAAATGCATAAGACCCGGCAGGCCGCAGCCGGACCAGCGCCAAGGGAGGAAAGAATGAAGATCAGCGCCAGGAACGTTTTCAAGGGCAAAGTGGCCGAAGTCAAACCAGGGAACGTCAATACCGAAGTCATCATCGATATCCCCGGCGGCTTGCAGGTCGTTTCCATGATCTCCAAGGACTCGGCGGCGAACCTGGGCCTCAAAAAGGGCAGGACCGCCTACGCCGTGATCAAGGCCTCCTCGGTCATGGTCGCCGTCGACTGAAACCGCGCCGTTGCTTTTTTTTATTGTTGACAAATAAATTATATTGGAATATACTCCCGGCTTGACTCCGAGCCGAACGGGCTAAAGCCTTAAAAGCAGCCAGGCCCGCCGGCCGCCAGGGTATGACTGGAAACGGTCATGCCTTCCAACATTGAAAAGGAGGTCCAATGAACCGGTGCATTTTTTTACCCCGCCTGGCCGACCTCCTCATTTCCCGACAACCAAGGAGGTTCGCAACCCATGAAAAAAAAATCAGTTCTGGTTCTCTGTCTGTTCGTGTTCGCCCTTTGCGCTTTTGCCGAGGATAAAAGCGCCGAAAAAAAAGAAAAGGCAAAGGACGAGCCCCTGCCCATGATCACCGAATCGGTGACCGTAGAGGCCAAGGTGCCCAAGGACCTGCCCTACGCCACCACGTCGGAACTGCAAAGCGCAAAATTCCAGCTTTTCGAGCCCAAGGACCTGACCGATGTCCTCTCCTTCACTTCGGGGACTTACGTTTCCGGAGGCGCCAAGAACGAATGGGGCGTGAAGCTGCGCGGCCTGGGCACCAACCGCATCACCCTTCTTTATGACGGCATCCCGGTCTACGAGCCTTACTACAACTCCTTCGACGTCAAGTCCTTCTCCACCGACCAGGTGGACGAGATCAAGGTGGTCAAGGGCGCCTCGTCGGTCCTCTACGGCCCCAACACCATGGGCGGCATCGTCGACGTGCTCAGCAAGCGTCCCGAGACCAACCAGTTCACGCTGCGCCTGGACTACGGCACTCGCCAGACCTACGGCGTCTACGCCAACGGCGCCGTGCGCGGCAAAAATGTCCTGTTCACCGGTTCCGCCTCCCGCGAAGCCTCCGACGGCTTCAACTGGGTGAACAACGGCGATACCGAATTGCGCAAGAACAGTGATTACAAGCATACCAACCTGGGCGGGAAACTGTATTTTTACCCGGGCGGCAACGCCGAGATCATGGCCGAGGTCAATTACTACCAGGCCGAATACGGCATCCCCACGGCCACGGCGTATTACAAGCAGCAGTACTGGCGCTTCAAGGACTGGCAGCGGCTGATGGCCAACCTGGGCGGCAGCTTTCCCCTGCTCGACGGCGGCTACGTCAAGGCCCGGCTCTATTACGTCAAGTACTACAACGTGCTCGACGCCTACAAGAACGACCAGTTCAGCGTGCGCCAATGGGAATCGACCTTCGACAACTACGCCCTGGGCGCATTCGTTCTGGGCATGGTGCCCCTGGGCGAGAAGAACCAGCTCCAGGGCAGCGTCACCTACCGCGACGACGACGTCAGCACCCAGTCCGACCTGAACAAGCCCTGGGAACACTACGAGCACAAGACCCTTTCGCTCGGATTGGAAGACCATTTCCGCGTCAGCGAGAAGGTCGAACTCATGGCCGGGGCCAGCCTGGACCACCTGGTCAAGCAGGACGGCGAGAACAAGACCACCATCAACCCCATCCTGGGCGTGAAGTTCAACCCCCGCGAATACGTCGACCTGCACCTGACTCTGTCGCAGAAGTCGCACTTCCCCTCGATGAAGAACCTCTACGCCCTGCCGGAGAACGGCGGCAACCCCAACCTGCGCGACGAGATCGGCACCAACGTCGAATTCGGCTTTACCTATGACCGGGACTGGTATTTCAGCGGCGCGGTCTTTTACAATGACATCCGCGACATGATCGAGAGCCGCATCAACGCCGACTTCATCAAGCAAAACATCAATATCGCCCGCGCCAAGATCAGGGGCTTCGAACTGGAAGCGCGCAAGACGCTGGGCCTTTTTTCGCTGGCGGCCAATTACACTTTCCTGGACACGAAGAACGAAGAGATCAACGACCGGCTGGACCTGATCCCGGCTTCGCAGCTCAACCTCTCGCTGCGCTTCTACCGCGCCGACCTGTTCTCGCTGACCCTCTGGGGCATCTACGCCTCCGATTCCATCTACCACTCCAGCAACGGCGTGGTCGCCGTCGATCCCTACGCCGTCTTCAACGCCGCCCTGGAGCGCGGCTTCGGAAAATTCAGCCTCTACCTGAAGGTGGAAAACCTGCTGAACAACGAGTACTGGACCGAGCCCGGCTGGCCCGTGAAGGCCCGCACCCTCTCCGTGGGCGCCCGCTTTTTCATTTAAAAGCAAATCGAGGCGCTCAGAACCTGCCCTAAAAAAGGAAACCCGCCACTGTTTCAGAACCGGGCGGGTTTCGACCCAAAAAGGAAGAGATGAAAACTGTTTTCTACTCGGGTTTCTTGACCTCGGGCTTCTTCTTGCCAGGAGGGGCCGGGGGAGGCGGCAGCATGCGCATGCCGAACTTCTTTTTGAATTCTTCGCGCTTCTGGCGCGTGTCGAGGTAGATCTTCATCTCCACGAATTCCTCCTCCATGGCCGCGGCCATTTTGGCAATGGAATCCTTGTCATCCCAACCCCAGCGCTCATAGATGGTGTTCCAGACGAAATCCTCAAAGGTCTTCAGGAAGGGATTCTCCAGCAGTTCATTCTTGACGACCGGGGTGATGATCATCTTGTAGATCGTCAGCATGCGCTTGTAGCGGTAATAGAAGATCTTGTCGATCTGGCCGGCTGTCAGAGCGGCCTTGGCCTCCTGGGCCAGCTGCGAAAGCCTGCTTTCGACCACGGCGAGCCCGCCCTTGCTCACCTTGTCCACTCCCTCCGGCCCCTTTTTTTCGGCCGGCGGCAGGTTCTCGAACAGGGTGAGCAGCGAATCGAGCAGGGCGTTGCCGTCCTTGATCACGGCCGTCTCGCCGGCAGGAGCCGCGACCTCGGCGGCCGCAGAGCCGGCCGTCTCCAAAAGTGCAAGTCCCTCGGCCTGCAAGCCGAAGCAAAACAGCGCGATCAGCACGACCAATGCATTCCGTTTCATTTTATGCCTCCTTGTCATGAATTTCGTGAAATTGCGTCAACAGGCGCTCCAGCGTTCTCTCCCGGATCGCGCGGCTGATCTTGCGCCGCACTTCCCCCGGGTCGCCGCGCTCGACGGCAGCGCCGGGATCCGCATCCCCGGCAACCGGAGCGGGCGCAGGCCGCGACCCTCCAGCCCGGGTCCAAGCTGCCAGGGCCTGGGCAAAGGGCGAATCGGCGCGGATTTCGTCAACGATCTCCCTGGGCCTGCTGCTGTCATAAAGAAAGGAATCGGCCAGCAGGTCGGTCGCCGCCGGCGCGGCCGGGACCTTCCGCCAATTGCCGCGCAGCAGCCAATAAGAGAGCAGGCCGGCGGCCAGGAGCGCGGACGCGGCCGTGGCCGCGAGCGCTGGCCGCAGCAGCGGCCTCAAGCCGGACAAAAACGCCGGCCGCCGGGGCGGCAGGGCGCCGGGAACGAATTCCCGGGCGTGAAAATCGTCCAGCGCCCTTTTTTTATCCTGTTCGATCAGGTTCGCGATTTCGGCCCAGCGATCAAGATCTTTTTCCATACTGCTCCTCCTGGTAAAACTTCAACACGGACCGGCGGGCGCGGTTCAGGCGCGACATCACCGTGCCCGTACCGATGCCCAGGGCCTGGCCGATCTCCTGGTAGGACAGCTCGCCGTACTCGCGCATGACCAGCACGTCGCGCTGGCCTTGCGGCAGGCCGGCGATCGCTTTCCTGACGATGAGGATGTCCTCCTGGGAGCCGGCATGGTCTTCCGGGGTCCGCCAGTCCACGGCGCTGAACTCGGAAACGGGCTGCTGCGGGCCGCGCACCTTGCGGCGCCGCGCCTGGTCCAGGCAGGTATTGCGGGCGATGCGCATGACCCAGGCTTGCAGGCAATCGGGAGCGGCTTCCCGGCAATGGGCAAGCGCCTTGGCGAAGGTGTCCTGGGCCAGGTCGCGGGCGTCGGCGGCATTGCCGGCAAACCCCAGGCACAGGCAGAAGACCTTGTCTTTGTAGCCGAGCAGTTCCTGCCACAAATGATTTTCTTCCTGCTCGGGAACGGGCAGCGGCATGACCTTCATTGTCTCCTCGATCGCCAGCGTCACTGCCTGCATCATACCCTATAAACGCCCCGCCAGGCAAAATATTCCAAATAAACCGAACTACCGTGAAAAGTTAAAAGTAAAAAGTGAAATGTGAGACAAAAAGCCAAAATTCTAAATTGTATAGTTCCTTTTAAATTTTTCTTCCTGCTTTTTACTTTTCACATTTCACCTTTCACTTTTCACTGAAGTTCGTTATGATATAATTCCCTGGTCAAATTCATTCATGGAGGAACAGGCACATGTTCAAAGTAAACGAATATTATGAAGGCAAGGTGAAATCCATCGCTTTCGAAAGCCCGGCCGGGCCGGCCACGGTGGGGGTCATGGCTCCCGGAGCCTACGAATTCGCCACCCAAACCCTGGAGATCATGCAGGTCGTCAGCGGCAGATTGACGGTCAAGCTGCCCGGCCAGGAGGGGTGGAAAGCCTTCGCTCCCGGGCAGACCTTCTCTGTTCCGGCCAACCAGAAATTCCAGCTCAAACTGGACGAGGAAAGCGCCTACCTGTGCTTATATAGATAAGCCGGGGGAGGAAAGGCTATTTTCCCTTGTCGTCCTTTTTCTCGGTCTGGCCGGCATTGGACTGGGGCGGGGCAGCCTCGGTGGCCGGGGCGGGAGCGGGGTTGCCGGCCGACTGTCCCTGCATGCCTTCAGTCGGCGAATAGCCGGGATGGTGAGTCGCGGCCCAATTCAGCCTCACGCGCTCCATGCCGGTCATGCTTTCGGAAGAGATCTTCAGTTCCGGGCAGACCACCGAATTCGTGGGGCTGGAATAGCGGATACTGAGGCCGCTTCTCCTCGCCCAGTAGGCGTCCGGGTTCCAGTCCCGAGCCGTTCCCTTGTCGCCTGCCCGCCGGGTTTCATTCCGCATTTCCAAATGGGAAATTGGACCGGCTTTTGGCGCGAGATCGGGGACGGGATCGGGAAGTTTTGTCCCCCTGACCAACGGCAGTTTCTCCGTTTCAATGACCGATAAATTGCGTTCCAGGCCCAGGCGGTTGGTCTCGGCGTTGACCGGCAGCTTGTTGATCTTTTTGATGAACGGCCTCAGAAACGGCGGCGGGACATCATAGTTCGGTTGCAGGTTGGCTTCGCGGATCTGTCTCCAGACCTCCTGGGAGTTCCGCAACCAATCCTCGTGCCGCCAGACCAGAAGCCCATACTGGCGATAAAAGAAATAATCGAATGTCGGGAAGAAGCAACGGCCTTGATATTCCACTACGCCCGAATGGAACGCGTCGCCGGGGATCCAGGTCCAGCCGCGGCTCAGCCATACCCAGGTGCCCATGTGGGCCGGCACCCAGCCCCAGGCTTCCTGGGGAACCAGGAACAGCTGGCCGTTTATCCTGACGTACTCGGCGTTGAAAAAGGGGCGCGCCGTATTGGCGAATTGCTCGGCGGCCGGCTTCCAGACATAACCGAAGATATCGTCATACACCCATTCGCCGACCAGCGACGACCACTTCTCCGCCCAATACGTTAACGCGGCGCTGCCGAACTTCAATTTCGGCGGCACCTTGCTGATGCCGAAATGAAGATCCTTGAAATGGCGGTCGATGTATTCGTTCCAGGCCACGAACTCCAGGCTTCGCTTTTCCACGCGGTCGGCCAGGGTATTGTCGGCGCCGACGGCGAGGGCCCGGCCGGACTTGACCTTTATTTTTTTAGGCGAGCGGTTGTCGGCCCCGTACAACACTTCGAATTTGCCGGCATCGGAAAAAAGAGACGTGCCGAGGTCCGCGTCAAAGCGGACGGTGGCCTTTGTCCTGCTTTTAAGCTTCACGGCTGCGTTCGGAGTGATGATCTGGAACACTTCCAGATTGTAGGTCTGGGGCAGGGAATACACTTGCCCTTGCAGCAGGTGCAGGGTCGTGACTTTCCAGCGCGACGTCAGGGAAGGAGCCTGCACCGTGGTGACCTGCAGGCGGGAGTTCTTGTCCAGGCGGATCACCGTGCCATTGTCGAATTGCAGCTCGCAGCGGCCTGTCCTGGTGACCACGGTATCACCGGGGGCCACGGGCAGGTTCACCAGCGCCCGGCTCTCGCTCCCGTCGGCATGGAGGACGGCGGCCTCGTTGTCAACAAAGG
The DNA here is from genome assembly GCA_963764745.1 of Candidatus Aminicenantota bacterium. Taxonomy (GTDB): domain Bacteria; phylum Acidobacteriota; class Aminicenantia; order UBA2199; family UBA2199; genus UBA2199. Next base: position 740,553 of record CAVXTN010000006.1, on the reverse strand, counting down.
ATATATGTCCGTATATGTCTTCCGCGGCGGCGACGTTAAGCCCGCCGAACATGAGTAACAGGGCTGCAAAAACAAGCATCCATTGACCTTTTCGCTTCATCTTCCCCTCCTCGTGTTCGCTTGGAACGTTTTTTAGGCAAAACACAAAAAATATGGAGCATATTTCATGCCACGAAAAAGGATATCACTTGTAGTTAAAAAGGGACACATTGGCCTCCATTTGTCCCGAAAAAGCGCAACTTCAGAATTTCCGGCGGCCTTTGTTGCAAATCGCAGCCGATTGTGGCATCTTTTCAGGCGGTGAGATGAGGGAGAAAGCCTATTATGGATGAAAAACAAGCAAAAAACAAGCTTTGGAACGGTGATCTCGTCCTGATCGCGTCTTTTTCACTATTCGTTGTCCTGCTGCAGCTGCTGGTCAGCCTTCTGGCCGGCTACGGCATTTTCCGCGACGAATTTTATTATATGGCCTGCAGCCGCCGCCTGGCCCTGGGCTACGTGGACCAGCCGCCGCTGTCCATCCTGTTCCTGGCGATCAGCCGCCAGCTGTTCGGCGAAACACTGCTCGCCCTGCGCCTGCTCCCCGCCCTGGGCAACGGCCTTGTGGTTTTTCTCACCGGGTTACTGACGCGAAAGATCGGCGGCAACCGCAGCGCCCTGGTTATCGCCCTGGTCGCCATCACCCTGGCGCCTTTCGCCCTGGCCGCGGGCAGCTATTATTCCATGAACATTTTTGACGGCGTATTCTGGGTACTGGCCGCATATATCCTGGTTTTGATCATCTACGAAAGCCGGCCGGGCTTGTGGCTGCTGCTGGGGGTCGTCCTCGGCCTCGGGCTGCTGAACAAGACCGGCGTTCTCTGGCTGGGCGCCGGGCTGGCGCTGGCCATGTTCCTGACGCCGCTGCGCCGCCACCTGCGCACTCCCTGGCCGTACCTGGCCGCGCTGGTCGCCCTGGCGGTTTTTTCTCCCTTCATCATCTGGAACCTGCAGAACGGCTGGCCGCACCTGGAGTTCATCCGCAACGCCACCGGCCAAAAATATGGCGGCCTGACCGCGGCCGACTTCATCCTGGGCCAGTTCCGCATCGCCAATCCCCTGGCCGTGCCGCTCTGGCTGGCCGGCTTGTGGTATTTTCTCTTTGCCGGCTCCGGCCGCAAATTCCGCCCCCTGGGCGTCATATACCTGTCCGTGTTCGCCATATTGATCGCCAACGGCCACAGCAAGGATGAATACCTTGCCTGGGCCTACCCCATGCTGTACGCCGGCGGGGCGGTCCAGTTCGGCCTTTGGTCGCTGAAAAAAGGCCGGCATTGGCTGAAAATCGTCATCCCCGCTGGCGTTTTCGCCGGCGGCCTGGTCATCCTCCCCTTTGTCCTGGCGATCCTGCCGCTTAGGACCTTCATCGGCTACGAGCACGGCCTGGGCATGGTCCCCAAATCCCAGGAAGGGAAAAAACTATCGGAACTGCCCCAATTTTACGCCGACCGCTTCGGCTGGGAGGAACTGGCCCGCACGGTGGCCGGCGTTTATTCCGGGCTGCCAGCGGCCGAAAAGCCGGTCACGTTCATCCTGGCCCGGAATTACGGCCAGGCCGGCGCCCTGGAATATTACAGCCGCAAATACGCCTTGCCGCCGGTGCTGTCGCCGCACAACAATTACTGGCTCTGGGGACGGGAGCAGCTCAAGCGCGGCTACCGGACCGTGATCATCATCGGCGGCGACGTGGCCGACCACCGTGCCGGGGTGGAAGAGGTGACGCAGGCGGCGATTTTCCGCTGCCAATACTGCATGCCCTACGAAAACGACCGGCCGATCTTCATCGGCCGCGGATTCAAGCGCCCGCTCGCCGAACTTTGGGCCGCCGCCAAGAACTACGATTAGGGGGCAGCCGTTCCATCTTGAAAAAAAAGCGGTTTTGGGTTATAAACCGGGATTGAACGACAAATGCATATGATAAAGAAGAGATTTCTCCGGCTGGCATTGCTGATCTGGCTGGCGGCTGCCTTTCAATCTCGCCTGCTGGCGCTGGATCCGAAACTGGAATTGGACGAATACGCCGTGGAGCGCTACACCACTGAGAACGGATTGCCGCAAAGCTCGGTGCTGGCCATGGTCCAGACCCGGGACGGATATCTCTGGCTGGGCACCTACGAGGGTCTGGCCCGCTTCGACGGCCTTACATTCACCGTGTTCGACAAGAGCAACACCCCGGAAATGGAGAGCAACGGCATCAAGGCCCTGGCCGAGGACCGGGAAGGCCGGCTCTGGGTGGGGGGCACGGCCGGACTGCTGCGCTACAGCCAGGGCCGTTTTGAGCGCTTCGACAGCCGCCAGGGATTGCGCAGCCGTTTCATCCAATGCCTTTTGCTCGATCGATCCGGCTCCCTGTGGGTCGGCACCACCCACGGCCTGCACCGCTGGGACAACAACCGTTTTCAAGCCTTCACCACCGCGCAGGGACTGTCGACCAATTTCGTCACCTCTCTGGCCGACGACGGCTCCGGCGGCATCTGGATCGGCACCGGCCAGGGGCTCAACCATTTCCAAAACGGGAAGATCCAGGTTTTCAACACCGGCAACGGCCTGCCCCACAGCGATATCCGCACCCTGCATCTCGACCGCCAGGGGACATTGTGGATCGGCACCAGCGGCGGCGGGCTGATCGCTTATCGCGACGGCCGTTTCGAGCGCCTGAAAGAACGGCTTTCGTCGGCCGATATCCGCGCCGTTTACCAGGACCGTCACGGGGTGATGTGGATCGGCACCAACCAGGAACCGCTCAACCGCCTGAAAGAGGGCCAGGTGTCGGTCATGGACCAGCGCCTGGCCGGGCTGATGTCGGCCCGGGTCATCCTGGAGGACAGCGAAGGCAGCCTGTGGGTCGGCACCCGCGACGGGCTGATCCAGCTGAAGGACGAAAAGTTCATCCTCTACGGCTCGCGCAACGGCTTGCCGGTGGACCCGGTGCGGGCGGTTTTCGAGGACCGCCAGGGCAGCATCTGGATCGGCACGGTCGGCGGCGGCCTGGTCAGGTTCCAGAACGGAGAATGGAAGACTTACAACCGGGACCAGGGCCTGCTCAGCGAACATGTCTGGTCGATCGCCCAGACCCGTGACGATGCGCTCTGGGTGGGAACCTACGGCGGCGGCCTGTACCGCATGCCGCTAACGAAAAAACCGGGAATTTTTACCCGGATCAAGGGCATTGCCAGCGACATCATCCGCGCCATCTTTGTCGACAGCCGCGACCGCGTCTGGGTGGGCACCAACGGCGGCGGGCTCGACTGCCTGGAAAAAGGCCGGATCACGAATTTCACCACCGCCCAGGGCCTGCCCAACAACTATATTTATGCCCTGGGCGAAGACAAAAAAGGACGCATCTGGGTGGGGGCCTACAACCACGGGCTGGCCGTGCTGGAACAGGGCCGTTTCCGCCAACTGCCCACCGCTGGACATTGTCGACCAGCCCATTTGGGTCATCCACGCCGACCGGGATGGCGATCTCTGGGTAGGCACCGATCACGCCGGCCTGCTCTGGATCCACAACGACCGTGTTTTTCGCTTTACCAGCCGCGACGGCCTGTACAGCGACCAGGCCTTCCAGATCCTGGAAGACCGCCGCGGCCGGCTGTGGATGAATTGCAACAAGGGCATCTATCACGTCGCCAAGAAGGACCTGCTCGGTTTTGCCGCCGGCCGGCTTTCCCGCATTCCCTGCGTTTCTTTCGGCAAGTCCGAGGGCATCAAGGTGACCGAAAGCAGCGGCCCGGCCCAGCCGGCCGGCTGCATCGACCGTCGTGGCCGCATCTGGTTTCCCACCATCCGCGGCCTCTCCATGTTCGACCCGGACCGCCTGCACATCAATCAGGTCGAACCGCCGCTGGTCATCGAAAAGCTCGTCATCAACAACCGCAATTTGGCGACTGCGGGAGCGGTGACCGCCCCGCCGGGAAAAGGCAACATCGAAATCGCCTACACGGCCATCAGCTTTTTGCAGGTTGATAAAATGCAGTTCGCCTACCGCCTCGAAGGATTCGATCCGGATTGGGTCCATGCGGGCAACCGCCGTTCCGCATTCTATACCAACCTGCCGCCGGGATCATATACCTTCCGGGTCATTGCCGGCAATGGCGACGGCGTATGGAACCACAGCGGCGCGGCTGGTCATTTTCATGCTGAAGCCGTATTTCGTCCAGACCGCCCTTTTCCGCTGGCTGGTCGTCCTGGCGGGATTGATGCTCATCACGGGAATTTTTTACCTGTTCTGGCACCGCGCCAAACTGCGCGAGCGAAAACTGGAGCGCCTGGTGGACGAACGCACCGTGCAATTGCAGTACCTGGCCCGCTACGACGGACTTACCGACCTGGCCAACCACCGCACCTTCTACGAGATCTTTCAAAAGGAATGGGCGGTGGCCGGCCGCGAAAGAAAACCGTTGTCGCTGATCGCCGTGGACATCGATTTCTTCAAACCCTTCAACGATACCCTCGGCCACCAGGAGGGCGATGAATGCCTCAGGAAAGTGGCCCAGGCCATCCGCTCTCACGTCAAGCGCCCGGCCGACCTGGCGGCGCGGACCGGCGGCGACGAGTTCTTTCTCTTGCTGCCGGCGAACGGAAACTGACGGAGCGCTGGCCATGGCCGAAGCCATCCAGGCCACGATCGCCCAGCTGGCCATTCCCCATCCCGCTTCGCCGATCGCCGCGGTGGTCACGGTGAGCTTCGGCCTGGCCAGCACGATCCCGGCTCCCGGCGCCGATGCCAACCAGTTCATCGCCCGCGCCGACCAGGCCCTTTACCGCGCCAAGCAGCAGGGGCGAACGGCATCAGCGGCAGCTGACGGTTTAAAAGCGCAGGGTAAAGACCGTGCCCGTTCCCGGCTGGGATTGGACGGAGATGATGCCGTGATGCAAGCGCATCACCTGGCGTGAAAAACTCAGGCCGATGCCCGAGCCTTCCTTCTTGGTGGTGAAAAAGGGGATGAATACCTTTTCCCGGGCTTCGGCGGCGATGCCCGGGCCGTTGTCGCTGACCTGGATCACCACTCGGCCGCGCTCGTTCATGCGCGAGGACAGCTGGATGCGCGGCTTGGGACTCCCGCCCAGGGCTTCCATGGCATTCAGCAGCAGATTGATCAGCACCTGCTCGGTCAGGTCGGGGTCGGCGGTCATTTCCAGCGAGGGCGGCTCCACTTCGGCGCCGAAGGCGATGCCCTGGCGCGTCAGCTTGTCCTGCAGAAGTTTTTCCATGCGCTGGAACATCTCCGTGACCGGGAAAATCGCGAACTGCGGCTTGGGGATCAGGGCGACGCTGCGGTAGGCATGCACGAAACGGATCAGCCCCTGGCTGCGGCGGTCGATGGTCTGCAGGGCCTCGGCCACGTCCTGGCCGCGGGTTGAAGCTGCGGCGCCGCTTTCAGTTCCCGCCTCGCTGCAGCAGGGAAGAAGCGGTGGCGGCCAGGGAAGCGATGGGGGTCAGCGAATTCATGATCTCGTGGGTCAGCACCCGGGTCAGGCTTTGCCAGGCTTCGGTCTCCTTTTCTTCCAATTCGACCTGGATGTTCTGCAGCGAGATCAGTTTGTAGAGCTGGCCCCGCTGTTTGAATTCGGTGGTGGACAGGGAAAGCTGCAGCTCCTCATCGGGGAAATCCAGCTTGAGCAGGGATTTCTCTCCGGGGCGCAGCCGATCGATGTCCTCGCGCAGTTGCCGGAACATCGGGGGCAGGTCGGCGATGTTGCGCAGGTGGGAGACGCGCAGCAGCCGCTTGGCCGCGTGGTTGAACAGATCGATGCCGCCGTCGGCGCGCAACGACAGCAAGCCGACGCCGATATGCTGGACCACGGTCTGCAGGTAGCGGTACTGCTCCTCTTTTTCCTCGCGGGCGCGTTGGAATTGGCCGCTGATCTGGCGGAAAGCGTCGTTCAACTCGGCGAACGATCCGCTCAAGCCCTCGATCCCCGGCGAAAGCGAAAAATCATGGTAGCGCACCGCCTGCAGGAAGCGGACCAGGCCGCGGTTGGAACGATCGACAAAACGGAACAGCGATCCAGTCATGCCGACAAAAACCGCGGCGGCCAGCAATGCGGGCAGCGCCCGGCCCGAAAGCGCGCAGCCAGTAGAAGAAAAACCCGGCCGCCGCGGCGATCAGCAACAAGCGCCAGGCGACCTGGAAGCGGAAATGCCGCCTGATCTTCATGGCCGGCGCCTGTCCGCGTCCGGATTTCAAAGGCCATATTTTTCCAGGCGCCGGTACAAGGCGGCGCGGGTCAGGCCCAGTTCCTTGGCCGCCTGGCTGATATTGCCCTGGTATTTGCTCAGGGCGCGGCGGACCAGGGTCTCCTCGGCCTGCTCCAGGTTCAGGTCCTTGAACGCCATTTCCTCGGCGTTCTCCGCGACTGGGGAAAACAGGAAATCGCCGGGTTGCAGCACCGGGGCATCGCTCAAGATCACCGCCCGTTCCAGGGCGTGCTTCAATTCGCGGACATTGCCGGGCCAATGGTAAGCGGCCAATTTTTTCAAGGCGGCCTCGCTGATGGCTTTTCGGCGTCTTTCCGGTATTTGCGGCAAACCTGCGCGATAAAATGGTCGGCCAGCGGTTTCAGGTCGTCGAGCCTTTCGCGCAGGGGCGGCAGGTGGATCTCGACCGTATTGATGCGGTAGAGCAGGTCCTGGCGGAATTGCCGGCGGTTGACCAGTTCGGCGATGGGCATGTTGGTGGCGCAGATCAGGCGGATATCGACGCTGATGGGCGCATTGGCGCCCAGGCGGGTCACCTGCCGGGTTTCCAGCACCCGCAGCAGCTTGGCCTGCAGGCCCAGGGGCAGGTTGCCGATCTCATCCAGGAAGAACGTCCCGCCCGAAGCCAGCTCGATGCGGCCGATGCGGTCGCTGCGGGCATCGGTGAAAGACCCCTTCACATGGCCGAAGAGCTCGCTTTCGAAAAGCGTTTCGCTGATCCCCCCCATGTCCACGGCCAGGAAAATTTCGCCGGAACGGGCCGAGTGCCGGTGCAGGGCCCGGGCCACCAGCTCTTTGCCGGTGCCGTTCTCACCGATGATCAGCACGTTGGCGTCGGTGGCCGCCACCTTGGTGATGGTCTGGAAAACCTTCTGCATGACCGGTGGAAGACCCGACAAAATCGTGGAAGGGATAGTCCAGGTCGGCGCTGAGCTGCTGCTGGCGCCGGCGCAGGCTTTCGGCTTCGAAACGGGAAGAGCGCAGGTGCAGGGCGGCCGAAACCGTGGCCAGCAACTTCTCGTTCTGCCAGGGTTTCAGGACGAAATCGCTGGCTCCTTCCTTGATGGCCCGCACGGCCAGGCCGACATCCCCGTAAGCCGTGATCAGGACCACCACCGCCTGGGGGTCGATGGCCAGGATCTTTTCCAGCCAGAAGAAGCCTTCCTGGCCGCTGCTGACATCACGCTCGAAATTCATGTCCAGCAGGATGACGTCGAAGGTCTCATTGCCCAGCAGCTGCGGGATCAGGGCGGGGTTTTTCTCCGTGCGCACGGATTCCACGTGCTGTTTGAGGAATAGCTTTGCCGCCTGCAGCACGTCGGCATCGTCATCCACGATCAGGACCTTCCCGAAATTTTTTTTCATCGTCGCTTGTTCCATGAAAAAATTTCAGCAATTTCCCTGCCATTATAGCACAGCGCCCGAAAAGTTCCCACGCGGCAAGGCGAAATCCCCGCGCACCGCCGGCTATCCCTTCGCCCATCGTCCGTAAATGAACAGCGGTTGTTCCGCCAGCGGACACCGGAAGCCTCCCCCGGTCAACCGCAGCGCCTGCACGCATGAAAAATAAAATCAAATGCCAACCAAAAGGGTTCCGCATCGTCTAATGAGGCATGATTGCCGCAGTGGAATCACCGAGGTCAAAGCCATGCTGAAAAACTATTTCAAAACCGCCTTGCGGAATCTTGTCAAGAACAAATCCTATGCATTCATCAGCATATTCGGCCTGGCGATCGGAATGGCGGTCTGCATACTGCTTCTGCTGTATGTCAAAAATGAATTGAGCTATGACCGCTTCCATAAAAATGCGGATCATATTTACCGGCTGTGCCAGCCGCAGCATCCCTTTCAGGCGCCGCAAACGGCGAAATTGCTGGCCGACAATCTTCCGGAAATCAGGGATCATGCCAGGATCCTCGTCAGAGGAAAACTCATTGTCCAGTATAAAGACAAAAGATACCTGGAAAAAGAAGAGACATTTGCCTTTGCCGATGCCAGCCTGTTTCGTATCTTTTCATTTAAATTCAAGCGGGGCGATCCTGAAAAAGCCCTGCTGCCGCCGCTCACTGCGGTCATTTCTGAAAATCTCGCCCGCAAATATTTCGGCGCTGACAATCCGGTCGGCCGGGCCATCAAGCTGGACAATGAGCTGAACGTCACCATTAGCGGGGTAATGGAAGACATGCCGCGCAACTCCCATTTCCGCTATGAACTGATCGCCAGCCTGACCGACGCCGAAACGCTGTTCGGCAAGGAAGCAATGAACAATTGGGGATGGCAGAATTTCCTGGTGTATTTCCGCATGCAAGACCGCTTCTCCCAACCGGCCTTTGAAAGGAAATGCAGCGAACTGATCGCCGCGCACAGGAATGCGGGGCCGGACAGCCCGGCCGATCAAATATTCCGTGCAAAACCTGAAGGATATCCACCTCTACTCCTCTCATCTTGAGGGCGACATACAGCCGCAAAACAGCATCACTTATGTGCTGATCTTCTCGGCCATCGGTTTTCTCATTTTAGTGATCGCCAGCTTCAACTATGTCAATCTGTTGACCGCCAATGCCACGACGCGGGCAAAAGAGATCGCCATCAGAAAAGTGGCGGGCGCGTCGCGCGCGGACCTCGCCAGGCAATTTATGGGCGAATCATTCATCGTCTTGTTCGTGGCCCTGATCCTGGCGCTCATCATGGTTGCAACAGGTTTGCCGGCCTTTAATACGCTCTCGGGAATAACGCTGTCGTTCAAAGCCCTGGCGCAAGCCGGCACCATTTTGCAAATCCTTGCCCTGCTCGTCGTCACGGGTTTTCTGGCGGGATCCTATCCCGCTTTTTTCCTTGCGAAATTTCAACCGGCAAAAACGCTGAAAACAGGAGCAACCACAAGCAGGTCCAAATTCAATTTCAGGAAATTGCTTGTCGGGTTTCAATTTACCATCGTCATTGTTCTTACCTGCAGCGCCCTCTTTATGTTCAATCAGATCCATTTCCTGCAAAATAAAAAATTGGGGTTTGACAAGGGATATACCTTATTGGCGGAAGTGAATCACCCTGCCGATGATGGCGGAAAATACAATGCCCTGAAACAGGCCCTGCTTAAAGAGAGCGTGGTCAAAAGCGTTTCCCTGGCCTCGCGCGTTCCTTCCGATCCGCTCAACAACCTCGGGACATTGCTGCCCGCCGGGCAAAGCAAACCGATCACCCTGCCGTTCGTTCATGTTCATTACGACTATTTTGAGACTCTGGGCATTGCCGCCGCGCAAGGACGCCTTTTCGCGAGCAAGTTTAAAACCGATACCGCTGAAGCCGTAATCATAAATGAAGCGGCCGTGAAAAAGCTGGAGCTGAAAGGGGATCCCATCGGGCAGCCGGTTGCTTGCAGCTGGCCGAAATCGAAAAGAAGGATCATCGGCGTTGTCAGCGATTTTCACTTCGAATCGCTTTATGAGACCATCCGCCCCGTGGTGTTTGTCATTTCTTACGAAGAAGGTTACCAGCTTATGGTCAGGGTCAATCCGGCGAACGCCCAAAACACCATCCACAGACTCGAAGCCATCTGCAGCCGGTTTTATCCGCATGGGGTATTTGAATTTCATTTTTTGGATGCCAGGCTTGAGTCCCTGTATCAAAAGGACAGGATCGCCTTCCGCTTAATGGGGTATTTCACAATGCTGGCAATCCTGATAGCCTGCATGGGACTTTTCGGCCTGGGACTGATCATGATGAAAAGCCGTACCAAGGAAATCGGCGTTCGCAAAGTGCTCGGCGCATCCATCTGGCAAATATTGCTATTATTTGTAAAGGATTTTTCCCGCTGGGTGATCACTGCCAACATCATCGCCTGGCCCGTGGCCTTCTTTGCCATGAACAAATGGCTGCAAAATTTCGCTTACAGGATAGACATGACGGTATGGCCGTTCCTGCTGTCCGGGCTTGCGGCATTAATGATCGCCTTGCTGACAGTCGGCTATCAAGGCGTGAAAGCGGCGACCGCGAATCCGATCGAAAGCTTGCACTACGAATAAACAGCGGTTTCAAGGGATATCGGGAATTGCTTTTTGGGGGGATTAGCGGAAACAACCTCTGTAGCATATGCCCCAAAAATCACGCTCCAATAAAATGGCTGCTCGCCCTGAAACCCGCCCTTTGCCCCTGTGTCCGGAAACGGACAATAGGTGTTCCGCCAGCGAACATACCATGTGCCTGAAGAATCTGCCATCATTGGAAAAAGATAAAAGCGTATTGGCAATTAGCCTGTCCAGAAGCACTTCTCGGATCAAGATCGTCAGGGCGATGAATTTGGCATCATTGTTGCTTCTATATATTCCGAGGTAACACCATGAGCATGGATCAGATCATCAAAAAGAAAAAGTGGCCGGCCCGGCGGATCATCACCTACGCGGCGGCGGGGACATTCATCCTGTTGATACTCTATCTTCTTATCTTTCAAAGCAACCGCTCGACCCTCAATGTCGAAAGCGACAAGCTGACGATCTCGACCGTCCAGCGCGGCCCCTTCCAGGAGTTCATTCCGGTCATGGGCGAAGTCTTGCCCGTGCAGACCATATTCCTGGATGTCGAGGAAGGCGGTCTGGTGGAAAAGATCTACATCGAGGCCGGATCCGCGGTGAAGAAAGGGGACAAGATCCTCAAGCTTTCCAACACCTCGCTGCTGATGGACATCATGTACCGCGAAGCCGAGCTTTTTCAGCAGATCAACAACCTGCGCAACACCCGCCTGCTTTTCGAGCAAAGCCGGCTGGCGCTGGAACGGGACCTGGCCGATCTCGATTTCCAGGTGGAGAAGCAGAAGCGCAAATTCGAGAGCTACCAATCGCTGTACGATGAGAAGCTCGTTTCCCGTCACGACTTCGAAGACACGCGCGACGAATATGCCATGACGCAGAACAAGCGCCGGCTGTCGGCCGAATCCCAGGAAAAAGAACTGGACTACCGCCAACAGCAGATCGTGCAGCTGGAAGACGCGGTCAAGCGCATGGAAGAAAATCTCCGGGTCGCCAAAGGCAAGCTGGACAACCTGACCCTGCGCGCCCCGATCACCGGCACCCTGACCTCGCTGCAGGCCGAGCCCGGGCAATCGAAGTCCCCGGGCGAACGCCTGGGGCAGATCGACGCCCCGGAGGGCTTCAAGGCGCGCGCCGAGATCGACGAATTCTACATCGACCGCATCCAGAAAGGCAAGCCCGGGCAGTTCGAGCTTTCCGGCGACACCTATCGCATGCGGGTCAGCCGCGTGTACCCGGAGGTCAAGGACGGCAAGTTTTCGGTCGACCTGGAGTTTCCCGGCCGCCAGGCCCCGGGCATCCGCCGCGGCCAGACGCTGCACATCCGCCTGGAACTGAGCGACATCGCCGAGGCGCTGCTGCTGCCCCGCGGCGGTTTCTTCCAGAAGACCGGCGGCAACTGGGCCTTCGTGCTCGCCGCGGACGGCAAGTCCGCCTTCAAGAGAGAGATCCGCCTGGGCCGGCAAAACCCCGAGGTTTTCGAGGTGTTGGACGGCCTGCGCGCCGGCGAGCGGGTGATCACCTCCGGCTATGACAGCTTCGGCGACAACGAACGCCTGGTTTTGGAATAAGCCATGCAAAAAACCACCCAAGGAGAATAAAAATGATCCAAACCAAGAATCTGAAAAAAATCTACACCACCGAAGAGGTGGAGACCTCGGCGCTCAACCAGATCAACCTGTCGGTCAAGGAGGGCGAGTTCGTGGCCGTGATGGGCCCCTCGGGCTGCGGCAAATCGACCCTGCTCAACATCCTCGGGCTGCTGGACAGCCCCAGCGAAGGCGAGTATCGCTTCGTGGGCCACGAGGTTTCCAAATACTCGGAACGCCAGCGCGCCCACCTGCGCAAGGCCAACATCGGCTTCGTCTTCCAGAGCTTCAACCTCATCGACGAACTGACCGTTTTCGAAAACATCGAGCTGCCCCTGCTCTACTTGAAGGTCGGCGGCGGCGAACGCAAGAAAAAGGTGCTGGAGGTCATGGAGCGCATGCAGCTGATCCCGCGCAAGAACCACTTCCCCCAGCAGCTCTCGGGCGGCCAGCAACAGCGCGTGGCCGTGGCCCGCGCCCTGGTGGCCCGGCCCAAGATGATCCTGGCCGACGAGCCCACCGGCAACCTGGATTCGGCCAACGGCGACGAAGTGATGAACCTGCTTTCCCAGCTGCACGGCGAAGGGACGACCATCGTCATGGTCACCCACTCCCCCGCCTACTCGGAGTTCGCCCAGCGCGTGGTGCACCTGTTCGACGGCCATATCGTCACTGAAAATTTCAATCAGAAATTTCACGTCTGACAAAAAAGGGGAAATCACATGAGCCAGAACGCTTTAAAAAAAACCGCATTCGCCCTGGGCGCCCGGGAAGACGAGATCCAGCGCCGGTTGCGCCGCGGAAAAACAAAACTGCTCGTCTCGCACGCTCTTTGCTTTCTGCTGACCGCCGCCGCCATCTTTTTTTTGCTTTGAGCGAAACCCGAGGGCACCATGCTTAAAAATTACCTGAAAGCGGCCTTGCGCAACATGCGCCTGCACAAAGGACTCACGTTCATCACCATATTCGGATTCGCGGCCGGGCTGGCCTGCTGCATCCTGATCACGCTTTTTGCCATCGACCAGCTTGGCTTCGACCGCCAACAAGCCAAGGCCGATCGCATCTTTCGCGTCGGCCTCACGGCCGCGCTGAACAACAATGTCATGAGCGGCCCGGTATCGTGCGCGCCCCTGGCGGAAACCATGAAAAAAGAAATCCCAGAGGTGGAGGCCGTCACCCGCTTCATCGGCGGCGGCCGCGGCGCCCCGGTGGTGCGCTACAAGGACAAGGTCTTCAGCGAAGAGCGCTTTTACTGGGCCGACCCCACTTTTTTCGACGTCTTTTCGGCGGCGTTCGTCAAGGGCGACCCGCGTACCGCCCTGCAGCAAGCCAATAACGTGGTGCTGACCCGTTCCATGGCCAGGAAATATTTCGGCGGCGAAGACCCGCTCGGCAAGACCATCAATACCGACAACCGCCGCGACCTCGTGGTGACCGGGGTGGTGGAAGATGTGCCGCGGCAGGCCCATTTCCATTACGATTTCCTGGGATCGCTGGCCGTTTTCGAAAGCAGCCGCAGCACGTCCTGGATCGGCAACAACTTTTATACCTACGTGACGCTGCGTGCCGGCGCCTCGCAGGCGGCCGTGGACGCCAAGCTCCAGGAGATCGTGCGCAACCACGCCGGCCCGCAGTTCATGAAAATGTTCGGCGTCAGCTGGGACCAGCTTCTCAAAAGCGGCGCCCAGTACCGCTATTTCCTGCAGCCGCTCACGGCCATCCACTTGAATTCGCACCTCGAGTTCGAATTGGAAGCCAACGGCGACATGTCGACCGTGTACCTTTTTTCCCTGGTCGCATTCGGCGTCTTCGTGCTGGCCTGCGTGAACTTCATCAACCTGACCACCGCCCGCGCCGCCACCCGGGCCCGCGAGATCGGCATCCGCAAAGCCATCGGCTCGGGCCGCGGCCAGCTGATCGGACAGTTCCTTTTCGAATCGACCCTGACCAGCTTCCTGGCCATCGCCCTGGCCCTGGTCCTGGCCGTCCTGATGCGCCCGTTCTTCAACCGCCTGGCGGGTGAATATTCGGATATCGTGATCGGGGGCAATCCCTGGCTGCTGCCGATCCTCCTTTCCCTGCTGGTCCTCAGCGGGCTGGTGGCCGGCGCCTACCCGGCATTCTATCTCTCCTCGTTCCGGCCCGTCCAGGTCCTGAAAGGGCAGCAGGCGGGGATCAGGGGGAAATCATTCCTGCGCGGCCTGCTGGTGGTCTTCCAGTTCACCTTGACCATCGCCCTGATCGTCGGCACCCTGGCCATCGGCCGCCAGCTGAATTACATGCAGAACAAGAAGCTGGGGTTCAGCAAGGACCAGGTCCTGATCGTCAAGAAGACCGACGACCTGGGCAAGCAGGTCCAGGCATTCAAGCAGGAGCTGCTCGCCAATCCCAACATCGAGGCCGTGAGCAACGTATCGAACCTGATGGGCGATCCGTCCTTCGGCGACAACGTGTACAGGGTGCCCGGGGTCGAGGGCGTGGCCCAGCATATTCTCTGGACGATCTATGCCGATGAAGGCTTCCCGCGCACCTTCGCGATCCAGATGGCCGCCGGCCGCTTCTTTGAAAAGGACCGCCCCGGCGATCTGCAGGGCATCGTCCTGAACGAAACCGCCGTGAAGGCGCTGGGCCTGACCGACCCGGTCGGCAAGGAGCTCATCCAGATGATCGACCAGGGAGGGAACCAGCTCAAGCTCACCATCCTGGGCGTGATGAAGGATTTCCACTTCCAGTCCCTGCATGAAGAGATCAGGCCGCTGGCCATTCACCGCTTCGGCCCCGAGGGCTTCGGCAAAATGGTCTCCGTCCGCTTCCGCCCGGTCGCCCTCCCCGCCCTGCTGGCTGCCATCGAAAGCACCTGGCGGCGCCTGGCCCGGGGGCAGGCGTTCGAATATGAATTCTTCGATGTGCGCTTCGCCGCGATCTACAACTCCGAGCGGAACACGGCCAGGCTGCTGACGGCCTTTTCCGTGCTGGCCATCGCCATCGCCTGCCTGGGACTGCTCGGGCTGGCGACCTTCGCCACCCAGCAGCGCACCAAGGAGATCGGCATCCGCAAGGTGCTCGGCGCCTCGGTATTCAACCTCAGCCGCCTGCTTTCCAATGAATTTCTCAAGCTGGTGCTGCTGGCCAACCTCATCGCCTGGCCCCTGGCTTACTATGTCCTGCAACGCTGGCTGCGCAATTTCGCCTATCGCGCCTCGCTGGACCTGGGACTTTTCCTGCTGGCGGGCCTGCTGGCGGTGTGCATCGCCCTGCTGACCGTGAGCTACCAATCCATCCGCGCCGCCCTGGCCAACCCGGTGAACAGCCTGAGGAATGAATAATAGGAAGTGAAGCATGTTCAATAACTACTGGAAGGTCGCCTGGCGGAACATCGTCCGCCACAAGGGGTATTCTTTCCTCAATATTTTCGGCCTGGCCGTGGGCATGGCCTGCGCCCTGTTCATTCTTTTCTGGGTCCAGGACGAACTGAGCTACGACCGCTTCCACGCCAACGCCGGGACCCTGTACCGGGTGGAGCAGGACCAGGCGACCGGCCAGGGAAAATTCCACGTCAATGTCACGCCGTTCCCCCTGGGGCCGGCCATGAAAGCGGAGATCCCGGAAATCAAGGAAGCTGCCCGCATCGCCAATCCGGGAAATCTGCTTGTGCGCTACCGCGAAAATGCTTTTTTCGAGAGCCGGGTGTTCGCCGTGGATCCGCAAATTTTTCGGATGTTCACGTTTCCCCTGGTCGAGGGTGACCCGGCGACCGCCCTGGTCCGGCCCGGCTCCCTGGTCATCAGCGAGGACATGGCCAGGAAATATTTCGGCGCCAGCGAGCCCATGGGGAAAAATGTGACCATCAACAATTCCCACGCGTTCACGGTCACCGGCGTAATGAAGAACGTCCCCCTGAACTCCTCATTGTCATTCGACATGCTTGTCCCCTTCGATTTCGTCAAGACCCTTGGCCAGTACAACGATTCCATGGGGGACAATGAGATCGTGACTTTCGTTCAGCTCCACCCGCAAAGCAATGCCCTCACGGCCGGCGAAAAGATCACCAGGTTGGTCACGGACCGGATCGTCGTCGAAATCGGCAACGACCCCGAGCTGCAAAAACAGATGCAGAGCGATCCCGCCCTGCGCAAACGTTTCGAGAATTACCGGGGCCCCGACTTCATGCTCATGCCCCTGGCCGACCTGCGGCTGTTCGCCTATTTCGGCTTCAGCCGCAACAACATGGGCGTCCAGTACGTATATACCTTCAGCATCATCGCCCTGTTCGTCCTGCTCATCGCCTGCATCAACTTCATGAACCTGGCCACGGCCCGCTCGGCCAACCGGGCCAAGGAGGTCGGGCTGCGCAAGGTCGTCGGTGCCCAGCGGAAAAGCATCATCGGCCAGTTTTACAGCGAATCGATCGTGACGGCCCTCCTGGCCGCCGCGGTTTCGCTCGTTCTCGTGGTTCTCTTTCTGCCGGTTTTCAATACCCTTTCCGGCAAAATGATGACGCTGACGTCCCTGTTGCAGGGAAGATCCCTGCTGGGGATTCTGGCGGTCACATTGTCCACCGGGATCATCGCCGGAAGCTACCCGGCCCTTTTCCTTTCCTCCTTCCAGCCCGCCAAGGTGCTGAAAGCCGGACGGGGCGGCGGCGCCAAAGGCGCCTTGCTGCGCAAGAGCCTGGTCGTCCTCCAGTTCGGCATGTCCATTCTCCTGCTCATCGGCATGGGGGTCGTCGCACGCCAGGTCGACTATATGAGAAACAAAAAGCTCGGCTATGACAAGGAGCAGCTGATCTATCTGCCCCTGCGCGGCGAGACGAATGCCTCCTACGCGACGCTCAAGGAACAACTTCACCGCAATCCCCGGATCATCAATGTCACGGCGACCCACCAGCAGCCGACCGCCATCGGCAGCAATGGCAGTAGTGCCGACTGGGACGGCAAGGACCCCAGCCAGAAATACCTGATCGGCTACGCCGCGGTCGATTTTGACTATCCCGAAACCCTGAAGATCGTGATGGCGGCCGGGAGGACATTCTCCAGGAAATATGCCACGGACAGCGGCCGCTCCTGGATGGTCAACGAAGAAGTGACCAAGCTGATGGGGCTGGACCCCGCCGCGGCCATAGGGAAGAGGTTCAATTGGGGAGTGGATGGAACGATCGTCGGGGTCATGAAAAACTTCCATTACCAGTCGGCCCGCAATGCCATCGAGCCATTGGCCGTCATTGTCGCTCCCGAGGAATTCCGCTTTGCCATCGTGCGCCTCAAGGCGGGCGAGATCCCGGCTGCCCTGGAGGACGTCAAGAGGACCTGGGCGAACGTTTTCCCGCAGTACCCCAGCGAGTACCATTTCTTCGATGAGGACTTCGGCCTCATGTACCAGGCTGACGAAAGGATGGGCTCGCTCCTGAAAGTATTCGCCGGCCTGGCGGTGATCATCGCCTGCCTGGGCTTGTTCGGCCTGGCTTCCTATACCGCGGAACAGCGGACCAAGGAGATCGGCGTGCGCAAGTTCCTGGGGGCATCCTCCCCCGGAATCGTTCTGCTTCTTTCGACCCAGTTTGCCAAATGGGTCGTACTGGCCAACCTGCTGGCCTGGCCTTGCGCCTATATTTTAATGAGAAACTGGCTGCAGGGATTCGCCTACCGCTCGGCCCTGGCCTGGTGGCTGTTTGCCCTGGCCGGCTGCGGCACCCTGGCCATTGCCCTGCTGACCGTCAGCTTCCAGGCCGTTCGCGCCGCCCGCGCCAACCCGGTGGACAGTTTGCGCTACGAGTAAGGGAGATGACGCATGCTGTGGAACATGGCCAAGACCGCCTGGCGGAACCTGAAAAAAGAAAAGGTCTACACCATTGTCAGCCTGTTCGGCCTCGCCGTGGGCCTCGCCTACTTTGCCATGATCGGCGTGCTGGAGGACATGGAGTTCCGGGCCGATGCCTTTCACCGCAATGCCAAGCGCCTCTATGGCGTTGTCCAGGTCAATGACGCGGGCAACGACGCCCAGACCCATGCGGCGTTCAATCCCGGGCCGTTGCTGCCGGCCCTGCGCGGCGAATTTCCCGAGATCGAGGACGGCACCCGCATATTGCCGGCCGGCGTCCAGATCGTGCGCCGCGGCGAGAACGTTTTCTACCAGAATCTCGTCCGCTTCGTGGACGGCAATTTTCTCACCCTGTTCTCCTTTCCCCTGGTTGCCGGCGACCGCGCTTCCGCGCTGACGCAACCGTATTCCGCCGTCCTGTCGCAAAGCGCGGCCGAAAAGTATTTCGGCAGAGAAAATCCCCTTGGCAAGACCCTGACCATCAACCGCGCCATCACCGTCACCGTGACCGCAGTGGCCGGGGACCTCTACGAGAATTCTTCCATCCGTTTTGAAATACTGGCTTCCCTGGACGCGGCCCGCGCCCTGTTCCCCGACCTGGACAGCTGGGAGAGCTCGAAATTTTCAACGTTCCTGCTGCTTGCCCCGGGGGCAGATGTCCGGAGCCTGCAGGCCAAGCTGCCGTTTTTTTTGAAAAAATATTTCCCCGCGACACCGCAAGCGCCGAAAAAAATATACCTTTTCCCCTTCCTCGATTTCCATCTGAGATCAGAGAAGCCGGTACGCATCGATTCTTTCTTGTGGAAGCAGGAGACCCAGGTCATCTACATGCAGTATGCTTCGGCCGTCATCGTGCTGTTGATCGCCTGCATCAACTTCATGATCCTGGCCACCTCGCGCCATATGCGCCGGGCCAAGGAGATCGCCCTGCGCAAGACCCTCGGCGCCGACCGTTGGAAATTGATCAGGCAATTCCTGGCCGAATCCGTGCTCATGGCCCTGCTGGCGCTGCCGCTGGCCCTGCTGATCTACGCGTACGCCTTACCGGCCATGACCGGCTATATCGGATATTCCAAGGCCCTGCCGCTCTGGGGCCATCCCTTTCTCTTCAAGTTCCTGCCGGGACTGACCGTCCTGGTCGGATTGTTTGCCGGAAGTTATCCGGCGCTTTTCCTGTCGAAATTCAAGGCGGCGCTGATTTTAAAAGGCGGCATCGCCTCGGGGAAGCAGGGAGCGCGGCTGCGCAAGGTCCTGGTGGTCACCCAGTTCACCCTGGCCATTTTCCTGATCATCTGGACGTTGATGTTCAAGAAACAGTTCAACCATTTCCTGGCGGTCGATTACGGATACGATCGCAACCGGGTGCTCGCCATGCTGGTCAAGAACATCCCCGCCGGCGATCTCCAGGTCCTGAAGAAGGAGTTGTCCCGCCTCCCGGCCGTGGTTTCCGTCGGCGCCGCGGGGAACCTTCCGGGCGCCTGGAGCTCGGAACAGAAGGTGGCCCCGGAAGGCGCGGATGAAAACCGCGGCTGGCTGGTCAGCGCCTACGGGGTGGATGACGGCTTTGCCGAAACGGTCGGGATCCGGCTCGTAAAGGGCCGGAACTTTTCCCGGGCTTTCAATGACCGGCAGAGCCTGATCATAAATGAAACCCTGGCCAGGCAACTGGGCGGGGACCAGCCCCTGGGAATGCGGATGACCCTTGCCGGCCGTCAGGGCATCGTGGTCGGCGTGGCCAGGGATTTCCAGTTCCGTGATCCCAGTTTTCCGCAAGGGCCGGCCCTATTTTACATGGAAGCGGAGAAATTGAACTACCTGCTGCTGAAATTCCAGAAGGGTCTTCCCCTGCCCGCTCTGCGCCAACAGGTGAACCAAGTCTGGGAGCGCATCGTGCGCGACTATCCCATGGAAACGATCACGCTCGACGATCACTTCCTGGACGTCTATTCCTGGATGAACAAGGTTTATGTCATCATGATCGTGCTGAACACCGTCATTCTCTTCGTGGCCAGCCTCGGCTTGCTGGGCCTGGTTTCCTTCGCCGTCGACCGGCGGACAAAGGAAGTCGGGATCCGCAAGGTGCTGGGCGCTTCGGTCGCGGATATTTTCGGCCTGATCTCCAGGGAATTCATCCTGCTGGTCGCCCTGGCCAATATCATCGGCATGCTGCTGGGGACCTGGATCATCGAGCGCATGTTCCGCATGATGATCAGCAGCAACCGCGTCGGCCCCGACGCCGGGGTCTTCCTGGTGACCGCCGCCATGACCCTGGGCGCCACCCTGCTGGCCATTTCCTGGGAAATCGCCCGCGCCGCCCGCGCCAACCCGGTCGACAGCTTAAGACATGAATAACCCGAGGTGAAAACATGTTTAAAAACTATTTAAAGACCGCCTGGCGCAACATCGTCCGCCACAAGGGCTATTCCTTCATCAACATTTTCGGGCTGGCCATGGGCATCGCCTGCTGCACCCTGATCATGGTCTGGGTGCAAAACGAACTCAGCTTTGACCGTTTCAACTCGAAAGCGGACAGGATCTACCGCCTGTACCATGTGCTGACGCTGAACAGCCAGACCCGGACGGCTCCGCTGACCAGCGCCCCCATGGCCCCGGCTTTGCGCCAGTCTTTTCCCGAAGTCGAGAATGCGGTGCGGGTAACCCCATTCGGAAACACCATTGTGAAATACGGAGAAAGGGAATTTCGCGAAGACCAGGTGGTTCTCGCCGACAGCTCGATCCTTGACGTCTTTTCGTTGCCGATGGTCCAGGGCGACCCGCACTCGGCGCTGAGCGCCGCATACTCCGCCGTCATTACCGAGAAAACGGCGCAGCGCTATTTCGGCGCGGAGAACCCGCTGGGCAAGCCCTTGAAATTCGGCGACGGCCACGAATACACGGTCACCGGCGTGCTGAAAAACATACCCGCCAATTCACACATCCACTTCGATATCCTTTGCTCATTCGCCTCCTGGATTTCCGAAAACAAGCCTACGGCCGAATTCTGGGGCCAGATCAACGTTGGTACTTATATCCTGCTGGCTCCGGGAACGGATTTGAACCAATTCTCGGCCAAGATGGAGCGCCTGGTCAATGAAAAATTAGGCAAGGACCTGAAAAAGGTCGGTGGCAGCCTGAAGTTCTACCTGCAGCCGCTAACCCGCATCCATCTCCATTCAAATTTCGATTTGGATTTTTCCGAAATCGGCGACATCAAAACCGTCTATCTTTTTTCCGGGGTCGCGCTGTTTATCCTGTTCATCGCCTGCATCAATTTTATCAACCTGGCCACCGCCCGCTACGCCAATCGCGCCTTGGAAGTAGGCTTGAAGAAAACGCTGGGGGCGTCAAGAGGCTCCCTGATCCGGCAATTCCTTGGGGAGACATTTTTTGTCACCTTCCTGGCCGTACTGCTCGCCTGCCTTTTGGCAGCGCTGGCCATGCCCATCCTGCGCTCGGTCAGCGGCCAGGAATTTTCCCCGGCTATCTTCCTGCAGCCCTTGTACTTGCTGAGCTTCGCCCTGTTTGTCATAGTGGTCGGGGTGGTGGCCGGCAGCTACCCGGCGTTCTTCCTTTCATCGTTCGATCCGGCGCAGACGCTGAAAGGCAAACTGAAAGCCGGGGCCGCCAGCTCCCTGTTCCGCAGAATTCTGGTAGTCGGCCAGTTCGCCGTATCCATCGCCCTGGTCATCGGCACGCTCACCATCTTTGAACAACTGCGGTTCATGCGCAACAAGAACCTGGGATTCGACAAGGAGCAGGTGCTGGCGCTCACCCTGCCGCAAAACAAAACGATTTCGCCCGCGACGGTCCGGGACGAAATGGCCGCCGATCCGGGTGTCGTTTCTGCGGGCTTGTCCGCCGAATTGCCGGGCATGGGTCTCAGGATAACCAATTTCATCCCGGAAAGGCGTACTGAAAAAGAAGCGCTGCTCATGCAGTTCATGGAAATCGACGACCATTTCCTGCCCGCACTGGGCATCAAGATCGTCCGGGGCAGGAATTTTTCGCCCGACATGAAAACAGACCCCGCGGATGCCGTGCTGATCAATGAGACCGCAGCAGCGCAGCTGGGCTGGAAAGACCCGATAGGAAAGAGCATCTCACGGTCGGCCCGGGGCGAAAATGGACAGCGGAATACGATTTCCAAAAAGATTGTCGGGGTCGTCAACGATTTTCATACCCTCTCCTTGCATCAAAAAATCGAGCCGCTGGCAATCGCCGACGCCCCGGAAAACTCGGCTTTTCTTTCCCTGCGCCTCTCTACAAATCATATTCAGGAGACCATTTCCAGGCTGAAAGCAAAGTGGCAGCGGATTTTCCCCGACCAGGCTTATGATTCATTTTTCCTGGATGAATCCTTCGGCCGCATGTACCAGGCGGAAGAGCGCTTCAACAAAATTTTCACCTCGTTCGCCGTGCTGGCCATCTTGATATCCTGCCTCGGACTGTTCGGGCTCGCCGCCTACATGACCGAAAAAAGGACCAAAGAGGTCGGCATCCGCAAAGTGCTCGGGGCATCGACCTTCAGGATCGTCTTTCTCCTCTCCAATGAATTCAGCAAGTGGGTCCTGGTCGCCAATGTCATCGCCTGGCCGCTGGCCTATTACTTCATGAACCGCTGGCTGCAGACATTCGCCTACCGCGTCCCGATCGGCATCGGCATTTTCGTTCTGTCTTCCCTGCTGGCCCTGCTGCTCGCCCTGGCTCACGGTCGGCTACCAGACCGTCCGCGCCGCCCGCGCCAACCCGGTGGACAGCCTGCAGTTACGAATGAACAAGGTGAACCATGTTTAAAAACTATGCGAAGATCGCCTGGCGCAACATCGTCCGCCACAAAGGCTATTCCTTCATCAACATCTTCGGCCTGGCCGTGGGCATCGCCAGTTGCATCACGATCCTGCTGTGGGTGCGCGACGAAGCGAGCTACGACCGTTTCCACGCCAACGCCGGCGTCCATCCATCGCATCGTCGTGCAGGCCAGCGAACCCGGCGGCGGCGAAGAGTCGTTCGCCGTGCTGCCGCCCAGCCTGGGCCCCGCCCTCAAAGCCGATTTCCCCGAGGTCCGGCATGTGGCGCGCCATCTTTCCGTCGGGCAGCAGATCGTGGCCAACGGTGAAAAAAGATTTTTCGAAAAAAACGTCTCTCTCGTCGATCCCGAATTCCTGCAGATGTTCTCCTTTCCCCTGCGCCGCGGGCAGGCCGCGAACGTTCTGGCCGCTCCCCGCTCTATCGTGCTGACCGCGGCCACGGCGGCAAAGTATTTCGGCCCGGAGGATCCCCTGGGCAAGACCCTGCGCCTGAACAACCGCACCGATTACACGGTCAGCGGCATCCTGGCCGACATTCCGGCGCAGTCCCATTTGTCGTTCGACATCCTGCTTCCCCTCCAGGCCGCCAAGGAGTTCGGCTTCCCCACCGATACCTGGACGCGATTTTCTTTTGATACCTACGTGCAGCTGCAGGCCAACGCCGATCGCCGGGCGCTGGGCAAAAAGATCACCGCGCGGCTGCGCAAGCCCCTGGGCGATGACCGCATCACCCTCAGCCTGCAGCCGCTGACGGACATTCACCTGCGTTCCGCCCATATCGAAGAAGGGCTGGGGCGCGGCGATATCAAGACCGTTCTCCTGTTTTCGCTGCTGGCCCTGTTCATCCTGCTTCATGGCCTGCATCAACTACCTGAACTTGACCATCGCCCAGGGCGGCGCGCGCGCCAAGGAGATCGGCCTGCGCAAGGTCACCGGCGCGCAGCGCGGCGAGATCATCAGCCAGTTCCTGGGGGAATCCTTTCTCCAGACCGCCCTGGCCATGATCATCGCCCTGACGCTGATCGCGTCATGCCTCCCCCTCTTCAACTCCTTTTCCGGGAAAAATATTCCCGCTAGCTTGCTGTTTTCCCCCTCCTCCGTGCTGCCGCTGCTGGGATTCCTGCTGGTCACCGGCCTGCTGGCCGGACTCTATCCGGCCTGGTACGTATCCCGCTTCAAGCCTGTGGCGATCTTGAAAGGCAACGCCGCGCGCGGTGCCGGCAGCTCGCGCTTCCGCAAATTGCTGGTGGTGTTCCAGTTCAGCCTGACTATCCTGCTGATCATCGGCAGCGTGAGCATTTACCGGCAGCTGCGCTTCCTAAGAACGCGGTCGCTGGGGTTCGACCGCGAACAGGTCCTCATGGTGCCCCTGCGCGGGGAACTGGCCAGGCAGGTCGCGCCGCTGAAGGCGGAAATACTCCGGAATTCATTCGTGGCCAGCGCCGCAGCGGCCAGCGACCCGGTCATGATGTTCGGCTCCGCCGTCATCCTGGACAACTGGGAGGGGAGAAAATCCGGCGAGGAATTGAAATGCGCCATGGTCTGGTGCGACGAGGATTATCTGCGGACGAACGGCATCGCTATGGCGCAAGGCCGATTCTTTGCCAAGGCCATGAGCGGCAGCCTGGACAGCCAGATCGTGATCAATGAAAGCGCGGCCAAGGCCCTGGGATTCGCCTCCCCGGTCGGCAAGCGCCTGGACGGCAAGGAGATCATCGGCGTAGTCAAGGACTTCCCCGCCCGTTCCCTGCACTCGGCGATCGGACCCATGGCTATGGCATATGACCCCCGCAAGTTCAGCTATCTGTTTGTCAAGATCCGTCCGGGGGACGGCGCCGCCGCGCTGGCGTCGCTGACCGGGACGTGGAAGCGCGCAGCTCCGGAGTATCCGTTCGACTTCTCGTTCCTGGATCAGGAGATCGACAACCTGTATCGAGCCGACCAGCAAGCTGGCCGGGGTGGTAAACGTCTTTACCCTGCTGGCCCTGCTGATCGCCAACCTGGGCCTGTTGGGCATGGCTTCCTACCTCACCAGCCGGCGCAGGAAAGAGATCGGCGTGCGCAAGGTGCTGGGCGCCACCATGCCGCAGATCATGGCCATGCTCTCCAAGGAATTCATCAAGGGGGTGGCGGTCGCCATCCTGATCGCATGCCCGGTGGCGTTTTACTTCCTGAACCAATGGCTGCGGACATTCGCCTACCGCGTCCCGATCGGCATCGGCATATTCGTTCTGTCTTCCCTGCTGGCCCTGCTGCTCGCCCTGGCCACGGTCGGCTACCACACCGTCCGCGCCGCCCGCGCCAACCCGGTGGAAAGCATACGCTATGAATGAGGGTGTCCGCCAGCGGACAGGGCTGTATCACCAGCGGACAGCCCGCTGGCGGGCGAGGCGAAGCACGGCGGGCCAGGTCCTGAAAAGCTCTTCAAATAAAGGTTTCCGACGATTCTTTCCATGCATACTTGGCACCAATTTTGCTTAGTGTAATGTGAACCGGGCGTTCGGTTATGCCCGGGAGGTGAACCATGAGTTTGAAAGACATTTTGCAGAAGCTGGTCAGCGAAAAAACCCCGGTTTTGCTCGCCGACAGCCAGAGTGAATGGGAAGCGGCGGCCCTCTTGGAAAAACTTTCCGAAACCCGCCTCGAGACCAGCGCCCACATGCAGCCCGGGCTGTACATCGCCGAGATCAACCAGGCCGGCTACCTCGGCCGGGTGCTGTACAAGCTCAAGACCGTGGAAAGATAGGAAGCGAAGAAAAAGGCAACGGAGGTGAACATGAAAGAAGTGGTTTTGCAGATCCCGACCATGGAGGCCGAACAGAACATCGAGATCGAGGTCCGCATCAACGGCAGGAAAAAGACCATGCATTACCGGGTGGAGATCGTCAATTGGGAAAACGCCGATCCCACTTCCGAGGAGAAAGTGCGGGTCTTGAGAAAAGTCATCCGCGAACACGACCGCGACTGGCAGCTGGTGACCATCGGCTCGCCGACCGAGAACAACATTCCGGTCATGTTCCGCCGCATCGAAGCCGACGACAGCCCGCGCCCGAACTGAAAATGACAAGCCTGAAGGCTGCGGACAGGGCGTGACGGGAGGAACGGCCATGGTCAAATTGCGGGGCATCAGCAAGTTTTACAACAACGGCTTCGTCAAGACCTTCGTGCTGAGGAACATCGACCTGGACGTGCGGGAAGGCGAGTTCCTGACCATCATGGGCCCGTCCGGGGCCGGGAAATCGACCCTGCTCTATATCATCGGCATGCTCGATGACGCATCGGAAGGCGAATATTATTTTTATGACCAGGCCATCCACTCCCTGAATGAGAAAAACCGCACCCGCGTCCACCAGCAGAACATCGGTTTCGTTTTTCAAAGCTACCACCTGATCGACGAGCTCACGGTCTATGAAAACCTCGAGACGCCCCTGCTCTATAAAAAAGTAAAATCCGACGAACGCCAAAGCCTGGTGGCCGATACCCTGGACCGCTTCCGCATCGTGGCCAAGAAAGATCTCTTCCCCAGCCAGCTGTCAGGCGGGCAGCAGCAACTCGTGGCCGTGGCCAGGGCGGTGATCATCAACCCGAGAACTGATCCTGGCCGACGAACCGACGGGCAACCTGAACTCCCGGCAGGGCCAGGAGATCATGGAAATGTTCAAAAAGCTCAACCGCGAAGGGACGACCATCATCCAGGTCACCCACTCGGAAAAGAACGCCGCTTATTCCGACCGGGTCATCCAGCTCGCGGACGGCTGGATGGAAAGCCAGGGGAAAAGCGGGCCGGGCGCCGATCCCGGGGCCGGCGCCCGCAAGAAAAAAAACAAGGAGAATTCATGAAAAGGCTGCTCTTCCTTGTGCTGCTGCTCCTGGTGCTGGGCATGGCCGCTTCCGGCGCCGAAGAAAGATCATTTACGCTGCAGGAATGCCTGGCCATTGCCCTGAAGAACAACCTCGCCCTGGGCATCAAGGCCGTGCAGGTCGAACGCCAGGAAGGCTTGCTCAACCAGGAAAAAGAAAAGTTCCTGCCCGCCCTGACCTTTCAGCTCGGCAAGGCCAAGACCGACACGCCGTCCTATTCGTGGATCGAGGCCGAAGGCGCCATCAGCGCCGAGAGCCGCCAGCTTTCCGGCCAGCTCACCCAGGCATTGTGGCTCGGCGGCAGTTTTTCGCTTCAGGTCGATACCAGCCAGTATGAAAGCAACCAGCGTTTCCAGACCATCAACCCGCGCTACGAGGGCGCGGTGACGTTCAAGCTGGTGCAGCCCCTGCTGCGCGACATGGGCAACCGCATCAGCCGCAAGACCATCATCATCGCCGGCTACAACCGCACTATCTCGGCCAACGAGCTGAAGGCGGCCGTGCTGGAAACCGTTTACCGCGTCGAGGAGCTCTATTGGAACCTGGTGTTCGCCGGGCGCAACCTGGAAGCCAAAACGCAGGCCCTGAGACTTGCCGAGGACCTGCTGAACAAGAACAGGAAAATGGCCGAACAGGGGGTCATCGCGGAGATCGAGATCCTGAGCGCCGAAGCCGAGGCTGCCAGCCGCCGCGCCGAGATCCTGGAAGCGGCGGCCATGTTGGAAAACAGCCGCGAGGAATTGTATTCCACCATCAACCTGGGAGCCGAGCGCGGGGGCGCCGGCGTCAGCATCATTCCGGGAGACGATCCGCGCCGCGAGGAAAGGGCGGTGGACGCCGGGGAAGCATTGCGCCAGGCGCTGGCCAACCGGCCCGACTACCAGAATACCGGCATCGCCCTCAAAAGCAAGAACCTGGAACTGGGATACGCCAAGAACCAGTTGCTGCCGGCCTTGAATCTCAACCTGCAGTACTGGAGCCCCGGTTTGGCGGGGACGCAGATCGTCTATCGCGACAACAATCCCCTGACCGGCGAAGTGATCGGGGTCATCCCCGGGGCCGTGGCCGACGCCTTGAACAACGCCCTGGATTTCACCTACAAGAACTGGTCGCTTTACCTGTCGCTGGACATTCCGTTGAAATCACTTTTTTCGCGGGGGGGCTATGCCGCGGCCCGGATGGAGCGCCGGGAAGCGCAATTGCGCCGCCTCGACCTGGAAAGGCAGATCGGCCTGGAGGTCTCCACCGCCGCCCGCACCGTTGCCAGCAGCTTCCAGCGCATCCAGGCCACCCGGTCGGCCCGCGAGCTGGCCGAAAAAAAACTCGCCGCCGAAGAGAAGCGCCAAGCCGCCGGATTGAGCACCAGCTACATGGTGCTGCAGTACCAGCGTGATTTCACTCTAAGCTTGAGCACCGAACTGCGCGCCCTGTGCGATTACAGCCTGGCCCTGGCCCGCCTGGACAAGATCTCGGGGACAAGCCTGCAAACCAGGCAGATCGAATTCCAAGGGGAATAAAAGTTCTCAGCCCTTGAGGATCGCCGGCGGAACGGCCTAGCGCATCTTGATGACCAGCAGCGTGATGTCGTCATGCTGTACCGGCTGGTTGGCGTAAGCCTTGACCTCTTCCATGATGAATTTCGTCAATTCCTCGGCGCCGGCATGGCGATGGGACTGGATGACGCTCTGCAGGCGCTCGTAGCCGAATTCGTTGCCGATCAGGTTCTTGGCTTCGGAGATGCCGTCGGTGATGAAAACGATCAGGTCCCCGCTGCGCAGGGGGATGGCCAGCTCCTTCAGCTTGGCGCTGAAAAGCGGCTCATCGACCGCCCCCAGAACCAACCCCGGCGGCACATGGGTCTCGATCCTGTCGCCCGCGACCAGGAAAAAGGGCATATGCCCGGCCCGGGCCACGCGCAGGGTCTGGCAGTGCGTATCGATCAGGCCGTAGCTGGCGGATACAAACCGGTTTTTTTCCAGGCTTTTTCGCAAAACGCCGTTGGCCCTGGCCAGCAACAGGCCGGGATCATTGACCACGCCGGCCAGGGACTCAAAGATCCCCTTCAACTCCGCCATGATGAACGCGGCGGCCAATCCTTTTCCCGATACGTCGGCGATGACGAATCCCAAACGTCCGTCGTCCAGGGGGAAAAAATCGTAATAATCGCCTCCCACTTCATACGCCGGCGAGAAATAAACCGCGACATCGGCGCAGGCCGCCATCGGCGCGGACTGGGGCAGCAGGCGACGCTGGATCACCCGGGCTACCTCCAGTTCCTTGAGCAGCCTCTCCTTTTCCAGGCGGGTTTCCAGCATGCGCGCGTTTTCCAGGGCCATGGCCGCGGAGTTGGCAAAAGCCGCGATGGTGCGGATATCGTCGTCCTCAAAAATCGCGTCTTTCTTGATGGCCATGAACAAATACCCCGTGGTCCGGTTCTTGACCCGCAGGGGCGCGATGGCCAGCGAGCTGAACGAAAAATTCAGGACATCATTCTGGATGTGTATCTTCAGCTTTTTGTCGCGGAAGGTCCTGACCGCCCGGTTGTCCGGCACGGTTTCGCCCAAAAGAGCGAGGCTGAGCTCGCGCGCCTCGCGGTTGCCGATATTGAAGGCGGCCGGGACGCTGAACTCGTCGTTTTGTTCGACCAGCAGCCAGGAAAAATCGCTATGGCAGATGCTGGCGGTGACCGCTGTGACTTTTTCCGCCAATTCCATGAATTCCATGGTCCCGGTGATCGATTGGCTCAAGTCGACCAGCGAAGCCAATTCTTCGGCCTTGCGGTCATAGGCGTCGGCGGTGGGCAGATGAAAGAGAGTGGCAAAAAGGATGACTCCGGAATAGCAGGCCCCGTACAACAGGATGATCTTCCCCAGTTGGAAAAGCCCGGGAGACAGGGCCGGGACCGTCGCGCCCACGGCACGGCCGTCGGAGATCAGGATGGCGCCGGCGATAAAAATGACCAGGGAAAACCCGGACAGGACGATCAGCTGTTTTTTTTGTTTTTTAATCAGGAAGGCGATCCATTTCACCCGGAATGAATTCAGCACCATGAAGCAGATGGCGATGCTCATGAAAAAGGGAACCGTTACGGGCGCCAGGGCGGGGGCGAAAAAAGAAAGGACGAAACATGCCATCATGGCTTCGAAAAACCAGCCGGGCTGGCGTGTTTTTTTCAAAAAGAACAATTCCCGCAGGGAGGAAAAAACCAGTCCCAATGCCGCGGCCAAAAAGACCAGCAGCAGATTGGCGACCAGGCGAACCGCAAGACCGGATCCGCCCTTGGCCGCGGGCGGGAAATTCCAGGCGCTCCAGGCCGCGAAAAAGATGACGATCAGGAAGCCCAGGATGGACAGGGCGAAGACAACGGCCAGCGGCTTGTCTTTTTTTTTGGCGAAAAAACCGCCGCCCACCCAGGTCCAAGCCGCCAGCAGCGCGAAGAGCGCCAGCTCGCAGCCTGCCAGGATCCACCAGGGCTCAAGGCGGGGAAAGATGCCGCGGAGCAGAAAATTGACAACGGCCAGGATCAGGGCAATCCCGACTCTTGTGGTTTGGGGGACCCCCCATAAAAAATCTTTCTTCACCACAGCAAAATATCACAAATCGCAGGGAAAGGGAACAGGCCGACCGGGCTCCGCTGGCATCGGGGCCGCGATCGGCCTGCACGGCAGGGGTCTGTAGCGCGTCGGTCCTACTCCCTCTTTTCCTGGCCGCGGACGATAATGTAGTAAACGATCATGCCCAGGCCGGCCATGAAGAAAACCGCCCCGGCGGTCATCTCCCCGCGGAGTCCTTCCGGCACCCAGCTGTGGATCCCGTAGGTGAACAGGAAAGCCAGACCCACGGCGATCATCACCAGGCCCCATTTCAGGGCCGAAGCCGACTGGCTCATCAGCAGCGGCTGGAACAGGGGTTTGATCTTCTCGTCGACCAGGCCTTTCTCGATCAGCTTGTGGCGGAGGCGGCTCTCCGCAACCACCTTGACCAATTCCAGGACGAAATAGCCGATCACGGCCAATACAAAAATAGGTACCAAATCTTCGCTCACGATTCACCTCCATGGCGATGTCGGGACGGTTGCGGCCGCCCTGCAAAAAAACTAACAGGCAGGGGAAAAGAAAGTTGCAGCAAAAATATTTATTTTTTCGCAACTTCCCTCGATCCGGGATGTTGATTATAATACGAATGAAGCAGGCAACTCGGATCGCCATGCGGACGCCAGGCGCGCAGATGAATGACGCAATCGCTGAGACTACCTTGCTGGTCGGCCGGGTTCAGGCCGGAGACCGCCAGGCGTTTCGCGTTTTCATCGAGAAATACCAGCGCCTGGTCGCGGCCATCGTTTTCCGCATGGTATACAATGCCGCCGATCGCGAAGAGCTGAGCCAGGAGATATTTCTAAAAATCTTTGCCAACATCAATGAATTCCAGGGCGGCGAAAAGATCGCGGGCTGGATCGGCCGCATCGCCAGCAACACGTGCATCAACCACCTGCGCAAGAAGCGCCTGCCCCTGTTCGCCGACATCAGCGGCGAAGGCCGGACCCTGGAGAACGTGGCCGGGGAAAGCCCCAGCCCGGAGCGCCTGAACGAGCGGGCCGACAGCAGCCGGCAGCTGCAGGGGGAGATCGACCGCTTGCCAGCCCACTACCGGCTCATCCTGACGCTTTTTCATTTTTCGGAAATGAACTACGAGGAGATCGGCCGGACGCTGGGTCTGCCGCCGGGAACGGTCAAAAGCCACCTGTTCCGCGCCCGGCAGAAATTGCGCGAGCGGCTTTTGCCCGTCGTTTGAGGAGGAAGCATGAACCATGAACATTTGACCGACGATCAGCTCCAGGAGATCCTGGACGCCCGCTTGCTCCATGCCGGCTCCATCCTGCCCCTGCATCTGGGGACCTGCGTCGCCTGCCGCAAGCGCCTGGAAAGCTTCGAGCGGCTGTATGCCGGGCTGGAGGCCGACCCCGGCTTCGTTCTCCCGCCTTCATTCGCCGACACCGTGCTGGACAAGCTTCCCGGCCAGCGACCGCTTGTCTGGCGGCGGCCGGCGGTCAGGATCGCCTTGGTGGCCGCCGCAGCCGTCGTCCTCCTGTCCGCATTGCTCTTCCTTGTGGACATGAAACCCCTGGTCGGCGGGGCGGAACGGGTCTACGGTTCCTTTAAAGCGGCGTTCCTGGCCATGGACAGCCAGATGAAGCAGCTCCTGGCCTGGCTGGGCGTCAGCGCCAAGCCCATGCTTCTCGGCGGGCTGGGCCTGGTTATCGCCTCGGTCGTAGAGCGCCTGCTGCAACAGCAGAAGTTGCGGCAGGGTCACTGACGGGCAAAGCGCCGAAAAGAGTCATCGTATTTGGTGCTGCCGGCAATATTGTTCCGCTTCCAGTTTCGCAGTAAAATACGCGCCGCCCTTGGCCTTGCATTCCTCGGCCGTGGCGGCGACCACGGCGCCATTCACGCAGCACCAGCCGCGAGAGGACGTTTGCTGGCAAAAGCGTTCAGCTTCCGCCTGGGTCGCGAAGTAAGTGCCGCCCTTCTCTTTGCACAGCTCGGCTGATGCCGCAAATACCACACCGCCTTTGCAGCACCAACCGCTCGGGGGATGGTGCCGGCAAAACCGTGCCGCTGCCGCTTGGGTGACAAAATAGGCTCCGCCCTTCTCCCGGCATTGTTCGGGCGTGGCGGCGAACACCACGCCGTCCTTGCAGCACCAGCCCGTGGGCGGAGTTTGCTTGCAGAAACGTTCGGCTTCCGGCTGCGTGGCGAAATACGTGCCTCCTTTCGCCTTGCACTCCTCGGCCGTGGCCGCGAACACCACGCCGTCCCTGCAGCACCAGCCGGCCGGCGGGGCTTCCTTGCAGTAGCGTTCCGCTTCCGCCAGGGTCGCAAAATAACCCCCGCCTTTTTCCTTGCACTCCCCTTCGGACATCGCGGCCACCGCGCCATTGAGGCAGCAATATCCCATGCACGCTTTCATGGCCTCGTCCTTGTTCGCGAAGAACGTCCCCCCTTTTTCCTTGCACATCTCGGGCGTGGCCGCCACAACCACGCCGCCATAGCAGCACCAGCCTTCTTCAGCCGTCAGGGGCCCGGCCCCGGCAAAACACAACAGCCAGGCCACTGCGAGCAAACCCGCCACCCGGAAACACAAGACCTTTTTTTTCATCGTTCCTCCCCGGATAGGATCATCCTAAGACTCTCCGCTTCATAAATAGATATTTTTCCGAAAAATCTCGTTCTCCGCAATTATCATGAACTGATCATCAAGATTTTTTATCGGCCCTAAAAGCAAAAACCGTTTTCCCCCGCTAAAACGAAATGCCGGCGAAGGCGAAGGTCTTGAACAGGTGGTAGCGGGCCTTGGCGTCGTCGTTGAATTCATGGTTGCTGAAGGGCATGAAGAAATGGATGCCCAGGCTGAAGTCCACGGCGTTGAAATATTTTTTATAGCGGGTCAGGCGCAGGCGCACGGTCGAATACAAGCCGTACTGGGCACGCTTCAGAATGCTGGCGGTCTCGACCTCTTTCTTGTACTTGCCGCTGACAAAGGTATAGTGGTTGCTCAAAAAAAGGTACAGGAACGGGCCGGCCGAAAAATCCAGGCTGAAGTCCAGGCCGACGCGGGTAAGGCTGACGGGAATGGTCAATAACTTGCCGAAGCCCATGCCCAAGGTGGTTTTTTTCGTCTCCCATATGCCGTTCTCGATGGGGACATTCTTGCCCTTGATGATGTTGCCGAATACCAGGAATTCCTGGCGGTTGGGCTGGAAAGAGGAGATCATGATCATCGTATCCCAGAAATTGGGGGCCGGAGCTTTGTCGACGACATACCCGCTGGTGAAAACCTTGAGGGTTTCACTTGAATTGAAAGAGACATAAACACCCACGTCGGCGAAAACCGCGCCGGCCAAAGCGAGCCCGAAGAGCAGTAAAAATATTTTTTTATTCATCCGTTGCTCCCGCTTCAGATCGCCCGGACCGAAAGCCTGACCCTGACCTGCTCCCGGCTCAGAGCCAGGTCTCTTTTCAGGACCTCGTTGGCCGCGCGCGCCTCGGGCAGATCGACCGTTTTCTCCTCCATGACCCTCTCCCGCCTGAAGACCTTGGGCAATTGGCTCAAGGCCAGCAGGCTGAAGCCGATGCTCGCATAACGGAATGTTTTGCGGGTGCCGTACAGGGCGGATTTCGCGAACAGGGAAGTATCGGCATTGTCGATGGTGGAGGTCAGCAGCGTGGAGTTGACCACGAAAAAGGCGGCCCCGATCAGGAAATTCTTCAAGACCGTTTTTTTAAAAAGTTTCTTGTCGAAGAGCGTGCGCTGGGAGAGGATCCGCGGTTCGCTTTTGCTCTCGGGCTGCAACTGGCGCCCGCGGAGCTGCACTTCGGCGCTCAACGGGTCAAAGACGACGTTCTCGGGGGAAAGATACTGAAGCTCTATGACGAAATACTTTTCGATGGTCTTTTCCGGGGCCTGGCGCAAGGCCAGCAGCAGGCGGAAGTTGTGGCTGGCGGTTTTGCAAAAATCGGCCGCCAACGGAAAGGCCACGGTGCTGACCTCCGTGCCCAGCGTCCCCCGGGTCAGCAGCGCCCCGTCGCGGCCGAAGAGCTGGAAGCTGCAGGGGACTGAAACCTGGAGGCGCAGCTTCAGCTCGCCCGGCGGCGCGAAATAGGCGAATTCGGCGGACGGCTCCTCGATCGCCAGTTCCCAGATGACCGGAAAATCCTTTTGCCACGATGCCTTGAACTGCAGGATCTTGCGGCGAACGGCGGCGGGGATGAACCCGATCTTGACATCGGCCGCCTTGAACTCCTCGAGATACTTCCTCATCCAGAACAACTCGGCCTGGGGATTGCCCAGGCGCGACTGGCAGTAGCCGATGATCAAGCTCGCCGCCGGTTTTTCCGCCTCGGCCAGGCCGGGGAACTGAGCCTGCAGGGATTCGACCAGCAGCGGATATTCTTTTTCCCGGGCAAGGCGATCGGCGGATTCCGCTTGCCAATCGGCGGCCGCCAGGGAAAGAACCAGCAGGAAAGCCGCCGCGAAACAAAGCTTCTTTTCAAGGCCCATCCCGTCCTCCTTGCCCCAAGGGTGGGAATCATATCACAAAGGGGGGAAAAAAAACAGCAAAACGGCTCGCGGTCAGTTGCCCGGCGCCGCCAGCACCTCTCGAGTATCTTGACCATAAAATTCCCGCAGGATGGCAAAAAGTCCGGGATGGGCCGCCTGCAGCCGCCAGGGGATCTCAAAAAACACTTCACTGGCCACGGCAAAAAATTCGCTCTCGTTCTGGGCGGCATAAGCCGGCAGGATCGACGCGCCATGGTCATGATCGCGCCATTCCCGCTCGAGGACCTCCGCCCAGGGAACGGCTGCGGCCGCACGCTCGGGAAATTTGGCCCCGCTTTTTCGAACTTCGCGGTCAAAAAAGTGGGCCAATTCATGAACCAGGACATTGGTGCCGTCAGCGGGGTCGGCAAACCCCCGCAGCAAGCTCTCCTCGGCGATCAGCAGCGGCCCGCGCGGCGGGGCCTGACCGGCGATATTTCCTTTTGCGACCCGGTAATTGCGGTCAAAGCTCAAGCCCGGATACACCGTGACCCCGTCGGGAAGCGGCGGTTCCCAATCGGGGCGGCCATGCAGCATGGCCGCCGCCCCGGCCGCGATCAGCAGGCGGGTTTGCCAGGCCAGCGACTTGCCGCCGATGCCGCTGATGCGGACTTCGGCGAGGAAAAGCCGGACATCGCGCTCGAAACACCGCCTTTCATCGTCGCCCAGGCCGCGGAAATAGGCCGAATGAACCGACAGGAACCCGTGCCATTGCGGTGGGAACGGCTGCAAGGCGGCCCGGCGTCTCCGCCACGGTCGCTTCAGGACCGAGATCAGGTATAAGGCCAGCAGCGGCGGGACGCACAGCCAGACGGCCGGTTCGCCGCTGATCAAAAATATCATTGCCCCCACCACCAGGATCAGCAGGGAATAAAAGGCGTCAAAAAACAGATCGTAGCGGGGGATGATTCGCATGGCACCCCGGCGTCAGCGCATCCGGCCCCGGGCCAGGGAGAAAAAAACGCCGCCGCAGCATAAAATAAAAAAAATGACGAAACAAACCTTCATGCTGGCGAGGAAAAGCGGGAAACTGGCCGGGGTGATGCGCACCTTGCCGATGAACAGGGAAAAGACCAGGGTGGCGATGCCCATGCTCAGCATCTGTCCGAGGATGCGCATGGTGCCCAGCGTCGATGCCGCTACGCCGTAATATTTTTTCTCGACCGATCCCATGACGGCGTTGGTGTTGGGCGAAGAAAAGAGGGCGAAGCCGAACCCGACCAGGACCAGGGCGGCCACGATGAAGCCCAGGCCGCTGGACCGCCCCAGCCAGGCAAAGGCGAAAAGACCCGCGGCGCACAAGCCCATTCCCAGCGACGAAACCACCCGCGGTTCC
Organism: Candidatus Aminicenantota bacterium; assembly: GCA_963764745.1. Lineage (GTDB taxonomy): Bacteria > Acidobacteriota > Aminicenantia > UBA2199 > UBA2199 > UBA2199. Next base: position 704,782 of record CAVXTN010000006.1, on the reverse strand, counting down.
AGCCTGTCGGACAACCGGCCAGCCAGCGGCGAGAACAGGGCCATCACCACCGGCTGGGCGATCAGGATGAGGCCGGCCGTGCGCGGGGTGAAGCCTTTGATATACTGCAGGTAAAGGCTGAGCAGGAAGCTGATGGCAAAGGTGGCGCTGTAGTTGACCAGCGCCGCCAGGTTGGAAAAGGCGAAAACCCTGTTGCCTCGGACCAGACGCGCCTGGAAGATCGGATAGGCGCTGCGTGTCTCCCAGCGCATGAACAGGGGGAACGCCGCGGCGGCGAGCAGCAGCATCGCCGCCCCGCGCCAGGCCGGCAGCCAGGTGAAGCCGAGCATGAAGGCGATGAGCATCAGGCTGTAACCCAGCGACCCGCGCCAGTCAAAAGGCTCGCCTCGGCTGTCGGCCCACTCGCTGCGCATCTTCAGCCAGAGGGCGGAAAGGACCAGCAGCCCCAGGGGGACGTTGACGAGGAACACGGCGCGCCAGCCGAAGCTCTGGGTGAGCATGCCGCCGATGAAGGGCCCCAGCGACAGCCCGGAATAGGTCGCGGCCACGTTGATGCCCAGGACCCAGCCGCGGCGGTGCGGCGGAAAGACCGAGGTCAGGATGGCCACGCTGGTGCCGAAGACCATCGCGCCGCCCATCCCCTGCAGCACGCGGGCCAGGAGAAAGACCCCGGCGTCGGGCGCCATGCCGGCCAGGAGCGAGGAGGCCCCAAAGAGCAGCGTGCCGATGGTGAACACCTTTTTGCGGCCATGGATGTCGGCCAGGCGGCCGAAGGGCAGCAGGAAAGCGGCCGCGGCCAGGAGGTAAGCGCTGGCCACCCATCCCATCTGCACGGCGCTCATGGAAAATTCCCTGGCGATGGACGGCAGGGCGATGGCCACCGCCGACGCCATCATCGGCGTCAGGAACGAATCCATGGTGGTGACCAGCAACGCCGCCCGCTGCAGCGATTTTTCTTCCACCGCTATTCCTCTGGCTTTCCTTTTCCAGAACTGTTTCAGCGAGCCCTTGCCCAGCCCGTCCGTGACCACGTAGAAGGCGGGCACCACGACCAGGCTGAGGACGGTGGAGAGAGTCAGGCCGCCGATGATGGCGATGGCCATGGGCATGCGGATCTCCGAGCCCGGGCCGATGCCCAGTGCCGGCGGGATGGCGGCCATCAGGGTGGAGACGGCGGTCATGACGATGGGCCGCAGGCGGATGGGACCGGCCTTCTCCATGGACTCGCGCGCCGCAAAGCCCTCTTCGCGGAACTTGTTGGCGTAGTCGACCAGGATGATCGAGTTCTTCTTGACGATGCCCATCAGCAGCAGCAGGCCGATCATGGAGAAGATGTTCAGACTCTGGTTGGTGCTCCACAGGGCGAAGGCGGCGCCGGCGACCGACAGCGGCAGGATGGTGATGACCGTGACCGGGTGCAGGTAGGAGTTGAACTGCGAGGCCAGGATCATGTAGGCGATCAGGATGCCCATGAACAGGGCAAAGAGCAGGCTGCTGCTCGACTCGCGGAAGGCGACGCTGGCCCCGCCCAGCACGGCGCGGTAGCCGACCGGCAGGTCCTTGCCCAGCGTCTCCACCAGCTTTCAGCGCCTCGTCCTGCGCATGGCCGGGGGCGACGTTGGCGTAGATGGTGACCGCGCGCTCGCGGTCGCGGCGGGTGATGGCCTGCAGCGCCGGCTGCTCGTCGTAGGAGACCAGGGCCGACAGCGGCACCAGCTCCCCGGAGCGCGTGCGCACCTGCAGCCGCGCCAGGTCCTCGGGCCGCGAGCGCTGGGCGGCCAGCAGCTTGACGCGCACGTCGAGGCGCCGGCCGCCGGTGCTGTACTTGCCGGCGAGCACGCCGCCGACCAGGGCGTTGAGCGTGGTGGCCACGTCGTCGACCGAGACGCCGATGTCGGAGATGCGGGCGCGGTTGGGCGTGATGCGCAGCTCGGGCATGCCCAGCCGGTAGTCGGTGTCCAGGTCGACCACGATGCCGCTGGCGGCCAGCTTGGTCATCATCTCCTGGCTCAGGGCGATGAGCTTGTCCCAGTCGGGGCCGCGCACCGAGAACTCCACCGGGAAGCCCCGCTGGGCGGTGAAGCCCGCCTGCGACAGGTCCTGGATGACGGCGCGCATGCCGGGGATGGTGTTCAATTCCTTGCGCAGCACGGCGGAGAACTCCGCCTGGGAGAGGCGGCGCTCCTTGGGCGGCACCAGGCTGACGAAGATGTTGCCCTGGCTGACGCCGCCGCCCCAGCCGCCGACCGTGCCGAACATGCGCACGACCTCGGGCTTGGCGCTGACGATGGCCTCGACCTTTTTGAAGAGCTGGTCGGTCTCCTGCAAGGTGGAGCCGACGGCGGTCTGCAGGCGGACGTTGACCAGGCTCTGGTCCTGGGAGGGGACGAACTCGCTGGGCATGATCATGAATACCCCCAGCGAGGCCAGGAAGAGGACCAGGGCGCCCAGCAGGATCAGTCCCGGGCGCTTCAGGCTCTTCTTCAGCACCCGCGCATAGAGGTTTTCCAGCCGGCTGAAGCTCTTGTCCACGAACAGGCCCACGCGGCTGCGGCTGGTGCGCGCGGTCACCAGGAACTGCGAGCAGCGGGCCGGGGCCAGGGTGACCGCCTCGACGTAGGAGAGGAGGACGGCCAGGCACAGGGTGACGCCGAACTGCAGGAAGAAGCGGCCGATGACGCCGGAGACGAAAACGACCGGGATGAAGATGGCCACCACGGCCAGCGTGGCGGCCAGGGCGGCGAAGGCGATCTCGTTGGTCCCTTCCAGGGCGGCGCGCACCAGGTCCTTGCCGCTCTCGGCGTGGCGGTAGATGTTCTCCATGACCATGATGGCGTCGTCGACCACGATGCCCACGGCCAGGGCCATGGCCAGCAGGGTGAAGGTGTTGAAGGTGAAGCCCAGGAAGTAGATGATGGCCACCGTGCCCAGCAGCGACATGGGGATGGCCAGGATGACGTTGAGCGTGGAGGAGAAGGAGCCGAGGAACATCCAGCAGACCAGGGCGGTGAGCAGGACCGAGAGGAGCAGCTCGAGCTGGATCTCGTTGCACCGACTCCTCGATGAACTTGGTGGAGTCGAAGTTGACGCCGACGGTCATCCCCTCCGGCAGGTATTTCTGGAACTCGGCCAGGGTCTTGCGCACCTGCTTGGCCACGGCCACGGCGTTGGCGCCGCGCTGCTTCTTGATGCCCACGCCCTGCGCCGGCACGCCGTTGACGCGCTGCAGGCGGCGCACGTCCTCGAAGCCGTCCTCGACCAGGGCCACGTCGCTGATGTAGACCGGGCTGCCGTTGTTCTCGCGGATGACGATATGGCGGAAGGTCTCCAGGTCCAGGGCCTCGCCCAGGACGCGGATGTTGACCTCGCGCCCCGCCGTCTCCAGGCGGCCGGCCGGGATCTCGATGTGCTCGCGCTGCAGGGCGCCGAGCACGTCGCTGACCGTCACCGCGCGCGCGTCCATCTTGCTGGCGTCGAGCCACAGGCGCACGTTGCGCTCCAGGCCGCCGATCTGGAGCTCGCCCACGCCGGGGATGGTCTGCAGCTTCTCCTTCAGGCGGTAGCGCATGTAGTCGCTCAGGACCCGCTGCGGGTAGGGGCCGGAGAGGGCCACCATCATGATCGGCTGGTCCTCGGGATTGCTCTTGGAGATGCTCGGCGGCTCGATGTCGCGGGGCAGGTGGTGCTGGGCCTGCGACACCTTGCTCTGCACGTCCTGCATGGCCAGGTCGACGTCGCGCGACAGGTTCATCTCCAGGGTGATGTTGGCGCCGCCCATGCGCGACGAGGAGGTGATGCTCTTGACGCCCTCGACCTGGATCAGCGCCTCCTCCAGCGGCTCCACCACGTCGTTCTCGATCACCTCGGGGGCGGCGCCCTCCCAGGTCACCGAGACCGATATGTTGGGGAAATCGATGTCGGGGAACTGGCTGATGCCGATGCGCGAGCCGGCCACCAGGCCGAAGACGATGGTGGCGGCCATCATCATCCAGGCCAGCACGGGCTTCTTGACGCAGATCTCGGTAATCTTCATGTTCCGGCTCCTTGGCTGGCGCGTCATGGTCACTTCACGGGCCGGAGTTCGCTTTTCCTGGCGGCGCGGCGGGGCGGCGGCCAGGCGCACCGGCACGCCGTCGCTCAGGCGCCTCGGCGCCGCGCACCACCAGCATGTCGCCGGCGCGCAGCCCGGAGAGGACCTCCACGTTGCCGTCGGCGGTGCGCATGCCAGGCGTCAGGATGCGCTCGACGGCCTTGCCGTTCTCCACCACGAAGGCCAGGAAGCCCTTCTCGCTGGGGCGGATGGCCGTCTGCGGCACGACCGGCAGGGGGCGGGAGCCGCCCACCGGCACCCGCACCTCGGCGAACGAGCCGGAGCGCAGGCTCTCCTTGTCCTTGTCGACGACCTCGGCGGTGACGGCGACCATGCGCGTGCTCTCCTCGGTAGAGGCGGCGACATGGATGATGCGCGCCTGGTATTCCCGGTCGCTGTCGCGCACCTTGAAGAACGCCTTCACGCCGGGCTGCAGGCGGACGGCATCCTGCTCGGTCGCCTGGAAGCGCAGCAGCAGCGGATCGCGGCGCACCAGCGTCGCCATGACCGACCCCGGCTGCACGTACTGCCCGGTCTGCACGGTGCGCGTCTGCACCACTCCCGGCACCGGGGCGCGCACGAAGGCGTCGTGCAGGTTGAGCTGGGCCTGGTTGAGGGCGGCGTTGGTCTGGGCCATTTCGGCGGCGGCGACCAGCACCTTGGTGCGCCAGGCCTCGATCTCCTCGCCGGGGATCAGGCCGGGGTTCTGCTTGTCCACGGTCTCGCGGCGCCTCAGCCCGGCCTCGGCGTCGCTCTTGGCGGCCACGGCCTTGTTGTAGACGGCCTGGGCCGACGCCACGGCGAGCGTATAGCGCTGCGGCTCGATCTCGACCAGCACCTGGCCGGCGGCGACCCGGCTGCCTTCGGCGAACTGCACCTTCTCGACCACGCCGGCGACGCGCGCCGTGACCTGGACCTTCTCGAACGCCTCGACCGAGCCCACGGCGTTCAACGTGTAGACCGCGTTGCGGTCCTGCACCAGCACCGTCTCCACCGGGAATTGCATGTACACGCCCCCGGCCCGGGGACCTTTCCCGCCCGAGGCGGCCGGGGCCTCGCCCTTGCCGCAGGCGGCCGGGGCCAGGAGGAGCACGGCCAGAGGCAGCCAGAACAAATATGTTTTTTTCGTTTTCATAAGGAAGGCTCCTTGCCGAAGGGGTCAAGCCCCTGGGCGGCGCGCAGGTTGAGCAGGGCCAGGGCCAGGCCGTTGCGCTGGCGGGCCACCTCCACCTCGGCTTCGAACAGGCTGACGTTGGCGTCGGCCACCTGCAGGGCGTTGCTCAGGCCCTGGCGGTACAACTCGGCGATCTCGCCGGCGTTCTTGCGGGCGGCGTCAAGGGCCACCTGCGCTTTTTTCAGCGATGCCTGCTGGCTGGCCAGGGAAACCAGGCCGCTGCGCACATCAAGGTCGGCCTGGCGCGAGGCGCCGCGCAGGTCCAGCTCGGCCTGGCGGGCCAGGGCTTTCGCCTCCTTGTAAAGGCCATTGCGGCCGAAGCCGTCGAAGATCGACCAGCTCAGCCCCAGGCCGGCCGACCAGGTGGTGGTCTTGCCGGTCAGCCCCGCCTCGTTCGTATAGCGGTATTGGTAGTTCAGGGTCAGGCTGGGCAGCCACTCGAGGCCGGGCTCCAGTACCAGTGCCTGCTGGGCCTTGGCGTTCCAGGACAGGGCGCGCAGGTCGAAACGCCGCGCCTGGGCGCCGGGGAGGAGGTCGGCGGCGGCGGCGGCGGGCTGCTCGGCCTGGGCCAGCAGCAGCTCAGGCAGCGCCAGCTTGCCGTCGATGACCGCGTCGAGCAGATAGCCCAATTCGAGGTAGGCGGTCTCCACCTCCCCCTGCGTCTGGGTGGCGCCCATCTCCGCCGTGGCTTGCTCCAGCTCGGCGCGGGTGACGTCATTGACCGAGACCAGGCCGGCGGCATAGCGGGCGCGGGCCGCCTCCAGGGTCTTGCCGGCGTATTCCAGGCGGTGGCCGGCGGCCACGCGCACCTGGTCGATGGTCAGGGTGGCCAGGAACGCCGCGGCGACCTCGAAGGAGAGGCGGCGGCGGATGTCGGCCGAAGAATAGCGCTGCGAGCGCTCGGCGAACAGCGCCTGGCGGTAGTTGGGGATGACCGATGGGTTGAAGAGGATCCAGCTGAGCGAGGCGTTGGCCGCCACCGCGTTCTGGCTCTGGACGGTGATGGTCTGGTCGCCGATCTGGCGCTCAATGATGTTGGGGCGGCGGGTGAGGCTGCCGGTAATGGCGAAGGCCGGGAAGAAAAAGGCCCGCGCCTGGGCGGTCAGCCCCTGGGCGGCGCGCAGCTGCTCGCCCGCGGTCAGGGCGCGCTCGTTGCGTTCCAGGGCCAGCTGCACGGCCCGTTCCAGGCTCAGGTCCTCGGCCGGGGTCGGCAGCGCCGCCAGCAGGCAGGCGACCAGCAGCCAGGCCCGGTTTTTTCGTAAAAAGGCAAAATAACTTTTTTTCATGCGTCCCGCTCTTTTCCCCCGCGTTGCGCGGCGGCGAATCTATTCATTATAAATAATTTCCAATAAAAATAAAGGACCTCTTTATATACGCAAAAGTGAAAGCTTTGGTTTACCCCGCCCGCGTATGGCGGCGAATTGGAAAAACAGGGCGAAAATAGTTTATAATACGAAAAGCGCGCCGCCGCGCGCCGGGAGGCGTGATGAAAACCATGGCCGCGAAGGGGTTGTTCTTGCTGGTCTCCGGGGCCTGCCTGGCCGCCGTGTCAATCGGCAGGGAACCCGCCCGGGTGATCCGCGTCATCAGCGCCGATACCCTGACCATCCTATATCACGGCAAGTGGGAAGAGATCAAGCTGATCGGGCCGGATGCGCCCGAAACCGTCCTGAACGACAAGGCGTACGAAGAAGCCCTGCGGAATTCCTCCACGCCGGCCGAAGTCCTCAGCCGCGGCCTGAAAGCGACCGAGTTCGTCAAGCAGTACCTTCAATACGGCAGCCAGGTCTGGGTCGAGTTCGATGTGCAAAAACGGGACCGCTTCTCGCGGCTGCTGGGCTACGTTTACCTGGCCAACGGACGGATGCTGAATGAGATCCTCCTGCGTCGCGGGCTCGCCGAGTTGTTCCTGGCGCCCCCCAACCTGAAGTACAGCCACCGTTTTCAGGAAATGGCGCGCCTGGCCCGCCTGAAACCCGGCAGGGGCCGGATCCACTCAGTAGCGATCTTTCAATTGTAATAAAAAAGCAGGTAAGCCGGCAGGTCCTGGTGGGGAAAATCGTCAGGCAGCGGCGGCAGCGGCACGCTCAGTTCGATGGCATTGAAGGCGGCCTGGTCGAAGGGGCGGATACCGGAAGTCTTGCGGATATGGACGTTGCCGATGGCGCCGTCGCGCCGGATCAGCAGGTAGATGCCGACCACGCCTTTAAACCCGAAGCCGGAAACCGGGGGGAAGATCCAGTTTTTCTTGACCCGGTAGACCATGCGCTTGGCCCAGGGCGTGATGTCGTAGCCGCGCGAATCGAAAAAGGCGTTGCCGCCGAGCGCGTTGCTGGTTGTGCCGTCCCCCGACAGGGGACCGCCTGCCGCCGGGGACGCGCCGTCACCTTCCCCGCCGGCCGCGGCAGCGTCGAAGGGCAGGCTTTCGCCTGCCGCATCCGCGACGAATCCGGTTTTTTCAGGCCGTTCGCCCTCGGTTTTCCGTTCCCGCAGTCTTTGCGAGATCCGTCCCAGGTCGATGGTCAATTTTGCAGGCCGGCCGGAGTCGGCCCTGGTTTCACCCTCGGAGTCAGGGGCCAGTGCAGTCCCGGGTTCGGGCGGCAGGGACGAAGCGGTTGCGCCGGCGCTCTGATTTTTGGAAGCCTTGCGTGCCGGCGCCGTCAAGTTTTTCCCCGTGCCTTTGCCGGAAACCGGGCCGCGGGCCCGGCCAAGGGGACCCCCTTGCAGGACAAAAGGCCGGACATAAACCCCGGCCGGGGCAGCCAGGGACCGGTTGAGGATGAGCGGCGGCGCGATCGGCACGATCTGGATGATCTGCGGCTTCACCTCCAGCTCGATCACCGGAAAGCGAACGGCCAGGATCAGCAGAAAGAAAAGCAGGTGAACCAGGAGCGAAATGAGGAAACCCAGCGGCTTCATGTCAGGTTCAATTGCAGTTTGAGCAGGTGGTGCAGCCTGCGGCGCACGACATTGAAGTTCACCTTTTTCACGCGCGGGTGAACGCGGTTGGTCAGCAGGATCCATTGGCGCTGGGAATCCGCCTCCAACCACAGGGAAGTGCCGGTAAAGCCGGTGTGACCGATCGCCGCCGCCGAGAGGGCCCTGCCTCCCGAACTTTGCCAGGAGCGGTTCAGCTGGAAACCGATCGAGCGCTGCTGGCGGTCCCGGGGGGTGCGGCTCTGCCAGAAGAGGGCGATGGATTCGCTTTTCAACAACGTGGCGGATTCAGGGAAAAATTCCAGGCCCATTTTGAACAAGTCGCGGCTGCAGGAAAAAAGCCCGGCGTTGCCGGCGCTGCCACCGCTGTAATAGGAATTGGCGTCGTGCACATCGCCGCGGATCAATTCGCTGCGCCAGGCGAATGCGGCCGCCGCCGCCTGATGCTCCGCGCCGCACATGTCATGCTCGAAGCGGTTGCCGATCTCGGTCGGCGCGCAGCGCGGTTTTTCTTCGGGCGGCACCAGGAAAAAAGTGTTGCGCAAGCCGAGCCGCTCGAAAATGACGGAGCGGGCGAGTTCCTGGAAGCCGACCCCGGAAACTTTTTCCAGCAGCCGGCGCAGCAAGATATAGCCGACATCTGAATATACGACCCTGGCGCCGGGACGGGCGCAGCCGGCGAGAGCGGCGATCTGGGCCAGATCGTCCTGGGGCCGATACAGGTAGAACGGGTGCCAGGGCTTGAAGCCGGCGCTGTGGGTCAGCAATTGCTCCAGGGTGACCGGCAGGGCGAAAAAGGGGAAAAACCGGCGTACTTCGTCGTCCAGCCGCCATTGTTTTTTTTCGACCAGGTAAACGGCCAGGAAGGCGCTCACCAGCGGCTTGGTCAGGGAGGCCAGGTCATACAAGGTGTCGGCCGCCAGGGGTTCCGCTTCCGGCCAGACGGCCTTGCGGCCGAAATGGCGTTCCAGCAATATCCGGCCGCCGCCGGCGACCAGGATGGACAGGCCGGGAAAACTTTTTTTTTCTACCTGCTGACGGACATATTTCTCAAGCATCCAGGGCCGCTTGCAAGCGATCCGATATGGCCAGCGCCAGCTGCAGCGCGGCCCGGCCGTCGCGGCCGCTCACGTTGAAATCGCCTTCGCCGGCAATGGTCCGGTGAAAATTCCGCCACAGGTTGGCCAGCGGCTCCACGTCGTCGATCTGCGGGATATTTTCCAGGATCTGCCCGTCGCGAAGCTGGAACATTTTTACGCTTCTCTTCTTGTAATCCACGGACAGGTAAAGGTTTTTTTGAAAAATGCGCAGCTTGCGCGTTTTCTCCTGGGAAACCCTGCTGGCGGTGAGGTTGGCCACCAGGCCGGAATGGAATTCCAGTCGGACATTGGCGATGTCGATCTTCCTGGAGATGATCGGCATGCCGCTGGCCCGGATCTCGCTGACGCCGCTGGGGTCCCACTGCAGGATAATGTCCAGGTCATGGATCATCAGGTCCAGGATCACGTCGATGTCCAGCGAGCGCGGCGAAAAGGATCCCAGGCGCTGGATCTCGATGAAGCGGGGTTTTTCCACCAGGCGGCTGGCGTATTCCACGGCCGGATTGAACCTTTCCAGGTGCCCCACGGCCAGGACCAGTCGTTTCTGCTCGGCCAGGGCGATCATCCGGTCGGCTTCCTCCAGCGTCTGGCTGATGGGCTTTTCCACCAGGACATGCTTGCCGTTTTCCAGGAAATAGCGGCAGATCGAAAAATGCTCCCGGGTGGGGGCCGATACCATGACCGCGTCCACGTGGTCCAGGGCCTGCCGGTAATCGGTCAATTTGATGATCTTGAACCCGCGGCAGTTCTTTTCCAGGTTCTCGACATTCACGTCCGCGGCACAGGTGAGCTGCCACTGCGGCAGCTGGCTCAAGACCCGCAGGTGGTTGCTGCCCATGGCCCCGGTTCCAATTACGCCGATTCTCATGTTTTCCCCATTAAAACGATATTTTTCCTGCCGGCACGTTCGATCATCTCGGCCTGGTCCAGCATCAGGGTCTTCTTCGCTTCGAGCACGAAAGCCGCCGCCCCGTTCTCCTCCAGGATCTCCATGGTCTTCAACCCGACCACGGGCACATCGAAACGCATATCATGCCCCGGCCGGCTGACCTTGGCCACGACCAGGCCCGGACCGGCGATCGCGGCCGCGCGGACAATGGCCTGGTCGGTGCCTTCCATGGCCTCGACCGCCACCACGGCCCGGTTCTTGACGCAGACCGTCTGGCCGATATCCAGGGCGGCGATGCCCCAGGCCTTTTCCCAGGCAAATTCAATGTCACCGGCCAGTGCATCCTTCATGCGGATACGGGGCGTGTAGTTTTTTGCCTCCACCAGGAATTCCTTCAGGAAAAATGTGGAATCCACGATCTCGATGCCCTCGTTGGCAAAAAAATCGGCCAGGGCTGTGAGCAATGAAGTCGTGGTTTTGTCCTTGACCTTGGCCAGGAAGCGCAAAAACTTGCCGTCGACCGCCCAGATGGAAAAAATGGCCGCGTGCTTGACCCGTCCGATCATCAGCGCCCGGCGCACGCCGTTCCATTTGAAAAATCGGATGACGCCGCCCAACTGGCCGAGAGAAAATTCAGCCCAGACATCGGCTTCCCGGGCAAGCTCGGGCAACGCCAGGCCCTTGACGGCCGCGACCACGGTCTTTACACCCTGGCGGCGCGCCTCGCGGCAACTCAGCAGGGGCAGAACGGACTCCCCGGCGATTATTCCGACTGTTTCAGTCATCCGAACGGAAATTCTTTAAGATCCCTCTTTTGGTCTTGCTGATGAAATCGACGATGACCTGGCTTTCCTGCATGCCGGGGTGATCCTCGTGGATCTTCTTGACGGCCTGGGTCGTGTTCAGGTCGGAGCGGTAGATGATGTGGAAGATGTCCTTGACGTTCTCGATGAATTCCCGGTTAAACCCGTTGCGCATCATGCCGATGGAATTCGGCCCGTACAGGCTGAAGGATTCGCGGCTCTGGGACACCTTGGCGAAGGGCAGGATGTCCTGGCAAACGACGCTGTAGCCGCCGATATACGCATTGCGCCCGATGCGCACGAACTGGTGGACGGCACAGAAGCCGCTGAGCACCACGTAATCGCCGATCTCCACGTGGCCGGCCAGGGTGGCGTTGTTGCTGAGGATGACATGGCTGCCGATCTGGCAGTCGTGGGCCACGTGGGCATAGGCCATGAGGTAGTTGTCGTCGCCAAGGCGGGTATGGCCTCCCCCTTTGAAGGTGCCGCGGTTGATGGTGGTGAATTCGCGGATGACGTTGCGATCACCGACATGGACGAATGTCTCCTCACCTTTGTAGGTGACGTCCTGGGGGTCGGTACCCAGGGAGGAGAAGGGGAAGATCAGGCAATTTTTGCCGATGGTCGTGTTCTTGTCGATGGTGGCATGGTGCTTGACCACGGTGCCGTCGCCGATGCCCACCCCGGCGCCGACGAAGGCGTAGGCGTCCACCTGGACGCCGCGGCCCAGCTCGGCCTTGGGACTGATCACCGCGGTGGGATGGATCAGCGGCTGGTTCATTCCGTCACCATGCACATCAGGGTCGCTTCCGCGGCGACCAGCCCGTCGACGGTGGCCTTGCTCTGCATGACCGCGAATTTCCCGCGGTCGCGCAGGACCAGCACTTCCATGTCCAGGCGGTCGCCGGGAACCACCGGCTTCTTGAAGCGGGCCTTTTCGATGCCGGCGAAATAAGCGAAGACCTTTTGGCCGACGAAGCGCTGCATCAGCAGCACGGCTCCCAGCTGGGCCATGGCTTCGATCACCAGGACCCCGGGCATGACCGGATTGCCCGGGAAATGGCCCAGAAAAAATTCTTCGTTGCCGGTCACGTTCTTGTAGCCCCGGATCGATTTTTCACCGTTGATTTCGGTCACCCGGTCCACCAGCAGGAAGGGATAGCGGTGGGGCAGGATCTTCTTGATATCTTCAACGGTTAAAATCCGGGTCATTTTTTGACGGCGGGGGCGGCGGACTGGGCGTCGTAGGCCTTGACCACTTCTTCCGTGATATCGATCGCCGGCTCGAAATAGGTGATTCCGGCCGTGTTCAGGTCGAAGACCATCGAATAACCGCCGGTCTTGGCGATCTTTTCGATGATGGGCATGAGGTCGCGCTGGATGCTCTCGAATTCCCTCTGCTGGGCGGTCATGCTGTCCTTCTGCGCATCTTCGGCAAAGCGCTTGATCTCGACCCTCTTGTTCTGCAGATCCAGCGTTTTCTTGTCCCGGGATTCCTGGTTCAGGGCGGGCGACATGGATTCTTTTTCCAGGCTGTCGATCTCTTTCTGCATGGTTTCGTACTTTTTCTGCTTGGTAAGCTGCATGGTCTTCAGTCTTTCAATGGCTTGCTTGCCTTTGACCGAATTCTGCAGAACCACCTGGGGGTTGATGATGCCGATCTTGATCTCGGCGAATACGAACGTGGTCAGGGCGATCAGGGCAAAGATCAGAAACAGGTTTTTTTTCATGTGAATCTCCTTATTGTATGCTTAATAAAATGACGGGCCAACGGCGAACTTGAATACGTAATGCGGGTCGTCGGAATTCAGCACGCGCGGGTTGTAGGCGAAGATCAGGCGGAAGGGCACGTTGAGCATGGGCACGAATATCTTCAGCTCGACCCCGGTGGAGGAATAGACGTCCTTGAATTTGATGGGCATGCCGACGTCGTAGGTGTTGCCGACGTCGTAGAAAAAGACAAAGGAGAACTGCTGCGTCAGCGGGATGGCGTACTCGAAGTTGAAGTAAATGGACTTGTTGCCGCCCACGACGTTGCCGTTCTTGTCACGGGGCCCGATGTTGTAAATATCGAAACCGCGGATGGAGCGCTCGCCGCCCAGGAAGAACTTTTCATAAAAGGGAATCGACCTGCCGCCGAAAGGCTCCAGGCCTTCGAACACGGCATGGAAACCCAGCACGTGCCGCTTCCATATGGGCTGGAACTTGATCAGTTCCACTTTCAACTTGTGCAGGTAGATATCGCCGCCGAGAATGCCGCCGGAATAGCGGTAGCTGGCCAGGAACTTGCTGCCCGACGTGGGAAAGATGGGCGAATCCACCGTGGAGTAGTAAAAGGTGGGCGAGAAAGCGGAAATTCTTCTCTTGCCTTCGGAATAATAATAGGAAGAATAGGAATTGATGAAATCATAATCCGGATTGACGTCGCTGATGGAAACGTCCTCCAGGCTATAGACCAGCGATGTTCCCCAGTATTTCCAGAAACGGGCCGCGGTCGAGATGTTGAATCCCTGGCCCTCGCGGGTATACAGGTACGGGTAGCGGTACGATGTCTTGAAAAGATCGATGCCGAAATTGGCCGGCAGGTTGAACAGGTAGGGTTCCACGAAGGCGAACTGGTAGTTCTTGGCCCGGGTGCCGCTTTGCAGGTTCAGGGTGAACGACTCGCCCATGCCCAGGAAGTTCTGGGTCGAATAACCCAGGGCGATGAACCAGCCTTCATAACCGCTGTAACCGACGTTGAAATTGATCATCTGCCGGTTCAACTCCTTGACGTCGGCGGTGATGTTGATCTTCTGGGGGTCCTGGGGATCGGCCTTGATCTCGGGCATTTTTTCGACCGTGACCAGCCCCAGCTGCTTCATGCGCTTGATGGAATCTTCCAGGGCGTTGATGTTCAGGCGCCGGCCCTCGCGCAGGAACCATTCGCGGCGGATGACATGGTCCTTGGTGAAGGTGTTGCCGGTGAATTCCAGCTTGCCCAGGTAAACGACCTCGTTTTCCTGGATATTGATGGTCAGGTCGGCCGTCTGCTTGACCGGGTCCAGATTTTCGCTGGGCACGACCTGGGCGTAAAAATAGCCGACACCGCCATAGAATTTCTGTATTTCCTCGATGAACTTGTTCCGCTTTTTGATGTTGTAGACCTGGCCTTTTTTCAAGGTGATCATGCTTTTTAAAAAATCGCCGCGGATGACCTTGTTGCCATCCAGGACGATGTTTCCCACCCGGTAGCGCGGGCCAAGCTCGACGGGGATGCTGATCTTGAGCATTTTCTGCAGCTTGCCGAAAACGGTCTTTTTGTTGACCATGCTGAATTCGGGAGTCCCGACCTTGGCTTCCAGGTAGCCTTTCTGCTGCAGGCGCAGCCGGACTTCCTCCAGGTCTTCGTTGATCTTCTCGTTGTTGAAGACATCCTTGCCGGTGACATGGGAGATGATGCCGTGGCTGCGGTTGTTTTTCATGCCCCGGCGCAGAAACCCGGCGGAGACCGATTGATTGCCGAGCCCGGGGAAAACCACGTCGGCGATCCTGGTCTTGGAGCCCGCATCGACGCGGATGGTCAGCGCGACCTGGCCGTTGTCGTTCTTTTCCTCGATGGTGACCGCCGCCTGGTTGTAGCCCTTCTCCAGCAGCATGTCGGTGATGATCTTTTTCACCCTGCGGGTCTTGGCCGGGCTGTAATAAGAAAAAGCCTGCAGGATGATGTTGTTGCTCTGCAGTTTCTCGTTGATATCGCTTTCCTTGATCTTCTTGCCGGTCTTGTAGACCACCGAGGAGATCAGGGGATTCTCGACCACGATGAAGCGCACGATCTTGCCATTGGCGCCGTTCTCGTCTTCAATGCGGATATTTTCAAAAAACCCGGTCTCCCACAGGGCCTTGAAATCCTCCTTCAATTTATCCGGGTCATAAATCCCGCCCTCGCGGGACTTCATGTAGAATTGAATGGTCTCACGGGATACTTTCTTGTTGCCTTCGACCTGGATCTTCTGGATGATATCCGCGCCGAGGAATTGAGCGCCCAACAGTATCATCAGCGACCATACCATTTTTTTCAGCATTAAAACCTCGCAGGGAAATGAACTGGAATGTCATTTTATAGCACAATTCGCCATAAAATACAATTCTTCGGTCAATATCTTATGACGCGGATCGACCCCTAAAAGATTCTTTAAATTTATTATTGACAGCCGGGTTCGCCTATGCTATAAAAAATGTGCTTGGAGGTACCTGAGGAAAATGCCGATCTACGAATACAAGTGCTCAAAATGCGGAAAGACCTTCGAGGCGCTGCAGAGCATTTCGGCCGAACCGATCACCAGATGCATTCACTGCCAGGGCCGGGCCAAAAAGATACCTTCGCTGAGTTCCTTCCAGTTCAAGGGCAAGGGCTGGTATATCACCGATTACAAGAACAAGGAAACCGGCGGGAAAAAGAAAGAAACGGTCAAAAAGACCGAAAGCAAAAAAAATAAAAATGCAAACCTTAATTAGCCTTTCCATCTCTCCCCCCTTAATATAATCATAACCCCCACCTAAAAAAAACACCCCCCCCGCTACATGGGGGGGGCTCGCCTTTCAAAAGGACAAACTAAAAAGGCAAAAGTGAAAAGTTAAAAGTAAGAGTGGAAATTCCAAGCACCAAGCTCCAAATCTCAAATAAATTCCAATTTCCAATCACCCAATGATCAAAACGAAGAAAAGAAACTGATAGGGCCTTTGTTTTGAACATTGGAATTTGGAACTTGGTGCTTATTTGGAATTTGGGATTTGAGATTTGTGATTTTCTAACTTTTACCTTTTTCCTTTTTACTTTTACCTTTCGAGATCGGCTGCGCTCTTCTCCAGGATAATAGTCACCGGGCCGCGATTGACCGCATGGACCTCCATCATGGCCCCGAACTCGCCCGTAGCGACCGGCACGGCCGCGGCCAGCAGGGCGTTGAAACGCGAATACAGCGCTTCGGCTTTTGCGGGCTCCTCGGCATTGCCGAAATCGGGGCGCCGACCCCTTTGGTTGCGCGCAGCCAGGGTGAACTGCGAAACCGAGAGGATCTCGCCCTTGACCTCCTGGACGCTGAGGTTCATTTTATCCCGGTCATCGGCAAAGATCCGCAGGTGGAGGATTTTATCGGCCATAAATTCGATTTCTCTTTCCCCGTCCCCCTTCTCGATGCCGGCCAGGAGCAGCAGGCCGTTGCCGATGCTCCCGACCGTCCGGCCGTCGACTTTGACGCTGGCTTCAGAAACCCTTTGCACCACAACGCGCATGGCGGTCACTCGCGACGCGCGCCGGAAGCCTGCGGCAGCTCGATTTTTTCAACCCGGTAGGCCATGCCCGGGTCGACCCTCTGCCAGAGCAGGGGCGAATCGGGGTCGACCAGCAGCCCGCCGCCGGCGCCGCCGGGTTCCAGGGGAACGACCCAGGGAGACGGAGCGCGGACCTGGCAGCTGCTGCGGCAGGCCAGCCAGGCGCGGGCGAGCGGCTCGCCCGGCTCCAGGCGCAGGCGGACGATCTCCAGGCGCATGTTCCAGGTGCAGTGGTTGATGAAGTCCAGCAGGGCCGGCAGCGGCGCCGCCACGGCCACGACCAGCGGCCGGCTGGCCAGCGGCTCCATGGTGGAGCCCGGTTCGGAAAAAAGGCTTTTCCAGGGAAAACGGCCGGGAGAAGCCGCATCCAGGCCCTTGCGGATCCACGGCATCTGGGCGGCCAGCCACTCGGGAGCCGGCCCCCGGCCGGTCAGGCGGAGCGCGGGCGCCACCTTCCCGCCCGGCGCGGCGGTAATCAGCAGCAGCGCGCCGGCAAGCTTGTCCTTTTCGGCCTGCCAGCCCAGGCTTGCCGTCCACCAATCCAGCCAGTTCGCATCATCTTCTATCCAAGCCAGATTCCGGCCGAAACTAAAGTGGCTGCTGTTGAAATGTTTTTCCTCCTCACGGTCGGGGAAAACGAAGCCGGAGGCCGTGGCGTCATAATTTTTTATTTTCCCCTGCAGGTCGCCGCGCTCGCGCCGCAGCCGGCCCAGCTCCCTGACGGTCGGGTACCAATCCAGGACGGCCAGGACCGCCAGCAGGGCCAGGGAGGCCAGGGTCCAGAGGAGAACGCGCGCCAGCCTGGAGGCCTTCATTGCCATTCCGCCTGGCCGCTGATGAAAAAGACATGCAGCCCGTCGGAACGCCCGGGCCGGCCGGACCCGGAATAGGACGCCTGGATGACCCCGGGAAGATTCCTGATCCCGTTGAAGAAAACGGCGAACTTGCGCCACGCCGCATCCGGGGCGGCGGCCGCGACCCCAACGGTCAGCTTGAACCTGAAGTCCTGCATCCCGGCGTTGACCTGGACGGCGAGCAGCCGCAGCGGCCGGACCATGCCGTCGCAGCGGCGGACAAGGTCGGCGATGGCATAGGAAGCGGACATGGGATAGCCCAGGTAATACTGGATCTCGTAGAACCGGGTGCGCTCGGCCTTGACCTTGTCGATGGGCCGGGCGCTGACCAGGGCGGCGAATTTTCCCCTTGCCTGGAGCACTTCCTGCCCGCGGCGGTTTTTTTCGACGTGCAGCAGGAGCGACAGCATGGCCGGAAGCAGAAGCAGCAGGAGCAGCCGGGAAATGCGGCCGCCGCGGCCGGTCCTGTTTGCCATTCGCCCCGCCATTCCCTGCGGCTCAGCCGGGGAGGATCTTGCAGAAAACACGGCGCTGGCGCGGCCCGTCGAACTCGCAGAAAAAGATCCCCTGCCAGGAGCCGAGGAGCGGCTCGCCGTTTTGGACGATCAGGGTTTCCGATGCGCCCACCAGGCTGGACATGATATGGGCCGGCGAATTGCCCTCGGCGTGGCGGAAATAGTCCTGCCCCGGCAGCAAGCGCTTGAAAAATTCCCCGATATCGCGGGTGACGTCGGGGTCGGCGTTCTCGTTGATGGTCACGGCGGCGGTGGTATGGGGGCTGAAGACCAGCAATAGGCCGTTCTGCTCCCTGGTTGCGCGCACGAATTCGCGCACCTGCGGCGTGATGTCGATGAATTCGATCTTCTGGGTGCTCTTGAGTTCGAGGGCGCGATAGCCGTTCATGGTTTCACCCGCTTTTCCTTTTCAGCGAACACGGATGCCTGGAAGACCTCGATCTCGACGCCTCGCTTCCATTCATCCTGGGCCAGGCCGGCCTTGCGGCAGCCGTAGGAGATATACTGGTCCAGGTCCCAACCCTGTTCGACCGGCACCTGGGGCAGCAGCAGCCCGCGCCGGGATCCCTTGCTGATGATGATGCCGTCGCGGCCGACCCGGACCTGGTCCGGGCGCTCCACTTTCTGTGGGATGGTCAGCACGGAGATCTCAATGTCGAGCCCGGGCAGTTCCGCGGCCGTGACCGGCGGGAAACGCGGATCTTCGCAAGCGGCGGCAATGGCGTTGTCCACAACGGCTTCGCCCAGGGGCTTGTATGGCAGGGGATAGCCGATGCAGCCGCGCAGTTCGCCCTGGCGATGCAGGGTAACGAATACCCCGCGCTTTTCCAGGAAAACGGGCCGGCCAGCCGGGGGATCGGGACGCTCCCCGTCAGCCAGGTACTTTTCGATCGTGAGGCGCGCCAGTTCCAGAAGTTCCTTTTTTTCCTTTTCGCTCAGATCCGCCATGATCCCTCCTCTTCCAAAAGCGGCAGCAGGCGGGGCTTGCGCCCGGAAGGCGAAAATTCACAGGTGAACATCCGCACCTGCCCGCCGCCGATGGCCATGACCAGGTCCTGCAGGATCCAATCCAGGGCGAACGGCCGTTTGCGGCAGAAAAACACCCCCCGCAGCCTGTCCTGGTAGCTGGCGCAAACCGTTCCATAAACGCCGTTGCCGTTTTCGCGATCGAATTCCAGGGGCAGCAGTTGCTCGATCAAGACAAAACGGCCGATGCGCGAACCCAGCAGGAAGCCCGCCCCCCGGTAGCCCGAGCGGCGCAGGACCGCGATCTCCTGCAAAGCCGCCGGCGTCACTTGCACGTTCATACGCAAAACTTACCACACAATAAGGCGCAAAACAATATCCCGGCGGGATCCCCCCTGCCGGCTTGTATTTGGCAAAAGAAACGGGATAAGATGGGTCATGAAAAAAACGATCTTCGGGAATTTCGCAACCCTCGTGCTTCACCCCTATTTGTTCGCCGTATTGCCCATCATCAGCCTGTACCATGACAACATCAACCTGACCTCCCTGCCCGTGCTGGTTCGCCCCCTCCTGGTCAGCCTGCTGATCGCCCTGGTCCTGGTCCTGTTTTTTCGCTTTGTTTTCAAAAACGGCATCAAGGGCGGGTTGGTCGTTTCCGCCCTGCTGGGCTTCGTGTATTACTTCGCGCCGCTCCGCGTGCTCACCTATCGGGCCATTTCGGTATCGGACATGCTTTTCTTCGTCTGCTGGCTCGTGTTTTTCTCGGGGTTCCTGCTCCTGGTCGCATTTGCCAGGAAAACCTGGCAAACAACGAATCTGTTCCTGAACCTGGTCACGCTCCTGTCGCTGCTGTTCCTTTCGTTCTCCATCGCCAGGTTCGAATGGGCGCAAAGAAAGATCCTCATTCCCCGCTTTCCCGGCGACCTGGCTCCCCTGGCCTCCCCGGCGGGGAACCCCGGGAACAGGGAGGCGCGGCCGGACATTTATTATATCGTCCTGGATGCCTACGGCAGGGATGACACGTTAAAAAGCATTTATCACCTGGACAATGGCGATTTTCTGAAATTTTTGCGGGAGAAAGGATTTTCCGTCGCCAGCGACGCCCGGGCGAACTACAACCAGACCCTGTTTTCCCTGGCCTCCTCCCTGAACATGAGATACGTCAACTATATGGCGGGGATACTGGGGACGAATTCGCGCAATCGCAGGCCCCTGATGCGCATGATCAATGAATCCGACCTGGCCTATTTTTTGAAAAGGAACGGCTATGCGATCGTTGCCTTCGACTCCGTTTACTCCAGCACCAGGATGAGGAACGCGGATCTCACCAGGAGGGCTTCCCTCAACCTGAACGATTTCGAGATCATGCTCCTCAACGGCACGCTGCTGCGGCCCCATTTCAACGCTCTCCTCTACCGGGCCCACATCGGGCAGGTCCTGTACAGCCTGGACGAGCTGGGAAAGCTGGACGCCGCGCTCGCTCCCAAATTCGTCTTCGCCCATATCATGTGCCCGCATCCTCCCTTTGTATTTTCGCGCAGCGGGGAGAGCCATATCCCGGAGGAGCCTTTTTCTTATAACGACGGCAATCATTATATCCGTTCCGTCGGAACGTACTTTGCCTATATGAAGGGCTACCGGGAACAGGTTCAATTCGTGAACAAAAAACTGGCCGCGATGATCGAGGCCATCCTGAAGAATTCAAAGACAAAGCCCGTGATCATTCTGCAGGGCGACCACGGCCCGGGTTCGCGGCTGGCCCAGGACAGCATGCAGAACACCGACCTGCGCGAACGCCTGGCGATCCTCGACGCCATTTACCTGCCGGGGGCCGCCCATCCGCCACTGCCCGACAGGACCAGCCCGGTCAACACCTTTCGCTTCCTCCTGAATGCCTATTTCGACGCGCGCCTGCCCTTGCTGGACGACCAATCCTATTTTGTGATGTGGTACCAGCCCTACCTTCCGGCCAGGATCGAAGAAAAATACCTCCGCCGTGCCGAGGCGGCGCCGCCGGCAAAATAACCGCCGCCCGGCCGGCGCGGCATTGCGGCTTATTCCGGATCCGGGGTCCCCTTGCCGCGGGCGGCGTGCGCCAGCTTGCCTTTCAGCTTCTGCCAATAGGCCATTCGCTCGCGGATGTTCTTTTCGAAGCCCATGCCGGCGGGCTCGTAAAAACCCCGCTCGGAGACCCCGGCCGGCAGGGTCTGCAGCAGCGATGTTTTTTCCGGGAGGTCATGGGCGTACACGTAATCCTTGCCCGCCCCCTTGCCGGCGGCGATGAAGTTGTCGGGGTTGACGATCTGCAGGGGAACGGGCAGGCGCTTGTACTTTTCGGTGAGCTCCTTCATCTTGCCGTCCGCCACGTACAGGGCGTTGCTCTTGGGGGCCAGGGCCAGGTAGACGGCCGCCTCGGCCAGGAACAGGTCTCCCTCGGGAGAACCGAGGAATTCGTAGCCCTGCTTGGCGTTCAGGCAGATGCGCAGGGCGTCGGGATCGGCCAGGCCGATGTCCTCGACCGCCATGCGCAGCAGGCGCCGCAGGATGTACAGCGGGTCCTCGCCCCCCTCCAGCATGCGGTACAGCCAGAACAGCGAGGCATCGACGTCGGAATTGCGCACGCTCTTGTGCAGGGCCGAAATGTACTGGTAGCGGTCGTCGCCGGTCCGGTCGTAGCCCGCCACCTTGTTCTGGATCACGTCGAGGACGAACGTTTCGTCCACCGGCTCGCGCAGGTCGGCCGTCTGGAAAATGATCTCCACCAGGTTGAGCAGGCGGCGGCTGTCGCCGTTGCTGTAGCCGATGACCACGGCCGCGGCCTCGGGGCTGAAGCGCAGGTCGGCGCCGCCGCGCTCGCGCAGGAAAAGCCAGGGCCTTGGCCAGGATGCGGGTCAGGTGCTCCTTCTTGAGCGGGAACAATTCCAGGATCTTCAGGCGCGAAAGCAGGGCGCGGTTGATCTTGTAGGCCGGGTTCTCGGTGGTGGTCCCCAGCAGGATGACGTCGCCGCGCTCCACGTACGGCAGGAAGGCGTCCTGGACGCTGCGGTTGAAATGATGGATCTCGTCGACGAACAGCACCAGCGGCTTGCCGTGCTCCCGGCGGGCGGCCAGGGATTTTTCCATCAGCTTCTTGATCTCGGCGATGCCCGAGACCGTGGCCGAGAACTCGGCGGCCGGGTAGCCGGTCTCCCTGACCAGGATGCGGGCCAGCGTGGTCTTGCCCGTGCCCGGCGGCCCCCAGAAGATCATGGAGGCGAGATTCTTGCTCTGCACCAGGGCCTGGATGATCTTCTGCCGGCCGGTCAGGTGCCCTGGCCCTCAAAGTCGGCCAGGTGCTCCGGCCGCAGCTTGTCCGCCAGGGGGAAAAAATCGTGGCCGTCCGCCATGGATCGGGGCGCCGCCTGCTACGGCTGCTTGTCCAGGATCATGGCCGCCAGCAGGGGGATCATGATCTCGTGATGGCCGACAAAATAAAATCCCTTCCCGCCCCGGGCCACCGGCCGCTTGCAGACGTTTTCAAAAGGCCGGTAATGGCGGTTGAAATCAAAGACAGCGGTATGGAATTTTTCCAGGGAGATGCCCATGGCGGCGCAGAAGGAAACCGCCTTGAGGAACACTTCGGGCAGGATGACCGCGGAGCCGATATTCAAAAATACCCCGCCGGCGCTCAGTTCGGAAACGATGGAAGCCAGAAGCTGGAAGTCCCTCTCCGCCAGGGCGCCGGTGATCTCGCCGGTGAACATGGGGTGGTAATGGATGAAGTCGGTGCCGATGGCCGGGTGAATGGTGACCGGGATATTGAGCTTGTAGGCGTTGAACAGGATGCTCTGTTCCAGGTAGGGCAGCTTGGCCTGGATCAGGTAATAGCCGACCGCTTCCCCGGCCCCCATGTTCTTGATCAGGCCCTCCTTGAGCGCCAGGTTCAGGAACAGGCCGGTTTCCTCGGTGTTGCCGTAGTTGCCCGAGAGCAGGTTGGCGCCGACGTCCTCGGAAGTGTGACCGGCCAGGGCGATCTCGAAGTCATGGATCATCAGGGCGCCGTTGGTGGCGATGGCCGAGATCCAGCCGCGCTGCATCAGGTCGATGACCAGCGGGCTCAGGCCCAGCTTGACCACGTGCGCGCCCATGCCCCAGATGATCGGCTTGCTTTTTTTCCGGGCTTCGCCCAGAAGGTCGATGAACTCGCGCAGGTCGTTGGCCGCCAGGTACGGAGGCAGCGAATCGATGAACGAGCGGAAATCGGCGCCCGGAAGATAAGGCTTGGGGAAATCCTCCCGGTGGACCAGCGATTTCCGTTCCTTGATGGAAATGGTCTTCAGCTTTTTCCGGTTCAGCGGCCGGTACTTGGGATAGGGCATGGCTACTCTCTGGGCGGCGCGGCTGGCGCGGATGACATACTCGGCGCCGCTGTAGACGGTCAGAAATACCGCGACGTACAGCACGGCGGTGCCCAGCGTATGCAACGGCCCGGCAAAAGGCAGCTTGCGGCAGATGATCAGGATGGACAGGGCCACGATCTGGAACGTGGTCTTCACCTTGGCCGGGATGGAAGCCGAAAACGAGGCATTGTTGAGCAAGTAATAAAAGCGGAAGAAGGAAATGAACAATTCGCGCAGGATGATGATGGCGGCCACCCAGGTCTCCACCTCCTGCAGGTAGACCAGGGCGATCAGCGCCGCGGAGACCAGGAGCTTGTCGGCCAGGGGATCAAGGAACTTTCCCAGGTCGCTGACTTCATTGTACTTCCTGGCGAAATAGCCATCCAGGGCGTCGGTGACGGCGGCAATGACAAAGATCGCCAAGGCGATGAACTCCTTGTTCTGCATCTCGGTGAGCAGGATGACCAGGAAAAAGGGCACCAGGATGATGCGGATGATCGTGATAATGTTGGCTTTTGTCATTTTTACCCCGCCTGATTTTATACCGGATGGGAATGAAAAGCAATCCGCCGCGGCGGCCGGCGGCGTTTCACAAACCGAACGGCTCGCTGGAGCCGGCCCCCTGGCGCAGGATCGCCGGCGCCGGGCCGCTGAGATCCACGATGGTCGAAGGCAGGTTGGCCAGAACGCCGGCGTCCAGGACCAGGTCGATCTCGTGGCGGAAGGTCTCGGCGATCGACAGCGGATCCGTATAATAATCGTCTTCGCCCTGCGGCACCGAAGTGGAAAGCAGCGGCCGGCCGAGCTCGCGCGCCAGGCCCAGGGCCACGGCCGAGTCGGGGATGCGCACGCCCACCGTTGGCCGTTTCTGCAAAAGCACCTTGGGGACCGCCTTGCTGGCGCGCAGGACGAACGTGTACTTGCCCGGCGTGACCCGGCGCAGGATGCGGTAGGCGCTGGTGGGCACATAGGCCCAGTCCGCGACCGCGGCGAGATCGGGGCAGATGAAGCTGAGCAGCTTCTGCCGGGAGGTCTTTTTCAATTTGAAGATCCGCTCCATGGCTCCCTTGTTGAACAGGTCGGCGCCCAGCCCGTAGATGGTGTCGGTGGGATACACGATCAGGCCGCCTTCTTTCAGGATGCCGGCGGCATGCTGCAGCAACCGCGCGTGGGGGTGCTCCAGGTCGATCTGCTGAATCTCCACGGCCACGGCGCTCCCCTGCTCCCTTTTGCCGGCGGCCTTATTTCAGTTCGCTCAGCTTTTTGTAGTAATCGTGCTTGCCTTTTTTCAACGCCTCGGCCTGCGCATACAGCTTGTCGGCCACCTGCGGGAACTGCAGCTTGAGCGTCGCGAAGCGGATCTCCTTGGCCAGGAAGTCCTGCATGCCCAGGGTGGGGTCCTTGCTCTCGTAGACGAAAGGATTCTTGCCCTCGGCGCCCAGGGCCGGATTGTAGCGGTAAAGCGGCCAGTAGCCTGCCTGGACGGCTTTCTTGGCCTCGGCGCTGGAAAGGCCCATGTCGATGCCGTGCATGATGCAGGGCGAGTAGGCGATGATGATGGAAGGACCCGGGTATGCTTCGGCTTCCAGGAAGGCCTTGACCAGCTGGTTCATGTTGGCGCCGTGGGCCACCGAGGCGACGTAGACGTAGCCGTAGCTCATGAACATCAGCCCCAGGTCCTTCTTGCCGGTGCGCTTGCCGGCCGAGGCGAACTGGGCCACCGCCGACAGCATCGTCGACTTGGAGGCCTGGCCGCCGGTATTGGAATATACTTCGGTATCCAGCACCAGCACGTTGACGTTCTTGCCGGTAGCGAGCACGTGGTCGAGGCCGCCGTAGCCGATATCGTAGGCCCAGCCGTCGCCGCCGATGCACCAGACCGACTTGTCGACCAGGTAGTCCTGGAGCTCGATGACCTTGCGCAGGTCGGCCTGCTTGCCGGCCGGCGCCGCTTTCAGGGCGGCGGGCAGCAGGTCCCTCACGGCCTTGGCCGCGGCCTGCGCCTCGTCGCCGCTCTTGTCCCAGAGCTCGAGGCTCTTTTTCAGCGCCGCTTCCAGCTTCTTGTCGCCGCCGCCGGCCAGCAGGCGGTCGACGGCCGCGCGCAGCAGCTTGCGGTTGGCGTCCACGGCCAGGCGCATGCCCAGGCCGTACTCGGCGTTGTCCTCGAACAGCGAGTTGGCCCAGGCCGGGCCGCGCCCGTCCTTGCCCACGCAATAAGGGGTGGTGGGGAAGGTGCCGCTGTAGATCGAGGAGCAGCCGGTGGCATTGGCGATGATCATGCGCTCGCCGAAGAGCTGGGAGGCCAGCTTGACGTAGGGGGTCTCGCCGCAGCCGGCGCAGGCGCCCGAGAACTCGAACAGGGGCTTGCGGAACTGCACGCCCTTGAACTGGGCGATCGTGGTGCCGTCCATGATGTTGTCGGGCAGGTCGTCGAAGAACTGGGTGTTGGCGGCCTCGCCGGCCAGGCGCTCGTCTTCGAGGGGGTGGAACTCGAGGGCCTTGGTCTTGGCCGGGCAGACATGGACGCAGTTGCCGCAGCCGGTGCAGTCCTCGATGTAGACCTGCACTTTGTATTCGAGTTTCTTCTCGTTCTTGGTGACGGACTTGACGGTCTTGAACGACGCCGGGGCCTTGGCCAACTGCGCCGGCTCGATCTGCTTGGCGCGGATAGCGGCGTGCGGGCAGACCAGCGAGCACTGGTTGCACTGGATGCAGTTGGCGCTGAGCCAGCGCGGCACTTGCGGTGCGATGCCGCGCTTTTCCAGCCTGGCGGTGGCCGTGGGCGCCTTGCCGTCCAGGGGCATCTGCGAGACCGGGACGCTGTCGCCCTTCAGGTGCATGAGCTTGTCGATGACGGTGCGGGCGAATTCGGAGGCGTCGTCGGGGATCAGCTTGGGCACCGGGGCCGACTTCCTGATCTGCTTCACGTCGGCCGGAACCTGGATCTCCTGCAGGGCGGCGCTGGTGCGGTCCACCGCCTCCCAGTTCATCTGGACGATGTTCTCGCCTTTTTTCTCGAAGCTTTTCTTGATGGCCTTCTTGATCAGCTGGATGGCCTCGTCGGCGGGCAGGATGCGCGAGATCTTGAAGAAGGCGGCCTGCATGACCGAGTTGATGCGCTTGCCCAGTCCGACCTCGTCGGATATTTTCAGGGCGTTGATATTGTAGAACTTGATCTTGCGGGTGATGATCGTTTCCTGCATGTCGCGGGTCAGGTGGTCGAACACCTCGTCGTTGCTCCACTCGGAGTTGAGCAGGAAGGTGCCGCCCTCCTTGACGCCGGCGAGCACGTCGTAGCGCCCGATGTAGGCCGGGTTGTGCAGGGCGACGAAATCGGCCGAGGTCGACAGGTAGGGGGCGCGGATCGGGCTCTTGCCGAAGCGCAGGTAGGAGATGGTGATGCCGCCCGATTTCTTGGAATCGTAGGAAAAATACCCCTGGGCGTACATGTCGGTATTGTCGCCGATGATCTTGATCGAGTTCTTGTTGGCGCCCACGGTGCCGTCCGAGCCCAGGCCCCAGAAAATGCAGCTGATGGTGTCGGCGTTCTCGATTGCCAGATCCTCCGTCACCGGCAGCGAGCGCTTGGAGACGTCGTCGTTGATGCCCACGGTGAAATCGTGGAAGCAGGCGCCGTCCAGGTGGTCGAAGACGGCCTTGACCATGGCCGGGGTGAACTCCTTGGAGCTGAGGCCGTAGCGGCCGCCGATGATGGTCAGGCCCTTGTTGGCCAGGGCGGTGGCCACGTCCATGTACAGGGGCTCGCCCAGGGCGCCGGGCTCCTTGGTGCGGTCCAGGACCGCGATCTTCTTCGCCGACTTGGGCAGGGCCGCGACCAGGGCCTCCAGGGAGAAGGGCCGGTAGAGGCGGACCTTGATCAGCCCCAGCTTGGCGCCATTTTTGTTCAGGTAGGCCACGGTCTCCTCGATGGTCTCGCAGGCCGAGCCCATGGCGACGATGACCTTTTCCGCCTGGGGATGGCCGACATAATCGAACAGCTTGTAATGGCGGCCGGTCTTCTTGCCGACGATGTCCATGTATTTCTGCACGATGCCCGGGACCTTGTCGTAATAGAGGTTCACGGTCTCGCGGCCCTGGAAATAGACGTCAGGGGTCTGCTGCCCGACCTTGAGCACCGGGCGGTCGGGGCTCAGGGCGCGGTTGCGGAAATCCTCCACCAGCTTCATGTCCAGGAGCCCGGCCATGGTCTCGTAGTCGATCATGTCCACTTTCTGGATCTCGTGCGAGGTGCGGAAACCGTCGAAAAAATTGAGGAAGGGGACCCACGATTCCAGCGTGGCCAGGTGCGAGGCCACGGCCAGGTCCATGATCTCCTGGACCGAGGCGGCGGCCACCAGCGCGAAGCCGGTGTTGCGCACCGACATGACGTCGGAATGATCGCCGAAAATGGACAGGGCCTGGCAGGCCAGCGAGCGGGCCGACACGTGGAAGACCGTGGGCAGCATCTCGCCGGCGATCTTGTGCATGTTGGGGATCATCAGGAGCAGCCCCTGCGAGGCGGTGAAGGTCGTGGTCATGGACCCGGCCGAAAGCGCCCCGTGCACGGCTCCGGAAGCGCCGCCCTCGGACTGCAGCTCGATGACCTCCACTTCCTGGCCGAAGATGTTCTTGCGGCCGTTGGCGGCCCAGTCATCGGCGAGCTCCCCCATGACCGAGGAAGGGGTGATCGGGTAGATGGCGGCGATGTCGCTGTAGGCGTAGGCCACGTGGGCCGCGGCGGTATTGCCGTCGATGGTCGCTTTTTTGTTGCTCATGATGGTATCTCCTTGCTTTTGGGAAAAGGGCAGGAAAGCAGAAAGCCGCTGAAACCGGGATCGGGATTTCCTGGGGCTTTTCCGGAATTAATTAAAAAAAATGGTAACACAATCACCCGGGGCTGTCAAATGGAAAAGGACAGCGGCCGAGCGCCGGAAGCGCCGGTGCCGCGCTCCGCGCCTCATTCAAAGAGCACCAGGGAGATTGAATAGGTCCCCCCGGGAAAACTGGTGGTCCGTCCCCAGGCCACCCCCACGGCAAAGGACTTGATGCCGTTGCTCTTGATCTCCTTTTTCAGCTCGGCCAGGATGGGTTCCAGCTCGTTGAAACTGACCTGGATCACCTGGACCTTGCGATCGGTAAAGGGATCCAGGGCAATGGGATTGCCGATCAGGTTCTGCTGGGCGGAAACCCTGGCCCACAGGCCGGCGTCGGCGGTCACGGCCAGGTTCAGGCCGAAACTTTCCATGTACCATTGGCGCAGGGAATTTTCCATGAAGGCCGTTACTTTCCCCACGTCGGGGCAAGCGATGATGTCGGCGAATTCCTCGCTGACATAGTAGTCGTTCCCCTTCTTGCAAACGCCGATGCCCGCCTGGCGCATGCGTTCTTCCAAAATGTTGATCTTGTGCAGGATGCTGTTCATCAGGGATTCGTGGATGAAGCGGGCGAACGGGGCCCGGCTGAAGGCGACGTTCTCGCTGTTGCGCAAGAAACAGGCGCCGGCCAGGCGCAATTTCTGCTCCGGGGCCGGCCAGCCCGGGAACGTGTGGCTCAGTCTGCCCTCCTCCGCCATCTTGGCGCTGTGGCTGCGGGCGATCTCCTGCAGCAGCGGGTCCGCGAGCAGGGGCTTGCGGCCGAGCAGTTCGCGGTCGCGATTGATCATGTCCAGGAGCTCCTTTTCGATCTGTTCGGGAGCCGGCGGCACGAATCTTTTGATGGCGCCGAAGCCGGGAGCCGCCGGCAGCAGGAAGCAGGCCAGCAACGGGAGAAGCAAGCCTGACCGGAAAACCCTCACCAGCGCGCCCGGCGGCCCTGGCGAACGTCGACATGGACGAACGGGCCGTGGGCGCTCGTCGCGCGATACTTGCCCAGCCCGCCGATCAGCCCCTGCGCCTCCGGCAGGGTCGAGGCCTCATCGATCAGCCGGTACAGCAGCTCCGCGTCGCGGACATCGCAGCGGCCGTCGCCGATTGAGGTCGTCCATGATGCCGTCGCCATTCTCGTCGATGAAGATGTCCGCGGCCCCGCCCCACTGGTGCATGCTGTATTGCACGTTGCCGAGCGATGTATTGTAGGCCGGGGTGCGGTAGCCGCTCATGATGGTGAACGTGGTCGCACGCAGGCCGGCTTCGTTCACCCGCTTGAGAATGTACTCGAGGGCGAGCGGCAGCCGCTTGTTCAGCACGATGTATCGCCGGGAGCCGGGCTGCTTGCACAGGAATTGCCCGAGCCGGAAGTGCGGGGAGACCAGGACGTTTTCATTCTCGCGGGTCACCTCGATGAATCCGGTCGGCGGCAGGTAGTCGGCCAGCCCGTAGAGCGGCTTTTCGGGATAACGGCCGATCCGGTAGCCGTCCAGGTACTCGCCCTGGAGCTGGTCGAAAGGGACCATGACGAACGCCTGGAGCATGACCGATTTCCCTCCGTCCGCGGCAGCCACCTGGATGGGATAGAGGCCCGGCGCCGACGGCGATTTCCACTCCCAGCTTCCCGCGCCCAGCGGCACGAGCTGGCCGCCCGCCGGCTGCGTCACCACGCCCGATCCCCCATCGCGGCCCAGCACCTCCAGCGTCACGGTCTCGCCCGGAAGCACCATCAACGCCCTTACCTGGTTGAGGGATGCCACATTCTGGCAGCGGACGGCGATCCCCGCCGCCGCCACCGCCGGCGGCATGGAGGGACGGACCGCGCCGGCCAGGGCGAGCCCAAGGAAAACCAGTCCAGCGACGGCAACATGCTTGATCACGGGTCGGAACCGACGGCCGGCCTTCGCGCCGGAAATCCATCCAATTATCTCTCGCTCTCTCTTTCGCGACATATCTGTTTCCTCCCACTACATTGCAGGCCTGGGTAACTCCGCTCAAAGACCTGCCGTTTTCGGTCACATCATCCTGAATATAATTATAGCACAATAAATGCCCCCAAACCGGTTTTATTTTATTTTTTTCTACGGCCGGTCGCCCGGCTCCCCTTCTTCCTTTGGGAATGGCCAGGCAGCGCCGGGCCTGGCCCGCAGATTGCCGATGCCGCCTACTTTTTGGCTGGCGCCGGGGCTCGCAGGGCGGCCAGCAATGGCGCGTCATGGCCGTAGATATCCCGGCGGAATTCGATCGTGCCGTCCTTGTCGGCCCAGGCCGTCCAGTAAAGCAGGTGCACCGGTATCGGTTCCGGCAGCGGCACGCTGCGCTCCTTCTCCTCGCTCAGCGCGCGCAAGAGGGTTTCCCGATTCCATTTGGGATCCTTGCGCAGCAGATACAGGGCGAGTTCGAGCGGCTTCTCGATGCGGATGCAGCCATGGCTGAAATCGCGGAGCGTTTCATCGAACAGCGGGCGGGCCGGCGTGTCGTGAAGATAGACGTTGAACTTGTTGGGGAACATGAACTTGATGCGCCCCAGGGCGTTGACCGGCCCCGGGACTTGGGCCAGCCGGTAAGGGAAGCGGCCGGGCCGGATGGCCGACCAATCGACGGTCTCGGGATCGATCTCCCGCGCATCCGGGCCCCAGCCGGCGAATACCTGCATCTTCTGCTGCGCGAGATACGAGCGATCACGCTTGACGTGCGGGAGCACATCCTCCACCGCGATCTCGTTGGGCACGTGCCAGTACGGGTTCAATACCAGGTAGCTCATCGTCTCACTGAACACCGGGGTATGCTTGTAAGGGCGTCCGACCACCACCCGCATGGCCAGCACGACGGCGTCGTCCTCCACCACCTCGAGTTCGAAGGCCGCGATGTTCACGATGATATGCCGCCGTCCCAGGTCCTGCGGCAGCCAGCGCCAGCGCTCGAGGTTCACCTCCAGCTGTTCCAAGCGGTGTTCCGCACTCACATTGAGCTCAGCGCGGGTCTCCGGGTCCAGCACGCCGGTTACGGGAAGGCCGTAGCTCGTCTGGAACCGCTTCACGGCCAACTCGAGCGCTTCATCGAACCACTCGCCGTTTGCCCCATCCTGCGCAGTCCGCTCGCCCCCGAGGCGAAGCCGTTCGCGCAGCGCCGCCACGGGAAGACCGCGATCGCCTCGCTTAAGGTTCGGACCCTCAGGGAGGGCGGTCCACCCCCCCCGCGCCGCCATTTGCCGGACACGCAGCATGGCCTGGCGCAGCTGCCGAAAGCCAAGCTGGGGCGGTTCCAGCGCCGCCAGGCTGCCGGCGACGTCACCCGAAGCCAGCGCGCCCTCCAGCACGGCGGCGAGATCGGCACCGCGCCGGTTTGCCACCCACTCCGGCGTGAGGGTCTCGGGATTCACCCGCCCGACCAGGAGATGGGACCCAACCATCAGGAACGCGTCCGTCAGCAGGAGGTCGAGCTCCGCCCAGCGGTCGGGAGCGATCAGGCCGCCTTTCCGGAGGTCGCCGCGCGCGGCGGCGAGCAGGGCCCGGATGGCGGGGAGGTGGTAGTCCTGCGACCGCAAGCCATCGAGGTCCGCCCGGCCCAGGGCGGCCACCAGGCCGCTGCCCAGCCGGGAGAGGCCGCGCTCGTCGCTCCACGCCGGGCGGTAGAGCCGGCGCACGTAGAAGCCGGGAAGCACATCGCTGGCGTAGACCGGATCGCAGCCCGCCCGCGGCTCTTTCACCACGCAGGAAGCCTCGATGCGGGTCCGGATCCGTTCCGCGACGAGCGTCGCGGGGAAGTCGATCAGGGCATGCCCGGCCTCCGTCCCCGAAGCGGATGCGGCGGAATTCCGGCCATGCTTCTTGCCGCAAGCCGTGAACAGCAAAACCATGCTCACGGCAACCGATCCGCACAACAACATTTTTCTTGCGTTCATCGGCCGACTGACAGGAAAATCAGTTCCCCCTAAGCATTTATATTGCGGGCAATTGTCCGAAATGTCAACAAACGTGAATATAAAAAACCCGGATTGATTGTAGCGTAAAAAAAATTCCGGCACAATCCGCAACAAACAATGAGATATTTATCGGAATAGTATATATAGGGTTCCTGGGAAAAGAGGAGGACTCATGAAACAGACATGGATGATTTTTTTACTGGCGATATTAACCGCCGGGCCGGCGCTGGCGGCAAGCATCACGGTAAAGGCCCCGACGGCCAACGCCACCCTGCAGATCGACGTGTCCAATACGATCATCTGGACATATGACGGCTTGCCGAACACGACCAAGGTCAAGATCGTTTTGTGGCGCAACGGCGACTACCTGGGAACCATCGTCCAGGACCTGGCCATCGGCCAGGGCAGCTATGACTGGAAAGTGGGGACCTACCCGGTCGGGTCCGGATACAGCGTCAGGGTCCGCACCATGGACAATTCGGTCTCGGGGTTCAGCGGCAGCTTCACCCTGAGCGCCAAGCCCGGGAACACCGGTGGCGGCACCGGGGGCATTATCGACCCGGAGAAAGTCCTCCTGCTGAACGCGCGCCCCTGCATGGCCGTGACCAGCCCAAAAGCGGGCGATATCGCTACCCCTTACAATGTCGTCTATGTCAAATGGACCCGAAGCTCCGGCCAGGACGCGAATGTTTCGATCGCCTTGCTGCGCAAGGGCAAAGGCCGCCCGATGCCGATCGTTCTGGCCGCCAGCACTCCCAACAACGGCGGCTTCAACTGGGACCCCCAATCCCTGGCTCCCGCCCCCGGCATTTATGCGATCAAGGTCAAAACGCTTGACGGAAAATGCGAAGCGGTCAGCGGCGACTTCACCATGAAGGAGCTGGGCGGCATCGAGATCCTGTCGCCCAAGGGCGGCGAGGTCTGGGAGAATGGAAGTTCCCATGCCGTGACCTGGAAACGCCTGGGCAATGTCCAGACCCTGGAAATCCTGCTCAACCGCGAGGGCAGCTGGACCCATACCCTGGCCCAGGGCGTCAACGCCAAGCTGGGGAGCAAGACCTGCACCTTTGTCCGGGGAGACACCGACGGCGCGAACCCGATCTGCTACAGGATTTTTATCAATCATTCGGGCGGCAACACGGTCGATCCAAGCGGCTGCTTCACCCTGACCGGCAACCCCGACCTGGCCGTCAGCGCCTCCTGGACCCCGACCATGGCCAGCGTGGGAACCAACCTGACCTTCGCCATCAAGATCGAGAACAAGGGCGTGGTCCGCTCGCAGGCCTGCCAGGGCGATTTCTATGTCAATGGAGTCGTCTACCAGGCTTTCCCGGTGCCGGCCATCGACCCGGGAGCGACCACGACCGTCAGCCGCATCTGGAAGCTCGCCTGCCCGGGGACGGTGAAGATCATCATCGATCCGGGCCAGGTCAACGTGGAAGCGGACAAAACCAACAACGTCTGGGAGAAACTGTTCTGCGCGAACTGAGCGGGCCGGTCCCGGCTAGGCGATGCGCCGGCGTTCGTTCCGGTCCATATACGGTTGACAATTGCCGCGGCTTTGGCCGACAATAGGAACTCGCTTGAAACAAGTCCACAGGAGGAGCGATGTTCCAGACCGGGATCCATATCGCATTGCAGGCGCACGCGTCGCATTGGCTGACCTGGCTGATGCTGCAGGTCACGGCCAGCGGCTACTACCAGTTCGTCGTGGTCATGGTCATCGCCGTGCTGTTCGGCTTCAGCCTGCGCAAGGGGTTTCTCCTGTTCCAGGTCATCGCCTGGACGGCCGTGCTCAGCGAGATCGCCAAGATGTTTTTCGGCCTGCCGCGGCCGTTTTTCGCCGATTCGCGCGTGGTCTGCCTGGACCCGGGCTGGGACGCCGCCACCCCCTTCCGCGCCATGGGCGGCAAAACCTTTTTCGACCTGCCGGCGCGGGCGGTCATCGACGCCTACCGACTTAAGGGCCTGTCCTTCGGGTTTCCCTCGGGCCACGCCTCGGGAGCCGTGGCCATGTGGGGCGGCCTGGCGGTCATCTTCCGTGAGCGCTGGCTGGCCTGGCTGGCCCCTTTCCTGGTGGCGCTGGTGGCCTTGACCCGCCTCTACCTGGGCGTCCATTTCCTGGCCGACGTCCTGGGCGGCGTCCTGCTTGGCGGGCTGGTCCTGTTCGCCGCCTGGAAGCTCATCGGCAGCGACTCGGGGCGGGAACGCTTCTTCGCCGCCGGCCGCGCCCGGCTGGGCACAGCCCTGCCCACGGTCCTCTATTATTTCTTCCTGTTCGTCCTGCCGACGCTGCTGGCGCTTTTCTTGATTTTCAGCGCCACGTTCGCCGGCTTCTTCGTCGGCCTGAACGCCGCCTTCACCCTGTCCCTGCGCTCGGGGCTCCCCGACGACAAGGGATCGCTCCCGGTCCGCCTGGCCCGCGTCCTGCTCGGCGGCCTGCTCTTCTGGCTGCTCCATCAGGCGCTGAGCCTGGCCATGCCCTTGATCCCGGCCGTCGCCGCTTCCTCCTGGGGAAATTTTCTGGCAGCCGGCCTGGCCACTTTCCTGGCCGTCTGGGGCGGGATTGAAGCTGCTTCTGCGCCTGGGCCTGTACCAAAAGGAAGAAGCGACGCCGGTTTGCTAGACCCATGGCTTCCTTCCCAGACATCCCCGGCTACGAGCTGAAGAAATTTTTGGGCAGGGGCGCCGCTGCCGATGTTTTCCTGGCCCTGGACTCCCGTCATTCGCGCCTGGTCGCGGTCAAGGTCATGGCGCGCAGCCGCTTTGCCGAGAACGTGGCGGCCAAGCGCTTCATCAAGGAGGCGCAGACCATCTCCAGCCTGCACCACGCCAACATCGTGCGCGTCTACGAAGCGGGCCGGACTGCCGACCTGCGCTACATGGTCATGGAGTTTTTCCCGGAAAGCCTCAAGCAGCGCATCCAGGCCCGCAAGCGCATCGGCCCCGACGAGGCGCTGGCCATCGCCAACCAGGTCGCCTCGGCCCTGTTCTACGCCCACGGCAAGGGCTTCATCCACCGCGACATCAAGCCCGACAACATCATGTTCCGCCGCGACGGCACGCCGGTGATCCTGGATTTCGGCATCGCCCGCGTGCTCGCGTCCACCACCCAGCTGACCCGCTCGGGCATGAGCATGGGCACGCCGCGCTACATGAGCCCGGAGCAGCTCAACGCCAAGCGCGCCGACGGCCGCAGCGACATCTACAGCCTGGGCGTGGTCCTCTACGAGATGCTGAGCGGGGCGCCGCCGTTCAAGGGCAGCCAGACCATGACCGTCATCATGAAGCACGTCACCGAGCCCATCCCGCCCCTGCCCGCGGAGCTGGCCGCCTACCAGCCGCTGATCGACCGCATGATGGCCAAGGAAAAGAGCCGGCGCCCGGGGACGGAAAAGGAGTGGCAGGAGCTGGTCAAGCCGCTGTTCAAGCCGTTCAAGCTGCCCAGGGCCGGCAAGCCGAAGTTCGGCGACCTGCCCAAAACCTCGGGCCTGGAAGTGACGCGCCTGAGCGGCGCCGGCAATCCGGCCGCCGGGAAGCCGGCCAAGCCCAAGGCCAGGCGCCGGGCCAAACGCTCCTGGCGCCGCCTGCTGCTGAACCTGCTCCTGGTCCTGGCCCTGGCCGCCTGGATCTTCTTCAACTACGAACGCATCCCGGGCATGCTGGTTTCATTGGGTCGCGCCATCGCTTCTTGGATCTCGTCGCTTATTTCTAAAATTTAGACGTTAGACAGGAAGTGAATATTGAAATGAGAAAAGTGAAGGGTGAAAGTCATCGTTCGATATTTTGCTGTTTTCATTTCACTTTTCACTGATCACTTTTCACTCTAATTATTTTCTGGCAGCGCGGGCAGAAGTGCGCGGAGCGGCCCGAGATGCGGATCTTTTCGATGGGCGTGCCGCAGGAAAAACAAGGCAAGCCGGCGCGGCCGTAGACAGCGAGATGTTCCTGGTTTTCGCCGCTTCTCGTCCCCGACCGTGCGGTAGTCGCGCAGGGTGGTGCCGCGGCGCCGGATGGCCTGCTTCAGGACCCGGGGGATGGCAATCGCCAGGCTCTGCCGCTGCGCGTCGCTCAGGCGGGCGGCCGCGGCCAGGGGATGGATGGCGGAGGCGGACAAGGCCTCGTCGGCGTAGATGTTGCCGATGCCGGCCAGCACGGACTGGTCCAGCAGGACGCTCTTGATCGGCCGCGCGGTCCGCAAGCCGCGCAGCGCCGCCAGCACCGTTGCCCGGCGCAGCGGCTCCGGGCCCAGCCCCGGGCAGGACTCGCCGCGGCAGGGCCACAAACGCATGCGGCCGAACTTGCGCGCGTCGATGAAATAGAGGGCCGTGCCGTCCCGGAAAGTGAATTGCGCGCGCAGGTGCTTGCGGTCGCCCGGCGCCGCATCCATCACCAGCTTGCCGGTCATGCGCAGGTGGATGGTAAAGAAAGTGCCGTCCGCGCCTTCCAGCCCGATGTACTTGCCGCGCCGGGAAACCGCGGCCACGGTCAGGCCGCAGAGCCGGCGGCGGAACTCCCGGGCGTCGCCCTCGACCGTGCGCGGCCAGAACAGGCGGACGGCGGCGATGGTCTTGCCGGCGATATGGCGGCGCAGTTCGCCGACGATGGTCTCGACCTCGGGCAGTTCGGGCATGGGCGCAGTATAAGACCGCTGACCCGGCGAGTCAAATCCGTTATTCCGGCTTCCCGGTCCCTAGATCGTCACCTCGGCCGAGGCGCCGAGCAGGGCGCCGGAGGCGCTGCGCGCCTCGATGCGGAAGCTGTATTCCTTATCCTTGTCCAGGGGCAGGCTGGCGAAGGTGTAGCGGCCATTCTGGAAGTCGCCGGGGAGGATCTCCTTCAGCTGCTGCCAATCTCCGCCCTCCACCTTGCGCAATAGCAGGAACCTGGCGGCGCCCGAATCGGCCAGCCCGCCGACCGCGAGCTCGATCTCGGCGTACTCGGTCCTGATGATCCAGGCGTGCTCGATTAGCCGCCTGGCGGAGATGCCCAGCGAGCCGAAGCGCGCGGTGAAGGTCAGGTCGCTGTTGACGTTGGTCACGGTCAGGGGGTCGGCCAGCGAGCTGGAAGCGTTGCTGCCCTCCCACCTGCGGAAGAAATAGCCGGCCTGGGCGAGCGCCTCGACCGGCGTGCAGTTGCCGCCGCTGCCCACGTACTGCGGCGTCTGGCCGGAGAGCGTGCCGCCGGCATCGGCCAGGAAAGTGACGACCCAGCGGGCGGTGGTGAAGGTGACCTCGTTGCCGTAGGCCGTGCCGACGCTGTTGGTGGCATAGGCGCGCACGCGGTAGCTGACGGCCGGGAGCAGGCCGCTCAAATGGCTGGCGAAGGAGCCGATGCCGCTGCCGTCGCTGGAGTGGGCGTTGGTGAGGGTCGGGAGGCCGGACGTGTTCCAGCAGACGCCGCGGCCCGTGACCGGGGCGCCGCCGTCGTTCGTCACTTCGCCGCCGCCCGTGGCGCCGGTGGTGGTGACGGCCTCGACCGGCGCGGTCGTGACCGCGGGCAGGTCGGCGCAGCCGCCGCCGATCACGTCACGGAATATACCCGGATCGTTGAGGTCCATCCAGGCCGCGAGAAAATTGCCGCAGTCGGTGTTGCTCGCCAGCGCCGGGGCAAAGAAAATCAGGGAATCATGGGCGATGACGAAATTCTCGGTCGGGTCGGACCCGATCGGGGCGCCGGCGCTGTTCAGGAACTGGCCCATCAGCGCGGTGGGAAAAGGGAAAGGCGGGCCCTTTACGCCGCCTGGGATCGGTTCGGCAGCGACACCAGGCGGAGGCGGGAGCGGGAACTCGATGTCGTGCCAGATGGCCAGGTAGCGGCCATGCACGGGGTCGTGGGCCAGTTTCGGAGCGAGGTGGCTGGAGGGCTTCAGGCCGATGCCCCGGGGCGCGCCGATCGGAGCGCCCAGGCTGTCGAACAGCCGGTCGACGACCATGATGTTGCTGACCGGCACGGCCACCGGCGAAATGGCCCGGAGTTGCTCGAGCGCCGGGGCGCTGGCGATATTCGGCATCGCCAACTGGACCCAGGCCACCAGGAAGCGATGGTTGACGCTGTCGTTGGCCACGGTCGGGTCGAAATTGATAGAGCTGCCGAGATTGACCGTGAAAAGGTCGCCGGCCAGGGCCCCGTCGTATGTGATCATCTGGCCGAAGATCTGGGCGCCGACCGACACGTCGGCCGGGCCCATGGCCGTGGTGAAGGGCAGGTTCTCCCAGACGACCATGTAGCGCTGGCTATGGCGGTCGAAGGCCACGCCGGCCATTGTGGCAAAGGAGTCAACCGGGCTGACATGGATCTCGAGCCCGGGCGGAGAGACAAGAAAGCCGGCGCTGTCGCGCAGCTGACCGCGTACCCAGGAGAACCCCGATATGCGGCTGAGGACCCAGGTCACCAGGTAGCGCTGATTGACTTCGTCGAAGGCCAGGGCCGGCGCGGAGAGGTCGTCCGCCGACGACATGATGGCGAAATCCGGTGTGTACAGCGAGCCGTCGTCGCGGCAGATCCGTCCCACCAGCATCTCGGTGCCGTCGCCGCTGAAGGTCTTGTGCCAGATCACCATGAAGCGTCTATTGACGCGGTCGTAGGCCACGGCCGGACGGATCTCGTGGTTGCCGGCGTCGCTGGCGATGGCGAACGGCGAGCCGATGGGGTTTCCGTCTTCGGCCAGGAACGCGCCGTAGACGTCCATGGTGCCGGAGCCCAGTTCGGAGTAGACCATCAGGTAGCGATGCCGGTTCGGATCGTAGGCCAGGTTGACGGTGGCGTCGGTCAGGACCGCGGCGGTGCCGTAGGCGGCAAAGCACAGGTCGAGGCTGCCGCCGGCGGCAACGCCGGGGAGCTCGGCCAGGGGAATGGCGAAATCGTAGACCTTGTGCTGGTAGGCGACCTTGTCGGTGTAGGTGAAGTGCGCCCGTCCCCAGCGCCTCTCGGGCACCGAGACCTTGAACTCGCGCAGCCCGCCGTCGCAGCGGGCGTAGACCTTGGCGTAGTCCTTGGCGCCGTCATAGGTATTGTCGAGGGTGAAGTCGATGGTGACGTACAGGTTGCGCCGGTCGTTGCTGACCCAGCCGTAGGTGCAGCCGGCGGGATGGCCCGATCCGGTCGGGGCCAGGACCGCGAACAGGGGCTGGCGGCGGCCGACCTCGGCCAGCCAGGCGCGGCTGCCGATCCGCTGCCTCGGCGGCGGCGCGCTGCCCAGGCGGTAGGAATAGAAGCTCGAGGAGACCGACGGCACCCGGAAGGCGTTCGCTTCCGGGAACTGCAGCGGTTCGCTGCCGATGACCGTGCTCTCGATGCGGCCGGTCAGGCTCAGCTCGCGGCCAGTGCCGGCGGCGAAGGTCAGGTCGATCTCCCGGCCGCCGGACGAGGCCAGGTCGTTGTCGCGCCGGATGATCTTTTTCAGGATCGCCGGCGCTGGCGGCCAGCGGCGCCCGCCGCCGAGCAGCACGGCGTCGAGGTGCGAAGCGCCGCCGCCCGCCTGGCGGATGCGCACGCGGGCCTTTTCGCGCGCTGCAGCCAGGGGGACAGGTCGAGGCGCTGCTCGCGCAGGAAGCGGTCGCCGCTCAGGCGGCCGACCTCCTGCCAGCGGCCCTGGCGCTCGACGCTGATCACGAAGTCGCCGTTGGGCTCGCGGCGGCGCGGTCAGGCCCAGCGCCAGGCCGCCCGGCGCCTTGTCGGCGGCGGCCGCCGGCCGGGTGGCGGCGTCCCCCTGCAGGAGCAGGAGTATGAAACACGCGGACACCATCGTCAGCCAAATCGCGATCTTGGTTTTCATGGCGTTCTCCTCCTCGATTTATGACCGAAAGCCGGCGGGCCATTAGAAGCGGACGCCGGCGCCGATCCCGGCCTTGACGCCGCCCATCTTCACCGGCGCGTCCTCGATGGTCTTCTTGCCGTAGACGTAGCCCGCCTGCGCCAGCAGGAAGAAGCGCGCTCCCAGGTCGCGGCGCACGCCGGCGTTGACGACAACGCCCAGGGTCGAGCCGCTGACCGTTTTGCCCAGGGATTCCTCGCGGTAGGCGATGCTGGCCAGGCCCAGTTCGCCGAAAAGGCTCCAGCCTGCGGAAAGCGGATGGCGATAGCCGGCGCCGGCGGCCCAGAAGCCCTGGCGCGACTCGGCCGGCTCCTTCAGCACCGGCGTCTCGCCCGTGACCGAGACGCGTCCGTAGCCGGCCCAGGCGTAAAGGCACTTGGAGAGGGAATAGGCGAGCTTCAGCTCGGGCAAAAACACCGTGCTGCCGTAGATCTCCTTGTAGGCGGAGTCGGCGGGAAACAGCGCGTTGGCGGCCAGGCTGGCCTGGAAGCGATCGCCGGCGATCAGGCGTCGCGGCCATGAACGCGGCCGCGAGCAGTCCAATCATTTTTTTCATCGGTTACTCCTTGTTGTCCGGAATGCAATCATCGGCCGCAGGGCCGATGCCAAGGCCGGTGGCGTTGCGAACCACTGGCGAATGAAAAATGAAACCGGCGCTTCCTTCCTCCACCGAGCCTCCTTTTCATTCATCCGCAACGATCACCCGCTGAAGACAATCAACGGAAAATGGAACTTATATCAGATAGGGCAAAATGTCCCGATTGCTGAAATCTAATCTACAAGATTTTCAATGTCAATAGCCGGAAATTTTTTCCGCGCCCAGGCGCCGCCTGTCAATATTGCGGCGAAAAACAGAAAAATATCGGGAATTTCCTTATTGAACCCCTGCCCCATATCTGCTAAAATGCCGTCATCCATGAAAGACAAAATCCTGATCCTTGACTTCGGTTCCCAATATACCCAACTGATCGCCCGCCGCGTCAGGGAACTGGGCGTTTTTTCCGAGATCCGGCCTTACGATTACGGCCTGAAAAAGATCCTGGCCGCTCCGCCCGCCGGCATCATCCTCTCGGGCGGGCCGGCCAGCACCATGGCCGCCGGCGCGCCGCGCGTCGACCGGAAGCTGTTCGCGGCCGGCATCCCCATCCTGGGCATCTGCTACGGCATGCAGCTGGTCACCCGCATGCTGGGCGGCAAGGTGGAGCGCTCGGCCCAGCGCGAATACGGCAAGGCGCGCCTCGACATCACCGCCGCCACCCCCCTGTTCGCCGGCGTCCGCGACCACAGCACGGTCTGGATGAGCCACGGCGACTCGGTCGCCGTCCCCGCCCCGGGCTACCATGTCACCGCCCGCTCCGCCGACGGAACCATCGCCGCCATCGAAAACCGCCCGCAGAACATTTTCGCCGTGCAGTTCCACCCCGAGGTCATGCACAGCCAGGAGGGGACGAAGATCCTGGGCAATTTCCTGTTCGCCATCGCCAAGACCGACCGCACCTGGAGCATGAAGAACTTCATCGAGAACGAGGTCGCCGAGCTGCGCCGAGCGCTGCTCGGGCAAGCGCGTGGTGCTGGGCGTGAGCGGCGGCGTCGACTCCACCACCCTGGCGGTGCTGCTGCAGCGGGCGCTGGGGAACAAGGTCACCTCCATTTTCGTCAACAACGGCCTGCTGCGCCTGAACGAGGAAAAAGAGGTGCTGGACAACCTGCGCCGGCGCCTGGGGCTGAAGGTCACCTATATCAACGCCAGCCGCCGTTTCCTGAAAAACCTGAAGGGGGTCGCCGCCCCGGAAAGGAAGCGCAAGATCATCGGCAAGACCTTCATCGACGTTTTTTACCGCGGCCTGCAAGGGTTTCGATTTCCTCGTCCAGGGCACGCTCTATCCCGACGTGATCGAGAGCAACCCCGTGCAGGGCCCGTCGCAGACCATCAAGACCCACCACAACCGCGTGCGCGAAGTGCAGGAGCTGGAGAAGCAGGGGCGGATCATCGAGCCCTTCAAGTTCCTGTTCAAGGACGAGGTGCGGGAAGTGGCCCGGCTGCTGGACGTCCCCGCCGACATCCTCAACCGCCACCCCTTCCCCGGGCCGGGACTGGCCGTGCGCATCCTGGGCGACATTACGCCCGAAAAAGCTCGCCGTGTTGAAGCAGGCCGACGACATCTTCATCCAGCGAGCTGAAGAGCAGCGGCTGCTACGACAAGACCTGGCAGGCCTTCGCCGTGCTGCTGCCGGTGCGCTCGCGTCGGCGTCATGGGCGACGAGCGCGCCTACGGCAACGTCGTCGCCCTGCGCGCCGTGACCTCGACCGACGGCATGACCGCCAACTGGGCGTCGCTGCCGGCCGAGGTCCTGGACGCCGCCGCCAACCGCATCGTGCGCCAGATCCGCTCGGTGAACCGCGTGGTCTACGACATCACCTCCAAGCCGCCGGCGACCATCGAATGGGAATGAAGAGTTTCATCCACCTGCACCTGCATTCGGAATACAGCCTGCTCGATTCCACCCTGAAGATCGACGACCTGCTGAAAAAAGCCCGCGCCTTCCAGATGCCCGCCGTGGCCCTGACCGACCACGGCTCGATCCTGGGCGCGGTCAACTTCTACAAAAAGGCCCGGCAGAACGAGATCAAGCCCATCATCGGCTCCGAGCTCTACCTGGCGCGCGGGTTCGCGCTTCGACAAGCCCAACCGCCGCGAGGACGAGCTCAATTATTTCCACCTGCTGGCCCTGGTCAAGAACGACCAGGGCTACCGCAACCTGTGCGAACTGATCACCGCCTCCTTCCTGGAGGGCTTTTACCGCAAGCCGCGCATCGACAAGGAGCTGCTGGAAAAATACAAGGACGGCCTGCTGATCATGTCCGCCTGCATCCAGGGCGAGGTCCCCTACCACCTGCTGCGCGGCCACGAGGACAAGGCCCGGGCGGCGGCGCGCTGGTACCGGGAGGTCTTCAAGGACAACTTCTACATCGAGATCCAGAACCACGGCCTGGCCGAGCAGGTGCAGGTCCTGCCCCAGCTGGTGAGCCTGGCCAGGGACCTGGACATCCCGCTGGCGGCCAGCAACGACGTCCACTACCTGACCCAGGAGGACGCCGACGCCCGCGAGATCCTGATCTGCCTGCAGACCACCAACGTCATCAGCGACGCCGACCGGCCGATGAAAATGGAGAGCGAACAGCTCTATTTCAAGTCCAGCGAGGAGATGGCCTCCCTGTTCGCGTCCATCCCCGGCAGCCTGGAGAACACCTTCGACATCGCCTCGCGCTGCAATTTCGAATTCAAGCTGAAGAAATACTTCCTGCCCGCCTTCAAGACGCCGGGCAAGCTGAGCGTCGACGACTTCTTCGAAAAGATCTGCCTCGAGGGCTTCGAGCGCATCCAGCACCAGTACCTGGCCAAGGCCAAGCACCTGAAGCACAGCCCCGCGGAGTACGAGAAGCGCCTGCTGTACGAGATCGAAAAGATCCGGGAAATGGGCTTCCCCGGCTACTTCCTCATCGTCTGGGACATCATCCGCTTCGCCAAGGAGAGCGGCATCCCGGTCGGCCCCGGCCGCGGCTCGGTGGTGGGCAGCCTGGTGGCCTTCGTCATGGGCATCACCAACATCGACCCGCTGGAATACGACCTGATCTTCGAGCGCTTCCTCAACCCCGAGCGCGTCAGCCTGCCCGACATCGACATCGACTTCGACG
This sequence comes from Candidatus Aminicenantota bacterium, assembly GCA_963764745.1. Lineage (GTDB taxonomy): Bacteria > Acidobacteriota > Aminicenantia > UBA2199 > UBA2199 > UBA2199. The sequence goes on along the minus strand of CAVXTN010000006.1, from coordinate 661,459 downwards.
CCGAGCGCCGCGACGAGGTCATCGAATACATCCGCGCCAAGTACGGCGCCGACAACGTGGCCCAGATCGTCACCTTCGGGCGCATGAAGGCCAAGCTGGCCATCCGCGACATCGGCCGGGTCATGGAGGTCAAGCTGGCCGACGTCAACCGCCTGGCCAAGATGATCCCCGAGGGCCCCAAGGTGGAGCTGAAGGACGTTTTCGAAAAGAGCCCGGAACTGCAGCGCGAGATCAAGCGCAGCGCCGAGTTCGCCAAGCTGATCCAGTACGCCCTGAAGCTGGAGAACAACATCCGCCACACCTCCATGCACGCCGCCGGCGTGGTGATCGCCCCCAAGAAGCTGACCGAGTACATGCCGCTCTACAAGACCCGCGACGACATCACCACCCATTTCGAAAAGGACGAGGTGGAGAACATCGGCCTGCTGAAAATGGACATCCTGGGCCTGAAGACCCTGACCATCATCAAGAACATCCTGCGCGAGGTCAGGGAGAACGAGGGCACGGCCATCGACCTGGAGAACATCAACCTGCTGGACAACAAGACCTTCAAGGTCTTCCAGAAGGGCGACACCGACGGCATCTTCCAGTTCGAGAGCTCGGGCATGCGCGACTACCTGAAGAAGTCGAAGCCGACCCGCATCGAGGACCTGATCGTGCTCAACGCCCTGTACCGCCCCGGGCCGCTGCAGTCGGGCATGGCCGACGTCTACGTCAACCGCAAGCTGGGCCGGGAAAAGGTCAGCTTCATCTTCCCCGAGCTCGAGGAGATCCTGAAGGACACGTACGGCATCATCGTCTTCCAGGAGCAGGTCATGCAGATCTCGGTGCGCATCGCCAGTTTTTCCATGAGCGAGGCCGACGAGATGCGCAAGATCATGGGCAAGAAGGACGTGAGCAAGATGCCGGCCCAGGAGAAGAAGTTCCTGGAGCGGGCGGCGAAAAAGGGCTACGACAAGAAAAAGGTCGAGGAGCTTTTCGGCCAGATGAAGACCTTCGCCGAGTACGGCTTCAACAAGTCGCACGCCACCGCCTACGCCTACCTGGCCTACCAGACGGCCTACCTCAAGGCCCACTACCCCGTCTACTTCATGTCGGCCCACCTCAGCTCCGAAGCCGACAAGACCACCACCTCCTCGAAGATCATCCAGTACATCTCGGAAAGCAAGAAGATGGGCATCGAGATCCTGCCGCCCGACATCAACAAGAGCCGGGAGCACTTTCACGCCGAGTCGGCCTGCGCCATCCGCTTCGGCCTGATCGGCCTGAAGAACGTGGGCAGCGCCGCCCTGGGCATCATGCTCGCGGCGCGCGAGCAGGGCGGCGAATTCAAGAGCTTCAACGATTTCGTCACCCGCGTCGACCTGGGCAAGGTCAACAGCAACGTCCTGGAAAGCCTGATCAAGGCCGGGGCCTTCGACTGCTTCGGCCTGAAGCGGCGCACCCTGTTCGAAGGCATCGGCGAGGTGATCAAGCGGGCGGCCATCGTCAGCAAGAACCGCAGCCGCAACCAGAAGGCCCTGTTCGCCGACGAGATCGCCGACGACTACATCCCCAGGGAATGCCTGAAGCTCGAGGAGTGGCCGGAGCAGCGAGATGATCAAGGGCGAGAGGGAGATCGCCGGCATCTACGTCACCCACAACCCCCTGGAAAAATTCAGCAGCGAGATCAGCAAGGTCTCCAACACCACCATCCTGGCCATCCAGAACTACGAGTTCAAGGGCGAGGTCATCAAGCTGGGCGGCGTGGTCACCGAGTTCACGCGCCGCACCTCGAAAAAGGGCGACGTCTACGGCGAGATCTATTTCGAGGACCTGACCGGGCGCATCAAGGTGCTCTGCTTCAAGGACCGCTGGGCGGCCCTGGAAAAGGAGCTGAAGGTCGACGTCCCCTATTTCCTGGAGGCGCGCAGCCATTTCCGCGGCGCCGATTCCGAGAGCGAGGAGACCCTCTACCTGGAGAACCTGCAGGAGCTCGAGGCCATGCTCAAGAAAAAGGCCCGCAAGATCGTCATCACCATCAACTACGACCAGATCGACGAGGGCTTCAACGAAAAGCTGAAGCAGAAGCTGGAAAAGAACCGCGACTCGGTCCCCTACATCATCGTCATCAACCACGCCGACGACGCGCGCGTGGTGATCAACTCCGAGCCGGGCCAGGGCATCCGCGCCACCGCCTCCATGAAAAAAGACATCGAGAAGCTGACCGGCCCGAATTCCATCGAGATCCTTTTTTGAGGAAGCCATGAAAGAGAAAACCGAAAGCGAGCTGCTGGCCGACGCGCAGAAGCGCATCAAGTTCCTGAACGCCGAGCTGGCCAATTTCAGCGAGCTGGTCCACAACTTCGACGCCCCGCCCAGCGAGCTGCCCGAGGTGCCCTGGATCGACGTCTACGGCGAGGCGCTGCCGCTCAACGGCCAGGCCGGCGGCGACCACATCATCTACGTCGACTTCAAGAAGCGCTACAAGATGGACAAGCTCATCCGCGAGGCCCCGGAAAACCTGAAGGACAAGCTGCGCGCCTGCGCCGCCCGGGCCGGCATCGTCGTGCTCGACGTCGAGGGGCACGACTACAGCTCGGCCTTCATCGCCTCGGTGTTCCACCAGGCCTTCCTGCTCGGCGTCATCCTACGAGCTGAAATTCTTCGGCGAGATCACCCCCACCCTGTTCGACAACATCAACACGCGCTTCTTCAATTCGTCGGGGATCTCCAAGTCCCTGACCATGGTCTACGGCGAGATCTCGGAGCGGGGCACCTTCCGCTTCCTGTCGGCCGCCCATCCGCCGCCCATCATCTTCTCCAACGAGTTCAACCGCCTGGTCGCCATCAGCGAGGACCGGCTGCTCTCCTTCCCGCAGATCGGCACCATGCCCTCGCGCGGCAACAGCGAGAAATCCATCCCGCTGCTCGGCGTCAAGGAGCGCTACACGGTCAACGAGATCAACCTGATGGGGCGCGGCGACATCCTGATCCTCTACACCGACGGCCTGTCCGACCACCGCGACGCCGACAGGCAGAGATACTTCCCCGGCCGCCTGGAGGAGATTCTCAGGGCCAACAAGCACCTCTCGGCCCGGGCCATTTTCGAGCGGGTCAAGGCCGACCTGCTGGCCTTCAACGGCAGGCCCGAGGACGACATCACCGTGGTGATCATCAAGAAAACATAAAGCGCGGCGCGGGCGCCGCCCCGGAGGAGGAACCATGAGCATCGACACGACATTCGGCAGCGACAACCATTCGGGGGTGCACCCGCGCGTGCTGGAGGCGATCGCGGCGGCCAACGCGCGGCCCGGCCGTGGCCTACGGCGCCGACGACCACACCGAGGCGGCCGTGGCCAAGTTCCGCGAGCACTTCGGCAGGAACGCCGACGTCTACATGGTCTTCAACGGCACCGGGGCCAACGTGGTCAGCCTCTCCACCCTGGCGCGCTCCTTCCAGGCCGTGATCTGCTCCGAGCACGCCCACATCAACGCCGACGAGTGCGGCGCCCCCGAGAGCGCCACCGGCTGCAAGCTGCTCACCGTGCACACCCGGGACGGCAAGATCACCTGCGACGACATCGCCCGCCACCTGCAGGGGCGCATCGACCAGCACCGCGTCCAGCCCGCGGTCGTCTCCATCACCCAGCCCAGCGAGCTGGGCACCGTCTACGGCGTGGACGAGGTGAAGGCCATCGCCGCCTTCTGCCACCGCCACGGCCTCTACCTGCACATGGACGGCGCCCGACTCTGCAACGCCGCCGCCTCGCCTGGGCCAGGGGCTGGGCGCGATCAGCGGCGGCCTGGGCGTGGACATCCTCTCCTTCGGCGGCACCAAGAACGGCCTGCTGCTGGGCGAGGCGGTCGTCTGCTTCCACCCCGAGCTGAGCAAGAACACCCTCTTCATCCGCAAGCAGTCCATGCAGCTGGCCAGCAAGATGCGCTTCATCGCCGCCCAGCTCACGGCGCTGCTCAGCGACGACCTCTGGCTGAAGAACGCCTCGCCACGCCAACCGCATGGCCAAGCTCCTGGAAAGCAAGGTCAGGGATATCCCGGGCCTGCGCGTCGTGCAGCCGGTCCAGGCCAACGCCGTGTTCGCCTGCCTGCCGCGCCCGGCCATCGACAAGTTATTGAAAAAATATTTCTTCTACATCTGGGACGAGGACAGGAACGAAGTGCGCTGGATGACCTCGTTCTCCACCACCGAGATGGAGATCGACGATTTCGCCGCCGCCATCCGCGACAGCTGCAAGTAGAACGGCAGCGTTCATCTTTCGCCTTCCGGCAATTTTTTCATTGACAGCGGCAAACGAATTTTTTATCATGCAAAAATGAAAGTTCCGCGGCAAACCCGAGACTCCGGGGCGGCGAGCCCGCTGCCGGCAAAGGTCCGGCGCCGGCTGCCGGTCATCGCGGCAATGGTGGCGGTGCTGATCGCTTCATATGTCTGGCTGCGGCCGGCGCTGGCCACGCGCCTGCTGCTGCGCCGGCTGCCGCGCTGCAACGTCATCCTGCTGACCCTGGACACCCTGCGCGCCGACCACCTCTCCTGCTACTCGCCGGGGCGGGTCGAGACGCCCAGCCTCGACCGCCTGGCCGCGGCCGGGACCCTGTTCGAGACCTGCATCTCGCAGACGCCCCTCACCCTGCCGGCCCACACCACCATCCTGTCGGGCACCTACCCGCTCTACCACCAGGTGCGCGACAACGGCGGCTTCCTGGTGCCGGCCAGGCTGGAGCTGATCGGCGAGACCCTGAGCCGGCACCAATTCGCCACCGCCGGCTTCATCGCCGCCTACGTCCTGCATTCCAAGTGGGGCATCAACCAGGGGTTTTCAACCTTCGCCGACGATTTTGACCTGGCCAAGCACAACGCCGTCTCGCTGGGCAAGGTGCAGAAGCGCGCCGACGAGGTGCTGGGCGAGGCCGAGGCCTGGCTGCGGCAGAACGGCCGCCGGCGGTTTTTTTCCTGGATCCACCTCTACGATCCCCACACGCCCTACGACCCGCCCTCCCCCTTCCGCGAGCGCTACGGCGACCGCCCCTACCGCGGCGAGGTCGCCTACCTGGACTCCGAGCTCGGCAAGTTCTTCGCCTTCCTGAAGGAGCAGGGCCTGTGGGACAACACCATCATCGTGGTGACCGGCGACCACGGCGAGAGCTTCGGCGAGCACCGCGAGCAGGGCCACGGCTTCTTCATCTACGAGAGCACCGTGCGCGTGCCGCTGATCGTCCGGGCGCCGCGCCCCTTCCCCGTGGCGCGCGTCGGGCGCATGGTCGAGCACGTCGACATCGTCCCCACCATTCTCGACATGCTGGCCGTTCCCGCGCCCGCGGCGGTCCAGGGCCGGTCGCTGCTGCCCCTGATGCTGGGGCGACCGCAGGCGGGTTTCGACAGCGCCTACACTGAAACGTACTACCCGCGCCTCCATTTCGGCTGGTCGGAGCTGGCCGCCTTCTATTCGGGGAAATGGAAGTACATCCAGGCCCCAACGGCCGAGTTCTACGACCTGTCCGCCGACCGCGGCGAGGAGCGCAACCTGGCGCTGCGCCGGATGCTCGATTCCCGGCGGCTGGTCCGCGGCCTGGCCGAATTCCGCGAGCGCGCGGGCCGCGCGGCGCTGGCCCCGCCCGGCACCGGCAAGCTGGACCGCGACGCCCTGGAAAAGCTGGCCGCCCTCGGCTACATCACCTCCCGGGCCGACACCGCGGGCAAGACCGCCCTGACCGATCCCAAGCAAAAGATCGACCTGTACAACCGGCTGGACCAGGCCAAGCAGCTGATGGGCCGGGGCGAACTGGACGACGCCATCGCCGTGGTCGATTCGATCGTCGCCGCCGACGGCGAGATGGTCGACGCCCACATGCTGCTGGGCAACCTGCTGTTCCGCCAGCGCCGCTATCGCCCGGCCCTGGACGCCTTTCGCGAGGTGCTGCGGCGGCGGCCCGACTACAACTTCGCCATGCTCAACGTGCTCTACTGCCTCAAGCAGCTGGGCGAATGGCGGAACGCCCTGGCCGAGATCCAGCGCTTCCGCGCCCTGTTTCCCGCCGACCCCGCCCTGTACTACGAGGAGGGCGACGTGCTGGCGGCGCAGAGGAAATTCGCGCCGGCCCTGGCCGCGCTGCAAAAGAGCCTGGACCTGGACAGCGCCGACGCCAGGACCTGGAAGAAAATGGGCGAGATCAGCTTTCTGCGCGGGGAATACGACAAGGCCGCCGGGTTCATCCGCAAGGGCATCGAGCTCTCGCCCGCGCAGCAGAAATCCCACTTCGACCTGGCCGTGATCGCCGAGGCCCGCGGCGACCCTCCCGCGGCGGAGGCCGAGTACCGCCGGGAGCTGCAGATCAATCCCCGCAATTTCATGGCCTCCTACAACCTGGCCGAATTGCTGCGCAAAGCCAACCGCGCCGACGAGGCGCTGGCGTTCTTCCAGGCCACGATCCAGAACAACCCCGGCTTTTCCATCCCCTACTTCATGGTCGCCAAGTATTTTTTCGACAGCCGCCGCAACCTGGCCGAAGCGATCGCTTTGTGCCGATCCGGCATCGCCATCACGCCGGCCGACAAGTACACCGCCCTGGGCTACTATATCCTGTCCGACATTTACGGCTACCAGGGCGAACGCGCCCGGGCCGAGGCTTGCTACCGGCGGGCCCAGGGGCTGATGGCCGCGCTGGGCCAAAGCGCCGCCGGCGAGCGGAGGCCGTAAAGCGGTTTTTTCGGATTTTCCCAAAGCGCAATTGCGCATATATGACTTTTATCCTATCCGCCGGCCGACTAGATCTCCGGTTATATTTTGAAGAATCATTCTAAAGGTTGATTTAAATCCCCTTGTTCCCCGCGTAATATCGGGCGGAGATCGATGATCTTCAATCTAAATCATTTTAGGAGGATACATGAAAAAATTCGCAAGGTGGATCGTGATGATCGCCTTCTCCCTGGCATTGCTGAACCCCCTGTTGTTTTCGCAGTCCAAGGAAAACGGCGCTTTCGAGGGCAGGATCGTCATCGAGGACGACCAGCCGCTGCCCGGCGTGATGGTGACCGCCATCAACCTGTCCGGGGCCGGCGCCAAGCGCACGGCCCTGACCGACGACAACGGCCACTACCGCTTCCCGGCCATGCTTCCCGGCGTCTACGCGCTGGAAGCCCAGCTGGACGGGTTCCAGACGGCCAAGCGCGAGGGCGTGCACCTGACGGTCGGCACCACGCTGACCGTGGATTTCCGCATGCAGCTCGGCAAGATCGAGGAGAAAGTGACGGTCGCCGGCGTCCCGCCCATGGTCGACGTCAAGGATTCCCAGACCGCCGTCGCTTCCCTGTCCAACGAGATCCTGCAGAACATCCCCAACAGCCAGTTCGTGGCCAACATCGTCAACCTGGCCCCGGGCGTGACCCAGAGCTCGGCCTTCGGCGCCGCCGACAACGGCCTGCAGTACCAGATCGACGGCGTCGACGTCTCCGACCCCGAGCTCCACACGGCCTACGTCTTCATGGACTACGGCACGATCGAGGAAGCCAAGGTCATGGGCATCGGCGCCCCGGCCGAATACGACGGCTTCACCGGCGCGGTGTTCAACACCATCACCAAGTCGGGCGGCAACCAGCTCGAGGGCATGGTGGACTCCTTCATCCAGTCCGAATCCTGGAACAGCAAAAATTCCGACGACCCCTCGCTGTCGTCGCCCAAGAGCGCCTACAAGAACATCCACGTCTCCCTGGGCGGTCCGATCCGGAAGGACAAGCTCTGGTTCTTCGGCGCCCTGCAGTACTATCGCAGCGACCGCACCCCCTCGGGCTGGGAAGCGTACGGCCAGTCCATCGTCTACGACCAGCCGCACTCCTTCATCAAGCTGACCTGGCAGCCCAACGACAGCAACAGCCTGCAGGGCTTCATCGAGGCCGACCTCTATAACGGCAAGAACCGCGGCGCCGGCAAGTATACCCCGCCCGAGGCCACCACGAAGCAGCGCTCGCCCGAAACCGCCTTCAGCCTCAACTACCTGCACGTCTTTTCCAACCAGACCTTCCTGGAGACCAAGTTCGGCGGCTTCCTCTCCTACTACAAGCTCATCCCGGCCAGCGGCTACGACGTCAGCGGCGTCACCGACCTGTCCACCGGCATGAACTCGAAAAACTCCTCCTGGTACTACCACGCCTACCGCAAGCGCTACTCGGCCACCACGGCCCTCTCGCACCACGCCGACAAGTTCATCGTCGGCTCCCACGACTTCAAGTTCGGCATCGACGCCGAGCTGAACCCCACCCGCACCCAGTACGGTTATACCAACGGCATCATGTACGTGAACTACGACAACGCCCCCTACTCGGCCTACGGCTACGAGGGCTACGACACCTCGGCCACCAACCTGCGCGTCTCCGGCTACGCCCAGGACTCCTGGGCGGTCACCGACAAGCTCAAGCTCAACCCCGGCCTGCGCGTCAATTTCTACCGCGGCCGCCTCAAGGGGCTGGGCACGGTGTTCGCGCCCAAGACGGCCCTGTCGCCGCGCATCGGCATCACCTATGACCTGTTCTCCGACCACTCCACCACGCTCAAGGCCCACTACGGCCGCATGTTCGAGAACATCATCTCCTCGTACTACACCAAGCTGGCGCCCTTTTCCGACTGGATCCTCTACAACTGGAACCCCGACACCGCCGCCTACGACGAGGTCTATCGCGACGCCTACAAACCCGACAAGTACACCATGGACCCCGACATCTCCATGCCCTACGTCGACCAGTTCACGGTGGGCTTCGAGCGCCAGCTGCTCCAGGACCTGACCGTGGGCGTGACCTACATCTACCGCGACTTCCGCAATTTCATCGACCGGGTCAACACCACCGGCCAGTTCGAAAAAGTGGCCGACACCTATACCGATCCCGAGACCGGCACCGTCTACAACATCCCCTACTACACCCAGACCAATCCCGGCGACAACAACTACGTCCTGACCAACCCCACGAAGGGAAAATACGCGCTCGTGGGCTTCACCCCCTTCCGCAAGTACGACTGCATCGAGCTCCAGGTCAACAAGCGCTTTTCCAACCGCTGGCAGCTCATGCTCTCCTACGTCTACAGCAAGAACCGGGGCACCTACGACACCAACTACAGCGGCGACTATTCCAACGGCGTGGCTTCATCCTCCATCTTCGTCAACCCCAACTTCCAGACCAACCTGCAGGGCCGGCCCACCCATGACGTTCCCCACCAGGTCAAGGTCCAGGGCACCGTGGTGCTGCCGTGGGAGATCAACCTCTCGGGATTCTACTCCTTCATGTCGGGCAACACCTACAGCGACTACGCGCTGGTGGCCCTGCCCGAAGGCGGCACCAAGTACGTCATGCTCAAGCCCATGGGCTCCAACCGCTACCCGGCCCAGCACAACCTCGACCTGCAGATCGAAAAAATATTCAAGATCAGCGGCAGGATGAAGGTCAGCGTCATGGCCTCGGCCTTCAATATCTTCAACGCCGAAACGGTCAACGAGGTCAACTCCGTCATGAACGTCAGCAACCCCTACGGCACCGTTTCCGGCCTGGTCAACCCGCGCGTGTTCCGCGCCGGCGTCCGGATCTATTATTGAGTTTCACGTTTTCGGCAGGGAGGGGGGGGTCCCCCTCCCGCCTATATTCCCAACCGGCTTGATCCGGTATAATCGGAGCAAGATGAAGCACAAACGTATTTCTTGGGCCGCATGGTGGCTGTTGCTGGCCGCGGCCCTGCCGCTGGCCGCCGCGAAGATCCCCGCCGACTGGCGGAACTGGCTGGACGAGGTGGGGCCGATCATGACCCGGGCCGAGCGGCAGGCCTTCGGCCTTTTCCGGACCGAGGAGGACCGCTCGCGCTTCCGGGACGCCTTCTGGCGGGTGCGCGACCCCGACCCCGCCACTCCCGCGAACGAGTTCCGCAAGGAATACGCCGCCCGGGTCGCCGTGGCCCGGGAAAAGTTTGGCGGCCCGCGCAGCGACCGCGGCCGCCTCTACCTGCTGCTGGGCAAGCCGCGGACCATCAGCCGCTACTATGGCGAGCAGGAGCTGGTGGAGTGCGAATTATGGAATTACGCCGGGCTCTCCGCGCGCGGCTTGCCGCCCTTCCTGAATTTCCTCTTTTACCGGCCCGGCGACATGGGTGATTTCCGGCAGTTCTATCCCGGCATGCAAAGCGCCGCCGACCTGATGTCCGGCGGCTCCAGCCGCGGCCTGGCCGCGCCGCTGGCCGCCTACGAAGTGGTGCGGGCGGTCTCGGCCGAGCTGGCCGACGCTTCGCTCTCGCTGATCCCGGGCAAGGGCAACGCCAACGAACCCGTCGACTCGTCCAACTCCTCCCTGGTCATGGCCCGGGTGCAGGACCTGCCGGAAAAGGACGTCTCGGCCGCCTACCTGCGTGACTTTGCCGCGGGCGGCGGCAGCGTCCGCGTCAGCGACTCCTCCCGGCGCATCCTGGGCTGGGGCGATATCCAGGCCGCGGGCCGCGGCGATTCCTGGTTCATCAGCTACGCCCTGCTCCCCGACCGGATCGCCTTCAGGAAAAAAAGCGAAGGATCCTACCTGGCCGACGTCGCCATCTACCTGACGGTCGAGGACGAGGCCGGCCGCAGCGTCTACGCAGCGGAAAAGCCGCGCCGCCTCGACGTGACCGCGGAGCTCCAGCGCGAAATGGAAGAGAAGAAAGTGCTCTTCCGCGAGTTCTGCCCCGTGCTTCCCGGCCGCTACCGGGTCCAGGCCACCTTCATCAACAAGGACAACGGCGATTTCTTCAGCGTGCGCCGGGACCTGGCCGTCGGCCCGGCGGAACCGGGGCTTCTGGCCGGTTTCCGCCTGGTCCCGGCCAACGGGCGCTTTCTGCCGTTCGCCGCCGGCGACCAGGCCGTGCTCTCCGACCCCCGCCTTCTCTATTCCCGCCAGGACCGCCTATGCGGCCTGGTCGCGGCCGCGGCCGCCCCGGCCGCGCTGCTGCTCGACAAGACCGGCGCCGCAGCGGCCACCCTGGCCGTGGCCGCGGTCGGAGACGGGCTGTTCCGCTTCGACGGCCCGCTCCAGGCTGTCGCCGACGGCACGTATGCCCTGGTGGTGCGCGACGGCGGCCGGGAGATCGCCCGCCGGACCGTCTTGGTCATGCCCGCCACCCTCAAGCTCAACCGGCCTTTCTCCTTCGAACGCTCCGACCCGGAGACGGCCCGCTTCGCCTACCAGGCGATCCTGGCCGAGCAGCTTCTCAACCTGGGCCGCCCCGGCGAGGCCCGGGCCCGGTTGGATGCCGTGCCCGGGGCCGCGCGCACGCCGGCCATGAGCTCCCTGCTGGCCCAGGCCTGCTACAACAACCGGGAGTATCCCCGGGTCCTGGAAGTGCTGGAGGGCAAGGAAGGCGGCCGCACCTACCCCGAGCTCGTCCTGCTGGCCAATGCCGCCATCGAACTGAAGCGCTACGACCGCGCCGCCGGCTACCTGGAACAGCTGCGCCGCTACGGCGACAGCGCCAAGCTGAACCACCTGCTGGCCGCCGCCTGGACCGCGCTGGGCGACGGCGGCAAGGCCCGTCCATACCACGAGCGCGCCCTGCGCCTCGAGCAGCAAGACCCCAAGTGAGGTGACCATGAAAACAACGACACGCATCCTGTCCTGGCTCCTTTTCGCGCTTCTGGCCGGAGCCGCCCCGGCCCGGGGCGGCGTGCTGAACAGCGTCAAGGGCACGATCCGCGACCAGAAGACCGGCCTGGCCGTCGCCGACGTGCGCATCACCCTGGTTTCGACGCGCAACCAGAACCTGCGCATCGAATTGCTGACCGGCAGCGACGGCACGGTCTATAAGAACGGCATCCCGACCGGGGGCTACGAGGTGCAATTCGACCGCGAGGGGTATTTTCCGGCCCGCTCGAGCATCCGCCTGACCATCGGCGACAGCTTCGACATCTCCACCCGCTTGGAGCCCGTCCCGGCCCAGGACGCCGGCGCGACCTCGATCCTGCGCGCCGTGGTCGAGCTGGTCAATGGCGGCGATTTCGCCGCCGCCGGGAAAAAGGCCGGCGAAGCGCTGGCGCAGGAACCGGCCAATGCCATGCTTTACTATTACCGCGGCTACTGCTCGGAAAAGTCGGGCAACGCCGCCGCGGCCCGCGCCGACTACGGCCGGGCCGTGGAGCTGAAGCCCGATTTCGTCCTGGCCCTGACCAGCCTGGGCAAGCTCCAGGCCCGCCAGGGAGAATACGCCGGGGCGGCGGAGCATTATAAAAAAGCCCTGGCCCTGGCGGCCGGCGACCTCGACGCGCTCTACAACTACGGCATCTGCCTGGTCAACCTGGGCGAGAGCGCCGCGGCCAGGGATGCCTTCGAAAAGCTGCTGGCCCTGGACCCGAACAACCCCGACGCCTGCTACCAGCTCGGCATCGTCCTGCTGGGGCTGGGCGACATGGCCGGGGCCAAGACGCGCCTGCAGAAGTTCCTGGCCCTGGACCCGCAGCACAAGGACGCTCCCTTCGCCCGGCAGATCATCGATTCCATCAAGTAGAGCCCACCCGCCTTTCGGAAAGAGGGCGAGGGAATTGTTTTTTCAGTTCAGGTCCAGGACCCTGGCCAATTTCGTGATGGCGGCATGGTGCTCGGTTTTCTCCATGCGCTTGATATTGTCCAATTTCCAGCGGATGGCGGGCAGATGCTCGATCTCGGGAATTTCCATCAGGTCCCAGCGGGGGATGCCGGATTTGATGGAAATAAGAAATTGCTTTTCCGGCGCGGTCAGGCCGCCGCGCAGCGCGGCAATGATCTTTTTCCGCGCCTGTACAAGCTCCGCGCAGGTGACTTCCCGCCTGGCCATGCCGCGGAATTGGCGCTCGAACACGTCGGAGAAGTCCGTTTCCCTGGGGGCGAGTATCTCGCTCATGGGACGGTTGCTGCCGGCCAGGTAGACCACGAAGGCTTTGCGGATCTCGGCGGTCAGGCCTTCGTTCTCCAGCAGGATCAGCAGGTCGAAGAAATCGCGCGGATGCTGGCGATCCAGGGCGGCGCAGAGCTTGCCGCCGTACAGGTCGCCCGGGGACAGGACCTGCATGGCCGCCGCCAACCCGAAAAATGAGGCCGCGCTGGCGGACAGGTTCCTTTCGCTGGCGGGGAACACGCAGCCGCGGACGATCAGGCCGGGCTCGATGAGGACCTGCGCATCCTCGCAGCGGACGGACAACTTGGCCAGCCCTTTCATCCCGGCACCGGGCAAGCGCACCACGCGCACGGCCGGGAATTTTGCGGCGATCTGCCGGGCCATCTCCGTCAGGCTTTCCGAGATCGCCTGCAGGCTGGATTGCCTGGAATCCAGGGGCAGGTAGGCCAGGTTGACGTCCACCGACAATCTCGGCATCTTGCGGATGAAAAAATTAATGGCCGTCCCCCCTTGAGGGCGAAGCGGCGATCCTGGGCGATGACCGGGAGGAGTTGCAGGAGCAGGCGGGCCTGCCTGAAAAAGAGGCTATCCCTGGCGATCATGATCCAGCAAAAACCGGGCCGGGACCGTTATCTTGGATTTGTTTTCAAGCCGTTCCTGCTTGACGATCACGCGCTTGCCACGGAGCCGACCGGCCACACCCGCAGCAAGTGGTTTGGTTTTTTTCTATTTTGTCCGGTCGGGATTGTCATTTGACTAATAAATTAAACCTATTTGCTTCCAAAGTCAAGGATAAGCCTGGAAAATCGCCTTTTTCAGCGGGGCGAGGAGCTTTCCGGGCCGGACCTCTTCAAAGCGGACCGCATGGCAGCCGTTGAAGCGCGCCAGATCGCATAGCGCCAGGGCGAGCTCGGGGATCAGCCTTTCAACATCGTCGAATCCCGGCTCCAGGGCAAGCCGGCGCACGATCAATGTCCCGGTCTTGCGCTCGGCCTTGGGGTCGAGGCGGCCCACGATGTTCTCGCCGAACAGGACGGGCAGCGTGAAGTAGCCGTGGCGCCGCTTGTCCTTGGGCACATAGCATTCCAGGGTGTAGTCGAAAGCGAAGCGCTGCTTCAGGCGCGAGCGCGAGATCACCAGGTTGTCGAAGGGGTTGAGCAGGCGGACGCGGGGCGCCGCGGAGCGCAAACGGCTTGCCGCGGCCAGGACATCCTGCCGGGCATAGAATACGCCGTCCTGTCCTTCAACTGCAAGGCATATGATCTCCGCTGAGGAAAGCATTTCCTTCAGGGCATTGGCGACAATGTTCCTGTCGCCGATGCGGATATAGTCGCGGATCTCCTTCTCGCCGGCCACTCCCAGGGCGCCGAGGGCGCGCCGCACGATAAAGCGGCCCAGTTCTTCGGGCGCAGGCGGCCGCACGTCGGTGCCCGCGGGCAGGACCCGCTCGGTCAGGTCGTAGACGCGCTGGAAGCCCCGGCGCTCGCGGATCATCAGCTCGCCGCGCCAGAACAGCATCTCCAGCGCCGCCTTGGCCGGCTTCCAGTCCCACCACGGCCCCCGGCCCCGCTTGCCCGGGTTTTCGAAATCGCGCGCCGCCTTGGGCCCTTCTTCGCGGACGCGCCGGAGCACCGGGCCGATGTGGTCGCCGTACTTCTCCAGCCACCCCCGGTACCAGGAGGTCGGATCGTAAAAGCTGCGCATCATGGGGATGTAGAACCGGTAGTCGCCCATGGGCAGGAGAGAGGCCGCGTGCCCCCAATATTCGAACAGGGTCCGGTCAACCGCCTGCGCCCGGTGCAGGTCTTCCGGCAAGTACCCCGGCACCCGCGTCCACAGGGTATGGTGGTGGGCCCGCTCGATCACCGAGATGGTGTCGATCTGCACGTAGCCGAGATGCCCGATCGCCTGCGCCACGCCTTCCCTGCCTTTTTTGATCTTTTTCCTGCCGTCCAGCAGCTGGGCATTCAGGATCATCCGCCGCGCGGCCTTTTGTGAAATGGATTCGCTCATGACCGGATCATCCTAGCAGATCGAATGTCATAATGAAAGACCCGACGCCTATGTCACTCCAGCTTGTTCCAAAACTTTTTTGATTGATTCATTCTTTGACTCGCTGTTGATCAGCGCTTGTTTCGGTTTTGTCCTTGTGAGCCACGGTGATGACCACGCTTCCCTTTTTGCGCCCTTGTTCGACGTAGCGGTGAGCCTCGGCAGCCTGTTCAAGCGGATAGCAGCGGTCAATGACCGTTTTGATCTTCCCCGCTTCAATAAGTTCTTTGATAAAAACCAGATCTTCGGCTTTTTCGGTCGACAGCGCGCAGATGACTTTCTTGCTGCCGATCATGGAAGTCCACAGCATTTGCCAAAGCTGTTTCATCTTGAAACTGACCAAAAGACAGCGCCCGTTCGGTTTGAGCGAGCGTTTCACCTTTGAGAACGAACTCTTGCCCAGGATGTCAAAAATGAAATCATAGGTTTCATCGCGTTCGGTAAAATCCTCCCTGGTGTAATCAATGACCATGTCGGCTCCCAGGGATCTTACGTATTCCAGTCTCGGGGTGCTGCACACCCCGGTCACGCTTGCCCCGAAGTGCGACTTGGCAAGCTGCACCACAAAAGGACCGATCCCTCCGGAAGCTCCATTAACCAGAACGCTCTGCCCGGGTCGGAGATCGACTTTCTTGAGCAAATTCAGCGCCATGATCGCCCCGTAAGGAATGGCGGCGGCCTCTTCATAGGTCATATTGGCTGGTTTTGGCGCCACCACCCCATTTTCAGGCATGCAGAGATACTCGGCATAAGCTCCCATGCGTGAACCGCAAAAGCCAAAAACCCGGTCGTCTTTCTTGAATTTTTTTACATCCTTGCCGATTGATTCGATTTCCCCGGCAAACTCGCTCCCCAGTATGGTTATCCTTGGTTTCCTGAAGCCAAAGTACATTTTCGCGAAAAGCCAGAAGAGGAACGGCATGTGGAATTTTTTAGGAGTGATCGCTATTAGATTGCGAACCAATTTATCCCCAAAACTGATGGGGGTCGCATAGATTCTTACCAGGATTTCATTGTCCCTGGCAACGGGCTTTTCCACTTCTTTGAGCTGAAGGACCTCCGGCGGCCCGTACTCCGTGCACACGATCGCTTTCATTTTTTCCTCCGTTATTTCCGCCCGCCCGCGGCCAAAGAAGCGCTTTGACAAGGGAATTTTCTTTTTATTCATAGCGGAAACAATTTGTTTCAACGGCACACCGCCCTTAAAACGTCATGCCGAAGTGAAGACCCGGCTCAAACAGGAAATAATTCGGCCATTTGTTTTCCAATCCGGCGAATGATTCCGGGACATTGGTGTTGATGGGCCAATGGGTGATGGCCAGCGAAGGCTCCACAAAAAAACGATTTTTGAAAAACTGCAGATGATAACCCACGCGATAGGTTATGAACAACTGGTAGCCATTTTGAATGTGCTTGCTCCCTTCATCCATATATCTTTGCAAGGCATTCATTGCATGAATGGAAGTATACGCTCCTTGCCACCAAAAATGCTGATAAACGAAAGCAACACCATAGGTTCTAACAAACCCCGGGTACCTTTCGTCGGGGGCTGTCTTGGATTTTCCATAAGGTATCCCCAATGGCCAGGCGTATTTCCATGTTTTTGCTTCTATGGAAATGACATTCTTGGCTGTGATTCGATAACCAAGATTGAGTTGAACAAATTCCGCTGCGTCAGGGTCGTTGGTGTTAAAATTCAGTAACATGAAGGCTGAACTTCCCACATAGAACTTCCTGTAAGTTAGGTCTTGTTCTGTTTTTTGACCGTATGCGGATGAAACAGCGAAAACCAAAACAGCAATTAATAGACCTATTTGTTTTTTCAATTTATCACTCCTATGTAAGTTTCTCGTCGCCATCGTCCGCACATGATACGGCTGTATTCAGGGTTCGCCTATGGGAAAATAGTGTGATTTGCAAAAATCATACGAATTCCCTATTCATTTGGCTCCGCGACAAGTTACCATTGGGCTGTTGAAAACGCTTGCCAAAAAAGGAAGTGCGCATGAAGATCATGAGACTGGCCGCTTTGTTCCCCGCCTTGGCTATTCCCCGCGCGACCGTTTTCATGGGATAATCCGGCCATGAAAAAAAGAGAACGCGGCCGCATGCTTCCCCTGATCGTCCTGCTGCTGGCCGGACTGCCGCTGGCGGGATCCGCCGCCGGCGAAGACCTGCCCAGGGGCACGCCGATTGACTCGGTCGCCTGCGCGGCCGACGCCGGGCAGAGTTACGCCCTCTACCTGCCTTCCGCCTACAGCTGCGACCGGCGCTGGCCGATCATCTATTGCTTCGAACCCGGCGCCCGGGGGCCGATCCCGATCCGCCTTTTCCGGGCGGCGGCGGAGAAATACGGCTATATCCTCGCCTGCTCCAACAATTCGCATAACGGCCCCTGGGAACCCATCAACCAGGCGCTGCGGGCCGTCTGGAAAGACACGCATGAGCGGTTCTGCATCGATGACGCCCGGGTGTACTCGGCCGGCCATTCGGGCGGCGCCCAGGTGGCGCTGACGTTCGGCCTGTTCCTGGGCAGGCCCTGGGCCGGCGCGATCGCGTGCTGCGGCGGCCTGCCCGAGCGGATGCCGACGGCAGCGCTCCCCAGGGACCTGGCCGTGTTCGTCACCACCGGCCTTTACGATTTCAATTACTGGCCGTCGCGGAACATCGTCTCCGCCGTGAAGGCGCTGGGGCTGGCGAACCGCCTGGAGACGTTCCCGGACGGGCACACCTGGATGCCCGGCGACGTGGCCATGGACGCGGTATCCTGGCTGGAGCTCCAGGCCATGAAAAAGGGCAGTCAGAAAAAGGACGAGGCCTGGATCGCCTCCCAATTCGCGGCGCGGCTGCAGCAGGCCCGGGAGCTTGAAAAGGCGGGGAAGCCGGTCGAGGCCTATGAAGCGTACCGCGACCTGGCCGGCGATTTTCGCGGCCTCATCGACGTGGCGCCGGCGGAAAGCGCGGCCGCGCGGCTCAACCGCCCGGCGGAGATCGAAAAATACGGGGAGGCGCTGAAAGCGGCCGAGAAAGAAGAGACGCGGATGTACGCCCGGGCCGACGGGGCCATGCGGGCCTTCGTGAACGCCGCCAGCGCCCGCGAGCGCCACGACCGCCTGAAAGCGCTGGGCATTGCCGCGCTGCTCAAGGAAAAGGGAGACGATTCCGCCGCCGGCCTTGCCGCCAACCGGCTGCTGCGATTTCTTTTCATGGAGGCGGCCAATAACGCGAACCAGGCCTACGGGAAAGGCGACATGAAAAAAGCCGCGGCGTTGTATGAATTGACCGTGCTCATCGATCCCGGCCGCGGGGGCGCCTGGTACAACCTGGCTTGCGTCTATTCCCGCCTGGGGGAGAAAAAGGACGCCCTGCGCGCCCTGGAAGCGGCCGTCGGCAATGGCGTGCGCGACCGGGACGTGATCGAAAAGGACCCCGACCTCGAGGCGCTGCGCCGCGAGCCGGCCTACATCCGGCTGCTGGAGACCTTGAAAAAAGATCCTATGCCGAAGAAGCCGTAAGGATCCAAGGAATAAATCTGCTTTGTCATTCCGCTTGAAGCACCGTGACGTTTTGTCCCGCGTATTTTTGGTACAGGTCGCCCTGCCGCGCTTTCCAGCCGGCGACGCCGCCGCGCAGGTTGCTGACGCGTTCAAAGCCCTTGGATTTCAAAAAATAGGCCGCGATGTAGGAAAGCCCCCCGCCCTGGCACACCAGGAGAATATGCTTGTCCCTGGGAAGCCGATGCAGATATTTTTCAAGCGAGACAAAAGACGCTTCATGGGCGTTCGGCAGGCCTTTGAAATTTCTCCGCAGGGATTGCGGGCGCACGTCCAGGATGTATGTTCCCGGGTCGAACAGGAAGGCCTGGTCCAGCTGCGCGGGCGAGACCATGTTGACCAGCAGGGTCCGGCCCTGGACATGGTCCCGGATGGCCTTCAGCGCGCAGCGGATGTCCCGGGCCGAGGTGCCGCGGCCGAGGCTGACGCGGATGGTCTCCCTGGCGGCCTGGTCGGACAGCCCGATCGCCTTCAGGGTGGACGAAGGCCGGTCCTCCTGGGAGCTGCACGCCGAGCCGGCCGAGACCGCGACGCCGCGCTGGTCCAGCGCCGCCATCAGCCCGGCGTTGCCCACGCCGGGCAGCGTGATGCTGGCCGTGTTCGGCAGGCAACCCGCTTCCGGCGAATTGATCAGGCAATCCGGCTTGATCCGCTCCAGCCCCAGGATCAATCGCCGTTTCAAGGCCCGGATCTGTTCCGCATGGGCCAGGAGTTTGTCCACATCCCGGCAGGCCGCGCCGAACCCGGCGATATTGTGCAGGCCCTCGGTGCCGGCCCGCATGCCGCCCTCCTGGTGGCCGCCGTGCATGAACGGAGCGAACGGGCTGCCCTGCTTGACGTACAAGGCGCCAACGCCCTTGGGCCCGTACAGCTTGTGCGCCGAGAAGGAAGCGTAATCGATCCCCCAGCCGTGCACGTCGATCGGGACCTTGCCCAGCGCCTGCACGCAATCCGCCAGCACAAGCGCGCCATGCTTTTGGGCGGCCTTGGCGACGGCCGGGATATCCTGGATGGTGCCGATCTCGTTATTGGCCAGCATGCAGCAGACCAGGAAGGTGTCCCCGTCGATCAGCTTCTCCAATTCATCGGGAAGCACGCGGCCATGGCGGTCCACGGGGCAGTAGGCGACGACGATCCCCTGGGTTTGCAGGAACTCCAGCGTGCGCAGCACCGAAGGATGCTCGATGGGAGTGGAGACGATCTTTTTCTTCCCGGGATAAAAACGGCCGCTGAGCGACTTGAGCACGGCATTGTTTGATTCGGTCGCGCAGCCGGTAAAATAGATCTCGCCGGGTTCGGCACCGATGGCGGCGGCGACGCGCCGCCTGGCTTCTTCCATGACCGCGGCCGATCTCCGGCCCAGCTCATACAGCGCCGACGGGTTGCCGTAGCAATGCTTCAGCGCGCGGTTCATCTCGCGCCTTACGCGTCGGCTCACGCGGGTCGTGGCGTTATGGTCGAGGTAGATATGGCGCTTGAAAAGCCGGAGATGCTTTAAAAATTCCAGATGCCGTATTTCCATGGGATCGGCTCCATCTAAAAATCTACGACCGCGCGAGCAGTTCGATCAGCTCGCCGCAGCCGCCGTTCTTCACGAATTCCGCATGCTCGCCCACGGTGCCGAAACGCCTCCCCGTTATTTCATGGCATAGGATCTCGGTTCCCATCGCATCATCGAACGCCTTGAGCGTGTTTTTCACGCCCGGGTTCTTGCTGAAGGGCGGGGTTTTCCCGGGGTGCTCCCGGCACCAGGCCAGGGTCTTCATCCATATGGCGGCGCCAAGCGCGCCGCAGGCGTTGCCGCTCAGGCCGATGCCCCCGGCGAACCCGGCGACCAGCGCCATTTCCTCGTCGCTGGCGCCCATTTTCCCGGCGACCTCGGAAGCGCAGCTGAGCGGCCGTCCGGGCTGGCCGGTCATGTCGCCGGCCAATCCTTCGCCTGCCGCCAGGATCGCCTCCGGCGCCCATTTTTCCGCCAGGGTGAAGCAGCGGAAGACCCGGCCCGTGAGCATGTGCTTCGCAATGCTCCAGGCGCTCGTCCAGTCGCAGCCGGTTATCTCCCGGCAGTCGGCGGACCCGGTCCTGTTGGTGAACGACTCCACCAGGCGCCGGCTTGCGGTCATGGCCGCGCCGATGGCCCGGTCGCGGTCGGGGTGCCGGCGGAAGGCTTCCGCCCCCGCCGCCAGCACCGATCCCCAGAGCATGCCGCACTGGTGCCCGCGGCGCCAGATCCCGCCCGCCAGCGGGTCGCTGGCGCGCTCTTCGTTTTCCTTCACGTATCCGAATTCGCGGTCCAGCAGGAAACACAGGGCCTGCGAGCAGGTGCCTTTTTTCCAAAATATCCGCTTGGCGTCGTTTTTAACCGCGATCATTCGCTTTCGCGCGCCTCGTTCATGGCCGCCTGCTCCTCGTGCATGTAGCGGCGCAAATGCTTGCGGCGCTTGCGGTCGCTGCGGCCGTTGCCGTGCCCCGAGCCGAAGCTCTTGAAGAGGATGTGGGACAGGATCAGCAGGCCCCAGGCCTGCCAGTAGGTCAGGCGCTTGAGCCCGAAGATGTCGGGCATCAGCCAGTTCCACAGCAGCATCACCACCCAGCCGAAGAGGAAGGCCAGGCCGATGGCCAGGATGCCCATGCCGATGCCCATCAGTATTTTCTGGGGCAGGCTGCGTTCCTCCCACCAGCCCCATTCGTCGCACTCGCCGCCGTGGCCTGTGGCGCCGTCCGGGATGACCGTGCGCTTCTCCGCATCTCTCCGTGCCGTTCGCGCCGGCAGCTTCCGGCCGCCGCTGGAAATCATTCTCATGATCAGACATTTGTATGCCTCCTCCGGGTGTGTCCCGGTACAAATTATCGATTCGCAGCCGCGGCCCGGCCGCGGCCCGTCGTGATCGTTCATCCGTCGATCCAGTGCCGCAGGGCGCGGGCAAGGCTGCGCAGGGCGTAGCGCTTGCGCGCCGTCAGGGTGTCGATGCTCTCGCCGCTGGCGGCCGCGATCTCGCGGAAGGTCATGCCGCCGAACACCTGGGCCTCCAGCACCCGGCGCTGGGCCGCCGGCAGGACGCGCAGGGCGTCGTTCAGGGCATCCAGCAGGCACTCGCGGACATACGCTTCCTGGGGATCGAGCCCGACGCTCTTGATGATCTCCCGCAGGGTCTCCTCGGCCACGTCGGTCTCGCCCGAGGCCTTGCGCATCTTTTCGTGCCGCCAGGCGTCGATCAGCCGCCGGGTGAACAGCGAATTGATCCAGGCCGGCAGGTTGCGGATGCCGGCGACCAGGGGCAGGCGCTCCAGGGTCTCGGCGTAGACGTCGTGCACCAGGTCCTCGGCCTCCTCCAGGCTGCGCCCGGCGGCGCGCACGCGGGCCAGCAGGCGCGGCTTTTCGCTCCGGTAGGCCTGCTCGAGCCGCCTGCCGGCATCCAGGTTTTCTGCCAGTCGCTCATTCATGGTGTTCACTGCCTTCGACGGACGAAGCGCGTCTTTAGTGTATGCGATTTTTTTATTTTTTTGAAATGGGCCCGGTGCCGCGTTGACATTCCAGCGGACAGTCCCCATAATTCTGGCACGGAGAGAAACACATGACAGGAAAAAGAGCTGCTATGGTTCTCGGGACCGGGCTGGCCGTGACATGGCTCCTGGCTGCCGGCGCCTGCCGCGAGGCCAAGGAGACTGAGGAGCCGGAGCCTTTTCATTTCATGCTGGATACGCCGCCCGACGGCGCCAGCGACGTCGACCCCGGGGTGCTGCTGCATTGGGCCATCTATAAGAGCATGAATCTTGTCGATTTGGACGCCGCCCTGCTTTTCGGCCCCACTCAGCCACCCCCGTTCCTGAAAATGGTCAAGTATCGGGATTCGGGATATTGCCGCCCCGGCCCGCTGAAGCTGAACCAGACATACTACTGGCGGCTGACCATTTCGACGCCGCCCGGAGCGAGCGAGGTGCAGTCGTTCACCGTCAACCGCGACCGCACGGTGTGGACCTTCCAGCTCGCGCCCGGCGTCTCGGTCCAGGATGTGCCCGGGTTCCCCATCGTGCTCGGGAACCGCGTGTTCCAGAGGAACGAGAACGGCATTTTCCATTGCCTTGACGCCGCGTCGGGGAATTTGCTGTGGACCTTCGACGCGAACCAGCCGGGAAGCCCGGCGCCAATGCCGCCGGCCCCCGTGGAGAAGATCTATTATAACAGCGGCAGGATCTACTGCCTCAACGCCGCCAGCGGCGCCCTGCTGTGGAGCGCCGCTCCCGCGAATCCCCACCTGGGCTTTGCCTTCCCGGTGGCCCTGGGCGACCGGGTTTTCGCCTTCACCAACGAAAGGATCTCCTGCCTGGACGCGGCGACGGGCAGCGAGGCCTGGGGAAGCAATCGCGCCTTGTGCTGGTCGCTGTGCGCGGAAAACGGCAGGGTCTACGTTACCACCCGGGATGCCGGCGGGTCCAACTTCCTGGAATGCCTGGACGCGCAGACCGGCGCGACGCTGTGGAGCAAGGATTTCGGCCCGCAATCCTCCCCGAGCAAGGCCGCCGCCGACGCGCAGCGGGTTTTCATCGGCCAGGGCAACCGCTTCTATTGCCTCGACGCCCGCGACGGCGCGCAGATCTGGGAATATGTTACGGATGAGTACGCGGAGAACCCCTTCGCCTTCGACGGCAAGGTGCTGCTGGCCACAAAGCAGGACCGCTACATGCTCCTGGACGCTTCAAACAAAGAACAAATATGGCAGACCGAGCTGCTGGAAACCCCCGGGCGCGACCATTATACAAGAAGGAACGGCGATCCGGTCCTGGTCAACGGCTCCCTGGTTCTGGCCGACACGAGCGGGTACATATATTGCCTCGACACGATAAACGGGGGGTATACCTGGAAGTATTTCGTTTCCACCGACCTGCTGGGGGTGGCGGCGTTCGGCGATCGGATCTACGTGACCGGCGACGACGAAATTCTCCATTGCCTGGACACCAAGTGACATGTTCGGGGGTCGGTTCATCCGCATGGTGAATTCGGGGCAGGGGCTTTCTACCTTCTGTTTTTGCGATCGAAACGCTGTCGGCAATGCGGGCACCTGTCGCTGTGCACGGTGAGCAGCCCGGCGCATGACGGGCAGGCGTATCTCTTTGTCTCGCGCCTCAGGAACGCCGGCATTCCCTGCTTGCGGATGTATCTTAAATTTTCCACGAAGCTATAGTTGTGGGTTTGGACATAGCGCTTTTCGATCACCAGCAAACTCGCGCAGGGGAACTGGCCGCACTGGTAGCAGAAACCGATCTCCTGCCTGGCGAGCTTCGGGCACAGGCCCTTTTTATGGATGCAGCCCCGCGCCCGCGGCCGGCAGCCCGCGCAGCCCGGCTTGGCCGGATCGAGCACCCAGCTGCAGAGGTTGCAGTTCATGCCGCAGGGGGCCACCATCTCGCGCCTCATGGCCGCGGCGCCCGGCTTGGTGATCTTTGCTTTCATCTGCCCGATTATCGCATTTCACTGCCCCGGACTTCAAGCTCCCGATAAAACATGAATATTGACAGTGAGTCCCGGGAATCGAGTTCGCGATTTTGAATCGTTCAATTTATTGGACTGGCGCGAGGAAAATTAAAAAAATGACTTTGGTCACTTGAAAATGATCTCAAATAAAAGTTACAATCGCGCCCTTGCCAAGAGTGCAGGCTGCATTCGATCAAAGGAGGAATGAAGCATGAATAGAACCAATGCCATCAGGGTCCTGATGCCCATATTGCTTGTGTCCATGATCGCGATCAATGCCATGGGGCAAAGCGGGGATTCCGGTATCACCAGGGACGAGATCATCGCCAAGGCCTGGAAAGCCATGTTC
Organism: Candidatus Aminicenantota bacterium; assembly: GCA_963764745.1. Taxonomy (GTDB): domain Bacteria; phylum Acidobacteriota; class Aminicenantia; order UBA2199; family UBA2199; genus UBA2199. Next base: position 637,167 of record CAVXTN010000006.1, on the reverse strand, counting down.
GGCGACCTGCGCAGCGAGGACATCCGGTCGCTCAGCGTGGAAGCATATTTTCACGGCCGCGCCGTGCCCAGCCGCATGACCGTCAGGCGCCCGAACCTGTTCCGCAACGAGACGCCGTTTGGGGTCCTGGTCTTCGACGGCCAGCGCGCCGCCTGGGCAAAAAGGGAGCCCGACGACAAGGGCAACCCCCGCGGCCCCGAATTGATCCCCGCCGCGCAATGGCGGCATTTCGAGGTGGACATCGCCATGCTTTTCCCGGCATTCTTCGACCACCCCGCGGAATTCAAGGGGAGCGAAAAAGTGAACGGCAATGACGCCTACATCCTGTATGTCCCGCTTCCCCTGGGCGCGAACGTGACCTATTTCGTCGACAGCCGGAGTTTCCTGGTCACCCGAAGGCTGGTCAACTGGGATGGCGACCCCAAGGCGGAACCGTGGGAAAACCTGATCGACAGCTACGCGAAATCCGGCCGGATATTTTTTCCCGACGGCTATGTCTTCGCGGGAAGCAAGGGCAAGGAAAAGGGGTATTACAAGAACGTCAGGTTCAACGTCAACCCCGCGGACGATCTGTTCAAGATCCCGGAAGAGTTGAAATAATCAAATACGCGCCCGCCCAAACGGGAAATCCGCCGCCCTCAAAAAAATCGCAAATTCATCGCCAGTTTTTTTTCACTTTTGCTATAATGGGCGCCAGGAGAAAAACATGAGCATAACCGTGAAGCCGGCGCAGACCAAAAGCGAGATCAAGGAATTCGTCAAAGTCCCGTTCGCCATTTTCAAGGGCAATCCCCATTGGGTCCCGCCGTTGATCATGGACGATATCGCCACCTTCGACAGGGCCAAAAACCCGGCATTCGCCGAGGCCGAGGCCCGCTTTTTCGTCGCGCATAAAGACGGGCGGCCGGTGGGCCGGCTGGCGGCGATCATCAGCCATGTCGCCAACAAAAAATACGGCGCGAAGAATATCCGCTTCGGCTGGTTCGACACCATCGAGGACGAGGAAGTGCCCAGGGCCCTGTTCGCCGCCCTCGAAGCATGGGCGCAAGAGAAAGGCATGGAGACGATCACCGGCCCCCAGGGGTTCACCGACCTGGATCCGCAGGGCATGCTGATCCAGGGTTTCGACAAGCTCGCCACGATCGCCGGGATCTACAACCATCCCTACTATCCCCTGTATATGGAAAAACTGGGGTTTGAGAAAGAGATCGATTACGTCGAGTTCCTGTCGACCGTGCCTCACGAAACGGGCGTCCCGGAAAAACTGGTGCGGCTCGCCGACCGGGTCCGCGAGCGCGGCAAATTCCGGCTCCTGCCGTTCAACAGCAGGAAGGATATTGTCGACCACGGGGAAGAGATATTCCACCTGCTCGACGAGTCATTCGAGGAAATATACGGCTCCGTGCCCATGAGCCATGAGCAGATCCGCTATTACGTCAAGAAATACCTGCCTTTTACCGACCCGGAACTGATCAAGGCCGTCCTGAACGAAGCCGATGAAATGATCGGCTTCCTGGTCACCATGCCCAGCCTGTCCAAGGCCATGCAAAAAGCGCGCGGCAGGCTTTTCCCGCTGGGTTGGGTTCATATTTTAAAGGCGCTGAAAACGTACGAGACCATCGACTTTTGCCTCGCCGGGGTCCGTAAGAATTACCGCGGCCAGGGCGTCGACCTGCTGATGGCCGTCGAGATCGTCAAGGCGTCACTGAAAAAAGGCTTCAAATACGCGGAATCGAACCAGGAACTCGAAAACAATTCCAAGGTCCAGGCGCAATGGAAGTATTTCAACCCGGTCAACCACAAGCGCCGGCGCATCTTCAAAAAAACGATCGCCAGGTAAGGCGGCTCCGGGGGTCTTGGACGATTGACAAACCGCTTCGCTATGATAAAATAGCCGCACATGGTACTTGTAACAAACTAGAAACCCGCATGGCCCGGCTGCCTCATGGATGTGAGGACAAAACCCTCCACCCTTGACGGAATTGAGAATGCGGTTTCGCCCAACCAAAACGATTCCCGACGAATTTGAGCGAACGGTTCCATTTCCACGAAAAAAAGGAGATACGAACGATGTATATGCAAGAACAAATGAATTTCATTCACGAGATATTTTCCGCTTCCATGCCCCGCCTGGGGGCCGGGGATGACGCTTCGACGAAAAAAGCGCTGGCCCTGCTGCTCGCGGCAAGATCATCCGCGGGCGATGCCTCCGCTTCCCGGAAACTGAAGGTGCTGGATATCGGCTGCGGCAACGGCAGGCAGACCATCCAGCTGGCAAAGGAGATCAGCGGGACGATCCTGGCCGTGGACAACCACCAGCCCTACCTGGATGAGCTCCGGCGCCGGGCCGAGGCCGCCGGCGTTGGCGAAAAAATTAAAACCCGCCGCAAAGACATGCGCGATCTGGGAGCGGAGGAAGGGGTGTTCGACCTGGCCTGGTGCGAGGGCGCCATCTTCATCATGGGCTTCAGCGCCGGCCTGTCCGCCTGGCATTCCCTGCTGGCGGAGGGCGGGCTGCTGGCGGTCAGCGACGTGGCCTGGTTCAGGCCCGACGCGCCCGAGGAATGCCGTGGTTTCTTTGCCGGCGAGTATCCCGCCATGACCGACGTGGATGCCAACCTGGCCATGATCCGGGCCTGCGGCTATAAGGAAATCGGGCACTTCCCGCTGCCGGAATCGGCATGGTGGGATGAGTACTATGATCCGCTCGGCCGGCGCCTGCCCGCGCTGCGGGCGCAGCACGCCGCGGATCCGGAAAAAATGGCTATGCTCGCCGCCATGCAGACGGAGATCGATATGTATCGCAAGTATTCCGCTTATTACGGCAACGTTTTTTACCTGATGCGGCGCATTTGAAACAGGGTCGGGGCCGCCTGCCGGCAAGGGTTTCGCCGGCAGGCGGCCCGTATTTTGGGCAAACGGTCGCTTTCATGACAATCTTCCCGGCTTACCCCCGGGTGCCGACGCGGAAACTGCAGCGCGTGCCGCCGCGCAGGACCGATTCCTCGATCTCGACGGTGACCGGCCTGCCCAGCACGGTGGAGAAGGCGGCCTGCGTCCAGCCGCGGGAGCAATCGCAGAATTCGGCCGGGGTCCGGCCCGCTTTCACCAGCGGGCACCCGCAGGGAGCGGGCTTGCCGACCACGCGCAGGACGCCGGTTTTTTCATCGTAATCGGTCCGTTCGACCCAGGCGGTCTTGATCTTGGCCAGGAAGCCCTGGAGGTCGCCGCGGTACTTGCTGAAAAACGGGCCGTAGTCCTTGGCGCATTCGCGGCCCATACCCTGCAGGACTTTGTCGCGCGCGGCATCGTCGAGCTGCTCCCCCATGACGGCCAGCAGCCTGGCGAAGCGTTCGCGCGCGCCTTCAAGCTGCCCTTTCAGCAGTTCGAGGTCCTGCGGGGCAGCCGCCGCCGGCGCAACCGTGTCGTCGGCCCGGGCCGCCAGCGGGGCCAGCAGTCCCAGCACGCCGCAGCCGCAAATGCCGGCGCCGCACGTTTTGAAAAAGTCATTTCGTTTCATGTCGCACTCCTTGTCCTAATCTTCCGCAAATGATACGGCGGTTTTCAGGGTTTGCCTATGGGAAAATAGTGTGATTTGCAAAAATCATCCGAATTCCCTATCCCCGGCCGTCAGCGCCCGCACCGTCCCCGGATCCCTTAAAATGTGCGATATAGTTCGATATTCAACTTGGCATCAGCCCACCAGTCCGGCACTTGGGGTTCTTTGTACGGGTCCCAATTGCCGACAAATCTGGTTTCGCCCGATGCAGAAACAATAAAATACCAAAACTCACCCATAATGCAACCCGCCTCGCAGTCACCCCAGGCATACTTGAACAAGTATCTCATTTCTGACATCTCCTGCCCGGAGGGATAGAGCCTGGAACCATCCATCAAAAAAGCCATATTAGCGTAGCGTATACCGGGAAGTTCTTCGTACAATTCAGACACCCGGTGAGCATGCAACTGGCCTTTAAAGCTCAACTTGGCGTAGTCTTCGCGTAATTCTATATTTGACACCTGAAAGCGTTGGTTGAGCTCATCCCAGGCATGGTACTGCCCCTTGGCGACAAGTTGACTGGTTTCCGAATCAAAATGTAAAGTCACGCGACTTGGATCCCACGGCGCCTTGAAGCGAATGGCGTTGATCTGCCCGAATTCCTCACCGAAGCGTGAGCGGATCTCCGCCAAATCCGCCAGCACGCGGCGGGACAAGCCTTGAGGGGCGGTGATGGCTCCCGAGAGGCAAATGGCGATGACATCAGCCTCCGCCCTATCCTCAAATGTATATTGATGATTGTTATTATAAGGAGCAGATGATTTGTAGCAGCCGGCGGACAGGAGAGACAGCAATAGCAGAATAAAAGCGCTTCGGCAAGGTTCAGGTAAAACATTTTTCATTCTTTCTCTCCGGCCATGGTCTTATTCTATTACAAATAAAGCAATGATGAAAGCCTGACCCCAGTGGTTCAGACCCGGCGCCAACGGCTTGCTAAAACTATGCCGACGGCCGTCACCCAGAGCATCAGCAGCGGCAGCGAGGCATACGTCGCCGGCGACAAGCTGTCGAGCAGGAATAAAAAACCCATGGCTGAAAGAAAGATGGTTGCCGCCAGCGCCAGGGCCACCCAGGACAGCCAGGTCGGCAAATGGGCCTTGCCGTTGCGTATCACCCGGAATCCGGCAAGGGCGAAAACCGCCATGAACAGCATCTTCACGCCGTCGATGCGGTTGAGGACATCGAAAACCGTTTTTGTCGCAGCCACCCGGTTGCCGGGAACCGCAAACAGGCAGAGATAGGCGCCCAGGCAGAATTGCATGAAAGAAATGGCGGCCGCGGCCAGGCCCGCCGCCAGGATCACCTTGCCCCAAAAAGCCTCGCCCGCGGCGAGCGCGTATTTGGCAAGGCAGACCAATACAATTCCCAGGGTTATGGCCGGCAAGCCTTCGGTGAAGAAGAACTGAACGAGCGCGACGGTTTCATGGCCCGCGTACATGCGGATCAGTTCTGCGCCGGATCTCGTCACGTCGGCGGATGACGACCAGATGCTCAGCCCGATGACCCAGCTCAAGCTGAACAAAATTCCCGCCCAGGCCGGAAGCCTGAGCGAACAATTCGCCCGCGACGGCGGAGAAGCCATGTCCTTCATTCTTCATGCCTCCCGGAGCCGAAGTGCAGCTCCCGAATATTGCCGCAACAATTTTAGGAAACTCGCAGCGAAATTGCAAACTCCTTTCTTTGACTCCATGCATGCCAAAGGCAAGCGCCGTCCCCAACGCTCCTTTCAATGCAACAATGAAAGACCTGGCAGCGGTGCCTGGCGACAGAACGTTTGCCTTGGGAAATGCAATCGAATATCATGTTTATGGAAGCGGCCTTTTTTCAATACCAGGCCAATGGAGGCGATAAAACATGAAGAATCACAAAGGATCAGCCGGGCTCAGCAGACGGGATGCCCTGAAGCGCATCGTTCAGGGCGTGGCGGCGGCGGCCGTCATGCCGCGCCTGCTTTCAGCGGCCGGTGACAAGGCGCGGGTCATCCGCGTCGAATCGGACAAGGTATGGCAGGGGGAGCGGCGCGACCCGGAAGCGGTCGCGGCGATGATCGACCGCGGCCTGCTGGCGCTCACCGGCAAAACCACGGCCGCCGAAGCCTGGAAGAGCCTCTTCTCGCCATTCCGGCGCGTCGGGGTCAAGATCAATCTGCTGGGCCGTCCGCGGGTCTACACGGCTTGCGAAGTCGCCGATGCCGTGGTTGCGGGGCTGGTCCTGGCCGGGATCCAGGGGGAGAATATCGTGGTCTGGGACCGCCCGGAAAGCCATTTCGGCTTGACGGCCTACAAGCTGGGGCGCGGCAAGCGCGGCGAGAGCATCGAAGCCGGCGGATGCTACTCGTTCTGCTACAAGAACAGCCGTTCGTACGTCGAAACCTCCGGCGTGCGGGGAGCTGCCCGTGGACCTGATCCCCCTGACGCGGACCGAAGCGACCGTCAACCTGCCGGTGCTCAAGGATCACGGGATTTCGGGGATCACCGGCGCCCTGAAGAACATCGCCTTCGGCTGCTATCACACGACGCCGCAGGCGCATGACGGTCATTGCGATCCGTTCATCGCCGAGGCCTGCCAGGGCTTCGCCGCGGTCAACCCCATCCCGCTGATCGTCCTGGATGCCACGCAAGGGTGCTTCGCCGGCGGCCCGGTGCCAAGCAACGGCAGCGCCATCTGGAAGGAGAATGCGGTCTACCTCGCCAGCGATCCCGTCGCGCTCGACCGCGTATGCTGCCTGAAGATCGCCGACAAGCGCAGGGCCGCGGGCCTGCCCGACGTCACGCCCATGGCCAAGCACATCGAGACGGCCGCGGCCAAGGGCCTCGGCGTGGCGGACGCCGGCCGCATCGACGTCGTCACCTTGCGGGTCTGAAGCGGTCCGTCCATTTAATGGAAAAGTTTTATGCTTGTTTTGACGAATGGCTGCGTGGGCTGTGATTATTTTTAATCTAAAGTAACAAAGTCAAGCACCGTCCCCAATGCTTCCTTGGGAAGCTTTGGCCAGGGTGATGCGGGCGATCAGGCCGCGGCCGGGATTGGGCTGAAGGGTGATCCGGCCGTTGTGGGCGGCAACGATCTTCCGGCTGATGCTCAGGCCCAGGCCGTAGCCGCCGGTTTTTTTCGAGCGGGAACGGTCCAGGCGGTAAAAGGGCTCAAAGACGTTCTCAAGTTCTTCCGCCGGAATGCCGGGGCCGTTGTCGCGGACGGCCAGCTCCACGGTCTCGCCATGATCCTCCAGGGAAAGCTCAACCGCCCGGGAGTCGGGCAGGGAGTACTTGATGGCGTTTTCCAGCAGATTCTGTAGAACCGTGCGCATGCGGCCGGCATCGATGGCTACGGTCACATCATCCGCTGCAGAGCGGAAATGATGACTCCGGGAGGCCGATCATGGTAGGCCCGGGCCACATCCCGGACCAGCCGGGACAGATTCTCCGGTTTTAATTCGAGCCGGCCGTTGCTGTTCCGCAGCCGTTCCATCTCCAGTAATTCGGAGATCATCGATTCCATTTCCGCCAGATCGGCGGCGATCTGCCGCTTCTTGTCGCTGGCCGGGATGAATTCCAGGGCCAGCTTCATGCGGGTGATGGGCGAGCGCAGCTCGTGGCTGACGTTCAACAGGAGTTGATCCTGGGCCTTGAGCGTGTCGCGGATGCGCCGGATCATGGCATTGAAGGCCACGGTCAGGGCGCCGAGCTCATCGCTGGTACGCACCGGGAATTTCCAGGGCCAGGTTGCCGGCGCTGATCTCGTCAACCCCTTTGCGCAGCCATTTGATCGGCCGCAAAGTGTAGCCGGATCAGCAGGTGGGCGCAAAAGACCAGGAAAAGGATCACCACGATCATGGCGATAAGGAACTTACGGTGAATCGCGCCGGTCAAGCCGGACGGACGCAAACCGGAGAACAACGTATAGTATAGGCCCACCAGCAGGACGATCAAGGCCGCCATTATCGTCATGGTGACAAAAAGCTTGCGGAAGATAGAACTCCCATGCAGCTTGGCCAGGAAACTTCTTAGCTTTCACCTTATGCTCCAATGAACTTGTAGCCCGAGCCCCAGACCGCCTTGATGAATTTTGGCTGCTTGGCATGGTCACCCAACTTGCGCCGCAGCCGGCTGACCAGCACGTCGACGGAGCGGTCGTAGACTTCCCAGTCCTGGCCGCGCAGCTTGTCCATGATGACGCTCCCGGCTGAGAACCTGGCCGGGATGGCGCAGGAACAGAACCAGCAGGTCAAACTCCAGTGCCGTCAGCTCGATGGGCCGATCTTTCACGCGGACCGATTGCCTGCCGCAATCGACCAGCAGCTCGCCGCTTTGCAGGATCTCCCGGGGCATTTTCCCGGAGCCGCGGCGCAGCACCGACTGGATGCGGGCCACGAGTTCCCTGGGCTCGAAGGGCTTGGGCAGGTAGTCGTCGGCGCCCAGCTCCAAGCCCACGACGCGGTCGGTCACATCGCCGCGGGCCGTCAGCATGATGACGGGGACGGCGCTGGCCTTGCGCACATTCCGGCAGAACTCAAAGCCGTCCATGCCGGGCAGCATGACATCCAGGATGATCAAATCCGGCGGATGGAGCTGCATTTCCTTTTGCGCCCTGGCCGGGTGGGTCACCGCGGTCACCTGAAAACCGAATCCGGACAGGTACTCTTTCAGCAGCGCATTCAATTTTTCGTCATCATCGACAACCAGGATGCGTGTACTCACGTCGGTATTATCCTATATTTTGCGTTTAAATTGAAACACGATCTCAATTTGCCCTCAGGGCCGCGATGGGATCGATGGCGGCGGCCGCGTTGCGCCGGGATGATGCCCGACAACAGGCCGACAGCCAGGGAAAAAAGCCAGGGAGAGCACCGCCGGCAGAGGCGCGATCGCTGTTTTCCAGGCCGTGACCAGCCCAAGCAAAAGCGCCGCCAGCAGGCCCAGCAGCACACCGCCCAGGCCGCCGGCCAGCCCCAAGCAGCAGGGATTCGGACAGGAACTGCAGCAGGATGTCGCGCGGCCGGTGAGCCGATGGCCATGCGCAGGCCGATCTCGACGGTCCTTTCACGCACGGTCAGCAGCATGACGGCCATGATCCCCACGCCGCCGACCAGCAGGGAAATGAGGGCCATGCCGGTGATCAGCGCGGTGAAGGAGTTTCCCGTCTGCCGGGCGGCGGCCAATACCTTGACCTGGTTCTGGATGGAAAAGTCGTCGGGACGGCCCCGCCGGTCCAAGCGGTGCCGCTCCCGCAGCCGCCCGGCGATCTCCCGTTCGGCCCTGGCCATGAGGCTGCCGTTCTTGACCCGGATGTAGACCAGATGGATGTAGCTCAGGTTGAATACCCGGCGCAGCGCGGTATTGACGGGGATCAGGATGGAATTGTCCTGGCTGGAGCCGTCGAAATTGACTCCCTTCTCCTGCAAGGTGCCGATCACTTCAAAGGAAACGGCTCCGATGCGCACCGTCTCGCCGACGGGATTTTTGGCGCCGAAAAGATTGGCGCTCACGGTGCTGCCGATGACCGCCACCCGGATGAGGGCCTGGTTCTCGGCGGCGGTGAAACGCCGCCCCTTTTGTCAGTCGATAGCTGCGGATGGCAAAGAATTCCGGGAGTGCTGCCCAGCACCTGGGCCATGGTGGCCAGCTCGCCGGCCTTGATCTTGAGCACCTGATCCTGGGCCGGGGCGGCCAGGGCTACGGTTGGACATTCGTCACGAATTGCCTGGCAGTCCCGGAGGGTCAAGGATGTATGCAAATTGGTCTCCTGGCTCCGGCCGACCATGGTTTTCATTTTCCCGGCGCTGACCACCAGCATGTTGGTTCCCATGGCGGAAATGCGTTCCAGTACTTCGCGCTCGGCCCCGGAGCCGACGGCCACCATGACGATGACCACGGCCACGCCGATGGCCATGCCCAGAAGCGTCAGCGCCGTCCTGCCCTTGCGGGAGGCCAGGGTCTTGCCCGAGAGCAAGAGATTGCGGGTGATCTTCATCGCAGGGTCTCGACCGGGTCCAGCGCCGCGGCCCGGCGCGCCGGAATCACGCCAGCCAGGAAGCCGATGGCCGTGGAGGTAAAAACTCCCAATGGCAATAGCCGGCCAGGAAATGACGAAGGGAAGCTTCATCATCATGACCAGCAAACGCACGCCGGCGAGGCCCAGCACGAATTCCGGCCAGTCCGCCGGTCAGGGCCACCACGCCCGCTTCCATGACGAACTGCCACATGATATCCGGCGACCGCGCCCCGATCGCCTTGCGCAGCCCGATTTCGCCAGTGCGCTCGTTGACCGAGATGAGCATCAGGTTGGCCACGATCACCCCGCCGATGAGCATGGCGATCACGGCGATCAGGGGCGGATACAGAGTGAAAACTTTGACCGCCTGGGCCACCATCTGCCTGGCCTGGACCGGGGTAAGAATGCTGAAATCGTCGGATTCGGCCGCGGCCAGATGGTGGCGCTGGCGCAGGATCCGCCGTGATTTTCTCGACTGTCTCGGGTCATTTGACTGCCGTCGCGAACGATCAGCTTGGCGGCGATAATATAGTCCACATTCAGCAAGCGCCGCATCAGGGTGGAGATCGGCACGCTGATTTCGTTGTCCCGGTCGCTGCCGTGAATATCGGTGCCCAGGGGCTCCAGGATTCCCAGGACGCGAAAGGGCACATTGCCGACCAGGATCTGCTCGCCCAGCGGATCGCGGTTGCCGAACAGTTCCCGGACAACGGTAGTGCCCACCAAAGCCACGCGGGCCGACGAGCGCACCGCCTCCCGGTGGAAAGCACTCGCCGCGGGTGACGCCGCGGTTCCAAACCTGCGGACCGTGTTCGGAACTACCCCATACGGTGGCGGCAACGCTTTTCCCGGCAAAGCGGATCTCCCGGCCGGGGATCGTTTGCATGGGGTCGGCCATGATGATATTGGGCACTTCCTGCTGCAGAGCTTCGATATCCGCCACTGTCAGGGAAGTCACCGGGCCGCCGTCCTGCGTGCCGCCCATCATCTTCCCCCGGCCGGCGCTGATCAGGATGTTGGAGGAATTGAACATCCGCTCGATGCTCATCATGATCTTTTTTTCCGTGCCCTTGCCCAAGGAGAAGACCAGGATCAGCGCGGCCACGCCGATCACCATGCCGATCATCATGAAGAAGGAACGGAGTTTGTGGCTGGCCATGATACGAAAGCTGCTTTTGACCATCATGTTTTTTTTCATTTTTCACCTCGTTTTCCGGGAATGATTTCAGCCGTTTTTTCTTTTCACGTTCAACCGGTTCCTCATGGGCCAGACGGGGCCTGTCCACAGGCTGGTTCTCCACGATACGGCCGTCGACGATGCCCACGATACGGCCGGCATCGCCGGCGATATTCCGGTCGTGGGTGATCATGACGATTGTCTTACCCCGGCCGTTCAATTCCTGAAAAATGGCCATGATCTCCAGGCCGGCGCGGGAATCGAGGTTGCCGGTGGGTTCATCGGCCAGCAGGATTTCCGGCTGGTTTACCAACGCCCGGGCGATGGCCACCCGCTGCTGCTCGCCGCCGGAAAGCTCTGCGGGTTGGTGGGAAAACCGTTCCTCCCAGACCCCACGGACCGCAAAGCCTGCTCCGCCAGTTCCCGGACTTCGGAACGATCCGAATAGATGAGCGGCAGTTCCACATTTTCCAGGGCGCTGATTCTCGGCAGCAGGTGAAAGGATTGAAAAACAAAACCGATTTTTTGATTACGGGTTTTGGCCAGTTCGTCGATGTCCAGGCCGCGGACTTCCCGGCCGTCCAGAATGTAGGAACCCTCGCTGGGACGGTCCAGAAGCCCCATGATGTTCATCAGGGTTGATTTCCCCGATCCGGAGGGACCGACGATAGCCACGAATTCTCCGGGGCCGATGACCAGGGAGACATCGCGGAGCGCCTGCATCCTTGGCCCTGGCCATTCTTCATGTAGGTTTTGCTGACTTTTTGTATATGAATCATATCTCCTCCTTGCACATAGATATGCCCTGCTTAGAAGGTCGTCGTCATCTCGCTGGTGATCACTTTTTCGCCCGCTTGCAGGCCTTCCAGAATTTCCGTGAAGTTTTCATCGTTCATGCCGGTTTTTACCGGGCGTTTGGCCGGCCGGCCGTTTTGCAGAATTTGCACATACTTGGCGCCCTGCTCGCCCAGCACGGCTTGGCGCGGTACGGTGAGTACATTCGTCCGCCGCTCCATGAAAATCGTGACCGTGGCGGTCATCTCCGGCCGCAGGATAGCGCCTTTGTTGCCGCTGATTTCCATTACCGTGATATAGTTCACCACGTTGTTTTGCATCTCGGCCTTGGGGTAAATGGCCGACACCTCGCCCGTGAAGCTGGTAGCGGCAAACGTATCCACCGTAAAAACGCCCTGCTGCCCGGTCCGGATTCGGCCGATATCGGTTTCATCGACATAGGCCCAAATTTCCAGGCGGTCCAGATCGATGATGGTCATGAAAGTGGGGGCGGCAAAGCTGGCCACGATCGTTTCTCCTTCCTGGGTGGAAATCGATGCCACTGCCCCGGAAATGGGGGAGAAAATTCTGGTATACCCCAGCTGGACCTGGGCATAATCCAGATTGGCTTGGGCTTCCTTCATTTGCGCCGCTGCCACTTGATGGGTCTTTTCGGCAATGTCCAACTCGTTCCGGGATATGCACCGTTGGTCGGCCAGTCTCTTCTTCCTCTCCAGATCGAGACGATTGTAGTCCAGGTTGGCTTGGGCCATGGCGCAAGCCGCCGTGGCCTGATCGAAGCGGGCCCGGAGTTCACCGGCATCCAGTTCCGCCAGCAAGGCGCCCCTTTTCACTTTGTCACCAATCCGGGTGTAAAGACGTTTGACGACGCCGGAGACGCGCGAGCCCACACGCACCTCCGCGCCGACCCGCGGTTTGATGATGCCGGTGGCCCGTACCTCGGAGCCAATGCTGCGGCGGGCGACCGGTTCCACCTGCCAGGCCTGGGAAGGCGGCGCGTCCGCAGTTTTAAAACCCCGGGCCAAAATTCCCAGGACCATGCCGATGGCTACCAGACCCAAGCATATCCAGATTATGCGCTTATGTCCTTTTTTCATTGGCTGCACCTCTCGCCACCACTCTACTTGAAAATCATGAAGGGATTATTGCAAAACTGTAACAAATTGTAGTGCCGCGGAATGGCTTGCATCGGGCGGCAGGGGTTCTTATAATGAATGCCGGAATGGAAGATTACTATGCCGATCGCCTGTCCGCGGAAAAGCTGCGCCGCTGCTACGAGGTCGCGCCGCCGCGCGTGCAACAATACCTGCGCGCCGAGCTGGACTTCGCCCTGGAGTTCATCCGCTCCGGCGACGCGGTCCTCGACCTGGGCTGCGGCTACGGCCGCACCCTCCCCGACCTGGCCGCGCGCGCGGGCTCGGTCACGGCCGTCGACAACGCCCCGGCCAGCATCGCCCTGGCGCGGAAGACCGTCGCCGGGTTGGCCAACGTCGAGGTCAGGGAGATGGACGCGGCCGCGCTGCGGTTCGCCGCTGACCGCTTCAACGTGGTCCTCTGCCTGCAGAACGGCATCTCGGCGTTCCATCGCGACCCGGGGACGCTCCTAAGCGAGGCGCTGCGCGTCTGCCGCCCTGGCGGCGTGGCCCTGTTCTCGACCTACGCCGAAAAATTCTGGCCAGATCGCCTGCAATGGTTCGAGCTACAGTCGGGCGCCGGGCTCCTGGGCGAGATCGACCGGCAGCGCACGGGCAACGGTTTGATCGCCTGCAAGGACGGCTTCACCGCCACCACTTTCACCGAAGACCAGTTCCGCATCCTGGCCTTGAGGCTCGCCCGCCGCTCTCACCCTGATCGAGGTGGACGGCTCGAGCCTGTTCTGCATTTTGCGGAAATCAGTTCCGGCAGTTTAAACCCCCTCCCCAAATCTCTTCTATGTCCGCCATCGAGACGCGGCGGTGCATGAAGCGCTGCGCGACGCCGACGGCATCATCCTGAGCACGCCCACCTCCGCCCCCAGCGCCCGCATGAAAAACCTCATCGACCGGCTGGGGCTTATTCGAGTACATGACGGGGGAGGTCTTTGGCGGCAAGTACGTTGCCGCCATCGCCACGGCAAAGAGCGCCGGCGCCAAGCAGACCGTCGATTATCTCGCGCAGGTCGCCCTGGGCGGGGTGTTCGCCAAGGCCCGCGTCTGGCTCGGCTCGGCGTGGTCCTGCGCGGTGGAAAAGAGCGCGGGCGAGTGCCCCGAAATGCTCGAAAAGGCCCACCGGCTTGGCCGGGAAATGGTCGCGGACTTCCAGCGCCGGCGCACCTTCCCCTGGCAGAAATTTTTCCCCCGCCTGCTCAATGACCGGGTCATGAGGCCGATGATCGCCAAGGGAATAGCCGAACACGCCGGCGACGGCATGCGCGGAGTTTATGCCAGCCTGAAGGCGCGGGGCTTGATCGCCTCAAAAGCCACAACGCGAACGCAACCTCTCCGATCTCGGCCGGCAAGGCGAATACGCTGCCAAGAACCATATCCTTATATTGGGGCAGCAGGATGCTCGTAAGGCTCAAGCCCACATAGAAGACACCGGTGACAGCCAGCCAGACGCCCAGGAAGCGGGGAAGAAAGCGCGACTTGTAGACCAGGATCGCCAGGGGATGAGCCAAAGCCCCCAGAACATCTCCAATGTCAACACTCCATAATCGTTGATTTTAAGAAAGAGCATGCCCAGATCCTGTCGCTGGGCAATTTCGAATGTTTTCAATATCCCGCCTTTAAAGATCATGAGCGAAGTGATATTGAATGCCTCCATGATGAAAACGACGGGGATTTGCACGATCACCCACGCCACCAGAAGCTTGGCCTGGCGCTCGCTAACCTGTTTGAACATGCGATAAAGAATCAATACCAAAAACACCCAGATGATGTGGGTGATGAGATCATTGATGATGCTCGCGCGAAATAAAAATTCATGGGACAAAATATTTTTGGCGGTAGCGGCGGCATCCCCCGCAAATTGATTTGTGACGGCACATAAAAATGCCAAAGAGGCCCGTTATTATCCAAATAAAATACACCAGGCCGGCAAATCACGCCGTGCTTTTGAGTGAACCAGAATTCATTTCCTTGCGTTTTTCTCCTTCAGGTGTTTCTTGCAAAATAGACTAAAATATACCCATGGATACGCATCGCGCCATTTTCGAACGCTTTTTTCCCTTGCCCAGGTAAGCGGGAAAATCTTGAGCCAGAGTTGGTACGACCAGATCGTTTTTAAGCAGGGGTCTGGACGAGCTTGCCGCTGCCCCAGACGTGCATATCGGAACCTTGCGAATTTTTGAGCTTTTTAATTTCGGCCAGACTTTTGAGGAATACCGATTTTTCCAAGCCGCCGTCTTCATGGTCCTGGAAACGACGTACTTGGTGACATCACGATGCCCGGCCAGCCGGCTTCATGCTCGGGCCAGAAGCCGGCAAAGATCTCGAATGTCTTCCTGCCCGAGCAGAAGAATCCGCGGGCTTCAGCTCTTTTTCCAAGGCCTTGTTAAAAACGTCGTCGCCATACGGTGCAGTCCAGCCGCCAATTTTGAATGCAGCAGCATATCTTCCTCCGGCCCGCCAGGCGCCTGCATAGACTCGTCCAAAGTGATCATGGTTATGACGATTATTCTTCTCATGTCCATACCCCCCTCAATGCTTGAATTGCAAGAATTACCAAGGCGAAGCGCGCTCATGAAACTCGTCATGAAATATATTCTCAGAAAAGCGGCCCGGGAACGCAAGGAGCCTCTTTGCTTCTCCCTTGAATGCCTGACGGTTGAATGTAAAATGAACAACGCAAGGGGCCGCCGCCATGCCCACTTGAAAATCCGCCGGGAAATGAGTATAGAGCGCTTATGCAAAATTTTCTAAGTCACCTTAGCTGGCCTACGCAGAAGCCTGACAATGGGAGCACTTTTTCTCGCGTCGCGCTGCTCGCCTTTTCGGCAAGGCCCAAGCAAAGCGCGACATTCATGATCAGCGGCACCGTATCCGACTTCCAGGGAAACCCGATCGAGGGCGCCACGATTCGCCTGAAAAACAGGGCATTTGAAAATCTTTACGAAACCATGTCCGACAAAATGGGCCACTACTCCCTGACGGTAAAGGAGGGGGACTACTATTGCCTCTACGCGATAAAGCTGTCCGAGTACCGGATCAACCGGCTCGAGTATTGGGCTTGGTTTGTCCCGGTCCATGCGGACATGGTGATCGATCCCCGCTACGACCGGATGGAGATATACGCGATCAATGTCTTTGAGCCGCAGGTAACGCCGCAGGAAACCTACATGGTCTATTTCCGGCCCATGAGCCTGCGCCAAGACATTGGCCGCTGCAGCCAGGCGCAAAGTCGATGAGAAAAATTTCCAGAGTGCAGGGCGAACAGAGGGGCTCCTGAACGAGAAGGGCCAATTGACCGACATGGCTCCCGACGCCATCACGGCCGCTGAGCTGACCGTGGAGGTCAACGGCGCCAGGGCGGAGATCGTGGCCATCAACAAGTTAAAGGAATACGCCCGGGGCTTTTTCATGTACGGTTACACGGTGCAAATTCTGAAACCCAAGGACGGCATGCGCTCGGAACCGGGATACGACCGGATCTCCATCACGCTGCATTCCAAGGAGACCGGCGAAAGCGGAATGGGAGAGACGTTCGTCAAGAGGCGCTGAAACCCCGCGTCCATTAAACCATTATTTGAAATGTGCTTTCCCCGTAGGGGCACGGCGCGCCGTGCCCCTGCATCATGATAAAAGGGCACAGCACGCTGTGCCCCTACGCCTGCCCCACGCGCATCGGCTTCTTAATGAAAAAATGACAGACCTGGCCCCTACAAGCCGCCCGGGCAATACCTGGACTTGTCCTTGATTGCTTCGAATCGCGCTCGACGCCAATCTTCTTCATCCGCCGATTTATGGCTGTCCAGCGTTTTTGCAGGTTCTCGTCGAAGCCGGTATGGTCGCAGGGAAATTCCGGGCATTGAAAGCAAAATTGAAGTTTTCTAAAAATATATCATTATAAGAATAATTAAAAAAAACTTCGAAAACTTCGTTGAAATTAAAATCCACCGCCTTTTCCCGCGCTATAGTTGAACTCAAGGGCGCTCAGTAGCGCTTCTATCGATTTAATAAAGCTTTCAAAAGAATTCATGAGTGAAAAATCCTTAATTAAATTATTTGAAAGATTTCTTTTTGATCTCCTGTAGTTTTTTACAAAATCAATAGTAGAATCTACTTTTTTTATATATAATAAAACCCAATAATTATTGTTTTGAAATTCACTTTCATATTTCGATTGCATTCTTTCAAGTCTCTTTGATAGGACTTTTTATGGAGATTTTCATACGATAATATGGAGTTGGCATCCGCATTTTCAAATTGAGAAAGCTTTATCTCTTGACGTAAATATTCGCAATAAATTGTTTAAAAACTTTCGAGAAAATGAAAGGGAACTGTATTTACGATTCCCTCCGATTTTAAGCTAGAAATTATTTTATTAGTTTTTTCGTTTAATAAGTAATTGAAAAAATAAATCTCATCATAAAACAAAGAGGAAACAAATAAATCCTGAAAATATACATTATTAGAAGTTGGAACAAGATTCCTATGATATTGAGGTGGAATGAGTAGCTTCTTCATTAATCACCTTCACACCGAAAGTGCCCAGCTTTCACTGCGATTAACCCTCAAAATTTCCTCCTTCATCAATTCCAAACTATGATGCTTTATGTCCCCGTCCGAAAAAGCATAACATTTTCCGCAATATATGCCGCACGGGCCAACCTGCCGTTTGATTTTTTCAATTCCCATATTGCTTTCAGGAACATTATCTTTTTCCATTCTTACATTTTTTGAGTTTTCATCCTCAATGTCAAGCGGGGATATGAAAAACCAATTGCTCATTCCACATCTCTTCAATATCTAATATCGAGACCTGCCCCCGATGATTTCTCTAATTGACGTCGCCATGCTTCCTTAAACAATAAATTCTGGATATAATAGTCATTGCAGGATAATGAGAATTGAATATAAACAGAACATGAATCTATTGCTCTCAAAACAAAAATTTCACCAAAGAACATTGATCCCAATTTGATTGGGCTCAGTTAAAAATCCCCATATTTTAATAGATTCATTTTGTAACGTTTGCAATAACAAAAGATCAAACTCTAATCACAATTCCTGGGGTCTGGACCAGAAGCATCTTTCCGCATCTTCTTGGCATAAAAGGAAGAAAAAAAATCTCCATTTTATTATGGTAAATCGGGCAGCTCTCCAATCCGAATGTTATGCGGAACATCCAACCGAGGAATTGAAGTTTCATGCAACATTGTTAAATCAAATAATACAGCCGCTCCAATTGAGCATATTGGATTAAAAAAAGGATCTGGTAATATTGAATTCATTATCTTACTTCCATATATTGACATCTGAAAAACTACAGATTTGGTAAAAAAGGAAATCGAACAATCAAATATTATCCAATTTATTATCCTATAGATTTTGGCAGAGAAAACATTTTTTTGAAATGCAGATAACACTTCATCCAATTAAATATAATAACAATTCCATTTCAAGATAAATTTGAATAAACTCTATTTGAACTCTAAATATCGAATGACTGGTCACTATTTCCAAACAGTTGCAAAAATTGCTGTTCATTATTCAAAAAGTGATTCCTCGAATCCATTCCGAGGAGACGAATCATGTTTTTCCCCAATACGATCATTCATACTTAAGGACATGCCGATATATCAAAATTCGTTCGTTATCCAAACAATAGTTTGTATATGATTTTTCAAAAGGATGTACAACCAAAAATTGCGGCCATTTATTACTTGTAGAAAAAAATTTTTCATTTATTAATGTAAAAATTCAGTTTTTTGTAACTCCAATACACATGCCTCCAATTCATGAATATCTTATTGCTAAAATTCCTCAAACATTTGTACTATCCAGAACAAATTGACATTTCTATTCTTATCATCCATAAAAAATAAAATACGCTTTTCAAAGCGAGATAGAAGAAATTTTCAGTGGGAGAATATTTTGATACTAAGCATTGGGGTCAGGTCTCAATATTAGACATTTGCGGGCAAATCACATTATTCTTTTTATCCTGAATTTCATGAATTTTTTGGCGAAGGGCTCCACTAATCGCCGACTTGTTTTGTTTGTTTTCATTTCTTCCTCAAACCGACGCGCCAACTCCGATACCGCCGAGTCCTCCATTTTCATGATCTCTCTGACCTCCTACAGACTGATCACCATATCGACACTGAGTTTATGACACACACATAATTTGTAATGTATGATTTCGTGATCTGACCCCGGGCTATTTTCAGAGCTTTCCTCACGCCGACAAGAATCTTTTATATCTTCTATCCAATCGATCCTTATCCGGATGATCCGATTTATGCCTAGGCAATATTATTTTGTTCCCTTCCAGATCCTGCAATCCATATTTCAACATGGGGCCATCGTTTTCTATCAAGATGTTCGCGGACCTTAACTTGGTAATCAGGAGAAATGCCAATAATATTACTGTCGAAAGCGGCATGATGGATTCTGCATAAAGACAATCCATTCGGGACGATAGATTCACCACCGGTTTCGGGTCGGGAATGATATGGGCAGCTTCTAACAACTCGACATGTCGAAGACTGCAAAGAGTGCATCTTGTATCATAAGCCTCCAGGACATATTCCCGGAAAGCGGCTTGATGCAAACGCTGCCTTATTGAAACCCAAATATATTTGCGAACGCCACGAGTATCTTTGAGATTGGATGAATCGGTCAAATGGCCGAATCAGTTTTGCCAGACATCATATAAACCGGGTCAATGGAAACACGAACAGCCAATTCCGACCGAACATCTTCTATAATAAAAACGGCCAGACAGCCACATACTTGCCAGGCTTAATACTGTGAAAATAAACCAACGGTATGGATTGCTTCATCAACTCCCTTAAACCGACATTATCACGATGATTCGGATCGGTTCCTCTGTATCGGTATAAAAGAACTCCATCTTCACGAACCCATCATTATATGGTCCGTGCGTAGTGGTAGTAATTGATATCGGCGTGGGGAAACCAGCCCGGAGTCCAAATACGAGTCTGGCCTAAAAGAGTAATCACCCTGCCATCGACAATAAATCCAGACGCCAGTTGATTTCTCGGGAAGACACCGCCATTAAGCAAGGATTGCTCATTCAACCATTCGAATAACCCTAAGCGAATCTCTTGCTCATTCATTTTTAAATCGAATATTTCCTATCCATCTATTTGTTTTTCCCAAACTTATGTTCATGAAAACGTTGTATATCATCCTTACAAATGAATTCCACCAAAATTCCATATCCTTTTAAAACAGGAGCCCAGTCAAGCCACTTGGAATCGGCAGCCTCATAAATTGGAGGATGTTTGGGATGAGCAACAGCTACAGCTACAAATTTGCGATCTTCAAGATCAAAATCAACTAACTTTGAATTGTCCGGAAAGCTAGTAAAAATTCGTTCGGCATGTACTTGTAAGTTAACCTGATCACAGTATTTTTTTATTGCTATTGTTACGTAATGCCCATTTTACAAATGCGTCACCTGGTCCCTTTCCTCTCCTCGGTTGCGTTTTTTTTGATATTCATTCAAGATCCGGAAACTATCATCAAGCACAATTCGACCCTGCCTCATAATCCTTTGTAATCTCAGCGCACATTCCGCAACACAACACGAAGATACTTCAGCATGTTGCCCATTGGCAACCAACACCACATTAGTATCTACTATAGCGGAAACTTGCATTAGAAATTATTCTTTCTTTTTTCGAGACATCGCCGCAACAGTTCTTGCAGTTAAATCTTCCATTTCATCACCAAAAAAATTTTCTGGCCAATTTTCAATTTCACCAAACAAATTTAATTGAGCGCTCTCAAGTTCAGCAGCATTATATCGCCGTTTACAGAAGTAGATAGCAACATCATTTGGATGAATAACCCCCTCCGCTATTCGTCGTTGTAAACGATTTAAAAAAATGCTCAGAATGACTTTCAATAATTAACTGTACATTCCGAGGTTCCCATTTCTCGCTAGCTTGGACAGCTGAGATAAAAACATCAGCGAGTTTTGCTTGAACTTGAGGATGAAGGTGAATCTCTGGTTGCTCAAGCCAGATTACTGAACCAGGCTGACAATAAAAAGCCTCTACTAAGGGTGGTAGAACCTGGGAAACGCCAAATCCCACATCAAGTAATTTTGACTTCACTACCGATAGCATACGTTTTTACTAAAACTTCATATTCTTTACGCTCCTCAGCTACCTGGTTTACATAAAAACTATCAATGATTCCTATTTCCTTAAGCCAAGCGGCAATAAATTCAGCGAAGGGATGGTAAGGTCGTTTTGGACCTCGATTAAGTTCTCTATTTTGTCCCTTAGCAGCAAGAATGGCAGCAATGGTATTTTCACCTTTTTGACCAACATCCTCTGGGGTTTCACCGAGACCATTGATATAACCTTTTTGGATAATCCCTCAAAGGTCCAAGGTAATAAAATTTCGCAAGTAAATTTTCTAAAAGCAAGCGCATAATCAGAAAGAAAACCGGCATTTTGAAACCTCGCTCGACTTTGTTCTGAAATGCGATAAAATTTCTTCCGGCTCTCCCAAAGGCCATTGTCTCCCCACATTTTTTATAAATTGAAATTTTTTTGAATGTATTTCATATTGTCCAGAATTAGTTTTTTCATATTTAACATTTAAAAATTGATTTATCCTTCTCCAACAATTCATAGGAAAGGTTCATCACTTTAGGCTGACCGGTTTTATCGGCTTTAAGAGTTACTTCTAAGGCTAAATTATCACCTCGAAAAGGAGGATTGGTTTTAATTGGGTCCTTGACCTCAAGACTTCTGGGCAGTGTGAAATTCAAACGAAAATGAAAATGGCTGATCAATATCATGATTATAGATACAATCTTTAAAGGTACCAAGATCAATAAGGGAATTATTGTCACCTAGATTCAAAGGGCGTCTACGGTCAGTCGAAAAGGTGGTTTGCTTTAGAGCCAGCAAAAGATGTCCCAAGCTGCTTTTCCCTGCACTATTTGCTCCAAAAATGACAGTCAACGGAGCAAGACGAATAGCTCCTGTATCTTTCCAAGTCTTAAAATTTTTAATCCTGAGTTCCGTTATCATAATAACTCCTTACAATATTTATATATTTTAAAATGAATATTCTATAATGTAAACATTTTTGGAATAGTCCACAATAAACCTATTCGAACTGGTGATCCTTTTTTTAATAAAATTATAAAGGAGAATTGTGTTCAGGTCTTGAAATATAAGGTCAAACATTAGCTTATTTTATATATTCATAGAGCTAAGCATTATATATGAATAATAATCAGCCCAGGGTGCTCCGCCGTCACGGTTGCCACTTTCTCGGCAACGAATCAAGCCCTTGATCTATCGTCTTTTCTGTATAACGCAATCAAACATACGGTTATAAACACGAATACAAGAACAACTATGCTGGAAAAGTATCAGCGCGGTGCCTTTGCCCGTGACCTGGTATTGGATCACCGCGTAGAAGATGGCGATGCCGGAAGACACCAGCCAGACCAGCCAGGAGGTCAACGAAATGTCCCGGCTGTACTTGTTGGCGATTATTTTTGCCATTGTTCAGCGCGGTGCCCTTGCCCGTGACCTGGTATTGGATCACCGCGTAGAAGATGGCGATGCCGGAAGACACCAGCCAGACCAGCCAGGAGGTCAACGAAATATCCCTGCTGGACTTGTTGGCGATTATTTTTCTCCATTGCGGGAGATAGGCAAACAACGACAACAACGGACTGCAACCTTGAAGAAAGTTCGCGATCACTACGATTTTTTCAGCCGGCATCCCTGGTCTCCTATATATTTAAAAAGTCATAATATACTTATTGCCCCATTGCTGCAAAGGCCGGGGGAACCAGAACGAAATATCCGTAGGGGCGCGGTCATCGCGCCCTTGATTTCGCCGATCTCTTCAAATGTAGGGGCGGTTCGGGAACCGCCCATGATCCCGGTGATTCCCCGTGTAGGGGCGCCCCTCGCGGGTGCCCAGATCTCGCGCAATTGAATTCCATTTTCGATCGTAGGGGCGGGTTCGCGCCCTCATGCAGCGAAAAACCCAATATGCTAGAATTTATCCATCCATCCGAGGAGGTGAGCGATGAAGCTGAAAAAAGCGGCGCTTCCGTTCCTGCTGGTGCTGCTCCTGGTCCAGGCCGGATGCGGCAAGGACGATAAGTTCAACATCACGGGGAACTGGTCGTTCCTTTTGGGCAGCGAAGAGCAGTTCGCCTTCACGTTCCAGGGCAACAGCGAAGAGGGGATCCTGATCCCGACCAACGGCAACCAGGGAGCGGGAACCTACACGGTCACGGACGACGCGGTGGTCTTTCATTTCCAATCCACGCTCATCGGCGGCACGAGCTGCGATTTCCACGGCGCCTTCGTCTCGAAAGACCGCATCCAGGGCACGCTGGAGAACCACGCCCCCCGCCCTCCCTTCAACTGGAGCGTCGACGTGGAAGGCATCCGGAAATAACCAGTCCGGCATGCCAGATCCCGGCCGCGGGCGGGCTTATTTTCCCGGCTTGATGTAGTTCAGCAGGGCGCGGCGGTTGAGCACGGCGTGCCAGGCGGCGAAGACGACGAAAAGAACGCCCAAAACCACATGGGCCGTGAACCAGACATGCTTGTCGCCGCTGATGGCGCCTTCCGAATAACCGTGCAGGACCAGGCCCGTGAAGGGCAGGGTCAGGGCGGTCAGCCCGGACATGATGGCGGTGAACGCCCGCTTGTTGAAGGATTTTTTATCTGCTTTCATCATGACTCCTTTCGACATTGAACGAATTTGCCATGAGAATTGTTCCGCTCCAGTCCAATGGGGATTTGACAGGCGATCGACGGTCAGGTATGATTCAGCCACATGGTCCTTGTTCGTTAACGCTTCCTCTGTCCGCATCGCCTGATCGAATGAGAGGCGATATCCATTCCATCCAACAATCACGGAAACAGGAGCAACGAAAGTGAACGAACAAGAGACAAGGATCCGGCTGAACGAGCTGGGATTTGACGACTGGTTTGCCGCGCATGTCGATGAAATGCCGCCAGGGGCACGCTCCCTGGCGCGCGTCTCGGCGATCGACCGCGGCGCGTATCGTATCGTGAATGAAGCCGGCGAACTCACTGCCAGGCTTGCGGGGAAGTTCCGTTTTACGGTCACGTCATCCGTCGCTCTGCCGTGCGTGGGCGATTGGGTATATGTTCAGCACCGCAGCGGGGGAACCCCGGCCATCATCCGCGGGATCCTGCCGAGAAAAACCTTCCTGCGCAGAAAATCGGCGGGCAGGAACGCGGACTTCCAGATGATCGCCGCCAATATCGATTCCGCCTTCATTGTCCAGTCATGTCACTATGATTTCAACCTGCACAGGCTGGACCGCTACCTGGTGATGGCCAGCGAAGGGCATATCGAACCGGTCCTGATCCTGACCAAGACCGACCTGGTCACGCCGGAAGCGCTGGAAAAAACGGTCATGGCCATCCGCCAGGCCGGCATCACCGCCAGGATCCTGGCGGTAAGCAATGCGACCGGCGTCGGGCTGGACGACTTCCGGCAGCTCCTGGCCCGGGGCAAAACCTACTGCCTGCTTGGCTCATCGGGCGTCGGCAAGACGACGCTCATCAACCGCCTGATCGGCCGCGAGGCGTTCGCGACCCAGGCGACCAGCCGGACGGGGGAAGGCACGCATACGACCTCACGCCGCCAGCTGGTCCTCCTTGGACAGGGGGCATTGCTGATCGACACCCCGGGGATGAGGGAACTGGGCATCCTGGGAGCGGGCACTGCGCTGGAAAACAGTTTTTCGGAAATTATCGGCCTCGCGCTGAAATGCCGCTATGCCGACTGCAGCCATACCCGGGAACCCGGCTGTGCCGTCCTGGCGGCGATCGAGAGCGGAGAGCTGGACCGGGACCGCCATGACAGCTATATCAAGCTCAAGCAGGAATCGCAACATCACGAGATGTCATACGCGCAGAAGCGGAAAAAGGACAGGGACTTCGGCAAGTTCATCAAAACGGCGAAGAAGCGGCTGCGGGATTGAAAACAGCGGCGAACGACACCAAGAAATTTTTCCTGGAGCGGAAAAAACAGCCGCGAAAAGAAATCGCTCGCTGAAAAGGCCGCGGGAAACTCGTAGGAGCACGGCGTGCCGAGCCCCATACCCATCCGATCGTAGGGGCGGGTCTCAGACCCGCCCGCGATCTCGGCCGGTCATTTCGCGCATGGGGCATCCAGCGGCAGTTTCGCCTGGCGGACACGTGCCCACCGCAGTATCCAGCGTCATTCTTTCGCGTATTGACGACCAATTTTCAAAATATTATTACTAACGCAGCGGAGGCAACGGAAATGAAGGTCGTCGCGTTCGTGGCAGCGCCCGCAAAGACGCACCTACGACGCCACCAAGGCTTCCTGGGTGTACCTGCGCGCCATGGGCGATGTCGAGAACCGAGATCGATTTCCTTGAGTGACTACCGCCTGGAGATTTGCCGCGGCTGATAGCTGTGCACCGACAAGGGCGAGGAGCTTTGCCCCATGAAGGATCAACCCGACCTGCTGCTCAAAAGCATTTCAGCGTGGACGGGGTCGTCTTCGCCTACTGCCCAACTACTCATTCAACGTGTCGAGGCAGATGAAGGTCTTCTTCACCGGCTGCTGGTTCGCCCTGCACCGCCCGTGCGGCTTCGGCAAGGCGTTCACCAGCATCCTGGTCGAGGCGTTCTATCGCGGCGGCGAGATAGTAAGTACCTCGACTTCGTCGACCTGGGGGTCGGCTACAACGTGGTGAGGGCTCGCTGCTGAAATCGCTCGAGCCGATGCACGAGAAGGTCCGAAAACCAACGAAAAGACGATCACGGGCAAAGCGGAAATTTTACAAGGTCTGGTCAAAAAAGACTTCCTGCCCCCTCCCTTTTCAAGGTGTTCATGTTTCACTGGGGGCGAGCAGCATGCACGGGATGCTCGATGAACGCGCAGGACTATCGCATTTTTAAGAAATCACGGCTGGTTCGAATCGGACTACTACTACCCGGTGCGGCTGGGGCCCCTGAAGAAAGCGGTCGCCAAGGCGGTCGACGGCGTGGTGGCGCGCCGGATAAGGAAAAGCGATCCCGCGAAACCCGTCGCCGGCGGCTGAAAGCGCCCGGTCCTTTCAGCGGCTCGGGGAATGCGCGGAGAACCGCACGCAGAATAAAATTCCAAACCCCAAGCTATATCCAATCGTAGGGGCGGTTCGGGAACCGCCCATGATTTCGTCGATCTATCCCGGTTGCTTCCTGGCCGCCTTTTCGCTAAAATGCTTTTTTGCAAAACATGCAAACGGCAAAGGAGAAACGCGACATGGAAGCTTATCACGGACTGCGCAGAAAGGAGCAGGAGATAAAGGACACGGCCGAACTCAAGGCGATCCTGGCAAAAACCAAGTATGTCACCGTGGCCATGTGCCGCGACAATGAGCCCTACCTGGTGACCCTCAGCCACGGCTACGACGAAAAGCGGAACGCCATCTATTTCCATTGCGCATTCGCGGGGAAAAAGATCGATTTCCTCAAGGCGAACAACCGCGTCTGGGGCCAGGCGTTCGTCGACCGCGGCTACGTGCAGGGGAGCTGCGACCATTTGTTCACCAGCGTCCAGTTCAGCGGCAGGGTGAGCTTCATCGAGGACGAAAGCGAGAAGCGCCGGGCGCTGGCCGTGATGATCCGCCAGCTGGAAGACGACCCCGAGAAGGTCCTTGACGACAAGGTGACCGAGGCCAGGGTCGCGACCACGAACATCGGCCGCATCGACATCGGGTTCCTGAGCGGCAAGAGGTCGGAAAAGGCGGCCGCGGCGACATGACCTCCGGGACGAATGGGGCAAAAATTCCGGCTGTCTCTGGAGCTCAGGCCCGACCCTGACAGCGCTTCCCGATCACTTTTCCCCGCGCAGCTTTTTTAATTGCTCGACCGCATTTGCGTTTTGCGGATTCAATTGCAAGGATTTTTCGTAGTTCGCTATCGCCAGTTCTTTGTTGCCGGCGGTCATATAGGCTTCGCCGAGGCTGTCGTAAGCGTTGGCCGATGCCGGAAATGCGTTCGCGTTGTACCTGAAAAAAGAGATGGCCATTTCCTGTTTTCCCGCGCCCAGCTTATCATAGCCGAAAATGTTTATGATATTTTCATTGACGCGACCATTGCTGAGCGCTTGATCAAGCGCGGACCACAGAAATTTTTCCGCGTCGCTGTTCTTCTCGGCAAACAACTTGCCCGCCTTCTCCATGGCCAGGCCGATCTCTTCGGCCTGCCGGTAAAGGTTTTTTTTCGCGGCTTCCGCATGGGCTTTCGCCGCCGCGCGCGCCAGGGGCAGGGCGGTTTCAAGCGCTTTGTCGGCGGCGCATTTTATTTCGGGCACCACGCCGACCCCCTCCCAGTTTGTTTTGGTTATCGGGTTGATCGCCCTGCCGGTGGGGATGAAGATCACCAGGGCGCCCGTCACCGGAAACATCCCGCCGGGATTGGCCCCGCCGCCCGTTGTTTCGCCTATAAGCGTGCCGCGCTTCTGCGTCTGGATATCATAGGCGAATTCCTCGCCGCCGGAAAACGTATATGCGCTGGTCAGCAGGAAAAGGGGCACATCCGGCATCTTCCTGCCGTCGACTTTTTCAAATGTGACAAAATCCGTGGTTTGATTCGCGGCCCTGTAGTAAAGGCTGTTAATATGCGTCGGCTTTTCGAACAAGTAGCTGCATACGTACTGGATAAGGTCGGGATTGCCGCCGCCGTTGCGCCTTAAATCGATGATCAGCGCGTCCGCGCTGGACAACAATTTCATCGCCAGATCGGCGTATTCCTTGGCAGCGGCCAGGGGAGGAAACCCGGTCAGATCGAGGTAGCCGATATTGTCATCCAGTTTTTCAACCCTGGTGAAGCCGTAATTGATCCTTTCCAGGCTTTTCGTTCCTTCGTAATTCTGCACGATGGGATCGGGCCGCCCGGCCGGCGCGGCTGCCGTGCCCCCGTTCGAGTTTACGCGCACGCGCATGTGCTTGTCATGGCTTATGGATTGAAGTTCCTTGGTCATGACTTCGGCGAATTCCCTGGCGGCAGTCAAATTGTCAAAGGCGCCGGAGGCAAGCCTGCCTTTAAGATGCTTTTCTATTTGCAGGGCGATATCCGGGAAAACATAATTCTCGTTCAGCAGTTTGCTGGCTTTTTGGACAAACGCGATTCTCTCTTCCTTTGTCAGGGGATCGCCGTTGGCCTGGGCAGGCAAAACTGATGCTGCCAGAAGCAGCAAGGCCAATACGCTGATGATTTTTTTCATTTTTTTACTCCTTTTCCTGTTTCCAGCTTGTTTTTCGGCTTGAGCCTTTCCCGGGGACGCCGGAGCAGCCCTTGCAGCAGCAGATCGGCCAGGCGCGAAACGCGCTCCTCCAGCTCGTCCCGGTTGCCGAGCTCCCGGGCCGTCAGGTTGAACGGCAGCATGGAATTGGTGCTCCATATGAGCAGCCAGGCCGTGCTGCGGCCGTCCGCGCCGGAGAATACCCCCAGTTTCCGCCCCTCGGCGATGACCCGGGCGAGCTCCCGCGCCTCCTTTTCAAAATGCCCCTGGCGCCGGGCCAGCAATTCCTTGCGCACCGCCGACAGCAGGTCATTGAGGTTCTGCGAATAATGGACGACGCTGTCGAAGCGGAAAAGCACCCGCGTCAGCGAGCATCGCCCGGACGCGTTTTGGCGGGGAATCGGGGCCGGCGGAGATCTCGCGCAGCCGCTGCAGCAGCCGCTCGGCGATGCGGTCGACATGGGCGAGGGCCAGCTCCTCCTTGCCCGGGAAATGAAGGTAGATCGTGCCCTTGCCGATGCCGACCTGGCCGGCCAGGTCCTCCATGGTCATTTTCCGGTAGCCGAAGCGGGCCAGCATGACGTCCACCCCGTCCAGGATCAGCTCGCGGATATTGGCTTGGCGGGCGATGCGCCTCATTATGACTCCTGACCGGAATTGTATTCTGGTCATTTTAAATTGTCAAGGCCTTCCGTTCCCGCGGGGCAAACGGCGACGGCGCCCGGCCGAGTCGCGATCTTCCGCTCCGGATTTTCCAGGATAAGGGACCGCGGGCGCCCTTGGCCTTTTCTTGAATTTCCCGCGAATCTTTATTACAATTTCAGTCGCGGCCCAGGGCGGCAAAGAGGCGCGGGAGGAAGGGACATGAAAAGAAAAAGATTAATGGCAAGCATAGGGATCGTGATCGTCACGCGGCATTGGCCCTGCTATCCCGCCGGGGAAGCAAAAGCCGGGAAGATGGTTAAGATCGACGGGAGCAAGTGCGGAGGGTTCACGACCGCCGACGCCGCGAAGATCCTGCAGGTGCCCGCCGCGGCCATCCAGGCCTGGACGCAAAATCCGCACGAGTCGTTCTGGACGTGCAGCTTCGCCTCCGGCAAGCTCCTGCTGGAGTTCAGCGTCGCGGTCTCCTCGACGGTCGAGGACGCCATGGCCGACATGGTGCGCTACCGCCGGAACATGGAGGAGACGGCCGCGACCGACGCCTTCAAGGACAGCCTGCCCGACGGCGCCTGGAGCGGGATCGCCGGGCTGGGGGACGAGGCGGTGTGGACCGACATCAACCGCACGCTGCGCGCGCGCCAGGGCAACGTGATCGTCCAGGTGCTGGCGCCCGCGGGCAAGCCCGCGCAGGTCAAGGTGGCCGCGGCGTTCTTCAAGAACCTGTAGGGGTTTGATTCATCAAACCCAAGATTCCGTGTGCAGGGACCGCCCTCAGGATAAATCCCAAATCACAAGCACCAAATTCCAAATAAGTTCCAAGCTCCAAATCCCAATGACCCAAACGAAGAAATAAAACGTAGGGGCGAACCTTGTGTTCGCCCAATGTAATTCCGCATGTAGGGGGCACGGCGTGCCGTGCCCAATAGCTGGGATGCCTTAAGGAGCGACGCTCCGACCTGCCGCGATAGGCAGCACTTTCTCCACCAGTATTTTGTTGAATTTATCCTTTTCCTCGGAATTGACCATGTGCGCCGAATTCTCGAACCAGATCAGCTCCTTGGCCGGCGCCTTGAGCGCGGCGAAGTACCTGGCGGCGATCTCCGAGGGGACTTCATGGTCGTGCCTTCCCTCCATGAAAAAGACCGGGACCTTCATCTCCGGCACGCTCTTGAACAGGTCGACCTTGAGCAGCTGCGGCCAGAGAAGCCTCATCGAGCCCAACAGGCCCCTGAAGACGTTGACGCGGTCGAGCAGGCCGTACTCGCGCGAGAACAGCACGCCGCCGAGCACCATGCCGGTCGCGCCGATGCGGCTGCCGTGGACCTCGCCGCCGAAGCGCCCCACATAGCTTCTTTCGCTGATCGTCTTGGCCAGCCAGTTGCCCTCATAGGGCGGCGGCCCCATTTTCTCCAGGGCCTTGATGGCCCGCCGCCGGTTCCTCTTTTTGGCCTGGTCGAGCGTCCAGCTGTAGGAAGCGGCCTCGCCCTCCACCATGTTGGCGACCTGGCCGATGCCGACATAGCAGCAATAGAGCTCCGGGTATTGGGCGACGGCCAACACGCCGATGGCGCTGCCCCACGAGTGCCCGGCCAGGACGATCCGCTCCTTGCCGAACTTCTTCATCAGGTACAAGGTCAATTCCCTGGTATCCCGGATGAACTGCCCGATGTTCATCTTGCCGGCCTCTTCGCTCGCAGCGTACGACTTGCCCGCGCCGCGCTGGTCCCAGTTCACCACGATGAAATGCTTCTCGAGGCAGCGCGTATTCCGCCTGTTCGCCGTGAGCTGCGATGTCCCGGGCCCGCCGTGAAGAAACAGGATGACCGGGTTGTCGATGTTTTCGGATCTCTGCAAGACCCATTGATCGCTTCCGCCGATGTTCACTTTCTCCAGCCGGGCGACGCTCTTTGCCCGATCGGCGTTTCCCCCCAGGCGGATGCGCGGCGTGCCGGGCGGAATGACGAAGCGCAGGACGACCAGCATGACGACGACGGCAGCAACGACTTCAATAACGACTAGCATGGCCGCTCACCTCCTGTTCTTTTCATCATTCGACCCTCACGCCGCGGCGGGCGCGGGGCATCACCACATCTTGCCGCTGGCGGGCTGGTAGTTGAAGCCGCGGCTCCACATGTAGCTGTTGAACGTCTGCTGGCGGATGTTCATCAGCACGTTGTGCTTCAGCATGGCGTCCACGGCATCGTTGCCCTTGCCGCCCGGGCTCGCCGGCGCCCGCCCGGCGCCATCGTCCCCGGCAGTGACCGAGAGCAGCCGGCGGCGCGCCGCCTCGCGCTGGGCCGCGTCCCCGTGCGCGGCCAGCGCGCGCAGCACCAGCCACAGCCCCGGGGCCGTGGCCACCTGGGCCCGCTCGGCGGAAGCATATCCGGGCCAGGCGCGCAGCAGCTCGCCGCGCACCGCGGACACGTCTCCTTCGTCCAACCGCGAGGGTTGCGCCGACGGGTCCCGGCGCAAAGCTCTCGCGAAGGCAACCAGCTCGCAGAAGGCGGAGGCGGCCATCTCGGTCAACGGCGGCTCGCCGGCAATGACGGTTCGGCCCCGCTCGGCCAGCCGGGCGCGGACCATGGCGACCACCGGGTCGGAAGCGGGGGATTCCTTCAGCCACTGGCGGGTCGTCTCCTCCAGGGTCTTGCGCATCTCTTCCAGGTCGGTCTGCCCCGCCTTCATGATCCAGGCCACGACCTGCGGGTAGCGGTTGAAGGTCTCCTTTTCCTCGTCGCTCTTGGCCGCCCACCAGGCGCTGCCGAGCTGGCCGAGGATGAGCCGCTCCTGCGCCGCGGTAAACGGGGCGCCCAGGGCGAACTCGAGGACGAAGAGAAAGGAGCGGCGCACGCGTTCCAGCTGCGCATCCGGCTCGAATGCGGCCGGGCTTTGGGCCGGCGTTTCCGCCGCCACCCGGCGGCTGAGCTCGTCGATGGCCTTGGCTTCATCGGGCTGGCCGGCGGCCAGCCTGGGGTGGACGGACCGTCCCGGGGTGATGATCATCTGCCGGGGCGAGCCTTTTTCCTTGCCGAGGAACAGGATGTCGCCCTGGCGCGCGCGCGTAGCCGGGATCTCCTCGGCCGCGGCCAGGTCGAGCAGGCGGTCCCGGTCGTATACGACCAGCGAGAGCAGCTTGCCCTGGCTCCCGCTCTCCAGATCCCGCAGCACCAGCTCCATGCCGTTGCCGGCGGGGCGCAGCCCGGTGATCAGATAAGCCTTGTCCGCGGCGCCCAGGCCGGCCGCAAAAGCCAGAAGCAGCGCCGCCACGATTATAAGGAACGTCGATTTTATTCGCGCCGGTAAAGATCATTTTTCGATTTTAGGCAGGGATCGCCAGATAGTCAAGTGTCATGGGCGCGCGTTTCGCACCTTCATGATGCTTCGGCGGCCGCCATGTCTTTAAGGCCGATATAGGCTTGGGCCAGCATGGCATAGGGGGCGGCGAATTCGGGGAAGTCCTCGCGGCAGGCGCGCAACAGGCCGATGGCCTCGGCGTACTGCCGGCGTCCCAAAAACGGGCCCGCCTGCTGCATGGCTTCGTCGGGGACGAAGTAGTAGATTCCGCTTTTCGCCGCCCGTTCCCGGTTGAGCATGGCGATCGCCGCTTCGAGCCCCTCGTCCTTCGCAGCAGCCGGACGTATTCGTCGACCAGGGAGCGCTTCACGTCCACAAGGCTTTTCTCTTCATCCTGCAGCGCGGGAGTTCCCTTTTCCAGGTACTGTCATGGCAAACTCCAGTACCCGGTCCCGGCCGGCGGCGATATCGGCCGCCGTATTGATGACGCGCAGGTCGGGCGGGATGCCGACGCCGTCCCAGCAGACGCCCTCATGGTCCCGCACCTCCTTGAAGGCCACCCAGAGGGTCCAGCCGTTGGGCATTTTGTCGGGAAACTGTGAGGAGAAGGCTCCCTCGGTGGTGTCGCCCACCACCGTGACGTGCGGCAGCACGCGCATGGCCATGGTGAAACCTTCGGCGGCGCTGGCGCTGATCCGGTCCGTCAGCAGTACCGTGGGCCGGGTGAACTGCAGCGGCCCGCTCGGCTCTATGTTCAAGAATTCCTCGGGCCAGAAATCGTCATGCTTGCGGCCGTAACGGGTGCGCTCGGTGCTGAAGTGACGCCGGCGGTCGGCAAAGCGGCCGGCCACGATCTTCACGGCCCGGTTGGTGCCGCCCGGGTTGTTGCGCACGTCGACGACCATGACCCTGGCCTTGGCGAACTCGGCCATCATGGCGTCGATGGTCTTGGTGATCGGCTCCAGGCCGTCCTTCAGGTCGCCGATATAGAGGTTGCCGACCCCTGCGGCCAGCCGGCCGCTGATGAAGCTCCCGCCCAGGCTTCCGCGAATTGCCTGCAAATCACCCCCTGCCCCCTCTCCTAAAGGCGAGGGGGATAAATACCGATGTAAAGGCACGGCGCGCCGTGCCCAGTCCGCTATTTCGAAACCTCTATTTCCATGCCTTTGGCTGACGAGGCGATCAGGATGCCGCCGCGGCGGGCCGTGGTCAACCAGCGGATGCGCCGTTGCTTCAGGCGCTCGATGACCTCCCGGCGCGGGAAGCCGAAGCTGCTGAAGGCCGGGACCGAGATCACCGCGACCGCGGGCTTGACCCGGTCGAGGAACGGGGCGGAGGAAGAGGTCGCGGAGCCGTGGTGGGGGATCTTCAAGACCGAGGAAGCGAGCCCGGGGCCGACGCGAATCAACGAGCTCGGCCTCGCTGCTCCTTTCGATGTCGCCGGCGAACAGGAAACTGTTCCGCGCGTCGGCGACGCGCAAGACCATGGAATGGTTGTTGTCCGGACAGCGACGGCATCGATGAACGAGGGCGGAGAAAGGCAGGCGACGGAACAGCCGTCGATCTCTTTTACAAAGCCGCGCTGAATTTTCCTGATCGCCGTTTTTCCCGGCCTGGCCGCCAGCAACTGCTGATAATACGCATCATCGGGCGCGGCCGAGGAGAGCCACAACTCCTCGGGCCGGAGGATGGCGATGATCTCGCCCAGGCCCCGGGCGTGGTCGGGATGGTAGTGGCTGGCCGCGACCCAGCGCACGCGGATCCTTTTTTGCAGCAGGAAGGGCAGGACCAGGCGCCGGCCGGCCTGGAAATCGGAGAAGCTGGCGCCGCCGCCGTCGATGAGCAGGGCGTCGCCGCAGGGAAAGACCGCCACGGCCGCGTCGCCCTGGCCCACGTCGAGAAAATAGACCTCGAGCATGGCGGGCCGGTACGGGGCCGCGGGAAACGAGATATAGCACAGCGCCGCCGCCAGAAGCAGGGCCGCGGCCAGCCGCCGGCGGATCCGCCAGCGCTCCAGGGAGAGCGCATAAAAAAGCAGGCCGATGACGGCCAGCAGCCACAGCGGCGGCGACGGCCGGAAAATACTCAGGGAAAGGTGTTCGTAGAACCAGCGGCTGACCTTGAAAAAAAGGTCCAGGCAGATCCCCGCCGGCGCCATGGCCAGGGCGGCGGCGTGCCCGGGCAGCAGGACCAGGAACAGGAGCAGCGCCCCGCAGGCCGTGACGGCCGCGGCCAGCGGCGCCAGCAGGATGCCCGTCAAAAAGCCCGAGAACGCGTAGCGCTGGAAGAAGAACAGCGAGAGGGGCAGGGCCAGCAGCGAGGCCGAGAAATTGGCGGCCAGCAGCTCGGCGGCGTAGCGCGGCAGGGAGCGCAGCAGCGGCAGGAAGATCCGCCGCCCGGCCAGCAGGGCCGCGGTCAGGGCAAAGGTCAGGACGAATCCCGGGTCCAGGAACGCGGCCGGGTTGAACGCCAGCAGGAGCAGCGCGCAGAACGAGATGATGTTGGACAATTGCACGTCCATGAACCACACCCGGCCGGCAAAGAGCAGCAGGGCCATCAGGACCGCCCGCTGGGCCGAAATGTCGAACCCGGAAACGGTCAGGAAAAGCAGCAGCAGGAGCGAGGTGACCGCGTATTTGACCTTCAGGGGCAAGCGCAGCCAGCGGCAGACCAGCAGGGAAAGCAGGGCCAGGATGGCGATGTTGGCCCCGGAAATGGCCAGCAGGTGGAACACGCCGCTGCCGATCAGCACCTCCTGCTCGCCGCTCTCCAGGCGGCCGCGGTCGCCCAGGACGGTGGCCTCCAGGAAGACCCCGGCCGGGCGCAGCGCGCCGGCGGCCAGGTAGCGCGCCTCGATGGCGCGGCGGATGCGCTCGCGCCAGGCCCCGATGGCGCGCCAGAAAAAATTCGCCCGGCCGGTCACCTGCACCAGCTGCGCCGATTTGCAGAAAGCCGAGAAATGGATCCTTTGATACAGGAGGTAGTTTTCGTAGGGGTTGGGGAAAAAATTCCGGCTCATGCCCCGGGCATCGATCCTGGCCGCCACTTCGACCCGGTCGCCGCGATTCAAAGCCCGGCAGTCGCCGCGGCAGGCGACGCGGACGTTCAGCCGGCGCTCGATGCGCTGGCCCGGCCAGGCGATGGACGCGGTGCGCAGCAGCAGCAGCGAGGCATCGTTGCCGATCTCGGGAAAGGCCAGGAGAGTGCCGCTGAGGGTAAGGTATTGATCGCGGGGAAAACGCAGCTCGCGCTCGCGGTCATAGGCGTCCCTGGCCCGCAGGTAGGAGCCGGCGAGGAGCAGGGCCATGGCCAGCGCCATGCAGGCATAGGCCGCGCGGTATCTTTTGCGATAAAAGAAAACCAGGAACAGGGCAAAAGCCAGCAGCGCCAGCGGGGTAAAGATGAAGGGGTTGGCCGGCAGGCCGTGGACCAGGCACAGGGCGGCCAGCGCGGCGAGCAGCACCGGGGTGAAAATATCGCGCATGCCGCATACTACCCGATACGGCGGCCACAAAGCAAGCCGCTTTTTTTTCAAAACGCAAAGCGGAGCGCCCCGGTTGAATTTACGGCCGATTTGGGTTATCATCCAATATTCAAAGTCGCGGCCCCCATAGAGGCAAATGATGAAAAGAAGGGATTTTATAGCAAGCAGCGGCGCCGTGCTGGCCGCGGCGCCGTTCATGAATTTCGCCGCCGGCAGCCCCCTGACCAAGAAAATGCTGGTCCTGGGCTTCGACGGCATGGACCCGGGCATCGTCAACCGCCTGATGGGCCAGGGCCAATTGCCCAACATGAAGCGCCTGGGCGAGCAGGGCGTGTTCACCATGATGCGCTCGACCATCCCGCCGCAGAGCCCGGTGGCCTGGGGCAGCTTCATCTCCGGCGCCGACCCGGGCAAGTTCGGCATCTTCGACTTCGTGCACCGCAACCCCGACAACTACACCCCCATGTTCTCCATGACCGAGACCCTGCCCGGGAGCATGATGGTCGATATCGGCAAGTACCGCATCCCGCTCAAGTCGGGCAAAATCGTGCTGAAGCGCGAGGGGCCCGCTTTCTGGGACTACCTGGAGGAACGCGACATCCCGGCCACCATCTTCAAGGTGCCGACCAATTACCCGCCGTCGGCGAGCTCGCAGCGCACCCTGTCCGGCATGGGCACGCCCGACATCATGGGCGGCTACGGCATCTACTCGCTCTACACCTCGGACGAGAACGAAGCGCAGGGCGACATCACCCCCAACAACGCCTATTACGCCTACATCGACGAGAACGGCGTCATGGAGGGGCAGATCGAGGGGCCAGCCAACGACCTGCTCAAGGAAGGCGAACCCGTCGTTGTGCCCTTCAAGGTCTACGTGGACAACAAGCACAAGACGGCGCGCATCGACATCCAGGGCAAGGAGATCCTGATCGCCGAAAAGGAATACTCCGACTGGGTGGAGATCAAGTTCTCCCTGATCACCAACCTGGCCAGCATCACCGGCATGGTCAGGTTCTACCTCATGGAGATGGGCGAGAAATTCCGCCTCTACATCTCCCCCACCCACATCAGCCCGCGCGAGCCGGCCGTGCCCATCAGCACGCCGTCGGGCTACAGCCGCGAGCTGGCCGACCATGTCGGCCTGTTCCACACCATCGGCCTGCCGGCCGACACCAAGGCCCTGAGCCAGGGCTCCTTTTCCATGGAAAACTACATCCACCAGTCGCTGTCGGTCTTCGACGAGAGCTGCCGCCTGTTCGACTACGAGCTGCAGCGCTTCAGCTGCCAGAAACAGGCGCTGCTTTTCTTCTACTTCTCCTCCCTGGACCAGGGGCAGCACATGTTCTGGGCGCTGAACGACAAGGAGCACCCCTACTACCATCCCGAGGAGAGCCGCAAATTCGGCTACATCACCGACGAGATGTACCGCAAGTTCGACCGCGTCCTGGGCAAGGCCCTCAAGGGCATCGACCCGGCCATCCCGGTCCTGGTCATGTCCGACCACGGCTTCGGCCCCTTCCGCCGCGGCGTCAACATCAACAACTGGCTGGTCAAGGAAGGCTATCTCAAGCTGAGCGTCAGCGACGCCGGCAGCGAAGAGATCTCCATCCTGGGCTACGCCGACTGGCCGGCCTCCAAGGCCTACGCCCTGGGCCTGAACGGCCTCTACCTGAACATGAAGGGCCGGGAAAAGGAAGGCGCGGTGGCGCCCGGCCGAACGGCGCAAGCTGCTCGAAGAGATCAAGGCCAAGCTGGAGGCCCTGGTCGACCCCAAGAACGGCCAGAAGGTCATCTCCTGCGCCTACATCTCCGAGGACAATTTCTCCAAGGACTTCATCGGCCGCGCCCCGGACATCATCCTGGGCTTCGACCGCGGCTACCGCATCAGCGACAACTCGGCGCTGGGCACGCTGAGCACGGAAATGGTCAGCGACAACATGAACTGGTGGTCGGGCGACCACTGCGTGGACCCCAAGAAAGTGCCGGCCTCGTTCATCGCCAATTTCAAGATCCAGGAACCAGGTGCCGGACATCCAGGACGTGGCTCCCACCATTTTAAAATACTTCGGCATCGCCGCGCCGGCGCAAATGACCGGCAAGGCGTTGATTTAGGAGGAAAACATGTCAAGCAAAGTCAAACTGAGCAAGGAAGCCGACCAGAAGGCAGAGGCCATCATCGCCCATCACGGCTATTCGTCGCTGGAAGAGATGGTCGAGGACCTGATCAACAAGGAATACGAGAAGATCAAGAGCGGCGGCGACAACAAGGAAGAGCTGGCCAACAAGCTCAGCGGCCTGGGCTACATCTCCTAGATGGCGCAGAAGATCAACTATTTCCTGACCCGGGGCTGCGACCTGCTGCTGGCGCCTTTCGCCAAGATTTCCCCCTTCTGGGGCATTTTTTTCCTGAGCGTGGTCACCTCGCTGTTCGTGCTGGTCGTCTACAAGGCGGTCTCCAGCCCCAAGAAGGTCAAGGACACCAAGAACCAGATCAAGGCCAACATCCTGGCCATCCGCCTCTACCGCGACTTCTGGAAGACCATCGTCGCCTCCTTTTTCAAGAGCCTGTATTACACCGGCAAGTATTTCGTGCTGAACCTGGGGCCGCTGCTGCTGGTGCTGCCGCTGATGTTCCTGCTTTTCGTGCAGATGGACATCCGCTACGGCATGCGCCCGTTCAACCCCGGCGAGAGCATCGTGGTCAAGGCCCGCTTCCAGGGCGACATCGGCGCCGTGAACGCCGAGCTCCAGGCCAACGCCCATTTCCGCGCCGCCATGAACCCGGTGTTCATCCCGGCGCTGCGCGAGGTGGACTGGAAGCTGCGGGCCGGGACCAGCGGCACCACGGCCATCGCCATCGCGGTGGACGGCGAGACGGTGCAAAAGAACCTGGTCATCGGCGACAAATTGCTGGCCCTGTCCAACGAAAAAATGGCCGCCTCCTCGCTGGCGCATTTCATCTACCCGGTGGAGAAGCTGCTGGCGCCGGCCACCCTGCTGCGCTCGGTCCAGCTCGAGTACCCGCCGCGCCGCATTTCGTTCCTGGGCTTCCGCGCCCACTGGCTGGTCTACTACCTGGTGCTGACCATGATCATCGCCCTGGCGCTGAAGAATAAATTCGGAGTAGAGTTCTAGATCCAGTTTACTAGGTACATGACCTGTCGTCGGTTCTTATAACTTTACATGGCATTTTTTCCGTAAAACTCTCTCTCAGGAGAAAAACCATGAAAAAACTGTTTTTTGCCATCGTGCTCTGTTTTCTTTTCCTTACCCTGCTGCCCGCCCAGGAAAAGAAGGACGCCGCGGCCGAAATGCTGAAAAACCTGCAGACCGTGGAAAAGCCGGAAGCCGTTCCGGCGCGGGCCCGGGCCGGGTTCGACAGCATCACCGCCAAGGACATGATGGCGCTCATGGCCTTTATCTCTTCCGACAACCTCGAGGGCCGGGAGATCGGCACCCGGGGCTATGACACGGCCGCCGCCTACGCCCAGTCCCTCTTCACCCTCTGGGGCTTGCAGCCGGGCGGCGACATGCCCCGGACGGCCGGCGGCATGGCCCGCTTCTTCAGCGGCGAGGCGCCCGCGGCCAAGCCCGAGCGGGGCTACCTGCAGGAACTGGCCCTGAAGGAAGCGCTGGAAAGCACGGCCGCCATTGTCCTGGAAAGCGGCAGCCCCGCCTCCAGCCTGCGCTCGCGGCCTTTTGCGCCGGGCGTCGATTTCGTCTTCAGCTCCGTCGTGCCCCTGGAAGTGAGCGCCCCGCTGGTGTTCGCCGGCTACGGCATCAGCGAAAAGAGCGCCGCCTACGACGACCTGGCCGCCGTGGACGTCAAGGACAAGATCGTCCTGATCCTCTGCGACGCCCCGGGCAGAGGACGACAACGCCTCCCCCTTCCAGAAAAAAGAGCTCAAGGATAAATACTTTCCGGCCACGCCTTCGCCTGCGCGGCGGCGGCGTCGACTTTGCCAAGGCCGCGGAGCTCTTCAAGCGCGGCGCCCTGGCCGTGCTGCTCGTCAAGAACTCGCTGGCCGAAAGCGGCGACGTCCAGCAGGAGATCCTGGCCCAGCAGCAGGTCCGCGACGACAAGCCCATCCTGCCCGACAGCCGCAAGAAGCTGCTGCTGCCCGGCGCCAAGCGCATGCCCTGGGAAGGGCGCGACCATCGTCCGCGTCTCCCGGGAAATGGCCGACGCCATCCTGGCCGGCGCCGGCGAAACGGTCGACAGCCTGCAGAAGAAGATCGCGGCCAAGTACAAGCCCCATTCGCTCGCCCTGCCCGGAACCCGCCTGCGCCTGAGCAACCAGGTGCGCTACCAGCTGCTCAAAAGCGCCAACGTCGTCGGCTACATCGAGGGCAGCGACCCGCTGCTGAAGAAGCAGGCGGTGGTCATCGGCGGCCACCTCGACCACCTGGGCAGCCGGGGCGAATACATCTACAACGGCGCCGAGGACAATGCCTCGGGCGCCTGCGGCGTCCTGGCCATGGCCCGCGCCCTGGCCCTGAACCCGGAAAAGCCGAAGCGCAGCGTGGTCTTCTGCCTCTGGACCGGCGAGGAAGAGGGGCTGTTCGGTTCGCGCTATTACGTGGAGCACCCGCTGTTCGCCCTGGACAAGACCGTGGCCTACCTCAACCTGGACATGATCGCCCAGCCCTGGGACGAGAAGGGGCTGCGGCGCATGATGCGCATGCTCGGCGTCAAGGAGGGCGAGGAGCTGCTGAAGAAGATCAAGCCCGAAAACTTCCTGCCGCTGTCGCTCACGGCCGCGGCGCCCGGCCTGCAGGAGGCCCTGCGGCAGGCCGACCGCTACCGTCGGCTTCGACATCCTCTACCGCGAAACGCCGCGCAACCTGGACCGCATGTCGGGCGGCAGCGACCATGCCGCGTTCGCCATGGCCGGCACGCCCTGGGTCTTCTTCATCAGCGGCATGAGCGACGATCTACCACACGCCGGCCGACAGCATGGAAAAATTCAACGGCGCCACCATGGAGAAGGTGAGCCGCCTGGTCTACCTGGCCGCGTTCCTGCTGGCCGACAAGTAAGGAATTATTTGCTGACCCTTTCGATATAGGAGCCGTCGCGGGTGTCGATCTTGATGACCGTGCCCGCCTCGATGAACGGCGGCACCGTCACCTCGAGGCCGCCCTCGAGCTTGGCCGGCTTGTAGGAGGCCTGCACCGTCGAGCCCTTCATGGTCTTCTCGGTCTCGACCACCACGAATTCCATGGCCAGGGGCGGGACGATGTTGATCGGCTTGCCCTGGAAGTACTCCATCTGGTAGATCTCGTTCTCCTTCAGGTAGAAGACGTTGTCGCCGATGAACTCCTCGTCCAGGCTGATCTGGTCGTAGGTGGCCGTGTCCATGAAGATGTAGTTGGTGCCGTCGTGGTAGGAGTAGCTGACCTCCTTGGAATCCAGGGTCACCTTTTCCACGCGGTCGGAAGAACCGAAGCGGAACGGGGAGCGGACGTTGCTCTCCAGGTCGCGCATCTTGACGTGAATGGTCGACTTGTAGCGGCCGGGCGTGACGTGGTCCATCTCCTCGACCCGGTACAGCTTGTTATCCATCAGGATGATCATTCCCCTTCTGATCTGGGTGGCGTTAATCATATATACCTCCGCTGATTAGCTCGTTGATTTGCGTGCGGTCGTTGCTGCGGGCGTAGAACAGCCGGGCGCTGTCCCGGTGCAGGAAAAAATAGCCGGCGGCGGAATTGCCGGCGCTGAACTTGCGGCCGGCTGCTCTGGCCGTCCTGGAACGCGACATGGAACCTCGTTTCCAGGAACTTCTGGAAGGCGGCGGCGAAGCGGGCGCAGTCGGCCGGCGAGTCCCAGAGCGCTTCCCAGAGCAGCAGCCGGGAATCGCCGTGGCGGTAGAGCGAGAACAGGTCGCCGCCCCAGCCCGACGCGGCGTCGGCGATCTCGGGGCCGTTCTTGAGCAGGACGTTCAAAAAGTACTCGCCGACCACGCCGGAATAATACAGCTCTTCCTGGCGGGGCCGGAAAGTCGTGGACACGGCCAGCGGTTTTTCCGCGGCCAGGTATTTCTGCGGGTGCAGGATCTGCTCGCTGGAAAGCGGCTTGCGGACCAGGACCTGGTTCAGCCCCTTCCAGTTCCGGGCCTTGATGACCGCCTGGCTGAATTTCATGCCGTCCAGGTAGGGCATGAGCAGCTGGTACTTGACGATGTCCGGGGCCGAGCGCCAGCGCGGCGCCGCCGGCCATGCGTCGAAAAAGAGAGGACGTTCTCCGGGCTGAAGGCCTCGCCGATCAGCTCGGGATCGAAGCCGAGCTGGCGGATCATGACCAGGGTGGCGTCGCCCTCGACCGCGGCCAGGGCCGCGAGCTTGCGGTCGTCGTAGTCGGAAAGGTCCCCGAGCAGCGAGGCCAGGTGGAAATGCTGGTCCTGGACGGCGTGGCGCAGCTCGTGCGCCAGCGCCGGGGCGTTGATCATGTCGATGTTGCGGAACTCCTCGACGGCCAGCAGCTCCTTGGTCTTCTCGTTGTACATGCCGCCGACGTTTTCCAGGATGATCTTCTTGCGCAGGGCTTTCAGCGCGATCTTTTCCGGGGTGAAGCCCAGCCAGTAGATGGCCTCTTCCTCTTTGGCGGCCAGCTCGTCGGGGTAATCGCTTTCAAAAAGGCGCTCGATGTAGCTCTGCAACTGGGCGCGGTCCAGGTAGCGCACCGGGACATCGCGCTCGAAGCCGAGATGGCCGATGGCCGCGACCGATTTTTTCAGCTTGTCCAGCTCGGCGGACGAGTCCGCCCAAACGGCCAGGCAGAGAAAAACAACCAGTGCGGTCAGGAAGCAGCGGATTTTCATCGGTTTATTTATAGCACATTCCCGGCCATTCGTAAACAATGGCCTTCGCAAACCCTCGATGGCAAAGGAGATTTGATTTCAGCTTGTTTTTGCCCGGCCGCGGACATAGAACGGGAAC
This sequence comes from Candidatus Aminicenantota bacterium, assembly GCA_963764745.1. GTDB lineage: Bacteria > Acidobacteriota > Aminicenantia > UBA2199 > UBA2199 > UBA2199. The sequence continues at coordinate 594,810 of CAVXTN010000006.1, read as the reverse complement.
AAGGCGCCGGGTCGGGAGGGTCGCCGCTTACTCGATCCGGCCGATGGCCGCCAGCGGCCAGTAGCGGAAGAAGGCCTTGCCGAAGATGTATTTTTGCGGCACCGGGCCGAACTGGCGCGAATCGAAGCTGATGCCGCGGTTGTCGCCCATGACGAAGAACATGCCGCGCGGGATGAGCAGCGCCTTCATGTCGTCGGGCGACCTGGCCGCCTCGGGATTGCCGCTGCCGAAGAACTGCTTCAGCGGCTTGTCGTTGATCCACACGTCGCCGCCGCGGATCTCGATGATCTCCCCGGGCAGGCCGATGATGCGCTTGACCAGCGATTTGTCGGGCTCGTCGGGCTTGTAAAGGACCACGATGTCGAAGCGGCGCAGGTTCTCCTTCCTGATGGCCAGCTTGGAGATCAGGATGCGCTCCTGGGCGCGCAGCAGCGGCTTCATGGAATCGCCCTCGATCTTGTAGGCCGAGACCACGTAGTTGATCAGGAAAAACGAGATCAGCGCCGCCAGCAGGATATCGATGACCACGTATTTGACGAAGTGCCGGAATCTGGATTCTGCCATGATGGGCGCATTCTATGCCCAAAGGCATCGCCAAGTCAAGCCTGTCCTTCCGCGATCTTGTCGGACCGTCGGACCTGTCGGACCTGTCGGACGCTTCCGAGGCTCTTGGCCCGTCGGACTCTTCCGAGACTCTTGACCGGAACCCCTTTTCATTTTATAATATGCCCCTGGGCGATTAACTCAGCGGCTAGAGTATTACCTTCACACGGTAGGAGTCGCAGGTTCAAATCCTGCATCGCCCATTTTTCCTTTCATCATGAAGCCATCGCTGTTCCGCCCACGACAGTTCGCTGTCCCACCCTCCCTGGTACTGGTCCCTTATTTCCCGCCCGGCCCGCTTCTCGCCGGATTGCAAAAGCAGTCCCTGCGCCGGCAGGACTTCCTGCATTCCTCCCTGCTGTGGTTCGAGAACCTGGCGGTCCTCAGCGGCTTCATCGGCTATCCCCACCTGCTGACCCTGCTGTCCCTGGTCGCCGACCTGGCGGACAAGGAGGTCTATTTCCTGGGCTCGGCCGGGGCGCTCGCCCCCCGCTTCCGCGGGCCGGCGGCCGTCCAGGTAGGCGAGATCCGTCCCGGCTCCGTCTTCAAGCGCTTTTCCCGCTCCGCCGCCCTGCCGCTGAAGACATTCGCCGGCGCCTCCTTCCCGGTCGTCAGCGCCGTCAGCGTGGACATCATCCAGCGCGAGAACCCGGCCTGGCTCGCCAGGCAGCGCGCGCTGCGGACCGACATCGTGGAGATGGAGATCTTCCCCCTGCGCTGGTTCCTGGGCAGGCCTTTCCAGGCCCTGGTGGTGCTCAGCGACAGCGTGCGGGCGACGGGCATCCTGCCCTTCGCGGAAAAGGAAAAGTTCAAGAGCGAATTCGAGCGCGCTTTCAGGCACATCGCGAGGCATATCGACCATGAAAAAAGTCATCCTGACCCGCAGGTACAACGACGAGGCCATTGAACGGCTGCGCCGCGAATTCCAGCTGCTGATCGCGGCCGACGAGGGAGCGGACCTGGCCGGCTTCCTGCGGCGCCATGCCGACGCGCAAGGCCTGATCAGCTTTCTCTCCGACCCCGTGGACCGGGCCATGATCGGCGGCCTGCCCGGGCTGAAGATCATCGCCAACTACGCCGTGGGCTACAACAACATCGACGTCGGCTGCGCCCTGGAGAAGAACGTCCTGGTCACCCACACCCCCGACGTTCTGACCCGGGCCACGGCCGACCTGACCCTGGCGCTCATCCTCGCCGTTTCCCGGCGCCTGGTCGAGGGCGACGCCCTGGTCCGCGCCGGCCGCTTCTCGGGCTGGGACGCGAACCTGCTGCTGGGCAAGGAGCTGAACGGCGCCCTGCTGGGCATCGTGGGCATGGGCCGCATCGGCCTGGCCACGGCCCTGCGCGCCCGCGCCTTCGGCATGAAGGTCATCTACTATTCCCGCAGCGCCAAGCCCGCCCTGGAAAAGAAATACGGCTTCGCCCGCGTCACCTTCCTGGAGCTGATCCGCAGCGCCGATGTCGTCTCGCTGCACCTGCCCTATTCGCCCGGCGTGCGCCACCTGTTCAACCGCGACGCCTTCGCCCTGATGAAAAAGGACGCCATCTTCATCAACGCCGCCCGCGGCCCGCTGATGGACGAGGACGCCCTGGCCGAGCAGCTCGAAAAAAACGAGCGCTTCGGCGCCGGCCTCGATGTCTACGAAAACGAGCCGGCCGTGAACGAAAGGCTGAAGGGGCTGAAAAACGCGGTGCTGCTGCCGCACCTGGGCAGCGCCACCGGCAAGACCCGGCGGGCCATGGCCATGATGACCGTCCAGGCCGTGCGCCAGGCGCTGAGCGGAAAAAAACCGCAGCACCTGATCCCGGAGTGGAAGGAGAGATTAAGGAACAAAATGTAACGCGGTCCCCGCGCCCTTAAATTCCAAATCTCAAATTCCAAATCCCAAACAAATTTCAAGTTCCAAATTCCAATGACCAAAACGAAAGGCTATTTCAGTTATTCTCTTTGTTTGGGTAATTGGGTCATTGGTGCTTGGAGCTTATTTGGAATTTGGCGCTTGTAATTTGGAATTTTACTTATTCTTCCTAATCAATTGGCTTTGCCAATCGATTTTCCTCTTTACCATCGAGACTCACTTCGTATGGTTCTGGAAATATCAAAGCCACGGGCATATAATCCTCCTATGGCAAAATCGGCAAAGCTCGGCCAGAATTTCCTGCGCGACATGAACATCGCCCGCAAGATCGTCGCCCTGCTGGAGGCGGCTCCGGAACCGCTGCTGGAGATCGGCGCCGGCCACGGGACCTTGAGCGGGCTGCTGCTGGAAAGATTCCCCGGCCGGCCGCTCACCCTGGTCGAGATCGACCCCGCCCTGGTCCTGGAACTCGAGGGCCGCTTCGCCGGTACTGAAGATCCCCGGCGCGGGGCCCGGGTCCTTGCCGCCGACATCCTGCATGTCGACCTGGCCGAAATGTTTCCGCAAACCCGGGTCGACGTGATCGGCAACCTGCCCTATCACATCTCCAAGCCCGTGGTCGACTGGCTGATCGGGCAGCGCGAAAAGATCCGCGCCGCGGTCCTGATGCTGCAGAAGGACTTCATCGACAAGCTGCTGTCTCCCGCGGGCGGTAAAAAATACAACGCCCAGTCGGTCGTCTTCCAACTGCTGTTCACGGCCCGCCGCTGTTTCGACGTGCCGCGCGGCGCCTTCGCCCCGGCCCCCAAGGTCCTGTCCACGGTCCTGGCCATCCGCCCGGCCGGCTCGGAGCTGAGGCAGGAAGCGGATGAATTCTACCGCTTTGTCAGGCTGTGCTTCGCCGAGCGGCGCAAGACGCTGTGGAACAACCTGGCGGCGCATTACGACAAAAAGGCGCTGCCCGCCCTGGCCGCCGCCTGCGGGCTGTCGCCGCAGGCGCGCGCCGAGCAGCTGCCGGCGGAGACGTTTCAGCGCCTTTTCCTGGCCGCCCGGCGGGAGCGCCTTTTTTAAAAGCAGCGGCTTCCGCAAGACCCGGCGCCTGTGATATAATGCAGGCTCAAAAAACCATGGAGCGCACGAACGGAAAATGATCAGCAACGAGATCTGGATACTGGCGGGCACGGCGGTGGGACTGGGCTGTTTCCACACCCTGGTCGGCCCCGACCATTATCTCCCCTTCATCGCCATGGCCAAGGCGCGCCAGTGGCCGCTGAAAAAGACCCTGGTGATCGCCTTCTTTTCCGGCCTGGGCCACGTCCTGAGCTCGGTCGTGCTCGGCTTCCTGGGCCTGGCCCTGGGCATCGCCGTGGGCAAGCTGCAAGGGGCCGAGTCCTGGCGCGGCAACGCCGCCTCCTGGCTGTTCATCGGCTTCGGCTTCGCCTACCTGGTCTGGGGCCTGCACCGTGCCGTCAAGAACAAGCCCCACCAGCACTCGCATTGCCACGCCGACGGCGGCAGTCACGAGCACCTGCACCAGCATGAAAGCGATCACGCTCATGTCCACGACCGGAACAAAAAGGCCAATATCACTCCCTGGATCCTGTTCACGGTTTTTGTCTTCGGCCCCTGCGAGCCCTTGATCCCCCTGGTCATGTATCCCGCCGCCACCCACAATCTTCTGGGAGTGATCCTGGTCACGGCGGCCTTCAGCATCGCCACCATCGCCACCATGCTCACGATCATCGCCCTTTCCACCTGGGGGCTGACGTTCGTGCGCCTCGGCCGCCTCGAGCGCTACGCCCACGCGCTGGCCGGCGCCGCCATCCTCCTCTCCGGCCTGGCCGTCCAGTTCCTGGGCCTGTAGAAGCCCCCGGCAAAATGGCCGGGCATGCCGGCGCGCCAGGAAAGAATATTAACGAAATTGACAGGGCCACCCGATTCCAATAGAATTCAGGCATGGAAGCCAAAGACATACCCGACGTGCAGCTGAAGGAATTGATCGACTACCATCCAGCGCGACGGCGTGGACAAGGTCCGCCTGGAGAGCGAAGCGCTGCTCAAGCAGGCCGGGGCGACAGGCCGACGCGATCGTGGCCGCCGCCCGGGCGCAGGCGGACGCCCTGCTGGCCGACCGCCCGGCATGAGCAGGAACGGCTGGAACAGCTCGGGCCGCGAGTCCCTCAAGCAGGCGTCCAGGGACCTCCTGCTGGGGGTCAGGAAGCAGCTGGAGACCCTGTTTTCCGCGCTTCTGAAGGAGAAGAGCCGGGAAGCCCTCGAGGACAAGGAGATCGCCGCCGCCATCGCCGCCATGATCTCGAACTGGACGCCGGAACGCCGGGACAAGATCGAGGTCCTCCTGCCCAAGGAGCAGTTCGACCTCATGGCCAAGGCGCTGCGCCAGGCCCTGGCCGCGAAGATCGCGGCGGGCATCGAGATCAAGGCCAGCGCGGAAGTGCTGAACGGGTTTCGCGTGGCCGAGAAAGACGGGCACGCCTATTATGACTTTTCCGCCGAGAGCATCGCGGAGAGCCTGTCCCTGTTCCTCAACCCGGTCATGGCCGGGATCGTCGCCGACGCCCTGCAGCAGGACAAATGAACTTGACCCAGTACTACTATCTCGTGGCATCCCTGCCCCTGCTCCTTTTCGATGACCCTGCCCCGCTCACCAGCCCGGCCTGGCTGGAAATGTGCCGGGAACAGGTGGCCGCAGGCGATTACGCCCTGCTGTCCCGGATCTCCTTCGACGAGCTCACGCCCCGCCGCGGCGATCCCGCCGCTATGGCAGGCCTATGCTTCATGGGAAACGGCGCTGCGCAATGAACTGGCCGTGCAGCGCGCCCAGCGGCTGGGCCTCAGCCCGGACCCGTTCCTGCGGCACGCGGCGTTTTTCGCCGGGCTGCCCGCCCTGGTCAAGGAAGCGCTGGGCGCCGGCACGCCCAAGGCGGTCGAAACGGCGCTGCACCGCAGGCGCTGGTCGGTATCTCGAAGAACTCGAAACCGGCACCCAGTTCGACCTGGGACGCCTGATCGTCTATCGCCTGAAGCTGCTGCTCCTGGAACGAAAAGACCAATTCCGGCCCGAGCCCGGCCTCGAGTCGTTCGCCGAAAGCTACGCCAGGGTCCTGGACGACGCGGCCGCGTGGACGAGCGCCGCCGGCCCCGCGATCGGCAACGGAGAAAGGACATGACCAAAGGAAAGGTCGTCGGGGTCAACGGCAACATGGTCACCGTCGAGTTCGCAGGCGACGTGTCCATGAACGAGGTCGCCTACGTGGCCAGCGCCGGTAAAAAGCTCAAGGCGGAGGTCATCCGCATCCGCGGCCGCCGGGCCGAGATGCAGGTCTTCGAGATGTCCCGCGGCATCGGCATCGGCGACGAGGTCGAGTTCACGGCCGACCTCCTCTCCGTGCGCCTGGGCCCCGGGCTGCTGGCGCAGATCTACGACGGCTTGCAAAACCCGCTCCCGGAACTGGCCGCCCGCTGCGGTTTCTTCCTCGAGCGCGGCGTTTACCTCAGCCCCCTCGACGAAAAAAAGGAGTGGGCCTTCACCCCGGAGGCCCAAGCCGGCGCTGCGGTCGCGGCCGCCGACACGCTGGGCACCGTTCCGGAAGGCATCTTCCGCCACCGCATCATGGTCCCGTTCCATATGAGCGGGTCCTTCAAGGTCGTCACGATCGCCCCGGCCGGCAATTACCGCATCACCGACACCATCGCCGAGCTCGAGGACGACAAGGGCGACCGCGTCCCGGTCACCATGTGCTTCAACTGGCCGGTCAAGCGCCCGATCACCTGCTACCGCGAACGGCTGCGGCCCGGCGAGCCGCATGGTCACCAAGATCCGCATCATCGACACCTTTATTCCCGTCGCCCGCGGAGGCACCTACTGCATCCCCGGGCCGTTCGGGGCCGGCAAGACCGTCCTGCAGCAGACGACGAGCCGCAACGCCGAGATCGACATCGTCATCATCGCCGCCTGCGGCGAACGGGCCGGCGAGGTCGTCGAGACCCTCAAGGAATTCCCCAAGCTGCCCGATCCGCGAAACGGGCCGCACCCTGATGGAGCGCACCATCATCATCTGCAACACCAGCTCCATGCCGGTCGCCGCCCGCGAGGCGTCGGTCTATACCGCCGTCACCCTGGCCGAATACTACCGGCAGATGGGCCTGCACGTCCTGCTGCTGGCCGACTCGACATCGCGCTGGGCGCAGGCGCTGCGCGAGATGTCGGGCCGCCTGGAGGAGATCCCCGGGGAGGAGGCGTTCCCCGCCTACCTCGAATCGGTCATCGCCGGCTTCTACGAGCGGGCCGGCCTGGTGCGCCTGCGCGACAACGGCACGCGGGTCGGTCACCATCGGCGGCACGGTCAGCCCGGCCGGCGGCAATTTCGACGAGCCGGTGACCAAGTCGACGCTGAAGGTGGTCGGGGCCTTTCACGGGCTTTCCCGCGAGCGCTCCGATGCCCGCAAGTATCCCGCCATCGACCCGCTGGAAAGCTGGAGCAAATACGCGGGGCTGATCGACGCGGCCGGCACCGCCTACGCCCGCGACATCCTCTTCCGCAGCAACGAGGTCAGCCAGATGATGAAGGTCGTCGGCGAAGAGGGCACCTCCCTGGAGGATTACGAGCTGTTCCTCAAGGGCGATTTCATCGACTCGGTCTACCTGCAGCAGGACTCGTACGACCCGGTCGACTCCGCCGTTTCGCCGGAAAGGCAGCGGCACACCTTCCGCCTCCTCTTCGCGGTCCTGGTCTCGCGCTTCGACTTCGCCGGCAAGGAAGCCGCCCGGGGCTTCTTCAACCAGCTGCGCCAGAAGTTCCTCGACTACAACGGCGTCGAATGGCAGGGCGCCGAGTTCGATCGCCTGGAGAGCGAGATCCGCGACCTGGTGAAAACCCGGCAAGCCGGGACGGACGAAAAGGGCCGCAAGCTCCAGGAAGCGCTCGCCGGCGGGAAATAAAAGGAAACCAGCATGAAAAAGGTCTACAGCAGGATCGAAGCGATCGCCGGCAACGTCATCACCGTCACCGCCAGCGATGTCCTTTACGGGGAACTGGCCATGGTCAGCTCCGCGCGGCGGTCATCCCTGGCCGAGGTCATCCGCCTCCACGAAAACAAGGTCTCGCTCCAGGTATTCGCGGGCAGCCGCGGCATCTCCACCGGGGACAAGGTCCGCTTTCTCGGGCACCCCATGCGGGTCTCCTTCAGCGACGACCTGCTGGGGCGGATCTTCGACGGCGGCGGCAAGCCCCGCGACAAGGGCCCGGAGCTGAGCGAGAACATGATCGAGATCGGCGGCCCCGCCGTCAACCCGGCCAGCGCATCATCCCCCGGAACATGATCCGCACGGGCATCCCCATGATCGACCTGTTCAACTCCCTGGTGGAGTCCCAGAAACTGCCCATCTTTTCGGTGTCGGGCGAGCCCTACAACCCCCTGCTGGCCCGCATCGCCATGCAGGCCGAAGTCGACATGATCATCCTCGGCGGCATGGGGCTCAAATACGACGACTACCTTTATTTCAAGGACACGCTGGAGCAGGGCGGCGCCATGAGCCGGGCCATCTTCTTCGTCCACACCGCCTCCGACCCCATCGTCGAGTGCCTGCTGGTGCCCGACATCGCCCTGGCCGTGGCCGAGGGCTTCGCCCTGCAGGGCAAGAAGGTGCTGGTCCTGCTGACCGACATGACCAACTTCGCCGACGCCCTCAAGGAGATCGCCATCACCATGGAGCAGGTGCCGTCCAACCGCGGCTATCCCGGCGACCTGTACAGCCAGCTGGCGGCCCGCTACGAGAAAGCGGTCGACTTCTCGGGGGCGGGGTCGATCACCATCCTGGGCGTCACCACCATGCCCGGCGACGACGTCACCCACCCGGTGCCGGACAACACCGGCTACATCACGGAAGGGCAGTATTACCTGAAGAACGGCCGCATCGAGCCCTTCGGCTCGCTCTCGCGGCTCAAGCAGCTGGTCAACAAGAAGACCCGGCCCGATCACCGCGCCCTGATGGACGGCATGATCACCCTCTATGCCGCCTACAAGGAGACCCTGGAAAAGAAATCCATGGGCTTCAAGATGACCGACTGGGACCAGAAGCTGCTGAAGTACGGCGTGATCTTCGAGCGGGAGATGATGGACCTCTCGGTCAACGTCCCCCTGGAAGCCGCCCTGGACAACGGCTGGCGAATCCTCGCCTCCTGCTTCTCCCCTGAAGAGACCCGGCTGCGCAGCGAGCTGGTCAGGAAATTCTGGCCCGCCGCGCCCGCTGGCGCCGATTGAGCATGCCCGCGGTGAAGCTGACCAAGAACGAGCTGAAAAGGCAAAAAGACGCCCTGAAGCTTTACCGCCGCTACCTGCCGACCCTGGTCCTCAAGAAGCAGCAGCTGCAGATGGTCATCCGCCAGCTGGAGGGCCGGCTGGCCGAAGAGACGCGCAAGCGCAAAGAGCTGATCGACGGCGCGGCGTCATGGCAGGACCTCTTCGCCGAGCCGTTCCCCTTCCAGGATTGGCTGAAGGTCAAGGGCGTGCAAACCGAATCCGCCAACATCGCCGGCGTGGAGATCCCGGTTTTCAAATCCACTGGATTTCGTGACCGGGGGCCACGACCTGTTCCTGACCCCGCCCTGGGTCGACGAAGCCCTCGCCCTGTTCGCCGCTCTCTCGCGCCTTGACGTGGAGATCGGCCTGCTGCGCCGGCAGGTCGTCCTGCTGGCGGCCGAATTGCAGGTGACCAGCCAGCGGGTGAACCTCTTTGAAAAGGTCAAGATCCCCCAGGCGATCGAAAGCATCCGCCGCATCAATATATTCCTCGGCGACCAGCAGACCGCCGCGGTGGTCACGGGGCAAGATGGCCAAGAACAACCTGCTGAGAAGGGTGGACGCCTCATGATCGTCGCGATGAAGAAAGCCACGGTGATCACCCGCCGGGAAGAGAAGCAGGACGCGCTGTACAAACTGCGCAAGCTCGGCATCCTGCACCTCGGCGCCGCTCCCGCCCACGTGGCGTCGGTCCAGGAATGGCGGGAAAAAAAGGTTCTCCTCGAAAAGGCCCTGGCTTCGCTCTCTCCCTGCCCGCCGCAGCCGGGGAAAGCGGCCTGGAGCCTCCTCGTCGGGGACCCTCGGCAGCCGCCCTGGCCAACGGCCCGCTCCATCCTGGACAAGCAGGAAGCCCTGCGCCTGCTCGACGAGGAGCGGGAAAACCTGCAAAAGGAAGCGGCCCGCCTTCATGACTGGCAGGAGGTATCGCTCTCCGACCTGCAGGCCATCCGCGACCAGGGCTATGAGATCAGGTTCTTCGAAGTCCCGCCCAGGCAACTCGGCCTGATCCCGCCCGGGATACGACGCCTTTGTCGTCAAGCGCGGCAAGGCGCTGCTCTGGGTCGCCCTGGTCCTGAAAGCGGGCACCTCGTTCCCGGGCGAATTCAAGCCGCTGGATCCGCCCCGGCGCGGCGCCGCCGAGCTGGAGAGCCTGCAGGCCGAGAACCGCTCCGAGCGCCGCCGGTTGCGCCTGGAACTGGCAGGGCTGGGCGGCGAGGCCGGCGACCTGGAGCGCGCCGTCCATGCCGCCGCCCGGGAGATCGAGCTGGCCGAAGCGGCGGCGGCCATGGGCCATACCGAAGCGCTCTCCTACCTGACCGGTTTTTTGCCCGGGCGACCAGGTTCAAGCCCTGAGACAATCCTGCCGGGAAAACAACTGGGCGCTTCTGCTCCAGGATCCCGCCGCCGACGACGACGTCCCGACCCTGGTCCGCAACAAGCGCTGGATCGACTTCATCGCCCCCGTGTTTCAAATCCTCGGGACCATACCCGGATACCGGGAATTCGACATCAGCTTTTTTTTCCTGCTGTTCTTCACCTTCTTTTTCGCCGCCATCATCGGCGACGCGGGGTACGGCCTGATCATTTTTTCCGCCTCGCTTTTCCTGAGCGCCCGGCTGCGGCGCCGGCAGCAAAAGGTGCCGGCCGCCGTCTCGCTGCATGATGCTCCTGAGTTTCGCGACCATCGTCTGGGGCGTCCTGACCGGCACCTGGTTCGGCTCGCAAAAGCTGGCCGCGCTGCCCTGGCTCTCCTGGATGATCGTCCCGGCGCTCTCTTCCTTCAACCCCAGGAGCGGCGAGACGTTCAAGATCCTCTTTTTCACCGTCGGGACCGTGCACATCTCGATCGCCCATTTCTGGAGCTTTCTCCGCCAGGCCAGGGAGAAGCCCTTCGTCCGCTCGCTGGCCCAGTTGGGCTGGCTGACCATGGTCCTGGGCCTCTATTACCTGGTGCTGAACCTGGTGATCAGCAGCGAGAAATTCCCCGTGCCCCTCCATGCCAAATGGATGATCGCCGGCGGCTTCCTGTTCGTCATCGCCTTCTCCCGCCAGGAAGGCCGTTTCTTCCATGGCCTGGCCATGGGCGCCGCCAACCTGCTGACCACCTTCCTGAGCAGCATCAGCGCCTTCGCCGACATCATTTCCTATATCCGTCTCTTTGCCGTCGGGCTGGCCGGAATAGAGATATCCAAGAGCTTCAACGCCATCGCCGCCGGCCTGGGGAGCGGTCCGCTCGCCCTGCTCACTCGGCGGCATGATCCTGCTGTTCGGGCATTCATTGAACATGGCCATGGGCGCCCTGTCCGTGGTCGTGCATGGGATACGGCTCAATATGCTGGAGTTTTCCGGGCACCTGGGCATGGAGTGGTCCGGGAAGGCCTACAAGCCTTTTAAGGAGTAAAAGATGAACTTTAGTCTGATCGGAATTGGTGCGACCATGGCGCTGTCCGCCGTCGGTTCGGGCATCGGCGCCGGCGTGGCGGGCATGGCGGCGATCGGCGCCTGGAAGAAGTGCTTCGCTCATGAACAAGCCGGCCCCGTTCCTGCTGGTGGCCTTCGTCGGCGCCCCCCTGACGCAGACCGTTTACGGCTTCATTCTCATGAACGCCCTCAAGGCGGCCATCGGCAAAATGGACCCCGGCATGATCCTGGGCATCGGGATCTTCGGGGGCCTGGCCATGGGCGTATCGGCCTGGTACCAGGGGAAAGCGGGCGCTTCCGCCGCGGATGCCTTCGCGGAGACCGGCAAGGGCTTCGGCAACTACATCATGGTCATCGGCCTGATCGAGACCGTGGCCCTGTTCATCATGGTCTTCATGCTGGGCGTGATCGGCTGACCGCCCCGCCCTTTATTTGTTCCAGCGATCCAGCTCCATGAGGTATTTCTGCTGGACGGCGCGCATCTGCCCGGGGTAAACTCCCGCCCGGTGCGCCTTTTCCCAGGCCGATTCCATGCCGGCGTCGATCTCTTCGGCCAGGGCCTGCATGTCCTGGATCATCATCTTGCATTCGGGCGTGTCGGCGGCGTTGATGGTGGTATAAATGCCGAACCAATCGCGGCCGTAGGCGTTGCCGACCGTCACGGCGATCGTCCCCTGGCAAAAATCGCGGTGCTTCTGCCACAGGCTATCGATCTCATCGGCTTTCTGGGCCAGTTCGCCCACCTCGCGGTCGTATTCCCGGACTCCAGCTTCGCGCGTCCTGGCGTAGCCCAGGCCCGGTTCGTCTTCCTGCGGGGCGGGCTCGGCGCGCGGCCCGGCTACGGGCTGGCCGGCGGCGGCATTTTGCTCTCCGGCCGCGGCGATTTCGTCGGCCCCGGCTTCGCCGGAAACGACGTTGACGGGAGGCGGGGCGGCTGACGCCTGGCGAGCGGCATTGTCAGGCCCGCTCGCGGCCAGTTCCCGCCTCTCCTGCTCCTTCTTCCGCCGGTAGGCGGCGGCGTCGCGGGCAATGACCTTGATGGCATACTCCCCCTGCAGGCGGTGATAGACCAGGTCCTTGAAGTCGCTGGCCGCCGAAAAATAGCTGATCGATTTTCCTTCGCGGTAGGTTTTGACCAGGCCGATGTCTTCGCCGCCGTCGCTGATGCGGACCACTTGGCCTACATAGATCCCCGAGCCGGGCCCGGAACGGAGGAGCAGGAACGCCGAAACGGCGGCCGCGGCGACCAGGACCAGCGCCAGGTAGAAAATGACTTTCCGCCGGCGGGTGAAATAATTTTCCTTGTACGGTCTGATCTCGGCCATGGAGCACCCCCACGGTTCATCATTTTAGAATTGCCCCCGGCGAATGTCAAACGGACCCGGCCGGGAATGGACAGCGGCCCGTCTTTGGGCTAAAATAAATCATGCCCATCAACGCGCGGGAAATCTGTCAAAACATGCGAGCAAGTGCGCCGGCGGTCGCCGCTGGTGCACAACATCACCAATTACGTGGTCATGAACCTGACCGCCAACGCGCTGCTGGCCGTCGGCGCCTCGCCGGTCATGGCCCATGCCGCGGAAGAGGTCGAGGACATGGTCGGCATCGCCTCGGCCCTGGTGATCAATATCGGCACGCTGAGCGGCCCCTGGGTCGAAGCCATGTTCAAGGCGGCGCGCCGGGCAAAAGCAAGAGGCATCCCCATCATTTATGACCCGGTGGGCGCCGGCGCCACCCCTTACCGCACGCGAACCATCCGCGAACTCATCCAGGCCGTGCCGCCGGCCATCGTGCGCGGCAATGCCTCGGAAATCATGGCCATCGCGGACGACCGGGCAAGAACCAAGGGCGTGGACAGCGCCGCCGCCACTGACTACCGCACTGGCCTCGCGCCCGCCGCCTGAGCGAACAGCACGGCTGCGTGGTCTGCGTCAGCGGGGAAACAGACTATATCATCGATAAAAAGAATACGGCCATGATCAAAAACGGCCACGCCCTGATGCCGAAGGTCACCGGCCTGGGCTGCACGGCCTCGGCCCTGTGCGGCGCTTTCGCCGCCGTCAACCCCGATCATTTTGCGGCCACGGCCGCCGCCATGGCCGTGATGGGCATCGCCGGCGAGATCGCCGCGGAAAAAGCGGCCGGGCCCGGCGAGCTTCCAGGTGAATTTCCTCGATGCGCTGTATGCAATATGACCGACGAAGAGATAGAACAGACGGTTGAAAATTTCATAAAGAATTGGGTGGGGGCGACCCGGCGGGTCGCCCTGATTGGCACATTGATCGATCCAGGGCGATCCAACGGATCGCCCCTACAAAATCGCATCTGTATCGGATCAATAAAATAATTTTATTGGTTATTAAAAAAAGCGTTGACCGGGGCGACCCGGGCGGCGGTATCCTCCTGGAATTCGCGCACCATGGCCAGGTACTTCGCCCCGGCCGCCTTTACCGCGGCCATGTTTTCCAGGTTGACGCCGCCGATGGCCGCCAGGGGGAGCGGAACTTCCGCCGCGATCCGGCGCAAGCCCTCCAGGCCGACCACCGGGTAACCCACCTTGGTCGGCGTGGCGAAGATGGCCCCGACGCCCAGGTAGTCGGCGCCCTGGCGCTCGGCTTCCCGGGCCTGCTCCAGGGAAGAGCAGGAAACGCCGATGATCATCCCGGGCGGCAGCAGGGAGCGGGCGTCGGCGACGGCGATATCATCCTGCCCGATGTGCACGCCATCGGCTTCGCTGAGCACGGCGATATCGAGCTGGTCGTTGACGATGAACAGCGTACCGCTGGTCGCGAGTGACAGCGCGGATGCGGCGGGCCGTCGCCAGCCGTCGCGCGGCGGGCGCGTCCTTGTCGCGGTACTGGACGATGCGGGCGCCGCCGCGGCAGGCCTCGCGGGCCACCCGCAGGTGGTCGCCGCTGGTGACGACGTACGCGCCCGCCGGGCAGGCCGCGGAAGCGCAGCCGCGCCAGCAGCGGCCGGCCGGCCCGCTCGATGATGCGGGCGTGGCTCTGGAAAGCCAGTTCGGGCAGCTGCGGCCAAGGGAAAATAGGCCGCGGCCTCGGCGTCGTCGCCGGCGGCCAGCGTCGCCGCCGACCGCCTCGCAGCGGTAGCCGACCACCAGCACGGCCCGGTAACAGGGATGCGGGCTCATCTCCAGGCCGAGCAGTTCCCGCACCCGGCCCTGGATCCCGGTCTCCTCGCGCAGCTCGCGCAGGGCGCATGATTCGGGCGTTTCGTCTATTTCCTGGAAACCGCCGGGCAGGCACCAATGTCCTTTTCCCGGTTCCACGGCGCGCTGCACCAGCAGCAGTTCCTGCCGTTCGTTGAATACCACGACCGCCGTGGCCGGCAGCGGGTTTTCATACACCGCGGCCCGGCAGGCCGGGCAGAAATCGCGCTCGCCGCTCTTCCAGGCGGCGCTTTTCCAGCTTGTTCCCGCAGCGCGGGCAATATGTTTTGTCCATGCCGATTTCCTTGCGCCGGCGCGGAATCCTCGCGGTCGCGGCCGGCACTTCAGCAAAATCCAGTGTACGGCATGCGTTTGCTAAAAACAAGCCGGCCGCGAAATTCGGCTTGCTGCGCGTTTCTGTTATAATGACGGCCGATGGCTGAAAAGACCATAAGCGAGATCGCCAAGCTCTGCGCCGACTGCGGCACCTGCCAGTCGGCCTGCCCGGTCTACCAGGCCGAGCTCAGCGAGCCGAATTCGCCGCGCGGCAAGGTCAACCTGGTCAAGGCCATCGACCGACGGCCGCCTGAAAGCCAACCGTCGCAACCGCGCCCTGCTCTACCAGTGCCTGGTCTGCGGCGGCTGCGAGCAGGCCTGCCCCAACGGCGTCGAGTTCAACGCCATGATGATCGAGCACCGCAACCGCATCTCGGGCGGCAGCCGCATTCCCTGGCTCAAAAAAATGGTCCTCTTTTTTTACCAGGGGGTGGTCCTGCGCAAGCTGCTCTGGCTGCCGCGGCTGCTGGCGCGCACGCCGCTGAAAAAAAAGCTCTCCCTGCCCGCGTTCCAGCCGGCCGACCTGAAGCGCATCGCCGGCGGCGACCGGGAAAGGGAATACGATGTCCTGCTCTTTCCCGGCTGCGTGTTCACCTACTTCTACCCGCGCAAGATCGTGGAGATCAAGTCCCTCCTGGAAAAACAGGGCTTCAGCGTCCTCTACCCCGATGGCCTGCACTGCTGCGGCTTCCCCTACCTTTCGCAGGGCTGGGGCAAAGAAATTCGACTCCCTGAAAAAAAAGAACCAGGCGCTATTCAAGCGCTTCCGCTTCAAACAGATCGTCGTGCCCTGCTCGACCGGGGTGCTGGCCTTCAAAAAATATTACGACCTGCCCGGGGATCGAGATCTTCGAATTGGGCGAGTTCCTTTACAAGTTCTGCCCTGACGCCGCCATCGACCCGGCCTTCGCCGGACAAGTCAAGGGCCCCTTCACCTACCACGACCCCTGCCACAACCTCAAGTCGCTGAAGCTGCAGAAGGAGGCGCGCCACTTCCTGGAGCGGTTCGGCGACGCGCTACCGGGACGACGACTCGGCCCTGTGCTGCGGTTTCGGCGGCATCTTCAAGGTCGGCTTCCCCTCCACCTCGGCCAAAATACTGGATAAAAAAACGGCGAAACTGAATGAACTTGGGCGTGGGCGCCGTGGTCACCTCCTGCCCCGGCTGCTACCTGCAGCTGCAGGCGAGCCTGGACATGCCCGTCTATTTCTTCAGCGATATTTTTTTGAACAGGGAAGAAAAGGGAAGAGAAAGGGAAGAGAAAGGGAAGAAAAAGTAAGAGCAGGAAAAAGCATTTTTCGAGTCATTCTTTCTGCTCTTAATTCCTACTCTCTCTTCCCTCTGCCTTTCCCTCCATCTTCCCTCTGTCTTCCCTCATTCTGATTTGACAATCATTTCCCCATTCATTACCATTTCTGGCAAGGAGCCCCCATGATCGTAGAACTGGAAAAACTGACGGTAAAATGCCTTTTGGAAAGGACTTTCGATCAATACGGCAGCCTGCCTTCCATCACCTTCGTCGGCGAGCAGCCCATCGTCTACCTGCAGCTGAAGCAGCAGATCCAGGAGACCGCCGCCAGCCTGCTGGCGCGCGGCATCAAGAAAGGCGACCGCGTGGCCATCATGGGCGAGAACTGCCCGAACTGGGTCATCGCCTACCTGGCCATCACCTCCATGGGCGCCGTGGCCGTGCCCATCCTGACCGGCTTCCCGGATACCGACACCCGCCATATCCTGCGCAACTCCGAGGCCCAGGGCATCTTTCATCGAGCCCAAGCAGCGCGTCAAGCTGGAAGGCATGGACGACTCGACGCTGAAGTTCATCTGCGACCTGGACAACATGGAATTCGAGGACCGGCAAAAGCCGCACGTCGGCTTCATCGGCAAGACCCTGGCCCTGTTCAAGCGCGGCCGGCCCAAGAGCGCCGCCGACGCCGAGGCCCAGGCCGATGTGCCCGAACCCGAACCCGAGGACCTGGCGGTCATCATCTACACCTCCGGCACCACCGGCCATTCCAAGGGGGTCATGCTCAGCCAACAAGAACATCGTCTTCGACGTGGTCAACGGCATCGAACGCTTCCCCATCAACGCCGACGACCGCTTCCTTTCCATCTTGCCCCTGGCCCATACCTTCGAGGCCACCGGCGGCATGCTCTGCCCGATCGCCATCGGCGCCAGCATCTATTACATGCGCGGCCTGCCCACGCCGCAAAAGCTCCTGGCGGCCATGGATATCGTTAAACCGACCGCGGTCCTGACCGTGCCCCTGGTGGTGGACAAGATCTTCCGCAAGAAGATCCTGCCGCAGATCCAGGGCAAGCTCATCATCAACAAGCTGTACCCGCTGGCCTTTTTCCGCAAAAAACTGCACCAGGTGGCCGGCCGCAAGCTGGTCCAGTCCTTCGGCAACAAGCTGCGCTTCTTCATGTTCGGCGGCGCCTCGCTGAACGAGGACGTGGAGGTGTTCCTGCGCGACGCCGGCATCAGCTACTCCACCGGCTACGGCATGACCGAGACCGCCCCGATCATGACCATCAATCCCTTCGGCCAGGTCAAGGTCGGCTCCTGCGGCAAGCCGATCCCGGGCATCGAGATGTCGATCCACGAGCCCGACGCCCAGAGCGGCATCGGCGAGATCATCGTCCGCGGCCCCATCGTCATGTCCGGCTACTACAAGAATCCCGACGCCACCGCCGATGTCTTCCTGCCAGGGCGGCTGGCTGAAGACCGGCGACCTGGGATTCTTCGACGACGAGGGCTACCTGTTCATCAAGGGGCGCTGCAAGAACGTCATCATCGGCCCCTCGGGCGAAAACATCTACCCCGAGGCCATCGAGCAAAAGATCCTGCAGGAGCCCTATTTCCAGGAGGTGGTGGTCTTCGAGAGCGGCCACAAGCTGCTGGTCAAGGCCTACCTGGACTACGACGTCCTCGACCGCGAGTTCGAGCGCAACAAGCTCAACGACGCCGAAGCCCGCAAGCTGACCGAGGACATCCTGGAGCAAGTACGGCAGCGCATCAACCTCCAATTGCCCGCCTTTTCGCAGATCAGCAGGATCAGCGAACACCCGGAACCGTTCGAAAAAACCCCGACCAACAAGGTCAAGCGCTACCTGTACATCACGCGCAGCAAGTAGGCGGAAACGGGGGGCGACATGTCGCTGGAAAAGACCTTTTACCTGCTCAAGGCCGCCGAGACGCGCCTGAGCGAGCTGTACGCCATGATCGGGCTGAGCGTTTCCATTTCCCACCCGGCGCTCTACGACCTGTTCAGCGAACTGGCCGAGGAAGAAAAATTGCATTGCCGGCAGATCGAGCTGATGCAGAACGTCTTTTTGCAGAGCAAGGACGCCTTCGCGGAAAATCCCGAAGCCGAAAAGCTTATCTCCGAATTCGTGCAGAACGTGGAAACCGTGCAGCGCTATTTTACCCAGAAGCACCAGGAACTGCAGGTCAGCGACCTGCTGGACCTGGCCCGCGACCTGGAAGCCAACCTGGTCGAAAAACACCGCACCTTTTTCATGAAGGTCACGGATCCACAGATCAAGAAACTGTTCGAAAGCCTGAACCTGACCGATACATCCCACCTGCGCAGGCTGGAGGATTTCCAGCCCGGTTGAGCCTTATTCCAGGCGCCTGACCTTTTCCCCGCCGCGCCAGCGCGAGAGGAGCCGCGTCACCGTCACTTTTTCCAGCGGGTGGACCAGCTTGGGAGCGATCTCGAACAGGGGGACCAGGACGAAGCCGCGCTCGCACAGCCGCGGATGGGGCATGGTCAATTCCGGAGTGTCCATGACCAGGTTCCCGGCCAGCAGGATATCGATATCGATGGGCCGGTCCCGGTAATGGGAATCGCGCCGGTCGCGCCCCTGGCGGGCCTCATGCTCCTTGCACCTGGCCAACAGCTCCAACGGCTGGAGCGGCGTTTCCAGCGCCAGGGCCAGGTTGTAGAACAGGGCGGCCCCGGGCATGCCCACGGGCGTGGTCTCGTAAAGGGCCGACCGGCGCGCCACCCTGCCCAGGCCCCGCAGAAAGGCCACGGCTTCTTCGATATGGGCGCGGCGGTCGCCCAGGTTCGACCCCAGGGAGAGGTGATACAGCGAGCCCGGGCCGGGCGGGCGGCGGCGCGGCGCCGGGGATGGGCCGGCCCTCATGGCGGTCACTCGCCGAAGGAATCGAAGATCCTGGCGAATTCCCCGTGAACTTTCTTGAAAGCCGCCAGGATCATGGGGTCGAAGTGGCCGGGCATGGTGCGCCCGTCGCCGGCGGTGATGATCTGGACCGTTTTGTCGTGGTCGAACGCCGGCTTGTAGGGCCGGCGGCTGCGCATGGCGTCGTACTGGTCGACGATGTTCATGATCCTGCCTTCGATGGGGATGGCTTCGCCCCTGAGCCCGTTCGGATAGCCGCCCCCGTCCCAGCGCTCATGGTGGCTGCGGGCGATGCTTTCTCCCATGCGCAGGAATAGAGATTCCGAACCGCCCAGGATCTTGGCGCCGATCCGGGTGTGGCTCTTGATGATCTCCCATTCCCCGGCGTTCAGCGGGACCGGTTTTCAGCAGGATGCTGTCCGGGATGCCGACCTTGCCGACGTCGTGCATGGGAGCGGCAAAAAAAACCGCCTCGACGAAATCAGCGGCGAGCTTGAGCTCCTGCGCCAGCAAACGGGCGTAGTAGCTGGTCCGCTTGATATGCATGCCGGTATCATCGTCCCGGTATTCCGCGGCCAGGGTCAGGCGGTAGATGGTTTCAATATATCCGGTCTTGATCTTTTCATGGGCCAGGTGCAGTTTTTCCATGGTGGCGTTCAGGTCCGCCGTCCGTTCCCTGACCTGTTTTTCCAAAATGGCATTGTGCCCTTTGAGGAAATCCCCGTATTCCTTGATCTTCAGGTTGTTCTGGATGCGCAGGGCCAGTTCCTGGGAATTGAAGGGCTTGTTCACGAAGTCGTTGGCCCCCCGGGCGATGCCGGTCAGGCGGTCCTCCAGGGAATCCTGGCCGGTGACCATGATGACCGGGATATGGGCGGTGCCTGCATCCTGCTTCAAGGCCGAGACGGCTTCGAACCCGTTCATCTCGGGCATCATGGCGTCCATGAGGACCAGGTCCGGCATCTTTTCCCGGGCCACCGCCACCCCCTCGCGCCCGTTGCTGGCCACCAGGGTCTCGTAGCCCTGCTTGGCGCACAATTTGCTCAGCAGCTCGACGATCGCCGCGTCGTCGTCGACGATGAGGATCACTTTTTTATTAACGTTTTCCGTCATGCCCTTCTCCCTTTGTCGCCATCTTATGCAATCACGAAGAAAAAAGCAAGAAACGCTTCCCGCCCCGCTGGGCCCGGATCAGCGCGTGGACCATTTCCGGGTGGTGAGGGTGAAACCGGCGACGGTGAAAATGCCGACCAGCAGCGGGCTGCAGAACAGGGTGAAAGCCAGGGCATAGGGGAACTCCCGGCCGCCCTCGATGCGGAGGAAGTAGAGCATGTACAGGAAGCCGAAAAGCACGGTGGAGGCGATGGCGCGCAGCAGGAATTCGCCGCCGGCCAGGCCGCTGGCCAGGAGCGCGTAAAACCAGACCAGGTGCAGGAAAACCAGCAGCGAGGTGCTGACGAACTCCAATACGGGCCAGAAGCGGTTGCCGCGGCGGTTGGGATGGAACATGATCGTGGCGAACACCAGGCTTTCGCGGATGTTGCTCCGCGCCCAGCGGGTGAGCATCTTCAGGATGCGGCCCAGGCTCTCCGGCACCCGGGTGCGGGCGACGGCGGAGCGCTGGAACACCGTGCCGTAGCCGAGGCGCAGCAGGTAGTTGGCCAGGCTGCGGTCCTCGCCGTAGGAGCAGGGGCGGCCGAGAAACCTCTGGTCGCGCCATTCATCCACGACCCGGGCCAAGGCGGAGGTGCGGTAGACCGAGAAGGCTCCCGACGTGCAAAAGACGCTGGAAAACGTGGACTCGATGGCGCGGGTAAAATCGAAGGCCATGGCAAAATTGACGTCGAGCATGCGCGTGAAAAGGTTGGCCCTGCTGTTGAGGATGCGGATGCGCCCGGTCGCGGCGCCCAGGGCGGGATCGAGCAGCAGCGGCGTGACCAGCTCGCGGATGGCGTCGACCGCCACCTCGGTGTCCGAGTCCACGGTGATGACCAGCGGCGTGCGCACGCGGCGGAATGCCTCGTACAGGGCCTGGCGCTTGCCGCGATTGGAGGCGAAGCGGATGATCTCGAGCAGCCCGGGATAGCTCGCTCCGGCGCGGAGCAGGTGGGCGTAGGTGTCGTCTCGCGAGCCGTCGTCCACGGCGATGATCTTCAGCCGCCCGCGCGGATAGTCGCTGGCGGCGATCGCCTGCACCGTGGCGAACACGGCCGCGCCTTCATTGTAGGCCGGGAGCAGGATGGTCAGGGCCGGCCATTCCTTGACCAGGGACGCGTCCGCCTTGCGGTAGCGGAACCAGAAGATGGTGCGCCAGACGATCGAAGCGAGGAAGATGGTCGTGGTGGTCGACAGCAGCAGGCGCAGGAAAAGGGTCGCGGGCCGGGCCCCGGTATTTCCCCAAAGGCCGGGAAAGAGGCGGCCGCTGTACAGGGACCAGCCCAGTATCGCCGCTCCGGCCGCCATGACCGCCAGGCGGAACAGCCGGCTCCCAGCGGTCCCAGGAGAAGGGGGAAGACGGGAGTTGGGGGTTGCGGCTCATGGCTGGCGGATATAGCCGAGGGTCTTGAGCTTTTCGACCTGGCGCAGGCCGGCCGGCGCGGCCGGCCGGGCGCGCCGGGCAAAGGCCTCCCGCCACAGGGGGCGCGAACTTTCCAATTGCCGCCACAGGGCCGGGGCCTGCAGTGCGATCAGCCCGGGAGGCAGGGCGTCCATCTTGCGCTCCGCGGCCAGGCGCAGATCATAATACTCGCGGCTTTCGACCCCGGTCCTGGGATCGCGGCTGACGATCAGCTGGAAAGGCCAGAGGATCACCGAGCAAAGGTCGCTGCCCGCGGCGGGAGCGAAAGTGAAGGAATGGAGCGGCTCCCGGGCGGAGTTGCCGCGGCGCAATTGGGACCAGGATGCGCCGGAGCCGGGCAGGCGGGAACCCTTGATCCCCAATATGTCGCTCAACCAGCAGGGAACCTCCCGCAGGGACACGGGCCTGTCGATGCGCCGCGGCGTCTCGCCGGGAAGGCGGACCAGCAGCGGCACGTGTATGAACTGGCGGTTGAGGAAGCGCACGTGGCCGATGAATCCTTCGCGCTCGCCCAAGCCCTTCGCCATGGTCGGCGAACAGGACCACGGCCGTGCGCGAGGCGGCCGGGCTTTTTTCCAGGGCCCGCAGCAAACGCCCGAGCTGGCCGTCCAGGTATTCCACCTCGCGGCGGTAGTTTTCCTGGACCGCCCGCCGGGTCAGGATGGGTATGACCTGAAACAGGCGGAGCTCGCCGCCGCGAACGGCGCGGATGACCACGTCGCCCTGGGGCTGGCGCAGCAGGTGCGAGCCGCCGTAGTATTCCTTGCTGAACTCCAGGCCGGCCAGGGTGAGTCGCATCCCTTTTTCCGGCTGCAGGCGGCGAATGATGAAGGATTCGAAATCTGTTGCCGGGGCGGCGGAGCGGAAGCGCAACACGTGCCGGCCCGGCGCCAGCTGCAGGCGCAGCCGGGCGATGGTTCCGCTGTAGGCGTTGAAAGTCAGCAGCGGGCGGCCGTCGAGCTCGATGGTGAAGGGCGCCTGCGTCTGCGGCGCGCGCGTAGGGCGAGTGGGGATCGGAGTAATGGGCGAAGAGAAAAAACTTGTCCCCGGCGAAGCGCTTGAGCTGGCCGATGGCCTCGTCGGTCACCTTGGCGGCGGGGGCGAAAAAATGGCTGCCGTCGTTCAGCCGGTCGCTGTAGCGGTCGAAGCCGCGGGCGATCCCGGTCGAGGCCGCCAGGGTGCCCAGGGAGACGATGCCGGCGGTCCGCCAGCCGCGGCGCTGCAGCACCTGCGGCAGCAGGGGGTAGCGGCCGTCATAGACATATTCATTCCCGAACACGCCGAGCTCATGCGGCAGCCGCCCGCTGAACACGGCCAGGTGGGCGGGCAGGGTCTGCGGGATCGGCGAATAGGCGTTGGCGAAAACCCAGGAGCCGGCGGCGAAGCGGCGCAATTCGGGGGTCCAGGCCCGGCCGCCGCGGCCGTCATCCACAAAGTCGGCGCGGGTCGTGTCCAGCGAAATGAGCAGCACGTTCTGGACGGGCGGTCTGCGGGAACAGGCGCTGGACAAGGCCAGAAGCCCGGCAAGCGTCAGGAAAAGCATGGGGCGCTTCATGGGAGGTGGTATTATAGCGTAAGAGATCGAAAAATCGAAATCGCGTCCGGGGCGGCGCCGCGGCTTCCCGGACCGGGGCATCATCCCCGCCGCTCGGCGCCGGCCGGATCCCGGCCCTGGTCCCGGCCGTTCCAGGCCTACTCGGGGCGGGCCGTTTCGCCGGGAGGATCGCCGGGCATTTCGGCGAGATAGGTCTGGACCAGCTTCTGCAGGCCCTCGCGGCCGAAGACAAAAAACAATTCCTCGGGGCGCGGCCCGCGGCGGAAGTAGTCCACGGACGGGATGCGCGGGTAGTCCTCGCGATCGGGCGTGGCGCCCGGCGGCAGGCAGACGGCCTGCTCCGCCGGGGAAAGCCGCAGATCGTGCATGGTCTCCATGGCGAACAGCTGGCGGCGCTGCAGGGCCGGGCTCACCGGGTGCGCGTAGAAACCCTCGACCGCCAGCTCCCGGCCCGCCCAGGGCGGGAGCGGCGCCGGAGTGCCGGCCGGACCGTAGGGATACAGGTTCTCAGCGGCATGGTTGGTGTAGACCAGGAAGGTGACCGGACGCTTCCATTTCGCCAGGGCCTGCACCGCGGCCACCGCGGTGAACACGTGATCGAGGTGGTTGTCGAGGAAGGGATGGGGCAGCACGATCACCTGGGGCTTGACCTTCTTGAAAATCCGCGCCAGGTCTTCCACCAGGTGGTTCCAGGTGTTGGTGCGCGGCCCGTTGTCGAGCAGCCGGCCGAGGTTGACGCGGCGATAAATGGCGATATCGCGGTTGGGCCCGTACAGTTCGGGGACGACCTCCGCGGGCGTGGCATGCATGTCCTTGAGCCTGGCGTCGAAGTAGCCCAGGTTGAAGCAGCGCTCGGGCGGGATGCCTCCCTGCCAGGGAGCGGTGACGCTGTCCATGGCGCGCAGGTAGCCCTTGAATTCGTACTGCTCCGCCGGATCGGGGAACTGCTCCTTGTAGTTCGCGTCCCCGGCGTTGCCGCAGGTCAGGGTGACGATCGTGGCGTTGCTGCCCGCGTACAGCCCGAAGGCCGCGATCTCCGCGTCGTCGGGGTGCGTGGCCAGGATCAGGATGCGCCCCTTCAAGTTCAGCCGGTTGGCGAAGATGCGCAGCGTGGCCGGCCCGGCGGCGACGGCAGACGCCATGGCCCGCGACGCCCACCACGGTCCCCTCGGACAGTCCGCTCCTGAGCCCGGTCAGGTTCAGCCAGCGCAGGCCATGGACTCCGCGCTCGACATATTCCCGGATGCGCAGCGAACCGGCGGAGAACTCCACCCAGGGCTCCTCGGTTTCCCCTTCCAGGGCGCTGAGCCGCAGCCCCAGCAGCACGGTGTCCCAGGCGGCGTCGCCCGGCTGCGTCCAGGTCCACTGCGCCCCTCCCGGCGCCTCGCCGAGCAGGGCGATGCGCTGTTCGCCGATCCCCTCGCTGAAACGGTAGGTGTCATCAGCGGGCGCCGCCGCGGCGGCTGCGGCCCAGCCCAAAAACAAAAGGGCCAAAGCGGCGACCCGCAGCCGTTTCAGGGAATCCGCCGGGAACGGGCGGGACTTTTTTTGCCGATCGGAACCATGCGCAAGGCGGATAGGAAATTCGATTTTTGCCATGCCGACATTTTGAGACAAGCCTGCCCAAATGTCAATGCCGGCGTCGTTTCGGGCCCCGGCTTTCTTGAAATAAACTATTCGATAATGCTTTCATTTCCCATTTTCAATCTCTCTCTTAACGTCAATCATTTTATTGATCATTGCTTTTCTCTCTTTTTTTTTTTTTCGCCTTTTTTCTTTTTTCTTTTATTTTCCTTTTCTTTCTCTTTCTTTTTCTTTTATCTTCCTCTTTCTTCTCTTTTTTTCTCCTCTTTTTTCTTTTTCTTTTTTTTTTTTTTTTTTTTTTTGCAATTAATTAAAAAAAACTATTCGATCTCGAAGAGCTGGTGGTTGGCCAGGATGTTGTCCCCTTCCTGCACGCCCATGGCCTTGATGACCCCCGACTTGGGGGCGCGGATCTCGTTCTCCATCTTCATGGCCTCGTGGATCAGCACGATGTCGTTCTCCTCCACCCGGTCCTGGGCGTGGAAATAGATCTTCTTGATGTAGCCGGGAATGAAGCTCCTGACCACGCCGGACTTGGAGGCGCTGACCGGTTTTTCCTTGTAATAGAAGAGGCGGTCGATCTTGAGCAGGGAGGCCGAATAGAACTCCTCGTCCACGTAGATGCCCTGCGGATACCCGGCCTCGTCGCGGACGAATTCCACCTGGTGCAGCTTGTTGTCGACGAAGAACGAGAGCACCTCTTCGTCCTTGACCTCGCCGATCAGGATCTCGAGCTTGCTCTTGTCGATCTTGATCTCGGTCGGTGAATGGAAGGTGGCGCTGTTGGCGATCTCGGCCTCCACGACTTTCTTGTCCACGTGAAACTTGTACTTCATCATTCACCTCAATAAGCGCCGAACAGGCGCTTCAGCAGCCCGGGCTGCTTCATCTTTTCCAGCTTGGCCTTGTAGTTCTTCTTGCGGTTGTCGATGTGAAAATCGGCGGCCAGCAGGGCGGCGGCGATGAGCGACTGCTCCTCGGTATTTTTCAGCAGGCTGAAGTCGAACTTCATGTGCAGGAAGTCGATGATGGTCTCGCCGTCGCGCAGCGCCTCGTTTTCCAGCAGGTGCTTGAAAAACACCAGGTTGGTGCGGATGCCGCGGATGATGATGTTGTCCAGGAAGATGCGCATGTCGTTGATGGCGTTCTGGCGCTCGACGGCGTAGGTCAGGATCTTGCCGATGAAGGGGTCGTACATCGGCGTCACCCGCGCCCCGGTGTACAGGGTGGTCTTGAAGACGTTGCGGATGGTCGAATAGTGGAAGAAGTGGCTGATCTGCCCGGTGGAAGGCAGGAAGTTGTTGTAGGGGTCCTCGGCCATCAGCGAGACCAGCAGCACGTGGTGCTTGGGCTTGACGATGCTGCACCCCCTGCACGTGGTGCAGCAGCTCGCCGCGGGAGATCACCACCTGCTTTTTCAGGAAATTCGAGGTCAGATGGACCTCGGAGATCAGGGTGTTGATCTGGAAGGTGGGGTTGATCTCGGAGAACAGGCATTCGCCGTTCTCCACGATGAACTCGACATAGCCCAGCCCCACGTAGTTGATCTTCTTGAGCAGCGCCTGCGAGCGCTCGTACAGGCTGGCGCGCACGCGCTCGTCCAGGTTCGGCGACGGCGATTCCTGGAATATCTTCTGAAAGCGGCGCTGGATCGACGACTCGATCTCGGGCAGGAAGAGGATGTTGTCCTTGACGTCGCGGAAAAAGGGGATCTCGATATGGTGGGCGTACGGCCGGAATTCCTCGAAAAACACGCCGCTGCGGGTGTTCTCTTCCCGCTTCAGCAGGTTGGCGATCTGCTCCTGGGCGTCGCGCCGGTAGTCGGCCACGCGGATGCCCCGCCCGCCCGAGCCTTTCAGGGGCTTGATGATGATCGGGTAATTGCAATCGCTGCCGCAGGCCTCGAAATCCAGGGGGCTGCGGATCAGTTCCGAGAACTTGAGGACCGGCAGCCCCAGGGCGGCGGCCGTCTCGCGCAGCTTGATCTTGTCCTCCACCGCGGCCAGGACCGTACTGTCGGGGCCGATGAAGCTGGATGTGGTTGTCGCGGCAGAGCCTGGCGAAGTCCGGGTTTTCGGCCAGGAAGCCGTAGCCGGGATGGATGTAATCGGCGTGGACCTCCCGCGCTTTCTCCAGGATGGCCTCGCTGTCCAGGTAACTGTCTTCCAGGCGCGAGGAATAGAATTTGTAGCTGCGGTCGGCCAGCTTGACCGGCAGGCTCAGCGAATCCTCGGGCGAATGCATCAGCAGGGTCTCCATGCCCATGCTGTTCAGGGAATTGATGATGTCCAGGGCGATGACGCCCCGGGTGGGAATCAGTACTTTTTCTTTCATGGCCTCTCCTTAGAGGGGGATATTGCCGTGCTTTTTCAGGGGGAGCTTCAGCGATTTGTGGGCCAGGGCCTCCAGGTTCTTGATCAGGAAGGGACGGGTCTCCACGGGCAGGATGATCTCGTCCACGTAGCCGTAGGCGGCGGGCTCCCTGGGGTTGGCGAATTTTTCCTTGTATTCGGAGATCAGCCGCTCGCGCACCGTTTCCGGCTCGACGGCTTCGGAAATATCCTTTTTAAAAATGATGTTGATGGCTCCCTGCGGCCCCATGACCGCGATCTCGGCCGTGGGCCAGGCGCAGACCACGTCGGCGCCCAGGTGCTTGGAGCTCATCACGATGTAGGCCCCGCCGTAGGCCTTGCGCGTGATCACCGTCAACTTGGGCACCGTGGCCTCGGAATAGGCGTAGAGCAGCTTGGCGCCGTGCTTGATGATGCCCAGCTGTTCCTGGTCGCGCCCGGGCAGAAAGCCGGGGACATCGACGAAGCTGACCAGCGGGATGTTGAAGGCGTCGCAGAAACGGATGAAGCGCGCTCCCTTCAGCGAGGCGTGGACGTCGAGCGTGCCGGCGAAGATGCCGGGATTGTTGGCGACGATGCCCACCGACTTGCCGCCCAGGCGGGCGAAGCCGACCACCAGGTTCTGGGCGTAGCCCTTGTGGACCTCGAGGAACTTCTGCTGGTCGACCACGGCCATGATCAATTCCTTCACGTCGTAGGGCTTGTTGGGATTGACCGGCACGATCTCGTTCAGCTTGTCGTCCATGCGGTCGAACGGATCGTCGGTATCGGTGTCGGCCGCCTGCTCCATGTTGGACGACGGCAGGTAGCTCAGCAATTCCTTGACCATGTCCAGGGTGTCCTTTTCGTCGCGGCCGACAAAATGGGCCACTCCGGAAATCGAAGCATGGCTCTCGGCGCCGCCCAGGTCCTCGAAGGTCACCTCTTCCTTGTTCACCGCCTTGATGACCTCCGGGCCGGTGACGAACATGTAGCTGGACTTGTCGACCATGAAGATGAAGTCGGTGATGCCCGGGGAATACACGGCGCCGCCGGCGCAGGGTCCCATGATCACCGAGATCTGGGGGATGACGCCCGAGGAGATGGTGTTGCGGAAAAAGATGTCGCCGTAACCGGCCAGGCTGTTGATCCCTTCCTGGATGCGGGCGCCGCCCGAGTCGTTGATGCCGATGACCGGCGCCCCGGCTTTCAGGGCCAGGTCCATGATGTTGACGATCTTCTTGGCGTGCATTTCGCCCAGCGAACCGCCGAGAACGGTGAAATCCTGGGAATAGACATAGGCGACCTGGTCGTTGATCTTGCCGAAACCGGTGATCACGCCGTCGCCGAGGAATTTTTTCTTTTCCAGGCCGAAATTGGTCGAATGGTGGGCCACATAGCCCTGCAGCTCGACAAAGGTATTGGGATCGAACAGGTACTCGATGCGGTCCCTGGCGGTCATCAGGCCGCGGGCCCGGCGCTGGGCCAGTTTGTCCAACCCGCCGGCCGCGTCTTTCTCCTCGCGCAATTTGATCAATTCCTTGATTTTGGTTTTCATCTGCTTCACCTGTGGGGTCAATTGTATAATCATTCCGCGAAAAAATCAAATTCCAGCCGGCGCCGGGCCGAAAAAACGGCCCCTTCCCCGGCAAATTTCGCCAAACCGGGCAGGACCGGCCGAAACTCCCCCGGCCGCCGGACAAAACGGCCTTCATGGTTGAAAATAGCGGTAAATTATGGTAAAAACAAAGTAATGAAACACATACTTTTCACGATCAATCCCGTCAATCATAACGGCGATTTCGTCTACCTGATCCAGAACGCCTCCACGGTGGTCAAGCTGGTCCTGCTGCTGCTGCTGGCTTTTTCCATCATCTCCTGGGCGATCATCATTTTCAAGCTCATGGAATATTCGCGGGCCAGGAAAAACAGCTACAAATTCCTGGATTTTTTCAAGAAAAACAAGAATTTCAGCGAGATCAACAACGCCAAAATGCTCTATGGCAACAACCCCCTGGGCGAGATATTCCGCTTCGGCTACCGGGAGATCACCCTGCAGACCGGCGGCGGCCAGAAGCTCGAAAAGCTGGACCTGGACAGCCTGCACCGGGCGCTGCTCCGCGCTTCCAACCAGGAGATCACCCGCTTTGAGCGGCTGAACGGCTTCCTGGCCACCTGCGCCTCGGCCACGCCGTTCATCGGCCTGTTCGGCACGGTCTGGGGCATCATGAGTTCCTTCCAGCAGATCGGCATCCAGATGAACGCCAACCTGGCCACCGTCGCCCCGGGCATCGCCGAGGCCCTGATCGCCACCGCCCTGGGACTGTTCGCCGCCATTCCCGCGGTCATCTTCTACAACCTGCTGCTGAACAAGCTCAAAGTGCTCATCGCCATGATGGAGGACTTCATCCTCGAATTCCTCAACCTGAGCGAAAAGCTCAACTGATGTACATCCAACCCAGGAACCGCATGCACCGCCTTCACGGCAACCTGGCCGAGATCAACATCACGCCGCTGGTCGACGTCATGCTGGTGCTGCTGATCATCTTCATGGTCACGGCCCCGATGATGCAGGCCGGGATCACGGTCAAGCTGCCGTCGGCCGAAACCCGCACCAACCCGAGTTCGGGCGGCCTGGTCCTGACCCTGACCAAGGACCGCTACGTCTACATGAACGACCAGATCGTCAACCTCTATTTCCTGGAATCCCGCCTGAAAAGCTATTTCTTCAACCGCGAGAAGAAAGTCGTTTTCCTCAAGGCCGACAAGAGCCTCCCCTACGGATATATCATCGAAGTGATGGATATCATCAAGCTCGCCGGCGTGGACACGGTCGGCATGATCGTGGAGCAGAAGTCGCGGCAATGAAATTCAAGGCCACGCTGGTGCTTTCGATCGTGCTGCACGCCTCGCTGGCCGCCCTTTTCGTCATCCAGCCCGCCGCCAAAGCCAGCGGCGAAATGACCTATTACGTCGACCTGGTCAACCTCGGCGGTGGCGGCGGAGGAGGCGGCGGCAGGGGCGGCGGCGGCAAAGCCGCCCGGGCAGGGCAAAGCGGGAAGCGGCGGCCCAGGCCGCCCTGATCGAGGAAAAGGGCGCGAGCGTCAAGAACCTGACCGTGGAAAAGAAATTCCAATCCTCCGCTGCGCTATCCGGACAAAGAGGGCAAAAAAAAAGTCGAAGAGGAAAAGATGATCTCGGTCATCCGCAAGGAAAGGACCGTTGCCAAAAGCGAAACCCCGGTCCAGGGAACCGCCAGCGAGCCGGGGCTGAAGACCGGCATTTCCAGCGGCGGCGGCGGCGAAGGCGAGGGCGGCTGGGGCGGGCCTGGCGGCCCGGGCGGTCCCGGCGGCTATTTCCCGCACGCGTATTATATCGACCTTCTGCGCAGCCGCATATCGTCTTCCTGGTACAGTTCCCTGGTCGCGCCCGGGCTGAAGGGCAAATACGTCACCGGCGTCTATTTCATCGTCCGCCGCGACGGCGAGATCAGCGACCTGCGGGTGGAACGCTCGAGCGGCATCGATTCCCTCGACCTGTCGGCCCGGCGGGCGATCGAGAACGCCGCGCCTTTCGCTCCCCTGCCCACTGATTTTTCCTCGCAATACCTGGTCGTGCATTTCGAATTCGAATGGGAGAAATGATGAAAAACCGCCGAATCCTTTTTTGCGTTGTTCGCCTGCCTGCTGGCCTGGCAAGCATACGGCCAGGAAGAGGTCACCATCCGCATCAAGGAAGGCATGCCCATGATCCCGGTGGCCATGCCCGAATTCCAGCCCGGCGACGCCAGCGCCGCCAAAAACGAGATCCACAACTCGATCTACGAGACCCTCTGGAAAGACCTGGAGTTCTCGCGCATCTTCAAGATGGTGCCGCGCGAGCACTATTCCTATATCTCCCGCTTCAACCCCAACGCCATCATTTTCAAGGACTGGGCCTCCATCCAGGCCAACATCCTCATCTCCGGCCAGCTCGAGGTCACGGCCGACGAACGCGTCATTTTTTCGATCAAGGTATACGAGGTGGCCAGCGAGAGGTTCATCTTCGGCCGCAATTTCGGCGGCAAAAAAGAGCTCAGCCGCCTGATCGCCCACCGGGCGGCCGACGAGATGCTGAAGCATTTCGGCGAAAAACCGCTGTTCACCTCCAAGATCGTCTACATCTCCGAGTCGGGCGACAACCGCGACGTCTATATCATGGACTACGACGGCTTCCGGCCGCAGCGCATCACCTTCAGCAACGCCCTGGACATGCTGCCCTCCTGGAGCCGCGACAACGAAAAGATCCTGTACACCTCCTACCGCAACCTGAGCCC
Source organism: Candidatus Aminicenantota bacterium (assembly GCA_963764745.1). Lineage (GTDB taxonomy): Bacteria > Acidobacteriota > Aminicenantia > UBA2199 > UBA2199 > UBA2199. The sequence goes on along the minus strand of CAVXTN010000006.1, from coordinate 563,586 downwards.
CGAGCTCTTCATGTTCAACATCTATACCGGCAAAACGGAGCTGCTCTCCAGCGGCGGCAGCAATTACGCGGCCGACTGGTCGCCCGTGGCCGACCAGATCGTCTACACGTCCTCGAAAGCACGGCAACGCCGAGATCTACCTGAAGGACATGAAGACCGGGAAGGAAAAGCGGCTGACCTTCAACCCGGCCATCGACACCTCGCCCTGCTGGAGCCCCAGCGGCCGGGAGATCGCCTTCACTTCCCAGCGCAGCGGCACGCCGCAGATCTATATCATGGACGCCGAAGGCAGCAACATCCGCCGCATCACCACGCGAAGGTACCTACCACGATTCGGCCGGCCTGGTCGCCCGACGGCATGCGCATCGCCTTCGTGTCACGCATCGAGAACCGCTTCGACATCTACGTCTTCAACCTGAAAAGCAACGAGATCAGCAAGCTGACCGAGAACGCCGGCCGCAACGAAAATCCCTCCTGGTCACCCGACGGCCGGCACCTGGTGTTTTCCTCGAACCGCAGCGGCAAGTACCAGCTCTACCTGGTCGACTACGACGGCCGCAACGTCCGCCAGATCACGGCCAGCGGCGAGAACAAGATGCCGAAATGGCAGAAATTCCCCAAATAGAGCCGCAACAGAATAATTTGACAAATTATTTTTTAATATATTATATATTTTAGTATAAAAACGCATTTAGGAGGACTCATGAAAAAATGGTTGCTTGTTTTGGTAGCACTGTCGCTGATCCTGATGTTCAATGCCTGCGGAAAAAAAGCCGCCAAGGTCGCCCCTGTCCAAGGACCGGTGGTGGAAAAAGTGGAAGAACCCGTCGCCCAGGTCGAAAAACCAGTCCTGAGCGAAGAAGAGCTCTTCCAGCAGAAATCCCTCGAAGAACTGAACAAGGACCAGATACTGAAAAGAATCAACTTCGACTTTGACAAATACGCAGATCCGGGAAGACATGAAACCCATTCTGCAGGCCAATGCCAACTGGCTGCTCAAGTTCGCCAGCGTGGAAGTTCTGGTCGAAGGCCATTGCGACGAAAAAGGCACCATCGAATACAACATCGCCCTGGGCGAAAAAAGAGCCGAAGCCGCCAAGAATTACCTGGTCTCCCTGGGCGTGAACGCCGCCAAGATCAAGATCATCTCCTACGGCAAAAGCAAGCCCCTGGTCCAGGGCGTCGATGAAGCCTCCTACTTCCAGAACCGCCGCGCCGAATTCGTCATCACCAAGAAATAGACCGCATGAAGCTGCCAGTCATTCCGGCACTGCTCGCTCCTGCTGCTGCTCAGCCTGCCGCTGTCGGCGGTTAAGAAAGACACCCAGCTCATCCTGGACGAGATGCAAAAGCTGACCGACGCGGTCGCCCTGCTTTCCGCCCAGGTCGCTGAACTGCAAAAAAAGTCGGACATCAGCGATGAAAGGATCAGCGCCATTGCCCGCAACCAGGCCGACCTGACCCAGAGCAAGGAAAACTTCATGCTCAGCATGCAGTTTTTCAAGGAAGAATTGAACGACCTGAAGAATTCCCTGAGCAAGCTGAACGACAAGATCACGAACCTGCCCGTTGCAGCGGCGGGGACCCAGCCGGCGGGGGCGGCCAATGCCGCCAGCCCCGGCGGGAACGCTCCTGACCCAGGACCCTTCCAGCATCTATTACGCGGCCTATTCCGATTACATCAAGGAAAATTTCGACCTGGCCATCGAAGGATTCAGGCAATTCATCCGCAGTTTCCCGGACAGCGGCCTGGCCGACAATTCCCTGTACTGGATCGGCGAATGCTATTACGCCAAGAAGAAATACCAGGACGCCATCAATACCTTCAACGAACTGCTGGCCAAGTACAAGGACGGCGACAAGGTCGCCGGCCGCCATTCTTAAAAAGGGCTATGCCCTGATCGAAATGGGCCGGCAAAGCGAAGGCATCGCCATTCTGAAGGAACTGATCTCCCGTTTCCCCTTGTCCGAAGAGGCTTCCCTGGCCGGGCAGAAGATCAAGGAGTTCAGCGAATAACATGAGCCAAGTCCGCAGTTTGAACCGAGTGATCCTGGTCGGCCGGGCCGGAAAGGACCCGGAGGTCACGGTCATGCCCAACAGCGGCCAGCAGCTGGCCAAGTTCAGCATGGCCACCAACGAAGGGTACTTCGACAAGAACAACAACGCCTGGAAAGACCTGCCCACGGAATGGCACAACATCGTGGCCTGGAGGGCGCTGGCCCAGAAAGTCGAAAAAGGGGTCGGCAAGGGCGACATGGTGCTGGTCGAAGGCAGCATCCACACCCGCAAATGGAAAGACAAGAACGGGCAGGACCGGTCGACCACCGAGATCACGGCCGACAACATCATCGGTCCTGGACCGCCGCAAGGACGGGGCCGCCCGGGTCAGTCCTCCTATTCCGGCGACAAGTTCAACCGGGATGCCTTTCCCGAAGCGAACGGCCAGGGCACGCCTCCGTTTGAAAGCGCCCGCGAAGGGGAAGACCCCGCCTACGAGGAGGATCCCTTCTGATGGCTTTCGTCAATTACAACAACAAGGAGATCACGGCCAAGATCGTCTATTACGGTCCGGCCTTGAGCGGCAAAACCACCTGCCTGCGCTATATTTTCAATTGCGAAGAAGTGGAAAACAAGGGCAAGCTGATCACCCTGGACACCGACGGCGACCGCACCCTGTTTTTTGATTTCCTGCCCATGGAGATCGGCAAACTGGGCAATTACTCCATCAAGATCCAGCTCTACACGGTCCCCGGGCAGGTGGCCTACGACACCACCCGCAAGCTCGTGCTGCAGGGAGCCGACGGCGTGGTTTTTGTCGCCGACTCCCAGGTCATCCTGCGCGAGCAGAACATCGAGAGCTTCACCAACCTGAAAAAGAATCTGAAGCTCAACAACCTGCAATTCGAAAAAATGCCGCTGATCTTCCAGTTCAACAAAAGAGACCTGAAGGAGATCCTGCCCATCAATTCCCTGAACAAGGATCTGAATCCGGACAACAAATCCTTTTTCCCCACCGTGGCCACCAACGGCGAGAACGTGCTGGAAGGCCTGCACGCCATCATCAAGCTGGTCATCATGCACCTGAAAAACCAGCTGTCCATTTTCCAAAAAGACAAGACCGTCATGTTTTCCCGGGAGGAGATCACTTCCGTCCACCCCCAAGCCAGAAGAAAAAAACGGTCGTTTTCAAGAACCGGGGCGAAGAAATCCAGGTCGCCGACACCGAGGAGGAGGAAGTTTTCGAGCTGTCTTCCCCCATGGTGGACGCCGAGGACTCCCTGAAAGCGCCAGGGCGATGAAGACATTTTCAACCTGGAAGACGCCCAGGAATTGAAAAACGAAAAATCGGACATCGAGATCCCCGAGATCAATTTCGCCGATGAAGAACAGCAAAGACACCGACGCCGTCAAGGCTGCCGCAGCAAAGACCGACGAAGACACCGGCGAGAGACCGCTCCTGGCCCCGGCTGCGGCCAGAGACCATCGACCTGCCCATCACGCTGGAGATCCCCGAGGACTTCCGAGGGCGTCCAAATAAACCTCAATTTGAAGATCACCCTGAAAAAAAAGTGAACTGACCGCTGCATGAAAAAAGTGATCGTGTTCGTTGCTGTTGCTTTTTTTCCTTCAGGCGCCGCCGCCTGGGGCCAGCAAAGCGCCGAAGCGCTGGTCGATGAAAGCGCCGCTTTCCTGCAGGCGTTTTTTCAAAACCAGGTTCGACGTCCGGGTGGCGGTCGTCGCTTCGAGAACGATTCGGAACTGAGCGACCGGCCATGCAAAAGATCTATCAAATGCTGATCTCGCGCCTGGAAAGCGAAAAAAACATCCACGTCTCCGACCTGCTGGTCAATTTCGCCAACGGCCGGGGCGAATTCAACCTGGGCCAGGTCGACGAACTGCGATTACCTGCTGGACCTGAAACTCATTCAGAACAAAAGCAAGACCGGCCTCGGGCTGACCATGTTTTCCCGCCTGCAGGACAAGATCGTTGCCGTCAAGTATTTCGAAAAAAACCTCAGCCAGGGGAAATGGACCTCCTGAACACGCAGAAATTTCGCTTTTTCCGAACTGGGATTTTCCAAGCTGCTCGAGTTTGAAAGCAAAAGAAACCTGATGGATATCCAGTCCATCGCCGGCAGCGACGGGCAGGAACAATATTTTTTTTACTATCCCGACGAGATCGTCATCTACCTGGCCAGGGAAACACGGCTGGAGAAGTACTTCCCAGTTCAAGCTGGAATGGACCCGGCCGATCTATCCCGTCCTGCATTACGAAGGCAAGCTCCTGCTGTTTGCCTTCCAAGCAAGACGCTGGTCCTGACGGCCGGCAACAATTTTTCGCCCGACGCCCAGGTCCTGGCCTTCCGCGACAACCAGTGGCAGGAAATTGCCGAAGATCGATTTTGTCCCCTGCAAATATCCTCGTTTTGAACCAGAACCCCTACCTGGTCGGCGCCCGCTACGAGGAAGGCAAAAATTATTTCAAGGACAAAATCTATTTCATGCCGTTCAGCGATCCCGCCGACAGGTCGGGAGTCTATGAAAAAAAAGCCTATCCGGCCATGGCCCTGGATTTCTCCGTCCAGGAAGGGCAGCTGCAGGCCGTACACCTGATCGATCGCAATTATACACTACCATCTGCTCACCTCCGAATTCGAGGAAAAATCCCCGCTGACCGAAAAAAAAGGGGCTTCCCTGGCCGCCCTCGGCGGCGAATGGCTGGCCGTCAGCGACTATACGCGCGCCGCCGACCAGATTTTTTTTTACGATATTCGCGGCGGCGGACAGCGGCCGGTGTACACGGCCGGGGTTCCCGGCGAAATTCAATTCATCGCGGCCGGCGTCTGGCAGAAGAGCAGGGGCTTCTGGGCGGGCATCCGGCAAAAGCAGGACGGCCAGGAACGGTTCCTGGTCCAGTTCTGGGGAAAACGCGATGAATAAAGGGAAGCTGCTGCTCATCCCCCTGGCGCTGTCGCTGATCTTCGCGCATCAAGCCCTACTACGGGGGAGAGATCAGCATCCGGCTGAATGAGCCCACCTCTTTCAACCTGAACACCGCCAATTATTCCAACCTGATCTTCTATTCCCTGATCTACGAAAATTTTTTTTACTTGAAAAAAGACGGTGAAATATTCAGCAACGTCTTCCAGGACTACCGCTACGATCCCGGCAGCAGGACCCTCACCTGACCCTCAAGGACAACCTCAGCTTTTCGAACGGCAAGCCGCTGACCGCCAGGAACATCCAGGTTTCGCTGAAAATATTCATGGATGCGGACCTTTTCGCCGCCAGCAGGCTGAGCAAGATCGTCAAGAACGTTCGCGTCAGCGACAACCAGGTCCTGGTCGAGCTGCTGAACGACAACCCGGATATCCTGACGCTGCTCACCGCCCCGGAGCTGGTGGTGCTGGCCGAGAACGAGCAGTCATTTTCCGGGCTCTTTTATCCGCAGGAATGGGAAAAAGGCCAGCATCTCACCCTGAAGGCCAATCCATTTTATGCCGGCGGCCGCTCCTACCTGGACACGGTCAAGGTCACCTTTGCCGAGAGCCCGCAGCCCGATCTTTTCCTGTCCAACCCCGGCCAGTTCAAGGAAAATTTCCAGGAATTCGATTCCGGCATCTACCAGAACATCTATCTGTGCTTCCTGCAGAGCGATATCGGCCAGAACACCAAGATCGCCCTTTTCACCCTGCTGAAAAGATTCAACGAGGCCACGGGCTTCAAATACAGGGAACTGCGCACCCTGACCGCTGACGATGAATCGCCGGTTTCCATCCGCATCAAGACCCTGTCCCCGCAAAAGACCGTCTCCATCGTGAAATCTTCCGATATCAAGCTTTACATCCTGGCTTCCCTCTCCGACCTGGAGAAGGATCTGAGCGCCTATTTCAAAAGCAACAACCTCAAGATCGAAATGCTGTTCATCGACGACAGCCAGGTCATGGCCTTTTTGAACTCGGCGGACATCAAGTATGTCCTGATCGACAAGATCTTTCAAAAAAAGGCCGCCGCCGAGGAAAAGATCAGCCGCATCCTGAAAGAGTCCAGCTTCAACCAGTTCAACGCCCGCTACCTGCGCATGCTCAGCGAACTGGACGAGGTCAAGTTCAGCAATTCCCCGGAGCTGGTCATGGAGCAGATCGCGCGCATCAGCGAGGCCATCGTCAACGACGGGTTCATCTTCCCCCTTTTCCAGAAAAACTATTCCCTTTATATCCGCAAATCATGGCCGGCCATGGAAATTGACTATTACGGGAGGCCGTTGCTGCAAAAAACGGGAAAAAACAATGAATAAAAAAACGATCCTGGCCCTCGGGCTTTTCTTGCTGGCCGCGAACGCCTTGGCCCTGGATGCCGGCCTGATCGCCGGCTCCATCAGCCAGCCGTCCGGTTTTTTCTACGGCCTCTCGGCGGGTTCCGGCACCATCGTGCCCATGCTCAAGTTCGAATTCGAAGGCTGCCGCATCAAGGAATTGGGAGCGAACAGCCTGAGCGCCGCCGTGAAATTCCGGCCCAAATTCGGGCGTTTCGCTCCTTATGCCCTCCTGGGCGCCGGCGGCGAATTTGAAAAACTGAATTTTCACTTCAGCGAATACCGCTTCTATACCATGATTGGCGGCGGCTTTCACATTTTTTTCACCTCCATGTTCTCGCTGCGCTTCGACCTGCGTTTCCTCCATTTTTCCGACCTGAACAAGACCCGAGTCAGCGGCGGGGTTTTTCTGCATCTGTAGCTCAGCCCCATCCCCCCCCCTTCCCCTAAAGGAGAAGGGGCGTTCAACTAAAATGGTTAACCCCCTCGCCTTTAGAGGACGCATCGCCATGCCGAGGTCTTGCGAGGCATCTGGCGATCCTCCCGCAGCGCTATAGCAAGAGCACTGACCGAGACGAAGCATACCTTGACAAACAGCCATTTTTCCGCTATAAATATACATCTATCCGGTATTTTTGATAAATTCGAGTAAATCCCGTCGATTTTCAGGAGGCAATAGTGAATATTTACGTTTGCGTCAAGCAGGTTCCCGATACCGAAGCCAGCATCCTGGTCAAGGACGGCAAGTCGATCAATGAGGCCGCCATCAAGTGGATCGTCAGCCCCTACGATGAATACGCGATCGAGGAGGCCTTGAAACTGAAGGAAAAGACCCCGGGATCCACTGTGACCGCGGTGTGCCTGGGACCGGAACGGGTGCACAGCGCCCTGCGCACCGCCCTGGCCATGGGCGCCGACCGCGCCGTGCACGTGGAAAGCGCCGCCGCCCTGGATTACCAGAACACGGCCCGGGCCCTGGCCCAGGTCATCCGCGCCGACAAGGAATTCGGGGTCATCTTCATGGGCCGGCAGGCCATCGACGACGACGCCTGCCAGCTGCATATCCTGCTGGCCGAGGAACTGGCCGTGCCGGTGGCCACCAACGTCCTGGCTTTCGCCTTGCGAGAACCAGACGGTCAAGGTGGAACGCGAGATCGACGAAGGAGCCAGGGAAAAGATCGAAATGGCCGTTCCCTGCGTCGTGGCAGCGGCCAAGGGACTGAACACTCCCCGCTACGCCTCGATGATGGGCATCATGAAAGCCAAGAAAATGGAGATCAAGAAGATCACGCTCGACTCCCTGGGCATCAGCGAAAGCCAGAACAGGATCCGCCTGCTCAAGCTGTCGGCCCCGGCCGAAAAACCCCAGGGCCGGATCATCCCCGGCGAAGCCGGCCGCCGCCGTGCACGAACTGGTCCGGCTGCTGCGCGAAGAAGCCAAGGTACTTTAGGAGAGGAACATGGCCAACATCGGATTGTATATTGAATTGAAGGACGGAGTTTTCAAGAAATCGAACCGCGAGCTGCTCAGCCTGGCCAGGAAAAGCGGCCAGCACGTCGCAGCCGTTATTTTTTGCCAGGACGTGCAGCCTTACCTGGAGGAGCTGAAAGGCATCCAGACCGTCATCCAGGTCACGGGGGCCGACCTCACCTACCAGCCCGACCGCTACGCCCGCACCCTGGCCGCGGTGATCCGGGATTTCCAGCTCGACATTTTCTGCGGCATTTTTTCCGCCCAGGGCAAGGACCTGTTCCCGCGCCTGGCCGCCAAGGCCCAGGCCAGCCTGGTCAGCGACTGCCTGGCCGTCGACCTGGCCGTTCGCAAAGCGGTCAAGCCCGTGTATTCGGGCAAGCTGCTGGCCGAGTACCAGATCGAAGCCGGCGCGGCCATGTTCACCATCAGGCCCAATGTCATCGCCGTCGAACCCGCCGCCGCGGCCCCGGCTCCGGAAATCAAGAGCGCGGCCATGGACAGCGGTGAACTGCGCACCCGGATCGTCGGCGTGCAGAAAAGCGCTTCGCAAAAGATCGACCTGACCGAGGCCGAGATCATCGTTTCCGGCGGCCGGGCCATGAAGGCCAAGGAAAACTTCGCCATCCTGGAAGACCTGGCCAAGGTGCTGAACGCCGGGGTCGGCGCTTCGCGCGCCGCGGTCGACGCCGGTTTCGCCTCCTCCGACATGCAGGTGGGCCAGACCGGCAAGGTCGTCAATCCGAAATTGTACATCGCCTGCGGCATTTCCGGGGCCATCCAGCATTTCGTGGGCATGAAAACCTCGAAGATCATCGTGGCCATCAACAAGGACCCCGAAGCTCCCATCTTCAAGAAAGCCGATTACGGCATCGTGGGCGACCTGTTCGCCGTCGTGCCGCTGTTAAAGGAAGAATTCAGGAAGGTGTTGTCCTAGCACCGACCAGCGGCGTCTATTGGCGGGCGCTTTGCAGGAGAAGTTTTTCATAGTCGAGGCGCAAGCGCTTGTTTTCGCTTTCCACTTGCCTGACCTGCGCGCGCAGCGTCCGCAATTCCAGCAGCCACTGCAGCATCTGCCTGTCGATCGGCTTGCGGGATATCTTTACCTTGACCAGCTGGATTTCAATATAATTGTCAAGAGTCATGACGTTTCTCCCCGGCGATTATAAATCTTCCCCGGCCGGTTTTCAAATGCCGGCCGGCCTTCAAGCCCCCGCCGTCCGCTTCCGGCGCCGGGCTCGGGTTGACTCCCCGCGCCGATTCGGCTAAAATGACCTCTTACAGAGGAGCGACAATGGCCAAAAAAGCGTTGATCACCGGCGTCACCGGTCAGGACGGATCCTACCTGGCCGATTTCCTGCTGGAAAAAGGCTACGAGGTCTACGGCATGGTCCGCCGGTCGAGCATGGAAAAATTCGACCGCGTCGAACACATCAAGGACCGCATCAAGATCCGCCAGGCCGACCTGCTGGACCAGTATTCCATCAGCAAGATCATCGAGGAAGTGCAGCCCGAAGAAGTGTACAACCTGGCCGCCATGAGCTTCGTTCCCACCTCCTGGGACCAGCCGGTGCTGACCGCGGAATTCACGGCCATCGGCGTCACCCGCATGCTGGAAGCCATCCGCGCCGTCAACCCGCGCATCCGTTTTTACCAGGCCTCCTCGTCGGAGATGTTCGGCACTGGTCAAGGAGATCCCGCAGACCGAGCTGACCCCCTTCCATCCGCGCAGCCCCTACGGCGTGGCCAAGGTGTACGGCCACTGGATCACGGTCAATTATCGCGAAAGCTACAATATCTTCGGCGTTTCCGGCATTCTCTTCAACCATGAATCGCCGCGCCGGGGCATCGAGTTCGTCACCCGCAAGGTCACCTACAACGCCGCCAAGATCAAGCTCGGCTTGAGCAAGGAATTGCGCCTGGGCAACCTGGAGGCCAAGCGCGACTGGGGCTATGCCCTGGACTACGTGGAGGCCATGTGGCTGATGCTGCAGCAGGACAAGCCGGACGACTTCGTCATCGCCAGCGGCGAGACGCACTCGGTGAAGGAATTGGTGGAGATCGCCTTTTCCCACCTGGGGCTCGACTACAAGGACTTCGTGGTCCTGGACAAGAAGTTCATCAGGCCCGCGGAAGTCGACCTGCTGCGCGGCGATTTCAGCAAGGCCAAAAAAATACTGGGCTGGCAGCCGAAAGTGCATTTCGCCCAGCTGGTCAAGATGATGGTCGACGCCGACCTGGCGCTGATCAAAAAGGACTACCGCTTATGAACTACAGGGAAGAGCGGCCCTGGGGCTGCTTCGAGATCCTGTTCGAGGAAGCCGGCCTGAAGGTCAAGCGCATCATGGTCAAGCCCGGGAAAAGGCTGTCCCTGCAAAGCCACGAGCAGCGCGCCGAGAACTGGGTGGTGGTGCGGGGGCAGGCCCTGGTCACCCTGGGGGAAGAGATCGTCAGGCTGGGGAAAAGGCAGACGGTTTTTATCCCGGAGAAGACCAAGCACCGCATGGAGAACCCCGGAAAGCAAGAACTGGTATTCATCGAGGTGCAGACCGGGACCTACCTGGGCGAGGACGACATCACCCGCTTTCAGGACGACTTCGATCGCGCTTAGGCATTCCCCTGCTTCGCGCCATGGATAAGGAAGGAAATCTCATGTTGCAAAATGAAAAGGAAATCGGCCTGCAGGCGGTGGGCATGGCCATGGCCCTGGCCGCGACCATTCAAAAGGAGCTGACCGGCGGCGATACCCTGACCAAAACCGACCGCAGCCCGGTGACCATCGCCGATTTTGCCGTTCAAGCCCTGATCTGCCATATTTTAAGCAGCCACTTCCCCGGGATCCCCATCGTGGGCGAAGAGGATTCGCTGGCCCTGCGCCAGCCGGAAAACCGGGAATTGTTCGCCAAGATCATCCATTACCTGAAAAAAGCGGATGCGCCCCTGGAAGAAAAAGCGGTTTGCGACTGCATCGACCTGGGCGGCGCGGAACCCAACGGCACCTTCTGGACCCTGGACCCCATCGACGGCACCAAGGGCTTCCTGCGCGGCGAACAATTCGCCATCGCCCTGGCGCTGGTCCAGAACGGCCGGGTCCGCCTGGGCATCCTGGGCTGCCCGAACCTGCCGCCGGAGACCGGGGGCACGATGTTCTGGGCCATCCAGGGCCAGGGCAGCTGGAAGATCCCGGCCGCGGGCGGCAGCGCCGAACCCATCCGCGCCTCGGTCAAAACCGACCCCGCCAAAATGAAATTCGTCGAAAGCTACGAATCCTCGCACAGCGACAAGGACACCCAGCTCGAAATATCCCGCCGCCTGCGCATCTCGAGCCCGCCCCAGCAGATGGACAGCCAGGTCAAGTACGGCATCGTGGCCCAGGGCGACGCCGACATCTACCTGCGCATCCCCAACCCCGCCACGCTCGACTACCGCGAGAAGATCTGGGACCACTCGGCCGGCAGCCTGATCGTGGAAGAAGCCGGGGGCTGGGTCAGCGACATCGACGGGAAGAAACTCGATTTTCACGCCGGCAAGACGCTGCGCCACAACCGCGGCATCCTGGCCACCAGCGGCCGCATCCACTCGCGGGTGCTGGAAATCATCTCCGAGATCACGGCAGAAAAGTAGAATAGATCGAAGATGGGCGATTCGCGCGTGTCCCCGCCAGGGGGAACCGCCCCTAAATACGGAAAAGAATCAACGAACCATGGGCGGCTCGCGCGTGTCCCCGCCAGGGGGAACCGCCCCTACAACAAAAATTCAGAAGATGTTATCCTTGATCCCGAAATTGATCGGATTATTTTCGTCATCGAACCAATTTGAGGGATTAGAACGATACGGGCATCATTACGAACGATGGGCGATTCGCGAATCGCCCCTACAGGCGGAAAAGAATCAAGGCAATTGCTCTTTTACGCTGACATTCAAGGGATTATTTTCGTCATCGAACCAATTTGAGGGATTGGAAATAATATATTCAACGATCCGATTTAATTCAGATTCGTTCCGGATAATGTGTTCATAATAATTACGTTGCCAGATGGGAGCCCCGGATGTCTGGAGGAATTCATTTACTAGTTTGGTCGAACGGGTTTTAAATGCACCCAGGATTCGCCCCAATGGCTTTATTCTTCCTGTAGGGGCGGTTCGGGAACCGCCCAAATATCGGTCAATCAAGAATATTCCATGAAAGTGATTCGGCATGATCGCATATTCCACCGATTCTAAATATGGATACTGTTTCCCTAGCCAGGACCATGTTTCGTCAATGATCAGTCCATTTTCATTCAAGCGCATTTCCCCATCCTTAATATCCCCAAACAAGCATTCACGCTGCCAGGAGCACAGCGTCACAAAATAGGCACCGTTCTGCGAGTAATCGTAACCTTTCAAACGGATGGACCGGCGATGATGGATCTCGGGGTTGAATTTCATTTGATTCCAATCCATGAGGGCGATTCGCGAATCGCCCCTACATTAAGAAACATTACAAACCTAATGGTTTATCTGCGACACCGAAGGTTCTTTCAATCCTTTTTCACGATATATATTTTTCATTTCCCAATAATGCAAGACACTGTATTCCCTGGACATCATAAATCCCACCGTCTTTGCCCCTGCTTCCTTGGCAGCTTGCAATATGTCTATAATTTTCCCCCATGGTGCCTCTGATTCTGAATAAATTCTTAGCCTTTTCGATTGAAATTCCTCCATTTTATCAGCTAACAATCCTGTCATTTTGGATAAATCTTCTATTTCACGGTCCATAATATAAATTCGCCCTGTTTTTTTAATAGTCACACTCGCAGATGAATAACCTGACGGCTCATAATTAGCATATTTAATTTCTGGTTGCTCGTCCAATGCCGGGAGAAAACTCCAGTTCATAATTGCTCCAGGAAATACAATCAATGCAACAATCAGCAAAATATTGGCCAAAGGAACAATATCCGGAAGATACTTCATTTGCCGCAGGTACTTGGTTGCGTCAATCTTATTCATCTTATCTCTTCCCTTTTCTACTACCTAGTTTTATTGTGGCAAATGAACGAGAGATTGTCAAATTCGTCTTCGTGTAGGGGCGGTTCGTGAACCGCCCTTCTTTTTATGAATCCGTCATCCCCAGCGCCCAGGCCGCCTTGTCGGCGACGGGCGGGCGGTAGGCTTCAAACTGAGCAGCAATTCCCCGGGATCACCGGCGGTCAAAATCATGGCGCGGTGGGCGGCATCGACGAAGCCTTCGGCCGCGACCTGGTCGAGAAAAGCAAGCAATGGAGCGTAGTAATTTTCGACGTTGAGCAGGCCGCAGGGCTTGTGATGCACGCCCAGTTGCGCCCAGGTCATCATTTCGAAGATCTCCTCCAGGGTGCCCAGCCCGCCCGGCAAAGCCATGAAGCCGTCGGCAAGACCGGCCATCAGCGCCTTGCGTTCGTGCATGGTCTCTACCACGCGCAGGTCGGAGAGCTCGGTGAACGCCACTTTTTTTTCGTAGAGCTCCCGGGGGATCACGCCGATGACCTCGCCGCCGTTTTCCAGGGCGGCTTGGGCCAGCTGGCCCATCAGGCCCACCCTGCCGCCGCCGAACACCAGGCCGATCTTTCTCCGGGCAAGCATGGCTCCCAGTTTCCTCGCCGCCTGGACGTATTCAGGCCGGGCTCCCGGGCTCGATCCGCAGAAAACACATATTCTTTTCATGGCATTCATTTTATTTCAAGGCATCGCGAATAACGCTGGCAACAGCTTCAATGTCCGGGGTTCCCTTTGGCATGCGGCTGGCCGGCCCGAAAGCGCCGCGCGCCCATTCGAACAGCATGGGGCCGTTGACCGGGTCGTTGGCGTTGTCGTTGGCCTTGAAGTACTCCTTCAACAGCCAGGCCGTGCGCGGGAACAGGTGGAAGTGCAGCCGGGGATCGACCTCGCAAAAGGAGAGGACGTAGACGCGCTCGGGCCGGACCGCCCGCTCGATGGCCGCCGCCGTGTGCGTCAGCATTTCGCCAAGCGCCTTCGCCGTTTCCGCCGGCAATTGCGCCAGGCTGGTCGCCTCCCCCTTCACCCGCAATATCAAATAGCCGGGGATGGGGCACTCGGCGCTTTGCTCCAGGCTGAACCTCTCGTCTTCAAAAACAGTACCTCTTGCCGATTGACGGTTGTTCATGAGATCCTCCCGGTATTTTTATCATCGCCGCCATGTTGAAGAACCCATCGGCCGCAGTCGCGGATCTCGGCCAGCAGTTCCCGCAGGTCATCCAGCTCGGTGAAGGGATTCATCAGGGTGGCCCGCAGGTAAATTTCGCCGGCAATGACGGTCTGCACGATATAAAAACGGCCGCGGGCAATGAGCCGGCGCCGAAGCGCGGCGTTGTACGCCCCCCATTGACCGGCCGGCACCTGGCCGGGCTGGTGGCGGAAGCAGACGATATTGGCCTGCGGCTCGACGGCCAATTTGAAATCGCCTTCCCCTTTGAGGCCGGCGGCGAAATCGCGCGCCAGGTCATAGGCGCGGGTGACATATTCCGCGAAGACCCCTTCCCCGATGGTCTTGAGCAGCAGCATGATCTTCAGGCCCATCATTTTCTTGGTGCATTCGACGGTGTTGCGGGCGATGTCCTGCCAGGGTACCTGCTGTTGCTCGGGGAGGAGATACCCCGCTTTTTGGGAAAAGATGCGCTCCAGGACGGTCCCGTCGCGGAACAGGACCGCCGTGGCCAGGGCCGGGCAGAGCAGCATCTTGTGAAAATCGATGACCAGAGAATCGGCCCCTTCCAGCCCAAGGAGCAGGTGCCGGTACGTGGGTGAAAAAAGGGCGGCGCCGCCATGGGCGGCATCGACATGGAACCAGAGGCCGTTCTTTTTGGCAAACCCGGCCATCTCGGGCAGCGGATCGTAGGCGCCGCTGGAAGTGGAGCAGGCGTTGGCCACCAGGGCGATGACCTGCCGTCCAGCGGCGCGCGCGGCCCGCAGCAAGGGCTCCAGCATTTCCGGACGCACCTGCAAGCGTTCATTGACCGGCAGCTTGATCAGCCCGGGGCTGCCGAGCCCCATGATCTTCAGGGCGCGGGCCACGCTGTAATGGGCTTCTTCCGAGACCATCACCGCCAGGGGCGGACCGCCGCGCGCGCCTTGCTCCCAGGAATCACGGCCGCCGCGCTCCCGGCGGGCGGCCAGCAGCCCGGTCAGGTTGCCCAGGCTGCCGCCGGAAGTAAGGATGCCGTCGGCCCCCTGCCCCATGCCCAGGCGCTGCGCCAGCCATTCCAGCACGGCTTTCTCGATCGCCGTTCCGGCGGGTCCCACTTCATAAACCGCCATGCTGTTGTTCAACAAAGCCGAGAGCAATTCGGCCAGTGCGGTCAGCGGCGCCGGCGGCGCCACCTGGTGCCCGCAATTGCGGGGATGGTGCAGGTGGATCGATTGCTGCAGAACTTTCTCGACAAGGTCGGGGAATGGCATGAGCCCGGGATCGGCGAGCCGTTGCCGCCATTCCCGCCGCAATGCTTCGGGTTCGCGCCAGGGCAGCACCGGAAAATCGCCGCGCCCCAAGGCTTGCCCCAGGTAATCGGCCAGCTTGTCCACCAGCTGGTGCCCCTGCTCGCGAAAAACCTCGCTGTCAAAAGCCTGCTGCAACAAAGAAGTCATGGCTGCTCCCGAGTTGTCCGGACGACTCGCTCTTTATCGCCCGGGGCTTTCCTGCTCCTGAACGGGGGCCGTCATTTCGCGATAAACGGCTTCGATGTTGCTGGGAAAAATCCTTTGATACTCCCAATTCTTGTACTCCCCGGGCAGGGCGATGGCGGTTTTCATGGCTTCCAGGCCGCTGCCTTTCTGCAGCTCACTGGCCACGGCCTGGCGCAGAAAAGCAAGATAAGAGATCTGCTTGTTCAGGCCTTCCCTGTCGCTGAGCGGTCCATGGCCGGGGATGACGGAGGCGACATCCCAGCCTTTGATCTTGGTCAGCTGCTTGAGCCAGTTGGCCGTATTGGCGCCGTTCTTGAAATCGATGTAGGGAAGAGAGTCATGGAAGAACATATCGCCCATGTGCACGGTTTTTTGCCTGGGGAACAAAACCAGAATATTGCAATCCGTGTGGGCCGGGCCCGGATAGATCAGGTGGATGGATTCGCCGCCCAGGGTGATGATCAGCGAATCGCCGAAGGTCAGGTCGGGAAGGCGCGGTTTCATGGTTTTCATCGCCGCCAATTCCCGTTGCGCATCTTTCAATTCCGCCCGGGTCCTGGCCAGTTCGGGACTTTTCGCTTTTGTCAGCTTCCCGACGTCTTCCCGCAATTTCAGGATGTTCGCCGGGAGCTCGCTTTCCACGTATTCTTGCATGCGCGGTATGTTGTTTTCCCTGATGTTGCGGGCCAGCAGTTGCTGCCCGATCACCAGCGCCGCTTCCGGAAAAACGGACAGCCCGACGGTGTGGTCGCCGTGATAATGGGTCAAAACGACATAGCGTATCGGCTGCGGCGTTACCTTGCGGATGGCGGCGACGATCTGCGCGCCTTCGGCGAAAGAAGTGCCGCTATCCACGACCAGGACACCGTTGGCGGTGACAAGAAAGGCGACATTGCCCCCCTGGGTCCCTTCAATGAGGTACAGGTTTTCATTCAAAACAACGGCCTTGACGCCATTTTCCTTCATCGCCTTGCCTGCGGCGATCAGGGGGAAAAAGAGAACGCAGATGGCAACGAACAACGCAACGGCTATTTTTTTCATTGATGCCTCCTAATTAAAATAAAGTATCAAGACAACTGGGTCCTCTATGGACCGGTTCATGCCTGTAACATAGCAATTTTTTGGCTTTTATTGAAACGCGCCAAGCCGGGCCCGGGCGCTTTCCCATGCGGGAGAGGTCTTTTTTTACAGCAGATCTTCTTTCGTGAAGATGGACAGGAAGCGGTAGCCCTGGCCTTCGATGGCCTCGCGGCCGCCTTCCTGGCGGTCGAGCACGGCCATGATCACTTCGACCTTGCCGCCCTCGGCTTCCACCTGCCTGGCGCCCTTGATGATCGAGCCGCCCGAGGTGATCACGTCGTCGAACAGGGCCACGCTGCATGCCGGGACGGAAATTGCCCTCGATCATCTTGCGCGTGCCGTGGCTTTTTTCTTCCTTGCGGATGATGAAGGCCGGCAGCGGCTTCTTTTCCAGGTAGCTGATCACGGCGATGGCCGAGACGATGGGATCGGCGCCGATCGAGTAGCCGCCCACGGCAGTCGACCGGGAAGGCGGAGAGCATCTCCAAAAAGATCCTGGCGCAGAGCGTCGCCCCCTCGGCGTCAAGGGTGGTCACCCGGGCATCCACGTAAAAATCGCTGGTCTTGCCCGAGGCCAGTTTGAATTCCCGGCCCCTGACCACCGACTTCGCCAGCAGGATTTCGCGCAGGCGCTCCTTCAACGGAGTTGCCCCCGGAAATCGCCCGGCAGGACCTTGTTCAGGTAGGGGGCAAACTCCGCGATCGTGCCCTCCAGGAAATCCAGGTTTTCCGGGGTGAAATCCTCCCCCGCTTCATCCACGCTCTCGCCCTTGCGCGAAAGCTCGATAATGCCGAACTTCACGTCGCCGGAACGCAGGACCATGCTCAT
Source organism: Candidatus Aminicenantota bacterium (assembly GCA_963764745.1). Taxonomy (GTDB): domain Bacteria; phylum Acidobacteriota; class Aminicenantia; order UBA2199; family UBA2199; genus UBA2199. The sequence goes on along the minus strand of CAVXTN010000006.1, from coordinate 546,221 downwards.
CATCTTCCAGATCTTGCGCACCTTTTCGCCGGGCCCCTTGATGAATTCAAAAAGATGCAGATGCTTCATCTGGTTGAAATTGTTCTCGATCATGCCCTTGTTCATCTTGAAGACCCGGGCCGCAAAAGCGTCGGGGGAGGTGATCGGGATCATGCCGGCGTTGACCAGGTGCTCGGGATACGCGAAGGACATCACCATGTTGTCCTTGTCGGTGAGCAGGATGGCCACTTCGTCCGCTTCCAGTTCGAAATTGTCGCAGTAGAACTTGGCGATATCGTTGATGACGGTTTTGAAAGCGGTCTCCGAATGGCCGTCGCCGGTGGTCATCTTGAATTTTTCGAGCAATAAATTGATGTCCTTCATGTTGACTCCAGTTGTTATAGTAATATGTTTCCCGATAAAAAACAAGGGGCCGGAAAAATTTCCCGGCCGGGCTCAACGCAGCGGGAAAACGCCGAGCCGCGAAACGATCTGGCCGCGGTACTCGGCGTTCTCCAGCCGGATATCGCCGGTCACGATGCACTCCGTCAGGCGCGCGCCGGGGCCGATGTCGGTGTTTTCCCAGAGTACCGACCTTTCCACCCGGGCTTGGGCCGAGATCGCCACGTTGGCCGAGAGGGCATTGGGCCGCGGGTCCGCTCCATGGTCCTTGTAGTCCCAATTGGCCCGGAAATACAGCCCGGGAGTGCCGATATCCAGCCAGATGCCGTCGTAGCGGACCGTGCGCATGCGCAGGCGGTTTTTTTCGATGCTGCGGAAGAAGTTGCCGTCCTCCATTTTTTCGACCGTTTTTTTCCTGAACAGGCCCACGCCGGCATACATCCATCCCGGCCCGGGCCTGCGGGCCGCCGCTATCCAGGAACCCGTCGCCATCGATGCGCAAGCCGGCATAGCGGCCGGCGGTGTCCGGCCGGACCAGCAGGATCCCATCCGCGTCGTCATGGGCGGCAGCGGCCGTCATGGCGTCGATGGGGATCTCCAGGAAAGTATCGCCGTTGATCGCCAGCAGCCAATCGGAAAAAAAAGGCAGCGCCTGGCGCAGCACGCGGCTGCCGCTCAACTCCTTTTCATGGATCAGGCGCAGGCCGGGGACTTCGGCCGCTGCCGCGGCCACCTGCTCTCCCAGGTGGTGCAGGTTGATGAACCCCTCCGCCCAATTCAGGGCCCGCAATTGCCGCAGCAGCAGGACGAGCAGGGGCACGCCGTTAAGGGGAAAGACCGGCTTGGGCTTGACCAGGGAGAGCGGCTCGGCCCTGCGGCCGTACCCGCCGGCCAGGATGAAGAATTTCACGGTCTGTTCTCAGTACTCACGGTAGCGGATGAACTCCAGCAGATTCCCCAGGGACTCACGGTGGAGCGACGGGGGGAAAGAACTTAAAAAGGAAGAACATTTCCCGTGATAGCGGTCGATGACCCGCAGCGCCTGCTCCTTGATGCCGTGGCTGCGGCAGAGCTCCAGCAGCGGCAGCGGGCCGGCGCGGTCGAAATCCTTGATGAGCGGCAACGCGCCATGCCGCAGCAGGAGGATATAGGGCAGGGTCACCTTGCCTTCGCGCAGGTCCTGGAACCGGCTTTTGCCTGAGCGCTTGGAAAAGATATCCAGCAGGTCGTCGCTGATCTGGAAGATCATGCCGAAATCCCGGCCGAAGCGGTAGAACTCGGCGGCCGCCGGCGCCGGCAGCCCCTGCAAGCGGGCGGCCAGCAGGGCAATTCCCGCGAACATGGAAGACGTTTTCCGGCGAATGATGTCATAATAGGTCCGGGTGCTCAGGCGGTAGTTGAAGTTGTTCTCGAATTCCAGGATCTGCCCTTCGATCATCTGCCTGGAGGCGTCCAGCATCATGTCCATGACGGCGTCGCGATCCTTCAGGGGCAGCATGTGCAGCGAGGTGATGAAGAGAAAATCTCCCCACAACAGGGAAAGATAATTGCCGAAATGGTGGTTGGGGGTTTTTTCGCCGCGCCGCCAGATGGAATTGTCCACGATGTCATCGTGGACCAGGCTGGACAAATGGAGCATTTCAATGGCCGCGGCCATCTGCGCCAGCCCGTCCTCCCCGACGCCATTCATCCCGGCCAAAAGAAAAAAGAACGCGGCGCGGATCTTTTTGCCCTTGCCGACCGGAGTGTGCTGCCGCAGTTCGGAGATCAGCCGGACTTGGCTGCGGAGTTGCCCGGCCAGGACCTTTTCCGTTGATCGCAGCAACGGCAGAATCGGTTCCTGCACTTTTAAATAATCCATGGATGGAGTTGATGGTATCATCCCCGGCGGAATTTTGCAACCGGCGCAGCCAGCGGCGAGCGGACCGGCTTTAAAAAGCTGCCGGGACCTATCTCAGCCAGCCGGGAGGGACCCCGGCCTTGCGGGCTTTTTCGTAGAGATCGTCCAGCTGGGTCTCGGACTGGCTCAGGAAAAGTTTTTTCTGCTCGATCTGGTTGGTCAGCTGCGAGATCTGGACCTTGATCGCGTCCTGCTCGGCCGCGATATTCTTGATGTAAAAATCCGACCAGAGCTTGTTCAATTCCAGTTGCCCGGAATCGATGTCTTCCTTCAATTTGGCGATCCGCTGTTGCAGGTCGGCCAACTGCTTTTGCCAGTAATCGGGCTGCTTGGTGATATCCCCGCGTTCGTCTTTCCCGCCGGTCGGGCCCGCGGCGACATCCTCCGCGGGGGCCGGTTCGTCGGATTCCATCTGCACGAAGCCGTATGTTTTGCCTGCCACCACGACGGTGTTCACGTTGGTGTCGGAGACCGCTATTTTCGATTTGGCGATTTTTTTTCTTCTTTCATCCTCTTGTTTCTTCATGGCCATCAGGTCGATCGCGCCGAAAAGAGGCGATGCGCCCGAGCACAAAAAACTGGCCAGGAGGAAAAAAATCGCAATCTTCATTTGCCGTTCACCTCGATCTTCACCAGGCGGTTCTTGCGCCGCTCGACCTCGCTGCTGTTGTCGAACTGGGGATCTTTTTCGCCATAAAAAAACGTTTCAATGTGGGCGGCATCGATGCCGTACTGGCTGATCAGAATATTTTTTATCGTATCCACCCGGGCCGAGGAAAGGCGCAGGTTGTATTCGTCGCCGCCGATGCTGCAGGTGTAGCCGCGCAGGGTGATCAGGTATTCGGACTTGGCGGCGACAAAATCCTTGATGGCCGCGAAATCGGCGGCATGGTCGGCGCTGGGCTGCTTGCTGTCAAAATCAAAAAGCACGTCCACGTTCAGGACGTTCCCATTGCCGGGTCCCGCGCCCTGGGATTGATCGGCCGCGGCGGCTTCCTGGTCGGGCAGGGTTTCCACGATGGGAATATTCTCTCCGGAGCCGGCCGCGCCCTCATCGGTCCTGGGCAGGATCAACACCCGGTCCGTGACCCGGATATCGGAACTGGCGTCCAGGATTTTCACGGTGGAATTGGTCTTTTCACCGTGGATCACGATGCCGATGCCGATGATCAGGGGCGGCAGGTCGGATTTCAGGACACGGTAGATCAGCAGGAAATCGCCTTTGCCGGCAACGCCTTCGCCCAGGTCCACCGTCACATATTGCGCGTCACCGACAATTTCCGCGGGGACGCCCATCGACAGTTCGGCAAAGACGACGGTGCCCGTCACGGCATTGGCCGGGATGCGGCAGAATTTGTAATCGATCAGTTTGGCGAACAAGGTTTTTTCCGGGTTGTATAAAACGGCGATGTCGCCCATGTTGATCGGGTTGCAGCCCTTTTGCAGGGTGATCACGGCCTGGCGATCGTAGATGCAGGTGATCGTGGCCAGGGATTTTTTAAGGAAATAGCGGCCCAGCCGGTCATGGTTCAATGGATTGCGGACGACCTGGCCAGCGCTCATGATCTGGAGCATGTCCCCTTCCTTGAGCCCGTCCTTTTGGCCTTTGTTGATCACGAGTTCATCATGATCGGAAAATTCGTTGCGCTCGGCCTCCGCCAGGTGCTTGCTGACGATCCTGATGTCATCAGACACGGCATCCCTGATAAAATACGAGCAGTTCAGGTCCGTGTCCGAGATCAACAGGGCTTCGTCCAAATAGACATATGCTTTTTGTATGTTCAATACTTTTTTGTTCTCTTCGGCGCCGGAAAGCAAAGCCGCCGCCAAGATGACAAAAATGATCAGCACAAGCGTTTTTTTCATTTTTCTCTCCCCTGCATCAGCGAAATGGTCTGGCTGCGAAATTATTTCCCATGCCATTCACTTTAATAAATCAAAAATAATGAATTGTCAAGTGTTTAGGCGCTTGCGGCGGGAATACGGGAAGCGGAATTTGCGAGGAAATGGCGGCCGGGGTCACATGCCCATCAATCTCATGCTGAGGTAGGAAAAGGAAACAAAAACCAGGCTTTTAAAAATAAAATACAAAGATGCGATGAACAGGCTTTTTTGCGGGCTGATCTTGGCGAAAACGGCGATGCCCAGGGCCAGGGCCGCGAGATACCAGATGGCAAAGAAATCAAACTGGGAAAGAATGATGAACGGCAGGCTGCGGAAGTCCAGGCCGGGGAAAAACATGGTCAACCCGGTATGGACCATCATGGTTTTTTTCATGAAGATCAGGGAAGATTTCAGGATCCCGCCGAGGAACATGTCCAGGATGGACGCGTGCACCACGCCGGAAAAATAGTGAACGTAATTCCCTTCGCTGCCGGCCACCTTGAAAAAAAGATAGACAAAAAAAGCGGCCACCACGAGCAGCAATCCGGCAAAGGCGGCGGAAAACAAGGAGCCGGTCAGGCGCTGGCTGGGCGTGAACTTGTCCAGGTTGGCCAGCTGCTCTTCGCTCAGCTTGTCCGCCATTTCCGAGTCGCGGATGAACTTGGCCTGCTCCACCTTGGTGATGGGGAAAGTCACGAAGGTGGCGATGGCGGTCAGCAGGAGGATGATGACCAACACCGCCTGCCAGCGCTTCTTGTCCATGACCCTGCCGATGGTTTGAGCCGGATTGCCGATGACGCCATAAAAATCGTTGAAAAATTCGTTCATTATGCCCTCCCGGACTTTTCTTCCCTGATGATCTCGCCGTCCTTCAAATAAAAAACGCGCTGGGTAAGATCGGCCAGCTCCTGGTTGTGGGTGACCATGATGATGGTATGGCCCTGCCGGTGCAGATGCGCGAAAATCGCGACGATCTCCTCCCCGGTCCTGGAGTCCAGGTTCCCGGTCGGTTCATCGGCCAGGATCAGCGAGGGATTGTTCACCAGGGCCCGGGCGATGGCCACCCGCTGCCTTTGCCCGCCCGAAAGTTCGTTCGGCTTGTGGGCCATGCGGTCGGCCAGCTCGACCGCCTGCAGGGCCCGGCTGGCGATCTCCAGCCGCGCCGCCTTCTTGACGCCGCTGTAGATCAGGGGCAACTCGACGTTGTGCAGCGCCGTGGAGCGCGGCAGCAAATGGAATACCTGGAAGATGAAGCCGATCTCCTTGTTGCGGATATGGGCCAGTTCATCCTCGGACAGGGAACTGACCTCCTTGCCGTTGACGAAATACTTCCCCGCCGACGGAGTGTCCAGGCAGCCCAGCAGGTTCATCAGGGTCGATTTGCCGGATCCGGACTGGCCCATGATGGCGATGAATTCCCCGCGCTCCACCACGAAATTGATGTTTTTCAGGGCATGAATCCTCTCGCTGCCGACCTGGTAGGTCTTTTCCAGATTCCGGACCTCGATGATGGCGGCCATCTTATCCCTTGTCCCGCGAAATCTTTACCTTGTCGGCATCCTTGAGTTTCTTCAGCACGGCAAAAGGGCCGGTGATGACATACTCTTTTTCCTGCAAGCCCGAGACGATCTCGATATACATGTCGCCGGCGATGCCTTTCTTCACCTCGCGAAAAACGCTGCGCCCGCCCGCGGCCAGGAACACGCCCTCGGATTCGACCTTGGCGCCTTTTTTCGCGGGGTCGTCCTTTTCCACGATCACCAGGGCCGCGATCGGCACGGTCAGGGCATCGTTCTTTTCCTCGATGATGATGTCGGCCGTGGCGGAGAAACCCGGCTTCAGCGTCAGCGGGGGATGATCCAGGGTGATGACGGTCTTGAAATCCCTGGATTCGGCCGAGGCCGTGCTGGCCGCGTCGAGCGAAGTGATGGCCGAATTGCCGACTTCGGTCACCGTGCCGTGCAGGACCTTGCCGGGGATGGCGTCCACGGAGACTTCGGCCCGCTTGCCGGTCCGCACCTTGACCACGTCGGTCTCGTCGACCAGCACTTCCGCTTCCATGACCGAGAGGTCGGCGATGGTCATGAGCACGGTGCCCGGGTTGTTCATGGTGCCGATAATGGCCACTTCCCCCTCCTCGACCTTGAGGCTGGTGACGATGCCGTCGATGGGCGAGAGAATGGACGTTTTGCGGATCGCGTCGCTGGTGCTTTTCAAGGAGGCCCTGGCCTGCTCGATGCGGTGCAGGTTGGAGCTGCGGTTGGCCTGGGCGATCTCGAGCTGGATGCCGGCATCCTCGAACTGCTCCCTGGAGATCAAGCCCTCGTCAAAGAGCTGGCGGCGGCGGTTCAGGTACTGCTGCGCCTTTTTCAAGTTGGCCTGCTGCGAGATCAGGTCGGCCTGGGAGGAGGAAATGATCTCGCGGTCCCGGTCGGCGTTGGCCTCGTACAGGGCCGAATCGATCTTGATCAGCAACTGCCCTTTCTTGACGATATCCCCTTCCCGCACCAGTATTTTCAGGATCTTGCCGGCCACGTCGGTGCTGATATTGATGTTTTTTTTGGGCTTGATCTCACCGCTGGCCGAAACCTTTTCGACCAGGTGCCTTTTCTGCACTTTTTCAGCGGTGACTTCAACGCTCTTGCCGCTGCCGGAGCCGATATTGATCAACACGATCAAGGCCACAAATGCGAGAACAACCCCCACAATGATTTTTTTCCTGCTTTTCATCCTTGCTCCTGAAGCTGATTATACGCAAAAAACGGCTTTTGGTTCAAACCGGCGCTCACCCGCCCGCCCAGCAAAAAAGCCCGCGCCGCCGTTGTCCCGCCGGCGTTTTTCGGGTATAATTGAACAGCGACAGGCGGTTACAAGGAAAAACAATGAACTACAACTTCAGGGAAATCGAGGCCAAGTGGCAGCGCATCTGGCGGGACGAGCATACCTTCCGGGTTGTTGCGGACGAGCGGAAGAAAAAATATTACTGCCTGGAAATGTTCCCCTACCCTTCCGGCTCCGGCCTTCATGTCGGCCATCTCAAGAACTATGTGCCCACCGACACGTTCTGCCGCTACAAGAGCATGCGCGGGCTACAATGTGCTGCACCCCATGGGCTGGGACGCCTTCGGCCAGCCGGCCGAGAACGAGGCCATCCGCCGCGGCCGCAACCCGCGCCAGATGGTGCCCGAATACGCCGCCACCTACCGCGAAACCCTGAACAAGGCGGGCTGCTCTTATGACTGGCAGCGCGAGATCAATTCCAGCCTGCCCGAGTACTACAAGTGGACCCAGTGGATATTCCTGCTGCTCCACCGCCGGGGGCTGGCCTATCGGGCCACGTCGCCGATCAACTGGTGCCCCGCCTGCAAGACCGGCCTGGCCAACGAGGAGGTCAAGGACGGCCGCTGCTGGCGCTGCGACACCCCGGTCGAGAAGAAGCCGATGCCGCAATGGTTCTTCAAGATCACGGCCTATGCCGACCGGCTGCTGGCCGACCTGGAAAAGCTCGACTGGTCCGAAGGCATGAAGGAGATGCAGCGGGACTGGATCGGCCGCAGCGAGGGCGCCGAGGTCGATTTTGCCGTGGCCGGCAGGGACCTGAGCATCCGCGTCTTCACCACCCGGCCCGACACCCTGTTCGGCGCCACCTTCATCGTGCTGGCCCCGGAACATCCGCTGGTCCCGCAGATCACCTCCGCCGGAGCAGCGCCGCGAGGTGGAGGCCTACACCCGCAAGGCCCAGGGCGAGACCGAGATCGACCGCCTGAGCGCGGCGCGCAGCAAGACCGGCGTCTTCACCGGCGCCTACGCCGTCAATCCGGTCAACGGCTCAACGATCCCGGTCTGGATCGCCGATTACGTGCTGACGGGCTACGGCACCGGCGCCATCATGTGCGTGCCGGGCCACGACGACCGGGACTTCGAATTTGCCAGGAAATTCAACCTGCCCATCGTGCAGGTGGTCAGCCGCGACGGCTCCACCTACGCCCTGGAGGCCGCGGAAGCGGCGGAGGGGATCGCCGTCAATTCCGGCGAATGGACCGGCATGGCCACGGCCGAGTTCAAGAAAGCGATCGGCCTCTGGCTGGAAAAAAAGGGCATCGGCCGCCCGACGGTCAACTACCGCCTGCGCGACTGGCTGATCTCCCGCCAGCGCTATTGGGGGGCGCCGATCCCCATCGTCCATTGCCCGAACTGCGGCGAAGTGCCGGTCCCCGAAGACCAGCTCCCGGTCCTGCTTCCCGACGTGGAGAACTACCAGCCTTCCGGGCACCGGCGAATCGCCCCTGGCCACGATCCCGGAGTTCGTCGAGACCGTCTGCCCGCATTGCGGCGGCCCGGCCCGGCGCGAGACCGACACCATGGGCGGCTACGCCTGCTCCTCCTGGTACTTCCTGCGCTTCGCCGACGTCGGCAACGACAAGGCCTTCGCGTCGCGGCCGGCCCTCGACTACTGGCTGCCGGTGGACCTGTACACCGGGGGCATCGAACATGCCCGCTCCCATCTGCTCTACGCCCGCTTCTGGACCAAGGTGTTGTTCGACGAAGGGCTGCTGGGCTTCGAGGAGCCCTTCCTGAGGCTGCGCAACCAGGGCTCGCTGCTGGCCATGACCCCGGGTCGCCGGCCGCGGCCCCAGGAGGAGAAGGGCGAGAACGACGAGAAGATCATCGACTGGATCGTGCTCAAGCACGACGAGCGCGATCAGGTTCCCGCCGACCAGATCGTCTGGCGCTGGACGCGCATGTCCAAGTCCAAGGGCAACGTCGTCACCCCGGACGACATGGCCGAGCGCTTCGGCGCCGATTCGCTGCGCGTCTACGAGATGTTCGTGGCGCCGTTCGAGGACGACGTGCACTGGAGCGAGGAGGGGATCCACGGTTCGCACCGTTTTGTCACCCGCGTCTGGCGCTGGCTGCAGGCGGCGCTGCCCCTCTACCGCCGCGAATGGCGGCAGTCCCTGCCGGCCGAGATGACGCCGGCCGAGCGCGGCGTGCGCCGCAAGCTGCACCAGACGGTGCGCAAGGTGGGCGCGCAGATCGAGACCTTCCAGTTCAACACGGCCGTGGCCGCCATCATGGAGCTGCTGAACGAAATATTCGCCTATGCGCCGCCGGAGAAGGAAGCATTGCCCGCCGGCCTCGACCCGGCCATCGTTTCCGAGCTGGCCGAGACCCTGACCCTGCTGCTGGCCCCTTTCGCCCCGCACCTGGGCGAGGAGATATGGCAGCAGCTGGGGGGAGCGGTTCCGTCTACCGGGCGCCCTGGCCCGGGTACGATCCGGGGCTGATCGCCGAGGAAAAGGTCAACGTCATGATCCAGGTCAACGGCAAGATCAAGGACAAGGTCGTGGTCGAGCTCGACAGCGACGAGGAAACGGTGAAGAAGGCGGCCCTGCAAAACGAAAAGATCCAGGCCTTGCTTCGGGAGCGGAAGATCGTTAAAATGATATTCGTGAAAAACAAGATGCTCAGCATCGTCTGCCAATGAAAAACGCCGCCTGGCTCCTGCTCGCGGTCTGCGCCCTGAACCTGCAGTGCGGCTACCGTCTGTCGGGACGGGGGCGGAACCTGCCCGCGGACGCCCGGACCATCGCCATCCCGGATTTCAAGAACCAGACCGCTCGGCAGCAGGTCGAGCAATACATCACCTTCGCGGTCCGGGACGAGTTCATCAAGAGGAGCCGCCTGCTGCCTGGCCGACACGACCCGCGCGGCCGACCTGGTGCTGGAAGGCAAGATCACCGCTTTTACCGCCACCCCGATCTCCTATTCCGACGCCGGCGCGGCCAATCTCTATGAGGTGCGCCTCAGCCTCGACGTGCGCCTGATCGACATGAGGACCAACGAATTGTTTTACCAGGGCAGCGGCCTGACCTTCCGGGAAAACTATGAGACCGACAGCGGCGATTTCTTTTCCCAGGAAACGGGCTCGCTGGTCAAGATCGCGGCCAAGTTCGCCTCCAGCATCGTCGCCTCCATCCTGGAAAATTTCTGATGCCCGAAGCCACTTTTTTCGGCTTCATCAACCGCATCCAGGCCGAAAAAAAATTCCCGCCCCTGCTGCTGCTCTACGGCTTCAATGAATTCCTGGGCGAATACGTCATCGGCGAGATCAGCCGCGTGTTCGGCCAGAACCGGACCGAATTCAATTTCAAGCGCTATTATTTCGACAGCGAGGAAGACAACAGCTGGGAAGACATACTGGCCGAGGCCAACAGCTCCAGTTTTTTCATCAGCGCCCAGAAGATCATCACCGTGGCCATCCGCGACGAAAAGAAGATCGCCCTGAACGCGGCCGCCAAGAAAGCCGTGGCCGCCTACCTGCAGAAGCCCAACCCGCACACCACCCTGATCGTTTTCGTCTCCCTGGACCTGAGCCGCGACGACTACAAGCAGCTGAAGAAAGAAAAGCTCGGCAAGTGGAGAGAGCCTGTTCGAATCCGCGCACACGGTCAGCATCGACCTGGACCGCACGCGGCGAGGCCGAGATCAAGAACTTCATCAAGCAGTACATGAAGGAGAGGAAGATCACCATCACGGTCGGCGCCATCGAGAGGATCCAGGAGATCATGGGCGACGATTTCGTCTCCATCATCCACCAGCTGCCCAAGCTGGAGGCGGCCGCCGCCGCGAGCATGAACATCGACAGCGAGGACGTGGACGAGCTGATCACCGGCATCAATTCCCACTCCATCTGGGACCTGACCGAGGCCATCGAGCGGGAGGACGCCGCCGTTTACCTGGACATCCTGAAGTACCTGTTCATCAACGGCATCAAGCCGAGCTTCATCATCGGCACCCTGATCTCCTACTACCACAAGATATACACGGCCAAATTCCTGCTGAAGCACCATTTTTCCGTCGCCGATATCGGCACGGTGCTGCAGCAGCCCCAGTTCATCCTGAACAAATTCATCGCCCTGGTCAAGAATTTTCCCGATTTCAAGATCCAGGAAGTGCTCAAGCTGATCTACCGCCTCGACTACGAGTCCAAGACCAGCGGCGAGGAGTCGGCGCGCATCTCCCTGCAGAATTTCATCTTCCAGGTCAAGTTCCTGCAAATAGCCGGCCGCTTGCTTATTCTTTTTTGATATTTTTCAGTTCATCCAAGGTCATCAGAATTTCCCGCTGGTTGCGGCTGTTGGGCGGCGAAATGACCCCCTTTTCCTGCAGCTGGTCGATGAGGCGGCCGGCGCGGGCGTAGCCCACGCTCATTTTCCGCTGCAGGTAGGAAGCCGACGCCTGGCCGGTGGAGATGATGGTTTCCGCGGCCTCGCAGAACAATTCATCCATGACCTGGTCTTCGCTCGGCTTCTTCCTTCTTGGCGCGAATGCTTGATGATCTGGGTGTTGAATTCGGGCTTGGCCTGCTTGGAAAGAAAATTGACCACGCGCACGGTTTCCGGCTCCGAAACGTAAGCCGAGTGCAGGCGGATCAGCGAGGCGGTCTTGGGCGGCAGGAACAGCATGTCGCCGTTGCCCAGAAGCTTTTCCGCCCCGATCTGGTCGATGATGGTGCGCGAATCGTACTTGGAGGGAACGGCCAGGGCGATGCGCGAGGGGAAGTTGTTCTTGATGCTGCCGGTGATGACGTCGATGGAGGGCCGCTGGGTGGCCAGGATCAGGTGGATGCCGATGGCCCGGGCCTTCTGGGCCAGGCGCAGGATATCGTCCTCGATCTCCCGGGCCGAGACCATCATCAGGTCGGCCAGCTCGTCGATGATGATCACGATGTAGGGAATGGGCTCCCTGTCCTCGAGCTGCTCCAGCTCCTCGTCCTCGGCCTGGATGAGCATTTCGAGCTTCTTGTTGTACTGCTCGATGTTGCGCACCTGCAGCGTGGCCAGCTTCTTGTAGCGGTTCTCCATTTCAAAGACCGCCCAATCCAGCGCGTTCTTGGCCAGCTTGGGATTGACCACCACCGGGGTGAGCAGGTGCGGCAGGGCGTTGTAAATGGCCAGCTCGATGCGCTTGGGGTCGATCATGATGAATTTCACGGTCTTGGGCGAGGACTTGTACAGGATGCTGAGGATGATGGAATGGATGGCCACGCTCTTGCCGCTGCCGGTGGCGCCGGCGATCAGCAGGTGGGGCATCTCCTTCAGATCGGAAATGAAGATGTCGCCGCTGGCCGTCTTGCCCAGGGCCAGGGTCAGCGGCGAGCTGGAATGCTGGTATTGCGGGGTTTCCAGCAATTCGCGCAGGTGGATGGTCTCGCGCTTCTTGTTGGGGATCTCGATGCCGATGGCTTTTTTGCCCAAAATGCGCTCGATGCGCACGTACTGGGCCTTGACCACCAGGGCCAGGTCCTCGGTCAGGCTGGAAACGTCCTTGACCTTGACGCCGACATCGGGGACGAATTCGAACGTGGTGATGACCGGTCCGGGCGTGTACTCGGAGATCTCGCCATGGATCTTGAATTCCTGCAGCCGCTGCGACAATTCCGCTTTTTTTCTTCCAGTTCGTCGATGTCGATCTGGCTTTTCTGGCTGGGAGCGTCCAGATAGGTCAGCGGCGGCGGCTGGTACTCGGAATCGGGCCGGAACTCCTGCTCCAATTCCGGGAAAATACCGGTCTCTTCCGGGAATTTGCTGGGCTTCTTGACCAGGCTTTTCTTTTCCGGGCGCGAGGGAACTTCCTTTTCCCTTTCCTTCAGCGGCTGCCGGCCCTTGAACACGAAATTTCCGTCGGCGGCGTCGTATTTTTGCTGGACTTTTTTGCGGTTCCGGTTCTTGCGGATGCTTTCCAGCCGATTGCGGAAAAAAACCGCCAGCATGAGCGGCCGCTTTCTCGCAAAACGCGGGCCAGGAAAATGAAGATATTCTTGATCGATATCTTGGCGATCAGCACCAGGGAAATGCCCAGCAGCGAGAGGAAAAACGCAGCCGCGAAAACGCTCTTGATCTGGGCGCTGACAAAATTATTGAGCAGCAGGCCGACCATGCCGCCGGAGTGGACGGACTGCCCGGCCACGGCGATCATGGGCTGGATATTGGCCAGGAAGCGCCGCCAGTGACAGCAGCAGGATGAAAAAACCGATCCCCTTGCTGACCGCGCGGCCGATGCGGCGGTTGAAGAGGAAGAACGCGGTCAGGAACAGGAAAATCAGGATGAACAGCAGCGAAGCGAAGCCGAACAGGTTGAACAGCAGCGCGGCCAGCTCCGCCCCCACCCGGCCGCCGAAATTATGCACCACGCGGCCGTGGCTGGAATTGAAGAAACTGGGGTCCAGCGGCGTGAAGCTGACCAGGCTGAAGATCAGGAAAAATGAAAAAAACAGCGAAAAAATGGCGAAAATTTCGTTTTTCAGGGACAGTTCCTTGTCGTCGAAATTCTCTTTTTTCACCTTTGCCATTGGCAAAAAGTATAGCGGCTCACCCGGATATTGTCAAGCTGACGCGGTTTTCAAAGGATTTTCAGGCCGTAGAGCCGCAATTTTCTGTCCAGGTCGCGGTGCTGGGGGAATTCGCCGCGGATCAGGGCCTTGAATTCCGGGCCGTGGTTGCGCACCCTGAGGTGGGCCAATTCATGAAAGACCACATAGGCGACCAGTTCGTCGGGCAGGACCTGCAGCCAGGTGTTGAGGTTGATCTTGCCCTTGGCGCTGCAGCTTCCCCACTTGCTCGTCATTTTCCGGAAGCCGATGCCCGCCGGCCGCGCCGCCAGCACCCCGGCGTAGCCCCTGTTCAATTCGCGGACCAGGTCCAGAAATTGCTGGTTCGTGCGCCCGCTGAGCTCCAGCTGGTCGGCCAGGAGCCGCTGCCGGCTGGAACCATTCGTGCTTTTCCAGTATCCACTGCCGGTGACGGTTCATGATCGGCAGCGGGTCGAGGTGGCGGGGCAGGACGATCTGCAGGCGGCCGCTGCGGAAGGCGATGCGCACCCGGCGCCGGTTCTGGCGCAGCACCTGGCAGGAGATGCCGTTGAAATTGAGGGTTTCCATAGCCGCTCGGCCCGTTTTGCTTACTTCAATTCGTAGGAACTGCCATAGCGGACGATCTCCACCTGGGGGATGCCGAAGTTCAACAGCTCTTTTTGCAGGTTGTTCAAGGCATCGTCCTCGCCGTGCACCAGGAATATCTTTTTCAGGCGTTGCCGGTCATGGCGCTTCAGCCATTCGATGGTCTCCGCGTAATCGGCATGGGCCGAAAAGGCGTTCAAGGTGGCGATCTCGGCCTTCACCTGGTAGGGCTTGCCGAAGATCTTGACCTCCTTTTCGCGATCGGCCAGCCGGCGGCCCAGGGTGTTCTCGGCCATGAAGCCGACAATGGCAATGATGTCTTCCGGGTTCTCGATGTGGCGGATCAAATGATGCAGAATGCGCCCCGACTCGGCCATGCCGCTGGCCGAGATGATGATGGCCGGGCCGGCGAAATCGTTGATGCGTCTTGGACTCTTCCGTGGAAACGACATAGCGGATGTTCTCGAAGCCGAAGGGGTCGACGTTGACGCTGGTGAAGCGGCGGATGGTCTCCTCGTCGAAGCACTCGGGGTGGACCTTGAAGATGGCCGTGGCGTTGACCGCCATGGGCGAATCGATAAAGATCGGCAGGATGGGCACCTTGCCCTCCTGCTGCAGGGCGTGGATGATATAGATCAGCTCCTGGGTGCGCTCGATGGTGAAGGCCGGGATGATGATTTTGCCGCGCCGCGCCTGGGCCTTGCGCATGAGCTCGGCCAGTTCGTCGGAGGCCAGGCCGATCGATTTGTGCAGGCGGTTGCCGTAGGTCCCTTCCAGGACCAGGTAATCCATGGGCGGCATGATCTCGGGATCGCGGATGATCGGCAGGCCGCAGCGCCCGAGGTCGCCGCTGAAGCCGACGCGCAGGCGGTCCTGGATGGTCAGGTGCACCGTGGCCGCGCCCAGGATATGGCCGGCGTCGAAAAATTCGGCTTCCACGCCGTCCAGGGGGCGGAACTTGTGGTGGTAGCCGCTGGTAACGAAACTGGCCATGACGGCGACGGCCTCCTCGGGGCTGTACAAGGGCGGGTAGGAAGTCAGCTCCCGCTCGGGGTGCTTGGCCGACTTCTCCTGGAGGATCTCGTAATCCTTCAGCTGGATATTGGCGCTGTCCAGCAGGATGATCTGGGCAACGTCGCGGGTGGCCGAGGTCGCATGGATATCGCCGCCGTATCCATTCTTCAGCAGGATAGGCAGGGCGCCCGAGTGGTCGAAATGGGCGTGGGTCAGGATGAGGGCGGATACCGCCTTCGGATCGAACGGCAGCTGCCGGTTCTTCTGGTAGGATTCGGCGCGCCTGCCCTGGAACATGCCGCAGTCGATCTGCAGCAGCCGGCCGTCGATATCGAGGAAATGCTTGGACCCGGTGACTTCCTGGCAGGCGCCGTGAGAAAAGAGTTTTATGGCCATTGTTCTTTATACAATTTCTTCCCGAAAATTGCAAGCCGAAACGTCGTCGGAAAAAACTACAAATCCCAAGCACCAAATTCCAAATAAGTTCCAAATACCAATGTCCAAATGACCAAAACGAAGAAAGAAAATCCGGAAACGCCTTGGTTTGGGACATTGGGTGGTTGGAATTTGAGATTTGTTTGGAATTTGGGATTTGGTGCTTGGTGTTTTCTCGCTGGAGTGCGGATACGGGCTCCAGAACGGTCAGCTTACCCGTAAATCATACCCCTTACTCCACCGGTTTTTCCGACGGTCCGATGCGCAGCGAGAACCAGCGCTCCGGGGCCAGCCAGGCGCGGATGAAGCGGTTGAATTCATCCAGGTCGATGCGCTCCAGCCTCTCGGCGAAGTCGCCGGCCAGGCGGAAAGACAGGCCGCTGCCCTCCAGGAAGGCCAGGGTGGCGGCGCGACGCTCGCGGCCTTCGTTCTCGCGCCAGAAATCGGCCCGGGCATAGGCTTTGTTCGCGGCCAGCTCGGCTGCGCCGATGCCGTTTTCGTACACGGAACGCAGGAGGCGTTCCAGCTCCGCCTGCGCTTCGGCGCTCCTCCGCGCTTTCGGTGCTCAGGTACACGCTGAGCAGCATGGCCTGCTTGTAGGGCAGCAATTCGGCGTTCAGGCCGTAGGCCAGGTCGCCGCGGCTGCGCAGGGGCCAGAGCCGGCTGCCGATGCCCTTGCCCAGCCAGGTCTCCAGCAGCGAAGCCATGACGAAATTGTCCGGCGAAAGCTCCGGCAGCAGGACGGAGACGGAAATATGGCTCTGCGCCGATTGCCGTTCCACGGCCTGGCGCGGCGCCTCGGGTTGCCGGACGAGAACGGCCTGGGCGGACGCCATGGGGCCGGCGGCGATCGAGCCCAGGCTGGCGGCGATCAGGGGCTTGACGATCTTTTCCTCCAGGTCGCTGATCACCACCGGCGACCATGTTGCCGGCCACGTAGTGCCCGCGGAAAAAGGCCTGGATGTCCTTTTTGCCGATCCGGGCCAGCGACGCCTCGTCGCCGAACAGCGCCGCGCCGTAGGCGCCGGCGCCGAAAAACACTCTGCGCCAGGGTCTTGCGCATGAACTCCGTGGGGTCATCGGCCTCCATTTTTTGCAGGTGCCGCATCCAGTTCCTTGACGCCGTCGACGCGCAGGTCGGAAAAAAGCGGCTGGGTCAGGATGGCGGTCATGATGGCCAGGGTGGGCTCCAGGTAGCGGCTCAGGGTGCGGATCGTGACCAGCGAGTAATCCCCTTCCACGCCGAGCGAGAAGGTGGAACCGAAGTCCATCAATTGCTGCAGCTTGGACTGGTCGGGGATCTCCAGGGCCAGGCGCCCGGTCAGATACGCCAGCCCCGACTTGCCGGGGGGATCGTCACGGTCGCCGCCGCGGACAAACAGCATGCACCACGGTATTGGCCGAGGATTCATCCTTTTGCCAGATCACGTCCAGCCCGTTTTCCAGCCGGTAATTTTGCGGCGGCCGGCCGAGCCGCCAGGCGGATTCCTCGCGCCCGGTTCCCCTGCGGGAGCGCCGGCAGCAGCAGCAGGATGACGACAGCCAGGTTGCCGATCTTCATTTTTCTTTCCCGGCCAGCGGCACGATGGCCAGCACCGCCCATTTCTTGCCGCTCAGATATTTCCCGGCCACGCGGCGCAGGTCGCTCGAGCTTACCTTCTCGACGTTTTCCAGATAGCTGTCGCTGCCCCTGGTCGTGTTCAGCAGCAGGAAGCGGGCGCAGGCCATGCTCAGGTTCAGCGCCGATTCGCGGAAATTCTCGGTATCGAAGGTCATCTGGTTCTTGGCGCTCTCCAGAAAATCCAGCACATACGACTGGTATTGCGGCTGGAAATCCTCCTTGCCGAAATTGAAGGAACTGAGCTGGCTCAGGAAGCCGGCTCAGCTCGTTCTTGGCGCTGCGGATGTTCTTTTCCTTCAGGGTCAGGTGCAACAGCACCATGCCGCCGCTGCGCAACGGCACATAGCTCATGTCCAGCTGCTCGACCAGCTGGCGGCCGCCGCGCAGCACGCCGTTCAACAGGGGGTTCAAGCCGCGGCCCAGGATGTGGGTCAGCAGGCTGAGCGGCAGGCGCTGTTCATGATTGAACTCCGGGGCCCGCCAGCCGAAGAAAAGGTGGCTCTCGTTGATGTCGAGCTCGATCTGCTCGCTCGCTGTTTTTTTCCAGGCGGCCGGCCAGGGGCACGGCCGCGGCGCTGACGGCGCCCTTGGCCAGCGCCCCCCAGCTGCGGCGGATCTCCTTCTCCATCTCGGCCAGGGCGAAATCACCGACGAGCGACAGGGCGCAGCCCCCGGGGACCAGCAAGCGCTTGTAAAAAGCCTGCAATTGCTCGACCGTGGCCGTGCGGATGGCACTGCCGTCGCCATAGACGGGCTGCCCGTACGGGTGGCCGGCGAAAAGCTGCTCCATGACCAGCATCCGCCCCAGGTAGAGCGGATCGTCGCGCAGCTGCAGGATCTCTTCGCAGGATGATGCGCTTTTCGCTCTCCAGCTGCGCCGCGGCCAAGCGGCTGAAAAAAACCGTCTGGCGCAGTCTGCTCCAGGGCCCAGGCGCTTTCCGCCGCCGGGCAGGAGACCTCAAAGGTCATCAGGTCATGGTCGGTGTGGGCGTTGTGGGCGATGCCGTGGCCGCGGAGTTCGGCCAGGCGGGTTTCGCTGTCCATGCCGGCAGCGGCGCCGAACAGGAGCATGTGCTCGAGCAGATGGGCGTAGCCGCTGGTTTGCTCCGTTTCATCCTTGCTGCCGAGGTCGATGGCCAGGGTCACGGCCGTCAGCGGCAGGTCATGCTTCTCCTGCAGAAAAACCTGCAGGCCGTTGTCCAGGGTGAAGTACAGCGAGGCGGGAGGCTGGGCGGCGGCGCCGCCTCCCGGGCCAGGCCAGGGCCAGCGCCGACAAGACGACCGTGATAATCGACACACGCGCGATCATGAAGCGATTTTACCAGAAATAAACTATTTTTTCAGCCAAAACTGCGGCGACCGGAAGATCGAGCGGAACCGGGAAGCTACTTGCGCCGGTTTCAAATTTCCGGAAAATCCCTTATCATCAGCCTGGAGGAAAACATGGAGCAAAACAAAAAAAACGTTTTGGTTCTCATCCTGATAGGTCTCGTCACCCTGGCGGTCACGCTCACGGCGGCGGTCCGGCGGCCGGTCCGGCCGGCGGCCACCTACTCGATCGTGGCCTTTGACCCCGAGAGCGGCCAGATGGGAGTGGCCGTGCAATCCCATTGGTTTTCGGTGGGTTCGACCGTCACCTGGGCCGAGGCCGGCGTGGGCGCCGTGGCCACCCAGTCCTTCGTGGAGCCCTCGTACGGGCCGCTGGGGCTGCAGCTGCTGCGGGCGGGGAAAACCGCCCCCCAGGCCCTGGCCGCGCTGCTGCTGATCGACCCCTACCCCGGGGTCCGCCAGGTGGCCATGGTCGACAGGCTGGGGAACGTGGCCGTGCATACCGGCAACAAGTGCATCCCGGCCGCCGGGAACCACCTGGGGAAGAACTATTCCTGCCAGGCCAACATGATGGACAAAAATACCGTCTGGGACGCCATGGCCCGCGCCTATGAAACCGCGCCCGGGGAACTGGCCGACCGGATGCTGGCGGCGCTGCTGGCGGCGGAAAAAGAAGGGGGCGACATCCGCGGCCGGCAGTCGGCGGCCATTCTGGTGGTCAACGGCAAGGCTTCCGGCACGCCCTGGCAGAACCGCGTCTATGACCTGCGCGTGGAAGATAATCCCCAGCCCCTGGCGGAATTGCAGCGGCTGCTCACGATCGCCAAGGCCTACAACCACATGAACCGCGGCGATGACCTGCTGACCACCGGCAACGTGGAGGCCGCGCTGCAGGAATACACCCTGGCCATGGGCATCTACCCGGCGAACCCGGAAATGGTCTTCTGGCCGGCGGTCACCATGGCCGCCTCGGGCAAGGTGGAGGCAAGCCTGCCGCTGTTCAAGAAGGTTTTCGGCCGCGACCCCAAATGGGCGGAACTCCTGAAGCGCCTCCCGGGCGTGGACCAGTTCCCCAATGATCCGGAATTGCTGAAAAAGATCCTCTCCCTGCTGCCAGGCTCAAAAGGCAAGGAATGAGAAAAGTATAAAACGATCCGCGTGTCTTGTTTCGACCAGGATTGGGACTTTTGACGAAGCGCACCGGGACGGGGGCTGACCCCCGTCCCGGCGCGATGACTAACAGCTATGGCAGAGTGGTGGTGAAAATGATATTGGAGTAGACCGACACGCCGTAGGCGTTGTAGGCCTGGACGCGGAAGTAGTACAGGGTATTGGGTGTCAGGCCGGTCACTTGGCCGTTCACGATGTTGACTCCCCGGGTCAGAACACGGGTGAAGGTCACTCCATCGGTGCTTCTCTCAATATAAAAGCCGCTCTCATTCGTGGAGTTGTCATTCCAGCGCAGGTTGACCGTTGTCCGCGCCGTGGCCATGACGCGCAGATTGGACGGAGCTATCGGCGTCAATACCGGGGTCGTGATCGAGACCTCGTTCGAAGGCAGCGAGACGCCGCCGACGGTCCGGAAGGCGCGCACGCGGTAGAAATAGGTCGTGTTCGAAAGCACCGCGTTGTCGGCATAGGAGATCACGTTCCTCCCGACCTGGGCGATGGTCGGCTGTATGCGCCGCCCAGGGGCATGCGCTCGATGTAGAACCCGTTTTCGTTGTTAGAATTATCCCTCCAGTTCAGCAGCACCCGCCTGCCCGCGAGGCGCAGGACCGCCGTCAGGTTGCTGGGCGCGTTGGGCGGCGGACCCAGGGTGGTCACGGTCGCGATATTGGAGGGCAGCGAGTCGCCGCTGCCATTGACCGCGAAGATCCGGTAGGCATATGCGGTCAAAGGCGCGACCGTGGTGTCGCTGAAGGCGAGGGTCGCCGGGCTGGCGATCACGAAACTGACCGGCCATGTGCCTCCGCCATTGGCGCTGCGCTCGATGCGGTAGCTGGCCGGGGCGCCGCCGCCCACGGGAGCCTGCCAGGTCAGGTTAACCTGGACCCCGCTCACGGCCACCGCGCTGAGGCTCATCGGCGGATTGGGAATTCCCGCCGGGGTGGTCACGGAAACGGTGTTGGAAGCCGGAGAATTGCCCATGGCGTTGAAGGCAAAGACCCGGTACATGTATGCGGTCAGCGGCGAGACCAGGGTATCGTTGTAGGTCGTGATCGCCGTGCCGGCCATTACGAACTGGACGGGGAAAGTAACGCCCCCGTCGGTGCTGCGCTCGACCCGGAAGCCCGTGATCGTGGCGGTATCGGCAGGGTTGACCCAGGCCAGGTTGACCTGGCTGCCGGTGACCAGGGGAGCGGTGAGAGTGACGCGCGCCAGGGGCACGGCGTCGGGCGTGGTCACGGTCGCCGTGTTGGAGGCGGGAGAATCGCCCAGCGCGTTGGTGGCGAAAACCCGGTAGGCATAGGCGGTCAGCGGCAGGGCCGTGACGTCACTGTAGGAAAGCGCCGCCGGGTTGGCGATCACGAAATTGACCGGCCAGGTAGCGCCGCCGTCCGTGCTCCGCTCGACGCGGAAGCCGGCCGGAGCGCCGCCGCCGACGCCGGCGACCCACGCCAGGTTGACCTGGCGGCCGTTAGCGGCCACGGCCGTGAGGCCGGTGGGCGCGAAGGGCGTGCCATTGGGCGTGGTCACGGTCGCCACATTAGAAGGCAGCGAGTCCCCGGCCGCGTTGACGGCGAAGACCCTGTACGCATAAGCGATCGCCGGAGCGGCCGCGATATCGTTGTAAGCGACCGCCAGCGGATTGGCCACCGCGAAGCTGGTGGGCCAGGTGACGCCGCCATCGGTGCTGCGCTCGACGCGGAAACTGACGATGGGGGAACTGGGGGTAGGCAGGACCCAGGTCAGGTCGACCTCCGTGGAGCTCACGGCTAGCGCGGCCAGGGTGGTCGGGGCCCCGGGCACCGCCAGGGTGCCCAGTTGCGCCGTGTTGGAGAAAGCGGAGTCGGCGGACTGGGTGGGGAAGCCGGGCGTGTCGACGTCACCAACCACGTTGTTGGCGAACACCCGGTAGAAGTAAACCGTGCCGTCCACGATGGTGGTATCCATGTACGCGGTCGTCGGCGAGGGGACGGTAAAGGAGGTCAGCCCCAGGGTGAAAAGGTCATCGGTCGCCCGCTGGATGGTGAAGCCGGTCTCGTTCAGGGAATTGTCCACCCAGGTCAGGCTGGCCCGCGCGGGACCGGTCAACTGGGCTGCCACCAGGCCCGAGGGCGCTTCCGGCGCCACGGCAAACGCCATGACATGCATCAGGTCCATCTCTTCATGGCCCAGGACGTGGCAGTGCCAGACGTATTCCCAGCCGAAATTGACCTCGTGGTTGGTGACCGTAACGGTATTGCCCGCCGGGTCGGTGAAGCCCGTTGGCCCGCCGCGCAGGGTCACGCCCGGAGCCTGGGTGGGGTCGATCAGCCGGACGCTGTTGGGGACCGTGAAAGGCAGCGTGGGCGCGACCGGCCGCAAGGCCACGATGGTGTCCATGAGCGGATCGACCCTGACGGTTTCCTTCCAGCCGATCTCGTTGAGGGCCGGGAGGATACATGATATTGTCCCAGCCCACGCGGTTGATGAGCTGCACGTTGAACAGGTGGAAGTGAATGGGATGGGAATCGACGCCGTTGTGGGAGATCTTCCAGAACTGGGTCCCGTCGCCGGCTACGGGCGACATGGGGGTCATGGAATCCTTGATCACTTCGACCGGCGGGGAAATATAAGGGTAAAGAATGAGCAGCTGGGGAGTGCCCGGGGTAACGGGAAGTTCGACCCCGAAGAGGCCGCTTTGCCGGCCGTAATCGAGGTCGAACGCAGCCCCCATCTCGTCATGGATGGCCTTGTTCTCGAAAGGAATGGTCAGGGTCGTGCCGTCGAGCGTGGTGAAGGTCTTGTCGACATCCTGGATTCTGACGTAGGTATCCGCGGGGAAGGTGGAGTTGTAGGCCGTGTTGTACATGGCCGAGGGGACGATGATCGGCGGCTGCGAAACCTCGAAGACGCCACTCTTGGAGGCTGTCTTGGCGAAAGCCTGCTTCAGGGCGTTGAGGTCATACGCCACTGGGGTCCCGGGCAGAACGCGGATCTGCATGATCGTGCGCGTGCAGGGGCCGAAGCCGGGCTGGGTCGGGGGCGCGCCGCCCTGGAGACTGAAGTCGGGGCCGTTGGTGTGGTAATCATAGCGCGGGTCGATGGCCGGGAACGCGGCCGGCGCATCGTTGTACACGATCAGCGTCTGCCCGGCAAAGGCCGAGAAGTCGACGATCACGTCGGCCCGCTCGGCCGGCCCCAGCATGAGCGATTTGTCCTTGACCGTGCCGAAAGCGAAGTCCATCTGGTTCAGGTCCCAGGTGACCGGCTGGTTGGGGACCACCACCGGCGCCGGCAGGAAACCGCCCTCGGTGCCGATCTGGATCCAGCTCGGGCCGACCGTGGCCGGGTCGGGCACGCCGCCCTCACGGCCGTCCGTGGGCCAGAGCTTGGGAAATCCCGCGGTGGCCAGGGCGGGCACCATCTTGACTTCGGTGTTGATGCCGTCCGTCCGCGGTCACGACCGCGGGATCGGCCGTGTACATCTGCAGGTTGAAGAAGCGGTCATTGGCGGCATTCAGGATGCGGAAGCGGTAGGCCCGGGGCTGCACTTCCATGTAGGGATAGGCGGTGCCGTTGACCAGCGGGGTGTCCATGATAGGCTTCCATGGCCATGGACGGGTTCGGGGTGGCGGGATTCTTGGCCGTTTCCCAGGGAGTGGTCCCGGCAATACGGGTTGGCGACCGGTCCGTAGGTGATATCCGTGGTCGGCGGCCAGAACCAGGGGCCGTACTGCCAGCGGCCGAAGGCGTTGACGCCGGCGGGATCATAGGCGTTCTGGTTGGGCATGTACACGTGGGGCATCCACAGGTCGCCGGCGTGCGGGACCGGGGGCGTGGTTCCCCAGTTCCAGGTCGGGTCCTGGGCGGCGATCGTGTCGGGATCGACGAAGGTCTTGTCCTGGATGATCAGCGGGATGCCCACGTCGGGCAGGATGTTGGCCAGCGTGGGGTTGACCCCGGAGTCGTTGGTGCCGTTGATCAGGTCCTGCTCCACCAGGTCGGTCACCAGGTAGCCGGCGGCTTCGCCGGCATAGACATTGAGGCGCGTGATGCCCACGGCGTGGTCATGATAGAACATCAGGCGCGCGCTCTGCTGGTTGGTATAATAGTAGGTCGTGGCGCCGGCGCCGGGGTCGCCCATATCGGGGACATCGACCACGCTGACGCCCTTGGGATAAGAGGTGCTTTCTCCCGCCGGCGTGATCCACTGGTGGGGCGTGCCGTCGCTGATCCAGGGAGTCGCGCCGCCGTGAAGGTGAAGCTCGGCGCGGTTCTGCGTGTACATCTCCCCCATCACCGGGCCCATGCCCGCGCCCATCAGCGTGGTGTCCACGGGGATGAAGAGGTTGCCGCTGGCGCCCGTGGGTAGACTGTTGGTGAACTTGATGCGCACCGGCCAGTCCTTGGTTGGCGACGATCAGCGGGCCGAGATAGCGGAACTGGCTCACGTTGCCGTCGATAGTGTTGGTCTGCCGGTAGCCGCGGAACGTGGTCAACGGAAGATCGCTATGGACTTTTTCAGTGTATTGCCCCAATTCGATTTCATAGTAATCCGCATCCCCATAGGCCGTTTTGTTGGGAATGGCGACCGGGATATACTGCCCCAGTAGGTTGGCGTTGCCGACGTCCAGTCCGGGCAGGCGGTCAATGAACTTGCGGATGCCGCCGGTCAGAACGCCGCCGATGGTCGCCGTGGCGTCAGCGTCCACGCCGGCCGAGTCCGCGATCAGGACTTGCGGCGCCGTATAGTTGCTGCCCGGGCTGGTCAGCTGGATCAGGGTGATGACGCCGCCCACGACCACGGGGTTGGCCATGGCGCCGGTGCCGGTGCCGAAGAGATCCACGATGCTCACCGTGGGAGCGACATAGCCGCTGCCGCCGTTGTTCAACGTGATGGAGGCGATGCCGCCCCTGGGCATCGGGCTGTTCGCATAGTTCCCGATCGGGCCCCAATAATGCGGCACGCCGCCGGGATCCATGGCCGGCGGCGCAAGCCGGTTCGTCGTGGCAAAATAACTTGTCAGCGCTTTTTTAAAGCGTGCCGCCGCGGCTTTTCTTTCGCCGGGCGTCACCTTCTTATGGGTATTCGGGGCGCTGGCCGTGTTTGATTTGCCTTGCGTGGCCGCGGCCTGGCTGATGTTGATCCCCAAAAAGAGAACAAAAAGAGCCAGCGCCAGACTCATGAATACAAAAGTTCTTTTTCTCATTCGTTCCTCCTCCTTTATGGTTTCAAGAAACCACACCATATAGGTTGCGTTTCTCTAAAACCATAATTTCACATTGCAATTTCTATGCCAAATAATTCAATTTTATAAATTGCGGCAAGATGCTTTAGAGCAGCTGGAATTCGAACAAAAATTAAAGATATTCTGATTTTGCTTTGTAAAAAATGTCTTGAAAAACAAGAATTTTCTTGTTTATTACTATTTTTTAAGAAAATTAGTTATTCAATATATGAGGTCATTCGGCATTTTTTAAGCAGCGCATATAGCCGGGAGCGGGATAAACCCGAAATCCGGCAGGCTTCCTCGATATTGCCCGCGACATAGCGCATCAGGTCCTTGAAATACTGATTCTCCGCGGCTGAAACCGCGGCCCGGTGAAATTCCTTCAATGACGGCGGCACCGCGATAACGGCCGGGACCGGGGCCGACTCCGGCTTTTCCCGGGTCTCAGGATTGCTGTTGAAGCCGTTGCGCGCCACCTGGATGCGTATATTGGTGGGCAGATGCTTGGAATAGAGGGTGGGTTCCTCTTTCGCGGCAAGCAATGCCTTTTCCAGGGCCAGGACCAGTTCCCGGATATTTCCCGGCCATTTGTACTGGAGGACAGCATTCCAGAAGTCGGGAGAGAACTCTTTGGGCTCCAGCCCAAAGCGTTGGCATAGCGAGCCCATGTAATGCAGAACCAATTCCTTGATGTCTTCGCGTCGATCCCGCAGCGAGGGCAGATCGATCACCAGCGAGCGCAGCCGGAAGAGCAGGTCTTCACGAAATTGTCCATTTGCCACCATTTCATCCAGGTTGCGGTTGGTCGCCGCCACCAGCCTGAATTCGCTAGTGATTTCCCGACTCCCCCCCACCGGGCGGAAACGGTGCTCCTGGATGACCCGCAGGAAGCTTTTTTGCATGGACAGGGGCAACTCGCCGATCTCGTCAAGAAACAGGGTTCCCTTGTCGGCCTGCTTGACCAGCCCGTCCTGGCTTACATAAGCCCCGGTGAACGATCCGCGCATGTGCCCGAAAAGAACGCTTTCAACCAGCGTTTCCGGCAGCGCCGTGCAGTCAACGATGACGAAATTCCCCGTCGCCCTGCGGCTGTTTTGATGGATCGCCTTGGCAAAAAGCTCCTTCCCGGTCCCGGTCTCGCCGCAGAGCAGGACATTGACATCGCTTTGCGCGGCCTGGGCCAGGAGATCGAGGCTGGCATCGAGCCGGCTCGAACTGCCGATGATATCCTTCCTCTGCAGAAGGACGGAGGGTTTTCTGAGCGCTCGTTCGGCCCTGTATTCCAGTATCTGGCGGATGTGGACCGTAATGAGCTCCATCAGGGCAGCCCTTTCCAGGTAATCCCAGGCGCCGTTGGCGATCGCGCGCTCCGCCTCGTCGGGGTCGCCGAGGGCGGTGACGACGACCACCTCCGGGAAATACCGGCTGGCCTTTATTTTCTCAATATGCTCCAGGCCGCTGCCGTCGGGAAGCCGGGCCTCGAGAAAAACGACCGGGAACGGCTCATCCTGGGCTTTCAGGATACCCTCTTTCAGATTATGAGCGCAATACGGGGCATGCCCCATCTGGCTCACGATGGAGCCGATCTTCCGGCAGCTGTCCTCGTCGGAATGGATGATCAGTATATTTTCCATAGGCAACGCTTTGGCAGCTATTTTAACCAAAGAATAGCCTTGCCAAAACAACCTAAAAATAAAGTATTTTGCATGGATTGTCAATATTCCAGACAATTCTGGTTATATATCACCTGCGGCGGGGAGACATGACAAAAAATGAAATGCAAAAAATTACCGTGGGTGGCGAAATCGCCGCCCCGGGCATGGCCTTTTATATGAAAGGCGGGAGCGGCCCGGGGTCAACCCGGGCCGCTCCAAAACGCATCGGAACGGGGGCCTCCCCGCGTCCCGATGCGAAATCCCTATGGCATGGTGGAAATGGAAACGACGTTGGAATAGGCGGAAACGCCGAAGTTGTTGAAGGCCTGGACACGGAAATAATACAAGGTGTTGGGAGCCAGGCCAGGGACCACGCCGGTCACCATGTTGATGCCGCGGGCCAGAATCCGGGTGAAATTCACCCCGTCCGTGCTCCTTTCGATATAGAAACCCCGTTCCGTGGTGGAATTGTCATGCCAGCGCAAGCTGACCGAGGTCCTGGACCTGCCAATGACCTGGAGCGCGGATGGCGCCAGCGGCGTCAAGACCGGGGTCGTGACCATGACCTCGTTGGAAGGGGTTAAAATGCCGCCGCTCTTCCACACCGGGCGAACCCGGTAGAAGTAGGTGGTTTCCGACTGGATCTTGCCGTCCATATAGGCTTCCACATTGGCCCCCACCTGGGCGATCTTGGCGAAAACGCCGCCGCTGGTCTTCCGTTCGATAACGAAGCCGTTCTCGCTCGTCGAGTTGTCCCACCAGGTCAGCCGGACGCGCGCCCCGCCGAACGCGAGGCTGGCCGTCAGGTTGCTCGGCGCGCTGGGTGCCACCACCTGCACGACTTCGAAGGGCCGCATCATGTCGTTTTCCTCGTGTTCGAGGATGTGGCAGTGGTAGACCCACTTGCCGAAATTCCGCGTCATGGGGTTGTAGCTGTCGATGGCCGTCGCCGGCAAGGCGAACTTGGCCCGGATCCTCGTCACATAGCCCGGATAAGCCTTTACGGTATCCTTGAAGCCCTGCTCCTCCGGTTCCGGAGGCAGCGGCGCCCCGATCAGGTAGTTGTCGGGATCAGGCTTCAGCACCGGGCTGCGCTCGGAGTCCAGGTAGGAGAACCAGTCGGCCATGTAGGCCGCGACATCGAACTGCTGCCGGTTCAGGACCTGGAAGCTCACCAGGTGCAGGTGCATCGGGTGCGCGTCTACGGTCAGGTTGATCAAACGCCAGGTTTCGGTCGTGCCGGCCTTGATGAAGTCCGTGGTCGGGTCCATGAAGTGGTAGGCGTTGATCAGCACTTCCTCCGGATTGTCGAATTCGTCCGTGTTCTCCTTGAGCACGACATCCCGCGGCGCCAGGCCGGGCGTCGGGGTCAGGCGCGGGATGGCCTGCAGGTTCAGATTGGCGGGCAGGACGGTATTGTCGGGATCGTTCGCGGGCACGGCGGTATTGATGTTGATCTTCATGAGCTCGGGCACCGCGACCGGGTCGCCATCAGGGTAAGGCGCATTGGCATCGTTGGTCATCATCACGGTGCTGCCCAGGGAAATGCCCGTGAAGTCCACGATGACGTCGAAGCGCTCGCCCGGGGCGATCAGCAGGCTGGTCTTGGCCACCGGCGCGGGCAGCAGGCCGCCCTCGGACCCGATCACGTAGAAAGTAAGATCGCTTCCGGACAGTTTGAAGTGCAGGTTGTAGAAGCTGGCCTGCGTGCCGTTCAGCAGGCGCAGCCGGTAGCGCCGCGGCTGGGCGTCCAGGTAGGGATAGGCCTTGCCGTTGATCACCGGCGTATCGCCGAAGAACTCGGGGACCCAGATCGGATGGGCGGCGCTGATGCCGGTCGTGGGATAGAACAGGGTGCCGTCGTCGTTGAACTGCTTGTCCTGCAGCACGATCGGCAGGTGGTACTTGCCGTATCCGGACGGAACGCTCTGGCCGAAGATGGTCGTGCCGTTGTCGTTGTTGTCGAAGATCAGGTAGCCGGCGGCCAGCCCGAGATAGGGTTTGAAGCGCGTGGAGCCCATGGTGTGGTCGTGGTACCAGAGCAGCGAAGCCGGCTGGTCGTTGAGGTAGGTGAAGGTGTCGGTGACGAAGTCCATGCCCTTCATGCCGTCGGCCGTCCACCACTGGTTGGGCGTGCCGTCGAACTTGGCGGCGGTGTGCCCGCCGTGAAGGTGCGGGATCGCGGCTCCAGTGGGCGCCATGGGGCCGGGCAGGGTGTCGTCTATGGCATCCTCCAGCGGGAAGTCCTCCATGGCGGTTGGCAGATTATTGATCCATTTGACCACGACCGGACGGCCTTTTGTGGCCACGATCGTCGGCCCGAGCAGAACGGGCGTTTGGCCGGGCTGCCCGTAAGTCCAGACCGTGGCCAGGCCCAGGCTGGCGTTGAACCGGTGCTGGCTGGCGCTCATGGTGATCTCGTAGTAATCGGCCCAGCCTGAGATGCCCGCTTTGAACGTCTTCGTCGCCACCGGGGGAACGGGCAGCGGATCGACCCAATGGTCCATGGACGGGCTCTGGCCATAGGCCATGGCGCTCGTCCCCATGAAGCCGCTTCCAAGCGAAACGGTCACGACGATCGCAAGCAAACGTAGAATTTTATTTCTCATATATTCCTCCCAATGAAATTTCCAAAAGCAATTTCAATGCCAAGTTAGTTCTATTTTTTTCAGGCTAAAAAAATCGATTTCATTCAGGAAATTTCCTTGATCAGGCAAATAGTTTGGAAATTATGTAATAAATTTGTCTTGAAAAACAAGAGATTCTTGTTTTTCAGTATTTTCTGCGCTTCCCGCGGCCACTCCTTGATCCGCTCGACCGCTCATCGCGATCCCGCCCCTGGCCATGGGCAAGGCTACGCGAAACGGCCGTCCTGCAAGGTGATGGTGCGCTTGGCCAGGGCGGCCATGACGGGATTGTGCGTCACCAGCAGCACCGTCACCCCCTCTTTTTCGTTCAGGGTCTTGAGGATGCCGCCGATCTCCTGGCCCAGGTGGGAATCGAGGTTGCCGGTCGGCTCGTCGGCCAGCAGGATCTCAGGCTTGTTGACCAGGGCGCGGGCGATGGCCACCCGCTGCATCTCGCCGCCGGAGAGTTCGCCCGGGCGGTGCTTGAGGCGCTTCTCCAGGTCCAGGAAGCGGATGACGGCCATGGGATCCACGGCGGCGCCGGGTTTCCGGTAGAAGGCAAAGGGCATGACGATGTTCTCATACAAGGTCAGGGTCGGCACCAGGTAGAAGCGCTGGAAGATGTAACCGAAGACGCGGCGCCGGATCCGCGTCAATGCCGCCTCCGACATGCCGCGGCCGCCGCACAGGACCTCCTCGCCGCCGACGCGCATGCTGCCGGAAGTGGCGTTGTCCAGGCAGCCGATCAGGTTGATCAGCGTGCTCTTTCCCGATCCCGACGGCCCGATGAAAGAGATGAATTCTCCTTTCCTCACCTGGAGCGAAATGTCGTCGACGGCCACGATCTCTTCCCTGCCGCGGCGGTATACCTTGCGCAAGTTCTCAGCCTCGAGGGCAAAGGCGCTTTCAGTCATGGTCATTCTCCTTCGCTGCGGATCGATTCCAGCGGCCGCACCCGCGCCGCCCGCCAGGCCGGGTAAATGCCGCTGACCAGGCCGATGCCGAGCACGACCGCGAACGTCGTGAGCATGAGGCTGCCGTCGATCAGGATCAGGCTGCCGGTCGGGGTGTAGGGCAGGAGGCGGCGGATGAGCAGGTCGGTGACCTTGGCCAGGCCGAATGCCATGGCCAGTCCCAGGGCGCCGCCCAAGACGCAGAGGATGACCGTTTCGGTCCAGATCATGCGGAACACGTCGCCGGGCATGGCCCCCATGCTCTTCATGATGCCGATCTCCTGATAGCGCTCCAGGACCGACATCAGGATGGTGTTGATCACGCCGAGCATGGAAATGAGGATGGCGATGACGGCGATGGAAAGCACCATCACCTTGGCCGTGGCCACCAGGCTCATGATCGTGTTCTTGACCTGGGCCATGGAGACGACCTGGACGTCCGGGAGATCGTACAGGCGGTTCTCCAGCGCGGCGGTGCTCGCCTTGCGATCGACCTTGATGCCCACCGCGGTCAGCTTGCCCTGCTGGCCGAATTCCTTCTGCAGCATGCGCAGGGGCACGAAGATCGTGCCGTCGTCCTGGGTGCCGGAACGCTCCAGGATGCCCACGACCGTGAGCTCGATGTTCTTGTCGGGAATGAGCAGCTTGTCGCCGACTTCCCGCTGTTCGAGCTCGGCCGCCTCGTAGCCGAGAACGGCCACGCGCGCTTCCGGGTCCTTGAACCAGCCGCCCTGCTTGAACTTCAAAAAAGATTTCATCTGCGGGAACGTGGCCGGGTCGACTCCGAGATAGGCATCGATGGCGCCGCTCTCGCCCCGTTCGGGATCGAAGACCGCCTGCATCAGCATCGGCGTCACGCTTTCGACTTCGCGCTGGCCGAGGATGTCCGCCATGACGCTTTCGCTCATATAGCGCAGCCCGGTGCCGCCCTTGAGCATCAGCGTCGCCGCCTCATAGGGGCAGCCCTTGGCGGTGAGCAGCACCTGGAAGCCCATGTTGTCGATATCTTTTTTGAGCGCCGAATCATAGCCGTGATTGAAGCCGAGCAGGCTGGCCAGGACCCAGGCCGACAGCCCGATGCCCACGATGGTCAGGACGCTGCGCGTGCGCTTGCGCAGCAGATTCTTGGCCGCGATCTGGTAGACCGATATTTTTTTCATTTTCCAGCCTCCGGCCGGAGATATTTGTTTCCCAGCAAAAATTCGTCGCTCAGGATCAGGTTCTTCTTGACCGCGCGCAGCGACGCCCGGAAATCGTCCTCGGCCCGCGGCGCCGGGTTGCGGATCGCGGCGACCTTGCCTGCCCGGCTGGCTGCGGCCGGTCGCGACGTCGTAGCCGGCGAAATCGTCCAGGGTCAAGCCGATGAACTGCCGGCCGAAGTCCGGGTCGCGCAGCAGCTTGGCATCGCTGCTGGTCAGCCTCTGGTAGTAAAAGTCCAGGATGCGGCCATCGGGATCCAGGGCCAGGACGATCTGGATGCCGCCGTAGCGGCCCTTCTGGTTGACGCCGTGGATGAAGCCGATGATCTCCTGTCCCTTGTAGATGCGTGTACAAGGTATAGGGAACGTCGGCGGTCTCGAACAGCCCCTTGAAGCTGTCTCCCAGGCGCTGTTCCACCTCGTTGCAGCAGCGCCGGCGCCGCCCTTTTTTCGAATGGAGGCATATAGGGTCTTGTAGCCGGTCGAATGCGGGGAAAAGACGCTTCACGTCGCGGTCGGGATCGTTGAGCTCGCAGCCGACCGCCGCCAGAAGCGGCAGCGCGCTCATGGCGAAGAGGATCAACGGAGCAAGCCATTTTTTCATAAGACACCGAGTCCCGTCATTTTCACTTCCTTGGGCCTAAAAATTGAGCCCCTTGTAAAAATAGACCTGCAAAACGAGCTGCGAATCCCGGAAGCGCCGGTCATACAGGTACATCGCCCGCAAGGTCCAGTCGGCATTGGCCAGGAAGGTCAGGCCGGCGGAAAAATTGAGGTTGCTTTTGCCCTTGTCCTGGAGCAGGCACGGCTGCACTTCCAGCTTGAGCCGGTTTTCATTCAACAGGTTCAAGCCCAGGCGCCACAATGACCGCCAATTCCGGCCCGAATTCCCTTTCGACCCAGGGCGAATTCGAAGCGGTTCTCCCAGTTGTCCAGCACCCAGGTCAAGTCCAGCTCGGCCATGCGGATGGGAGTGATCCTTTCGGAAAGCAGGTAGTTGCCCATGACATCCAGGACCTTGCCGAAGCCGAATGAAATGCCGACATTGAAATTGTCCTTTTCCAGGATGCCTTTGGCCAGGCGGGCGGCGACCAGCCAGTTCCGGCGCAGGCGCAGCGCCATCCCCGATCCCGTGGTCAGCGAGACGCCGAAATCGCCGTCGCTGGTCTCCCCTTCCAGGCCGATCCCCCAGTCGCGGTCGAAGCTGAAGCCGTTCATCACCAGGGGCTGCAGCAGGAGAGCATGATTGTCGAACTTGGAGGCCAGCCCGAAATGCGGCCGGTTGTGGCCGATCCAGATGTCGAACGGCCGGGTCTTGAATTGCAGGAAGGCGTTGTAGATCTGCAGGGCGGGCTTCACCTTCTCTTTGACGCCATAGGTCAGCCGCGACTGCTCCGAGAGAATGTCGAGGGCCATCCTGGCCTGAACGGAGAGAATGGCGATGTCCCGCTTGGCTGTTGAAAAACGCTGGATGTAATCGAAGCCCAGGCTGGACTTCTGCATGGTCTCCAGTTCATTTTGAGAATGATAGATGATCTCCCCCAACTTGAAGGAATAGCCGCCGATCCCCTGCAGCTCGATGAAGAACAGATGGTCGGCCGCGGCCAGATGCGTGAACGAGCAGGCCGCGATCAATCCGGCCCAGAGCAGCCGGCGCTTACACATCGAAGCGGACGGCGGCCAGCAGCACGATCTGCTCGCCATCGCGGAATGTGAGCTTGACCTCCCAATCCCCGGGCATGACCACATTGACCGGCAGCAGGTAATTCTGGGCCTTGTTCAGCTTGAAAGCCACATCGCCCGAATCGTGGTGGCCGGGCATGGAAGGCATCCCGGATTCGCCGCTGATCGCCAGGGGCGAGATCTGCTTGTCATTCTTGTCGAACAAGCGGATCTTCAGGACCACCATGCCGATCTGCGGCTTCTGGTTGAACTCGCATATTCCGTAGATTCCCTCCCTGACCTCGAAGCGCTCGCCCACAACCAGTTTTTTCATCTCTTGCTCCTGCGGCCACGACAGCGCCGCCAGCAAAAAAAAGGTTACGAAAAACAATTTTAATTTTCCTGATCGATTCGCCATGTTTCCTCCTTTCTAAAGTTAGACATTCATTGTAGCAAAAAATTGCATTTTCAGCCTGGACTCCGGCAACGCCGGGAACGGCCGAAGCGCCGTCCCCGAAGTTGGAGCTGCGATTTGGGCTCAGAGCCGGTAGGTCACCGTCACGATGAAGCGCCGCCCGGGCTCATAGACGCGGGCGCCGGTGCGGAACGGGTCGCGGGCATTGGCCAGGTGCTCCGAATACAACCGGTCGAAGACATTGTCCACGGCGGCCTGGACGCGGAAATCGCGAAAAGTGGCCCCCAATCTCAAGTTCAGGATCTGCCATCCCGGCGTGGCCAGCTCCTGGAGATCCGTATCCACCCGGTTCTGGGCGGCGGTAAGGATGCCCTCGACCTCCCCGTAAACATGCCCGGTATCGTAGCGGACGAAGAGCCGCGAGCTGAGGGGCGGAACTTCGCCCAGGTTCGCCGAGGTGATATGGCGGGCCAGGTCGATGTCCTTTTCACCCCGCACCCAGGACAGGCTGGCGGCGGCGAACAAACGCCGGGTCAGCGCGTAGCTGAATTCGGCCTCGGCGCCCCACATGCGGGCATCGGTATTGGCATAGGAGCGGGCCATGGTATTCATCACCCCGGGCTGCATGGCGACCCGAGGCTGGTTGATCAGGGCGATCCAGTCGGCGAGCGACTGGTAGAAAGCGGTGGCGCTGACGGCCCCCATCTTGAAATGCCAGGTCGCCTTCAGGTCGGCGCCGGTGTCGCGCGTGGGCAGCAGGTCGGGGTTGCCGACCCAATCGCTGCCCTGGCGCTTCAGCGCGAAATAACGCTCGGCCGGGTCGGGTATGCGCACGGTGCGGCCGCCGCTGGCGGAAAGCTCGAAACGCGACGCCGCTTTCCAGGTCAGGCGGACGGTGCCCGAGGGCAGCGTATCCGTCCGCGCGGTCAGGCGGGTGGAGTGGTAGGCGAAATAGAGGTTGGTATTGGCCAGGCTGCTATCGGCGGCCGTGCGCGTCTGATCGAGGCGCGCCCCGACGTGCAGCTGCAGGTCGCTGCCGATATTCCACTCGCGGGCAACGAAGGCCCCGAGCATGTTGGAATCCACGTCCGGGATGGACGCCTGGGGGGTATAGCTCATTTTCGCCATCATGGTGCTGGCGTTCCAGTTGCGATGGATGCCCTCGAAACCGAGGCGAAAGCCCTTCAGCGTGGCCACGGCCTTGAACCCCAGGGCCTGGGTGTCGGCATTTGTGCCCATGCTGTATCCCCGCGGCGTGTTAAGCCCGGTGATCCGCAATTCATCGGTCATCCAGTGCTTTACCTGGTTGGCATAGGCGTGGACCTGGAAGTCGGCCACGGCGCCGGTCAGGTTCTGCCGCGTCCAGGTGATGCCCAGGCGATCGGCATGGTCCCACGGCGAATCCATCAGCAGGCCGGGATAGAAGACCAGATCGGCTTGCTGCCGCGTGTAGGCGAGCTCGATTTTCTCCCCGTCGCGGGGGGTCAGATACAATTTGCCCCAGGCGGTTCCGACGCCGTAGGCGCGGGAATCGAGCTTGTCGGAAATATAGTTGGCGGTTTCGGTGAACCGTCTTCCGGCTCCGTCGCGGTAGGCATCGGAACTGCGCCAGGAGAACCCGGCCGCCGCGGTGACGATCCTGCCGCCATACGAGAGATTGAGCGAGGGATTGAGATATTCGGCCGTGCCGCCAGCCAGTGTCGCTCCCAGGTGAAAGCCCGATTCGGGCCGGCTGGTCACGATGTTGACCAGGCCGCCCAGGCTGCCCTGGTTCTCGATGTCGAAGGGCCCCTTGGTCACTTCGATATGCTCGATCTCCGAGAAATCAACGTGGAAGGCGGGCGAATCCATGCGGTTCGGGCAGGCGCCGTAGATCTTGCACCCGTCGATCAGGACGTTGATATTGTCGCGCTGCAGGCCGCGCAGCACGATATCGTTGGCGATGGCGCCCTTGCGCACCTTGGCCAGGCCGGGCATGCGCATCATGGCCTCGCCCAGGTCGACGGCGGGGCTCTCCCGGATCTCTGTGGTCGCCAGGGTTTCATAGCGCCCGCGCACCGTGATCGCCTCGTGCAGCTTCAAGAAGGCCATGGCCAGCGTCGCCCGCGCGGTCTTTCCGGGCTGGACATCGACCGGGACCTTTTCCGAAGACATGATCCCTTCCAGAGCAGCGTGTACATGGTATTCTCCCGGGTCCAACTGGGAAAAGCAGAATTCACCCCCATAGCCGGTGACGGTTTCCTGCAGGGCGGCCCCCGCTTTCGAGATGGTGATGGTGATGCCGGGAATGCCTTCGTTCGACGGCCCCAGGGCAATCCCGGAAACCTTTCCCATAGGCAACGGCGCTGTTCGCCCGCTGGCGGCCAGCAGTGCCAAGCCAACAAGAACCAAAACAAACGTCCGAATCCTCAACTTCATGATAACCTCCATTTTCAAGGCAGCGTGCGACCGGTTAGCGAATCGTTCGCCGCTCTTTGCTATAATAATCGGCAGCCTGAACCTCGCAACGATTTAACTGGCCTTGGCCATTGGCATCTGGCCATACGCGGAAACCGCGGCAAAAAACGGGACCAGAACCAGTGACGGAAAACCCCGCTTCTTCATTTTATTTCCCTCCTTGGCATTACTGCCAAAAAAAAATCGATATATCCAATCGACAAACACAGGTCTGCAAAAAGCGTGCCAAGTCGATCCCTGGGGTTCTTTTGCCCGAAAAAGCAGAAAATCGATCAAATTTAGTCATTTTGCTAGGACCGTCCCGTTTATTTTCCTGAAAAAGAGGACAGGATTCTCAAAAAAACATAACTCCTATTTCGCGCAAAAGAAATATTCAAAGAACCAGACTTGTCTTTGGAAAGGGAATGGATTAAAAAATAGCCAGGCAGGAGGGAGTGATCGCAATTGTTCCTCCGGCAGGGTTACCCGGCCGGGACGCGACCCCGAACGGATCACCCTGCCGCGGAAGTATGGATTACTTACTTACTTAATGTTGACGGTCTTGTGCCCATGCGGACCCTTGGTGGCCAGCAACAGGTATCCATCCTTCCCCGGAAGCCAGATCTCCGCAAGCAGGTAGGTTGCTCCGACCTGGTCGAAAACCAGGTAGGCGCCTTGCGGAACCGAGCGCATATCGCCACCCAGCCGCGTCACGATGGTCACCAGCACGGTATCGCCTTCCCCCATTACCTGGAACATTTCACCCGTTTCGTCCAGAGCGAATTCATACATCCCGGCGGGAAGAGCCTTGTCCCCGGCAGTGAATTGAAAATCGATCATCGACTTGAGCACCGGCATCTTCCCATACACGGTCATCGCGGTAAAAAACAGGACCAGACCCAATGTGAGCAAAACATTCTTTTTCATTTTTATTTTCCTCCTTGGCATTTGGCCAAAAAATGAATTATAAAATCAAGATCGCATAAAACTTGCCAAATCGATGGATCGGTCAATTTAATTATCCGGAAAAGCGGGTGAAAAAAAAATCGCGGGTATTCATCCCCCGCCTGATTTTTGCCAGCAATCGCTGGCGGGAAAAGAATTGGAAAGACGACCGGCGGGATGACCGGGCCGGGACGCGGTCCCGAACGGATCACCCCGCCGTGGAAGACGGACTGCTTGCTTACTTAATGTTGACGGTCTTGTGCCCGTGCGGGCCCTTGGTGGCCAGCAACAGGTATCCGTCATCGCCCGGGACCCAGATCTCCGAAAGCAGGTAATTTTCCCCTACCTTGTCGAAAACCAGGTGCGTGCCTTTCGGAGCCAGTCGCATTTCACCGCCCAGCCGCGTAAGCACCGTCACCATGACATCCTTGCCTTCCCCCATGACTCGGAACACATCGCCCGTTTCCTGCAGCGCGAATTCATATGTCCCGGCGGGAAGGGCCTTGCCCTCGACGGTAAACGGAAAATCGATCATGGCCTTGACAGTCGTCTGCCCGAAAGCGGACATCGAGGCAAAGAACAGAACCAGACCCAGTGACAGAAAAACCTTCTTCTTCATATATCCCTCCTTGGCACTTAGCCAAAAAAACTGGCAAGACCAACCGATAATCGTAAAATAATATGCATAAGATGTGCCAAGCCAATCAACAAGAAAATTTTCTCTGAAAATGCAAAATCTCGATAGAATCGGGCTTTTTTTTCATATGCGGACAGTTTCCGTTCTTAATTACAGGACTAATTTCTTGTAATAAAGGAATAATAAGTCTTTCTCCCTTGCAAGCCCTTCTAGTCTGGCGATGACCATGAAACCAAGGAACCAAGCGCCCGGCTCATAAAAATTCTTGACTCGCCTGGAGAAGCGGTCTAAACTGCTTTTATTAATTTGGAATCCATGCGCAACAGGAGAGGCAAACCATGATCGTCGTGGAAAATCTGACCAAATGCTTCCGCCTTAGCAAGGAACAGAGAAAGGAAAAAAACGCGCCCACCGGCAACGGCCATGTGGAAGCAGTGGCCGATATCAGCTTCACTTGCCGGCCCGGCCGCATATTCTCGCTGCTCGGCCCCAACGGCGCCGGCAAGACAACGGCCCTGCGGCTGATCGCCACCATGCTGCGGCCCTCCGCGGGGACGATCTCCGTGGCCGGCTTCGACACGGTGAAACAGCCCGGCCAGGTGCGCCGCCACATCGGTTTCATGACCGGGTCGACCGGCCTCTACGAGCGGCTGACGCCCGACGAGATGATCGACTATTACGGCCGCTTGCACGGCATGGAGCCGGCCCGGCTGGCCACGCGCAAAGCGGAACTGTTCCGCCTGCTGGGCATCGAGGATTTCGCCGGGCGGCGCATCGGCAAGCTTTCCTCGGGCATGAAGCA
Source organism: Candidatus Aminicenantota bacterium (assembly GCA_963764745.1). GTDB lineage: Bacteria > Acidobacteriota > Aminicenantia > UBA2199 > UBA2199 > UBA2199. The sequence continues at coordinate 507,985 of CAVXTN010000006.1, read as the reverse complement.
GAAAGTCTCGATCGCCCGCACCATGATCCACGACCCGCAGGTCCTGGTATTCGATGAACCGACGGTCGGCCTGGACGTGATCACCGCCAAGAGCATCATGCAGCTCATCCGCCAGTGCCGCAGCGACGGCAAGACCGTCATCTTTTCCACCCACATCATGGGCGAGGTGAGCCTGCTCAGCGACGACCTGGCCATCATTCACCGCGGCCGCCTGCTCTACAACAACACCTATGACGCGTTCATGAGCGAGAGGCAGGCGAAATCACTCGAAGACGAATTCATCCGCCGGGTGGAGGAGGCATAAAATGAAACTGCTGGCCATCATTTTCAGAAAAGAACTGAAGGACATGCTGCGCGACCGGCGCACGCTTTTTTTCATGATCGTCATGCCCTTCCTGGTGATCTTCCTGATCTTCAACCTGTCGATGCGCCTGGGCCGTGACATGGAAAAAAGGGCCCAGGAAAAGGAATTGCGCGTGGCGGTCTTCTCCGCCCGGCCGCTGCCCAACTTCCTCGCCCTGCTGCAAGCCAGGGAAAAGGTAAAGATCATCACCGGTTTCTCGCGCGCGGAGATGGCGAAGGCGGTGAACGACGGCCGGCTCGATTTCGCGATTTCCTTTCCCGATGATTTTGCGGAAGGGGTCGACCGTGAGGGAACGAGCCAGGTGCCGGTCTATTACAAGGCCTCTACTTCGGAGAACGAACAGGCGCTGGGCCGCATCCACAAGGTGCTGGAAGAATACGGCAAGCAGCTGCTGAACCTGCGCCTCGAGAAAAAAAAGCTGGCGGCCGCCTTCGTGGAACCGCTGCGCATTGACGACCGGGATGTCTCCTCGGTTCGCGAAAAGATCGGGCAGAGGCTGGGCGGCATGTTCCCTTACTTTTTCGTCATCTTCTGTTTCCTGGGCGCCATGTATCCGGCAATCGACCTGGCGGCCGGGGAAAAGGAACGGGGCACCATGGAAACGCTGCTGGTCTCTCCGGCCTCGCGCCTGCAGATCGTGCTGGGCAAATTCCTGGTGGTCACGGCATCCGGCATATTCACCGCCCTGACCTCGGTGCTCTGGCTGTACCTGGTTTTCCGCCAGAGCAATCTGGTTCCACCGGAGGTCCTGGGCGGCATTCTCAAGCTGATCGAGTGGAAGTCGCTGCTGCTGCTTTTTTCCATGGTCATCCCGCTCTGCGCCTTTTTCGCCGCCATCCTGCTGTCGGCTTCGGTATTTTCCAAATCATACAAGGAAGCCCAGAGCATCATCGCCCCGCTCAATTTCATCGTCCTGGTCCCCGTCCTCATCGGCATCTTCCCGGGCATCAAGCTGAACGCGGCCACCGCCCTGATCCCCATCCTCAACATCTCGCTGGCCACCAAGGAGATCATGGCCGGCACGATCGCGCCACTGCTCATGGCCGAGGTCTGCCTGGTCCTCTTCGCCCTGGCGGCATTGGGATTGGCCTTCTGCACCAGCTGGTTCAACCGCGAAACGGTCATTTTCCGCGGCGTGTAAAAAGCCGTTCCTCGCTACGCCCGGTTTGCGGCGGCTCCGGGAACGGCGCTTAAAAAGTCCGGGCCATCTCACCCATCAACTTGATGCGGATGGTGACCCTGACCTTGCCGCTGCTGTCCAGGAACTGAAAAGGGTAGAGATCGCCGACCTGGTAGCTGAGGGCTTTCTTCACCAGGAAGGCGTTGGGAATGGTCGGAAAAGTGACCTCCTGGCTGCCGTCTTCCTTGTTGCTGAGCACCGGCTCGTACGTGCCCAGAGGAATCTTGGTGCCATAGTCGGCGAACAGCAGAATGGACACCGGCTCCAAGATCCCCGCCTCTTCCAGCTTGGCACGGATGTCGGTCAGGTGCACATAGGCCTCGGTATAATTGGGCCTGCCCTTGCCGATCATGACCCCGGCACGGATGCGCATCTTCTTCAGCCGTTTCCAGGCCTGGTCACTGTCGCTCGCTTGCGCGTGCATGCACATCGCGGTTAAACCCAGGAGGACCAACCCCGCCAGCCACATTCTCACGCCTGTTCTTCTCATTACCGCCTCCACTTCGCAAAATTCATCCCGGTCCAAGGGGCCGGACCGGCAGGATAACCAATCACCAAACGAGTATCTTACAAAAAAACGCTGCCAATGGCAATTGTCGCCGTGAGCAGGTCCGACCTGGTTCGGTTCAGCCCGTTATTCCACGACCTCCAGGTAGCCGTACATCCCCCGCTCCTGGTGGCTCTTGGAGAAGGGGACCTTGTGCGAACAAATGAACATATACTTGCCGGCCTTGGTCGGGGTGAACTTGATCGACTTCGGATCCGTAGCCAGCGCCTCCTGGAAATCGATCCCGGCTTCGGGCGCCTTGAGCACGATATTGTGGCCGAAGCCTCCGGACGTTCTCTTGACCACGAGCTCCACGGGAACATTGACCTTGACAACGATGGTGTTCGGGTCGAAATAGTAGCCGCCCGCCGTAATCTCGACCCGCTGGATGCCGTCCTCGCCGGCAACGGCCTCCACCCGCTTCTCCTTCCACGCGGCGGCCAGGACCAGGGAAACGACCCCCAGCGCGGCCGCCATGAAAAATACAAATTTCCTTCCTTTCATTTCTTCCTCCTGTTCCCCAGTGCAAAGATTGTACGCCTGGGCCAAGGCGATTGCAATCAAGACATGTGCGTGTGCTATAATTTGCCGAACATGGGTTGCCAATTCGTCCGGACAACTTCAAGAGGGTCGCATGAAAAGATACGTTTTGTTGTTGCTGGCTTGCCTGGCCGGGGCGGCGCTGGCGCTGCCGGGCGCGGTCTCCGGACAGGTCGACCTGGTCAGCCGCTATATCTGGCGGGGCTTCGATCTGCTGCCTGAAAACCATCCGGCCATCCAGCCTTCGCTCACAATTGATCTCGGCGCAAGCGGGTTCTCGCTCAACGTCTGGAGCAGCTTCGCCCTGGCGCACCGCGCAGTATTCAAGCATTCCGACGAAATTGACGTGACCCTTTCATACTCGTTCAAGGTAGCGGAGGGGTGGGAATTGGCGGCAGGCTTTACCAACTACTGCTACTGGTTCGCTGACGATTTCAAGTTCAGGGACAACACCTCCCAGGAGGTCTACGCCACGGTTGCCGGGACCGACCTGCCGCTGTCGCCGACGCTCTCCGTTTATTACGATTTTAACCTGGGCAGCGGCCTCTATGTCACCCTCGGCGGCAGCCACGAGCTGAAGATCAGCGAAAATGTGAACGTGGAAGTGGGCGGGCTCATCGGCTTCAACAGCAGGCAATACATCGACAAAACGGGATTCTCCGACATCGACCTCTACGCCAGGGTGCCTCTGGCGGTGGGCAAGCTGACACTGACCCCGTCGTTCAACGTCATGATCCCCTTATTGGGCGAGGTCAACGAGGACGTGGAGATCTGGTTCGGCTTCTGCGCCTTGCTTTGAGCCGGCCGGGCGCTTCAAGCGTCCGGTCGGGAGAGCTGCAGCATATCCAGCAAGGTCATCAGGGCATGCAGGAAAACCACCAGGCCGAGCAACTCCAGTGTCTCTTCCAAATTGGCGATCAGGGCATACGTGAAGTTGCCGTTGCCGTGCATCTCGACATAGCGCCCGCCGACCATTTCCAGGCCAAGGGTTCCCGCAAGGAACATCCCGGCGCTCAGGAAGAACAGCCTGCGCGCCGGCCGCGGCCGGGAGAAAAAGAACCGCGCATAGACAAAAGCCATGACCACCACCACGGCCCCGCCCAGGAGCACCCAGGAAAAGTAAAAAAGACCATGGGCATGGAACAGCCTGCGCAGTGGGTCGACGGCCATTTCGTGGAAGGCGGCGGTTTCATCGACCGAGAAGAACAGGAAGATCACGGACAACCCCCGCCAATATCGCCGCGCCGACTTCCCGTCTACGCCGGCGAGCTGCCAGAGGAGCAAAGCGGCGAACAGGAAGCAGACCGAGGAAAACCAGCTTGGGACATTCATCTCCCGGTCGAGGTTGAACTCGGGGACAAACCCCTGCAGGTGGCCGTCGCCGAGAAAATAGGTGGAATATTGCCCCAGCAGGCTGGCCGCGGCCAGGCCGGCGACCACCAGCAGCAGGACCCGCGTTGTCCTTCCCGGCTTGAGCTGAAACTTGAAGATCACGAACCGCAGCCGGCGAGGCCTTTGCCGCCGCCCTGAAAAAAATCGAAGCCCTTCATGTCACAATAGTACGGAATTTTCCGCAGGACTTCAACTGCCGGGCCAAATTTTATGAGAGCTTGTATTTTAAAGTCAGATAAATGCTGATGGCGTTGACCGCGGCCGGCGTCATTCCGGGAACGCGCGCCGCGTCGCGCAGAGTGGCCGGGCGCGCCTTGGCCAGCTTTTGCCTGATCTCGGTGGAAAGGCCGGCGATCGCAGAGTAGTCCAAGCCCGTCGGGAGCGCCGTTTTTTGCATTTTTTTCGACTTGGCGACCTCCCGCTTCTGGATATCGATATAGCCCTCGTACTTGACGCAGGCCTCGATATAGGAAACGTCGCCCAGGGTCTTGTTTTTCAACAGCGGCCCGCCATGCATGGTTTCCAGGTCGGCGAAGCCCATTCCCGGCCTTTTCAGGATCTTGAAAAGCGTTTCCGTTTTGCCGTCGGGACGCCCCTTGAGCCTGGCCAGTTCCCCGATCACCCGCCGGCGTTTTTCCAGCCGGCGCATTTCGCGGTCATGCTCCTTTTTGGAGACCAGGCCCAGGCGGAGCGCGTACCCGCCCAGGCGCTCAAAGACATTGTCCTCCCTGAGCTGCAGGCGGTATTCGGCCCGCGCCGTGAACAGGCGGTACGGCTCATCGACGCCGTTGCGGACGATGTCATCGAGCATGACCCCGATGTACGCTTCCTCACGGTCCAAAACGAAGGGGGCCTCGCCCCGGATCTTGAGCACGGCGTTGATCCCGGCCATGAGCCCCTGCCCGGCGGCTTCCTCGTAGCCCGACGTGCCGTTGACCTGGCCGGCAAAAAAAAGATTCCCGATCTGCCGGCTTTCCAGGCTGGCGCCGAGCTGGGTGGGCTGGATGGCGTCGTACTCGATGGCGTAGGCCGGGCGCATCATGCGCGACCGGTCCAGCCCGGGGATGGCCAGCAGGATCTTCTTCTGGACCTCGACCGGCAGGCTTGAAGAAAGGCCGTTGACGTAGATCTCCTTGTTGCCCAGTCCCTCGGGTTCCAGATAAAAATGGTGGCTTTCGCGGCCGGGGAACTTGACGATCTTGTCCTCGATGGAAGGGCAGTAACGGGGGCCGATGCCCTGGATCTTCCCTGAATACAAGGGCGACAGGTGCAGGTTGTCGCGGATGATGCGGCCGACCTCCGCGTTGGTGTGGCCCAGGTAGCAGCATATGCGGTTCTTCAGCGGGCGGCGCGTGTACATGGAAAAAGACGGCGGCGGCTCGTCGCCGGGCTGGGGAACGAAATCCTGCCAGCGGATGGTGTCGGCGTGCAGGCGCATGGGCGTCCCGGTTTTCAAGCGCAGGACCTCGAAACCCAGGTCGCGGATATTCTCCGCCAGCTGCTGGGAAGGAGGCTCGTTGGCCCGGCCGGCGGCATAGGTGGAGTTGCCGATGAAGATGCGCCCGCCCAGGAAGGTCCCGGAACAGACGATCACCGCGTCGGCGGCCAGGACCTCCCCGTCGCTCAGCCGGACTCCGCAGGCCCGCCCCCGGCGCACCACGATCTCGCTGGCCACTGCCTGGTACAGGCCCAGGTTGGCGACGGTTTCCAGGAAACTTTTCAAATAATTGCGGTAGGCGACCTTGTCGTTCTGGCTGCGCGTGGCCCGCACCGCGGGACCCTTGCTGCGGTTCAGGACCTTGAAGTGAATGCCGGTGGCGTCGGCGGCCCGGGGCATGATCCCGCCCAGGGCATCGATCTCCTTGACCAGGTGCCCCTTGGCGATGCCGCCGATGGAAGGGTTGCAGGACATCTGGGCGACGGTTTCCAGGTTCATGGCCAGCAGGATGGTTTCGGCGCCCATTTTGGCGGCGGCGTACGCGGCCTCCATGCCGGCGTGCCCGCCCCCGATCACGATGATCTTCATTTGCCGATGCAGAAGCTGGCGAACACGCCCCGCAGGATATCGGCGGCTCCGATCGCGCCGGTCAATTCGCCGATGAGGCCAAGCCCCCGGCGGATCTCTTCGGCGACCACCTCGGCCGCTTCCAGGCCTTTTTCCTGCATTTGCAGGATCCGCCTGATGTTTTGCAAAAGCTTTTCCAGCAGGGCCTTCTGGCGGAAATTCACCACGGTCTGCCCGGCCGCTTCGGGCATTTGCCGCAGGAGATCCTTCAGGAATCCCGTCACCGCCTCGAGGTTTTCCCCGTTCTTGGCCGATACCAGGTGCACGGTTTCTCCGGGGAACGCGGCCTGGATCTGTTTCACGATCCCGGCCCGGGCCCGGTCGCTTTTGTTGGCCAGCAGGAGCCGCTTTTTGTCGGTAAGCAGCCCGTAGATCCGCCGGTCGGCGTCCCCCAGGACCAGCGACGCATCCACCATGAAGATCACGGCGTCGGCCTGGGCGATCTTGGCCAGGCTGCGCTGCACGCCCTGGTTTTCGATATCGTCGCCGCCGGCAGCGCGGATCCCGGCCATGTCGGTAATATGGATGGGAAAACCGTCCACGACCAGCTGTTCCTGGATGGTATCACGGGTGGTGCCGGGCAGCGGCGAGATGATCGAGCGCTCCTTCAGCAGCAGGGCGTTGAACAGGGAGGATTTGCCCGCGTTGACCCGTCCGGCGATGACCACGTGCAGGCCCTGGTTCAAGATCTCGCTGAAGCGGCTTTGCGCCAGGATCTTTTCCAGGACGGCGGCCGCGGCGGCCAGGTCGCAGTCGGCGGCAGCTTCCGGCAGATGCTGGTCCTCGGCGAACTCGATGCGGGTCTCGACCTGGATCGCCGCCTGCAGCAGGGCGGAGCGCAGCGAGGCGACGGCCCGCGAAAGCCGGCCTTCCAGGTTGTTGAACTGCATGAGGGCGCCGGCCCGGGAATTGGCCCGGATCAGGTCGTTGACCGCCTCGGCCTGCAGCAGGTCCAGCTTGCCGTTGCGGAAGGCGCGGTAGGTGAATTCGCCGGGCAGGGCCGGCCGGGCGCCGCAGGCGCAGATCAGCCCGATCACCTCCTCGACGACGAACAGGTTGGAGTGCAGCGAAATTTCGACCATATCCTCGCCGCTGTAGGAACGCGGGGCCTTGAAGATGACCGCCAGGCCTTCATCGACGCGCTGGGCGGCGTCATGGAGGAAGCCGTGGTAGCTGTGCCGGGCCTGCAGCTTTGCCGGCAGCGGCCGGAAGATTTTCCTGACGATGCTTTCGCTCTGGCTCCCGGAAATGCGAATCACGGCGATGCCGGCCCGCCCCGGCGGCGTGGCCAGGGCTACGATCGCATCCTCATCCATTCGGCTTTTTGCGGATGGTGATGACCTTCAAAAAATTGTCGCCGTCGCTTTTGGATTCCAGGTCGGCGTATTTGTTGATGGTCATGTGGATGATGCGCCGCTCAAAGGGGTTCAGCTCGGGCAGTTCGACGGCCTTGCCGCTGCGCCGGACCTGGCGGGCGTAGCGGTGGGCCTGGGTGCTCAGTTCCACTTCCTTTTTCTTGCGGTAATTCTCGCACTCGCAATAGATCTTCTTGCCGATCTCGTCGGCAAAGAGCCGGTTCAGCAGGTACTGGGCGGCGTTGAGCAGGTTGCCGTTCTGATACAGCATCAGCTTGTAATCCTCGCCGGAAAAAGTGACGCGCAGGAATTCACTTTTGCTTTCCAGTTCGTAGCGCAGGTCCATTTTCATTTCGGCGATCAGCAATTTGACGAAATCCTCCAGCCCCTGCTGCTCGCTGCCGTCGGAGCGCCAGGCTTCGATGAAGATCTCCCGCTGCTTGTGGCCGAAGTATTTCGTTTTTTCGGTGATGATGCGGTATTTTAATTTTTCCTCTTCGACGCCGAAATCCTCGGCCGCTTTCTGGATGGCTTCTTTCAGAGAATTTGCGACGAATTCCTTTTTGTCGGTCATTTCTCTTTGGCTCCTTTTTTCCTCTTCAATATTTTGATCTCGTGTTCCTCGTCTTTTTTCTTCTTGTGGATCTTTTCGTTGATGAGGTATTGCTGCCCGATCTGCAGCACGTTGGAGAAGCACCAGTACAGGTTCAAGCCGCTGGCAAAGGATGCGAACATGACGGTCATGACGACCGGCATGATGTACATCAGCTTTTTCTGGGTCTCGTCGCCGCCCGAGGGGGTCATGCGCTGCTGGATGAACTGGGTCACGCCCATCAGGATGGGCAGGACGTAATACGGGTCCTTTTTCGACAAGTCGGTGATCCAGAGGATCCAGGGCTCGTGGCGGACGTTGATCGAGACTGCGCAGCAAGCTGAAAAACCCGAACAGGATCGGCAGCTGCAGCAGGATCGGCAGGCAGCCGCCGGCCGGGTTGACCTTTTCCTGCTTGTAGAGGGCCATGATCTCCATGTTCATCAGCTTGCGCTGCTCCATGTCCTTGGTGTTCTTGTATTTTTTCTTGATGGCCTTCATCTTGGGCTGCAGGTTCTGCATCTTGGCCATGGAAACGCTGGAGGAATAGGTCAGCGGAAACAGGACCAGCTTCAGAAACAGCGTGAAAAGGATCAGGGCCCAGCCGTAATTGGGCAGGAAGCCGTGGATGAGCACGATCCCCTTGAGCATGAGCTTGGCGATGGCGCCGAACCAGCCGTAATCGATGATCTTGTTCAGCTCGGGAAATTCCTTCTCCACCGCCGCCAGGACTTTCTCATCCTTGGGGCCGATGAAAAGCGCGCTCGGGTTGGTGACGACCATGTAGGAAAACAGCTTGGCCTGGTTCTTGGCCAGGGGTTGCTTGATCACCTGGTAGGAGAGCCTGGATTTGAGCGGGTCGGTCTTGAACACGGCGGCGAAATAAGTCGTCTCGTAGGCCGCCCAGTAGAAACCGGAGCCCTTTTCGCCGGCGGTCTTTTCAAAGGGCTTGCCCGGCCTGGGGCATGGTCTTCTGCTTGGCAAAATCGACGGTATCCAGCTTTTCGTTGGCATAGGCGGCGATCTTCAGGTTCTTCGTCGATGAAGCCGTCGCTGCTGCCGTTGTTTTCCAGGTCGGGCCCGAAGACCACGGGCAGGGCTTCGACGACCTGTCCGTTGCGGATCACCTGGAAATCGAGGCGGATCAGGTAGCTGTCGGCGCTGAAAACGAATTTCTTGGTGGCCTGCAGGTTCTGGGCCAGGTCGGCATATTCAAAGACAATTTCCTTCTGCCCGCCGCCGCCCAGGCGCACCGTGGTTTCGCCCTGGTACTGGAAAAGAGCCTTGTTCAGGATGTTGGCAAAATCGTCTTTTTCCGAGAAAAAGTAGAAAGGGTAAAAGTTGGATTCCCTGGCGCTGCTCGACACGAGATCCATGGGTTTCTTGATGTCGTCCTTGTACTTTTTCAGCACGAACGACGTCAGGCCGGCGCCGCGGTTGGTGAACACGGCAGTGAAAAGGGCGTTGTCCACGGTGACGGTCTGTTCCGCCTCGGCCGCCAGGTCCTGCTGCACGGCCGGCAGGACCGCTTCGCTTTTCTGGACGGCCGCGGGTTCGCTCTGGCCCAGGATGCGAGCCGATATCGGGAGCCGCGCGCCTTGGTTTCAGCTGCCGGTTCGGCCTTCTGCGGCTGCGCCGTGGCGCGGCTCCTGGGGCGCCGGCGGCAGCTGCGCCTGCTTGGGCATGAAAAAATACTGGTAGACCAGCAGCACGGTCACGGAAAGGACAATGGCCAGGATTAGTTTTTTTGTATCCATCTTGATTTCACCTCGAAGATTTCGGGAACAGGGTCATGCCCGCCGGCATGAAAAGGGTGGCACTTGAGGATTCGCCTCAGGCCGAGATAGGCGCCCTTGGCGGCGCCGAATCTTTCCACCGCCCCATAGGTGTATTCGGAGCAGGTGGGCAAAAAGCGGCAGTGCCGGCCGAGCAGGGGCGAAAGCGTCATTTTGTACCCCTTGATCAGCAAAAGCAGGAGCTTTTTCATTTTATCTGTACTTGATCTTGACCAGGGCGTCGAGGAACAGGCTTTCCACCCGGGCGGCATTGCCGCGGTCGAACCTGCTTTTCATGGAGATCCACAGGTCGCAGGGATCGCTCAGCAACTGCTTGTTCAACCTGAACCATTCTTTCATTTTTCTCTTGATAAAATTTCGCTGGACCGAATTGCCGATCTTGCGGTTAACGGAAATGGCGAACCTGCTTGTGGATCGGCCGTTTTTCAGAAAGTACAAAAAAAAAATCGTTCTTTATTTTTCTGGCGTTTTTAAGCAAATAGACGAATTCGCCTTCTTTCTTGATGCGCTGGGATTCCCTGAACGCGAAGGTCATGGATCAGACGGTCAGCTTCTTTCTTCCCTTTCTTCTTCTGCTGTTCAAAACTTCCCGTCCGCCCTTGTTTTCCATGCGCGCCCGGAAGCCATGGGTCTTTTTCCTTTTTAAGTTATTGGGTTGATATGTTCTTTTCACCAAACCACCTCTTTCTAATTTGAAGTTAAGCTATATAATAGTAAATAAAACGCCTGTTGTCAAGGATGAAGCCGTTCCGCGAAGTCGCTTGGGGCTGAAAAATGCGCGCCGTTTCATTTTCCGCTGCGATGGTTTATAATATTTGCGGAGGTCACCATGAAATATCCTGATATATTGGAGCGCTTTTTAAGTTACGTGAAAATCGATACCCAATCCAGCGACGCGTCGGAAACCTTCCCCTCGACGGCCAAGCAGAAAGACCTGGCCGCCAAGCTCAAGCCGGAGCTGGAGGCGCTCGGCCTGCAGGATGTCCAGGTCACTCCCTGGGGCTATGTCCTGGCCGCCTGGCCGACCAACCAGAAGCACAAAGTCCCGGCCATCGCCCTCATCGCCCACCTGGACACCTCGCCTGACGTTTCCGGGGCCGGCGTGGAACCGCAGCTTCATAAAAACTACCAAGGGCAGGACCTGGTGATATCCGCCGGCGATAACCTGGTCCTGAAAGCGAGCGAAAACCCGCTTTTAAAGGAAATGACCGGCAAGACCCTCATCACCGCCTCGGGCAACACCCTGCTGGGCGCGGACGACAAGGCCGGCATCGCCGAGATCATGGACGCGCTGACCTACCTGGCCGAACACCCGGAAACGCCGCGGCCGAATATCAAGGTCGTCTTCACCCCCGACGAGGAGACGGGCCGGGGCGTGGAACATATCACCGCCTTCGAAATCGGGGCCGAATTCGCTTACACCGTGGACGGCGAGCACCTGGGCGAGATCGAGGACGAGACCTTCTGCGCCGATTCGCTGGAGATCACATCTCCGGGATCAACGTCCACCCGGGTTTTGCCAAGGGCAAAATGGTCAACGCGGTGAAGATCGCCTCGCGCATCGTCGAAAAGCTGCCCAAGGCGACGCTGTCGCCCGAGACCACCGAGAAGCGGGAGGGCTACGTTCACCCCAACCAGGTCAGCGGCAACGTGGAAGCGGCGACGATCAAGTTCATCATCCGCGATTTCAGCGAAAAAGGGCTGAAAAAATCGGAAAAAATGATCGAAAAGCTGACCGCCAAGGTGGTCGCCCAGTTCCCCGGGTCAAAAGCCGAGGTCAAGGTCAGCGAATCCTACCGCAACATGAAAGTGGTCCTGGACAAATATCCCGACGTGCTGGCCAAGGCCGAGCAGGCCGTGGCCATGGCCGGGCTGAAGATAATCCGCTCGAGCATCCGCGGCGGCACCGACGGGGCCAGGCTCTGCTTCATGGGCCTGCCCACGCCCAACCTGTTCACCGGCGGCCACAATTTCCATTCCAAGCAGGAATGGATCGCCCTGGAGGACATGAAGAAAGCCTCGGAGGTGCTGGTCAACCTGATGAAGATCTGGGCGGCCGAATAAAAAGAACCGCCTCGGTGCATCACCGTGCCGGTTCCCTCCACAAGGCGCTGAAATCAGAACAGGCCGCTGATGGTGCCGTCGGCGTCGATGTCGATGGTCTCGGCGGCCGGGTTCTTGGGCAGGCCGGGCATGAGCATGATCTCGCCGCAGACGGCGACCACGAAGCCGGCGCCGGCGGAGAGGAAGACCCGGTCCACGTCGACGTCGAAATTCTCGGGCCGGCCCAGGGCCTTGGGATCGTCCGAGAGCGAGTTGGGGGTCTTGGCGATGATCACGTGCAGCTTGTCGTAGCCGAGATCGTTGAGCAGCTCGATGTCCTTGCGCGCCTGGCGGGTGTAGTTGATGCGGGCGGCCCCGTACATGCGCGTGGCGATGGTCTCGATCTTCTGCGTGATGCTGCCACTCGGGCTGGTAGATGGGCTTGACCCGGGCCCCGGAGCGGGTGGCCGCCTCCACTTCCCTGGCCAGGTCCAGGCAGCCCTCGCCGCCCTTGTTGAAGGGATCGCTGATGAAGGCCTTGGCTTTCCGCGCCAGGGCGTGCTTGATCGTGAGCTGCAGTTCCTCGTCGTCGTTGCCCGGGAAATAATTGACGGCCACGACCAGGGGCACGCCGAAAGCCTGCATGTTCTCGATGTGCTTGTCCAGGTTGTCGAAGCCCTTGACCAGCGCCTCGATGTTCTTTTCGGCCAGGCAATCCTTGCCGGCGCCGCCATGGTACTTCAGGGCCCGGAGGGTCGTGACCAGCACCACGGCGTCGACGTTGAACTTTCCCGTCTGGCTGACGAAATCCAGGAACTTCTCGCCTCCTAGCTCGGAAGCGAAGCCGGCCTCGGTGACCGTGACCTGCGAGAGGGCCTGGGCCAGGCGCATGGCCTGGATGGAGTTGGTGCCGTGGGCGATGTTGGCGAAGGGCCCGCCGTGGATGATGGCCGGCGTGCCCTCCGAGGTCTGCACCAGGTTGGGCTTGATGGCGTCCTTGAGCAGCAGGGCCATGGAGCCGACGGCCTTGAGATCGGCCGCGGTGATGGGCTTGTTCTTCGAGGTGTAGCCGATGACCATGCGGGCCAGGCGGTCCTTCAGGTCCTGGAAATCCTCGGCCAGGCAGAGCACGGCCATGATCTCCGAGGCCACCGAGATGTTGAAGGCGTCCTCGCGGGCGAAGCCGTTCTGCCGGCCGCCCAGGCCGATGACGATCTCGCGCAGGGCGCGGTCGTTCATGTCGATCACCCGGCGCCAGGCGATGCGCCGCGTGTCGATGGCCAGGCGGTTGCCCTGCTGGATGTGGTTGTCGATCATGGCCGCCAGCAGGTTGTTGGCGGTGGTGACGGCATGGATGTCCCCGGTAAAGTGCAGGTCGATCTCGTCGCTGGGGCAGCACCTGGGAAGCGCCGCCGCCGGTGGCCCCGCCCTTCATGCCGAACACCGGGCCCAGCGAGGGCTCGCGCAGGGTGACGATGGATTTGACGCCGATGCGGTTCAGCGCCATGGACAGGCCGATGGCGGTGGTGGTCTTGCCTTCGCCGGCCGGGGTGGGAGTGGTGGCGGTCACCAGCACCTGGCGGCCGCAGCTGTCGCACCTGGCCACGCGCCTGGCCAGGGAGGGTTCCAGCTTGGCCTTGTAGGGGCCGTAAAAATACAGCTCCGCTTCCTCGATGCCGAACCTGGCGGCGACTTCCTTGATCGGCAGCATCTTGTCAGCCATGCTCAGTCCCTCCTTCATGCGGTCTCCCCGGCCGGGCCGGGGGAAAGAGCGCAAGCGCCCGGATCCCGTCTCAGGCCGGGAGCTCAATGATGAACCTGGCCCCGCTGCGGCTGGTTGTCGGTGATCGAGATCAGCCCGTTGTGCTCCTCGATGATGTTGTGGGCGATGGCCAGGCCCAGGCCGGTGCCCTGGCTCTTCTTTGAAAAATAGGGCAGGAAGACCTTCTGCTTGTCCTCGTCGCTGATGCCGGGCCCGTTGTCGGCGATCTCGATGGTGATGAACTTGCTTTCGCCGCTGTAGCTGGTGATGATCTCGATCTCCCCTTCCTTGTCGATGACCTGCAGGGCGTTGTCCAGGATATTGACCAGCACCCGCTTGATCTGCTCGACATCGAGCTTGACCAGGGCGGGCAGCGCGGCGTCGAGCTTGACCTTGAACTGGACGTTCTGGTAAATGGACGTATAGACCGCCAGCAGCTTTTCCACTATTTCATTGATGTCGCCCTGGGTGAACTTGATCTCGGGCAGGCGGGCGAAATTGGCGAACTCCTCGGCCAGGTTCTTGATCGAATCCAGCTCCTGGGAGATGATGCCCAGGCTGTCCTCGACGATGGAACGGAATTTTTCGGGCGGCTGGTCCAGCGAGCGCAGGATCCGTCTGCGAGGAGATCTGGATCGGGGTCAGCGGGATTCTTGATCTCATGGGCGATGCGCTTGGCCACTTCGCGCCAGACCAGCATGCGCTGGGCCTTGATCAGCTCGGTCAGGTCGGTCAGGACCACCAGCAGGCCGGCGAAACGGTTGTTGACCGGGTTGCGCAACTGGGTGATCTTGACGGCCAGGTTGATGTACTTGCCCTGCAGCTTGACGTCGATCTCCTTTTCGATCAGCTTGAAGCGGGTCTCGAAGGCCTTGCGGATCAGCATCGTGAATGTCCTGGTAGATGGTCTCCGAGATCACGGCCGCGTAATTTTTGCGGGCCACCGCCTCCACGTCCAGGGAAAGCATGCGGGCCGCCTCGGGATTGACGGCGATGATCTCGCCGTTGACGTTCAGGGCCATGACGCCCGAGGTGATGTTCTTCAGGATGGTCTCGATGATGCTGCGGCGGTGGCGCAGCTCGATGGTGCGCCGGGTCAGCTTGTCGCGGTTTTCCTTCAGGTCGAAGGCCATGCGGTTGAATTCATTGATCAGGGTGTTGAATTCATCCTTGGCCTTGTAGTCGATGCGCACGTCCAGGTTGCCCTTGGCGATCTCGGCCGTGGCCGACACCAGCTTTTCGATGGGCACGGTGATGCCCTTGGCCAGGTAAAACCCCAGCCAGGAAGCGGAAAAGATGATCAGGATGGTGATGAACAGAAAAAGCAGGATGTACGTGTTTTTGACCGGATCGCGCAGGACGCGCATCTGGTTGTGCTTGCTGACCATGCCCGCCAGGGCGTTCAGGCTGCGGGTATAGCTCTCCGGAAAGTATTTCCCGGTGATGATCAGCATCTTGTCCCCCTGTTCGATGTCGAAGGCCACGCCGTTGCGGATCAATTCGCCGGTCTTCAGGGTGTCGACCGTGGTGAAGCCGGCGCCGCCCAGGCCGCGGTAGACGATATTCAGGGGCAGGTTCTTGTACTCCTGCATGGGAATGCGCGGATTGAAAATGGCGAACACCTCGTTCTTGTTCTTGTAGATGTTGACCACGTCGAGCTTGTATTCCAGCATCTTTTTCTTCAGCTCGTTCTGCAGGAAGGTCCTGTTGTCCTCCGTGTACATGCGCTTTTGCTGGATCATGGCGGCGATCAGGCCCGAAAAATGCTCGAGGTCCTCGTTGATGTTGCCGTAGTAATTGGTCTTGACGTCGTCGACCTTGCTCATGATATTCTCGATCGGGGTCTTGAACCACTGCTCAATGCTCTGCGAGATGACGTCGGTGGCGAAAATGAAGAGCAGCAGCGTCGGGACGATGGAAAAGGCGATGAAAAAAAAGACCAGCTTGTTTTTAAAGCTGTGCCCGGCGCCGCCCTGGTTTTTTTCAAGGTACATTTTCAGGATATTGCGGGCCAGGATGAAAAGAAAGGTCAGGCCGAAAAGGATGATGATGATCCACAGGCCGAAGATCCAGGTGCTGCCTTTCAGGGCCAGGGGCGAGAAATTCTTGCTTTCCTCAAAGTAAATGCGGATGATGACGAAAGACGATGAAGAACAGCACGATGGCCGCCACGATCAGGCGCACGCCCTTGATGTTTTTGTTATTCATTCTCCAATTCCTCTGCCGCCGCTGCCCGACGCGGCCCAAAAGCGGTCTGGCAGCGCCACCAGCGGCCAGGCAGCAGGCGGAACCCTCATGTCCAATTTAGCATGATTGCCCGCAAAGGTCAATTGACACGGGCGGCGAAAAATGATATGGGTGTATTCTTGCGCCTGTAGCTCAAAGGATAGAGCATGGGATTCCTAATCCCAGGGTTGGATGTTCGAGTCATCTCAGGCGCAAAATTGAGGTAAAAATGAAAAAAAAGGAAAAGGAACACCTGAAGGCCGACCCGTTTGTCCATTTTTTTGAAAAGACCTACGCCTTTTTTAAGAATAACCGCCGGGGGATCCTGATGGCCGCTGCCGTCGCCGCCCTGGCCGTCATCATTCTGCTGGCCGTGTTCTGGTTCCAGAACATGAGTTCCGCGAGTGAAAACAAGGCCTATGCCGAGGCCTTCCGCGTCCGCACCGACGCCAAGCTGAGCGTGGACCAAAAAATATCGCCAAGCTCCAGGACATGAAATTAAAAAAGGGAATTTCGGCCGCGGGCGGTTTGTTCATCGCCTCCCTGTACTATGAAAAAGGCGACCTGCAAAAAGCCGAGGCAGCCCTGGCGGCGATGCCCACCAGCCGCGTCGCCATGGTCAACGATGAAAAGCAGGCCCTTAGCGCCACCGTGCTGGCGGCCGGCGGCAAGTTCCGGGAAGCGGAAAACCTGCTCAACCGCATGCTGACCGACAAGAAAACCGCCATGGCCAAGGAGCTCATCCTCCTGCAGCTGGCCAAGATGCAGATCAAGAACCAGCAGAAAGAAGAAGCGGCGGCCGGGCTGAAACGGATCCAATCCGAATATGCCGACACGCCCAGCGCCATGGAAGCGCAAAACCTCCTGACCGCCATTGAAGGCGACAGCGCGCTGCCCCGCTAACTTTCCCGGACCCCTGCCGATCTGGCTCTTCCCCCGGCGAGCGACTCCTGCCGGGGAAACAGCGGGGTTTACCTGCCGCTCTTTATCTCGTCCCAGACCTTGACATAGAGAGCATTCTTCTCGCCCAGGTCGGCAAGGACTTCGCATTTCGCCTTGATCCCGGGTTCCAGGAATATCCCGGGATTCCCCCGGAGCGATGGCTCCAGGAGGCGGTAGGAGTCCTTGTTCGGGCAAAGGAACCGGGTGAACCCGGTGTTTTCGGCCGCCACGGCCGGATCCTGCAGAAAATTGATGAAGGCATGGGCCAATTTCGCTTCCGCGGCCGATTGGACGATAACCAGGTCATCGCAGGAGATCGCGCCGCCCTCCCGCGGCATGGCGAAAGCAATGTCCTGATTTTCGGCCTGCACCTGGAGGATATCGCCGCTGTAGCCGTGGACGAGGAGGAACTCGCCCGAGGCGATCCCGTTCTTGTACTGCTCGTTCTCGAACTTGGCCAGGTTCGCCTTCCATTTCAGGACGACGTCCCTGGCCTCGGCCAGCTCCGCCGGATCGGTCGAGTTGAGGCTATAGCCGAGGAACTTCAGAGCCGCGCCGATCGTTTCCCGCATGTCGTTGAGCATGACCATTCGGCCCTTCAGGTCGGCCCGGCCGAACATGCCCCAGGTCGGCTGGAAATTCCTGACCTTGCTTTTCAAATAGGCGATACCCGTGTTGGTCAGCATGTAGGGCACGGAATAAGCCATCTTCTTGTCGATGGCGATGCCCAGGTAGTCCGGGTCCACATGGCGAAGGTTCGGCAGCAACGCTGTGGTCCAGCGGCAGGAGCATGCCCTGGCTGTGCATCAGGCTGACCATGTAGCTCGACGGCGTGATGACGTCATACCCGGTCGCCCCGGCCTTCAGCTTGGCGTACATCGCCTCGTTCGAGTCAAAAGTGTCAATGACGACCCGGCACTTGTTTTCGGTCTCGAAGCGCGCGACCAGTTCCGGCTTGATGTAGTCGGACCAGGTGTAGACATGAAGGACGGGTTCTCCTTGCTTCCCGCCGCCGCAATGAGCGGTCAGAAGCCCGGCGGCGACCGTCGCCGCTCCAAGCGCAAACATCGACAAGGCATGCTTTCTCATTGTCCTCCCTCCAGGGCTCCGGTTTTTCGAGAAACGCTGGCTGACGAGCACGGTGGTGAACGTCAGGACCAGCAGCAAGGTCGAAAGCGCATTGATCAGCGGCGTGGCGCCATGCTTGATCATGCTGTAAACGCGGATCGGGAGAGTGGTGGCTCCCGGCCCGGCGACAAAAAAGGTGATGACGAAATCGTCCACCGACAAGGTGAAGGCGATCAGGCCCGCGGCGGCCAGGCCGGGGGCGAGCATGGGCAGCAGGACCCGGCGGGCCGCCGTCCAGCCCGACGCCCCCAGGTCCCGGGCCGCCTCGACGATGGTGAAATCGAAATCCTGAAGCCGGCCCAGCACGACCAGGGCGACATAGCTGACGCAGAAAGTGACGTGGGCCAGGATGATCGTCACCATCCCCAGCTTGACCCCGGCGGCGACGAAGGCCATGAGCAGGCTGATGCCCATCAGGATCTCGGGAACGATCAGCGGCGTGTAGATGAGGGTGTAAGTGGAACCGCTGCAGCCGGGACTTGGCGAAGCGGTGCAGGGCCAGGGCCGAGGTCGTACCCAGGACCAGGGAAAAGAAAGTCACCAGCAGGGCGATGAAGAGCGTGTTGCGGGCCGCGTCCCAGATGGCCGGCTCATGGAACAAACGAGCGTACCATTTCAGTGAAAAACCCTGCCAGGCGCCGCCGAAACGGGAGGAATTGAAGGAATCGACGAACCAGGATAAGGATGGGCAGGTAGAAAAAAGACCAGGACCACGCCGGTCACGACGAAAGGGAAACGGCTGCGCTTCATGGCTGCTCCTCCCCGCTGCCGGGGACCGTCCGGGCCGCCTGGCGCTGCAGGGCCAGAACGGCCAGCAAGGGCGTCAGGACCGCCAGAATGAGCACGATCGAAAGCCCGCCGGCCAGCGGCAGGTTGCGGTCGACGAAGACCCGCTGGGCGATCTTGTTCCCGAGCAGCTCGTTCCCCGGCCCGCCGACGATGTCGGGGATGACGTAGGATCCCAGGGCCGGGATGAAGACCACCAGGACGGCGGTGACCAGGCCCTGGCGGATCCCCGGGATGAACACCCTGCGGAAAGCCTCGAAGGGCCGGGCGCCCAGGTCGCGGGCCGCCTCGATCAGGCGAAAATCGAATTTTTCCGCGGCCGCGTAGATCGGCAGGATGGCGAACGGCAGGAAGGTGTAGACCGTGACCAGGATCACCGCCCCCGTGTGGTACAGCAGCGAGGCGTTGGCATCGACCAGCCCGAGCCAGACGAGGATTCCCTTGATCATGCCCTCGGGGTGGAGGATCGACTTCCAGGCGAATACGCGGATGAGGAAGCTCGTCCAGAATGGGACAATGATGAGCATGAGCAGCAGGTTGCGGCGGCGCACGGAGGCGCGGGCGACGGCATAGCCCGTAGGCACGGCCAGCAGCATGCAGATCGCGGTCGCCGCGAAGCTGACCCAGAGGGTCCGCCAGGCGATGGCCAGGTACTGGGGATCGGCCAGGGCGCGGAGGGTCGCCAGGGTCCAGCCGCGGCCGATGCCGCCGAAGGGATCGGCTGGACGAAAGGCGAGGACAAAGACCAGGGCGGTCGGGACGAGGAAGAAAGAGCGACAGCCAGAGAAGGGAGGGAAAGCGTCAGCAAGGCCTCCTGCCCGCGCCGGCGCAGGAGCTTCATGGCCACGCTCCAGGGACGCCGGCAAGTCAGGCCGGTCATGCTTCTCCTACCTTCTGGGGCGGGGCCGCGACCAGCCTCTCGTCATCCCGCCGGAAGCCCTCCAGCATGAACCCATCGTCGCCGTGCCAGAAGATCCAGACATCGTCCTTCCAGCGGATGGGCTTTTCGTCGAGGAAGAACCGGGCGTGCTGGCGCAGGACCTGGAGGCGATGGGTCCCGGCCCGGACCCAGTATTTCGTCGTCGGTCCCAGGTAGATCACGTCCTCGACCACGGCGGGCACGGCGTTTCTTTTGGGCTTCGCTTCGGGCCGGTCGCGGGAGATCTGGATCTTCTCCGGCCGGACGCTCAGGAAAACCTTGTTGCCGTCGGCGATCTGCTTGTCGTTGTAGACCGTCACGTCGGGCAGGCCGTCGATGCGCAGGCGGCTGTATTCAGGCTCCGGGTGGTCGGCCACGACGCCCTCCAGGAAGTTGGTGTCGCCGATGAAGGCGGCGACGAAACTGGTCCGCGGCGATTCGTAGATCTCGGCCGGCGTCCCGACCTGCTCGATGCGGCCGGCGTTCATCACCGCGATGCGGTCGCTCAGGCTCATGGCCTCGCCCTGGTCATGGGTGACGTAAAGAAACGTGATCCCGACCTGGTCGTGGATCATGTCGAGCTCGATGAGCATGCGCTGGCGGAGCTTCAGGTCAAGGGCGGCCAGGGGCTCGTCGAGGAGGAGCACGTCGGGCTTGTTGATCAGCGCCCGGGCGATGGCCACGCGCTGGCGCTGCCCGCCGGACAGGAGGTCCGGCTTCTTTTCGGCCTGGTCCTCCATGCGGATGAGGCGCAGCATGGCCTCGACCTCGCGCTCGATCTCAGGCTTCGGCCTGCGGGCGACCTGCAATCCGAAGGCAATGTTGGCGCGCACGGTCAAATGGGGGAACAGGGCGTAGCTTTGAAAGATGGTGTTGACCCGCCGGCGGTTCGGCGGCAGGGCGGTGATGTCCCGGCCGTCGAGAAAGACCTTCCCGGCGTCCGGGGTCTCAAACCCGGCCGCCACGCGCAGCATCGTTGTTTTCCCGCAGCCGCTCGGGCCGAGCAGGGCAAAAAACTCACCGCGCTTGATTTCGAGTGAAACATCCGCAACGGCCTGGACAAGGCCGAAGCGCTTGCCGATGTGAACGAAGTCTAGGAATTCAGCCATGGCATCGCTTCGCCTAGAAAGATCAGGGGATGGTCCATGAGGGGAAAATATTTTTTTCTCACGAAAGAACCTTAAATAAAACCCGGGAAAATTGCAATAGCCCGGCTGGAATTCTCCCGGGAATTTATTTCTTTTACAACCCACCGGCAGCCCAGTTTAAATTGGACCGCGGCGGGACGCTTCCCCGAAAGACCGCTCCTATTTACAGTCCCGCCGAAGCATGGCATAATGCCTTCATGCTAGACGAACGCGGCCTGATCGAGGAAGCCCGCTGCCTGGGCGGCGGCTATTTCCTGCTGAAGATCGCCGCACCCCGGATCGCCGTGACGGCGAAGCCGGGGAATTTCGTCATGGTGCGGGTTTCTCCCACCCTCGATCCCTTGCTGCGCCGGCCGTTGGGCATCCTGGAAACCCAGCCGCCCTACATCTGGCTGTATTACCAGGTCCTCGGACACGGCACGAGGCTGCTCTCCGCCCTGCGCCACGGCGACTGCCTGGACATCCTTGGCCCCCTGGGCAACTCGTTGGCGGAAATGCCGGGAAAGCGCGTCCTGCTCATCGCCGGCGGCCGGGGCATCGTTCCCCTGTTCCACTACGCCCGGGTCTACGGCGAACGCCGGCCGCTGCTCCTGCTGTACGGCGGCCGCACCCGGGCCGACCTGCCGCTGCTGGAACGAATCAAGACCCTGAGCCTGCAGGGGCTGTTCATTTTCAGCGAGGACGGCTCGCTCGGGCAGAAAGGGCTCCTGAGCGAAGGCCTGGAAAAGATCGTGCGCGACGAGCGGGCCGACGCCACCCTGTCGTGCGGCCCCGAGGCCATGCTGGCCCGGCTGGCGCAGATGCTCAAGGGGCGCGGCCTGGAGAACCATGCCTCATTGGAGGCGCGGATGGGCTGCGGCTTCGGCGTCTGCCATGGCTGCGCGGTACTGACCGCTGACGGCGCCTACCGCAAGGTCTGTGACGAAGGGCCCGTCTTCCCGCTGCAGGAGATCCAATGGCCGACCTGAAGGCCGACTTGGGGTTCTGCTCGCTGAAGAACCCGGTGATCACGGCATCGGGCACTTTCGGTTACGGCGAGGAATTCCTTCCCTTCTACGACCTCGACATCCTTGGCGCCCTGGTCCTGAAAGGAATATTCAAAAGCGCGCGCCCGGGCAACCCGCCGCCGCGCCTGCATGAAACCCCGGCGGGGTTGTTGAATTCCATCGGCCTGGCCGGCCCGGGCAGTGAAAAGCTCCAAGAGATCATCCGCCGCTTGCGCGACAAGACGTCCGCCCCGATCATCGTCAACGTCTGCGGCGAAGACGACGACGAATTCGCGGAAGTGGCCGCGATCTTTTCGGCCCTGGACGAGGTGGCCATGCTGGAGCTGAACATCTCCTGTCCCAACGTGAAAAAAGGGGGCGCCTGCCCGGCCCAGGACCCTGGCCATACGGCCCGCCTGGTCAAGCGGGTCAAGGAAGCGATCCGCAAGCCCCTGATCGTCAAGCTGTCGCCCAACGCCGCCGACATCGTCGCGGTGGCGCAGGCGGCCCAGGATGCCGGCGCCGACGCCCTCTCCCTGGTCAACACCTTCCTGGGGCTGGCCGTGGACCTGGAAAAGCGCAAGCCCGTGTTCGCCAACACCTACGCCGGGCTTTCGGGGCCGGCCATCAAGCCCCTGGCCCTGAAGCTGGTCCGGGAAGTGTGCAAGCGGGCCTACGTCCCGGTCATCGGCATGGGCGGCATCACCTGCGGCCGCGACGTTCTGGAGTACATCCTGGTCGGCGCCGCCGCCGTCGAGATCGGCACGGTCAATTTCCGCGAGCCGGCCGCGGCCGTGCGCATCATCCACGAGATCGGAATCGAGATGGACAAGCTGAAAATAAAGGACCTGGCCGAGATCCGGGGCAAGCTGCAGGCATAAAGCGAACCGGCTACGCCGATTTCTTTTTTGAGAATTTCCCGCTCAGGTCATCCAACAAGGAATAGACCACCGGCACCACCACCAGGGTGAGGATGGTCGAGCTGATCAGGCCGCCGATAGCGGACAGGATCCGTGCCGCCGCCATCCCCTTTTCTTGGAGCGCATTCCCGTTGCCATGGTTGCATCCGGGATATTCCGATCGATTTGACAAGGTCGGGTAATTCAATATATAATTGGTCTTACGGATACTTCTAAAATTGGACTGACCGCTATCCAGCCGAGGATTTTCGAGAAGCATGGAGTTCAATTCAATTCCGTTCCTGGCCCTTTTTGCCCTGACGGCGCTGCTGTCGTATTCCCTGGGCGAGAAGTTCCGCGTGGCAATGCTGCTATTGGCCAGCACCCTTTTTTATTGCTTCTGGCGCGTCGATCACGGGATCCTCGTTGCCGCCTTGATCTTTGTGGACTTTATTGCCGCCAGGCGTATGGGAAACCTGGCGACCGGGAGAAAGCGCAACATCTGGTTTTCTCTCGGGATAACCGCCAACCTGGGCAGCCTTTTTCTTTTCAAGTATTCTACTTTGCTCGCAGGACCGCTGCGCCTTCTGACCGGCTCCAGGGCAAGTTCCGGCGAACCGTTTCTTGAACTGGCGGCGCCGGTAGGCATTTCCTACTTCGTGCTTAAAAAGATGGCCTATCTCATCGATGTCCACCGCGGCGCCCTGGTTCCCGAGCGGAAATTTCACCATTATGCCTTGTATGTGGCTTTTTTCCCGGTCGCGCTGGCGGGACCGCTGGACCTCCCCGCCCCCCTGCTGTCGCAATTCGCCAGACCGGCCCCGTTCGATTATTCGCGCGTTAGCGGCGGATTGAAACTGATGGCTTGGGGCCTGTTCAAAAAACTGGTGGTCGCCGACCGCTTGGCCGTTTTTGTGGGCGCGGTTTTTGACCACCCGGCCCAGGCAACCGGCGGGCGGGCGCTGGCCGCCATCGTGCTTTTCACCGTCCAGTTGTATGCCGACTTCTCGGGCTATACCGACCTGGCCATTGGTTCGGCACAGGTCCTGGGGATCACCGTGGCAGACAATTTCAACCGGCCCTTTACGGCGCGTTCCCTGGGGGAATTCTGGCAACGCTGGCACATTTCCCTGTCAACCTGGCTGCGCCATTACCTTTTTTTGCCCGTTTCTTACGCCGTTCTGCGCATTTCGAAAAAAGAAAAATGGGGCCCCTTCCAGGCCACCGCCTGGGCTTACGGCGCAGCCGTGATGCTGACCATGACCGTCTGCGGTTTGTGGCACGGTCCGCGCTGGACATTTGTATTGTGGGGGGCATTGCATGGTTTTTTCCTGCTGCTGTCCTTCGCCACGCGTCGCTGGCGAAAAAGGATGCGCAAGCGGATTTTCGGACAGCGCCAGGCCATGATCGCCTTCATGCAACGGCTGTTGACATTCGGCCTTTTCACGGGCCTGTTCGTGTTCTTCCGCTCCAGGACCCTGGAGCAGGCCTTTACCCTCTTCGGCCGGCTTGGCAGCGGCTGGTCGCAGGACATGTCCCTGATCTGGCCGGCGCTGAAAGCAGGCTGGTCGGACCAGGAAATGACCATCGCCTTGTCAGCCGTGGCCGCGATCATCGTATTTCATTTCCTGGTGCGGCATGACCGGATGCGGGGCATGCTCGAAGGGACCGGCTGGGCATGGCGCTGGCTGTTCTATGTGGCCTTGGTTCTGTCCATCCTCAACCTGGGGTGGGTCGATCCCGTCCCCTTCATCTACTCGCAGTTTTAACATGCCGAGACGATCCGTAGCGAAGCTGATGGGCCGATTGCTGATCCTGGTTTTTTTGCTGGCAACGGCGCAAATCATGATCGCGCCCCTTTTGCTGCCGTTGGCGGAACGCGATCTCCCCGAACTGAACGAATTTGCCAGATTGGCGCAAGAAAAGAAAGACGTTCTTTTTTTCGGTGACAGTACAGCAAAGGCCATTGAAAAAAAAGACTCCGATCGCCGCGGGATAGCTGAAATGCTGAGCGCGGATATCGCTCCCCTGTCCATCCAAGGTATCATCCATCCTGCTTATCAAGCCGAAGTTTATCTTGAATTCATCAAGCGCCTCAAGGACTTCGCGACGCCTCCGAAAATCATCGTCATTACGGTCAACATGAGATCATTTTCCCCGTCCTGGGACATGAATCCCCAGCTGGCAGTTCGATGAACTGAAGATATTGCTGCGCGCCACCGGCTGGAAATTTTACTTCTATCGCTGGCTGAAGGTGCTGCAATTCGATTTCTCGACGGTTTCCAGCCGACAGCTGGAGTCCTCCAGAGTTTTCGACGGAGCGGTCCGGGTGGGGTCATTCCGCGATTTCATGATCAAGAGAGGGCCGCAAAAAACAAGTGAAGAAAATAAATACCCGGAACACCCTGCTGACCGCCTACATGGGGTACATCCGGGCTGATCAGCGCCAGCTGGTCGCCCTGAAGTCAATCGCCCGGCTGCTGCCCCGCTCGGGCATCACGCCCATTTTTTACATCACGCCGGTCGATTATCAGATCGGGGAATCGTTCTTCCCGAACCGGTTCAGGGAACGCCTGGAGCGAAACAGCGCGGTCATTCGCAGGGAGCTGGCCGTCCCGGGAGCGATAGTCCTGGACCTGACGACGGCACTGGATACGCAGGCTTTCGCCTGGCGGCAGGTCGTCTACCCGAACGAGCATCTCAGCCGAGGCGGGGCGGTCGTTTGTAGCGAAGCAACTCTGCCGGCAGATCATGACCGTGATGGGATCCCGGGGTGCTTCGGGGAGCGAAGAAAAAATCCCCGGCCCCATAAAGACAAATACTCTAAGGCAGGATGTCCTTCAAAGTTATATCGGGATGGTGGTAGCGCCTGTAGGCCGGGCGTCTTTTTGCCGAACTGGATCGACTCCTGCGGGCACCACTGGATGCAGGCCAGGCACTGCTCGCAATCGATGCTGCCAGACCGGCCGGCCTTCCTTCAGGGAGATGTTCCTGGCCGGGCAGATCTGGACGCAGACGCCGCAGGAGTTGCATTTGTCGTCGCACCAGAAATCCTTGTCCATCTTGTGGCACCTGCTTGAGGGTCATCTGATAGATGGCGGTGAAGACGATCCTCTGCCACAGCGGGCCTTTTTCGATGGGGCCGGATTCACGGTTGGCGATGCAGGCCGCGGCAGTCTGCAATTTGGCGCGGGCGTTTGCGAAGCGTGCCGTTCTGGCTGCTCGGCCGGGGCGGCCCCGCCCCAGGGAATGTAGTTGCTGGGCAGAACGATGCTGTAGCCGGCGGCCAGCTTCAAGCCGCGACCGGCCAGCAGTCCCCGCAGCTGGACCAGCGTGCGCGAGACCTGGCCGGCATTGACCGCCAGGGCGAACAGGTACACCCGCGGCCGCAGCGACAGTCTTTCCATGAATTGCACGACCGGGACCGGGATGCCCCAGACGTGAACCGGGAAAACGAAGCCCACCGCCTCGGCGTCGCCGGCCGCCAGGGCGTCCGCGTCCTTCATGGGGCACAGCGTGGCGTCGCCCAGTTTCTCCGCCAGAAGCCTTGCCGACCACAGCGAATTGCCCGTGCCCGTGTAATAAAAAATGACGGTTTTCATCTTTGCCACCTCTGGTCAGCCGCCATTTTAGGCGAAAGCTGCGGAAAATTCAACAAGGGCGCGGCCGGATGCCGGGCGAAACATTCGGCAGGACATTTTCGTTGTATAATGGCGAATAGTCAATATCGGAGGTGCGCATGAAGATCGGTGCGAACGCCACGGGGCGAATTGGTTGCATTGTCCTGATCCTGGGCCTGGCCCTGCAGCTCGGGGCCTCGCCGCCGCAAAGCGACAAGAAACTGGCTGACGCCATAGACGCGGTCATGAGCGATATCTACAAGCCCGGCGAGCCCGGGGCCGCGGTCATCGTCCGCCGTGACGGCCGGACCCTCTTTCGCAAGGGCTACGGCCTGGCCGACCTCGAGCTTGGCGTCAAGGTCGAGCCCGACATGGTCTTCCGCCTGGGCTCGATCACCAAGCAGTTCACGGCCACGGCCATCCTGATGCTGGCCGGAGAAGGCAAGCTCTCCCTCCAGGACCCGATCGGCAAATACCTCCCCGCTTTCCCGACCGGAGACCGGAAAGTGACCATAGAACACCTGCTGACCCACACCTCCGGGATCAAGAGCTACACCAACATGGAGGAATGGCTGCAGCTGTGGCGCCAGGACATGACCCCGCAGCAGATCATCGACATGTCCAAGGACAAGCCCTTCGAGTTCAATCCCGGCGAGCGCTGGAACTACAACAACACCGGCTACGTCATGCTGGGAGCCGTCATCGAGAAGGTTTCCGGGCTGACCTATGAGGATTTCATCCAGACGCGCATCTTTGCTCCCCTGGCCATGAAACACTCGCACTACGGCAGCGCGGAGCGGGTCATCCCGCGCCGCGTCCCCGGCTACCAGAAGGACAACCGGGGCATCATCAACGCCCCCTACCTGAGCATGACCCAGCCCTACGCGGCCGGCTCCCTGCTCTCCTCGGTCGACGACCTGGCGGTCTGGAATGAAGCGGTTTTTTCGGGCAAGCTGCTGAAAAAGGAGTGGCAGGACAAGGCCTTCGCCCCCTACCCGCTGGCCAACGGCGAATCGACCGGCTACGGCTACGGCTGGTTCATCTCCGACTTCAGGGGGCATCGCTGCATCGAGCACGGGGGCGGCATCAACGGTTTCACTTCCCAGGCCATGGCCTTTCCCGACGACCATGTTTATATCGCCATCCTGACCAACAGCGCCATCGCGGGGCGCAACCCGGAGCCGCGGGCGGTGCGCATCGCCGAGCTGGTCCTGGGACTGCCCGTCGTCGAACGCAAGCCGGTCGCTTTGACGGCCGACGAGCTGGACGCCCTGGCCGGGGTTTACGAAAACCCGGACGGCGAAGCGCGTTTCATCACGCGCGAGGGCGGGCAGCTGTTTTCCCAGCGCGCCGGCGGCGCCAAGAATGGCATCCTGCCGTCGTCCCCGACCGAGTTCTTCTTCGCCGATTCGCCGTCGCTGATCCGCTTCGTGCGAAACCCCCAGGGCAAGATCGACGGCTTGCGCGTCCAGGCCCGCATCGGCCCGGCCGAGATCTACAAGCGTACCGAAAAAGCTCTGCCGTCCGCCCGCAGGGAGATCACCCTGACCCCTGAACTCCTCACCCGCTACGCAGGTGAATATGAGGTGCTGCCGGGCTTCTCATTCGCCATCACCGTTGAAGCGGGGCACCTGATGGGCCAGGCCACGGGCCAGCCCAAGGTCGAACTCTTCGCCGAATCCGCGACGAATTTCTTTCTCAAGGCGATCGACGCCCAGATCGTCTTCGACCTGGACGCCGCCGGCCGGGTCACGGCCCTGACCTTGTTCCAGGGCGGGCAGAAGCTGCCCGGGAAAAAGGTGAAATAGCCCCGGCGGCATTTGCCCGGCCGGCTTTTTTGCGCTACAATTGCCTTTTATCGAGGTGAGGCCATGGCTTGGACGACCATCAAGCAAATTTTCTCGGACCACGAACGGCTGCTGAACCAGGAACTGGAGGTTCGCGGCTGGATCCGCACCCAGCGCGAATCGAAGAATTTCGCCTTCATCGAGCTGAACGACGGCTCCTGCTTCAAGAACCTGCAGATCGTCTACGGCGACGCGCTTGCCAATTTCGCCGCGGCGGTCAAATACCCGCTGGGATCCTCGTTGAAGGTCACGGGCCGCCTGGTGCCCTCGCCCGCCGCCGGCCAGCCCTTCGAATTGCAAGCCGACAGGATCGAAGCCATCGGCCTGTCCACCCTCGATTACCCGCTGCAGAAAAAACGCCACTCCTTCGAGTTCCTGCGCACCATCCCGCATCTGCGGCCGCGCACCAACACCTTCATGGCCGTCTTCCGCGTGCGCAGCCTGGTGGCCTACGCCCTGCACAAGTTCTTCCATGAGCGCGATTTCGTCTACGTGCACACGCCGATCATCACCGGCAGCGACGCCGAAGGGGCCGGCCAGATGTTCCGCGTCACCACCCTGGATCCCAAGGACCCGCCGCGGAACGAACGGAACGAAATCGATTTCAGCCAGGATTTTTTCGGCCGCGAGACCAACCTGACCGTCAGCGGCCAGCTGAACGTCGAAGGCTTCTGCCTGGCCTTCAGCAAGGTCTATACTTTCGGACCCACGTTCCGCGCCGAAAATTCCAACACCCAGCGCCACGCCTCCGAGTTCTGGATGATCGAGCCCGAGATCGCTTTCGCCGACCTCGGCGACAACATGGCCCTGGCCGAGGACATGCTGAAATACGTCATCCGCTTCGTCCTGGAGCACGCGCCCCAGGAGATGGAATTTTTCAACCGCTTTATCGATACTTCCCTGCTGCAGCGGCTGCAGCATGTCCTGGAAGCGAAATTCGAGCACGTCACCTACACCCGGGCCGTCGAACTGCTCCAGAAGGCGGAGACTCCCTTCAACTTCCCGCCCCAGTGGGGCAGCGACCTGCAGACCGAGCATGAGCGCTACCTGAGCGAAAAAGTTTTCCAGAAGCCGGTTTTCGTCACCGATTACCCGAAGGGGATCAAGGCGTTCTACATGCGCCTGAACGACGACGGCCGCACCGTGGCCGCCATGGACCTGCTGGTGCCCGCCGTGGGCGAGATCATCGGCGGCAGCCAGCGCGAGGAACGCCATGACGTGCTCAAGCGGCGGATCGCGGAGATGGGGCTGAAAGAAGCGGACTACGAGTGGTACCTGAACCTGCGCAAATTCGGCGGCGCCCCCCACGCCGGTTTCGGCCTGGGCTTCGAAAGGGCGGTCATGTACCTGACCGGCATGGAAAACATCCGCGACGTCATCCCCTATCCGCGCACGCCCAAGAACGCGGAATTTTAAATGAACAAGGAGATAAAATGAAAAAGATCATTTTGCTGCTGGTTTGTTTTTCACTGCTTAATTTCGCCGGGCTGACCGCGGCGGGCGATGCGCAAAACAAGGCGAAATACGAAAAAAAATACCGGGACCCGCTGCTGGAATCCATGAAGGTGGCCAGGGAGAAAGAGCAGGCGGCCCTGGACGAAGAGACGGCCAAGATCAGGAAAAGACAGGCGGACGAAAAAGAGAAGAACAAGGCCCTGGAAAAGGACCTGCAGTCCGACATGGCCGGGGTATACCCGCCTGCGAACCCCGCCGCCTGCAAGCCGGTCTTCCACTTTCCGCCCATGGCCCAGTACAACACCAACACCTGCTGGAGCTTCTCCACGACTTCGTTTTACGAGTCGGAGATCTTCCGCCTGAGCGGCAAGAAAATCAAGCTCTCCGAGATATGGACCGTGTATTTCGAATACCTGGAAAAGGTCCGGCGCTTCGTCCGCGAGCGCGGCGACTCCCTGGTGGCCGAAGGCGGCGAGGGCAACGCCCTGAACCGCATCTGGAAAACCTACGGCATCGTGCCCGAGGAAGCCTTTCCCGGCTTCTGCAACGGCCGGGAGAAACTGGACCACCAAGGCCTGATCGAAGAGATCACCCGTTACCTGGATTTCGTCAAAAGTAACAATCTCTGGGACGAAGGGGATGTCCTGAATCACGTGGCCGTGATCCTGAACAAGACCCTGGGCGTTCCGCCGCAAAAGTTCGTTTACAACGGCAGAGAAATGACGCCGCGGGAATTCCTGAAAAACGAAACGCCGCTGGACATGGACGACTACGTGGACGTGATGTCGACCAGCTATTATCCCTTTTACACCTTCCAGGAATTCGCGGTGCCGGACAACTGGTGGCACAGCAAGGATTACCTCAACCTGCCGCTGAACGAGTGGTATGGGCTGATTCTCAAGGCCATCCAGGCCGGCTACAGCGTGGGCATCGGCGGCGACGTCTCCGAGCCGGGCAAGCTGGGCTTCCAGGACGTCTGTTTCGTCCCCAGTTTCGACATCCCGGCCCCATTCATCAACCAGGACGCGCGCGAGTACCGCATCAACAACGAGACCACGGCCGACGACCACGGCATCCACCTGGTGGGCTACAGCCGCGTGAAAGGCCAGGACTGGTTCCTGATCAAGGATTCGGGCCGCTCGGCCCGCTGGGGCAAGCACGAGGGCTACTACTTTTTCCGCGGCGACTACGTCAAGCTCAAGATGCTGACCTTCACCGTGCACAAGGACATCGTCAAGAACATCCTGGCCAAGATCAAATAGAGCGGCCGGTTTCTTGCCGCGGAGGCGCGCCATGGGCAAAATCATCGCCGAAGTCACGGTAGTGCCGCTGGGCACCGCCTCGGCTTCGTTGAGTTCATTCGTGGCCGAAGCGGAAAAGGTCCTGAAAGATTTCCCGGCCCTCAAGTCCCTGCTGACCCCGATGTCGACCATCCTGGAAGGAGAGATGACCGACGTGCTGGCCGCGGTGCGCGCCATGCACGAGGCGCCCTTCCGCATGGGGGCAATGCGCGTATCGACCACTCTTCGCATTGACGACCGCCGCGACAAGGAGATCACCATGGAAAGCAAGCTCGCCGCGGTCAGGAAGAAATTATAGTATTTCTTCGGGTAAGGCCTGACTCAGCCATTCGCGCAGGGCGTGTGCCGGCGGGTGATAGGCGTGGCCGCCATTTTTGTCAATGAAAATATCCGCCTGAGGGGCAAGCCTGTGCAGGCGCCTGGCGATTCTTCCCGTGGGCAGCAGCATGTCCTTTTTCCCCGCCCAGTAGCCGAACGGCATGGTGAGCCGGCGCAGTTCTTCATCGCCGAGCAGCGGCACGGACGGCCGGTAGATGAAGTGGCGGGAGGCGAGGTCGAAGAACTCGCGAAACTCGTCATCCATCGCCTGCCCCCGCAGATTGGACCGCTCCATGAGGCGCGGGCCCATTTTCCCCGCCCAGCGCGCCGCCAGCGCGTACCACTTGTACGAAGAACGCCGCGGGCATATACCGGCGGGACAAATCGTCATGACCGCCGCCACTCCAGCGGCATCGGCGGCGGCGCTGGCCATGGCCAGCCAGCCGCCAAGCGAATTCCCCAGCAGGACAAGCGGCCGCTCCGGGACCTGCAGCCTTACCTCGCCTAGCCAGGCGATTATCTCCTCCCAGCCGCAGCGCATGGCGGCGCTGTTCCCCGGCTCGCCCGGCAGATCGAGAGCGTAGGTGCGGGCGATCCGCCCCAGCTCCGCGCTGGCCCCCATCCACACGGCGCCGTTGGAGCCCGAGCCGTGGAGCATGATGACGGCGGGCCCGCTCTCCGCGCCGCCGCGCATGGCGAAGGACTCGCCCAGGCTGGTCCTGAAACGGATCGGCTGGAAAGAGGGCGGCCAGCGCTTCAGCAAGCGCCTGTAGGACGCCGCGATCGCCTCGGCGCCCGCAGAGGAGCGATACATCCGGTCGAGGTCCATATCGGGCATCATTCTACCACAGCGGCGACTGGAAAGCATGGCCCGCGGGCGACGGCCTCAACCGTTGTCGTAGACCTTGATGCGGCCGTACATGGACAGCACGACGCGAAAGATCCGTTTCTGTTTTTCCAGGATGATGGTGCACAGGGGCGAGACGTTGCCCAGCGGCGAGAATACCGGGCGGCTGTTGGCGCGGATCGAGAGTTTTTCATTCAAGGCGAAACTGCGTGTCAACTGCCATCCCGAGCCGTTGTCCACGCAGAGCAGCATGCGCCCGGCGACGATCTCCACGCGGACCGGCTGGTTTTCCCGGATGGCCAGGTAGCGGGCCGCGCTCAGGCCCGAGGTCAGGGTGCGCAGGGCCGTATGGATCTCCAGCCTGACAAAGAACGACTGCAGGCCCGGCACCATCAGCGTGGTCACGAACGAGAACAGGGCAAGCGTGACCAGCAGTTCAAAAACCGTGAGCCCTTTCTTATTCATCGTCGCCCTCCTGGATGTAATGGACGCGGAAATTTTTCAGGAACTTGAAATCGGGCAGGACCACGTACTTGTCGAAAGTGAAGCGGCCGGCCAAGGCGTCCACCTGCAGACGCCCGGCGTTTTGAATGTCGTCGGCATAGAGGCTGCCGCTGATCCGCACCGTTCCCGAGCCGTTGACCAGCGCGCCGGCGGCCAGCACCTGGGCCTGGACGGTCTTTTCTCCCCGCAGTTCGAGAACGATATCGGCGCGGACCTCCCGGTTGTCGAAAAAATCGCGCCCGGCGGTCATGAGCAGCAGGCCGGGGAATTTTTCCTTCCCCAGCTCCAGGTTCTCGCCCTCCAGCTGCGAGCGGACGACCAATTGCCCGCAGGCCAGGACCTGCAGCCGGGAAGCGGACAGGAAAGCCGCTGCGCCAGCCTGCCCGATGTCCCAGACATTGCCGTGAACGATGATCTTTTCGGAGAAAGTGCGGCCGGCTGCCGCTTCCGGCCCGCTCCAGGCGAGCGACGCCAGGCCGGGCTGGTAGCGGAGCTCTGAGCGCAGGCCGTTTTGCAGAAAAGCAATGGCTTGCCAGCCGTCTCCGGCGCCGAACTCCAGTTTCTGCAGGTCGCCTTCCACGAAGACCGCCGTGACCTCCTCCCCCTCCAGCGCCAGGTAGATCCCGGGCGGGATCGGGGCATCGGCAGGCTCGAGGTTGAATTTTTCCCGGATCCGCCGCCAGTCCGGAAGCGGGCCGCCCAGGCCCAGGGCATCGGCCAGCAGGCGCCCGGTATCGGAATTCACGGCCAGCTTGCCGACCAGAGGCAGTTGGGCGCCCGCGTATTCCAGTCCGCGGCCCGCCAGGAAGGCGGCCGGATCTTCGGCGATTTCCTTGTTGACCACCAGGGCGAGTTCAGCGGCCGGGATCTTGCCGCTGAGCAGGTCCACCCCCGCTTGCCCGGCGGCTTGCAGCCGGCTGCCTTCCTGCCGCGCCTCGATGCGGTTGAGGATGCGGACCAGGCGGAAATCCCCTTGGTCGCGCAGGGTGACGCGGCTGAAAAAGCTTCGGCACAGGCAGCCTTCGGCGCTCTGCTCGGGAAAAACCGAGTCGTTGAAAAAGTCGGTTTCCGGAACCGGGAAGGCGTTCATGTCCGCCGCGGCCAGTCTTTCCCGGTAGCGGTGGAGCGCCAGCAGCACCGCCTGCTCCAGGGCCGCCGCGGCCCGCCATTTGCCCTGGCGCGCGGCGATGATCTTGACATGGAGGTCCGAGTGGGTCAGCAGGGCCAGGCCGGAAACGGACAGCAACAGCACGAAGAGCAGCGAAACCACGATATTGCCGCGGTTCATCATGGCTACACCAGGTTGAGCAGGAAGATGTAGCCGCGGATCTGCTCTTTCTTGTTCACCTCGATGCGGTAGAGGACCGAATTGGCATCCGGGAAAAAGGTCACGTAAAAATCGCTGACCTCTTCCAGCAGGGGCTGAAAATTCCCCTTGTCGGACTTGCGCTTCAGCGTGCGCTGGGCCGGGTAATACTTGTATTCGACCTTTTTCATGACCACCACCTGGCTGTTGCGCGTAAAATCGCTCTGCAGTGCGTTTTTCAGGACCAGGGCGCCGCCCAGGCAGTCGCGGATCTCGTTGAATTCCCAAGCCCCCAGGGCGAGGTTGTAGATCAAAACGGCCTTGTCCTTCTTGAAAAATTCGTTCCGGGCCACCTTCAGGGTCTGCTGGCCCCGGCTGGCGTTTTCCAGCAGCAATTCATCGGCCAGGCCGTATTCGCAGGCGAACGAATCGGCCGCGCTGGCAAAGCAGGAAATAGGGAAAACTTGCCGAGCTTCCTGCAGGCGCATGCCGCATTTGTTCAGGTCGGACTTGAGGGTATCCACGGTATGGAAGATCGCCTCCAGGCGTTCCTGGTTGACGGTGACCTTCCTGGCCACCTTTCCCGATTCCGCCGAATGGGCGATGATCACCGTCAGGATGCCCAGACCCAGAGACAAAGCGAGCAGCATTTCCAAAATCCCGAATCCCTTAATCATCTTTGCGCCTCCTGGATGAATTTTGATTTGAAAAAAACCAGCGGCAGCGCATAATTGGCAGCCGCGGCCCGCAGGTCGATCCGCTTCAGAAAAGCCCCGGCCGCCGCCACCCGCCAGCTGATCATGAATCCCCGGTCCTGCTGCCGGTGGCCGCCGTCGGCGAGTTCGGGTGCCGCCGGAGGCAGGGAAGTCAGGTAATTCTTGTAATAGTCGAGATTTTCGATCAGGCGGAAACGCAGCCGTGCATTCCGCTCTTGCGCCAGCACGATGGGCCGTGACCCGGGCGCTGAACAAGACCGCCAGCAGCACCAGGGACAAGGAGACCAGCGTTTCGATCAGGGTAAAGCCTTTGTTCATTTTTTCCTCCTGCCAACCGGGATTCAAGTTTGCTGCCAATCCGGGCCGAGCGGGCCGAATCGGCGCTGCCACGGGGTTTCCAGACGGGAGATCGTGCTGGATCTGAGGTCTTTCGTTTACATCGCGCCTTTGCGCCGTAAACATTTGTTTACCTCGGCGTCGAATAAGCCGGAATGCGGCCAACCGTCAAAATACCCATGAATATCGGTAGTCGGCAGCGTGCAACCTCCGGGTGGCGGCAATTTGGCAGCGAACTTGATAGGCCAGGAGCAGGAGGTCAACATGACGAAAACCAAAAAACTTTTTACCCTGCTGGTCATCCTGGCCATGGCCGCAGTTTCCACCGTTTCCCTGGGCGCGGCCGAAAAACAGGCGGCCGCGGGCAGCGACAAGCTGGTCAACATCAACACCGCCGACGCGGGCCAGCTGGTCAGCCTGCCGCAGATCGGTCCCAAGATGGCGCAGCGCATCCTGGACTTCAGGAAGAGCAACGGCAATTTCAAGCGCGCCCAGGACCTGATGAAGGTCAAGGGCATCGGCGAAAAGATATTCGCCAAGCTGCAGCCGCTGATCACCATCTGAGCCCAAAAGGAGGGGGAACCTTCGGGTTCCCCGCTCCGCCATCCAGGAGGAAAAAATGGAAGAAAAGATGGAAGAAAAGATCAAGGACCTGAATTTGCTGCTGATGCTCCTGACCGGCTGGGAAGAGGACTCGCGCAAGAACCCGGGCGAGAAGATCTTCCGGGCCTGGAAGGGCTATCTCTTTGAAACCCTGAACAAGCTCGCCGACGAGAAGCTGATCATCCAGTTCCAGAACACCAAGTCGGTGACCCTGACCGATGCCGGCCGGCAGAAGGCCGAGCAGTTAAAGAAGCAGTACCTGCACTGATTACCTCCCCCTTGTCCCCTTTCTCATGGAGGCGCGGCGGATCCCGATCCGGACCGCGCCTCTTTTTTAGTCGGCTATTGAGGAGGTCGCAAAATGCGACCACCTTAACGGAGTGATGTTTTACGCCTGCCATCATTTATTCCATCATAAGGGAATCGAATGAACAAAAAGTCAAACAATCTTGCTTATCCTGAGGACATTCAACTTGGCATTCTTACAATTCGCGGACAGAAAGTGCTGCTTGATTCAGATCTTGCCCGTTTGTACAGAGTCGATATCAAGAGGCTGAATGAGCAAGTCAAACGTAATCGCGAACGTTTCCCCGAGGATTTTATGTTTCAATTGACAAGCGAGGAATACATTCCTTTAAGGTCGCAATTTGCGACCTTAAAAAGAGGTCAGCACAGGAAATATCTCCCCCATGTGTTCACAGAACATGGAGCGATCATGGCGGCCAGCGTTTTGAATTCTCCTCGCGCAATCGGGATGAGCATTTTTGTTGTCCGCGCTTTCGTCAGATTGCGCGAAATTCTTTTTCCCCACAAAGAGCTTGCCGGAAAGATAGCCGAATTGGAAAGCAAGGTGGGAGATCATGACGCCTCAATCAACACAATCATTTTCGCGATCAAGCAATTGATGTCAGCGCCGCCAAAGCCAACCAAAAGAATCGGTTTTCGAAACGAGGAACGAGTCTCAAAATAATGGGTATCACAGACATAAAAGCACAAAGAATACATTTATTTATATATGTCAGGATATTGCCTATAACCATAAATGAAAATGTCAATAAATAACTTTCTCAACCCTAAAACAACATTTTGTAAAAACATCCCTGATGTCAAATTAGAGTGTACCTCAACTATTCAGATGAAAATACTTATTTTTCGAACCATTCATTCAATTTTTCCATTCTGTTTGAATAAAAAAACAAAACATTTATAATTCAGACAAATAATTATATGCGAGGTGATGAATATGTCTGATGACCCCTGGCGTGATATGGCTGAAGCCGAACAACGTGAACAAGGAAAAAAGGAAGCCCAAATGCAGAATGAATTGGAATACCTAAGGGCTAAAGCAAATAAATTTTCCGATTACTATAGAAACTATCAAGAAAAATTCGAATTTTTTATTGTTTCACTCGTTTTTACAGTTTTGGGATTATCCATACAAACAACTAAATTTCCAAAAACACCTCAAGTCAAATACTCTGAATATATCGCATGGGGTTCATTATTGATATCTGGAATTATTGGCATTATTAGATTATACAAATTCCAATCTTACTTTTCTTCACTCGCGCGAGCATCAGGAAAAGAATTGTCTGAAGAAAGTCAAAAAAAAGCAGATGACAGTGTAAAAAGAAAAAAGAAAGCCCTTGATAATCTTTTATGGGTTCAACTAGTTTTGATGCTTATCGGATTTTTAGCACTTGTGGCTGCAAGAGGTTATTTCCCAAACTGATATAAATGATATAAGAATAAATGAATATGTGTGGTTAGCCTTTCAACTTTTCGATATCAATCCCCTATTTCTTTTGCTCTGAATTTTTTTGTTGCTCTTCCAATTTCTCAAGTTTATAAATAAGAAAATTCCACATATTTTCGTTTTTCAATTCTCCTAATAATTTGTAGAATCCATCACGTTCCCAAGCTTTATCAATCTCCATTTTGGAAGCAAAGGCCTTTATTGCCTCGACGAAAATTCTTTGTGCAGCTTCATGACAGTATGAATAGAATGACTCAAAGTGTTCACTCTGCAATCTTCGAAAAAATTCTAAATATGAACCATGAGCGATTGAACTCAACTGAGAATAATATTCAACATACATTTCCTTATATTCAACTCCTACGGCTAAGGCCCTTTCTGAGGCATTCTTCTTTGTCCAATGACGAAGCTCTCTGACACCCGAAATGCCATCAATATTCCAAAGCACCTTCAGATTTGTTGTAATTCGGTCAATTCTTTCAGGATTCTCAATAAACTGTTTTCTTAGATAGTATTTGTTCTTTTTTTCAGGATAGTGCTCTTCAAAAAATTGTACTTTCTTTTTACCCTCCTTGAACATTTCAATTTCACTAAAAGCTTTGTACTTTTCAAAACAATTCCCTTCATTATTCAAAATTAGTAGTTTCAAATCTAGAAATAATTCAAATATTGACCTCAAAATAACTGCTATGGTCTGTATATGGTTTTTATTATCTAACTCAATCAAGGAGTTCATCCAAAAGTACATTCGAAAGAATATCGCACGCAGAATTCCTTCATCCTCACTCTGCGCTTCTGTAGTAGTTATTATTGCAATAATTTTTTCATTGGCAAACCTGGTTATTTTTTTTGTGTAATCAAACTGAGCTTCTGCAATATCCCTTGTTGAGATTTTCCCAAGAGCTCTCCTTACATCCAACTCACCCTTCAGCATAGCATCCAATGTTTCTTTTTTATCCATGAAGTGAGTATAAAACAAATGAATATAAAAACAAGAAATTACTGTAGCAATCACTGTAGCAACAATCCCGACCTGCCTTGTTATTTTCTAACGTAAAAATGGATGTTGCAGATAACTCAGGATAATATCACTGTAGCATTACTGCAGCAGAAAAGCGTTGAAAAACGTCGTTTGTTTTGCCGGAATCCTGAATTATCAAGGGTTTCCGAGGGTCTCCATGTTTAGTTGGTTTGATTCGCAATCAATAGGTCACACATCTTTCTTCTCAGCGCTCGCGGCTGAGGACAAAAAGCGGCGCTCCAGGCGGTGGCCGTCCTCGTCCATGAGCACCAGCAGGTGCTCCCCCGGGCCGGGGCTCAGGGTCACCTGGTGGAACTGGCGGGTAGCGGTCAGGAAGCGGCCGTCCAGGTGCCAGAAAATGGCGGTCTCGGGCCGGCGATGGATGGCCTCGAAAACCACCTGGCCGGGGCGCCCGTCCAGGTCGACGGGGATATAGACCGCCGTGCGCACGTCGGGATAAACCAGGCTGATGACCTGCCTTCCCGATTCAGACTGGAAAAAATCGGCGCAGTCCTTGCGAAAAGGCGGCAGGGTGCGGTATTCGGGGTGGTAGCGCCGGTAATAGTATTCCTGCACCGGCGGCAGGACGAACCACGGCTCGTGGATCATGCGCGCGGGCGACTCGCAGCTGGAATCGACGCGGAAGCGCCGGCTGGAGTCAAGATGCACCAGCTGGTGGAAGGGGCAAGGCTGCTGGAAATGGCTGTCGACCGGCACGGCCGAGTCGACGGCCGGGCACAATTCGCCGGCCAGGAACCCCGAATCGCGGCAGACCCGGATCTGCTTCAGCCAGAGCCGCGGCGGCGGGATGGCGCCGCCGCTGTCCAGGGCGTTCAGTATCTCGAAGAGCACCGGCGCGGCCGTGGACAGGCCGGTCAGGTCGGGATTGCCTTCGCCGTCGGCGTTGCCGGCCCAGACCCCCACCGTGTAGGCCGGGGTCACGCCCACCGACCAGGCATCGCGCAAGCCGAAGCTGGTGCCTGTTTTCCAGGCGACCCACCTCGAGGAGGAGAACTGCTTCCAGTCTCCGTCCTGGTCGGGCCGGTTCACCTCGGTCAGCGCCGCCAGCGTGAGGTAAGCGGCGGCGGGCCCGAGATCGCTCATGCGCGACCTCTGCGGCGCATCATCCTGAAGGAGGCGGATCTCCCGCCTCGGGGCCGCGTCGCCCAAAGCGAGCTGCGCCAGGCCGGCGTACAATCCCGCGATCTCGAACAGCGTGCCCTCCGCCCCGCCGAGGATCAGGGTCAGGCCGTAACCGCCGGGAGGGCGGTCCAGGGTGGAGAGGCCCCACTTTTTCAGCAGGTTGTAGAAGCGGGGGATGCCGAACTGCTGCAGCATGCGGATGGCGGGGATGTTCAGCGACCAGGCCAGCGCGTCGTGCGCCGGCACGGCGCCGCGGAAACGGCGATCGAAATTCTCCGGTACATAGCCGGCAAAGAAGGCGGGAGTGTCGGTGACCAGGGTCCCGGGCGTGAGTCCGCCTTCCTGCAGCATGGCGGCGTACAGGAAAGGCTTGAGGATGCTCCCGGTGCTGCGCGGACTGCGGATCAGGTCCACATCCTGCCCCTGCTGGGCGTCGGCGCGGCTGACATTGCCCACGTAGGCCACGATCGTCGCCTGGCGATTGTCGATGACCATGGCGGCCAGGTTGCGGATGTTGCCGCGCAACAGCCTATCGCCGTTGGCCTGGATGATCCGCGCCAGGACGTCCTGCAGGTCGGAGCGGATGAAGGAGCGGAACAGCCGCTCGCCGGGCTTGCGCGCCGTCAAGGTATCGAGCAAATGCGGCGCCAGCCGCGGCACGCTTCGCGGCCTGGCAGGAAGGGGCTCGTCAAGCGCCAGCGAATATTCCAGGCGCGACAGGCGCTTCTGCCGCCACAGGCGCTGCAGCAGGCGGTCCCGCTTTTGCCTCAGAAGCAGACGCTTCTTCGCCGTGGCCACGAGCCCGGGATCGTTGGGCAAGACCGCCAGGAACGCCGCTTCGGCCCAGCTCAAGGCCTCCGGGCTGCGATCGAAATAAAACCAGGACGCCGCATCGATGCCCACGATGTTGCCGCCGAAAGGGGCGTTGGCGGCATGCAGGTCCAGGATCTCCCTTTTCGAGCATGAAAGCTCGAGCCGCAGCGCCAGGATCATTTCCCGGATCTTTTCCAGGTAGGTGCGGGGAGGATTGTCGCGGGCGATGCGCACCACCTGCATGGTCAGGGTGCTGCCGCCGCTGACGACGCGCCCATTGCGGATATTCGCCGCCATGGCCCGGGCGAGCGCCCGCAGGTCGACCCCGTGGTGGCTGAAGAAGCGGCGGTCTTCATATTGGAGCAGCGCCTGGAAAAAGCGCTCCGGCACCGCTTTCGTCCTGGGAAAGCGCCACTGCTCGTCCGCGGCCAGGCGGGCGCCCAGCAGCCTGCCTTCGCCGGAGAACAGGACCGGCGAAAGCGGATCGCGGAACAGCCTGCGGGGCAACGACAGCCAGAAGGCCAGGCCAAAGAACGAGCAGGAGGGCGCCCAGGAGCAGGAGAGCCCTTCTTCGCTTGCGAAAGAAGGCTTTCAGCGCGTGATCTCCACCCATTTCCCGGTGTTGTTGGCGCGGAAATCGGGATCGTACATGGAATCCACGCTGATCCCCGGCAGGTAGAAGCGGCCGCTGTACGAGGCGTTGAGGACCGCGGTGAACGTCTTCTTGGCTCCGGCGCCCAGGCTGAAATACGTGAGGATGCGGTCGTCGCGGACATCCTGGTAGTCGTAATAGCCGCCGGCCGGCTCCTCGCTGAACAGGCGGGGATTCGAGATCTGGCAGCCGGTAGGGACGATATGGGTCAAGGCCAGGTTGCTCAGCGAGGTCTTGCTCAGATTGGTGACACTGATCTTCACCTGAAAATCGCTCCCCTGGGCGATGCGGTCCACGCTGATCGCTTCTCCCTTCAGGTTCTGGTAGGCCACCTCCAGGCGGAGGTTGCTCTCGTGCGCCTTTTCGGCGCCGGCGACGGGGATGCCGGAGATATAGGCGGTCATGTACAGGCTGGCTCTTTCCCGGATTGCCGACCACGATCTTGCGCTCGGAGGCGGTGAAAGGGGAATAGACCTGCTGGAAGAAAGGAACGTCGGCCTGCACGTCGCGCTGAGACTCGCCCTCCCAGCCCAGCTTGAAGCGGAAGGGCCTGGCGGGCGAGCCCCCGTAATAGGAGGCCAGCGCCATGAGCGCGTAGGCGGTCTCCTGGGTGGAATACCAGGTGTCGCTGGCCAGGCCGGCGACGATCTCGTCGAGGAATTTACCTGGCGCGATCGGCCTTGTTCATCTGCACCAGGGTGCGCACCATGATGGCCTTGTCGCGGAATTCAGAGCCGAAAGTCCCGTTGTCGTCACGGTAGTTCCTGACCTTCCACGTGCATTTCCGGAGCAGGTCCTCGGCGGCCTCGCTCTGGCCGTGGCCTGGAACGCCCCGGCCAGCAGCACGGCGGCGGGGCTCTCCAGGCCGGAGCTCTCGCGCAGGCGGTTCATGGCCCCCAGGTCGGCCTCGCGGGCCAGGGCCAGCGTGAAGAGGCGGAATGCCTGGCACAGCTGGCTCTTCTGCGGGCCGGCGGTCCAGGAATTGGCCAGCGCCTTCTGGTGTTTCTTCCAGAGGTCCAGCATGCTGGCCGGGACATGGTATCCCAGCCGCGCCGCCTCCAGCAGGAAATAGCCGGCGTAGGCCGACGTCCACTCGTGGGCTTCGTATTCGCCCGGCCAGTACGAGAAGCCGCCGTTGGCCGCCTGGAAGCCGCGCATTTTCTCGATCGCCACGGCGACATGGTTCTCCAGCCTCTTCTGCTGAACGTCATCCAGCCTCATCAGCTGCTTCAGGTACAGCTGCGGGAACGAGACGGAGAGAGTCTGCTCCAGGCAGCCGTGGGGATACTGGATCAGGAATTGCAGCCGCTTTTGCAGGTCGAACGGCGGCAGGGTGGAGAACTCGAGGGTCACGTCGTTGGTGCCCTTCACTCCGAAGGCCCGGACCGGGACCGTGCGGGTTTCGCCCGGGCGGCACCTCGGTGCGCAGCGATTCCATTATTTTGGGATTGGCGGCAAGAACGGGTATGGCGATCCGGCTTTCGGCCTTGCGCGTGCCGCTCACCGCCTTGATGTAAACGGAGCCCTGGCCGACGCCTACGGCCGCGGTCATGGGGAAGGAGACGATCTCGTCGCCCGGCCTGGTGAACTCGACGGTCTTGATCCTCGGTCCGTCCACCAGGAATCGTTCGTTGGGCTCGACCTGGACCTGCACCTTGCGGATATCGGCGCGGCTGACGAACACCGATACGGGCAGGGCGAACGATTCGCCCGGCCGGATCACCCGCGGCAGGGTGGGCAGGATCATCAGGTCCTGGCGCACCGGCACGGATTTCTCCGCCAGGCCGAAGGCGCCGGCGCTCCCGGCGACGACCATGACCCGCACCGCCCCGACGTATTGCGGCATCGTGAATCGATGTTCCGCCGTCTTATTCGCCTCCAGGGAAAAGGGGCCGGCGAAGAGCACGACCGGCGGGAAGCGCCGTTGCTTCTTTTCGGCGCCCGCGGCCGCGTCCTCCCTCATCGCCGCCCAGCGCCAGCAGGCGCGACAGCTCCGCGCCGTAGGCCTCGGCCACGTCGTCGAAGAGGTCCCAGGTGACGGACGCCCAGGGCCTCGC
Source organism: Candidatus Aminicenantota bacterium (assembly GCA_963764745.1). GTDB lineage: Bacteria > Acidobacteriota > Aminicenantia > UBA2199 > UBA2199 > UBA2199. The sequence continues at coordinate 465,020 of CAVXTN010000006.1, read as the reverse complement.
GGCTGTAGAACCGCTTGCGCAGGTCGGGGGCGGAGTAGCGCGTCAGCCCGAGCAGACCCTCGTCGACCACGGCCAGGGTGTAGGTCATGGGGCGCCCCGACCTTTCCTGGACGGACACGCTGGAAATCCTGCAGGGGCTTCAGTTCGTCGGCCATCTTGAGCTGGGGCTCCAGCCGGGTCTTGGGGTTCTCCACCATGACCGGGATCACGCCGTACAAGCGGATGGGCGTATCGCTTTTCTTGCCCGAATGCGGCTGCAGCAGGGTGACATGCACGTAGATGTTGGGGCTCATGCTCTCGTCGAGGTCGACGCTGAAGCGGTTCTGGCCCGCCTGGGTGCTCACCCACATCTGCTTCAGGATCGACGAATTGTTCTCCAGCGAGACCAGCGCCCGCCCCTGGGGAGCGTCGGGAAGGAATATGGTCGCCTTCTCACCCACCAGGTAGCGCTCCTTGTCGGCGCTGAAGTTGAGCCGCGTGGCGCCGCTGCCCTGTTCCTCGCGGGCGCGGCCGGCCCAGCCCGGCCAGTCGATGTAGACGGTCTTGCCGGCGGCGTGGCCGCTCTCCGGGTCGACGACGCGAAGCAGGAAGCGGCCCCATTGCGGGTATTTGATCTGGAATTTCCATTGGCCGAGGCCGTCCCGGGTCGCGACCACCCCCTTGGCCAGCGGCGTATTGCTGGTGCCGGAGACATATTGGGCCAGGGAATCGCCGCTCTTGTCCCACCACCATTTCCACTCGACCTTGTAGAGGCTGACCTCCAGCTTGTCGCGGGACACCGGCTGCCCGTCGGGGTCGACGGTGACGATCTGCAGGACATGGTCCTGGTCGGTAAGCAGCATGCCGCGGGTCTCGTCGCCCTTGGGCACCTTGATGCCGACGAAGCTCTTGTAGGGATAGAAGGGCAGGGTAAGCGTATCGCTGGAAAAATCGCCGCTCTCCTCGAAGACGCGGACCACGAAGGTCGCGTTCATCATCCCCGGGGCGGCCTCCGCCATCTCGATCTGGACGGGGAAACGGGCCTCGCCGCCGGCATCCAGCTGCCCCTCGGCGACGGACTGCTCGGAGGAGGTGATCTCCCGGGCCGGGTCATCGAAGACATAATCGGGCCAGCGCGGGAAGCTGGTCGGCCGCGGCGCCAGGCGCACCTTGGCGTCGAACTTCAGGTTGGCGGCCACGGCGCCGTGCAGCCACTGGCTGCTGAGCGTGCCGGCCAGCGACTTCCCCTGCAGCAGCTTCTCGGCCCCGGGCTGGAAATTGATCTTCAGGCGGTTGGGCACCACCATCTCGATCTTCAGGCTCTGCTCGAAGGAAAGGCCGCCGACCAGCACCCGCGCTTTCCAGTTGCCGGTCGGCGCCGCCTCGTCGGTTTGGATGCGAAAGGAATGGAAGGCGTCCAGGGAACCGGCGGGCTTGCATGTCTGGATCAGCTGCCCCTTGGGATTGTACAGCTCCAGCACAACCGGGTGCTCCTTGGGCAGGATATTTTCGCGGTCAAAAAGCACGAAGGTAAGATAAAGGGTGTCGCCGGGGCGCCAGACTCCCCTTTCACCGTAAATGGCTCCCTTGATCCCTTTCTCCACCTTTTCGCCGCCCACGTCGAAATGGCTCGTCGCCAGGGCCGCCTCCTTGCTCAGGCGCAGGTACCCCCTGTCGCTCCCCTGCTGGGCCTCGATGAAAAAAGGCTGGCCGGGAAGCTTCAAGGTGAGGAACCCCGACCCGTCGCTTTCTCCCTCGGCGAGCAGCTGGTTCTGGAAATTGAAGGCGCGGACGCGGACTCCCGGCAGCGGCGCGGACGTGCGGATGTCGGTGGCGACCACGTGCAGGTCGAGGTTATCCCCGAGCTTGGCCACTAGCCCGATGTTCGAGGCCAGGAAATTGCGCGCCTGCACCGCCTCGCTGTTGAAGCGCGAGTTGTAGTAAGCGTCCTTGCAGGGGTCGTTGCGATCCTCCCAGCCGTTCCGGCCCTCCTCGTTATAGTAGTCCTCGGAGTAATCCCAGTTGGAATAATCCCGGTAGGACACGTCCTCCTGGTTCTGCAACGGGGGTTCGGGGACGGGCTTGTCATTGTTGCTGCAGGGGTAGGCCGAGTTGCCGCGATTGAAGGAGAGGATGATGCGGAACAGGCTCCCCGGGTTCTCGCCCAGGAGCCGTGTCACGTCCAGGCTGTAGCGGCGCCAGTTGGCCGTGTCGCCGGCCTTGTCCGCAAGGGGCACCGTCTTGCGCCACAGGAAGCGGCCGACCATGGAGAGGTTCTCCTTGCCCTGCAGGTTGTTCTGCTGGAAGAATTGCGCCATGTTGTTGTTGAAGATGCGGAACGCCGTCACCTGGACGGAGCGCAGGCTCACCGCCTCGAAGGGGATGGTCAGCCTGTCCTTGTCGGGGAGAATGACCCCCTTGCCCACGAAACGGACCGCCGGCGTGATTCTCTGGAAAACGACCGTTTTGCTGATCTTCTGCTTGAACCGCCGGTCGTTGAAGTTGCGCACGCCCGGGTTGACGGTGATGTCGATCGAGGCCGTGAAGCCCTTGCCCGAATAGACGCGGACCACGTTGTTGTCGATCTCGAACGTGGGCTCGTGCCCCGGGATGGTGATCAGCCCCCGCAGGTTCTGGTTCTTCTTCAAGGGATCCGAAAAGCGCAGCTGGACGCTCGTTGCCGGCTCGAGGACCGCCTCGGCCTCCATGAGCTCGAATTGGCCGAGGGAGGGGACGTCCACCTGGCGGGAGCTTTTCTGATCGGCGCCCACGGGGGCACCGTCCCATTTCACCAGGACCCGGCTGGGCTGCTCCAGGCGCTGGACGGTCTTGATGATAAAAACGTGGTCCAGGCCATCGGCATCGTGCGACCAGTCGACGGCCAGGGCCTTCCCCTCCTGCTGGGCCGTGAGGACCTTCTGGACGGCGTAGTTCTCCTCCCGGTCCAGAGTCGTCAGCGTGCCCCTTAGCAGGAATTGGTTCGGCGACACCTCGTCCAGCGGCACGAGGCCATCCAGTTTGATCGTCAGGAATTCACGGATCGCCGCGAAGGAGAACTCGAAGCGCGCGTATTCGCGCGGCAGGTCCATGAATTTCTTGATATGCAGAACGGCGCGATAGCGGGTGCTCGGGACCAGGTCCCGATCCGGGGTGAAGACCAGTTCGCGAGGCGACTTCCACTGGGTCTTTCCGGAGATTGCCGGGCTGAACTCAAGATAGCCGGCCAGCTCGGCCGGACTCTGCCCCTCGTTGCCGACATTGCCCACAAAAAGGACCCGGATCTGGGCTTTCCGCGAGATGTCCCCTGACGTGTAGGCGCTGATGTAGCGGTACCATTCCTGGTCCTGCGGCTTCTTGGCCTTCTTGCAGGACAGCGTCGAGAACGAAAACAGCAAAAGCCCCAGCAACGCGATCGACCCTAGTTTTTTCATGCACCCCCCCTATGTAATAAAAAGAAAATATATCATAAAAAGCATAAAAATAAATATAAAAGAATAGCCTGGGGGGAATTTCAATGACGCCATCGAGAATTGCGATAAAAGAATATTGCGCCGGCCGGTCACTCCGCCACGATGATCTGTCCGCTCATGTCGTCATGCCCGGAACCGCAGAACACATCGCAGCTGAAAGCAAAAGTTCCCGCTTTCTCGGGAATGAGGTGCACATCGGTTATCTTGTCGGGATTGATGTCCTCCCTGATGCCCAATTCCCGGCAGTTGAACCCGTGCTGCCGGTCGAGGGATTTCAGTTTCAGGACCACGGGCTCGCCTTTCTTGAGCCTGATCTCACTGGGCATGAACGCGTATTTTTTGGCGATCACCTCTATTTCCTTTTCCTGCAACACGATCGGGTATTCCGTGACCACGGTATGCGGCGTGTTTGGGTCAATGGCCACCGTGCGGAAGCCGAGCCGGTCATAAGGCTTTTCCGGGATCCACGCCACCGGCGCTTTCTTGGGCAGCGAGCCCGGGGCGGGCAACGGGTACATCATGCCGCTGGCGGCACAGTGCTCGATATTGCCGGTCGTCTGCCGGTGGATCTGGTGGATGTGCCCGTAAAAAACCGTGACGTCCCGGAACGGCGCCAACAGGACCAGGGCCTGGCTCCCGTCTTTGGTGTACCAGTCCCAGTCCGGGTAGAGGTCAAAAAGAGGCCGGTGGGTCAGGATGATGATCTTGCTGTCCGGCTTCAGGCCCTTCAAGTCCGCCGCCAGCCATTGCAGCCCCTTTTCGCCGATGGCCGACTGCGGTTGGGATACATTGTCGACCGCCGCGAAATGAACCCCCCCGGCATCGAAGGAATATTCGCTGGCCCCGATCAGCTCCTTGTAGGCCGCCCCCTGGTCGAGTCCGGCGTCATGCTCGCCGGGGAGATATTTGATGTCCTTTACCTTGAGCGTCCTGGTGATTGCCAGGAACTCCGAAAGCCTTTTTCTGCGTTCGGCCGGGTCGTCCGTCGTGTGCGTGTCGTCGCCGGTAAACACCACGAAATCCGGCTGGGGCTGCATGCTGTTGATGGTCGCGATCGCTTTCTTCAGCGTCCCGGCGTAGTCCGGGTTGATCTTGGCATCGTTAAAACCCCAGTGCGTATCCGACAGTTGGACAAAATAAAAGCGCTCTTTTTTGCCTCCGTCCTTTTTCGCTGCAAAAACGCTGCCCGCAAAAATGACCGCCAGCGAAATCAGCGAAACTTTCAAGACAGATCCTTTCTTCATGTTCCATCCTCCTCTTGCCTCAAAAGGCATTCCCCATGTTTCAATTTTGATAATAATGATCCGAATTGTCAATATTTGCGGCGTTTTTTTCCGCCACGCCCGCAAGTTCTTCATCCGTGCGCCATGCGCATCAGAACAGAAAGAGCAGGATGACCCCCAACAGGGCGATCACCGTCCCGACGATCGCCCGCGAAGTGATTTTTTCCTTGAAGAGGAAGTGCGACACGGGCAGCAGGATCACGGGGGTGAGGGACATCAAGGTGGAGGCGACGCCGATATGGGTATGGGCGATGGCCACCAATGAAAGGGAGACCCCCAGGACCGGCCCGGTCAGCGCGCCGCTGCCAATCTCCAGCAGGGCTATTTTGTCCTTCATCCTGGCCAAGTGGCTATGAAGCTTTCCCTGGAAAAAGCTGAGAACGACCAGGACCAGGGCTGCGGTGCTGACGCGGACATGGGTGGCGGATATGGCGGAAAAGCCGCCCGCCAATCCCAGCCTGGAAAACATCAGCCCGACCGCCTGGCCCAGCGCTCCCCCCACGGCCAGAAGTATCCCCAGACGGTGTTTCCGCGGTTGCGCGTCAGTGAGGGCATCGGCCGGAGCCGCCTCCTCGGACACGACCCAGGCGATGCCGGCGATGGTCACCAGAATACTGACGATCTCCAGGGGCCGCAGCGCCTCGCCCAGCAGCGCCCAGGCCAATACCGCGCTGAAAACCGGCGTAAGCAGAGCCAGCAGCATGGCCAGCCGCGGGCCGATCAACAGGAAGGATTCGAACAGCATGCCGTCACCGGCGACAAAGCCGATGACGCCTGAAATCCCCAGGTAAAAAAGCCGGCCCGGCTCGATGGCAAAAGGGAACGGGGTCCCGAACAACAGCCAGTGCAGCAGGACCAAGGCGGGCAACGCGATCCACAAGCGCAGGGCGTTGACCGTAACCGCCCCGACCCGCTTTCCGGCCCAGGTGAACACCACCGAATTGAACGACCAACAAACCGCCGTGAGCAGCGCCGCGATCTCGCCATAGAAGTGCATCATTTTGTTCGACCTTGGGCAACGGATTCTGGAAGCCGAATTATATCAGGATTCGAATTATTAAATAAGCGGCGAAACCGGTTTTGACCAATATAAACAGTATACCCGGGCATATCCCGGTTCGCGGACGATTCGCCAACCGGAAAAAATTGAATGCTTGTCCGCCTGGCGGCTAGTCGATCACGACGCTGACTTCTCCGCTGAGCTTGGGGTTCTTCTTGTCCCAGACCTTGAACGCCACTTTATCGCCTTTCTTGAATCCGGGGTTCTTGAAATAAGCCTTGGTCCTGAATCCGGTGAAGCCGTACATGGACCCCCGGTCGACCGCCAGGGCCGTGTGGCGCAGGCCGAGCGGCGGGAAGAAGTCCACACCTGTTGCGAAGTTGTAAAACCGGATCCACGAGGAGATGATCCCCTCCTTGCCCAGGTGCCTGTAAAAGTCGACATCATGGATCGCACCCTTGTAGTTTTCCCGGAGTTCCTTGAGCGAGGGCATCTTGTATTCGTTTCCCCGGTAGGTCATGACGACCGTATCACGGTCGACCACGATGTCCCGGCGTTGGTCCTTGGCCGCCATGTACATGACGAACATGACATAAGGAGCGTTGATCTGGAAATCGACCAGTGAGGCGTCGACGGCCAGCAGGATCTCGCCATGTTCGTTGGCAAAAGCGCCCATGCCCAGGTCTTCCGTTTGAGCATATGCGACCACGCACAGCAGAAAAAGCAGGCAGGCGGTTTTCAGGTTTTTCATGCGGTCCTCCTTTGCAAATTCATAAAGTTCCGATTCGCGGGGGTTCGCCGGGTTCATTCCCCGGAATCATCAGCGCATCTCCGGCAGAAAAAAAGATCGGCCGGGCTGGCCGGCCAAGATCGGCAAGTCCGGGGACGGTGCCGACTCGCCGCCCATCGCGGCCAGGCCGAACACCGCCCCCTGCCTGCCTTATATCCCCATGAACTCCCCACCCTCGGGCTCGTCGTCCCATGATATCAGGCAACTGCAACCCGGCAACTACAGCCGGGTCGCAGCCCCTTGATCTTACTTCTTCATGTGTACGGTCTTGTGCGTATGCGGCTCTTTGGTGGTCGACACCAGGTAGCCATCGTCTCCCGGGAGCCAGATCTCCGAAAGCGTGGAGATCTCTCCGATCTTGTCGAAGATCACATACGAATTCATCTTCTTTTCGCGCATGTCACCGCCCAAACGGGTGATGATCAAGGCCAGCGCCCCTTCCTTGCCTTCGCCCTGGATCCGGAACGCATTTCCGTCTTCGGTTTTGCTGATCTTGTACTCGCCGGCCGGAAGTACCTTGCCTTCGACGGTGAAAGCGAAATCGATCGGCGCCTTCAGAGTCGGCACCTGGCCGTACACAACCGATGCGGCCAGCAGCAGCGACAAACCCAGTAGTACCGTGATTCTTGTTTTCATTTTAGACCTCCTTTATAACTTCACTAAAATGATTCGCAACGAATATAGTTCAAAAAAAATGAATAAATAACTTTGCTGCAACGAAAGCGTCCCGATGCGGGATGAAACGCTCCCATTGCGCAGTAAGAATATGGGGAAAAACCGCGAAATACGGGTTTGGCGAATTAAGCGATTCTAAAAACAAGGAAGTGAAAAGCTACAAATTTGAACTCGCAATATCACCTTGGGAAAAAACTTTCTTGCCGGCAAAGAAAGTCAAGATCACCCTTGCCTCGCTGATCTTGTCCGGAGACATGAAGAACAGGTTTTGATCCAGCACGATCAGGTCGGCCATCTTGCCGACTTCGATCGAGCCGGTCGTATTTTCAAGGAAATTCGCGTAGGCGCCGTTGATCGTGAAACTGGCGATCATCTGGTCGAGCGTCGCCCTTTCCCCGGGCCATAGGATCTCCTTCGGGTCGCCGACCCCCAGGACGCTGCGCGTAATGCCGGTCTGGATCGCGTGCAGGGGGTCGCAGGGGATGGTGACCGCGTAATCGCTCGCCGAGGCCACCACCACTCCCGCCTTGAAAAAGCTTTCCATCGGATATTCTTCATCCGCGCGCTTTTGCCCGAGATAGGGGACCTGCAGGTTGTAATAATAATCGTCCTTCATAAACCAATAGGGCTGGGGCACGGCCACGACGCCCAGTTCCTTGAAGCGCAGGATATCCCGGGGATCGACCAGCTGAATATGGGTGATCAGATTTCTCGAATCGCGTATTCCGTTTTGCTTGGCGGCATAGGCAAACGCATCCAGCGTCATCGCGGTCGCCGCATCGCCGATCGAGTGCACATGGATCTGGAATTTGATTCTTGTCCAGCTCGGCGCACATCAAGTTCAGCTTGTCCGCGTCCCAACGCGGCACGCCGCGAAAATTCGGCAGATGCTTGTACGGCTCCTTCAGGAAGGCCGTGCTCCCCTCCACCACGCCGTCGATGTAAACCTTCGCCCCATTGGCCTGAAAGAGCGGCCCGCTGTTCTTCGCCCTCTCGGCGATCAGCGCTTCCACCTGCTCGAGCCCCTTGGCGGGATCGACGAAAAGCGAAGCGCGGAAGCGCATGGCCAGGCGGTTCTCTCTTTCCAGGTTCTTGTAGGCATTGAAATCATTGCCGTTGACATCGACCGTGCCGTCGTGGGCGGTGGTGATGCCGAACGCGGCGGCCATCTTCTGATAGGATTCCACGGCCTGCATGAGCTGCTCGACGCGTGTAGTCGGGGAACAACCCCGAGACCAGATGGGCGGCGCCCTCGCGCAGCGTGCCGGCTAGCCTCGCCGGTGCGGGGGTCGCGCTCGATCACGCCGCCGCGCGGATTTTTCGTTTTCCTGGTGATGCCGGCCAGCTTGAGGGTGAGCGAATTCACCCAGGTGGCATGCCCCCCTTCATCGTCGAGCGCCACCGGGATATTCGGGATGATCTCATCGATGACCTTCTTGTCCGGGCCGGTCTTGGCGAACAGGGTGTTCTTCCAGCCCCTGCCCTTGATGAACTTCGCGTCCGGATGCTTGGCGGCAAAATCCCGGATCGCCTTCTTGTACTCGTCGAGCGAATTCAAGCCGGTGAACATGATGTCAAAAAGCTCGTGAGCGGCCCCATAGGCCGGGTGGCAGTGGCTGTCGATAAAGCCGGGCAGGACCAGGCGTCCGCCGAGGTCGACCGTCTCGGTTCCTGCGCCGATGTAGCGCTCCGCTTCGCCATTGCTCGCCGACATAGATGATCCTTCCATCCTTGACGGCCAGCGCTTCGGCCACGGTCCGCCGGCCATCGACCGTGTAAATGAACCCATTCTTCAGGACCAGGCTGGCGGCGACGGGATCGTTCTGCTGCCCGTAAAAATTGAAATCGACCCATGCCAAGAGTATCCATACAAGCAAAAGGAGCCTTGAAATTTTTCTGCCCATGAAACGCCTCCGCTAAAATCCGGGAATCACAACGTCATCCGCCTGCATTATGAGGAAAACATGCCGCAAGGTCAATGGCCGGCCGCGGATTTTCTTCAGCCGGTCCTGGAGCCGGATGCGTGGCTCCCTATACGCCGGGGGGCAACTTGGCCAGCATCAGTTTCCTGTGATCGATGGTTCTGCCGTCGACCACGAAGGTCCCGTCGCCATTGGCATGGAAGGTCCGCCGCTCCTTGCGCTCCGCGTCGATCCAGGCGTGTGCGGCTTCCAGGACAAAGATGTCGTGTTTTTTAATATGATCGACCACGCGGCATTCGATATTGGCCAGGCACTCGGCGATCAGGGGAGCTTTGACCGACCTGGCCTTGACCGGCGTCAAGGCAAACTTCGCGAACTTGTCGGTGTCGGAGCCTGAGCACGCCCCGATACCGACGACCTTGGCGGAAAGGTCGACGGTCGGGATGGCGATCACGCATTCCTTGCTCCGCATCAGGGCCCGGAAGGAGTAGTTCCACGGACCGGTGACCAGGGCGATCCGCGGCGTGAAATCCATGACCATGTGCCAGGAAATGGTCATGACGTTCTTCTTGCGGCCGGAATTCGTGGTTACCAGGACCACCGGGCCCGGTTCGATCAGTTGAAACGCTTTGCTCAGCGGTAGTTTTTTCATTTATTTTTCAGAAAAACTGTCGTAGACGATAAATTCAGACAGTTCTTTCTTGGCGGGAGACTTGGGCCACTCGCTGGGCACGCCGATCGGGGTGATGCAGACCTGCTCATAACGCTCGGGGATCTGCAGCACCTGCCGGGTCACCTCCGCGGAAATGGTGTCGGTGTAAAAAACCGTGCCGTAGCCCAGCGCCCGTGCCGCGAGAAACAGGTTGGCGACGGCCATGGGCCCGTCGAAGCGGTTGTAGTCCGGATAGGCGGATTGGCGGTCCACCAGCACGACCACGAAGAGCGGCGCCGTGAAGATGGTGTCATAGTACCCCTGAAGTTTCTTGACCTTCTCCTGCCTCTGCGCCTCGTCCAGCCCGCCGCTTGCCTGGATGCGCGCCAAGCCCTGCTCCAGGCAGGCCTTTTTCAGCGCATCCTTCTTTTTTTGCTCGCGGACCACCAGGAATTTCCACGGTTGCTGGTTCCCCGAACTCGCCGCCATGCGAGCCGCGTCGAGGATTTTCAACAGATGGGCATCACTGACCGCGTCGCTTTTAAAACTGCGCACGGAGCGCCGCCCGGCCACGGTATCAAAAAAGAACTGCTGGCAGGGCGAGAGCGCCAGAGCGTCTTCCGCGTGCAGCTGCGCCAAAGCCAGGAGAACCATTGCCGCGGCCATGGCTGTCTTTGCGAATTTTTTTTCAATCACATTCACCTCCGATCCGGACGATCGCGAGAAGATCCCCGTTTATTAAAATATTTTATAGATCGCGCCGCGAACCGTCAACTGGCAATGCCGATTTTGGCCCGTCATTTTTTGGAAAAAAATCGCATTTGTCCCCATTCATCGCCAACCTCTTTGTCCAAAAGGCTTTCGAAGTCGAAAAGAGAACAAAAAACGATCTTTGCAATTTAGACCCGCCCCCTTGGCTTTTGCCAGAACTCTAAAAGGGCTATTGTCAGCGGTCGGTATCCGCCTTTCGCCTTTCAGGAAAATTCTTATCCAGGAAGTGCAGTATTTTGGCAGAATATTCCGCATCCTTTTCCGGTTCAATGAAGTTTTCCGTCAAAAAATGCAAGTCCCCTTCGCGGACAAGGGTTATGACGTGCGCGGGAGCATGCCTTAGGATTCTCTCAAAGTTGGCGAAGGAAACCTGGGAATCTCCCCTTGAATGCATGAGCAGAGCGGGCCGGCTCCCCAATTTTTCGATCTCACGCTTGGGATTGACGGACCAGCTGCGCACCCCGTATTTAAGAGAAGCCGCCAAGGTGACGAAGGGGTTGACGATTTTCGCCAGAAGAACCGGGGCCTGCTTCACCATGTTTTCATAAAAGATATCCTCCCATGAGGAATACGCCGAAAGGCTTATCAAACCGTCAATTTCAGGTATTTCGCCCATGGAATTGATGGCGGTCACGCCCCCCATGGACAAACCGAAAACAACGATCGGAACATCGTGGTACGCGGGATCGGCCTTGATTTGTTGCACGATCGCCTTCGTATCGAGGAACTCCTTGTAGCCCAGGCAGATCATGTCGCCCGAGCTTTCGCCGTGGGCCCGCATATCGAAAAGCACGGTGGCATACCCATGTTCCCTGAATAAACGCGCATGCCCGAAAAATACGGTTGCCGAGGGGTTGTGGATCCCGGACAGGCAAACGATGACGGCCCTGGGTTTTTCGGCCGCGACTTCATATGCCGAAATATTCAACCCGTCATCCGTCTTGACAAAGAAGTGTCGCGCTTCGATCCCGAATTCTTTTGCTGTCCATACTTGCTTGAAGTCCACATGCATATTCACCATGGGGTTCATCACGAAAAACGGGATCGCGAGCAAAATTCCCAACGCCAACAAAACAAATCCCAGCATCACCCCGATAATGATTTTTTTCTTTTTTCTCTTTTCCATGGTCTTGTTCTCCTCATTGACCCGAAGCAACGACACCAGGAGCGAAACTGTTCGCCGCCGGCATTCCTTGCCACCCGTTGCCGGTTTACGACCAGACGCCGGCGCTGGAGACTCCGCAGTGAGGACAATGACCGTCCCGCAACTGGTTGACGTCCAAGCCCATATAATGCCGGGTTATGATCTGCCTGTGACACGAATGGCAAAACGTGTTGCCGCCTTCCATGACATTGCCCAGATAAATATAGTTCAATCCCGCCTGCTGGCCGATTTCTTTCGCCTTGCGCAGCGTATCCAGGGGGGTGGCTTTGTGGTCGGTGAACTCATAGTCCGGATGGAACCCGCTGACATGCCAGGGGATCATGGGGTCCACGCCCGCGAGAAACTCGGCGATATGCCGCAATTCGTCATCCGAGTCGTTTTCCCCGGGGATGACCAAGGTCGTTACTTCCAGCCAGACGCCAAGGGATTTCATGGCCGAGATGGTATCCAACACGGGTTGCAGGCGGGCCTTGCACGTCTTCCCGTAGAAATCATCCCGGAAGCTTTTCAAATCCACGTTGGCCGCATGCAGATAAGGCCGGATCGTATCCAGGGCCCGCCGGGTCATGTAGCCGTTGGTCACGAACACATTGTACAGCCCCGCTTCATTGGCCAGCCGCGCGACATCAAAGGCATATTCGAAGAAAATGGTCGGCTCGGTGTACGTATAGGCGATGCTGCGGCATTCATTTTTCCTGGCTTGTTCGACGACTTTTGCAGGCTGCGTCTCCCGGCCGGAACTGAGATAGCCCTCTTGTGCCGCCGCCTGGGAAATTTGCCAGTTCTGGCAAAACCCGCACTTGAAATTGCAGCCGATCGTGGCGATGGAGTATGCCCGTGACCCGGGCAGGAAATGGTACAGCGGTTTTTTCTCGATTGCGTCGACATTGGCCGCGATCACGTCGGCGTAGATCATGGTGTTCAGCGTTCCCCGGACATTCTGCCTCACGCCGCAAACCCCGAACTTCGCTTCCGCTATTTTGCATTCATGGGCACACAGGAAACAATGGACTTTTTGCTGCTCCAGCTTTTCCCACAGACAGGCTTCTTTAATCATCTCTCCGCCGCCCGCGATTTAAAACGCCTATCGCTCATCATGTTCGTTCCAGTGCGTTTCAGCACGATTCTTTCAGGCGCCGCATCACTTTTTCCCAGGAGCGGGTGATCAAGAAGCTTTCCTCGAGGTTGTGGATCATGCGCGTGAATTTTTTCATGGGCGCGGCCAAGGTCAACTCATCGGCGTTGACGCAGGGGCGGGCCGACACGTCGAACATCCCCAGCACGCACCTGGGGTTCTCCCGGCGGTTCTCCAGGAACGGGTACTGGATGACGGTGCCGCAACCCGCCGAAAAGGGAGCGATCACCCCGTAGGGGTCGCTCTCCTCGAAGTTGGCCAGGGTGAACAGGCCGGAAAGGATATCCGGCTTGGCGAAAAAGACGGCCGCTTCGGGGCGATCGGTTTCGAGCAGCTTGTCCCAGCGCTTCAGGACCAGGTACTTGGCCGGCGCCTGCCAGTCCGGCCACTCGGCGATGAGCTGCTTCACGATCTCGGGCGTCTTCTTGTAGCGCTCCCCTTCCATCTTCCCGGGGATGCCGCACGAGAGGAAATACTCGAAATTGGGCCGCTGGGGAATTTGGAATCCGCAAAAGCGCTTGCCGCAGCCCAGAGCCGGCTCGTCCACGCACAGCGAATCGCCTTTCCTGACCACGGCCAGGCCGGCCACGAAGCAATGCCAGCCTTTGCTTGGCGGCGCGGCCTTCACTTCTGCCGGCGGCGCATCGGCATAATAGAAAGTCAGCGGCAGCTCCGCCCCGGGAAAATACCGGGCAAAAAGATCCTCGAACTTGGCTTTCAGCATTAAATCCATGATCGGATTTTAAGAAATTTTTAAATAAAGCGCAAATACAACCTTGCGCGACACGGAGCGTTTCAGGTTTTCAAGAATGTTTTTTAAAATTTGTTATATTATATTTTTGATATACAATAGACATGACAAATAGAACAGGAGGTGCTGAAATGCCGGACATGGGTACGAAAAAGAAATTGACCAGGGTAGAAGGCGGCGAGACGCCGTCGACCGCGGCAAGGGAGGCCAGAGCGTTTGTTCCCGCGCCCGAAAGCAAGTCCAAGGCCGGACAGTTCCGCCTGTTCGCCATTATATCCTGGATCGTGGCCATCGGCCTCGAAGTGGGCGCCATTCTCCTGCTCAGGAAACCGCCGATCAAGATGGCGTGGCTCATCGCCCTGATCGCGGCCGACCTGGTCTTTGCCGTTGTCGGCAACCTGCTGTGGAAAAAGGCGAACCGCTTCGATCCCGCCTCGGAAAAGGAGCCGTTCAAGTTTTTCATTCAGAACCAGCTGGGCGCGATCATCGCCGTGATCGCCTTCCTGCCCCTGGTCATCCTGGTCTTCACCAACAAAGACCTGAAGGGCAAGCAGAAGGGCCTGGTCGGCGCCGTTGCCGTCGTTGCCCTGCTGATCGCGGGCGTCACGGGCATCGATTTCAATCCGCCGTCCCAGGAGCAGTACGCGACGCAGACGGCGCATGCCGAGTCGCTGTCGCCGTCGGGCACCAACCTCGTTTATTGGACCAAGTCGGGCACCCACTACCACCTGTACTCGGATTGCCCCTATATCAACACCAAGAAGACGAACGAGATCTTCGAAGGCACAGTGGCCAAGGCAAGGGAACTGAAGAACATCACCGAGCTGTGCAGCTATTGCGAAAAAAGGGCCGAAAAGGAAAAAAGTTTGCCTGCCGTGCCTGCCGAAACGCCGCCCGGGAGCGAAACGCCCAAAGAGTAGTTCGCTTAACGTTCCGGGGCTGTGCGTCGGGCTGGAATCGAATTTTACTGCCAATGCTTGACGCGGGCCGATGATTGATAACGGACGGCGAGGGCAAAAGGGAATGATTTTTTGAAGCCTGGTGGCAAGGCTTTTAAAGCGATCGTGAAAGGAATGAAGACTGCCAATAGAAAAAGAATGAGAAAGATCCTCTGGACATCATTGATTCTCGCCATTGCGGGCATGGGCCTGGCCCATGCCGGCTATCAGGCAGCGGAGGCGGTTGCCCAGGACGCGGCCCAACGGCTCGATCTGCCCGGCCTGCCCAATTTTTACCGCGTTTCAGAGCAGCTTTACCGCGGCGGGAAGATTGAAGCCGCCGGCAGGGCCGAGCTCGAAAAGCTGGGGATCAAGACCGTGGTCAACTTCAGCGGCAGCGAGCAGGATCACCAGTTGTTCCGCGACAGCGGCATCCGCATCAGCCACCTGCCCATGTCGGCTTTTTTTCCAGAAAAACAGCTCTTGCGGGAATTCCTTGATCTCTTCGCTGACCCGGCGCGCACCCCGGTCTTTGTCCACTGCATTCACGGCGCCGACCGCACCGGAGCCGCCGTGGCCCTCTACCGCATCCATATCCAGAAATGGGACAAGGAAAAAGCGATCGCCGAAATGACGGGGGGCCCTTATGGCTTCCACAAGATCCACTCGCACCTGAAACATTTCATACGCGAATTTGCATACCCGGCGCACTGAAACATCAAGATCGCATCATAATCGCGGCCTTGATGCCCCGTGGGCTGCGGGAACCTACCGCCGTGTCTTCGGGCCGCAGTCGCGGGAGCATGCTTGGTACTCAGGCCCGTCCCGAGAGCTGGCGGCATCGCCGGCGGCCGTCACCTACAGGTAGAAGGTGATCCCTGCCGTATACAAGGTTCCCAGTTTTTGCGTGCCGGTCCCGACGTAAGGGTCCCCCGACTCCACCCAGACCAGGTTCGTATCGTAGTGGTAGACGAACGAGACCGTGCGCATGGCGGCGTCGAGCGACAGGTGCTTGAAAAGCCTGTACGTCAGGCCGACCTTGATCAGGAGCGCCGTATGGTTCCGCTCCAACTTGCCCTGGCCGGCATAGGCGAGCCCGATCTTGGCCGACTCTTCGGCCGCGGGGGTGGTGTCGGCCCCACCTTCGAAAAATTTCCGCGCGCCCGAGGTGAATTCCTGGGAGAACTTCCACATGCCGACGCCCAGGTCGAGCCCCAGGGGAAATTTGCTGAAGGGCGCATAGACCACTCCCAGCGTCGCGCCATACATCCCGGCCTTGCGGCCGGTCTGGGAGAAAGTATCGTTCATGTCGACAAAGCGGAACTGGGACGGGTCCCAGAACGTCCATCTCCGCGTCTCGATGCCGTCCTTCATCTTGACCGTCGGGCAATAGGTGAATTCACCGTACCATGAGAAGCGGAAGTTGCCGTCGGCATTTTGGGCTGATGTCCCGATAATATAGCCGATGCTGACGCCGAAGCTTCCGGCCGACATTTTCTCGACCTTGGGCTTGTCCGTATCCAGGTCCCAGTCCAGATGCAGCGGTCTGCCCGGATCCCCGCCATAATACCCGGTCAGGAACTCAACACCTGCGAGGCTGCCGCCGTTCAGGGATAGCATGAGCCTTCCCCGCTTGGCCTTCTGGGCACAGAGGGGCGAAAAAACGACCAGCTGCAGCAAAAGAAAAAGAACGGTTGCGAAGATATGTTTTTTCATCGCTTCTCCTTGGTAAAAGCATTTCGCTGCAAAATAGCAGAAAAGAAATGCGAAAACAAGTTCCTGCGGCACGATCATGAAAATAACTTATTTCGGAAGCCGGCCCACCCCCCGGCGCGGGCGCCCGGGAGGCTTTTTATCCAATAGCGCCTTCCATTCCAGCAGCGCAAGGCGCAGCGCGGCCGGGGAAAGGAGCAGGTCTTTGCTGCGGCCGAATTCGGCATGAATTCGCGCCCGGCGCTTGCTGATGACCAGGGTGTGGGCGTTGCCGGTCATTTGCCAGCGCTTCCCGCGGCCGGCGGCGATGTCGTCGAGCGCCGAAAGCACCTCGTCGCACATCGCGTTGCTGCCCTGCATGTCGGCCTCCAGGAAGCGGCCGAGGAGGCGCCGGTCGCGGCCAGTCTCAGCCCTGAGATCGCCTTGGGCATCACGATAGAATCGGTTGGCCATTGTCTGCTCCTGTCAGCGGAAATAGATCGGATACGCGGTGCTGATGCGGCCGTTCTGAAAATAACCTTCGACGGTGAAGCCAAGGCCGGAGAGACCGCGAAAACGTTCCCCGCGGCGCTGGCCACGGCGAAAAGCGGCAAGTATGGCCTGGATCACCATATCGCGGGTCAGGCGGTCGGGATACATGGTCGAGAACTTGGTCCGGTCGCGGCGGCCGATCCAGACCACGGCGGTGTAGACGCCGGCCCGGTTGGGGCGGTCGACGATGCGCACGACGCCGCTTCCCGGCGGATTACTCCCGCCGGGACGGGAATGGAAGCCGACCGGCTTGCCGCGACGGTTGATCTCGCCGGCGAAGATATGGGTCAGGTTGATGGCCGGTCGCGTATCGGACCAGACACGGGTCCGATAGTCGATCGCCCGCCCGGAAACCGAACTCCGGCCCGGCGGCTGGAGCCGGGCGCCGGCCAGGACCAGGCCGGGCAGCAACGCCAGTGCCAGCAACAACGCGTGCAGCCTTTTCATGAGGACCTCTTTCCCTACACGGAACGTAGCGATGACTCACCGGGAAATCGCTGAGGCGAACCCGGAAGAAAAAATCGGTCCGGCAGCCGGACGATGCGGTCGTCGTGGTCGGCCGCGTACCAATCCGGGGACCAGCCGGCAAAGGATTCCATCGCCGCCCACAGGTTGACCTCCCAGGCGATCCTGCCGCGTTGGGAGATGAACTCGGGGAAAAATAGCTGCCAGCGGCTCCACATGTCAAGCAGGGATTCCCTGTCGCCCAGGAAGAATCCACCGCAAAACCGCCAGCACACCTGGTCCGCGATGCGGTCCAGCCCGATCCCCTTTTCCCAGCAGCCGGGAAACGCCAGCAGCCTGTCGGCCAATGGCCCGGAGGCGATCCGTCTCAGCCGCCCTGCAGATGCAGGCGGATCCTTGAAAACATGAAAAATGCCGAAATCGATCCAGGCGAAGTGGCGGCTGGCAAACGGATTTTCATTGACTACACTCTGGACACACTCAATTTTGGCGTTGGCGTTGATCAGATAATAGAGCGTGTCTTTGGCCGGGTTTCGCAGGCCAGGCAGTTCCGGGACCCGCCGGGTGGACTCCTTGAATGTCCAGGTATCCGCCAAACTCAGGACGCCCATCAGCCGGACATTTGCGCAACGCCGGGCGATGGCCGCGATTTTCTCCACGTATTTTCGGCTGGTGATCACGCACAGCGGAATGCCGGTGGCGGCCAGCGATTCGAAATGCGCAAAATAGCGGTCGCTAGCGCATTCTCCCCCCTTCTTCTCCTGCAGATCAATGAAAGCGCTGATGAACGTGGTCATTGGCCTATACTAGCACCGGGCGCGACATCATTCGAGCTGGCGGAAATCGGCCTTGGCGAAATTGGCCAGGACCTCGACCGCCGCGGCCTTGGCCGCCACGGAGCTGATGAAACCCTCGATCTCGATGTTGATGGCGGTGCCGTTTTTGTGACCCACGCCCAGGAGCTTGACATAGGGCTTCACGCGCTTGACGCCCTCGGAGCAGTCGCTGAAAAACTCGAGGTAGAGCAGCGTGCCGCCGGTAACGGGCTCGGTCCTGACGGGCCGCAGCAGGCTCGGGTCCTTCATGGAGCGGCGCATCTTGTCGTGCTCCTTGTCGAGCTCCTCCTTGCGGTTCGCCAGCCGCTGCCCCTCCTCGGCATCGATCTGCATGCGGAAGAGTTCGAGCCCTTCGCCCGAATAGTGCTTGACGTCGAAGGTGATACGGCCGGGATACTTCGTGGTCTGGATGCAGGGATGGCTGAAGGGGAGATCGGCGGCCGCCGCTCCCAGGCCGATGAAGCCGGCCGCGTTGTACTGGCCGGTGACCTTGACGGCGTTTTTGGGCATCAGCGACGCGATGAGCGGCGGGCACGGCGGCCGGCCCTGCGAGAAGAGAACGACTGCCGCTGCGAAGCTGGAGAGCAGAACCTGCCCTGTGCATTTCATTGCCCTGTTCATCATATCCTCCATGTGGATCAGCTTGAACGGTTTCGTATTCTAGCAAAGGGGACGGATAAATGCAAAGCCCCCCCTCAAACGCTCCCGGATCGCGATTGAAGGCCAGGGAGCACAGCTTGCGGGCGGCGCGCAAGCACAAGCGGACAAGGAATGCCCGGGTATGGCACCATCACCCGCCATTGAGTTCCTCGGGCATCCCGCCGGCCGAAATCCATTGCCGTTCACCGCGGTTCGTCGTATACTGTGTCGGAAGGAGCGGACATGGAAAAAGGGAAAGAAGGAATCGGGAAGCCCGACAAGAAGCTGGCGGCCGTGTGCGGCTTGTTCTGCGAGGCTTGCAGCCTGTACATCGCCACCCGCGAAGACCCGGCGCGACTGAAAAAGCTGGCCGCGCAGTTCGGCATTTCCGAAGAAGAGGTGAAGTGTTACGGCTGCCGTTCGGAAAAGCGCGGCCCCTACTGCCGGATCTGCCACATGGCCCCCTGCGCCTCCCGGCATGGCGTCGAGTTCTGCTCATCCTGCCCGGAGTACCCCTGTGCCGAGCTGAAGGCGTTCCAGGCGGAGCGGCCGCACCGTATCGAGCTCTGGCAGAGCCTGGAGCAGATTCGCGACCAGGGATGGGAACGCTGGATGACGGACATGTGGCAACACCATGCCTGCTCCGGCTGCGGCACACTTAACTCCGCCTACGACTTGAAGTGCCGGAAATGCGGCGCCGAGCCAAGTTGTGAATACACGGCTCAGCATGGAGATAAGGTCCGGGAGTTCTTGTCCCGCCACTGAGCGGGCAAGAGAATATTTCAAAATGTCAGATTGTAAAAAATCCTCACTACCTGCTCTTTTTTCCCATGTCCAAGAATGATTCGGTCGATCCGGTCAAGGAAACCTGCCGCCTGATCCGCCTGGCCCGTTCGTACTGGGACGCCCACCGCAATCCGGCCTGCCGCACCCACCGTGCCATGGCCCTGAAGCTGTACGAGAGCCTGTCCCGGGAGCAGAAGGAAAAAATCCCCCAGGTGCTGCGGGTCTGGCTGCGCTACCGCAGTGAAAAGTACTTCGGCCCCGGCCGCACGGCGCCCGGAACCGGGGGAAGGAAGAAAAAGCACCAGCCTGGTTTTAAATAGTATAACTTTCGCTGACCATCGTCAGCACGGCCTGGCCTGCCGGATAATATTGATATTGTAGCACTCTGCCCAAATTCAGTTCTTTCAGCTTCAAACCAATTGGGTGTTCGCCGAACTCCAAACTGACATCCGATTGTTTCCTTGAAACTCCGGCCCTGCTCTCACTATAGTTCAATTCCGACCGCAGCAAACGATCTTGCTGCAAGGTAACGGGGTACACGCGTTGCCTGGGATGAGGGCTGAGACCGAGTTTCCGGGCCGACAAGCGCAAAATATTCTTCCCCTCCGCGTCGACTTTGCAGTTTACCCACTGCTCATCGCTATTAAAACTGATATCCGCCAAAGATTCGGGGAAATTTGCCACCGCAACTCCCGTATCGCGAGCTATCTCAGTCGTGACCGGCAGATGAATAAGATAGATCATGGGAACTTCCGGGGGTTTGTGCAGGATGCCTGTGAAAACGGGTGAAGCCTTGTCCAGAACAAAAGGAACGCCGATGGACACGGCATTGTATGGACCGATATCACTGTCTTTATACTCGGAAGCCGTTATGGTGACGATGCAGTGCCATGGCGTCAGGCGAAACGGCAGCATTCTTTTGGAAGGCAAAGTGCTTTTTACCGCATCCAGGGGAGCAAGCAGGAACACACCCAAATAGGCAAGGTCCCGATAAAACAAAGGAAAGGGGACGCTCTGAGTGCCAACTTTTACTGGTGCTTGTTGGATACCTTCAAAGAAGTCTATTTTTTGCATAGACACTTCCTTGTTCCATCACATCACCTACTTGTGGAACTTGCGGATGAACTCTTCGACCTCGGGGATGCCGCCCTGGAATATTAAATATCCATTGTAGGGCTCGCGCTCGGTGATCTCGCCGGCGATGGGGGTCAGCATCAGGTCCTTCACTTTGCCGAGATCCGTCGGTCTGGCCCAGGGCCCAGGCCAGCTTGACGTAGGCCACCTCGGGCAGCATGTTCTCGGCCGGGATGATGCCCTTGGCCATCAGGTCGCGGCCGGTGTCGTAGACGAACATGTGCACGTAGCCCCAGAGCGTCTGCACGGTCATGTACATGGCCACGCCCTTCTCGGCGGCGCGCACGATGGCCGGGTAGAGCGGCTTGTTGACGTGCCCCAGCCCGGTGCCGGCGATCACGATGCCGCGGTAGCCGTGGTCGACCATGGAGTCGATCATGTCGGGCTGCATGTTGGGGTAGTAATAGAGCATGCCGACCTTCTCCTCGAAAAAGGGCAGGATGTCCACGTTGCGGTCGTTGCGCCGGCGCTTGTAGTCCTGGCGCAGCGGCGTGATCTTCTTGCGGTCGACCATGGCCAGCGGGATGTCGCCGATGGTGCGGAAGGTGGAGCGGTAGGAGGAGTGCATCTTGCGCACGCGCGTGCCGCGGTGCAGCAGGCCGTACTCGTCGGAGGTGGGGCCGAACATGCAGACCATGACCTCGGCGATGTCGGAATCGGCGGCCGTCTTGGTGGCGTGCATCAGGTTCAGGGCCGCGTCCGACGACGGCCGGTCCGAGGAGCGCTGCGAGCCGACCATGACGATGGGCACCGGCGAGTTCTGCACCATGAAGGAAAGGATGCCGGCGGTGTGGTGCATGGTGTCGGTGCCGTGGCCGATGACGATGCCGTCGGTGCCCTTGCGGATCTCCTCGCCGATGGCCTTGGCCAGGCCCTTGTACTGCTCGGGGCCCATGTTCTCGCTGAACACGGCGAAGAGCTTCTCGGTGGTCAGGTTGCAGATGTCGGCCAGCTCGGGCACCGCGCCGTAGAGCTCGCCCGGCGAGAAGGCCGGGATCACGGCGCCGGTGCGGTAGTCGAGGCGCGAGGCGATGGTGCCGCCCGTGCCCAGCAGCTTGACGTTCTTCTTTTCCTTGGAGAACGGGAACTGCTTTTCCGGGATCTTGTAGTGGGCTTCCTTGTAGCCGAACTCCTGGATGTCCAGAACGCTTTCGACGGCGATGCCGACGTTGTAGCCCGTGACCAGCTTGAGCACGATATGCGTGTCGTCGTCGTTTTCCGAGCGCGGCAGCACGATGCCCTTGAAATCGCCGCGCGTGGTCTTGACCGCGGTGTCGCTCCAGACGCGGATGTTGAATTTTTTCAGCAGCTCCAGCGCCGGCCCCTTGTAGCCCTTGAACAGGTCGATCATGATTTCTTCCCCTTGGCCAGCTGCGCCGTCACCTCGCGCATGGGCATGTTGCCCAGCGCCAGTTGCCGCAAATTGCCCACGATCCAGCGCGCCGCGGCCGCCGGGTCCTTGGAGGTGCCGATCTTCTTGAATTTCTCCTTCAGCAGGGGCAGCGGGGCCAGGATCTCCTCGCGCCTCAGCCTCTTGAAGTTCACCGTGGTCAGCACCGACTCGAAATCCATGTTCGGATGCTGAAAGATCACCGGCAGCATGGACTTGATGATCTCCCTGTCCAGCTTCTGTTCGTTGACGAAACCGAACAGGTCGTAGAGCCGCTGGAAATTGAAATCCGCGCCTGTCGTGATGCCTGCCGATCAGGTTCTTCAGCCCGTGCCCCAGGACCACGGCGACGAATCGCGGCTTCGACGCCGAAAGCGGTGCTGATCTTTTCGAGCCAGGGAGCCAGGTTGTATTTCAGCAGGAAAGCGAAGGTGTCGGCCGGGACGCCCCAGGCCCGGAACTGGCCGAGCCGGTAATGGATCTCGGGGGGCAGGCCGGAACGGACGCGCTCGATCAGATCGTCCTCGACCGGGATCGGGGCCGAGTCGGTGTCGGGATACATGCGGTCCGGGCCGGGCAGTACCCGCTCGAAGATGGTGCGGCCATCCGGCAGCCCCTTGCGGGTCTCGTTGGGCACGCCGGCGAAGGCCAGGCGGCAGCGCTCCTCGATGGTTTCCAGGGCGGTCTTGACGTCGTCGTCCGCGGCCCAGAACAGCAGCTGGGCGTCGTCTTCACCGGCTTTGAAGATCTTGCGCAGCCATTTGACAGGCGTCCTCGCCCAGGGTCAGTTTCCAACTGCTCGCAATGGACCATATTGGGCTTTTCCAGGCAGGCGATGACCTTCAGGCGGTCGCCGATCTCGTCGGCGAACATTTTCCCGGGCTGGGTGAAGAAAGAGAGGAGCCCCGCGAATCCCGGCAGGTTGACGGCCAGCAGGCGCAATTTGTTTTTTTGCGCGTCGCGGATCGGGGGAAAATCGCAGCCCAGGGCATCGGCGTCCACCTCTTTGGAGGCGATCCGCCAACTCCTTGCCGTCGCCGAGGCGCCCGAGCAATTCTTTGCGGATCTCCAGCAGCGCTTTCTGGCGGAAGGCCTCGTTGTGCACCAGCTCGGGGATCCAGGCGATATGGGCCACCCCCTTGATCTCCACCCGCGTGCCGCCCGTGATGCTGACGTTGACGTCCTCGCGGGCGGCGCCGATGCCGGTGCGCACCTTGCCGGTGCTGCGGGCCAGGAAGCGGATATAGTGGGCGGCTTCGGCGGCTTCGTCGGGGGTCAGCATCTCGGGGTAGGTCACGGTCTCGATCAGCGGCATGCCCAGGCGGTCGGTGGAATAGATGCGCGTGTGGCCGATATCGGAAATTTCGCGGCAGGCGTCCTCCTCGACGCTCAGCTGGATGATGCGGACCTTTTTGCGGCTGAGCGGGATCTCGCCCTCGATGCCCAGGATGCCGGTGCGCTGGAAGCCGGTGGGGATGCTGCCGTCCAGGTACTGCTTGCGCGTGATGTGGAATTCGCCGACGATGTTGCTCTTGAGCAGCAGCGCCACCTCCATGGCGATCTCCAGGGCCTGGCGGTTGAGCAGGAAGGGGGGCGTGTCGTCGATCTCGTAGGTGCAGGTGGTCTCGTTCTTGATGCGGTAGACCACGATCTTGCGGGTCTTGAACTCCATCAGGGCCGTGCCGTCGTATTCGCCCAGCTCGGAAAGGGTCGGGCCGCATGTGGCGGACGATCTCGGCGTCGTAATCGGCGAAGTCGTGGTACCTGCCGGCCGGGCAGTGGCAGAAAAGCTTTTTGTCGGTCTTCAGCTGCTGGTGCACTTCCAGGCCGCACTTGAAGCCCAGCTTGGCGTAGGCCTGGGGCTTGGTTTCCCGGCGCGGGGTATAGCCGACCCGCTTGCGGCTCTTTTCGTAATTCTGTTGCGGCGCAAAGGGTTTCTTCATTTTTATCCTCGGCGAGGCAGGGTTTACTATATGTCCGTTCGGCTTGCGTGTCAAGGTTCGCCGGGCAACACCAGCGACTGGACCAGCCGCTCAAATACCATCAGCAAATGAATTTTTAATCAAAAAAATGTGTCTGTCCGTGAACCTCAAGGAAAGGCTTTGGGCACCTGCCCGGTGAGCCAAACGGCCATCCCATGAGCGGGGTTCCTGCAGATATTTTACAATCCGCAGGACGCCGCCATGGGATAGTGCAGGCGAACCTCGGCAGGTCAAAACTTTCCGGGTGAGCGGCAGACACATTTTTTTTGATACTGATCCCACGGCAGAAATTTTTCCCGGCCTGCCGTCTAACCCCATCTTGAGGAGGAAAAATGAAAACAAAAAGCGTTCTGTTGTTTGTTCTGGCGGGGTGGCTGGCGGCTGGCTTGCCGGGAAAAATGCTCCCGGTCTCGCCTGCGCAGCCCGGGATCCAACTGGCGATCCTGCTCGACACCTCGGGCAGCATGGACGGCCTGATCGACCAGGCCAGGTCGCGGCTGTGGAAGATCGTCAACGAACTGGCAACGGCCAGGAAGAACGGCCTGGCGCCGAAGCTTGCAGGTGGCCTTGTACGAATACGGCCAGGACAGCATCCCGGCCGGCGCCGGCTTCCTGCGCTGCATCGTGCCGCTGAGCGCCGACCTCGACCGGATTTCCGAAGAATTGTTCAGGCTGAGGACCAACGGCGGCCAGGAATTCTGCGGCCAGGTCATCGGCACCGCGGTGCGCGAGCTCCAGTGGAGCGGCAACAACGGCGACCTGAAGATGATCGTCATCGCCGGCAACGAGCCGTTCAGCCAGGGCGGGACCGATTACAGGGACTCGTGCCGCCAGGCCATCGCCCGCGGCATCATGGTCAACACCATTTTCTGCGGCAGTTACCAGGAAGGCCTGCGGACGGAATGGAAAGCCGGCGCCGACCTGGCCGACGGCCAGTACCTGGCCATCGACGCCGACCAGACGCCGCCGCCGGTCGCCGCCCCGCAGGACCAGGAGATCGCCCGGCTCAGCCGGGAATTGAACCAGACCTATGTCGCCTACGGCAGGGACGGGGCCGGCGGCATGGCGCGGCAAAAGGAGCAGGACCTGAACGCGGCCACCGTGAGCGGCGAGGTCACTGGCCCAGCGGGCGGCGGCCAAGGCGTCGCCGCAATACAGCAACTCGGCCTGGGACCTGGTCGACGCGAAAAAAGCGGGGACGGTCAAGCTGGAAGAAATGGCCGAAGCCGAGCTGCCGCAGGAGATGAAGGGCATGTCGGCACAGGAAAAGAACGACTACGTGGCGGCCCTGCAGGGCAAGAGGGAAACGCTGCAGAAAAAGATCGCCCGGCTGCACGGCGAACGCGAACGCTTCGTCAAGGACAAGATGAAGAACCAGGCGGCGGAGGGCACCCTGGACCAGGCCATCATCCGCGCCCTGCGCCTGCAGGCGGCCGGAAAAAACTTCCAGTTTCGACCAATAAGCCGCCGCGAGCATGGAGAAGAAAATGAAAATACGACAAGTCGCTGTTTCCGGGCCTGCTCCTCCTGGCCCTGGCCTGATGATCAGCGGCACGGCGCTGCTGGCCGACGGCTTCATCGTCATCCCCCGCCCGCCCGGCCCGGGCCCGGTTTCTCCTTTCCCCCTGGAGGTCGTCCGCCATGACGTCGACGTCGAGATCACCGAGCAATTGGCCACCACGACCGTGGACCAGGAGTTCTACAACCCCAACGCCTCCCGCCTGGAAGGGTATTACCTGTTTCCCCTGCCCGCCGGCGCCGTGATCCGCGATTTCAGCATGTGGATCGACGGCCGGGAAACCCGCGCCGAACTGCTCGACGCCGCCAAGGCCAGGAACATCTATGAAGACATCGTGCGCCGGCTGCGCGACCCGGCCCTGCTGGAGTACGGCGGCCGCGGCGTTTTCAAAATGCGGGTATTCCCCATCGAGCCCTACAGCAGGAAAAGGATCAAGATCTCCTATCACGAGGTCCTGGAAAAAAACAACGGCAGCATCGCCTATCTCTATCCGCTGGGCACGGAAAAATTTTCGGCCAGGGCCATTCCCGAAGTCAGCATCGTCATGAATATCCGCTTATCGGTCCCGCTGGCCGGCATCCATTGCCCGACCCACCCGGTGACCATCGAGCGCCCAGCCGCCAACAGGGCCAGGGTGAGTTACGTGAGCCGGAACAGCCTGCCGGACTCGGACTTCAGGATCTTTGTCACCCCGGCCGCGGGCCGTTTCGGGTTTTCATTGCTGGCCTGCCGCCCGGCCGGGCCAGGACGGCACTTTTTTCTTCAGCGCCAGTCCCAATGCCGCCGGCGCCGACAGCGACGCCTCTGAAAAAGACATCACGTTCGTGGTGGACACGTCGGGCAGCATGGCCGGCCGCCGCGCTGGAGCAGGCGCGTAACGCCATCCTGTACTGCCTGGGCCGGCTGAACCGCGGCGACCGCTTCAACATCATCCGCTTTGCCACCGAGGCCGAGTCCCTGTTCCCGGGACCGGCCGCGGCCGCGGGCGCGAACCTGGCCCGGGCCAAGGAATTCGTCGGCCGCTGGCAGGCCGGCGGCGGCACCAACTGCGAGGAGGCGCTGCGCCTGGCGCTGGCCCAGTCCGGGGCGGCGGAACGTCCCCGCCTGGTCGTGCTGGTCACCGACGGCAAGCCGACCATCGGCGCCACTGACGAAGAAGAGCTGCTGCGCATCACCGCCCGCCACGGGCCAGTTGCGCATCTTTCCCGTGGCCCTGGGCAGCGACATCAACACCCACCTGCTGGACAAGCTCTCCGAGCAGACCCGGACCTTCCGCACCTATATCGCGGCAGGCGAGGACATCGAAAGCGGCATCGCCCGCTTCTACGACAAGATCCGCTCGCCGGTTCTGAGCGACATCCGCCTTGCCTTTTCGGGCAATATCCGCGCCCGGCAGATCTATCCCAGGGACCTGCCCGACCTGTACCGGGGGTCGTCCCTGACCGTGGTCGGCCGTTACCAGGGCTCGGGCCGGGCCGCTGATCACCGTCAGCGGCCTGGTGAACAACCGTCCGCAGGAGTTCACCTTTCAGGCCGATTTCCCGGCAATCGCCGCCGAGCACGATTTCCTGCAGCCGCTCTGGGCGGCCCGGCGCGTCGGCTTCCTGCTCGAGCAGATCCGCCTGCACGGCGAAGACAGGGAGCTGGTCGACGAAGTGACCCGCCTGGCCAGGCAATACGGCATCGTCACCCCCTACACCAGCTACCTGATCGTGGAAGACGAAAAGGTACGCCGCGAGCGCGGCGACCTGGCCGCAAGCGACATGACGCTGGGCCGGGGTCTGGCCGCCAGCCCGGCCCTGGCCAAAAAATTCGCGGAAGAGTTCGCCGGCTTGAAGGACAAGTCGGGAGCGGGCAGCGTGCGCGCCAGCGGTGAACTGCAGAAATTGAACCAGGCCCAGGAGATCGTTGCCGGCCGTTCCGGCGACAGAAGCCTGCAGGATCTGGAACGGCAGGTAAAGACCGTCCAGGGCAGGGCCTTTTACGCAAGCGGCGACGGCTGGATTGACGCCCGCATCCAGGAAGCGGCGTCCCTGCCGGTCAGGCGCATCGCCTTCGCGTCGGCCGACTATTTCGTCCTGCTGAAAAAGCCAGCCGGAACTGGCGCCGGTGCTGGCCCTGGGTCGCAATGTCCGCTTCGTGGCCGCCGGCCGTGTCATCGAAATTTTTGACGCGGGGCGAGGTGGAGAATGATTTAACGGATGGTGGTGAAAAGGTTGAACTTGGGGGGATTTTCCAGGTGTTTTTTCACCGTGCACAGCTGGGCCGCCTGTACCACGGCGGCCCGGTATTTTTCCGGGAACGAAGCGGGCAGGACGATCTCGATGTCGACCCTGCCGATCAAGTGGGTCTGGTGATCACGCTCCAGGATCTGGCGCAACTCGATCCCCGCCATGTCGATGCCGCGCTGCTGGCAGAAGGAAAGGACGTAAAAACCGGCGCAGGTGCCCAGCGAGGCCAGGAAGAGTTCGAACGGCGAGGGGGCGCTGTTCCCGCCGCCCGCATCCAGGGGTTGGTCGGTCCTGTGGATGAACCCGTTGTATTCGGCGTCGACCTTTTTCCCACCGGGAAAAGTGATCTTCATATCCATTTTAAATCTCCTTGCGAATATCCCCAATTGTACCCTGCATCCAGGCACAAAGACAACTCCTTTGTATTTTCTTGCCCGCAACCTGCCGGCATGCTATCATTTTTTTGGGCACCGCGGAGGAAAACATGAAGAAAATCCTGTTGGCCGTTTTTTTGTTGGCGCCTTTCCTGGCCTACGCCCAGGAGGCGGTCGATTTCGAAAAATATTTCGTTGACCGGACCATGCGCATCGATGTTTTCCACACGGGAGACGCGAAAGAAGAGATGTTCACCATCGACCGCGTCATCCAGGAAGGCCCCTGGGCGGGCAATCCGCGCCGCACCATCGTTCCCTTCGAGCTTGGCCGCTACCTGCTGCGGGTGCATGACGCCGCCTCGGGCACCCTGGTCTACAGCAAGGGCTTCGACAGCTATTTCGGCGAATACAAGACCACCGAACCAGGGGTGAACGGGATCAAGAAAACCTTTCCCGAATCCCTGCTCATTCCCTTTCCCAAAAGCAAGGTCCGCGTCGAAGTGCTGCTGCGCGACCGGGAGAACCGGCCCCAGCCCATCTTCAACCGCGAGATCGACCCGGCCGACATGTTCATCGTCCGCGAAAAGCCTGCCGACGACGTCCAGGTGGTCGAGCGTTGTAAAGAACGGGCCGCCGGCGACCAAGGTCGACCTGGTGGTCGTGGCCGAAGGCTATACAGCGGCCGAGCAGGAAAAATTCAAGCGGGACCTGGCGCGCTTCAGCGACGCTCATTTTCAGCCAGGAGCCCTACCTGTCCTACAAGGACCGTTTCAATATCACCGGCCTGTTCAAGGCTTCCGCAGAAAGCGGCTGCGACGAGCCCAGCTACGGTTCGTTCAAGAACACGGCCCTGGGAGCGCAATTCGATTCCTTCGGCTCGGAGCGCTACCTGCTGACCGACGACAACCGCGCCCTGCGCGACATCGCCGCCCACGTCCCCTACGACGCCATCATGATCATGGTCAACCAGGCGCGCTACGGCGGCGGCGGCATCTACAACCTCTACTGCACCTTCACCAGCGACAACCAGTGGCAGCAGTACCTTTGCCTGCACGAATTCGGCCACTCCTTCAGCGGCCTGGCCGACGAATACTACACCTCGGCCGTGGCCTACAACGAGTTCTACCCGGCGGGTGTGGAGCCGCTGGAAGCCAACATCACCGCCCTGCTCGATCCCAAGAATATCAAATGGAAGGAACTCGTGACCAGGAAAACGGCCATCCCGACTCCCTGGGAAAAAGCGGCCTACGAGGAGATGGAAAAGGTCTACCAGAAAAAGCGCCAGGAGACGAACGAGAAGATCGCGGCCCTGAAGCGCGGCAATGCCCCCCAGGCAGGAGATCGACGCCCTGCAGGCGCAGAGCGAGGAGATGTCGCGCCTGAACGGCCTGGAGGTGGACGCCTTTTTCAAGAAAGAGCCGCTTCCAGGGCAAGGTCGGCGCCTTCGAGGGGGCCGGCTACGCGGCCAAGGGACTGTTCCGGCCCATGCTCGACTGCCTGATGTTCAGCCGCGGCCTCAAGCCCCTGTGCAAGGTCTGCGAGCAGGCGGTGGCGCGCACCATCCGCTATTACAGCGAGTAAAAAAACGGGTTATTTTTCGGCCAGGAGCTTCTTGATCTTGGCGGTGATGGCGGCCTCGTCGCCCGAGCCGACCTTGATGTCGAAGACGTTGCCGGCCTTGTCGATGAAGACCATGGTCGGGATGCCGCTGACGCCGTAGTCGGTCAAGGCGTCGCCCTTGTCGGAGATGGCGATGGGGTAGTTCAGCTTCCAGCGCTCGACGAAGCCCCGGATCAGTGCCCGCTCCTCTTCCGCTTCGACCTTGCCCTTGTTCTGCAGGTCGTCGCTGTAGCGGCCGTAGATCTTGGTGAAGCCGATCACCACCAGCCCCTTGTCCTTGAGCTCTTCGAAATCCTTGGACAGGGTGGGGATGACGCGCCGGCAGGGGCCGCACCACGGGGCCCAGAAATCGATGACCACCACTTTGCCTTTCAGGGCCTGGAGGGACGAGCGGCGCGCCGTTCAGCCAGTTCTCAGCCGCGATGGCCGGGGCGGGCTTGCCGACGAAATCCAGTTGCTTCAGGGCCGATTGCAGCGACTTGACCTCCTGCTCGCCGGTGATCGTCTTCAGGCCGTCCTGCAGGATCTTCCGCGCCGCCGCGATATCCCGTTTTTTCATCTCGATCTGGGCCAGGATCATGTATAGGTAGACCCGGTCCTCGGCGAACTCCTTGGGCAGGTCGGAGACGCGATGAGCTTCTTGCAGTATTCCTTTCTCACCGCGTCGTCAGGGGCCTCCATGGCCAGGGCGACCGCGACCGCGAAAAAATCGTCGGAACGCGCCACCTTGGCTTCGACCTGCTTGAATATGGGAACCGCCGGCGCCGATCTTTTCCGTCTCGGTCAGGATCTTGGCCTGGTAGAGCCGGGCTTCGTCCTGCTGGGGATTTTTCTTCGCGGCCAGCGCGGCCAGCTTGGCGTCGGCTTCCGGGTATTTTTTCAAGTCGATCAGGATGCGCGCCCGCAGCAGCTCGACCGCGCCGCCGGCCGGGTCGGAGGCGTGCTGTTGCAGCAGCGCTTCCAGGCCGCTCTTCTTCTCGGCCATGAGTTTATCATAGTCCTCCCGGCTCTTGATGTCGGCCATTTTCGCCCCGATCGTCGCGCTCAACGTCTCATATTCGCTCAAAAAAGGACTTTTTTCCGCGGCGCCCAGGCCGGAAGCCACGGCACAAAACAAAGACAGGAACACGATCAACAAACCCATGCGTTTCATGAAAGACCTCCTTGGTGATTCCATCCAATCATTATTCCAGACGGCTGTCGGGCAGCTGCGGCCAGCTTGACCTTGATAATGATCTGCTGTCCCGAGGACCTCGGCCCGGCCGAAGGTATTCTGGAAATCCTTGAACACGAAAAAATCAGCGCCCGCGCCCAGGACCTGGAGATAGGAATCGAGGTTGCGGCGCAGATTGGCGAAAGCGCTCGCGGGCCCGGGCGGCGTCGGCGTACGGGGCCACGATCAGCGTGTAGCTTTGCCCGCCGGACTTCGCGGTACAGGGCCGCGGCGGCGAAGATCCTGCCGCCGAGCAGCAGGACGTCGCCCGCGCCCAGCGTGTAAACCGCCTGCAGGGAATAGGGGCCGCGCAGCAGCAGCGCCGTGCCCGGCACCTGGCCGGCGGCGGGCAGGATGTCGAGCTCGCGCACCGGGGCTCCCGGCGGGATCGCGGCGGCCACCCGGTTGGCCAGGGCCGTCATCACCGGCAGCAGGTCGTCGCGGCCGCTGAAATTGTTGATGAAGACGAAATAATTGCCTTTCAGCATGGCGACCTGGAAGCGATCGCCGCTGTGCCGTTCGGCTATCCCCGGCAAGGGGGTCTCGCGGCTGCACTTGAGCAGGTAGATGCCCAGGGCCGCGGCGTCGTTTTCCATGCGGTAGGCCTCCACGGCGATCTCGGCCCCGGCCCCCGCGTATTTCTGCACCCGCAGGTCGGCGAAGCCCATTTCCAGGAACAGCTCCGCCCCGCCGTCGATTACGTTGTAAAGACCGGCCGGGTCATATTTTTCTCCGGGACCGGAGCGGTTCCAGCCGGGGTAGAAGCCGTCGCCGGGGAAGTCCAGCGCCGCCAGCGGCAGGGCGGCCAGCCGGCAGAATGCGAGGACCAGCAGGCCGGCCTTGAAATTTTTCACGTTGGCATCACGCGCGGATGAACTGGATCTTGGCCGGGTCGGCGATGCCCAGGCCCAGGCGCTGGGCGTAGCGCAGGTACTCGGTGTACATCGGGTGTTCGTTCACCTTGACGTTCATCTCCTTGCGCTTCTGCGAGCAGCAGGTTGTGGCAGGTCATGTCCAGGGCGAAAGGATCGCTGGCGAAAAACAGGGTGTTCAGAGAACCAGGTCGCCTGGGCCAGCGGGCCCGGGCCGCCGTCGTACTGGGCGCGCAGGCCGTCGGTGATGTTCAGCGCCAGCTTGTCGCGCAGGGCCGGGAAGGCCAGCACCTCGGTGCAGACGTTGAAAAACAAGGGCTTGTGCAGGCGGTTGGTGTTGCAGACGGCGCCATAGCCGAGGTTCTTGGTGGCCATGGAAATGCCGTTGCCCGTGTTCTTGAACACCGGGATATTGATGATCTTGGTCAGGGTCTTGGTCAGCAGCTTGCCGAAATAGGAATACTTGCCGTTGAACACGTGCTGGTTGAGGTAGGGCTTGTCCTGGGGGGCTTCGACGTCGGCGAAGTAATAGGCGTCCAGGTCGAAGTTCTTCTCGCTGACATGGCGGCCGTCCTTGTCGAGCCAGCGGCTGTCATCGGCGCTCTTGCCCTCGGCAGCGGCTTCATCCATGGTCTGCAGCCCCTGGATGCCGATTCCCGGGTAGCGCGCCGCGGTGAAGCCGGCGTCGGCCAGCATGTAGTCGAAGCGGTCCCAGATGATGATGTTGCCGGCGGGAATGCCGCCCCGGCGCAGCCAGGCGATCACGGCATCGACCACTTCCAGCCGGGTGGCGATCAGGCCGGCGCCGACCGGGTTGACCTTGATGCCCACGATGTCTTTCTTGTCAAAAAACAGCTTGAAGCTCTTGGCCGGGGATTTGCCGGTCAGGGCCGCGATCCCTTTTTCGAACATGGCCGCCACGACCTTGCCGTTCACCCCTTTCTCGTTCATGGCCTGGTCGTCGCGGACAGCCACGACTTTGCCCGGAAACGGGCCGGGCAGGGAATTTTTCACGCGCGGCACGGCCAGGGCCTGGTCGATGTTGGTCTTGGGGCGCGCCGGCGGCTCGACCTTGGCGGCTTCCTGCCCGAACAGCGGCGGCCGGCCCAGCAGCAGCCCGGCCCCCAGCAGCGAGCCGCCGCCGATCTTTAAAAAATCACGGCGTTCCAGCCCCGACGACAATTCCAGCGAACGGTAACCCCTTTTTTTCATCAGCCACCTCCGAATTGCGGGTATTCTACTGGATTATAGCTATCCAGTTTTTTTTGGCAAGATAATGATACGCTTATCAAAAGGGCATTGTTTTCCCTATCCGAAAAACAAAAGTACAAAAGTGCAAGAGGGGAAGAGAAATAACAAAACAACAGATGAATAAATCTGAAATACCTCAATGAACAGGAAATAAAAATGT
This sequence comes from Candidatus Aminicenantota bacterium, assembly GCA_963764745.1. Lineage (GTDB taxonomy): Bacteria > Acidobacteriota > Aminicenantia > UBA2199 > UBA2199 > UBA2199. Next base: position 431,773 of record CAVXTN010000006.1, on the reverse strand, counting down.
AACTTTTATTGCGATTTCAAAGCCACCCAGGTTCCGGAGAAATCGTAAACCGGGTCAGACGGTGTTCCACCTCTCTGGCCAGAATAAGTTCCGTCCATGCGCTCTTCTTCCACGTTGATATTCCCAGTGCAGGTGCGGTGGGTCCAGCCAATGCCGTGAGAATCGTAGAATTTGATGGTAATCTGGCTGCCGTTCACCGCATAAGTATAGTCCTGATAGCCCGGCAAAGCACCGACTTCAACGATAGTTCCGCCGCTGGGAGAGCCAGAAAATTCATAGCGCACCGGCGTCGAGTCACCGTCCCAATATAGATTCCAGTACCCGATAGTGCTGAATTCGTTTTTCTTGCAGGAATTGGTTCCGATCAGCAAAAATCCCATCATCAAGAATAAAACAAATCTCTGATTGCTCATCCCCACCTCTGCCGGGAATTTTAATGAAAAATCATCGCCCTGTCAACGCCGTTTCTAGCCAGCATTGCTGTTTCGTAACCTTTCGTTCAAGATAAAATCGCTGCAGCATTACTGGAGCGGAAAGAGGTCGACGAACAATATGATTTTTAAACAAATAGATCAAGTGATATTTCTAAACCTTCCCTTAGCATGCGTAGCAGTACAGGCAGCCGTGGCGGCAGGTGCCGTAGCTGCCGATGTCCACGCTCTGCTGGCAAAGGCAGAGTTTCCGCTGCGCCGGGTCCTTGCGGTAAGGCAAACCCAGGCCGAAGAGTTCATTCAGCAATCCTTCATCCACGCATTTGCCGGGGGCCACGCCGGCAGCGCCGGCCGCTTCGGCGCAGCTTTGAATTTCCAGCCCCGCTGCGGCTGCGACCCGGGCAAAACGGCCAAGCAGGTCGGCTTGCTGTTCCGGGCTGCCGGCCGCTTTTTCCGCCTCGACCCCGATCTTTTTCAAGCGGCGGTCAGCCTTGGGATAGGGATCGAAAAAACTGACGATCACCCGGGAAGCGAAGGGCGACAGGAGCCGCGCCAGAATGGAAAAATTGCGCTCATGAAAATCGAACGGGGTGCCGCTCGGTAAAGATCACGGGATCGTAGCGCCAGACCAGGCGGCGGCGGCCGATGCGGCCGGCCAGTTCTTTAAAAAAAGCCAGGCCGCTTCCTCGGGCGCCGGAGCAGCGGGCTCCAGCTGGCGGGGATAGCCGGTGAGCGTGATCAGGAAATAGTACGGGTAGCCGCCGCGCTCGATCTCCGGCAGGTGCTCCAGCAACGGCCGCGGATCGCGGCTCCAGAAAACAAAGGCGTCGACGTCCTGCTTTTTCAGGCTGACTGCTCCTGGCCTGGGCCGGGCGGAAAGGGTTTTTGACCGCGACCTCGCCGCGGCGCAGCTGCTCCATGAACCAGGCGCCGGCGAAAGCCGGGATATCGCAGCGCCGCGAAACACTGATGATCATGGCGGATGCCGCCGCAGCCGGCTTCAGCGGCCGCCCAAGCTGGAGCAATTCGGGGTTTTGCGGGAATTTCTTCAGGGCCCGGGCCAGGGTATCGCGGAATTTGTCCTTTTGCTTTCCGGCCTGGTAGATCTTGATCAGCAGCAGGGTGTTGTCCAGGTTTTCCTCGAGGAACAGGGCGCTCTGGGCGTACACTTCCGCCTGGGCGTACTGGTTTTTCTGCATGAACAGCAAGGCCAGCAGGTGATGGTTCTCCGCCTGGAAGGGGTTGCCTTCCATGGCCGCCTCGACTTTTTGCATGGCCCCGTCAAAATCGCCCTCCAGAAAAAGATTCCTGGCCTCAATGTAAAAAGGATTGCCGGGCACGGCGGCTTCGGCAAGCGGCGCGGCCTGGAAGGGGTTCATGAGCAGGGGCTCGGCAGGCGGGGCATTTTCTCCGGAGGCGCTGAAGGGGATATAGTTCCGGAATGCCTGGCCGAGCATGTCCCGGTTCTCGGCGGCGGCCAGGGAGAAAGAAAACAGTTTCAGCAGCCTTTCGTCATCGGGGAACCGCTGCAGGGCGCGCGGCAATTCCTGCCTGGCCAGCTCCTTCCTGTCCATGGCCTGCAGCAAAAGGATCAGGTTGAAATAAATTTCCGGATCCTGCTTCAGGTAAAGGGCATAGCGCAGGCATTTCTCCGCCAGGGGAAAATCGCCCTTGCCCAGATAAATGACCCCCAGGTTGTTGTGGGTCTGGACCGGGTAGACGTTCTGCTGCTGCAGCTTGATGAAGCGGCTCAGCGCCGCGTCGGCGTCGCCGTTGTAAAAATTGACCAGGGACAGCAGGAAGTCCCTTTTGTCCTTGAAGGGCGGGTCAGCGGCCAGCAGGTTCAAACGGGCCTCGCATTTCCCCAGGTCGCGCTTTTCCAGGAATATCTTTGCCAGTTCGAAATTGACAAAATCGGAACGGCTTTCACTTCCCGCCGCGGGCAGCAGCAGTTCCAGCTTTTTTTCGGGGTCGCCGAGCAACAGGCTTTTGATGAACTTTTCATATTCGGGCAAAGACAGGTTCAATTGCGGCAAAACGGCTTCGCTTGCCCCGCCGCTGACGGCCTTGACCACGGTTTTAAGGGCGTCGGCCTGGATGCGGTAAATGTCGTTCAGGTTTCCCTTGGCCAGTGACAGGTGCACCTGCGTCCGGGCCTTGATGTCGATCAAAAAGAGCTGGACTTGCAGCTGCAGGGATCTTTTGTCGCTGTACAATATTTTCCCCCACAACAGCCGGTCCGCTCCGCACGAGGCAGCCAGGACCATGGCCGTGGCCTTGGTGATATCGAAGGGGAAACGGATCAGGTTGCGGTTCAAAAGCCGCTGGACCTCCTCCTCCTCGCAGACCGGCAGGGAATTGCGGCTGAGGCCGGCGATCAGGTAAAAGGAAAGCGCTTTGCCCAGCCACTGGAACGATGCCAGGTTCTGGGTGTCCACGGCCAGGGGCAGGACCAGGGTCTTGCCCCCCAGGCCGGCAGCCGCCAGCAGCCAGGCGATCAAAAGGATTGTTTTTTTCATGTCATTCATGGATAGAGGGAGCTCACCAGGTCGCGTAAAAAAATCGCGCCGTTGAATTCGGCCAGGCCCGCTCCCTGCAGCCGGAAAGCAAAAGCATAGCGGGGCTGCTCGACCGGGAAAAATCCGATCATGACCGTGTCCAGCCCCTGGCCGGAGCTGCCGGTGGTCCCGGTCTTGATGGCCAGTCCGACCGTTTCGCTGCGGGCGCGGTAGCCGGTACCGCTTTCATCTTTCCACCACTTCCACCATGGCTTTCTTGACGCGCATGAAATTCAGGTCGTCGGCCAGCACGCGGACCGGCCGGGCGGCATGGCGGTAAAATCCGAGACCGAGGATATTCTTGGCGTCGTCGATGAGATAGGGCGGAAAAAGCTGGCCGCTTTGCGAAAAAATCGCCGCCAGCACGGCGGCGTGAACCGTGGTCAGCGGATCCCCTCCAGGCCCACGGCCAGGCTGGCCAGGCGGGAATCAGCGCCGACCTGGCGGTTGAAGCTGCCGGTTGGGAATTGGACGAACCCGTCCGCCAAGGGCGGGCCGTTGAAACAAAAGCGCTGCAGCAGGTCGGCCAGGCGCGGCGAAGCCGGCCTGCATCGCCATGCGGGCGAAGCTGACATTGCAGGACAGGGCCAGGGCCTGGGCAAAATCGCTGCACCTGGCCGTGCTCGATCCGGTCGGAAAAAACCTTGCCGCCGATGGTGATCCGACCCGGGCAGACCAGGGGAAACAGGCCGTCTCCCGACTGGCGCAAATAGGCCAGGAGCGAAACGATCTTGACGATGGAACCGGGCTCGAACTGCTCCGACCAAGGCGGCGTTGGCGGCCGCGAACGAGCGTGGGCTTGGAATAGGCGACGGCGATGCTGTTTTCCGGCAGGTCCAGGAGCACCAGGGTGCCGAAATAATCCCGGAACAGGAGATCGACTTTTTTTTGCAGCGCCGGCATCCAGGGTCAGGCGGAAGTGTGCGGACGCCTTTTTTGAACTGCGCGTCGAAAGCGCCCAGGTCCAGGCCCGGGAGCAGGGAACGGGTAACTCGGCGCTGCAGATCGAAATACGCCAGAGGACGGTCATTCTTGTCAAATATGTAATCGAGCCGTCCCTGGCGCAGGGAGCGGTTGAAATCGCGCCAGGACCTCCAGGGCCTTGCCGTTGGCTTTCTGGAATGCGGGCGAAAGCCCGGCCAGGGCTTTTTCCGCTGCCGCGCGGTTCAAAAGCGCGGCCTGGCCAAGGGCGTAAAACCAGCGGGCGTCGTCCCCCCCGCGCGGCAGCAGGTAATCGGTATAGACCTTCAGCTCGCGCATAGTCGCCGCGGTCAAAAAAATACTTCAGCAATTTCCCGGAATGCAGCGAGGTCGGGGTTTTGTCCTGCTGCAGCTCGCTGGAATTGCGCTGCCGGCTTCTTCCAGCCGGCCTTTAAAAAGCTCGGCCAAAGCCCGCAATTCGCGGATATTTCCGCGCAGAAAAAACGGGATAAGCCACGGCGCGCAACCGGCTTTCGGCTTCCGGCAGGCGGTCGGCCAGGAGCAGTTCCTGGATATCGTCCACGGCCAGCCTGGTTTGCAGATAGCGATAAGCCGAGGAAAACGGCCAGCAGCGAAAAAAAGCAGAAGTGTCAGCCGCAGCCTTTGCCGGCGGCGGCGGGCCTGGCGGTTGCGGAACGAAAAGGAGACGTCCTTGTAGTCCAACACCATCAGCCGGCGGCTCCCCGCCGCCTGCGGCCCGGGAAAATACCCATGCGGCTAGCGGTCCCGGCGCAAATATTCTTCCAGCTTGCCCAAGCCCTCCTGGATGTCCTGCATGGAGGTGGCATAGGAAATGCGCAGATGATTGGGGGCGCCGAAGGCCGAACCCGGGACCAGGATGATATTCAACTTCTCGAGAATATCCATGGCCAGCTGGTTGTCATCGCGGAATTTCTTGTTGCGGATATCATGGGAAAAATCGGCGAAGAAATAAAAGGCGCCGTCGGGAAGGGCGTAGGTGATGTGGCCGATCTCATCCACGCGGCGGGCGAAGTAGTCCCGGCGCCGGCGGTATTCTTCGACCATGGCCTGCACCGCCTGCTGGTCACCGGTCAGGGCTTCGACCGCCGCTTTTTGCGAGATCGAGCAGGGATTGGAGGTCGAATGCTCCTGGATTTTGGTCATGGCCGCGGCCAGCGACTCGTGGGCGATGGTGTAGCCGAGGCGCCAGCCGGTCATGGCATAGCTCTTGGAAAGCGAACTGACCACCGCCACCTGCTCCCGGGCGGCGGGCACTAGGTTCATGGGCGAAGGGTATTTCCCGGGCGTATACATGATCTTGCGGTAACAATCGTCGACGATGACCAGGACGTTTTTTTTGTAAAAAAATTCGATCAGTTTTCCCAACTCTTCCCCGCTCATGATCTTGCCGGTGGGATTGGAGGGCGAATTGACGATCACGGCCTTGGTCTGGGCGCTGCATTTGGAAATATAGGAGGCCGCGGTCAGCTCAAACAGCTGCTCCGGGTTCAGATGGTCGGCGTAGACCACCCGGCCGCCGCAGAATTTCACCATTTCCGGATAGGAAACCCAGATAAGGCAACGGAACGATCACCTCGTCCCCGGGATCGATCACGGCCTGCAGCAGGAGGAACAGCCCGTATTTGCTGCCGGGAGAGACCACGATCTGGTTGTCCATGGCGCGCATATTCCTGTTCGGCCTGATAGGAGGCCTGGATGGCTTTTTTCAACTCGGCGATCCCCGACGTGGGCGTGTATTTGGTGAAATTGTTTTGGATGGCGGCAATGCCGGCGTTCTTGATGTTTTCCGGCGTGGGAAAATCGGGTTCGCCGGCCCCGAAATCGAGGATCACCTTGCCCTGGGCCTGCAGCTGCTTTTTGATCTGCACCAGTTTCAGCGTCGGGGAGCTGGTCATCGTTTTGACCCGCGTGGACAGTTCAATCATGTTTTCCTCCAAACAGTTTCTTTTCGATCGTTTCGGCCATGACATGCAGCAAAAACAAGTGCATTTCCTGGATCGTCGGCGTATCCTGGGCAGCCACGGCGACCAGCACGTCCACGGGGATCCCGTTCAGGCTCTCCACCTGGCTCCCGGCCAGGGCGATGGTCGGCATGCCCTTCTCCCGGGCCTTGGCCAGGGCCTGCAGGACATTGGCCGACCTGCCGCTGGTGGTGATGCCCAGGGCCACGTCGCCCCTGCTTGCCAAACGCTTCCACCTGCCGCGAAAAAACGGACTGGAAATCCTCGTCGTTGGCGATGGAGGTCACGTTGGCCATGTCGGCGTTCAAGGCCAGGACCGGCAGGGCCGGGCGCCGGAAATAAAACTTGTTGACCAGCTCGGCGGCAAAGTGCGACGACTGGGTGGCCGAACCGCCGTTGCCGAACACCAGCACCTTGCCGCCCCGCTGCCCAGGGCTTCGGCCAGCAGATCGATGGCCCGGCCGACCTGGGCGTCTTCATTCAGGTCGGCAAGCAATCGGGCGCGCAGTTGGATTTTTTCGGGATCAATGATTTTCATGGTTTTCATCCGCATAAATTTTTTGCTGCAGGTTCTGCACGAATTCGACCAGGCCGCTTTCCGCGACGTTCGCCAATTCCTGGGGCGGGAAAAATTCGATATCCGCCACGCCCCGGCCCACGGTCCATGCGACCCGGCGGCATCAACTGATAGGTGCCGGTAATCCTCACCGGCAGGACCGGCACGCCGGCCCGCAGGGCGATCAGGAAACTGCCTTTCTTAAAATTCCTCGCGGCTTCCGTCCCGGCTGCGCGTGCCCTCGGGAAAAACCAGGAAAGAATAGCGCTTTTCTCTTATTTTCCCGATCGCTTCGGCCAGCGCTTCCTGGCGGCGCAGCGGGCTGGAACGGTCGACGAATACGAAATCGGCCAGTTTCATGACCCAGCCGATCAGGGGAATTCTCCGGGCCTCGATCTTGATCAGCACCCGCGGGTCGACCGGCAGGACGCTGACCAGCAGCGGGCCGTCCAGGTTGGACAAGTGGTTGCAGACCACGACCAGGGGAAGCGAAAAGTCCGCGTTTTCCATGCCCCGGACCCTGGCTCGCACGCCGAGGATTTTCAGGGTCGTGCGAATGACCAGGCGGCCCTGGGAAAAAATGAATTTATCGCCGCTTAAAAAGACCGGAAACGACCATGACCGGAATAAAAAGCAATAGTATGAGCAAAAAAGCGATCAGAAAAGCCAGGAAATTTCTGAACAGTCGCATGCCTACCATTAATAAATTTTTTTTCGCAGTTTGTCAAGGAAATCAATTGACATTTCCCCGCCTTTTTTGCTAATAAACAATTTCCATCCAACAAACACATGAAACCAAATTCGCGGCATGTCAAATTTTTTATTTAAGGAGATAAAAAATGTCAGTGCTTAAAGAACTCATCGAAAAAGTCAAAATCAAGAACCCCGGCGAACCCGAATTCCACCAGGCGGTCAAGGAAGTTTTGGAAACCCTGGAACCCACGGTCAAAAAACATCCCGAATTCGTCAAGGCCAAGATCTACGAGCGCATCGTCGAGCCCGACCGGACCATCATCTTCCGCGTCCCCTGGGTCGACGACAAGGGCGAGGTCCAGATCAACCGGGGCTTCCGCGTGCAGTTCAACAACGCCATCGGCCCCTACAAGGGCGGCCTGCGCTTCCACCCCTCGGTCAACCTGGGCATCATCAAGTTCCTCGGCTTCGAGCAGATCTTCAAGAACGCCCTGACCACCCTGCCCATGGGCGGCGGCAAGGGCGGTTCCGATTTCGATCCCAAGGGCAAGTCCGACGGCGAAGTCATGCGCTTCTCCCAGGCCTTCATGAGTGAACTGTTCCGCCACATCGGCGCCGACGTGGACGTCCCGGCCGGCGACATCGGCGTGGGCGGCCGCGAGATCGGCTTCCTGTACGGCTACTACAAGAAGATCCGCAACGAGCACACCGGCGTGCTCACCGGTCGCGGACTGGAATGGGGCGGCTCCCTGATCCGGCCCGAGGCCACCGGGTACGGCTCGGTCTATTTCGCCGCCGAGATGCTGGCCACCCGCGGCAAGGACTTCAAGGGCCTGCGCTGCGCGGTCAGCGGTTCGGGCAACGTCGCCCAGTACACCACCGAGAAGATCAACCAGCTGGGCGGCAAGGTCATCACCCTTTCCGACTCCAACGGCACCATCGTCGACGAAGAAGGCATCGACGCCAAGAAGCTGGCCGACATCATCGAGCTGAAGGAAGTCCAGCGCGCCCGCATCAAGGAGTATGTCGGCAAGCACCCCAAGGCCAAGTATTACGAAGGCAAGAGCGTCTGGGACGTGATCAAGGACGGCCTCAAGATCGACGTGGCTTTCCCCTCGGCCACCCAGAACGAAGTCAACGAAGAACACGCCAAGGCCATGGTCAAGAACGGCTGCTTCTGCGTTTCCGAAGGCGCCAACATGCCCTCCAACCTGGCCGCCATCAAGATGTACCAGGGCAACAACGTGCTTTATGGCCCCGCCAAGGCGGCCAACGCCGGCGGCGTGGCCGTCTCCGGACTGGAGATGGCCCAGCAGAGCCAGCGCTTTTACTGGAGCCGCGAACAGGTCGACCAGAACCTGCAGCGGATCATGAAGGACATCCACAAGCAGTGCCTGGACTGCGGCCGAAAAATACGGCAGCAAGGGCGATTACCTGGCGGGAGCCAATATCGCCGGCTTCGTCAAGGTCGCCAAGTCCATGCTGGCCTACGGCATCGTTTGATCTAAAACCTTTCTTGCATAAAAGGGGGAGTTTGCTCATAAACTCCCCCTTTTTTTTTGGCGATTTTCCCGGCTTGAAATATTAGTTTAAATGATATATATAAAATTCAAGGAGACGCATATGAGCGAAAACAACGAATTGTTCAAGGAAATCACGGAAAAAACGCCTTTTTACAAGCAGCCCAAATTATGGGCGTCCCTGCTCATTTTTTTCATCGGACTGGCCCTGGTGCTGCTGTTCTACAAGACCGTGATCCAGGACACCATGAGCGACGAAGAAGTAGCCAAATCCATCCAGATCGTCTGGCACGATTCCATCTGGGTGGACAAGAAGGTCAGGCCCGACGAAGCGACCATCGTCCCGGCCTTCACGTTCAAAATAAAGAACACCGGCAGCCGCCCGTTGCAGTACGTGGGTTTCAATTGCATTTTCCTCTTCGCGGAAAGCGGAGAAAACCTGACCGACGGTTATGTCGAAACCATAAAAAAGCCGCTCCTGCCCGGCCAGGTCAGCGAAGAGATCTTTGTCAAGGGCTTTTTCGGCTACCGGGCGACATCCAAACCGGCATTCATCAAGAACATGGCCAACTGGAAAAGCGTCAAGGTGAAGATCTACGCCAAGACCAAGAATTCAGGCCAGGTGCTGCTGGGGATCTTCCCGATCGAGAAAAAGATCGCCGGCATCAAGATCATTTACCAGGGCCAAGAAGAAAGCAAATAAAAATGGCGATTTCCCGGCTCAAGGATTGATGAAAAAACTAACGCTTAAGTTGTTCGCCATTCTGATCGTCTGTTTTTTCGTCATCGTCTTCATCCAATTCTGGCACCAGGATACGATTTTCAAAAGCCGGCTGAACAAGGATTTAAAGGAAAATGGCCGGATGATCTTCAACAATATCCTGCGCCAGGAAAACGATTTCTGGCAGGAAAAAATGCAGGTCGTCCGCCAGACGGCCCTGCTTTTTGCCCGCCTGCTGGCCAGGCCTGAAGATCCCGCGGCGGTCGCTCCCCTGCCCCTGCGGGAGTTCCGCTACCAGATCGGCGCCGGCGAAGAAGCCCTGGGGCTGTATACCCCCGACCAGGCGGACCTGCCCGCCCAGGCCAGGGCCATCGCCGCCGGCTTGCCGCTGCTGGAATACTACCTGGCCTCGTTGCGCCCTTCCCTGGCCGGCACCTGTTTCATCTCCCGGGACAATTGGCTCGCGTCGGTCCCGCCGTTGCGCGCCATGGAAACGGCGCAGGGCCACGATGTCCGCCAGGAAGCGGTTTATGTCGTGGCGGCGCCCCAGGCGAATCCGGGAAAGGATGCCCGTTTCTCCGGCCTGCGCTTCGACGACATCCCGGAAAAATGGCTGGCCGGCCTGAGCGCTCCGGTCTACAGCGGCGGGCAGTTCCAGGGGGTCGTCACCCATGACGTGCCGCTCGAGCGGCTATTCGACCTGGTGCGCCCCAACCAGTACTTCAGCGACTCCAGCCTGTTCATCCTGGACGATTCTTTTCAGGTGATCCTCCATCACGAACTCATCCCCATTTACCGGCGAAATGATTTCGACCCGAACCAGAAGCATGATCTCAATACCGCGATCCGCGACAATAAAACCCGGCAAATCGTCGCGGCATTGAAAGCGGGGCTTTTTTCCGAAAAGCTTTTCCGTTTTGGCGGAGCACAGGAGCTGGTTTTGACCTACCGGCAAGAAAGCACCGGCTGGCGCTACGTGTTCGCACTCGGTCCCGCGAAAATGTTCGCCCACACCCGCAATGGCGGCATGGTTTTTTTCGGATTGAACGCATTGGTCCTCCTGTTTTTCATGCTCCTGCTGTTCTTTTTCCTGAAAACCGCGCTGCTGAATCCCCTGGACCAGATCAACGGCAGCCTGCTCCATTTTCAACAGACGGGAAGCGGCCGTGTTTCGGGGCGGCGGCCCCTGCTCTTCCGGGAGATCGGCCGGATCTTCACCAACATGGAAAGTGTTTTCGGCCAGCTGCAAAAGAAAATCAGCGAAACCAGCGAGAACAAGGAATACCTGGAGAAGCTCATGCAGACCGCCCAGTCCATGGTGATCACCCTGGACGCGCGCATGCGCCCCACCTCCATGAACGAGTATTCCCTGAAAAAATTCCAGATCGGCAGTGAAGAGATCAGCGTCGCTGCGCGCCGGTGATTTCCTGGAAAAAAAATTCATCCGCGCCGTCATGGGCGAGCTGAAGGAAAAAGAGCATGTCATCGACCGGGAAACCACGCTGACCCTGAAGACCGGAGAAAAGATCGACATTGCGCTTTCCTTTTCCAAGATCAGGGATATCCACAACCAGGTCAGCGGCTATCTGGCGGTGATCGCCGATATCAGCAAGCGTAAAAAAGCCGAGATCGATCTGAAAAACCAGATCCTGTTCTCGCGGCAGATATTTCAATCGATCCCGGAAATGATCATCATCGTGGATCGCAGGCTGCGCATCACGTTCATCAACACCAGGGCCCGCGACCTGATCAAGGCCAGCGGGGTCACGATCATCGGCCAGAACCTCAATTCCATACTGACCAAGAATTCCATTGAAAGCGGTTTCGATGAACTGGTGCGCAATGTTCTGGAAGGAGGCAGCAGCTTCCACCGCATCAACACCGGCAACCCCATCCTGGAAGAAGAAAATTACGTGGACCTGATCATCGAGCCCCTGAAAAGCGGCAGCCTGATCATCGGCGGCATCATCCTGCTGCGGGATATTTCGGAATGGCGCAACCTGACCGCCCAGCTCCGCTCCCTGCAGGGCTTCATGCAAAAGCTGATCAATGCCAGCCCCTATGCGGTGATCTCCATCAATCCGCACAGCCTGATCACCACCTGGAACCAATCGGCGGAAAAGATCCTCGGCGTTCCCTTCGCCAACGCTTTCGGCAAGAACCTCTACACGCTGCTGCCATTGTTCGACAAGTACAAGGACATCATCAACGAGATCATGATCCTGAAAAAAACGATCTACCTCAACGATGAAAAAATATTCATCGGTGAAGAGGATTTCAAAATTGCCAACCTGACCCTTTATCCCGTTACCGCCGAGCAGAACGGCGTGGTCATCCACCTCGAGGACGTCTCGGCCCTGAAAAAACTTGAGTCCTCGCTGATGCAGGCCCAGAAAATGGAATCGCTGGGCTTGCTGACCAGCCATATCATCCACGACTTCAACAATCTCCTGAGCGGCATCATGGGCTACGCCTCGCTGCTTGAAAAAAAGATCGCCGACAATCCCAAGGTGAAAAAGTACGTCACCACGATCATCAATTCCAGCGAAAGAGCCTCCACCCTGATCAACCAGCTGCTGAACTTTTCGCGCAAAAAAATGGCCGAAAAGGAGATCATCAACATCAATGACCTGATCAAGGAATCGCTGGATTTCCTGGCCATGAACCTGAAGGTGATCAACCTGGACATTCAGCTCTACCAGAGCCAGATCCTGCTCCAGGCCGACAAGACCAAGATTTCGCAGATCCTGATCAACCTGATCATCAATGCCCGGGACGCCCTGGAAAACATCCCCCAGCCCATCCTGCGCATCAAGACCGACCTGGTCGACATCAACAACCAGAGCAACCTGCTGGACGGACAATACGCCCTGATCGAGATCAGCGACAACGGCAGCGGCATCGGCCGGGAGAACCTCAACAAGATCTTCGAGCCGTTCTTCACCACCAAGGGGCAGGGCCGAGGCACCGGCTTGGGCCTGGCCATCGTCCGGGAAATCATCCATGACTATAACGGCCAGATCGAAGTGGACTCGGAGATCGGTCACGGCACCTTTTTCAAGATCCTGCTGCCCGTTTTCGAAAAAGAGATATTCCATTCCACCGCCAAGGAAGAAGCGGAACCGGCCACCCCGCTCGAAGGTATGGTCCTGCTCATCGATGACGAAGAAGTGGTGCGCGAGATCGGCAGCGACATGCTGAAAACGCTGGGCTTGAAATGCCTGACCGCCGCCAACGGCGCCGAGGGCGTCGAAATATTCAAACAGAACGGCAGCGAGATCAAGCTGGTCATCCTGGACATCGAGATGCCGGGCATTTCCGGAGAAAAGGTATTTCACATCATGAAGGAACTACGGCCGGAGATCAAGATCCTGATCGCCAGCGGCTACGGCCGGGAATACCTGGAAACGGAAATTTTCAAAGGCAAGATCAGCCATTTCATTCCCAAGCCGTTCAAGATCGAGCAATTGTCCTACCAGGTCACCAAGCTGATCGGCAGCCACGATGTTTAAAGATTTTTTCATCCGCGTCGCCTGCGAGCGCCTCGACCGGGAAGCCGCCGGCATCGCCGCCCTGCGGGCCGGCCCCGAGATCTACATCAAGGCCGAAAGGATCGGGGATTTTTCAGGGCGGGCCATTGCCGCGACAAGAAAAATTCTGGGCGATTTCCACGAGCATACCATTCACGCGCCTTTCATGGATGTCTGGCCCGGAGCCGCGGACGAAGACATCCGCCGCATCAGCCTGGAAAAAATGGCCAGGGTAATGGATATCGCCCAAGCCCTGGAAAGCAAGCTCGTGGTCATGCATTTCAATTATGACCCCATTTATTACCGCCAGCAATTCGCATCCTGGCTGGAGCGCACCGCCCATTTTTTTTCCCTGCTGCTGGACCGGCACGACGGCCCGCTGATCGCCCTGGAAAATATCGCGGAACCCACGCCCCATATCGTCCTGCAGCTGTTGAAAAAAGCCGGCCAGCCCCGCCTGGTCCATTGCTTTGACTTCGGGCACCACAACGTATTCGCCCGCATTCCGTTCGCGGAATGGCTGTTCTATCTCGATCCCCAGCGGCACGTCCATTTCCACCTGCACGACAATTGCGGCGCCAACGACGACCACTTGGCCCTGGGCCAGGGGAACATCGACTGGCCGGCCGCCCGGACCGCCATTGCCGGCTTGGCCTGCCCGTTTACCATCACCCTGGAACCCAAATCGGCTCAAGTCCTGCGCGCTTCAGCCTCCTACTACAAGAAGCATTTTCTGTAATTTCCGGCCCAACCTGAAAATGAAAAAACATTTCCCGTCCCGCTTCCGTAAAAAACAGCGAAAATGACGCAAGCCATGCCGCTTTTCCATCGCGCGATCCCACCCAGAGAGGTACAAATGAAACCAAAAAAATTCCCGGCCTTCCTGTGCTTGATTTTGCTCGCGGCCGTCGCCCAGGCGGCCCAGCCCGATCTCAGCTTTGAACGCTACCATTCCCCCTCCGAACTCAGCCAGGCCTTGAAAAGCCTGGCCCGGGCCAATTCCAAATCGACCGACCTGATCGAGATCGGCACGAGCTTCGGCGGCCAGCCCGTGTTTATCCTCTATATCGGCCCCGAAGCCGGCAAAAAAACAAAGAGCCTGCCGGCCATCCTGGTCGCGGCCAACCTCGAAGGAACTTCCCCCCTGGCCTCGGAAGCGGCCCTGTTCCTGATACGGACCATCGTGGAAAAACCGGCATGCCGGCAGGACCGGGGCTGGTTCATCCTGCCTCTTGGCAATCCCGACGCGGCGGCGAATTATTTTGACAAGCCCCTGCGCCAGGACAGCCGCAACCGACGTCCGACCAATGATGACGTGGACGACCGCACGGACGAGGACGGCCCCGACGACCTCGACGGCAACGGCATCATCACCCTGATGCGCGTGCCGGATCCCGAGGGGGAGTGGCTGCCCCTGGAAGGCGAGCCGCGCCTGCTGAAAAAAGCCGATCCGGCCAAGGGCGAGAAAGGGATCTTCAAGCTTTACCCCGAAGGGCTGGACAACGACGGTGACGGCCGCTACAACGAGGACGGTCCCGGCGGCGCCAATGTCGGCGTCAATTTCCCCCATTTGTTCCGTTATTTCAGCAAGGACGGCGGCAGCTGGGCGGGCAGCGAAGCCGAAAGCCTGGGCCTGATCCGCTTCGTCTTTCAACACCCCGAAATCGCCATGACCGTGACTTTCGGCGCGAGCAACTTTTGTGCCGTCCCCCCCCGGGGCGGGCGCAAGGGCGAAACCGATTACACCAAGATCAAGATACCCAAATACATGGGAGCATTCCTGAACGTCGATACCAGCAAAACGTATACCATGGAAGAGGTCATGGAGATCGCCCGCGGCCTGGCGCCCGCGGGCTTCGAACTCACGGAGGCCATGGTGGCCAGCTTCCTGGGCCTGGGCCAGATGGTGAACCCGTTGCCCGATGACCTGAATTACTACAAGGAGCTCGCCGAAAAATACAAGGAGTTCCTGAAGGGCGGCAAGCTGGACGGCGCCCGCCTGGAAACGCCCGACGCCAAGGACGGCTCGTTCGAATTGTGGTCGTACTATCAACTGGGACTGCCGTCCTTCAGCATGGATTTCTGGACGCTGCCCGAGGTGAAGAAGGAGGAAAAGGCGGAAGCCCAGATCTCCCCCGAAAAACTCGAAAGCATGACCAACGAGGAGTTCATCGCCCTGGGCGAGGAAAAGATAAGCGCCTTCCTGAAAAGTTCGGGCGCCCCCGGGGATTTCAAGGCGGCCATGGTGATCGATGCCCTGAAAGGGGGCATGATGAACACCAAGAAGATGGCCGAAATGATGAGGCAGATGCCGAAACCCAAGGACAATTCCGGCGGCGACGAGACCGAAAAAGCCCTGCTGGCCTTCTCGGACAAGGAACTTCAAGGCCGGGGCTTCATCCCCTGGAAAACGTTCGCCCATCCGACCCTGGGCGCCGTCGAGATCGGCGGATTCGCGCCTTTTGCGGCCAATACCCCTCCCGCGGCCATGATCCAGCCCCTGCTGCAAGGGCAGGTCCCCTGGGTCTTGAACCTGGCCGAAAAGCTGCCCCGCCTGCGCATCGACAAGACCGAGAGCGTGCCCTTGGGCAACGGCGTTTTCCGCCTGAAAATCTGGATCGCCAATTCGGGCTACCTGCCGTTTCCCACGGCCATGGGCAGCCGCAACGGCCGGGTGGGGCCGGCCGTGATCACTTTTCAGGGTGAAGAACTGGCCATGATCGAAGGGTTGCCGCGGACCGTCATCAAGGAGATCGGCGGCGGCCAGGCCAAAATGTTCAGCTGGATCATCCGCAGCCGCGGGCAGAAGCTGGCCATCCACCTTGCCCATCCTACGGGTTGGGCTGACGACAAAGTCATCCAATTGGGAGGAGCGAAATGAAAAAGTTTATCGCGGTTGCCATATTGACCCTGCTGTGCGGCATGAAGGTGCCTGCCTCCGCCAGACCCGCGCCGCAGCTACGCGTCCCCTTGAGCTTTGATTCTTATTACACCTACGACCAGGTGGTCGAAGCCCTGCAGGCGCTGCACAAGGCCTATCCGCAGCTGACTCGCCTCGACCTGGTGGGCAAGAGCGAAGAGGGCAGGTCCGTCTATTGCCTGACCGTGAACAATCCCGCAACCGGGGCGGAACTGGCCAAGCCCGGGATATACGTGGACGGCAATATCCACGGCAACGAGATCCAGGCCGGCGAAGTGGCGCTGTACCTGCTCGATTTTCTCCTGGGCTCCTATGGGCACAGCGAGGAGCTCACCCGCCTGCTGGACACGCGCTGCTTCTACGTCATTCCCGTGGTCAACGCCGACGGCCGCTTTCACTTTTTCGCGGACGCCAACTCGCCCAATGACAACCGCAGTCTGCGCATTCCCCGCGACGACGACCGGGACGGGCTGGTGGACGAGGATTTTCCCGACGACCTGGACAAGGACGGCAACATCTGCCAAATGCGCAAGCGCGATCCTTTCGGGGCTTACAAGACCGATCCCGACGACCCGCGGCTGCTGGTGCGCATCAAGCCCGGTGAAAAAGGCGAATGGACCATCCTGGGTGACGAGGGCCTGGACAACGACGGCGACGGCTTGCTCAACGAGGACGCCGAGGGCTATTTGGACGGCAACCGCAATTGGGGCTTCGACTGGCTGCCCGATTACGTGGTGAGCGGGGCCGGCGACTACCCCTTCTCCGGCGCCATCACCAGGGCCATTGCCGAATTCGTCGAAAAGCGCCCCAACATTTGCGTGGGCTGGACTTTCCACAACAACGGCGGCATGTACCTGCGCGGGCCCAGCAACAAGGCCCAGGGCGAATATCCCCGCCAGGATGTCGCCGTCTATGACTATCTCGGCCAGCAGGCCGAGCGCATCACCCCCGGCTACCGTTACATGATCAGCTGGAAGGACCTGTACCCGACCTACGGCGACTCCATGGAGTGGCTGACCATGCAGCAGGGCGTCTACGGCTTTACCGGCGAACTGTTCCAGACCGAGGCGGAGCGGTTCCTGACCTTGAAAGAGGGCGCCGGGGAGAAGAAGGAAAAACCGGCCGCGGAAGAGGAGGAGGGCGGTTTTGATTTCCGCGACGATCCCGCCCTGGAAAAGCAAAGGCTCAAGTTCAGCGACAACCTGGCCCAGGGGGAGCTGTACAAGCCCTGGCGCGAATTCGAGCATCCGACCTACGGCAAGATCGAGATCGGCGGCTGGGTCAAGATGAGTTCCCGCCTGCCCGCCCCGTTCATGCTCAAGGACCTGGTGCACCGCAACGCCTCGGCCGTCATATTCAGCGCCAAGAACACGCCGGAAATATCCCTGGAAATTTTTGAAACCAAGGCCATGGGCAACGGCCTGACCCGCATCCGCACCCGCCTGGCCAACTCCAGGGCGATTCCCACCATGAGCTACCAGGCCCGGAAAAACAAATTGTACCCCCAGGACATGCTCTCCTTGAGCGGAGCCGGCGTCAAAGTGGTGGCCGCGGGCGAGATCAACAACCTGTATCTCCACCAGGTCGCTTTCAAGGAATTCCGCCCCGAATTGCAGTTCCTGACCGTCCCCGGCTTCGGCAAGGTGGAGCACGAGTTCCTGGTCTCCGGCTCCGGCAGCCTGACGATCACCTACCGTTCGCGCCACGCCGGAACATTGAGCAAGACCATCAACCTGAAATAAATCAGCGAACAATCTTTTCCAGCCGTAGGGGTTCAATACGAGACCCCATTGAAATAATATTGAACCCCTGCAGCAAAATCACGCGATTCTTAATTGCTCCCCTAGCAGATGATTTGTCCTTGTTCCAAAACGGCCACCCGGTCGGCCAGGGCCTGGACATGGCGCGGGTGGTGGCTGACGAATAAAATTCCCAGCCGGCGGCGCAGGAATATTTTTTTGAACTGCCGCAAGATCCGCATGGCGGTCAGGTCGTCCAGGGCGGAAAACGGCTCGTCCAAAACCAGGAATTCCGGATCCAGGGCCAGGGCCCGCGCCAGCGAGACGCGCTGCAGCTCGCCGCCCGACAATTCATGCGGCAGGCGGTGGCAATGGGCCGCGGGCAACTCCAGCAGCTCCATGGTCTCGTTGACTTTTTCCGCGCAGGCGGAAGAAGTCCCGCCGGCATCCCCCTCGTCGGGGACCTTCAGGGTGCGCAGCGGCTCGGCAATGATCTGCCGTACCGTGAACAACGGGTTTACGGCCAGGTATGGGTTTTGGAACATCATCTGGTTCTCGCGGCAAAAGCTCCTGCGCGGCGCCTCGACCAGCGGCCGGCCGTGATAAAGCACCTGGCCGCTGTCGGGCGGCACCATGCCCATGACCGTCCGGGCCAGGGTCGACTTTCCCGCTCCCGACCTGCCGACCAGGGCATTGACCAGGCGTTCGCCGATGTCCAGGTCCACTTCTCTCAGGGCCGGCACGACGACGGCCGCCCGCCCGGGACGGCGGTTGCGGAAGCTTTTGCTGACCTGGTGGAGGCGGAAGCGGATATCCATCAGCCGGGCCGCAGGTACGCGGCAATATCCCGGGTATAGGCATGCCCGGGAGAGCGCAGGACGGATTGCGGAGCTCCGGCATCCACCAATCCGCCCCGGAACAGGACGCAAAGGTTATCGGCGATCTTGTTGATGAAATCCAGATGGTGCGAGATCAGCAGGACCGTCAGGGAAGAGGCGCGCTGCTGCGCCCGCAGCACGCCGACAAAATCTTCCTGGGCCGCGGCGTCGAGTTCGGCCGTCGGTTCATCCAGGATGAGGAGCTCGGCGCGGCTGGCCAGGGCCATGGCCAGAAGACAGCGCTGGTTTTCGCCGCCGCTCAAATTGAAAGGATAAGAGCGCAGGATGCGTTCCGGGTCGGCAAATTGCAGGCGGGCGAGCAGATCGGCGAGTTCCGCCTCGTCCATGCGGCTGGTTTCACGGATCTGCCGGCCGATGGTCAGGACGGGGTTCAGGCTGGCCGCGGCGTTTTGCGGCGCGTAAAAGATTTTGCGCCCGCGGATTCCCAGCCAATCCCCGGGCATGGACAGGGACCGCTCACCGTACCCCATCCGGCCGCGGCTGACGAAAAACCCCTCGGGCAAAAGGCCGGAAAAGGCACGGGCCAAAATGGTCTTGCCGGCCCCGGATTCGCCCAGCAGCACGGTGACCTGCCCGGCGGGGATCTCCAGGGTGATCCCGCGCAGGACCGGCAACGGCCCCGCGGCCGTGTTCTTTTCGATCCAGAGGTCTTGCGCCCGCAAAACGTCCATCAGGCTCGGCGGCGGGAGCGGCTCAATCCGCCAGCGCGGCGATGGCTTCGATCTCGACTTCGGCCCCGAGCGGCAGATCCTTGACGGCCACCGCGGCGCGGGCCGGATAAGGCGGCGGCACCTGGGCGGCATATATCTCGTTGACTGCCTTGAAATGGGCCATGTCCTTCAAATATACGGTGGTTTTCAGCAGGCGGCGGAAATTGATCCCGGCCGCGGCCAATACGGCCGCGAGATTCCTGAAAACCTGTTGGGCCTCGGCTTCGACGCCGCCCTCGACCAGTTTGCCGGTGCCGGGATCGATGCCCACCTGGCCGGAGATGAACAGAAGATTCCCCCAGCGTATGGCCTGGGAATACGGCCCCAGCGCCTTGGGCGCCTGGTCGGAACTGACAGCTTTCTTTTCCATAAAAGCCTCCTTGATCGAAAAACTACGGCAATATTTCCACTGCGGGTTTTCCCCCGCCCAGAAAAAGCCTGACCAGGATAAATCCCAGTATGAAACCGCCCACGTGGGCCAGCCAGGCGATGCCCGAGCCGCCGCCGGCCGAAAGGAATTGAAAGGCGAACCAGATGACCAGGAAAACCGCAGCCGGGATGTCCATGGTGGTGGCCAGGACGAAAATGAAGACCAGCGTGCGCACGCGCGCCGTCGGAAAAAGCGCCAGGTAGGCGCCCATCACTCCCGAGATCGCCCCGCTGGCGCCGATGACCGGGACCAGCGAATCGGGGTTGAACAGCACGTGAACCAGGCTGGCGGCGACCCCGCACAACAGGTAGAACAAAAGGAATTTTATCCTGCCCAACCGGTCTTCGATGTTGTTGCCGAATATCCACAAAAAAAGCATGTTGCCCAGCAGGTGCAGCCAGGAACCGTGCATGAAAAGCGAAAGCAGCAGGTGAGCGGGGGCGAGACCCGGCGGCGGTAAAGGACTTCATGGCCCCAACGGTCGCTGCCCACCGGTATTTCCAAGTTCCGTTGCCGGACCAGTTCGCGCGGGACAAGTCCGTCTTTCAGGACGAAATATTCCAGGCTGGAGGGCCAGGCCAGCGACTGCATATCGGACGCCAGCAGCGGGTTTTGCAGATATTCGCGCGACAGATAACTCTGGTAGATGAAAACGGAAAAATTGAGCAGGATGAGAATGATCACCAGCACGGCCGGGCGGCGCGTCGGGTTGTAATCCTTGAGCGGTATGAACATGCCCCTATGTTCCTCCGAATGAGCAAGGTCCATTCTAGCAATCGCCCCGCCTGAAGTAAAGCGGGGCCGATTGACATTCGCCGGCCGGACGCATAAAATTGGAACTCGGCCGGGCGGGCGCTGACGGATAACGCCAACCGGCAACGAAAGGTGGCGAATGAACCGCATCCGCATCATCCCCGGCAAGACGCTCGTCGGCTTGTTCCTGTTGGCCTGTTCCTGCACGCCGGGCCGCTCGCAAACGGGAAAAGGCAGCGGCATCACCTTCGAGCAGCTGTCCCTGCAGCACGGGCTGTCGCAAAGCATCGTGAAGTCGATCACCCAGGACCGCCTGGGATTCATGTACTTCGGGACCGAGGACGGCATCAGCCGCTACGACGGCTATCACTTCACCGTCATCCGCCACGACCCCGGCAACGCCAACAGCCTCAGCTACAACGACATCACCGCCCTGTGCGCCGACCGCCGGGGCTTCATCTGGGCCGGGGCCTTCAACGCCGGTCTCAACCGCTACGACCCGGCCAGCGGGAACTTCCTGCGCTTCCGCAGCGAGCCGAACAATCCCGGCAGCCTGAGCCACGACAATATCCAGGCCATCGCCGAAGACGGGGCCGGGAACATCTGGGTCGGCAGCGAGAGGGGGCTAAACCGCCTGGTCCCGGACCCCAAAGCCCGCGAAGGATACCGCATCAATCGCTTCCTTCACGACCCCGGCGATCAGGAAAGCCTGGGCCACGACCAGGTCAACGCCCTCTGCCTGGACAGGGACGGGGCCCTCTGGATCGGCAGCGAAGGCGGACTCGACCGCCTGGAGACCGGCAACGACGGCAAGCCGCGCTTCCGCCACTTCCGCCACGACGAGAAAGACGCATCCAGCCTGAGCGACGACGCCGTCCGCTCCCTCCTGCAGGACAGCCGGGGCGAGCTCTGGATCGGCACCCTGCGCGGCCTGAACCGGCTCGTGCGCCGCGGCAAGCCGACGAATGCGTCCATGCCCTCGTGGGACACCGCCGCCTTCAGCCGCTTCCGCCGCGACCCGCGCGATGACACGAGCCTCAGCCATGACCAGGTGTTCGCCCTGCGGGAGGACAAGGACGGAACGCTGTGGGTCGGGACCAACGGCGGCGGCATCTGCCTGCTCGATCGCCAGAGCGGCACCTTTCGCCAGTACCGCCACGACCCGCTCAATCCGCGCAGCGTCAGCTACGACGAGATCCGCGCCATCTACCGCGACCGCCAGGGGATCATGTGGATCGGCACCTACGGCGCCGGCGTTGACAAGGTCGCGCGCGGCACCGACCAGTTCGTCCATTTCCCCTATATACCGAACAGCCCCGACAGCATCGGCCACTCCATCGTCTGGGCGATCTACGAAGACAACGACGGCGTGCTGTGGATCGGCACGCACGGCGGCGGCCTCGACCGCCTCGACCGCGTGAGCGGCCATTTCCGGCATTACCGCGCCGACCCGGCCCGGCCGGGGAGCCTGAGCTCCGACTCCGTGAGGGTGGTGCGCGACGCCGGCGGCGGGGACCTCTGGATCGGCACAAACGGCGGCGGCATCTGCCGCTTCGATCCCAGGACGGAGCGATTCCGGCCTTACCGCCACGACCCTGACGACCCCGCGAGCCTGGCCCAGGACCAGATCCGGGAGATCTATCGCGATCGCGCGGGCACGGTGTGGGTGGGCACCTACGGCCAGGGCCTGGACCGGCTGGACGAGGCGACGGGAACGTTCACCCACTTCCGCAATGTCCCCGGCGACCCGCGCAGCCTGAGCAACAACTTTGTCCGCGTCATCCATGAGGACCAGGCCGGCAACTTCTGGATCGGCACCGAGGGCGGCGGACTGAACCTCTTCGACCGCAAGGCGGGGACGTTCCGCGCCTTCCGCACCAGCGCCGGCATCACCATGAACTACGTCTTCGCCATCCACGAGGACGGGGACGGCAATATCTGGCTGGGGACGCTGGGCATCGGCCTGACTTGCTTCGACCCCCGCCGGGAGACCTTCAAGAGCTACACCACCCGCGACGGCCTGCCCAGCGACTTCGTTTACGGCATCCTGGAGGACGAGCAGGGGAACCTCTGGCTCAGCACCAACAACGGCCTGGCGATGTTCGACCCGAAGCGAGGGACGTTCCGCGACTTCGGCCCGGGCGACGGATTGCAGGACCGGGAGTTCAACGGCGGCTCCTATTTCAAGAGCCGCAGCGGCGAGATGTTCTTCGGCGGCATCAACGGCTTCAACGCCTTTTACCCCTCGCGCATCCAGGCCAACACCTATGTCCCGCCCGTGGTCATCGAGTCGTTCCAGAAGTTCAACAAGGACGTCGACCTCGGGCGTCCCGTCTACGAGCTGAAAGAGATCGACCTCACCTACAAGGACACCGTGTTTTCCTTCGAGTTCACTGCCCTCGACTTCACCGCGCCGGCAAAGAACCGCTATGCCTACATGATGGAGGGGCTGAACAAGGAATGGATCGAGACCGGCTCCGAGAAGCGCTTCGCCCATTTCACCACCGTCCCGCCCGGCCGCTACGTCTTCCGCGTCAAGGGCTCGAACAGCGACGGCGTGTGGAACGAGGCCGGTGCCTCCCTGAGGATCGTGGTATCGCCGCCCTGGTGGCAGACCTGGTGGTTCCGCGTGCCGGCGTTCCTGGGGCTGCTCTTCCTGTTCTTCGCCTGGAGCCAGTCGCGCATGAAGCGCATGGCGGCGCGCATCCGCACCGAGGCGGCCATGGAGCAGTACCTGAGCAAGTTCGATATTTCCCAGCGGGAAAAGGAGATCGTCATGCTGCTGCTGCAGGGCAAGAGCAACAAGGAGATCGAGGACGCCCTGTTCATCGCCATGGGCACGGTGAAGAACCACATTTACAGCATCTACCAGAAGATGGGGGTCAAGAACCGCTCCCAGCTGATGGCCCTGTTTCAGAATCTCCGGGTCAAACAGCCGCCGGCCGGGGAGCTTTAGCTCACTTCTCCTGCTGCGACTTCTCGATCTTGGCCCAGGAGTCGCGCAGGGTGACGCTGCGGTTGAAGACCGGCATGCCCGGGCGCCGAGTCGGCGTCGACGCAGAAATAGCCCTGGCGCAGGAACTGGAAGCGCTCGCCGGGCTTGGCCGCGGCCAGGCCGGGCTCCAGCTTGCAGTTCTTCACGATCTCCAGGGACTGGGGATTCAGGTATTCCTTGAAATCCTTTCCTTCCTTTTCGGCGGCCGGGTCGGGCACGGAGAGCAGCTTGTCGTACAGCCGCACCTCGGCGTCCACGGCGTGGGCGGCCGACACCCAGTGCGAGGTGCCCAGCACCTTGCGGCCGTCCTTGGTCCAGCCGCCGCGCGACTCGGGGTCGTAGGTGCAGCGCAGTTCCGTGATGCTCGCCCTGCGGCGTCCTTGACCACCTCGTCGCAGCGGATGTAATAGGCGTGCTTGAGGCGGATCTCGCGGCCGGGCGACAGGCGGAAAAATTTCTTGGGCGGGTCCTCGCGGAAGTCGTCCTGCTCGATGTAGATCTCGCGCGAGAACGGCAGCTTGCGCGTGCCCATGCCCGGGTCTTCGGGGTTGTTCTCGGCGTCCAGCTCTTCCACCTGGTTTTCGGGATAGTTGGTGATGACGACCTTCAGCGGCCGCAGCACGGCCATGACCCGCGCGGGCCTTGCTTGTTCAGGTCCTCGCGCAGGCAATGCTCCAGCAGGGCCATGTCGACCATGCTCTCGCGCTTGGCCACGCCGACGAGCTCGGCGAAATTGCGGATGGCTTCCGGGGTGATAGCCGCGGCGGCGCAGGCCGGCGATGGTCGGCAGGCGCGGGTCGTCCCAGCCGCGCACGTAGGCCTTGTCGACCAGCTCCAGCAGCTTGCGCTTGCTCATCACCGTGTAGTTCAGGTTCAGGCGGGCGAATTCGATCTGCTGCGGGTGGCAGGGGACGGGGAGGTTGTCGAGGACCCAGTCGTAAAAGGGCCGATGGTCCTCGAATTCCAGGGTGCAGATGGAATGGGTGATCCCCTCCAGGGCGTCGGAGATGGGGTGGGTGTAATCGTACATCGGATAGATGCACCAGCGGTCGCCGGTGCGGTGATGGCTTTCGCGGCGGATGCGGTAGAGGACGGGGTCGCGCATGTTCAGGTTGGGCGAGGCCATGTCGATCTTGGCGCGCAGGACATAGGCGCCGTCGGGGAACTCCCCGGCGCGCATGCGCTGGAACAGGTCCAGGCTTTCCTCGGGCGCGCGCTCGCGGCAGGGGCTGTTCTTCCCGGGCTCGGTCAGCGTGCCCCGGTACTCGCGGATCTGGTCGGCCGTCAAGGCGCAGACATAGGCCTTGCCGGTGCGGATCAGGTGCAGGGCGAACTCGTAGAGCTGCTCGAAATAATCCGAGGCGTAATACAGCCGGTCGGCCCAGTCGAACCCCAGCCAGCGCACGTCGGCCATGATGGAGTCGACGTATTCCACGTCCTCCTTGCCGGGATTGGTGTCGTCGAAGCGCAGGTTGCACAGCCCCTGGTATTCCGCGGCCAGGCCGAAATTGAGGCAGATGGACTTGGCGTGGCCGATATGGAGATAGCCGTTGGGTTCGGGCGGGAAACGGGTATGGACGCGGCCGCCGTTCTTCCCGGCCCGGATGTCGGCTTCGATGATGGTGCGGATAAAATTCAGTCCCGGAGTGAAATCTTCAGCGGCCATGTCGACCTCGTATTTTGAGCGCGTCCTGCCGCTCCATGTTCCTCATGGCTCTTCGGCGGGCGTGTCGGCGATCCAGTTTCCTGGCATTGCGCAGGCGGCGGAGGACGGTTTCCCGGCCCAGCACTTCCAGCATTTCGAACAAGCCGGGGCCGAAACTGACGCCGCTGACGGCCAGGCGCGTGGGATGGATCAGCTTGCCGGCGGACAGTCCCATCTCCTCGGCGAGCCGGCGGTACAGCCCCTCCAGGGCTTCGTGGCTGAAGGGCTCCAGCGCGGCCAGCCCGGCGAGCAGGGCGTCAAAGAGGGGCAGGGCATCGGCCTTGAAATACTTCCTGGCCGCCTGCGGGTCATATTCGCCGGGGTCGCGGAAAAAATAGACCGACCTTTCCGCGATCTCCGCGACCTTCTTGCTGCGCTCCCTGAAAAGAGCGATCACCTTCAAGGCGAAATCGTCATCGGCGAGCGCCGGCGGCGGCAGATCCAGTTTTGCCCACGCGTCCCGCACTTCGGGAAGCAGGGATTCCACGCTGCGCAGCTGCAGGTATTGGCCGTTCATCCATTCCAGCTTGGTTTCGTCAAATACCGCGGCCTTGGCCTGGACCCGCTCCAGGGAAAAGGCGGCGATCATTTCGTCCAGGGTCATGATCTCGCGGTCGCCGCCCGGGGCCCAGCCCAGCAGGGCGAGAAAATTCAGCAGGGCCTCCGGCAGGAAACCGGCGCGCTGGTAATCCAGGACCGAAGCGGCGCCGCGGCGCTTGGACAGCTTGCCGCCGTCCGCCGCCAAGATGACCGGCATGTGGGCAAACAGCGGCGGCGGCCAGCCCAAGGCCTCGTAGATCAGGATGTGCTTGGGGGTGGAGGCGATCCACTCGTCGCCGCGCAGAACATGGGTGATGCGCATCAGGTGGTCGTCGACCACGTTGGCCAGGTGGTAGGTCGGGAAGCCGTCCGATTTGAGCAGCACCAGGTCGTCCAGCTGGGCGCTGTCGTAGGAGATCTCGCCGCGGATCAGGTCGTGGAAGGAGACGGCCCTGCCGTCGGGGACCTTGAGCCGCACCACGTGCGGGGCGTTGGCCTCGAGGTGTGCCTTCACCTCCGCGGCGGGCAGGCAGCGGCAATGGCGGTCATAGCCCGAGCCGCCGGCCATTTTGGCTTTTTCCTGCTCGGCGCGCATGAGCGTCAGGCGTTCTTCGCTGCAAAAGCAGCGGTAGGCCTTGTCCTGGTCCAGGAGCTGTTCGGCAAAGCGGCGATAGGTTGCCGTGCGCTGCGACTGGAAATAGGGCCCCTGCTCCCCGCCCGCTTCCGGGCCTTCGTCCCACTGCAGGCCCAGCCATTTCAAACTGGCGAATATTTCCTGCAGGGCGTCGGCCTGGAACCTTTTTTGGTCGGTGTCTTCGATGCGCAGGATGAATTTTCCGCCGTGGTGGCGGGCGAACAAAAAATTGAACAGGGCCGTGCGCGCGCCGCCGACATGGAGGTAACCGGTCGGCGAAGGGGCGAAGCGGACAACGGGAACCGGACGAATTTCAGGATTGATCATACCGTTCATTTTTACCGCAATTCGCCGCCCGTGTCAATCCGTCCGCAGGGGCGTATCCGCGGCCGGATAAATATTTTATTCCCCCGGCTTGCTTATTGAAATTTGAAACGGCTTGTATTAAAATCGGGGGCATGGACAACCTGATCGAGATCCACTGTCCGGTTTGTCATGCCAGCCTCTGGGTCGACGCCGACAAGAAAAACGTCGTGCAGCACAAAAAAAGCGAAAAGAAGACCCTTTCTTCGTTCGAGGAGCTTCTGCACAAGGAAAAGCAGAAAAAAGAGGCGACGGACGAGCGCTTTTCCCAGGCCAAGTCGCTGGAGCAGGCCAAAAAGAAAAAGGCGGCGGATTTTTTCGAACAGACCATCAAGGAAAAATAAAGGCAAGCAGGAGAGAAAAATGGATTTCAGCGAATTAAAAAAGGCGATCCAGAAAGCAAGTGGCCATCCACGAGCCCGATTTTATCAAGGACAACCCGGATGCGCTGAACATCGGCTATATGGAATTGAACCCCACGCAAAAGCTCATTTTTTCGCTTTCCACCTTCAAGGGCAAAAAGTATTTCAGCGTGCGCAACTGGTTCCAGGCCGAATCGGGCGATTGGGCCCCGACCAAAAAAGGCATCAACCTGTCTTTCGAAAAATTCGCAGAGTTCGAGGACATGGTAAAGCTCTTTGCCCAAGCCATCCAACTGGACAAATAATCCCCGGCCATTGATTTTTTACCGTTTCAGGAGACCCCTATGCCCAAACAAATAGGCTTTGACAACGAAAAATACCTGCAGGAACAGACGGCGGCGATCCTGGAGCGGGTCAATCTATTCCACAACAAGCTCTATCTGGAGTTCGGCGGCAAGCTGCTGTACGACATGCACGCTTCGCGCGTCCTCCCCGGCTTCGACCCCAACGTCAAGATGCGCCTGCTGCAACAGCTCAAGGACAAGACCGACGTTCTGCTGTGCATCTACGCCGGCGACATCGAAAGAAAAAAAATCCGCGCCGATTTCGGCATCACCTACGACGCCGACGCCCTGAAGCTGATCGACGACCTGGGCGCCTGGGGCATCACGCTGCGCGCCGTGGTCATCACCCGCTTCGCCAACCAGTCCGCGGCCAAGGCCTTCAAGAACAAGCTGGAGCGCCGCGGCATCCGGGTCTATACCCACAGCTTCACCAAGGGCTACCCGACCGAGATCGACACCATCGTCAGCGACCAGGGCTACGGCGCCAACGAGTACATCGAAACCGCCAAGCCCATCGTCGTGGTCACCGGGCCCGGGCCCGGCAGCGGCAAGCTGGCCACCTGCCTGTCGCAGTTGTACCATGACCACCGGCGCGGCGTCCGCTCCGGCTACGCCAAGTTCGAGACCTTCCCCATCTGGAACCTGCCCTTGAACCACCCGGTCAACATCGCCTACGAGGCGGCCACGGCCGACCTGAAGGACATCAACCTGATCGACCACTACCACCTCGAGGCCCACGACGTCAAGGCGGTCAACTACAACCGCGACATCGAGGCCTTCCCCCTGGTCAGGCGCATCCTGGAAAAGATCACCGAGAACCCGCTGGTCTACCATTCCCCCACCGACATGGGCGTCAACCGCGCCGGTTTCGGCATCCTGCAACGACCAGGTCGTGCGCGCGGCGGCCACCCAGGAGATCATCCGCCGTTATTTTCGCTACCAGTGCGAATACGCCATGGGCGTGGTGGACAAGGACACGGTGGAGCGCCTGCGCCTGTTCATGGAGGACCTGGGCGTGAACGAGGAGAGCCGCAGCGTGGTTCGCCCCGCGCGCAAGGCCGCCTCGGAGGCGCAGCAGGCTGGAAAAGGCCATGCCGGCATCTTCTGCGGAGCGGCCATCGAGCTCCGGGACGGCACCATCATCACCGGCAAGAACTCGCCGCTGCTGCACGCCGCCTCCAGCCTGATCCTGAACGCCGCCAAGCACCTGGCCGGCATCCCCGACAGCATGCACCTGATGCCGCCCAGCATCACCGAATCGCTGGGCCACCTGAAAAAGGATATCCTGAAAGGCGCGGGATGTCAGTTTGAACCTGGACGAGACCCTGATCGCCCTGGGCATCAGCGCCAGCGGCAATCCCGCCGCCCAGGCCGCCGTGGAAAAGCTGTCCGAGCTGCGCAACTGCGAAGTGCACATCACCCACATGCCCACGCCCGGCGACGAGGCCGGCCTGCGCAAGCTGGGGGTCAACCTGACCTCCGATCCCGGCTATTCCAGCCTGTCGCTTTTTGCGGGTTGATCAACTGGATTGCCTAAGAAGATCTCAAAAGGAAAAAGTAAAAAGGTAAAAGGAAAAAGTGAGAAGGAAAATTCTCCTCCAACAATTGATCATCCAGCGAAGCGAGCCGTGAAATATTGATTCGAGAAAGTGCCGCTTCTGAACTTTTACCTTTTTCCTTATACCTTACTAGAGCCTTCGGCTATTCCCGAATCACCTCGGCATTGCGAATCTCGCCGTTGACCTTCGAATCCTTGTCAAGATAGACCTTGACCTTGCGGTCCGGGTCGCGGACTTCGATGCCGCCTTCCACAGTGGAGCCGCCCTCGACGCGGATCTCCAGGACGTTGTCGTGACCGCCGAAGGAATGGCCGCTCCGTCCCTTGATGACGATGTCGCCGCGAACCACGGCTTTTTCCCGCAGCAGGATATCGCCGTTGACCGTGCTGACCTCTTCGTCCACCTCGGTGTTTCTCAATTCGATGCGGCCGTTGACCGTGCCGACGCGGCCATGGATCTTGCTGCCGCCGCCGCACTCGATCGCGCCGTTGACCGTCTTGGCGTTCCCGTCCACCACCACATTCGCACCGAGGGTGATGCGGCCGTTCACCGTTTCCAGGGTCTGCGACCTGCGAACCGTCGCCCACGTCGATGCTGCCGTTGACGGTATGGCTGCCGCCGTCGATCCGGCAGCGCGATCCCACGTGGATGCTGCCGTTGACCGAGGTCAGTCCGTGGCTGCTCTCGCCATCGCGGACATGGACGCTGCGGTTGACGCTGACGTCGCAGCCCCAGAAGAATAGTGCCAAAACCAACAAAAATGGAATGAGGGCAATCTTGGTTTTCATGCTTCTCCTTGTTTCATACCATAAAACGAATCACCGCGGCGAAAGGTTCCAGCCGCCGCGGCAAAAAATGCGCGGCTAGAAGATCTTGCCGGGGTTGAGCAGGTTGGCGGGGTCGAACACCTTCTTGATGCTGCGGAACAGCTCCAGCTCGACCGGGCTGAACTGGTAGCGCATGAAGGGCTTCTTGCTCAGGCCGATGCCGTGCTCGCCGGAGATGGTGCCGCCCAGCTCGACCACGCGCCGGAATATTTTGTCCAGGACGATGTCCACCCGCTTCATTTCCCCGGCGTCGGCGGGGTCGACCATCAGGTTGGTGTGGATGTTGCCGTCGCCGAAGTGGCCGAAGAGCACGATGCACAGGCGGAATTCCGCGGCCAGCGCGTCGATGAATTCCACCATTTCCGGGATGCAGCCGCCGGGGACCACGATGTCCTCGTTGATCTTTTTCGGCTTCAGCTTGGCGATGGCCGGGGAGATGTTGCGCCGCGTCTGCCAGAGGGTTTCCTGTTCGGCCAAAGTCTCGGCCCGCTGGCGGTCGAGCGGCCCGGCGGCGGCGAGCTGCTTCTCGAAAAGCGCTTCCCTCTCGGCCACCTCGGCCGGGCTGCCGTCGATCTCGACCAGCACCGCCGCCCGCACCCTATCATCGAGAGGCAGCCCCTGGTAGGCGTAAACGGCCTGCAGCGAGCTGCGGTCCATGAACTCGAGCACCGCGGGCTGGACGTGGCTCTGGATGATGCGCTGCACGAAACGGGCCCCCGCGGCCAGAGTGGGGAAATCGACGCGGAAAAGCAGCCGCCGCGGCGGCAGCGGCAGCAGGCGCAGGACCACCTTGGTGACCACGGCCAGGGTCCCCTCCGAGCCGATCAGCAGCGATTTCAGGTCGTAGCCGGCCACGTTCTTGATGGTGTGGGCGCCCAGGCGGATCTTCTCGCCGCTCATCAGCATGGCTTCCAGCCCCAGGACGTAATTGCCCGTGACCCCATACTTGAAGCAGCGCGGCCCGCCGGCGTTTTCGGCCACGTTGCCGCCGATGGTCGACGTCTTCAGACTGGCCGGGATCGGGGGGATAAAAAAGACCGGCCTTTTCCGCCGCGGCCTGCAGGTCGGCCGTGATCACCCCCGGTTCCACCTCGGCCAGGAAGTTTTCCACTGTCCAGGCGCAAGATCCGGTTCATGCGCGTGAAAACCAGCACCAGGCCGCCGTTGACGGCCAAGGACCCTCCGGTGTAGCCGACGCCGGCGCCGCGCGGGACCAGGGGGATGGCATGGCTGCGACAGATCGCCAGGACTTTTGCCACGTCCGCTTCCTGCTCGGCGAACACCACGGCGTCGGGCAGGTATTCCAGGCCCGTGGCATCATAGGAATAGGCCAGCATATACTCCCGGTCGCTGAACACCTTGCCCTTGCCGACCCGGGAAACCAGTTCCCGCAAGACATTTTTTTCGATCATCCTGTCCTCGCTGCCTTTACGGTCGATTATAGATGAAGCCGGCCAAACCGTCAATCGCCTGCCCTGACAAGGTGGCGCTATTGATTTTTTTAGCGTCCTAGAGTAATATTTTTTTTATGAAAGATTACTACGACATCCTGGGCGTAAGCAAGAACGCCAGCGTCAACGATATCAAGAAAGCCTACCGCAAGCTGGCCCGCAAATACCACCCCGACCTGAATCCCGGCGACAAGGCGTCGGAGCAGAAATTCAAGGAGATCAACGAAGCGCACGAGACGCTGAAGGACCCGGAAAAAAAGAAGCAATACGACCTTTACGGTTCGCTGGGAGCCCACGGCGGGGCCGGGACCGCCGGCGGCGGCCGCGGCGGCAGCAATTTCGAAGGTTTTGATTTCAGCACCAGCGGCAACAGCTCTTTCGGCGATATTTTCGAAACCATATTCGGCAACGCCGGCGGCCCGCGCCCCGCCAGCGGCAAAAAAAGCCAGGAAGGCCGAACGCGGCGAGGACCTGCACTATTCCATCAACCTGAATTTCATGGATGCCGCCAACGGCATCGAGACCCCGATCCAGATCAGCCATAAAGAATCCTGCCCGACCTGCCGGGGCAAGGGCATCGACCCGGCTTCCGGCCAGAGCGTCTGCCCGACCTGCCGGGGACAGGGCCGCATCCAAAAGCAGTCCGGGTTCATGAAATTCGGCTCCATCTGCCCGAATTGCGGCGGCAGCGGCATGCTGCCCGGAGCCCCCTGCCGCGCCTGCGGCGGTGACGGCCGGGTGGAAAAAATCGCCCGCCTGCGCGTCAAGATCCCCGCCGGCGTGGACAACGACTCCAAGGTGCGCATCAGCGGCAAGGGCAACGCCGGCCGCAACGGCGGCCCGGATGGCGACCTGATCATCACCATCCAGGTCACTCCCCACAAGATCTTCCGCCGCAACGGCCAGGACCTGGAAATGACCCTGCCGGTCACCTATGCCGAGGCCGCGCTGGGGGCCAAGATCGAGATCCCCACCCTGGAGGGAGCTTCCCTGTTCAAGGTCCCGCCCGGCACGGCGTCGGGACAGAAACTGCGCCTGAAAGGCAAGGGCATCATCAATCCCAAGACCAGGGAGAACGGCGACCTGTACGTGGAGATCAAGATCGTCCCGCCGTCGACCAAGGACCTGAAAGTGCGCGAATTGCTCAAGGAGATCGAAAAAATATCCCCCTATGACCCGCGCGAGGAAATGCTGCGATGAAAGAAAAAACCTATTTTATTTCGGCCGTGGCCAGCAAATACAATATTCACCCGCAAACCCTGCGCCTTTACGAAAGGGAGGGGCTGCTGATCCCCTCGCGCAGCAAGGGCAACACGCGCATGTTCAGCGACGAGGACCTGAAGAAGCTTGAGTTCATCCTGAACCTGACCCGCGAGATGGGGGTCAACCTGGCCGGCATCGAGATCATCATGAACATGAAGGGCAAAATGGAAAAAATGCAGGAAGAATTCGTCGTTTTCCTGGAAGAGCTGAAAAAAGAATTTTTTGTCGGCAAAGAGGATGATTTTCGAACAGAAGAAAATATCCCTGGTCAAATTTTCTCACCGCCCATGGCCGTGTTCAAGGATGAAAAAAAGGAAAAATAGCGAATCGCTGGATTCGCTGAACCTCTATTTCCAGCGCATCAAGAAGATCAAGATCCTGACCGCCGAAGAGGAGAAGGCCCTGATCGCCAAGGCCAAGAACGGCGACGAGGAGGCCTTCCGCAACATCATCATCGCCAACCAGCGCCTGGTGGTCAGGGAAGCGCTGAAGTATTATTTCAAGGGCGACAACCTGCTGGACCTGATCAACGAAGGCAACAAGGGGCTGATCGAGGCCCTGAAAAAATTCGACCTGACGCCGGGAAAACCGTTTTTTCACCTACGCCCTGTGGTGGGTGCGCAGCGAGATCAGGCGCTACCTGTCCAAGAACCAGAACCTCATCTCCCTGCCCGACATCTTTTACAACGATTACCTGAATTTCAAAAAAGCCTACTTCAAGCTGAGCAAAAAACTGAAGCG
The DNA here is from genome assembly GCA_963764745.1 of Candidatus Aminicenantota bacterium. Taxonomy (GTDB): domain Bacteria; phylum Acidobacteriota; class Aminicenantia; order UBA2199; family UBA2199; genus UBA2199. The sequence goes on along the minus strand of CAVXTN010000006.1, from coordinate 398,605 downwards.
CCACCCCACGCGAAAAAGAGCTGTCCGACCACTTGCAGATCCCGGAAAAAAAGATCAAGGTGATGCTGGCCGTGCCCGACGAGATCATCTCCCTGGACAAGGGGCTCCACGACGACAATTCATCGAGCCTGACCACCTTCCTGCCCGACAATTCGGTCGACGACCCCCAGGATATCCTGATCGGCAGCTCGGTGCGCGAGCTGGTCCAGGAGGACATCCAGAAGCTCACCGCCCGCGAAGCCGAGATCATCCGCCTGCGCTTCGGCTTCCAGGGCGAAGACCCGCAGAAGCTGCGCGAGATCGCCAAGCACATGCACATGAGCCCGGAAGGCATCCGCCGCATCGAAATCAAGGCCCTGGCCAAGCTGAAGAACCAGCTGCACAAGCAGGGCATCTACGGAGCGCTAAACTGATGGAAACGAAATGCACGAAATGCCATGATAGCGGCTGGGTGCTGGTCAAGGTCGACGGCAAGGAAATCGCCCGCCCCTGCCCATGCCGCCAGGATGGACGGCCAGATTCTCAGGGCCAGCAACGCCAATATTCCCCCGCGCTTCGTCGGCATGGAATTGAACAGCTATTTCCCCGACAAGGACAGCCCCAAACAAGGCCAGGCCAAGAAAGCGGCCGAAAAATTCATTGCCGATTATCCGGCAGTTGGGGGCTACGGCCTTCTTTTTCAGGGCGCGACCGGCGTTGGCAAGACCCGCCTGCTGTGCTGCATCGGCAACCAGCTGATCAAGGAAAAAGACTGTTGACGTGGCCTATATAGATTGGAACGACCTGACCCGGGAGATGCGCTCGGGCGAAGACTCGACCAACCGTGATTTTTCCAACATCGGACAATTGATCCAGCGCCTTGCTGTGGTCGAGCTTCTGCTTTTCGATGAACTTGGTTCTTCCAAACCCAGTCCCTGGGTAGAGGACAACATTTACTATCTAATTAATCGCCGTTACAACAACAATCGCATCACTCTTTTCGCCAGCAATTTTTTCGATAAAAAGATCGGCAGCGAAGAGACCTTGAGCGAACGCATCGGCAGCCGCATCCGCAGCCGCCTTTTCGAAATGGCCCGCAGCGTCGAGATCACGGGCGCGGATTACCGCCAGAAACACTACTAGGAGGACGAGATGACCCAAGACCTGACGTTCATCAACGAGAAGATCAAGGAAGAGAGCCTGGTCATCGAACAGACCATGGCCGAAATGGCCAAGGTCATCGTCGGGCAAAAGGAGCTGCTGGAGCGGATGATGATCGCCCTGCTGGCCTCGGGGCATCTCCTGCTCGAAGGCGTGCCCGGCCTGGCCAAGACCCTGGCCATCAAGACCCTGGCGCCGGGTCACCGACCTGAATTTCAAGCGCATCCAGTTCACCCCCGACCTGCTGCCCGCCGACCTCACCGGCACCATGGTCTTCAATCCGAAGACCGCCGAATTTTACACGCGCAAGGGGCCGATCTTCACCAACCTGCTGCTGGCCGACGAGATCAACCGCGCCCCGGCCAAGGTCCAGAGCGCGCTGCTGGAAGCCATGCAGGAGCTGCAGGTGACCATCGGCGACGAGAGCCATCCCATCGCCAGGCCGTTCATGGTCATGGCCACCCAGAACCCGATCGAGCAGGAGGGGACCTACCCCCTGCCCGAAGCCCAGATCGACCGCTTCCTGCTCAAGGTCAAGATCACCTACCCGCAGAAAATCGAGGAGAAGGAGATCGTCAACCGCATGGCCGGCGGCGGCGACATCCCGCTCAAGGCCGTCCTGAGCAAGGCCGCGCTGGCCAAGCTGCAGAAATCCTACCAGCTGGTCTACATCGACGAACGCATCAAGGACTACATCATCAACCTGGTGCTTCGCCACCCGCTTTCCCCAGGAAGCGGGCATCGCCAAGCTGAAGAACCTGATCCAGTTCGGCGCCTCGCCCCGCGCCTCCATCTACCTGACCGAAACGGCCAAGGCCCTGGCCTTTATCCGCCGCCGCGGCTATGTCACCCCCGAGGACGTCAAGACCATCGGCCGCGACGTCCTGCGCCACCGCATCATCCTGAGCTATGAGGCCGAGGCCGAGGCGTTGACCAGCGACGACATCATCAGCGACATGTTCAACAATGTCGTGGTGCCCTGAGCCGCGCAGGCGGCGCGCCATGAAAAAGACCACGTTGACCGGACTCCTGTTCGTCCTCCTGGGAACCGCGCCGGCCGCCGCTGCGGATCACTGCCGCCTTTTTCCGGGAACAGGGCGGCCGCGCTCTTTGCCGAAAACGTGGAACTGCGCCGGCAGCTGCACCAGATCCCGGAATTGTGCTTCCAGGAAAAAAAGACAGCCGCTGTGCTGGCCGCCTACCTGAAAAAACTGGGCCTGGAGGTGACGACCGGCATCGCCGGCACCGGCATCAAGGCCGTCCTGCATGGCGCCCGCCCCGGCCCGGTCATCGGCCTGCGCTCGGACATGGACGCTTTGCCCCTCCAGGAGGCGACCGGTCTGGCGTTCCAGTCGCGCCAGCCGGGGCAGATGCACGCCTGCGGCCACGACGTGCACATGACCAGCCTGCTGGTCTGCGCCCGGCTGCTCGCCGAGATCCGCGCCCAGGTCCCCGGCACCGTGGTCTTCATTTTCCAGCCCTGCGAAGAGGGCGCACCCCTGAAGGAGAAAGGCGGCGCCGAGAGGCTGATCGCCGCGGGCATCCTGGAAAACCCCCGCCTGGACGCCCTGCTGGCCCTGCACGTGCTGCCCGATCTCTCGGCCGGGCAGGTCAGCCTGCGCCCGGGGCCGATCATGGCCAACGTGGCCTGGATCTATATCCGCATCCAGGGCAAGGCCGCGCACGGGGCCTTCCCGCACCAGGGCATCGACGCCATCGTCGCGGCGGCCGAGGCCATCACCCAGTTCCAGACCCTGATCAGCCGCAGCAAGGACCCCGGTGAGAAAGCCGTGCTGACCATCGGCAAGATCAACGGCGGCGTGCGCAGCAACGTGATCGCCGAGACCGTGGACATGGAAGGCACGGTGCGCACCTTTTCCGAAAAACAACAGGAGCAGATCCGCGGCGGCATGGGAAAGATCCTGCAGGGGCTGGAGACGGCGTTCGGGGTCAGGACCCGCCTGGACTTCGAGCAGGTGAACCCCTTCGTGGACAACGATTCCGGGCTCTACGGCCTGCTCTTGCCCGTATTCGAGAAGGTTCTGGGCCGGGACCGCGTGAAGCTGGCCGAGCCGCTGACCATCGGCGAGGATTTCGCCCTCTACGGCAAGCACGTCCCCTCGCTGCTGTTCTTCCTGGGCAGCGGCGGCGACAGCGCCCTGCACACGCCGACGTTCAGCCCCGACGAAGAGATCCTCAAGATCGCCCCGGTCCTGCTGGCCGAAGCGGCCTGCAGCTACCTGGAACAAGGACACAGCCATGATGCGGACAAAAATTAAAAAGATCAATCCCGCGGAGATCCAACAAGATGATCTACGCGGTCGCGGCCGGGCTGGCCGTGGTCCTGATCGTATTTTTCACCCTGGCCATCACCGGCGGCGGCAGGGGCGGCAGTCGCTCGATGACCAAGACCCTGTCCTACCTGAAGAACACGGAAGGGCTGATCGAGATCCAGGCCATGGAGCGCCGTGAAGCGGGCGGTGATCGTCTACAACAGCGACTCCAAGAACGCCAAAAATTTCGAAAAGGTCGCCCATTACGCCGCCCTGCGCCTCTCCCGCCAATGGCCCGACTGCGAGGTGCAGCTGGCCATGAACCATATCGACCGCATCGTATATAGTGTCCGCGTCCGCGCCGGCAGTATAGCCGAAGAAGGAGCGCTCCCCGGGCCGGGGGATCAGCAATAAAAGTTCTTTTTCATCCCTTGACGACCAGCAGCGGCCGCAGCCTGGCCACTTTTTCGGAAATGCCGCTGGCCACGGTGACCGTCCACCACGTCGTCGACGTCCTTGTAGGCCTCGGGGATTTCCTCGCTGCAAGCCCTGGCTCGGAATGGCTGAAGACCAGGATGCCGTTTTTTTTCAGCCGTTCGCGGACATCGGCCTGCGCCGGAAAGCTTGACGGCCTGGTGCCGGCTGAGCCGGCGCCCGGCGCCGTGGGCCGAAGAGGCGAAGGTCAGCGCCGCCCCCTGCGCGGTGCCGCGCAGGACATAGGAGCGGCTGCCCATGCTGCCCGGGATGAGCACCGGCTGGCCGACCTGCCGGTATTTTTCCGTCACGTCGGCATGCCCGGGAGGAAAAGCCCGGGTGGCCCCCTTGCGGTGCACCAGCAGGCTGGTCAGGTCTGCCGTCCACCAGGTGCTTCTCGAACTTGGCGATGTTGTGGGCCTGGTCGTAGACCAGCGCCAAGCCGAGCTTTTCCCGGCCCTGGCCGAAGATCTCTTTCCAGGATCGCCACGATGTCTTCCTGGAGCAGCTGGCGGTTGGCCCAGGCGAAATTGCTGGCCGCGTTGAGCGCCTGCAGGTAGTTCCGGCCTTCGGCGGAGTTGATGGCGGCATGGACCAGCTGCGGGTCCTTCAGCTTCAGGCGGTCCAGGTTCCTTTTGCGGAATGTCTCGATGTAGTCGGAAGCGATCTGGTGGCCGAAGCCGCGCGAGCCGGTATGGATCATGACGGCGACATGGCCCTTTTCCAGGCCGAAAACGGCGGGCGGCGCCGGGATCGTAAATTTCCTCCACCACCTGGATCTCGATGAAATGGTTGCCCGAGCCCAGCGAGCCCACCTGGGAGGCGCCGCGCTCATAGGCCCTGGGGCCGACGACCGCGGGCGCGTCGAAAGGCAGGCAGCCGCCGCGACTCGATGAAGGCCAGGTCGGCGGCCTCGCCGGCAAAGTTGCGGACGATCTCGCCGGCGCCGCCGGCGATGACGCGCAGGAATTCCTTCTTGTTCAGCCGGTAATTGCTGCGCGGCGTCAGGCCGGTGGGGACGCGCTGCAGGATGGCATGGCCGACGCTTTCGGCCACGGCGGCGAATTCGCCGGCCGGGATGGAGCTGGCCAGCAGGCGCACGCCGCAGTTGATGTCGTAGCCGACGCCGCCCGGCAGCACCAGGCCGTCGTCGGCCGCGGAAAGCGGCCACGCCGCCGATGCAGAAGCCGTAGCCGTAATGGATGTCGGGCATGGCCAGGGAGTTCCCGACCAGCCCGGGCAGGCAGGCCACGTTGACCACCTGCTCGATGGAAGCGTCGTCCTGCGCCTGCTGCAGGATATGCTCCGAGGCGAAGATCTCGGCGTCGGCGGTCATGGCCCTGTCGGCGCCCTTGCCCAGGCGCCAGCGCCAGGGCGAAATTTTTTCAAAATTCCTGGCCATGGGGCTACACGTCGAAAACCACGGCCGCGCTTTTCACGCCGTCGCGCTCCAGCACGCGCAGGTTGTGGTAGGTGACCGACTTGATGTCGACCCGCGGCGCGGACGCGGCAGGGGGCAAGCCGCAGGTCGCGCCTCCAGCCTGCAGCCGTCGGCGTGGACGAAATCGAGCCGCCACCACCCGCTTTTCCTTCTGGTAGGCCAGGGAGAGAACCTCGGCCAGAAAGTTCACCAGCACGTTCTCCGGCCCGTCGCCGCGGTAGCTGAAATGAGCACGACTCGCTTCCCGGCGGAGCTTCCGGCGGCTGGGGCCGAAAAGCAGGAGATTCAGCCCGGCCAGGGCGTTTTCGATAAAGATCGCGGAAATCCCGGCCCTTGAACCTGATCCCGATATCGGCCGTGGTGGCGAAGATCTCATAGTTTCCCATTTTCTGCCAGGTCACGCAGGATGCGGCGGGTGAATTCGCGCGTGTCCTCGCGGTGCAGGGCGACGTGGATCAGGGTTTCGATGTAGCCCAGGGTGGTGCCGGCGTCAAAGCGCCGCCCTTCGAAAAAATAACCCAGCACCCGGCGCTTTTTCATCAACTGGATGACGGCGTCGGTCAGCTGGATCTCGGCGCCGGCGCCGTGGCCGGTTTCTTGCAAAAGCGGAAAAATGTCGGGAGTCAGGATGTAGCGCCCGATCACGGCGAAATTGGAAGGGGCGTCGGCGGCGGCCGGCTTTTCCACCAGCTTTTCGATCTGGAACACGCGCGTCGTCGAGGAACTTGCCGGCGGCGATGCCGTAGCGGGGGATCTCGGCGCGGGGCACCTCCATGAAGGCGATGACCGGGGCGTCGTATTTTTTATAGACGGCCAGCGAGCTGGGCCATGGCCGGCTCGCTTGGAAATGATCAGGTCATCGGGCAGGGAAATGGCGAAGGGCTCGTCGCCGACGACCTTTTCAGCCAGGGCGATGGCGTGGCCGAAACCCAGCGCCTGCTGCTGGCGCAGATAGATGAAATTCTTCGTGATAGAATTCCTTCAGCCCGTCCAGCAGGTGGGACTTGCGGTGTTTTTTCAGGAAATCGTCCAGTTCGCGGATTGGGCGAAAAATAGTTTTCCAGGGCTTCCTTGCCGCGGGCGGTGATGAAGACGAAATCCTCGAAGCCGCTCTGCACGCGCCTCCTCCACGGCATACTGGATCAGGGGCTTGTCGATGACCGGCAGGATCTCCTTGGGGATCTCCTTGGTGGCGGGCAGGAAGCGCGTCCCCACCCCGGCGACGGGAAAGACGATTTTCATTGCCATGCCCCCATTTTAACCCGATTCGGGCTCCTTTTCAAGGACGGCGCTCTATTCAAAACCAGGAGGGTGGATGAGTTTATTCTTGACAGCTTTTTGGTAAATAGGGTATAAGGAGGGCTCACCGGTCAATGCAAATTTAAAAAAAAGGAGTGTGATCGCAATTGGCTTTTGTAGAAGTTCAGCAGGGTGAATCGTTTGAAAGCGCCCTGCGTCGATTCAAAAGAAAAGTGCAGATGGAAGCCATTATCAAGGAGATCAAGAAGCACACCGTCTATTTGAAGCCAGGCGAACGCAAACGCTTAAAGGCCGCCCAGGCCAAAAAGCGCATGCGCAAGCGGATGAGAAGAGACATTTCCGAGCTTTAGAAATCACTGCGAGCGGGGCGTAGCGCAGCCTGGTTAGCGCGCCTGCCTTGGGAGCAGGAGGTCGGTAGTTCAAATCTACTCGCCCCGATTAACAGGCAGGCACCCGTAGCTCAAAGGATAGAGCAGCTGACTTCTAATCAGCAGGCTGAAGGTTCGAGTCCTTCCGGGTGCGAGTTCAGCGCTGCATTTTCCAGCCTTCCCCGATTCCAAAAATCAATTTTGGCGTCTATTTGCCGTCCATAAATTTTTATCAAGCACATTTTGATGCACCTATAGTTCCCTGAAAAATTTGACACTCTTCTAAAACTGTCTCAAAATACCAATCTGGGAAATCATGGACACTTTCCTAAAAAAGATAAAAAAAACCATCAAGCCTTATTTCCGCTATCTTCCGCCCATCCGGGGCATTACCCAAGACATGAAGAAAACTCCTCTCTGGGGAATCGACGAGATCCGCACGGAAGATCAAACCCTCGAGATCAAAGGCTGGGCGCTGCCGCCCGGGGAAGGACCGCAGGCGGCAGGATTCACCCTGGACGGCATTCCCTTTGAGCGGGTTCGCTATCCCCTGGAGCGCGAAGATATCCAGAGGATATTCTGGTGGGCCCCCCACAGCCGCTTCAGCGGCTTCCACTGCCGCACCCCATTCTCCCCCGCCCAAGCCGAAGCCGGGACGGCGGCCGCCCTGGCCTACGTGGCGAAAAGCACGGGGCTGCCGTTTTCCGAGCACCACAACCATTATTATTGTCGCTCAACAGATTTGCCCCTACCGCCGCCGGAAAAACGCCGCCGGGTGCAGGGAGCGGCGAACGAGTACTTTTTCCTTTTGGAAGGGTGCTCCATTTATGTCAAGCTCGAGCGGGCCTTGAAAACCCATGTGGGGAAGGGTTACTCCGATTTCAGTCGCGTGCTGGACTGGGGTTGCGGCTGCGGACGCCTCTCCCGCTATTTTGCGGAGCAGCCGAATCCGCGCCTGACCGGAGTCGATATTGACGAGGACAATGTCGGCTGGTGCCGCGAGAACCTGGGATTCGCGAATTTTCAAGCCATCCCGCTGCATCCGCCCACGCCGCTGGCCGACGGCCATTTCGACTTGCTGATCGGGATATCCGTGCTCACCCACCTGGGCGAAGGCGCGCAGCTCGAATGGCTGCGGGAATTGCACCGCCTGGCCGCCCCCAATGCCGTTTTGCTCCTGACAGTGCATGGCATCACCTCATTCATGCGCTCCAGAATGGATGGGAATTTTGTCATGAGCATGACTGAACTGCTTCGCTTCAAGCATTCCCGGGGAATTTACGACATCGGCGCCTGTTCCGATCTCGGGGATTTTATCAAGGATACAACGTATTATCGGACCGTATTCCATTCCCGGAAATACATCGAGAAATATTGGCGCGAATTTTTTGACATCGTGCAGATCATTCCCGGCACCATCGGCAACAACCAGGACCTGGTCATTTTGCGCAAACGGGGCGGATAGGCGGGCCAAGCAATTGACTTGGAAATAGCAGGCCGGTATAATTTCTGTCGGCACTTTGGCGATCTCGCAGCGGACAATGCTTTTATGGAGCCGAATACGGAAAATAAATATTTGCGCAACCCGGTCGTTTTCGGCTTGACGGTTCTTTTTTTCGCCTTGCTTTCGCGTTCCATCTATCTATGGCAATTGCGCGGCCAGGAATTCTTCTGGTACCCGGTAGGCGACGGGGCCATCTATTTCGAACAGGCCCTGGATATTTTCCATGGCAACTGGCTCGGCGGGGAAGTGTTTTTCCAATCGCCCTTCTACCCTTATTTCATTGCCGCCATTTTCAAGTTCTTCGGCCAGGACCTGGCCGTCTTGCGGATCGTGCAGATGATCCTGGGATCGTGCGCCTGCCTTTTTCTGGCCCTGTCCGCCCGCAATTTTTTCGGGACCGCCGCCGGCTGGATCGCGGGGTTCATGGCCGCTGTTTATCCCCTGGCTTTTTTTTATGACGGCCTGATCCAAAAAACCTTCGCCGATTTTTTCTTCGCCTCCCTGACTTTGTTTTTCATCAGCCGCTCGCGGCAGGCATCCCGGCGCGCCGATTTTTTCCTGCTGGGGGCATGCCTCGGCCTGTTCGCCCTGAACCGGGACAATGCGCTGGTCCTGCTCCCCGTGCTGCTCGGCTGGATCTGGATCCGCTGCCGGCGGCAGGCTTGGAGCCGCAGCTTGATTTTTTTAGCCGGCGTCCTGCTGATCCTGACGCCGATCGGCCTCCGCAATTGGTCGATCGGAGGATCCTTTGTGCTGACCTCCAATTTCGGCCCCAATTTTTTCATCGGCAACAACCCGCAGGCAACGGGCCTTTATCAGCCCCTCAGCTGGGGCAGGGGCAATGCCAGTGCCGGGAAACAGGATGCCGTTGAAATCGCCGAAAAGGCGCTCGGGAAAAAATTGCAGGCGACCCAGGTGTCCGCTTTCTGGTTCAAGCAGGCATGGAAATTCATCCGCCAGCAGCCGGGGCGCTGGGGCAAATTGCTCTTGCGAAAATGCGCCTTGACCTGGCAAGCGAAAGAATTCACGGACAGCGATTCGTTGCGGCTTCATTTGGATGCGTCGCCGTGGCTTGGTTTTTGGTATAAGGTGTTTCCATTTGGCGTATTGGTGCCGCTGGCCCTGTTGGGGCTGCTTTTATCCTGGCGATCCGGTTCCGTTGCCCCCCTGCTTTTTCTCATGATCGGCTCGTTCTTTGCCAGCGTGGCCCTGTTTTTCGTCATGACCCGCTATCGCTTTGTCCTGGTGCCTTTTTTGCTCCCCCTGGCCGCGGTGTTTTTCCCCGCACTGGGGGAGCGCTGGCGCGAGAAGAGATTCGCGCTCCTGGGCTTGGCCGCGGCCGCCGCGCTGATCGTGACGGTCGGGATCAACCGCCCTTTGATGCCCGTGTCCCTGGTGGACGATCGCGCCCTCGGCTATTACAACATAGCGGTCGCGCAAGTGAAGATGGGGCAGTGGCAAAAGGCGGAAGCGAATTTTCGCCGCGCCGTTGCCGGAAGCCCGCGCTCCCCCCAATATCTACTGGGCCTGGCCCAGCTGTTGAGCCGTCAGGGACGGGATGAGGAAGCTTTACCCTACGGCTTGGCGGCGCTGGAAGCCGCCGATTTTCCGGAGCTTTTCGCTTTGCTGAACCAGTGGGGGAACCGCTTGCTGGAACAACGCAAACCGGCGCTCGCGACCCGCCTGTTCCGGAAACTTCTCGAAAAGAGGCCCGCGGATCCCCGGCTCAACGCCCAACTGGCGCGCGCCCTGCTGCAAAGCGGCCGTTAATTCACGCCGCCTATTGCAAATGCAAGCGATTCTCACTATGATCGCAGCAGTGGCCAAATTCGTGTTCCTCTCGGTCATGGCCGTCGCTTCTTTGATTTTTTTTAAAACCAGAGGTGAAGAATGAATACTCGAAAAGCCCTTGTGATCACGATCGCGACAGCGCTGACACTGGTGTCCCTGGCCGGGCTCCGGGCCCAGGATGCCGGCCGGAAAAAACTGACCTGGGACCAGAGCAAGTCCGTTTACAACCGGCGCATCCATCCCGCCGAGCCGGCCGACAAGATCGACTGGGACAGCCGCGTCACCCGCCTGCTGCGCGAAGAACCGGGAGACATCATCCTCACCGGCGTGGGCGACATGATCTTCAACGAGCAGATCAGCCGCCTCCCCGAGCCCTGGCACCGCAACCTCTTCCGCCTGATGCAGGAGGCTGACATCGCCTACGGCAACCTCGAGTTCTCCATCAACGACCACCCGGAGCTGCAGCGGCCCTTTTACAATTTCGGCGTTCCCCGCGAATTCGCCTGGGAGGTGGCCGCCATCGGCATCAACCTGGTGAGCATGACCAACAACCACACCTTCGACTTCGGCCAAGAGGGGCTCAAGGACTGCCTGAGCGCCCTCGACCATTCCGGCATCACCCACTCCGGCGCCGGCCTCACACTGGCCGCCGCCCACGAGCCCGGCTCCATGGGCGTGCAGAGCCAGAAGACGCGTTTCGGCCTGCTCTCCTACCTGCGCGACTGGACCCCGCGCTTCCGCAGCAAGGACCCCTCCCTGCCCAGCCTGGCCTCCATCGACCCGGCGGTGATCCTGGCGGCCAAGCCGGACGGCACGGTGGAGGCGATCGAGGGGCCCCTGGAAAAGGACGTCAAGGCCATGGAGGACGACATCACGCTGGCCCGGAGGCACAATGACATCGCCATGGTCGCCATCCACATCCACGACCGCAGCCATCACCGGGCCTACGGCATCCAGGACACCACGCCGGCGAACGACGAGATCACCTTCCGCCGGGCCATCGATGCCGGCGCCGATCTCGTCCTCGGCAGCGGCCCGCATGTGCTGCGCGGCATCGAGATCTACAAGGGCAAGCCCATCTTTTACAGCCTGAGCAACTTCATCTACCAGTACCGCACCCCGGAGAAGATCCCCATCGACCTCGTCCACCAGCGGGACGGCGAAGTGGAGCGGCCCGCCAACGTGTCGGTCTGGGACCGCCGCGATCCCGCCTTCATCTTCGAAGGGGTGATGCTCCGCCTGACCGTCAACAAGGAAAAACTGCGCAGGATCGAGCTCATCCCCTTCACCATCGACGATGAAGGGCCCCTATACGGCGTGCCCCGGCTGGCCTCCGACAAGCGCGGCCGGGAGATCATCGAGCGGCTGCAGAAGCTCTCCAAGCCCTATGGGACCCAGATCGTTTCCAAGGGCTGGTACGCCGAGGTCGCGCTGTGATCACCGCCGGCTTGCGGGGTCAGCATTAAGCTTTCCCGCCTGTACGGCCGGCGCGATTTGAATTATTTTTTCGTCTGTGGTAACGTACAGGCATCACAACCCAGGAGGAAAGAGATGAAAATCAAGAAATTCAATTTACAGTGGCAGAGCGCGGTGTTGGGCATGGTGCTGTGCGTATTGCTGGTGCTGGCGGTCTTCCTCACCAGCAAGCCGGCCAGCGCCCAGGTGGGCGGCCGCGAGAGGATGATGCAGCAGAGAGCGGTGAACATGAACGATGTCTGGGACAAAACCAACGTCCTGGAGGATAAGGTCAACGCCATGCAGGACCAGCTCAACCGCATCGAACAAAAAATCAATGTCGCGATGGAAGAGCAGCACCAGATCCTGAAATTGGTCCGCACCATGGACAAGGAACTCCCCAGGCGCTGATTGCCAGCCGGTTTTAACCCTTACTGTTTCTTGCCGCCGTTGTAAATTTCGAAGGCTTCATTCACCGACTTGCCGTATACGGTGATGGCCGTGACGGCGTTGGCCAGGCGGACGGCTTCCTCCAGCGGTTTCTGGTGGATGTTGCGGCCGGTGGCGTTGCCCGACGCCCCGGAAATGAAGATCTGGTCGTGCAGCTGCTGCAGGAACGCCTTGGGTTCCATGCTGGACCCGCCGGCGCAGACCACCTTGGTGCGTCCGGCCGCCCGTATGGCCTGCTTGAAGATCTCCGCGGATTTCTGTCCTTCCTTTTTCGGATAATTGACCTTGACGAAATCGGTCCCCAGGGTGGCGGCCACCCCCGTGGCGCCGGCGATCAGCTCGGGTGATTTTTCGTCCTTGATCGCCTTGCCGCGCGGATAGATCCACAGCACCGTGACCAGCCCGTGATGGTGGGCCCAGTGCACCGCCTGGGCCGCTTCGCGGATCATGGCGTTCTCATGCTCGCTGCCCAGGTACACGGTGTAGCCGACGCCGAGGATGTTCAGGCCCGTAGTTTTTCTTGAATTCCGCCACCTGGCGCACGTCGATCATCTGGGTGGAAACGGGATCCTGCTGGGCCGTTTTGACCAGGTTGGTCTTGGAGTTCAGCTTGACCAGGTAGGGGACCTCGGGGTAATCGTCGGCATAGAGCGAGATCAGCCCCAACTGGGTGGCGAACACTCCGATCTCGGCCTGGCTGGCGATCTTGAAAAGATGCTCGGGATCGCCATCGTCGGCGGCGATGCCCTCGCCGTAAAAGTCGTCGTTCAGGTGCTCGATCTTCTGGTCGCCGGCAAACAGCATCAGCCGGCCGGAGCCCAGGGTTATTTCATCGTAATTGCTCAGGTATTCATTGAGGACATCATTGGGAACATCGGCCGGAATATTGATTTTTTCTTCCATGTGAGCCTCCTGGCCGCTATCTTACTTAAAGTCGAAAAGAATATCAACCTCCGCAAAAATTCCGGGAAAAATTAAAATAATTTTTCATACAACCAAAGTTGTATTTTCGTTTTTTGCGGCTATAATACCTACGAAAAGCATGAGCGCCAAATCCAGAGCCGAAGGGTCGAAAGACAGCCGGGCGAAACCGGATGCCGCCGGCAAAAAGGACCAGGTCCAGATGGTCCTCCTGGGCCACCATTTCAAGGTCAAGGAAGGCCTGGAAAATTTTTTCAGCGAAAACCCCGAATATTGCATCCTGCGCACCTACCCGTCTTACGATTATGTCAGGAAAGGCGACTTCAACCTCGCGGCCGCGCTGGTGCTGATCTGCGCGCCATGCAACCACGTGTTTTTGGAAGACCCGGGAAAAATGTTCGACAGTCTCAAGATCGTTTTCCCGAATGCCAAAACTGCCATCATCAACTGTGACTACGACGACAACAAAAAAAAAGAATTGATCCGTTTCGGCGCCAAGGGCTTTCTGCCGGCCGATATCGGCAAGGTCACCCTGAAAAAAGCCCTGGACTGCATCCTGGCAGGCCAGATCTGGATCAGCCGCGAACTGAGCCAGCGGCTGATCGGCGAATTGCTGGAAGACACTTTGCCCGGGATCGTTTACAAAAAACCGTTAAACTCCTTCGAACTGACCAACCGCGAGATCGAGATCCTGCAGGCCCTGGCCTCGGGGCTGTCCAATTTTGCCATCAGCGAAAAACTGTTTTTGAGCGAAAAAACCGTCAAGACCCACACCCACCACATTTTTCGGAAAATGGCGGTCAAGTCCCGCACCCAGGCAGTGATGAAAGCCATGGAGTTTCATATCATCTGATCCCGGCCGGAACCTCCGGCCGCGACCGATCATTCACTTTTGAAAATTTTCAGCCATTGCTCCACTTCATTCTGGGAGACCCGGGTGTTTACGCGTTTCAGAGTTTCCTCTTTTTTGCCCTGCGAAACGAACGCTTTTTTCAAAGTGAAATAGAATTCGATGGAATTGACGGTTTTGGCGCCTTTTTCCTTGGCGAAGGACTTCAACTCGCGGTCGGTGGTCACCAGGATGGTATCCTTCAAATGCTGGTAATTCTCCAGGATGCGCTTGATCTCGTCGTCGGCGCTCTGGCCGTAGCGGGGATAGACGACGGTGAGCTTGGCGTTGATGGGATTGCGGAGTTCGCTGCCCTGCGGCTGGCCGTCAAAAACCACCGTGATCTTGGTGTTCTTGCTCTCCTGGAATTTCCTGATGATGGAGACCATTTTGCCGCGCGCTTCGGGGTCGGCAAGGGAGAAATCCGGGGCGCAGCCGATCAGGTTGTTGCCGTCGATGATATAGGGCATCTAGATTTCGACCGATCCGCCGGGTAGGAGTATCGTTACCGCGCTCGCCGCGCCGACCCATTTTTTGAATTCCTGCGGCGAGGAGCAGATATGGGGGAACGTGCCGTAATGAATGGGAACGACCCTGGGCACGCGCAGCAGCTCGACGGCCTTGGCGGCCAGGCGCGGCGTCATGTTGTAAAAGCCGTCGATCGGCAGGAAGGCAATGTCCGGGCGGTACATTTCACCGATCAGCTGCATCTCCATGGTAAGCCCGGTGTCGCCGGCGTGGTAAACGGTCTTGCCGTCCATGGCCACGATGATGCCGGCGGCCGTGCCGCCCAAGCCGGCACTGTGAAATGCCGGGACCAGAGAGATGTCCACCCCGGCCACGTTCACCGTGCCGCCGATGCCCATGCCCTTGGCCTTGATCTTTCTTTCCTCGGCGGCCAGGCCGATCTCGTACAATGCCACCAGCGTGGCTCCGGTTTTTTCGCAGATGGCGAAACTGTCGCCCAGATGGTCGCCATGGTCATGGCTGACCGCGACCACGTCGGCATGGGTGATATCCTGCGCCCGCAGGGAGGCCTTGGGATTGCCTCTCAAAAAGGGATCGATGAACACGGTGCGGCTCCCCTCGATTTTAAGGGCCGAGTGTCCGAGCCAGGTGATCTTCATGTTCCCTCCTCAGCCTGGGGGCCAGTTCATCCGGCGCCCGCCCAGGACATGTACGTGCAGGTGAAAGACAGACTGCCCGGCATCCCGGCCGGTATTGATCACAAGGCGGTATTGTTCCAAGCCTATTTTTTCAGCCGCATTTTTTGCGGCCATCAGCAAACTCCCCAGCAATTGCGAGTCGCGCGCTTCTATCAAGGAGGCCACATGCCGGCGCGGGATCACCAGGATATGCTCGGGCGCCTGGGGCTGCAGGTCCCGAAAAGCGACCGCCTGGTCATCTTCGTACACGAACGGCGTGGCGATCTCGCCGGCGGCGATCCTGCAAAAGACGCATGGTTCCATTTTTACTCCCCGCTGATTTTAATGGCGGCGCCCAATTTTTGCAATTTGGCGGGCATGTCCTCATAGCCGCGGAAAAGCTGGTAGGAATTCCGGATGACGGTTTCCCCCTCGGCGATCAAGCCGCCAAGCACCAGGGCGGCCGAAGCGCGCAGGTCGGTTGTCTTCAACTCCGCTCCCCGCAGCACGGAAGGTCCGCGGATGATCGCCGTGTCGTGGCGGATCTCGATATCGGCGCCCAGGCGGTTCAATTCTCCGGCATGGCGGAAACGGTCGTTGAAAATCGTTTCCTGCACCCGGGAAATCCCCGCGGCCTGGGTCAGCAGGGTGGTGAGCTGCGCCTGCAGATCGGTGGGAAAACCGGGATAGGGCTCGGTGCATACTTCGGTCGCGGCCAGGGAGTTCGCGCCCTTCACGTGCAAAACATCCGCGCCCGCCGTGATGTCGGCGCCCATGCCTTTGAGGATCTCCAGCAGGCAGCGCAGGTGTTCGGGCACCACGCCCTGCACCTGGATCTCATTGCCGCTGAAGCAACCGGCGATGACATAGGTCCCGGCTTCGATGCGGTCGGGAATGACCCGGTGGCTGGCGCCATGAAGCCGCGCCTGGCCGCGAATGACGATGGTCTCAGCGTCCTGGCCGGAGATATCGGCGCCCATTTCCTGCAGCAGGGCGATCAGGTCGGCCACCTCGGGTTCCAGGGCGCAATTGCCCAGGACCGTGGTGCCATCGGCCAAGGCCGCGGCCATGAGCAGGTTTTCGGTCCCGGTCACGGTCTTGCCCGGGAAATTGTATTCGATGCCCTTCAGCCGCCGGCAGCTGGCCACGATGTATTCATCCGCGGCCCGGATCTCCGCCCCCATCTGCTCCAGTCCCTGCAAATGGAAATTGATCTTCCTCTCGCCGATGGGACAGCCGCCGGGAAAGGACACCTTGGCGTAGCCATGGCGGGCCAGCATGGGGCCGAGCAGCAGGACCGACGCCCTCGTGGTCCGGGCGGTCTGCAGGGAAACCAGGGGCGAACGCACGACCGGCATGGCCATGCGGATGGAATTGCCGAGAATTTCCCCCTGGGCGCCGATCTCGCCGAGAGCGGCAACCATGACCTTGACGTCTTCCACCAGGGGCACATTTTGAAATTCGAGCGTTTCGCCGCTGAGACAAACCGCGGCCAGTTCAGGCAGGGTGGCGTTCTTGGCCCCGGAAATGGCCACCGTTCCCAGCAGCGGCTTGCGTCCCTGAATAGAAATCGTTATGTTTTGCATATGGCGAAAAATCGAGCCGGCTTGAGGATCAGCAGCCCAACCGGTTTTTCAATATACAACCATCATCAAGCAAAGTCAAGAAAAGCCTCCAGGCAGACGCGACCTTGCCAGCCGCGGGCAAATCTTTTACAATGGCGCCAATGGCATCCCCGAAAGCGAATTTCAGCAAATGGCGCGGCGGCATCCCCATCCTGTTCCTGGCCGGGGCCCTCGGCTGCTTTGCTTCCTGTTTCAGTTTCCGCGTCACCGTGCCCCTGGACCCGGAATGCGTGGTCGGCGCACTGGTCATCGTCCACTCCGAGCCCGCGGCCATGGATTTCGAAAAGCCCATCGGCGACGAGCCGGTCGCGGCCACCGCTGCCGGGATATATTCCTTGATCAAGGTGCTGCAGGTGAGCAAACCGCTGAAGCTGCAATGGCTCTGGTACGCGCCCGACAACCAGCTGGTTCGCCGCTCCCGGACCGTGGTGATCAACGCCAAAAACAAATACCTGGCTTATTTCGCCGCCTGGGACATGATGCCCCAGGCAGACTTTTCCGAAAAAAAAGGCGGCTGGACGGTGGTGATCACCTCCGACGGCAACTTTCTGGCCAAGAAGGAATTTGCCGTCAATTAGGGGCGGACCCGGAAACCGAAATCCTGGCCCGGCGTGATTTCCTGGCGGAAACCGAAAAAGCCAATTGCCTAGCCGATTTTTCTGCCTGGTCCGCGGCCGCGCGCTCCCAGGTCCCGACCGGGATCACGGCGCTCACGGTTCCATCCGGGTCGATCACCAGTTCCAGGACCAGGCCTTTCCGGAACCAGGCCCAGCCGTTCAACGGCCCGGGATCCAGAAGATCGGCCCGGCTCACATCTCCTTCGATCAGCAGCCGCGGCGCCGGCTCGCCGCCCTCCTTGCCTTTCCCGGGGGGAGGCGCCGCCTGGGCCTTGGCCGCCAGAACCGGCTGCCCGGCTCCCATGGCCCCCGGGGCCTCCGCGGCCCGGGTCCGGACCGCTTCGGCATCATTCATTTTGTCCGCTCCCTCCCGCAAGGCGAGTATCGCCGCCGGCTCCTGCTCAAGCTTCATCGTGCCCATCTCTTTTTTATCCCTGGCCAAGGAGCGTCGGTCCTTGCCAGCCGCGGCCGGTTCCATCTTTTTTTCAAGCGGCTTTGCCGGAGCGGGCAGGGCCATGGGATTGCCGGCGGCCAGGTCTTTTTTGGCCATGCCGTTGCCGCCGGGTCCAGCCTGGCGGGAAACCGCGGGGACCGCTTTTTCCACTTCCGGCAGTTCCGCGGGAATGGATTTCCCGGTCACCACGGCGCCCTGTTCACGGCCGTTTTCCCCCTGCCAGAAGCGGTTGCCGCCCAGGGAAAAATAACCGATGACGACCACGACCAGAAAAGCGGCGGCGATCTCAAAAACCAGGCGCACGGGCAGGACCGCCTTGCGGACGGTTTGCCCCCGGCCCAGGGCCCGGCGCAAAAATTCGTCCGGGATCCTCGCCCGGCTGCCCTGCATGGCGACGATATCGGCCAGCGCCGCCAGGCAATCGGGACAACGGGAAAAGTGGGACTCCATTTCCGCGGCTTTTCCCGGCGCCAGGATACCGTCTACGTAGGCCGCCAGATCTTCGCCGGCGATATGGTCATTCATGGGCTTCCCCCTCCAAGGCGTCTTGCACATCCCCCCGGCTGAACCGGGGCCGCCCTTCCATTTCAGCCCTGACCTTTTGCAGGGCGCGGGCGACAAACTTGTAGGCCGCAGGCAGCCTGAGTAATTTGCCGACCTCCTTGATCTTCACCCCTTGGCAATAAACCAGCTGCACGGCCAGGCGCTCCCGGTCGGCCAGCTTCTGCAGGGCGAGTTGCAGGTCACGCTCCAGCCGCTCGCGCGTCTCCCGCCTCTCGCCGGCCGCCATTTCCTTTTCCGGGGTCGCCGTGTCGGCCAAAAGGCGCAGGTAGTCCGGTTCGCCGTCGAAGGAGACCACGCGGATCTTCTTCAAGCGGAAGTCACGACCGTAGCGGCTGCGCAGGAAATCCAGGGCCAGGCGCCTGGAAACCACGGTCAGCCAGGTGGAAAGCCTGGATTTGAAAGCGAAGGCGCGCAGCCGCGCGCAGTCGTTTTCATGCAGTTTTTCCAGGATGTGCAGGTAGACGGTCATTTTTTCATCGTAGCCGTCGGTATAGGCGATGATGGCGCGGTAGATGAAATTCGAATATTGCAAAATGAATTTCTGCCAGGCTGCGGTATCGCCGGCGAGTACCGCCTGCAGCAACCGGGCATCGCCGTCCAAAAACCCTTTCATGACCCCGATTATAACCAATATGGTCCGGCAGATGTCAAGTTCGCGGAATTTTCGCGCTCCCGCCTGGTTCCAAGCCCCATCGCGAACGAAAACTCCAAGCATGGCGCACCTCCGGTACCGGCGCAGGATTAGACGGAATTTTCCCGGAAATTCCCCGCAGCCGGAGCCGGCGCGGTTGACATTCGGCTCATTTTTTTTGATAATCAGGGCTGGCGAAAGTCCCTCGTCAGGGATCCTCGGGTTCCCCTGAACGAGGACCTTCAGGGCCGGAAAGGAGATGCCATGGAATATGCGGATATCGGGATCATCGGCGGCAGCGGCTTTTACGACCTGGACGGCCTGGACGACGCCCATACCGTCAGGCTGAAAACCCCTTTCGGAGCGCCCTCGGAAAAGATCATGCTGGGCAAGCTGCACGGGCGCGCCGTGGCTTTTCTTTCCCGGCACGGCCACGGCCATCGCCTGAATCCCTCGGAAGTGAACTACCGGGCCAACCTTTTCGCCCTGAAGATGCTCAACGTCGAGTACCTTTTCTCCATCACCGCCGTGGGTTCGCTGAAGAATGAGCTGCGCCCAGGCCAGCTGGTCATACCCGACCAGTACGTGGACCAGACCTTCAAAAGGGAAAAAACCTTTTTCGAGAACGGTTTGGTGGCCCATGTATCCATGGCCGACCCGACCTGCGCCAAGCTCGGCCAGCTTGCTTTCCGGCTGGCCAAGGAAGCGGGCCTGGCCGCCCACCTGGGCGGGACCTACTGCAACATGGAAGGGCCGCAGTTTTCCAGCCGGGCCGAATCGCTGGCCAACCGCCAGATGGGATATTCCCTGATCGGCATGACCCAGGCCGTGGAGGCCAAGCTGGCCCGCGAACTGGAAATGTGCTTCCTGCCCCTGGCCTTTGTCACCGACTACGACTGCTGGCACCAAAGCGAGGAAGCGGTCACCGTGGAAATGGTCATCGCCAACCTGAACAAGGCGGTGGCCGCTGATCAAAAAACTGCTGCCGCTGATCATCCGCGAACTCCCGCAAAAACGGGACTCCTGCCCTTGCGCCAGCGCGCTGGCCAATGCCATCATCACGGCGCCGCCCATGATCCCGGAAAAGACCTACAAAAAGCTCGAACTCATCATCGGCAAATACATCAAATCCCGTATGTAGAGGAACCCATGGCCAATAGAACTGATCCTGGTCATCAACCCCGGCAACACCTCCACCAAGGTCGCGGTCTACGACGGCCTGACACCCGTCTGTGTCGAATCGATCAAGCACGCGGACGAGGAGCTCTCCGCTTTCGCCGATATCAACGCCCAGAAGGATTTCCGCGAAGACCTGATCTACGATTTCCTGCACAGAAAAGCGATCGACCCTGGAGCCATCCGGGCCGTGGCCGCCCGCGGCGGCCTGCTCAAGCCCCTGGCCAGCGGCACCTATGTCGTTGACCAGCGGATGGTCGACGACCTGGTCGAAGCCAGAAAAGGGTGCGCACGCCTCCAACCTGGCCGCCCAGATCGGCTATTCCATTGCCGCCAAGCTGGGGATCACCTGCTATATCGTGGACCCGGTCTCCGTGGACGAGGCCGAACCCCTGGCCCGCTATTCCGGCCATCGCCTGTTCACCCGGGTCATGCTCACCCACGCCCTGAACATGAAGGCCGTGGCCAAGCGCTTTTGCCGGGAAAAAGGGCTGGCCTACGGGCAGGTGACGCTGCTGGTCATCCATCTGGGTACCGGCAATTCGCTTTCCCTGCACCGGAACGGGCGCATGATCGACGCCGTCAATCCTTCCGAGGAGGGGGCTTTTTCAGCCGACCGCAGCGGCGGCCTGCCCATCCTGCAAGTGGCGCGTTACATCTGTGAGAACGGCGTGAAATACAAGGAATTCGAAAAAATGGTCTTCGGCAATGGCGGTTTGTTCTCCTACCTCGGATCCAAGGATTTCCTGAAGATCAAGGATAACTATCTCGCCGGCGACGCGCCGACCATGGAGGTGGTGCAGGCCATGGCCTACCAGGTGGCCAAGGAGGCCGGCGGGCTTGGCCACCGTGGTCGGCGGACGGGTCGACGCGATCCTCATCACCGGCGGCATCGCTTTCAACGATTTTTTTACCGACTGATCCGCCAGAGCATCGAATTCATCGCCCCGGTGCACGTGTACCCCGGCGAAGACGAAATGCAGGCCCTGGCCGAAGGCGTAGTCCGTGTCTGGAGCGGGGAAGAAGCCGCCAAGAGCTATTAACCGACCGCAATGGCCAAAGACAACACCTTCAAGGCAACATTTGGCAAAGACGGGGGGCAAGAATGCCGATCGACGAACGCTTGAACCCTGCCTCGACCGCCACGGAAAATCAGATCGCCGATCTGGAAAGAAAGATCGATGAATTGAAATCCAAATATATTCTTTTTTTCGCCGGCGAACTCAAGCAGCCGCCGGAAAAGGAGCGCGAATATATTGAAAACTCGGTCAGGAAGCTGGTCTACGGCGGCGCCAAAACCGCCAGGATCGACATGATCATCCAGAACCTCGCCTCGCGCTTCAGCCTCTACAACAACCTCTGGCTGAAAAAGCTCAATGAACTCGAATCCGGCGTGCAGGTGATCAAGAAAAAGAACGCCCCGCAGCCGGCGCCGCCGCCCAGGCGCGAAAAAGAACAGCTGGAAATATCCCTGAACCTGAACGACGAGGACAGTTTTGAGCGCCTGTACGCGGCCTACAAGGAGATGCATCCGGCCGGCGCCAAAACGGACAGCGAAAAAGACAAGATCATCGGCAGTATCAAAGCCAAGATGCTGACCTACAACCTGGTCGAGGCCAAGGTCAGCGTGGCCCTGCTAAAGGGCAAGCTGAGCATCAAATTAAAAAAATAGAAGGAATATCAGGTCGTTACCCAAGGGTTTGATAATAACATAGGGGTTTGATTCATCAAACCCCCTGATATAATCAAACCCCAAAATTCAATGCGTATATAAATAGCGCTTGATCTTGCTGGTGGCGGTTTTCTGGAAAGGTTCCTTGTGCTCGACAAAACGCCCGATCTGGGCAAATGCCGAAAGTTGGGGGTTGATGGTTTCCTTCAGCCGAGCCAGCAACCCGTCGATGTATTCCAGTTTCTGCTGTTGGTTCTTGCCCTGGGTCTCCTCGTCGATCAGGTCATAATCCAGGTAGACCCAGGCCTCCAGGCGGCCGCTGTCCTCGATCACCAGGGATTCGGCCACGTGCATGCAGGAATTGATCTTGTCTTCGATGGCTTCCGGATAGATGTTCTCGCCGTTGGACATCAGGATCATGTTCTTGGAGCGGCCGCGGATGAACAGGTTGTTCGCCTTGTCAAAATTGCCCAGGTCGCCGGTATGGAGCCAGCCGTCTTCATCGACGGTTTCCCGCGTGGCTTGGGGATTCTTGTAATATCCTTTCATGATATTGTCGCCGCGGGCATAAATTTCCCCGATACCCGTCCGGGGGTCCGGATCCTTGATCTTGATCTCCACCCCGGGGATGGGCTTGCCGGTCGAGCCCACGGCGATGGTCGGGTCGGCCCAGGGGCCGCCGGCCAGCAGCGGCGCCGACTCGGTCAGGCCGTAGCCGATCAGGTAGGGGAATCCCGATTTCTTGAGAAAGATCTCGGCTTCGCGGTTGATGGCCGCGCCGCCGATGGCCATGGTCTTCAGTTCGCCGCCGAAGAATTCGACCAGCTTGCCGGCGATCTTGCGGTATATCTTCATTTTCAAACCCGGCACCTTGGCCAGGAGCTTGAGGGTGAATTTTTTTTCAAATGCGGCCAGGACCTTTTTTTTGTAGATTTTTTCCATGATCAGCGGCACGGCCGGGATGATCTCGGGTTTTTCCACCCGGCAGATCTTTTCCAGGATGCTCGGCGTCGGCGTTTTCCCGACATACACGATGCGCGAGCCGTTGAGCAGCGGGAACAGGAAGCCAAGGGTAAATTCGTACGTGTGGGAGAGGGGCAAAATGGAGAGGAAGGTCCATTCGGGAAAAACTTCCAGCAGGTTGTTGGAGGTGGTCAGCACGTTGGCGATGAAGTTCTTATGGGTGAGCATGACCGCCTTGGAATGCCCCGATGTCCCCGAAGTGTAAATGATGGAGGCGACATCGTCTTCGCTGACCGCCATGGAGGTCAGGCCCATCCGGTCCGGGATCTGGCGGAAGAAACTCCGCGCTCTTTCAATGAACTGGGAAATGGGCTCGACGGGCAAAATGTCGCTCTCGGCCCGGAAATCATCCAGGGTGATCACGCTCAGCAGCTTGTGTTCGCGGATGCCCAGCACCTTTTCCATCTGCCTCTGGGTGGTGAACAGGATCTTGGCTTCCGAGTCGAGCAGGATATGGTGGATGTCGGCCTCGGGGAAATCGGGCAATACGGGCACCACGATGGCCCCGATGCGCATGGCGGCCAGGCAGGCGATGCCCCAATTGGGAGAATTCTCGCCCAGGATGGCGATTTTGTCTCCCTTGATCACTCCCTGCTTCTTCAGCACATCGGCCATGCCGCAGACCGAGTGGAAAAGATCGGCGTAGGTCATGGGTTTTTCCAGGGCCATGCTCAGGGCCGGGCGCCCGCCGTACTTCTCGGCGCTGGTCTCCAGCAGGCAATTGATGGTGTTTTCCTTCAAAGAAGTGTTTCTGGTCATACAAATACTATAAACAAAATAAATTTTTTTTCAACTCCCGGACAAAGCCGGCAGCCCGGTTCGCCGGCGCAATTTTTTACCATGAATACTTGACATTATTTAATTTCTCTGTTAAATTACGCTTTTCATCGAGGAGGTCCGTTATGAGTGTTGACATTGGTGCCAGCAAACAAAAATCCGAACCCAACGTTGTCCCCCTTTGCGATATTCTGCTTGTCCTGCTGATCATTTTCATGGTCATCACCCCGGTCATGCAGAAGGGAATCGATGTCAAGCTCCCCGAGACCCAGCAGCAGGAAGCAGGCGGTCCGCCCCAGGGCACGACGGCCATCATCCTGACCATGGAAAGCGACCAGACGCTGAAGATCAACCAGGACCCCATTGACCTGAATTTGCTGGAAAACCGTTTGCGCGACCTGTACCAGACCCGCACCGACAAGACCATTTTCATCCGCGCCGATGAAGGCCTTTATTACAAAGACGTTCTGCGCATCATCGACATCGCCAAAGGGGCCGGCATTGAAGTCCTGGGCGTGATCCCGGAACGGTACAAGACCGTAAAATAGCGTTTTCGGCGGATTTTCCTCATTTTTTTGAAAAAAATGGATTTTTTGACATATCCGTTTTTCTATTCCGCGGCCGGGCCGGCAGTTAAAGTTGAAAAATGTCCCGAAAAGGTGTAGAATGAACCCTTGGAGGTTTTGAAAACCATGAAACTCAAAGAAGAAAAAGAGTTGCAGGCCATCACGGAAGAATACGAAAAGGCCCTGCAAACTTTTCATAAAAAAAGCTACACCAAAGCCGGGGAAGCCTTCAAAAAGATCATCGAAACCTACAAGGATTCGGAATTTTACAGCGTCTTGGAGATCCAGACCCGGGCCAAGGTCTTCCAGAGCATTGCCCAGGCTCAGACCCATCCCGTGACCATCAAGCTGGAAAACGCCCAGGATTACGTATGGGAAGGCGTTTACCAGTTGAATGCCGGCAACCTCGACAAGGCCCTGGAACTCTTCCTGCACGCCGAAAAAAACAATTACCGGGACGCCTACCTGTATTATGTCATGGCCGCCGCCTACCTGCGCAAAGAAGACACGGCCAATGCCCTGCGTTACGTGGAAAAATGCCTGAAGAAGGACGAGCACTACAAAATCATCGTTTACAATGAACCCGATTTCGAGCCGCTGCTGCAAGACCAGGAATTCTTGAAACTGGTGGAATGATCTCCGCCGTCGCCGATTGCAGCCGGCCCGCAAGTGAGCGCTTCACCTGCCGGGGCCGTGATCTGCGTTTCTGGCTGGCCCGTTTTTTCCCGTTTTGCAACTTCCTCCCCCTGCCCTGCTCCAAGGCGGATTTCGATCTCCTCCTGGTATTTGACACGGCGATTTTTCCCGTCATCGATGACCTGGCCGCGACGGCGCTGCGCCGCTGGCTGAAAAGCCCGGCGGCTTCCCGGGGCGGGCTGTTCGCCCCCGCGGGCAGGGCCTTTTTCATTGTCGGCAAGACGTTCCTGCAACGGCAGCGCCTGGTTCTGCGTCCGGGCATTTTCAAGGCGCTGCGCACCCATGCCCAGGCCGGTTGCCAGGAACTCAAACTGGCCGTCATCCCATGCGATCCGTTGCGCGAGCCGCAAAGAATAGAAGCGGCACTGGTGACCTGGCAGATCCGTCAACTGCAAAAGAATGGTGTCGGCGTCGAAAACTACGGCAATTTCTATATGGAAGGATTGCCCGCGATCGGCAGGAATTCCCGCATCGGATCAGGGGTCACGATCAAGGGCGATTGCCGGATCGGCAAAAGCGTGACGATCGGCGCCAACAGCTATATCGAAAATTCCCGCATCGGCGACCGCTGTGTCATTTTGCCCGGAGCGGTTATCAGCGATTCCATCGTGGAGCAGGACGTGCAGCTCGGCCCCTACTGCCACTTGCGCAACGGCTCGCTGGTAAAAAAAGGGGCGAAAATGGGAAATTTCGTGGAAATGAAAAAAAGCGTCCTGGGCAGGGGCTCCAAAGCCATGCATTTGACCTACATCGGCGATGCCAAGGTGGGCAGGAAGGTAAACATCGGCGCCGGCACCATCACCTGCAACTACGACGGAGAAAAAAAGAACCCGACCACGATCGGCGACAACGTGTTCATCGGCTCAGGCACGGAACTGGTGGCCCCGGTCACGGTCCACAGCCACAGCTATGTCGGGGCGGGCTCCACCATCACCGAAGACGTTCCGCGCCACGCCCTGGCGCTTGCCCGCCAGCGGCAAAAGAATATTCCCGGCTGGGTACTGCGCAAGAAAGGAAAGAAGGCTCCGACCCGGCCCTGAGCGTCTCACGGCAAATCCCCGCCGCCGGCATCCATGTTAACATTGGAAATCGCAGATACGATCTCCTTGACCTGCAGGATCTCTTCAGCGCTGAATCCCGATTTCTGATAAAGAAAATAGGTCTTGTTCGTCTCCAGCAGGTCGGGCGGCGTTGCCAGGACTCCCCGGCGCAGCAAATCCAGATAGTCAACCGTCCCCGGCACCGGCGAGAAAATGGAAAGGTGCGGCACCACTCCCAGGTCCCCGGCGAAAGCCAGCGAAACTTCCATATCTTCCACGGTCTGGCCGGGATAGCCGAAAAGCAGGTAAGCGCCCAGCTGGCCGCGGCGATATCCGGCCCGCTCCAGGTCGCGAACCGCCGTTTCCATCTGTCTTCTCTTTACCTTGCCGTCGCTGCGCCGCAAAATGCCGGCGCTCAGCGATTCGAAGCCCAGGCGCAGGGTGGCGAATCCGGCCGCGTGCAGAACCGCCGCGGTTTCGCGGTCGATCTCCCGCGCATGCAGGCCGTTGGGCGTATGGAAGCGCAAAGGGATCGTTTTTTCACGGGCCAGGCGGGAAAATACCGGCAGGAACCTCGTCTTTTTATTGATCAACAGGGCGTCATCGAAAAGGATGAAATGCCGGCTTTGCAAAACGCGGCTCCGTTCTTCGATCTCGGCCAGGATGGCCTCCGGCCGCCGCTGGAGGAAAACGGGATGCAGGAGCCTTGAAGCGCAATAGCTGCAGCGGAAGGGGCAGCCGCGCGCCGTCAGCAAGGGAACGTATTTCTGCGTGCCGGCCAGGTCGATGGCCGGCAGGGGAAATTCACTGGTCCCGACGGCTGCGGGCAAGGCTGCTACCCGGGCGCCCAGGTCGGCCAGGAGGCTCAGCAGGACAGCCTCGCCGTATCCTTGCACATAGTGATCGGCGGGCAGGAGCGCTCGCGTCTCGGCCGGGGCCAGGCTGGGCAGGACGCCGCCCAGGACCACTTTGGCGCCGGGAAACCTCTGCTTCAGCAGGTGCAGGGTGAAGCGCAACCCCTCCAGCCAGTAGGTCATCAGCGAAGTGACCAGGATTACATCCATTTCCGGAAGGGCGGCGAGCTTTTCTTGAAAAAGTTCCAGGGGCATGCCATAGCGGGAATAATTTCGCGGCACGCCTCGATAGAGCTCGGGTTTTTCAACAAAGGCCCGCGGGTATTTACCGCGGCCGTCGGCGCGGCCGCGAACTTCCCGGTCGTCCTGAAAGCGATCCAGCGCATCCAGCCAATAGATCTCGGCGTCGCTGTAGCGGCGGACGGTTGCGGCCAAATAGTACAGCCCCAGCGGCCGCAGCCACATGTCATAGGCGGTGAAATCGGTAATATAAGGGTTGACGAAAAGGACCTTCATGAACGGGCGACGATCACCCTGGGGATTCCCCGGTAGTCGCGCGCCACCTCCATTTCCCGCAGCCCGGCGCCCTTCAGGAACGCGCGCACCGCCCGCAGCTGCCCCTGGCCGATCTCGAGCAGCAAATGACCGCCGGGATGCAAATACGCCGGGGCGCGGGCGACGATCGTTTCCAGGGCCTCGGTTCCGGCCGGTCCGGCGGCCAGGGCGGTCCTGGGTTCAAAGCGCCGTATGCCCGGAGGCAGCGCCAGCCAGTCTTCTTGGGAAAGGTAGGGCGGGTTGGCGACGATCAGGTGAAAAAGCCCGGTTTTTTTCGGGAAAAAGTCGGCTGCGACCGCGGCGATCCTCTTGCGCATGGCGAAACGGGCGATGTTTTTTTTCAAAACCCGCAAAGCCGGCCGGCTCGCTTCCACGGCCGTGACCCTGGCGCGCGACTTCAATGCCAGGACAATGGAAATATTGCCGCTGCCGGCGCCGATATCCAGGACCCGGGACGGCGCGCCGCCAAGCAGGCAAAGGCTTTTCTCCACCAACAGTTCGGTTTCCGGACGCGGGATCAACACCGCGGGGCTGACCGCGAATTTTTCGCCGAAAAATTCCTTTTCCCCCAGGATGTAAGCCAGAGGTTCATGGGCGAGCAGGCGCCGGAAATAGCGCCGGAATTTTCGCAGGCCGTTGCCGTCGCGGACCGGCTGGTTCTTGATGATCCAGAAGCGCGTGCGGCTGATGGCGAAGGCTTTTTCGATCAGGGCCTCGACCGCGGTGGAAAATTCATCCCGGTCGATCTGTTTCAGGGCGGCGGCAAAAAGTTCTGCGTAAAGCACTACGCGATCAGGCTCTTGATTTTTTGATCGATCAAGGTGCGGACATGGCTTTCGGTCAACTCGCTCACCAGGTCGTCCAGATCGCCGTCGATGATGAAGCCGATATTGAAATTGCGCCCGCCAACGCGGTGGTCGGTCACGCGGCTCTGGGGGAAATTGTAGGTGCGGATCTTTTCCGAGCGCTCGCCCGACCCCACCTGCGCTTTCCGGTTCGAGGCGATGCTTTCATTCTGTATGCTTTTTTCATGCTCGAACAGCCGCGCTTTCAGGACCTTGAGGGCCTTCTCCTTGTTCTTGTGCTGGGATTTTTCGTCCTGGCAGGTGACCACGATGCCGGAGGGAATGTGGGTGACGCGGATGGCCGATTCGGTCTTGTTCACGTGCTGCCCCCCGGGCCCGGAAGCGGCGTAGGTGTCGATGCGGATATCCTTGGGATTGAAATCCACCTCCACGTCCTCGACCTCGGGCAGCACGGCCACGGTCACGGTCGAGGTATGGATGCGCCCCGAGGCTTCCGTCGCGGGGACGCGCTGCACGCGGTGCACGCCGCTCTCGAACTTCAGGAACTTGTTCACTTCCGTGCCCTTGATGTAAAGGATCACTTCCTTGATGCCGCCGATCCCGGAAACCGTGGTGGAAATGATCTCGGAGTGCCACTTTTTTCTTTCCGCCACCCGCATGTACATGCGCAGCAGGTCGGACGCGAAAAGCGACGCCTCGTCGCCCCCGGCCCCGGCCCGGATCTCCAGGAAGGCATTGCGGCTGTCCTCGCTGCGGTCGGACACCATCAGGACCTCGACTTCCCCGATCAACGTCTCTCTTTCCCGGTTCAGGATCGCCAGTTCCTCCTGGATCAGGTCGGTCATCTCCTTTTCCTCGGCCGCGGCGAGCATGCTTTCCGCGTCGCGCAGGCGCTGCAAAAGCTTTTTCAACTGGTGGTATTTGTCTTCCAGGGGCTTGAGGGAGAACAATTCCTTGGAAAGCTCGCGGAATTTTTTCTGCTGGTGGGCGGTTTCGCTAAGGCTCAGCTCGCTGCTGATCTGCTCATAGCGGGCATGGATTTTTTCAAGATAGGAAAATATCTTTTCACTGTTCCTTGTATCCATACTTCTTCTTGAATTTCTCTATGGTCCCCTCGGTATCCACGTATTTCTGCTTGCCGGTAAAGAAAGGGTGGCAGGACGAACAGATCTCCACTTCGATCTTGGGCATGGTGGAACGGGTCTTGAACGTATTGCCGCAGGCGCAGACAACGGTGCATTCCATATATTTGGGGTGAATATCTTTTTTCATACTTCCTCCGAGACCCGATTTTAACATTATTCGGCCACGCTTGTCAACTCCGCCGTCGTTGCGATTCGCCCGCAAACAGTTGATTTTACCCGGCCGATGATTTATAATTTCTCCTTTAACAAAAGGAGAACAAAATGAATTTCCTGGATAGCCTGAAGGCTTTGATCGCCAAGAAAGAAAACGTTCACATCAACCCCAAACGCCGCGACCTGATCAAGGCCGCGGTGAAAAACAAGGAAGTGCTGGTCAGCCAGAACGGAGCGCTGGCCACCTGGACGCGCATAGAATCGACCGGGCGCAGCCCCAAGGACACCTTGACGGTCAAAAGGCCGGAGATCCAGGAGGAGATCGACTGGGATTCGCCCAACAACCTGCCCCTGGCCCCGGAGACTTTCGCCATGATCCTGGCCGATGCCCTGGCCCTGGTCGAAAAGAAAGAGCGCCTCTACGTCACCGACCGCGTCGTGGGCGCCGACAGCCGCTACGCCCTGCCGGTGCGCACCGTCAGCGACCGCGCCCTGACCGCGCTTTTTACGGCGACCATGTTCCGCCCCGTGCCCAGGGACATCGCGCGCAGCGTCTATCACGACAAGCCTTTTACGCTCCTGGCCCTGCCCGGCGACAAGCTGGACAAGCAGAAGTACAACGGCCTGCTGCGCAAGCTGCCCGACGGCAGCACCTCGGACATGGTGGTGGCCATGGATTTCGCCAGCAATACCGGCGTGGTCATCGGCTCGGCCTACATGGGCAGCGTGAAAAAGCTGATGTTCACGGTAATGAATTACCTCCTGCCCAAGGCCGGGATCCTGCCGCTGCACGCTTCGGCCAACGAGGGCCTGGATGGCGGCATAGCCCTGTTCCTGGGACTGTCCGGAACCGGCAAGACCACGCTTTCCGCCGATCCCGACCGCTCGCTGCTCGGGCGACGACGAGCACGGCTGGGACAAGCACGGCATCGCCAATTTCGAGTTCGGCTGCTACGCCAAGCTGATCAACCTGAATCCCGCCAAGGAGCCGCAGATCCATCACGCCATCACCCATCAGGCGCCCTACGCGGATCACGGCGCCATCGTGGAGAATGCCATGATGTACCCGGACGGCACGTTCGATTTCAACGACTCGCGCCTGATCGAGAACTCCCGCGGCTCCTACCCGCTCTCTTTCCTGCCCAACATCAAAAAAACGTCCCGCGGCAAGCATCCCAAGACCATCGTCTTTTTGACCGCCGACGCCAACGGCGTATTGCCGCCGGTCGCCAAGCTGAACCAGGACCAGGCCATGTTCTGGTTCCTGATGGGCTACACCTCCAAGCTGGCCGGCACCGAGACCGGCATCGTGGAGCCGGTTTCCACCTTCTCGCGCTTTTTCGGCCAGCCGTTCATGCCGCGCAACCCCAATGACTACGCTTCCCTGCTGGGCGAAAAGATCAAGAAGCACCGCACCCAGGTCTACCTGATCAACACCGGCTGGAGCGGCGGGCCCTACGGCGAAGGCAAGCGCATGGACATCAACATCACCCGGGCGATCATCCGGGCCGTCCTGAACGGCGAGCTGGACAAGTGCGCGACGGTGGAAGACAAGACCTTCCACATCAATATCCCGCTGGCCTGCCCCGGAGTCCTGCCGGAAATCCTCCAGCCCAGGAACACCTGGAAGGATCACGAGGCGTTCGAGAAAAGGGCGCAAAAACTGGCCGGCGAATTCAGCGCCCACTTCGACAAGGTTTACGGCTCCAAGAGCCTGCCGGCGGCCGTGTGCCGGCAATGCCCCGGGAAATAGGAACAAGCTTCGAGAAAGATCTAACGGTGCCTGCCGCTTTCCCGGAAGGGAGCGCGGGAATAGGAATTGAGATAGAGATCGAAATAGTTCAGGTTCGGATAGGCCAGGTATTTCTCATAGCCCAGCCAGGCGATCATGGCGGCATTGTCGGTGCAATAGCGGGGCTCGGCCAGATAGAGCGGGATGCCCAGGCGGGCGCACTCCGCGCCGAAGCGCCGGCGCAGCAGCGAATTGCGGCTGACGCCCCCGGAAACGATCAGGGAACGGACCGGCAGGCTCTTGGCGGCGGCCAGGGTCTTGTGGATCAGGTAATCGACCAGGGAGCTTAAAAAAGATGCCAGCAGGTCAAAAAAATCCTGGCTGCCGGGCTGCACGGCCAACGCCTGGGCCTGGCGCAGCACGGCGGACTTGTACCCGGAAAAGGAAAAATCAAGGCCGCCGTCGCTCATGCGCGGCATTTTAAAAGCGAACTTTTCAGGATCGCCCTTGGCGAACAGCTCATCCAGGAGGGGCCCGCCCGGATAGCCCAGGCCGAAATGCTTGGCCACCTTGTCCATGATCTCGCCGGCGGCGTCATCGCGCGTCTTGGCGATCACCCGGCCGTTGAACTTCCCTTCCAGGTAAAACAGCGAGGTATGCCCCCCGGAAACCACCAGGGCCAGCAGCGGGTAGTCGATCCCGGGCTGGCTGATGAAGGGTGCCTCGATATGGGCCTCGATGTGGTCCACGGCGACCAGGGGCAGGTTGTGGACCAAGGCCAGTCCCTTGGCGAATGCCAGGCCGACCAGCAGGGAACCGACCAGGCCCGGTCCCAGCGTCAAAGCCAGCATCTCGATATCGTCAATGCCGATGCCGGCCTGGTTCAGCGTCTGGCGCGCCAGCAGGTCGATCGCTTCGCAGTGTGTCCTGGCAGCGATCTCCGGGACGATCCCGCCATAAGGCGCATGCAGGTCGACCTGCGATTTGATCTGTTCGGCCAGTACCGCGTTCTTTTCGCCCCGTTCCACCACGGCCACGGCCGTCTCGTCGCAAGAGGACTCGATGCCCAGGATGTACATGTTCCCTCCGGGCCCCATGATAGCAAATTCAAATCCCGTCTACAACAGAGGCCGAGAAAAACAAAAACGGCCCGCGCACGTAAAAAAGGTACCATGAAAAAGACCTGCAGAAGCTCGTGGCTATTTTTGCTGGTGCTGATTTCCTGCCGCCTGCCGGGAAGCGAGATCCGGGGAATGGTCAGGGACATCTATGACCGCTCCGTGTCCCAGGTCAGGATTACGGTGGGAAGTGAAGGAAGGATCGTCGCCGCTGATGAAAACGGCAATTTCAGTTTCAGCGTGGCCGAGGGAATAAGGGAAGTGCAATTGTTTTTCGCGGCGCCCCGGCATTATCCGGAAAAAAGGGTCGTCATTCCCAAGAACGCTTCCCGCCCGCTGAAGGTTTACCTGATCCCCCTGAAAATGCTCAGGGAGGAGGTCTCGGTCACCGCTTTGAACCAGGCGGAAAAAACGTTCACCGTCCCCTTCGCCCAAACCGTGGTTTCCGGAATTGAGATCAGGGAAGGCCTCCCGGAAACCGTCGTCCAGGCCGCGCAAAATTCGCCGGGCGTGCATTTCATCGGCAAGGGCGGGGTGGGGGTCACCCCGAGCATCCGCGGCCTGGCCCGGCGGCGGATCCTGCTCCTGGCCGACGGGGCCAGGATCACCAGCGATCGCAGCGCCGGCTCCGCCGCTTCCTTCTACCCGCCGGAATTCGTCGGCCGCCTGGAAGTCGTCCGCTCCGCCGCATCGGTCCTTTACGGATCCGACGCCATCGGCGGGGTACTGCACATCATTTCCCGCGACGGGCGGAACTCCGATGACAAGCTGGGGTCATTGAACGTCAGCGGCAGTTCCGCCGACCGCAAGTGGAACGGCGGGATAGCCCTGAACAGGAAAATCGGCGCTTTTTCGCTGCTCACCGCTTTCCAGGCCGTCCAGGCCGATGATTACCGTTCCGCCGGGGCGCGGATCCTGAATTCAGGATTTACTTATTATGCGGGCGCCCTGGTGGCAAGCTACGAAACGGAAGAGCGGGAATTGGGCCTCCATTTCCTGAAGTCGCGGGGCACGGACATCGGCAAGCCGGAAAGGGCCAACGTCGCTGCCGTTTCTTCCTTTTACCCCCTGGAGGAAACGAACCTTCTGTCCATCGATTACCAGGACTGGTCCCTGTTTCCGGCCGGCAGCCTGAATGTTTCTTTTTTTGTCGATTCCAGCCGCTACGAGCTGGACAAGACCAAGACCGTCAACCGCCAGACGGAAATCGCCAAAAACAGTTCCCTGGACCTGGGCGGGCGCGTTTTTTTCAAAAAAAACCTGAACAGCCATCTGCGTTATCAATGCGGCTTTGATTTTTACGGCCGGCGCAAGGTCAACATGGAAAACGAGGCCTGGAAGAGCGGCGAACTCGGTTCGCGATCATTCCCGCTGCGCGACGGCAGCCGGGACGATGTGGGGATTTATGCCACGGTCGATTATGTCGGACTGGCCGATTTCGACCTGGTGGGCGGAGCCCGCCTGGCTTCATTCAAGCGCCAGGCCTATTCAGACGGCATCTGGATCGCAAAGACCCGGCAAGCCCCGGCATTTTTCCTGGGCCTCACCCGCCAAATCGGGGATTCTCTCGCCGCGTTCGTCAACGTCGGAACCGCTTTCCGCGTGCCTTCCCTGAGCGAAGCCTATTACACCGGCATCAGCGGCCGCAATTCCATTGTCGGCAACCCGGACCTGCGGCCGGAAAAAAGCGTGAACCTTGACGCCGGCATCAGGATCCGCCGCAAAAACGGGAGCGCCGGGCTCTATATTTTTCAATGCTCCATCACGGACATGATTGAAAAATTCCCGTTGAGCGATACTGCGTACACATACGACAATATTGAACGCGGACGAATCCGCGGCCTGGAGCTGGAATTTCAGGTCTATCCCCTGAAAAATCTGGAACTGTTCGGCAATGGTTTTTATTATCGCGGCTGGACTGCCGCCGGCGGCCAATATCTCAATGACGTACCCAGCGCCAAGCTTTTCCTGGGGGCAAAATTCAGGCTGGGCAGATTCTGGAGCGAAATGGACTGGATGGCGTCCGCGGCCGTGAAACATCCGGGCCCGGCGGAAATCGCCATTCCGGCTTACGACGTCCTCGACATCAAGGCAGGTTTTTATTTTTCCAGCCGCCTCTTTTTGTTTTTGAAGGTCGCGAATCTTCTCGACCGCGATTATTTTGCCAACGCCGATCCCGACATTCCCCCCGCCAAGGGATTCGACCTGTCGCTGGGAATGAATCTGAATTTTTAGGATCGCAAGATGCGCGGCCGCCAAGAGCGGCGGCCGATTGCGGGGCGCTCACCAGTCCAGGTAATACGTTCCATCCAGGGCTTTCTTGTTCGAGTCGCTATAGACGTCCCAGACATTCTGGCCGCCCCAGTGCCTGGCCCCCAGCTTGTCCTGGTAGGAGCGCAGCCCCCATTCCGTCGAGCCGGTGATCGGGTCCAGGGGAATGTGCCGCAAAAACTTGGCCACCTTGGTCTTGTTTTTCTTGTCCTTGTATTCGATGCCCGTGATCAGCTGCTCCAGTTTTTCCGGGTAGCCGTAGGTATCCTCGTCCACCTCGATCTTGTTCTCTTCGACGAATTTCTTGTACTCGTCGATCGCCGAGCGCAGAACGCGCAAAGCCCGGCGCAGGTCGATCTCTTTTTCACGCTGGAACGCGTTGTGGGCCAGGGGGATGGCGGCGACAGCCAGGATGGCGATGATCACGGTGACGGTGATGACTTCGATCAGGGTGAAGCCGCTCCGGCTGCCGGATCGGCTGCGAAAGGCCGGGGAGCTCCCGTTATGCTTGCCTTGCTGGCGATCCTGCATGGTCACGCCTCCCTGCCGGGCACGGCACGGACCGATCTTCAGCTTTCGCCGTCGCGCGGCAGATTTTCCAGGACCTTATGGCTGAGCTTCATCTTGCCATCGCGGTCCAGGGCCAGGACTTTTACATCGATCATCTGCCCCAGCTTGTAGTCCTGGCGGACATCGCGGATGCGGCGGTTGGAGATCTCCGACACGTGCAGCAGCCCGGTCACGCCGGGCATGATCTCCACGAACAAGCCGTAATCCTCGATGCGGTTTATCTTGCCATTGTAGATCTTGTCGACTTCCGGCGAACCGGTCATGGCCTCGATGCGGGCGATCACCCGTTCTCCGACTTCGCGATTGGCCGCGGCGATAGAGACCTTGCCGTCGTCTTCGGCATTGATCTTGACGTTGAAAGTGGCCACAAGCTCCTTGATGTTCTTCCCGCCCGGGCCGATCAGGTCCCGGATCTTGTCGACGGGGATCATCATGGTCAAAATGACCGGAGCGTACTCGGAAAGTTTTTCCGAGGGGACGGCGATCACCGACTTCATTTTCCCCAGGATGAACAAATAGGCCTTGCGGGCATCCTCGATGGTGCGGCGGATGATCTCATCGGTCAAACCCTTTATTTTGATATCCAGTTGAATGGCGGTGATGCCCTTTTCGGTGCCGGCCACCTTGAAATCCATGTCGCCGAAATGATCTTCGTAGCCGGCGATATCGGTCAAGACCGCGAACTGGTCGCCTTCCTTGACCAGGCCCATGGCGATGCCGGCCACAGGGGCCTTGATGGGCACCCCGGCATTCATCAGGGCCAGCGTGCCGCCGCAGACCGTGGCCATGGAGGAGGAACCGTTGGATTCCAGAATGTCGGAAACCACGCGGATCGTATAGGGAAAACTCTCGTTGTTCGGCATGATCCGGCTCAGGGCCTTTTCAGCCAGGTTGCCATGCCCGATCTCGCGCCGGCCGGCTCCCCTGAGGAAACTGACCTCCCCGACCGAAAAGGGCGGGAAATTATAGTGCAGCAGGAATTTCTTCTTGGTTTCATCGCCGTTCAGGTTGTCCAGCCTTTGGGCGTCGTCTTCAGATCCCAGGGTCACGGTCGACAATGACTGGGTTTCGCCGCGGGTAAACACCGCCGAGCCGTGCACCCGGGGCAGGATGCCCAGTTCGATGGAAATGGCCCGGATCTCGTCAAAAGCGCGGTTGTCGGTGCGTCTTTTTTCCTTCAGCAGGGTTTCGCGGAAGATCTGGGCTTCGACTTTTTCAAAGGCGCTCTTGATCCTGGCGATCTCCACGTCGTCTTCCTTGCCTTGCATGATCTCTTCATGGATGGCCTTGATCTTCAGGCGGCGCAGCACGCGGTCCTGGGTAAAGATGGCGTCGCGGATCTGGGCGGCGAACTTGTTGCGGATGTCGTCGACCGCTGCCGCGGCTTCGGGCTTGGCGGCCACGGTCATTTTGTCGGGATTCAGCAGTTCTTTTTGCGCCTGGCAGATCCTGGCGATCACTTCCTTGGCGCGGCGCAGGCCCTCCATGAACGTGTCATCGGAGAATTCATTGCCGCCGGCTTCCAGCATGACCACTTCCTGTTCGGTCCCGGCCACCAGCAGCACCATGTCCAGTTCCTTGAGGATGTCCTGGCCGGGGTTGATGATATATTCATTGTTCTTCCAGCCGATCTTGACCGCGCCCAGGGGGGTGGTGAAGGGGATGGTGGAAGAGATCAAGGCGGCAGAAGCGCCGATAATACCCATGGCGTCGTAGTCGATGCTGAAATCGGCGGACAGCAGCTGGGCGATGACCTGCGTGTCGTGGTGGTAGTTTTCGGCGAACAGCGGGCGGATGGGCCGGTCGATGAGCCGGGAAAGAAGCACCTCTTTTTCCGAGGGCTTGCCTTCGCGTTTGAAAAAGCCGCCGGGAATTTTTCCGGCGGAGTATGTGTTCTCCCTGAAATCGACCATGAGCGGCAGGAAATCCTGCGCGGCTTTTTCCTCTTCCCGCATATTGGCGGTGACCAGGATCATGTTGTCTTTATAGGTGAGCAGGGCCGAACCGTTCGACTGCTTGGCCCAGCGGTGGATATCGATTTTTAAGGTAGAACCCTCTATTTCGATCTGGATTGTTTTTTGCATATATGTCTCCTGAATAAATTTACTTTCTCAGTTCCAGTTCCTGGATGATCTTGAGATATTTGTCATATTCGGTTTTGCGCAGATAATTCAAAAGTTTTTTTCTGGTCGAAACCATCGTCAACAAACCTTTCCGGGAATGGTTGTCTTTTTTGTGGGTCTTGAAATGCTCGGTCAAATTCCTGATTCGTTCGGTCAAAATCGATATCTGCACTTCGGATGAACCCGTATCCTTGTCGTTTATCTGAAACCGGCCGATCAGTTTCTCCTTGGTTTCCTTGGTAATACTCACAATATCCTCCTCTTATTTATGCGAAATCAGAGTACAGTTTACCAGAAAAGAATGAAATTGTAAACTGTTGCGCGAAAAACAGCCGGCTTTATTTGTTTTTCGGAAACATTTCAGCGAATGCGACCTGATACTTTTCCAGGGTGGTGCCCAGCACCCGGTTGACCCGGGAAAGGGCCAGGTTGTAATCGATCAGCGATTTCAATTCGGCGATCTGGGCGTTGGAAAAATCGCGCTGGTATTGCAGCACCAGGTAATTGGTCGAAAGGCCGACCGACAACTTTTTTTGCTCGGCAGCCAGCTTCTGTTCGGCCAGTTCCCGGGAGATGCGGTTGGCTTCGACGATCTTGGCGTTGGTCTCCAGGTCCATGATGATCTGCTTGACGTCCGAGTAAATGACGCTCTCGGTTTTTTTCAAGAGCAACAGGGATTGTTCCATGTTCAGCCGCGCCTGGGTCAGGTCGGCCCTGGCCGAGGTGTTGAACAGCGGGATGCTAAGCTGCAGGCCGAACGAATAATTCCGGTAAAGGCTCTTCAACGCGTCCCGCAGCGAATCGCTCAAATTCCCCCCGATGCTTCCGGCCGCGGCGTCGACGGGCAGCAGGCTGAAGACCACGTCCTGGGGCTTGCCGCTCAATCCCTTGGTGTAATAAGAGGCGGTGAGCTGCAGGTCGGGCAGGAGCTGGTTGCGGAAGTAACGGACGTCGATGTTCTTGCTTTTCAGATCCAGGCGCACCTGCTCGATATCGGGCCGTTTTTCCAGGGCTTCCTGCAGGAAATCGTTGAAATCGGCTTTGAGCGGGCGGTACAACGGCTGGTCCATGGGAAGAATGGCTTCCTGCATCTGGCTGATGTTCAAAATGCGGCGCAAATTCTCTTCATAGGTCTGGATCTGGCTGAGGGCCTGCAGCGTTTCGCTTTCACGGGCGGCCACCTCGGCCTGGGCGGTCAGGATATCCATGGGCGCCGAAACGCCGACCTTGACCTGGATCTCGTTCTGCTTCAGCAGGTCCTTGGCCAGCTGCAGCGATTTTTCCATGACCTCGAGGTTCTGGTGCGAGTAGACCAGGTTCCAATAGGCTTCCTCGGTCGGATAGATCAGGTCGATCACCTGCTGTTTCAAGGCGAAGAGCGACCTGTCCCTGTTGTTGTGGGCGATATAGATGTTCCTCTTGGTGGCCGTGAGCCCGAAATTTTTCAACAGGGGCTGGGCCAGGTTGAATGTAAGCTGCGAATTATAGCGGGGGTTGATCTGGCTGTAACGCGTTGTTGGTCGAATTGCGGGAATTGTCCAGGCTGACATTGAGGTTGCCGCCGAAAAGCAGGTTCTGCGAAAGGGTGAAAGCCAACGTTGCGGAATCGGACTTCTCGACATCGGCGCCGGTGAAAATATTGGAACTGGGGGTCGTGTTGGAAGCGCGGCTGAAATCCAGGGACAGGGTCGGGATGAAGATCGCCGCGCTTTTGTCCCACAAGGCCTTGGCGATTTCCGGGTTGGTCATTTCTATCTGCAGGTCGAGGTTGTTTTTCAGGGCCTGATCGATCACCTCATCCAGGGAAAAAGATTTGATCTCCTTGTCCTGGGCGAAGTTCGCCAGGTTCAGCAAAAAAATGAACACGAATATAGCAAGAATATTTTTTCATCCGGTGCCTCCAGCTTAACAATTCAATTACGAAAATGAAACAAAAAAGTTCAGGATTACTTGCAAGTTGTGCCGCCATTTGCACGTGAAATTACGAAAAAAACCTATTTCAAGCCCTTTTCTTCCAGCCAGTCGTCATTGTAGATCGTGCTCAGGTAGCGGGAGGCGCCATCGGGAAAAACGGTGACGATCCGGGCCGGGCGGGCGATTTTTTTTGCCAGCTGGCGCACGCCCCACAGGGCCGCGCCGCTCGAACCGCCGGCCAGGATCCCTTCGCGCAGCGCCAATTCCCTGGCGGCCTGAAAAGCTTCCCTGTCGGTCACCTGGAACATGTCGTCGATAACGCTGAAATCGGCGCAATGGATCAAAAATTCATCGCCCAGCCCTTCCAGCAGGTAGGGGCCGGGTTTGACCTTGCGGCGATTGTGGAAATACTCATAAAAAACCGAGCCCACCGGGTCCACCGCCACGACCTGGATCCCGGGATCCTTTTCCTTCAGGAAGCGGGCGGTGCCGCCGATGGTGCCGCCGGTGCCGATACCGGCGACGAAATAATCGATCCGTCCTTCCATCTGCTCCCAGATCTCCGGGCCCGTGCCCAGGTAGTGGGCTTCATTGTTGTCGCGGTTGTTGTGCTGGTCGGGGAAAAAGCAGTTCGGCGTTTCCCGGGCCAGGCGCGGCGTGATGTTGTTGTAGCTGTCTGGGGATTCCGGGCGGCAGCGAGCTGTCCACCATGTGGATCTCGACGCCCAGGGCCTTCAGCTGGTCGAGCTTTTCCCGGCTGATGCGGTCGCGGACCACCACCTTCAGACGGTACCCCTTTTGGATGGCGATCAAGGCCAGTCCCATGGCGGTGTTGCCCGAGGAATTCTCGATGATCAGGTCGCCTTTTTTTATTTTGCCCTGTTTTTCCGCTTTCTCGATCATATGGCGGGCGATGCGGTCCTTGCTGCTGCCCATGGGATTCAGGAATTCCAGCTTGGCGAAGACCTCGCCGGGGATATCGCTGGCCACGTGGTTCAATTTGACCATGGGCGTATTGCCGATCACGTCGATGATGCTGTCGTACACTTTTTTTCTGTCCATTTGTCCGTTCCTATAAAAAAATGCGGCGCAGAATAATCGATTCTATACCAAATATCGGGTCCTGTAAATGAGTGCCGATGTCAGCCGTGCCGGCTTTTCTTTGCGGCGGGCAGGGATTTTTTTCTGGCGGCGGCGATGAACTTTTTGTATCCCGGGCTTGCCTTTTCGATCTCGATCCCCAGCCCCACCGGCGCGTCCTCGCCATTGATCTCGGCCTTCTTCTTTTTCCACACCACCAGGCCGGTAACCGAATAGATCTCGTCATCGGCGGCGAGGAGGATCTGCACCCGGCTGCGCTTGCGGATAGCCTCGGTCGTGACGATGCGCATTCCCCGGCGGGAGACGTTCACCGTGACACCCATCTGGTCGAGGCCGTTCTTGCTGATATCCACCAGCAGGCTTTTTTTGATTCTTGTTTCCTTTCTTTTTGTCATGCTGCTCCACTCGAAAGATCGGCAACTGGTCACAATCTGAAATTTATATAGCAAAACTTGTACCAAAATCATGTAATGGTAATTAAAAGAAAATAATTTCACTCAAATATTGCAAAGAGCGAGGTTGCTTTTCAAGCTACAAATATGAAATTTATTGTTCAGAATAATTCGATGAAGATAAAATTGCGCAAATGGGTAAATTAATCACACATAACACATCTGTTATATAACAACCCTATCTGGGCGCCTGCAAAATGCGCCCCGTTCGGTCCCAGGAAGCGTCATGCCAACTATCTCCGTCAATCCTATACTCGACCAACGGCTGCAGGAATTCATTGTGGTCTCCATCCCACCTATAGGCATAGAAAAACCTTCTTCGTTGAGCCATTCTTCGGAATGGAAAACACCGATTCCCCCGCAAACGAACGAGGCGTCAATTCCCAACTCTTTTAGAATGGTCGGCGCGACATCCAAGTGGGATACTGGGACGCTGCTGGTTTTCATGTTTCCCCTGGCATTGGATCGGTTTGACCAAGAACAAGGTGACCCCGCGCGACTTGCTGAAATGAAAAGCCCGATGAGGATCGCCGTTGGATAAAAAACGGCTGTATTCATTAAAAAGCGGATTGATGAACATATCTTTCGTGCGGCCGGAACCATGGTCGCTCAGGATGATTATCAGGGTCTGGTCATATATGTTCAGTTCTTTCAGCTTTCCAAGAACGAGCCCCACCATTTTCAGGCAGGCCTTTGCCTGGCTGGTAAAATTGGCCCGATTGCTTTCGCGGTTGACGATCTGAAAATTTTCATCAAAACGCAAGGGCACGTGCACCGCATTCCAGTGATAATATTTAAAAACCGGTTCCGGACTCCCTCCATGCGCCTGGCTTAAAAAGCCGTTGACGAAATCAAAATCCAGGTTGAGCTGCACCAATTCGCGGCTGAAGCGCCGGGATAAATTCGCCCCGGAATTTAACTTGCCGGCGGCAGGAGCGGCATCCGGAAGGATTCTTCGCGCCCAGCGACTGAACAGCCATTCCTGCCGCCGATAAAACAGCGGTTTGATGAAATGGGGAGAATAACGGAACATGGTGATGTCCATCAAAAAAGCCTGGGCCGGGATCAAGGCGCGCCAGGAAATGCTTTTAGGGGGTTCTGGCCTCCGCCAGGACTGCGGCATATAGATCATATCGGCGAAACCGGATCTCGGATACAGGTCCAAGCGAAAACCTTTCGCGCGCAGTCTCTCGGGAATGGAACGGCTCGCATACGAGCGCTGGATGTAGTGCGAGCGCGGCTCCGTATTGTCAAAGTATTGCCCGGTCATGATGAAGGGGATGGCCGCCGCCGTGCACATATAACTGCCGACGGAATTCCGGAAATAGGTGAAACCGTCGAACATTGACAGGTAATCCTGTTCCCGGCTGACAATATCAGCAAACACATCGGATTGAAATTCATCCAAAACCAGAAGCAGGACATTCTTTTCCGGAGAAAAATCGTATCGCGATTTTTCATTGCCCGGAGCAGGCCCGGCCTTCCAGGCGGAGGGGTTTTTCAGAAAAAGGGCCAGGAGCAACCCGGCCTGCAGAAGGATGAAAAAAAATGCGATCCTGCGCACCCAGGGGTACAGCTGCCGGCGAAAAACAGCGGCGAGCGCGAAAACGGCGATCCAGATTGCACTATCGATGACCCCCTTGAAAATATGCCCGGACCAAACGATGTTCTGGCCGTCCAGCGCCCCATACTTCCAGACAATGACTTGTCCCTGCAGCCAGAACAAAAAGCCGCAGGTCGCCGCCAGTACCAACAGGAGCCGGAAAAACCGCCGCGGCAGGAGAGAAAACAATAGTACCATTATGATAAAAAGAAAAGTTGTCAGCAGTGCCTGTGCAGGGAGGATGTCGGACAGGCCATACTCAAATTCACCGGTATTTGTCAAATAAAGATACAGCGGCCCGAAAAAAAACAGGGTGGAAATCAAAAAAAAGAAACCCAGGCGATCTGGGATAGTCTCCCCG
Organism: Candidatus Aminicenantota bacterium; assembly: GCA_963764745.1. GTDB lineage: Bacteria > Acidobacteriota > Aminicenantia > UBA2199 > UBA2199 > UBA2199. Next base: position 355,895 of record CAVXTN010000006.1, on the reverse strand, counting down.
GCAGTGATCCTGAATACTATTCAAGATCAAGTCACCAACAAGCCATCGTATCGTTCATGCCCAGCCATGGCCATAAATTATAGCCGATAAAACCGAGAATGGCAAATTGACCCTGGCTTGCCGCCAAAAGTCGGGAAAGCGAAGGGCCGGATCATGGCCGTCTGACATTTTACTAAAATAGTTGTTGACAAAACAGAAAATGAATGCTATATTTTTGATATCATTTTGATATTCCAAGGAGGTTCTCATGACAAACGAAAAAATGGGGAGTTCAGTCAGGGGTTGGAACATCGTCGCCGTACATGCCGTGCTGATCCTGGTCATTATCTGGATCTCCATCACCGCGATGAGCACCATGCACTGGTCCTTCCCGCTAATCCTGGTCCTGCTGGCCAGCTGATCCTGCTGCAGGCATCCTGCCACCGGGCTATTTCACCCTGCAGCCCAACGAAGCCAAGGTGCTGGTGCTGTTCGGCAAATACAAGGGGACGGTCAGCAGCGACGGCTTTCACTGGACCAACCCGCTGCAGCTGGCCGTGCCGCGCGGGAAATACACGGTCTCGCGGCGCATCCGCAACTTCGAGATCGAAAAGCTGAAGGTCAACGACAAGCGCGGCAACCCGATCGAGATCGCGGCCGTCGTGGTCTGGCGGGTCGTGGACACGGCCCATGCCCTGTTCGACGTCGACCACTACGAGCATTACGTCAAGATCCAGAGCGACGCCGCCCTGCGCCACCTGGCCAACTGCTATCCCTACGACCACGGCGAGGAAGAGGAGGAGATGACGCTGCGCAGCGGCATGGACGAAGTCGCCCTGGTCCTGAAAAAGGAACTCCAGGAGCGGCTGGCCAAAGGCGGGCGTGCAGGTCGAGGAGACCCGGCTCACCCACCTGGCCTACGCCCCCGAGATCGCCAACGCCATGCTGCGCCGCCAGCAGGCCGAGGCCATCATCGCCGCCCGCCGCAAGATCGTCCACGGGGCGGTCTCCATGGTCGAGATGGCGCTGGAAGACCTGAAGAGCAAGAATGTCGTCGACCTGGACGAGGAGCGCAAGGCGGCCATGGTCAGCAACCTGCTGGTGGTGCTGTGCGGCGAGGCCGAGGCCCAGCCCGTGATCAACACCGGCACGCTGTACAAATAAGCCGGCTGCCATCCGGCCATGCCTGCGAAAAAATCATTCCTGCTGCGCCTCAGCCAGGAGATGTGGGAAGAGCTCGAGCGCTGGGCCGCCGACGATTTCCGCAGCGTCAACGGCCAGATCGAGTCCATCCTGCACGAGGCGATCGGCCGGCGGCGCAAAAAACAGCGGCCGCCGGCAACAAGACCGGCGACCGCCCGCCCAGCCAAGGAGGAACATGAAGAACGGAATCTGCCCCCTTGCGGGGAAAGGAGATATTCAGCGGCGCCGGCGTGAAAGGGAAGTCGGGGATGCACGACAGCAACTGCATACCGGTCTCGCTTTTCCGGGCCGCCGCGCTGGACAACTACGTCTGCGGCCAGTGCGGCTACGTGCAGAGCTTCATCGCCAAGGAGAAGGACCTGGCGGCGATCAAAACAAAATGGCCGCTGGTGTTATAGCCGCGGCCGGCCCGGGCCGGTACAGGCAGCGCTTGCTACTTGGCTGCCGCTGCACTACAATCTTGCCATGGATAAGTGCACGCAACCACGCTGGGTACGGACGCTGGCTCGGACTGCTCGCCTGCCCTGTCTGCAGCGAACCGCTGGCCGGGGATGAAATAAAACGGGCCTGCGCTGCAGTTCCTGCGCCCGCGTCTACCCGGTCATCGCCGGCGTGCCGACGTATCCTCATCGACCCGACCGCGAGCCGAGCGCAAAACCCTGGAACTGTATCGCGGGATATCTGGGAGGCCTACAGACAAAGCAAGGCCGCCGGAGCGGCTACCATGCGCCGGCAACCTCCCATATCGAGCTGCTTGAAGATGGCCTCGGATGCCAACTTGCCGAAGGGCGAGGCCGGGCATCGATGCCGGCTGCGGCGACGCGGCGGCACCCTGAGCATGGCCTGCCGCATCCGCTCCGCTTATCGGCATCGACCTGGCCGCGGGCATCCGCCGGGCGGCGTGCGAAAGCGCATGACGTCCCGAACCTGCTCTATGTTCAGGGGAACCTGTTGGCGCCGCCGCTGGCCAAGCATGCCTTCGATTTCGCTTATTCGTTCGGCGTGCTGCACCATACCCGCGCTCCGCGGGCCGCGTTCCTTGCCCTGGTGGCGAGTAGCTGCGCCCGGGCGGCCGCGTCACCCTGTTCGTCCGACAAGGATTTCTCCGACCTGCCCCTGAAAAAGGCTGCTCGCTGGCGCCGGTGACCCTGGCCCGCCGTTTCAGCACCAAGCGGCCGGCGCCCGTGTTGCGGGCATTGGCCTGGTGCGGCGCCCCGTTCGTGTTCGTCATGCTGACGCTGCCGGCCCGGCTGCTGCGCGCCGTTCGCCTCCCGCGCCTGGCCAAGCACATTCCCTACGGCACTTTTCCCGGCATGCGCGGCATCGCCGCGTCGCTCGAGGATCGCTTCGGCGTCCCTTACGAGCATCGCTTTCGCATTTCTGATCTTGAGGAATGGGCGCGGGCGGCGGGGCTGAAAGAGGCGCGGATCGTTGATTGCCTGCCCTGGGGCTTCTCCGGCCTGGTGCTCACCGGGCGCGCGCCCCATCCTTCAATGGTTCCCGGGGATTGAACACCCGCGCTCCCAAAGAATCCATTCCGGGCACTTTGGAGCGGCGAATGAAGATTCTATTTCTGGATACCGGGAAACTTGGAAAGAACTGGGGTGAGTGACGGGACTTGAACCCGCAGCGGTCAGATCCACAGTCTGATACTCTACCATTGAGCTACACTCACCACGCGAGTCCCATTGTATAGTATTGCCCCCCTGCCTGTCAACACGGCGCTGGCCCGGCGCGGGCGGCGCGCCTCCCGGTTTTTGGCCGGGCGCGGGCAGTGGATTTTTGGTCGCATCCGCATTATAATGGGAAACTCCAGCCAAGGAATACGAACCAATGAAAAAAGCAAAAGTCGCGATCTTGAAGACCAAGCCGGACAGTGTCCTGGACGACTATATCCGCCTTTTCGAGCTGGCCGGCGGCCCCGCCTTCTCGACAAGCGGGCGACCACCATCATCAAGGACAACATCTCCTGGCATTATCCCTTCCCCTCGGCCAACACCACGCCCTGGCAGCTCGAAGGCGACCATCCTGGCCCTGAAAAAGCACGGCTTCGACGACATCGCCTGCGTGCAGAACAAGACCGAGGTGACCGACGCCTTCAAGGGCGAGGACCTGAACAACTACAAGCCGATCTTCAAGGACTACGGCATCAAGGTGCTGTTCAATTTCCGCGAGCAGGACATGAAGTGGATCGCCTTCAAGCCCAAGGCCAAGATGCTGGTCCTGGACAAGATCTACGGCGACGAACTGCGCATTCCCGATTATTTCATCGGGCAAGAACATCGTCCACCTGCCCACGGTCAAATGCCACATCTATACCACCACCACCGGCGCCATGAAGAACGCCTTCGGCGGCCTGCTCAACCACAAGCGCCACCAGACCCACACCCATATCCACGAAACCCTGGTGGACCTGCTGGCCATCCAGAAGGAGATCCACCCCGGCCTGTTCTGCCTGATGGACGGCACCACGGCCGGCAACGGCCCCGGGCCGCGCGTCATGAAGCCGGAAGAGAAGAACGTCATCCTGGCCAGCGCCGACCAGGTGGCCATCGACGCCGTGGCGGCCAAGCTGATGGGCTTCGACCCCATGGCCATCAAGTACATCCGCCTGGCCCACGAGAGCGGGCTGGGCGTGGGCAAGCCCGAGGAGATCGAGATCGTCGGCGACCTGGACGCGGCCCGCGAGAACTGGAATTTCCAGGTCGGCCCCAGTTTTCACAAGTTCGTAGGCTGGGTCACCTGGTTCGGCCCCACCCGCTTCCTGCAGAAGGCCATGACCCGTCCGCCCATCCTCTACCTGGGCAATTTCTATTCCTATTTCTATCACGACGTGCTGCACTGGCCGTTCATCGAAGGCAAGATCTATAAAAAATGGCTGAAGGATTCCCAGTGGGGCAGATTGTTCCAGCAATACCTGGATGAAGGATCGTTGAAAGCGAAATAACCGTTTATTTCCCCCTCTCTTCGCAAGAGAGGGGCCGGGGGTGAGTTTCAGGATCTCGTCAGCAAATCCTTGCTCCTGGCATCCTACTTACAAAACGTCACGATATATTCATAATTGTTAGGTGTATCGGCTACCTTCGGCTCCTTGTCCTGCCAGCCGCCCGCCAGGCCGGCCTCGGCGGCCGCCAATTGGAAGTGGCACATGGCGATGCCCAGGTCGATGCGCTGCAGGTCGGCCAGCGGCATCATGGCGCTGTAGGCCTTGTCGCGGCTCAGGAAAAAATGAAAGGCCCCATCATCGAGAAGGACGCGCCAGGGCTGCTTGTTGGAAGCCGACGGGGCCAGGCGCACGCATTCCAGGAGCGGGGCCGCTTGCGGAAATTTTTCCAGGGGCAGCGGCGTTCGCCAATCGCCGGCAAAAAAAAGTTCAGCCGGACTTTTGCGCAGGTCGCCCTTGGCGCTCCAGCGCACCAGGCGGTCGCGCAGGGAACGCTTCTCCGCCGGCCGGCCCACGGCCACCACGGCCGGAAGCGATTCATCCTCGCCCATGCCCAAGGCCCGGCCGAAATTTTTGCGGTCAAAGATGCCGCCGATCCAGCAGCTGCCCAGGTCGAGGTCGGTGGCGTAAAGGACCGCCGCCTCCAGGGCGAAACCGATGTCCTCCCAGGGGCGCGGCTCGGCCTTGGCCACGAGCGCGGTCAAATAGAAGCGCACGCCCTTGATCATGCCGTAGCTGCCCGTGGAGAACATGTTCTCGGCCCGGACTTTTTCCCTGTCGATGATGCCGAAGCGCAGCCGGGTGCGAAAGGGCAGCTCCAGGCCGGCCGGGAATTTCTGCAGGGCCGCCAGCTCCCCGTCCGCCAGGCCGCGGCCGTCGAAGCTGCGGCAGGAATAGCGTTTCTTGATCAAATCCGCGACCGGTTGGCTGAAAGCTGATTTTTTCGGCATGGGGAAATTATACCACGCTCCCGCCGGGTTGCCCAGGCTGTGCAAACCCGGTATAATGATCTTTCAGGGCCGCGCCCGTAGCTCAAAGGATAGAGCGGCAGCCTTCGAAGCTGTGCGTTGGGAGTTCGAGTCTCTCCGGGCGTAAACGGCCCGGGAATGAATTATTTTTTTCGTACGGAATTGAGATTGCCTTGAAAATCTTTCATTTAAAAGTAATGACCGTAAAAAAAACCGTCTTGCTGGCCCTCCTGGCCCTGGCCCTCCGGGCCGAAGACCCCCTTTGTACGCATCGTTTTTCCCAACGGCGGCGAGGTCTTGAAAAGCGGCAGCCAGGTCCGCATTCTCTGGCAGTCGCAGGGAGTGAACGGCAACGTGGCCATCCTGCTTTTCAAAAGCGGCGAGCAATACGCCGTCCTGGCAGAATCGACGGCCAACAGCGGCGCCTATGATTGGATCCCGCCCACCGCCCTGGCGGCGAGCGACAAGTACCGGCTGCGCATCTGCTCCCGGACCGACTTGCGCATCAACGATTTTTCCGACCGCGACTTCACCATCCGCAAATAGCCCAAAGCACCGCACATATAGATCCAGCTGTCAGCCAAGATACTTTCTTTCGACCCATGGTATAATCGGCACTGGTTCCAACAACAATGGAAAAGAACATTATTCTCAAGGGCATCCGCACCAACAATCTGAAAAATATCGACGCCGCCATTCCCCTGGGCAAGATCACGGCCATCGTGGGCGTCAGCGGCGCCGGCAAATCATCGCTGGCCTTCCATACCCTCTACGCCGAGGGCTACATCCGCTACATCGAATCCATTTCCCCCTACATCCGCCAGTTCCTGGACCAGATCGAAAAGCCGGATATCGACCGCATCGACAACCTGCCCCCGGCCATCGCCTTCCGCCAGAAAAAACCCCATAAAAACCCGCGCTCCATCGTGGCCACGGCTTCCGACATTTTCGATTACCTGCGCATCCTGTACGCCAAGATCGCCGATTTCTACTGCCCCGGCTGCGGCGAAAAAATCAGGAAATTCAGCATCGATGAGGTCATCGCGGAGTTGCTGGCGCTCGCGCCCGGCCAGCTGCAGATTTGTTTCTCCTACCAGGGCGACATCCCGTTCCTGATCAACCGCGGCTATTACTTCCAGGTCCGGGACGGACGCAAGAGCGGACATCGACGGCAAAAACCGGAACAAGCCCCTGCTGGTGCTGGTCGATGAACTGGAGAACCGGCCGGAAAACCGCAGCCGCATTTTCGAAGCCGTTGACGGCGCCATGTCCATGAGCCGGGACACGATCACCGTTTTTCATGACCGCCAGCCCCGCCAGTTTCCCCGTCGGGCTCTTCTGCCCGCGCTGCCAGAAGGAATACGAGAGCCCCGACGAAAACCTGTTTTCCTTCAACAGCGCCCGGGGCGCCTGCCCGGAATGCAAGGGCTTCGGCGACGTGACGACCATCGATCCCGGGCTGGTTCTGGACGAAAACCTTTCCCTGGCCGCCGGGGCGATCCTGCCCCTGAACACTCCGGCCAACCGGGAATACCGCGAATACCTCCTGCAAAACGCCAGCGCCGCGGGCATGGACCTGCAGCGGCCGCTGCGGGAATTCAGCGCCGCGGAAAAGAATTTTCTGCTCCGCGGCGACGGCAGCTTCCAGGGCGTGGACGGCCTTTTCACCTACTTGCGCAAAAAATCATACCTGGTGCAATCGCGGGTATTCCTCAGCCGCTTCACCTCTTACCTGCCCTGCCCGGCCTGCGGCGGCAGCCGCTTCAATCCCCTGGCGCTGTCCTTCCGCATCCAGGGCCGGACCATCGCCGATTTTCTGGCCCTGACCATACGGGCCGCCGACGACTTCATCAAGACCCTGGACAAGAAACGCTATCAGAACAGGATTTCCCCCGACGTTTTCACGGAGATCGCCGCCAAGTTGAAATTCCTGATCCGCAGCCGGCTGCATTACATCCAGCTGAACCGGCCGACCTTCACCCTCTCCAAGGGCGAGCACCAGCGCATCAACCTGGCATTCATCATGGGCTCCACCCTGTCCGATTCGCTCCTGATCATCGACCAGCCCTCGGCCGATCTGCATCCGGCCGATTACGAAAAGATGAATTTTTTCCTGCAGAAGCTGAAGGAAAACGGCAACACCATCGTCCTGGTCGAGCACAACCCGCGCCTGGTCCGCTATGCCGACCATGTCATCGAGCTGGGACCCCGCGCCGGCAGCGAGGGCGGGCGCGTCATCTTCAGCGGCGGCCGGGAAGACGTTTTTCAACGCCGGCACCACGCTGACCCAGAAGTTTTTCCGCCAGCCGGCGCCGCCCCTGCCCGAAAAGGAATTCGACTCCGGATTCATGTCGTTCGCCAATGCCTGCGCCCACAACCTGAAGAATTTCGACCTGCGAAATCCCCCGCCGGGCGCTGACGGTCATCGTCGGGGTCAGCGGCGCCGGCAAGAGCACCCTCTTGTATGACGAGATCTATCTTAAAAGCAAGGACATCCCCGGCATCAGCGAAACGGTGCACATTGACCCGGGGATCAGCCATTTGCGCGGCAGCACCAACATCGCCGGCTTTTTTGACATTTTCGCCCCCATCAGGGAATTCTTCGCCGCCCTGCACCGCCAGCCGCCTGCTGGGGTACCAGCCCGGCCACTTTTCGTTCAATTCGCCCCTGGGCCGCTGCCCGGAATGCAAAGGCCGGGGATTCCTGGAAATTGAAATGCAATTTTTGCCGTCGGTGAAGACCACGTGCGGCCATTGCCACGGCAGCGGCTTTGCGCCCGATGTGCTCAAGATCACCCACAAAAGCAAAAGCATCGCCGACGTCCTGGCCATGAACGTCACGGAGTTCGGCGCCGAACTGGAGCGCCGAGATCCCACAGGCGGAAGCCGTCCTGGCCAACCTGCCGCGACAATGACATGGGCTACCTGCAACTGGGGGAAAAACTCGGCAGCCTGTCCACGGGCGAACTGCAGAAAGCTGAAATTGCTCAAGTACCTGAACCTGGAAAAATCGGACATGCTGTTCCTGCTGGACGAACCGTCCTTCGGCCTGCACGGCTACGACATCGCCATACTCCAGAAACTCATCGGCCGGCTGCTGCAAAACCGCAACACGGTAGTGGCCGTCGAGCACAACCTGGCCATGATCGCCGGGGCCGATTTCGTCGTCGAGCTCGGCCCCGAGGGCGGGGCGGCGGGCGGCCATCTCATTTTTCAGCGGCAGCCCGGCCAGCATGGCGCGGAGCCGAAAATCCCTGACCGGGCAATATCTGAAAAAATATTTAAAAAACACTTGACAAAAACATATTATCAAATTAAATAAAGACAATATTAGAATTGAAAAGGAGTGATCACCGATGGAACAGCTGGAAATTATATCGTGGCAGACGCTCGACACGTTAAAAGCGGCTGCGACCAAAGTCATAGAAGTGATCGGAGACCTGGACACCGACGAGCACATGTCGGTCTTTTGCTATATCGAGGACGACTACCTGGAACTTTTCTACAGCGAGCTGGACGCCAATTTCATCCGCCATTATGAGGATGAAGACGAGTTCTACAAAGCCATCGAGACGCGCAAGAACGAATTCGGCGAAGAGGATTTCGAGGCCATGAACTATTACGAGGAAGAGGAAAATTTCGGCGACGAGGAATCCGAAGAAGACCTGGACGGCTTCGACCTGAAAGACGACGAAGAGGACGAGGATTATTGAAAAGCGCCGCTGGTTTCCGGACGCAACGCGCATGTTGAACGATTCCCCGGAAAAGGAAGGCAAGAAAAAGTGGATCGATTATTCTTCGGTCGGGCTGATGTTTCCCGCCTCCATCCTGGTCGGTTTCGCCATCGGCTATTTCCTGGACAAATGGCTGAAAACCGATCCTTATCTGACCATTATTTTCATCATTTACGGGATCCTGGCCGGCTTTTTCAACTTGTTCCATGTGACCCGCCAGCATGAGCCAAAAAAGTAAGCGGAATTTTGTCCGCAACCTGGTCGGCGCCTGCGCCGGGGCAGAGATCCTGGCCGCTGTCTTGATTTTTTTTTTACAAAAAACGTCATTTATTGTATAATTTCCCTTACGGGCGCCGCCATCGGTATCGCAGGCTTTTTCATACTGATCCGGCTTACTGACCGAATTCTGGAAAAAGGCAAGGGCAAAACGATGTTTTTTTTAATGAGCTTGGCGAAATTGCTGGTCATTGCCGGAGCATTTTTCGTCGCCGGCCGCCTGGCCGAAAACGGCATCGTTTTTTTCATCCAGGGACTGTCGATGATCTATCTGGGCATTGCCGGCGCGGGCTTCCGGCAATTGTTCAGGAGCATGTTCCATGGAACATAATCCCCTTTTCGCCGTCTGGATCAACCGCTTGCTGAAATCCGGCCGCCGCCCTGGCCGGCATCCATGTCCAGGGGGACCCGCTTCCCGCCCATGTCATCATGGCCATGATCGTCACCCTGGTCCTGGTCGTTTTTTTCAAGCTGACCGTCAAGAACCTGTCGCTTTTCCCGGCCAAAATGCAGACCCTGCTGGAATCCATATACCTGTTTTTCCGCGGCATCGTCGACGACATGATCGGCAGGGAGGGCCGGAAATTCATACCGGCCCTGGGCACGCTGGGGCTGTTCATCGCCCTTTCCAACCTGCTGGGGCTTCTGCCGGAAATGGGCTTCGCCCACGGCCAATATGAACGCCCCGGCCGGCTGCGCCATTTTCATTTTTCTTTATTACCATGCGCAAGGCGTAAAGAAGCACGGATTTTTCGGCTATCTGAAAACCTTCACCGGCCCGGCCTGGTGGCTGGGCTGGCTCTTCGCTCCCATCGAGATCATTTCCCATTTTTCCCGCCCCATGTCGCTGACCGTCAGGCTTTTCTGCAATATCTTCGGCGAAGACCTGGTGATCATCATCCTGGTATCGCTGCTGCCCTTTGTCGCACCGCTGCCCATGATGGCCATGGCCATCTTCACCTCCCTGCTGCAGGCGTATATTTTCATCATGCTGTCGTCGGTCTACCTGGCCGGCGCCATCGCATCGGAACATTAATATAGGAGGAAATCGCGTATGAAAAAAAAATCTATCCTGGTGATCGCCGGTTTGCTGGCCCTGACCTCCGCGCTGCCGGCGCAGAGTCCGGACAAGGCCATGACCGTCTCATCCCTGTTTTTCTGGACCATCCTTTGCGGCAGCGTCTGCCTGACCGTAGCGGCCGTCATGGGTATTTTCGGCCAATCCAAGGCATTCTGCAACGCCTCGGACAACATCGCCCGCAACCCGGCCTCGGCCGATTCCATCCGCGGCCTGCTGATCATCGCCCTGGCCTTGATGGAATCCCTGGTCATCTACGTCCTGCTCATCGACCTCATCCTGTTCTTCGTCAAATGGGGCAACTATACGGTTAAATAAAGCGGCGGAAAAAAGGGAAGGCCCGGGGCCTTCCCCATTTTTCGGATCATGAAAAAAAGGAAAAGCGCCCTGACGCCCATGAAAGTGCTGAAAAGCATGTGGCAGGCGCTGAGATGTTTCCTCGGCGAAAACGGGATCGACAAGTCTTCGATCCTGGCCTATTATTCCATCTTTTCATCGTTCTTCCTGCTGATCTTCTTTTCGTATCTCTTCTCGGGTTTCAGCGACGGCGCCGACAGCGCCGTGCAGAACGTATATCCCTTCTCGCCTGAATTCTTCCAGCAGATCGCCCCGATCTTCTTCCGCCACGCCGCCGAGTTGACCGCGCGCATAGGCCACCTGGGCCTGTTCGGCCTGGGGGTGTTCCTGTTCATGGGCATCCTGGTCTTCAAGAAGATGGTCCAATTCGTCAACGACATGTTCTTCATCGATATCAAGCGCGTGTTTTTCGTCAAGAGGATCAAGGAATTCGGGCTGCTCATCATTGTCGTCATCCTGATCGTTTCCTCTTTCCTGCTGACCGGGCTGACGGCGACCGTCACCACCATTTTCGAGCAGGACCTGGCCGCGAGGGCCCGTATCGATCCCGCCCGTTCCAGGCCATCAACGGGTTCCTCATCAAGTTCATCATGCCCTTCCTGATCACTTTTTTGTTCTTTTATATCCTGTTCAAGTGGATCCCGGAAAAAAAGGTCGGCGGCCTGGCCGCATTGGCCTCGGCGCTGTTCTCGGCCCTGCTGTGGGAAATGGTCAAAAGGGGCTACACCTACTATCTGGTCAACGTTTCCCTGCTGCGCAAGATGCAGGACCCGATCGTGGCCATCATCCTGTTCGGGTTCTGGATGGAGATCACCATGGGCATCATGCTCTACGGGGCCAAATTGACCTATCTTCTGGACAAGGAGAAAAATGCCTGAATTGAATGAAATTGCCGCCCTGGTCGGCGGCGCGTTGCACGGGGACGGTTGCCTGGCAAATCAAGGGCGTCCAGGCGCTGGCCGCGGCCGGTCCCGACGATATCGCCTTCGTTGCCAGGGGAAAGGAAAACCTGGACGTTTCCCGCCTGCGGGCCGGCGCCCTGATCGTGGCCGAGGACAGCCCGATCGTTTACGCCAACCGGCTCCTGGTCCCCGATCCGCAACTGGCTTTTGCCCGGCTGCTGGAATATTTCCACCCGCGCATCCCTTTCTGTACGGGCGTTGCCGCCGGCGCCTTCATCGCCGAAACCGCCCAACTGGCAGTCAATATCCGCATCGGCCCTTTTTCCTACATCGGCGAGAACAGCCGGATCGGGGCCAACTACGGAAATTCATGCCAATGTGACGATCTACCACGACGTCAAGATCGGCAGCGATTGCCTTATTTATGCCAACGTCGTCATCCGCGAGAACGTGGAGATCGGCGACCGGGTGATCATCCATCCCGGGGCGGTCATCGGCGCCGACGGCTTCGGTTTCGGCCGCGCCGCCGACGGCACGGCGGTGAAGATCCCCCAGAAAGGAAAGGTGATCATCGGCGCCGGCTGCGAGATCGGCGCCAACACCTGCATCGACCGCTCGACCATCGAGGAGACGGTCCTGGAAGAGAACGTGAAACTGGACAACCTGGTGCAGATCGGCCACAATGTCCACATCGGCAAAAACACGGCCATCTCCTCGCAAACCGGCATTTCCGGCTCCACCCGCATCGGCGCCCAGGTGATCATGGGCGGCCAGGTGGGCATCGCCGATCATGTCCAGATCGCCGACGGCGTCATGATCGCGGCCAAATCCGGCGTCACCGGTTCGGTCAAGACCAAAATGATCGTTGCCGGCATTCCGCACCAGGAGATCGGCGCCTGGCGCAAGAACATGGTCCTGGCCAGGAACCTGGCGGCCTGGAAGGAAAAATTGCGTCTGATCGAAAATAAGATAAAGAAACTGGAGGAAAAATGAAAAGAAATACGTTCGTCATGTTGTTTTTGCTGGCGGCGCTGTTGTCGGCAAAACCGGCCATCAAGTTCAAAAGCACGACCCTGGATTTCGGCGAAGTGACCAGCGGCAAGATCGTGGATATCAATTTTGAATTTGAAAATACGGCACCGACATCCTGTTCATCAAGAACGTCATCCCCTCCTGCGGCTGCACCACCACCGCCTTGGCCAAAAAGGATTACGCGGCCGGAGAAAAAGGAATGATCCCGGCCAAATTCAACACCAGCGGCTACAACGGCAAGGTCGTCAAGACCATCACCGTGACCAGCAACGATCCCGACGCCCCGGAAATCCGCCTGACCCTGACCGGCACCGTGATCGTCAAGGATTTCGCCCAGGCCGACATCAAGCCCGACCATATCGCCTTCGGCAGCGTCAGCGTCCGGAAAATCCTACATGCGCAAGATCAACCTGAACAACAGCGGCAACATGGACCTGCGCGTCATCGAGATCAGCTGCGGCCCCGAAGTCTCCCTGTCGTTCAAAACCAACCTGCTGGCCGCCAGGAAGAGCACCGAGATCACCCTGACGCTTCACGCCGTTCGAAAAAGGAAACTTCAACAGCATGGTCAAGATCCGCACCAACGACTCCCGCAACCCCTATGTTTTCGTCAGGCTGGAAGCAGAAGTCGACGGATCGGGGCCGGTCGGCAGCCGCGGGAACCTGGAGTAGGAGCGGGGCGATTTCCCCGCGGTTATCTCTTGACCCTGGGGCCCACGGTGAACTGGCCGTTTGAAAAAAAGATATCGTTGTTGAAATCGAGCAGCTTGGTCACATCGTAAAGGGCAGGGGTCGGGGGATCGGTCGGGCTTTTATCCCGTCCCCATGAGCGGATCGTATAGAGATCATCCGTATACGCATAATCAAAAATTGTTCCCCAGGAATCCTCCCGGGGTAATACCCTGATATAAAACGGAGAAAAATAGCTGGCCGACAGGAGTTCTCCAAAAGTGGCCCTGGGAACGAATGCCCAGTCGGTGTTATAGGCTTCAATGGCCGTGCCCGTGGACTTCAAGTCGCCGATGGTCGCTTTCTGCCTGCCTTTCTGCAGGGCAATCAGCAGGTTGGGGATGGCGATAGCGGCGATAATGCCGATGATGGCCACCACTATCAACAATTCAATCAAGGTAAAACCCTTATTTCTCATCATAGCCTCCTAACTGATCTTACAAATAACAAGCAATATTGCTGCCAAGTGCTTGTTGTGGCCGGTCATTGCCGGGCGGCGGTTTTTTCCGGCAGGCGGTACAGGTTGAACAGATAGGACCCGGGTCTGGCGCGTAATTTTTCCGCCTTGGCCTGGAGGCGCGCGATCTTCTCCCGCCAAGCGGCATCCGTGGCCGGGAGCCCGTCCAGGTCATGGAGGAAGCACAGGGCCGCCACATACTCCGGTTCAAGCTCCAGCGCGGCCAGTGCCAGGCGTCGGGATTCCCGGCGGCGCCCGAATTCGCGCAGAACGATCGCTTGTTGCAGCTTTAAAAAGGGGTTAAAGGGATCGTTTTTTTCAGCCTGGCGCAACGGCGCCAGAATTTCTTCGCCCAAAGCCGGGTATTTGACGCGCTTGGCCAAAAAATCCCCAAACAGCGCCGATTCCAGCAAATAGGCTGAAGTTCCATAGCCATCCAGTTTTTGGACCAGGTGCAGATTTTCCAGGGCAGCGGTCCAGGCTTCCAGGTCGACCCGGCTCCTGGCAAATGAGCGTAGGACTTCCGCCTTGGCCAGGGGCGCCCTTGCATCCAAAGGACTGCAGAGAGCGGCGCGATTGAGCAGGGTAAAACGCCGGGCAATGTTTTTTTCCCGGGACGCCGCATCCAGGAGACGATCGGCGATATAGGGGAACAGGTACAGGGTCAGAACCATAAAAACAAGCAAAAAGGAAAAAAAGGTGCGGAATCCGGGCTGGAGCGTAACAAATCTGTAGCGGGCCGGAAAAAAATCATTCAGCAGCAAGAAGAAAACCAGAAGAAAGAAAAAATTGAAGATACAATTGATCAAAAGCATCTGGAAAAGCAAAAAAGCCAGCAGCAATTTCGACAAATCGAACCAGGGGGGCGAAAGCAGGCGCCGGATGGCGAAAAACAGGAATAAAAAAACAAAAATCAGCCCGGGAAATCCGTTTTCCACGATTATTTTCCAATAGTCGCTGTGCGGCGACTCGGGAAGCTTGTTATAGCGCGCCGGTCCGTTTTCCTGGGGAAAATTGAACTGCCGGGACGCTTCCTCAAACAGGTCGGGCCCCACGCCGGTCCAAAAATGCTGGCTGAACATGCGGGCCGACATGTTCCAGATATCCAGGCGGTTGAGCACATACGGGTCCTGGACAAGCGAAAATTTGACCATGCGCCGCAAGGGGTTGGGAAATAGCGCCAGCAAGGCCATGAGGGAAAAAAAGTAGATCAGCCAGCGCCGCTTCCTGGAAAGGATCATCACGGCCCCGATCAGAGCCAGGCCCAAAAAAGCCGCCTTGGAAGCGCTGACAACGACCGCCCCGACATTGATCGCCAGCAGCGCGGCATCCAAAAGACGAAATTTTTGCACCAGGGCATGGAGAAACACCAGGGCGGCCAGGGATGAGGCAATACCCTGCAGGATGGGATTTTTAAAAATTTCTGTGGCCGGGCCGCTGCCGCCATGGAAAGCAAAAAAAACCAGCACGACCAGGGAAGAAATGGATATGGTAGCGGCCAGCAAACGCAGGTAGCGATCCACATCGCTTTTCTCAATAAAAAAGAACAGGAACCAGATCGCCACCAGGAGAACATCGGCGGCAAAGAGCAGCGAGCGGATGGGATGGGGCGAAAAATAGGCGCTCCAGACAAAAAGCATGGCGAAAAGGACCATGAAGGTGGAAAAGCGGGTCCAGGCAATACTTTTTAAAACGAATATTTTGCGCAGCGTTAAAACGGCCAGCAGCAAGTTGAAGCCCAGGAAATACAAGTAGGACAGCTTGCCGGGAAAAAGCAGGGCCCAACCCAGGAGAAGAAAAAACTCAACTTCCTGGAAGCGCGAGCTGCTTGGCGAAATTCGCTTGAATAAATTCATGCCACCTCTGGTATTTCTTGTTCTGTTTGTCGGCGGCGGCCGCCTGGCGGGAAAGAGCCAGGGCCGTCAAGTAGGCGCCGCGCCGCTGCGCCGCCTGCGACAGCAGGAAATTGGCATAGGGTTGCCCCGGGAAAATATGCAAAACTCTTTTTAAAATCCGCTCAGCCTCGGGGAAATCCTTTTTCTGCCAGGCGATATGGGCCAATCCCAGCCAGGAGCGATAGGCGTAGGGATTGAGCTCCAGGGCGCGGCGGTAGTGGGTCCCGGCCTGGACCGGGTCCTGCCAGCCCAGCCACAGGTCGGCGGTTCGCTGCTGGCTGGAACTGGCCTCATTGACCAGCAGCAAGCCCGCCAGCAAGGCCAGCGCGGCGATGAGGCCCGGCCGGACCCGGCCCGGGCGGACGAACAGCTGTGAAAAGACAATGGCAAAACTGATCCCGGCCGCGAAAAAATAATTGCCCACGTCGAAAATATTGAAGAGCAGGATCAGGATGCAAGCCGACGCGAACAAGGCGTTGCGGGGATCCAGGAAACCAGCCCGGTTCTGCCAGAGAAAGGGAAGCGTAATGACCAGCAGCAGAAGCAGCAGCGGGATGCCACTCTCAGCCGCCAGCTGCAAAATAAAATTGTGGGCATAGACCGAGGCCGGCTCGCCGGAACGGACATGGGCCGGCACCGCGGTTTCATAATTGCCCAGGCCCACTCCCCAGAGGGGGGCCGCGGCGATCACCCGCCCGGCCTGCTGCCAGTTGCTGAAGCGCAGCCTGGCAGGCGCCAATTCCCGGGCCTCGGGAAAACGCATGGCCACCACGATAAAAAAAACCAGGAAAAGGAACATGCCCAGGGGCGCCAGGTACCTGATCTTGAAAATTCCGGAGATGAACAGGTAAAAAAACAGGGCCAGGGTAAAGAAAATGATGCCGCCAAAAGACTGGGTCAGGACCAGATTGAAACAGCCGAGAACGAAAAGCAGGAACCAGAAGAACCGCCTCCAGCTTCCGGCGCGAAAAAAATAGTGGATGATGAATATCAGCAGCAGGCCGCACACCATGGCGTACAAGGTGGGCAGGGGGAAAATGGCAAAGATGCGCCCGGAGGCGACCCGGGCGCGCAGGGTCTGGGTATAAAAAGAGGGTCCCGTGCCTGCCTGGCTCAAGATCCAGGGAAAGAGAACGAATTTTTGAACGATGCCGTAGGTGAAGACGATCAGGGCGATGCCGGCGCTGATGGGGGCAAGGACACGCTCCAGGCGGAAGCGCCGGCAGAGAAAGAACAAGGCGACCAGCAGGGAAAAATAGATCAGGCGGAGAAAAAACAGGTATTTGACGTCGCTGATCGAAAAATTGAGCAGCAAAAAAAAAGCGGCTGGAAGTAGCTTCCAGCCGCTTTTGAAAAACGAATTCGCTGTAATTATCTCTTGACCCTGGGACCCACGGTGAACTGGCCGTCAGAAAAATAAATGTCTTTGTTAAAATCACCCAGCGTGGTCACGTCATAGAGAAACGGAGTCGTCGGGTCGTCCGCTTGTTTATTCCGGCCATAGGAACGGATCGTATACAAGTCATCTGTATACAAATATTCGAACATTGTTCCCCAGCCATCCAATTCGGGCAGCACCTTGATGTAAAAAGGCGAAAAATAAGTGGCCGTGGTCAGAGCCGTATAGGTGGCCTTGGGGACGAACGACCAATCGGTGTTATAGGATTCAATTCCCGACCCGATCGATTTCATGTCTCCCATGGTCGCTTTCTGCTTGCCTTTCTGCAGGGCAACCAGAAGGTTGGGAATGGCGATCGCGGCGATGATGCCGATGATGGCCACGACGATTAACAATTCAATTAATGTAAAACCTTTCTTGTTCATTAGAACCTCCTTTGGATTCTCTATATACAAGCAATTCCACTGCCAAGTCAAAATTCAAGCCGGCAAGCCTTTCCAGAATGAAATAAATCGCGCTCTGCCAATAAAAGTCATTTAATGTGACATTTTTTGTCAATAATACACTTGGAAAACAGGCTTGCAATAAATCCCCGATTTGTTAAAATGATCAAAGAAGTCCAAAAAAGCCTGGCCTGAAAAATGAAAAAAAAGATGCTTGCCTGGTCGCTGTTCGCGTTCCTGGCGACCATGCTCGTGCACGGACTGATCGTGGCCCGTTATTTTCCAGTTCCCCGCTTCTTGAAATATTCGTCGGCCGCGCGCCAGTACAACAGTGGAGAATTGGAAAAGGAACGCCTGGCCGATTTCAGCCCCCTCTACCTTCACCTTCATGCCGCGGCCCAGAAATGGCTGCCTCACCCCGATCAAAGCATCCTCTGGCTCCAGGTACTGATGACGGCCCTCGCCGCCAGCCTGCTGCTGCGCCTGCTTTGGCTGTATTTCCCACCGCTTTTGGCCGTGATCGGGACGGTTATTTTCATTTTTGATCGCGGCATCCTGGTATATGAGCATATTTTCGAACCCGAGATCCCCCTGCTGTTTTTTTTACTGGCATTTTTACTCTGTCTCGGCGGCGGCGGCAAAAGGCGGTATTTCCTGGGCGGATCATTTTTAGCCCTGGCCCTGTTGTGCCGCCTTAATTTTTTGCCGCTCATGGTCCTGGCGCCGTGTTTCTTCTGGCTGCAAAACAACAATCTCCGCGACCGGCTCAGGGCTTGCGCCTGGTTTTTGCTGCCGGTGCTCCTGGCCTTGGGTTTTTTAAGCCTGCGCAACCATTCCCTCCAGGGGAGCTTCTCGCCCCTGACCATGAATCCAGGCACGGTTTTTTTTGAGGGCAACAACCCGAATTCCCTGGCCCAGAGTTCCATTTATCCACCCCTGGTTTATGACCTGGCCGATGAATTTCCCGGCCAGCCCGACTACCAGCACGTCCTGTACCGCCTTGTGGCCCGCGCCGACAGCGGCAAAAAACTGGACATCAGCGCCGTAAACCGTTTCTGGAGCGGAAAAGCCATGAATTTCATCCGCGATCATCCCCTGAATTTCCTGCGCTTGCTGGGGGTGAAGACCAATTTCTTCTTCCACGATTTCCGTCGCCACGATCTGGCCACCGCCTTTTGGGATGACCAAAGATTGGGGCAAACGAAAATCCCGTACGTGCCGCTGGCCCTGGTCTCGGCGCTGGCCATCCTGGGAATTTTTCTGGCCCGCGCGGATTGGCGGGACTACCTGCTTTTTTACGGGCTTTTTTTTGCCCAAATGGCGGTCTTGCTGCTGACGTATGTGTCGGCGCGACAGCGTGTCGCCATATTCCCGGTTTTCATCTTCTTCGCCTGCGCGGCAATGCAAAAGATAGCGGCCCTGGAAAAAAAATCAAGACAGATCATGGCCGCCGCGGCGGTCATTTGCCTGGCATTGCTGCTGGCCGTGCGCAACGATGCCATGAAAGAAGAAGACCACCAATGGCGGAACTTCCGCGTGTCCCATGACCTTTACCGCCAATCCCTGAAGCAAAGGAGAAATGGGCTTTGGGCCGGAGCCGGCATTTCCTCCTTGCAAGCCATGGCCGCGACTCCCTGGCTCGGCGACTCCCTGCGTCCCGCCAACCTGAGCTTTGAACCCCGGGGATACGCCCGGGGAGCGCTCGCCATCCATGAAACCCTTGCCAACCCCGATTTTTCCTCCCGCTTCGACCGCGGCGTTCTGGCGCTGGAGGCCGGCGAATTGGACATGGCGCAAGACATCTTCACCCGGCTCAACGGCGAAGGGCACCAAATGAAAAGGGATTATGACCAGTCGTCGCAGCCCTGGTTTTATCTGGCGAAGATCGCCCTGAAAAAAAATGATCGCGCTTCCGCCCTGATCTTTCTCTCCAGGGCCAGGAGCAAGGCTCCCGGAGATCCCGAGATCCTGGCCTTGTCCTTTGTGCTGACCGGCCTAGCGGAATTCCAGGACCGGCTGCAACGCTATTTTGACGGACTGGACAGGGACTTTTTTATCGGCAAAGCTTTTTTGGAAACCGGAGAACCCGAACGGGCGGTCCCCTATTTCACCCGACTGGGCCGGCTGCTTCCTTTTTACCGTCGGGGGCAGATCTACCTGGCTGCCTCCCTGGCCGGTTCGGGACAGTTTGAAAAAGGGGGGGAAACGTACTTTGCGGCGCTGGCCAAGCGGCCGGACCCGGTCTTCCTGGAAAATGAAATTCTTCAGGCTTTTCACAAATGGACGGAAATCCCCCCGGCCAGCGCCCGCAGTCTTTTCTTTTACGGCCTGGCCCTGCGCCAGTTCGGTCACTTCGCCGCCGCCCTGAGCGAACAGCAAAAAGCCCTTTCCCTGGCGCCGGGCCATACGCTGATCAAGGAGGAGATCCGGCGGCTGGCCGGGCTCAGGCAAGGGCATTTCCCGGAATAATGCCCGGCCGGGCAAATTTGCCAAGCAGACGCGAAATGATGTATCATGGATCGGCATCATGGCAGGTGATATAGGCCCGGCCATATTTCACAGGAAAGCGGCCAGGCTTGGACGATCGCAACGGTTCGCAAATTATTGGGGACCGGCAAGGCCTGGTCCCATGATTCCTGAATAAGAATATAAGGAGACAAATACATGCAATTCATCGACCTGGCAGCCCAGCAGAAAAGGATCCGCCGGCAACTCGAAGACCGGATTAACAAAAGTCCTGGACCACGGCCAGTACATCCTGGGCCCGGAGATCCGCGAACTCGAAGAAAAACTGGCCGCTTTCACCGGCGTCCGCGCATGCCGTTTCGGTGGCCAGCGGCACCGACGCCCTGCTCATGCCGCTGATGGTCGAAAAGATCGGCCCCGGCGACGCCGTGTTCACCAGCACCTTCACCTTCATCGCCACGGCCGAAGTGATCGCCCTTACCGGAGCGACGCCGGTGTTCGTCGACATCGACCCGCGAAACATTCAACATCGATCCGGCAAAGCTCGAAGCCGCGATCGATCAGACCATTGCCGAGAAAAAGCTGACGCCCAGGGGGATCATCCCGGTGGACCTGTTCGGCCAGCCGCCGATTACCAGGCCATCCAGGCCATCGCCGACAAATACGGCCTGTTCGTCCTGGAAGACGCCGCCCAAAGCTTCGGCGCCAGCCAAAAAGGCAAAAAAGCGGGAGCGCTGGCCAAGGTCGCCGCCACCAGCTTTTTCCCGGCCAAGCCGCTGGGCTGCTACGGGGACGGCGGCATGATCTTCACCGACGACAAGGATATCCGGGAACAACTCCTCTCCATCCGCGTGCACGGCCAGGGCATCGACAAATACACCAACGTGCGCGTGGGCATCAACGGCCGCATGGATTCCCTGCAGGCGGCCGTCCTGCTGGCCAAGATGGAGATCTTTCCCGAAGAGATCGAAATGCGCCAGGAAGTAGCCGCCCGCTACAGCCAAATGCTGGACGGAGCCGTGAAAGTGCCCAAGGTCCTCGCCGGAAACATCTCGGCCTGGGCGCAGTATTCGGTGCTGCATCCGCGCCGCGACGACATCATCAAGAAACTGCGCGAGAACGGCATTCCCACCGCCGTCTATTATCCCATTCCCCTGCACCTGCAGGAGGCCTTCGCCGACCTGGGCTATCGCAAGGGCGATTTCCCCGTCGCCGAAAAGATCGCCGGCGAGATATTCAGCCTGCCCATGCACCCGTACCTTGAAAAGCAAGCCCAGGAAAAGATAAGCGAAATCATAACGAAATTCTGAGTCTTTGCCATGCAAAACATGGTAAAATAGGCCGCATGCCTCACAGAAAGGATTTCTTGGAATTCGGCAGCCCCCTCAGCGAGGAAGCGGAGATCGCGCAAATGAGCGGCGTTGGCAGTCCAGTTAGCCCAAAGGGTATCCTTGAAAAAAGGGATGGATTTTTAATCGTTAAAAGCAAAATAAGGACACTTTGCTAAAACGTCTTTCCCCAAACATAGCATTCAATTCAAGTAATCTGTGTGACGATTTAGCTTTTAAATCCGTTCGCGGCGGCATGACCACAATAACTTCTCAGGCTATATTGTTCATCCTCCGAATCGCTGGAACGGTGATCCTTGCCCGACTATTGAGCCCAAACGACTACGGCTTGGTTGGCATGGTGACTGTCATCATTGTATTTGCCGAGATCTTCAAGGATGCAGGGTTGTCGTTGGCCACTGTGCAAAAGGAGGAGATTACACGCGAGCAGATCAGTACACTATTTTGGATCAATGTCTTAATCAGTGCCATTCTCGGCCTGTGTGTCCTGGCGGCCGCACCGCTTGTTGCTTGGTTTTATGGCAAGCCGGAACTGACAGCCATCACAGCGGCGCTTTCCTTCTCGTTCATTATTAGCGGCCTGACGATCCAGCATCAAGCCCTGCAACGGCGTCACATGCATTTCGGCACGTTGTCCGGCATCCAGATTGCCACGCAAATCACCAACTTGGTCGTGACGATCGTCTTGGCCTATTTCGGTTGGCGTTACTGGGCACTGGTAGTCGGCCTGCTGACCGGCACACTGGCTGGCACGCTGCTTACCCTTTTCTTTTTTCCCTGGATCCCGGGCTGGGTACAAAAGGGAACAGGCGCGCGCAAAATGCTCAAGTTTGGCGGGCACCTGACCGGGTTCAATATCATCAATTACTTTGCCCGAAATGCCGACAACATCCTCATTGGCAAGTTGGTCGGAGCAGAGGCATTGGGTTTCTATAGCCGCGCCTATCAGCTCCTCATGTTGCCCATTACCATGATGTCAGGCCCGATAAGTAATGTTGCGGTGCCGGCATTGAGTCGTTTGAATGAAGACAGGCAGCGCTTGCATAGATACTATTTACACATATTATATATGCTGAGCCTTATTTCGGGCCCTATTGTGGGCATCGCTTTTCTCGCGAGCAACGATATTGTCATCATTCTGCTGGGACCAACATGGTCACCTGTCAGTGACGTCTTTAAATATTTGGCAATGGGTGGGCTGCTCCAACCGCTTTATAATACGCAATCATGGCTGCATCTAGCCGTTGGCAGAGCGGATCGGGTTTTTATCTGGGGGTTGATCGGCACCCCAATAATTGTTGCGTCTTTTCTCATTGGATTGCATTGGGGAATTAATGGGGTTGCCTTTTGCTATTCCATTGCGCTGATCATCACTACCATTGGCTCCCTAGCTTACGCCGGCCAGAGTGCCGGATTGCCTTTCCGGAAAATGCTTCATGCCGTATTCAAGCCAATAATATCCTGTGTTTTCGCTGTTATCGCCGTCGTCACATTGAACACCTTTATCCAGAATCGATTTCATATTGTATCTCTTATTATCAAGGGCTCTGTTTTTATTGCTTTTTATTGCGCCTTTCTCCTCTTAATGTACAATGGCTATAAACCAATGCGTGATTTAATGGCCATATGGCAAATATTGATCAATCATAATGAGGGGAAAAAACATGACCAATCATAATGCACGGACTGAGCTTGGGGTTCAAGTAGATCGTTCTCAATATACAACGGCGGATTATTGTAATCCCCGTAGATTCGCTACCTACGCTTACCAAATTAAGGAGATTCTGGATTCCGGCGCTAAAAATGTGTTGGAAATTGGTCCGGGCAATGGTGTAGTTACTTACGTCTTGCGGCAAGCCGGTATCCATGTGGACACGGTCGACCATGACCCGGCATTAAAACCTGACTTTGTGGCCTCCGTCTTAAAATTGCCTTCGGCGCTAAATTCGTATGATGCCGTTTTGTGCTGCCAGGTTCTGGAACATTTGCCATGGGATAATTTTCGCGCTGCAGTGCAAGGAATTTCTAATGTTGCAAAGAACACTATTTTGTTGAGCCTGCCGCATGTTGTACAGCGTCGATTTTTTGTCGAGTACAAATTGCCAAAACTAAAGCAACGGCTTTTGGCGATTGATATGCCAGTAAAGAACATTCAGATGTCATTTAATGGGCAACATTATTGGGAGATAGGAAAAGGTGTCAGCGAGAAAAATATTGTCTTAATATTTAATGAGCTAAATTTAAAAGTAGATCGATCTTATAGGATTCCCGAAAAAAGGGATACTCATTTTTTTTGTTTATCAAAATAATCTACAATGATCACCCCAAGGAAAAATGGCAATACGATTAGCGTGATCATCCCCGTTTACAGGGCGGCCGCAGGCCTGGAAAAAACCCTTCTTTCGATTGAAAAACAACAATCCTGCAATCACGCAGTGAAGATCATCGTGGCAAATGATGGCGCCGATGCCATGGTTTCCAATGTGTGTCGTCACCATGGCGTGATGATGGTGGCCATCGCTCCCCACCGCGGCTCGTACTTCGCCCGCAACAGGGCGCTGGAAAGGGCCAGCGACGAGCTTGTCGTTTTCCTCGATGCTGGCATAGAGATGGCAAAAAACTGGCTTTTTGAAGCCCTATCGCTCCTTGGAACAGCCGATTACCTTGCCGGCGAAGTCGATATCTCCGCGGTTCCCCGACCGACCGCCGCCGAGGCCTACGAAAAAACGCACGCTTACCCGATCGCCGAATATATGCGCACTTTTCATTTCGGAGGGGCGGGCAACTTGCTCGTAAAAAAACGGCTGCTGGAAACTGTCGGCAGTTTCGATCAGCGTCTCTTTTCTGGAGGGGACCTCGAGTTCGGCGACCGGGTATACCAGGCCGGCTTCACCCAGGTCTACCTAGCGACGCCCGTCCTCCTTCATCCACCGCGCCGCGCCCTTTCCCTTTTCCGCAAACAATTCAGGGTAAGGATCGGCCACGGCCGCCTGGTCCGCCTCTTCCCGGGACGCTTCTTTCCCTCCCAATCCTTATCTTCTTCAATATCTTCTGTTCTGCGCGCCTTGCTGCCTCCACATCCGGCTTACGTAAAAAGTGAGTTCTCACCAAACGAAAACGTCCCGGTATGGCGACGTTTCTTTTTTTTATGGTTCCTGAAGATTTGCCGCGCCCTTGCCGATCTTGTGGCGATTCTGGTTCCTACGCCACTCCCACCACGAAAACCGACACAAATCGAGTGGTTCGACTTCTCAATACATGGCCGTTGATATTCTCCTGATCTCCCCTTGCTTCACGCCCTCCCCGGGGATCGGGTCCCAGCGCTTGGACAATTATAGGGAACCTTCCAAATAAAGTTAACGATTATCTTATATGAAAACGCTTGACTTAACTCCATACATTTGCAAAAATGGACCATTCATATCAGCGATCACTGAGTCCTTTGGAAACTAACTATACGGAGTTGGTTTGATGCCTACGATCTTTGAAATAAAAAAAAATCATTGCTACAGCGGCTCATGAAAGCTCTCTACTTTAGCCGGGAGTCGATAAGCACAGTAATGATACCCTTATTGAAGAGAAGGGACCAGATATCCATCCATGTGAATTCACAACACTGTTCGATGCTGAATTTAGCCCAAAAATGAAAGACTCTCCCAATATTTCAGTGATCATCCCCGTTTTCAACCTGGAGGCTTACCTCGGCGAAGCCATCGATTCCGTGTTGGGCCAAACCTTCCAGAATTTTGAGATCTTGCTGGTCGATGACGGTTCGACCGATGGCAGCCGGGAGATCATAAATCGCTATCAACGCCGGCTTCCCAAAAAAGTGCGCGCCCTTTTCCAAAATCATCGCGGGGCGGGGGCAGCCCGCAATGCCGGCATTGCCATGGCAGCGGGCGACTGGATCGCTTTCCTGGACGGCGACGATGCCTGGAAACCGGACAAGCTTGAGATCCAGTTGCGGGAAGCCGAAAAAGATTCCCGGATCAATTTCCTTTCCACCGCCGCCGAAATACACGGCCGGCGCGATCTTTTTGCCGAAGCGCAGCCGTCTGGCAGGGATTTCAAACTGGAGTTGCTATTAAACGGGTGCTTCATCATCCTTTCATCGGTTTTGCTACGCAGGGAACTTCTGGAAACAACGACATTCGCCGATGAATTGCCCGGAGCGCAGGATTTGGACCTCTATCTGCGCCTGGCCGACCGAAGTTGTTTCCATTTCATCCCGATGCCCTTGATCATGTACCGCATCCGCCAAAATGCCATCAGCGACCCGCAGACCACACGTTACCGTCAACTGGGGCAGCATTATCTGATCATCAAACGCGAAACAGCCAAAATGGCGGCGGCCGCCCCGGTTCAATTCAACCAATACAAGGGGGAGCTTGACTCCATCATGGCCCGCCTGGCCCACGAAGCGGCCTATTTTTCCCTTTCCAGCCGGGAAGCCTCCTGGCCCGCGCGCATCAAAATGTCATGGATCGCGATCCGGGAAGATCCGGGCAGGATAAAGAACTACCGTTTCCTGCTGCAGGCGCTGTTGCCCGTGCAACTGAGCCGCCGGCTTCGGCAGCACGGGCAATAAAGGATGGGCGCGGATGGCGCCTTCGCCAGGGATATCCCTTCAACGCGGTCAGTCCGGGATACGGACGAATTTCGCCGAAAAATATCCCGGGGCCGATTGCCATTCCTTGATATCGAGTTCCGCTCCGGCGCGTAGCGAACTATAGATCCCGTCACCGGCCATCCGGTATACCCGGACACTTTCACAAGCGAATTCGGGCCGCAGCATCCCGATGATGTCATTTGGCCCCAGGTTGTGCGGTTCGCAATCGGTGGGCGGATGATTGACCTCCACCAGGAGCAGGAAATGCCCGCCCGGGCAAGTGATTCGCTTGATTTCGCTTAAAACCCGCGCGACATTTTCGACATGATCGAGAGAATTGAACGAGAACACCACGTCGCATTTTCCATTTTCGATCGGGATATTTTCAGCCCGACCGTCCAGGTATTCCATCTGGTGGTCCCTTGCCCCCAGCTGCAGGTATTCCCTGGCCAGGGGATCGAGGCCGATACGCCGCGCTGCCATCGATGCCCATTCCAGGCTACCTCGCGGCCCGCAGCCGATATCCAGGATGAACTTTCCGGCATAAAAAGAATCGTTCAAGCCAAAGTGGGTTGTGTAGAAGAATTTGTAATGGCTGTTGTCCAATGTGCTTTCGGATATTTTTCTGCTTTTCCAGTAATTGAGCTCGTTGAACTCTTTCCAGCGATTCGGGGAAATTTTGGCAATGATCTTTAAAAGCAATTTTTTTAGCGCCTTTTTCGCGCGCAGGACCAGCTTCATATTATTCTCATCTCGTCACAAGTTCCTGGTACAATGTTTCGATCTGCAAGGTGATCTTGGCCGGATCGAGCCGATCGCGAAAAACTTCCTTCCCGCGGCGAATGATTCTTTCCCGCAGGCCCCTGTCCTCCAGCTTCCGCAGGACGGAAATGATGGCTTCTTCATTTGCTGAAGACAAATACAGGATGCCGTCTCCTTCCTTGAAATATTCCTCCAGAACTCCCACCCGGGTGCCGGTCACCGGCACGCCCGCGGAAATCGCTTCCAATACCACCAGCGGCAGTCCCTCGCTTCTGGATAGGAACAGCAGGATGCCGATATCCTTGTAAAACGCTTCCATCCCGGTCGCGTAAAATCTCTTTTCAATTTTGCCGGGGTACGTTTCCACCAGGCGATCGATCTCATTCTCCAGTTCGCCGCGGCCGCAGAAAATGATCCTGTAACCCAGGTCCAGCAGGCGCGGAGCGAGCCGCAGCAAAATATCGACCCCCTTGGCGGCCGAGAAGTCCCCGGCAAACCCGATCACCCTGGGGGGCCCGTCCCGGTCAGCGCCGGTCATTTTTTCCGAAAAAGGCGGAATGACCGCGATTTTGGCAGCAGCGATCTTTACCAATTCCCGGTACGGCAAAACGAAGCCCTCTCCCAAAAGGATGACCTTGCCGACTTTTTTGGCGGCCAGCCTCTTGGCCAGCAATGGCAGCAGGGGTCGCCGCGCCAATGGAAACGGCAGGTAATGTTCGCTGACGACAACCGGGTAACCCGAAAAAACGGCCAGGAGCAAAGGAGCGAGCGACTCGAAAGTATTGCCCAGATGGAAATGGACCACGGCGGGCCGTTCATGCTTTAAAAGCTCCCCGAAACGCTTCAGACCCCCAAGATCATATTTGCTTTCCACCACCAGCGGCCGGAAGGGAACGGGCGGCTGCCCGGATCTGAAAATAATTTCCGGCGCTTCCGGGAAGAGCCTGCCGACAAGGAGAACCTCGTTGCCGTTTTTTTGCAAGCGGCCGGCCAGGGCGATCACGTGGCGAAACATCCCCCCGAGCACGGGCGAATAGGTATAGAGCAGGACTTTCATTTTTCCCCACCATTATAAATTAGCTGGAATAAAAATTGAAGGGCAAGGCAAGCGAAGCCGATCCCAGGCGCGCGACCGGCGAGGTTGAACGGAAAAAAAGAGAATGGTATCATCACTAGCGATGATGAACAAGCGTCAACATCCGCAGTCCCGGGAACTTTCCGGCGGCGGCCGCCGCCCGCGCCATGGACAATAAAAAATTCGCCAAATGGCTCTCGGCATACAAGCCGCTGGCCAAGGAAATTTTGGGCGCCTCGTATCCCAAGAACGTGCGCGGCATGAGTTTCACCGTGCTGCAAGCCTATCGCTACCGGCGAACCTTGCGGAAATTGACCGCAAGCATCACCCTGCAGCCCCGCGATCGCGTCGCGGACCTGGGGCCGTTCCCCGGCGGCTGGGCTTCCCTGCTCCAGGAGTATTATGACCGGCAGCTTGGCATAGATCTGATCGGCCTGGGCCTGACGCCGGAATTCAGGGAGAATCTGGACGCAGCCAATATCCGTTTTTTCGATTATGACATCGACGTAGAAAACCCGCTATGCAAAAATCCGGGCCGGGAGATGCCGCTGGAGCGGGAACGCTACCGGGCCGTTTTCCTGCTCGAGACCATAGAGCACCTGTTCGACCCGATGCCGGTTTTAAGCAAGATCAAGGACAGCCTGACCGGCGACGGCCGGCTGATCCTGACGACCGACAACCCCTCATGGTTCGGTTTTGCCTATCAATTGCTCCGCTACCGGAGGTCCCCTTGGGGCCCGGTGCAGGAAAGCCACCTGTTTAACAAGGGCGATTGGCGCCCCCATTTCCGCCTGTACGACCTGGCCGACTTGACCTACATGCTGGATCGCGCCGGGATGCAGGTCATTGATGCAAGCTACTTCAACGACCACTTCGGCTTATATGCATTGAAGAGCGGGAAGCTGAAATTCCGCTTGGGGATCAGATCGTTGCTGGCCAAGCTCCCGTCGCTGCTGCTTCCGGAACAGTTGTGGGCGAATCGCATCCTGATCGTTGCCGAAAGCAAGAAGGAAACGGGAAAAGCGGATGAAAGTCGCAAATGAAAAAAAATGAACCACGCCTGCTCCACCCGTTCCTATTCGCCGTTGCCCCGATCATTTTTCTTTTTTCCCACAATATCAGCGAATTGCCGCTTTTCGACCGGAGTACCTTCGTGCGCCTGTTCCTGCCAAGCGCGATCGCCTTGGGGCTCGCCTGGGCACTCTGGCTTTTCCTGAACCGTGTCGTCCTCAAGGACCGGCTGTTGGCCGGGATGCTGGTTTCCCTCCTGCTTTTCCTGTTCTTCGGGTTCGGCCACGCTGAGGGCGTTTACATCCGGATTGTCGAGCGGCTCGGCGGCGATCTGCGCTATGTGGTCAACGGCATCAAGTTCGGCCATTACAAGTTCTTCTTCGCATTGTGGATAGCGGGGGGCATTGCGGCGATCGGCTGGCTCATGCACTGGGCCCGCACGCACCAAGGCTTGCTCCCGGGCCTCACCATCTTTTTGAACCGGGTGGCGGTGATCCTCACGCTCATGGCGGCGATCCAGATCGGCTGGACCGAGATCCAGGGCGCCCTGCACCCGGACGCCCGGACGAACGCCATGGAGCTCCCGGCGACACGGGCCGGGATCTCCGGCCGCCCGGATATTTACTACATCATTCTCGACTCCTATGCGGCCGCCGATACGCTGCGCGCGTCCTATCGGTTCGACAACCGGGATTTTCTCGATTATCTG
This sequence comes from Candidatus Aminicenantota bacterium, assembly GCA_963764745.1. Taxonomy (GTDB): domain Bacteria; phylum Acidobacteriota; class Aminicenantia; order UBA2199; family UBA2199; genus UBA2199. Next base: position 326,518 of record CAVXTN010000006.1, on the reverse strand, counting down.
GCCAACCGGGGATTCTACCTGGCCGGCAAGAGCTGCAGCAACTACACGTCGACACTGCTGTCCCTGGGATCATCATTGAATTTCGAGCATATGGATTTCCTGAGCCGGACGCCGGGAAGGGAATCAACGAACATTTCCCTGCCCATGAAAATGGTGGAAAACAGCAGGATCATGCGCTTCCTGAAGGCGAACGGCTACGCATTTGTCAATTTCAAGACGCCGATCGGGCCTGCGGCCAGGAACCGCAACGCCGATCTGGAGATAGACTGCAACCGCAGCCTCATCGGCGACGACTTCCTGCGCCTGTTGATCGAAACCACGCTGCTGGAGCCTTTCTTCCGCGCCTATAACACCGAATCCCAGAGGGAGAGGATCCTTTGCCAGTTGGCCACGCTGCCAGGCGCGGCCAGTCGCCCCGGCATCCGCCGGCCGGTCTTTGTTTTTGCCCATATTTTGTGCCCCCACTATCCCTATGTCTTCGGGCGGGACGGCCGGCCGGTCAGCGCGGAAGAAGGACGGCTCGTTCCCCGGAAAGACCTCTATATCAATCAACTGGTTTTTCTGAACAAGCTGCTCATGGGGATGCTGGATGCGCTGTTGGCAAAGCAGGGCTCTGCGCCGGTCATCATCCTGCAGGGGGATCACGGCCCGATGGACCATCCCGAGGAAAAAACAATGGGGGAAACGCTCAGGGTCCGGACCCGGATACTGAACGCCTATTTATTGCCCGACGGCGGCGCGACGAAGCTGTACGCTTCGATCACCCCGGTCAACACGTTCCGGGTGATCTTGAACCGCTATTTCGGGACTACATATCCATTGCTTGCCGATCAAACGTTTTATGCGAACCCGAACGACAAGTCGCTTTACAATCTCCGCGAAGTCACCGGCATCGTTCGCTATGACAAATGATTCACGGCACCCCCCGTTTTCCCCGAAATCCGGATCCAAGATGAAAACCCGCCGTCATTATAAAAATCACACTCCGTGGGCGCGGCGCCTCGCCTGGGGAATCGACCTGTTCCTTGGTTCTCTGTTCAAGGCCGGCGCCGCCGGCGGCCGGGCAGTGAAGAATATTTTCGCCGCTTCCCCGAAAAGCCCCTCGGCCGTCCGAAAAATCCTGCTGATCCGCCTCGACCATATCGGCGATCTCCTGATGACCACTCCCGCCATCCACGCATTGAAAAGCCGTTTCCCCGAAAGTTCGCTCAGCTTGCTGGCCAGCCCATCCTCCCTGCCGATCGTCGCCGGCAACCCGGAGATCGACAAGGTGTTCGCTTTTCGCGTGCCCTGGTATGACGGCGGACGGGCCCAGGGATTTTCGCTCCGCCAATACCTTCGCCTGTTGCGGCGACTGCGTCGGGAACGTTTTGACTTGGCCATCGATTTCCGGGGCGATCTGCGCGTCTTGTTTTTATTTTCATTCCTGGCTGGAGCGAAGCAACGGCTGGGTTTTGCGAACCTGGGCGGAGAATTCCTGCTGACCCGCTCATGCCCATATTCTGAAGCAAGCCACTTCGTGGAAGCGAATCTTTCATTGGTGAACTGCCTGGCCGGGCCGCCCGCTCCGCCCGCTGTCCAGTACTTCATGAAGACATCACCCGCAGACGCATCCCACATCGATATGCTTTTGTCCGACCTGGGGATAGCGGCAAGCGACAGGATCATCGGCATCCACCCGGCGGCCATCCCGCATTGGAAATTGAAGCGCTGGCCGCCTGAGCGCTACGCCGCGCTGGCCGATGCCCTGGTCCGGCAGGAAGGAGCAAAGATCGTACTCACCGGCGGGGAAGAAGACAATTCCGAGCTGGCGCATGTTGTTTCCCTCATGCGGGAACGGGCATACATGGCCGCGGGGAAGACATCCCTGTCGCAGCTGGCGGAATTGATCGGGAGATGCAGGCTGTTTGTTTCCAACGATACGGGACCGATGCACGTCGCCCTGGCCGTGCGCACGCCCCTGGTCGCGATCTTCGGCCCGACCGCCCCGGGGCGAAGCGGACCGTTCGGCGATCCGGAGTTGTATCGCGTCATTCAGCACGATGTGCCATGCCGGCGCCCCTGCTTCATCAAGGAATGCCCCAGGCGCCATGAATGCATGAACGGGGTCGCCATGGAGGAAGTGCTGCAAGCCTGCCGGGAGCTGCTCCATCCCGGGCGGAGGCATCCATGAAGCTGCTGATCGACGGCCGTCCCCTGCAGACGTATTCCGCTTTTCGCGGCATCGGCCGCTACGTGAACCACCTAGCCCGGGCCTTCGGCCGCGATGAGCGCGCCGGGTTTCTGTTCTTCCGGGGCCAGGACAGCTTTCCCGGCATCGCCAACAAGGTATTCACGGCCATGCCCAGGCGCATGATCACCTGGACCGACTCCATCTTCCTGCCCGCTCTTTTTTCCGGCCACGGCGCCAGCTGCTACCATTCGACCGCATACGCCCTGCCGCGCCGGGTACGGAACGTGCGCTACCTGATGACCGTTTTCGACCTGACGCCGTTGAAGTTCCCGCAGTTCATCCCCCTGCGCCACCGGCTGGTTTTCAAAAGCATCATCCGTTCCGCCCTGCGCGCCGATACCGTGCTCGCCATCTCGGCCAGGACGGCGGCCGATCTGCTGGAATTCGTTCCCGTCGACGCCAGAAGGATCCGCATCCTGCCCTGCATGCTCGACGAACGGTTCACCCCCGGCATGGCTGAAAAACCGGCCGCGCCCCTGCCCGGGGAATACCTGCTGTACACCGGCGGGGCCGACCGCGTGAAGAACCTGGAGACGCTGCTGCAAGCGATCTCCAGGCTGCAGCTCCCCCTGGTCGTGGCCGGAAAGATCGCGGAAGCCAGGATCGGCCAGCTCCTCACGGCGCTGCCCTCCCGGGACCGCCGGCTGATCACGTTCGCCGGGTACGTCCCCGACAGCCAGCTGGCTTACCTGTATCATCATGCCGCCGCCCTGGTTTTTCCCAGCTTGAATGAAGGATTCGGCTATCCGCCGCTCGAAGCCCTGCAATGCGGGACCGCGGCGGTCGTTTCCCGGGCCGGGTCGCTGCCCGAGGTCCTGGCCGATGCGGCGGTTTTTGTGGACGATCCGCTGGACCCCGGCGAATGGGCGGAAAGGATCGGGAATCTGCTTGCGGACACGGAAGCCCGGGATTCGTTGATCGCCAGCGGCAAAAAACTGCTGGGCAAATATTCGCCGGCGTTGTTCAAAATAAACCTGGAAAACGCCTATTTCCAGGACGGCGGCAGCGGCCAATGAAGCCCAATAAGGTTTTCTTCGTTGTGGCGCTGGCCTTGCTGGCCTTTTTGGTTTATCTGCCGGCTTTGAAGACGGAGCTGATATGGGACGCCAGGCCCCTCATCCGGGAAAACACCCTGCTGCAGGGGAATTTTTCCCTGGCCGCCCCGTTCCAAAGCGGCTACTGGGCTACCACCAGCCAAAGGACTTCGGGGTACGACTACTACCGGCCGTTGATGATCCTCTCTTTCATGGCGGAAAAAGCGGTCTGGGGGCTTTCTCCCTTCCGCCTGGCCCTGCTGAACCTGGTCTTTTTCATCGCCGGCCTGATCGTCCTTTACCTGCTCCTCCGCCGTCAGGCAGCCGGCCCGGGCATCGCCGAAACGGCGGTATTGCTGTTTGCCCTTTTTCCTCCCAACCTGGACAACATTTGCTGGGTGGCGGGGCGTTGCGACGTGTTGATGTTTCTCTTTGGCATGCTGGCCCTGTTTTTCTTCGATCTTTTCCTGGAAAAAAGAACCGTCCGCAACGGCTCGTTGGCCTTGGCTGCCTTCTTGTTGGCCCTCTTTTCCAAGGAGGCAGCGCTGTTTTTTCTGCCATTTTTCATCCTCCTTGAACTCAGCCGGCGCCGGCGCCTGACGGTTCCGCTTCACGCTTCTTTGCTTGCCGGCGCAATTTTATTCTGGTTGCTGAAATCATCGGTCATCGGCCGCGGCGGCATTCCCGTCCATTTCTCGCCTGCCCTTTGGGAAAATTGCCGCTCCCTGCTGGGAGCCCTGGGATATTATTTCCGCACCCTGCTGTTCCCGTTCCGCTACGACATGTTCCTTTCCATGGACGATGTGCGAACACTGCCGTACCTGGTCTCCGGGTTTGCTTTTCTTTTGCTCCTGGCGGCATTGCCCTGGTGGGGGCGCAAGCGGCCGCAATACGCTTATGCCTGGATCTGGATCGCCCCGTTCATGGCCGGCTATTTGCTGATGGTTTTTACCCCGATTTACCCGTTCAGCATATCCAGCCGCTACCTGATGATCCCGGCCATCGGCTGGGTCTGGCTCCTGGGTCATTGGCTCGCCAAATTGCCCGCGACCGCAAGGAAGATCGTGGTTTTCATGCTCGTTTTCATCTCGGCGCTGGCCGTGGTCGTCAACTCCCAAAAATACCGCAGTGAAAGGGATTTCTGGAAAAACACCCTCCGTTCCAGCCCGCACGAGAGTTTTTTCCTGAACAAATATGCCGGCCAACTCCTTCAGGACGGGGATTTCCTGGGCGGCGAAACCCTGTTGCATCGGGCCCTGTCGGCAAAAATGAAAAACTCCACCGCCATTTCCATCGCCCTGCAATTGTCCGAGGTCGATTTCGAAAAAGCCCGCTACCCGGAAAGCCTCGACTGGCTGGAAAAGATCCGCGCCCTGCCCATGGACCTGCCGCAAGCCAACCGCCGCCTGGGCCAGCTCCTGAAAATCCGCCTGGCCCTGGGGGACCTGGCCGGGGCGGAAACGGCCGTCCAGGAAATGATCAAGACGTCGCCCACGGAGCAGAACAAAATAGCGCGCGTTGGCCTTGACCTGGCTTTTGCCGCCTGGGAAAAGGCCCGCGAGTCGGCGCTGGCGCTGGCTGGACCGCAAGCCCGGGAATGGCTCGGCCGCGTCCGGAGTGAAGAGCTCGCATTCGCTTCCCTTTCGCCCGGCCGGCAGTCCATGTATTTTTTACAGCGCGGAAACTACGCCCTGGCCTGGAAACTTTGGCCGCAAGACGATCGGCCCGGCGTGGCCGGGCGACTGCAGACCGCCAGGCTGGCATTCCTGGCCGGAAGCGGGGAGGAGGGGCAAAAAAGGATCGCCCGCCTGGCGCGAGAGGCGGGAGCGGATTTTCGCGTCCTCAACTCGATCGGCAATCTTTTCTTTGATCTGCATCGGTCCGACCAGGCATTGACCTTTTATCGCCGCTCGCTGCAGATGAATCCGGGCCAGCCGGCTTTGCGGGAACGCGTGCGGCTGCTGGCTCAATTCGCGGAACAGATGATTCTTCTGAAGAAATAATTTTATTTCGGCCGGGCCCGGGCTTGCAGATCCTGGATCTCTTTTAAAACCGCCGCCGTCGGAAAAAGCCGGAAATCCCTCTCCAGCAAGGCCAGGACCTGCGCCCGCTCGCCCAGCAACCGGTAAAAATCCGCCGCGTGCAGCAAGACGATGTGATTTTCGGGAAAGATCCGCACATAGCCGTCCACGATTTTTTTCCCTTTTTCGGCAGCGCCGGACCTGGCCAAAAAATTGGCATATTGAAAATAGACATTCAACGGCTGTTCCCTGAAGCGCGAGAAGAGCGTCGCGAAATAATAGCGCGCTTTATCCAGGTCGCCGGCGGCCGAGTAAAAAAACGCGCCCGCTTCCAGGGCCCGGCGTTGAAAAAAGTCGGCCAGGAATGAAGTCCGGTCGTCGATCAGGGGCTGCAGCAGGGCGGCCGCTTTTTTTTCATCCAGCGGCAGCAATGCCACCGCATGATTGAACCGGTAAAACCTGTTTTCCCTCTGCAGGTGGGGGAGCCGCAGCCAGAATTCCCGGTCGCTTTGCCCGAAGTGCCGCACGTGCGGGAGCAATTCCATTCCATACAGCAGGGCCAGGGCGGCGACCAGCAGAACGAAGAAAGCCGGCCGCAACACCCTGGACAGGCAAACCGCCAGCAAGGGGACCGCCGCCGCCAGGGGCAGGTACAAAAAACGCCAGGCCAGCAGCGACATGGGATTCGCGAAAAACAGTATGAACAGGGAGGGCAGCAGCAGCAGAAAAGACAGCAGCAGCCAGAGCGAATAAAACGGCACGGATTTCTTTTTGCCTAAAAAATAAACCCCGGCGCCGATCAGCCACAGACAGAAACCGATTCCCAAAAACAGGAAAAGCGTTGAATGAAGAATTTTCTCGTCCGGGACCGAAAAACCCAAAAAGAAGGGAAAGACCATGCGGGCCAAATAAAATCCCAGGCCGGTAAAAAGCGTGCCGACGGAAAGGAGCGAATACGTCATGGGCGGAAAGCCGACCGCCTGGCCGCGCAATGAGAAATACAGCAAAAAAACCGCGGCGAAGCCCAGGACAAAACCGAGCCACTCACGCCGGCCGCATCTCCGGCCAAAGTACCAAAACAGGCAGGCAAAAATAAAAAAGCACAGGATCACGGTCTCCTTGGACAAAAGCGCCAGGAAAAAGAAAAAAGCCGACGACAGCGCCTGGCGGCTTGCTCCCTTTTTCAAAAAAGACAAAAAGAAATGCGCGGAAACCAGCAGGAACAAAAGCGCCAGAAGGTCGGTGCGCCCGGAGATCCAGGCCACGCTCTCGAAATGGGTGGGGAACAGCGAAAACAGCAAGGCGGAGGCAAAAGCGGAACGGAGATCGCCGAAGATGCGCAGGACAAGCAGGAAAAGCAAGATCACGTTGAACGCATGGACCAGGGTATTGGTCAAATGAAAACCCGCCGCGTTAAGCCCCCAGAGCTTGAAATCCAGCCAGTAGGAAAAAGACGTGAGCGGGCGATAGAATTGTACGTCCTTTTCAAACTCCCTGCTGTTCGCGTCCTTTCCCAGGGGATCGCCGAAAGCCTGCCACAAAAAATCGCGCAGGAAACTGGGGCTTTGGGTGATGGGGCTGTCCCGCACCAGATGAATGTCGTCGAAAATAAAATCCCCTTTCATGGCCGGGAGAAAAAGCAGGATATTGAGAACGAACAATGCCAGGCCGCAGATCAGCATGGTGTTTTTCGAAAAAATAATTTTAGCCATTCTTTGCAAAAATCATTATAACATAGCTTCACGGCTTCCCTTGCCTGTCGGCGGCTGCGGACCGGTCCTATGCCACGTTTTGTTCTCCATGCCGGTGCCGACCTCCGCGGCGGCCATCACCTGTACCGCCTCGATTTCGAAGCGCGCTAGCCCCCGGTTTGAATTTTTTTGTTTTTTCTTTTACAATCATCCAGGGAAGAGCGGTTTCCCCGCGCATCTCAAGAAATGATCGACACTGAAGCGAACGCTGGCATCACGCCCTGCCTCTCCGTGGTGATGCCCGTCTACAATGAGGCCACCACCGTGGAGCGGGCGGTCGCCGCCGTCCTGGCCCAGCGGCTGGTTCTCGAATTGATCATCGTGGACGACGGCTCGAGCGACGGCACGCGCGACATCCTGGCCCGCCTGGCCGGCGGGGCACCGCGCATCCGCCTGTTCATACAGGAGACCAACCACGGCAAGGGGGCGGCCCTGCGCCTGGGGTTCAAGCAGGCGACCGCACCCTACGTAATCGTCCAGGACGCCGACCTGGAATATGACCCCGCCGAATACCGCCGCCTGGTGTCTCCCCTGCTCGCGGGACGCGCCGACGCGGTCTTCGGCTCGCGCTTCAAAGGCGCCTACCCACAGAGGGTGCTTTATTACTGGCATTCCGTGGGCAACAAGTTCCTGACCACGCTGTCGAACATGGCCACCAACATCAACCTCAGCGACCTGGAAACATGCTTCAAGGTTTTCCGGCGTGAGGTGATCCAGAAGATCGAACTGGAGGAGGACCGTTTCGGCTTCGAGCCCGAGGTCACGGCCAAGGTCGCCCGCCTGGGTCTCCGTATCTACGAAGTGCCCATTTCCTATAACGGGCGCACCTACGCGGAAGGCAAGAAGATCGGCTGGCAGGACGGCGTCCGCGCCATCTGGTGCATCGTCAAGTATAACTTCCTGACGCGCCGATGAGCGCCGCAACGCGAGAGCCGGCCCAGGCCACGGATTATGAATTTCCGGCGCTCCAACCGGCCGCAAATTACCGGGGTGCCTTGCTCGGCGAGTTCCGCCCGAGTCTGCACGGCAGCGTCCTCGAGGCCGGCGCCGGCATCGGCCAGTTAACTGCTCTCCTCCTGCTGGAAGCGGCCATCGAGCGCCTCGTCGCCGTCGAGCCCGACCCCCGCTTCGCAAAACGGCTTCGCGATCAGTTCCCTCGGCTCGAACTCATCCAAGGGACGATCGCCGCCGTGCCCGCGGCCTGGTCGTTCGACGCCATCCTGAGCGTCAACGTCCTGGAGCATATCGCCGAAGACGAGCGGGAACTATCCGCCTACCGCGCCCGGCTGGCGGAGCGCCGCGGGGCGCTTTGCCTGTTCGTCCCGGCCCGGCCGGAGATATTCGGGAGCATCGACCGCGACTTCGGCCATTGCCGCCGCTACCGCCGCGGCGAGCTGCGGGCAAAACTCACGGCAGCGGGATTCCGGGTCGAACGCCTTTCCTATTTCAACCTGGCCGGCTATTTTGCCTGGTGGTGGAATTTCCGCGTGCGTCGCCGGCACGGCTTCAATCCTGCCACCGTGCGCATCTTCGACCGCTTTGTCTTTCCGCCGCAGCACGCGCTCGAGTTACGCCTGCTGCGCCCGCCGCTCGGCCAGAGTTTGATCGCCGTCGCCGTCGCCGGCTGATCCAGCACCCGGCGTTACTTCTACCGCCGCCGGCAAGTCGTCAAGCGATCGGATATACGGACAGCGCACCCTGGCTGAAGACCGGCACCATGGTTCGCAAAAAGGACAGCAGCCTCTCTTTTTCGGACGCCGTCAATATGCGATAACGCTCCTGCAGGCGCTCCAGCTCGCTGAAATTGACCAGCAAATAGGAAAAGCCGTCGGCGCGAATGGCGGCGACGAACCCGGCGGCGTCCCGCCCGGTGCCCAGGTACTTTTTCAGGATGCAATAATCCAGGGCGGAAGAAAGCCGGTAGGGCCTTTTTAGGTAGAAGTTGCGGGCCTCGCCGACGATCAATATCTTCGCCCCGGGCGGCGATAGGCGATTGAGATAGGCGAAGGCCGGGTAGGCCAGAAAAAAATGCTCGCGGTACTCTTCGGGAGAATAGATGCCGCCCAGCAGGGAATGGGCCTGGTAGAATTTTTCCAGCATGGCGAACCCCATGACGAAATTCAGTGCGATCAGCACGCAAAAGACCGTTCGCAGGAGCTTGCCTGCCACCGCCTCATACGCTCGCACGGCAAAAATGGCCAGCAACACGAAAACGATGTAAACGAAGCGAAGGCTGGCCGTGAAAAATGGCGCAGCCGCCAGGATGAGCAAGGCCCAAACGAGCCATTTTTTTTCCTGGACCGGTCCCAGGATGAGAAAAGGCAGAAAGACCAGGAAAAAAGGACCGACCAGGCCGCCGTAACCGTGGTTGAAAAAAGACAGGTCGTAGGGCAGGCGCAGCATGTCGGCCGGGGCATGCGCCATCTTTCCCACGTCGTCCTGCAGGAGGCGAAAGCGACCACCATCCCAATCGTCGGAAGGAAACACCCCGTTAAGGAAAGGAAAGAACGGGTTGCCCGTGAAGCGGTAGTTCTTGACCAGCAGCGGCGAAACGGCCAGGACCACGATAAGGGCCGTGAGCACCAGTTTTTTCAGCTCGGTCTTCTTCCAGGGCTTGAACGCGACCAGCACGAAGAGCGCCAGCGGCAGCAGATTGAAATACTTGATGCCAACGGCGAAGCCCCAGAAAACGGCCGCCAATTTCCAGTTATCGCGCCGGTGCTGTTTGATAGCCAGGAAAATGAAAATGGCTCCGGCCAAGTCGTTCTTGCAGGTGGCCAGGAGGAACAGGGTCATGGGCAATGAAACGATGGCCAGGATCAGGGACAGCTTTTTTTTCACGCCCCAGTGCTCGACCGCTTCGTCGGCCACGGCCAGGACGAAAAGCGTCCCCAGCAAAAAATGGAACAGCCGCGGCACCAGGTCCCCGAGAAAAACGGCGGGGATAAGTGATATTTCGTAATAGATGAAGGTGTTGGCGAAAACGAACTGCGGCGTGGCTACAAAGCCGCCGCTCTGCAGGTACAGGTTGGGGATGCCCAAGTGGTAGACCAGCGAATCGTAGAACGTCGGCGGCAGCGCCGCGTAAACCAGGGGGACGAGAAAAACGGCGTACTCGGACAGCGGCCTCGTGAAAAAGCTTTTCACCCCGGCCCGGCCGGCAAGCTTATCCCGTCCCGCCCAAAACCGCCAAATGAAAATAGCCAAAGCGGCGGAAAAAAACGTCAGGATGGTCCACGGGTTCAGGATCTTGAAAAAGCTGACCAGGTAGAAATAGGCCGTGGCCGCCATCAGCCCCAACCCCGCTTTTTCCAGCATGCCGGCCTCGTGAACCCTGAAAAGCGCTACCAGGCCGTCGCCCAGGCCAATGAGCGCGGCCAGCAGAAACAGGGCGCCCAGCAGCGGCAGGATGACGAACTGGCTGTAGTTGAAGAACAGCAGGTTCAGGGCAAAGACCACGGCCGCAGCCGTCAATATGACACGCAGGACTGGCTTGTTCATCCCGGCCAGTATAGCATTGTTCTTAATGCGAAGTCATGCGTTTTACTTTCGCAAGGAGATCGTATGATCGCTAGGGTCCGGCCGCATTCCCCATACATTGTGGGCTGATGCTTTCCTATCTCAAAGTCAAAAACCTGACCGTGGTGGAGAAAGCCGAACTGGATTTTTCCCCGCGCCTGAATATCTGACCGGCGAGACCAGGGCCGGGAAATCCATTCTCATCGACGCCATCATGCTTCTGTTCAACAAAAAACGCCGGCGAACTTGCTGGATGGCCGGCATTTTCACTCGTGCTGGCAATGCGGCTCACCCCGGCGGCAAAACAGGGATTTCGTAAACACAAACCCCGTTGAGCTGAAAGACCGGGGTCAGGGAACGCATGAAAACGACCAGCTTCTGTTTGGCGGAGTCGGTCATGACGGCATATGATCTGGGGTAGTGCTTCCGCGATCGCTCGTTCAGGCGTTCCAGTTCAGGAAAATTGACCAGCAGGTAGGAGAAGCCGTCCTTTTTGATGGCCGCCATGAATTCCCCGGCATCCCGGCTCCGTTCCAGGTACGGGTTCAAGATGCAGTAATCCAATGCCGACGAGAGCCGGTAGGGCCTGTGCAAGTAAAAATTGCGGGTTTCGCCCGCCATCAGGATCCTTGCCCCGGGCTGCGTTTTGGCATTGAGGAAAGCGAATGCGGGGTAAGCCGGGGAAACATATTCCTTGTACCGCTCCACGGTGAATTTCCCGGACCAGAGGTAACGCGCGGAATAGATCGCTTCCAGCGTGGCCGTCCCGGTGACGAAATTGACGGCGACGACTAGATAAAAAACGAATGCGAGAAACCGCCCGGGCGAGGACTCGTAAGCCCGCAGGCAGAAGATCGCCAGGATCACGAAAACGACGTAAACGAAGCGCAGGCTGGCCGTCAGGAAAGGGGCGCAACCCAGCACCAGCAAGGCCCAGGCCAGCCATTTTTTTTCCGTTACCGGCGCCAGGAGCAGGAAAGGCAAAAAGATCAGGAACAACGGCCCGACCTTCCCACCGGAGCCGCGGGTGAAAAAAGAGATGTCATACGGCAGGCGGAGGACCTGCGCCGGCGAATGGACCATTTTCCCCACATCGGCCTGGAGAAAAGCGAGGCGGTCGGCGTCCCAGAAAGCGGACGGGAACGTTTTGTACAAAAAAGGGAAAAACGGGTTGCCGGTGAAGCGCAGGTTCTTGACCAGCAGCGGCGAAACCATCAGGATGACCACCAGTGATATGAATGCCAATTTTTTCAGGTCAGCTTTTTTCCACGGCTTAACGGTCAGAAGCAGGAACAGCCCCAGGGGCAGCAGGTTGAAATACTTGATGCCCACGGCGAAGCCCCAGAAAACGGCCGCCAATTTCCAGTTATCGCGCCGGTGCTGTTTGATAGCCAGGAAAATGAAAATGGCTCCGGCCAGGTCGTTCTTGCAGGTGGCCAGGAGGAACAGGGTCATGGGCAATGAAACGATGGCCAGGATCAGGGACAGCTTTTTTTTCACGCCCCAGTGCTCGACCGCTTCGTCGGCCACGGCCAGGACGAAAAGCGCCCCCAGCAAAAAATGGAAGAGGCGCGGGACCAAATCGCCGAGGAACACCGCCGGGATCAGCGAAATCTCGTAATAAACGAACGTATTGGCGAAGACAAATTGCGGCGTGGCCACGAAGCCGCCGCTCTGCAGGTACAGGTTGGGGATGCCCAGGTGATAGACCAGCGAGTCGTAAAAAGAAGGCGGCAGCGCCGCGTAGACCAGGGGGACGAGAAAAACGGCGTATTCGGACAGCGGCCTCGTGAAAAAGCTTTTCACCCCGGCCCGGCCGGCAAGCTTATCCCGTCCCGCCCAAAACCGCCAAATGAAAATAGCCAAAGCGGTGAAAAAAAACGTCAGTATGGTCCACGGGTTCAAGATCTTGAAAAAGCTGACCAGGTAGAAATAAGCTGCGGCCGCCATCAGTCCCAGCGCCGCCTTTTCCAGGATCCCGGCTTCGCGGATCCTGAAAAGCGCGGCCAGGCCGTCGCCCAAACCGATGAGCACAGCCAGCAGAAACAGGGCGCCCAGCAGCGGCAGGATGACAAACTGGCTGTAGTTGAAGAACAGCAGGTTCAGGGTAAAGACCACGGCCGCAGCCGTCAATATGACACGCAGGACTGCCTTGTTCATTCCGGCCAGTATAGCATTTTTCATGATGCGAAGTCATGCGTTTTACTTTGCTGCCGCGCATTGCTAAAATCGGAGGGAAGGTCCGGGAAGCACGGGCGTCCTAATACGGGCGCACCTATGCGGAAGGGAAAAAGATCAACTGGAAAGACGGCCTGCGGGCCGTATACGCGATCTTCAAATACAACCTGTTCCGTTGAACCGCCATGAATTGACAACGGGCTCCTTTTCACGTATATATTTTTGGCAAGGAGAACGTATGATCGCTAGGGTCCGGCCGCATTCCCCGTACATTGTGAGCTGATGCTTTCCTATCTCAAAGTCGAAAACCTGGCCGTGGTGGAGAAAGCCGAACTGGATTTTTCACCGCGCCTGAATATCCTGACCGGCGAGACCGGGGCCGGGAAATCCATTCTCATCGACGCCATCATGCTGCTGCTCAACAAAAAAACGCCGGCCAACATCGTGCGCAGCGGCAAGGAAAAGCTCACGGTCGAGGCCCTGTTCTGCCAGGGGGACGAAGAGACCATCCTGCGCAGGGAGATCGGCAAGAACAAATCCCTGACCTACCACAACGGCGAATTGGCCCCCTTTGCCCAGGTCAAGGAAAAGGCCGAGGCGCTGCTGAACATCTACGGCCAGAAGGACCACGTGTTCCTGCTCAACACCGCCAACCACCAGGTCTATCTCGACCAGTTCTGCCAGCACGGGGAGCTGCTCGGGGAAATGGCCGCAAAATGCAGGCAGATCAAGGAGCTGCAGGCCCGCTGGCTGGGGCTGCAGGAAAAGAACAAGCAGGCGCGGGAAAGGATCGACTACCTGAACTTCCAGGTGCAGGAGATCGAAAGCCTGAACCTGAAACCGGGCGACGAGACGCTGCTGCAGGAGCGGCTGAAGATCCTGGCCTCGGCCGAGACCATCCTGGCGAAAGCCGACGCCCTGGTGCAGGATTTTTACCAGAAAGACAATTCGCTCTACAACCAGCTGGCCCTGGACCTGCCCGCCGCCGCCTACCTGCAGTCCCTGTTCCCGGAATTCGGCCATTTCAAGGAGGAGATCGACCGCTTTTTCAACCTGCTGCCGGAGATCTCCGCTTTTTTGAACTCCCTGGCCGGCAAGGTGGAATTCAACGAGAACGAATTGAACGAGATTTCCGAAAAACTGGCGCGCCTGGAAAAGCTCAAGGCCAAGCACAAGCTGACCCTGGAACAGATTCTGGAAAAGTACGAGCAACTGCGCCGCGAACGGGACGAGCTGCTCAATCTGAATTTTTCCCTGAGCGACACCGAAAAGGAACGCGACCGGGCGCTGGGCGAGTACAAGGCCCTGCTGGCCAGGCTCAGGCAGAGCCGGCAGCTCAATGCCAAGAAACTGAGCGCCCTGATCGTCAAGGAGCTGGCCCTGCTGGAAATGGCCAAGGCCCGTTTTGAAGTGCGCAGCGAAGAAAGCGAGCCCGGCGTGGAAAATGTCGCGGAAGCCGGGACCGACAAGATCGAATTCTACTTCAGCTCCAATCCCGGCCAGCCCCCCGGGCGCCTGAAAGAAGTGGCCTCGGGCGGCGAATTGTCGCGGCTGATGCTGGTGCTGAAATCGATCGGCGGCGACGAGTCCGGCGCCACTTTTATCTTCGATGAGATCGATTCCGGCATCGGCGGCAAGACGGCGGAATTCGTCGGGGAAAAACTGCGCAAGATTTCCGCCCGCAACCAGGTGATCAGCATCTCCCACCTGCCGCAGATCGCCCGCTTCGCCGACCGCCATTTCCTCATCCGCAAGGAATTCCGGGACAACCAGACCTTCAGCACGGCCGCGGTCCTGGAAGACGAGGAGCGCGTGCGCGAGATCGCCCGCCTGATGGCCGGCAGCGCCATCAACGCCGACGTGCTCAAGGCCGCCGAACTCCTGCTGGCCAGATCGCGGCCATGAATTTTTTCATCAAGACCTTCGGCTGCCAGATGAACGTCAACGATTCGGAAAAGATCCGCCACCTCCTGGAAGGCAAGGGGCTCGACGCTCTGCTCCGGCGAAGCCGCGGCCGACATCATCATCGTCAACAGCTGCGCCGTGCGCTCCAAGCCGCAGGAAAAAATATTTTCCTATATCGGCCAGTTTCCGCCGCAAAAAACGATCATCGTGGCCGGCTGCGTGGCCCAGACGGAAAAACAGGCGATCTTCAAAAAGAAGGTCAAAGTGGATTACGTGGTCGGCACCCATCAATTCTACCGCATCGCCGAGATCATCGACGAGATCCGCGCCGGCGCCCGAGCCGGGAGCGCCGACGGCTTTCAGCCGCCAGTGGCAGGAGCTGGTGCCTGCGGCCCGCGCCCGCAGCAGCCAGGTCACCGGCTACATCTCGATCATGGAGGGCTGCGACAATTTCTGTTCCTACTGCATCGTCCCCTTTACCCGCGGCCGCGAGAAGTACCGTCCCCTGGCCGCCATCCTGCGCGAAGCCGAATACCTGGCCGGCCAGGGCTTCCAGGAGATCGTCCTGCTGGGCCAGAACGTCAACCACTGGCACGAGGCCAAGGGCGGCCGCGCCTTCCCGGAACTGCTGCGCCGGCTGGCCGGCAGCGTGCCCGTGCCCTGGATCCGCTTCATCACCTCCTACCCGGGCTACCACGACCGGGAGCTGATCCGGGTCATGGCCGAGAACCGCAATATCGCCCGCCACATCCATTTCCCCGCCCAATCGGGCTCGACGCGCATCCTGAAAAAGATGCGCCGCACCTATTCACGCGACCAGTATCTGCGCATCATCCGCGCCTTCCGCTCCGCCATGCCGGAAATGAAATTCAGCTCCGATTTCATCGTGGGCTTCCCCGGTGAAAACGACCGCGATTTCCGCCTGACCCTCTCCCTGATCGAACAGGTGGAATACGAATCGATTTTCTCCTTTATTTATTCCCCCCGCCCCGGCACCAGGGCCGCGCAGGACCCGCGGGAACTGGATCCAGCCGCGGCCAAGCAGCGTTTGATCGCTCTGCAGGAACTGCAATCCCGCATCCAGCTGCAGAACAACCGCCGCCGCATCGGCGAGGTCGTCGAAGTCCTGATCACCGAAAAGCATCCGAAAAAAGCCGGCGAGGTGATCGGCCGCAGCGAGAGCTACCGGGTGGTGAATTTCGCTTCCCGCACCCCGGTCGGCGCGTTCACGCGCGTTCGCGTCACCGCGGCCGGACCGCACTCCCTGCGCGGCGAAGAAATTTCCAAGCCGGCCGATGCCTGAGCCGGATCTCGCCCCGGGCCGTAATCGAGCTGGCGCGGAAGCCGCCACGTCCATAAAAGATGAAGCCCTTTGGCGGTGGTCCCTTTACCCATTTCTCTTCAGCTTTTATCCCGTCCTGTTCCTGTACCTGCGCAATATCCGGGAAGTTCGGCTGGTGCAGGTATTTTGGGCGGCCGTCATCTCATTCGCCATTGCCGTTGCCTGCTGGTTTTTGACGCGGCTGCTCAGCAGGCAGCGGAGCAAACGCTCCCTGCTACTCTTCCTGTTTCTTTTGCTGTTTCATTTTTACGGGCTTTATTACGCTCAAATCAGCGGATTGCTGCCGCAAACTTCCCGGCCGCTCCAGGCTCATATCTTGGCCTTTATCCTGCCCGGAACCACCTGGCTTGTATTGACAATTCTCGCCATGCGTTCCCGACGCAGCTTTTCGAGTCTCAATCGCATCCTGCAAGCAGCGGTCTTATTGTTGCTGGCCTGGAACATCGGCGGAATCGCGATTCACCATGCCCGGTCACTCCTGGATCACACGCGGGAAAGAGGGCCAGAAAAACAGCGCCTGCCTGCCGAACGGGCCCTGACGCCGGACATCTACTGCTTTGTCCTGGACGAATTCGCCTCGCCGGAATCGGCTCGCAGCCTGTTCGGATATGACAATGGTGATTTCATTGCAGCCTTGCGCCGGCTGGGTTTTTTCGTGGCGGAACAGAGCCGTTCCCTCTATGCCATGACCGAGCCGGCCATCGCCGCCATCCTGAACCTGGGCGTATTCTCAAATCGGGAGAATCCATTCCCGCGGATCCGGCACAACGCGGTCGCCGCTGCGCTGAAAAATAGAGGCTACCGCGTGATTGAATTCGCCAGCCTGAACACGCTGTTCATGGACGCGGCCGACCAGCGCATTTATTACCATCTGGTACATGCCTCGATTTTTTTCGACGATTTTTACCGGGCGCTTTTCGAGCGCTCCCTGCTGCGCATCCTGCCCGATCTCTGGCAGCTTGAAAAAGCCGATCTTTTGCGCTATTACCGGGCGCGCATACTCCAGGTGTTCGAAGAGCTTCCCGCCATTGTGAAAATTCCGGGTCCCAAGTTCGTCTACGTGCATCTCTTCTCACCGCACGAACCCTTTGTCTTCGGAAAAAGGGGTGAGCCAGTGGATCCCGGGCATATATGGAACCACACCGATCCCCGCTACTACCTGGGGCAATACATATATGTCAGCCGCCGCATCCTAGAAACCGCGGCCATGATCCTGGCCGATTCGCCGGCGCCGCCGGTGATCATCATGCAGTCCGATCACGGTTACCGCGGCTCCTATCGGCTGGGAAACGAATCGAAACCGATCAGCCCCGCGGAAATGGTCCGGGTGTTCAACGCCCTCTACCTGCCCGGCATCCCCTTGGATCGGATCCCGCCCGCCCTTTCACCCCTGAACAATTTTCGCCTGGTCTTCAACTCGTACTTCGGCACCAACTATCCGCTTTTGCAGAATCCCTGAGCCGCGGCCATTTCCATCCGGCTTGGCCTTGCCAAATTCAGGGGGCGATGATTTTGAATTCAGGGACGATCTCCACGCCGCCTTTCAGCATGGCCCAGACCGGGCAAAAGGTTTCCGCCGACAATT
Source organism: Candidatus Aminicenantota bacterium (assembly GCA_963764745.1). Lineage (GTDB taxonomy): Bacteria > Acidobacteriota > Aminicenantia > UBA2199 > UBA2199 > UBA2199. The sequence continues at coordinate 308,950 of CAVXTN010000006.1, read as the reverse complement.
GGATGGCCTTTTGCAGATCGGCGTCAGCGGCATCGGCAGAGGTCAAGGTGAAGGCGAGGTCGATGCGGCTGAACGAAGTCGGGTGCTGCTCGCGGCGGATCCCCGACGCGTTCACGCGCAGGTCCGCGACGTTCTTCTTCATGCGCCTCAGCATGGAAACGATGCTGGTGGCGCTGCAGGCGGCCAGGCTCAGCAGCAGCAGCTCGAGCCCCGTGTACCCCTGCCCGTCCCCCAGCGGCGGGAAGTAATCCGCCTGAACAACCGGCAGGGCGCGCGCCGAGCAGCTGAATTGAACTTTTTGATTCGCCAGCTTGATTTCCACGGATAAAGGATCATTCATTTTGTCATTCTCCTTACTTTCAGCGTCTCTTTCGCCCCCAGCCGGAGGAGCGGACAGGCTATTTTTTGCCGATTAATTCCAGGAATCCCGCTTCATCCAGGATCGTGACCCCGAGCTTTTGCGCTTTGGCCAGCTTGCCGCCGGGGGCGGCGCCGGCCAGCAAGTGGGTGGTGCGGGAGCTGACGTTTTCCGCGACCCGGCCGCCGCGCCTCTCGATCTCCTCGGCCGCCAGCGAGCGGGGGCTGAACCTGGCGAACGAACCGGTGATGACCCAGGTCTGGCCGGCGAAGGAATCGTCGATGCGGCCGGCCCCGGTCTTGTCGGCGGCGAATTTCAGCCCGGCCTCCCGCAGGCGGGCGATCAGCTCCAGATTTTCTGGCTTGCGGAAATGGCCGACCAGCAGCCGCGCCGTGGTCTCGCCGATGCCCTCGATGCCGGCGAAGCTCTCCCAGTCATTTTTTCCGGCGGCGGCGATGATCTTGTCGATGCTGTCAAAGCCGTGGCCGATCAGGTCGGCGGCCACCGCCGAGGCCAGGCCCTCGAAGCCCAGGGCGGCCAGGACCCTGACAAAGGGTCGGGACTTGCTCTGCTCGACCCCGGCGCGGATGCGGGCGATCTTCTTTTCCTTGAAGCCCTCCTCCCCGGCCAGCCGCCCGTAGTCGAAACGGTAAATGTCGGGGATGCATTGCACCCAGCCCTTGGCGATACAGGAAGGCGATGGTCTTTTCTCCCAGGGTCTCGATATCCATCTGGTCCTTGGCGCAGAAATAAGCCAGCGCGCGCCGGCGGCGCTCGGGGCAGGCCTCGTTCTTGCAGAAATGGTGGGCCCCTTCCTTTACCAGGGGCGAACTGCAGAAAGGGCATTGCCCGGGCAGCTTGTAGATCCCGGGAGCCTTTTCGCTTTTTTCCAGCACTTCCTCGACGGCCGGGATGACGTCTCCCCGCCTGGAAACGCTGACCTCGTCGCCGATGCCCAGTTCCAGCATGTCGATATAATCCTGGTTGTGCAGCGTGGCCCGGGTGACCGTGCTGCCGGAAAGCGCCACCGGCTGCAAGAGCGCCACCGGCGTCACCCGGCCGTTGCGCCCCACCTGGACCTGCACGTCCAGCAAGACGCTGCGGCCCTGCGGGGAATCGAACTTGTAGGCCATGGCCCAGCGCGGGTGGTGGGCCGTGGTCCCCAGTTCCTGGCGGACATCCAGCTCCGCGACCTTGATCACCAGGCCGTCGATCTCATAGGGAACGGCGTCGCGGGTCGCTGCCTGCCGGCGCAGGTATTCTTCCACGGCGGCCAGCGGCGCCGCCGTGATCTCCGGGAACAGGCGCTGCGCCCGCAGCCGTTTGCCCGGGTCGTCGGAAAAAAAACCCAGGTGCGGATTGACGCGGAACCCCAGCTCGCGCAGCCGCTGCAGAATTTCCAGGTGATCGCGGCTGAATTCCTTCTGGAAAAAACCCTCGTACACGAAGATATTCAGGGGCACGCGGGCCGCCTGGGCCGACTTGAGGTTGCGCAGCGAACCGGCGGCCAGGTTGCGCGGATTGGCGTATTTTTCCGCCACCCCCGCGTTGTAGCGCTCGAAATCGCCGCGCTTGATGTAAATCTCCCCGCGCACGGCCAAGCGGCGAGGTCTCGGCGATGCGCAGCGGGACCTGGCCGATGGTGCGCACGTTGTCGCTGACGTCGTTTCCCACCAGGCCGTTGCCCCGGGTCAGGGCGTACTTCAGCTCCCCGGGTCATAGTAAAGAACGATGGAAGCCCCGTCGATCTTCTCTTCGACGGCAAAGCCCACGCGGCCGCCGGCGGCGGCCGCGGTTTTCCGCAGCCACTGCCCGATCTCCTCCGCCTGATACAGCTTGTCCAGGCTGAGCACCGGCACGGTGTGCGGCCGCTCGGGAAAGGCATTGTCCAGGTCGGAGCCGATCCTGCGGCTGGGCGAATTCGGGCCGGCGAACCGCGGGAAGCGCTTTTCCAGGAGCAGCAGTTCATCGAACAGGCGGTCGTACTCCGCGTCGCTGATCTCGGGGCGGGCCAGGACGTAATACGAATGCTGGTGGCGGAGCAGCTCGGCGGCCAGGAATTCCATGCGCTTGCGGGGATCCATGTGCCAATTATAGAAAAATATCGGCCGCGAGTAAACAGAACGCGGAAGCGGCGAACGATTTCTATTTTTGGGCCCAAACTTGACAAACAATTCAAAACTCTATACTATTTATCTTCAAAACTGTTTTTTAAAGAAGTGAAAACCATGAGTTTAAAAGGATCGTTAAGTTCCATCAACCTGGCGGATATCATTCAGCTCGTTTCCAATTCCAAGCAGACGGGCCGTTTCGTCCTCACGCGCGCCAATGGCCAGAAAGGATCGATCTACCTGAAAAACGGCGAGATCATCCATGCCGACGTCGAGGAATTCAAGGGCGAAGACGCCATTTTCACCCTCATCTCCTGGGACGAAGGCGAATTCGTTTTCGAAGAAGGGACTTTCGACACGCCCAGCAGCGTCATCCGCCCCATCACTTCGCTGCTCATGGAGGCCGCCCGGCGCATCGACGAATGGAAACTGCTGCGCAAAAAGATCGGTTCCATCGATGCCATCCCCGAATTCAGCGACATCGACCGCCAGGAGCGCCGCAAGATTTCCCTTTCCACCATGGAATGGGTGATCATCGCCAAGATCGACGGCAAAAGAAGCATCAACCAGATCTCGCGCGAATGCGGCGGTCAATATCTACGATACGTCGCGCATCATCTACGGCATGGTCACGTCCGACCTGATCAAGCTGAAATAATCTCCCCTGTCTTTTTCCTGATCCCCGGCCAGGGACGCTACTCGATGACCACCAGGGCGACGGCCATGTCGCGGGTATGCGACAAGCGAAAGCAGCGCCCTTTTCAGTTTTCTCTTTTTGAACTGGGCCAGCGCCACCGCCGCCAGCCGCAACTGCGGCTTGCCCAGGGCATCGTTCTCCACTTCCACGTCCTGCCAGCCCATGCCGTCGCGGAAGCCGGTCCCCAGCGCCTTGAAGAACGCCTCCTTGGCGGTGAAGCGCGCCGCGTAGTGCTGGGCCTTGGAAAACTTGCTTTCGCAGTAGGCGATCTCCCTGGCGGTGAAGATCCTTTCGGCAAAACCCTCGTCCTGCTCGATCAATTTCCGCACCCGGCCGATCTCGACCATGTCCACGCCGATTCCCTTGATCATGGCACCACCTGTCGGGCAGTATAAAAAAAAGGGCGGGGAAAAGCAACCCCGGGGCGGCGGCGGCCGATTTTAAACCGACCCGGGATATGGTATACTGGGGAGCGTATCATGAAAAAATTTTTTCTGAAAAACCTGAAAATCCTGCTCATTGCCACCAGCCTGGCGGTCACGGTGCTGCTGGGGATCCTGCTGGGCGTGATCCTGGTGTATCAAAAGGGCTTCCCGCAGATCAAGAACCTGGAAGACATCAAGCCCGTGGTCATGACCACGCTCTATGACGACCAGAACACGCCGATCAAGGATTTCGCCATCGAAAAGCGCATCATCGTCAAGAGCACCGACATCCCGACCGTGCTCAAGAATGCCCTGGTCGCCGCCGAGGACAACCAGTTTTATTCCCATTGGGGGATCAATTTCCGCGGCTTCATCCGCGCCGTCGGCGGCGTGCTCCTGCACAAGAAATGGGGCGGCGGCAGCTCGATCACCCAGCAGCTGGCCCGCGGCCTTTTCCTGACCCCCGAATTCTCCATCTCGCGCAAGCTGCAGGAAATGCTGCTGGCCATCCAGATCGAAAAAAAATACACCAAGGACCAGATCCTGACCTTCTACTGCAACAAGATATTTTTGGGCGGCAGCATCTACGGCGTCGAGGCGGCCGCCCGCTATTATTTCGGCAAATCGGTCAGGGAGATCAACCCGGCCGAGGCCGCCCTGATCGCCGGCATCGTCCCGAATCCCAACGGGCATCTACGCGATTTTCAAGCGCACGGAGAACGTCCTGAAGCGGCGGAACTACGTGCTGCTGAAAATGCTGCTGCTCAAATTCATCGACGCCAAGGAATACCAGGAAGCGCTGGCCGTCAAAGCTTCCCGAGAAGCCCTTCGACGCCGGCAACGAATCCCTGGCCGATTATTTCACCGAGGATACGCGCAAATACCTGGAAAGCAAATACGGCGACAACCTGCTCTACAAGGGCGGCCTGAAGGTTTTCACCACCCTGAACGGCGAAATGCAGCGCTGGGCCGAAGATGCCCTGCGCGAAGGCCTGCGGGCGCTCGACAAGCGCCGCGGCTGGCGCAGTCGCGACAAGTTGTTCAACCTGGCGGAAAACAAGCTGAACGTCCGCAAGTACCAGCTGCCGGCCTGGGAAAACGCCAGGATCGAACCCGGGCAGATCATCGAGGGCGTGGTCATGGAGGTCGGCAAGACCAAGGCCGCGGTCCGCATCGCCGGCTTCACCGGCGAAATGCAGGCCGCCGCTGCCAAATGGACGAACCGGCCGCTGCTGCGCCTGCTCAAGGCCGGCGACGTGGCGCTGTTCCGCGTCCTGGCCGTGGACAAGGGCAAAAAGAAACTGGAACTCGGCCTGGAGCAGGAACCCAACGTCGAGGGCGCGCTGCTGGCCGTGGACAACAAGACCGGCGAGATCAAGGCCATGGTCGGGGGCTACGCTTTTCAAAAAAGCAAGTTCAACCGCGCCATCCAGGCCCTGCGCCAGACCGGCTCCACCTTCAAGCCGATCATCTACACGGCGGCGCTCGAGCACGGCTTTTCCGCGGCCACCATCATCCAGGACGAACCCTATCTCATATTTCGACGAATCGATCCAGCAGCTTTGGGAACCCCACAACCACAAAGGCGATTTCCTGGGTCCCCTGACCTTGCGCCGCGGCCTGGAACTGTCGCGCAATCGTGGTCACGGCGCGCATCCTGCAGGCCATCACCCCGGAAGTCGGGCGTGCAGTATGCCAAGAAATTCGGCATCACCTCCGACCTCAAGCCCTACATGTCCCTGTCCCTGGGCGCCTTCGAGGTCACGCTCAAGGAGATGGTCGAAGCGTTCACCGTGTTCGCCAATTACGGCATCCGGGTCAATTCCTATTTTATCCGCAGCATCCGCGACCTGAACAACAACATCATCGAGGAAAATTTCCCCGAGCGCAAGCAGGTGATCGAAAAGGAAACGGCTTTCATCATGAACTACCTGCTGCAGGGCGTGGTCCGCTCCGGGACCGGCTGGCGGGCGCGGCGCCCTGCAAGCCCTGGCGCCAATGGGCGGCAAGACCGGCACGACCAACGATTTCACCGACGCCTGGTTCATCGGCTTCACGCCCACGCCTGACCGTGGGCGTCTGGGTGGGCTTCGACCAGAAAAAAAGCCTGGGCCAGGAGAAGACCGGTTCCGAGGCGGCGTCGCCCATTTTCGTCGAAATTCATGGAAAATTATCTGGGCAAATACCCGGAGACCGGCAAATTCCGCGTTCCTTCAGGCGTATACATGATCAATATCGACAAGTACACCGGCAAGCTGCTGACGCCCGATTGCCTGTACGCCCTGAGTGAGGCCTTCCTGCCGGGAACCGAACCCATCGAATTCTGCAACGAAGAGGAGCACCAGAAGATCTACAATTATTACAAGACCGAAACGGACAGCACGGACGATTGAGCCGCGCCGGATTTTTTCAAAACCCGAGACTTATTTCTTGACCAGGAAATAAGCCATCAGCCACTGCGCCGACGTGGTGACCTTGATGCGGAAATATTCCTTGTCCTTCATCAGCTCCTTGTTCACCCGGAAGCCCGACCCCGTGCCGCCGCTCGGCTGGCCTTGACCATGGCCAGTTCCTCGAACAGCAGTTCCTTCTGGGCATTCTGGACCGCGAACAGGGACTGCCCGTCTTTTTCGGCCAGGACAACCCGGTAGTTCCCGGCCGGATATTCCTTGCCGGCGTGGATGAACGCCAGGGGGAACCTGACCATCTTGAGGTCCCGTCCCTGGAGTTGGGCCTGGGGCTGCTCCGCGGCCTGGACCTGGGGTTGATCCTGGGCATCTCCTCGGCCTGGACCGGAACCGCTCCTGGCCCAGGAGCATGATGGAAAACAGCGCCGAAACAATGAATAAAATTGATTTCTTCATAAGGATCTCTCCTTGCTGAATATTATAGGAGAGCGCTGATCCCGATGTCAAGCGCCGAAGCGTGATCCCGGCACTCACGGCAGCGCCGGAATGAAAAAGGGCCAGGTCGCCAGACCTGGCCCCTACGGATGCAAAAGCGATACTGAATTAAAAGATATAGCGGAAACCCAGCAGCATCTTGTGGTTGCGATCGAAGCTACGGTCCTCGGTGATGACCGGGGCGCGCAGTTCGCCGAAGATCGAGCCGACCGAATCGTCGGAGCGGAAGAGATTGATGCCCACTTGCCCGACCAGGTCGATGCCGCCCTTCTTGTCCGGCCGATCGCAATCCTTGGTGCTGAAACCGAGGCCGCCGGCCAGGTAAGCCGGCCCGGCATGCAGGTTCAGCAGGGCATTGCCCATCAAGAAAGACTTCCAGGGATCGCCCTTGATCGGGATGCCGCCGCCCACGGTGAGGATGAAATCCAGCTTGTCAAATACGAGGTTGTAGGCAGATGCCGACCCGGGCCCAGATCATGGCCGGTATAAGTGCCCTTCAGCAGCCCGGGGCCGCCTTCGATCAGGAAATGCAGGGATTGGCCTTTCGACGACCGGAGCGATGGGGGCGACGACCGGAGCGGGCTCCATCACCTTGACCACGGCTTCGCAGGGATTGGTCGCTTTCATGGCATACTGGCCTTCGACCACCGCCTTCACCTGGTATTCGCCGACCTTGTCCAGGATGAGTTCAGCCGAGCAGTTCTCCGGGGTCAGGTCCATGGTCTTGACCACCACGCCGGCGGCGTCGGTGATCATAACCGTGATCTTGATGGAATTCTGCGACCCGCACATATCGATCTTGACCGGGCTGCCGAGCACCACCTCGGACGGGGACACGTTCAGCGCGCAGACCGGGACCGGGACTTCGCTGACGTTTTTCAGCGAGATGTTGCCGCAGATCTTGGGGACGATGAAGTCATAGAGCTTGCCATCCCGGTAAATGGTAAAACTATAAGCCGTGACCGGCTTTTTGCCGTCCCACACCACGTCTTTCTTGACATAGACCTTCCGCCCTTTCTTGAAGAGCATCCACTGCAGCCTGTCGCCGGGGTTCAATTCGACGGTCTGGACGTCGGCGCTCTGGATCTGTTCGAGAAAGGCGAAGACCAGGTCGCCGTTGCCGGCTTCCTCGAAGCCCATCTTGACGTCACCGGCCTTGTCCAGGGCGATGATCTTCAGATCGGCAGGCTTCAGGTCTCTGCTTTTATAAAACGGATGCTGCCCCAACCGAGTGATCTTTTCAGCAGCCTGAACGGTGAACAAAAAACAAAAAATCAACCCCAAAAAGATAAATTTTTTCATGGTAAGTTCCTCCTCACTCAAAAAAATTTATAAACCTTAAGAAATTAAAAGTCAAGAGTAATGAAAATTGCGTCCGCTGAAACGCTTTCTCGCCCTTTTCCTTCATTAAACAATTTTTCATATTAACTTTCTTTATAATAATGTTGCATTTTTTGTGCCAAGCCATTCCAGAACTTATCAGCGATTTGTCCTCCGAAGCGGGGCACGGTTTATGGCGAAATTTTCAAGTTTCAGAGCCTTTGGGCACCGTAGATCACAGCCAAAGGGCTGTGCAGTCGGCCATGGAGATGATCCTGCCATCAGGACCTGCCCGCAAAAGCAGAACAAAGACCTTCCATTCAATAAACAAGGATGGGAATTGGGGATGCCATTCCGGGATCGTCCAGCAGGAATTGTACTGTGAAACAGGAATTGTCCTGTTTTACAGGCTGATTTATTTATTTTTCTATGCCCGTCCTGGCCTGGATATTTTTCTGGTAATAGTGGCGGACTTCCTTCATCTCGGTCACCAGGTCGGCGCGGTCGAGAATGGCCTGCGGCGCATAACGCCCGGTCAGGATCAGTTCCACCGCCTGGCGGCTTGCCGTCCAGGAGACGCAGCACCGGCTCCGCTGGCGATGATCTTGAAATGCAGCAGGGTGTTGATCTCATCCAGGACCACGATGCGGTAATCGCCGCCGGTCATGGCTGCGGCGGCGGCGGCCAATCCCGCCTCGGCCGCCGCGATCTCTTCGGCGGCGCACGCCTTGTTCCTGGTGGTGGAACTCGGGCAGCCCGAACTGGCTGGATGGTGATCCAGTCGGCCAGGCGGTCGCGCACGACCAGCAGCTCGCCGTATTCCCCTTTTTTCAGGAACTGCGCCATGTAGGTCTTCATGCCCCGCCCGGCCGCCCGCAGGGCCAGGCCCAGGGCCGCCGTGGTCTTGCCCTTGCCGTTGCCGGTGTAAACCTGGATGTAGCCCTGGAAGTCCATGGCCGCCTCAGGTCATCTTCATGGAATACATCTTGGAAACGCCGGGTTCATCCATGCTGATGCCGTAGATGTAATCGGCTTCCTCCATGGTCTTGAAATTGTGGGTGATGATGACGAACTGGGTCTTGTTTTTCAGCTGGTGCAGGAATTTCAGGAAGCGCTGGATGTTGGCTTCGTCGAGCGAGGCGTCGACCTCGTCGAAGACGCAGAACGGCGAAGGCTTGTATTCGAACAGCGAGAACAGGAAGGCCAGCGAGGTCAGCGTTTTTTCGCCGCCGGAAAGCAGGCGCATGCTCTGCAGCCTTTTGCCCGGGGGCTGGACCTGGATCTCCAGCCCGGCTTCCAGCACGTTCTCGCTGTCGGTCAGGACCAGCTCCGCTTCGCCGCCCTCGAAAAGGATCTTGAAGTTCTTGACGAAATTGTCCTTGATGGCGGCAAAGGCCTTCAGGAAGCTTTCCTTGGATTCGCTGTCGATGCGGGCGATGGCGGCGTTCATGTCGGCGATGGACTTGACGATATCCTCTTTCTGCCCCTGCAGGAAATTGAAATCCTTTTCCAATATTTCATACTCGGCCTCGGCGGAAAAATTCAGGCGGTCGCTTTCGCGCATGCGGTTCAGCTTGTTCACCATGTCGTTGAACTGGGAGTCCAGCTGGGCGGTTTCGTTCTGCAGCATGTCGGCGTCGGCCTCGATGTCCTTCAGCTCCATGCCCAGTTCCTGGCTGGCGATCTCCTCCAGCTGGAAAAGGTCCTTTTTCACGGCCGCGAGCTTGATCTCGCTCTCCTTCTTGTTTTCGCGCCACTCTTCCAGGATCTTGCGCTTGGCCGTCAGGTCCGCCGTGATCTTCTTGGCCTGGCCGTTCACCTCGTCCAGGGCCAATTCTTCCTTTTTCAGCGATTTTTCCAGTTCGGTCTTTTCCTTTTCCAGGGCCTTGCCGCGCGGCCTTGATCTCCTTGATCTTGGCCGCGCTGTCGGCGATCTCCGGTTTCCAGGCGCTTTTTTTCTTCCTCGGCGCCGCGGATCTGCTGGCCGGCGTTTTTCGTTCCGGCTTTGCGCTTCCTGCAGCGCCTTCTTGCGGGAATTGATCTTTTCGCGGATCAGGTTCAGGGCATTGTCATGATGGATTTTTTCCTTTTCCTTTTCATTGACCTGCTGCAGCAGCTTCTCGCTCTCGCGGCCGAAGTTCTCCTTGTCCCGCTCCAGCGCTTCATTGCTGCTTGTCCAGCTCGGCCTTCTTCCGTTCCAGCTCGGCCAGGCGCCCCTTTAGCTTTTCCATCTCCGCGGCCAGGCCGTCGATCTCGGCGGCGGTGACCTGGATGCGCTTGCAGGCCCAGGTCGCGGTTCTTTTTCAGCGCCTCCAGGCGCGAGCGCAGGGCGATGCTTTCCTCCTTGTGGGAATTCAGCGCCGCCTCGGCTTTTTGCCGCAGCCCGGCTTTTTCCATTTCCTGCGCGGCCAGCAGGTCGAGGCTCGCCCTGGTTCCCGCCAGCCCGCCCTGCAGAGCGGCCACTTTTTTGTCGATGGCCTTGATCTCATCCAGCACTTCCAGGATGCCGCGGTCGCGGTTCTTGATCATCACCCCGTTGGCGCCGATCACTTCCCCCTGTTCGGTGACGATGTCCACGCCGTATTTGACGAAGATCGCCAGGCCGTTCTTCAGGGAATCCACCAGCACGCCGTCGCGAAAATACGGCTTCAGCTCCCTGTCTTCCAATTCAAAAAGGTTTTTCACGAAATCCCTGAACCCGGTTTCGGCGCGGATGGCCTCGGGCAATTTCGCGGCGGCGGCGCGCTTGAGAAAGGCCTTGCGCAAGTCGGGCTGCAGGGCGGCCTCGCCTTCGGCCACGATCGGCGCGTCCAGCTCGTCGAAATAAAAGCTCTCCAGCACGGCATGGAGCGTTTTGGGCGCCACCAGCAGGTCCTGCAGAAAGCCGCGGCTCTTGCCCGCGAAAGGCTGGCCCTGGGCGCCGGTGATCTTGCGCTTGATCTCCAGGTATTTTTCCTTCTGGCGGCCGAGATTGGCGATCTCGTTGGTGGCGTCGCGCAGCTGCTTTTCCACCGCTTCGCTTTCGGCGTGCGTCTTTTGAAATGCCGCGGCGGCCCCGGCCGCCTCGTTCTCATCCTGGGCCAGCGTCCCGGCCAGCGCCTGGACCGCCTTTTCGATCCTGGCGATCTCCGGGTCCTGGCCCTGGGCTCTCGAGTTCCTGGATGAGCTGCTTGCGGTTGCTGATATCGGCTTCCAGGCGCATCAGGTTTTTTTCCAGCTGGGCGGATTCGTTGCGGTTGCGGGAAATCTCCACCTGCAGGTTGAACATCGCTTTTTTCTGGTGCCCGTCCTGCACGTTGCGTTCGGCGATGGCCTGGCTGAGTCCGGCGATGGCCAGCTCCAGCTCCTTGTTGCTGCCGCCCTGCTCGGCCAGCTGGCGGTCGTATTCCGCCATTTCCGCGGCCAGGCTTTGGTCCTGCTTGCCGATCTCCTTGATCTCGGCCTGGCTTTCCGTGATCAGCTTCTGCAATTCGATCGTCCGCTGCTTGAGAAATTCCTGGCGCTGCTGGGATTTTTCGATCTCCTTGCTGCCTTCCAGGAGATGGTTGTTGCAGTCGAAAATTATCTGCTGGTTGTTCTTCAGACTGTGGTCCAGGTTCCAGCGCCCGGTTTCCAGGTCGAGCAGTTCCTTGTCGAAATCGGCGATCTCCTTGACCAGGGCCGATTCGCCGTTCAGGAACTCGACGATCTTGCCGCCCTGCAGGTCGAATTCCTCCTTGAAGGACAGGTATTTCTTTTTCAGCAGGGCCTTCAGGTAATCGTTCCTGGAATTCTTGATCTCGCGGTAGCGGCGGGCGAAATGCACCTGGTTTTTCAGCTCGCGCAGGCGGTTGCTCTTTTCCTGCAGCACCAGTTCCAGGCTGTCCAGGTTCTGCTGGGCGATGATCAGCTTGCCGGCCGTCTCTTTTTTCCTTTCCAGGTACTGGGCGATCCCGGCCGCTTCCTCGATCAGGATGCGCCTTTCGCTGGGCTTGAGGTTGATCATTTTTTCGACGCTGCCCTGCTCGAAAATGAAGTAATTGCGCTCGCCGATGCCCAGGTCGAACAGGGTGTCCTGGACGTCCTTGTTGCGGCAGAATTTTTCGTTCAGGATGTATTTGCTTTCGCCGCTGCGGAAGAAGCGCCGGGCGATGTAGGTCTCTTCGTCTTGCTTGGCGAAATAACGCCCCGACCTCGGTCATGCCCAGCGGCTTCTTGGAGGCGCTGCCGGTAAAGATCAGGTCCTCGTTGTTTTCGCCGCGCAGGTTCTTGATGCGCTGCTCGCCCAGGACCCAGAGCAGGGCGTCGACCAGGTTGCTCTTGCCGCAGCCGTTGGGGCCGATCACGGCCGTGATGCCCTGGTGAAACTGGACGACGGTTTTCTCGGGAAACGATTTGAAGCCGTGCAGTTCGAGTTTTTTCAGATAGATGTTCATGACTCCGTCCGGGCCGGTCTTGCCGGCCGCTATCAAGATATCACAACTCCGTGCGTTTGTAAATTTCCTCCCGCGCCGGTTTCCGGCCCGGACGGCGGCCGCCGGCGTGAGCCCAGCCGCCTTGCCGGCTCCTGTCCCGGGCCTTCCCTAACCCTGCCGCCGGTGCAGGACGCGCGCCGTTTCGGCCAGCAGGAACAGGCTCAGCACCAGCAATATCAGGCCAAAGGCGGCCGAAAGCAGGGTGTCGAAACCGGTGCTGCCCGTTAAAAACGGCTTCACCAGCAGGACCAGCGACCACAGGCTCATGACCAGCATGACCGCCAGCGGCAGCAGGACGAAGCCGATGCGGCGGCCGCTGGTGCTTCAGCCAGACGGCCAGCGCCAGCAGGGTCAGCGCGGCCAGCAGCTGGTTGCTGGAGCCGAAGATCGGCCAGGCCACCAGGTAGCCTTTCTCCTTGGTCGAGAGCAGGAACAGCAGGGGCAGGACCAGCGTGGCGGCGGTGGCCAGCCAGACGCCGGCGCGCCCCTTCAGCCCGGTGAACTCCTGCAGGATATAGCGCGCCAGGCGCGTGCAGACGTCGAGGGTGTCGTAGACGAACGTGGAAAAAGCCAGCAGGGCGAACGACAGGGCCAGCGAGGGATCGATCCCGGCCATGCCCAGGTAGCGGGCGATGCCGCGGGCGTAGATCAGGTTCGGGTCTTCCTTCAGCGCCGGGGAGCCGGGCGCCAGGGCCATGACCGTGGCCAGGGCCAGCACCGCGACCAGCGCCTCGAGCAGCATGGCCCCGTAGCCGACCGGCCGCGCGTCGCGCTCGCGCGCCAGCTGCTTGGAGGTGGTGCCCGAGGCGACGATGCCGTGGAACCCCGAGCAGGCGCCGCAGGCGATGGTGATGAACAGGAGCGGCAACAGCGGCTTGCCGTTCAGCACGCTGTTCAAGCCCTGCCAGGTTGACGGCGGGATACGCCGCGGGGATTCCGCCGAACAGGGCCCCGCCCAGGCCGGCGGCGATGACCAGGTAGAGCAGCCAGCCGCCCAGGTAGCCCCGCGGCTGCAGCAGCAGCCACACCGGGATGATCGAGGCGAAGAAGCAGTAGCCCAGGAGGATGACGTCCCAGCCCTTGACCGGGACCGAGGCGATGAGATTGAGCATGGACGCCGGCAGATGCGGCCCGACCCAGATGATCAGCATGACCAGGGGCAGGAAGATCAGGGTCGCTTTGCCCGCTTTCCAGCCGAAACGGTACAGGAGGATGCCCATGACCATGGCCGCCAGGATGTAGAACACGGAGGAGGCGGCCACGCCGGCGCCGAACGCTTCGCCGTTTGCCGCCCACGGCGCGGAAGGTCTGGGCGGTGATGTCGGTGAAGGCGGCGATGACATATATCAGGCAGAGCCAGACGAACGCCAGGAACAGGCGATACGCGGTCGGCGAGAGGTTGCGGCGCACGATCTCGCCGATCGATGCCCCGCCGTGGCGCACCGAGGCGATCAGGCTGGAAAAATCGTGGACGCCGCCGATGAAGATGGAGCCGAGGACGATCCACAGCAGCGCCGGCAGCCAGCCGAACCAGATGCCGGCCAAAACCGGCCCGACGATCGGCCCGGCGGCGGAGATGGCCGAAAAGTGCTGCCCGAGCAGCAGGCCGGCCGAGGCCGGGACGTAGTCCTGGCCGTCATTGACCGTCACCGCCGGGGTGGGCCGGGAGTCGTCCAGCTGCAGGCGGCGCGCCAGGAAGCGGCCGTATACCAGATAGGCAACGGCGAGGATCGCGGCCGAAATCAGCACAACCGGGGCGATCACCGCCGCCCCCGCGGAGAATCATGATTTGGCATCCGCCATTTTACCACCGCCGGGGTGGCCTGGCAAGATGGTTTTTCAGCTTTTTGAAATGAGAACAGTGTTGCGCCGCCGGTCAGCCCCGGGCTCTTTGCGCGCCTACCAGCAGCGGCTGGAATTCCACGCCAGGCCCCAGAGGACCCGGAAATCCTGGCCCGCCACGCGCGGAGCTGCCGCCGACAGGTCCACCACCCGGCTTTCCGGTTCCGTGCCGTTGAAGCAGGGGTTGTAGCGGTCCGGGTTGCATGAATTGGGGACTTTTTCCACGTCGACGACATAGCGGCCGCTGCCCAGGATCGGTCCGAAAAAGGCGTAACTGCCGCAACCGTTGGCGTCAAGGGCAACGGTCCTGGACTGGATCGTCCTGCCATCGCGGCGGAGGATGACCTTGACCTGGCACTCGAAGATCTTGGATCCTTCCCTGCCGCTGTCGATGGCCCCCGCGATCTCGTAGCTCGGCAGGACCGCGCGCATCAGGCACTTCAGGTCGAACAAGGCCGGGTTGGAGAGGCGGGAGTTGGGCTCCAGGATCTCGATCTTCATCCACCAGTCGTCGTAACTCGCCATGCCTCCACCCAGCTGCCAGTAGGTGGAAACCGTTTGCGTGCCCGCCGCTGCGAACACCAGGGTCTGGGCGGCGGTGGTCCCGCCGTCGCTGCTCACCCAGCGATAGCTCACCGTGCCCGCGCGATTGGTCGTGATGCGGCCGGTAAAGTTGAAGCGATGCGGGCAGGAACCGGTAAACTCGCGTTCCGACACGGACACCGACACCCCCGTCACCTGGAAGGCCTCGATGGCCGAGACCGCCAGGGCCGCCGCAATGAAAACCAGCCAAAGTGAAATCATTCTGCCGCGCATGCTTTCCTCCTTGCCGAAGCTCAGGGACCGCGCCCGCCGGGGCCGCCCCGACTAAATATACGAGTTGCCCGGCCGCCATCTCATCGCGGCGGCCTGACCCGGAAGACTAGCGGACCTTCTCCACGATGAGCAGGAAATCTACCTTGGCCGTGGCGCCCATCAATTGAAAGGTCGGCGCGACGTAGGGGACCACGGCCACGACCTCGCCTTTCAACTGGTTCAGGAATTCTTCCAGTTTCTCCTGGGCCGTTTCCTTTTTCACCTTCAGTCGATGAACCTGGTATTTCATCGTCTCCTCCTTGGCTCGGCCCCGATCACGCGGGCGCCAGCGGCTGAATCTTCAACGCCGTCAGGCACGGGCATTTTCCAGGCGCGCATAGAAAACCTTCTTGGCGGCCTCGGTGGCCGCGACATAAAGAACGGTCAGCCCGATCATGGCCAGCATGAGCGGCGCGGGCAGCGGCACGAAGCCGAACAGCGCATGGAAAGGCAGGTAGGGCAGCAGGAAGGTGATGCCGACCATGGCCAGCGTGCTCGCCAGCAGCAGCGTGCTCGGGCGGCTGCGGAAGAACAGGTGGCGCGTGCGCACGACCAGGGCGATGACCAGCTCGGTCAGCAGCGACTCGACGAACCAGCCGGTGCGGAATTCCGGCGGCGCCGCCCGGAACAGGAACAGCAGGACCGCGAAGGTCAGGAAGTCGAAGACCGAGCTGACCAGTCCGAAGAGCACCATGTAGTTGCGGATGAACCCGGTATTCCAGCGGCGCGGCTTGGCCACCCATTCGGGGTCCACGTTGTCGCCGGCGATGGCGGTGGAGGGGATGTCGGACAGGAAATTGTTGAGCAGGATCTGCGGCGCCAGCAGGGGCAGGAAAGGCAGCAACAGCGATGCCCCGGCCATGCTGAACATGTTGCCGAAGTTGGCGCTGATGGTCGTGAGGATGTACTTGAGCGTGTTGGCGAACGTCACGCGCCCCTCGTCGACCCCTTCGCGCAGGATGTCCAGGTCCTGCCTGAGCAGCACGAAGTCGGCGGCCTCCTTGGCCACGTCCACGGCCGTGTCCACGGAAATGCCCACGTCTGCGGCGTGCAGGGCCGGCGCGTCGTTGATGCCGTCGCCCATGTAGCCGACCACGTGCCCGGTCTTGCGCAGCGCCAGGATGATCCGCTCCTTCTGGTTGGGATCCACCTCGGCGAAGATGGTGGTGCGTTCGGCGGCGTGCCAGAGCGCCTCGTCGCGCATGCCGTTCAGCTCGCCGCCGGTCAGCACGCCGGCGACCGGCAGGCCCACGGCCTCGGCGACGTGCCGGGCCACCTTCTGGTTGTCGCCGGTGATGATCTTGAGCTGCACGCCGCGCTCGGCGAGGTCGACGATGGTCTTGCGCACGTCGGCCTTGGGCGGGTCGAGGAAACGCAGGAAGCCGGCAAAGGTGAGGCCGTTCTCTTCGTCGCGCTCGTAGGAACCGGCCCGCTTGTCCATCGTCTTGGTCGCCACCCCCAGCACGCGGAAGCCCTGGCCGCTCCAGTCGCTGAACAGCCGCTCGATCCCGGCCCGCCTGGCGGCGTCCAGCGGCAGCGCTTCCGCCCCGGTTTGCACCAGGCTGCAGACGCTCAGGATGTTGTCCAGGGCGCCCTTGCTGATCAGCGTGCGCTCGCCCCGGGCGTCGGCGGTGACCACGCTCAGGCGCTTGCGCACGAAGTCGTAGGGGATCTCGTCCACCTTCTGCTGAGCCCCGCCGGCCAGCCCGGACTGGCGGGCATAGGCGCAGATGGCGTCGTCGAGAGGGTTGGTCAGCCCGGTCTGGTACTGGGAGTTCAGGTAGCGTGACGCGCAGGACATCCGCGGAGGGCTGGCCCGCGGGGTCGAGCGCTCCGTCGAGCCGGACGACGCCCTGGGTAAGCGTGCCGGTCTTGTCGGTGCACAGAACGTCCATGCTGCCGAAGTTCTCGATGGAGTTCAAATGGCGGACGATGACGCCGCGCTTGGCCATGCGCTGGGCGCCGTGGGCGAGCGTGATGCTGATGATGGCGGGCAGGAGCTCGGGCGTCAGCCCCACGGCCAGGGCCAGGGCGAAGAGCAGCGAATCGATGGGCGGCTTGGCCAGAAGGATGTTGA
Source organism: Candidatus Aminicenantota bacterium (assembly GCA_963764745.1). GTDB lineage: Bacteria > Acidobacteriota > Aminicenantia > UBA2199 > UBA2199 > UBA2199. The sequence continues at coordinate 291,908 of CAVXTN010000006.1, read as the reverse complement.
TGGCCAGGACCAGGATGACCATCACCAGCATGACCCGGGTCAGCAGATAGCCGAAGCGCTGGATGCCGCGTTCGAACTCGGTCGCTTCCGGGCGCAGGCTCAACCGGCTCGGCGATCTGGCCGAACACCGTGTCCCTGCCCGTGTGCACGATCAGCACCCGGGCCGTGCCGCTGCCCACGCTGGTGCCCATGAAGACGCAGTTGACGCGCTCCGCCAGGCTGGCCGCGGCCGCGGTCGTCCCCGCTTTTTTCTCGACCGGGAAAGTTTCGCCGGTGAGCACGGCCTGGTTGACGAAGAAGTCGTTGGCTTCCAGCACGACGCCATCGGCGGGGACCAGGCTGCCCGCCGACAGCAGCACCACGTCGCCCGGCACCACCTGCTCGGAAGGCAACACCCGCGTCTGGCCGTCGCGCAGCACGCTTGACTTGATGGTGACCTGCGAACGCAGCTTCTCGACGGCATGGCCGGCCCGGTATTCCTGCACGAAGCCCAGCATGGTGCTGCCGATCACCACCGCCAGCACGATGGCGGCGTCGGGCCACTGCTTCACGAAGGCGGAGACCGAGGCGGCGAAGATCAGGATAAGAACCAGCGGGCTTTTGAACTGGTTCAAAAACAGCCCCAGCGCCGTGGCCTGGTGCTGCACTTTCAGCGCGTTCGGCCCGTGGCGCAGGAACCGGCCCTCGGCGTCCGCTTGCTGGAGGCCGGCGCCGCTACCGCGCAGAACGGAAAGCAGTTGCTCGGACGGGACGCTCCAATAAGCCGCCGGAGCCTCTGGAACTTCCGCTTGCCCGCTACCTGGCCGGGTGCCGGCAAGGAGCTTGGCGGGGTTCATCTGGCTTCTCGGGGATCCACCCCGTTATCAAGACGCCGCAACGGCATGACCGTCGTTCCGATCCGGGCGGCTTGACGTTATTTGCAAAAGTGCTTGCGCACCTTGGCCGCGATCTGGCGGTCGGTCATCTTGTCGACTGTCTCCACCGCCGCGATGCGCCCGGCCATGTTCTTTTTTTGCAGGCGCTTTTTCAGCTCTCCCTTGGCCTCGCCGGGCCCAAATATAAAAATGGCTTCAGCCTCCCCGATGCAGGCGATGACCGCGTCGTAATAGAGATTCAGATGCTGCGTAAGGACCCTCTGGCGGATGTCATCGGCGGTTACCGGCTGCGGTTCATGGGAACCTCGCGGAAGCGGTTCGCCGGAACGCCCCGACTGTTTCCCCGCCTTGGAAATGATCAGCCCCGTTTCCTGCCCCTTGTCCGTCACCGCCACAATGATCGCCTTCTTATGGTCGATCCAAAGACCTACTCCCGTTTTCATCGATCCCTCCTTTGTCTGCCGGTTCGCACCGGCAGTAATATTCCCGCATTTTTCCAATTCCCCCCGCAAGTATAAATCCTGGTCATTTGTTTTTCAAGGCGAAATTTTTTCGATTTTACAGCCGCGCCCGCCTGAGCCGGAGCGAATTGCTGATCACGGAGACCGAGCTGAAGCTCATGGCCGCGGCGGCGATGATGGGCGACAGCAGGATCCCGAAGAACGGGTACAGCACTCCCGCGGCGATCGGAATGCCCGCCGTGTTGTAAACGAAGGCAAAGAACAGATTCTGCCGGATATTGCGCATGGTGGCCCGGCTCAGGCGCCTGGCCCTGACGATGCCCCGCAGGTCGCCCTTGACCAGGGTGACGCCGGCGCTTTCAATGGCCACGTCGGTGCCCGCGCCCATGGCGATGCCGACCTGGGCCTGCGCCAGCGCCGGGGCGTCGTTGATGCCATCGCCGGCCATGGCCACGATGCGCCCTTCCGCCTGCAGCTGCTTGATCAGTTCGGCCTTTTGTCCGGGCAGCACTTCGGCGTGCACCTGGTCGATCCCCAGCTTGGCGGCGACCGCATCCGCGGTGGCGCGGCTGTCGCCGGTGAGCATCACGATGCGGATCCCCTCGGCATGCAGATCGCGAATGGCTTCGGCGCGTCGAGCCCTTGATGGGGTCGGCGACGCCGACCAGGCCCGCCGCCTTGCCATCGATGGCGATCCACATGACGGTCTGGCCCTCGGCGCGTTGCTTGTCCGCCTGCGCCGCCAAGCCTCCCGTGGGGATGCCCAGGTCTTCCAGCAATTTTGCGTTCCCGGCCGCCACCGTCTGGCCAGCGACTTCACCGCTGACGCCTTTCCCGGTAATGGACTGGAAATGATCGGCCTTGACCAGCCCGATCCCCTTCTCCTCCGCTCCGCGCACGATCGCCTCCGCCAGCGGATGCTCGCTGGCGCGTTCGAGGCTGGCGGCCACGCGCAGTATTTCGTCTTCGCCGAACCCCGCTTCCGCCTGCACCGCGACCAGCTTGGGCTTGCCCTCGGTCAGCGTCCCGGTCTTGTCCACGACCAGGGTATCGACCTTCTCCATGATCTCCAGCGCTTCGGCATTCTTGATCAACACTCCGGCCATGGCGCCGCGCCCCGTTCCCACCATGATGGCAATGGGCGTGGCCAGACCCAGCGCGCAGGGGCAGGCGATGATCAGCACGGCCACGGCATTGACAATGGCGTGCGCCAGCCGCGGTTCGGGCCCCCAGGCCAGCCAAACGACAAAGGCGACCGCGGCCACGCTCACGACCGCGGGCACGAAGTAGCCGGCAACGACATCGGCCAGCTTTTGAATGGGCGCGCGCGAGCGCTGCGCCTCGGCCACCATGCGGACGATCTGCGCCAGCAGCGTGTCCGCGCCTACTTTTTCCGCCCGCATCAGCAGGCTGCCCGTGCCGTTGACCGTGGCGCCGATGAGTTTGGCACCGGCCGACTTGGCCACGGGCATGGGTTCGCCGCTGACCATGGATTCGTCGACGTTGCTGGCGCCGTCGATGACCGTGCCGTCCACGGGGACTTTTTCGCCCGGACGCACGCGCAGGGTATCGCCGGGCTGCACATGCTCCAGCGGGATGTCTTCTTCTGTTCCATCCCGGCGCACGATGCGCGCCGTTTTCGGGGCCAGGCCGAGCAGCAGCTTGATGGCCGCATTGGTCCGGGAGCGGGCGCGCAATTCAAGCACCTGGCCCAGCAGCACCAGGGCCGTGATCACGGCCGCGGCCTCGAAGTAGACGTCCACCATCCCGCCCGCCATTTGCATGGTGTGGGGGAAGATCCGCGGGAACAGCAGGGCCACGACGCTGTATGTCCAGGCGACCGAGACGCCCAGCCCGATCAGGGTGAACATATTGAGATTCCAGGTCCGCAGCGACTGCCAGCCGCGCACAAAGAACGGCCAGCCGGCCCACCAGACCACAGGGGTGGCCAGCGCGAACTCGATCCATTGCGCCGCGCGCAGGGAAAGCCATGGCGGCAGCCAGGCCGGCGCCAGGTCGGCAACCATGGCCAGGATGAACACCGGCGCCGCCAGCGCGACGCTGATCCAGAACCGGCGGCTCATGTCGCTGAGCTCTTCATTTTTTTCTTCCACGCTGAACGTGACCGCTTCCAGCGCCATGCCGCACTTGGGACAATTCCCGGGGTGGTCCTGCCTCACTTCCGGATGCATGGGACACGTGTACTGCGTTTTGGTCAGGACCGCCGGCACGCCCATGGGCTCCAGCGCCATGCCGCACTTGGGGCAGCTGCCGGGCCCGGGCTGTTGAATTTCAGGGTGCATGGGGCAGGTGTACATGACCGGCCCGTTTTGTGTTTCTTTGGCTGGCGGGGTTTTCTTGTCCAGGTATTGTTCCGGGTGCTCTTGGAATTTGCGCAGGCAAGGTTCACAGCAGAAATTGTATTGCTTGCCCGCATGCCGGTGCTGGTATTTGGAGTCGCCGGCTACCGCCATGCCGCAGACAGGATCGATGCGTTGCTCTTTTTCCAAGGCCATGTTCCCCTCCCTTTTTGAGCCGGCAGTTTTCCCTGCTGCCGGTTCATTTCACCTGACAAGTATAGGACCGGGCTTTCTGCTTGTCAAAAATCCTTTTTAGCGGAAAACTCTTCATGCCGATTTCTGCCCGGTTCCATTACTTGCCCTCGGCGGCGCGGCCAGAAAAATCAAAGCGCATGACCGGACGCGTGGGCGAACGGCGGGCCGCCTCCACGAAGCCGTTGGCCAGGAACGCTTTCGGCACCCCGGTCCAGGCGAACGCCGCGGGTATGGGCTTGCCGGCCCACGGTTCCACGGGATAGCCCTCCAGGAAGCGTACCCCCTTGCCCCGCGCATAATCGACGGCCGCCCCGATCAGCAGCGTGGCGATTCCTTTATTCCGGTAAGCGCGGTGGACGAACAGGCATGAGACCGACCAGCAGGGCTGGCCGTCCACGGGCGCGAGGACGCGCGAGCGGGCCAGGGCCGGGAATTGTTCTCGGGGGCCCAGCGAGCACCAGCCGACCGGGCGGCCTTCCAGGTAGCCCAGCAAGCCCGGTACCGTCCCGGATTCGACCAGCGCCTTCATGGCCAGGCGGTTGCCCTCGCCCTTGCCGGCGTTGAATTCCCTGCGCGCCAGGCGCCAGGACATGCACCAGCAGCCGCCGCAGGCGCCTCGGCCGCCGAACAGCTCCGCGAAATCGCCCCAGCGGGCCGGGGTCAGCGGCTGGCATGCAAATTGGCCGCCACTGGCATCCGCCTCGTTTTTTTTCGTTTCCATGCTGCTAATTTAATGCGCAGTGGGCTTCCCTGTCAAACGCCGGCGCCAGTTCCTTTCCGCCTTCAATCCCGACCGGACTTAACCCGTCCGGCACGGAAGAGCACGGCCAGGCTGAGGAACGGCGTCAACAGCAGCAGCACCATATAGGCAACGAAGCCTTCTTCCATGGGATGGGGGTATTGGCTCACGCTGGCCCAGCCCACAAAGCCGAGCAGCACGATGTTGGCGATGCTTGCTGCCGTTCTCATGATGGCGCTCTTGCCACAGCGCCAAAGGACCATGGCGTTGAAGACCGGGACCGCCAGGAGCAGGAAAGTCAACACAACATAGCCGGCTCCCCGGGGCGGGCCGTCGGTCACAAGAACGAGGCAGGTGAAGCAGAACAAAAAAATGTTAAAGAAGATGGCTACGAGTCTCATGCTTGTCCTCCTGTCAAATAGCGATCACTTGCTCCCTCCGAATATGGACTCCCCTGCTGCAACGAATGCGCCATCCAGTAATTGGGATCCTCATAGCGGCCCAGATCCCGTTCGCGGTCGATGTGCACGGGCTGCAGGGCGCCCGCTACCACGTACGAACCGCTGGCCGGGAACGCCAACCCGGTCCATTCACGCCACTCTTTTATGGTGCCCGCCACGGTCACGGTCGCCGGCGCCAGGCCCAGGGGAAGGGCTCCCAGCCGCCAGTGGACGCGCAGCCAGGGATCGAACGGGGACCCGTCAGGCTGCCGCCGCTCCACGTATCGGTCCATGGGCTCGAGAGGAAAACGGCTTTTCCAGGTGGGCCTCACCGGGGCGATCAGCGAGCGGCAGCCCTGCCGGTCGGCCAGGGCTTTCATTTCGCGGACGACCGCGACGCTGAGCCTCTGCCCGCGCCGCTTCGGGTCGACCATGGCCGCCAGGGCCGTCAAGGCATTGGCCGGCCGGCGCTCGTCATGGTCGCGCGCGGCGCGGATGATGATCTCCTCGATGGTCACGGGCAATCCAGGGAAGCTCCCGTCCCAGAAAAGGGGGACGGTATGGCCCACGGCGAGGAGTTCTCCGCCGGGGCCGCAGAGCAGGAGCTGGCAGGCGGCGAAGGGCTCGAACAGCAAGTGCCAGCTGCGCACGTTGCCGTGCAGCAGGAACGGCGGCCAGGAATCGCGCTCCAGCTGTTCGACGCGGGGCCGCAATTCCGGCCTTTCGGCAAAAGTGCAGAGCGTATAATTCACTTCGGCTTCACGGCTTCTTTTCGCTTCCGGCCGTGGGCATGATTCCTCCTCCCGACCCGCCCATGACGGATCGCTTGATTTTTAACTTCGCCTGACCGTTCCGGCTCCGCTATGCCGGGACAGCCAGGGCGTACTCAACGGCGGCGCGGGCATGGATCATGGTGGTGTCGAAAAGGGGGATCGCGCCCTGGTCCTGCTTGACCAGCAGCGGCAGCTCCGTGCAGCCCAGGATGATGGCCTGGGCGCCCTGGGCGGCCAGGTCGCCGATGATCCGCCAGCAGGTCGCCCCGGCTGTCGGGTCGATGATCCCGAGGGCCAGTTCGTCGATGATGATGCGGTGCAGCCGCAGGCGGTCTTCCCCGGGCGGCGTGAGCGCCTCGATGCCGTGCCTGTCCCGCAGCCGGCCGCTGAAGAACTCCTCCTCCATGGTGAAGCGCGTCCCCAGCAGCCCCACCTTCTTGAAGCCCGATTTTTGGATCTCCAGCGCGGTCGCGTCCACGATGTGCAGGATCGGGATCCTGATCTCGCGGCCGATCTCGTCGACAAGCTTATGGGCCGTGTTGGCGCAGAGCAGCAGGAGATCGGCGCCGCCGCGCTCGATGTCCCGGGCGGCCCGCAGCAGGATGGCCAGCACCCCGTCCCAGTCGCCGCTCTCGGTCAGGGGCTGGATGTCGGCGAAGTCCACCGAGACCATGACGCTCTTGGCCGCGTGGTGGCCGCCGAGCTTCTCCCGGGTCATTTCATTGATCAGCTTGTAATAGACCAGCGACGATTCGCTGGTGATGCCGCCCAGAAGGCCTATGGTTTTCATTGGCAGTCTCCTTGGCTCGAATTTAAATTATAACAATAATAATCAATCCCTGGAAACCTAGCCGGCGAACTCGATCTTCTGCTCGGCAATGGCCAGTTCTTCGGCGCTGAATTCCGCCGCCGCCAGCCGCTTCCTTTTTTTCTCGCAAAGGATAATGATGAAAGCCAGGAAAGAAAAAAGCGCGCCGGCCCAGAAAGGAAGACTCATTCTCAGGGAAAACAGGGCGCCAGCCAGGACCGGGCCGACGATCATGCTCAACGACATCACCGACGACAGCATGCCCAGGATCATGCCCTGCTCCCTGGCGTCGCCGATCTTGGTGATGCGGCTGGTCATGACCACGCGCAGCGTCGACTGGGCGACGCTGTAAAGGACCAGCCCCGCCAGCAACGTGAAGAGAAAGGAGGCGCCCATGAGCAGGAACCCGCCAAAAATAATGAAGAGGAAGTAAACGATCAGCGTCTCCTCGGAAAAACGCTTCAGCCAGACCCGCTTCAGGAAATAGGCCTGGTTCAGGACCAGGATGATCCCGGTGCCGACCATCACCAGGCTGATCTTGAAGGAATTGAACTGGAAGGCGCCGGCCAGGTAGAGGGACAGCACCGCCTGCTGCCCGGCCAGGGCCAGGCCGAACAGGAACCAGGCCATGAAACCCGGACGCAGATTGGCGCTGCCCATGGCCTTGCCGATGGGCCGGAAAGGATTGAACGAGATCCTTTTCTCCTTGTCGCGGTTCTGGTTGGTTTCCGGCAGGTTGAAAAAGGCCAGGAGCACGTTGGCGAACGCCAGGCCGCCGACGAACCAGAACGGCAGGCTGAGGGAGACCTGGCTGAGCACCCCGCCCAGGAACGGGCCGATGATCAGGCCGACGCCGAAAACCGCGCCGATCAATCCCAGGTTGGTGGTCCGTTCCCTGGGGGTCCGGGCGATATCGACCAGGTAGCTTTGCGCGATGGGAAAATTGCCCGCCGCCAGGCCGTCGATGACGCGGCCGATGAAGAGCCAGTAAATATTGGTCGCCGCCGCGAACACCAGCCAGCCCAGGGCCGTGCTGGCGATGCTGACGATCAGGACCGGGCGGCGGCCGACGCGGTCGGAAATGGCTCCCAGGAGCGGGGCGCTGAAAAAGGAAAACAAGGAAAAGGTCGCGAACAGCAGGGTCACGATGAAAGCTGAGGCGCCGAACGATTCCACGTAAAAAGGCAGGACCGGGATGATGATACCGATGCCCAGGACATCGATCAGCACGGTGAGCAGGATGATCAATTTTTTATTCATATCCCCTGTTCGGCAATTGTCTTGCCGCTTATTTCCGGTTGGGATTGTGGCGGGTCGGCTTGCCTTCCACCTTTTCGATCGGATCGTTCACGTAGACCTTGCCCAGCCCGATCGGCGACGTGATCACGCCGCCCTTGCGGTCCTCGCTGATCCCCTCCGAATAACCGAGGTCGACCGGGGTCTTGCCCCTGCCGCCCAGCGCGTCGACCACGTAGGTCGGCCGCAGGAAGCCGGTGGTGGCGCCGCACAGGTCGCGGCAGATCTCCCGGCCCTTGTAGATCTCGGTGCGGAAGTGGCCGGTGCCCTCGACAAAGTCGGCATAGTACAGGTAGTAGGGCTTGACCCCCATGCGGCCCAGGCCGTGCACCAGGTCGCGCATGACGTCGGTGTCGTCGTTGACCCCCTTGAGCAGGACGCTCTGGTTGCCGATGGGAATGCCCAGGTCGCGCAGGATCTTGACCGCCTGGTAGCTCTGCTCGGTGATCTCCATGGGATGGTTGAAATGGGTGTTGATGAAGAACTGCGGCTCCTTCAGCGACTTGGGCGTATGGCCCTTCAGCATTTCGACGAACTCGGCGTCCTCGATGAGCTTCTGCGGCCAGACGCAGGGCACGCGGGTGCCGATGCGGAACAGGTCGATGTGCGGGATGCGCCGCACCTTGCCCAGGATCTCGTCGAGCCTCCTGGTGCCGATCAGGAACGGGTCGCCGCCCGAGATCAGCACGTCGCGGATGTCCTCGTGGGCGGCGATGTACTCGATGCCCTTGTTGATCTCGTCCATGGCCGGATTCTTGATCTCGTCGCCCACCTTGCGCTTGCGGGTGCAGAAGCGGCAGTACATGGCGCACTCGTTGGACACGAAGAGCAGCACGCGGTCGGGATAGCGGTGGATGATGGTGCGCGGCCCGCCCAGCGGGATGTCGCCCTCCTCGTCCAGCGGGTCGGCGGTCAGGTCCATGTAGTGCTCGAGCTCCTCGACGTCGGGGATGGCCTGCTTCCAGATGGGGTCGTTCATCTTCTCGATCAGGCCGAGATAATAGGTGTTCACCCGCATCGGATACCTGGCGATGACCTCGCGCAGCCGGGGATCGACCCGCGCCTTCTGGCCGGTCAGCCATTTTTCCAGGTCCTCGAACGATTTCAGCGAATTCTTCAATATGTCCCTGTAGGCCATGGTATCCCTCCTTGCTTCCCCGCTAGCGGGATTATACGTTCAGATCGAATTAATTTCCAGCCCGGCGAAACTATACGTGGACCAGGAAATGGCAGGTCCGGCCGCCGCGCCTGAGCGATTCGAGGATGTCGACCCGGATCGGCCGCCCCAGGGCGGTCTCGAAGATCGCTTGGTGGGTGGCGCGGGTGCATTCGCAGTGCGCGTCGCCGGCCTTGGCCGGGCGGTAATTGGCGGCCGGGCAGTAGCAGCCGGGCGAGGTTTCGCCGTAGCGGATGTGGACGGCTTCGCCCTCTTTCCATATCTCGAAATTATCCTTGTAGGCGGCGATCAGCTTCTCCAGGTCGCCCTTGCCCTTGGCGGCGATCTCCTGCTTGAACGCGTGGCGGTCGAAGCAGCCGCGGCCGCACCCGGCCATCAGCCTGGCGATGGTTTCCCGGTCCAGGACCTTGTCCATGGTTGCCAGCAGGTCGCTCAGCCAGTTCTGGATGAACTCCTTTTGCCCGCGCAATTTCGCGAGTTCGTCCGCGGGCGGCTCAACGGCCGCCAGCGTTTCATCGCCGGCGAACAGTTGCGCCAGCACCCCGGAGCAAACCCCCAGTTCGGCGAATCGCTTCAAACATTCCCTGCGCTCCATCAGGCACCTCCCTTGTGGCTTTCCATGAAATCGTCAAGCTCCGCGTGCCAGGCGTCGGGATGGCTGGTCCCCGGCACGGTCTCTTCCGCGAACAGCAGGTCGACCAGGTACCTGGGGCGCTTGCCGGCGACGAACATCGACTTGGCGCACGAGACGCAATAGACCAGGATGTCATCCAGGGGCATTTCTCCGCCCTTGGCCTTCATCTGTTCGATGACCCGATCGCTGGGCAGCGCGCCGAAGAAGGTGTCGCCGCAGCAGGTGCCTTTCTCCCGGGTGCGCCCGGGCTCAACGATGACGATGTTCATGCGCGCCGCCAGGACGCGCACCGCGTCGTGAATGCGCTTCTGGTCGCGCGTGGGGCAGGCGTCGATGATCGTCATCCTTTCCCCCCGGTAGTCGGGGAAGGGGAAGGCGCGGTCGCCGGCCAGCAGCTCCCAGAGGGAGAGGGCCAGCGGCTCGGGGTAGTCCTGGCGGTACCTGCGGTCGCAGCCCGGGCAGGTGGTGACGACCTTGGTGCCCGGAGGCAGGGCCGGGGTGTGGTGGCAGCAGGCGGAGAGCACCGGCAGCGGGCCGCGGCGGGCTTCCAGGTAGGCGTGTACCTTGTCGGCCAGATCAGGCTTGTAAAGCAGCAAGGCGCAGCCCGGCGCAAAAACGAATTCATCCATTCGTGTCTCCAATCAACGCTTTAGGGCCGGAGCTATTCTATCACAAATTCCACATTCATTTGTTCTCCCAGCCATCGATGTGCAGCCGCGCTTCCAGGTCCTCGCCCGCATCCTCTTTCACCGCGTCCCGGGGATAGCCGAAGGGGACCACGGCGGCGATCTCGTAGCCGGCGGGCACGCCCAGGAGTTCCTTCAAGCCCCGGGATTCGTAAGGGGTGTAGGTGCAGCCGAAAAGCCCCTCGCTGGCCAGAGCCAGCATGATGTTCTCGACGCACATCCACACGGACGCCAGCGGGTTCAGCTCGAACAGGGTGCGGCACTCGGCCTGCGCCTTCATCTTGTAGCAGACCAGCAGCAGCTCGGGGGCCTCCAGCATCATGCTCTGCTGGCGGGGCAGCGAGCGGCGGTAGACCTCCTTCAGCTCAGGCTCGTCGAAGCGGGCGACGAAGCGCTCGATCTCGCCGCGGTCCTTCATGTCCCTGGCTTTCAGCCCGTCGAAGACCGCCTTGTCCCGCTTCTCCAGGTCGCGCAGCAGGATGAACTGCCAGCTCTTCAAATGGGCGTTGCACGGGGCCCGCAGCCCCGCGGCCAGCGCGCGCCGGACCGCCGCCTCGGGCACGGGCTTTTCCTGGAACTCCCTGACCGTCCGTCTCTTTTTCACCACGTCATAAAATTCCATGCGAACTCCTTTTTTGCCAAAGCCGACCGATCGCGGCCCGTTCCCGGTTCCGCCCCTACAGCACCGACTCCAGGGTGGGAATAACCAGCGGGCTGAGGATGTCATAGCCGGCGGCGTTGGGGTGCAAGCCGTCGCCGTCATGGCGGGCGGTGGGCAGCTGCCCCTGGGCGTCGGCGATGCGCTGGTAGTAATCCATGAGGGCAATGCCCTGGCTGGAGCAATAGCTCCGCAGCCAGTCATTAAAAGCGCGCAGGTCGTCGAGCTGCGCCTGGGTGCAGCCTCCATACCCCACGTCCACCGGGATGGTGGTGCACAGGACGGGGATGGCGCCGATGCCGCGGATGCGCTCGACCATGCCGCGGATACTGCTTTCAAATTCGTCCAGGGGAGTCCCTCCCTCGGCATAAAAATAAGCGGCGCACTCCTTGACCAGAACGATGTCGGGGTGGGGCGCCTGGGCCTGGTCCCAAACCTGGGTCTTGTCCCAGTCGTAATGGATCACCTTCTGGAAGTCGTAACCCGCGAAGTAGCGGTCGAAGTCCCAATTCTCGGTGATCGAAGCGCCCACGAAGACCACGGTCAGGTCCCTCAGGTTTTTGGCAGTATTTCCATCGGGAGCGACGACCTCGGCCTTCTTGCATTGGAACGATGAGGCCAGCAGCACCAGCGCCAAAAGGATAAGGCGATTCTTTCCACTCATGAGCGTCCCTCCGTTCGCCGGCAAACCAAGTTCACCTCCGGCGAAAGCCTGTCCAACCTTCTACTGCGCACGTAGTTCGCGCACCAGGGAAACAATGCTCTTTGCCACCAGGTCGGGCACATCCAGGTACAGGTAGTGCGAGGAGCCTTGGGCGAGCGCGGCCCCGCGCGCTTTCAGCGGCATTCAAAAAAAACCAGACAACTACCCCCTCCGGAAGAAAACGGCTGCGAGGGGAGCGGATCTCGGGCTTGGGCTTTCCCGGCTCCTATTCGGTTTTCTTCAGGCTGCGGCAGCAGCACGCCTGGTAGAAAAGGCTCATGATGGCCAGGATCGCGCCCGCGGCCACGATCACCCACTTCGCCCACATGAGCGGCCACCAGAAAATGGCCAGGACGACGATGGCCGCGGCCAGGAAGAAACGGCAGAAACAAAGTTTCATGATTCCTCCTTTTTACGATAGCAAGACTCTTTAATATTAAAATAAAACAAGATAATTTTCCATGCCAGGCTCTCAGGCATCGCCGACGGGCGTGACCGTGGCGGCCTCGACCATCAGCGCCAGCGTGCGCACGGCGGCGCGCGGCCGGTGCGCCACCCCGCGCGGGACCATGATCCCCTGCCGGGGAGCGAGCTCCACGCTGCGTTCTTCGAAATCGATGATCAGCTGTCCTTCGATGACATAGAAAAACTCGTCCTCCAGTTCATGCTTGTGCCAGTGGAATTCGCCCTTGAATATGCCCAGGCGCACCAGGGAATCGTTGACCCGGCACAGGGTCTGGTTGAACCAGTCGTGCGGGCACGCCTTTTCCAGCGCCGCGATATCGATCTTTTCCAGCGGCCCGAACTTGACGTCGGTCTGGATCACGTACTTCGTCTTGGCATTCACGCGGCCTCCTTTGACTTTGCCGGCGTGGCTCGCCGTACTCTCACGCCCATATCAGCTCCTTGTTGGAAAGGTCTTTGCTTTTTGGCGTTCCGCCGCCAGCGACCTTGATCACCACTTTTCCCCTGGCGTGCCCGGCGACCAGGTAGCGCAGGGCTTCGGGGACCTCGGCCAGCGGGTAAACCCTGTCGATGACCGGGACCACCTTGCCCTCTTCCATGAGCTCCTTGATGAAAACCAGGTCTTTCAGGTTGGCGTGCGCGACAATGCCGCCCATTTTTTTGTTCCCGCTCAGGGAGAGCCACGGCGCCAGGAGCATGGCCTGGAAGATCTGCCTCATGGAGCCCCCGGTCATGACGTAGGTCCCGGCGGGAGCCAGGACCCGCTTGTAGTCCGCGAGCGGATGATAGCCGTTGGCGGCCAGGATCAGGTCGTATTGTTGCCCGCTCCTGGTGAAATCCTCTTTTGTATAATCAATGACATGATCGGCGCCGAGCAGGCGCGCCATGCCCATGTTGCCGGTGCTGCAAACCGCGGTGACCTCGGCCCCGAAATATTTGGCGAGCTGAACCGCGAACGTGCCCACGCCGCCGGAGGCGCCGTTGATCAGCACTTTCTGGCCTTTGCGAATATGTCCCTTGTCGCGCAGCCCCTGCAGGGCGGTGAGCGCCGCCATGGGCGCGGCCGCCGCCTGCTCGAACGTCGTGCCCTCGGGCTTCAACGCCAGCGCCTCCTCGGGAGCGCACACGTACTCGGCAAAGGCTCCGCCGCCCCAGCGGGCCAGGTCGCCGAACACGTCGTCGCCCGGCTTGAGCCGCGCCGCGTTTTCGCCGACCGCCTCCACCTGCCCGGCCATGTCGGCCCCGGGTATCCTGCGCTTCGGCCTCAGCAGACCGCCGCCCGAGACGCGGACCATGAACGGGTCGGCCATGAGCATGTGCCAGTCGTAGGCGTTCAGGGACGCCGCCTGGACTTTGATCAATACTTCGTTTTCCTTGGGGGCGGGCTTGTCCACCTCCGCGAGCTTGAGCACATCCGGCGGCCCGTATCTTTCGCATACGATGGCTTTCATCGGCATTCTCCTGAATTTATTTTCTTTGACCGGGTCAATAATATCAAGAGGCCGCCGATCAGCGTGAGCGCGATCCCGGGGACCAGGAAAAAATAGGGCAGGGCGAACATCAATCCCCCGTCGGGCAGGGCCAGCACGCCCAAGAGACAGAGCAGCAGCCCCAGGATCAGGAACATCCAGCCCAGGAACCGCAATACTTTTTTCATTTGCGCTGAAATATTAACATTTTTGCGATCCGCCCCCAACTTTCAATGAGTTATTCCTCCATAAATGACCGGTGGCCTGTTTTCGATGACTGACAGCCTGTCGAACCTGGCCCCGGAGATGTCATCCATAGGAATTGAAATTGCTCATGAGGTCGGGGCCCTTGCGCGACTTTTCCCGCAGCGGATATCCCTCGGCGGCATAGCCTAGCGTGACCAGGAGGCCGATCCTCCTCCCCGCCGGGATGCCCAGCAGGCGCTTGATCTTTTTTTCGTCGAACCAGCCCAGGATGCACGTGCCCAGGCCCAGCTCCGCCGCCTGCAGGCAGAAGTGGGCGGCGGCGATGCCGATGTCGATCAGGGAGAACGGACGCTTCTTGAGCAAGGCGCCGACCTGGGTGATGAAGCCGGATTTTTCGGTCACGAGAACGGCGATCACCGGGGCTTCCAGGGCGAAGCGGTTGAAGGCCACGGCATTGCTGAACGTGGCCTGCGCCACCCGGGCGCGGAGTTCCGGCTCGTCCACGATGATCAGCTTCCAGGGCTGGGCATTGCTCGCCGACGGCGCCAGGCGCACGGCCTCGACCAGCTTGTCCAGCAGCGCCCGCTCGACGGCCCGCCGCTGATACTGGCGCACGCTCTGCCTGGTTTTCAGCAACTCGGAAAATTCCATGCTCGTTGCTCCTTATTTCAATAAATCCATTTTGACTTCTTTTATATCAAAAAGCTTTTACGCTTTGACCTCCGTCCCCGATTCTTATTTAACCGCAACCGCCATAATATCTTTCATTGGCTTTGCCGCAGGAACATCGCTCCAGGTACCAGGAGAGGCGCGCGCCGCACTGCGGGCATTTCCAGGCCTTCTCCTGTTCGCTCAGGAAAAGCTCCAGCCCGTTCTCGCGAATGAACTCCAGGTTGGGCTTGCGTCCTGCTGTGTGCGGCAATTTCTTGTCCAGCTTGCGCAGGCGCACCACGATGTTCATCATGGTGAAATAGAAGCAGGGATATTTTTTGCACAGGCCGCAGTTTTCCACGCCTTTCCTCTTGGCGCACTTGACCAGGGGGCAAACCTTGCAGCCCGAGAAAACGATGTCGGATTTGCAGCCATGGCAAACAATGTCGCTTTCCTTGATGGCCTTCCTGAACTGCTCCGGCATCTCCTGCCACTTGGCCTTGACCCCTGTTTGTCTCGCTTTCTCCGACAACCGGTAAATATCGCACGCTCCGCAATAGAGCCCGCAGTAGCCGTCCAGTTTTATTTCGTTCATTTATTTCCTCTATCTTTATTGGCCCAAAGTAACAAAGTCAAGCACCGTCCCCAATTTTTTTTGTTTGAAAGTGCCTAACCCACACAAAAGCCCGAAGCCCCTGCTATTTCACATTGGCTTCAAATTCCTATTAAGTCTGTCAATAATCTTTTCAAGCCGGGCTTGGCGGGCTTGGTCAGATTTGGCATCGAGATAAAATCCGGTATATGTACGCTGCAGCGAATGCGACATGGCCTGCAAATTGGCAAAAGCAGGCTCATACGGCTGAATGATTTCCTTGAACATCCGTATTTGTTCATCGTCAATAAGGATACGTTTGGCATTATCCCATGAACCGTTTTTCCTGGCGCGTTCTATGGCTTCTAAACCCTGCCGGGTCATTAAACCCTTTTCCATAAGAGTTTGTGCCAGCTCTTTGTTTTTAACGGACCATTTGCTTTTAGGTATACGTCTCGCAAAATATTTTTTATACGTATTATCGTCAAGGGATTGCATCAGTCCGTCTATCCATCCGTGACAAAGCGCCTCTGCCAATGCATCGGCGGCAGAGAGTGTGACCAATTTCCCTTTTTTACTAAATAGCAACCATATGCCACCGCTCTCTGTCCCATACTTGCCAAGCCATTCTCGGAACGCTTGTCTATCAGTGAATGTCAATATTTTATCCATAAGCAATCCAATAGGTGAATGGTTATTAAACAATAGAAGGTTTGGTAAACGACCAATGGCTGTGGATTATTTTCCATTCGTTATTTTCTTCAAGCCTATACACTTCGGTGCAATTCTCTTTCCAGAGCGTTTCACCTGAGTATGAGTGCAGATTGTAGGTCAGGACTGCCATTGTATCGGTTGCTTGTACAACAGGATTTATCATTTCGAATTTATCCATTTTTACCTTTCCACGCATGCTTTCATACAACTCTTTTATCTTGTCCCAACCGTCAAGCCGCCTTTCATGGGCAGGGTCAAAATAAGTAAAGTCCTTCGAATAAAGCTCGAGATAGGGAGAGGGATTGCCTTTGTGCCAGGCATCGAGAGCCGCTGTCTCCAAAGCAATGATTGTTTCCGTAACAACTGATCGCAAAATCATTTTTCCTCCGTGATGGGATTTTAAAGAACTTTTATTGAAATTGGATTCTACCAAACTGGATTGTTTTTTCAAGAACCCTGGTCTCAGTCCGATTTTACAGGGTTCAAAGAACTGCGCCGGCCGCAAAATTCTTTTCGCGCCCTTTTCGTAAAACGGTAATTAAAATGCCGATTAAGAATGTAATGGCTGCCCAGATCCAAAAACGCGTCTGCGGCATATTCTTTTGCATAATCAATGTTGGCATGATCGAGATGAAAGCATTGGCAAGGCCATGAACATATATTCCTGAAAATGGCCTGTTGCCCGAGATTTTTCGTACCCAGGAAAAAATGAAAGAATAGCCGATCATCAGGAAAATAAAACCTCCGAAATTCATGAATATTTGACTTGTGCCTTTTATGAACCATAGAGGGATATGCCAGAAAGCCCATATGATCCCTAAAATTATATTCGCGAACCATATGCCGAATCGTCTTTCAAGAAGAGGGAGGGCATAACCGCGCCAGCCAAATTCTTCCTGACCGCCACCAAGAACGATCATAAATAATAAACAAGGAATAAAAACCCATATGGAAGGCAACAACATTGACAATCGTTTTTCAGCGAATAATTCCGGGAAAAACCAGGCAACAAATGTGCTCCCGCCAAAAATTATTATTGGAATAATATAAGCTTGCCAACCTAAATTGAAATCAAGAAAACTTCGCAGGTATTTTCTTGAAGAACCTTTGCCTTTTTCCTGATGTAAAACGAAAAGTGCACCTGCAAGTGGACCAAAAGTTCCGAGTATTATTATCGGCCATGTCACGATCGATAAAAAATTGCCTGAAACAGGAATGATTTTGAGGTTGCCCAGGACCAGAGGAGTCCAAAGTAGCCATGACCAAATAAATGTAATTAAGAAAAATCGGAAAGGAAAACGAGCGGAATGGGGGTCAGGCCTTGAAATGACAGGCCGGTCATTGAGGGGCATGTTCAGCGCGCTGCCGTTCGGGTAGTCCAATGGGTGCAAATGGGTATCTTGAAGATTATTCAATTATTTTTCTGTCTTTAACCTTTGTTCCGAGAAAAAGCAAAACAACAACTATGAAAATTGCAGCTGTGTCAGGTATTAATTGCTTGATGTTTCCGTTATTGTTCGACATCGTAAAGTAGGTTATTACAAGCCAACGCACTGCCAAGATCACGATTATCAGCCAAGCCACAAGCTTCACTTTCGACATATTTTTACAGAAAGCCATAAATACTAAGAAAATTCCAAAAATAAGATTTTCAACCCCGATCAGATGCCATACATAAATAAATGCGGTTTTTGCATTACTATCGATTCCGGCATTATTTAAGGATGGCAAAATTGTCGCCGTTCCGTTCAATGTGTGGGTGACCGCAAACAGGACACATAAAAGCCCAACTATTAAGTAAAAGTAATTTTTTATCATCTTGGTTTTTTAGCGTGACACACAGGAAAATCAATTTTCACCATTTTGGTATTTTAAAAAAAATTTGCTGAAATTGCAACAAGAATTTGGGGCCCATAGCTCCCCCGACTGCGAAGATTCATGACCGCAAGGCCCTGTTGATGGCATCACGGATGAGTGCGCCGTTGAACTCGCCGCGGTTGTCGATCTCAGCGGCCCAGGGAAGCGCCACCCGCTCGGCAGCGGCGTTGATGCGCTCGATCTGCTCTTCCGCGACCGGGATGTGGACGGCGGCGTCGCGGCTGCGGATGCGCTCGACACATTGCTCAGGGTCGGCCAGGACGCGAACGGGGACGACCCGGGCCAGTTTGCCGAGCTCGGCCAGGAGCCACGGGAAATGGGCGGAGGCCCCGGTGGAGTCGAAGCACACACTGTCGCAATGCGTGAGGGCGTCAGCTAGGCTGGCCAGTACCGACTCGAAGCCTTGCCGTTCAAGGTCGGGATGCGAGGCGCCAAGCCGGGAGCGGACCTCCAGGAACAGGGGCTCGACTTCCAGGAAGCGAATCCCCATTTCGGCGGCAAGGAAGCGCCCGATGGTCGTTTTGCCGGCGCCCTTGGGTCCAACCAGGACAAGGACCTGCTTCATGCCTTGGCCTCTAATTTGATACGGTTACCTTCATCTAATGAACCGCTGCAACGAGAACGTTTTGCCGTGGCCTGATATATAATTTACTTTTATCAAAAAGTTTTTGCGTTTTGACCTCCGTCCCCAAATCATCATGCCTCCCACATCAAGACCCGACCCGCATGTTTCCCCCTTTTTTTTTCATGCCAATCGAGGCCAAGCCCAGGATGATGCTCCAATAGAAAATGAATTCAAAAAAAGGCAGCACCAATGCCGAAACCATGGATACACCCTGGAGCAGCGGCGGCTTGTTCAAGATACCGCGGTGGATCGCCCAAAGGTGAGTCAGGCTGCCGACCAAACCTCCGAAAATGAAATAATTCAACACTGAATGGCCGGGTAGGCGCAAGGAGAGCCACCAAAGAAGAAGTCCCACTCCCGCAAAAAGGATTCCGTATACGGGTGGAATCAACCAGCGGGTCCAAGGGGGGAACACGAAGTGGTACACTGGCTCCCAAAAGAATACCGACATCAACAGCCAAACCAGGCCCCAATAGAGGCCGGCTACAATCGTCAGCCTCCATTTAAGCGATTGGAATGATTTTGGCTCGATGCGGCGGGTCAAAAACAACATTAAGGCGGCATCCACCAGCGCAAAGATCAGTGTGGCCTTCCATAAAAGCACGGATGTCACTTTGATAGGCGTTGGATCCATGATCACTCCATTATTTCACTTGTTTCTTTTTTTACCCTTTCAACCTTAAAGCATATGGGGACGGACTGTTAATCTGTGTATCCATTTTCCTTTCTGCGCTTGTGATTCTGGTAAATGTGCGCCAAAGATAGATAGTGCAAATCAGAGAAAACCGGCAATTCGGCGATCTCGCGAAATTTAAGGCCAGCCAAGTCGCGCAGCCTGACAAGCAGTTCGGCTCGTAACCGCTTGCCCACGACGCTCTTCGTGTCCAGGCGGTCGATCTCCACGCTCATCGCCTTTTCAAACTCCTGCAAAACTTTTGCCTCGGGATCGAAGCCAAAATCGTCCCGTCTTTTTCTTTTTACAGCGTCCGGTCTTTGCCTGCGTTCATAGCGCTCCAGAGCTTTCTCGACAAACGAATCATCCCCCAGAAAAGGGCCATACCTGGTTTTCAGTATTTGCAGCTTCTCCATTTTTTCCATTTGCAGCGACTCATCCCATTGTTTCTTGCTTCCAAATAGTTCTTCCACAAATTCCGTATCAAGCCATTCCAGATCTTGCTTGGCATAATACAAATTGACGCTGGACCAGGGATAGTGACGATTATCCGGCGCTATCTTTGCATTGGCCGGATTTTGCAGAACATAGAGAATGGCCATCTTTAAATATGCATCATCCTGAACGAGCGTGGAAACAAAGCGGCTCTGAAACACATAGCCCTGGCCACCATTGAGCTTTCGGTAATAAAAAGCATAACCCGTGTTCAGTCCTTTAAAGAATTCCGAAAGCTTCCCCGAAGTGTTTTCCAAGACCAGGTGGTAATGATTGTTCATCACGCAATAGGCCAAAAGCCGCATGTGATAACGACGGACATTCTCGGCCAGTAATTTGACAAACATCGATTTGTGCCGATCGTCGGGGAAGATCTTCTCGCCATTGATCCCCCGATTCATGCAATGGTGGAACGCCCCTTGATAAGTGAATCGTGGTTGTCTCATCTAGTCAAGCCGACATGCAAATACATAGATTAACAGTCCGTCCCCAAAAGCCCCCGACCCCGGAAGTTCATTCATCCTTTACGCACCTGACCGAAAAACCGCTTGCTTTATGGCCCGGATTGCTTCTGGTAGCGGCCTGGCCGGGATGGAGGCCCCAATGCCAAGCAAAGTCAGCACCATCCGCAGTCGACGTCCACCAGGTCGCGTAATAGCCGCCTTCGCCGAAACTTCCCAGGCGCCCGCGACCGCCGGCCGGCACAGCCGCAAAACCGCTGGAATTATTCGCCTCGGGCTCGAGGGTCTTCCATGAGCGGGAGGCGTTATCCTTCATTTTGCCACCGGCTGCGTTTTCGCCACCCAGATACTTTTCCAATTTTCGCCATTCATCGATGGTCGGAACATGCCAGCCGGGTGGGCACAACTTCCGGCTATCGGCCACGGCATAGTAATTATACAACGCGCCATACGCGTCCATGCCGGATGACGGATCGTTTTCATACCAGCATAACGCCCCGGTCTTCAGCCGGCTCCAAGCACCCTGCTCCGGGACATTGGGAATGAGTGTGCCATCCTGATAATGGGTGGTTTTCAAATTTTCAGCCATCCAGGTCTGATCGCCGATTCTAATGGTTTTATAAACATTACCGTCAATGTCTTTTACCGTCGATTGCTCAATGGATTCTTGCTCGTGTTGTGAAAAAACCACAAAAGCAAACAACAGGAAACTGAACGCCCATGAATACCTTTTCATGATCTTCCTCTATTTATATTCGCTAAGAAAGAACTTGGAAACGAAAAAGCATAGTCCGTGTTCAGTCCTTTAAAGATTTCCGAAAGTTTCCCCGAAGTATTTTCCAAGACCAGGTGGTAATGATTGTTCATCACGCAATAGGCCAAAAGCCGCATGTGATAACGACGGACATTCTCGGCCAGTAATCTGACGAACATCGATTTGTGCCGATCGTCGGGGAAGATATTCTCGCCATTGATCCCGCGATTTATGCAATGGTGGAACGCTCCTTGAGGAGTGAATCTCGGTTGTCTCATCTAATCAAGCCAACATGTAAATACACAAATTAACAGTCCGTCCCCAATAGCCCGATGGTTTCGTACAGGTAATAGAAACCGCCGAGCGAGCCGATGATCGCACCGATGATCGCGCAATATTCGGGAAGCATCTAAGGCCTAACGCCGCGGAGGAAAACACCGTCCCCCATCGCTCCCAATATTTTTGGACGTATCATTTCTTAAAGGCGCCACCGACAAGGTCGAAACCGAATTGAAAGCTTGTTTCTCCCAGTATCATTCCCCTGGCCAGGGGATGAACGCCACTGAATTTCCAAACCGCGCCTTCCGCGCAAGGCCGCTCCCGGTGCCCGGCGAAGGCGACACGGACAACGCCGGTCACCCCGGAATCGACGGGCGGAAAGATCGCCTGCATGCCGGCCGATCCAAACCCTGAGGTCTCGTCTCCCGGCGAGCACCTGGCGATCAGGCTCAATCCGTCGGCCTCGATCAAGCCCAGCCAACTGCCATCCTTTTCCTCGCGCAGGCGCACGTCGCCGTAGCCGGCATAGTGCCCCTTGCCGCGCATATAGCCGGCATACTCCTTGTCGGGCAGCAAAAATTCCAATGCCAGGAACGGCTTCCCCGGCCCCAGGTCCATTGCCGGATCCATGGGCGCCACGCGGGCGAACCATAGCGCCGCGGCCCCATCCTTGGGCCATCTGGGAGATCGGCCGTCGATGGTGAACGTTTTCATGCGGACGATCTCGAGGAACGAGATGCCCCAATCCGCATGCGCCGGAAATTTGTTCAGGTGTTCCTTCGCCCAGGAGACGCCGCCTTGGGCCAGTTCTTTAATCGTGATCAGGCGCAGGAACGAGGGGACCCTCCCCCTGACCGTCCCGGGATCGAATATCAAGTAGCTGACGATCTCTTCCGGTTCGGCGACGACCCATTTCGTTTGCGCGCCTTCCGGGAGAGCGGGAATTTGCGCCGGGATAGATACCATCGATAAAAAAGAAAGCAAAAACAAAAACGACAAACAACTACATTTCATCCGTTCCTCGGAACCGCATCAAGATTCCGTTCATCCTTATACATGATTGAATGTCATAACGAAAGACCTGATACCTATTCCCCTTATGCATAAAAACAAGCACCGTCCCTCAAGCCTCCGGATGGTAATTTGTTATATTGCAAGACCTGACCCCAATGCGTTGCAAAGTCAAGCGTCCCCAATTCCCGTTTCTTTGCGCAGACCTTCGAGCAGCGCCCTGGCCGTCGGCATTATGGCGCAAAACGCATCCAATCGTGCGCAGGAATATTCCAGGCAGGAGGCGCAGGTGGCGACTTTCATTTCGCGGGCGCACTTGCGAACTTCGCAGGCGCCGCAGTAGACGAACAGTCTCCCGGTGTCGCCCACGCAACCATCGCAGTTGACGTCGCCAACCTTTCTTTCGGCCCCGTACAGCTTCGACCAATTCCTGGCCGTCTCAGTCGCGCAGGGCATCGTCGTCATTCTTGGTGGCAATATAGGCCGGGCAGGCGCCGCAGTCGATCCCGCAATAAGCGAGTATCTTTTTCCCCTTCCTTTCATTATCCTTTTTTTTCACCCTATTCTCCTATTACAAAAACCTTTTAACTGAAACAATCCATATTCTTTGGATCGATTTATCGCCCGAACAAATTCACATTTTCACAGTCCGTCCCTGATGACTCTCCAATGCATTACAAGAATACAAGCACCGTCCCCCATCCTTCCTCCCATCTATCAGTTGACGCTTTCCCAAAGTAACAAAGTCAAGCACCGTCCCCAGACTCTTCATATGTCTCCTTGTAAAACCTCTCCGTTACAAAATCTTGGAGTTTAAATATTTACAATCCGTCCCCATTTCCTTCTACAATACTTCATGAATCTTTAAATATATATTACCTGTTTCCGAAGCATGCCGACGTTTTCTTAATAGGAGTTGCAACAAATCTATCCGCCCTTCAAGAACCGCCATAATATCACTGCCATCGACAAGAATCATCAGACTTCGGCCTGAAGAGTGTACTTTGACTGCATCTTCAGAGTAGCCATTGATCGATAGATAAAGACCTAACGTATTATCTAACTTTCGCGATAATTTGCCAGCCAAAGAATCCAGATCTCTAGTTGAAACAAGTTCCTTTTGCCACTTCGCTTCAACTAAATAGTCTGTTCCATCAAATGAGAACGCACCATCAATCTGTTCTCCGGAGATCTTAAAGGCTGCTTTAGGATCAAGATCAAACACTGTGAACAACTCCTTCAATATTTTTTCTAAAGCATATCCCCGCGCTTGAAAATCAGTACTGCTTAACAAGGTATAATATATCTTTGTCAACTCAGCCACTTTTTCTTGAACCGATGTTTTCTTAACTAATTTCTGAAACGCCGCACTTCGTCGTTCCTCGACCTGACGCTGCTCTTCATAAAGAGACTCATGAATTAAGGTTAGCTTCCTCAATGCAGAAACAGCTGCTTTTGCCTTCGCTACCTTTGCTTCACCATCATCCAATCTTGCGAGATGGCTAAAATCATTAATTCGAGCAACCTCCGTCATAAGTCTAAGGAGATCCGCTTGAAATTGATCTTGTCGTTCGGCAAGAAATTCCACGACAAACCCGACGATATTTCTTTTATAATCTTCCCAATTAACTCTAGCTAATATTTCCGGATTACTCAAAGTATTGCTCAAAAAACTTCTTAGATCTCCTTTAAACCAATAAACATCAGTAAGAGCTTCCTTAAGAGCGACAATGGCAATAGGTGATATGGTTTTTTTATTCATTTTACCTCTCTACTTATTTATACAACACAATTTCTTAAATCTTTTCGGCTCAACACAGAGAATAAAAACCTGTCTTATGTTTTTTTAGATAATAAAATATTTCCCTTTTGAAAATCTGCCCCAATTTATCCACTTGTTATTCATCATTTTTATCAAATTCTCTTTTTAAGGTAGCTAAAATTTCACCAAACGTTTCTTTGATATTGTTCCTAGAATATCTAATTTGTTGAACCCCATGTATATTTGAAAATTCATTTGTTCCCTCTTCTAATAGGATAATGGCGCGAGGAAACCCGAGTTTTCCTTGAAATAATCCAAGTTCATGAATAACGTTTTCTCTTGCGTGGAGATTGCCACTTTCATCCTTATCTTCGCCTGTCAATACTAATACTGCAATCGAGCTTTTTCCCATCATATCTTCAAGAATATCTCGAATAGCATGACCCGCTCTTGCTCCAACTTCATAAGCTTCTATTTTATATCCATGTTTATCTTGCAAGTGATCCTTTAAATCTCTCCATTGCATACTCTGGCCATGTCCTATAAACACAATGGGAAACTTTTCAG
>CAVXTN010000006.1:0-262500 GCA_963764745.1 Candidatus Aminicenantota bacterium | reverse complement strand
GGAAAAACCAGGACCTTCACTCGCGGATCTCCGGTGGCCCGTCCGTCCAGCGCAGCGGGGAGATGGTGCCGCTGGTCGCCAACGGCGCGGAGGTCCCGGTGCGCCGCAGGTAGTCGGCGATCAAATCGGGAAAACGCTGCTCATACTCGTCGACCGTCATGCCGAACGTTCTGGCGAACGCCGGCGCGAATCGTCCTTCGTTCACCATGTCGGCAAACATGGCCTTGACGTCGAGCAGCGTCCGGCCCGCGCCGCGGCTGTCCAGCAGGTAGCGCACGGCCAGGCTGAAGGCGGGGTAGTACTCTCCCGTTCGCTCGTAGGGGACGGGGAAATTTCCCCATTGGTGAATGGCGACCGGATTGCCATGGTCGCTGCGGCCGCACCAGTCTTCCCATTGTTCCAGGTTGCTGATCGGCGGGAATGCCCCGCCGCTGGCGTATTCGGCGAAGCCCTCGGTGAACCAGACCTCGGGCCACGGCTCGCCGACGGTCCCGCGCGGGTCCAGGCCGAAAAGCCACTGCATGACGTGCGTGGTCTCGTGCTTGATCTCGCGGCGCAGCCAGAAGTCATCGCCGCCCCAGCGCCGGAAGTTGGCCGAATCGTGGCCGTAAAGGAGATACCCGAAGCGGAACGCCACCTGGTCGATAACGGCGTCCTTGATCGAATAGACCTTGATCTTGCTGCCCCTGTCCGCGAAATGCACGCCCAGGTCGTCGGCGCTTGCGACGGCGAAGGTCTGCAACAGCTCCGCCAGCGACTCTTCGGCCATCTTGCTGAAAACGACCCTGGCATCGTCGCTCGAACTGTCGCTGAAAACCAGGAAATGGGGGCTCTCCAGGATGCGGTTGTCATGGTCATACTTGCGGCCGTAAGCGAAAAAGTCAATGCCTTGCGTCCAGCCGAAGGCGCTGGACAGCCGACTGTTGGCATAAATATAAACCGCATAGGCGGCGGCGTCGTCGTTGGTCAATGAAGCCTTCAGTATCTGGTCCGGCCCGACCCCGATCCGCCAGGCGACGGAAGCCTCGCCGTTGCCGTCCGTAGCCGCCTCACCCTGGTCGACCGACCCGCCCCCGGCAACGACGCGAAAAAAGATCCTCTCCCCGCCAACCGGGTTCTGGCTGTCGTCCTGCAAACGGACAACGACGGGGTTTTGCAGAACCGCGTTCGCCGCTCCCGATTGATTTTGCCCGGATACCGGTGCCAGCTGCAGCGAGCCGGAATCTTCCGGGCCGTTGCCGCGGCTGCAGCCCGCAGGAAATGCGCAGGCCAGCAGCACCAGGATGACGAGCCTGCCGTGAAAGGAAATTTTCATGTTCATGCTTTCTCCTCAAGCGGTCTTTCGCCCGGCTCGCTGACGCAACATTCAGATAGTAATACAATCCGGAACTTTTCACATAAGAAAAAACGTCTATATATAAAATGTTACTTTAGTCCCAGGCCGCGCTCGGAGGTTTTTCCCAGCTGGCGCCGGCCCGGCATTTAACTTCGCCAACGACACGATGGGCCGCGACGTCTCCCCCGCTTGACTTAAATTGGTCACTCTGCTAAATTGGAACCGTGGCTTCGCGACGCAAGGGGGAGAAAATGGCAGAACCTTCAGTGGACAGCAAAGACTATAAAATGGCCGTGCTCATCGACGGCGACAACGCCCAGGCCTCGCTTTTAAACAAGATGCTGGCCGAGATCGCCAAGCACGGCTCGGTGACCATCCGCCGCATCTACGGCGACTGGACCACCTCCAACATGCACTCCTGGAAGGACGCCCTGCACCTGCACGCCGTGCAGCCCATCCAGCAGTTCCGCTACACCGTGGGCAAGAACGCCACCGACAGCGCCCTGATCATCGACGCCATGGACATCATGCACCGCCGGCTGGTCGAGGGCTTCTGCATCGTGTCGTCGGACAGCGACTACACGCGCCTGGCCACGCGCATCCGCGAGGAGGGCTTCTTCGTCATGGGCATCGGCCAGAAGAAGACGCCCAAGTCCTTCGTCAACGCCTGCGACCTGTTCATCTACACCGAGAACCTGGCGCCGCGGCGCGAGAACAAGCCGCGCCAGGACCGGGGCCGCGATCGCGGCCGCGCCGGCAGCCGCAAGGCGGAGCCGCAGGAACAAGCGCAGGAACAACCGCAGGAGCAGCCGCAGCAGCAGGCGCTCTATGCCGGCTCCGACCCCATGCCGCTGCTGCGCGAGGCCTACGAGATGGTGGTGCAGGAGAACGGCTGGGCCAACCTGGGCCCCATGGGCAAGGCCCTGCTGCAGCTCGACCCGGGCTTTGACCCGCGCAGCTTCGGCCAGCGGCAGCTCTCCTCGCTGATCAAGTCGCTCCCCGACTTCGAGATCCGCCGCAGCGACGACGAGCACTCGCAGACCGGCATCTGGGTGCGCTTAAAGGAACAGCCGAGCTAGGTTCCTGCCCAGGGCCATGAAGCCGTCCAGCGAGTGGAATTCCAGCTCGCAGTTCGCGCCGCCGGTCATCTCCAGCCCGGGGATGACGAAGTCCGGCCCCGGGGGCTTTCCCGGCTCCCGCCCCATGCCCACCTGCACGCGCTCCTCGTAGATCTCCACCTTCTCCCAGCCGTACAGGCGGGCGAACAGCTTCACGGCGCCCACGTAGAAGATCTTCTCCATGCCCGCCGGCATGTGCCCGTAGCGGTCGCGCAGCTCGGCGCGCAGGGCGTCCAGCTCGGCCGGGTCGCGCGTCTCCAGGATGCGGCGGTAGGTGCGGATGCGCTCCGAGGTGCTGGCGATGTACTCCTCGCCGATGGCGTAGGGGAAGTGCACGCGCATGGCCAGCGACTTCTCCTCCTCGGCCTCGCCCTTGAACTCGCGGATGGCCTGCTGCAGGAGCTCCAGGAAATAGTCGTAGCCCAGGGCCTCGACGTGGCCGTGCTGGCGGTTGCCCAGCAGCGCCCCGGCGCCGCGCAGGGTCAGGTCGAACTCGGCCAGCTTGTAGCCCGAGCCCAGCTCGGAGAACTCGCGGATGGCGTCCAGCCTTTTTTTGGCCTTGTCGGTCACCGCGGCCCGCTGCGGGTCGACCAGGAAATAGGCGTAGGCCTGGCGCGTGCTGCGGCCGATGCGGCCGCGCAGCTGGTACATCTGCGTCAGCCCCAGGCGGTCGGCGTTCAGCACGATCATGGTGTTCACCCGGGGGATGTCGATGCCGTTCTCGATGATGGTGGTCGAGAGCAGGACGCGGAACTTGCCGGCGATGAAGTCCATCAGGTTCTTCTCGATGGCCGCGGTGGGCATCTGGGCGTGGATCACGGCGATGGCCACGTCGGGCAGCCAGGCGGCCAGCTGGTCGCGGAAATGGAAGATGCGGCCGATGTCGTTGAAGACCACGAACACGGCGCCGTCGCGCTCGATCTCGTTGAGCACGGCCGAGACCACGACCTGGCGCGAGAAGAGCCCCACGAAGTTCTTGACGGCCATGCGCCCCAGCGGCGGCGACTGGATGAGCGAGATGTCCTGCAGCCCGGACAGGGACATGGACAGGGTGCGCGGGATGGGGGTGGCCGACAGGGTGAGCACGTCGACGTCCTCGCGCCCCTTCTTGAGCTTCTCCTTCTGGAAGACGCCGAAGCGCTGCTCCTCGTCGATGATGAACAGCCCCAGGTTCTTGAACTCCACTCCCTTGGCCAGCAGCGAGTGGGTGCCCACCACCAGGTCGACCGTGCCCGTCCTTCAGGCCGGCGGCCACGCGCTTTTTTTCCGAAGCGGAGACCAGGCGCGACAGCATGGCCAGGCGCAGCGGGAAGGCGGCCAGGCGGCGCTCGAAGTTGCGGAAGTGCTGCAGGGCCAGGATGGTGGTCGGGCAGAGGAAGGCGGCCTGCTTGCCGTTGGCCACCACGCGCAGGGCGGCGCGCAGGGCCACCTCGGTCTTGCCGAAGCTGACGTCGCCGCAGATCAGGCGGTCCATGGGGAAATCGGCCTCCAGGTCGGCCAGCACCCGGGCGATGGCCTGCTTCTGGTCCTCGGTCTCCACGAAGCGGAAATCCTGCTGCAGCCTGTCCTCCAGCTCGGGCACGGCGGGCAGCGCCAGCTTGCGGATGGACTTGCGCATGGCGTAGAGGTTGAGCAGGTCGCGCGTGTAGTGGACGATGGCCTTGCGGGCGCGCTCGGTCTTGAGCCGCCAGGTCTTGCCGCCCAGGCGGTCCTGGGCCGGCGCGCCGCCCTCGCTGCCGCTGTAGCGCTTGAGCACGTCCAGCTCGTGCAGCGGCACGTAGAGGAACTCGCGGTTGGCGTACTCGATCTTCAGGAACTCGGCGGACAGCCCCTCGAACTGCAGGCGCTTGAAGCCGGCGAACTTGCCGATGCCGTGCTGGCGGTGCACGACCCAGTCCCCCAGCTCCATGTCCTGCAGCCACTCCTCGGGCGGGACCTCGCGCGCCCTGGCCTTTTTTTCCACGTACTCGAAGCTGCGCCCGCTCAAGACGACGAGGCGCAGGACCGGGTTCTCGAACGAGCAGGGAATGTTGAAGAAATGGCACTCCAGCGCCGGCAGCTGCAGGCGCAGGTTCTCCAGCAGCCGCGAGTCGGCGGCGTAGCCGAGCAGCCGGTAGCCGGCCGCGGCCTTGCGCTTCAGCTCTTCCAGATCCTGGCTGTCCAGCGTCAGCGCCGTCTTGGACCAGGCGCGGATCTCCGGCGACGCGGCCACGTCGGCGCCGAAGTCGGCGAGGTCGACGATCCTTTCCGCCCCGTAGGGGAAGGGGAAGAGCGTTTCCACCTCGGGGGCGCCGGGCTGGCTGTCGGCCACGGCGGCGCGGATGCGGCGGAAATTGTCCAGCAGCTTGCGGTGCTCGTCCTCGATCTTCTGCAGGTTCTGGGCCAGCAGCCGGCAGCCGGGCAGCAGCTCGGTCAGGAAAGCGTAGGCGGCCGGGTCGTTTCCCGGCACGGGCGGGGTCGGAAAAATAGCGGTTCTCGTCGACGGCCACGCTGGCGACCGCGGCGATGGAGCGCTGGCTGGCGGGGTCGAAGGAGCGCAGCGAGACCAGGCGCCGCCCCTCGAATTCCAGGCGCACCGGCTGGGCGGCGGCGACCGGGAAGACGTCGACCACGTTGCCGCGCCACGAGAGCTCGCCGCCGTTCTCCACGGCGTCGCGCGCCTGGTAGCCCAGGCCGGTCAGCTTGCCGATGAGCTCGTTGCGCTCCCACAGGTCGCCGTCGCGGATATCCAGCCTGCCGGCTCGCCGGGCGGCGGTCTCGTTCCAGGCGCACGGACAGGGCGGCCAGGGTCGACAGCACGATCATCTTTCTGCCGGCGCCGAGGTCGGCCTGCAGCTGCTGCTTGGCCGCGATGCGGCGCGTGTCGGCCAGGGTGTTGATATAGGGGTCCTCGAACGGCAGGGCGTGAATATGGACCGGCACGTCCTCGCGGCCGAAGAGCTTCAGCCACTGGCGGATCTTCTCCCGCTTCTCCTCCTGCGCCTCGTTCTCGCCGCCCAGCCAGACCAGCGAGTCGCCGAAGTGGGCAAAAATGGCGGCCACGGCCAATTCCTGCATCTCGCGGTCCACGGCGGCGATGCGCGGGCGCCTGGAGCGGCCGGAGAATTTTTCCCAGAAGGCGGGGCTGAAAACCGTTTGCGTCATTAGTTCCATTATATCACCATTGTGATGGGTGGTGAGTCAAGTGTGATGAGTAATAAGTGATGAGTGATGAGCAACCGCAATGTCGCGAACTATCGCTGTTTCTCATTACTCATCACTCATCACTCATTACTGAATTGACATAAAGGGACAGAACCTTTAAAATCGAGCCAACATGAAGCGGCCGCAGATCCCGTTCCCCGAGAAGGACTTTTTCGTCTCCGTTTTCAACGGCGACGTCTACGTCGTGGGCGGCACGGTCCGCGACTACCTCCTCTACAAGCGGCTGGCGCCCGGCCAGGACATCGACCTGCTGGTCACCGGCCTGGACTACGACCAGATCGCCGCCCGGCTGGAGCCCTTCGGCAAGACCGACACCGTGGGCAAGAGCTTCGCGGTGGTCAAGTTCACCCGCGCCGGCAAGACCTTCGACATCGCCGTGCCCCGCCGCGACCGCAAGAAGGACGACGCCGGCCCACGGCCACAAGAACTTCCTGGTCCAGTCGGGCCCGCAGGTCACCCTGGAAGAGGACCTGGGCCGGCGCGATTTCACCTGCAATTCCATCGCCCAGCGCCTGCTGGACGGGGCGCTCGTGGACCCGCACCTGGGGCTGCAGGCCATCGCCGAAAAGCGCATCGCCATGACCTCGCCGGCCAGCTTCAGCGACGACCCGCTGCGCGTGCTGCGCGCCGCCCGCTTCGCCTCGGTGCACGGGTTCGCCGTGGACAAGGCCATCTACGCCAAGGCCAAGAAGGTGCCCCTGGACGAGCTCAGCGCCGAGCGCGTGGCCGACGAGCTTTGCCGGCTGCTGCTCGAGTCGCCGCGGCCGGCGCTGGGGCTGCAGGAATACCTGCGCCTGACCGTGCTGGCCAAGCTCTTCCCCGAGCTCGCCGCCCTGGCCCTGACCATCCAGGACGCCCACTTCCACCCGGAAAAGGACGAGCAGGGCCACCATTCGGTCTGGGCCCACACCCTGATCACCGTGGACATCGTCCAAGAAGCTGGCCGGCCAGTACGGGCTGGACGAAGAGCGCTCGCTGACCCTGCTGCTGGCCGCCCTGCTGCACGACTGCGGCAAGGCCGCCACCACGGCCTGGGAATTCAAGCGCGGCCGCATGACCGTGACCTCCGCCTTCCACGACTCGCGCGGCAGCAAGCTGGCCCAAGGCGGTGCTGGAGCGCCTGCGCATCGACACGCGGCAGAATTTTCCGGTGCGGAAATTCGTCCTGAAGCTGGTGCAGCAGCACCACCGCATCTATGAGCTCTACCGCAACCGCGAGGAGATCACCTTCAGGGCCATCGCCCGCGCCGTCAAGGACATGGAGGGCGAGGACCTGCTGCTGCTCCTGCTCGATTTCGCCGACCGCCGCTCGCGCGAGCCCAGGCCGCTGGCCTTCCGCAAGCCGGACGCGATCGCCCGCTGGTTCATCGCCAAGAAGGAGGAATACGCCATCAGCCGCGACACCATCCGGCCGCTCATCCAGGGCCGCGACCTGATCGCCCTGGGCGTGGCCCCGGGCCGCGAGATGGGCGCGCAGCTCAAGAAGTTGTACGACCTGCAGCTGGACGGCGCCTTCCGCACCCGCGAGCAGGGGCTGAAACTGTTCGCGCGCGGGCAAAAAAGCAAGCCGGCGCGGGGCAAGAAATGAAGCTCTACCTGCGCAACGGCTTCTTCGAAAAAAGCGAGCCGCTGGTCATGGGCATCCTGAACATCACCCCGGATTCCTTTTCCGACGCCGGCCGCTTCTACCAAAACGGCGCCGCCCTGGAGCACGCCCGGGCCATGGCCGCCGCCGGCGCCGACATCATCGACGTCGGCGGCGAAAGCACCCGCCCGGGAGCGGCGCGCGTCAGCGAGGAAGAAGAAATCGACCGCGTGCTGCCGGCCGTGGAAAAGATCAAGCAGGAGCTGGCCGTCCTGGTCTCGGTCGACACCAGCAAGGAAGAGGTGGCCCGCCTGGCCGTGGAGGAAGGCGGCGCCGACATCATCAACGACATCTCGGCGCTGCGCTTCAGCGAGAACATGGCCGCGACCGTGGCCGAGCTGAACGTGCCGGTCGTACTGATGCACATCAAGGGCACGCCGGAGAACATGCAGCGCGCCCCCTTTTACGCCGACGTCGTGGCCGAGATCACGGATTACTTCCAGGAGCGGATCGACTACGCCCTGAGCCATGACATCAAGAAGGAAAAGCTGATCCTCGACCCGGGCATCGGCTTCGGCAAGCGCCTGGAGGACAACGTCGCCATCCTGCGCAACCTCAGGCAGTTCGCCGCGTTTGACCTGCCCCTGCTGGTCGGCCTCTCGCGCAAGGCGTTCCTCGGACTGCTGAGCGGCGAGAAGGTCCCGGAAAAAAGGGACGCCGAAACCCTGGCCGCCAACCTGCTGGCGGTCAGCAACGGCGCCGCCATCCTGCGCGTCCACGACGTGGCCGCCACGGTCAAGGCCCTGAAGGTCTGGCGGGGGCTGGCCTGACCGGGAATTACCGGGATCACGGAGAGCCGAGAACGATGCGAAAAGCGCGCGGCCGCGGGCCGGGAGGAAACATGAAAAAAACGATCCTTTGCGCCATGATCATCATCGCCGCCCTGGCGATCCCCACCGGACTGGCGGCCCAGCCCGTAGCGCCGGCCCTGTTGTTCCCCGAGCTGGCGGGCTGGCAAAAGCAGGGAGCGGCCGAGACGTTCCTGCCCGAGACCCTGTACCGCCATATCGACGGCGCGGCCGAAAATTTCCTGGCCTACGGCTTCCGCCAGCTGGCCGTGCAGAACTACGTCAATTCCCTGAAGCAGTCCCTGAGCGCCGAGATCTATTTCCACGGCGCGCCGGAAAACGCGTTCGGGATCTACAGCTCAGAAAAGCCCCTGGCCGGGGATTACCTGCCCGTGGGCAGCCAGGGCTACGCCGAGGAGGGGGTGCTGAATTTCATCAGCGGCGCCTGCTATGTCAAGCTGAACGGTTTCGACCTGGGCGCCTCGGGCCGGGTCGTCCTGGCCTCCCTGGCCGAAAAGATCGCCCGCGCCATCGGCGGCGGGAATTCCCTGCCGCCCATGCTGGCGGCCCTGCCCGACGCCGGGCCGGATCGCCCATTCCGAGCGCTTCATCCTCGGCAATTTCCTGGGCTACGAGTTTCTGCATTCGGCCTACGCCGCCGACTACGAGCTGCAGGGCCGGAAATTCCAGGTGTTCATCCTGCAGGCGGCGAGCGCCGACGAGGCCGGCGCCATGCTGCGGAAATACGCCGCCCTGGACAAGG
Organism: Candidatus Aminicenantota bacterium; assembly: GCA_963764745.1. Lineage (GTDB taxonomy): Bacteria > Acidobacteriota > Aminicenantia > UBA2199 > UBA2199 > UBA2199. Next base: position 253,646 of record CAVXTN010000006.1, on the reverse strand, counting down.
AAAATCCCGCGCCGGCGATCCGGCCCGGGGCGCTGGTCGTACGCGACCCCTACAACGGCCTGGTGCAGCTCTTCTGGCGCGGGGCGCTGGTCTGCGGCATCATCGGCCAGGCGCCCGACGCCGCGGCCATTCTCCAGGCCATGAATGAAAAATTGGCAAGGCGGGATTGATCGGCGAGCGGAACGGCCCTTCAGAACAACCCGGCCATCAGGCCCAGGGAAAGGTTCAGGCCGCCGAGGTTCACTTTGCCCCGGGCGCCGCTGCCGGCGGGGAGCAATGAGTATTCCAATTGCGCCAGGGCGTGCCAGCGCCGGGCCAGGCGGTAGCGGCCCCCGGCCTGGACGAAAAATCCCGCTTTCCGGCCTGCGCTCGCCAGCGGCGCGTCCAGCCATCGCTCCCGGTAAAAATTGTAGCTGCCGCCGGCGCCGATGAATGGGGTGAAGCGGGAAAGCCCGAACCGGTAATTCATGCCCAGGCGCAGCGTGGTCAGGCGCAAACGCAGGGAGTACGTTTCGCCGGGCCGCTGCGCCTCGAGCACGACGGCGCGGCCGGAAGTTTCCAGGTAACGGCCGGCGGCGAACACCGTCAAATTCCGGCCCAGGTCCCAGCCGAGCTGCAGCTCGAACGGCCAGGCGGCTTTGTCGTAGACCTGGCGGAACGCGGCCTGCCCGGGTGAAAAATACCCGGCCGTGACGGCGACGAAAAGTCGCTGCCGCGGGACCAGGCCGCTGCCGGCCCAAACCGGAGCGGACAAAACCGGCAACAGGAGAAACACGGCCGCCGCCAACACGGGAGCGCGGAAGGTTTTTTTAACGGTTGTTTTCATCGTCCCGCACCTCCTCGGAATAGTTGCTCTCCCGCCCCTGTCCGTCCACGGCGGTCAGCACGTAGAAATACGCCTGGTCCGGCCGCAGGAAAACGTCCGTGAACGATGCGGCCGCGACCGGCTGCGCGGTCAGGCGCAGGTAGGGGCCGTGGGACAGGTCGGCGCGGTAGACGTGGTAGCCGCTGACCGGCTCCGGGTTGGGCTGCCAGTCCAGGTAAACGGTCTTCAGGCTGGCAAAAAGGGCGGCCGAGACCTGGCTGCGCGCCCGCAGTCCCGAGGGCGCCGCCGGCGTGCTCAGGGGCTGGGCCAGGTCGGCCACCGCCGCCAGCGAGGCCTGCACCGCCTCGGCGGCGAAGGCCAGGTCCAGTTTATCCAGCGTGTCGGTGGTACGGTGGTAATAGGGATCGTTGCTGTCTTCGATCTCGCAAAGGGCGGCATAGCCCTGGTCGCCAAAAAGGCGAATGGTCGCTCCAGGTCAGGGAAGGATCGATGACCTTGGCCAGGCGCAATCCCACCAGGGGCTGGGCCGCGGCGATGAAGCGGTCGGCCAGCCATTCCGACTGGCGGTCGCCGATCACGTCCAGCACCCGCCACTGCGCGTTTTCAGGATGGGCGACCATGTCCACGTTGACCACGGCGAGGATCTCGGCGCCGTCCTGGCGGGCCTGGCGGGCGTAATGGTCGCTGCCGTACAGGCCCCACTCCTCGGCCGAAACGCAGAGCAGGACGATGGAAAAATCGAATTTTTCCCCGGCCAGGATGCGGGCCAATTCCAGGATCGTCGCCGTGCCGCTGCCGTTGTCGTTGGCCCCGGGCGCCGAGACCAGCGGGGTATTGCTGGTGGAGTCGTAATGGGCGCAGGCCAGGACGATCCGCTCCGGCGCGACCTTTCCCGGGATCACGGCCACGATATTGTTGCTTTGGTAATAGGTTTCAAAAGTGAACGGGTCATACTCCGCCGCCAGGCCGAGCTGGCGGAAGCGCTGCAGGATGAACGCGCCCGCGGCGTCGCACTGGGCGGTGGAGGCGTAGCGGGTCTTGAAATTCTGCAGGGCGAGGATATCGGCCCGCAGCCGCTCCAGCGATACCTGGGCCGCCAGGCCGGCCAGTTGGGCGGCGTATCGCGGGCCCGGAGCGGCATCTTTCATCCGCCGCCGCGGCCGCGGGCGGGATGGCGGCGACGGGCGGCCCCGGAAAGGTCGAGCGCCTTCAGGCGGAACGGCTGGGCCAGGCGCAGACGGAAAGCGGGATCCGTGGTCCACAGCAGCCAGACGCGACCCTCCAGCCGGCGGCAGCTGGCTGCCTGCCCCGGGGGCAGCAGCGGCGCGGCCAGCGCTGAGTGCAACAGTAGAAAGCGGACGCCGTCACGCACGTCGGTGATGACGGCAAAAGCGATGCCGGCGGCCCGCAGCCGGGGCAGGGCCGGCCGCGGCGCGCGGACCAGCAGGCAGGAATCGCAATTCCTGCACCACCACCCCGCCGGCGCCGGCGATGACCGGCAGAAGCGCCGGGGCGGGGCCGTCTATTTTCAGCAGCGCCACCTGTTCCGCGGGCGCGGCCGGGACGGACAAGAATACGGCCAGGACAAGAAAAACCGCTGAAAAGAAATTGTTTTTTTTCAATGCCGGCATGAGGCCCTCCTCAAAAAGCGCGAACGGCCGGGATAGGGTCAGGAGTTGATCTCCTTGAAGATCTCTTCCCAGTCGCTCGATTTTTTCAGCTCGGCGAAGATGGTCTGCCACTGCTCCTGCACGTCGAGGATGAAATCGATCACCTCGCGCACCGCGCCGCGGCCGCCGTAGCGCTTGGCGATATAGTGGGAGACGCGCTTGATCAGCGGGTGGGCGTCGCCGACCGCGGCGGCGAAGCCGACCATGCCCATGACCTCGGCGTCGCCGATGTCGTCGCCGATATAGGCCACTTCCTCTTTTTCCAGGCCGTACTTCTTCAGCAGCTCGAAGAAGGGGATCGTCTTGTTGTAGACGCCCTCGTAGTAATCGTCGACCTGCAGCTCCTCGGCCCGCTTCTTGACCTGCTTGGAGGACTTGCCGGTGATGATGGCCGTCTTCAGCCCGGCCAGGCGGGCGAAGATGACGCCGGTGCCGTCCTTGACGTCGAAGGATTTTATCGACTGGCCGTTGGGCATCATGAAAAAGCGCCCGTCCGACAGCGTGCCGTCCACGTCCATGATGATCAACTTCACTTTCTTCGCCAATTCTTTCTGGTCCATCATATCATCTCCGTTCTCCATAGATCGTGCAGGTGCAGCAGTCCGCTCAGACGGTCCTTGCCGTTCTTGACGACCAGCGCGGTGACCGCCCGGTCTTCCATGATCTTCAAGGCTTCGACCGCGAGCTTGTCCTCGCTGATGCAGAGGGGGTCGGCGGTCATGCAGGCTGCGGCCTGGGTCTTGGCAAAGTTGATCCCTTTCAGAAAAAGACGGCGCAGGTCGCCGTCGGTGATGATGCCGGCCACGCGGTCGCGGTCCCGGACCACGATGGCCACGCCGAATTTTTTTTCATTGATGGTGCGGATGACGCTCTCCATCAGCGCCTTGACGTCGGCGACCGGCAGCTGGCTCGCCCTTGTGCATCAGGTGCTTGACCTTGAGCAGCTTCTTGCCGATCTGCCCGCCCGGGTGGATGCAGCGGAAGTCCTCCTCGCTGAAGCCCCGCTTTTCCATCAGGGCGATGGACAGGGCGTCGCCCACGGCCAGGGTCAGGGTCGAGGAAGCCGAAGGCACCAGCCCGATCGGGCAGGCCTCCTTCTCGACGCTGCAGTCGATGAACACGTCGCTTTGCCTGGCCAGGGTCGAGGCGGGATTGCCGACCAGGGAGATCAGCTTGATGCCCAGGCGCTTGATGTAGTTGAGCATGCGGATGACTTCCTCGGTTTCCCCGGAGGTGGACAGGGCGATCACCGCGTCCTCGGCGATGGATGATGCCGATGTCGCCGTGGATGGCTTCGGCCGGGTGCAGGAAGACGGCCGGGCTGCCGATCGAGGTCATGGTGGCCGCGATCTTGCGGCCGATCAGCCCCGATTTGCCCATGCCGGTGACCACCACCTGGCCGCGGCACTGGAAAAGGATGTCGACGGCGGATGCGAACTGGCCGTTGATCTTGTCGAGGGCTTGTAAAATGGCGTTGGCTTCGGTCTGAAGAACTTTCTTTCCGGTTTCGATGCTGCCCATTAAGCTACATTATACAACTTCTGCAGGCGGATTAAAAGGGGGCGGAGATCTTTCAGGGGCAGGGAATTCTTCCCGTCGGAAAGGGCTTTTTCCGGGCGGGGATGGATCTCCAGGAATATGCCGTCGGCGCCGGCCGCGATGCCGGCGGCGGCCATGAGCGGGATGAACTGCGGGTCGCCGCCCGAAACGTCGCCGGCGCCGCTGGGGCGCTGCACCGAGTGGGTGGCGTCCATGACCACCGGGCAGCCGCTCTCCTTCATCAGCGGGATGGAGCGGAAATCGACCACCAGGTTGTTGTAGCCGAAGAAGGTGCCGCGCTCGGTCAGCATGACGCGGCGGTTGCCCGCCTCCGTGACCTTTTTCACGGCCAGGGACATGTCGGCCGGGCTCATCATCTGGCTTTTCTTGATGTTCAGGGGCAGGCCGGTGCGGGCGGCGGCCAGCAGCAGGTCGGTCTGGCGGCACAGGAAAGCCGGGATCTGGATGACCGACAGCACCGCGGCGACGGCCTCGGCCTGCCACGGCTCGTGGATATCGGAAAGGACCGGGACGCTGCAGGTCCGGCCTTGATCCCGGCCAGGATGGGCAGCCCCTTTTCCAGCCCCGGGCCGCGGGCGGACGCGATGGAGGAACGGTTGGCCTTGTCGAAAGAGGCCTTGAATATGAAGGGGATGCCGAGTTCGCCGGTGATCTTTTTGGCTTCGGCGGCGATCTCGTGGGTCAGCCCCGCGTCCTCGATGACGCAGGGTCCGGCGATCAGGAAGAAGCTTTTGTCGCTGATCTCCAGATCGTCAACCTTGAAGAAAGTCTTCATGCCATGATTTTACCAGTATTTGCCGAAAAGGGCAAATTGGGAAAGGGTGTACGGTGAACAGCGTAAAGTGTCGACCCCAATATTTGGCAGGCTTACGCGCCATTCTCAAGAGGGCGGATCACGATCCGCCCCTACACAGAGAACAAATGCGCCTCCGGGAAGCGATGGTCGTCTCCTCGACGCCCACAAGCCGTTCCAGCGAAAGCCGCTGCGCCTGCCAGCTGGCTTGCCTGATGGCCAAATACAATTAGATAACGATCTTTTCCTTGTACTCGCCGAAGACGGCGCGCATCTGGTCGGCGATCTCCTGCAGGGTGGCGTAGGCCTTGACCGCTTCCAGGATCGGCGGCATCAGGTTGCCGTCGGCGGCGGCGGTCTCCCTGACCCTGGCCAGGGCTTTTTTCACGGCGGCGTTGTCGCGCTCCTTCTTGGTCTTCTGCAGGCGCTGGTTCTGGATGGCCTCGCCCTCGGGGGAGACCTTCAGCGTCTTCAGGTGCGAGAGGTCTTCCTTGACCTGGAACTGGTTGACGCCGACGATCACCTGCTCGCCGCTGTCGATCTCCTTCTGGTAGGAATAGGAGCTGTCCTGGATCTGCTTCTGCGGGTAGCCGGCCTCGATGGCCGCGAGCATGCCGCCCATGGCCTCGATCTTGTCCAGGTAGGTCCAGACCCCTTTCTCTATTTCGTTGGTCAGGGCTTCGACGTAATAGGAGCCGGCCAGCGGGTCGACGGTGTCGGCCACGCCGCTCTCGTAGGCGATGACCTGCTGGGTGCGCAGGGCCACGCGCACCGAGTCCTCGGTGGGCAGGGCCAGGGCCTCGTCCATGGAGTTGGTGTGCAGGCTCTGCGTGCCGCCCAGCACGGCGGCCAGGGCCTGCAGGGTGACGCGCACCACGTTGTTGGTCGGCTGCTGGGCGGTCAGGGTGACGCCGCCGGTCTGGGTGTGGAAGCGCATCAGCTGCGACTTTTCGCCGGCCGCGAACTTGTCCTTCATGATCCGCGCCCAGATGCGGCGGGCGGCGCGGAACTTGGCCACCTCCTCCAGCAGGTTGTTGTGGCTGGCGAAGAAAAAGGAGAGGCGCGGCGCGAACTCGTCCACCTTCAGCCCCGAGGCCAGGGCCGACTTGACGTACTCGATGGCGTCGGCGAAGGTGAAGGCCAGCTCCTGCACCGCGGTGGAACCGGCTTCGCGGATATGGTAGCCGCTGATCGAGATGGTGTTCCACTTGGGCACGCTGCTCCTTGCAGTAGGAAAAAATGTTGGAGATGATGCGCAGCGAGGGCTTGGGCGGATAGATGTAGGTGCCGCGGGCGATGTATTCCTTGAGCAGGTCGTTCTGGATGGTGCCGGAAAGCTGCGCCAGGGGGATGCCCCTTTTTTCGGCCACGGCCAGGTACATGGCCAGGACGATGGCCGCCGAGGCGTTGATGGTCATGGAGACCGAAACCTTGTCCAGGGGAATGTCGGCGAACAGGAGCTCCATGTCGGCCAGGGTGTCGATGGCCACGCCCACCTTGCCCACTTCGCCCTCGCAGAGCGCGTTGTCCGAGTCCAGGCCGATCTGCGTGGGCAGGTCGAAGGCCACGCTCAGGCCGGTCTGCCCCTGCTCCAGCAGGTAGCGGTAGCGGCGGTTCGATTCCTCGGCCGAGCCGAAGCCGGCGTACTGGCGCATGGTCCAGAACTTGCCGCGGTACATGGTCGGCTGCACGCCGCGGGTATAGGGGAAAGCGCCGGGATAGCCCAGGTCCTTTTCATAATCGAGCTCCCCGATGTCAGCGGCATCGTACAGGCGCCGCACCGGGAAGGAGGTGGCCTTGAATGTTTCCTTGCGCTCCTTGTTCTTTTCCAGCGTCTTTTTTAAAATGCGTTCTTCCCATTCTTTTTTTGTCATGTCGGCAAACCTCTTGTTAAAATAAAAACGGATCTATTTCTTTAAAAACAGCCGCGGGGACAGACATCTCCACCGCGGGCGATGGATTCAATCTTCATCAACCGGTCCAGAAGCGGTCAACTCCCCGTTAAATTCTGGTTTTTTTCTTGAAGGTGTCCTTGGTGCCGTCGATGAACGCCGTGGCCTTTTCACCGATCTTCTCAACGCTGTCCTTGACCTCGCTGCCGAGCTTTTCGGAAAAATCCTTGATCTGCTTGCGGGTCTCTTCCCCGGATTGGGGGGCGAACAGCAGCGCCAGGCCGGCTCCGACCACGGCCCCGGTCAGGAAGCTGAAGAACATTTTGCTGCCACTATTTTCACACATTTATCTACCTCCTTTGATTTTCTTTACCAGGTTCCAGCCCATTTTGATGGCCGGCAGAAAGGCCAGCAGTCCGGCCGACCGCCGCAGCACGTTCTGGCTGATGAACTGCAGGGCATCGCCGGCGTTTTCCACGGTGCGCCTGGACTGGGCGAGCACCACGTCCACTTTTTCCAGCCGGTCCTCGGCCATGGCCGCTGACCCTTTTCAATTCCCGGGCCAGGTCGCGGACTTCCAGGGAGGTTTTTTCCATGTCCACCAGCAGCGACTTGAACTGCTGGATGGCCGGGACCAGGGTGACGACCAGCAGCAAAAAACCCAGGGAAAAAACCAGGGCGACCACGAAAACAATAACCAAAACCGGTGTACTCATATTCATCCCTTATTGGTAATTATATGCAAAAGCCCGGCGTTGTCAATCATTCCGGCCATTTTTTTAGTTTTGCCAGCAACTTTTCCGCCTGGTCCCGGTTCTTCAGGGTCAGGGTGACCCGGACCTCCCGCCCGGCAAACAAGGGGGCGTGGGCCAGAGTCACGCCGGCGGGGGCCATTTTTTTTTGCCAGCTCCGCCATTCCCGCTCCGCCCGCGTCAGTTGCGGATAGCGCAGTTGCTGCAGGGCAGCCAATATCTTTTTCTGCGGCATCTCCTTTTCCAGCAGCAGGTCCAGACCGGCGGCGGCCAGGATCGGGGCCAGGGCTTTTTTTTCGCGGAAGGCGATCTCCTCCAGCCACTGCAGGATCAGCGCCTGCTGGCTATCGGAGAACTTGCACGCCTGCATCAGCCCGATCGCCGCCATCCTGTCCGCGGCAGCCAGGTCCGCCGCCTTCAACGCCGCCTTCAGGCCCAGGCGGCCCGCGGCCAGGGCGGCGCGGAAAGGCTCGGCCAGCAGGATTTCGAGGCGTTGCAGCAGAAATTCGTTCAGGGCGAAGTCCGCTGCGGTCCGGCGCCGGATCTCGGCCAGGGGGCAGCAGGGCGAGATCTTTTTTACGAAAAGCAATTTTTCATAGGCATTCAGCCCGAACAACCGGTTCAGGATATTGTAATTCAGCAACAGGGCTTCGGCCGGGCCCAGGTCGACCTGCAGGGCGGCCACGCTCGCTTCTCCGCGCTGGCGCAGCAGCAGCAGGAGATCGTGGCCGCAAATCACGCGCCGCTCCTGGTCACGACCAGCAGGGGCAGGCCGGGGAATTTTTCGGCCAGGCCGGCATAGCGCTCGGGAAGGTGGGGATAGGTGAAAGAGTAGCGGTCATCGGCGGCGATCTCGGCCAGCGCCAGGGTGAGTTCAGCATGGTTCCGCCTTGCCGCCGGAGTCCGGAATGCGCGCTCGTTCATGGTCCCATTGTAGCGCAGCGCGGCGCGCTTGGCAAAAAACGCGGCGGCGGCTTTAAGCCTCCGGGGATTTGGTATAAAATGAAGCCATGAAAAAAAACGGCGCGGTCCCGTTCCCGCAAGACCTGTTCATTTTTGACGCCCACTGCGACACGGCCAGCATGCTGTTCGACCAGCCCTGGAAGTTCGCCGCCAACCCGGGCCAGCTCGACCTGCGCAAGATCCGCAAAGGCGGTCTCAAGGCCCAGGTCTTCGCCATCTGGGTCGATCCGCTGCTGGCGCCGCAGCGGGCCATGAAAAGGGCCCTGCAGCTCCTGCAGACCATGGAGCAAAAGGTATTCCAGCCCCGGCTCGCCGCCAAGGTCACCTCGACCGCGGAAATGGCGGCCGCCCTGGCCGGCAAAAAACTGTCGGCCTGGCTGTTTCTGGAAGGCGGCCATATCATCGAAAATTCCCCGGAAATCCTCCACATATTTTATTCGCCTGGGCGTGCGCGGCATGACCCTGACCCATTCCCAGAACACCGACTGGGCCGACTCCACCACCGACACTCCCCGCGCCAACGGCCTCACCGCCCTGGGCCGGCGCATCGTCCGCCAGATGGCGCAGATGGGCATGGCCATCGACGTTTCCCACGCCGCCGACAAGACCATCGCCCATGTCCTGAAGGCCACCCCGGTCCCGATCATGGCCTCGCATTCCAACGCCAGGAAGACTCTGCGACATCCCGCGCAACCTGACCGACGATTTCATCCGCGCCATCGCCGCCCGCCGGGGCTTCATCGGGGCCAATTTTTTCCCGGCCTTCGTCCGCGCCGGGTTTTCGACCAGATCGAGGAGAACTTCAAGAAATATGAAAAAGAGATCCAGGACAGGACCCGCGGCCACCTGGACGATCCCGACTTTTTGAGCCAGGTGGAATGGGAATACTACGTGCGGGCCGCGGCCGGCACCGACCCGGTGGCTCTGGACGAAGTGATCGACCATATCGTGCATATCGCGGCCACGGGCGGCATCGACTGCGTGGGCCTGGGCAGCGACTTCGACGGTATCCCCTCCACGCCGCAGGGCCTGGGCAATGTCGCCGCTTTCCGGCCCTGGTTGCCGCCCTGCAAAAACGGGGCTTCCGGGAAGGGGAGATCCGCAAGATCTGCGGCCTGAACCTGAGGGATTTTCTGCGCCGGGTGGAAAAGAAAGGCGGCGGCGCGTGAAGACCGGGATCGCCCTGGGCGGCGGCGGCGCCAAGGGGCTGGCGCACATCGGCGTGCTCAAGGTCCTGGAAGCGCACGGCATCGTTCCCGACATGGTCTCGGGGACCAGCATCGGCGCCCTGATCGGCGCCCTCTATGTGCGTGCGCGGCGAGCATCGCGCGCCGGTCGAGGAATACGCCCTGGGCTTCGAAAACTCCAACCTCTATCCCCACCTGGTCCCGCGCCCCTCCAGCTCGGGGATGATCTCGGAAAAAAGGATCCGCGCTTTTCTGCAGGGGATCTTCGGTTCCAGGCGCATCGAGGACCTGGAGCGGCCGTTCTTCTGCCCCGCCACCGACATCCGCAGCGGCCGGGAGGTCATGTTCGACCGCGGCAGCCTGCGCCAGGCCGTGCGCGCGTCCATCTCCGTGCCCGTCATCTTCAAGCCGGTCCGCCTGCGCGGCCGCTACCTGGTCGACGGCGGCCTGCTCAACCCGGTGCCGGTCGACGTGCTGAAAAAACACGGCTGCGCCTTCACCATCGCCGTCAACGTCATCGAGCCGCGCCCGCTGCGGCCGCGGCGCCGCAAAAAACCCAACGTCAAGGAAAAGCTGCTGCTGGCCCGCCTCAACGATTTTTTGAGCCGCCGGCTGATCTCCGGCAGCCCGGACGAGGAACCCAACATGATCGAGGCGTTCCTGTCCACCATGGAGATCATGCAGCAAAAACTGATCGCCGCCCGCCTGTGCGCCGACGTCCCCGACGTCGTCATCCACATCCAAACCTCGGATATCTCGATGTTCGAATTTTACCGCCCGGCCGAGATCATCCGCCGCGGCGAGCAGGCCGCGCTGCGGCAGATCGATTCCCTGCTGGCCGCCTGGCGCCGGCGGCAGCGGGCCGAAAAAAAGGCGGGCTGAACATGGATGCCTGCAGCTGCGAACGCTGCGTCAGCGCCTGCCGCCGCGATCCCGGCCGGCTCATTCCCGCTGATCTGAAAAAGATCGCCGCCCTGCTGGGCATCAGCGAAGCCGAGCTGCAAACCGGCTACCTGGTGCGCGTGCCGGCCGGCGGCAAGAACAGCCGCGTCCATTTCCTGGCCCCGGCCAAGCGCAAGGCCGGACGCTACCTGGCCGTTCCCGGCACGATCGTCCCCGATTATTACGCCCACGAGAACGGGCGCTGCGTTTTTCTGTCCGACGAAAATCTGTGCACCATCCACTCGGTCAAGCCGTTCGAATGCGCCGCCTACATGGGCTGCCGCCATACCTTCCTGGGCCGGCCTTACAAGGAAAAGGACGTCGAGACTTTCTTTATCTCGCGCTGGAGAAAATACCAGGACATATTTCGCTAAAAATCGCAGCGAACTATAGTGCCGAGGGAAGAGAGAAGACTAAAATTTCAAATCACAAATCCCAAATTCCAAATAAATTCCAAGTTCCAAATTCCAATGTCCTAAACGAAAGCCCTTTGAGGGGCCATTTCTTCATTTGGGTTATTTGGTCATTGAAATTTGGTGCTTATTTGAGATTTGCTGCTTGGGATTTGGAATTTATTTTCTTACGCGTCACCCGTCACGCGTTACGCGTCACGATGATTCGACCGTGTCTCGGTCAGCCCCCCGAGATTAAATGGATGGCCTCGACGTTGTCGCCGTCGCCGATGAACACCCGCTCGTAGTCCTCTTTCCTGACCAGGCGGCCGTTGATCTTGATCACGATCATCGGGAAAGTGAAATGCATCAGGCTCAGCAATTCGCGCACGCTGAACGACTCGCCGGCCATGCTGACCTCTTTATTGTTCAGATTGATCTTCATGAATTCTCTCCATACTCATTCCTCCCAGACATCCTCGCCGCCGGCGGCGACCAGGTCATCCAGGACGATCTCCAGGACCTGGTTGGCCTGCAGGCAGGCCACCACGCCGACGCGCGGCGCCAGGGGCGGCATCTCCTCGGATACCTCGCTGGTCTCGTCGCCGCAGATGAACAGGTTGCCCAGGCGGCGGGTGCGCAGGGCGTTGTTCTCGCCGTAGCCGGCCAGCCCGGAGCCGGCGACGATGAACTTGTCCGGGAAACGCTCGGTCACGGTCTCGATGATCATCAGCTTCATGTCGGCGCGGTCGAAGGCCTCGACGATCACCTGGCAATTTTTAAAGATGTCCACCACCTCGTCCGGCCCCAGGCACACGTCGTGGACCTGGACATCGATATCGGGATTGACCTTGCGGATGTTTTCTTTCAAGGCCAGGACTTTCTTCTGGCCGACCTGTTCCCGGAAATAGTATTGCCGGCCCAGGTTTTCCAGGGTGACGCTATCGAAATCGGCGATGACCAGGGTGCCGACCCCGGCGCGGGCCAGGGCCATGGCGCAGTTGGAGCCGAGCCCGCCGCAGCCGGCAATGCCGACACAGATACCTTTCAGTTTTTCAAGTTTTGATTTCATGATCTCCCAGAGAGGATATTATAATCCTTCCGGAAGCTAAAATCAAACAAAAACCGCCAAAATGCCGGTTTATTAAAAAACGAAGCCCACGCCGATGCCGCCCTGGGCACCGCCCAGCTCGATCTTGCCGATTTCCGCTTCATCGCTGGCCTGGCTGTAGGCGGCCGCCAGAATTAAAAATATTTTTTTGCTTATGAAATAGTCGAGGTCGGCGCCGATTTTCCAGCCCAGCCCCGAGCCTTTCTGGGTCGCTCCCAGGGCCTCCTCCTTGTAGGAAATGGCGGCCAGGCCCACTTCGCCGCGCAGGCGCAACGAGGCGGACAACTTGCAGGCATAGCCAATGCCGAAGCTGAGAAACGTCTGCCTGATCTTGGCCGTCTCGTCCACTTCCTCGATGAGCCCCTGCTTGGAAGTCATTGCGAATCCGCCCCACACGCTGAAATTCTTGTACACCAGGCAAGTGAGCTTGATCTCGGGCATGAAGACCGCCTGGCCGTATATTTTCCGATAATCGGAAGAGGAACTGTGAAAAAGGTTGGCGCCGGCAGTGACCATGAACTTATGGGCTGGGATCTCCGCCGCCGGGCAGACCGCGGCCAATGCCGAGAACAGGAGCACCAGGGCGAACAGCGACCTGAAAATGTTTTTTGTTGCGGGTTTCATTATTTCTCCTTTTTTTATATCGTTTTTTCAGCCGAGCGTCCGACCACTTGCCCGGCGGCATTGTAGGCTTCGATCCGATAGGTGTAAGGGTGGCCTTTTCCAGGTACTTGTCCTGCATCTGGAACTGGTTGTCGCGCAGCTCGGACGGGGCCACGGTTTTGAGCACCACGAAATCCTCGCTTGCCTTGCGGCGCAGAACCCGGTATTGGGCCGCCTGGTCGGAGGCGGTTTGCACCAGGAACTGGATCCTGCCGTATTGCTTCAAGATGCTGAAGGCTTTGATCTCGCGCCGTTCGGCCGCCAGGTCGATGCCGATCAGGATGGAGAACGGATTATCGCTGGTGTCGCTGACCTGGGCATCGTTGACATCGCTGACCCGCACCAGACATGTTGGAGAAGGGGTGTTGGGCACGGCCCAGGCATAGCGGCCGTCGTTGGCGGTGCCGGACGCCACCCGGAGCCAGTGGCCGCCGTTGTCAGCCGAATAGTCGATATTGACAGGGCTGATCGAACTAGTGGCTGTCCAGATAATGTCATGATTGTCGCCCACCAGCCAGCTCTCGCTGCCGTTGGGCGCGGTTAGAGCCAAACGAAGTATTCTGCCATTCAATTTGGCAATAAAAACATCGTTGATATCATCATAATCAAAACCGAGATTAAATTTTCGGTTATAGGCTCCAGCAGTAGTGGGGAAATTGGCTGATTCTGTATTCCCTGTCAGATAGACATTATACGAACTATCCAAAACCAGAGAAATGCCGCTTTCATCATAGTTTCCGCCCAGAAATGTTGAGGCCAGAAGCGTGTTTAAGTTGATGTTCAGCTTGGAAACAAAAATATCACCATTACAATAGCCAGTACAAGAATCTCCATTATATTTACGGTCATAGGCTCCTCCAGTAGTTGGAAAATCCGATGAACCTGTATGTCCAGCCACATAGACAGAGCCCGAACCATCCAGAACTAGTGAAATTCCATCGTCCCAGTATCTCCCACCCAAAAAGGTTGAAGCCAATATGGTAGCCAGATTGCTATTTAGTTTGGAAACAAAGACATCATAAATACCACCATTGTATGTCTGGTCATAAGCCCCCGCAGTGACAGGAAAATCTGTTGATCCCGTCGATCCGGTCAGATAGACATTACCATTCCTGTCCAAAGACAGCGAAGCGCTATTATCCATTTCGCTCCCACCTAAATATGAAGAGGCCAGCAATACTGTCAAGCGGTTGTTAAGTTTGGCAATAAAGACATCATAGTATCCGTTATGCGTCCGATCATAAGATCCGGGGGTGGTAGGGAAATCTGTTGAATTTGTCATTCCAGTCACATAGACATTGCCGGCCTTGTCCAGGGCTAGAGAATGGCCGGAATCGGGACCACTCCCTCCCATAAAGGTGGAGGCCAAAAGATTGCTCAAATCGTTGTTCAACTTGGAAATAAAGACATCAGAACCATTATTTGTACGACCATAGGTCCCGGGGGTGACGGGAAAATTTTGAGAATCAGTGAATCCTGTGATATAAACATTACCGCCACTGTCCAGGGCCAGAGAATTGCCTCTTTCAGAATCTTTCCCGCCCAGAAATGTTGATGATATAAGAGTAGTCAAACTGTTGTCCAGCTTGGAAATAAAAACATCATTACTTATCCAGCCAGGTCTTTGATTATGTGTCCGGTCATAAGAATTGGCGGTGGTTGGAAAATCCACTGATTGTGTTGCTCCGGCCAGATAGATATTGCCGGCACTGTCTACATCCAAAGATTGCACAAAATCCATTTCACTCCCGCCAAGAAAGGTGGATGCCAGCAACCTTGTTAAATTATTGTCCAGCTTGGAAATAAAGAGATCAGAATGCCCATGCAATTCCCGGTCATAGGCTCCTATAGTAGTTGGAAAATCATCATATGAAGATGTAGCCCCAGTTATATAGATATTGTTGGCACTGTCCAGGGCCAGAGACATCCCATAATCATCATCAACGCCGCCAAGAAAAGTCGAGGCGATCAAGGTACTTAAGTCGGGATCAATGATTAGAGTGCAATTTTTATTATAATCACCAGATACCGCGAATCCATAATTATTATTCCCCAACAACCGGTAATCCACTTTCACATCATGTCGCTCGCCATCGATCTCCTGCCAGGCAATTGGCTTGCGCATGGCCAGCTCGCCCAGATTGTTTTTGAGCAGCAAGCGGCCATCGCCGGCAACTTTCAAGCCGGACACGCCATCCATGCCGATTTTTATCTCGGCCACGCTACTTCGCGGGCTGACGTAAAACACCTTCTCCACGTTGCGGCCAGTGGCCTTGAGTTTTACCTCCACACCCGGATAGACTTCTCCCAGCGAAACGCTTTGATAGGAAGCGACGCCGGTGTACCAATTTTTTGCATCCTTGCCCTTGAAATAGGAAACAACTGTCTTGGCCCGCCGTTCGCCATTACTTTTTAAATCGATCCTGTTTCCTTTTTTATCGATAAAATACTCTTTGAAAACAATGCCCTTGCCCGGGACGCTGTGCCTTCTAGCTTCAGCCATCCGCCCGCGTTTGCCAGGTTGAACATGACCGGTTTTTCCCCGCTGGCGCAGCGAATAGACCAGCTCGTTGCCGGTGAGAAAAAATCGTCCGGCAAACAGATCGGCTGCGAATTTGACCTCAGCAGCGAACTGCCCGGCGTTCTTGACAAAGGGAACCGCGATCGACACGGCCTTGGCCATGATGGCTTCCTTGTTCGCCGTATCGATCTTTCGCGGCACAATTTCCAGATTTGTGAATTCCGTAGTGCTCTTTGCGATCGGCAAACGTGAACCCGACCTTGCTTCGGTGCTGCCCAAAAATAACCATAGTCCGCCCGCCAGAAACAAAAATAATACTGACAAGGATAACGATTCTTTTTCCCAACCGACATTTAAAATAATTTTTTAACATAACCCCTCCCCATCAACCGATTTTATCATATTATCTTCCGCCCCATCTTCATTATATTGTCTTTTCGGCGGAGCGCCCGACCAGTTGTCCGGCGGCATTATACGCTTCGACCTCATAGGTATATGACATGTATCTTTTCCAAATACTTGTCCTGCATCTGGAACTGGTTGTCGCGCAGCTCGGACGGGGCGACGGTTTTGAGCACCGCAAAATCAGCGCGTGCCCTGCCGGCGCAGAACCCGGTATTGGGCCACCTGGTCAGAGGCAGTTTGCACCAGGAACTGGATCTTGCCATATTGGCGCAGAATGGTGAAGGCCTTGATCTCGCGCCGTTCGGCCGCCAGGTCGATGCCGATCAGGATGGAGAACGGATTATCGCTGCTGTCGCTGACCAGGGCGTCGTTGGCATCACTGATCCGCACCAGGCAAGCCGGCGAAGGGGTGTTGGGCACGGCCCAGGTATAGCGGCCGTCGTTGGCGGTGCCGGTCGCCATCGGGATCCAGTGGCCGCCGTTGTCAGCCGAATAGTCGATATTCACGCGGCTGATCGAACTATCGGCAGTCCAGATAATATCTTGGCTATCACCTATCATCCAGTTCTCATTTCCATTTGGCGCGGTGACGGAAATATTGGTCAGTGGCAGAGAAAAAATCACTCCCTTGTCATGGATGCCACCTCTAAAAGTCATGCCAATTAAATTCGAGCCGGAAAGGACCAGGTCTCCAAATGGCTGGCTTCCATCGGCGGGACCGCCGGCAAAATGGTGCAATACGGAGTAGCCGCTGCCGTCGGTCTGAATCTTGAAAATCGTTCCCATATCGCTTTTGCCGCCGTAAGTCGTCATGCAATAGAGGGTCGAGCCGGATCGGATCGGGGTTCCATGTGGATCTTCCCCATCACCGACACCTGGGGCAAATCGGTGCAGACGGGAATAATCACTGCCATCAGTCTCTATCCTGAAAATTGTTCCATCATTCCCATAACTCGTTCCGACACTGGTCGTGCCATAGAGAGTTGTGCCAGAAATAATCAGGGATCCCCGGGGAAAGTACAAATTGCGAAGCTCGAAATAATCGCTTCCGTCGGTCTTTATTTTAAAAATCGCAGCAGAGGTCGTGCCATAGAGAATCGAGCCGGAAAGGACCAGGGAACCAGTTGGAGCAGCCTGGCTGGTGCCATTTTCCAAGCCATCCATAAATGCGTGCAGCCACCTGAAATCGCTGCCGTCGGTTTGCAATTTGAATATTCCCCCATAATGCAGAGCTTCATGTATTCGATAATTACCGGCAAATTTGCCTATGCCGTACAGGGTTGTACCTGAAATGATCAGCGATCCTTCGGGCCAACACCCGGGTTCAGAATAGCCAAGTGCATGCAGTAAGGAGAAGCCGCTGCCATCGGTTTCGATTTTGAATACGGTCCCATACCCATAACCTCCATGCGAGGTCATGCCATAGAGGGCTGAGCCGGCAAGAAGCAAAGATCCAAACGGATTCGCGCCATCGTTGACGCCTCCGGCAAATGCATGCATTTGGGCATACCCGGTGCCGTCTCGCTGTATCTTGAAGATCATGCCCATATTGTTTCTGCCACCGTTACAGGTCATGCCGTAGAGGGTTGTGCCAGAAATGATCAGAGACCCATGCGGAAATGCACCATCGAAGGCATCTCCGGCAAATTCATGCAACAGCTTTATTTTGGCTTGAGCCGGCACGGCCAGCTTCTCCCCTTGTTTCATTGCCAAGATTCTTTTGGGAGCAGACTCATTTTTTTGCGCAACCTTGGCAGCTGCCGGGCAGATCACGATATAAAAAGAAAAAATAAATATCAGGATGAATACTGATTTGCAAATATCTTTGGTTGATTGTTTCATTTCTCTCCTCATTGGCATCATATGGTTTTTTCGGCGGAGCGCCCGACCAGTTGCCCGGCGGCATTATACGCTTCAACAACATAGGTATATGACTTATCTTTCTCCAAATATTTGTCCTGCATCTGGAACTGGTTGTCCTGCAGATCCTGCGCCGTGACGGTTCCGGCCAAGCTGAAATCAATATCGCCTACACGATGATAAAGGCGGTATTCAGCCACCGGAATGCCAAGAGTATCCACCGTGCACAGGATCTGGCCATATTGGCGAACCATGGTAAAGGCACGGACCTCAAGCCGTTCGGCTGATAAATCTAACTTCACAAAGCTACCCTTGAACTTGGAAACGAACACATCAACGCCGCTATTGCCGTTTTTACTTCGATCAAAAGCTCCGGGGGTCGTGGGAAAGTTTTTGTCATTCGTAAATCCCGCCAGATAAACATCATTCAAGCCATCCAAAACCAGGGATGAACCAGTGGTGCCGCCACCTCCAAGAAAGGTCGAGGAAAGCAGCGAGGATAAGCAATTATCAAGCTTGGAAACAAAACCGTTGCCGCCATTGTTTATCTTGTCATAGGCTCCGGGAGTGACGGGAAAATTTCTTGATCCGGTGGCTCCGGCCAAATATACATTCCCCATATTATCAAGAATTATAGAATACGCGCTCTCGCCGCCAGACCCGCCCAGATAAGTGGAGGCCAGCAGGGAAGTAAGATACCCGTCGAATTTTGAAATAAATATATCCGGAGTACAGTAAACATCGCTGCCAAAAACCGGGCCGCCATTCTCACGGCAGTATGCTCCATTCGTGGTAGGGAAATCGCATGACCGTGTCGTTCCGGCTATATAGACGTTGCCGGAATGATCCAATGTAATCGAGCTGCCATAATCGTAATCGCTCCCTCCCAAGCCCGTCGAAGCGAGCAGTATGCTCAAATCGCCATTCAGCTTGGAAACAAATACGTCATCGGAACACCAGCCCTTGTAGGCGCCGGCCGTAGTAGGAAAATTTTCCGACTGTGTAATTCCGGTCAAATACACATTTCCCGAATCGTCCAGAGCCAGAGAAGAACTATGGTCAGGGGAATGTCCGCCCAAAAAAGTCGAGGCCAGCAGCTTGGTCAACTGTTTGTCAAGCATGGAAATAAAGATATCGTCAAGGCCATTGTGGCTTCGGTCAAAGGCTGCTGGTGATGTGGGAAAATTTCTTGAATCCGTAGATCCGGTCAAACAAACATTGCCCGAGCTATCCAATACCAACGCCTTGCCTCTATCAGAGCCACTACCCCCCAAATAAGTAGATGCCAAAAGTTCAGTCAGCCCGCCGCTTAATTTTGAAATAAAAACATCTTCGCCCACATATTCGCCGCCGGCATATGTCCGGTCATGCGCTCCCGAAGTGGTGGGGAAATTATTTGAGCGCGTCCATCCGGTCAGATAGACATTACCCAGGCCATCAATGTCCAAGGAAGTGCCGATATCGTATTTACTCCCGCCCAGAAAAGTGGAGGCCAGAAGTTTGGTCAAATCGCCGTTCAGCTTGGCAACAAATATATCGTCATCATAAGGACCCGTGCCGTCGTATGTCCGATCATAGCTCCCGACTGTATTGGGAAAATCCGCTGACTTTGTTGCCCCGGTCACATAGACATTACCGGCATTGTCCAGCGCCAGGGAAATTCCACTATCATCCTTGCTCCCTCCCAGAAAAGTGGATGCCATCAGCGTATCCAGCTCAGGATCGATGATCAAGGGATATTTCTTGTCATATTTCCCCAGAACCGTAAAACCATAAAGCTGTTTCCCCAGCAGACGATAGCCCACTTGCACGGCGCGGCGCTTGCCCGCGATCTCCTGCCAGGCAATGGGAGCCCGCATGGCCAGCTCGCTCATGGGGTTCAGGAACATCAGCTGCCCGTCGCCGGCTATTTTCAATCCGGCCACGCCCGCGACGCCGATCCGAATCCGGGCCACGTCGCTCCCTGGACTTACATAAAATATCTTCTCCACGTTTTTGCCGCTGGCCTTCAACTTCACCTGCACTCCCGGATAAACCTCACCCAGGGAAACACCCTGATAGGAAGCGATGTTGACGCGCCACTTGGCGGAGTCGCTGCCTTTGAAATAGGAGATCTTTGTCTCTGCCTTTTCCTCGCCCGCGGGTGCGAAGCTGATCTTGCCCCCCTTGGGGTCGATAAAGAATTCGCGGAAGATAAGACTCTTGTTTGTCGTATCTGCATCATGCTTTATGTTTTTCCCACGTCTGTCTGACTGAGTGCCGTTCTTCGGCTCGGGTTGGGACATCATATAAACAAGTTCGTTGCCAGTTAGAAAAAACCGCCCCGCGAACAGGTCGGCCGTGAATTTAACCTCGGCAGCAAACTGCCCGGCGTTCTCCACAAACGGAACCGCCAGTAATGCGGCCTTGGCAATGATCTCGCCTTTGTTCAATGCCCTCATTCCCTCGGGAGCAGCCTCTGTTTTTTGCGCAGGCATACTTTCTCCCGGGCAAATCACAATATAAAAAGAAAATATGAGCATCAGGATGAACACCGACTTGAAAATATTTTGGATTGATCGTTTCATTTCTCTCCTCGCCGGCATCATATCGTCCGTTCATCGCCACCGAGCAATTTCCCGGCGGCATCGTATGCCTCCACACGGTAGGTGTATCGCATGTCCTTTTCCAGGTATTTGTCCTGCATCTGGAACATGTTGTCATTCAGTTCGGAAGGATCAATCGTCCGAATCAGCTCAAAATCACCACTGCCCTGGCGGCGAAAGACAAGGTACTGGGTTACCGGGATTGAGGGAACCCCATTCTTGAGTTGAATCTGGCAATATTGGCGCACCATGCTGAAGGCCCTGGCATCGCGTCGTTCGACGTTGAGGATCAAAAAACTGCCAAGTTTGGAAATAAAGGAATTAGAATAATAATTGAAACTCCGATTGTAACTTCCAGCCGTGATTGGAAAATCTTTTGACAGTGTTTCTCCAGTCACATAAACATTGCCAAAACTGTCCAAGGTAAGTGAATAGGTTTTTTCAACATACCACCCTCCCAAATATGTGGAAGCCAGAAGTGTGGTCAAGCTGCAGTCCAGCTTGGAAATAAAAACATCAGCATATCCATTGAAGTTCTGATCATAGGCCCCGGGAGTGGTGGGAAAATCAGATGAACATGTCACTCCACACAAATAAACATTGCCGAAATTATCCAAGGTCAACGAGATACCCTCATCTTTATCCCGTCCTCCCAGATAGGTTGAGGCAAGTAGTGCGGTTAAATCATTATTCAATTTAGAAACAAATACATCGTGATCACCATTTAGCGTCTGGTCATAAGCCTCGGCTGTGACAGGAAAATCTGCTGCCGAATGTGTATATCCGGTCAGATAAACATTGTTGGAACCATCCAGGGATAGAGAGTGGCAAAAATCGCTTTTATTCCCACCCAAATAGGTGCTGGCCAGCAGCACAGACAAACTGCTATTTAATTTGGAAATGAAAACATCATGAGCACCTCCGTTATATGTCCGGTCATAAGCCCCGGCTGTGGTGGGAAAATCTTCTGAATCTGTATCTCCAGCCAAATAAACATTGCCCAAACTATCCAAAGCCAGAGAGTTTCCATAATCAATAGAATGCCCGCCTAGAAAAGTGGAAGCCAGCAAAGTTGTCAAACTGTTGTCCAACTTAGAGATAAAAAGATGAAATCTTTTGTTCGAATTTTGGTCATATGCCTCGGGAGTAGTGGGGAAATCGGCTGAATAAGTAAATCCGATTATATAAGCATTGCCCAAAGTATCCAAGGCCAAAGAATTGCCGCCAGAATTTTCTGAACTGTAATTGTAAAGGGACATATAGATTCCATCCCTATCGCTCCCGCCCAAATAGGAAGAGGCCAGCAAAGTGGTCAAACCACTGCTTAGCTTGGAAACGAAGAGATCACCTTGGGTGAAAGAATAATTATTGGAAGAATTATATGCTCGATCGTAGGCTCCTTGGCTTGTGGGAAAATCTGTTGATTTTGTAATTCCGCTCAGAAAGACATTACCCGAACTGTCAAGGGTCAGAGAAAAACCCGAATCAAAATCACTACCGCCTAAGTAGGTAGAGGCCAAAACAGTTGTTAAATCCTTGTCTAGTTTGGCAACAAAGGCATCTACCCCACCATTATAAGTATTGTCATAAGCATCGGGCGTGATAGGAAATAGTTTCTGAAACTACGCGTCCAGTTATATAGACATTACCCGAACTGTCCAGGACCACGGAATTGCCAGAATTCAAAAAATTAGCGCCCAGAAAAGTCGAAGCCATCAGCGTATCAAGCTCGGGATCGATGATCAAAGGATATTTCTTGTCATATTCCCCCAGAACCGTAAAACCGTAAAGCTGCTTCCCCAGCAGGCGGTAGCCCACTTGTACGGCGCGGCGCTTGCCTCCGATCTCCTGCCAGGCGACCGGCGCCCGCATGGCCAGCTCGCTCATGGGGTTCAGGAACATCAGCTGCCCGTCGCCGGCTATTTTCAATCCGGCCACACCCGCGATCCCGATCCGGATATCGGCCACATTGCCGCTCGTGCTCACGTAAAACACTTTCTCCACATTCTTGCCGCTGGCCTGCAATTTTATTTCAACTCCGGGAAACACCCAGCCCAGCGAAACAGTCTGAAAGGAAGGGATATCGGCGCGCCATTTGGCGGAGTCGCTGCCCTTGAAATAGGAGATCTTTGTTTCGGCCTTTTCTTCGCCCCTGGGTACGAAACCGATCTTGACACCTCTTTTATCGACAAAAAACTCGCGGATGGCCAGGCTCGTGCCGGCCAGGCCGATCTCAGGCTCCACGTTCCGTTTATTCTTGCCTCTTCGGGTCGACCTTTTCTCCGCGGATTTGAAAATCGAATAAACAAGCTCTTTTTCGGTGAGAAAAAATCTCCCGGCAAACAGATCGGCCGTGTATTTTACCTCGGCGGGGAACTGCCAGACGTTCTGGACAAAGGGAATTGATAATGAAGCGGCCTTGGCCATGATCGCTTCCTTGTTCAAGCTCCGATCTCCGGCTGGCGTCGTCTTGTATTCGCGTCCATGCATGTCGTCGTCAGGATAAAGAATTACGAAAACCAAGAGCAAAAGCAGCAGAATTAATAGAAATTTTAAATTGCTTCTTGCGGGCAATGTCATTTTACCTCTCTCCGGCATCATATGGTTTTTCCTGTTGGGACTTCGCTCCATTGCCCGGCGACCAGTCCTGCACGTAGAAAACATTTGACGGGCAGCGACGCCGCTGCGCCGCTTGCCGGCGCCGCCGCCCCCGAAAATAAAATCTCCTTCTCCGACCTGTTCTCTCCCGTCGGCGCAAAATTAGTCTTGACCCCTGAAGTCTTGTCCAAAGAAAACGATCCGGAAAAGGCCCGTGATCCGGCCAGGCTTTTCCCGCCCGGGGTGCCCCCGGCGAATGAATGCAGCAAGGCAAAACCCAGGCCATTGGCGTCGATCCTGAACAGGGTGCCGCCGTCGTGCCTGCCGCCCGCCCAGGTCATGCCATAGAGGGTCCCGCCGCGAGCGACCAGGGAGCCGCGCGGGGATTCCCCGTCGGTCTCCCCTCCGGCAAAGGCGTGCAGCAGGATAAAACCGCTGCCGTCGGTTTCCATCCTGAAGACCGTTCCGTACTCGGATTTGGCGCCGATGCCGCCGCTGGAGGTCATGCCGAAGAGGGTCGTGCCGACAAGGATCAGGCTGCCGAACGGTTCCGCGCCATCGCCATAATCGCCGATGAATTTGTGCAGCAGGGTGAAGCCGCTGCCGTCGGTCTGCAGCTTGAAGACCGCGCCCGCCAGATTGCTGGTCATGCCGTAGAGGGTCGCGCCGGAAACGAGCAGGGAGCCTTCCGGCCAGCCGCCGTCGAAATCAACGTCGGTGAATTCATGCAGCAGGGAAAAGCCGCGGCCGTCAGTCCCGATCTTGAATACCGTGCCCACGTCGGCACGGCCGCCCTCCGTGGTCATGCCGTACAGGGTCGCGCCGGCAATGGCCAGGGCTCCCGCGGGATGAGCGCCGTCGGCGGCGCCGCCGGCAAATTTGTGCAACAACCGATAACCGCCGCCATCGGTCTGCAGCCTGAATATCGTTCCCATGTCGCCATTGCCGCCCTCATAGGTCATGCCATAGAGCATGGTTCCGGAAAGAACCAGGGAGCCATGGGGATTTTTTCCGTCGGCCGCGCCGCCGGCGAACTTGTGCAGCAGAGCGTAGCCGCTGCCGTCGGCCTGCATTTTGAATATCGTGCCGCTGTCGCCGTCGCCGCCGTTCATGGTCATGCCGTAGAGGGTCATCCCGGAAAGGAGCAGCGAACCGCCCGGGTGCGCCCCGTCGCCTGCGCCGCCGGCAAAGGCGTGCAGCACCTGGAAGCCGCCGCCGTCGCCGCCGATGCGAAAGACCGTGCCGCCGTTGAATGGCCCCAGCCGGCTGGTCATGCCGTACAGGCCGCCGCCGTCAGCGACCAGGTCGCCTAGGGGATTGCCCCCCAGGGAAGCCACCGGCGCGATCGGGCGCGACGGATCCTCCACGGCCCGAAGCTGCAGGACCAGCAGGAACAACCCGATCAAAGTCGGGAATGACGGTTTTTTCACGGCGCACTCCTTTCCGGCCCGGAACCCGGGCTCACTTTCACCGGGACCGGAAAAATCCATTCGCTTGCCGAAGACATAGTATGCGATCCCCGCGGTCAAAATCTTCCCAATTTATAATATGGGAATAGAAACTTTCCCAAGTTCCGCCCATGAGAACCCGGGTTTGCTATCCGGCCATCATACCTTTATAATAAAAATCCATGCTGCGCAAAACCGCTGCCTTGTCCGCCCTTTTCCTGTCCGTCTTTTTCCTGTCCGGCTCCACGGACAGCAAGAGCAGGATAGCCGCCGCCCGGGGCCGGGAAAAGCTCGCCTTGCTCCTGAAATTTTTGCAGGACTCCGACCAGGCCCCCAAGCAGGATGAAGAAAGGCGGACATACGCCGCCTATGCCGCGGAAGCCCAGGCCCTTTCCCTGCAGCTTCCCGACCGCCGGGCCCAGGGGCTCGCCCGAATGTTCGTCGCCCATGGCGAATATCTGCGCCAACAATACGAACCGGCCCTGGAGACCTATTTTCAATCCCGGCAATTATTCCGGGAATTGGCCGACCGGAAACTCGAGGCCGACGTCGACCGCAGGATCAACGATCTCTTCCCGGTCGTTTTCCATGTTTTTTCCGACCTGGGCCGCGCCGGCGAATATTATGCGCGATCCCTGGCCCGGGCCCGGCAAAGCAAAGATACGCTGGCAACCCTGAAGGATTTGATCAACCTGGCTGATACCTATCGTGCCCGCAACGATTTTCGCCGGGCCATCCCGCTCTGCCTGGAGGCATTGCAGCTCAGCGAAGTCAGCGAAACCCACCTCGATTCCGGCGCCCTGCTCGGCAACCTGAGCGACATGTGCCTGAAAATGGGCGACTCGGCCGCGTCGATGAAATACATGCAGCAGGCCCTGGATTTCTATAAAATGAAAAGGCAGTTTCAGGCCAGCGGCCGCGCCTACTCGCAAAAAGGTTTTCTGTACATGCAGCAGAACGATTTCGACAGGGCGCTCGCCAGTTTCCGGCAAGCCCTGGCCATCCATAAAAAATTATGCGAACCGGCCCGGACCGCCGGGGAGCTGCGCAACCTCGGCCGGCTCTATTCCCAGTTCGGGCAAAGCCCCCAGGCGCGCGACTATTTCCAGCAGGAACAGGCGCTGCGCCAGCAGCTGAGCGACCGCAACGAGGTCATCCAGGTTGTCCTGGCAAGGGCCATGGCGCTGCAGAAGCGGAACGAATTGCCCCAGGCCGAGGCGCTGCTCCTGTTTTGCGAGACCCGCGCCAGGCAAAGCCACCTGCAGCTGAAGCTCGAGGAGATATACCTGCAAACGGCCGCGATATACCGCCTGCGCCGCGACCCGGTCAAGGCCCTTTATTACCAGACCCTCGGCAAAAGGTCCACGGACAGCCTGCCGGGCGCGACCATGGCAGCCAGCATCCAGAAGATCATGGCCAAACGCGAAAATGACAAGGCGCTCCATGACCTGCAAGCGCGAAAACGCCGCCAGACCATCGGCGCCATGCTGGCCATCGGGTTGCTGGTCGCCTTGATCGGCCTGGCGGCCGCGAAACGAAAAGCCATCCGCCGCTGGGCCCGCACCCACATGTTCAGCAAGGACCAGCAGCTGCAGAAAAAACAGGCACAGCTGCTGGACATGCGGCAGAAGCTGGAGAACCTGGGGAAGCCGCCGGTCGCAAGCGGGCCGGCCTCCCCGGGCGCGAACGAGCGCAGCCGGGAATACCTGCGGCTGGTGCGGACGTGCATGCAGCGCGACGAGCTTTTTCAGGACAGCGAACTGACCTTGAAAAAAATGGCGGCCAGGATAGGCGCCAATTCGAGCTCCCTCTCCAGGGCGCTCAACGACAACCTGGGAATGGGCTTCAGCGATTTCGTCAACCATTTTCGCATCGAAAAGGCAAAGAAGATCATGGCGGCCGACAGCGAAGACAAATGGGACGTGGTCGACATCTGCTACGAGGTGGGCTTCAATTCCCTGTCCTCATTTTACCGGGTTTTCAAAGTGCATACCGGGACCACGCCTTCGGAATTTCAACGCGACCGCCGGAATCCGCAATTGCCTTGAATTCGACCCCGCCTTTCATTTTTCCATGCGTCAAAAAATCAGCGGGCGGATCAAGCCTTCTTTGAGAGCACGGCCAGCTGGCCGCAGGCCGAGCGGATGCCCTGCCCCTTGGACCAGCGCGTGATCACGGTCAAACCCGCTTCCAGCAGCACGGAGCGGAACTTTTCCAGCGCGGCTTCGTCGGGACGCCGGAAAGCCTGGGCCGGGTTCTCGTTGTAGGGGATGAGGTTGACCTTGGCCGGGATGCCGTGCAGCAGCTTGGCCAGCTGCCGGGCCTGGGCCGGGGAATCGTTCACGCCCTGCAGCAGCACGTACTCAAAGGTGATGCGTTGGCGGCGTTTGTGCCCGCGAAACCAGGCCAGCAGGCCGTCCAGGTCCTCGCGCCGCGACACCGGCATCAGATCGGAACGCAGGGCCGCGGTCGGGGCATTCAATGAAAAGGCGATCTTGACCAGGCGGGAAATCCTGTTCCAGCTTTTTCAGATTTTCCAGGATGCCGGCCGTGGACACGGTGACATGGCGGGGAGAAATGTTCAGCCCGTCGGGCTCGCTGATCGTGCGCAGCGCCCGGGCCAGGTTTTCGTAATTGAGCAGCGGCTCGCCCATGCCCATGAACACCAGGTTCAGCTTGCCGCCGTAGTCGCCCAGTTCTTTTTTCAGGGCCAGCACCTGGGTGAGCATTTCCCCGGAGCTCAGGTTGCGGCGGAAGCCCATGGCCCCGGTGGCGCAAAAGCGGCAGGCCAGGGCGCAGCCCACCTGGGTCGACAGGCAGAAGGTATAGTGGTCCTTTTCGCGGATGAGCACGGACTCGACCCGCAGGCCGTCGGCCAGGCCGATGAGAAACTTGCGCGTGCCCTGTTCGTCGCTCTGCACATCCAGCACGGGACGGCAGGCGCTGTCATAAAGGTCCGCCAACCTTTCGCGATCGGCCTTGCCGATGTTGCTCCAGGCGGCCGCGTCCTGGATATTCTTGTGATAGACCCACTGGAAGACCTGGCGGGCGGTGAAGGGGCGAAATCCGGCTCCGCGCAGTTCTTCCTGCAATTCATCCAGCTGGCGTTCCAGGAGCCACGGTTTATCCGCTGTCATGCAAAACCTCGCCAAAACCATAACATCAGGTCCGATCTTTTGCAACCGCAGGTCAACTGTGGTAAGGCGACTTCGCGACCGAGATAAATCCAAGTCCATTTCAGGTCGAAACAATCCCCTGTGCGTGAATGGACCGGACTTAAGCCCCGTGGCTGGTGCTTGTTTAAGAGCTATTGACTTTATCTTTTTTCCAACCAATAATGGCCGCATAGAGAGGGATAAAATGGAGAATAAAATTGTCGCATACTTTACAATAGTTTCACTAATATTTTTTGTATTTTCCTGCTACACGATCAAGAAAATTTCTCCGGCATCAATAAAAGAAAAGCAAAGAGTTTACGCCTTAAAAACAAAGTCAGGGGAATATATAAAAGTAAAAAAAGGAAATCCCGCAGTAATTCAGCAGGGCTCCATAAAATTAAATAAAGATCTAAAAATAGAACAAGTGATTGAAATAGAGTGGAAAAATATAAAAACGCAGTATGGAGACAATCAAAGCAGGATAATAGCCCTAGAGACCACAGACGGCAGATATTATATTGTTCGTCAAATATTATCCAAAGACGGTGAAAAGATAAAAATAAAAGCCTTATTAATATCTGAAGAATTGGTATTGCCGCTTGCTGATATCCAGACTCTCTGGGTCAAGCGCTTGAGTTGGCCGGGGACGATCGCGATCAGTGCCATAGCTGTTGCTGCAATCGTGCTTATTATAAATCCCGGGAAAAAAGAACCTCCCCCGCCTCCGCCGCCGACTACGCCAATCAAGTGGGACTAGTTACGGATCAACGAATTTTGATAACCCATAAATTAAATATTCTGAGATGCGGGGAAAGAAAATAGTAAAGATCATTGATCGCTTTCATCATCTTTCGCTGCAGGTTACTGAAAAAATCGAAAATACAAAGGTCAATCCAGTAATATTGTTTCTCTACATGGCTTTGCTATTATCGCTCAGGGAATTTTTTGAACAATCTTTCTTTTCCCAATCCTTTAGAATCCCAGTTTATGTTCACCATTTATTTTTTGGCATGGTCATTTTTTTGGCCGGCACATTGATCCTCAGTTACTGGTCACGAAGCGATTTGCGATTCACAACCAGGATCGTTTCTGCGGGCATAATGATAATCGTCCTCCCACCGTTAATCGACCGCTTTCTTTTCTTGCGCCATAGTCCATATGATTATCTACAGCCAGCCGAGTTCCTGACCAATCTATTGACATTTTGTTTCCATACGCAAAAGGCGGGAATCGGCATTCTGATTGAGATCCTGCTCATTATTTCTCTTGCTTCCTACTATGTGCTGCTGAAAACACAATCGCTATGGCGTTCATTTTGCTGTGCCGGATCCATTTATTTGCTCACGATGATTGCCGCGACGCCAAACCTATTCATGCCGCTGCCAAGAATGAAGACGTTCATTTTATTGCAAAACCCGCATGTTTACTTTTCACTGTTTTTCTTTTTCCTGGCACTGCTGCTCGGGATTCTATTTATATGGAGCATCAATCGCCGCTTGCCGCGGGCGCTGTTTTATGAGTGGTTTTCGTTGCGCAGCCTGCATTTCATGATGATGACCGGCGCCGGCTTTTTTTTGACCAAGGGCTTTGCTTTTTTAGCCTTTCCTGATGTTATTTTTTTTGCCATATCTATTTCGGTTATCAACCTGCTTTGGCTCAGCACTGTTTTGCTGAATAACGTTTATGACCTGCCGATTGACGCAATTTCCAACGCGAACCGTCCTCTGCCTCGGGGCGAAGTCACCACGGTCGAATACGTCAATCTCAGTTTCATTTTGGCCTTCGTTGCTTTTTTCTTATCCATGTTGTCCGGAACGGCAGCCGAAATACTGGTTGTTATTTTTATACTGAGCTCGCTGATATATTCGGCGCCGCCATTCCGTCTGCGCCGGCGTTTGTTCAGCTCCGTTTTTATCGGTTGGGGATCGGCACTGGCATTTCTCATCGGTTACTGGAACCGAACGAAAATAGTTGAGGTAACGCTTCCGTTATTGCCGGCAAAGATAGTGGCTGTGATCTTTGTATCATTTTCCATCGGCTCCCTGACCAAGGACCTGAAAGACTATAACGGGGATATTAAAAATGGCATACGAAATTTATGTACCGTATATGGTTATCAGACAGGAAAAAGAATTATTACGGGTTTGCTGTGTTTTTCGCTGTTGACGCCCATTTTTATCTTTCAGCAATCCTTTGACTTAATTTTTATTATTTTTTCAGCGATCTTTAGCTCCACGTTGTTTTATGCAAGCGAAAATTATTTTTATTCTTTTTTGGGTTATGGAATGACTTTTATTTATTGTGCCTTCCGCTATTTGAATTTGATTTGATGTTGCCCAGGTTCAAATTTGCCAAAGTGCTTCACGAACATATAAAATATCTCACTTGAACTTGAAAGATTTTTTGATTGTCAGCCGGGCAAATATTCAAGTGGCATCTCTGCCCACGGCTGTTTTGGGAATTGCCCTGGCTGCCCGCCATTGGGGCGACTTCTACCGCCTTGATGTTTTTCTTTTTATTGCTCTTTTTTTTCTGGTTTTAACTTTTTCCTGCCATGTCAATTGTCTGAATGACCAGGAGGTGGATGCGAAATATAAGCATTATATGAGCGAGGCCGTGAAACAAATCGGCATTTCACGCCTGAAAAAATGGATTGTGGGTGAAGCCTTTTTCAGCTTCGCCCTGATCGTCGCCTTGGCAGTGATTAAACAGAAGGCGATTTATCTTTTCGCTTTTGGCGCCTTACTTTGTGGGTACTTATATTCGGCGCAGCCTTTTAGAGTTAAGAAAAGGGGAATTCTGAGCCCGCTTCCGGTGCTTCTGGGGCTTTACTTTCTTCCGCCAGTTGCCGGATGGTACCTGATACGGGGTCAGTTATCGGGGTTTATCTTTGTTTTCGCTTTGGGCTATTCCCTGCTGATGGAAGGCATAACCTTGATCAATACGTGCGAGGATTTCACGGAAGACCGGAATTGCGGCATCCACACCCTGGCTCACGTTGCGGGAATTCGCGCTACCCTGAAAATAGGAGCGGCATTCATTATCAGCGGTTCGGTTTTGGACATTCTGGCGCTTGCTCATACAAAATATGATGAATTGTCCAGGACGCCATTCATTAGCGTTTTGACCATGTTACTAGGGCTGTTTTTCGTTTCACAAACCTTTCGAATCGCAAGAAAATTATTTTTAATAAGCCATTCAAGCGATCCCGAATACTTGAGTAAGCAATATGCCTTCGCTATGCCATTCTGGTTTTTCGAAACTCGTTATTCGCTGTTGGCGATCACCATGCTGGCCATCGCTTGATTTTACAATTTTAATTGCAAATTATCTGCGCTGGAATTATATTCGGCAAGCAATTTTTTCGTGCGTCACTAAACAAGACGAGTTGCTTCGAAGGGGAATTAATATTATAATCTTTTTCCCAGTACTTTAGGAGGCCCCGTGAAAATTTCTCTGCGCGCCCAGAATATCCAGGAATCGCCGATCCGCAAGCTCACCGCCATCGCCAACGCGGCCAAGAAGCGCGGCACCACCGTCTACCACCTGAACATCGGCCAGCCCGACATCCACACCCCGGAGATCTTTTACAAGCGCATCTACGACTACAAGGAGAAGGTCCTCTCCTACGGCCCCTCCGACGGCCTCGAGGCGCTGAAGGTCGCCATGATCCATTATTTCGACTATTTCAAGATCAAGCTCGAGATCAAGAATATCGTCATCGCCACCGGCGGCAGCGAGGCCATCGCCTTCGCCTTCAACGCCGTCGGCGACCCCGGCGACGAGATCATCGTCTCCGAGCCCTTCTACACGAACTACAGCGGCTACGCCTCGCAGTGCGGCCTCAAGATCGTGCCGGTGACCGCCAGGGCCGAGAACGGCTTCCACCTCCCCGACATCGCCGAGTTCGAAAAAAAACTGACGCCGCGCACGCGCGCCATCCTCCTCTGCTCGCCGAACAACCCCACCGGAACCGTCTATTCCGAAAAGGAGCTGAAAACCATCGGCGCGTTCGTCAAGAAGCATGACCTGTTCCTGATCGCCGACGAGGTCTACAAGGAATTCACCTACGACGGCAAGGTCCACTTCAGCGTGCTGCAACTGGAGGGGCTGGAGGACCGCGTCATCGTCGTCGACTCCATCTCCAAGCGCTACTCGGCCTGCGGCGCGCGCATCGGCGCCGTCATGTCGCGCAACGAGGAGGTGATGAAGGGCATCACCAAGTTCGCCCAGGCCCGCCTCTGCCCGCCGACGCTGGAACAGGTCGGGGCCATCGGCGCCTACGAGCTGCCCCACGACTACTTCAAAGAGGTCATGGCCGAATACCAGAAGCGCCGCGACATCCTCTATGCCATCCTGACTTCGCGCAAGGAGATCGTCCTGCAGAAGCCCGAGGGCGCCTTCTACATCATGGCCAAGCTGCCGATCGCCGACGGCGAGACCTTCGCCCGCTGGCTGCTCAACGAGTTCAGCGACAACAACGAGACGGTGATGGTCGCCCCGGGCGAGGGCTTCTACAGCACGCCCGGGCAAGGGCAAGGACGAAGTGCGCCTGGCCTACGTCATCGAGGCCGCCAAGCTCGAGCGCGCCGCCGAGCTGCTGCTTATCGCGCTCGACCGCTTCAAGGGTTGAGAGATCGGCGCCAGAACTTTTTAAAAAAATATTTCCAGCCGCAGCAATTCTATCTCCGCGAACAGGGAAACCATTCAAAAAATTGACAATAAAAATATCGCATGCTATAGAAATCATGGAGGTCACATGCCCATAAAAAGAACAACCATGCGGAGCTCCAAGGGAACCAAGCTTTACGCCGTGCGCGATGCCAAGGGCCGCTTCAAGGACATCCAGAGCTACAAGAAGGCCCACTCCATGGATATCAAGCGCAAAAGCAAGGCCGAACTGGCCAAAGCCGCGAAAGCCAAGGCAAAACCCAAGGTCAAGGCCAAGCCCAAAATCAAAGCCAAGGCCAAACCTCTGCTCAAGGCCAGAGCAAAAAAAACCGTAAAAGCGAAAAAGACCAAGAAGTAGGTCTTCCCCAAGCGCAAGCGGAAAAATTGCCGGCTGCCGCAAGGTTGCCGGGAAGAGCGGGAAGTTTGTCGTAAATTTTTTGCAGTTTTTAAAAAAAGCGAATTCGGAAAAACAGATCGTTCGACGGGCGCACTTTCAGAAAAAAAGTTCTTAGCGGCCGATCTTAATCGTCTGCTCGCGTTCACCGCCCAGCGAAACATAGCCGACCTTCACCCCGGTAAATTCCTCGATGAAGCGCAGGTAGGAACGCACCCGCGAGGGCAGGTCGCGCAGACGGCGGATGGCCCCGAGATCGGTCTTCCAGCCGGGCAGGGCCTGATACACGGGCCGGACAAGGCTCAACGAGTCGGCATGGGCGAAAAAGCGCTCGCCGCGTTTCCCGTCTTTTTCATACGCGGTAGCCACCTGAATTTCGTCCAGCTCGTCCAGCACGTCCAGCTTGGTCAGGAAAAGGGAATCCACGCCATTGACCTGCACGGCATACCTCAGCGCCACCAGGTCCAGCCAGCCCACCCGCCGCGGCCGGCCGGTGGTCGAACCGAATTCATTGCCGCGCTCGCGCAGCATTCTGCCGCTTTCATCCTTTAATTCGGTCGGGAAAGGCCCCTCGCCCACGCGCGTGGTATAGGCCTTGGAGATGCCGATCACCCGGTCCACGGCCTTGGGCGACAGGCCGGTACCGGAAAAAACTCCGGCAATGGTGGTGTTGGATGAAGTGACGAAAGGGTAGGTCCCCAGGTTGATGTCCAGCAGGGTCCCCTGGGCGCCCTCGAAAAGGATCTTTTTCCCATCCTGGAAAGCCTGCTGCAGCAGTTGTTGGGTAGCGGCGACATACGGCTTCAGGAATTTTCCGGCCTCCAGGTATTGCTCGATGGCCTGGTCAAAACTATCGGCCGGGTGGCCATGCGCAGTGAACAGGCGCCGGTAATATTCGGCCAGGGGCGCGATCTTGGCGCGGAACACTTGCTCGCAGAGCAGGTCGCCGACAAAAAGCGCCCGCCGGCCGATGACATCCTCATACGCCGGGCCGATGCCGCGCCGGGTCGTGCCGATGCGCTGGTAGCGGGAATCCTCGAAGACCACGTCAAGCTGCTGGTGAAAGGGGAGAATCAGCGGCGCAGCTTCGGACAACGCCAGGTTCCGCATGGACAGGCCCAGCGAACGGGCATTGCGAATTTCCTCGACCAGCTGCAGGGGCTGGACCACCACGCCGTTGGCGATCACCGCCAGGCAGTCGGGATAAAAGATACCCGAGGGCAGCACGTGCAGGACGACTTTGCGTCCCTGGTAATACACGGTGTGCCCGGCGTTGTGCCCGCCCTGAAAGCGCGCGACCACGTCAAAAGCGCCGGCCAGGTAGTCGATGGCCTTGCCTTTTCCCTCATCGCCCCATTGCAGACCCAGCACCACTGTGTTCATGGCCAAGCTCCTCAGCGCACCTTGACGATCATCACGGTGAAGTCGTCGCGGAATGTCGTATTGCGGCTGAATTCCTTTATTTTCTTGTACAGGCTGCTGCTCAACTCCGCGGCCGAAAGCTCGGCTTTGGCGACAAGCAAATCGATGATGGCCCGCTCGCCGAATTCCTCGCCCGCGGCATTCTCCACCTCGACCACGCCGTCGGTGAACGCGCAAATGATGTCGCCGCTGCGCAGGGGCACGGTCTCTTCCTGGTAGAGGCTGCTGTCGCTGAAACCGAGCAGGAATCCGCCCGTGTCAAGTTTCCTGACGTTTTTTTTGGAGATCAGGAAAGGGGCATTGTGCCCGGCATTGACGTAGGTGAGCGCCGGGGTCTCGTCGTTGAGCAGCATCCAAAACAGCGTGATGAAGCGACCGGCGCGGGTGATTTCATGGATGAAGGCGTTGGCCTTGCCGATGAACTTGGCCGGCTGGAAGAGATACAGCTCATTCATGGAATGAAAGATGGCCTGGCAGGAAGCGGCCAGCAGCGCCGCCGACAATCCCTTGCCCTCGACGTCGGCCAGCACCAGCGGCTGGATATTTTTTTTCTTTTTTAAAATGTCATAATAATCGCCGCCCACTTCCTGGATGGGCTCGTAAATAACCGACATATCGTAATTTTTCAGCTCCGGCAGGTCCTGGGGCAAAAGCGAAAGCTGGATGTCGCGGGCGATCTTCATCTCGTGCTCCAGCTTTTTTTTCTCGAACATCTGGGCCAGGTAGCGGATGTTGTCCAGTTCGATCAGCATGAAGCGGGAGAGGATATAGGCGAATTCAAAGTCCTCCTGCTCCAGGTCGCGCAGGTTGAACTTGCGCCCCAGCCCCAGGATCAGGGTTCTTTTCCTGCTCTCGGAAATATTGAGCAGGTAATGGATCTGCCGGCCCAGCAGCAGCTTCTTCAAAGCGGCCAGGTCCGGCGGCAGGTCGGCCACGATCCGGCGCGAAGAATTGGCCATGGCTTTTTTCAGTTTTTTTTTGATCTGCAGAACTTCCGCGTCGCTCAGGACGAAACCGCGCTTGCGGAAGAGGTCCTGGTTAAGGTCAAAAAAAAAGGTGCGCGAAATGCCCAGGGGCGCCATGAGCGAAGAAAAAAAGATGCGCATCACGTTGTCGACGTCGAACTGCGATTGCATGGCCGAAGACAATTCATAGATGGAATTCAGCTGCAGTTTTTTGAATTTCAATTCCCGCTGCAGCTGTTTTATATCGTTTTCTGCCATTTGATCATTTCGCAGCAATTCTCGCCGTCCACGGTTTCGTAGCTGACGGAATCCATGATGGTCTTCATCAATTTGACGCCGAGGCCGCCTTTCTTTTTTTTCTTGATCATTTTGCTGACGTTGATCTCTTCATCGGAAATATCCGGAGGCAGGCCGCGGTAAAAAATGCGGATCTTGATGCCGCCGCAAGCCAGGAAATACTCGATGGTGATCTGCTGGTCGGAAGCGTTGTCGTAAGAATGCTTGAT
Organism: Candidatus Aminicenantota bacterium; assembly: GCA_963764745.1. Lineage (GTDB taxonomy): Bacteria > Acidobacteriota > Aminicenantia > UBA2199 > UBA2199 > UBA2199. The sequence continues at coordinate 218,362 of CAVXTN010000006.1, read as the reverse complement.
GACGTTGGTCACGGCCTCGTCGATGGCCAGCGAGATTTTCTGCGCCTCGGCCGCGGAAAAATTGATCAGGGTTGTGATGTGCCGCGTCAATTCCACCACCATCTTCAACAGCTGAGTTTGGGAAAGAATGGTAATCGAAAAATCAGGCTTTTGGGGAAATATGGCTGAATTTTTCAAGGGCTACCTGCTCATTCTGGAAAAAATCATAAATTTCGGTAAAGCCGACCAGGTCAAAGGTCTCATAAACCCGATCGCTCAGCGAACACAACTTGATGTCTCCGCCTTTCTCGCGAACTTCGTCTATATACCCCATGATGATGCCCATGCCCGCCGACGTGATGTAATTCAGATCCTGGCCGTTGATCAGGATATTGAAATTATTCTCCTTGATCAGCCGGATGAGCTCTTTTTCAAAACGGGCCACCTGGTGAGCGTCCAAATGCCCCTTTAAATAAAGGACGGCCACGCCATTGACGATCTTGCTGCGGATCTGAAAGTTTTTCATACCCCTTCTCCAAAGAAAAAATCGATTTCCTTTTGCGCCGTTTCCGGCGAATCGGCCCCATGCAGGCTGTTTTGCTGAATGTCCATGGCAAAACGGGCGCGCAGGCTCCCCGATCCGGCCCTGGCGGGATCGGTCGGCCCCATCAGCTGCCGCCAGTCATCGATGGCGCGGGCCTTTTCCAAGACCAGGGCAAATAGTTGCCCGGAAGACATGTAGGCCACCAGGCTGTCATAAAAAGGCTTGGCCCGGTGCTTCTCGTAAAAAAGCTTCGCCCTGGCCGCGGTCAGGCGCTGGGTGTTGATGGCCGCGATGTGAAAAGCGTTCTTTTCAATTTCCGAGATGATCATTCCGACCAGCTGGCGCTGTACCGCATCGGGTTTGATGATGGCCAGGGTTCGCTCCATGAATCACCTCTGGCGCCATTGTAGATCAAAAGCGCTAAAAATTCAAATTTCATTTTCCAGCCCATTGGAATGTTTTTTATATTTTTTTTCAAAAAACTATTGACACGTGAAATTATCGGAATATAATTGTACTATGTTTGTAGCCCAAATAAACTTTTTCGTTCGCCGCAAAGTCAATTCAAAATCTTCAATATCGGAGGAAAAGATCATGAAAAAAACGTTCGCGCTTGTCACCCTTCTGTCTCGTTCTTGGGCTGTTCACCGCCCAAACCCTGCCGGCCCAGAAAGAAATCCGGCAGAATTTGCAAGGCACGATCACCATCTCCGGCGCCTTCGCCCTTTATCCCATGGTGGTGAAATGGTCCGAGGAATTCCGTAAGCTTTACCCCGATGTCCGTATCGATGTTTCGGCGGGCGGCGCCGGCAAAGGCATCGCCGACGCGTTGGCCGACATGGTCGATATCGGCATGGTCTCCCGCGAAGTTCACCCGGCCGAGATCGAGAAAGGGGCCTGGTTCGTCCCGGTCACCAAGGACGCCGTGGTGCCCGGTCATCAACGTGGACAATCCCCTGTTCAAGGAGATCGTAAAGAAAGGGATCAAGAAATCCGATCTGCCTCGCATCTGGCTTCAGGACGAGCCCCCGACCTGGAATGAACTCCTGGGCGGCAAAGGCAGCGTGCAGGTCCATGTCTACACCCGTTCCGATTCCTGCGGCGCGGCCGAAACCTGGGCCCTTTATTTCGGGAAAAAGCAGGAAGACCTGCTCGGGTATGGTGTTTTCGGGGACCCGGGCCTGAACGAAGCCGTGCGCAAGGATGCGCTGGGCATCGGCTACAACAACATCAATTACGCTTATGACGCGACCACGCCTCAAGCCCATGGCCGGGACCGCGGTCCTGCCCATCGACCTGAACGGCAACGGGCGGATCGATGCCGGAGAAAGCTTCTACAACGACCGCAACGCCATCGCCAAGGCCATCGCCGAAGACAGGTATCCCAGCCCGCCGGCCAGGGACCTGTATTTTGTCTGCAAAGGCCAGCCCAAAAAGCCGCTGGTCACGGCGTTCATGAAATGGATCCTGAACCAAGGCCAGAAATTCGTTCCGGAAGCCGGGTATATCGCCCTGGCCGCCGGCAAGATTTCCCAGGCCCTGGCCAAGATCGGCCAGTAAAGGCCGCAAAACCCAAAGGAGAGTACCGATGAAAAGAAAAAGCATTGTCCTGGCCCTGGCGCTCTGCCTGCTGCTCACTGCCGCCGCCCGGCTGAAGGCTGAAGGCAAGTTTTCCGGACTGATGTTCGGCGATTATTATTATGCGCTGAAAAATCACGATGCGGCCGTCAAAAACAACAACGGCTTCTGGTTCCGGCGCATCTACCTCACCTACGACAACACCCTGACCGACAAGATCGCCATGCGCTTCCGCCTGGAAATGAACAGCCCGGGCGACTTCAAAACATCCACCACGCTCATTCCCTTCGTCAAGGACGCCTACCTGACGACCAAGATCGGCAAGCATACCCTGATGCTGGGCTTGATCGGCACCCCGCTGTACGACAACCTGGACGAGTACTGGGGCTACCGGCCCATGGAAAAAACGCCCATCGACCTTTTCAAATTCGGCAACTCCCGCGAATTCGGGCTGGGGCTGAAAGGAGCGCTGGATGCCAAGAGCAAGCTGACCTATACCGTGGTCGTGCGGCAACGGCGCCGGCACCAAGTCGGAGACCGACCATGGCAAGGCGGTTTACGGCCGCCTCAACTTCCAGCCCATCCCGGCCCTGTTCCTTGAACTGTATGCCGATTACACCAACACGGGCAACGACAGTTCCGTCAACATTTTGCAGGCCTTCGCCGGCGTGAAGGGCAATTGGGGAAGGAGCGGCCTGAACTTCGGCTACCGCCATGCCAAGCAGGCGCGAGGTCAGCAGCGACATGAAATTCGTTTCCTTGTTCGGCGTTTTCAAGCTGAGCCCGAAAATGGACGTCGTCGCCCGCTACGACCGCATGCTCGACCCCAACCCCAACGGCAGCAAGATCGATTACATCCCCATGGCCAACAACGCCAAGGCCAACGTGCTGCTGGCCGGGCTCGGCTGGTCGCTGAGCGAGAACGTGAAGGTCATCCCCAACGTCAAGTATGTTTTTTACGACTCGCCCGTAAGCGGCGTCAAGCCTGCGGCCGATTTTTACACCTATCTCACCCTGTATTTCAAATTCTAGGCAATCAATAATGGGCGGGGGGCATCGCCCCCTTTGCCCGCGCCTTATTCCCTGCTCTTCTTGCCGCGCGGATGGAACTGGTCATAGATCCTTTTCACCTGGTCCTTGGCCAGGTGGGTATAGATCTCGGTGGTGGTGATCGAGGAATGCCCGAGCAGCATCTGCACCGATCGCAGGTCGGCCCCCTTTTCCACCAGGTGGGTGGCAAAGGAATGGCGCAGCACGTGCGGCGTCAGGCGGCTGGCCAGGCCGACCTTCGCTGTCCATGGGCCTTGATCATCTTCCAAAGTCCCTGGCGGCTGAACATCTCCCCGTTGTAATTGACGAAAACCTGCTCCGGGCCCGCCTCGCTTCACCAGAGCCGGGCGGCTATGGTCCAGATATTCGCGCAGGCAATCCCGGGCTATATCATTGAAAGGCACGATCCGTTCCTTGCCCCCCTTGCCGAAGACGCGCAAAAATCCCTCGTCCAGGTACACGTCGGCCAGTTTCAGCTGGGCCACTTCGGAAATGCGCAAACCCGTGGCGTACATCAGTTCCAGGATCGCCTTGTCCCTTTTGCCGATCGGGGTGGCCCGCGTCCGGGGCTTCCAGCAGCCGCAAGACCTCTTCGATGGAAAGATACTTCGGCAGCCTGATCCATTTTTTGGGCAGGGCAACGGCGGATACCGGGCTGAATTCCAAAAGCTCGTCCTGGAGCAGGTAGCGGTAGAAACTTTTCAGCACCGAGATCAGGTGCGCCTGGGAAGAGACGGCGCCGCCCCGCCGCCCCTGCCCGCGGATGAAATCCAGGATGTTCTTTTCATCCAGGCACAGATATTCCAGATGCTTTTTATCTAGAAAGTCGAAGAATTTTTCCAGCTCCTGGCGGTAGGACAGGATGGTGTTGGCCGCGAATCCTCTTTCAAACTCCAGGTAAAGCAGAAATTGCTCCAGGGGCGAACGCGGGGAAGCGGGTTCAGGCATGTTCAGAGGTAGGGATTGCTTTTCAGTTCCTGCTCCAGGACGCTGGTCTCGCCATGGCCGGGCAATATGATTGTCGCGGCGGGAAATTTCTTGATCTTGGCCAGCGAACGCCTGCAGCTGCCGGTCGTCCCCGCCCGGCAGATCGGTCCGGCCGACATCGTCCTTGAATAGCGTATCCCCGGTAAAGAGCAGCCCCTCCCCGTACAACAGGATGGAGCCCGGAGTGTGGCCGGGGCTGTGGATGACCTCCAGCTTCAGGTCCGCCGGAGCCCACGGTTTCGCCGTCCTGCCAGCAGGCGGCCGGCCGCCGGCGGCAACTCGACCCCGAACATGGCGGCAAATTCACGGTTGACCTGCGAGCGCATTCCTTTCTCGTCCGCCTCGTGCAGCCAGAGCGGGATGCGGAAAGCCTTGAGCAGCGCCGCGACCGCGCCCACGTGATCGGCATGGCCGTGGGTCAGGATAACGGCCTGGGGCAGCAGCTTTTCCCTCTCGATCAGGGCGAATATCTTCTCCGCTTCCGCGCCGGGGTCGATCACAAAGCAGCGGCGGCTGGCAGCCGAGTAATAAAAATAGGCGTTGGTCTGCAGGTCCCCGACCTCCAGCTTCAAGTAAGGCATGGGTTCAGGCTCCGTATTTTTTGAACTTCAGGGCATTGGCCATCATCAGGGGCAGGACGTCCATGGCTTTGAAAGTTCCCAAAATGCCTCCGGCGCACGTCTTTTCGCCGAATTTTTCGTGACGCCCGGCGCTGCGCCCCTTGCCGGTGATCACGGTCGCATCTGCATCCGGCGCGACGGCATCCAGGAAATGCCCGGCGCGCGCGGCCTGCCTTTGGAAGGCAGCCTTGATCAGCACCGGGTTGGGGTGCCAGGAATGGGCTTTCAGCACGGGCTGGCGTGGAATGGTCGCCGGTGACGACCAGGACAGTCGGGAGTCAGCTCGAGAACTTCCGGCAGCCACCGGTCGAATTCCTCGATGACCGAGACCTTGCCCGCGAAATTGCCGTCCTCCCCGTAGGAATCCGTCTTTTTTGATATGCACGAAAAAGAAATCGTAGTCGGCGTAATGCTTTTTCAGGGAAGCGAACTGGTCCTGGATGGTGCGGCCGGTTTCCAGAATATCCATGCCCACCAGCTGGGCCAGCCCCTTGTACATGGGATAGACGGCGATGGCCGCCGCCTTCAGCTTGAAGAGCTCGCGCAGGGAGGGAATGGCCGGGTATTGGGCAAAGCCCCGCAACAGGCAGGTGTTGGCCGGGTGGAAAGCGGCCAGTTCCGCGGTCAGGCGATCGATGAAAAGGTTGACGATGCGCTCGGTCTTGCCGGCGGCTTCGCTCCTGGCCTTGGCGTACAAGATCGGCCGGCCGGTGGCTTCGGGATCGGCATCGTTCAGCTGGTCGCTCAGGCCCGCGCCGGTCAAAACCAGGACGAAGCGGTGCTCTTCCCCGGGGTACAGGTCGATCTCGGACATCCTCGATCTTTTTTATCTTGCCGCGCAGGTATTCAATGATCTCGCGGTTTTTTTCGCTGGCGATGCGGCCGGCGCGGCGGTCGGTGATCAGGCCGTTCTCCAGCGTGGCAAAATTGCCGCGCACGGCCACGCTGTCGGCTGCCGACCGTTACCCCCACTCCCAGGGCCTCGAGTATGCCCCGGCCGATCTCATATTTGAGCGGGTCGTAGCCGAAAAGAGACAGATGGGCCGGGCCGCTGCCCGGGGTGACGCCCGGGGCGATGGGGTGGCTCAGCCCCAGTTCGCTTTCCGCGGCCAGCAGGTCCAGGTTCGGGGTCCGGGCCGTTTCCAGTTCGGTCCGGCCCTTGACCGGCAGGCCGCCCAGGCCGTCCAGCACCAGCAGCACCATTTTCTTGTCGTTTTCGATGCTGATTTTCCTGAACAATTCTTCGCGTATCCATGGTTGCTCCTCTTCTGCATTATCGCCGCAAGGGCGGTTTAAATCAAGCCTCGTCCGGGGGACAAGTTCTAGCGGACGATGGGGATGCGGTTTCCCGGACCGGGCCCGCTACTGCTCTTCGCCGCAGTAGGGGCACTTCTTGACGCGCCGGCCCATGGCCTTGCGGCAGTTCCAGCACACGTAGTCGTTGCGGCTTTCGCGGGCCTGGATGCGCTTCTGGATATCCTTCATCTCGGCTGGTGTAATCGCGGTTCTTGTTGGCCATGTGTTCCAGATCGTTCAACACATCCGTGGCCTGGGCATAGCGCTGCTTTCAGATCGGCGGCCATGGTTTTCATGATCACAAAATTCAATTCCGGGGAAACGGCCGAATTTTTTTGGGCCAGGGGCACAAGCAGGCCGGCCTTGGCCTTTTTGTAAATTTCCATGGGATTGGCCAGAACGATGGGCGGAAAACCGGTCACCATCTCATAAAACAGGCTGCCCGCCGAGTAGATGTCCGAGGCGAAAACCGCCTTGCCTTCGAACTGCTCGGGGGCCATGTAGGGCGGGGAGCCGATCTTGGTGGTGGCGAACTGCTTTTCCTGCAGCAGGGTCGACGTGCCGAAATCGGCGATCTTCACTTCATTGTCCAGGTTGATCAGGATATTGGAAGGGCGGATATCGCGGTGGATCACCGATTTCTGGTGGGCGAAGGCCAGCGCCGAAAGGATCTGCTTTAAATATTTCAACGCGGTCTTGATCTCCAGGGTGCTCGACTTGTCGAGGATCTTCTCCAGGTCCGTGCCTTCGATGTATTCCATGACCATGATCAAAATTCCGTCAATGATGTCCACGGTCAGCAGCTTGACGATGTGCGGATGGTCGAGAAGCCGGGTCTGCAGGATGGATTCCTGCAGCAAGCTTGTCGGTCTGGGTGCTGGTGCGGTGGGGGATCTTCAACGCCCGCTGGCATTTCAAAATGGTGTCTTCGGCCAGATAAACCGTGCCGAAACCGCCGCTGCCCAGCTTCTTCAATATCTTGTATTTTCCGATCTGGCCTTTCAGTTCAATCATTTTTGCCGGTGGGGAACGGAGCGTGGACGATTCCGCCGAGCGAAAAAAACCGCCGCCGCCCCATCAATTGATCTGTTCATTCTTGCCGAGGGTTTGGTCCTGCGCCGCTTCGATCTCGCGCAATTTTTTAAACAGCTCGGTTTCCTGGCGGGAAAGGTTCCGGGGTGTCACGACATTGATCTGGATCAGCAGGTCGCCGCGGCTCCAGCGGTTGACCTGCCGGAATCCCTTGCCCTTGATTTTCAGGACCTGGCCGTTCTGGGCCGCCGGCGGGACCTTGATCTTTTCAGTCCCCTCGAATGTCTTGATGCTGACATTGTCGCCCAGCGCCGCCTGGGAAAAACTTACCGGCAGCTGGATAGAGCAAGTCATTGCCATGCCTTTGAAAAAACTTGTCCGGCTTGATCTTCACCATGATATACAGGTCCCCGGGGGAGCCGCCTTCCCTGCCGCCCTCGCCTTCCGCCGTCACGCGCAGGCGGTTGCCCTCGTCGATCCCGGCGGGAAAGCTCACCTTGATCTTTTTGGCTTGCCGCAGCCTGCCCTGGCCGCGGCATTTTTTGCAGGGGTGGGTGATGACGCGTGCCGCGGCCGCCGGCAGGAGGAACAGGTCGTGGCCACGGAAAAAAAGCCTTGCGAAACCCGCACATTGCCGCTGCCGCCGCATTTGCGGCAAACCTCCGCGCTCTCGCCCGGCTCGCTGCCCGAGCCGTCGCAGCCGTCGCAATTCATTTCCCGGTCCACTTCCACTTCCTTTTCCACGCCCAGAAAGGACTCTTCAAGGGTCAAGACCACTTCCAGTCCAAGGTCGCTTCCCTGGCGCGGTCCCCGCCGCTGCCGGCCGCCCGAAAAAGAGCCGCCGAAACCGAACAGGTCTCCCAGGATATCGCCAAAATCGGAAAAAATGGAATCGGAAAAAAAACCGAAATCCTGGCCGCCGCCTGAGCGCAGGCCCTCCGCTCCGTATTGGTCGTAAATCTGCCTTTTTTCAACGTTGCCCAGGACCGAATAGGCTTCCGAGGCTTCCTTGAATTTTTCCTCGGCTTCAGGATTGTCGTGGTTGCGGTCGGGATGATGCTGCAGGGCCAGCTTGCGATACGCTTTTTTTATCTCCTCGGCGCTGGCGCTGCGGTTCACCCCCAAAATCTGGTAAAAATCCTTTTTGGCCATGCGCGGCTACTTCGAGAACTCGGAAGTGAGAATGCTGTTGATCATGATGCGGTAGTTTTTCATTTTTTTTAAAAGGCTCTCCAGCAATTCGACATCCATTGCCTTCCAGGGCCTTTTCGGTGCGGTTGATCAGCGAATCGATCTCAGCCACGTCATGGGGGGGCAACTTCTCGATAAAGCGCTGGTAATAAAACTTGACGGTTTCCCATTCCTCCTTGAGCAGCAGCTTGTCCTTGGTCAGGCGCAGTTCCATCTTGTCGTCCTCTTCGAATTTTTTGGCGTCCTGGATGATTTTATCGATCTCTTCCGGCGACAAGCCGCTGGAAGGCTGGATCTTCATGCTTTGGCTGAGACCGGTCGCCCTGTCCTGGGCGGAAACCCTGACAATGCCGTTGGCATCGATCTCAAATGTGACATCGATCTGCGGAATGCCCTTCAACGTCTGGGGGATGCCGACCAGGTTGAAAAAGCCCAATGACTTGTTGCCGGAAGCCGTCTCCCTTTCTCCCTGGAGCACGTGAATCTTGACCGTGGTCTGGTTGTCGGTAATGGTGGTGAAGAGCATGGATTTTTTTGTTGGTATGGTGGAATTGCGCTCAATGACCTTGGTGAACGTGTCGCCCTTGGTTTCGACTCCCAGCGAGAGGGGGGTGACGTCGAGCAGCAGCAGATCGCGCACCTTGCCCTTGATGATCTCGGCCTGCAGCGCCGCTCCCTGGGCGACCGCCTCTTCGGGATTGATCTGGATATCCGGGGGCTTTTGCCGAAAAAATCGGACAATTTTTGAAAAATGATGGGCATGCGGCTCTGGCCGCCCACCAAGATGGTCCGCTCGATCCCTTCGGGCTTGACGCCGATATCGCTCAGCGACCTCTTGATCAGAACCAGGGTGCGGTCGATGAAGTCCACGGTGAAAGATTCCAGTTGCGAGCGCGTCAATTTTTTCTGGAAATGGTAATTCGAGCCGTCGCTGAAATGGTGCAAGTAGGGTATGGAGATCAGGGTTTCCTGGTCAAACGACAGTTCGATCTTGGCTTTTTCGGCGATCAGGATCACCCGCTGCACGATGTCCTTGCTGTCCCGCAGGTCGACCGTGGTCTCTCGCTCCACCTCATGAAAAATCCAGTCGCAGATCTGGGCGTCGAAATCGCTGCCTCCCAGGAAAGTGTCCCCCAGGGTGGAAACGACCTTGTAAATGTCGCCGTTGACTTCCACGATGGAAATATCGAACGTGCCGCCGCCCAGGTCGTAAACCGCATACAAGCCGTTTTTCTTGATCTTCTGCCCATAGGCGATCAGGGCGGCGGTGGGCTCATTGATGATGCGGGTGACGGTCAGCCCGGCGATTTCTCCGGCCACCTTGGTCGCCTGCCTCTGGGCGTCATTGAAAAAGGCGGGGACCGTGATGACCGTATCGCCGACGGCCTCTCCCAAATAGTTTTCAGCGATGGTTTTCAGATACCCCAGGAACATGCCGGAAATTTCTTCCGTGGAATACAGGTTTTCGCCAAGCTTGACCTTGATATCCCCGTTCTCCGCCTCGACAATATCATAACCGACCCTTTTGCCGATGGCCTTGATCTCCGGACTGTCGAACTTGCGCCCGATCAAACGCTTGATCCCCCAGATGGTATTCTTGCTGTTGGTGATCATCTGCCGCTTGGCGGCGTTGCCGAAGATCCTCTTTTTATCATGGGTCTGGCCGATCACCGAGGGGATCACCCTGGCGCCTTCGGGGTTGGGCACGATCATGGCTTCCCGGCCCTCCAGGTAACTGATGCAGGAGTTCGTCGTGCCCAGGTCAATGCCGATATTTTTGCCCATTATGGTTTGGGTTCGTCATCCTGCGGAATGCTTTTTACGACCGGGATCGCCACCTTGGTCAGGACCGGGCGCAGCAATTTGTTGTGGTAGGTGAACCCCTTCTGATAAATTTCCACGACCACCGGCTGGGTAATGCCTTCCCGCTCCTCCTTGCTCAGCGCCTCATGCACGGCGGGGTCGAAGTTCTTGCCCAGGGCGTCGATCTCCAGGACCTGGTATTTCTTCAGCAAATCCAGGAACTGCTTGCGGATCATCTCCACCCCGGAGAGGATCCCCTTGTCGGCTTCCAGGCCTTTGGCCTTCAGCGCTCTTTCCAAATTGTCGAATATCTGCAGCAGGTCGATGAAGAACTCGGTCTGCACGTATTTCTGATATTCCTCCTTTCTCCTTCTTCATGCGCTTGCGAAAATTGTCCATTTCGGCCAGGCCGCGCAGGTATTTGTCCTTGAATTCATCCCTTTCGGCCTGCATTTTCTGCAGGGGGTTTTCCGGTTCATGGATCTTGTGATGGATTTTTCGGCTGGAGCTTTTTCGCTTGGGGTTCAGATCGTCGGGACCGCCCTTGTCCTGGCCCTTGCCTTCCTCAGTTTCCGGCTCGCTGTCATCCGGCACATAACTGATCCCTTCATTTTTATCATCCCCTGCCATTTAACCCTCCCCGTTCTTCGCCTGTAAATTCACCGTTGCCCAGAGAGTGGCTCCCGGAAATGAACCCGAAACATCCGGTTTTCATTTGCAACCCTCATGAAAAATTTTAATATAATATGATCCACTTGTCAATTTGCCGGCCGGCGGCAAAACCGCATGCGGAAGAAGCACGCCCCAAAAAATCAATTGCCTTCCTGCTTTTTCAAGGGAAGGCGGTTGCATGCAAGGGGTTTTTATGCTATTTTGAAGCCGCAGCCGGGAGCGGAAGCGCGAAAAAATGAGGAAATCCCATTGAACAAAAAAAAGGAAAATTCGCCCATGCAATCGCGCGGCCTTGTCCTGCTGCTGATTTTTTTCCTGTTCATCCTGGTCCTGGCGTTCATCTTCGGTGACCGGGGGATCGTCGAGATCGTCAAAACGCAGAAACAGATCCTGGTCCTGCAGCAAACCATTAAAACCCTGGAGCTGGAAAAACAGAAATTAAGCCGGGAGATCGAGCTGCTGAAGGAGAATCCGCTGGCCTTGGAAAAAAAGGCGCGGGAAGACTTGTGGCTGATGAAGAAAAACGAAAAAGTGATCGTCCTGGTCAAGGACAAAACAGGAGGCGAAACATGAATAACCTGAAAACGGCGCTACTGCTCGGTGCGCTTACCGGAATTTTCCTGTTCATCGGCGGCATGGCCGGCGGACGCCAGGGCATGCTGCTGGCCCTGGTATTTGCCGCCGGGATGAATTTTGTCGCCTACTGGTTTTCCGACAAGATCGTTCTCAAGACCTACCGGGCGAGCGAATTGCCCGAGAGCGAAGCGCCGCGGGTATACGCCATGGTGCGCGAGCTTTCCCAGCAGGCGCAGATCCCCATGCCCAGCATATACGTTTTCGAGCAGGATTCGCCCAATGCCTTTGCCACCGGCCGCAATCCGGCCAAGGCGGTCATCGCTCTTGTCCCGGGGCATCATGCAATTGATGGGAGAGGCGGAATTGAAAGGAGTGATCGCCCACGAGCTGACCCACGTCATCAACCGCGACACCTTGCTGGCCACCATTGCCGCCACCCTGGCCGGAGCCATCATGTTCCTGGGTTATCAGATGCGCTGGCTGGGTCTGTTTGGCGGCGGGCGCGATGACGACAACCGCGGCGGCGCCTTGGGCATGATCCTGATGGCCATATTGGCCCCGCTGGCCGCCACCATTATCCAATTGGCCATTTCCCGTTCGCGTGAATTCAGGGCCGATGCCGGCTCCGCCCAGCTTACCCATAACCCCGAAGGCCTGGCTTCGGCGCTGGAAAAGCTGACTGCGTATTCCAAAAGGCTGCCCCTGCAGTCCACCCAGCAGACCGCGCACCTTTTCATCGTGGCGCCCCTGAGCGGCAAGAGCCTGCTGTCGCTTTTTTCGACCCATCCGCCGATCGAGGAACGGGTGGCCCGCCTGCGGGAAATGCGGCTTATCTGAAAAGAATTCGGACTAGCGGATCAACCCACCTGGGTGGAGAGGAACATCGCGATGCCCATGTGGCCTATCTGGTCCTGCAATTCCTCGATCTTGTCGATATGGACGTCTTCGTCGTTGAGGATCTTTTCCAGGATCTCCCGGGTGGCGAAATCGGCCAGTTCGCCGGCGAGCTTGACGGCTTTGTTGTAGGACACGATGGCATCGGCTTCGGACGGCGTGATCGTTGGCCAGCTGCTTGGCCACGTCGGCGCCGATGGTTATTTTTTTCAGGTTGGAGACCACCGGGCAGCCCTTCCAGGAAGAGAATGCGGCCGATCAGCTTTTCGGCGTGCTTCATCTCGTCGATGGCCCTTTTTTCGAAATGCTTGTGCAGTTTCTCGTAGCCCCAGTTGGCGTTCATTTCCGAATGCACCATGTATTGGTTGACGGCCGTCAGCTCATCAGCCAGCAGCGCATTCAGGGTTTCGATCAGTTTTTTGTTTCCTTTCATCTTGACCTCCGTCAATTAATTTCTCTATAGAGGGTATCGCCCCCGCAATGGTTCATATTGTACCCGGCAGGGGAAAAAAAGTAAAGCAAATATTCGGAAATTTATTTCTTGGCCCGCCGCCGGAGCGCCCTCACGATCCCATGGCGCTTTGCACCAGCAGGCGCTGGTACAGCTCTTCCTGCCGCGCCACCATCACCGCCGCGGACCATTCGGAAAAATCCTCGCCGGCAAAATTCTCAAGCCTGGAGCGCAGCGCGCCATCCGCAGCCAGCCGCAGGATGGCCGCAGCGAAACGTTCATGGTCAACGACCGGCAGCAAAAAGCCGTTCTCGCCGTCACGGATCACTTCGCGGTTGCCGGGGATGTCGCTGGCCAGCACCGCCTTTTTTTTCAGGCGCAATTGCACCAGGCTCTGGGGCAAGCCCTCCCAGAGGGCGGTGGAGACGCCGATATCAAAACAGTCAATGGCGTTTTCCACGTCTTGAATAAATCCGGGCAGGCGGAAATTTTTCCGGATGTTGCGGCGTTGCAGCTCCTTTTCCATTTCCGGCCTTTGCGCGCCGTCGCCGGCAATGAAAAAAATGACCTCGGGTTTTTGGCGGATGACCAGGTCGGCGATGGCGATCAGGTGCAGCAGCCCTTTTTGCGGTCTTGAAGGGAGCGATGGTGCCGCAGACAAAATGGCCGGCCGGCAGATCGTATTTCTTTTTAAGCAGCGCCGGGTCCCCCCGGCGGCCGGTGAATCTTTCCAGGGGAAAACCGCTGCGGATCAGTGAAAAATTGACGCCCACGAGTTTTTTCCGGCGCGCCAGTTCGATGTCGCCGTTGGCCACGAAAATAAAATGGCTGGTCAGGCGGCGGCAGAATTTTTCAGCGAGCAAATAAAAATTCCGCCTCCAGAAAGATTGGGAAGGGGAAAAAGAAAAACCGTGCACCGAATGGATGACGACCTGGATCCCGGCCAGGCGGGCGGCCAGGCGCCCGAGTATGCCGGCCTTGGTCGAGTGGGTATGGACGATCTGCGGCCCGATGCGCTTGAAAAGGCGGGTCAGCTGGACCAGAGCCCGTATATCCCTGCCGATGCGGATCTCACGGCCCAGCGCCGGGACGATGAGCAGACGATCATCCCGGGCCAAGCGGCTTCTGAGCATGCCGCCGGGACCGCAGAGCAGGTACACGTCAAAACGCAGCGGATCGAGATGCTCGGCGGTATAAACCGTATTGAGCTGGGCTCCGCCCAGTTCCAGCTTGGTGATCAGATGGACCACCCTGATCAGGTTGCTTTTCATCCCGGCCCGACCTGCCCGGCCGCGGCCTGCGCCATCTGGATATCATCGGCCATGGAACTGTAATTCCAGCTGCCGTAGCGGCCGATGGAATGAATGCCCAGGCCGCGCAAGTAAGAGAGGATCGCCGGCACCAACCGCGGCCAGTTGCGGTCGAAGATCACGTACGAAACCGGGATCTTCTTCAGGTCATGAAACAGAATTTCTCCCGGCCGGGAAACCATCCCGATCCTCTGCAAGGTGTGCTCCATCTCCCGCCGCACCCTGGGCCCGTCCAGCGCCCCGGCAGCGGGGACCGTCTTTTCCAGGTAAACGGCAACCTCCTGCCCGCCAGGATAATAGCCGACCCGATAAAAGGGAATATCCCTTTCCGGGAGATAAAGCCAATGAAAGCGACGGCGGCGGCGGGCGAGCACCGCGTTGACCACCAGGGTGGAAATATTCTGCAGCTGCTCTCGGGGAAAAGGGGGAGCCGGCGTGACCAGCCCCAGAAGCTCCTTCAGGGGCATGGTGCTGAGCAAACGGTCGTATTCATATGAGCCGCGATTGGTAACCAGCCTTCTTCGCCGCGCGTCGACGCTCAATACAGCCTCGGAAAACCTTATTTTCCCAAGCAGCGGCCGGCTGTAGCTTTCAATGAATTGCTGCAACGATCGGCGCGGGTAATAAAAAACCGGATTGTAGCCCTCCGAAAAATATTTCTTCTCCCGGGCGCCGGCCAACACGTCTGCGGGATCGGGAACCGGGATGCTCCCCTTGTCCATGTCGGCGAGCAGGCCGGACAGGGGGCGGCGATAAAATTTCGCCAGATAGGGCTTGAAAAACAGCTGATGAAAATGCCTGCCGAAATTGGCCAGCAGGAATTCCTCGAGGTTCGCCCCGCGTCCTTCACGGCCCGGGCATATTTCATCCAGGATGACCTGCCGCAAGCGGGCGGGCAGATAGGCGAGATGGTATTGCAGCGAATAGGGGATGAAACGCTCCAGCATGAAAATCTTGCTGTTGCGCCGGTATTCCCGGAAATCCTGGAACTTTTCCACGTGCGCTTTCACGGCGGCTTTGTTTTGAAAATGAAAATAATGGCCGCCGTAATCAAAGGCGAAACCGCCGGCCCGGTATTGGCCGCACAAGCCGCCGGGCCGGGAGTTCTTTTCCAGGATCAGCGATTCTCCGCCAAGCGCCTGGCCCGCGCTCAGGCCGGATATTCCCGCCCCGATGACAATATTCATTCCATTTTAACGCGCGCCAGGACCAGGCCCAGGACCAGGAAAAAAACGGCAAAGGCCATGCTGAGGAACAGGGTGACCCTGGGCGTGGTGAAGAAATTGACGATCACGGCAGCTGAAAGCAACAATTGCAGCCCGACGATGGCGCTCACGGTTTGCCCGGAAGACCAGTTGTATTTTTTCCGCAAGCGCAGGGCAAAATGGTCGGGGCTGCCCCAGAAGGGCATTTTCCCTTTGCTGATGCGTAAGATGCTGACATAAACGAGATCGAACAGCGGGATGCCGAGGATGAACAGGCTGGAAACAAAAGCCAGCCTGTTGAAACGCGTGTAGCTGAGCATCATGGTCAATGAACCGATGATCAGCCCCAGGATCATGCTGCCGGCGTCACCCAGGAAGATGCGGGCCGGTTCCCAATTGAACTTGAGAAAAGCCAGCAGGGCCGCGGCCAGGCTGATGGCCAGCAGCGAGATCAGGAAATCGCTGGTATACAGGGAAATGATGAAGATCGTCAGGGCGCCCATGGCGCCGATGGCGGCGGCCAGCCCATCCATGATATCGATAATATTGAATGCATTGATCACGGTCAGGATCCAAAAAAAAGAGAGCCCCAGGTCCAGCCAGTGCGGGAAAAATATAAGGTCGATAACGATGCCGCTCTTGAGCAAAATGTACGTGACCACGATCTGAAAAAGAAATTTGATCCCGGGGGTAAGCGCCTTGAAATCATCGAACAATCCCACCAGCAGCAGAATGGAACTGGCAAAAAGAATTCCCAGCAATTGCTGGTTGAAAGCAAACACCAGGCTGATCGGAGAAATGAACGAAAAATAGACGATCACCCCGCCCATGTAGGGCACAGGCTGGGCGTGTTTTTTCAGTTTGCCGTCCGGTTGGTCCAGGAGCTGGTAGCGAAAGGCTACCCGCTGGGCCAACGGCGTGCCATAAAGCGTCAGCAGGAAAGAGAGGATGAAGGCGAAAACCAGTATGATCTCATTCATTTTTTTTTATCAATTCCCTTTTTGCCAGCGCCAGTTTAAAAATGTTCCGGGAACGAACCAGCGCGATTATAATTTTGGGGGAACGGATTGTCAATGCGCCGACCCAGAGCAGGTCCTTGGCGACGACAAAAGGGAGCGACCAGCCGTTGCGGGCGAAACGAAAATTCTTGATCAAGGTCAGGTAGCGATTTTTTACCAGATGGAAGCGCAGGGGGGCGGGACGCGCCAGGGCCAGGGAAAAACGCGACCACCAGGTCCTTTTCAAAGTGGCGCTGCGAAAGTGATAAACCAGGGCCTGGGGGAGGAAAAAGGTTTTCAGGCCCAGGAGCCTGGCCCGCCAACCGATATCAAAATCCTCCCAGAACATGAAAAAATCTTCATCATAATACTGGTTGCCGATTTTCAGTTTCTCCAGGGCGTCCCGGGAAAAAACAGTCGCCGCTCCGCAGACGGAAAAGACCTCCCCGGCGAGCGGGCGAACCCGGCTCAGCTTGCGGTTGGAGCCGGCCTCCCTGGGGTACAGGGCCAGGGAACAAAGCTGGCCGGCCGAATCGATGGTCTCGCGGTCAAAGCGGAGGATCAGCGGCGAAAGCAGTCCCGCTTTTCGGCTGGCCGGCAAAAAACCGCAGGACCTGGCGATTGAAATCGTCATCCAGGAAGATGTCGGAGTTGGCCACCAATACCAGATCGGAGCCTGCCCGGCGAATTCCCAGATTGGCGGCCGCGGCATAGCCGATATTTTCCGGCAGGGCTACTTTTTCAAGCCCGGCAAACGAGTCGATGACGGCCAGGGACCCGTCTCCGGAAGCGTTGTCCACGACGATCACCCGCTTGAAGGCCACGGTTTGCCTGAACAGGGAATCGAGGTTCTGCCTGAGGAACCTCTCAGAATTGAAACTGACGACAACCGCGCTGATATCCACTTGGCAGCTGATTTATCGGATCAGCCCTTGGATACTAGATCAACCCCAACAGCTTCCCGCCCTGCTTGAAACCTTTCAGGATAAAATCCAGGTCATCATCGGTATGGGTGGCCGTAAAAGAAGTACGGATCAGGGAATCCTCGGGCGGGACGGCAGGGGCGATGACCGGGTTGGTGAAGATCCCGTAATCGCGCAGGAACTTCCAGAGCTTGAAGGTTTTTTCCAATATCGTGGATGAAGACCGGGATAATGGGGGTCTCGGTATTGCCGGTATGATAGCCCATGGCCGTCAATTCCGTGTTCATGATCCGGGTGATCTCCCACAGGCGCTTGCGGCGCCAGGGCTCGGTCTGGATGATCTCCAGGGCCTTGTGCGCGGCTCCCAGGGCGGCCGGGGTGATGGAAGCGGAAAAAATCAGCGAACGGGCGTGATGCTTGATATACTGGATGATCGTGCTGTCGCCGACCACGAATCCGCCCAGGGAAGCGAACGATTTGGAAAATGTCGTCATGATCAGGTCAACTTCGGTCGATCAGGCCGAAGTGTTCGGCCGTTCCCCGGCCTTTTTCGCCCATGACGCCGACGCCGTGGGCGTCATCGACCATCAGCCGGGCCTGGTACTTTTTGGCCAGCTTGACGATCTGCGGCAGGTTGGAAAGGTCGCCCTCCATGCTGAAAACGCCGTCGACGATGATCAGTTTGCCCTTTTCCGCGGGCTGGTGGGCCAGCTTGTCCTCCAGGTCCTTCATGTCATTGTGCTTGAACTTGGCGATATGGGCATAAGAAAGACGCACCGCATCCATGATCGAGGCGTGGACCATGCGGTCCAGAACGATGACGTCATCACGCCCGGCCAGCGCCGAAATGGTCCCCAGGTTGGTCTGCATCCCGGTTGAAAACGTCAGGGCTTCATCCTTGCCCATGAACTGGGCCAGCTTTTTTTCCAGCTCGACATGCAGGGAATAGGTGCCGTTCAAAAAACGGGAACCGCAGGTGGACGTGCCGTATTTCTCCACCGCGGCAATGGCCGACGCCTTGATCTTGGGATCATCGAAGAGCCCCAGGTAATTGTTGGAACCGACCATGAGAATTTTTTTACCGTTGACCCAGACATAGTTTCCATCCACTTTTTCAATTTCGGTAAAATAGGGATAAAGGCCGGATTTTTTGTGGTCTTCCGCCAGCGTGAATTCAAAACACTTTTTAAAAACATCCATGTTTCACTCCTCGTTTGCATAATTCAAACGGATTATATAAAATTGCTCCATGAAAATACTGGTGACCGGGCGGCACGGGATTCGTCGGCAGCCACCTGATCGGGGAACTGCTCAAGGACGACCGCAACCAGGTGTACGCCCTGGTCCGGGACAGCGCCAAGTTGAAAAGTTGCGATTTCCAGGACAGGATCACCGCCATCCACGGTGATCTGTTCTGCTCGGAGCCATTCCCGGCCGATATCGAACTGGTTTTCCACCTGGCCGCCGTAACCAAGATCGTTTCTCCGCAAGAGTTCATCCATATCAATCATGAGGGCACGCTGTCCCTGATGGAAAAGCTGAAGCCATTAAAAAATCTGCGGAAAATCGTCCTGCTCTCTTCACTGGCCGCGGCCGGCCCCAACCGGCGAAGCGGCGGCCCTGCGGGAAGAAATGCCGGCCGAACCGATCTCCTTATACGGGAAAAGCAAGCTGGCCCAGGAAAAAATATTCGCTGAACAATGCCCGGCCCCGTTTGTCATCATCCGGGCGCCGATCGTTTTCGGCCCGGGCGACATGGACATGCTGGACGCTTTCCGCATGGTGCGCAAGGGCATCATACCCGTTGCTTGGCAGAAAAGAACGCCGGTATTCGGTAATATATGTCAAAGACTTAGTGCGTGGCATGATCGCTGCCGCCGCCAGCACCTGTCAAAACGAAATTTTTTATATCGCCAACGTTGAGCCCGTTTCCTGGGTGGAACTTCTGGAGCAAGCGGCCAGGCTGATGGGGAAAAAGAAGACAAGGAAAATCGTGATCCCGGAGATCCTGGGCCGCGGCCTGGCCGAACTTTCCGAAATGCGCATTCGCACTTTGAAAAGAAAAGCCATTTTCAACCGGGACAAATTCAACGAAATGAAGTTCCCGGCCTGGGTGTGTTCCGCCGAAAAAATCGACAACCTGCTTCATTTTCAAGCCCAAACCCCTTTCCCGGACGCCTTGCGGGAAACCATCCGCTGGTACCGGGAGCGAAACTTGCTTTGAGCGGATCTCATTTTTTCTTGATCTTGTAGTTCCTGCGGGAAACAAAGTTGGCCGTGAATTTCTGGGTGGTTTTCACGGACCAGTTGTCCTGGAACAGCATGGTGAAGATGACTTCGCCGCCGATGGTCAGGTTGCCGATCAACGCGCCTTCGTTCAATTTGAAAGGAACCTCGATCTCCTTCTGCGGATCCAAGGAAGATCCCTTCTTTTTCCTGGGTGGTCGGCAGGTTCAATTCCGAGCCGGCAAAAAAGATCTTGGCAAAAGACAGGCTTTCATTTTCGTCCAGGCGGATCATGAATTCCGGGTTGGCGGATATTTTGATGCCATTGCGCACGTCGATCTTGATCTTCAGCAAACCCTCGTTGCCCTGCAGGATCGAGCGGGGGGAAACCGAGCACTCGATCTTTAAGAAGTCATCCTGGCAAAATGCATTGCGCAAAAAACAGGAATAAGCAAATTAGTTAATAAAGCACCATGTTTGGTCATCGTTCCTTGATTTGAATATACAATATTTCAGCCGAATTGTCAATCCGACCGGGCCCGGAAACAAGTCCCTGGCTGCATCCGGAAAGAATCAGCGCCTTCCCACCTTGTTGTCGAGAATATCGCGGAGAGAGATCGGCAAAAAATGTTTTTCCAGGGTTTTTTCCAGCATTTCCCATACTTGCCTGGCCTGGCAGGAGTCCCTCGAGCTCGCATTTCTTGCCAAGCAGGCAGTCGGCAAGCGACACCCTCTCATTAAAGGCATCCATCAGCATCTGCAATGTGATTTCCTCGGGCTTTTTGTTCAGTGCATAACCCCCGTAAATACCCTGCACGCTTTTGATCAACCCGGCTTTTTCCAGGGGTCCGGCCAGTTTCCTGAGATACTTCGGGGAAACGTGCATGCTGTGTTCCCAATTCGGTCGTATTCATCAGCTTGTCGCGCTGGGCGATGGCGATCAGCATGCGCAGGCCGTAACGGATCTTGGTATTGATTTTCATGTCCGGAAATATAACCTTTCAAGTTAAATCTGTCAAATCCATTCGGCCTGCCGGCGGGGAAACATGATTGCGGCCTCGAATTCCGGCAGCGATCCGACCGGCAGCTCCTCCCTGTCGAACAACTTGAATGTATAAAAAAAACCCCTTGCTTTCAGAAGAAAACAAGGGGTTTTGGGGGTTATTTCTAATTATTTTTCTTTGGACAGATCCTTGATGAATTGTTCGGATGGCCAGTTTGCGCTTGCGCAGATCCTGGAATTTCTGCACCATTGGCTCGGCTTGTTTCTTATATTCCGCCTTTTTCAAGGTTCGGCGATCGCTTTCTGCCTATAGAGCAACCCCATATAGGCCCAGGGATCGGGGAAATTGGGCGACAGTTCGGTCGATTTTTTCAAGGCTTCAAAACCCTTGTCCACCACCTGCAAGCGTTCGACCGAGCCCATGACATCGGGCGGGGTCTGGTAGCTCTTGTTCCAGCAAACCACGCCCAGGCGGTAATAGGCGTCGGCCAAGAGATCGGTTTTGGCTTTTTCTTCCATGGTGGATTCAATGATCTTCTGGATCCTGATTTCGTGGTTCTTGATGGCGTCGTCCCATTTGCGCTTGTCCTGGAAAAATCCGGCCAGGTAAAGGTAGCCTTCGGGATCGGCGGGGTTCAGGGCGATGCGCTTTTCATACATCTCGATGGCCTTGTCATCCTTGCCGTTGTTGTTGTAAAAACCGGCCAGGTTGTAAAAGGACAGCGGATCGTTGGGAGTGAATTTCTGCACCTGCAGGTAATATTTTTCCGCCAGATCAAAGTTCCTCATTTTGTCGTTGATGTCACCCAGGGCCTGGATGATATCCTTGTTGTCCGGATTCAATTCCAGGGCTTTCTGCAGATATTCCGTGGCCTTGGCGCCGTATTCCTTGTTTTTTTCGGAATCGTCACCGGGCTTGTAGACCATGATGTAGCTGGAGCCGAGATAATAAAAAGCGGCTTTCAGATTGGGGTTCAGCTGCAGGGCGGCCTCGTATTCGGCGATCGCTTTTTTGTATTTTTCCTCGGTATAAAACTTGTTGGCCGTTTTAAAATGCTTGTTGGCTTTCAAATTGGTTATCTTCAATTTGTCGCAGCCGGCAAAGCTGGAAACGATCAAGGCGGTCAAAAACAGTATGAGCAGGATCGACCATAGTTTTTTCATGGAAACCTCCTAAACAAGATAACTTTATAATTTAATATTGGGAAAAAGTCAAGTTGTTGGCGCTATTTTTTGGTGATTTTATTTTACCCGGTAGAACCAGAGCAGAAAAAGCCACAAGTCCTGGATATAGGGGATGGCCTTGTTGTTCAAATAAATTTTCGTGGTTTCATGGTCCTTGACCAGCTCGAAAAGATTAAAAAGATCCTCGACCTCGGTCGGATAAAAACTGGCGTAGGCCTTGTAAAAATCCCCTTCGCCCTCTTCCATGAAATACTTGTTTTTTTTGGCCAGCTCCAGGGCCTTTTCGAAATTTTTAGAGAAGTGCTTCTGAAAGCGGATGGTGATCTTGAATTCCCGGTTGGATTTGCGGGGATTCAGAATGTTCTGTAACTTTTCTTCCTGGATCAGCTGTCGGGCATCCATGACCGGATTATAGTACAGCACGGGAAGATAGTAAAGCCTGACGGCCGCTGGCAGACCCCGATCAATGATTGCCGCTTATTTTTTGCCGAAGGCGCTTGACGAGGATCTTGATGACGGCGACCGAAAAATAGGTGTTGCCGAGCAGATAACGCTTGAACAACCGCCTGGGTTCGAGGGCCAGCCGCCAGAGCCATTCCAGCCCCCAGGCCTGAAGAAACCCGGGCGCCCTTTTCACCCTGCCCGAGATGAAGCTGAACGACGCACCGACCCCGATGCAAACAGGGACGGCCAGCCGATCCAGGTGCCGACAAAGCCATTTTTCCTGCTTGGGCGAGCCCATGCCCACGAACAAAATGTCGGCGTGCGCCGCTCGAATCGTCTCCACCATGGCGTCGCTCTCCGCCGACGGGAAAACAAAACGGTCGCTGGGCGAGACGGCTCCCCTGATTTGCAGGCGGGGATACTTTTTAAGCAAAGCGCTGCGACATTGCCAGGCCAGATCGCCCGGGCCCCCGAAAAGAAAGACCGAAAAACCGGCGTTCTCGGCGATCAGGCACAAGTGCTCCATCAGGTCGGTCCCGTTGATCCGGCAGGGGATCGGTTCACCCAGCAATCGTGACACCCAGACCAGGGGCATGCCGTCGGCGATGATCCACCGTGTCTTCCGGTAGATGTCGGAGAATTCGCGGTCTTTGTTTATCTTGTACAGGTGATCCACGTTGGCGGTGAGAAAAAGGTTGGGCGAGCGCCCGAAAGAAATCATTTCCTGGATACAAGCGACCAGCTTTTCCCGCTCGATCCTGAGTATGCCCGCCCCCAGGATATTCACGCTCTTGCAGGGGGGAATTCCCGAGCTGAAGGGCATCACTGGATCTTTCGTTCCCCGGTGTTTTTATCGGCCAGCATTTTTTCCCAGGTGTCGCGAAAGATCTCCGGCATGTTCAGGTGGTAGGGGCACTTCTGCACGCACTGGCCGCAGGCGGCGCAATCCTTGTAGGTCTTGGCCAGCGCGGCCATGCGCTCCCAGACCCAGTCTTTCAAGTCATAAAGAAAATAATAATTTTTCAGGACATGCAAAAATGAGATCGGCAAGCCCTGCGGGCAGGGCATGCAGTATTCGCAACGCCGGCAAAAACTGTCGCCCAGGCGGTCCTTTTCCTTTTGCAGCCGGGCGGTTTCCGCCGCATTCAGCATCGACAGGTCCGCCAAGGCCGCCACGTTCTCCATCGACCTGCCGTTCCGAATCCATCCCGGGAATGGCCACGTCGACGCCCTGGTTGAAAATGAAGCGGAAGTTCAGGGCGGTCTCGCGGATGTTGCCGCCGCCCACCGGTTTCATGGCGATGATGCCGACATGCTTCCGGCGCGCCATGGGGATCAGTTCCTGCACCGCCTCGGTTTCCATGAAATTGCAGGGAACCTGGATGGTTTCAAAAGCGAAGCGTTCAAGGGCCAGGCCAACGATGCGCGGCTTGTGCCCGGAAAGGCCGATATGGCGGATCTTGCCCTGTTCCCTGGCCTTGACCAATCCGGCCACCGCTCCGTCGGGAGCGAGGACTTTTTCCAGATCGGCTTCGCTGGCCACGTTGTGGCACTGGTAAATATCGATATGGTCGGTTTGCAACAGCTTCAGGCTGGTCTCGATGTCGCCCAGGATCTCGCTGGCGCCGCGGCTGAACGATTTGCTGGCGATGACCACGCGATCGCGGTGGCGGGACAGGACCCGGCCGAGCTTGCTTTCGCTGTCGGTGTAGCCGCGCGCCGTGTCGAAAAAGTTGATGCCCGCCTGCCACGGCTTTCTCCAGGACCCGGTCGGACGCCCGCCGCGTCCAGGCGCTGGATCGGGATCCCGCCCATGCCCATGCGCAGGATCTGCCCTGCCGCCGGGAAGCAGATTCACCGTCTTTGCCAAGTTCCATTTTCCCGCCTTCAAGCATAATGCATTCGATGCCCCGCTCATTGAGCATGCGGTAAAACAGGTTCAAGGGAAAGCCCATGACATTGAAATAACAGCCTTCGATCCGTTCCACAAAAATGGCGGCCCGTCCCTGAATGGCGTAGGCGCCGGCCTTGTCCATGAAATTTTCGTGGTCCAGATAAAAATCGATCTCGCCGTCAGCGAGCTGCTTGAAAAAGACATGGGTGCGGGAAATTGCGAATCGGGTCTCGCCCTGGTACATCAGGGCCAGGCCGGTCAGGACCTCGTGCCGCTGGCCGGAAAGCCGCCGCAGCATCACGAAGGCATCTTGCACGATCCGACTGGCTTGCCGATCAATGATCCGTCCAGCAGAACGACCGTATCGGCGCTGACCAGCAATTGGGAGAAAAATTTTTTTTTGTAAACCGCGATGCCCTTGGCAATGGTCACCCTTTCCAGAAATGCGTCGATCGCCTCGGCGGGACGGAGGGCTTCATCGATATCCGGGGGGATGATCTCCGGGTCCAGTCCGATCAGCTGCAGGAGTTCTTTGCGCCGCGGCGAAGCCGAAGCCAGGACCACTTTCATATTTTAAAAAACTCTTTGATCCGGCATTCGTAGGGAGCGGCGATGGCCAGTTTTTCCCCGTTCAGCACGAACTGTTTGAGCTCGGCCAGCGATTTTATCTTGTGGGCGTCAAAGATTTTCAAAATGGTTTTGGGCCCGATCCCCTTGATCTGGGACATTTCATACAGGCTGTCGGGAAATTCTGCCAGCAATTCATTCAGGATCTTCAGGGAGCCGATGATGACCAGGTCTTCAACTTTCTGCGCCAGGATCTTGCCGATGCCGTCGATACTGGTCAGGTCCTCGCCGGCCAGCAGCATGTCCTCGATGGAAACCGGATAATCGCGGATGCTCTTGGCGGCCTTGACATAGGCGTTGATCTTGAATTCATTCTCATCTTTCAGAGAAAGGAAAAAAGCCACCTTGTCAAAAATCCGGGCAATTTCCTGGTTGGTCATCTGTGCGGTTTTTTGATAAGACAATTTTTTATTCCACGAGGATTTCATCGGTCCATCATAACAAAATTTTCAATAAAAGTAAATTTGACTTTGCCGCGAATGTTGCATAAAATCCGGCCATGCACAAAATCGCTTTTTCGGGCATCCCCGGCAGCGGCAAAACATCCATACTGGCCGAGGTGAAAAAATTACTGTCCCTGAAATTCCGGGTCGAGGACGTCCCCGACTCCAAGCTGAACAGCCCTTTTGATTTCAATCAACCGGCCGGATTCGTCAGCCAGTTCTATTTCATCAGCAACCAGATCAACGAAGAGAATATCCGCTCGCTGTCCCATCCCGATTTTCTCCTCAGCGATGGCTCGATCCTGGATCACTGGCTGGAATGGCAGAGGTCCCTGGCCGAAAAAAGGGGCAACGACCACGTTGCCGAAAAAAACAAGCTGCTGGAAAGCCTTTTCCGCTTCTGGATGCCGACCTACGCCGTGACGTTCAGGCATGCGGGTGGACGCGAAAATACTGAAGAACAGGATTCCCAAGGCCGGGTTGCGCGAATACCATCCGGACCGCTGCCAGCAGCTGGACGAACTCTACAGCCAGATCATCCAGGCCGGCCGGATCCCCGCTTTCGATATCTGGAACCATCAAACCGTCGACGAAAGCGCCCAGGAAGTCATGTCGCAGATCGCGAGCCTGAAATTGGTTTGAATGAACCCTTTACCGCCCAGGTGAGTTCAGGAGGAAAAATTGCGGGTTAAACTGGCCGGCTTTAACATCGACACGGGCATCATGGAGCAATTGAATCCCCGCGGCCGCAGGCACCTTACTCCGGAAACGCTCAGCGCCGCCTACGCCCGCATCAGCCGCAGCCCCTTGTCAATCGACCAGCTCAGAAAAAAAGCCTGCCTGGACGTGGAAAAAGCCAGGCAATCGAATCAGAAGATCATTTTTGAAATGGGTCATCATTCCGTGGCCGAGCATGCGGTCTTCAATTTCGACATCATGGGGGTTTCCCGGCTGGCCCTGGAAGAAATCGAAAAATTCCGCCTGGTTTCCTATACCGAGAAATCCCAGCGTTACGTCACCCTCGAAGGCGACTTCGTCATTCCCGCGGAAATAAAAGACGCGGCGCTTAAAAAAGTTTTTCGTGAAGCCATCCAAAGCCAAAACCGCTTCTATTTCAAATCCTTTGCCGTCCTGAACAAGATGCTTGCAGGAGCGAAACCCGGAACTGGCCCGCGCGCTTCCCGGCCAGAAGCTCGTGGAGGGCTGGGCCAAGGAAGACGCCCGCTATATCCTTTCCCTGGCCACCAGCGGCCAGGTCGGCATGACCATCAATGCCCGCAACCTGGAACACCTGTTCCGCCGCTTCCGGCTCAGCCCCAGGACGGAAGTGCGGCGACTCGCCGAAAAATTGTACGCCCTGGTCCTGCCCATCGCCCCATCGATCATTCTTTTCCCCGAGCCGTCGGCGTTCGAACGGGAAGCATTTGCCTCCCTGGACAAGTACTTCCCGCCCCTTGCCCAAAAAACGGCGGGACCGGCGCGGCCGGGAGCCCGAGATTGTTTCCTGCCCGGAAAACGGCGACGACATGATCCTGGCATCTTATTTGAGCATCCGCGACAATCTCGACTTTGCCCGGGCCATGGACACGGTCAAAGAGACGGGCGGCATGCGAAAAAAACTCCTGTTCATGGATTTTTTCAGGAACATCCAGTTTTTCGACTCCCCGCCGCGGGAATTCGAAATGGCCGATATCACTTTCCAGGCCGTTGTCAGCGCTTCCAATTTCGCCCAGCTCAAGCGCCACCGCATGGCCACCCTGCTCTCCGGGCCATACTGCCCCGGAGTTGGGCAACACCGTGTCCGGCAAGCATGCGCGAGGCCGGCCTGGGGGATGAATTCCTGGAGATCATCGCGGCCACCAACCGCGCCCACGCCCGGCTCGGGAAAAATTCGGCGGCCGCCGCCGACTATGTCCTGACCAATTCCCATCGCCGCCGTGTCCTGATGAAGATGAACCTGAGGGAAATGTACCATTTCGTCCGGCTGCGTGACGACGAGCACGCCCAATGGGACATCCGCGACCTGGCCCATCGCCTGTCAGAAAAAGTCAAGCCGCTCATGCCGCTGACGGCCATGATGCTCTGCGGCAAAAGCGATTTCGCGGAAGAGTATAAAAAACTATTCGCGGCGCCGCCGCCCGCCTGAGCGCGGAAGCCCTGCCCGGGAACTGGTGCGGAAAAACTTCAGGACAGATAGAAATCAACGGCGAAAAGCAGGGCCACCACCACCAGCAAGGGGTGGAGCTCCCTGGTCTTGCCGGTCAACAGTTTCAGCAGGACATAGGAAATGAAACCGTAGCCGATCCCTTTGGAAATGCTGAAGGTGA
Source organism: Candidatus Aminicenantota bacterium (assembly GCA_963764745.1). Lineage (GTDB taxonomy): Bacteria > Acidobacteriota > Aminicenantia > UBA2199 > UBA2199 > UBA2199. The sequence continues at coordinate 191,104 of CAVXTN010000006.1, read as the reverse complement.
AGGGGATCATGATGATGGTCAGAAAGACCGGCAGGGCCGTGCTGGCATCGTCCCAGCGGATGGAGCGCACCCCGGAAATCAGCAGGAAGCCGACCAGGATCAGGGCCGGGGCCGTGGCATAGGCAGGAACGATGGCGACCAGCGGCGTGAAAAAAACCGCCAGCAAAAACAGGACGCCGACGACCACCGAGGTCAGTCCCGTGCGGCCGCCCTCGCCGACGCCGGCGGCGCTCTCCACGTAGGTGGTCACCGAGCTGCAGCCGAACAGCCCGCCGCAGACGGCGGCCAGCGAATCGACGAGAAGAATATTTTTCAAGCGCGGTATTCTGCCTGCCTTGTCCACGAAACCCGCCTGCTCGCCGACCGCCACCACGGTGCCCATGGTGTCAAAAAAATCGGTGATCAGGAAGGCGAAGATGGTTCCCAGCAGCCCCAGGCGCAGGGCGCCCACGATGTCCAGGGCGAAAAAAGTCTTGAAATATTCAGGCTTGACCCCGGCCACCAGGGACCCCGGCAATTGGACCAGCCCGGCGGCGGCGGCCGCTGCCGTGGAGAGCAGGATGCCGATCAGGAAGGCGCCCCGGACCTTCTTCAGCAGCAGAACCGCCGTCAGCGCCAGGCCGAAAACCGCGATCAGGCTTTCGGGGCCGAATTTGCCGAAAGAGACCATGGTCGCCGGATTGCCCACGACCAGCCTGGCGTTCTGCAGCCCGATCAGGGCGATCAAAAGACCGATGCCCACCCCGATGCCGCGCTTCAGGTCCAGGGGAATGGCGTTCATCACCCCTTCGCGGATATTGGTCAATACCAGGACGGAAATGACGGCTCCCTCGAGAAAGACGATCCCCATCGCGGTTTGCCAGGGCACTTTCATGCCGAGCACCACCCCATAAGCCAGGAAGGCGTTCAAGCCCATGCCCGAGGCCAGGGCAAAAGGATAATTGCTGGCCAGCCCCATGAGAATGCTCAAGAGCCCCGCCCCGAAACAGGTGGCCACGGCCAGGGCCGGGACCAATTCCTCACCCATGGCCGCGGCCAGGATCTTCGGGTTCACGAAAATGATATAGGCCATGGCCATGAACGTGACCATGCCGGCGACGATCTCCCGGCCGACCGTCGTCTGGTTCTGTTTCAGCTTGAAAACATCCATATTTAGCCTCTTGTCCGCATATGATAATCGCTCCCGTTTACTCAAGTCAACCCGACACCGCGGCAAGAAGGAACGACGGACCCGGTCACTGGGGCCGGCTGTGGCAAAATGGCTGTTTTTTATTGACTGTAGGCCGTCTTTGTGGTATTTTGCTGAATAATGACAGACATTTTCCGCATCGTGGTCCAATTCGCCGTCGTGCTTTTCGCCATCTCGATCCACGAATCGGCCCATGCCTGGACCGCCAATAAATTCGGCGACCCCACCGCCAAGCTGCAGGGCCGGGTCACCCTCAACCCCATCGCCCACATCGACCTGATCGGCACCATCATTTTCCCCATCCTGCTGGCCGTGATCGGCGCCCCCGTGTTCGGCTGGGCCAAGCCGGTCATGGTCAATCCCTATAACCTGCACAACCGCCGCCGCGACGGCATGTTTATTTCCGCCGCCGGCCCAATTTCCAACTTGCTGGTCAGCCTGGGGATCATATTTCTCCTTTTGATCTTCAGCCAACCGATCCTGACCACGACCAACCCCACCTTCCTGCTTCTGATCAAGATCGCCTCCTACCTGCTGATGATCAACATCTTTCTGGCCGTTTTCAATCTCATCCCCATTCCCCCGCTGGACGGCAGCGGCATACTGGAAGGAGTTCTGAGCGGCGAAGCGCTGAACATGTATGAAAAGATCAAGCCCTATGGCTTCTTCATCCTCATGCTGATCATTTACACCCATATTTTTGACAAGATCGCGAACGCGATTTTTTATCTGCTTTTCAAAGCCTTCCCCATGCTGGTTTACGTCCTGTTGAAAGCGGGAGTGGTCGGATGACCCCGCGCGTCATCATGAGCGGCATCCGGCCGACCGGCACGGGCGCGGCCCACCTGGGCCACTGGGAAGGGGCATTGAAGAGCTGGGTGAAGCTGCAGGACATGGGCGAGTGCTACTATTCCATCGTCGACTGGCATGCCCTGACCACCGAATACCAGGACGTCAAAAACATCCAGAACAATATCCGCCAATCCCTGCTGGACCTGCTGTCGGTCGGCATCGACCCCGAAAAAAGCGTCGTGTATCTGCAGTCGGCCGTCAAGGAGATCGCCGAGCTGACGCTGCTCCTGGGCATGATGACGCCGCTCGGCTGGCTCGAGCGCGTTCCCACCTTCAAGGAGCAGCAGGCCCAGCTGGCCGACCGCGACATCAACACCTTCGGCTTCCTCGGCTACCCGCTGCTGCAGACCGTGGACATCATCATCATGAAGGCCGACACCGTGCCCGTGGGCGAGGACCAGGTCTACCACCTCGAGCTGGCCCGCGAGATCGTGCGCCGCTTCAACGGCCTGTACGGCGACTGTTTCCCCGAACCCCAGCCTTTCCTGACCCCCATCCCGAAACTGCCCGGCGTGGACGGCCGCAAGATGAGCAAGAGCTACGGCAACGCCATCTACCTCAGCGACCCGGCGGCCGCGGTGGACGCCAAGATCCGGCCCATGGTCACCGACGTGCGCCGCAAGCGCCGCTCCGACCCCGGCGTGCCCGACGGACTGCCCGGTGTTCGCCCTGCACAGGGCCTATTCCAAGGGGGAGGAGATCGCCATGGTCGACGCCGAATGCCGCACGGCCGGTATCGGCTGCATCGACTGCAAGAAGATACTTATCGCCAATATCAACGACTTCCTGGAACCGTTCCGCCAGCGGCGCAGCAAATATGAAAACATGGCCGTGGCCGACATTCTCGAGCCGGGCAACCGCCGCGCCGCCGAACGGGCCCGCCGCACCATCGCAGAGGTGCGCGGCCTGATGAACGTGTAATGGACATCGAAGTCCCCGGCTACCAGGTACAGACCGATTTTTTCGAAGGCCCGCTCGATCTGCTGCTGCATCTGATCCGCAAAAACAAGATGAAGATCATGGAGATCCGCCTGTCGCAGATCACGACCGAGTACCTGGCCTACCTGGAAAGCAAGAAGGGGCTCAACCCCTCGCGCGAAAGCGACTTCCTGATGACCGCCGCCACCCTGATCTACATCAAGTCCCGTTCGCTCCTGCCCAAACCCGAAAACCCGGCCGAGGAGTCGCCCGAAAAGCAGCTGATCCACACCCTGATCGAATACGAAAAGATCCAGAAGATCTCCAGGATGCTGCAGGACATGGAGTACACGGAACTTTTGCTGTGGCGGCGCCTGGAAACAACCGAAAATTTCACTACCCGCGAATATGCCCTGAAAGAAGTATCGGCCTTCCAATTGGCGGAAATTTTCTTTGATATCGTCAAAAAGAAGGAAAACGAGCAATTCCTGTATATCGCTTCCAAGAATTATTCCATCGCCGAAAAACAGAACGAAATTCTCGCCCTGCTGGAAAAGGGCGGCTATTTTGATTTCACCGATTACGTGGCCAAGCTCGATTCCATCGAGGAGCTTCTCGTCAGTTTTTTCACCCTGCTGGAAATGATCAAGCGCCACCTGCTCATCGCCGTGCAGGAGCAGCTGTTCGGGACCATTTCGATCTACAGGAACGACGCCGGCAAACTGGACAATTGAAAAACATGAACCCTGAACAAATCGCCCGCCAGATCGCCCTGATCGAAGCCATTCTCTTTGTTTCCAAGGAACCGGTGGAACCGGGACGGATCATGGAGTTTTTGGAGATCGAGGACATCGCCGATTTCGAGAAAATATTGACGGCCATGGAAAAAGAGCATTTGCAGGACCGCCCGGAGCGGGGGCTTCTTCTCAAGCGGACCGGCGGCGGGCTGCAGCTGGTGACCAAGCCCGACCTGTACGATGAGCTGAAAGCGTTTTTTACCATCAAGCAATCCACAAAGCTGACCCTGGCTTCGCTGGAGACCCTGTCGATCATCGCCTACCGCCAACCCGCCACCTTGGCCGAGATATCCGATATGCGCGGCGTGAATTCCACCGGACCGGTAAAAAACCTGCTGCAGAAAGAAGTTGATCAAGATCACGGGCCGGAAAAAAGTCCCCGGGCTGCCCGCCTTGTACGCGACCACTCCGGAGTTCCTGGTCTACTTCGGTTTGAACGACATGTCGGAATTGCCGTCCCTGGAAGAACTGACCGAGCTTTTCGAGGAGAAAGAACAGCCCTCATTGTTCAAATAGGAGGAATCCATGGAATCTTTGGTCAACCCCCATGTGCTGCAGATCACTCCCTACAAACCGGGCAAGCCGGTCGAGGACATCCAAAGGGAATTCAATCTGGCCAAGGTCATCAAGCTGGCATCCAACGAAAACATGCTGCCCATCCCGGAAAACGTCAGGCAGGCGATCCGCGACGAACTTTCCCTGGTCCATTTCTATCCCGATTCGGACAATTATTACCTGCGCCAGCGCCTTGCCGAGTACAACGGGCTGCAACTGGAGAACGTCATCGTCGGCGCCGGCTCGGTAGAAGTCATCCACATGCTGATCCGCACGTTTCTGAAGCCCGGCGAAAAGGTCCTGACTTCGGAAAAGACCTTCTCCCTGTACAAGATCGCCACCACGGAGATCGCCGGGGAGGCTGCCTACGTCGAGGCTCCCATGGACAAGGAGCTGTGTTTCGACCTGCAGGCCATCGCCGCCAGGATCGACGCGCACACCAAGATCATCTTCATCACCAACCCCAACAACCCGACCGGGACTTTTCTTCACGCCCGGCCCGTCCGCGATTTTATTGACCGGGTCCCCGACGACAAGATCATTGTCCTGGACAACGCCTACCAGGAATACATAGACGACGCGAACGATTATGTCACCGGCCTGGATGAGATCCGCCGAAAAAAGAACGTCGTGGTGCTGCGCACCTTTTCCAAGGTCTACGGCCTGGCCGGGCTGCGCGTGGGCTACGCCATGGCCAAGCCCGAGATCATCTCCATTCTCAACCGCGTCAAGGCCCCCTTCAACGTCACCCGCATCGGCCAGCGCGCCGCCCTGGCCTCCCTGGAAAATGAAGATTACAAAAACGAGTCGCTGCGCCTGAACCGGGCCAACAAGGCCAAGCTGTTCGCCCAGCTGCAAAGCCTGGGGCTGCGGGTGCTCCCTTCGCAGGCCAATTTCCTGCTTTTCTTTCCCGCTACCGACATCGCCGTCCTGAACCAGAAGCTTGCTGCAGCAAGGGGTGATCATCCGGCCGACGGCGGGTTTCGGCATACCCGAAGCCATGCGCGTCACCATCGGCCTGGAAGAAGAGAACGATTTCTTTTTCGAAAAATTGAAAAAAATCCTGAAAGAAGCGGCGCGGGAAAGGAAATAGAAATGCAAGGAGAGCCAATGGATTATGACCTGGCGTTCATCGGCGGGGGACCTGCCGGTTACGAAGGAGCGATCGCGGCGGCCAAAAAGGGCCTGAAAACCGCTGGTCGTGGAAATGGACCAGCTGGGCGGCACCTGCCTGCAGCGCGGCTGCATCCCGACCAAGGCCATCCTGCATTCGGTCAAAGCCGTCAAGCAGATCAACGATTTCGCCAAGATCGGCGTGCACGTGGAAAAATTCCAGATCTCCGTGGATGAGATCAACCGCCGCAAGACGCGCATCGTCAGCAAGCAGACCCGCGGCATCGAACTCTTGTTCAAGCAGAACCAGGTTCAGCTGGTCAAAGGCAAAGCCCAGGTCGTCGGCGGCCAATACGATCCGGGTCGACGGCCAAAAAGAGATCACGGCCAGGCATATCGTCATCGCCAGCGGTTCCCGGCCGGCCGAACTGCCGTTTTTGAAATGGGACGGGCAGCGGGTGGTCAGTTCCGACGAGCTGCTGAAGCTCGAATCCATACCCGACACCCTGCTGGTCGTCGGCGCCGGGGCCGTGGGCCTGGAATGGGCGCTGATCTACGCTTACCTGGGCAGCAAGGTCACGGTGGTGGAGATCATGGACTCCATCGTGCCGGGCACGGACAGGGAGATCGCCGACATTTTGAAAAACGAGCTGATCAAGCAGAACATCACCATCTATACCTCCACCGCCATTTCCAATCCCCGCATCGGCGACAAGGTCGGCCTGGATTTTAAAAAGGGGGACAAGGAATGGCAGGAAGATTTCAGCAAGGTGCTGCTGGCCGTGGGCCGCATCCCCAACAGCGCGGGACTGTTCGCCGAAAATTTTCCCCTGCCGCTTGACCCCAAGGGCTTCATTCCGGTTTCCGCCGAACCTGCAGACCTCCCGGCCCGGAATATTCGCCTGCGGCGACGTGATCGGCCCGCCGCTCCTGGCCCACAAGGCCTCCCATCAAGCCATGGCCATCGTGGAGTATCATCGCCAGCGGCAAACCGGTCAGCCAGCACCCCCTGCCGGCCGCTATTTTCACTTTCCCCGAAATGGCCACGGTCGGCATCAGCGAAAACCAGGCCGTGAAAGACAACCTGAAGATTCAAGATCGGCCGCTTCCCCTATGCCGCCGGGTCGCGGGCCAACGCCATCGATGAAAAGGCCGGGCTGGTCAAGATCATCAGCGGCGAAGACAACACGATCCTCGGCGCCCATATCGTCGGCGCCGAGGCCGGCGAGCTCCTGCCCCTGCTGACCTACGCCGTGACCCGCAAGCTCAAATGCGACGAATTCAAGGATCTGGTCTTCGTCCATCCGACCTTGAGCGAGAACCTGTGGGAAGCCATGGGCGAGATCGCGGGCTTCTCGATCCATATCTGAAGCCGGAACGCCCTGCCGCTGCCCGCCGGAGCGGAGGCAAGCCGGCCTTGACAATTTGATTTTTCACCCCCGTTCATCTATACTTTCGGCAATGAAAAAGGCCCTCATGCTCTTTTTGATCCTCATCCCTTTCTGGCTGCAGCGCCGAGATATATACCCTTCATTGCGACGGCCCGATCGATTCGCTGCTCGAAGAATATGTCGTGAATTCCTTCCAGCACATCCGCCAAGGCCGGCAACGCCCGCCTGGTCATCATTGAAACCGACACTCCCGGCGGTTACGACACTTCCATGCGCGTCATCATCAAGTCCATGCTGAATGCCGGAATTCCCGGTCGCCGTCTATGTTTCTCCCAGGGGCGCCCGCGCCGCTTCCGCCGGATTTTTCATATTGCTGGCCGCCGACATCGCCGCCATGGCCCCGGGAACCAATACCGGGGCCGCCCATCCCGTTTCCGTCACCGGCAGCGACATCGAAAAGACCATGAAGGAAAAGATCACCAATGACGCCGCTTCCTACATCAAGACCCTGGCCAAAAGCCACCAGCGCAACCTGGAGATGGCGGAAAAAGCCGTTCGCGAAAGCCAGTCCTATACCGCCGAAGAATGCCTGAAAAACGGATTGATCGACCTGATCGCCGGCGACGCCAAAGATCTGGTCGCCCAGCTGCAGGGCAGGAACGATCGCCCTGGCCAACGGCGGCGAGATCACCCTGGACCTGCAAAATGAAAAAATCATTTCCCTGGAAATGAGCGAAAGGCAGAAATTCCTGCGCACGATCACCAACCCGAACCTGGCCTACTTCCTGCTGATCTTCGGCCTGATCGGCCTGTTCATCGAATTCACCCATCCCGGCGTGGTCATCCCCGGCATCCTTGGCGGCATTTCCCTGTTGCTGGCATTCCTGGCCTTCCAGATCCTGCCCATCAATTATGTCGGCTTGTTCCTCATCCTCCTTTCCATCGGCTTTTTCGTGGCCGAGATCAAGATCCAGGGGTTCGGCATGCTGGGAGTCGGGGGGATCGTTTCGTTCGTCCTGGGATCGATCATGCTGATCAATTCGCCGATCCCGGAAATGAGGCCGGCCATGCCCATCATCATCACCTTTGCCCTGTGCTTCGGTGCTATATTCCTGTTCCTGACCTTCAAGGTCTTCCAGGCCATGAAACGAAGAAAGGAAACGGGCCGGGAAGGGATCATCGGTGAAAGCGGCGTGGCCAGGACCGACATCGACAGTCACCAGGGAAAGGTTTTTGTCCACGGCGAGTGGTGGAACGCGATCGCCGACGGCCTGATCCCGGCCGGGAGCAGGGTCCAGGTGGAAGCCATGGACAATTTGACGTTAAAAGTAAAAAAAACAGGAGGGTAAAATGGGGCAGAGTTTCAATCCGCTGATCATCGTGGCCGTGGTTGCCATATTTTTTATTTTGAACTGGATCAAGGTACTGAAGGAATACGAGCGGGGAGTCATCTTCCGCCTGGGCCGCGTGCTCGACCAGCCCAAGGGGCCGGGGTTGATCCTGGTCCTGTCGCCTGTCGACAAATTGGTGCGCATCGGGCTGCGCACCATCGTTTTGGATGTCCCCCCGCAGGACATCATCACCCGGGACAACGTCTCGGTCAAGGTGAACGCCGTGGTATACTTCCGGGTGATCGATCCCAAGCGAGCGGTCATCGAGGTCCAGGACTACCTGTACGCCACTTCGCAGTTGTCGCAGACCACGCTGCGTTCGGTCCTTGGCCAGGCCGATCTGGACGAACTGCTGTCGGCGCGCGACAAGCTGAATTCGCGCTTGCAGACCATTATCGACGAACACACCGATCCCTGGGGCATCAAGGTTTCCATGGTGGAGATCAAGCACGTCGATCTGCCCCAGGAAATGCAGCGGGCCATGGCCAAGCAGGCCGAGGCCGAAAGAGAACGACGCGCCAAGATCATCCACGCCGAAGGCGAGAACCAGGCGTCGGTCAAGCTGCTCGAAGCGGCCAACACCATGTCGAAGAACCCCACCACCCTGCAGCTGCGCTATTTGCAGACCCTGGTCGAGATCGGCGCTGAAAATTCCACCACCATCGTCTTCCCCATGCCCATTGACCTGCTTAGGGGACTGTTTGAACAAAAGTAAATGGAAAAAACTTATTTCGAGATCAAGATCACTTTCGTTCACATCGTTGTTTTTCTGATCGCGGTCATCGGCATCGGAATTTTTCTCTTTTACATGGGTTACCAGGCGGGACAGCGCCGGGGCGACACGCAGGCAGCGATGCTCAGCGGTCAAAACCAGGCGGACGTCGCCGACAACCCGGAAGAGTTGAAGATCGTCGATGAAAAACCCCTCAAAACCCCCGGCGAAAAAACCGCGGCCAAGCAAACCATTCCCGAAGAAATGAAGCTGCATCAGGCGCAGGTGGAAAAAGAACCGCCCGCTGCCGCCTTGAAAAAATCGCCCGCGGGTCAGAACTATACCATCCAGGTGGGCGCCTTCGCGGATTTTGCCAATGCCCAGAAATGCAGCAGCCGATTCTCTGTCCGCGGCTATCAGACCACGATCATCGTGGAAACGGTCAACCAGAAGAAATTGCATACCGTCCAGGTCGGGAGTTTTGCCACCATGGCCGAAGCCCTGAAGGAAAAGACAAAACTGGAAAACCTGGAGAAAGCGACATTCGCGATCAAAAAAGCTCGGTAAGGCCAAGCGTTTTTTTGCTGTGGCTGATTGCGGCCTCAGCCTACGCGCTGGTTTTTCCAAAAGCGCAAATCGCCTTCCTGGCCTTTGTCTTTCTGGTGCCCCTGCTCCTGGCCATTGAAAACAAAAAGCCGGCCGCGCGGTTTCAGGATCTTTTTTTATTTTTCGTTCGCTTCCTATCTGATCATCCTGTACTGGATCCCCCGGGTCATGGTCAAATACGGAGGCGCCTCATGGACCTTGGGCCTGATCGGCCTGGTCGCCCTCGGCTTGTATCTTTCCGTTTTTTCCGGCCTGGCCGGCATATTGATCGGGAATTTCCTGCAGAATGGATCGACGGGCCGGGCGGCCTTCTGGATCCCGGCGATCTGGGTAGCCAAGGACCTGGCGATCGAGAATGTTCTCGGCGGCTTCCCCTGGTGCCTGGCCGGCTATTCCCAATTCAAGAACATCTGGTTCGCCCAGCTGGCCGAGATCGGCGGCATCCACCTGGTCACGTTTTTGCTCATTGCCGTCAATGTCCTGCTTTTCCGGTTATGGAAGACCAAAAGCAAAAAAACGCTGCTCGCCCTGCTGGCCGTCCTTTTGGCCTCTCATGCCGGCGGCTTTTGGCTCCTGAGGACCGATGCGGCGCGCACGGCCGCGATCCCCTATCACCGGGCCGGCATCATCCAACCCAACAGCAACCACGATCTGGCTTTCGACTTTGCCCGGATCAAAGCGACGCTGGAAAATCTTTTCGAAGCTTCGCGGCAACTGAAAAAAAGCGGGGCGGAATTCGTGGTCTGGCCGGAATTCACCGTCCCGATCTACCCCTTGCAGACATCCTATTTTAAGGAACAGCTGGTGGAATTCAGCCGGGATCAGGTTCCGCTGTTCGCCGGCTTCACCGATTACCAGGGAGCGGAAAAAGTTTTCAACTCCATGATGCTTTTCAATGGCCCCCAAATCGAAAAATACGACAAGGTGCACCTGACCCCGTTCGGAGAATACGTTTTGTTCAGGCGCCTGCTTTTCTTTGTCAAGAAAATCACCGATGAAATCGGCGATTTCACCCCCGGCGCCAGGGTTCACAACATCGGTTTTGCCGGGCACCGGTTCGCCACGCCCATCTGTTACGAGGTCATCTATCCGCAACTGGTGCGGACCATGATCGCCCAGGGCGGCGAGGTGATCATTACCATTTCCAATGATTCCTGGTTCGGAAAATCGTCGGCCCCCTACCAGCATTTGGCCATGGCGGTCTTCCGCTGCATTGAAAACCGCCGTTTCCTGCTGCGCTCGACATCGGACGGCATCTCGGCGCTTGTCGACCCGGCCGGCCGCATCGTCTATCAATCGCCCTTGCATAAATCCGACCAATTTCTAGCATCATTTAAATACCTGGAAAACAAAACCATCTTCACCCGCTGGGGATATCTTTTCCCGTACGCCTGCTTGCTTTTGGTCCTGGCGCAGCTCTTTTGGTTGCTTGCCGGAGGAAAAATCCGGCGCAGCCGGACCTGAAATCAAAAAAAGATCACCGTAATTCCACCATAAAAATCCAATGAAATTCGGATTCCCAAATTATAAATTGGGAAGATTTTTGATAAACATGCTTTAAAATTGTATATGCTGTTTTATGTCCGGGGACGGAGGAGGATCGGCATGAAAAAGGCAATTCGCAAAAAAACGGCGGGTTGGCTGGCAATTTCCTTTGCCTGGATGGCATTCGGGCTTGTTTCCTCTGGCTCGCTCGAAGCCGGAATTGACAAGGCAGAAAGCGTTGCCGCCACTATGGAAGCAACGAAGAACGGCAATCCGGAGAATGGTTCTTTTGAAAAAGAGGGGAATACGCCCGAAGTCGTTAAAAAAAAGAAATTCCCCTGGCTCTGGATGGCCGCGGGAGCAGTGGCGGCCGGGGTCATCATCTATTTCACCTTAATAAAAAAGCAAAAATCCGATATTCGCGGAAAATGGCGCTTTTGGATAGAGAAAGAAAAACACTACCTTGAGCTTTCATTTTCCGGGGCAAAAACGGGTGGCGTGGTCGATCTGCTCGCTGATCCGGATTCGTATTGGTGGGATATTTTTGGCCTTATAGGGAGGATAGGTGAATACGCAGTCTTATCCACTCAAGTGTCGATAGCAATCACGAAAGAAGAATATCCCATTCAGGACTTTACTCTAACTGGATATTTCACGTCCGCCGATACGATGACGGGGACCTATATTTATTACTATTCGGACCCACGCCAAAAAAGCGAAGGTACCTGGACCGCTTCCCGGATCAAGTAGGAGGGAAATTCGCTTCACCAATCCTGCAGGTTGTAAAAAAAATCACCGCTCGAGCCGACCACGGCAAAACGGTCCCCGGGAATCTTGATTCGTCGCGATACTCCCATGTAGTAATTCAAGCTGAAAAGCGGGATGAGCGGCAGGGATTCCAGCCATAGCCCATGGGCACGCTCGTAAATCATCCGACGTTTTCCCGCATCCATTTCGTGCAGGCCGGCGTCCAATACGGCATCCATCTCGGGTTTTGCCAGGCCGGCATAATTGAAATAGCCGTCGCTGGCAAGGATGTCCTTCATGTTCCAATCCATGTCCAGCATGAAGGCGGAGACGGCAAGATCGAAATTACCCTGCTTTAAATATTTCAGAAATGTCCGGTATTCGACAAAAATGGGCTGCAATTCGATATGAAAGGCCTTCATCTCCTCGCATAGAAAGAGGACGAGTTGCTTGCGCACCTGCGATTCGCTGTTTGTCAGAATTTTCAGCTTGCAGTTCGCCGGCACGTCGGCGACGGGGAACGGCCGGGGATGCGTTGCCGAGCTTAAATACAGGAATGGCGAAAAAACCTTCTCGCCAGCGCCCTGCAGGAAGTCGTCCAGGAAAGTCGTCCCCAGCAGCCGGTTAAAAAAAACCCGTTGCAGGTTTTTGGTGATCAGGGAATTCCGCAAATTGAACACCAGGTAGGTGAAGCCGAATTTCTGGTATTTCAGCAGTTGAAAGCGGCTCTGCCATTTTTGCAAATGCGAATAGGTCCGGGCGTCGTCACCCTGGATCTCGACGGCGTCGATCTCGTCGTTGAGCAACAGCAGGGGGGCCTGGCGCGGCTCGCGCAGAACCGAATAGCGGATCCTGGCAAACGGCCCGGGCCGCTGCGAGTAAGGGTTTTGGTCAAGTTCGAAGCCCGCCGGCTCGTCCAGGCGAGCCAACCGATAGGGACCGCTGCCCAAAGGGGCATGCTGCCTGAATTTCCCCGGATCCAGGCGCTTGATCTCCGCGGCGCTCAATATCTTGAAGGTAAGATAATTCTCCCAGGGCGCGAATCTTGCTTTTAAACGAATGCGCAACGTCAGCGGGCCGAGCGCTTCGATTTTTTCCAGAAAATCGAGATCCGACAAGTAGGGATATTCAAAAAGGGGGTTTTTGAGCAGCGCTACCGTGGCGACGACATCCCGGCTGTCCAAAGCCGATCCGTCGGCAAAGCGCGCACCCTTTTTCAAGGTAAGCAGGATCTCCAGCCGCTCGCGGTCGCCCGCAACCGTTGCCACCAATTCCGGGCTGATTTTTCCCTGCCTGTCAAAATAAAAAAGTGATTGGTATATCTTGTTCATCACCGCCTGGGCGGTTTCACTGGTCGCGTAAACGGGATTGAAAGTCGCGGGAAAATCGAAACAGGCGACGCGCAAAATCTTTTCTTCCACCGCCCCCAGCGCCAGCGGCAGGAGGACGAGAAAAATAAAATAACGCCGGATAAAGATCAAATCACAAATCCGCTGCCTGAAGTACAATGGAAAACCGTGTTTTGAGCAGCGGCAAGGCCATTCTATTTGACCAATCGCACTTCGCTGATTTCCGGGATATCTTCCTTCATGACCTGCTCCACATAGCCCTTGATGGTATAGGTGCTCATCGGGCAGCCAAAGCAAGCCCCCTTGAGCCGCACCAAAACCACCTTGTCTTCGGCCTGAACATCGACCAATTCTATGTCGCCGCCGTCTCCCTGCAGGGCCGGCCGGATTTTTTCAATCGCGGCCATCACTTTTTCTTTCAGTTCCATGGTGACTCCTCAACCGTATTTTAACATTTCACGCAGCGCCTGGCCAGCCCTGTCCCTGATCGCCGGGTCGATCTCGATGGCATACTTGTCCTCATTGAGGGAATCGTAAACATCCTTGAGCGCGGTTCGCTTCATGTTGCTGCAGATCTTCGGGTAGCCGGCGGGGATAAAATCTTTGGCCGGGTTTTCCCGCTTCATCCTCTGCAGCAGGCCTTGTTCCGTGGCCACGATGAATTCCTGCGCCGGGGAGTTCCTGACGTAGCCCAGCATGCCGCTGGTGGAAAGGACTTCGTCGGCGCCGGCCCTGACCTCGGGTCGCACTTCGGGGTGGACGATGACGAGCGCCCGCGGGTAACGGGCCCGCGCGGACGCGATCTCCTCCTTCTGGAAGCGGCTGTGGACGTAGCAGAAGCCCTCGAACAAATGCAACTTTTTCTCGGGCACCATCTCCTGGACATAACTTCCCAGGTTTTCATCGGGAACGAAAATGACTTCTGTGGCCGGAATGTTCTTCACCACCTGGACGGCATTGGCCGACGTGCAGCAAACATCGCTCTCGGCCTTGATCTCGACCGACGAATTCACATAGGTGACGACCATGGCCCGCGGATAGCGGGCCTTCATCGCGCGCAGGTCCTCCACCGTGATCATGTCGGCCATGGGGCAGCCGGCGTCAAGGCGTGTCAGCAGGACTTTTTTTGCGGGCGACAGGATCTTGGCGGTCTCGGCCATGAATTTTACGCCGGCGAACACGATGACCTCCTGGCTCAAGGTCGCCGCTTTGCGGCTCAGTTCCAGGGAATCGCCCAGGAAATCGGCGATAAGCTGGACCTCCTCGACCTGGTAGTTGTGGGCCAGGATGATGGCATTCCGACGCTGCTTCAACTCGAGTATCTGAGCAGGCAAATCTTTGGATTCATTCATGGTGTCTCCGAGAATTGTAACCGTTTTTAGCCAAGTGGTCAAATGACCGGCCCAGGCAGGACCTGGAGCGCTGATCGCGGCGATTTTTTAAAAAACCCGCATACGGAAATGACGCATTTATTGTATAATAGTGTTTTACCGTCTGGCGGAGAAAAGCATGAAAAAGTCATTTTTCGCAGTAAGCTGCCTTGTATCATTTGCTTTGATCATCTGCCCCGCCTGCTCCATTAAAAAACTGGCCATGAACCAGGTGGCCAACGCCTTGACCGGCAACGCCTCCAGCACGGTGTTCACCGGGGACAACGACCCCGAACTGGTGGGCGATGCGCTGCCCTTCGCCATCAAGATGTACGAATCGCTAATGAACGCCAATCCCCGTCACCAGGGGTTGCGCCTGCAGACCGGTAGCTTGTATGTCATGTACGCCAACGCCTTCCTGCAGACGCCGGCGACCATGCTTCCCGAATCCGAGTACAAGAAGCAGGAATTCACCTACCGGCGGGCAAAAAACCTTTACCTGCGCGGCCGCGACATCATTCTTGCCTGTCTGGAGAACAAATACCCGGGTTTCCGCGACGCGTTGCAGAAAAGAAATTACGCCAAGGCCCTGGCACGCACCACGCGCAAGGACGCGCCCCTGCTATATTGGGCCGGGGCCGGCTGGCTGGGCGCGTTCGCCATCGATCCCTTTGACATGGACCTGGGAATCACCCTGCCCGCCGCCGCGGCCTTGATGGACAGGGTCTTCCGTCTCGACCCGGATTACGCCGCCGGAGCGATCCACGAATTTTACATCCTTTATTACGGATCCCTGCCCGAATACATGGGCGGGGACCTGAAAAAGGCTCGCGACCATTACGAGCAGGCCCTGGCCATATCCAGCGGAAGATCCGCCACCCCCTATCTGTCCCTGGCCACCTCCGTGGCCGTCAAGGAGCAGAACCTCGGGGAATTCAAGGAATTGCTGCATAAAGCGCTGGCCATCGACCCGGAAGCCGTTCCGGAAAACCGGCTGGTGAACATCCTGAACCAGCGCAAAGCGCAATGGCTGCTCGAACATGCCGATGATTATTTCGTGGAAAGCGAAGAAACCGTCATAGATAAAGAGGAGAAATGATCATGAAATGGGCAAGGACCATTGCTATTCTGCTTTTTATTTCCCTCATCCTGCCGGCCCAGGTGATCAAGATCGGCAGTATCGCCCCGGACCGCTCTCCCTGGAACGACGCGCTCAAGGAGATCGCCCGCGAATGGGAATCGATCTCCCAGGGGCAGGTAAAGTTAAAAATCTATCCCGGCGGCATCGCCGGCAGCGAAGAAGACATGATCCGCAAAATGAAGGTCGGAACGCTCGGCGGGGCCGTCCTGACCAATATCGGGCTGACCAAGATCTATCCCGACTCGTTCGTTCTCAGCACCCCGTTCATGTTTCATTCCGAAAAAGAGATGGCATACGTGATGAAGCAGCTCACGCCTACTTTTGAGAAACAGATCAAAGAAAAAGGGTTCCAGATCATTATCTGGACCATGAGCGGCTGGGTCAATTTCTTTTCCAAGATACCCGGTCCTTTACCCCCAGGACCTGAAAAAGCAAAAATTGGCGTTCACCACCGGCGAACCGGAAATGGAGCAGGCCTGGAAAAAATCGGGCTACTACATCGTTCCCACCGAATTGAAGGACCTGATGATGGCCCTGCAAAGCGGCATGGTCGAGGCTTTCTATCTTCCGCCCCTGGTGGCCGGTTCGGGGCAGTATTTTCCCTTTGCGCCCCATATGTGCACGCTCAAGATCGCCCCGCTGGTAGGCGGCATGGTGATCGTCGACAAGATCTGGGAAAAGATCCCTGAGAACTTCAAACAGCCCATGATGGATGTCGTCGATCGGGTTTCCGCCAAGCTGGCCAAGCAGACGGCGGACCTGGAAGCCAGGGCCATGGATACCATGAAAAAGAACGGCTTGATCATCCACGAGGCGCCTGGCGACAGCCTCGCGAAATGGAAGGAAGCCGCCGACAAGGGAATGGACGAACTGGTGGGAAAGATCTTCAGCAAGGAGATCTACGAAAAGCTGCAGCAGATCCTCCAGGAATATCAGGCAAAAAAATGAACACTGAGCGGATCCGGCAGAACGGCCGGTCCGTAGAGAACCTGCTAGCGTTCTTTTCGATCTTTCTTCTGGCGCTTTTCCCCTTCCTGGAGGTGATCGCCCGCAGGTTTTTTCACACCGGCATCCGCGACTCGACCGAGATCACCCATCAGCTGGTGCTGGTCCTGGCTTTCATCGGCGCGGCCATCACCGCCAGGGAAAATCGCCATCTCTCCCTGGCGCTCAATCTGAAGTTCCGGCCGGAAATCCTGGCCAGGATCCAGGTCGCCAACGCCCTCATCAGTACCACATTCTGCACGGCTTTCGCCTGGTGTTCCCTGTCGTTCCTCTTGAACGCGTTCGATCCGGCCGAGAAACTCGTTTTTATCCCCGTTCGCTGGATCGCCATCGTCATGCCCCTTGGCTATGCGTTGATGGCCTACCGCTTCATACGGCTGAGCTCCGGGCAAGGCTGTGAGCAAGGTTATCGCGGCGACGGGCCTGGTGTTCGGCACCTTGATGGCCTGGGGAGCGGTCGCCAATGCCGCCCAGGTCCTCTTGCCGGCGCAGGCAAACTTTTTCAATTCGTTGCTGCCCCTGTATAACTGGATCGGCGCCCATCTCTCCACGCCGATCATTCTCATCGTGATCATCGGCGCGATCACCGGCGTCCCGATATTCGTCGTACTGGGTGGCATCGGCTATATGCTTTTTGCCCACAGCGCGCAGCCCCTGGAGGTCATAGCCAACGAAGCGTATTCCCTGCTCACCAGCCCTTCGCTTCCCGCCATCCCGCTGTTCACGTTCACGGGATTCATGCTGTCCGAAAGCAAGGCCGGGGAAAGGATCGTCAGGTTGTTCAAGGCGTTCTTCGGCTGGTTCCCCGGGGGCCTGGCCATCATGGCGATCCTGGTCTGCACGTTTTTCACGACCTTTACCGGAGCTTCCGGGGTGACCATCCTGGCCGTCGGCGGGTTGCTCTCTTATGTGCTGGTCAAGGGACACTACAGCAAAAAATTCAGCACCGGGCTGCTGACCGCCGTGGGCAGCATCGGGCTGCTTTTTCCGCCCAGCCTGCCGGTGATCATCTACGGGGTCACGGCCCAGGTCAGCATCAAGGACATGTTCGTCGGCGGGATCGCGCCCGGGATCATCATGGTCCTGACCATGGTTTTGTTCGGGGTCTTTTTCGCCAAAAGAAACAAGGTCCCCCGCGATCCTTTCACGTTGAAAGAGGCATTGGCGGCCATAAAGGACTCGCTCTGGGAGATCCTTCTGCCCGTCATCATCGTATGGGGGTATTTCGGCGGCATCACCACCCTGGTGGAAAGCGGCGCTGTCGCCGTGATCTACGTCATCGTCATCGAGGTCTTCATCCACAGGGATATCCGTTTGCGGAACCTCCCCCAGGTCCTTCTCAAGTGCATGCCGGTCATCGGCGGCGTGCTGGCGATCCTGGCCCTGGCCAAGGGCCTCTCCTACTACATCGTGGATGCGGAGATCCCCATGCAGCTGACCGCCTGGGTCGAGGCCACGATCCACTCAAAATATGTTTTCCTGCTGCTCCTGAATATCGCCCTGCTGATCACCGGGTGCTTCATGGACATCTTTTCGGCGATCATGGTCGTGGTTCCCCTGATCATCCCCTTGGGGAACCTGTTCGGCATCCATCCCGTGCATTTGGGGATCATTTTTCTGGCCAACATGGAGCTGGGATACCTGACGCCGCCGGTGGGGTTGAACCTTATTTGGCTTCCTACACATTCAACGAGCCGATCCGAAAAATCTACAGGGACGTGTTCCCTTTCCTGATCATTCAACTGGTGGCGGTCCTCTTGATCACGTATGTACCCGTGTTTTCAACCGGGCTTCTGGGCTGGATCAAGTAAGGGCCTCTTCGCGAATGAAGCCCGGGGAATCATTCACTCGAATTCCGGAGAATCTCCGATCAGGATGGAAATGATTTTGATTTCATTGGGAAAGATCTTTTTTGCAAAATCGACCCCTTCGCCCTGGATGATGAAAATCCCGTCCACTCCTTCCAGCTGGACAAAAGGGGTCTTTTTCTCCGAATACCCCAATTTGATGCGGGGATAACTGATGCGCAGCAAGCCCAGGCTGCTGCCGATACCGATGCCGGCTGCGGTTTTGTAGCCAGCGCCGAGGATCGAGATGCCCCACACCGCGCCTTTTTTTTCATATGCATAAAACTGGGGCTCATTGTCCGGGCTTGAAACTTTGTAAACGTCATAATACATATCGTTGACCCGGACTTTTCTCTTCAAAACAATGTGGGTCCCAGCCAATATCTTTTCCATTTGCGCGACGGGCGTTCCCAGGGTGATACCGCCCACGCTTTTCCCGGAGATCAACAAGTCGGGGGCAATGGGCTTGCCAAAAAACCGCACCGGCCTGATCTGCACCCGGACCGTTTTCTCATCCGCGGCAACGGGCAGCACGAAAAATTCCAGGCCGGCCTGGCGCATTTCCAGGACGAACCTGGAAAAATCGGTGTCCTTGGCGACCTGAAGAACATGGTTGACGGATTTAATAAAGCCGTGCCGGGGAGTCGTGATCGTGATCTCGGCGGAAACCACGCTGCGGTTTTCCGTTTTTTCCACCGCAAATATTTTGAACCCGTAGAAATCCCCCCTGATGATCTTGCTGGCCGTATTTCCGCGCCCGACCACCTGGCTGCCGGGAAAAACTTCAAGCCGTTTTTCAAACGCATCCGCCAATGCCGCCAGCAGGGGATCGCTCTCCCGGGAAAGCAGCGGGCCGTCCTGCCTGACCGCGCGCGGCGCCTGGCCGGCAAAAGCATCGTCCTGCAAAACAATTTCGGAATATTTAGGTTCACGGAGCGACAAGTTTTTGGCAATCACGTCCTTGTAATCGTTAACGCTTGAAAATTCTTCTTGCCTGGGCTGACTGGCCGGAATGAAATTCGGATTCGCTTTATGACGCGTTCGCCCGATAAAAAACAAAAGGGCCAGGAGCAAAAGCAAAACGGCGGACGGCAACATCCAGGCCCTTTGCGAAGAAACCGGAGTCCTGGGATATTCCGCCGGCGCTGCGCTCGGCCTGGCCGTCGCTGCCGCCGGGGCATTCGCGGCCATAATCACTTCCTCGCCACCCGGTTGCTTGGGCAATTTATCGGATACGATCGCCGGCGCGGCGGGAGGTGGTCCTGGCTCAATAGGTTGACCGGCAAATGGATACTCGCGGGCGTCGGGCTGGGGAGTAATTTCTTTTTCCGGGGGTTTCATGTCATTCATGGTCATCTCCGTGCATAAAATAGAACATGGACAGTTGTTTGTCAATCGCAAGGCTGAACCCGGATGTGCCTGGCGTTGCCATGCAGGAAATCGATTGGGCACGGTTTCTCAAAGCTGGCAATGGCCACCCATTACCCCGGGCGCGGCCACATCGCCCCGGATGCTTTGCTCGATCTTGTCCATTTTCAGGGGCAGAAGCGACAGGAAAAATTGCAACCCATGTCCGTGATCGAAAAGAAGCACATGGCTTGTCCGCGATCTGTCTCACTCCAAAGAAGCAAGGTACTCCTCGCAGGAGAGCGCGGCTTGCACTCCCATGCCTACGGAAATGGCGACCTGGCGACGATTCCCTTTGATGACCTCGCCGGCCACAAACAAGCCCTTGGCGGCCGTTCCCAGAGAGATATCGGTAAGGACATAACCGTTGTCATCGAGCTTGACGAGGTTTTTCAACAATTCCGTGTTGGGAGTGGTGCCAATGGCCAAAAAGGCGCCGTCAAAACCAACGGTTTCCATGGTGCCGGATTTTTTATTCCTCAATTCAAGGGATTCCAGTTTTTGCTTCCCCTGGAAACCGAGCACTTCGGAATCCCAAATCACTTTTATTTTCTCGTTTTTAAAAACCCGGTCCTGAAGTATTTTTTCTGCCCGGAACTGGTCGCGGCGATGGATCAAGACGACTTCCGCGGCGAATTTCGCCAGATGAAGGGCTTCGGAAAGAGCGGTATCTCCACCCCCCAAGACAGCCACCCGCCGTTGCTGAAAAAAGGGAGCATCACAGGTGGCGCAAACCGAAACTCCGCGTCCCAGCAATTCCCTTTCGCCGCTTACCCCGAGGAAACGATGCACCGATCCCGCCGCATACACAAGCGCCTTTGCCGAAAGCGTGTTTTTGTAAATACCGACCTGCCAAGCACCATTTTCCATGGCCAGGCTTGAAACTTCGTCATTTTCCAAGACCACGCCATACCTTTCGGTTTGCTTGACCATTTGCTCCATCAAGTCCGCCGGGACGATCGGCTCGGCAAATCCGGGGTAATTTTCGATGATATCGGCATTGATGATCTGGCCGCCAAAAACTTTTTTTTCCAGCACCAGGGTTTTTCGCAAAGCCCTGCCGCAATAAATTGCCGCAGCCAGCCCCGCCGGCCCGCCGCCAATGATGATCACATCCCAATTTCTTTCCATCAGCTCACTTCGCTCAGGGTCTTTTCAATCTGATTGGGATTCACGGCCCCCACGATCTGGGTTTTAACCTGCCCATCTTTGATGAAAAGCAAAGTGGGCAGCGTGCGCACAAAGAAGCGGGAGGATGTTTTGGGACACTCGTTCACATTTACTTTTAACACTCTCACGCTTTCGTGATGGCTGGAGGCGATTTTTTCCAGGCCAGGGTCCATCAGCCGGCAGGGCGTGCAGCTTGGCGCCCAGAAATCGACGATGATCATGTGCTGATTTTTTATTAAACTCTCAAAATTCATGTCATTGGCAGATAGAATCTCAGCCATTTTGGGGGACCTCCGTTACTGATTTATTATACAAAGCCAGATAATGCGGAACTACTTTTTGCCAGGAAAAATCCATTTTCATGCCATTGACCTGAGTCTCCCGCCAAAGTCCCTTGTTGGCGAACATGGTTAAGACTCCCTTGATGAGCGCGATGATTTTTTCAATATCGTTGCCCTGGAACTTGAACCCGGTGCCCGTGCCGGTGACAGGGTCGAATTCCTGGACGGAATCCTCCAGCCCGCCTGTCGCGCGCACGATCGGGACAGTTCCGTATTTCAAACTGTAGATCTGGTTCAAGCCACAGGGTTCATAAATCGACGGCATGAACAGGATATCGCCGGCAGCTTCCAATTGATGCGCCATTTTTTCATCAAAAAAATTGAGAAAGGTGAATTTGTCTTTGAAACGATCTGCCATTTTCTTGATTTCCTCTGTCAAAGAGCCATCACCGACTCCCAGAAAAATGAAATGCAGATCTTCCAAAAGCAAAACCGGGAGTAGTTCCAGCAACAATTTCATGCCCTTTTGCTCGGAAATCCTCGAAATAAGAACCATCAGGGGTATGTGGTCGCTTTTTAAAATTCCCAGATCCGAGAATAACTTTTGTTTGTTTTTTATTTTTTGATCCAACGATCGGATTGAATATCGACGGGTGACAAAGGGATCGATTTGCGGGTCCCACTGGGAATAATCGACGCCGTTTAAAATTCCGCTCAGCTTGAAGGAATATTTCCTGAGCAGCCCATCCAGGCCAAAACCCTTCTCCGGCGAAAGAATCTCCTTGGCATAGGTTGGGCTGACCGTGCCGATCCAATCGGAAAAAATAATTCCGGCTTTCAAGCAGTTCAATTGGCCATAAAATTCGAGGTATTCCGGAGAAAAAAGGTAAGGGGGCAGCCCGGTTTCCTTAAAAAGGTCGCCGGCGAATGTGCCCTGGTAGCCAAGATTATGGATCGAAAAAACAACTTTCGCCTGGTTAAAAAGCGCAGAGCGCGTTTCCAATTTAACAAACAGCGGGATCAGGGCCGTTTGCCAATCATTGCAATGGATGATATCGAAGATCATATTATTTTTTCTGATATGCGCCAATGCCGCTTTTTGAAAAAACAAAAAACGGATAAAATTATCGGGATAGTCTCCGGACCTGTCGCCATAAAGAAATTCACGCGCAAAAAAATGTTCGTTGGCAATGAATAAAACGGAAAAAGTGGGAGAAAGAACCGCTTTTTTGACGGTAGCCGAAAAATGTCTCACTGCCGATCTGCACGGAAAAGTGATCAATCACCTTGGCTTCAAGTTGCTTTATGGGATCCGTCATATAATCGGGCATCACCAGGACGACCCTTTCATGTTCGGAGAGGGCCTTGGGCAGAAGCCCGCCCACGTCTCCCAGGCCACCCGTTTTGGCGAATGGAATTGCTTCAGAAGTAAAAAAAAGAATGTTCAAAAAATCCCCCTCGTCACGGGTACGGTAACGAAGCTTATATTACCTCAAAAACACTAAATGTCAATATAATTTTTTGACAAACACAAAATACGGGGGTAATAAAATTATTTCTTTTTTTTGAAAAAGGAGAAAGCGGAGTCTTTTTTACCGCCGCCGGTCATTTCCAAAAGTCTTTTTTTGGCCAATTCATGCTCAGGATCAATGGCCAGCGCTTTTTTAAAAAAATTTTCAGCGCGCTTTTCCAATTTTTCCGAAAGAAACAGCAAGCCGAGCGCGGCATAAGGCTCCGCATTCCACGGTTCCATTTCAACGACTTTCTGAAAGCTCTTTTCCGCGAGGCGGCGCAAATTCGGGATATTGGATTGGCTTAAGCCAAGTAAAAGATAATACGCGGCCTTATTGGGATCGTTCCTGACCACCTCTTCCATAAGGCTCGCCGCTTCCCTGAATCTTTGCTGGTTGTAAAGTGTTTTTGCCTTGCGATAATACAAATTCGCTTTTTCAACCAAATTTTCGCTGACTTTGTCCTTATTCTGAATCTCTTTATATCCCTTGGTATCGTATTCTCTCCTTTTTTCCTCGTTGCTGAGGACTTCAAAGGCTTTGTTGATGCGAGCAAAGACAAAATTGGCTTTTTCCTTCAATTCGGGATCCGGCGCTTCGCCAAGCCGGTCGGGATGGAACTTTTTTGCAAATTGGTAGTAGGCATCCTTTATTTCCGCAAATGCCGCGGTATTTTTCAAATTGAACAATTCATAATAATCCATATCCTTGGCTTTCATTTTTTCATGAAGCACGATCAAGTTCTTCATAATTTTTGTTTAATTCCTTGTCGATGGTTTTTTGGGTGAATTCCAAGACATTCAACAAAAAGAAGAGCATCATTTTTTGCCAAAACGGTTCTTCCGGGATTCCCGATTGGGCAGCCGCCTGTTCAACCGTTGCACCGGGATAGCCGCTCAATTTTTTAAAAAGCAACTGATCGTCACTATTGAGAAAACTGTTGATCTCGGCGGAAATCGGCTTGAACTGCAAGCAACGTTTCTGGAAGTTATTTTTAAACAAGGGCAGGCTTTTGAACCGCGAGACTCCCTCCACAAAGAGCCCGGGCAATTCAATTTTGAACCGGGAATCTTCCGGAATATCGGGAAAAGCTGATGAAAAATCCCATTCGCCGCTGGTCAATGAAAAAGTCGAGAGCGCGATAACCCTGACTTGATAGATCAATCCGAAAAAAAGATCTTTCTGGCTGAGAAAATTATTTTCCACCAGAATTTTGCCGATCTTATTTTTTTGCCCGGAAATCAGCTTGTGAATATCCCAAAATTGCGTTTGGTCGATTTTCCCGATTTTAAAAAGTATTTCTCCCAATCGTTCATTCAGAACATTGGTTTTGGCAAAGCAAAGATTCCCTTCGCTAAAATACAGGTTCTTTTCGAAATTTTCGCCCTTGATCGTCAACTCGCCAGTGGTTTTTTCAATAAAAATTTTTCGCAATACAAAAGGCACGGGTGATTCAATTACTCTTTTTCCCATTGTTTCCTATATCTCTGCCTATTTTTTTACACCATTGCTTTTTTTTTGTCAACGTAGCCCGCCTGCAACCGACAGCACAAGCCCGCCGCCGGTCAACATGAATTGAATTTGCTTCCCTGGCATGAACCGTTCGTTTTTAATTTTTCGTGGATGGAACGCAAGACCGCCAGTTTGTTCAAGGCCCACTCGGGCGCAAAGAAAATCTCTTTTTCTCTTTCGGCCGAAAGCCGATGAATCACAATGCCTGGATCAAGATGCTCGAGCAGGTCGGCGACAATTTCAGAATATTCTTCCCGGCCAAGCAAAGGGAATGGCGATCTTATATAGCGATCGTACAGCTCCGTGTCCCTCAAGATGTGCAACAAGTGCAATTTGATCCCGGCGGGTTTTAAGCGGTTCATCGCCGCTATGGTCTGGAGCATTTGCTCTCGTGTTTCCCCGGGAATGCCGACGATGAGATGAACGACGGTTTCGATTTCCCGTGATTTCAAGTTCATGGAAAGTTTTTAAAAATTGTCCATACGTATGGTTCCGATTCAAAAACAAAAGACTTTGCTCGTGAATGGACTGCAAGCCAAGTTCAACGGTCAGGTAAATGCGCCGCGACAGCGTTTTCAGAAGCGCCAATGCCGGCAAAGAGATCGCATCGGGCCTGGTGCCGATGAACAATCCGACAATGTCGTCGTAACGGAAGACGCTTTCATATTTTCGCTTTAATTCCCTGATGGGACCGTAGGTGTTGCAGTGCGATTGAAAGTAAGCGATATATTTTTTTTGAGGATGATCGCGAATATAAAGTTCGATCTGTTTTTCAATGGACCAGGATGCGGTATGAGGTGGGACCGGCCGCGAAACGATCGCAAAAAATGCACCCTTTTTTTGAAAGGGTCCCGTCCCGGTTCGGGCAAGAAAATCCGGCATTGATCGGAATTTTTGAAATTTTCATGCCCGGGAAATTTTTTCTTTAAAAAACCGCCAAATGAGTTGAACAACTCATCCATTGAGAATGGAGCGAATGCAGAGCAACATCTCATCCAGATCCAGCGGTTTTTCAAAGAAACCGTCGATATAAATATCGTCGATCTCGGACTTTATTTCGTTTTTTTTGTAAATGCCGGATATGGCGATGACGGGGAGAAAAAAATTGTCTTTTATGGAACGCATCACATCAACGCCATGTTCTTTGGGCAGGAGCAAATCGGTTATGACCAGATCCGGGGTGCGTTTCGTCGCCAAGGTCAGCGCCTCAGCTCCGTCCGCGGCCACGACCACTTCAAAATCATTTTTTTCAAGAAATTCCTTTAAAAGCAGGCGGATCTCTTCTTCGTCGTCAACGATTAAAATTAAATTCTTTTTTTCCATTTTTCTCTCGCAAATAAACCAAAAAATAGACAAACCAGGACCAAAGCAAAAAAGAAAAACTTAAAACAATTAAAAAGTGTTTGATCAAAAGCAGGTCGATTTTTTCGTGAAGGTCAACGATAAAAACGAAAATCAAAAGGCTCAGCAAAGCGAAAGTGAACTTGCCAACCACCAGGGAGGGCTTGACGATGCGCTTGCCTCTGTATAACAAGACGCTGGCCCACAAGATCAAGACATCTCTTAAAATAATAAAAACGGCCAGCCATATGGGGAAATCGAATTTGATGGTCAGGGTAATCAAAATGGCGAGAACCAAAAACTTGTCCGCAAGCGGATCGATGATTTTTCCCAATTCGCTTTCCTGAGAAAATTTACGGGCGATGAAGCCGTCCAGGAAATCGAGAAAAACCGTGATAATGTAGACAATCAGCAAATACGGAAAGAGTTCGTCATTGACATTGACCATGAGAAGAACGATCAACGGGATCATAAGGAAACGCAAGAAACTTAATATATTGGGTAAGGTTAACACTTTTTCCATCGCTATACAAAAGTATAGCATTTCGCAAATAAAAGCAATATTTTACTTGAACAATGTTTTTAAATAGATATCGCCATAGGTATTGTTGATCAGAATTTCCGGTTTCTGACCGACACGATTGGCAAAGCTGTCGGCATTTTCTTCGAATTTTTCCAGATCAAAAGCGGGTTCGGCGATGATGCGGCCCTGGCGGGTCTTTATATTGAAAGTCGGATCCGGCATGGGGCCAAAACCAAGATTTAATTCCGCATTTTTAGATTCGATATTGATTCGATTCACCGCCTTTTTCACCTGCAAGTCCAGTTTGCCGTTTTTTAAAAGAATGTCCAGATTTTCTCCCGAATAGTCCACAATACTGATATCGGCAAAAGAGCTCTCAATGACCACGTTCCGGCCGAGAACATGGGAGAGGTCTATTTTGCTTGAACGCCCCGATATTTGTATATCTCCCGAAATATTTTCAAGCACAATATTTTCATATTTATCGGATACCGTAAGACCAGCGCTTATATTTTTGGCGAACACATTGCTTTGTCTGGCGCTGATCTCCACTTTCGCGCTGTCGCTCACGACCAGTTTCCCGAAAGCATGGTCAATAAAGGCGCTGTTTTTTATTTTGGCCAATGAACAGTCGCCATGGCTTCCCTGCAGCCGCAAAGAAAGGACATTTTCCAGAAAAATATCGGCCCGGGAAGCGCGAGATATCCACCGGCCCCGCGATATTTTTAATATTCGCATTCCCGTTTTTCAATACCACATACATCCCGGACGGCACATTTTCCAGGATCAAATTGCCATTCTCCTGGTTCAAGCGCAGATCCTTGCCGGTGTCGCGGACCACAATATCCCCTTCCTGATTGGTGAGCGCCAGTGTCACGCCTTGCGGCACCGTCAGTTGCAGGTGGATGCGCAAATGCCGGTAGGGAAAGGCCGATACGTATTGGCCTGAAATTTTTAATTCGTTGTTCTGGAGTTCCGTCTTGATGCTGGTTTTTTTTTGGATTTCTTTCACATCGCTTTTTCCGGAATAATAAACGCGAAAAAAGGACAACAGGTGGACCTGGTTGTCGCTGGATTTGTGGATCGTGATTTCACCGGCGGGGTTTTCAACAACAATATGGGTAACGGCCGGAAATATTTTTTCTTTTTCGGTGAATTCCACGAATTGACTGCCCTGTCAATTTTTTTTCGTCCGAATAATAAGAGAAATCATGCATGAACCTGATTTTGCCTTTTTCAAGGGCCTGGTAGAAAAATCCGAAGGCGATCAAAAGAAAAATAATGACCAGCTCTCTTTTTTTCATTTATTTTTTTTTATGTAAAGAAAAATATTTTTTAACCCGATATAAATCAAAATCACCGGCCAGTATTTCCCGAGCAAATGCCAGACATTGATCTCCAAGCCGAAATTTTTCAGTAAAAAGAGCATGCCCAGAACCAGAATGATGAGCCCCCAGAAAAGCGATTCTTTTTTAGTGTTTGTCATTGGTGTTTTCCTCGCGTTTGAAATAGTTGAAAACAATTTTTATGCCGAAAGCGACCAGCACCAGAGGCCAAAGCCGCGTGACCTGCCGGTAAGTAAGAATATCAAAGTTGGCCAGTTGAAAAACAATGCCGATCACCAGCACCACGATGCGCCGAAAACAGCGAAAGGTCTTCCGTGCCGGCGGCGGTATTTTCTTCGCATAAGATTCTTTCGTTAATTCTGCCCGCTTCGTTGTAGCTGTCAATGATCTGAAAAATATAAAAACCGGCGATCATCAAGCCGAAAACGACGCTGTCAGGTTCATCGGCATTGTTGGTCAAGACAATTAAAACGGCGAACATGAGCATATAGGTGATGCCTTTGAGAAAATTCCCGTTATAAAAGGCTCCCATGCCGGGGAATATCGAAAGAAACGCAGCCAGCGAAGGACTCTTATCCTTGGCGCCCCTGCTTGCTACTCAGGTTGTTATCCATTTCTTCCTCCTTTGACAAAATCTTTTTCAGTGGCTATATTCGGGCTCGCTTTATTGCCTTTGCTTTCCACGGATTTTTTATTGAAAAAAGTGAAAAAGAGCAATTCCTTGGATTCCTTGACTTTTTCGAACCAGCCTCCGGTTCTGACAACAAATCTTTCGACGGAAGAGACGACGGAATGCATTTCGCGATTCGCCGGCGGGAAAATATTCGTAAAATAGAACAGATTCAAGAACAAGATGATCGTCCCGACCGCTGCTGCCAGCCATTTGGGGAAATAGAGTGATTTGACCGACTTCTTTTTTCCAAGCGCATCCGGGATATTCAAAAGCCGGTTTTTCAGAAAAAATGGCACTTCTTCCTGCAGATCGGATAATTTGAAAATCAATTCTTCAATTTTTTCTTTTTTGCCGAGGCAGGCGGAACAGCCATCGAGATGACTCGGCAACTTCTTCCAGTTCTTCCTTCGACAAAGCATTTTCCAAATAAGCCGACAGCAAGGCATTGAATTTCCCTGCATTTCTTGTTCATGATTCCTCCCGCACAAAGGCCTGGGCCAATTTCAGCCGGGCGCGATTGATACGAGATTTGACCGTCCCTTCGGGAATGGAAAAGTTTTTGGCAATCTCCTGGTATGAAAGGTCTTGAATGTCGCGCAGAATCAGGATCAACCTTAACTCAGGTTCCAATTGCGTTATTTTTTTTCTCAGTTTTTCGATTTCCGATTCATTGATCGAATTTTCTTCAGGAGTCGGTTTGGCCGAGCTGATCTTTTCATCCAACTCCTGGTGTATGCAAAAAATATTTTTTATTTTTTCGCCAGTAGTCGATGCAATAATTCCGGGAAATCGTGAAAACCCAGGAACTGAAATTTCTGTCTTCGCGAAATTTGTCCAGATTGTGATAGATCTTTATAAAAATCTCCTGGGTGACATCCTGGGCGATATCTCTCTCGGCAAAAAAATTCAAGGCGATATTGTAGACCGATTTGGAATATGAGTTAATCATCTGATTCCAGGCCTCGTGATCGCCTTTTTTGCATTTTGCTAAAATATCCGTTATTTCCATACACACCTATAAACGAGATCAAAAAAGTAAAAGTTCGCCCGCCCAGCGCGTTCTCATTCCCATTTTATACCACAATTCTTGGAATCAAGGGGTTGATCCGAGCCAAAACCTCATAATTGATGGTCCCGGACCATTCGGCCAGCATATCGGCGTCTATTTTTTCGCCGTTTTCACTGCCCAGGATGGTCACCCGGTCCCCGACCTTTACATTTTTTATGTGCGTGACATCGACCATGAACATATCCATGCAAATTCTCCCGCGGACAGGAGCTTTAATGCCATTGACCAGGACTTGGGCAACATTGGAAAGTTTTCGGTCATAACCATCATAATAGCCAATGGGCACAACGATGATCCGGGCCTTGTTAAACGATTTGTAGGTGAGTCCATAACCGACCGCGGCTCCCTTTTTTATCTCCTTCACCTGGGCGACCTTCGTGTACCAGCTTAAAACTGGCTTAAAACTGATATTGCTTTTGTGCTTTTCCAGGTACAGGGCATGGGTCTGCCGGGAAGGCCAGTATCCGTAAGCGGAGATACCGATCCTGACCATATCAAAAAAAGTCTCGGGAAAAAGCAGGGTGGAGGCCGAACTGGAAAAATGTTTCAGGATATTTGCCGAGGGCAAATGCGGTAAAACGGAATTGAACAATGCCAATTGTTGCCTGGCAAAAGCAGGGTCCGTCGTATCTTCGATATTGGCAAAATGAGAGTAAATTCCCCTGATTTCTATATTCTTTTCATTGATCCCCGCCAGCAAGGAAATGGCTTTTTCCGGTTCGATGCCCAGGCGATTGGTCCCGGTTTCGATCTTCAAATGAATCAAGGCCTTGCGGTTCAGTTTTTTGGAGATCTGCTTAACCAGCCGCCACTGCTCGGTCGAGGGGACCACGGTTTCAAAGCCCTGGCTGATCAGCTCCGCCAATTCGGACGCGTCGGTCCAGCCCAGAACCAAGATCGGCTTTTCCTGGTCCAGCGACCTGACCAGCAAGGCTTCCGCCAAAGAATCGACAGCAAATTGGTCTACGGCATCACTGTTTTTTGTGATCTCGATGATTTCCTTCAAGCCGTGGCCATACGCATTGGCTTTCACGGCGAACATCGATTTTTTTTTGGTGATGTCTTTGAACTGCTTCAGGTTATGCAACAGATTCGCGGCATTAATTTCAATGTGTGTTTTCATTTTAAAAATTCCCTGTGAATTTTTTAGCCTCTTGCTTGAAAATCAAGATGCTGCGCATATATTATACCAAAAATTTATTTGAGATATAAAGTGTTGAAAACACATTCTATGTTGTGTTATTGATTTCGGGGAGAATATTATGGCAAAAAGAATATTATTTGTTTTTTCAACGTGTTTTATTCCGGTTTTGCTGTTCGGCCGGGTGACTCCAGGTGCAAATTATCTGCCTTTGGTTGAAAAACAAAGCAATCATATCACGGTCTCGATAAAAACCCAGAAGGAAAATGCGATTTTTTACTTTTACTACAGAACCGAAGGGATGAAGAATTTTCAAGTAAGAAAAATGCAGGGCGATTCTGCCGGAGTCGTTCAGCACCGGATTTCTACGGAAAACCTGTATGGAAAAAACATTGAATACTATATTGTTGAAAAAAAGGAAGACGGGAGCGAATCCCTATCGCCGGCCCACACGATCACCAACTTCACAAACAAGGAATCTCCCGACATCTATTTCCAGGAAAACAGCACGCCTTCAGCGCCAAGCGCCCCCAGGGTACCCATTTTAAATGTCAACGGCTCCCTGTCAACTTCGAGGAAAATTTCCGACAACAGCGAGTATCCCGGTCAAAACTACACAGCCAACGGCAACCTGCGCATATATAAAAATATTTCAAAAAACAACTACCAGTTCGATTTTGACACGAATTTCACCCACATCGATCCGCGTGACCCGAAGACGGAAAGCCTGATCAATCTGTCCAGCATGATGATCCGTTTAAAAAAGGGTGAAATGCAACTGGAAGTGGGAGACGTCTCGGTCTATGGAACCGAATATACCACTTCTTACCTGAACCGGCGGGGGTTGCGTTTCGAATTGAGCGGAAAAACCTTGTATTTGAATACGTTTTACACGAATTCCCAGCAAAAAAAAGGCTTCGACGGCTATGGCATCCCCGCCGAAAGTGCCGGAATTATCGGGGCCGTGGCCGGCGTCAACCTGAAAAACACCATTAAAATCCGGGGCATGTTCATGAGCGGAAAGGATAACCTGGACAGCAAAACCATCGTGAGCACCGAGAACCCTTTTCGCGAAGGAGAAACATTTTCTCTTTGGGGCGAAATGAACTTGCTGAAAAACAGCCTGCTGGTGACGGGAGAAGTAACTTCCAGTAATTTTGGCTCCGCGCCCAGCAAGGAAGAAATCAATAAAGTAAGCGACGCGGCATGGAAAGCCGGGATAAAATACAACAAGGGAATTTTGTCGTTCGCATCCGATTACGAAAACATCGGCGACCATTTCAATTCCATAGCAAATATGTTCCTGCAAAATGACCGGGAAGGAGTGAACAGCACTTTGGGAATCAACATTAAAACATTTTCCTGGAATGTCACTTATTTGGATAAAAAAAATTATGAGCACAGCCAGCTGCAGGAAATGCTCCATGAAAAGCGAGTTGGAACCACGTTCAACTGGGGGATCGGCAGCCATTTTCGCATCGGCGCCGATATTTCCAGGGATAACCTGGATTACGACAGCAAGACCGGATTGCAGACGTCATCCTCCGACATGAACACCTACAATTTTTCCGCCTCCCTGGGGTATATGGCCGGATCCAACGGAATCAACATCAATCTGGGCAAGATCGAATCGGTCAATTTCACGTCCAACCTGAACGCCTCCCTGGGGCTAAATTTGCGGTTCGGACAGTTCATGAGCTTGAATCCGACCTTGAGTTATCAGGAAAATAAAAATCTGTTCGACAACAGCAAGTCGACCGTATACAATTTTTATCTGAATTCTGAAATCACATTCATTCCCCAGTACTTCAGCTTGACCATTTCCACGTCTTATATGAACAACGAAAGCGCAAGCAATACCAGTTCGACCTGGTCGGTAGGCGGGAATTTGAATTTTTACATGGCCGAAATTTTTAAAAACAAGCTGCGCCCGGCCCTCTCCGTAAAATCCCTGTTCCAGGGAGCCAAGTACGGGGACGTCAAATCGGATTCAGCGATCTTTAGTTTGCAGGCCGATATCGCATTTTAGGAGCGCGCATGAAAAAGTTAGTTTTCGCCTTCACGATGATCTTCTGTTCCCTGACGGCGCTGGTGGCTGCGATCCAGACCCTGCCGGCATCAAGGACCATCAATGTCGGTGACAGCCTCGGCTATCGTTTCTCCTGCAATGACGGCAATCATGTCAATATTTATTTCGGAGACGGGGACGCCCTGTTAAACGTCGTCGCGCTCACCGATATGTATTCGTATCACCGATACAAAAATCCTGGCACTTACACCTTCCACAAGCATGTCACCGCAGCCGTAGTAACTCCATCCTGCCTGGTGGATGAATATGCGACCATTACCGTCCTGGAAAATCGCTCGATCATCGCCAGCCCCGTCGCGCCAATCGTTAACCAAACCATTACGTTCACGGGCGTTAATTTTAAAACGCCGACCGCAATGGCCTGGGATTTGGGCGACGGGACATTTTTATACAGGCAAACAAACGTCATCTCTCATGCCTACTCACAAGCAGGGGACTATACGATAAAAGCTTACGACTGGGGCGGTGGCACCGCCAATACGCCGGTAATATTACTCATACATGTAACCCTGCCTGTCCGCGCGATCAATTATTCGCCCGAATCACCGCGGGTGGATCAGCCGATCGACATGCAGGCCGTTAATTTCAGATCGGCTTCGATCACCTGGAACTTCGGCGACGGTACTCCCGAACAAGTTTATTCAGCCGCCGTCAGCCATCGCTACCAAAACCCCGGCGCATTTACCATATCGGCAAAGGAATTCGGCATGGACACAACGGCCGTGAACCGGGAGATTGTCATTCTTCCCGAAAACCGTTCCCTGGTTTTATCCGCTCAGGAAATACGGACCAATGAGTTCCTGACGGTCACGGCGGTCAATTTCCGCGGTCGCCTGGTGCTTTGGGATTTCGGCGACGGAACGGAATTCGTTTCCGGCCCGGCCGTAATGACCCATTCGTATGAACAGGCCGGTGAGTTCATCATCACGGCCCGCGACGAAAACGGCATCAGCGAAAAAAAGTTCCAGGCCGCGGTCAGAATCCTGGGGATCAACGACCAGGTGAACCTGGAAGTCGCCGAAATAGCGCTGGATAACGGCAAATACTACAAGGTGGTTCCCAAGAATTCCAAGAACATCAAGGCGGAATTGAAAATGAAAATGCGGGGAACCGGGATCGTCTCCGGATATTGGATCGTCGACAATCAGCCATACGAATTCTTCAATGAAACCGTGTATCAAGGCCAAATCAAAAATATTTATACGCGGGAAATCCCCGGACTGCCGGTATCCGACCCGGGGATGCATACCATAACCGTGCAATTGACCCGCCCCGCCACGGAAGCGGTCTTTTTCCCGACCCTCCGCTACTTCGTCCTGCCCTATAAAGATATAGTCGTTATCCTGGCCCCCCGGGACGGAGCGATCATCAAAGAGGATGAAACGACGAATTTCGCCTGGCAAGAGGTGGAGGGCGGTTCCTATTATCAGATCGCCTTCGCCAACAGCCTGTATCCTCTCCTGCAAAATGATCCGGCGTTGAAGTGGCTGGATTGCCCCGATCGGTTGAGTTTCCTCCCGGAGGCGGAGACCTGGAATGCGATCAAGCGCAACCAGTGGACGTACTGGAAGGTCCGGGCAATGGACAGCGCCAAAAGCGTATTGGCCGAAAGCAACATCCAGGAAATGAAGATCATCATCCCCGGCGCCAAGGTCGGGATCGAGAAAATCACCGACATGGACGGCAACGGCATCGCGTTCGGCGGCAGCCTGGCATTAACCAAGGTCGATCCGTTGATGGTCCAGGGCTATCTGATTTATCCGGCTGAAGCCGAATTCTTGATCTTGCGTATTTACGCCAATAATAATTTGATCGATCAATTGCTTTTCCGTGATGTCAAGAAGGACGAGAAGTTGCAGTTTGAAACCTCGGTTCCCAACACGGAAAAGGAAAGCCGCCTGGCCTTCCAGGTCCTGAAATCGTCATCGCCATCCGTGATCATCGGCCAGGCGGAATTGCAGTTGAAAAAGGAGTAGGCGGATCAGCTGTTTTTTTTCAGCTGGGCGATCAGGAGCAGCAAAAAGAACGGCGCTCCGAATAGGGAGGTCACGATGCCGACCGGAATTTCAACGGGAGGCATCAGGATTCGCGCCAAAAAATCGGCCAGGACCAGCAGCCCGCCGCCAAGCAAAAAGGTAAAAGCAACGGTGCTGGCGTAATCGCTTCCGCCCCACGATCTAGCCAGATGGGGCACGATCAAAGCGATGAAACCGATGGGTCCGCAGATGGAAACCACGGTCCCCACAAAAAAAGACAAAGCCAGGAAAGACAAAATCCGGAAGCGGGCCACGTCCAGACCGCGGCTTTGCGCAAAATCCTCACCGGCGGATATCAATAAGAATTCTTTTTTAAAGAAAAAAACAACGAGCAGAAAAATCAGCAGCGGCAGAAGCAAGAATACTATTTCCTTGTAGCCGGAAACGGAGACTCCGCCCATCAGCCAGCGCAGCAAGGAAAATGTGTCCGAATAATCGAAGGTATATTGAAAAAAAACGATCAGGGCCGAATAAAAAAAATTGATGGCCACACCCGACATCAAGAACGTATATAAAGATGAGTTTTTGATCGATTTGGCGATCACGAAAATGAAAATGACCGCTGAAAGTGCTCCAAGAAAGGAAAAAAAGTACAGGCCGCCCATTCCCAAAAAGGGAAGATAAAGATTGAATTTCAACGCCACCACGGCGCCGGCCGCGGCTCCGGAGGAAATTCCCAGCAGATCCGGGGTGGCCAGGCTGTTTTTGAACAGATTCTGGCAGACCAATCCCGACAAGGCCAGAATGGCGCCGGCGATAAAGCCCAAAAGAACGCGAGGGACACGCAATTGCCAGAAAATGAAGCTGCCGGGATTGTCCTGAAAAATCGTGCGCAGATCAATATGGACGATCCCCAAAAATGGACTGACCAGCAAAAAGAAAAAAATAAAAACAGCCAAGCCCCAGACCTTCTTATTCATGGGCATAGATGATTTCCTTGTTCCCGATAAAAACATGATTGAATGAAACATTGTAGATGTCTTTGAAAAGCTCAGGCGAAAATGTTTTTGCTCCAAAATAGCGTTTTTTCCCGTCTTTCAAAGCCAGGATTTTATTTGCATACGGGAAGAAATACTCGATCAGGTGCGAAACGATCAAAATTGTCTTGCCTTTGCGATGAAGGCTTTCCAGCATTTTGATCATTTGAAATGTGCTGGCCGGATCTAAAAAATTCAGGGGTTCATCCAAAAGAATAATGGGCACGTCCTGAATGAATGCCGTTGCCAGCAGCACTTTTTTCCTTTCTCCCCCGCTCAAGGTTTGGATGTTGCGCGGGACCAGGTCGGTCAAAGCAAAGCGCTCAACCGCTTCTTTATAGATGTCGTAGTCTTCTCTTGAAAAATCCTTGAATAGAGACTGATAAGGATAACGGCCCGAGAGCAAAACGTCCTTGACCAAAAGCGGCAGACAAAAATCGTCGGATTGCGGCAGGAAAGAAAGCATGGTAGCCAACTCTCTTTTTGACAAGTGGGCAATGTTCTTGCCCTGAACCAGCACCTCTCCGCAACCGGCCGGAATGATTCCAGCCAGGATTTTTAACAGGGTGGATTTTCCGGCTCCATTCTGTCCGAAAATCAAGACAAAATCATTCTCTTGGATCGAAAAATCCAATCCCTGCAATATGGCTTTTTTGCCTGCGACGTAACCCAAGTCGGTTGCTTTGATCATAGGTTCAGGCGGCGATCTTTCAGCCTTTAGCTGAAAAAGCCCGCCAATTCCTCGGCGATCAACGCCACGCGCGGACCCGGCCTGAGCCAATACGATTTTTTGATGATCTCGATGCGCTTATTTTTCACCGCCGCGATCATACGATATGGACGCCATAGACCAATGATTTTTTCTTCGGATATGCCCTCATAATGAGAAGAAATTTCAAATATGAATTCAGGATTCATAAAGACAACCGTTTCCATCGATATGCTTGGGTAATTGACGTTTCCCTCATACGCATTGGTCCCGCCCGCAACTTCCAAAAGATCATTGATAAAATCATTTTTACCGATGATATACATGTTTTTAAGTTCATCGACGTTCCTTCCGGCGACAAAAAGGGTTCGTATTTTCATTTTCCCCACATTGCGTTCGGAAATTCTCTTTAGCTTGCCTTTTATGCCGGCAACCAGGCGTTTGCCCTCAATTTCCGCGTCCAGAACACCGGCGATGGTCTGTATTGAACGCAGCAAATCCGCCAAGCGGCGGTGTTGGACCATCACGATCCGCGTTTTCAGGCGCAAAAATTTCATTTTGGCGAAATGTTCCGGGTAAACAATGACAATATCCGGATTCAAGGCGACGATGGCTTCAATATTGACATCCAGAAGACCCCCAACGGGTTGAATGCGTTTGGCGGCAGCGGGATAGTCGCAAAATTTCGTGACCCCCACCAGGGTATTCCCCCTGTTCAAGGCGAAAACGATCTCGGTAATGCCCGGAGCCAGGGAAACCACCCTTTGCGGGAAAATGGCCAGAGCCGACTGAAAGAGAAATAAAAAAACAAGGCTGCCTCTCAGGCTTGTCAGTTTAGGAGAATCGGAATTCAATTTGCCACCTGGTACTTGATGCCCAGCAAGATCCGGCGCAAAGGTGCAGGATATCCCAACACTTCTTCAAAATGAGAATTCAAAACATTGTTTATCCGGGAAAAAACAGAAACTTTTTTATTCAACGGCACGTTCACCATAAAATCAAAGTGATTGAAAGGAGAATTTTCCGAGACCGACCAAAGCAACTCGTCGTAATCCAGGCGTTTTCCCACGTAAACTACTTCTGCGGCAAGAGAAAACCTGCGGGCTTGGTAATAAAAAGAGGATGAAAGAGAATGACGTGGACGACGCAGCAGGGCACGGTCGTATTGAACATCCTGGGTATGCAAATAGGTGTATGCGCCCAGCCATTTCAATTTTTTAAAAAATTCCCAATTGCAGGAGATTTCCACTCCGCGGATCTTGGCCTTGTTTATATTCGCGAACCTGGCGGTCAAGCGGGCTGAACCCGATCAAATTCATATAAGTGGAGTCAAAATAGGTGATCCCCAGCATCAGTGAGTTAAAAAACAAGTCCGCTCCGATTTCAACTGATTTCCCGGTTTCGGGTTGCAATTGCGGATTTCCCCAATAAGGATTGAGCATTTCCGGCAATGTAGGGACGCGAAAGCTTCTTGAAAAAGAGGTTCTCAGTTTTAAAAAGTATGTCGGATTGAAGGAAATACCGATTTGCGGCGAAAAAACCCCGGACAAAT
Organism: Candidatus Aminicenantota bacterium; assembly: GCA_963764745.1. Lineage (GTDB taxonomy): Bacteria > Acidobacteriota > Aminicenantia > UBA2199 > UBA2199 > UBA2199. Next base: position 153,299 of record CAVXTN010000006.1, on the reverse strand, counting down.
TGTCATATTTGTCAAATCTCAACGAAGCTGCCAGCAGAAGTTTGTTCAAGTCCAGGTTTAAATCGGCAAACACGGAAAAAACATCGGTTTGCTGCCCGGAAAACAGTTTTTCCTCATTATTCACGTTTTCTATTTTTTGCCTGGAAAGATCCATGCCGGCAGTTAAATTCAGTTTTTCCCAAAAATGGGTGGAATATTTTGCCTGAACTTCCGCGATGAAGGAATTGTTTGAGAAATGGTAATTCCAAGCGTCAAAAGGATCGGAAAAATTATAATCATTCCAATGCAATGAACCTTTCAGGTCAAAATTGCTGTTGTCAGCGATTTGCCAGTTCAACGGCATGAAGATGACAAAATTGCTTTGCTTGTATTTTCGTTCGGGAGTAGGCAATCCCAGGTACTGCGGGATGCCGGCATTGATGAATGATCCGAAAAAAGAAAGGCCCAAATTAAAATTATCCTTTTCATAGGCGGAGGCAAAGGAGAAACCCCGGCGTTCGAAATGATCGTTTTGCAAGCCATCGTCATAATTCAGAAAATCGCTGTTAACAAACAAAGAAAAATCGGAAAAACGTTTGCCGAATTGCAGGCTGCTTCCCAAGGTCCCATGACTGCCTCCGGACAAAGTAAGCACCAATCCCTCTTTTTTCCGGGAAATGACGTTGACCACGCCGCCCATGGCGCTCGACCCGTACAGATTGCTCAGCGGACCGCGAACGATCTCGACCTTTTCGATCAATTGCGGCGACAAAAAAGAAAAATTCCCGGCCAGCGACGAAGACGGGTCCTGCAATTTGATCGCCATCCACCAGATACAGCATTTGATTGACCGACGCCCCGCGGGCGAAACTGTAGGAGAACTGGGCCGGATTCCCGGCGTTCAACACCAGCATCCCCGGGCTTTGATTCAAGATCTCCTTGAGCCCATCCGGGCCGAAATCTTTTATATGATCCTCGTCCAAAACGGATACGCTCTGCATGGCCCGGTAAAGCGGAACCTTGCCGATCACCTCGATCTTTTCTTCGATCAAGGGCTTTTCTTTTTTTTCTTCGGAAAAAAGCGGAGGAAGCAGAAGGATACCCAAACAAATTACGGTCAACAATACGTTGCATGGCGTTACTCCAAAATAAATTGAGGATTTGCGCGTTCATCCATTATCCGCCCTCCGCAGATAACTGGAATCTGGCTGATACCTGATAGGTCTTCCGACTTCCGGAATCTTTAAAAAGCCTTCCCGCCCATCTGGGCAGTGGCTGAGACTTTCAAAGATACTTCCTGATTCCAGGTCCGGTCACGGCAGCGGGGGCTGTGGGGATAAACCCTCTTCCCTTGAATCAAGCCTCAAAAAGCATAGTAGCAAAATGAACCATCAATGTCAACATCAACCATTGCGAATTTGAAAAATCCGCTCGCTTTCGAATTGTAGCCGTCTTTGTCTGAGCGCTGGACTGTTGAAAAACAACGCTGGCTATGTTACTCTCGCACAGATGAGCAAAAAAATATTGCAAATATTATTGTTTGTTTTGCTGAGCAGACTGGCGCCGGCCAATGAAATAAAATTCCTGATCGGGATGAATTCCAGCAAATACCTGTTTTCAAGCGAGATCGATTCACTGAATCGTCAACAAAAATCTGGGCTGGCATCCGGCCTGGGTTGGACCATGGATATCAGAACGAAACTTAAATTTGAAATAAACCTTTTATATAGCCAAAAAGGAGCAAAAGTAGAACTTCCCTTCGGCACGGATAAAAGTGTTTCGGGGATTTACAAAAACAGTTCCATCAGTTTGCCGCTCTTTTTAAAATACCAACTCAACGACAAAGCCTCTCCATATGCCGCCGTGGGGCCCGAATTCGTATTCATACTTTCGCATCAATTGCAGCTCCCCGCCAGCGGGGACAATTTCCCCTTGCTGGATAACACAAAAAAATTTGTTTTCGCCTTCAACATCCTGTTGGGCTATGAATGGCCGATCGGGCAATGGGGTTTTTTCGCCGAAGTTCGCTACAACCGCTGGCTCAGCAATTTCTGGGTTGACGGCCAGGGCTCGGTAAAAAGTGAAGCGGTCGCGATTCTACTGGGCGGCATTTACTATCTGTGAAAATCATTGAAGAGATCGTCAACCGGCGCTCGGTCAGGGAATACAGTGAAAAACCCGTTGAAAAAGAAAAACTTGGCCCGTATCCTCGAAGCCGGCCGCCTGGCGCCTTCCGCCCGCAACCAGCAGGATTGGCGGCTTATCGTAGTCACGGATCCCCAGGTTAAAAACAACCTGGTCGACCAGGCATCCCCCAGACAGGCGTTCCTGAAAAAAGCGCCGATCATCCTTGCGGCATGCGCCCTGAATCCGGATTACATCATGCGCTGCGGTCATCCTTCCTATCTTATCGATCTGGCGATCGTCCTAGAGCATATCGCCTTGCAGGCGGTTCGCGAAGGCATGGGCACGTGCTGGATCGGTTCATTCGACGAAAGCATGGCGAAGAATGTCTTGAAAATCCCCGGGCCGGTCCGGATCGTGGAACTGATGAGCCTGGGATACTACGATCGTCTCCCCGACGCCAAGAGTCGCAAGCCTGGTCAAGAATTGTTTAAATGGGAATCGTGGTAAAAAGGAAAACGATCGCCAATTTGCGGGCGAACGTATTCACGGTTCACGACCCGATGTTCCCCCTGTATGTGATCCGCGGCAAGGAAAACCTGATGATCGACTGCAGCATTCTGGCAAAAGCCAGGGAGATCGAAAAAAAATTGCTCGCTTTCCTGGGCAATGAAAAGATCGATCGGGTGCTGCTCACACATTCCCATTACGACCATACCGGGAGCGTGCTCCTATCTCCAGGAAAAATTCGGTTTCGCCATCGTGGCATCCTTCAGGACCAAAGAGATTTTGGAAAATGAAAAGGCCATCGGATTTATTGACGACTTGAACCAGAAATTCAAAAAAATTCTGCATGATTCCTCCGATCTCGTTTTTTCCAAACCCGAACGCGTCCGGGGCATTGGCGAAAATGAAGAGATAAGATTGGCCGATGGGCAAACCATTGCCATCATCGAGACACCCGGGCATACCCGGTGCTCCATTTCTTTTTTGCTCAAGCCGGAAAATATCCTTTTCCCGGGAGATGCGGCCGGCGTGATCGAAAAGTCGGGGAAAATCAAGCCCTTATTCTTGTCCAGTTATAGCCAATATGAGCGATCCTTGCGCAAGCTCATCGCGATCCAGGCCGACGTACTTGCCTTACCGCACAATACCGCGATCGAGGGAGAAGGGCAAGTTCGAGAATTTCTTGAAAGATCTCTCCGGGAAACGCAAAACCTGAAGGAAGAGATCCTGATCGCGTTGCAAAAAACCACGGATTTCGGTCTGATCGCGGAAAACATTTTGACCAGCGATTACACATTCCCCACGATCATGGGTCCCCGGGAAGCGCTGTTGATCAATGTGACGGCCATGGTCAAAAGCATCTATTATGAATTCGTAAAAGTTCCGTAGACAATAAGCTGCAATTACGTCCCGGTCCTGGTCTTTTTTGAACATTCAATGAAAGAAACAAACAGGGGGTGGGGTTGCAGGGGCCGGGATTTGAATTCAGGGTGAAATTGGCATCCCAGGAACCAGGGATGCCCGGGCAGTTCAACGATCTCCACCAGGTTTCGCTCCGGGTTCTTGCCACTGACGCGCATGCCGCCGTCTTCAAGCGACTTCTCAAACTCGGGATTGAATTCATAACGATGGCGGTGTCTTTCCGATATTTGTTCCTGCCCGTAAATTTTAAAGGCCAATGATTTTTTCTTTAAAATGCAGGAATAGGCTCCCAGCCTCATGTTGTGGCCCATTTTTTCGACGTTTGTCAATTCCCGCAACTTAAGAAAAATTTTATGTCCCGTGTGGGGAGCGAATTCGGCGGAATGGGCGTCAGGCAAGTCCAAAATATTTCTAGCGAATTCAACGGTAGCGACCTGCATGCCCAGGCAGATGCCAAAATAAGGAATCTCGTGGGTGCGAGCAAATTCCGCCGCCTTGATCATTCCATCGATGCCGCGGATACCGAATCCGCCGGGGACCAGAATCCCGTGAATATTCCGGAAGGTTTCTTCGGCATCGCCTTCGGCCAGGCAGTCGGAATCGATCAGATTCAATTTGACCTTGACACCGTTCGCCACCCCGGCGTGAAACAAGGCCTCGAACAGGCTTTTATACGCATCCGAATGTTTGACGTACTTGCCGACAATGCCGATCGTTACCTCATCAGATAAGCCTTGCGCCCTCCTGACCCACTTTTCCCAGGTGCGGGAATCGTCCTGACGGCTTTTCAACTTGAGTTTCTTTAAAATGATCGCGCCCAAGCCTTCTTTTTTGTATATCAAGGGGATCTCATATATCATGTTCACATCCATGGCGCTGACCACGGCATCTTCCTTAAGATTGGTGAACAACGCGATTTTTTTCTTGATATCCGCGGGCAGCGGCGTTTCGGCGCGGCACAAAAGTATATCGGGTTGAATGCCGATCTCCTGCAGGGCCTTCACGCTGTGCTGGGTGGGTTTTGTTTTCAGTTCGCCCGCGGTTTTTATGAAAGGCACTAGGGTCAAGTGAACAAACAGGGTTTGCTCTTCGTCCAGTTCCAGGCCGACCTGGCGAATGGCTTCCAGAAAAGGAAGGCTTTCGATATCCCCGACCGTGCCCCCGATTTCAACCAGGATGACGTCGGCGCTTTTTCCGACTTCAAAGATGGCGGCCTTGATCGCATCGGTCACATGCGGGATCACCTGAACGGTTTTCCCCAGAAATTCACCACGGCGTTCTTTTTGAATCACTTTTTCATAGATCCGGCCCGCCGTCCAATTGCTTTTTTGCGAGGTGAGCGTGGTTGTAAAGCGCTCGTAATGCCCGAGATCAAGGTCCGTCTCCGCCCCATCCTCGGTTACAAAAACCTCGCCATGCTGAAACGGACTCATGGTTCCCGGATCGACGTTCAAATATGGATCCAGTTTCAGCATCCCGATCTTGAAGCCGTAAGACTCCAGGATATTGCCGATGGAAGCCGCGGCGATCCCTTTTCCCAAAGATGACAAGACACCCCCCGTTATAAAAATATACCTTGTTTTAGGCATGTTGCCCTCGCATTATTTCCTCTATTTTCCCAATGTCATCGGGAACATCCACGCCATGCGAAATATAATCGGTTTCGATGATGTGTATCTTCTCGCCCAGGTATAAAAATCGCAGTTGTTCCAGGCTTTCAGAATTTTCCAAGGCACACTCCCCGGCGCCGATAAACATCTCAAGCGCTTTCAGGGAATAGCCGTAGATGCCGATATGCTGAAAAAAACCCGTGAACCTGCTTTTTTCACAGAAAGGAATCGGAGAGCGGGAAAAATACAATGCCCGACTCTGTTTGTCGCAAACCACTTTGACTATATTTTTGGAGCCAAAATCTTCATAGGAATCGTTGCGGCGCGCCGCACTGACGATTTTTCCCTTTGCCAATTCATGATGGACCTGGCCGATCAGCTTTTCAGAAATCAGGGGTTCATCGCCCTGAATATTCACGACCGCCTCATAATTTTTTCTCTTCATGACGGCCCAAACCCTTTCCGATCCAGATTTAATAGTGTTATCGGTCATCTCGGCTTTTCCACCGAACCTGACCACTTCGCTGAAAATGCGTTCATCGTCAGTGGCCACGACAATATCCGCAAAACAACCGGTTTTGGCTACCTGCCGGTAAACCCTTTCTATCATGGTTTTCCCGGCGATAATGGCCAATGGTTTCCCGGGGAAGCGGCTGGATTGATAGCGGGAGGGAATAACGGCCGCGATTCTCATTTCATCGATTTTCCGTCCAGCTCACGGGTTTTGCTTTCCAGGACTTTCATTTCCATCTGGCAGGAGCCCTGGAAAAAAGCCCCATCTTCGATCGTCAGTTTTTTGGTGGCTACGGAACCGATGACCCGGCCCTTGGAAAATATTTCTATTTTTTCCTTGGCTTTGATGGATCCCTTGACCCTGCCGTTTATGGAGACGCTGACCACATCAATATCGGCTTCGACTTCCCCGGTTTCTCCGACGATCAAGCCGCAGCCGGAAAGGATCTTGCCTTTAAAAATACCATCGATCCTGAAATTTTCCTTGAATTTGATATCCCCGGTGAATTCGGTCTCCTTATCGATAAATCCACTGATCTTTACACCCGCCTCGATCTTGTTCATTTTTTCTCCTTGCTTAAGATTGAAAAAAGCCTTTCAAATTCCGCCAGGGAATTAAAGAAAATCTCGATCTTGCCTTTCCCGGATTTGGCATAGTTCAATTTCACCTTGGTCGCCAGGAACTGGGTCAGCCTGTTTTCCATTTTTAAAATATCCGGATCAAGATCGGTTTTTTCCTTGCCGGCATCGATATAAAATTTTTTGACCAGCATTTCCGCTTGCCGTACAGAAAGATTTTTCCTGAGGATCTGAGCGGCGGCATCGAGCATATCCTGATCGCTTTTTAAAGCCAGCAGGGCGCGGGCATGCCCTTGGTCCAATTTCCCCTGCACAATGTCTTCCTTGATCTGGACGGGCAATTTGAGCAACCTCAAAAAATTGGCCAGAGTCGCCCGATTCATGCCGATTCGTTCCGCGGTTTCCTGCTGGCCTTCACCGCTCTTGTTCATGAGCGCCTCGATCCCCTCGGCGATCTCGATGGCGTTCAGCTCTTCTCTTTGAATATTTTCGATCAAAGCCTCGGCCATGACTTCTTTTTCAGAAAATTCCTTGACCATGGCCGGGATTTTTTCCCATCTCAACAATTGCGCGGCGCGCCAGCGCCTTTCCCCGACAATCAGGAAATACTTGGCGTCTTTTTTAAAAACCACAACGGGTTGGATGATCCCCACTTCTCTCATCGAGTCAGCCAATTGCTGCAGCGCATTTTTGGGGAAAGTCTTGCGCGGCTGATAGGGATTGGGATGGATATTATCCACGTCGATATCGATCAATTTGTTCTTCCCGATCGGCTCGTTGGCAATGATCGCGGCAATGCCTTTTCCCAGAACTTTTCGTTTCATTTTCGCATCATCTCCTTGGCCAAAGACATATAAGCCCGGGCTCCGGCCGATTTGATGTCATAGATCTGGATCGGCTTGCCGAAGCTCGGAGCTTCCGATAAACGAATATTCCGGGGAATCACAGTGTCATATACCTTGGATTTGAAATAATTCCTGAGTTCATCTTCGATCTGCCTGGAAAGATTCGTCCTTTCGTCATGCATGGTAAGCAGGACCCCTTTTATTTCAAGCGTGGGGTTGAAGTTTTCCTTGATGCGATTGATGGTATTCATCAGGTCCGACAAGCCTTCCAGTGCATAATATTCGGCTTGGATGGGAATCAACACGTTGTGCGCCGCGGTAAGGGCGTTGATCGTCAGCAAACCCAGGGAAGGAGGCAGGTCCATTATGATATACGCATATTCATCGCCCAGTTCGAGCAGGACGTTTTTTAAATACAAATGGTTGTTGTCTTCGGAAACCGTTTCCATTTCAAAGCGGGCCAGGGTGCGCATGGAAGGAACCACGTCCAAATATTTCAATTCCGTATGAACGATCGCTTCCCGGATGTTGATTTCTCCGGCCAGGGCCGCATAAATGTCCTTGCGATTCGCTTTTTTATCGATGCCCATGCCGGTCGTGGCGTTGGCTTGCGGGTCCAGATCGATCAACAATATTTTTTTTTCGGCAATGGCCAGGGCTGAAGATAAATTGATGGCGGTCGTGGTTTTACCCACGCCCCCCTTTTGATTGGCAACAGCTATGATTTCACCCATTTTTTGTGAGTTTCACGTGAAACATTCTCCAGTTTATAAATGATCAGATTGTTCCGTGAGGGGATATTATATAGGTTTTGGCGAGTGTTTGCCACTTTTTTCTGAATTATCTTAATTTTATTGACAGACGAAATCAGCAAAAGCTCCCGAACTTTCCTTTTATACACATATTCGGCCAAAATTTCAATTTTGGGAAACCCCCTGGCGATCAATGTGCTCTCAAAAACATCTGTGCCGGTGCATGAACTCCTGCACCGGGCCTTCCCAAATTCGCGCGTTGGTCAATTTCAATCGCTTCACCGCTTCCTTTAAATATTCTATTTTTTTATGGATCGTCTCTATTAAAATAACCTTTTTTTCCGGAAAAGAGAGCGCCAGAGGAATGGCCAGCAACCCTCCCCCGCTTCCGGCATCGACGATCAGGGGGGTGGAGATGAATTTTTTCAACAACAGGGTTTCGCTCACCAAGAGGTCCAGCGATTCACGCGTCGACTGCCGGGAAACCAGATTGACCTTCTGGTTGTAAGCCAATAAAAAATCAACAAATTCGTCCATGGCCATTGGCTGCTCCTGAAATAAAAACGCTCACCCGAAAGACCGCGGCGGCTGGGGGGCGGGACACAAATGTTTCACGTGAAACATAATAAAAGGGGACATGGGTCATTGCCGGCTTTTGATAAAAACAAAATAGACCGCGGACAGCAACCAGATCGTCAGAACCAGGGGAACGAATTTTTCAAAATCGAGCAACAACAAAAATGGAGAAAAGAGTATCAACAAGATCACGACGATCGGCCGAGATTTTTTTAATGAGTGTTTTAATCAATATTAAAAATTAAAATAAAGTTCGAATTCTTTGGGGTGGGGAATCCGCGAAATATCTTCGATCTCGGCTCTTTTAATTTTCAACCATTGCTGAATCAGGGCCTCATCGAATACGTTGTTATACTTCAGATATTCGTTGTCCTTTTCCAGGCAATCCAAGGCTTCGGACAGGTTTTCCGGCAAAAGCTTGATCTTGTTTTTGAACACCTTGCCTTCGGGGATGCCGCCGTCAAAAGGTCCGAAGTTGAATTTTTCCGGAGACAGATTTTTAAATATGCCATCAATACCGGACAGCAGCATGGCCGATAAAAACAAATAAGGATTGGCTGAGGCATCCCCGGGGCGATATTCGAGCCGGGTCTCACTTTCGTCCACATAAGCCGGAATGCGGATGGCCGCATTGCGGTTGGAGGTAGCGAAGATCGCCGAAACCGGAGCCTCGAATCCGCGGACCAATCTTTTGTAGGAATTGGTCGAAGGGTTGGAAAGGGCGCTCAAAGACCCGGAATGAAACAATAGTCCGGAAAGATAATGCAAGCCCGTATCGGAAAAATTGGCATAATTGCCTTTTTTTAAAAAGACGTTTGTCTCTTTGTTCATGATATACTGGTGAACATGCCAGCCGTTGCCGGCCTTGCCGAAAAACGGCTTGGGCATGAAGGTCACGAAAGAGACCGTTTTTCTTGGCCAGGTTAAAAAGCACGTACTTGATAATCACGGCCTGGTCGGCGGTTTTCAGCAAAGTGTTGAATTTCGTTTCTATTTCATGCTGGTTGACGGCCACTTCGTGATGGTGATACTTGATTTCGATCCCGAGTTGCTGCAACAGGGCGACCGCTTCGTTTTTAAAATCAATGAACTCGTCATCCGGTGAACCGGCATGATAAAAGTTGCCTTTGGCATCGCTGTCTTTTTTCAGGAAATAGTAAGTTCCCATCCTCATGAACGCCATATTCGGCTTCCTTGAAAATGAAAAATTCGAATTCCGGACCGAACAGGGCCCTGGACCCAACCTTGGACTTGAGCAAGGCTTCTTCGGCCTTGGGCGCCACGAAGCGAGGGTCCTCGGAAAACCGGGTGCGCGCCTTGTCGGTCAGGTGGATATTGGCCAGGAAAATCGCGGTTTTTCTCTCGCGAAAAGGATCGATCACCATGGTTTCCAAATCGGGGATCATGACCATATCGCTTTTTTCGGGTTTGGCAAAACCATATGAAGAAGCATCAAAGCCGACGCCGTTGCCAAGCAACTTCTCATCCAGCATGCTGCTGGGCAGGATGAGGGAATGCAGTTTTCCTTTCAGGTCAAGTATTTTCAAATCGATAAATTCGATCTGCATATCCCTGGATTTTTTTTTGCGTGATATTCAATGCAGTTTTGTCTTTCATGGTTTTCATATAAACAAAAATATTTTTTTTGTCAAGACTTGACACCCGCGGCTTTTTCTTCTAGTATTGCAGGGTAACAAACGACAGCAGAGATAGAAAAATTGTTTTTCCACATTTGTTAAAATATTTGTGGAAAAAGGTGGGGCGATGGACAATCTGGAAAAACTGAAAAATTATTTAAAAAGCGTTTTGGATGAGCCGTCATTGAAAAAATGGATCGAACCGCTGAAATATATCGGTTCTCTGGACAATATACTTTTTCTGGGGGCCCCCGAACAAAAGAATTTGATCTGGATCAAGCAAAATCTACTGGAAGACATAAATAATTATACAAAAAAAAATTTTGATTTTATTACCAAAATCGTTCCCTTGAGCGAAGACGAATATGTTCAGGATGCGGCGGATGTCGGCAGAAAGAGCAATAACCTTGATTCGCGCTTGCAAAAAAAATACACTTTTGAATCTTTGGTGCAAAGCGATTCCAACCGCATCGCGTACTCCTTCTCTTACAGCGTGTCGGAATTTCCCGGAAAATCCTACAACCCGCTTTATATCTACAGCGATGTCGGTTTGGGAAAAACCCACTTGATGCAAGCCATCGGCAACCGGATCATCCAGAACAACGACAAGATCAATGTGATTTATTTGACCACCAGTGACTTCATGAATGAATACGTGGAATATACCCGATTGAACAAGCGCTCCGATTTCATAAAAAAATATACATCGGTAGACGTGCTGTTGATCGATGATATTCAATATATCACCAAATGGGGCGGAACCAGCGAACAGTTTTATTATATATTCAACAACCTGATCCAACAGGACAAGCAAATCGTGATCTGCTCGGACAAGCATCCGGACAACATGCCCGATCTGGAAAAGAGAATCAAATCACGATTCGAAATGGGCGCCATCGTTGATATTTTTCCCTACGACCTGGAAGCACGGATCGCCATCCTGCAAAAGAAGATCGCTGAAAGAAAAAATTTGTTTCATAACGATTTTTCCATTCCCAATGAAGTCATCGAATTTTTGGCCAACGCCATTAAAGACAATATCAGAAAACTGGAGGGGGCGCTGAACCGGCTCCTGGGATATGCGGACTTGAAACACTCCGACCTGCAATCCACCACCATCACCCTACCTTTTGCCAAGGAGGCCCTGCGGCCGTATATCAACATTGAAAAAAAGAGTCATCACCATCGAAACCATCCAGGAATTCGTTTCCGACAAATTCGATTTGAAGAAAGAAGAATTGAAATCAAAAAACAATTCTCCAAAGATCGCCTTGCCCAGGCAGGTGGCCATGTACATGGCAAAAAAATTGACCCGCTATCCGCTGGTGGAAATCGGCTTGGCGTTCGGCGGCAAGCACCATACCACCGTATTGCACTCCGTCAACAAGATTGAAAAACTGCTCCAGGAAGACACCGATTTTTCCAGAAAAGTGAATTCTTATGTTGAATTTTTTACCGATTGATGTTTCCAACAAAAATCACAGCTTTTCAACAAATTCAAAAGCACGAATATACAAGCTGCAAATGAGTTGCCGAATTTATCCACTTTTTTTTGTTGCTTGTTTCTTTTATTTTTATTATGATATTATTTTATTAAATAGTAAGGCAGGTCGAATATGAAAATTTTTGTGGAAAAAGCGAAACTTGAGAATGAGTTGCGTTTGTTCCAGGGCATTTTTGAAAAGAAAGCCATCATGGAAATTTTGCAGAATATCAAACTGACCGCCGTGGATGGCGGGGTTCTGGAAATGGTAGCCACCGATTTGGAGATCGGTCTGACGGCGAACATCCAGGTGGACATTAAAAATTCCGGCTCTTTCACCGTGAACGGAAAAGATCTCTACGATCTGATCTCAAAAATGCCCGAGGGCAACATTGAAATTTCCGAGGACAATGATTTGCAGATCCTGATCACCAACGAGAAAAAAACCTGCAAGTACAAAATGCTGGGTTTGCAATCGTCCGATTATCCCGAACTTCCCGTCAACGACCTCTCCAATGCCATTAAGCTCTCACTCGTCGATTTTCAAGCCATGATCAACAATTGTTATTATGTGATCTCTCCCGAATTGAAATTCAATCTTGGCGGCGCCCTGCTGAGCATCTCCAAAAACAAACTGGAAATGGCCGCCACCGACGGCCATCGCTTGTCTTATTCGTTTTTCAATGCCGATACGTCGGTTACCGATCCCGTGGAATACATCCTTTCCCGAAAAACATTGCTTGAGGTTTTGAAGATCGGCAGCGCGGGAGAAATCGAATTCGCCTTTGACAACAACAACCTTTTTTTCAAGCACAAGAACAGGATCCTGTGTTCGCGGATCGTGGACCAGAAATTTCCCAATTACAAGACCGTGATTCCTGAAAAAACGGAACAAACAGCGGTGATCGGCACCGAAGAACTTCTGCAGACCCTGCGCAGAATCCTGATCTTTAAAACCCGGAACAATGGCGTTGTTTTCAAATTTTCCAAAAACAAATTGGTTTTGGAAAGAACGACGCCGGAAAAGGGCGAAGGCTATGACGAGATCGCCGTTGAATACAGCGGCAAGACGGTGGCGGTCGGCTTTAACGGAAACTTCATCCTTGATTTTTTGACCCACATCAACTCTGAAAAAATCGGCATCGGCCTGAACGACAGCGAAAGCTCTTTCCTGTTCAAACCCCTGGATGAGAGCGGCGCCCATTTCATTTACATCGTCATGCCGTTGAATATTTGATTTTTAATTGGTAGTAAAAAAGTTAGAAATTAACGGTTTCAGGAATCTAAATAATTTTTCGATCCAATTCGGCGACTGGAAGAATTTGATTTTCGGCGTCAACGGCAGCGGCAAAACGTCGATCATCGAAGCTTTGTTCCTGCTGGGATTCGGCAAATCCTTCTTGCCGGTGAACAAGCGGGACATGGTCAATTTCAATGCAGCCGGATTTTATGTTCATGCCGAAGTGCTCAATAAATCAGGAGAAAACACCTTGACCGCCCGCATGGAAAAAAGCTTTTCCCTGCAGGTGAACGGCGAAGCGGCGGCTTTGTCCCAACTCGGCCATTATCTGTATCCCGCTGTTTTTTTCTTCTTTCAATTACAACTACTATATTGACCATCATGGCCTATTTCAGAAAACTGATCGATCGCTTCATCTACGGGGTTCACGCCCTTTACTTGCACGAGATTTTGCGCTATAATAACATCGTAAAACAAAAGAATTATTTGTTAAAAAATTTGGGAAAATCAATTAATAATTCAGAGCTGAACAGTTGGAATACAGTTTTGGCCGAATCGGGATGCAAAATAGTTAAAAAAAGAATGGCTTTCATCAAGCAAATGAACGAAACGATCAAACAAATATTTCAGCTCGATCTTGCCGTCAATTATTCTCCCGCCCTGCTGACCCCCTTGTCCCCTATCGGAAAACTCCATCCTCAACGACCTGGAAGCGATCAAAAACGCGGAGATCAAGAACAGGCGCTCCCTGCTGGGCCCGCAACGGGATCGCTTCGATGTCCTGGTGGCCGGTAAAAAATTGCAACTGTTTTCTTCGGGCGAGAAAAAGAAATATCTGATGATGGTCTTTGTGGCGTATATCGAGTTGTTCTACCAGGCGCGGAACGATTATCCCGGTTTTTTTGATTGACGATTACGACGCGGCCATGGATGAGAAGAACCTGAATTTTTTGATGGATCACTTTTCCAAGATCCAGGTCATTGCCACTTCGGTTGCCAAGAATGAAAAATTCGGGCATTTGTTCGAACTTAAAAAGGAGAATTAAGCGTGGACAAAACCAATGCCAATTTCGAAGACAAATCCTATACGGCTGATAACATAAAAGTTCTTGAGGGCCTGGAGGCCGTCCGGGTCAGGCCGGCCATGTATATCGGCAGCACCGGCGCCTCGGGCCTGCACCATCTGGTTTATGAGGTCGTGGACAATTCCATCGACGAGGCCATGGGCGGTTTTTGCGACAAGATCGAGGTGACGGTCCATTTTGACAATTCGGTCACCGTGAACGACAACGGCCGCGGCATCCCGGTCGACATGCACAAAGAAGAAGGAAAAACCGCCGCCGAAGTGGTCATGACCACCCTGCACGCCGGCGGCAAATTCGACAAGGAAAGCTACAAGATGTCCGGCGGCCTGCACGGGGTCGGCGTTTCGGTCGTGAATGCCCTTTCCTCCAAGCTTGAACTGGAGATCAAAAGGGGCGGGAATATTTATCTTCAGAAATATGCCTTCGGCAAGCCGACATCCGAACTGAAGCAGATCGGCAAGTCCAACAAGCGCGGGACCAAGGTCACCTTCTGGCCCGACGAGGAGATTTTTGAAACCATCGAATTCAATTACAGCATCCTGTCGCGGCGGTTGAAGGAGCTGGCGTTTCTGAATCAGGGCCTGACCATCGTCCTGAACGACGAGCGGGTCGACAAGAAAGAGGTCTTTTATTACAAGGGCGGCATCGTCGAATACGTGAAATACCTGGTGGGCTCAAAGGAAAGGATCCACACTTCGCCGATCTTACCTGTCCACCAAGAAAGACGACATCGAGATCGAGATCGCCTTTCAATACGTGGAATCCTACAATGAGACCCTTTTTTCGTTCGTCAACAACATCAATACCATCGAGGGGGGGACCCACTTGTCCGGCTTCAAATCCGGCATCACGCGCACGATAAATACGTTTGCCCAGACCAACAACCTGCTGAAGGATTTCAAAGAGGTTTTTTCCGGCGACGACGTCCGTGAAGGCTTGACCGCGGTCATCTCCATCCGCATCAAGGATCCCCAGTTCGAAGGGCAGACCAAGGCCAAGCTGGGCAATTCCGACGTCAAGGGCATCGTGGAATCCTTCGTCAACAAAAAACTCGGAGAATACTTCGATGAGAACCTGAATGTCGCCCGGTCCATCATCAACAAAGTTTTGCTGGCGGCCAAAGCCAGGGAGGCTTCCAAAAAAGCCAAGGACCTGGTCCGCAAATCGAACCTGTTGGAAAACACCACCCTGCCGGGGAAGCTGGCCGACTGCCAGTCCAAAAATCCGGAAGACAGCGAATTGTACATCGTCGAAGGCGATTCGGCCGGCGGCTCGGCCAAGCAGGGACGGGACCGGCGCTTTCAGGCCATTCTCCCCCTCAGGGGGAAAATTCTCAATGTGGAAAAGGCTTCCACGACCAAAATGCTCGAGAATGAAGAAATAAGAAAGATGGTCGCCGCCCTGGGCGTGGGCATCGGCAAAGAACGTGTATGACATTGAAAAATTGCGCTATCACAAGATCGTGATCATGACCGACGCCGATGTCGACGGTTCGCATATCCGCACCCTGATCATGACTTTTTTCTTCAGACAGATGCAATCGCTTGATTGAAAAAGGCTACCTGTACCTGGCCCAGCCCCCCTTGTTTTTAATAAAGAAAGGGCAGGCCAAGGTCTATCTGAAGAATGAAAAGGAGCTGGAAAACTATTTGTTCGCCAAGATCGGCGACGACGTCGTTTTTTATAAAAAGGGTTTTCAGGAAGAACTTTTGAAAGGGTCAAAAATTGCTTAAATTCATCAAGGTGGTTCACAAAAAGAATCTATTGATGAAGAATCTCGAAAAGAGGGGCATGCCGCGGCTTTTGACCAAAAAGCTTGTTGAACTCATTGAAAGCGAGAATGATTTCAAAGATAAAAATAAAACCAAAGCCATGGCCCAGCAACTGCAAAAAAATTCTCTCTGCAGCAACGTGGAGATCAAATTCGACGAAGAATATGCCGCCTATACCCTGGACATCGAGTTTGAATTCAACGGGGTGAAGACCCAAAAAACAGTCGACCATGCTTTCCTGACCGGGCCCGAATTTTCCGATATCCACGAAATATATGGAAAACTGACGGAGTTTCCTTCCGCCCCCTTCTACTTGCAGATCGGCAAGGAAAACTTTACCGTTGAAAACCGCAGGGATTTGGTGACATTTTTGTTTGAACGGCTGCAAAAAGGCATTTCCATCCAACGCTACAAGGGTCTCGGCGAAATGAACCCCGACCAATTGTGGGAAACCACCATGGACCCGGAAAACCGCACCCTGCTTCAAGTCGCCATAAATGATTTTCACGAATGCGAGGAAATTTTTGATACCCTGATGGGCAACGACGCCTCCAAGCGCAAGGATTTCATCCAGCAAAACGCTTTGAATGTGAGAAATCTCGATATTTAAAGGAAAAAGGCATGGAAGAAAAAGATAAGGAACAAGAGCACAAACCCAAAGTCGAAGAAGTTTCCATTGAAAACGAGATGCAGACCTCCTATCTCGATTACTCCATGAGCGTGATCATCGGCAGGGCCATCCCCGATATCCGCGATGGCCTGAAACCCGTGCATCGCCGTTGCCTTTATTCGATGCACCAGACCGGCTCGCATTTCAACCAGCCCTACAAGAAGTCGGCGCGCATCGTCGGCGACGTGATGGGCAAATACCATCCGCACGGCGACGCCGCCATCTACGATACCATCGTGCGCATGGCCCAGGATTTCTCGCTGCGCTATCCCCTGGTCGACGGCCAGGGCAACTTCGGCTCCATCGACGGCGACTCGCCGGCGGCCATGCGCTACACCGAGGCCCGGCTGCACAAGATCACCAACGAGATGCTCAACGACCTGGACAAGGGCACGGTCGACTTTGTTCCCAACTACGACGGTTCCCTGACCGAGCCGTCGATCTTGCCCGCCCTGCTGCCCACGCTGCTCCTGAACGGCACTTCCGGCATCGCCGTCGGCATGGCCACCTCCATTCCACCCCATAACCTGGGAGAATTGATCGATGCCTTCACCTATTATGTGGATAACCATGACGCCACGGTCGCGGACCTGATGAAGATCATGCCCGGCCCGGATTTTCCCACCGGGGGATATATTTTCGGAACGAACATGATCCGCACCGCCTACGAAACCGGCAAGGGTAGTTTTGTCGTGCGCGCCAAGGCCGTGATCGAAACCGACAACAAGGGGCGGCAAAAGATCGTGATCACCGAGATCCCCTATCAGACCAACAAGTCCAAGATCCTGGAGAACATCGCCGATCTGGTCAAGGGCAAGCGCATCGAGGGAATTTCCGATCTGCGCGACGAATCCGACCGGGACGGGCTGCGCATTGTCATCGAAATCAAAAAGGATGAGATTCCGGAAGTCATCCTGAACTCGCTGTTCAAACATACCCAGCTGCAAAGCAGCTATTCCATCATCCTGCTGGCGATCGTGAACCAGCAGCCGCAGCAGTTCAACCTGATCGACTATTTTAATTATTTTCTGGGCCATCGCAAGGAGATCATCCGCCGCCGCTCGCTTTTTGAGCTGGACAAGGCCGAAAAAAGGGCGCACATCATCGAGGGTCTCAAGATCGCCCTGAGCAAGCTCGACCTGGTCATCAAGATCATCCGCGGTTCGAAGAACCGCTTGGAGGCCAAGGACAATCCTGATCGAAAAGATCAAGCTGACCGCGGTCCAGGCCGATGCCATCCTGGACATGCAGCTGTACCGGTTGACCGGGCTGGAGATCGAAAAACTGGAAAATGAATATATCGACCTGATCAAATTGATCAATTATCTGAAAGAACTTTTGGCCAGCGAGCGTTTGCTGCTGAACTTGATCAAGGAAGAGTTGCGCAAGGTCAAAGAACAGTTTGCCGACAAGCGCCGGACCGAGATCGTCGAAAAACAACTGTCCGAATTCAAGATCGAAGACATGATCAAGGATGAGGATTTCGTCATTTCCTACACCCGCAACGGTTATATCAAGAGGACGACCCTCAGCTCCTATCGCAGCATGCACCGGGGGACCATGGGCAAAAAGGGGATCGGGCTCAAGGAAGAAGACGTCATTTCACGTGTTTTCGTCGCTTCCGCCCACGCCTATATCCTGGCTTTCACCGAAAAAGGCAGGATGTTCTGGATCAAGGTCTATGATATCCCCGAAGGTGACAGCGCGGGCCGGGGCAAGCCCATCAACCGCCTGATCGGGATCGGCCCGGAAGAAAGGGTATGCTCGGTCATCAATGTCAAGGAATTTTCCGCCGACAAATTCGTGATGCTGTTTTCCAAAATGGGCTATGTGAAAAAGACCTCCCTGGATGAATTCTCGCGGCCGCGCATCAACGGGATCATTGCCGCGGAGGTTCCTGAAGGCGACGTGCTCCTGGAAGCCCAGATCACCAACGGCAACAACGAGATCATCCTGGGCACCTACCTGGGGAAAGCGCTGAAATTCAACGAAGCGAACGTGCGGCCCATGGGGCGCGGTGCGCGCGGGGTCATCGCCATCAAGCTGGGGAAAGATGATTTTGTGGTGGGCGCCGACATGATCACCGAAAACGACAAATATATCTTGACCGTCACCGAGAATGGCGTCGGTAAAAAATCGGACCTTTCGCTATACCGCTTGCAGAATCGCGGCGGCAAGGGGTTGATCAACATCAAGATCACGGAAAAGCTGGGCAAGGTCATCGGCCTGGTCACCTTGACCGAGACCGACAGTGAAATCATCCTCTGTTCAGAAAAAGGGATCTTGAACAAACAAGATACATTGCAGGTTCGCTCCAAGGGCCGGGCGACGCAAGGCGTGAAGATGATCAATTTGAAGCCCGGGGATCGCCTGGTGGCCATAGAGAAAGTGAAAAAAGAAGCCGACTGAGCTATTTGCCCAGGCGGAGGAAATTTTTGTTTGTCCCGGCGTTGATGCTGGAACTGTCCGTTTTTTTTATGGCCGCTATTTTTTCCACCACCAGCTTCGCCGCCAGCGGCGTGTTTGTCGTGCCGCGGTTGGGTTCGGGCGCCAGATAAGGGGAATCGGTCTCGCTGAACAGCTGCGCCAGCGGCGTGGCTTCTACGACTTCTCTGAGTTCACCGGCATTTTTGAAAGTGATGATCCCCGAAAATGAAAGGAAATACCCTCTTTGCAATATCTCGGCGGCCGCGAACTTGTCGCCGGTATAACAATGGAATACGACCGGACAGGAAAACTTTTCCTGGGCCAGTATCTCTAAAACGTTTGCTTCCGCGCTGCGGGAGTGGATCACCAGCGGCAGCGACCATTCGCGGGCGATGGCGATCTGCCTTTTGAAGACCCGGATCTGGTTGTCGCGGCTGGAAAAATCGTAGTGAAAATCCAGTCCGGCCTCGCCCAAGGCATAAGTCTTGCAGCCCCGGTAAAAAGCGAACATATTCTTTTCGATTCCCGGGGAATAGCTGTCGGCCTGATGGGGATGGGCGCCGATCATGGCATGGATATCGGGGTGATAAGAGAGCATCTCGCCCGTTATTGCCATTGATCCCTCATTGAAAGGATCGGCGACCGTCACCAGTTTTGCAAAACCGCTGGCGAAGCACTGGTCGATCAGCTGCCAGCGGTTTTTCTCAAAACAAGGGTCGTCAAGATGGCAATGAAAATCGATCGTGCCTTGGCTGTCCATGGCCCCATTGTAGCGCAAAGGGTTTCGGCTTGGCAACCGGTCCGCTTTCGCCGAACGCCGGAACGAAGGGATGTTGACGATGCCCGAAGGGAATCGTATAATGCTTGCGAAACGATCATGGTAAGCGGTTTAACTAAAAACAAGGTTGCGGCCATTTTGAAAATCACCGAAACCCTTAACCAGATCAAGGATATCGATTCGCTGTTGGATAGGATCCTGCTGGAAGCGCGCCGATTTTCGCGAGCCGACGCCGGGTCGATCTACCTGGTGGAGAATCAGAAACTGCGGATCAACTATGTGCAGAACGACACGTTGATCCAGAAAGAAAGCGGCAAAAAATACCTTTATCAGAACCACGAGATTCCCATCAACGACAAATCCATGGCCGGCTATGTGGCCATGACCAAAAAACCGTTGATCATTGCCGATGCCTATCAACTCGACGTATCGGTCCCCTATGGATTCAACCGCTCGTTCGACCGGCAGGCTTCCTATCAGACCCGTTCCGTTTTGACCGTTCCCCTGATCGCCAGCCAGAACCGGTTGATCGGAGTCATGCAGATCATCAATTCGTTGAATGAGCGGAACGAAGTGGTCCCCTTTAGCAGCGAAGAAGAATTGGTGATCGCCTATTTCGCCAACCACGCGGCCGGCTGCATAGAAACAGCGAAAATGACCAGGGAGATCATCTTGCGCATGATCGGCATCGCCGAATTGCGCGATCCCGAAGAGACTGGAGGCCACGTCAACCGCGTCGGCGCCTATTCGATCGAGATTTATTCCAAATGGGCCCTGAACCACCATGTGGCCGAACCCGAGATAAAAAAAATCAGGGATATTTTGCGCATCTCCGCCATGTTGCACGATGTCGGCAAGGTGGCGATCTCGGACACCCTGTTGAAAAAAAACGGTTCCCTGAGCAAGGAGGAATTCCTGCAAATGCAGCGGCATGTCATTTTGGGAGCCCGGCTTTTTAAAAATTCGACTTCGGATTGGGACGACATGGCGGCGGAAATCGCCCTGAATCATCATGAAAAATGGGATGGCAGCGGTTATCCCGGGAAGGTCGGCAATATTTTTGAGGACCAGTGGATCGCGGGGCCGGGGAAAAAAGGGGAAGAGATCCCGCTGTTTGCCAGGATCGTCGCCATCTCGGACGTGTTCGATGCGCTGACTTCGCAAAGGATCTATAAGGACAGCTGGCCAGAGGAAAAGGTCGTGCAATATATCCAGGATCAAAAAGGAAAGCATTTTGACCCGGAATTGGTCGATGTGTTTTTTTCGATCTATGATGTGATCCGGGCCATTCAAAGCAAATATGGCGACAATTGAACCTGCATTTTACGCAAAAGCGGACCTTGACGCCCGTTGATCCGATCCTTTCTTACGGGAGGTGCTTTTGACGAATCCTGAACCTGGCCTGCGTGCCGGCTCGGAAAATTTTTCGCTGGCGGCCCACCAATCTTTGGAAAAAATCAACCGTCTCATGCCCTTCAAGGTTAAAAAATTCCTGTTGGTGGCCAGTCTGTATGATTACTTCGTATTGGAGGAAGACGGCCGCCTGCATGAACTGCTCATCAAAACGTACCAGCAATGGAACCTGGGCTATGTCCCGCATTTTGTCAGGGTGAGCGGCGGAGAAAACGCCCTGAATCTGCTAAAAACGGAAAAATTCGACCTGGTGATCGCAGTCATGCGGCTGGGAGACATGGACCCATTTACGTTCGGCCGCCTGGTCAAAGATATCGATCCCGGCCTGCCGGTGGTCGGTTTGGCATACAATACCCCGGAATTGAAGCGCATTCTGGAAATGGATGACGGAACGGCGGTGGAAAGGATATTCGTCTGGCAGGGAGACGGCCACATCTTGTTGGGGATCATCCAGTTCATCGAGGACCGGAAGAACGCCGCCAACGATACGCAGATGGTCGGGGTACAGAATATTCTGCTCATCGAAGACGATATCAATTTTTATTCCGCATACATGCCGCTGATCTTTTCCGTCTTGCGGGATTTGAACGAGAACCTGCTGAAAGAGGACCTGACCTTTGCGCAAAAGCTTCTGCGCCAGAACGCCCGCCCCAGGGTTCACCTGGCAACGAGCTTCGAGGAAGCAACGGCGGTTTTCGAGCAATTTAAAGACAATCTGCTGGGAATTATCACCGATGCCAGTTTTCCAGCAAATAAGGTTGTGGACCCCAGGGCCGGGATCCGTTTTTCCGGCAAAGTCCTTGCGGACAAGCCCCATCTCCCCATTTTGCTGCAATCCAGCGACGCTGGCGCTGAACGGATGGCTCGCGAGATCGGCGTTGCCTTCATATCCAAGAATTCCCCCACATTGCTGCACGATCTGACCCTGTTTCTGTCGACTTCCTTCGGTTTCGGTGAACTGGTGTTGACCGCGGAGCGGCCCGCGGCCGAGACGCGGATCGCCAATATCAACCAATTGTTCACCGCGCTTGCCGAATTGCCCGAAGAGGCGCTGGTCAAGAGCCTGGAAAACGGTGATCTTGACCGCTGGCTGCGGGCCAGGACGGAATTCGCCCTGGCCAACTCCGTGCTTGCGTTTTATGCCCAGGCTCCCCGGCCTGTTTCCGCTTTCGGCAGCAAGCTGAAGAAGATCATTTCCGATTTCCGCGCCGCCAGCCACCGGGGCTCGATTGTGGCCTATTCCCGGTATTTTCATGAAGACTATTCGCAATTCAGCGTGATCGGCAGCGGCTCCATTGGCGGCAAGGCCCGGGGCCTGGCCTTCATGGACCGCATATTGGCGCAGTATTTTGATCCCGGAAAATTCCCGGGAGTTTCCGTCGCCATTCCCCGCACCCTGGTGCTGGGAACCGATGTGTTCGATGATTTCATGAAAGAAAACGGACCTGCTGACGGAAGCGGTCGTCGATCATTCCGACAGCCACATCGCCAACCTGTTCATCAAGGCCAGCCTGCCCGGAAAAATCGTCGGCGATCTGCGTGATTTTATAAAGAATGTCAAGAGTCCCCCTGGCGGTCCGCTCTTCCAGTCTGCTGGAAGACTCCCTGTATCAGCCCTTTGCCGGGATCTACGCCACCAAGATGCTTCCCAACGATCAAATCAGCGATGATATTCGCTTTCTCAACCTGGTCAATGCCATTAAATTCGTTTTTGCATCGACCTTTTTCCGCCAGGCCAAGTCCTACATTCGCAGCACGCCGCATCGCATCGAGGATGAGAAAATGGCGGTCGTGATCCAGCCGGTCGTCGGGGCCCTTCACCAGGACAGTTTTTATCCCGATTTCTCCGGGGTCGCCCGCTCCTACAATTATTATCCGGTCGGTCAGGCCAAGCCTGAGGACGGCGTGGTCAATGTCGCCCTGGGGCTGGGAAAAACCGTGGTCGACGGCGGGGTGTCTCTGCGTTTCACCCCGGCCTATGCCGGCATCCTGCCGCAATTCACCTCGATCAAGGACATGTTCAATTTCTCCCAGCGCGACTTTTTATGCCATTGCCATGCGCCATGTCGCTTCGATCGCCTTCCTGGATGAGGACCAGTACCTGATCAAATCCGGGTTGGACAGGGCGGAACGGGATGGAGTTCTGCAATATCTGGCATCCACCTATTCGCGGGAGAATGATGCCGTTTATGACGGGATCAGTTCGCCGGGGCCCAGGATCATCAATTTTGCGCATATTTTAAAAAATGACATTTTTCCGCTGGCCGGCATGCTGATCGATTTGCTGAAATTGAGCAGTGAAGCCATGAATTGCGCGGTTGAAATGGAATTCGCTGCGCTTCTCGACGCGCAGAACGTGTTCCCGGCCCAATTCAGCATTCTGCAGGTCAGGCCCCTGGTCGTTCAGGATGAACTGGTCAAGGTGGAACTGGACGATCGCCTGAAAGACGTTGCTTTTTGTTTCAGCGACCGGGTCTTGGGAAACGGCGTTTCGCAGGTCATACAAGATATCGTGTTCGTCAAGCCCGATGCCTTTGATGCCGCCAAAAGCCCGCAAATCGCGGAGGAAGTGGACAAGCTCAATTCCCGCCTGTGCGAGACGGGTGTGCCGTATCTGCTCATCGGTCCCGGGCGCTGGGGGAGCACCGATCCCTGGCTCGGCATCCCGGTCAAATGGAGCCAGATCAGCGGCGTGAAGGTCGTGGTCGAAGCCAGTTTGCCCAACATGAACGTGGATCCCTCCCAGGGGTCGCATTTCTTTCAGAACATGACGTCGCTTGCGCATCGGCTATTTCACCGTTCCCCTGGACCGGGTCCACGGATTCATCGATTGGCCCTGGCTGCAGGCGCTGGCCGCGACCGACGAGACCGATTTCCTGAAGCACGTTCGCCTGCCGCAGCCCGTCACGGTCATGATCGATGGCCGCAAGAGCCAGGGGGTTATTTTGAAACCCGCGCCCGCGGCTCCTTGATCTTATGCCCGGACAGCCCTTTGTTTTTGTCAGCGATCTGCATGGGCGCCGGGATTTATACCGCAAGCTCTTTTCCCTGATTCAACAGGATGTTCCCCAGGCTGTTTTTCTGGGCGGAGACCTTCTGCCTTCCGGGTCTTTGCGCTTCGGGAACAGTCCAGCGAGCCAGGGAAGCTTCCTGGCCGATTTTTTGGTTCCCGAACTTGGCCATTTGCGGAAAATTCTCGCGCACCGCTATCCGCGCCTTTTTTTGATCCTGGGCAACGACGACGCCCGCAGCGAGGAGGGGGAATTTTTACGGATGGACAGGGATGGCCTTTGGCAAACCATGCATATGCGAAAAAGGAAATTTGAAAGTTATTCTATTTATGGATACTCGTGCGTGCCGCCCACGCCCTTTGCCTTGAAAGACTGGGAGCGCTATGATGTTTCCCGTTTCGTGGACCCGGGTTCGATCCCTCCCGAAGAGGGGCGTTTCACGGTCGCCATGGCGGAATTTGAACCCGGTTTTCCGACCATTCGCGAGGACCTTGATAGGCTGACCGGACAGGATGCCATGGCCAACGCCATCTTTCTTTTTCATTCTCCCCCCTATCAAACGCATTTGGATCGCGCCGACCTGGATGGCCGGCAGGTCGACAGCGCCCCGCTGGATGTGCATGTCGGCAGCATCGCCATCCAGCGTTTCATCCAGGAACGGCAGCCGCTGATCACCCTTCATGGCCACGTGCACGAGTCGGCCAGGTTGACCGGGGCCTGGCGGGAAAATATCGGCCGCACCTTCTGCTTTTCCGCAGCCCACGATGGCCCGGAGCTGGCCGTGGTTTGCTTTGATCCCCGGGAACCCGGAAATGCGTTTCGCAGGCTGGTTTAGGTCCGGGTGCTCTAAGTGGTTTTGATGTTCAAAAGCCGGGCGGCGTCGGTGACCGCCCCGATCTTTACCGCGTAGCTTGTTTTTTTGGCGATATCTTCGTCGGTGAGCAGGTGGTAGTCGATCAAGCCGCTGGATTTGAAGCCGGTGCGGGAAAAATTGATCTCGGCCAGGCACAGGCTCCATCCCTCGAGCCAAAGAATCAACTGCTGCTTTTGGGTTCTCGGAACCCTGGAAATGGATCAGCAGGTCGATGTCGCTGCCGGGGCCGGCGGTGGCGTTCTTGGTGGAGCCGAACACGTACATGGCCTTGACCCCGAAACGGTTGCCGTCCAGCTGGCCGGCAATGCTTTCGGCCATGCGCAGCCGCCAGTGCCAGTGGTCCTCGCTGGCGGTTTCCGCGTGCTCTTTTTTATCCTCGGCGGTCCCCGGTGACCGCTGCCGGAGTGGCAAGGAATCCGAGGGCTTCGCCCAGGTCGGCGTTCATCAGCACGCGCAGCACCTTGCCGCCGGTGGAATGGGGAACATCGATCACGTGGATGGTATCGGCCAGGGCGGCCGATTCGGGCAGCATATCGGGCAGATAATTCTGCGACGTGAGCAGGAATTTTTCGTTGAACTCGATGCCCGGGTCGTCGGGATATAGCGGCAGGTAGCGGATCGACGATTCGACCAGGTCCTGGAAGAAGTGGGTGCCGAAGGACAATTCCGGGACATAGTTGCCTTTTTTGCGGGCGATCTCGATCAGGGCGGCGGTGTTGTTGAAATCCGAATAGGTGACCGGCACGCCCAGCTTGATGTCGCCGCGGCTGCCCCAGCGCCCGGGACCCATGAGCACGAACTGGCGCTTGGGCAGCAGGCTGTTCAGTTTTCCGACCACCCGCCCGACCTCCAGCATGTCCTCGCTTTTTTCCAGCAGGCTGTATTTATCCGGGTCCACGTAGACGATGTGGGTGATATCCGGCAGCTTGCCGTTGGAGATGTAGCGATTGGCCGAAAAAATGACGCGATCGGGGGCGATATCCTTGGGGATCGGGCTGGACACGTTCCCGGCGGTCGAAGCTCTGCGGCCGGCACTGGAGCAGGTACAGGTTCTTGCCGTCGGCCGCGAACTCGATGTCCACCGGCGTGTTCATTTTTTCCTGCAGGGTCTTCAGGATGGTCTGCAGTTGCTTGACGAACGGGGTGCGCGAGATCAGGCCTTCGAAGGTGACGAACAGGTTCTGCTTGTCAAAATCGAGGTTGATGGCCGAGGGGGAGTAGATATGGTCGTCCTCGTAGATGGAAACGATCCTGTTGATATTCGGGGTATTCGCTGCCGCATTCCTTCAGCAGGGCCGGGATCTCCTTGGTCTCGAACGTGCAGGTCTTCAGGTTGATGACGTCGATGCGCTTGGGAGAATAGCGCATGGTCTCCTCGGCGGTGACGTTGACGCGCAGGTTGGGGATGCCCGGGGAGATCAGGATCGGGTAGTCGTCGCTCACGCGGTCCACGGCGCGGGTGCCCAGGCCGGGAACGATCCGGGCCAGCCCGTCCTCGCGCTTGATCCGCGAGGACCAGCGGAATTCGTTGTTGCTGAAAGCGACGCCGGCGAAAGCGGGGAAAAAGTAATCGCCCACCTTTTGGCCGACCACTTCCTGGATCATGATGCCCATTTCCTCGTGGAAATCCAGGAGCCCGCGCTCGGCCCGGTATTCGATGGGGTCGGGGCCGAAAATGGAGGCGTAGACCTCGGCGATGGCGTCGGTCAGCGCGTCGAGTTTTTCCTGCTTGGTTCCCTGGTTGGCCAGGAACAGGCTTTTGTACTTCCCGGAAAATGCCGTGCCCATGCGGTCTTCCAACAGGCTGGAGCTGCGCACGATCAGCGGCTTGTCGCCCAGGTCGTCGAGGGCCATGGACAGGCCCTTGATGATCTCGATGGGAAAGTGCGAATTCTTCAGCAGCTGGACCACGTTCTGGTATTCCAGGCGGATCTGGTCGATCTCCTTGTATTTCTGCTCGTTCACTTCCTCCAGGTTGTTGTAGCTGAGGAAGCTCATGATGGCGTCGGTGGTGATGTACCAGGTCTTGGGGAACCTGCAGGTCGCTCAGGATTTCCGAATACTCGCCCGGCTTGGACAGGATCTTCTGGGCCAGGAAGAGCCCGGCGCTCTTGCCGCCCAGGCGGCCGTAGCCGTTGGCGGGGTAGATGATCCTTTGCACGAGGTCGTAAAAATGACGGACCTCGATATGGTTCTTGGCGATATTGATGAACTCGAGCTGATCGGAAAAGAAGCGGCGGATCAGGGAAACGCGCAGTCCCTTTTCCATGGGCGGCGAAAGCTCGTAATTGCCGCCGGAGATGTAGTGGTAATGGGTGATGGCGTTGATGATCTCCACCAGCGGCAGGTCGATGTTGTTGATCGCCTTGCTCAGAAAGCTGGCCTTGTCCTCCTGGATCCATTTCTGGATGCGGCCCAGGATCTCCTTGTCGGTCAGGTAGCGGGCCGCGATCTTGAAGGTCATCGTCGCTGAGTGCCAGGAGCTCCAAATGGGACTTTTTCAGGCTGGGGCGGTTCATGTCGTCGCTCAGCTCGCTCTGGGCGGTCTCCTGGTCCTTGCTCAGCGTCTTCAGCAGTTCCTTGGCTTCCATCGACGCCGTTCCAGAACAGATGGTAGACCATTTTGCGGCCGAGATGGATGTACAGGTTCTGGTCGGTGCGCCGCAGCAGGTCGACGATCACCATCCATTCCTTCTTGTTCTTCTCGCTGAGGTCCTTTTGGGCGGTTTCCCATTCGCGCGACACCTGTTCCAGCTTCAGATGCAGGATGGTCCGGCCGATGCGCTCGGCGATGGTGTTGAGCAGCTTGTGCTCGTCCTTGAGAAAATAGCTGTTTTCGGTCTGCGGGACTTCGCTGGTATAGGAGACCTCGATGCGGCCGATCGACCTTGTCTTCCACCTTGATGTCGGCGCTCTGGGTGCGGTTGGACGGGTCTTGAAGTCCGGGCTCTGGTAGGTCGTGTCGTCGTAGACGATCCTGACCTGGCAGATCTCGGGGAACTGGTAGCCCGGAGGGGATGGTCTGGATGATCTGGGTGAAGATCTCGGCCAGGGGCAGGTGGGTCTTGGTCAGCAGCTCCTCGACCTGGTACAGGCAATTCAGCTCCTTGGCCCTTTCCCGCATGTCGTGAAGCAGCTTGTCGATCGAATTCTGCTGGACTGTCCATTGGCTCTGCCCCCCTTCCCAAAAAAAAACAGGGGGTGCCTGTGAGGCACCCCCTGTTGCGTTAACTACCGATTATACCCAGCCGCTCAGCTTGCAGGCCTCGGCGACGCGGGAAACGGCGATCATGTAGGCGGCGTCGCGCATGTAGACTTTCTTCTGCATGGCCAGGCCGTAGACGGCATGGAAGGCCGAGGTCATGATGTTGTCCAGCTTGCTCAGAACCTCTTCCTTGGTCCAGAAATAGTTCATGTTGCACTGGACCTGTTCGAAGTAGCTGCAGGTGACCCCGCCGGCATTGGCCAGGAAATCGGGGATGACGAAAATGTTCCTTTTCTTCAATACCTCGTCGGCTTCGGGAGTGGTCGGGCCGTTGGCGCCTTCGACGATGACCTTCACCTTGGCGGAGATCTTTTGCACGGTTTCGGCGTTGACCTGGTTCTCCAGGGCGGCCGGGAACCAGGATGTCGACCTCCTGCTGGATCCAGGCTTCGGCGTCGGCCACTTCGTAGCCCAGGTCCTTGGCCTTGGCCTTGTCGATGCCGCCGAACTTGTCGGTGATGCCCAGCAGCTGCTCCAGGTCGATGCCGCTCTTCTTGATGAAGGTATAGGACTTGTTCTCCTTCTGGTCCCAGCAGGAGACGCAAATCGCCTTGCCGCCGTACTCCTGGTACAGCTTGACGGCATACTGCGAGACGTTGCCGAAGCCCTGGAAGGCGGCGGTGGTCTTCTTGATGTCGATGCCCAGTTCGTTCAGGGCTTCGCGCAGGGTGTAGATGACGCCGAACCCGGTGGCTTCGGTGCGGCCCAGGGAGCCGCCCATGCCGACCGGCTTGCCGGTGATGAAGCCGGGGTACTTGCCGCCGATCATCCTCTCGTACTCGTCCATGATCCAGATCATGTGCTGGGCGTTGGTCATGACGTCGGGGGCCGGGACATCCTGCAGCGGGCCGACCATGCGGGCGATCTGGCGGACCCAGCCGCGGCAGATCTGTTCCTGCTCGCGCATGGACAGGTTGTGCGGGTCGCAGATGACGCCGCCCTTGCCGCCGCCGAGCGGGATGTCGACGACCGAGCACTTCCAGGTCATCCAGGTGGCCAGGGCCTTCACCGTGTCGATGGTTTCCTGGGGGTGGAAGCGGATGCCGCCCTTGCAGGGGCCGCGGGAGTCGTTGTGCTGCACGCGGAAGCCTTGGAAGATCTTGACGGTTCCGTCGTCCATCTTGACCGGGATGGAGAAGTGAAATTCGCGGATCGGATTCCTCAGCAGGTCTCTGGTCGCCTGATCCAGGTCCAGTTTCTCGGCAACATTATCGAATTGTTGCTGGGCCATTTTGAAAGCGTTGAATGATTTGTCAGCCATAGTGATTACCTCCTTGTTGATATTGACTTTGGCTAGGCCTTATTTTACCACGTTTGGCCGGACTTTTGTAAATAGTTTACTTTGTAACAATAAAAATTTTTGATTCCCGTTTGGCGAGCGTTCTGCTTCAATTGAACATGAATTTGTCTTTTTTGAAGTCGACATGCACGGTGGAGTTGGGCGGCAGGCTGCCTTCCAGGATCATGATGGAGAGCTTGTCCTGGATCTCCTGCTGGATGACGCGGCGCAGCGGCCGGGCGCCCAGCTGAGGGATGGAAGCCGGTCTGCGGCCAGTTTGGCCAGGGCCTGGCTGGGAAATGGTCATGGTCGATCTTTTGCGCGGCCAGCAGTTGCCGCAGGTGCTCGATCTGCAGGCTGGCGATCTTCTGGATGTTTTCAGGGGTCAGGGGCCTGAAGGTGATGATCTCGTCGATGCGGTTCAAAAATTCCGGCTTGAAATACTTGAACAGCATTTCGTGCAGCATGCTTTTCATTTTCTGGTAATCGCTCTGTTCCTGGATGATCTCCGATCCCAGGTTGGAGGTCATGATGATGATGGTGTTGGTGAAATTGACGGTCTTGCCCTTGGCGTCGGTCAGCCGGCCGTCCTCCAGAATCTGCAGCAAAATGTTGAAAACATCGCTGTGGGCTTTTTCAATTTCATCGAGCAGGATCAGGGCATAGGGCTTTCTTTTGATCGCCTCGGTCAATTGGCCGCCTTCCTCGTAGCCGATGTAGCCGGGAGGAGCGCCGATCAGTTTGGCCACGGAATGTCTTTCCATATACTCGGACATGTCAATGCGCACCATGGCCTTTTCGCTGTTGAAGATGAATTCGCTCAAGGCCTTGGCCAGCTCGGTCTTGCCCACGCCGGTCGGTCCGAGAAAAATAAAAGAGCCCAGGGGGCGGTGCGGGTCCTGCAGCCCGGCCCGGGAGCGGCGCAAGATTCGCGAAACCGCATCCACGGCCTCGTCCTGGCCGATCGACCCGCTTTTTCAATATCTCTCCATTTCGAGCAGTTTCTGTTTTTCTCCGCCCAGCAGCTTGCTGACCGGGATGCCCGTCCACTTGGAGACGATCTTCGGCGATATCCTCTTCGGTGATCTCTTCGGTCAGGATCTTTTTTTCCT
The DNA here is from genome assembly GCA_963764745.1 of Candidatus Aminicenantota bacterium. Taxonomy (GTDB): domain Bacteria; phylum Acidobacteriota; class Aminicenantia; order UBA2199; family UBA2199; genus UBA2199. The sequence continues at coordinate 122,847 of CAVXTN010000006.1, read as the reverse complement.
TCTGCAGCAGGGAAAGCTGTTCCTGCACCGTCTCGCTTTCCTTCTTTTTTTCGGGCAATCTGCCGTACTGGATCTGCGAGGCCAGCTCATAATCATTGCGCCTTTCCGCGTCCTGCTGCTGCAGGCGCAGCTTGTCGGTTTCCTCCTTCAGGTCGCGCAATTTGTGGATCAGCTCCTTTTCCTTCTGCCAGTGGGTCTTGATCTTGTCGCGCTTGATTTTCAGCAGGTCAAGGTCGGCCAAAAGGATCTTCAGTTTTTCCTTGGCATCCCTGCTGCCCTCTTTTTTCAGGGCCTGGCGCTCGATCTCCAGTTGCGTGATGCGCCGTTCCAGCTCGTCCAGCTCCTCGGGCTAGCGAATCCATTTCGATGCGCAACTTGGACGAGGATTCGTCGATGAGGTCGATGGCCTTGTCGGGCAGGAAGCGGTCGGTGATGTAGCGGTTGGAAAGGGTGGCCGCGGCGATCAGGGCGGCGTCGGTGATCTTGACGCCGTGGTGAATTTCGTATTTTTCCTTCAGCCCGCGGAGGATGGAGATGGTTTCCTCCACCGTCGGCTCCTTGACCAGCACGGGCTGGAAGCGCCTTTCCAGGGCCGGGTCCTTCTCGATATATTTCTTGTATTCGTTCAGGGTGGTGGCGCCGATGGCCCGCAGTTCGCCGCGGGCCAGCGCCGGCTTGAGCATGTTCGAGGCGTCCACGGCCCCCTCGGCCGCGCCGGCGCCGACGATGGTGTGCAGCTCGTCGATGAAAAGGATGATCTGTCCCTCGCGAGTCGGTCACCTCCTTGATCACGGCCTTCAGCCGATCCTCGAACTCGCCGCGGTATTTGGCCCCGGCCAGCAGGCTGCCGATATCCAGCGTGATCACTTTTTTGTCCTTAAGCATTTCCGGGCACGTCGCCCTGGACGATGCGCAGCGCCAGTCCCTCGGCGATGGCGGTCTTGCCCACGCCGGCCTCACCGATTAGCAGCGGGTTGTTTTTGGTGCGGCGCACCAGGACCTGCATGACGCGGCGGATCTCATCGTCGCGGCCGATGACCGGGTCCAGCTTGCCTTCGCGCGCCAGCTGCACCAGGTCGCGGCCGTAGCGCTTCAGGGCCTGGAACTTTTCCTCGGGGCTGGGGTCGGTGATGGTCTGGGTGCCGCGGATCTCCATCAGCGCTTTCAAAAAAATGATCCTTGCCGATCCCGAAACGCTTCAGGATCTTGGCCGCCGCTTCGTTGAGGTCGATGATCGCCAATAGCAAATGCTCGGTGGAAACGTATTCGTCGCGGAATTGGCCGGCAATGGCCGCGGCCTGGTCCATGGCTTTTTTCAGGACCTTGTTCAGATAGGGTTCGGCGCCCTGCACCTTGGGCAGGGAACTCAATTCCTTGCTTATGTCGGCCATGAGCGTTGAAATATCCACGCCGATTTTTTTAATGGTTTCGCTGACGATATTTTCCGGAACGGACGAGAATGCTTTGCAGCCAGGTGCAGCGGCGTGATCTCCTGGTTGCCGAGATCCACGCCGAGCTTGACGCTGTCCTGGATGGCCTGGTTGGCCTTCAATGTGTATTGTTCATTGTTCATGCTCGCCTCCCTGTTGTAGTAATTATAATATAATACCATTTTGAAGTTCACCTGGGAATTTTCGCCCGGATATTTTTGACAAATTTATTTTTAACATATTATGATGGAGTGCCTTGGCTCGAGGAGGAAAAATGAAACGTCATAGCTTTGCTTGGATCTTTGCTTGTTCTTTTATTTGTCGCCCCCATCCTGGCCGGAACCCTGGCCGGGATCACCCTGCCCGACACGCTGGATGTCAATGGCCAGTCATTGGTCCTCAATGGCATGGCCTTGCGTAAAAAAATCATATTCAAAGGTCTATGTGGCCGGGCTCTATCTGCCGGCCAAGGAAAATAACGGTGAAAAGATCCTGGCGGCCGATGAAACGCGCTGCACGGTCATGCATTTTCTGCGCAGCGTGGATGCCGGCAAGATCAACGAAGCCTGGTTTGATGGCCTGAAAGCCAATACCCCCAACCATTCTCGCCGGAATTGAAAAAACTGTTCGACACGCTGGCCACCCTGATGGAAGATTTGAAAGATGGTGACAAACTGGTTTTCACCTACCGGCCCGGGGTCGGGACCGAAGTCAAGGTCAAAGGGAATGATCAAGGGCACACTGGGCGACAAGGCTTTCGCCGACGCCTTGTTTTCCTGCTGGATCGGCAAGAAACCCGGGCCCGGAGAGAACTTCAAGAAAGGGCTGTTGGGGATATAGTCGCAAAGGCGCTTGCTTCAAGATTCGTGAAAACCGAGAGTCAGGGAACAAGCACGATTTACCAGGGGAAAAAAGAGCGCAAGGCCCGCAGGTCATGGGCCCCGCTGCTCCTGCTGATCCTGTCTCTTTTCGCCGTCCATTTTTTAAACCTCTTCATGCAATGGACCATCATGCGAAATGAGCTGTCACAAAAACCCGCCTTCCATAATCCCGAATATTCTTTCCTGGGTTTCCGCCTTTTCAATCAGGAGAAGATCGCCGCAGCGCGGCGGCTGCCGAATGCGTCGCCGGCGGGCCGGATTTTCGTCTTTTTTGATTCCCTCCACCCCGCGGTTTTCATGGTGTGGAACAACGGCGGCGAAGGGGATTTTTTCGACCTGGGCCCGGTTTTGGCCGCTTTTCCTGTGGGCGCCAGCCTTGTCGCCTTTTACCCTTCCTCGGTTTTTGTGCTGCGCCATGAAGAGGAGACGGTCGTCAAAAACTTTGGCGGCTCCATACTCGGGCGCGCCTGGGCGGGGTTCTTGGGTAGTAGGCCCCATGCCGGGGAAAAAATCGCCGGGCAGAGGCCAGGTTCATTTGTCGCCAAACAGCCTGAAGCTTCGCCTTTCCTGAAGATCCCCTACCTGGTCTATTTTTACCTGCCGTTAACGGCGATCATCCTGCTGATCGCTACTTCCGGTGCGGCAATGACGGCAGCCTTTTTTTATTACGCCGGCATGTTTTTCCTCTTCGATTACCAGAGTCTTTTCGTTTCCGTCCCCTTCGCCTGGGCATTCAAGGCCATGAATATCGAACTCCCCGATCCCTGGGTCAGCGCGTTGGCCGCGGCCATTGCCGTTTTCTTTTTAGGTTGTTCGGTTTACGGTCTATGGCGCTGGAAGAACCGGGAGATGCCGCCCAGCAGCAAATGGATCGCCTGGTTTTTTGTTCTGCTGCCCTTCTTCCTTTTCTTCTGAGCGCTAGCGGAGCAGGGTCAGCTTTTTTCCTTCTTCAGCATGTCGATGACCCGCTTGACCTGCTGCAGCTTGTCGATGGGGGCGACCAGGATGCCGTTGCCTGTGTCGATCACCGCGATGCGCTCCAGGCCGATCACGGCCAAAGGCTTTTTTTCGCAGGAAAAGACGAGTGAATTCCGCGTGTCGATGGCGATAGCCTGGCCGCGGCTGACGTTACCCTGGGCGTCCTTTTCGTTCATTTCGTAGACCGATGACCAGGAGCCGACATCGTTCCAGGAAAATTCCGCCTTGAACATGACCGCTTCCTGAAGCTTTTCCATCAGGGCGTAATCGATCGATTCGGGGGTGATTGCTTTATAAATCTTGGCGAATTGAGCGGGTTTGTCAAAGGCTAGTTCGAGTTTATCGTATTGCTTGCCGTAATAAGGTGAATATTTCTTCAGGAATTCCTTGAAAAATGCCATTTTGTATATGAACATGCCGGAATTCCAATAATAATTGCCTTTTTCCAGGTAGTCGGTGGCGGTTTTGTGGTCCGGCTTTTCCTTGAACTGCTTGATCGGGAAAAATTTGGCAGCCGCTTGGTCCTTGCGCTTGCTCTCGCTGAAATGGATATAGCCGTACCCCGTATGGGGTTCGCTGGGCTTGATGCCGGCGGTAACGATGCAGCGGTTCTCCGCGTATTCCAGGGCCGCCGCCAGCTGGCGAGCGAAAGTTTTTTCGTCGGCGATGTAGTGGTCGGCCGGGACCACGAGCAGGTTGGCGTCGGCATCGATATGCGAAAGGCGGATATTGGCCTGGATGAGCGCCGGGGCGGTGTTGCGCGGAGCCGGCTCGGCGATGAAATTGCGGCGGGGGAATCCCGGCAGGCACTCGCGCACGGCGGGCAGGTATTTTTTATCGGCGATGACGAAGATATTTTCAGCCGGGATGAATTTCCGCAGGCGGCGATAGGTCTGGGTGATCAATGGTTGTCTGCCCACCACGGGAAGGAACTGCTTGGGCATGTCGGCGGTGCTCCAGGGCCAGAAGCGCGTCCCCTGCCCGCCGGCCATGATCAGGGCGAAGTGATTGTTTTTCATGCTGGTAAAATTATCATACGCCGCCCCGGATTGCAATTACCCGGCTTTCCGGCCGGATCGGGCTTGCCTGTGCCCCGCGCCTGTGGTAATTTTGAGGCTGGAGCCGAAGAAACTTTTCTATGCGGGGGGAAGATGATAAAAAAAATCGCCAAGCCCACGATCATTGAGGCGGCGGGGAACAAGAAAAAAATAATCGAAGAATATTTCGGGCGGGTGAATTCGCAGGATACCCAGGCCAGCATCGCCGTGATGCGCAGCCCGGCGGGTTGGGTCGAACCCGGGCAAACGCCCGATTTTGATGAATATACGGTTGTTTTAAAGGGGACCCTGCAGGTTAAAACGCAGGATGGGACCTATGTGATCCATGCCGGAGAAGCCATCGTGGTCTCCCGTGGGGAATGGGTGCAATACGGCTCCCCCGGGCCGGAGGGTGCCGAATATGTCGCGGTCTGCCTTCCGGCTTTTTCTCCGGGCACGGTCCATCGGGATACATAATTCTAAAAGTAGCTAATAGGCAATCAGGTTTTTGCGGCTTGGCTTTCAACAGAGTACCGGGCCCAGTTCTGCGAGCAGGCAGCGGATCGTTTGCCTTTCCCAAATTACTCGATTACAATTCTTGTGCCCATGAAAACAAATCATCCTTACTGGAAGATACCGGCCAAGATATGGTTGCCGATTCTCGTATTTCTGGTTTGGACTTATATCAATGTTCTCAATGCCAGAATTTTTTATCCCCAGCAATATGCCAGCAAGTCAACCTTCTTCATATTTGCCGTCACCTTTCTTTATCATCTGGGACTACTAGTGATCTATTTCGTCGTCAGCAAAGTTTGCAATGTGATGTATCGCCAAGGTTGGAAGTGGGGGCGGATGATCCCGGTACACCTTCTTCTGTTGCCTCTGCTCACGATCATCCAGGTACTGGTCTATATATGGCTGACGAGCAAACTGGCCGTTCTCTATCATCAGCCTCCAGAAGCGATCGTCTTTCCCATGAAGGAGTGGCTCTTAGCCAATTGGGCTTTAAGTACGATTTTCTATAGCTCCGTCGTGGGAGGGAGCTTCGCCCTTTTCAACTATCGGCGCTTTCGCCAAAAAGAGAAACTCGCCGGGGAACTGCAAAGCCTGCTTGCCACCGCCCAATTGCAAAGCCTGCAGGCGCAGTTGCAGCCCCATTTCCTGTTTAATGTGCTCAACACCATTTCTTCATATATTTACGAAAATCCCGATATGGCAATAAAAATTGTGGCCCGGCTCAGCGAACTGCTGCGCCTCAGCCTGGAAATTCAGCATCGGGATTTCATGTCCTTGGCCCGGGAGATGACGATTCTGGAGAAGTATCTCGAGATCGAGCAATTGCGCTTCAGTGACCGGCTCCGGGTGGAGATCCGCGTTCCTGCTGAGACCCGCCAGGCACTTGTCCCGGCATTTCTGCTGCAGCCACTGGTGGAAAACGCCTTGCGCCATGGAATCGCCGGCCAAATCGCCGGCGGTACCGTGGAGATCATCGCGAGTCGCCAGGGTGAGGGCCTTAACTTGCAAGTGTTGGATAATGGCGCCGGAGCGATTGGAGATTGGCGCGATTCATCCGGCATCGGGCTGCGCAACACCCGGTTGCGGCTGCAGCAGTTGTATGGCAAGGATTGTCGTTTCCATGCGGACAATCGCAGCCACGGGGGCTTTGCTGTGGAAGTCGCCATCCCGTTCCGGTTGGAACAGGACGAACGCGCGCTGCCTGTGGACAATAAATGATCCGTTGTCTGGTTGTCGATGATGAGCCCATGGCCCGCAAGCGGATCTGCACCCTGCTGAAAAAAGAGCCCGATTGTGTCATTGTGGGAGAGTGCAAGAACGGACCGGAAACTTTGGCCGCGGTCGCCGCATTGACTCCCGATCTGATCTACCTTGACATTCAAATTCCTGGATTGAATGGCATCGATGTGGTGAATGCTTTGCCCAGGAAAAACCGAGCGGCGATCATTTTTGTCACGGCTTTTGATCATTATACATTGCAAGCCTTTGCGCAACATGCCATCGATTACCTGCTCAAACCCTTTGACAACGACCGGTTTCGCCACAGCCTGGAATACGCCAGGGAACAACTGGCCGGCCGCAGTCAGAAAACCGACCTGAGCGGCTTAATGCAGGATCTGCTGCAACGGATGGATCGCCACGAGAAATACCTGCAGCGCGTCAGCGTGAAGGAGGATGATCGCATCCGCGTGATTGCTGTTGAGGATATTGAATGGATCGAGGCGAACAAACGGTATGTCAAGCTGCATTTGGACAAGCGGAGCGTCATCCTGCATGAGAGTATCGGCAACCTGGAGAGACGACTCGATCCCCGGCTGTTTATCCGCATCCATCGCTCCTATATCGTACAATGCCGCGCCATCAAAGAGTTGCAACAATGGTTTGCCCGTTCCTGGCTGCTGGTGCTGGCCAGCGGGGCAAAACTGGAGGTCAGCCGCAATTATCGCGATCAAGTTGCTCGGACAATCAGCCTCGTCATTTAGAATCCTGCTGGTGTGATTGGCCCGGTAGAGCGAAGCTGAACCACTTAATTACAAAAACTTGCTCTTCCAAGCAGATAATAAGACTATTGGTTACATTTCACTTCAATCTGTTTTCATTTGAGTTCATATTTCCCAGCTGGAGGAAAACATGAATTCAAGGTCTTTTTTCCGCGCCATGTTCGTCGTAAGCATTTTGATCATCTCATTGGCATGCCAGAAAGAAAAGCCACTGGAACCGCCGGACCAGCCAAAACCCCCGGTATATGAGGGTGATGTCCTGGCCTATTGCCTGCAGCCGGGCGGGAATGGTTCGTACCGGATCCATACTATCGGCGCCGATGGCAATGGGAACTGGGAGATCAAGATAGCCGGCTCCAGCGGCGGATTCAACTATCCGGGCTGGTCACCCGATGGCAAAAAGCTGGTTTTGGTCGGATATGTGGAGAATTTTACCACCTGGTCGATTCATACCGTGAATGCTGATGGGACCAATCTGACGCGCCTGACAACCCTGAGCAATGTGAACGATTATAGACCTGCCTGGTCACCGGACGGAAGTAAAATTGCTTTTACCCGTATTTTCCCGGCACAAAACAATCGCAATGAATTGTGGGTAATGAATGCCGATGGCGGCAATCAGCGCTATATCGGAGTGGAGGGATATGTTTCCAAATGGTCGCCGGATGGAACGAAATTCATCTATTCTTCGAACCGGTCAGGAAATTTCGATATCTTCACTTGCAATATCGATGGAACAAACGAGACTCAATTGACTTATACCAATGAAAATGAAACGGAACCGGAATGGTCGCCCGATGGGCGCCAGATCACCTATGAGAATTCTACTGGAGTTTGGGAATCAGAAGAGAGTCGAAATACATATGAGATATTTGTTATGAATGCCGACGGCAGCGGCCCGCACCGGGTGACCGACAACAGCCTGGGTGATTTTTCCCCCAAATGGTCACCCGATGGTTCGCAATTGTCTTTCGTTTCGGATCGATCGGAGGCCGGGCATTGGGAAGTATATGTCATGAACACCGATGGGAATAATGTCAAAAGACTGACCAACAGCCCGAGCGGGGAAACCGCGATCAATCCGGCTTGGCGGCCAAGGGGATAAATGACTTTTCGATTTTGGACAAGTTGTTTAAAATGGGAACTAAATGTTTTTAATATCCCTGTAAATAATGTTCCTTTGGCAGCCAGGACCGATTATCGCCCAGGCTAGGCCACTTCCCCTGAGATGGGGGCAACCCCGGATCGAAGGCGGGGGCTCCAGCCCGGACTCATTTGAAATAGTCGCCGATCATGCGCAATAGCACCTGAAAAAGCATTTTGTTGGCGGCCAAGACCGAACTGGCGCGCACAGCCAGTTCGCTCGCCAGCGAAGTCGCTGGATAGGCCGCCGGCCTCCTCGACGATGAGCTTCCCGGCCATGAAGTCCCAGGGCAGCAGGTGCGATTCCCAGAAAAAATCGTAGCGGCCGCAGGCGGTGTAGGCCAGGTCCAGGGCCGCCGAGCCGCAGCGCCGCATGTCCTGGCACCGCGACATCATGGTTTTAAAAGCGTCGACATACGCTTCCAGGAACCGGGGCGCCTTGAAGGGAAAACCGGTCGCGCCCACCGCTGAACTCAATTTTCCGGTAGGGCTGACGGCGATCCGCGCGCCATTTAAAAAAGCCCCCCGCTTCGCGGCAGCGTGAAAGCATTCTTTTGACAGCGGGTCGTAGATCAGGCCGAAAGCGACCTTGCCGTCTTTCAGCAGAGCCAGGGACACGGCGAAGTGCGGAATGCCCTGGATGAAGTTGGTCGTGCCGTCGAGCGGATCGATGACCCAGAGAAACTCGCTCGCCTGGGCCGAATAACCGGTCTCTTCCGCCAGGATCCGGTGACCGGGGAAATTCCGGGCAATGGTGCTCTTGATGATCGTTTCGGCTTCGCGGTCGACGCGGGTGACAAAGTCGTTTTTCCCCTTGGCCTGGATATCCGTCCCGGCCAGGTGTCGAAAATCGCGGCAGATCGCGGCACCTGCCTTTCGCGCCGCCAGCAAGGCGACTTTATGTACTTGCTCCAAAATAACTCCTTTTCGCATTTTTAAAATTAGCAGATTGCCCAAGCGATTTCAAATCCAGGTCCCGCAAGAGTGTTGAAAACCGGGGCAAATGGAATATAATGGCCCCATGCCCAGAAAAATCGGCATTGTCGTGCAGCGCTACGGCCTGGAGATCAACGGCGGGGCCGAATACCACGCCCGCCTGATCGCCGAGAAACTAAGCAAATATTTTGCCGTCGAAGTGTTCACGACCACGGCTCACGATTATGTCACCTGGGACCACTATTACGAAAAGCCGCGGGAAATATTGAACGGGATCGCGGTGAACCGTTTCCGCGTGAAAACACCCCGGGACCCTGAGGTTTTCGGCAAGATACAGAAGCATATTTTTGAAGAAGAGCACACGCTCAGCGATGAGCTGCTCTGGCTCGAGGCAGAAGGCCCCCTGGTCCCGGAATTGATCGCCGCCCTGCAGGAACGCGAAAACGAATTCGCCTATTTCATTTTTTTCTCCTACCGCTACTACCATTCCTTTCATGGCGTCGGGAAATTCCGCCGCAAAGCCATCCTGGTCCCCACGGCCGAGCACGACCAGGTGATCTATCTCAACCTGTTCAAGGATTTCTTCAACCTGCCGGCGGCGATCGTCTACAATTCCGCGGAGGAAAAAGAGCTGATCAACCGGGTCTCCGGCAACGAGGCGGTCTGCGGCGACGTGGTCGGCGTCGGCTCCGAGATCCCCGAGCGCTTTGATGCCGCCCGCGACCTGCCGGCGTCTGGGAGTCGAGGGGAAATATTTCGTTTATGTCGGCCGCCTGGATGAAAACAAGGGCGTTCCGGAGCTGTTCGCTTTTTATCTGCGGCTGCTGGCCGAGGGAAAGGCCGATTTGAAATTGCTGCTGATCGGCAAGGCGTATATTCCCGTCCCTGAGAACGAGAACATCCTCCATGTCGGCTTCCAGGAAAACAAGGAAAAATTCGATCTGCTGCAGGGGGCGGAATTCCTGGTCATGCCTTCGCAGTTCGAATCGCTTTCCATGGTCGCCCTGGAGGCCTGGGCGATCGGCAAGCCGGTCCTGGCCAACGGCCGCACCGAGGTGCTGCGCGGCCAGTGCCGGCGCAGCCATGCCGGACTGTGGTATGGAGATTACGATGAATTCAGGGAAGCCTTTCTCACGCTGCAGGCCGACGGCGACCTGTGCCGGCGCCTGGGGGCCAACGGCAAAAAGTATTTCCTGGAAAATTATTCCTGGGAAACCATCGAGGACAAATATCTGAAGATCATCGCCGCCCTGGATCAAAGGCGCTGACGCGGGAAGACCGGCCGGGGAGTCCTTCAGGCCTGCAGCTGGTATTTTTTTATCTTGGCCAGCAGGTTTACCCGGGAAATTCCCAATATTTTTGCCGCCTGTGTCTTGTTGCCCTTGGTATGCGCGAGCACATTTTTGATCTGCTCTTTTTCGATCTCGCTCAGTGATTTCAGGGGCAATCCCGTGGCGGCATCTTCCTTGAAATTGGAGTTTTCCAGGAAGTACTGGGGCAGGGATTTCTTGAGCAATTCGTTCCCGCTTTCGATGATGATGGCGCTGTTGATGATGTTCATCAGTTCGCGGACATTGCCCGGATAGTCGTACTGGTTCAGCAGGCGCATGGCCGGCTCGGATATCTTCTGGACATTTTTCTGGTTCTGTTCGTTGAACTTTTTTAAAAAATGCTGGCACAGCAGCGGGATATCGCCTTTTCTTTCCCGCAGCGGGATCAGGTACACGGAGCTCATGTTCAGGCGGTAGAACAGGTCCTTGCGGAAAGTTGCCCTTTTTCATTTCACTCAGCAGGTCCTTGTTGGTGGCGGCGATAATGCGCACGTCGACCTTTTGATTCTGGGTCGAACCCAGCCTGAAAAATTCCCCTTCCTGCAGCACCCGCAGCAGCTTGACCTGGATGGGCAGAGCCAGTTCGCCGATCTCGTCAAGAAAAAGCGTCCCCTTGTCCGCTTCCTCCAGGAACCCTTTTTTGGCCGAACCGGCGCCGGTGAACGCGCCTTTGTCATGACCGAAGAATTCCGAGGAGAATAGCTCGTTGGCGAAAGTGCCGGCATTCACGGCCACGAAGTTTTCATTGCGGCGCTTGCTGATGTGGTGGATGGCCTTGGCGATCAACTCCTTGCCGCTGCCGCTTTCACCCCAGATCAATATGCTGTTGTCCGGCTGGGCCATTCTTTCCACCATCTGGAACATGCGGATCATCTCCTCATTCTGGGTGATGATATCCTTGAAGGCGTCCTTGAATTTCAGATGCTCCATGGAGAACGGCGCTTCCGCGGTCGTCACGCTTTTGTCCCTGCGGTTTTCCAGGACCGTGGTGATGACCTTCAGCAATTGGTCATTGTCGACCGGCTTGGTCAGATAGTCGAAAGCGCCGAGCTTCATCGCTGAAACGGCCAGTTCCACGTCTTCCACTCCGGTCAGCACGATGGTTTCAATGTCGATATTTTTGTCCTTGATATGCTTCAGGATATCCAGCCCGCTCACGTCGGGCATGTCCATGTCCAAGAGCAGCAGGTCATAGCTGTTGTTTTTCAATTCATGAAAAGCCTTGGAACTGTTGACCAGGGTGGAAACCTCATACGCCCCGGTCTGCAGCAGCATGATGTTCAAGTAGTTCAGAACTGCCTGATCGTCGTCGATGGCCAGGATTTTCTTCATTGGTTTTCCTTTGGCGCGACCGGGATATAGATCGAAAAAGTGGTGCCCGCGCCCACCTTGCTTTCCACTTCGATCCGGCCCTTGTGCTCCTTGATGATGCCATAGGCGATGGACAGGCCGAGCCCGGTCCCGCCCTGGTTCCGCTTGGTCGTGAAAAACGGGTCGAAGATCTGTTTCATGGTCTTGCCGTCGATCCCCTTGCCGTCATCGCTTATTCGCAGCAGGTTTTCGTTCTCCTTTTCCAGGTGCGCGGTGGAGATCACAATGGAACCCATTTTCTTTTCGACGGCCTGCGAAGCGTTGAGCAGGATATTGACGACGACCTGCTCCAGGCGCTGGGAATTGCCTTTGACTTTCGGGATATTCGCGTCCAGCTGGAGTTTCACCTTGGCCTTGCGGCCGATCTGGTTGGCGACCAGCCGCAGGCAGCTTTTGATGATTTCATTGAGATCGACCTCGTCGTTCAATACTCCGTCGTCCTTTTTGGCGAACTTGCGCAACCCTTCCACGATGGTCTTGATGCGGTTGGTACCCTGGGCCATGTCCTCCAGCAAGATCAGGATGTTGCTTTTGAAAACATCGTAATTCAGGCGGGCGATCTGCAGGTTCTTGTCGTCGCGGGCATATTCGTCCAGGATCGGCAGGATGTCCTTCATCGCTTCCTGGATGATCGATACATTGCCGCGGATGAAGGTGTTGGGATTGTTGATCTCGTGGGCGATGCCCGACACAAGCTGACCCAAAGAGGCCAGCTTGTCGGTCTGCATCAGCTGCATCTCCATGTTCTTTTGCTTGGTGATCAGCCTGGAGAATTCCAATACGCCGTCCACTTCTCCCTGGTCGTCGAAAATGGGATATGCCTGCAGCAGATAATAATCGTCCCCGTATTTTTCTTCCAGGGTGATGGATTTTTTCTGTTGAAAAACCATTGCCCCGGGACACCTTTCGCAGGGCTGGGCCGAGTTGAAGATTTTGGCAAAACATTTGCCGCTGTCGGCCCCTTCCTTGCGGTTGGCCATTTTGATATTGAAGTCGCGGTCGATCATGACGACCTGGTCGGTAATGGCGTCGAAAAGGGTCTGCAGCTTGTTCTTGCTTTCATTCAGCTTTTCGGTGAGCGACAGCAGTTCCTCGTTCTTGTTTACCAGGAGGTTTTTCTGGTTTTCCAGGTCCGCGGTCCTTGTTTGGACGATCTTTTCCAGGTTTTCGTTCTGTTCGATCAATTTTTGTTCGAGCTCTTTGCGCAGGCGGATGTCCTTGTAAACTTCTTCTATGCAGCGGCGGCCGTCGAAATCCACAAGGATGAAGGACCCCATGACCGGGCACTGTTTGCCCCTGGCGTCGATGAGGCTCATTTCCATTCCCTCCAGGAAGCCTTTTTCCTTCAGCTTTTTGAAAATAATGGGACGGATGCGGGGGATATTGGCATACAGCTTGTTTTTCACGAAGTTCAATTTGACCGAGCCGTCTTCGGGATAACGCAGCATCCGGTAGAAAGCCCGGTTGGCCTTGAGAATGTCGCCGTTCAATTTTGAAATCACGATCCCGTCCGGGGCGTTCTCGAAGAGGTCCTCGAACCGCTTTTTCGATTTTTCCAATTCCCTGGTCTTGGCTTTGACCAGGTCCTTCAGGTTGCCGACATACTTTTTCAATTCCAGCTGCAGTTCATGCTTTTCAATGGCTTTGGAGATCATGTGGCTGATCTCCTTGATGAGCTTTTTTTCCTCCTCGAGGAAATCGCTGGCTTGCAAATAGCCGACCTTGACAAAACCCCTGGCCTTGCCGTTGACCACGATCTCGGATTGGAGAGATGTCTTGGTCTTTTTGCAGGGGGTCATGCCGGGGGTATATTGGACTTGATCCAGGGTGATGGTCGCGCAAGCCATCTCGGGATACTGGAAGCCCTTGATCAGGTTTGCCGCGGTGCTTTCCAGCATTTGTCCCAGGTTTTTCCCGGATTCGATCTGGGAACTGATGATGTACAGGCATTCCAGCTCTTTGATCCTTTCCTTCAGATCGTATTCCAGTTTCTGGGCGCACTCGATGCATTCTTTGCGCTGGATCTTTTTCTTTGCCATACCTGCCCTTTTAAAGCAACGGAAGTATTATAGCACCAGTTTGTTTTTAATTTTAGCCTGGATATAGTTTTCGCTGGCGAGCACCGGCTGCTTCTCCTGGTTGCAGGTGGCGGTCTCGATGGTCAAGGGCAGGAATTTTCCCTTGCCATTGGCGGTGTGGAACTTTTCCCGGAACAGGTTCTTCCCCCAGAATCCGCCCATTTCCGCATCCCGGTAAAACGGGTTGGCCTGCTGGATCTCCTTGAAAATATCATCCGTGTTTTTATAGGGTTGGAGGTGCGCCGTCTTTTCGGCCAGGCGGCAAATGATCTCCCAGTTGGCCATGCCGCTCTTGGGCGGAAAGATCGCCAGGCTGCGCTGCACCCGGCGATCGCAGGCGGTGTAGGTCCCGGTGCTCTCCAATGGCGTCGAGGACGGCAAGACCACGTCGGCTTCGGCAGAGCTGGCGGTCAGAAAGAAATCAACCACCAGCTTGAACTCCACGCCGGCCAGCCATTTGCCCGCCGCGGCGACGGCCAGGGGATTTTCCCCGAACACCAGCAGGGCCTTGATCTTTCCTTTGGCGAACTTTTCCGCAAGATCGACCGGCTTGAAGATCGGCTCCAGATCGAGGCCCCACATTTTCCGGAAACGGGAGATCTGCGGGTCGCCGGAACGGACGGCCCCGGGGAGGTAGCGCGGATCGACGCCCATGTCCAGCAGCCCCTGGAAATTGGCATATTCGCTGACCAGGATCAGGCCGTTGCCGGGCTGGCCGGACTTGCCCAGTTGCAGCATCAGGTTGCCCAGCGCCCTCACGTCGTCCTTGGATTTTTCCAAGCACTGGTCCACGCCGTACACCACGATCAGGTTGGGCGCTGCCGAAAGCATGGATACGATGCGGTCGAATTTTTCCGCCTGAACGCCGGTGGTCTCAATGGCTTTCTTTCTGTCCAGCTTGGCGATGGAGGCCTGGTATTGGGGAAAGTTCTCCGTGCGGCGGTCGATGAATTCATGGTCGATCTTTTCACTTTTGATCAGCGCATTGGCGATCCCGGCAAGCAGGGCCGTGTTGGTCCCCCGCTTTGGATCGAGCCAGAGATCGGCGATCTTGCTCAGGGCATTCTCCGATGAGCCGACGGTCACGAGGCGGGCGCCCTTTTTCATGGCTTCCTTGATCTTCAATTCGGCGACCAGGTTGTTCTCGGTCAATTCGGCGTTCATGACCATGATGATGTCGGCATTCCGGAATTCATCCATGGTGGTGGTGGAAGCGGTCAAGCCGAACATCTCATCCAGGGCGTCCAGGTCGCGGCCGTTAAAAAGGTTGTTGAAACTGCCGATCATGTTGGTTTTGAACCCGGCGCGCGCCCATTTTTGCAGCAGATACAGTTCTTCGTTGGCCAGGCGCGGCGAGCCGAAAACGGCCACGGCCTCCGGGCCGTACTTTTTGCAGATGGCATTGATCTTTTTTGCGGCCTGATCGAGCGCTTCGTCCCAGGAAGTTTCCCGCAAACCGTCCTTGCCTTTCAGCATCGGCCTCAGCAGCCGCTGCTCGTCCAGCATGTAACGGTAGCCGAAACGGCCCTTGTGGCAGAGATAGCCCTTGTTATGCGATTCGCCGGCGAATCCCGCCGCGGCAAACGCATCGGCGTTGAAAACCTTGTATTCCAAAACGCAGCCTACGGAACAGAAATGGCAGATCGAGACCTGCTTCCTGCCTGCCCAAGGCCCGGGCTTGGCAAAGGGCAGGTGCTCGGATATGGCGCCGGTGGGACAGGCGGCGATGCAGTTGCCGCAGGAAATGCAGTTCGTCTCCAGGAGCTTTTTTTCCATGGAAGGGCGAACGACAGATTTGAAGCCGCGGTAGACGAAGCCCAGCGCCGAAACGCGCAGGATCTCCGAGCAGGTGCGCACGCAGCGCCCGCAGGCGATGCACTTGTTGGGGTCCAGGGTGATGAACGGATGAGCTTTGTCCACCTTGTACTTCCTGACCTCGCCGACGAATTTTTTCAGGTCCACCTTGAAGTCCACGGCGTGCTTGCGCAGGGAACAATCGAAATACGCCGAGCAGCCGCACTCCAGGCAGCGGCTGGTTTCGTTTTCCGCCTGCTGCGGGGTGAATCCCAGTTCGACCTCGTCGAAGGTTTTGGCCCTGGACGCCGCGGGCAGTTCGGGCATCCTTTCCTTGGCGATGGTCGCAAAGTCCGAAAAATCGCTGTCGGGAATGTCGCCGAAGGCCTCTTTACGGCTGATGAAATCCTTTGCCTTGCCCACGGCTTTGCCGCTGCGGATGGCGTGGTCAATGGCATTGGCCGCGATCTTGCCGTGGGCGATGGCATCGATGGCCACAGCCGGGCCGGTTGCCATGTCGCCGCCGGTGAAAACGCCAGGCAGCGAGGTTTCGAAGGTCTCCTCGCTGAATACCAGGGTATTGTGCCGGGTGGATTTCAGCAGCGGGTCCTTTTGCAGGCCGCACAAATCCACGTCCTGGCCGATGGCCGATATGGCGAAATCGCAGGGCAGTTGGTATTCGGAACCCGGGACCGGGACCGGGCTGCGCCGGCCGCTGGCGTCGGCTTCGCCCAGCTCCATGCGGATGCAGGTCAGGGCTTTCAGCCGGCCGTTCTCCGAGACCAGCTCGGTCGGGGCCGAAAGCAGGATCAGTTCCACTCCCTCTTCCAGGGCGGCGTCGATCTCCATGGGATGGGCCGGCATCTCATTGCGGGTGCGGCGGTACAGGATGGTCACCTTGTCGGCGCCCAGCCTCCTGGCGGTGCGGGCCGCGTCCAGGGCGGTGTTGCCGCCGCCGACCACCACTACATTCCCGTATATCTTGGGCTTGGTTTCGTCTTGGAGCTGCCAGAGAAAATCGATGCCCGGCAGGACGCCATCGATGGTTTCCTCATCTGCCAGGCGCATGCTTTTCGCTTTCTGGGCGCCAAAGGCCAGGTAGATGGCGTCGAATCCCTGGCTCTTTCAACTCTGCGATCGAGAAGTCCTTGCCCAGGGCCGAATTGGTTTTCACGGTCACGCCCAGGTCGGTGATCCAGGAGATCTCCTTGTCCAGCAATTTTTTGGGCAGGCGGTACTCGGGGATGCCATAGCGCAGCATGCCGCCCAGTTCCGGTGACTTCTCGAACAGGGTGACCGCGTAGCCTTTCAGGACCAGGTAGTAGGCGCAGGTCAGGCCGGCCGGTCCGCCGCCGACCACGGCTACCTTTTTGCCGTTGGCCGGAGCCGCGGTCGGGGTCCAGGGGTCCTCGATATCGATATCGCTGGCATAGCGCTTCAGGTAGTCGATGCCCACGCGCTCATCGACGCGGTTGCGGCGGCAGGCGACTTCGCATTCGCGCACGCAGACGCGGCCGCAGACCAGGGGCAGGGGATTGGTCTCCTTGATCAGACGGATGGCTTCCTGGGGCTTGCCCATGGCGATCAGGGCGATGTAGCCCTGGACGTCGACGCCGGCCGGGCAGGTCTGCTGGCAGGGAGCCAGGCAGTCGGCGTAATGGTTCGACAGCAGCAGCTCCAGGGCGGTCTTCCTGGCCTCATGGATGCGCGGGTTGTCGGTGTGGACGACCATCTTGTCGGCCACGGGGCTGGAGCACGAGGGGATCAGCTTTTTGACCCCTTCGACCTCCACCACGCACAGGTAGCAGGAGCCGTAGGGCGGGAGCTTGGGCTCGTGGCACAGGGTGGGGATCTCGGCGATATGGTTTTCCTGGATCACTTCCAGGATGGTCTGGTTGGCGCTGGCGGTCACTTCCTTTCCGTCGATGGTGAGTTTTACTTTGTCCATGGCTGCGTTCCCCTTCAATCCTTGCTGATGGCTTTGAAATTACAGGTTTCGAAACACTTGCCGCACTTGATGCAGGCGGCCTGGTCGATCTTGTGGACTTTCTTCTTTTCGCCGCTGATGGCCGTCGGCCGGGCAGACCCTGGCGCAGAGCGTGCAGCCGGTGCACTTGTCCTCCAGGATCGTGAAGGTCAGCAGCGGCGCGCAGCTGTGGGCCGGGCACTTCTTATCGCGGATATGGGTCTCATATTCCTCGCGGAAATACTTCAGCGTGGTCAGGACCGGGTTGGGCGCGGTCTGGCCCAGGCCGCAGATGGTGTTGTTGCGGATCTTGTCGGCCAGGTCCTCCAGCAGCTCGATGTCGCCCTCCTGCCCCTTGCCGTCGGTGATGCGTTCCAGGATCTCCAGCATGCGCTTGGTGCCGATGCGGCAGAAGGTGCATTTGCCGCAGCTTTCGTCCTGGGTGAAGCGCAGGAAGAACTTGGCCATTTCCACCATGCAGGTGGTCTCGTCCATGACCACCATGCCGCCGGAGCCCATGATCGCCCCGGTCTGGTTGATCTTCTGGTAGTCGATCTGCAGGTCGCCCATGGTAGCCGGGATGCAGCCGCCGGACGGTCCGCCCATCTGCACGGCCTTGAATTTCTTGCCGTCGCGGATGCCGCCGCCGATGTCATAGATGATCTCGTTGATGGTCATGCCCATGGGGACTTCCACCAGCCCGCCGCGGGCGATCTTGCCGGCCAGGGCGAAAACCTTCGTTCCCTTGCTGTTCTCGGTGCCCATGGCGGCGAAAGCCTCGGCGCCGTTGAGGATGATCCAGGGGATGTTGGCGAAGGTTTCCACGTTGTTGATGTTGGTCGGCTTGCCCCACAGCCCTTTCTGGGCCGGGAAGGGCGGCCGGAAGCGGGGCATGCCGCGCTTGCCTTCGATCGAGGCGATCAGGGCGGTCTCTTCGCCGCAGACGAAGGCGCCCGCCCCTTCCTTGATCTTGATCTTCAAGTTCATCTTGGACCCGAAGATGTTCTTGCCCAGGAATCCCTTTTCCGTGGCTTTCTTGATGGAGTGGTGCAGACGCTTGACCGCCATCGGATATTCGGCGCGGACATAGATGTAGCGCTTCGTCGGCGCCGCTGGCGTAGGCGCCGATCATCATCCCTTCCAGGACCGAATGCGGGTCGCCTTCCAGGGTGCTGCGGTCCATGAAGGCGCCGGGGTCGCCTTCGTCGGCGTTGCAGATGATGTATTTCTTGTCTCCCGCGGCCTGGCGGCAGAAGCGCCATTTCATGCCGGTCAGGAAGCCGGCCCCGCCGCGGCCGCGCAGCCCGGACTTCAGGACGATCTCGATGACCTGTTCGGGGGTATATTCCTTCAACACCTTCTGAATGGCCTGGTAGCCGCCGCTGGCGATGTATTCGTCGATGGAATTGGGATCGATGATGCCGCAATTGCGCAGGACGATGCGCTTCTGCTTGGCGAAAAATGTGTCCTCGGCTTCGGCATTCAAGTCCCTTGACGATCCATTCCGCGATGGGCTTGTCCTGGCGGATCTGCTCGTCCAGGATCCGCTTGACCTTTTCGGGCGTGACGTTGCCGTAAAGATAGTCGTTGCCCTTTTCGTCGATGATCTCGAGCAGGACCTCCTGGTAGCAGTTCCCCATGCAGCCTGTTTCCAGCAGGTTCACCTGGATGTTTTCCCTGGCGATCTCGTTTTTCAGGGCGGTATAGACTTTTTCCCCGCCGGCCGAAACTCCGCAGGTGCCAAGTCCGACTTTGATGGTCTTCATGTTGCTTCTCCTTTGCCGCTTCAGGCGAGTTTGAGGGTTTTGGGCTTTTGTTTTGTATTCTTTCAGCAGTTGCTGGACTTTTTTGGGAGTCAGGCGGCCGATAGGTTTCATCGTTGATCATGATGACCGGCGAGAGGGAACAGCAGCCGAGGCAGGCCACTTTTTGCAGGGTGAACAAGCCCGTCCGGGGTCGTGTCGTTGCCGGTGATCTGCAGCTCGTCCTCGATGGTGCCGGCGATCCGCTCCGAACCGTTGACGTGGCAGGCGGTGCCGTCGCAGATCTTGATCAGGTATTTGCCCAGCGGCTTGAGGCGGAACTGGGAGTAAAACGTGATGACCCCGTAAATTTCGGCGGCGGGGATGCCGACGATCTCGCTGATCTGGTCGATGGCCGTTTCCGGGATATAGCCGTAGGTGTCCTGGGCCGCCTGCAGAAGGGGGATCAGGGCTCCCTTTTCCCCCTCATAGTTCCACAGGTCGACCTTGAAGCCGGCGAGGCCGTTCTTTGTCTGTTGCGCTTTCAGTTTGTCATTGGGCTTTCATGCCCCCATTATCGTATATTTTGGCTTACATTTCAAATAGTTTGATGATCGGAGATTCCTTGATCCTCAGAACGCCGTCCAGGGGCTTGATCTTGTTCTGGATGTTGCGGTCGATCTCGGCGAAGCTGGCTCCCTGCATGAGCAGGACGATATCGTACTTGCCCTTGGCGCAGTCGCAGGAAACGACCTGGTCATTCACATACAGGGTGGGATAGATGCTTTCCAGCTTTTCTTTTTCGATCTCCAGGAACACGTAGGAAGAAGCGCTTTTCCAGAAATTCGCGTTGTTGACGGTCTCGGGGTTGCCCTTTTCCCGGCCCAGGGCCTTGTCCACCGTGCCGATGATGTTGTTGACGCTTTCGGGCAAAAGCGGGGATTCCACCGGGCAGGAAGCAGATATCCTTGACTCCGGGCAGTTTTTTGATCTTGTTGTCGACCAGGTCGTGCAGTTCGCACAATTTTTCCGCCTGCAGCAACAGGGCCATGTCGAAATCGCCCTTGATGGCATCGCAATACAACACGTGATCCATGAAATACATTTCCTGGTAGGCTTCGGTCAGATCGGCCGATTCGGAAAAATTCAGCAGGGCATAGGCGCTGACGGCCTTTTTTTCGCCGGTCTCGGCGCTCTCTTTTTCCGCCACGGCGTCGGCGGCGACCTTTTCGGGGATTTCGGCGAAGATTTTTGTCAGTTCGTCGACCGTGAACGGTTTTTCCAGATAGGCGTCGGCCTTTTCCGATTTGGCGTCCGCGGCGGTAGCATCAGTGCCATAGCCGGTGATGACCACCACGGGCAATTCCGGGTAGGTGAATTTGATCACCTTGAGCAATTTGATGCCGTCGATATCGGGCAGGCGGACATCGATGACCACGTAATGCAAAGGCGTCTGCTTTTGCTTGAACGCTTCCAGGGCCTTCAGGCCCTTCATGCCGTTTTCGCAACTGTCGGTCTCGTATCCCTTCTGCAGCAGTCCCAGGGTCAGGCTGCGCCGCAGGGAAGCCTCGTCATCGATCAGCAACACTTTCTTTTCATTCATTTTATTCTCCTTATAATCTTTAGTTTCCGGGAGCCTAACTGCGCCCGATAATCTATAAGCAAGAGTCGTGCCAAATGTAAAAGCATGATTGGACAAGGCTTTCGGAAAAACGACATGATTTCTGGCGGAAAGAAAATGGACGGTCTTGTCTAGGCAAACCGGCATAAACGCTTTTCCACACACGCTCTTGAGGTAGTGATAAATAATATTGTCACTTTACATATAAATGCAGACCGACGTCGGCAGCAGGTTTTGCCGCGACAAATTATTTGCTGTATAATTTGTTTTCGCTTTTTTTGATAAAGTTCATAAGGCGAGATTCAAACTTTGACCGGCGATTCGGGGCGGGAGTTGAAAACATTCATCCGGATTGCTTTTTGACGGTCAGTTTGCTACTGTATTCTGAGTTTGGGAGGAAAAGCCCATGAACAAGATCGTTGCCAAAGAGATGCTCTCGGAAAATGTGGTGAAGCTGGTGGTCGAAGCTCCGCTGATTTCCCGGAAACAAAGCCCCGGCCAATTCGTCATCGTCCGCACCGACGACAAGGGTGAGCGGATCCCGCTGACCATTGCCGATGCCGACAAGGAAAAAGGGACCATCACCCTGATCATCCAGAAGATCGGGACCTCTTCTCACAAGATCACGAGCCTGAACGCCGGCGATTCGCTGCTCGACGTTTCCGGGCCCCTGGGCCGGCCCACGCACATTGAAAAGGTCGGGACCGTCATCGCCTGCGGCGGCGGCGTGGGCATCGCCCCCTTGTATCCCATCGCCAGGGCCCTGAAGGAGATCGGCAACAAGCTGATCACCGTTCTCGGCGCCCGCAACCGCGAGCTGTTGATCCTGGAAAAGGAGATGGCCGCGTTCGCCGATGAACTGATCGTCATGACCGATGACGGTTCCTATGGGGAAAAAGGCGTGATCACCGTCGGCATCGAAAAAGTGTTGAAGCGGGAACCCGTCCATCTGGCGGTGGCCATCGGCCCCGCGGTGATGATGAAATTCGTCGCCCTGCTGACCAAGAAATACGATGTGCACACCATTGCCAGTTTAAACACCATCATGGTCGACGGGACCGGGATGTGCGGGGCCTGCCGGGTCACGGTGGCAGGCAAGACCAGATTCGTCTGCGTGGATGGTCCGGAATTCGACGCCCATGAGATCGATTACGATGAAATGATCAAGCGCTTGAATACCTATAAAAAGGAAGAACAGGTTTCCTATGACGGCTATTTGAAGTCGTTGGCCTGAAGGAGGCTCACCATGCCGGTACGTCCCCAGGAATTGAGCGCGGACAGGAACCAGGAATGGCGCAATGAATTGCGAAGCAAGCTCAGCGCCAAGGAGAGGAGCAACCTGACCCGGGTAAAGATGCCCGAGCTCGGGCCCATGGAGAGGATCCTGGGTTTCCTGGAAGTCAATGTCGGCCTGAGCGAAGACGCGGCCGTGCTGGAGTCGCGGCGCTGCCTGGATTGTTCCACCCCCACCTGCGTTACCGGCTGCCCGGTGAACATCAATATCCCCGGGTTCATCAAATTGATCGAAAAAAAGGATTTTCTGGCCGCGGCCAGAAAATTAAAGGAAACCAACGCCCTGCCCGCCGTATGCGGCCGCGTCTGCCCGCAGGAGATCCAGTGCGAGGCCCAGTGCATCTATCACAAAATGAAAAAGGCGCCGGTGGCCATCGGCTACCTGGAAAGGTTCGCCTCGGACTGCGAACGCCTGAGCGGGAGCATTTCCATTCCCCCGATCCAGGAAAAAAATAACGTGCAGGTGGCGGCCATCGGTTCCGGGCCCGCCAGTTTGACGTTTGCCGGGGAAATGGCGAAGCGCGGCTACCAGGTGACGGTCTTCGAGGCCCTGCACGAGCTTGCCGGGGTCTTGAGCTACGGCATTCCCGAGTTTCGTTTGCCGAAAAGCATCGTCAGGTCGGAGATCGCCTACTTGGAAAAGCTGGGCGTCGTGTTTGAACGGAACGTGGTCGTCGGCAAGACCATGACCCTCGACGACATGAAAAAACAGGGATTCCGGGGTTTTTTCATCGGCAGCGGGGCCGGGCTGCCGAAATTCATGCATATCCCGGGAGAAAACTCCATCGGCATTTATTCGTCCAATGAATACCTCACCCGGGTCAACCTCATGAAGGCGTACCAATTCCCGCTTTACGACACCCCGATCGTGAAGCGGGAAACGGGTGGCGGTGATCGGCGGCGGCAACACGGCCATGGATTCGGTCAGGACCGCGATCCGCCTGGGCGCCGAAAAAGCGATGATCGTCTACCGCCGTTCCGAGCAGGAAATGCCCGCCCGCATCGAGGAAATCCACCACGCCAAGGAGGAGGGGGTCGAATTCCTGAACTTGACCAACCCCATCGAATATTTCGCCGATGCCGACGGGCGGGTCAGGCAGATGAAAGTCCAGAAAATGGGACTCGGGGCGGCCGACGACTCGGGGCGCAAGCGTCCGGTCGTGATCCCCGGTTCGGAATACGTGATCGACGTGGATACCGTGGTCGTGGGCGTGGGCACCGACCCCAATCCCCTGATCCCGCGAACCATACCGGGTCTGGAAGTCACCAAGTGGGGAACCATCGTGGTCAACGAGGAGACCATGCAAACCGCGCAGCCGGAGATCTTCGCCGGCGGCGACATCGTCCGCGGCGGGGCGACCGTCATCCTGGCCATGGGAGACGGCCAGAAAGCGGCTGAGTCTTTGCACGGTTATCTGCAGCAGATAAAATGAGCCCCATGCAATCTCCCTCATGAGCCGGCATCAAGAAAAAAGACACCAGGGCGGGCTCGCCCGCGATTTTTTCAGCAAGCTGCCGCCGCGCGAACTGTGGCGCACGATCTTCCGTGATTTCGCGGACATCAAGGAATTCTATCTCGAGGAAGAACAGAAGACCCGTCTGGAGAACATGAAGCCGATCCGGCGCGGATTGTTTCTTGTCGGCTGGCTGTTGAAAAGCCTTTTTTTGAAACTGACCCCGATCCGGCAACTGCTGCTGCTCATCGCCGTATTCATTCTGTTTCTCCAGAACAGCGAGATCCAGATCGGCGGGTCCCGGATTGGCATCCACATGGGGGAGCTGGGCGGGGTGATCCTGATCTTCATCCTCATGCTGGAGTTGAAGGACAAGCTGCTGGCCCGCAACGAGCTGGCGGAGGGCCGGGCGATCCAGATGCGGCTGCTGCCCGACCCCACTCCCGCGATCGCCGGCTGGGAAGCCTGGCTCTATTCCAAGCCGGCCAACGACGTGGGCGGCGACCTGATCGACTGCATCCGTTTCAACGATGAGCACCATATCCTGGTCCTTGGCGACGTTTCCGGCAAAGGCCTCCCGGCCGCGCTGCTCATGGTCAAGCTGCAGGCGACCATCCGCGCCCTGTTCACGGAAACGACCCGGCTGGCCGACCTGGGTCTTCAGATCAACCGCATCTTTCACCGCGACGGCATCACCCGCAGTTTCGCCACCCTGGTCGTCTTGGACATCCGCGGCCGTTCGGGAAAGATCCAGATGCTGAACGCCGGTCATACCCCTCCCGTATTCATCCGCAGCGGGGTCCCGAGTCCGACCGCCAAGGGTAACCCGGCCCTGGGCCTCATGGCCGATACTTCTTACCAGGTGATCGACGAGGTCATGCAAAAGGGCGATATCCTGCTGGTCTATTCCGACGGGATCAATGAGAGCTGCAACCCGCAGGGGGAATGCTATCGGCAACGACCGGCTGTTCTCCCTCATCCGCAATCTGCCGGATATTCATCCGCTGGATTTGGGCGCGCGCATCCTGGAAGCGGTCCAAGCTTTCAGGGGTGAAGCCCGTGCCGAAGATGACCAGACCCTGCTCATTCTCAAGTACTGCGGCCAATAAATCGTGAATCGCTCCGGGCCAACCATCCGCCCATGATATAGCGGTTTTCTATTCTTTGCTCTTGGCCGGTTCGTAATCGACCCGGACCAGGGTCAGGCCTTTCGCCGGGGCGGTCTGCCCGGCCCGGCGGCGGTCCTTGGCCGCGAATATGTCCGGGATCTCGTCAGGCCCGATCTTGCCCTTGCCGACATCGATGATCGTTCCGACCATGTTGCGCACCATGTAGCGCAGAAAACTTTTGCCGCGCACGGTGAAGGTGATCTCCTCGTTCTTGACCTGCATCTTGAACATGTCTATTTCACGGGTTCTTTTTTTCCCGGGATCGTCCGATGTGAACGAGGAGAAATCCCGGCTGCCGACAAAATGCCGGGCGGCCTTGCGCATGGCTTTCACGTCCAGCGGGAAGGGGATATGCAGGGCAAAGCGCTGGTTGAAAGGCGATTGCACCTGGCCGGTGAATATCCGGTACACGTAGGTCTTGCTGTGGGCTCCGAAGCGGGCGTTGAA
The DNA here is from genome assembly GCA_963764745.1 of Candidatus Aminicenantota bacterium. Taxonomy (GTDB): domain Bacteria; phylum Acidobacteriota; class Aminicenantia; order UBA2199; family UBA2199; genus UBA2199. The sequence goes on along the minus strand of CAVXTN010000006.1, from coordinate 97,660 downwards.
CGACTTGTCCATGAGCTGGCATTCCACGATGCGGATGTCCTTGGGCAGCAGTGAGTTCAGGGCCCGCTTCAACGATTCGGGTTCGATTGCCACGGTCAGGAGAAAGTTGGCGGTCAGGCCGCTGGAGTGGACGCCGGCGTCGGTCCTGGAGCTGCCCGTGACCAGGACCTGTTTCTTGGCGATTATTTTCAAGGCCCTTATCAGTTCGGCCTGGATGGTCCGGATCTCCGGCGTTTGGAATTGCCAGCCGCAATATTCCGTTCCGTCGAAATGGACAACCACTCGGTAATTGTTGGTCATGGATCCGCTTGCCTTTATTTCTGCTGCCGAAAATAAGCGATGATCCGCTGCATGGCGGCTTCGGGAGATTCCACGGCGGTCACTCCGGGTATATCCCAGGTTTCAATGCCGAAGACTTTTTTGCCGTAGATCTGGGTATAGGCGATTTCCGAAAGTGTTCCGTAAGAGCCGGCGATCGCCACCAGGACGTCGGAATTCAACACCACCAGCGCGTTGCGCAGGTAACCCAATCCGGTGGGGATGGCGATGTCGGTAAATGAGTTTGCCTCCTGGGCCGATTTTCCCGGCAGGATGCCGATGACCCATCCGCCGTGGGCCTTGGCTCCCCTGGCCGAGGCTTCCATAACTCCCTTCATGCCGCCGTTGACCAGCAAAAATCCGTTGTCTGCGATCCATTGCCCCATGGCTTCCGCGATCTGCAAATGGCGGACGGTCGGAGCGCTGCCGCCGATAATGCCGATTCTTTTTTTTAAAGCAAACTTATCGTCAGTTTGCGTTTTCAAACGGATTGGCTGGCTAAACGGCTTTCTTGATTTTGCCGGAACGGATGCAAGCGGTGCAAACCCGCAGGGCTTTGTTTTGCCCGTCAACCACGACCTTGACCTTCTGCAGGTTGGGTTCCCAGCGGCGGTTGGTCATTTTATGAGAATGGCTGACATTGTGACCGTAGACCGGCTTTTTCCCGCATATATCGCATACTTTTGCCATGGCAGAGTCCTCCTTTTCGAATTTAGTTCATATTTTACACTTTTTTGCAGGCAAATGCAATTGTTGAAAATAAATCATGCCCATGCTACCATCGGCCCTTGAGGTGCGGGATGAAAAAGATGCTTGTCTTTTTGCTGCTGCTGCTTTGTGTTTGGCCGGCTTTTGCCGAGCACGTGTCCTTTGCCGTTGCCAGGCAGGTGGCCGCCAATTGGGTCAAAACGCTCCAAGCCGACTTTAAAAACCAGGTGGCCCTGACCTCGGGGGAACTCCTCAACCGCGACGGCATCGATGTGGGGTACGTGTTCCATTTCTCTCCGGCAGGCTACGTGCTGGTCGCGGCCGAGGATTACCTGCCGCCGGTAAAATTGTATTCCCTGAAAAACGATTTCGGGCGGGAAGGAAAGGATCTCGAGGAACAGGTGATCGGGACCCTTTTTTCGCTGATCCGCAAGGTCAACGCCAAAAAACTGGATCCGGACCGTTATTTCCTGAAATGCAACCGCGATAATTTTTCTTTTTTAAGAACAAGACGGTCGCGGGCGCAGATGCTGCTGTCGGCGGACCCGTACCAGGATGCGCTGCCGTTCCTGCGCACCGCCTGGAACCAGGGCGAGCCGTACAATCAGAAATGCCCGACCATCAACGGCCGCCGTCCGCCCAGCGGCTGCGTGGCCACGGCTTTCGCCCAGATCTTTTATCATTATCAATACCCGCAGGCGGGTCGGGGTTCACACAGTTATCTCTGGCAGGGGAAAACCCTGTCGGCTGGATTCGCTCATGCCTACGACTGGGAGCGGCATGCTCCTCGAACTATCAGGCGACGCCCGGTACCGCGGAACAGCAGGAAGCCGTTGCCCAGCTGATGTACGATGTGGGGGTGGCTTTTGAAATGGATTATGACATGAAGGGCAGCGGCGCCTATGCCACCGACGCCTTGACGGTCTTGCCCATGTTCTTCAAATACTCCGACGAGATCAAGGCGATCGAGCGCAGCCAGGTGGCCACGGACGAACAGTGGTTCGCGATCGCCAGGCAGCAAGTGGACAACGGTCTGCCGGTGGCTTTTTCCATCTACAGCGATGATTCCGGCCACGAAGTGGTCATTGACGGCTACCGCATTTCGCAGGGGGCGACCACTTTCCACATCAACATGGGCTGGGGCGGATCCTATGACGGGTATTTTTCCCTGAACAACATCGATGACTTTGACATCAACGAATGGCAGATTTTTGTTTACGACATCTACCCTCCCGGGTACATGGACGTGCCGCCGCCGCAGAATACCGCCGGCGAAGCCCGCTTGAACGAAAGCCTTTTCTTTTCCCAATATGTCTGCCGCATCACCTGGGAGGCAGCGGCCAGCGGCGGCGCCGCCCTGGGCAAGTACGTGGTTTTGCAGAAAGACGACCTGGGCAACGTGGCGGTTTTGGCCGAGGTTCCGCCTCAGGCCAGGGAATATGAGTTCCGCAGCGCCGATTACACTGCCTGCAGTTACGCGGTAATGGCGGTCGATCAGAACGGCCGGCAGTCCACGGCCAAGTATTTCTCGCTTGTGCTGCGCTGAAAAAAGCTCAGTGGATAAAAAAGTAGCGGAAGCCCTGCAGCAGCGCCAGGGTATAAAGTCCGGCCAGCACGTCATCGGTCATGATGCCGATGCCGTTGGGCAGCGCTTCGCTTTTGTTTATGGGGAACGGTTTTAAAACGTCGAAGATGCGGAACAGCAGGAAAGCGGCGATATAAAATCCCGCCTGCCGCGGCAGGAACCAGACGCTGACCAGCTGGCCGGCCACTTCATCGATGACGCATTGGCGCGGGTCCTTTTTTTGAAAATGTTTTTCGATCAGGCCGGCAGCCGGGATGCCGATGATGTAGACCGCGACGTGATCAGGGCCAGCCACGCAAACGGCAGCGTGGACAGGGGGGTAAAAAAGATGATCAGGGCGGTCAGCAGCGATGCCCAGGTGCCCGGGGCCACGGGCAAATAACCGACTCCGAAAAACGAGGCAACCACGATCCCGATTTTTTTCATGAGATTTCTCCGTACAGCATTTCGTTCTGGAAACCGCTGATCTTGATGGACAACATCGGGCTGTCCTCGCTGAACCTGGCGTTCACTTCGCAATGCCCGTCCACCTCGGGCGCCTGCATCCAGACCCGGCCGATGGTGTGGTCGAGGGTCCAGGGCGCCAGCGGCAAATATTCAAGGGTCCGGCCGATCAGGCTCTGGTTGAATTTCTTCATGTTTTGATCCGAGACATCCAGCAGCAGGTTTTTCCGGCATTCGAGCGTCTGCGGGTTCTTGCGGTTGGGCGAGCTTGAAACTGGCCGTGTTTTCTTCTGGAGAAAAAGCGAATGCGCCGATCCGCTCCAATTTGCTTTCAGCGGCGAAGTCGAGCAATTGCTTGAAATCGTCTTCGCTTTCGCCGGGGAAACCGACGATGAAGGTGCTGCGCAGGACGGCGCCGGGGAACCTGGTCCTTATTTCCCGCACCAGGCGCAGGTTCTTCTTGTAGTCCCCGCCGCGGTTCATTTTTTTCAGCACGCGGGCGGAAACATGCTGAAAGGGGAGGTCGAAATACGGCAGGACCGTGGGCCGGGCAAAGCCATCCAGGATCTCCCCGGTCACCTCTTCGGGCATCAGGTACAGGACGCGCAGCCAGCGGAAGCCCAATCCCGATATTTCCTTAAGCAAGGCCGGCAGCTGGGACGTCTTGGCCCTGTCCTTGCCGAAATAGGTCGAGTTCTGGGAAATGAGGTTCAATTCTTCCACGCCTCTCTTTTTCAAAAGTTCGGCTTCCTTCACAATGGACGGGATCGTCCGCGAGCGGAACGGGCCGCGGATTTGCGGGATGGAGCAAAAGCTGCAGGTCATGTTGCAGCCTTCAGAAATCTTGATAAAAGATGAATTGGCCGTGGTGAAGGTCTGGCGCTGGTGCGTGTCGGAATAGAGAAAGGGCTTTCGGTCTGGATAGTCGCTCGGCCCGGCGGCGGCTATGGCGTCGGCCAACTCCTCGATATCGTTGACGCCCCAGATGATATCGGCCTGCTTGAACGTGGTTTTCAATTCCTTGTAATAGCGCTGGATCAGGCAGCCGAAAACCGCCAGCTTTTTGATTTCGCCCTTTTCTTTTTTTTCCAGGGCCGTCAGGATTTCCTCGATGCTTTCTTCCTTGGCATCGCGGATGAAGCCGCAGGTGTTGATGATCAGCCAGTCGGGATTTTCGTATTCGGAGACGATCTCCATTCCTTTTTCTTGCAGCATTCCGGCCAGCACTTCGCTGTCCACCGTGTTCTTGAAGCAGCCCAGGCTGACGAAGGATGCGCTTTGCCCTGCAGGTTTTTGATTTTTTTTCATGGAGCGGTTTTTATCCTGGTCAAGCGCCATTGTAGCAAAAGAATTCCGACCGGGCAATATGCTCCTGGCGAATCCAGGGGCAAATCAAGGATTACACCCTGGCACACCTATCTTTGCTGCGGGCATTTGGCGCTTTGGTTAGGGCTTTGCCCCTTCAGTTCTCCTGTTCGCCGGTCATGGGATTCCGTCTCACACCAATCCCGTCACTCGGCGGGGCCATGTTCAAGGGCTGGCCCGAAAGCAAAGCCACGCCGATGCCGGGGATCAGATCCACCAGATCTGTACGTGTTTCGGTCGTCGCTCCCAAGCAGCCGAAAGTCAGCAGCAGGTAGCTCGGATTATAGGTGGCATCGGCAAACGAATGCACGACGGTATTGTTTATGTAACAAGTATAGTTGTTGCCCACCTTGGCCATCTTGAGCGTGTTCCACTTGTCGAGGCCGGCCAGGATGGCGCCTGATGCGGCGTATTTGATTAGCGTATAAGTGCCGCTCGCAGTTACAAAATTGTAGGGATGGAAGCGCCAGATCCCGTAATTGCCATTGCTGTAATATGCGAAGAAGTACCCATAGGCGCTTGTATAGCTGGAGGTGGTGCCCAGGAAAATCGCATTGGCGCCGTTGGCGACCCCCTGCATGCGGTTCATTTCCGCGGTAACCCTGTAATCGCCGCTGAAGGAATAAAGGTAAACATTCGGTGACCCTCCGGCGGGAGAGCCCTTGAAGCGGTATTGCCCGCCGATGGTGCTCCAGTTGCTTGAGTAATAAGGGTGCCAGCATGATGAAACGGGTATGCCGAAGTCTTCACCGATGCCGGGGGTCAGGTTGGCGTTGACGGTGGCGGTCTGGCCGACATTGGCGGTGACCGTATTGAAGTATTCCCGGTAACCGCAGGCAGCGGCGCGGATGCGCACGTTCAAGATCACATTGGAAGTGTAGAAGAAGGTATGTGGGGTATTGAAGCCGCTGTCCACCTTATCCATGTAGATGCGCGCTCCGGCAGGGGTCGAGTTGACGACGATGGTGGCCCCTTTCAGGTTGGCGGTCAGGGAGTGATTGGCGTCCATGGCGATGGTCCCGGCATTGGCCACGACAACGTTGTCGAGCTTGACTTCCAGGTTTGAGTAGCCGCTTTCGGGCGCGTAGTTGTAAGGAACGTTGGTGCCGCGTGCGTAGGAGAAGTTTCCATTCTCCGGGGTTCCGTTCACGTGCGCGCCCTTGCTGACCGTCAAAACGAAGGTCTTGGTGGAGCTGGCCGCAAGGGTGTGGTTGGCATTCATGGTCACCGTGCCGCTGGCCGGGACAATGGCGCCGTCCAGGGTCACGGACAGGTTGTTGTATCCGCTTTGCAGGGAGTAGTTATAGCTGACCGCCGTCCCTTTTTTGTTGGTCGATGTCCCGGCGGCCGGTGTCCCGGTGACGCCCTCGCCGACGGTTACCGTCAGCGTATAATTCTTCTTTTTATTAATCAGCAAAAAGTAGACTGCGGCTCCCCCGGCCACTGCGACCAGGGCCACGATCAGCCAGGGGAATTTCTTTCCCTTCTTGATGGCGCTTGTTGGTTCTTCTCGTTCAATGAAGCTGGTGTTTTCGTCTTTGCTGTTTTCCAGCGACGCGGCTGAACTTTTTTCCGGATCTGGAACTGCCGGTGCCGCCGGCGCCTGGTTGGCCCAGTAGCACAGCAGGAACGTGAATGCAATCACCACGAACATGGAAACCGGTTTGTGGCAAAGTTTTGCGATTTTCATTTACTCCCCCTCATAGGAAAGAATGCGTTTCTATTCCTTTGCTTATATGAAGTATTGGAAATTAAATCTCAAAAAAAAGGAATTTTTTTTTGGTTAAAATCATTTATGAATTCTTTGGCCAAAGTCCGGATGCGGATAAAACCGGGTAAAAAAAGTCGTTTTTTCAGAAAATTTCAAAATAAACTGTCTTTTGTGACATAATTGCGGGCGGGGGATGGTCCCGGCATCTTCTTAAAACGGGCGTGAATGGAAGGGAGGCGTCATATGAGAAAGGGGAAAATCATTGCTTCGATCATATTGTTCATGGCCGCTTGGTTGGCATTTTCAGGCCGTCTGCTTCCCGAACAAATCCAACCTGCCCTTTTGCAACCGGCCCTGCGTTTGCTGACCATCAACGTCTGGTCGGGACTTGATTACAAGGGCACCGCGCGTTTTGGCGCGTATGAGTCAAGTCAGAAGCGTCAGGCCCGATACGATTCCCTGCTGGCCCAGATCCGCGAACTCGACCCCGACGTCGTGTTCCTGCAGGAAGCCAATCCGGCGGCCGGATTTTCGGCCAGGCTGGCCAGGGACCTCGGCTTCAGCCATTGCCACCAGGTCTGCATCGGCGGCATCAAGCTGGGCCCCTTCGGCATCCCCGCCAATTGCAAGGAGGGCAATGCGATCCTGGCGCGAAAATCATTGCGCTTGCAGAAGCTCGAGGACTGGAAGCTGTCCGGTTCCTTCGGCCTTTTCGGCGATGCCCTGACCGTTCATTTCGACCAGGCGATTTTCGCCATGTGGGCGCGAATTTTCGTGGACGATCGCCCGATCCACCTGGTCAATGTCCACCTGGTCGCGGTTCCCCCAGGAGGGGAGCCGTCCCTGGCGGCGGATTGGGAAGCCGTGCGCCGGCAAGAAAACATGACGGAAAAAGAGTATCGCCAAGCCCTGCAGCAATGGCGGCGGAACGAAAGCAGGCAGAAAATCGAAATGCGCAGGCTTGTCGCCCATCTGCGAAAGCTCTCCCCGGCCATCCCGCTGATCGTGGGCGGCGATTTCAATATTCCCGATACTTCACCGGCGATCGGCGAATTCCGGGCAGCTGCCGGATTGGGGGACACGTTTCGCCCGGAGAAAGATGCAAAGAAAAACAGCTGGGACGCTGGCGAAAACCGCAACGCGCTTTTTTCCAGCCGCCTGACCGACCGCTTGGGGGCGCCGCTGCATGGCTACGAGCTGCTGACGGCATTATACGATTCCCGTTCGCGCCGCATCGATTATCTTTTCCACAGCCGCCATTTTCCTGCCGCCGATGTCCGCAAGGCGGGCATCGTCCTGGACCGTGAACTGGATGGCGCCCAGCCTTCGGATCATTTCGGCGTCATGGCCGAATTGGAGATCGGCAATGCCCTGCGCGCCGTCCCCGCTTCGGGCGGAGCCAGGGTGGCGAAAGCGGCAAAAAGCCGCATCGATCCCTTCCCCATCGTTTCCTATGACAGCGATATCGGCTTCGGCTACGGCGCAAAAATATTCCTGCTCGATCAGCTCAAGGCCGGCGAGTCGTTCGACCTGACCCTGTTCCACAGCAGCAAGGGCGAGCGCTGGTACCGGTTCGTTTTTTCCCTCCCCGATTTTGAATTGCGCCAGGGCAAGATTTATCCCCTGGCCCTGGACCTGGTCATCGACTACGACAAATATATCAAGAACAATTTTTTCGGCATCGGCAATGAATCGGGATACGGCGACCGCGAGATCTATACGCGCGAGCCGCTGGACATCGACCTCACCCTGAGCCGCGGATTTTCCAGGCGCTTGGTGGGACAGCTCGGCTTTCGCTACAAGACCGTGCGCAATTTCAATTTTTCGCCCGGCAGCCGCTTGCGCGAGTTGCCGCCTGCGCTCAACGCCGGCCGTGCCGACTGTACATCCGTTTTCAGCAATTGGCGCTTCGACAGCCGCGACAGTTTCATCAACCCCGCCAGCGGCCTGGTGTTGCAGGGAGAATTGGAATGGGCGCCACGCTCCGCTTTGGGCAACGTCGCGTTCGTCCGTTCCGCTTTCTGGGTTCAGGCCTATACCACCCTGTTTTTTCCAAAGACCGTGCTGGCCCTGCGCCTGGGGGCGCAGGAGCTGTTCGGCAAAGATTTGCCGGCGCAGTTCCTGCTGCCGCTCGGCGGCAACACCTCTTTGCGCGGTTCGCCCCAGGACCGCTACCTGGGAAAATCGGCCGTGCTGGCCAACGCCGAACTGCGCTTCCCATTGATCTGGCGCCTGGGCGGAGTCCTCGGGCTGGACGCCGGCCGGGTCTGGTCGTCGCTTGCCGATTTCGATCTGCGCGGCTGGGCCGTCAATCCCACCGTGGGCCTGCGTTTCATCATGAACACATTCGTGGTGCGCTTTGACGTCGGATTCGGCCGGGAGTATACCGGCGTGTACTTTAATTTCGGCCATCTTTTTTAAGCGGTCGGCATAAAATCCCTGCTCGCATCGGGGCTCTTTCGCGCGGCAATTTTTTTTGTTAAACATGATATTTTTTTTGATTGACGGAGGCGTTTTTCTATGCTATACAAATTGTGCATTACTGTCTAAAAAGGAGGAACATATGAGCGTTTCGGGTCAAAAATCGCCTGAGAAAAAGTACAAGATCGCCTGGCTGCCCGGCGACGGCATCGGCATAGAGGTCCTGGAAGCGGCAAAGATCGTTCTGGATAAATTGCAATTGAACGCCGAGTATATCCACGGCGACATCGGCTGGGAATTCTGGTGCAAGGAGGGCGATGCCTTCCCGAAGCGCACCATTGACCTGCTCGGCAGCGTCGATGCCGCCATGTTCGGGGCCATCACCTCCAAGCCGGTCAAGGCCGCCGAGGCCGAGCTGGTGCCCGAGCTGAAGGGCAAGGGGCTGATCTACCGCTCGCCTATCGTGCGCATGCGCCAGTTGTTCGACCTGTACACCTGCCTGCGGCCGTGCAAGGCCTACCCCGGCAACCCGCTCAACTACAAGACCGAGATCGACCTGGTCGTCTTCCGCGAGAACACCGAGGGGCTTTACTCCGGCGTCGAATTTAACCCCATCCCCCAGGAATTGAAGGACACGCTGCTGAAGCTCTCCAAGCCGTTTGCCGCGTTCAAGGATGTGCCCCTTGACCAATACGCCCTGACTTGCAAGATCAATACCAAGAAGGGATCGGAGCGCATCGTGCGCGCGGCCTTCGAGTACGCCAAGAAATACGGTCGCAAGAAGGTGACCGTCATCCACAAGGCCAATGTCGTGCGCGCCACCGAGGGTCTTTTCCTGGAGATCGCCAAGGAGGTCGCCAAGGACTATCCCGGCATCAAATGCGATGACGCCAACGTCGACGCCATCTGCATGTGGCTGCTCAAGAACCCCATGAACTACGAGGTGCTGGTGGCCACCAACCTGTTCGGCGACATCATCTCCGACCTCTGCGCCCAGATGGTCGGCGGCCTGGGGTTCGGCTGCTCGGGCAACATCGGCGACAAGCTGGCGGTGTTCGAACCCACCCATGGTTCGGCCCCCAAGTATGCCGGTCAATACAAAGTGAATCCCATCGCCACCATCCTGGCTGCCAAGATGATGCTGACCTGGCTGGGCGAGATCGAGAAGGCGGACAAGATCGAGCAGGCCGTGGCCGCGATCATCCAGGAAGGCAAGGTGCGCACCTACGACATGGGCGGGACCAGCAAAACGCTGGAAATGGCCGAAGCCATCGCCAAGAAACTGTAAAGCGATTTGCTGCGCCAAGCTGCCGCGACGCATTCATGGAGAATGAAATATGACCGATATCAGAATTCACGAAGTGGGTCTGCGGGATGGCCTGCAGATAGAGAAGCGGACCGTCCCGCTTGAGAAAAAAATCGAATGGCTGGAGGGTCTGCTGGCCGCCGGCATCGACATGATCCAGCTCGGTTCGTTCGTCAACCCGGAAAAAGTTCCGCAAATGGCCGATACCGACAAGTTGTTCCAACACTTTTCCCAGGCCGGCAAAAAGCCTGCCGGGGCCGTTTTTTCCGGCCTGGTCCTGAATGAAAAGGGGCTGGAGCGCGGCATGGCCTGCGGCGTGGACATGTTCTGCATGGGGGTTTCGGCCAGCGACACCCACAGCCGCAAGAACACCGGCAAGAGCACCGAGGAGGCCAGTCGGGCAGATCATCGCCATGGCCCAGGCGGCCATGAAGGCGCAGAAGCGCATCCAGGTCTCCATCCAGTCGGCGTTTGGCTGCGGTTTTGAAGGCGCCATTCCCGCCGGCAGGGTGCTGTCCATCGTGGACAGGTACCTGGCCGCCGGCATCCGCAACATCAGCCTGGCCGACACGGCCGGGCATGCCTATCCGCAACAGGTCGAGTCGCTGTACGGCGAAATACGGAAACGCGACGGCCAGGTCGAAATGGCCTGCCATTTCCACAATACCTACGGCCTGGGCCTGGCCAATTGCTTCGCCGCCCTGCAGGCCGGGGTGAAATATTTTGAAACGGCGCTGGGCGGCCTGGGCGGCTGCCCTTTCACCAAGGTTGCGGCCGGCAACGTCTGCAGCGAAGATCTCGTGCACTCGCTGCAGCGCCAGGGCCTGGTCATGGACATCAAGCTGGACAAGCTCATGGAAACCGCCCGCGACGTCGGCCGCTTTTTCGAACGCGAACTGCCCGGCTTTATCCTGAAAGCGGGCTCCATCGTGAATTTCAAGAAAGCGTGATATAGGAGAACCCATATGAAATTACTGGAGAATGTCCGGGTCCTGGACCTGACCAACGTCCTTTCCGGCCCCTTCGCCACCATGCACCTGGCCCTGCTGGGAGCCGAGGTGATCAAGATCGAGAACCCCGATGGCGGCGACCTGGCGCGCAAGCTGGGCAAGCGTCAACCCGCTCAACAAGCAATTGATGGGGACCAGCTTTCTGGCCCAGAACGCCAACAAAAAGTCATTGACCCTCAACCTGAAGTTCGAGGAAGGCAAGGAGATCTTCCGCAAGCTGCTCAAGACGGCCGACGTGGTGGTGGAGAATTTCCGCCCCGGGGTCATGGCCAAGCTCGGTTTTTCCTATGAGAAGATCTGCCAGATCAATCCCAAGATCATCTATTGCGCCATCTCCGGGTTCGGCCAGACCGGCCCCGACGCCTTCAAGCCGGCCTATGACCAGATCATCCAGGGACTGTCCGGGGTCATGGCCGTCAACGGCGACGAGCGGCTCAATCCGCTGCGCGCCGGCTTCCCGGTCTGCGACACGGTCGGCGGCCTGAACGCCGCCTTCGCCATCATGGCCGCCCTTTACTATCGCGAGCACACCGGCGAGGGGCAGTTCATCGACATCGCCATGCTCGACTCGATCATGCCGCTCATGGGCTGGGTGGCGGCCAACCTGCTGATCGGCGGCCAGCAGCCGGTGCTGATGGGCAACGACAACTTCACCGCCGCCCCCTCGGGTACCTTCCGCACCCAGGACGGCTATGTCAACATCGCCGCCAACCAGCAGAAACAGTGGGAGGACCTGGCCGACGCCCTGGGCGTGCCGGAGCTGAAGACCGATCCCCGTTTCCAGGAGCGCGACACGCGCAAGGCCAATCGCAAGCAGCTCACCCCGCTGCTGGAAGAGAAGCTGGTCCAGAAATCCACGGTCTACTGGGTTGACGTGCTGAACGAAAAGGGAATTCCCACCGGCGATATCTACGGCCTGGAAAAGGCGTTGCTCCAGCCGCAAAGCGAACACCGCCAGGTGATCGCCACGGTCAAGGAGCCGGGCATCGGCGACATCAAGCTGTTCAACCTGACCGCCAAGTTCTCCAAGACCCCGGCCGCGATCGACGCGCCGCCGCCGCGGCTCTCGGCCCACAGCGGCGAGATCCTCAAGGGGCTCGGCTACAAGGATGAAGACATCAAGGCGCTCAAGGAAAAAGGCGCGATTTAAGCAGCAAATAAAAAAAGGAGGTCCAAACATGGGAATGACAATGGTTGAAAAGATACTGGCCAAGGCCACCAACCAGGCCGCGGTCAAGGCGGGAGACGTGCTGGAACCCAGGGTCGACATGGCCATGTCGCACGAGAACGGGGCCCTGGTCATCAACCAGTTCAACGAGATCTACAAGGACACGGGGCTCGAAGCCAAGGTCTGGGATCCGAGCAAGATCGCCATCATCTTCGATCACCGCGTGCCGGCCGAAAGTTCCAAGACAGCCGGCAACCAGAAAAAGATCAGGGATTTCGTGGCCAAGCAGGGGATCAGCAAATTCCATGACATCCGCGGCGACCAGGGCGGCATCTGCCACCAGATCCTTCCCGAATTCGGCTATGTCCGGCCGGGCAACGTCGTGGTCGGCACCGACAGCCATACCACCAGCCACGGCGCCCTGGGCGCTTTTTCCTTCGGCATCGGCGCCACGGAGATGGCCGCGGTCTGGGCCCTGGGGCGGGTGCTGAACGTCGAAGTCCCGGGCACCATCAAGGTGGTCTGCGAAGGCAAGTTCAAGCGCCACGTCGCGCCCAAGGACCTGATCCTGCACCTGATCGGCAAACTGACCTCCGAAGGCGCGAATTTCAAGGTCATCGAGTTCCATGGCCCGGCCATCGAGCAAATGTCGACATCCGGCCGGTCTGGTGATCTGCAACATGACGGTCGAGGCCGGCGCCACTTCCGGGATCGTGCCGCCCGACGCCGAAACCATCCGCTATTTGAAGGAGGAGGCCGGCGTCAAGGACACACTCGATATTTTCGGCCCCGATGCCGACGCGGTCTACGACCAGGTGATCACCATCAATGTCTCCAAGCTGGAGCCGCAGATCGCCTGTCCGCATACCGTGGACAACGTCAAGCCCATCAAGGAAGTGGCCGGCATCAAGATCAACCAGATCGTCATCGGCTCCTGCACCAACGGCCGACTCGACGACCTGGCCATCGCCGCCAAGATCCTCAAGGGCAAGAAAGTGGCCAAGGGAACGCGCATGCTGATCTTCCCGGCTTCGACCCGCATTTATCTCCAGGCCTTGAAAAAGGGATATATCACCACCTTCATGGAAGCCGGCGCCGTGGTCATGAATTCAGGCTGCGGCCCCTGCCTGGGCGTTCACCAGGGCGCCCTGGCCGACGGTGACGTGGCCCTGGCCACCACCAACCGCAATTTCAAGGGACGGATGGGCAACCCCAACGCCGATGTTTACCTGTGCTCGCCGGCCGTGGCCGCGGCCAGCGCCATAACCGGCGTCATCACCGATCCCAGAAAAGGAGGAAAATAAGATGGCAAAAGTTGTCTTTAAAGTGGGAGACGACGTCTCCACCGATATCATTTACCCGGGAAGATTCATGGCCACGGTCCTGCCGACCGAAACCCCGCAATTCGCCTTTATCGATTATCCCGGAATTCAACGCCAAGGTCAAGAAAAAGGAATTCCCGCCGCAGAGCATCATCGTGGCCGGCAAGAATTTCGGCTGCGGTTCCTCGCGCGAGCAGGCCGCTTCCTGCTTGAAGGGCCCCGATTTCGTGGTGATCGCCAGGAATTTTTCCCGCATCTTCCTGCAGAACGCCATCAACCTGGGATTGAAAATGGTGATCTGCCCGGCCATCGAGGCCAGCGAAGGCGATGAGCTGGAGATCACGGCTGACCAGGTCATCAACAAGACCACCGGCAAGAGCTTTCCGATCGTGGCCCTGCCCAAGGCCCGGCAGGTCATCATCGACGCCGGGGGACTGATCCCCTTCACGCGCAAGCTGTTGCTCGCCGGCAAAGGCAAAAGCTGAGCTTCATCATTCGCTTGCTTCTCCCTGAGCGGAGAGCCGCGAACGCGGGATAATAAAGGAGCGCCATGGACAATCAGTTCCGCGAAGCGCTGGCGACGATCTCCCGGTCCCTGCCCCCGGTCATTTTCCGGGCCGGGGTCTTCGTTGCCGGCGGCTTCGGCGTCATCGTGCTTTGCGGCATGCTGCTTTTCATATTCCGCCCCGCCAGCGGCATCGCCCCGGCCTTTGCCCTGTTCCTGGTCGTGCCGGTCCTCGTCGGCGGCTGGGCCAGCGCCTGGCTGCTGCAGCGATTCTTTCTCTATCGCCAGCAGGCCGCCCTGCTTTTCCTGTTCTCCGGCAGAAGGCCCGCATCACCCGGGCTGGCCGGCGCCCTGCAGGAAAGCGGCCGGGTTTTTCCCGATCATTCACGCTGGGCGGCCCTGAACCGGAATGTGCGCCTGGCCCTTTTTGCCTTCCTCCGCGGCGGTGAAGAATGTTTTGAGTCAGCGGACAGCCGGCCGGCGAAGCATTTTTCCCATCTCCCGGACCTGCTGGCCCTGGGGCCGGTCAGCCACGGCATTCTGGCCCTGGCCATTTCGCGGGGCGACGGGGATATCGCGCTCTCGACCCGCGAGGCCCTGGCCCTCTATTTCCGGTTGGGCCCGGAAAGCCGGAGCTTGATGCGCCGGTGGCTTTGGCTCTCGGCGGCCGGCCTGGCTTTCCTGTTCCTTTGCCTCGCCCTGCCCAACTGGTTTTTTTTCGCGAGCGCCGGCGCTCCGGTATGGATCGGCATGGTCCTGGCCGCGGCCATCGCCTGGCTTTTGCACCGGGCCTTTGTCGTACCCTTTGCCCTGGCCGGCATCAGCGCCACCCTGCTGGCTGAGACCCGCGGCCGAACCCCGGATCCGGACCTGCTTGAAAAAATGGCCCCCCTCGTGCCGCTTTCGACCTCAACGCTCGGGCGGACAAAATAACTGGTCAGGCGCAATGTCGTTGGTTAGCTAAAAATGCATAATATTGAAAGGAGATATCTAGCATGAACAAAAAGTTTTTTATATCGGGTTTAATTACGACGGTAGTTAACCTTTTGCTCAATGCCGCTGCGTATCTATTTATTTTAAAAGGTTTCTATCGGTCGCATCCGGCCATATCGGAAGAATTCATGAAGCAACTTCACCGGCAACCCGGACAGTTGATCGTATGGGCAATGGTTGTTACATCATTGGCCATGGGCTTTTTAATAACGACTATAATTAAATGGTCCGGTGCAAAAACCTTTGCTTCCGGTCTAAAGCATGGATTTATAATCGCATTGCTTTTCTGGGGATCCGTTAACTTTGGCTTGTATGCTTCATCCAACTTTTTTTCTCGGGCAACCGTATTTGTTGATTATGCATGCAGTGTAACCGCGATGACAATTTCTGGAGCCGTTGCGGCCTGGCTATTGGGCAGGGGAAAAACGGATTAAAATGCCGCACATGCCATATAACCCGCTTCTCGGCCCGATGGCTGCGAAGTAGGCTGAAACGCGGTAAAGTCCAGGACTTTTTCCGCCTCTATTCGTTCACCTCGATCGTCTTCATTTCATTCCTGCCGAAGTACTGCGGGTGGTACATGCCCTGGGCGACCGTGGGCATCCAGGTGAAGCGGCCGCTGTACATGGCCTTGATAAAATAGACGATGCGCAGGTTGCCTTGCATGGCATACGTATAGAATACCTGGCGGTCGGCGGCGTTCTCCTGGCGCGCCCAGGGCGTGCTATACTTGCTTTGGTTCGCCGTATTGAATTCCTGCAATGAGCGGGTGGTGCCGATATCCTGGCGCAGCAGTTCGCAGCCGGCAACCAGGGGCTCGTCGATGACGCCGTAAGGGACCTCTTTATCGGTTTTGATGAGCAGTTCCACCTGGTAAACCTTGCCGCGCTTGAGGCTTTCCACCGGTCGCCCGTTCTCGTCGTAGACCAGGCGCCGGATGTCGATGCCGCGGCTTTTCTTCCCGGCCCGCGCCAGTTGATAGGTCAACTCGCTGGTGACGTAGACCGGCTGGTCGGCCGTGATTCGTGGCTTCGATCGGGATCTTTGCGGCCCTCGAGCTTTTTACTCAACTTCAGCGTGTCCCGGCTGTTGATGAACTCCTTGGCCGTTTTTTCGCCCAGCAGGACGATCTCCGCCCTGCGGGCCGTGGTTTTTTCCACCTGCGCCAGGTACTCGTCCATGGCGCACAGGATCCAGAAATTGGTCTGCGTCGTGTTCCAGCAGTAGGGCTCGCCCTCGAGCAGCCAGTTGATGATCTTTTCGGCAAGCACGTATCCGTGCTCCACTTCCAGGATCGCCTGCAGCAGCAGGGCGGTGGCGAAACGCGATGAATAGAACGGGAAATCGCGGTTGTAGCTGAATTCGCGAACGTCGAAATAGGCGAAATCGGCTTCGATCTGCAGGCTGTTGTTGAACTCGGCCATCATGGCTGACCGGTATTCCGTTCCCATCGCCTGGTTGTTCAGGGCGCGGTAAAGGAAGACCCGGGCCGGCAGCGACAGGGCATTCCTTTCCGCGGCCAGCTTTTTCAGCTTCTTGCCGTCGGCACTCTTGCTCAGGCTCAGAACGAATTGATAGAAACTCTCCGTGGTCTTGTCCAGGCTGGCCCGTTGCAGGTGTCCCGATAGCTTCTGCACCAGCTGCGCATCGACGGCATAGTCGCGTGCCCGGGCCAGGTGCAGGCTCCACAGGACATAGGCGGTCAGGTAGTCGGAAGCGTACTGGCCGCCGCGATAGTAGGAGAGGGCGCCATCGTTGTTCATGAACTCGGGAATGATCTTCAAATAGCCGTTCACGGCCTCGCGGATTTGCGCCTGGTCAAGGCCCAGTTCCAGGCGCTCGGCCAGCTGCGGGCTCAGGGCCAGGAAGGGCATCACTTTTGAGGCCCTCTGTTCAAGGCATTCATAGGGATAGAAAACAAGCTTTTTGGCGATGTTGACCGCCGGCCTGCAGCAGGGAAGGGGCGACCCTGATGGTGATGGCCTGGTTTTCAGCGTCGGCCTGGGACGCGAACATTTTCTTCACGGTTTTGCCGCTGGCGAAATCAATGAGCGTTTCCGTGACCAGGCGGTCGGTCACCGGCAATTTTTTCTCCAGCCCGTCCTTGTCCGCAGCGGAGACGGCAAAAAAATCGATCTTGGCCTCGCCGACGCGGTCGGCCAGGAAGGGGAACTGGAACAGGCTGTTGCCCCGGGCGTCCAGGGAGCGTTCGACCTGGGGTTTGCCCTTGATGAGAATGCCTTCGGGCCTGGCCAGCAGGGTGACCGGGAGTTTTTGCCCGGTGCGGTTGCTGAGCTGCACGCCGGCGGCGAACTCGTCGTTTTGGCGGGCGAACTCGGGCATGGCCTCGGCAATGAGCAGGTCCTTGCTGACGAGGATCTTTTTGTCGGCGCTGCCGAAACGGTCCTCAGCGTATGCCACGGCCATGATGCGGTAGGTGGAGAGCTGGTCCGAGCTGGTGAAATCAACGGTCGCGTTGCCCGAGTCGTCCGTCTCCGCCATCTTAAAAAAGAGAACCTCCTTGAAATCGCTGCGCACGCGGATACCGCCCACGAATGGGACTCCGCCGAGAACGCCGCCAATCCTTCCGCCCTCGACTTCCCCTTTCTGGCGGGCCATGCTTTTCATTTCCGCGGCCATGGGCGCGGGCATGACCCCGCCGGCGATTCCGCCCTCCGGGCCGAACTCATCCGCGGAGTTCCAATATTTGTCGGCCGAGACCGGGATCAGCGTCACGTCGCAGGGGCGGTGGTTGCTGCCGTCGAAGTAGATGTCGGACCAGAGGAACGGCTGAAAGCCCTTGGCCTCGGCCTTAACCGCGTAGCGGCCGCTGGCCAGCCCGGGGAAGGAATAATATCCCTGGGCGCTGGTGGTGGCCGTCTTCAGCCGCTTGTGTTTTTCATCTTCGAGGGTGACGGTTGCGCCGGCCAGGGGGGTGGCGTCGGGACTGAAGACGCAGCCGAAAATGGCCGGCTCCTTCAGCTCGATGTCCATCAGAGGGCGTTCGAAGGTCCACTGTGTATAATTCTTTGAATAATAGGTAGGGAGCGGTTTCCCCCACAGGCTGAAATAAGAAAAAAACTCATGCGGGTCAGGTGTCCGGTAGTTAAGCAGGGAAAGGTTGCCCTCATCCACGGCGTATACGAAAAGTTTCGCCTTCACCCCTCTTTTTTGGTCGTCGCTCACCTTGATCTTCAATCGGGTTTTGCTGGCCGGCTTGATCTCGCCCGGGCTTTCCAGGTCCACGCGCAGGATCCTGCTGTCATCCTCTACTTTAAACTCCTTGGAGGCCTCCTCGGAGACGTTGTTGCCGTACATGGCGATGACATTGACGTGAATGGCCGGGAAATATTCTTTCTTGATCGGGATATCCAGCGGCGTCATCTTCTGCAGCGCGATGACCCGGGAATCGAGCACTTTTCCCCTTTCGACGGTCACCAGCGCCTGACCTTCCCGGGTGGAATGAATGAAGCACTTCAGCGTCTCGCCGCCGCGCAGATCATGCTGGTTGGATTCGATGCGCAGCTTATTGGTCCAATCGGAGTAGCCGCTGTCCCAGGCAAAGAAACTGCCCGAGGTCGAAACCACGCGGCCGTTCGCGTCGGGAGTGTCGCAGCGCAGGATGTAATGCCCGGCTTCGGGAACGCGGAACGTGTGGGTTTTCAATTTCTCGATGTATATATCATCAGGGCCGGAAACTTTTTTCAGCTTGTGCTGGGATTTTTCATCATATTCCCTGTAGAGCGTGACGCGGATTTCGCCGGAAGCGGGCTTTCCCAGGTAATCGACCAGGGCCAGCTCGGCGTTGACCTGTTCTTTCAGGTTCTGGTAATAGCCGACGCGGATGCCGGTCAGGAGTTTTCCCGGGAAAAAAAATGACTTGGCCTGGGCGGTGAATTCCTTGCCTTCAGCCGATTTTCCGGTTGCAAAAAAGCCGAGATGGGCCAGGAAATTGGTTTCTTTGAATTTGGTCATGGGGAAGCCAAGCGTGCTTTTGCCGTACGCATCCAGCTTGTCGTCCTCTTTCAGGGCCGGGTCCCTCTTGGCCAGGTCGCGGTCGAGGCCGAAATCGTACCGCTCCAAGCCCGTTCGCCGTGAACACTTTGGCATCGGTTCGGGGCCAGTCCGAGCATATAGATGAAGGCATCGCCGGCCATGGGATTGCCCGCCAGGTAGGAACCGCTGACAACGGGGCGGAAGGTGTCTTCCGGGAGGTAGCGCTCGGCCACGCCCGAGATCTTCATTTCCAGGGTGTTCGGCTGGTAGTAATCGATGGTGATGCTATCCTGGCCTTGCCAGGTTTGCGTGTCCGTGACGTTGACAATGATCTGGTAATGTCCTTTTTTGCCGGCCGGGTCGGACTTGAATTCGTAGTGAAAGCCGCCCAGGCGGTCGAGCTGCAGCGAGTCGGTTTTGAGCTGCTGCCAGTCGGGGCCGATGATCTGCAGCGTTGCCGATGTCGTCTTGGGTGAAGAGATCTTCCCCGCTGTGTATTCCTTGACCATGCCGGCGATATGGACCGTGTCGCCGGGCTTGTAAAAGTCCCGCTCGCTGAACACGATGATCCTGACCTCGCGGTCGGATGCGGGCCGGCGGTCTATCATGGCCAGCGCCATGTCGCCATCGTTCTGCATTTTTAGCCAGGACCAGATCGGACTCCTGGATCTCCCTGTCGCTGAGCAGCACGCCGTTGCCTGCCGATTCCCCGAGAGGCTGCGTCTCCTTGCCGTTTCCCTTGAGGAAGAACGGGATCTTTCCCAGTCCCTTGCCCGAGCGGTTGTCGTAGAGCCAATACAGGGTCTGTCCCTGGCCGGCCTTGACCACCATGTCCATGTTGCGGCGGTGAAAAACCTGCAAGGTCGGGGGCATGCGTTCGGGGAGGTGCATCAGGGCGATGTCGCGGCAGGAGTTGTAAGGCTCGTAGCGCTGGACCAAGATGCCGAAAAATCCCAGGGGCGATCCCAGTTCCTGATCCCGCAACGCCGGGCTGTTCGGTTTCTCCGGCAGCCCCGTGAATTTTTGCAGAATCTCTTTTTCGATGAATTCCGCCTTGAAATCCTTTTGCTGCAGCATGCCGAAATCCTGGTTCGTCAGCTGGGTATAAAATTCGGGCTTGAGCTTGAACAGGCGGACGCTGGCCTGCTTCATGCTGTTGGCGGTCATGGACAATTTATTATCCTGCAGGGAAAAGTCGAGGCGCGGGGAACGGCTGGAGCAGACATTGGCCTCAAGTTCCAGGCTCTCGGGGAGCCGCTCCTTGTAGATGTTGGTCAGGTTCCGGTCGACCCGTATGCTCAGGCGATCGCCCGAGGCCAGTTTGTCGTCGACGGTTATGAACAGGGCCTGGGTCTCGTAGTGACGGAGTTCGAGACGGAACATCAGGGGCGTTCTTTCCTTGCCCGATATTTTATATATCTTGATCGATGAGCGGATCATTGTTCAGCCAGAGTGTTGGAAAAAAGTCAGCCAGCAATAGGGCGAGTCGGGATAAAGGACCAGGGGGCGATCTCCCTTGTAGCCGAAAGCCGGCACCGTGGCGAAGGTGAATGAGAAGTCCCTGGCCGTGCCGGTGCTCCCTTCGCTGCCGCAAAAGCCCTTTTTGATGATGCAGTTGGTAGAGCATTCCCCGCTTCAGGTCTCTTGGGGAAGCGGATCTCGAGTTGCGTCGCGTGTTTTTTGCGAGATCAGGATCGCTGCCGGCTCGCCATCTTTTCGCCTCTTGCAGGACGAAGAAGCTCTTGGCGCCGGCGGCGGAAACTGGCTGGTTGAAGCGCAGGGTGATGGCGTCCTTCACCCAGACCGGATTATCCAGCTTTTCCCCGGGCGTCAACTGCGAAAAATAGTCCCGGGCCCCGACCTTGATCTCGATGGGATATGCTTGGGGGGTGCTCCACTGCCAGCGTATCTCCCTGGGCAGGACCTTGCCCGCGAGCGATCGTGTCCCGGCCGGGATCACGGCCGTGTAGGTGGTGGAATAGCGGAAGCGGGGATCGGGCTTGAAGGCCAGGGTGCGGTTGCCGCGCCAGGTGAATTCGCCCTTGACCTGGGGCGTGATCCTGACGATGGCGCTGCCGTCCCTTTTTCCGCCCAGGGGGAGCATGTCGTCGGAAAAGGTGACGGCCAGCTCCTTGTTTTCCAGGCCCTGCAGGATCCCGGACAAGTTGTATATGACTTTTAAATCCTCTTCCTGCGGGCCCCCGGCCGGAACCGTGGCCAGGAACGTCGTCAGGGTGACCGCCAATAGCGCCAAAAGAATTTTCATGCCCGCCTCCTATCCGTTCAGTTTGCAGGTAGGGTTAGACGGCTTTAAGTTGAAAATTGGCTGAAAAGAATCTCAGCGCCGCCGCTTCCCATGCGGGGATTATGATGGAGGCGGTTTTTTTTTACAATCCCTGCGAACCGGGCGGAAAGCTCAGCCGATCTTGGCGTGCCGGTAAAAGTTGGTGGCGATGATCTTTTCCTGGTACTTGCTGTCGGCGCTCTTGTATCCATTATTATAGAGGACCAGGGCTTTCAAGATATCGCCGGAGGTTTCGCGCAGGTAGCCCTTGAGGATGGTGAGCCCGAGTTCAAGGTTGTAGTCGACCTGGCTGATCCTTTTGAAATCGATGTTCAATTGGGTCTTCCATACCGGGTAATTCACCTGCATCAGGCCGTAGGCCCCCTTCCTGGATACGGCATGGCGGTCGAAGCGGCTTTCCACGAAGATGATCGCCATGACCAGGTAGGGGCTGAAGCCGTGTTTCCGGCTCTGGCTGAAAACCGAATGGGTGATCCGGGCGAATTCGGGAGACTGCATGCGGAATATTTTTTCCTGGAAAAGGTAAAAATCGGTCTTGGCAATGGCTTCATCGTGGGTATTGATCGTATAGATTCAGTTCGTTGATCGTTTTTTGCATTGAGAGGATGGTTTTCCGGTTCTCGATCTGCCTGGCTGACAGGATTATGGCGCATATCAGGAAAATTCCCGACAAACTCATAAAAAACAATAAAATTCCGTGTTTTTTTTGGGGGGGATTCATTTTTTTACCTCTGATTTTAAGAAGGTAAAAAAATCATACCATTTTTTTCCCCGGGTGTCAAGTCAGGGAATTCCTCATCGTCAGTGGAGAGGGGGAAAAGGAGAAAGTTATTCCTCGTCGGAGCCGTTGCGCTTGATCTTGATATCGCGCAGGCCCCTGAACTGCAGGGAAAGGGGGCAGGAGCCGGTGAAGGCGCTGAGCAGGGTGAAGATGCCCAGCAGGCCGATCCAGTTTTTATAATAGATCCCGGCGGCGATGACGCCGAGCGAAACGATCACGCGGATCCACTTGGCGGTTTGGTTGGTATTGCATTTCGGTGTCTGGGTCATGCCAATATTATACCGCAAAGGGGGTGGCTTGGCAATTACTGGCGGTTCTGGGGCGCCCGCTTTATGGCCATGGCCTTGAAGTATTTCATGGCGGTTCCCCAGGAGGAGACCGTGGCGATGACCAGGCCGGCGAAGCCGTCAAGAAATCCCAGCCTCCAGAAATAATGTCTCAGGAATGTCACCGGCGGCAGCATGAGCAGGCGCAAAAGCAAAAACTTTTTTTTGCCGCGGACGATCTCTTCGGCCAGGAAAGTGGAATAGCGGTTCAGGCGCCGCACGTGGTCGCTGATATCCCGATAGGTGTAATGCAAGATAGCGCCGGCCAGGGGCAAGACATCGCCGGCCACCATGAGCCTTTCATGGATCCGCCCCTGCCAGGCCGCCCCCTTTTTCCGGAAAAGCCTGACCTTCCTGTCGGGGTACCAGCCCGAATGGCGGATCCAGCGCCCCAGATAAAAAGTTTTTCTTTTGATGGCAAAGGCGGCCACATTTTCCGGAGGTTCATTTTCCTTCAATTCATGGATCGACTTTCTTCAATTCGTCTGAAACCCTTTCATCGGCGTCCAGGTTCAGTATCCAGTCGTTGCCCGCCTTCTGCAAGGCGAAATTCTTCTGCTGGCCGTAATCTTCGAAGCGGTTTTGATAGAGTGTTGCCCGGGCCTGCCTGGCGATCTCGGCCGTGCGGTCGCTGGAGTAAGAATCCACCACCACGATCTCGTCCACCACGCCGCGCAGGCTGGCCAGAGCTTCGGGCAAGCGGTCTTCTTCGTTGAAGGTGATGATGACCGCTGATATCTTCATGCCCTGCTCGTGTGGCGCCATGGACGAAAAATACCGGAACTCGCTTCGTTTGTCAACGGCGGCGGAGGGCCGGCCCCGTCAAAAACGGTTCAATGCCGGAAGTGGCGGATGCCGGTGAACAACAGCGTGACTCCGAGTTTTTGAGCGGCCAGGATCACTTCGGGATCATGGACCGAACCGCCGGTCTCGACCACCACGGTGATCTTGTGTTTGGCGGCCAGCTCCACCGAGTCGGGAAAGGGGAAGAAGGCGTCCGAAAGGAGCACGGCCCCGGCCAGCGGTGATTGGCTTTTGCCGATGGCCAGTTCCACGGAGTCGATGCGGCTGGCCTGGCCGGCGCCCACGCCGATAAGCTGGAGATTCTTGACGATGATGATGCCGTTCGATTTCACGAACTTGATGAGCTTCCAGCCGAATTCCACGTCCGCTTTTTCTTTTTTGCCCAAGGGTTTCCCGGCCTTGAGTTCAAAGGCTTCGACGTCAAAGGCCAGGTTGTCGCGGCTTTGGTAGACAAAGCCCCCGGGGATGGTCTTGAAATCGGACTTTTCCACGTAGCCGGCGGGCATGCGGATCAGGCGCAGGTTTTTTTTCCTGCACAGGATCTTCAACGCCTCTTCCTCGTAGTCGGGGGCCAGGACCACCTCGAAAAAGATCTCGCTCATGGCCGCGGCTGTTCCGGCATCCAGGCGGTGGTTGAAACCGACAATGCCTCCGTAAGCGGAACGGGGATCTCCGGCGAAAGCGTTTTGGAACGCCGACAATTGATTGGCGGCCACGGCGGCGCCGCAGGGATTCTGGTGCTTGACGACGGCCGCGAAATGCTTTTTCCCCTGAAATTCGTTCAATAGCTCGTACAACATGGCCAGGTCGAGAATATTGTTGAAGGACAATTCCTTGCCGTGGAGCTGGTCGATGGCGTAAAAAGGAGAACGGCGGTCGCCTACGGCCAGGAAGGCCGCCTGGTGGGGATTCTCGCCATAGCGCAGCGATTGCACCCGCCGGCCGCCGATGGTCAAAAAATCGGGGTGGCCGCCTGTCGCCGGCATGCAGGTACGCGGCGATCAGCGAGTCGTAAAACGAGGTATAGGCGAAGGCTTTTTGCGCCAGCTTTTTCCGCGACTCCAGGGGCACATCGCTGCCGCTTTCGACCGCGGCAATGACCGGCGCGTAATCTTTTTCATCGATGAGCACGAGGGTGTCGCGAAAATTCTTGGCGGCGGCGCGCACCAGGGCCGGGCCGCCGATATCGATGTTTTCCAGCATGGCATCCAGGTTGGCGGATTTTTTTTCCAGGGCCTCTTCGAAAGGGTAGAAATTGATGATGACCAGGTCGATCTTCGCGGCGTGGAATTCCTCCAGCTGCCGCAGATGGTCGGCCGTTGTCTTCGCGAGTACCGGTCCGAAGACAAGCGGATGCAGCGTTTTTACCCTGCCGTCGAGGATTTCCGGGAAATTCGTGATCCGGGAAACCTCGGTGACCGGGATGCCTTTTGACCGCAAATGGGCCGCGGTGCCGCCGGTGGAGATGATTTCCCAATCCGCCTTGATCAAGGCCGCGGCGATTGCCTCGATGTTTTGTTTGTGGAAGACGCTGATCAATGCCCGTTTCATGGTGCACCCCCGCAAGATTCATTATATCTTTAAAAGGCGCCAAAAGCAAAGCCGGCACCGGCAAGCTCGCGGATGAGGATGCGTCCCTTTCAGGGGGATTTCGCAAATTCCATTTTTGTGATACAATGAAATTTCATGAGTCCCGGGGTGTAGCGCAGACTGGCTAGCGCGTTCCGTTCGGGTCGGAAAGGCCGGAGGTTCAAATCCTCTCACCCCGATTTTTCTTCCCTTTTCTTTCATCCACTTGAATTGGGGGAATATTTGGAGTATAATTCCAACTTCGGTTGTGACCTAGTGGGGAGTCAATGCAAAACCTAAACGAATTTGTGGTCGTGCTTTATTTCGTGGTGCTTTCGATCCTGGCCGTTTTCGGCGCGCACCGGTATTTCATGGTCTATCTGTATTATAAAAACAAGAAAGCCGTACGCAAGCCCGAGGGCCGTTTCGAGGAACTCCCGCGGGTGACCATCCAGCTGCCCATGTACAACGAGATGTACGTGGCCAAGCGCCTGATCGATGCGGTCGTGAAAATGGATTATCCGCGGGAGCTTGCTGGAGATACAGGTCCTGGACGATTCCACCGACGAGACCGTGGCCATCGCCTCGCGCTGCGTCGAACAATACAAGGAGCAGGGCCTGGACATCACCTACCTGCACCGCCAGAACCGCAAGGGTTACAAGGCCGGCGCCCTGGAAGAAGGCATGAAAGTGGCCAAGGGCGAGTTCATCGCCGTGTTCGACGCCGACTTCATTCCCCATAAGCATTTCCTGGAGAACACCATCCATTTTTTCACCGCGGCCAATGTCGGCATGGTGCAGATGCGCTGGAGCCATTTGAACCGCAATTTTTCGCTGATCACCAACTTGCAATCGATCTTCCTCGACGGCCACTTCGTGATCGAGCACACGGCCCGCAACCGTTCCGGGCCGCTTCTTCAACTTCAACGGCACGGCCGGCATCTGGCGCAAGACCGCCATCATCGACGGCGGCGGCTGGCAGCACGATACCCTGACCGAGGACCTGGACCTGAGCTACCGCGCCCAGATGAAGGGCTGGCAGTTCATCTACCTCCCCGACCACTCGGTCCCGGCCGAGCTGCCCGCGGACGTGGTGGCTTTCAAGGCGCAGCAGCACCGCTGGGCCAAGGGATCGATCCAAACAGCCAAGAAGCTCCTGCCCAAGATCTTCCGGGCCAAGCTGCCGCTGGATGTGAAGATAGAAGCGTTTTTTCACCTGGCGGCCAACTTCGCCTACCTGTTGATGGTGCCGCTGTCGGTCTCCATCCTGCCTGTGGTCCTGATGCGCCGGGACATGGACTGGGGGCAGATGTTCGTTTACGACGTCCCCCTCTTTCTCATGGCCACGGCTTCGGTCGGGGCTTTCTATATCGTTTCGCAGAAGGAGCTCTATTCCAATTGGACCAACACGTTCAAATACCTGCCCCTGCTCATGGGCCTGGGCATCGGCCTGTCGGTGAACAACTCCTTCGCCGTCGTGGAGGCCCTGATGAACAAGGAATCGGAATTCGTGCGCACTCCCAAGTTCGGCATCGAGAAAAAGAACGACAACTGGGCGTCCAAGAAATACAAGGGCAACAAGAACCTCCTGATCACCGTGGTCGAATTTGCCCTCGGCATATACTTCACCTTCGCCGTGATCACCTGCATCAGCGAGGGGATCTGGCTCACCCTGCCCTTCCTGCTGATGTTCCAATACGGATACCTGTACATCTCCTTTCTTTCGTTCTCGACCATTTTCAAGAACAAGTTTCCGGTCAAGAAGGCCAGCGTCAGCGTCGCCGGCTGATCCCGGCCGTCCAAGAATTCTTGCCGATGCCGCAGTGTCAATGGCTGTCGGAAAATATTGAAGCCGCATGAGATTCAACGCCTATTTTGTCAGGCTTTCCCATTCCCAGCCCAGTTTCTCGGGCAATGTCCAGATCGAGGGAAAAAGCGTTTCCGTGAGCTTCAACAAAATAAGCGACGATCTTTTCGCCGCCCATTTTAAAAACCAGGTCGAATTCAAATTCCGGCAGGAGATCGATTTCAAAAACGCCAAGGGCCGCTTCACGGTGCTTTTGCCCGTCCTCTCGCAATACAACCAGAGAAAGTTGAAAAAAATAGCCGAGATCCTCAAATCCATCCAGGACAATCCATTCCGGGAGGTCCTGCTGGCCCTGCTGACCGTGGAAAATTTTCTGGAAGTGGAAGGCCTGCTTTATTTTTTTTCTCTGGAAAGACGCGCCATGACGGAGATCTTGACCGAAATGGAGCTGGCCAGGCAACTGAAGGTC
The DNA here is from genome assembly GCA_963764745.1 of Candidatus Aminicenantota bacterium. Taxonomy (GTDB): domain Bacteria; phylum Acidobacteriota; class Aminicenantia; order UBA2199; family UBA2199; genus UBA2199. Next base: position 70,747 of record CAVXTN010000006.1, on the reverse strand, counting down.
ATCAACCTCAATTATCTGTTCGTCACCTCCTGGGAGCATTTCCAGCAGAACCTGGCCGCCATGGAAAACGGCTTGCGCCTGGCGTATGAAGGCCGGGAGCGGACTTTGAAATTCAGCCAACTTGAAAAAACCGTCAAGATTCCGCAGGAAACCGTTTTTTTCAGATACTTGCTAAAAAAATGCTGCCAGGAATTTCCCTGCAAAGTACTGCCCAACGCGCTGATCTTTTCCGAGCTGCCCCTGAACGACGAAGAAAAAACGCGCATGGCCGACATCGAAAAAATCCTTAAGGCCAACAAGCTGCCGGTATTCACCATTGAGAACGTGCAAAGAAACACGAGTTATTCGCTCAAGCAAATCAATGACTCGTTGTGGTACATGCTGGATGAGGAAAAATTCCTGCAGCTGGATGAAAGGTATTTTATTTTTACCGACGAATACAGCAAGATCATCAACCGCCTGAAAAAATTCAAGCGCAACCAGGGCGATGTCATCACCTTTGAGGACCTGCGCGATATCACCGCCTATAGCCGGAAATATCTAATTGCCTTGTTCGAATATTGGGACGGGCAGAATATCACCAAGCGGGTCGGGAACAAGAGACAGATTCTTCTTGGCGCCTGATCAGGGAAGGGTGATGCCCAGGCGGGTCTTGGCCGCGGCAATGATTTCATTAAACGTTTTTTCCTGTTCCGGTTGCGGCAGGCCTTTGGTCTTCACGAAAAAAACGAGGTGCTCAAGCAGTTTCAGGGCTTCCGGGGAATACTTCTCATCGTTCAGCAGATGGGATTCGGCCAGGTACTCAAGGGCGCTGTCGAGTTCCTGGTTCTGGTTGAGCAAAATCCCCAGGTTGTATGCGACCTGGGCGTTCTTCTTCAACAAGTAAGAAGCCTTGAAGTTTTCGATGGCCTTGGGGTTGTTCTTAAGCCGGGCATACCACGTTCCGAGTAATTTGTAGTAATCGGCGTTCGGCTTGTCCTGGTTGAGGGTTTCGATGCCGCGGATCGCTTCCTCGGTCTTGTTGGTCTTGAGCATGTGTTCACTCAAGGCCTTTACGAAATTTGCCGACTTGTCAGATTTGTCCAGGTGATACGCTTCGATCGACTTGTTCAGGGCGGTCAGGGCATTCTGCGGGTCGTCGGTCTTGGCAGAAAGCAATTGGGCTTGGACGCGCAGGGCAGGCGCCGTGAAGTTGATATCGATGGCGGAATTGGCCTGGTTTTCGGTGCGCAACGAATTGCCGATCTCTATTACCTGCTGGGCGTAGGCGTAAGCCTTGTCCAGGTCCTTTTTGGTCAGGTTATAGGCGTTGGCCAGGTAGAGGTTCAGCTGCAGCTTGTGGCTGTTTTCGATCTCTTTGTAGGTCAGCGCTTTTTCGCCGAACTGGATGGTTTTTTCATACTGCTGCAGCTGGTAGGTGGTAAAAGCGAGCTGCAGGTACATGTACATGGAATTGCGGTCTTCTTTGCCGCCGTACTTGTTGTAATAGGCTTCCAGTTTCTGCATCTTGACCTGGAGATCCTTTTCTCCCACCAGGTCGATCCAGGCGTCGGTCTGCACTTTGTCCAGGGCAAGCAGCCCGGGCAGGCTGAGGGTTATGATCATAATAATCAAAATAGCGATTTTCTTCATTGGTTGTATCCTCCGCTTGGTTTGAAATTAGCTTTAATTATAAATAAAACCTTACAACAATGTCAAGTCAATTTTTATGCCGGCGAAAAAAGCGTTTATTTGACTAAAACTCCGTTCCCCGGTAAAATATACGGGTGACCAAAGCACGGATCTTTTGTTGGCTCATGATCTTTTCGGTCCTTTCCCTTTTTGCGCAAACCGTCGCGGTCAGTTCGTTCGAACTTCCCAATGGCTTGCGGGTGATCCTTTCTCCCAGCAACGACATGCAGGCCGCCGTGGTTTGCGTCTACCACATGTACGGAGCCCGGAACGAACCGGCCGAGAGCCGCGGCATTGCCTATTTGTATCAATACCTGATGTTCGACGGCAATGAAAATCTTGAACCCTACGACCATGTCCTGTTCATCAACAAGATGGGCGGCGTGGTCAGCGGCCGGGTGAACTACGACAATTCCGTTTTTTACGAACTGCTTCCGGCCCAGGAGATCAACGTGGCGCTTTGGCTGGAAAGCGAACGCTTGAAGAGCCTGCGCCTGCAGGACAGCAATATCGACTATCATAAAAACCAGATATTCAACCGCCTCAACCGTCTCGCGGAATCCAACCAGAATTTCAAGGCCCAGAACTGGGTCCAAGCCAAGGTTTTTGAAGGATCGGCCTATGAGCACCCGCTCTATGGCGACTTGAACAAGTTCCGTTTTTTGAACAACGACCGCATCAGGGGAAACTATCAGAATTTTCAGGATCTGTCCGATATCCTCCTGATCATTGCCGGGAAATTCGACATCAACGAGTTGAAGGCCGGGATCAACAAATTTTTTCAGGATATCCCGCCGGGACGGAGGCCGCAAAATCCCGTCTTCAGCGCCCAGAACCAGAGGAAAGCCTATATAACCAAGAACTGGCTGGTCCCGGGCTTGAAAAAGAATTTTGTCGTTTTCGGGATAAAATCTCCCGCCAAGATCGGCTACAATTTCATGTACTTCGACTTTTTGCGCTATTATCTGACCGATAAGCGCTTCGCCAGGCTGGACTATATCCTCAATACCGTGAACAAGCTGAATGTTGAGATCGATTGCAATTTCACCGACTATATGGAGGCCAATTGCCTGACCATTGAAATCTCCAGCCCCAAGCGCATCAATCTGGAAAAGGCCAAGTACGTTTTGGAGAGCGAGTTTCAGGCCCTGGGCAAGAAACTGATCAGCAACAGTGACTTGAAATCCGTCCGCTCCCTGATGGAGATCGATTTTTTGAAGGGCATGACGTCGTTGGAGGATCGCTGCCTGCGCATCGGTGAATTCTTTCACATGTTCGGCGAACTGAATTTCTTTGACGTGCAGCTTAAGACGGCTGCGCAAGATCACTTCCTACGATGTCCTGGAGATGGCCAAAAAGTACTTTATAAAGGAAAACCAGGTCGTTTTGAATGTATATGCCCAATAAATACCTTGGCAACCGCAGCTTTTTCTGGCTTATGGCCGGAATTCTGCTGTTTGTAAGCGGGAGCCGACTGGCCGCGGAAACGCGTTTGTTTTCCTTCGTGACCTCCAAAGGGCTGACCATCAAGGTCCTGCAAGACAATGACATGCCTTTCATTCATGCCGAATTGCATATTTTTCTGGACGGCAACACCCAGAACTACACCTCTTTGGCCATCGCGCAACTGACGGTCATGAACATGTTCGAGCGGGAATTGAATTCGCCGCCATCCGATTTGCTGAATTTGCTGCAAAGGCAGGGCAACGATTACCAGGTCGAGCAAAACCCCGAGTACGTGAAGATCAGCATGAATTTTCTGCAGGACCGCCTGTCGGCTTTTCCAAAACTGCTCAGGGAGATTTTCAATTACCAATCGTTTCACTTGAAGAAATTCAACCTGAGCAAGGAAAATTACTGGTTTTTGTATTCCAAGGACAGGGACTGGAAAAAGGAATTGGCGTTTTTGCTGGCCTACCAGCAGATCGTCGGCAATTTTTATTTTAGCCAGGGTTTCTCTTTCCAGGAATTCATCAGCAAGATCAATCTGGCCCAGCTGCGGTCGTTCCTCTTGAAAGCGTTCAGGCCCGAAAACGCCGTTTTGGTTCTAAAAGGCAAGATCAACCCCTATTATATCCTGGGCATGATCGAAAAAGACTTTCCGCAGATGTCCCCGCAGCCGCCCAAGCCCAAGAAAGAAGAAATTCCCATCAATGCGGGCCGCAAGGTCTTCATCCTGAATGTCAATTCCCAGGAGCTGCCGACGATTTACTGGTTTGACACGGCCCCGGCCGCTACCGATGCCAATTACCTGCCGTATTTTATCGGCAACTTCAGCCTGTTCGGCTTTCCCGGCGGTCGGATCTACCAGTCCGAAAAAAACCAGTTTTTGATGGCCGGCTACAAGGTGAATACCGAAACCTATTTCATGAAAAATTTCACAATTTTCTGCAATTATTTGCGCTTGAATTACAATGACGTGGAAAATTTCCTCTTGCTGGTTGACCAGGAAAGGAGAAAATTTGCCGTCCAGCCCATAGAGCGAAAGGAATATCTCGATGCCTTGAATTTTTACATCGGCCGGGCCCAGGTCGACACCAGCCGTTTCGATCATGACCTGCAGGGAGAAATCGACCTCTTCCACGGCCGGTCCGCCGCAACGCTGCCGCCGCGTCCGGGGCCGGAACTTTTTCAGGAAGTGAGCATCAATCGCGTGACTCAGGTGATGGATGAGCAGATGGGAAACCGGCACAAGAGCGGCGGCAAGGAAAGGGGCATTGTGGTCCTGATCGGCAACGCGGCCCTGATTTTAAGTAACCTGAAATTTTTAAAACCGGATACGGTCGAATTGTTGACGGATTAAAACAAGGCGGCGACCGGATTTGAACCGATGAATAGCGCTTTTGCAGAGCGCTGCCTTACCACTTGGCTACGCCGCCAATGGAGCGGGAAACGGGATTTGAACCCGCGACATCCACCTTGGCAAGGTGGCGCTCTACCGCTGAGCTATTCCCGCTCTTGGCCATAAGGATAATCGATATTGCCATTTTTGTCAAGGCTTTATTTCATTCCCCCGCGCTAAAAATGGAGCAATGCGGCGACTCCTGAGCCTTGCTTCCGGCTTGAATGAGGCGAACGGATCGAGCGCTCCGGCCGGCGGTAAATTGGAGGTTTTTAGCGGCTGGATAGCGACAAGACAAGCTCCTGCCGCTTCCTGTCGGTCGGGTCGGCGATCATGGCCACGGTCAGGGTTTGCTTGCCCTTGGACCAGATGGCGGTCTGAAAGAGGTCGTTGCCCTGGTTGGCCGCGCCCATGACGGCGTTGATGTCGACAAAATCACCTGCCGCGCCGCCAAGGCCGCTTTCCCAGCCGCCAGCCTTCAACTCTTTGTCATAGAAGCTTTTGACCTGCTCCCAGGTCGCGTCGGCGGGAAGCTTGAAGCCCCGTTGCTCAATTTTCCCTCCGACGCCCATGGCCTGGCGCACGGCCGCGTCCTGCTTCATATTTTGGCTCAGGGTGCTGCCGATGGTGCTTTCCCCGGCCTTCAACTCGCTTGCACCCGGGTAAGCGGGCAGATCGCCGGACGTGACGCTGCCGCCGCAACCCGGCAAAATGACAAGAAAAATTGCCAAAAAGGTAAAAATTGCATGTTTCATGGATTCCCTCCCGCGGATTATGATAAATTGCCGGCAAAAAAAATGCAATCAGGCAGCGATTGCCCTGGCCAGTCGGCCGTGGAGCTGGATTTAAGGCAGGGTCTCCGGCCGGCTGAACAAAACGGTCAATTCCGGCGGTAGAAAGGGGCGTTTTTTTTCGTTCAGGGCGGTACCGGTGGTCCGGGCGGATAAAACCTGTTTCTGGTCTGGATAGCGGAAGATGTCCTGTAAAAAAGCAAAACGCAGGGGCGAGATCACGCTCCAGGTTCAGCCCGATCCAAAAAGCGTCGCCGCCGCGCAGCGGAGCCTTGTAATCCAGTTCGGCCCGCACCACGACCAGAAAGGTCTTTTTTTGCGTGAGGCGATTGAAATCAATGCCCAGTGACAGCAAAAACCGGTGCCGGCAGTGTTCCAGATAGTTCTGGTAGACGGCGTTGTTGACGATGCCCTGCATGTCGCATTCATAGTCGCGAACTGCCAGGTCCAGTTTATAAATATATCCTGTCATTTTTTCCCAATGTTCATGGCTTAAAATTCTTCCGCTTCATGTTCTTTTTTCGGCGGCGTGGTAATGCTCGGCCGAATGCAGCATGAGTTCGGCGAAGGAACGCGCGTCTTCCAGGTCGGAAAAATCGGGATGGCCGTTGGCGCTCAGCGCTTCCAAGGCCCAGGACCTTTCATGCAGCTGGTCCATCCATTTGTCGAGCAGCTGCGGCTTGACCTGGCCGCGGCAGCCGAAGGTGCCCAGGATGGTCTGGCCGCTGGTCAGGCTCAATGCCGCGTAAAAGGCGGCAACGGCTTTCTCGCCGCCGCGCAGCGAACCGTGGGTAGCGAACAAGGCCAGTTTTTTCCCCCGCGGCAGGCCTTGCAGGAAGTGGATCATCTTGGCCGGTACACTGTGGTGTTGGACCGGGAAACCGCAAAAGATGAGGTCGTACTTGCCAAGGTCCGCGACCTGGTCGATGGGAAGCAGTTTCTTTTGGGTGTGCTTCAGCCCCGCGAATATGGCTTCGGCTACCTTGAGGGTATTGCCTGTTTCGGAATAATAGGCGACCAGGATGTTCATGCCTCCTCCTCGCCGAGGAATTTTAACAGTTGGCCACGGCAAAGTCCAGAGCCCGGTCATGGGCTGTTTTGTTTCTCGTAGCGTCCGGACCGCTGCCGCAGGGCCAGAAATATTCCGGCCATGATCAGGGCCCCAGCCGCCAATTTCAAAACGGAAGGCGTTTCTCCCAGCAGCAGGAAAGCCAGAAAAGCGGCGCCAACCGGCTCACCCAAGGTGGCGACGGCCACATAGGCGGCGGGAAGGTGCCCCAGCGCCCAATTGAATGAGGAATGCCCCAGCAATTGGGGTATCAGCGCCAGCAGCAGGAACCAGCCGTAGGTTGCGGTTTTGAAACCGGTCAACGGCTGACGCAGGACCAGCGCCGCCAGGAGCAAGGTCATGGCCGCGAATCCGTATACAAGGGTGATATAGGGGATCAAGGCCAGGCGGCGGCGCAGCCGTCGTCCGATAAGCCAGTAACCGCTTACGGCCATGGCGCCGCACAGGGCCAGAAGGTTTCCCAGGAGCGGATTGGCGGCAATTCCCGACCTGCTTTCGGCGAAACTGATGACGACTCTCCCGCCCAGGGCCAGCAAAAGCCCGGTCAAAAGACCGGGCGGTCAACGGCTCACGCAAAAAAAACCGGGCCGCCAGGGCGACCCAAAGCGGTGATGTCGAGACCAGGACCACCGAGCTGGCCACTGAAGTATAGGCGAGGGAGGTGACCCAGGTGCCGAAATGAACGGCCAGAAAAATGCCGGCGGCCAAGGCCCAGAACCAGTCGGATGACTTCAAGCCGGGCCAGTTCGGGGCGGTGGTTCAACCCGGCCACGGGCAGCAGCAGCAATGTGGCCAGCCGCCAGGCGGTAAGCGGCGATGGTCAGGGAGGGCGCGTCCGCCTGGGCGTAGCGGATGAAGATGGACGCCGAGGAAACAGCCGCAATGCCCGCCGCCAGCGCCAGGCGTGGTGACAGCAAGGGACGCGCCCGGCCCCGGTTATTCATGGGTCCGCGTGTCATTCATTTTGGCCCCGGATTTGCCTGGCACGCTATTTTTTGCGAAACCCGCGGGAGAGGATGCCGAACCCTGCCAAGGCGATCGCAAAGATGGCCCCGCTTAAAATGGGAGAGATCGCTTTGGCGAGCAGCAGCACGGCCAGAACCAGGCAAACGCCGAGAAAGCCCAACCCTGCCGTTTTCTTACTCATTATTTTCCTCCGCATGGCCGATGATGAACGAAGTCATGGTCAAGGAGCCGGCCACGGCCTTGTCGTTGAAATAGGCAACCGGCTCCCCTTTCCGCTTCAGGGCCAGGATGTAGAGCATTGGCAGGAAATGCTCGGGGGTAGGCACGGCCAGGCGCATGGCGTCCCCGAGCGCCTGGTAAGCCGTCAATTCTTCGTGACGCCCGGCGGTCGATCAGTTTTTTTATCAGGTTGTTCGCCGCGATCGCCCAGTCGAATCCGAACGGTTGGTTGAAGTCGTGGGGGCCGCCACCCGCGATCCCGACCAGGCCGAGATTGTGCACCATGTTGCCGCTGCCGACAATGAGGATGCCCTTGTCCCGCAGGCCCGCCAACTCCAAGCCCATGGCATAGTGTTCGGGCGCCGACTTGGTGGCGTCCAGGCTGAGCTGGACCACGGGCAGGTCGGCGGCGGGGAACATGTGTTTCAAAACGCTCCAGCAGCCGTGGTCAAGGCCCCAGTCCAGGTCGAATCCCGCCCGGCTCAGGGTAATGCGAGTTCCGGACCTCGCCGGCCAGCCAGGAGCTGCCCGGGGCCGGGTATTGTTCCCGGTAAAGCTCGGGGGGAAAGCCGCCGAAATCGTGGATGGTGCGCGGCTCTTCCATGGCCGTGACCAGCGTGCCCCAGGTTTCCCAGTGGGCCGAGACGCACAGGATGGCCCTGGGCCTGGGCAGCGCCTTGCCGACCTGTTGCCAGCGGCGCGAGAACTCGTTGTCCTCGATGGCATTCATCGGGCTGCCGTGGCCGACGAACAAAGCCGGCATCCTGCCGTGCGCTTTCGATTTTTTTTCAGGGGCTTTGCCGGTTTTTGATTTCATGACCGCTCCCTTTTGGCTGGTCTCCGCCGCAATTACTATAATTCGAAATAGCTTAAAAAGCCAATCGTGGCGGCGGCGCTAAAAAAATGATTCGATGCCGAAGCCGAATTGCCTGCCCTGTTCGGTCAGCTTGAGGAAATTGGCCAGGCGTTTTTTGAATTCCGCCGGCCGCCGGCGGGCCGAGTCGATGTAGGCGATGCGGATGCGCCGGTAGGGAGCACTGTATTTGTTGAAGTGATCGTAAGCGCGTTTGTTCGCCCGCAGCGCCTTCATGATGTCGGCCGGGAAAACGTATTTTTCCGGAGCGATCTCGCCCAAGCCCGCCAGGACGTCTTTTCGCACCCGTCCCTTGGCGATCAATCGCCGCAGTCGCTCCTGGTTGGCCTGGGAATATTCGCTCCTGGGGTTGCGACGCGAGAAGCGCTGGGCAACACGATCATTCTCCATTTTCTTGACCGTGCTGTCGATCCAGCCGAAGCACAGCGCTTCTTCGACCGCGTCGTTGTAGGCGATGCGCGGCCTGCCCGCCTCTTTGCGGTAGTAGACGAGCCAGATCTCCTTTTCCATCCGGTAATTCTTTCTCAGCCATTCCCGCCATGTTTTGCGGTCAGGGGCGTACAGGGTCTTGCCTATCTGCATGAAATGATCAAAGAAATTCGCCCTTGGCCACGGTCACGGCTTTGCCGCCCACGGAGATATGGATCTTATGCCCCTCCTGTTCCGCTTTCAGCAGCAGCAGCGAGGGCCTGCCGATCTCGTAGCCCTGCTCGCTGCGCAGGTCGATGGTGTCCTTGCCGAAATAGCGGTGCTTGACCAGATAGCCGGCCAGGCAGCCGTTGCCGCTGCCGGTGGCCGGGTCCTCGGGAATGCCGAAGCAATCGACGAAGACGCGCACGCTGATGTCGTTCCTGGCTTCGTGCGCCTGCGGGCAGAAGACCAGCATCCCCTTGGCCCAGGTTTCCTTGATGAACGCGAAATACTTGTCCCGGTTGACTTTCGCGCTTTTCAGGGCATCCAGGGTTCGCAGCGGCACGATGAAAAAAGGCAATCCCGTGGAAACCTCCTGCACCGGGAAGCGGCCGTCGATATCGTCAATGGACAGGTTGAGGATGGCGGCGAGGATTTCCGCGGGGTGCTGCTTGCCGAACTCAGGTTCGATCTGCTTCATCCAGAAATAGCCGTCCCGGCCGCAAGTCACCGGGATCTTCCCCACCTTCAAATTCAGGACGATCGCGTCGGCCTTGCCTTTGAGGATCTCGCTGCGAATGATATGGGCGGTGCCCAGCGTGGGGTGGCCGGCGAACGGGACCTCCTCCCCGGGGGTGAAGATGCGCACGTCGTAGCCGCCGTCATGCGGCTCGTCCTGGAGTATGAAAGTGGTCTCGGAAAAATTGGTTTCGCGGGCGAGCTGCTGCATTTCTTCACTGCTCAGTTCCTTGGCGTGGCGGAAGACCGCGAGCTGGTTGCCGGCGTATTTTTTTTCGGCGAAAACATCCACGATATAAAAGGGAATTTTATTCATGCTTGTCCTCCGGGCTTATTTTAGTTTCAGCAGTGAAACATTTCAACTCTTCCCGGAAATATACTGGCAGTAGCCGAAGGCGATGGGCCCGGCCTTCGTGGTCTCGCAGGGAAAGTCCGCGCATTCAAAGCACAGTGCCCACGCCCTTTTCAAAAGCGCAGGTGGCTATTTTACAGAATTTGTTTTCCTTTGGCATGCAGCCCTGGGGATAATTCGGGCACGATTTCTGCACCATGCGCGGGCATTTTTCGCAGGCGATGCCGCAGACTCCGATCTTCATTTGTCCGCTCAGAAGCGGAAGACCAGGCCCGCGCCGAAACTCGGCCCGCCCACCGTGAGCTTGATGCCCGGCACTTTTTGCGAAGCCGGCGTGAAGGTCCCGCTGCCGTACAGGTAGCGCCCCTCCACGAATACTCCCAGATTTCCGCTGAAGAAATAAGCCAGGTCCAGGCCGCCGGTGAAGCCGAAGCTGCTTTTTTTGATATTTTCGGTCGTGAACGACATGGTCACGGTCTCGTTGGGGAACACGTCCTGGATGGCGATGGCGCTGAGGACATCGGTGCTGGCCATGAAATAGGCCGGACCGGCGAACAGGTCCAGGTTGAGCTTGCCGAAAACGAATTTGTATATGAAATTCAAATAGACGATATTGGCCTTCAGCGTGGTCGCGTACGTGCCGCTGGCGGCGCGGGGCGAATTGAAGATCCAGGGGTTGGGCACGCTGGCGCTGACGGTCGCGTCGAGGTCGCTGGAATAGATGATCGCCCCCAGGCTGACGGCCATGGACTTGCCAAGGTTGTAGCCGAGACCCAGGCTGAAGCTCGAGCTGTTTCCCAGCTTGCTGGCCAGGCTGTATTCCGAGTTTTCGCCGTAGAGCGGCTCGCTCCAGGACTGGTTCTGGTCGGAGCCGGGCAGGCCCATGGCATAGGAGATCTTGACGAAATATTTGAACGGTTTGGCGGTTTTTACCGGCAACGGTTTCCGGCTTTTGGTTATTTTGCCGGCCTCATTTTTTACGGAAGGCTGCGCTTGGGCCGGGGCCGTTTTTGCCACTTCGGGCTTTTTCGCGATCTTTTCCCTGCTTTTGATATCGGTAAAGATCTGCCTGAAAGAGGCCCGGTAGTCAGCCGCTTCCAGCCTTTTTTCGGGGTCGATGCGCAGGGCTTCCTTGATGAAACCCTGGTAGGCGGTAATTTTGCTGCCCTGCAGATGGGACATGTAAGCGGCCTGCAGCAAGGCATCGACCTTGACATAGCCGCTGGCCAGGTCCGCCGCCTGTTTGAAGTAGGCGAAAGCCTGGCTGGGAATCTTGTGGGCCCGATAAGATTCGTTGCCTTTTTTTATCAATGCCAGCGCCTTTTCGTTGTCCACGGCCCCGGACAAAAACATGACGAACAGCAAGGCAAACAAGACGGTGACGATCGGTTTCTTTTTCATTTTGCGCTCCTGATTCAATTGACGGTCCAGCCGATGGCCTGCATGGCCTTTACCGTCTGCTGGTATTCGTTGCTTGTCGAGCCGAAAAGAACGGACGCGGATTTCAACAGGGCATTGGCCGCATTGACGAATTGCGAATTGGATGTCAGATAAGCGGTGAAAGCGGTGTAGAAAATACTTGTGGCTTTTTCCACCCCGATGCCGGTCACGGCGACATGGGAAACGACATTCGTCCCGCCGTTGGCGAGCAGGTAGTACGCATGGCTGTAGATCGTGCAGTTGATATGGACGCCGCCGTAGTCGCTGCTTCCCGGCAGGTGGATAAACTGGCTCAAATGGCAGGGGTATTTCCCGTAGCCGCTGGACTGGGAATTGGGATTGACCAGGTTCCTCAAGGCATAGCCGTAACTGTCGAACATGTCCTCGCCTATGTAATAGTCGGCCAAGCAAGAAGCCGCTTCCGGGCGCCTGCCATTTGAATTCAACGGCGGTTCCCATGATGTCGGAAAAGGCTTCATTCAATGCGCCGGACTCGTACTGGCGTAAACCAGCCTGGACGTGTAACTCGGTGACCCCATGGGTGAATTCATGGGCGATGACGTCGAGCGCCGCTGCCGTCTCGAAGCCCTGCGAGCCGGGATCGAGGAAGAACATCATCTTGTAATCCGGTTCCAGAAAGCATTGTCCGTGCCATCGGGGTAATGGACGATGGCCTTGACGTCCAGGTTGTGGTTGTCCATGCCGTGCCGGTTCATGACCAGGTAATAATAATTATAGGTCAGTCCCATGTAGGCATGAACGTCGAATGAGGCGGCGTCCTGGTCCCAGACATTGTCGGTATCGGTCAATACCACGTTGGCTTGCTTGTAAAACGTGTATTGCCTGACCGGGCGGTTCAGGGCCTTGTCCATGCAGCCAGTATTTGCCGTTTTCGAAATTCGTGGATAGCTTGAGCTTTTCCCCGTGCACGCCGACGCCGGTGCCGATGGTCAGCGCCTCGGATTTGACGTTGGAATAGTGATTCAAAACCTCGCCGCTGCGGGCGTCGATGAAGCCGGTCAGGCTGTAGGCCGCGCCTCTTTTCCAGGACGACCCGGTAGGCCAGGCGGTAGTCGCCGTCCCGTACCGGGAAGACCACCAGCCTGGATTCTTCGGCCCTTTCCCGCATGTCGGGATCGTTCAGGTAGTTGCCGGAAAAAATCGGCGGCCTGCCCGGGAGTCAGGGCGGGCTTCAGTTCCATCTCCGCGATCAGGTAATATTCTCCGTCCATGTCCTGCAGCTGGCCCCCTTTAAAATGGCGGATGATCTCGCCGCCGAACACTTCCAGGCCGGAAAAATACTGCTGGTAGCGCTGGTGCTCCATGCCGGACAGGGGATCGGGCTGGACGTTCAGCAGGCGCAGGTTGCCGCGTTCGATCTCGGCGTTGAAGTAAAATACCTCGGCCACGGGTCCGGCGAACATCCCCAGGTGGAAAGGCATGGCCGGGGCCTTGAAGACTTTCTCCTCGTTCCCGCCCCACGGCTGCACCAATGACCGGCCCACGCGGGCGCCGAAGACCGGGGAAAGGGTGAACAGGAAAACCGCCGCAATCAATATCGTTTTTTTCATTGAGTTCTCCTTGGTATTATTCATACCCACAGCAGGTGCATTTGAACTCTTTATCAGGGCTTTGTCAAGGGAAAAATTAAAAAGTCATAAATTAACTTGTGCGGTCGAACCCGAACGATCTTGTGATCAGCGATTACTCTTTTTTATGCAGCAGGAAGCGGTCGTAGAGGGCCAGGCCCAGCATGGAGAGCACCCCCATGCCGGCCACGATCAGCCAGATGGCCGACGGGTTGGCCGGCAGGCCGTTCTTGACCGGGTTGGAGATGAAGGTCTCGAACAGCCGGCCGCCCAGGGGCGCGCCCACGATCGAGCCCAGGGCCACGGGCAGGTTGGCGTAGCCCAGGTAGAGCCCTTCCTGCCCCTTGGGGGCGATGGCGCCGATGTACTCGTAGATGCGCGGCGAGGCGAACATCTCGCCCAGGGCCATGGAGGCGATGGAGACGATCAGGAAGATGCCGGCGATGGGCAGCAGGACATGGAAGCTGCCGAAACGCAGCAGGGAGACCTTCAGCGAGATGTCGGCAAAGAGCACGGGAGCCAGCACGTTGACGAGCATGCCGATGGTGGTGACCAGGACGCCGAGGATGATCGAGCGCACCGGCGTCCATCTCTTGGCCAGTCGGGTGATGAGCAGCTGCAGTGAGACGATCATGATCGGGTTGACCAGGGTATAGAGTTCCATCGGGGCTTCGGGGTCGACCCAGCGCAGGAACAGGGGCATGAGGTTGTACAGCTGGACATAGAGGATCCAGAACATGCCGATGACCACCAGGAAGAAGACGAACTTCCAATTGCTTCAGAACGGTGACGATGCCCAGCAGCGCCTGGCTCAGGGTCTTCTTGGCCGCGACCTGGCCGTCCTTTTTGCCGTCCGCGACGTACTCGGGCTCGCGGTAGATGAAGAAAACGATCAGCAGGCCGACGATGGCGAATGCAAAGGCCACGGGGAAGAAGATGGCCGGTATGCCCAGCCGGCTGCGCACGAAATAGGAGACGGCGCGGCCGCTGATCGAGCCGATGTTGATGACCATGTAGAAAATGCCGAAGCCCAGCGTGGCGCGCAGGCCCGATGTCTTCTGCACCGTGCCGGCGATGCAGGGCTTGACGATCGAGCCGCCCAGGCCGATGAGGACGATGCCCAGCAGGATCGGCATGGTGAAATTGCTTCCGGCCGGCAGGAAGGTCTGAACGTTGCCCATGACCAGGTAGCCCAGGGCGAGCATGATGAAGGCGGCGACCAGGGAGCGCTTGAAGCCGTACTTGTCGGCCAGGGTGCCGCTGACGATGGGCAGGAAGTAGATCAGCCCCCAGAGGAGCGAGCCGTTGAGGAACGTGGCGAACGTGGGGCTCATGCCCAGGTTTTCCGTCAGGTAGATGACCACGAACGAGGCCATGGCGTAATAGGCGCCCCGTTCGAAAAGCTCGATGGTGTTGGCCGTCCAGAAAGTGGCGGGGAAGCGCGCGGGTTTGCTTTCGGGCGAATTCATGAGGACCTCCGGGTTATTTTTTTATGGCGATGCCCAGCTCGTCCAACTGGCGCTGGGAGACGGCCGACGGCGAACCGGTCAGCAGGCAAAGCGAAGACGTGGTCTTGGGAAAGGCGATGATCTCGCGGATCGAATCCTCGCCGGTCAGCAGCATCAGCAGGCGGTCGAATCCCAGGGCGATGCCCAGGTGGGGCGGCGCCCCGAATTTCAGGGCGTTGAGGAAGAAGCCGAACTTGTCCTCGATCTCCTTTTCGGCCAGGTTCAGCATCTGGAACACCTTCTTCTGCAGGGCGATGTCGTGGATCCTCTTGCTGCCGCCGCCGATCTCCACGCCGTTGAGCACCAGGTCGTAGGCGATGGCCTTGACCGCCAGCGGCTGGCTGTCCAGCAGGGGGATGTCCTCGGGCCGCGGCGCGGTGAAGGGGTGGTGGTTGGAGTCGAGGCGCTTTTCCTCCTCGTTGTAGAAGAAAAGGGGGAAATCGGTCACCCAGAGGAACTCCAGGCTGGTCCTTGTCCTGGAACTTTTTGCCCAGGTGCTCGCGCAGCTTGCCGGCCAGGAACAGGGCCTGGGCTTCCGCGTCGGCGACGAGCAGCACCAGCGAGCCGGGATCGATCTTGCGCTCCCGGTAAAAAGACGGCGATGGCCTCGGGAGCGATCTTCAGCGAGGCCTTGAAGCCGTCATCGCCCTTTTTCATCCAGATGACTCCCTTGCCGCCGAGTTTTTTCCCGGTTTCGTTGATCTCGTCGAGCTGCTTGCGCGAAAAGCCGCCGGCGTCGGGAATGACCAGCCCCTTGACCTTGGCCCCCGCGGCCAGGGCGGTATTGAGCAGGTCGCTGTTCCAGGAGGCGGCAGCGGCGGTGAAATCCTCGATCGTGTAGGGGATGCGCAGGTCGGGCTTGTCCGAGCCGTATTTTTCCATGGCTTCCCGGTAAGGCAGGCGCCGGAAGGGCAGGGAGACGTCGTGGCCGCGCAGCGGCAAAGATCTCCCGCACCAGGCGCTCGCTGATGGCGAACAATTCGTCGGGTTCGGCGAAGCTCATCTCGATGTCGATCTGGGTGAACTCGGGCTGGCGGTCGGCGCGCAGGTCCTCGTCGCGGAAGCAGCGGGTGATCTGGTAATAGCGTTCGAAGCCGGCCACCATCAGCAGCTGCTTGAACTGCTGCGGCGACTGGGGCAGGGCGAACATCTTGCCCTTGTATATCCGCGAGGGGACCAGGTAGTCGCGGGCCCCCTCGGGCGTGGCGTTGGTCAGCATCGGCGTCTCGATGTCCAGGAAGCCCTCGCGGTCCAGGAAATTGCGGGCCAGCAGGTTGACCTTGGAACGCAGCTTGAAATTCCGCTGCATGGCCAGGTTGCGCAGGTCGATGTAGCGGTGCTTGAAGCGCAGCTCTTCCGAGACATGGCCGCGGTTTTCCGGGACGAAGGGCGGGACTGTCCGAAGCGGCCAGGATCTCCATGCTCGCCGGCGATCAGTTCGACTTTTCCGCTCGGCAGGTCGGGATTGGCCTTGGCGCGCATCACCACTTGTCCGCTCACGGCCAGGACCGTTTCCTTGCCGATGCACTTGAGCAGTTCCGGGTTGGCGAAGGTCTCGTTGACCACGATCTGCAGCAGGCCTTCGCGGTCGCGCAGGTCGATAAAGGTCAGGCCGCCCAGTTCGCGCATGTTGTTCACCCAGCCGTAAACCGTGATGGTCCCGGCCGGCGTGTTCCTTCGCGGACGTCGCCGCAGTAGGTTTCCCGTTTCAATAATTTTTTTTCAGCCATGCGTTCAGGTCCTTGAGCGAGATTTTAACTTGTTCCTGGCTGGCCATGTTCTTGATCGAGACCGAAGCGGCTCTTGACCTCGTCCTCGGCCAGGACCAGGGTGAATGAGGCCGCGACGCGGTCGGCTTTCTTGAACTGCTTTTTCAGGTTCTTTCCCTGGTAGTCGAGATAGACGGGGTAGCCTTCCTCGCGCAGGACCTCGGCCAGCTGGATGGCGTGGGCCAGCCATTGCGGTTCCCCGTAGGCCACGAAAAGGACCTTGGCCCCGGGTATTTGCAGGTGTTCCAGGTGCAGGATGATGCGCTCCATGCCGGCGGCGAAACCGATGCCGGCCATGTCGGGTCCGCCCAATTCCTTGATCAGGTTGTTATAGCGGCCGCCGCCCAGCAGCGCGTTCTGGGCGCCGAGCTGCCCCGAGGTGACCTCGAAAGCGGTCTTGGTGTAGTAGTCCAGGCCGCGCACCAGGCGCGGGTTCAGCTGGAAAGGGACGTTCATCCAGCTCAGGGTCTCGCGCACGGCGGCGAAATGGTCCCGGCAGGCGGCGCACAGGTGGTCGCTGATCAGCGGCAAGCGGCGGGCGGTTTCGGCGCAGGCCGGCAGCTTGCAGTCGAAGATGCGCAAAGGGTTGCCTGTCGATCTTGCGCTGGCAGTCGGCGCACAGCTCGTCTTTCTCGGCACTGGCCGCCCGGCGCAGCACCTCCAGATAGGCAGGACGGCACTGCGGGCAACCCACCGAATTCAATTCCAGCTGGACGTCCTTGATCTGCAGCTTTTTCAGGAAATCCACGGCCGAGAAAATGACTTCGGCGTCCACCTGCGGCGATTCGTCGGCGAAAACTTCGATGCCGAACTGCTGGAACTGGCGGTAGCGGCCTTTCTGCGGCTTGTCGTAGCGGAACATGGGCCCGACGTAGTAGAAGCGCAGGGGCGCCAGGGTTTCGAACAGGTTGTTTTCGATCGCCGCCCGCACCACCGCTGCCGTGTTCTCGGGACGCAGGGTCAGGCTGCGATCCGACTTGTCCTTGAAGGTGTACATCTCTTTCTGCACCACGTCGGTGTCGCTGCCGATGCCGCGGCTGAAAAGTTCGCTGTGCTCGAAGATCGGCGTGCGGATCTCCTGGTAAAGGAACTTTTGATAATAGTCGTGGATGGCGTGTTCCAGGAACTGCCACTTTTGGATCTCCGGCGGAAAAATGTCTCGCGTGCCTTTCGGCGCTTTGATTTCGTTCATAGGTACCCCAATGACTTTAACGTGTCCATGGTCTTTTGGTTCAATTTGTCCCGGCTGCGCTTGCTGGCGGTGATGATCCGGGAAATTTTCAAAACCGAGTTGATCATTTGCGGGCGTTGCCCCGAAGTATCGGGACCGGGCTGCAGGTCGGTGATGCCGAAGCGGTCCTGCCGCAAGTTGAAAAATTCCAGCTTGCTTTCCTGCTTTCCCGGCGAAAATATGACCTGCCAGGGGAAGTGCACGACGGCAAAAGCATCGAAATAGGCTTCGGGAGAATAGGTTTCCAGGAAAAGTTTGGTGTCGGCAGGGTCAGCCAGGGCGCTGGTTCCGACCATGGCTGCGGGCGGCTTCGCGCCGATCAGGCGCAGGAGCGTGGGGGCGACGCTGAAATTGGAGACCAGGGCGCTGCGGCTGCCGCGGCGGGGAATATTCCTGCCGCTGAGGATAAAGGGGACGTGCGTATAGATCTTGTTCAGGTAATGGATATGCCCGAAATGAGATTGGTATTCTCCCAGGCCCTCGCCGTGATCGCCCATGACCAGGAAAGTCGAGCTGTCGTAGAGTTTTTCCCTTTTTAAATAAGCCAGAAGGAGTCCGATCTGGGAATCCAGATAACGGACCTCTTGCCCATACCCCGAGACCTTGGCTTTGTCGCTGACCTTGAGCAGGTATTTGAAAGTCAGCTCGGCGCGGCAGGGCTTGCGTCCCCTTGTTGGTCACGGTCAACAGGGACTGCGTCTCGGGGGAGTTGAACGTGACCAGCCCGTAGCGCTCGCTGCGGCGGACCATGTCCGGGGAAAAGGTCATGGCGATTTCCGTTTGCGGGTCGAGGGCCTTGATCCGCATGTCGGCGAAGCTGACGGCCGCGAAGGCCCGGTTCTCCCTCAAGAAAGCCGGGACTTCGGTGTCCAGGCGGACAATATTGGCCCCGGGCTGCAAAATCAGATCCAGGCGCAGCACCGGTTGCTCGATGCTGGGTCCGCTGTACAGCAGGTTGGCGCCGCAGCGTACGCTGAATTTTTCCTTGGCGCCCGGTGGAAAATATGGTTCATGGGGATCGGAATAATGGATCCAGATGAATGATTTCCCGCCCTTCATTTTTCCGATCAGGGAAAAAGCGTCGCGGTTGACCTCGGCGGCGGACTTGTACCATAGGCCGGGCCGGAAGTTTTCCAGATATCGGTCAAAACCCCTGGCCAGGCCGAAATTGCGGTTCAACACGGCCAGGGAGACGACGGCGCCGGTGGCATAACCGTTTTTTTTCATGATTTCGGCCAGCGCCGGGTAGGGAATGGCGCTCTCCTGGCCGTTGTTGAAGAGCTTCAACCGGTGCGGCGGCTGGGAGTAAAACATGGCGGCGTGGCTGGGCAAGGTGATGGGAATGACCGTGTAGGCGTTCTCGAAATGCTGGCCGGCGGCGGCCAGGGCGGCCAGGTTCGGCGTATGCGGGTTCCCTGGCGCGTAGTCGATGGCGTCGGCCCGCGTGGTATCCAGGGTGATCAGGAAAACATGCTCGGGCGCCGGGCGCTTAAAAAAAAACAAAAAAAAAGCCAGGGCCAGCAAGGGGAGCACCAGCCAGGGCAGTCGTTTTTTCATTTTGCGAAAGCGGAGCGGATCACGGCGAACACCGTCGCCAAATCATAGGATAGCACCTTGGTGTCGCCGATCACGGCCATGAAATTGGCGTCTCCCTGCCAGCGGGGAACGATGTGCTGGTGAAAATGGTCCTTGACCCCGGCCCCGGCCGCCTGGCCGAGGTTCATGCCGATGTTGAAGCCGTCGGGGTGAAAGCTTTCCTTCAGGATGGCCAGGCAGCGGCTGGTCAGTTGTCCCATCTCCTGCAGGTCCGCGGCCGCCAGCGCCTCGGGTGACGCGATATGGGCGTTGGGGGCGACCATCAGGTGGCCCGAGTTATACGGATACTTGTTCAGGATAACGAAAAATTTGTCGCCGCGGAAACAAACCAGGGAATCGCTTTCAGCCTGGGCCAGCGCCCGGCAAAAAATGCAGCCTTTTTCCCTTGCGGAGCCGGCAATGAAATCCCAGCGCCAGGGGGCCGATAAAAATCTCATTTTTGCCATTTTCCCCCGGGCCGCTCGGCCGTCATTTGTTTTTGTCCAGCTCGTTCTGCAACAGGTCGCCGATGGTCGTGACCTGATCGTCTCCCGCTTTCATGTATTTCTGGAGATCTTCCCGCTCGCGGACCTTGTTCAACGCCCGCAGGCTGAGATAGACTTTCCTGCGGTCGAGCTCGACCCTGGATATCAGGGCTTCGATCTTGTCGCCGGGCTTGAATTTCCGTTCCAGGTCCTGGACGGTGACCTTTTCTTCATCGATGTCGCCGATGCGGATAAAACCCTCGATGCTGCGCGTGATCTCCACGGCAATGCCGCCGTCGGTGATCTTGCGCACCGTCACCTCGATGGCGTTGCCGGGCTTGTGCTTGGCGAAAAATGTTTTCCATTCGTTTTCCGACAAGTGCTTGATCCCCAGCTGGATCTTGTAATTGCGGTCCAGCTCATCGCTGATGATCATGACGTCGATCTCTTCCCCTTCCTTCATGTATTCTTCGGGAGATTCGATATGGTAATAACTGATATCGGAGATCTTTACCACGCCCTCGACCCCGTCCTCCAGGCCCATGAAAACCCGTGATTTGAGGATCTTTTTCACCTTGGCCCTGACGATCTCGCCGCGGCTGTGCTTTTCCAGGTATTTTTCTTCCGGCCGCGTTTCCAGCTGCTTCAAGCCCAGCTTGATCTTGTGGTCGTCCTTGTTGATCTCGATCACCTGGACCCACAGTTTGTCGCCAACGGCCACGTATTCTTCCACCGAGGTCGGCCGCCCTTCCCAGGTCAGGTCCGAGATGTGCAGCAGGCCTTCCACGCCTTCTTCCAATTCGATGAAGGCGCCGAAGCTGACGATCTTGACCACCTTGGCGATCAGCCTCTTGCCGATGGGGTACTTGGTCTCGATGCCGATCCAGGGATCGGTGAACTTCTGCTTGATGCCCAGGGAGATCTTCCCTTTCTCCTTGTCGATCTCCAGCACCTTGACTTCGATCTCGTCGCCCTTGCGCAGTTTTTCCTTGGGGTGGTTGATGCGGCCGTAGGAAATATTGTCCTTGTGGACCAGCCCTTCCAGGCCGCCCAGGTCGACGAACGCGCCGTAGTCGACGATCGAAGTCACCAAGCCCTTGACCACTTGCCCGACCTCGAGCGATCCCAGCAGTTTCTTCAATTTTTCCTGCTTTTCATCTTCTAGCAGGATGCGGCGCGAGACGGTGCCGCTCTTTTCCTTTTTGTTCAGCTTGACGACCATGAACATGAAATCCTTGCCCAGCATTTTTTTCGGCGCCTTGACTTTCTGGATGTCCACCTGGCTCATGGGCAGGAACATCTCCACACCCATGTCGACCATGATAGCCTTTTTCATCGGGGGTCAGCTTGGTGATCCTGCCCGCCAGCGGGGTATTTTTTTTATAGGCATGGAAAACGTTCTCCCAGCCTTCCTGTTCATCGAGCTGCTTCTTGGAGACAATGATGTAGCCTTCCTTGAAATTGACGTTCTTGGGGAGCACCGAGATCGTGTCGCCGATCTTGTATTTCATGTTGCCGTCCCAGTCCAGCAGTTCCTGCCGGTCCAGGATGCCCTCGGTTTTCTGGCCGATATCGATGACCACGCGGTTCTCGACGATGTCCACGATGCGCCCTTCGATGGCGGCGTTGGAAGCGAGGTTTTTCAGGTCGTAATTCTTGACCAGTTCGGAAAAATCCTCCGGGTTTTTTTCGATGGTCGTCATTGCTGTCTGACATGTTGTGTCTCCTTAGCGTTTATAGTTTCTGCAAGAAATTTTTTACGTTGTCCAGTTCCTGCGGCGACGTGGAAGCCCCGGCGCTGATGCCGATGGAGTTGAATTTTCTCAACCTGGCCAGGGTCTTTTTGTTTTGCAGGTCCGCGCAGGTTTCGATCTGCAGGGAATTCTTGTTTTTTTCCCTGGCGATATTGAAAAGTTTTTTGGTGTTGGAAGAGATCCTGCTGCCGACCACGATGATGGCGTCGACCCTGGGTGCGAGTTTTTTGACGGCTTCCTGGCGATCCTTTGTCGCCTGGCAGATGGTGTTGAAGATGTGCAGCTTTTCAGCCTTGTCCAGGAGTATGGCGACCACCTCTTTGAAAAACTCGGTGTTCAGCGTGGTCTGGGCCACGACGCTGATCTCCCGGCAGCGGGGCAGGGCCCGGGCCTCGGCCAGGGAGTTGATGATCCGCACTTTCCCGGCATAACTCCTGGCGGCGATGATCTCGGGATGGTGCTTGTCGCCGACGATCAGGATCCGGCTTTTGGCTTTGTCCAGCCCCGCGATGATCTTCTGGCCTTTTTTGACCAGCGGGCAGGTGGCGTCCAGGGTGGGAATGCCTTTCCGCTGCAAATCCAGCTTCAGGTCGCGGGGAATGCCGTGGGTGCGGATGCACAGGGTTTTGTTCTTGCTCGATTTTGTCGATCGCGTCGATTTGATCGATGCCTTTTGCCGCCAGATCGTTCAAAACCGGGATATTGTGGATCAGTGGGCCGAAAGTTTGAATCTTTTTTCCCTGACGATGGTATTCATTGATCAGTTTCAAGGCTCGTTTTACTCCAAAACAAAATCCCGCCTCTTCGGCGACTACTATTTTCATGAATCAGATTACAATCATACAATATTAGCCTGGTTTTGTCAACCGCCGATCGCGATCCGCAGACCCTGGCCGCGGCTTGACATCCGGGCGGGGATACCTTATAAAGTTCCCGGAGGTACCCACCCCATGACGCAGAATCTGAACAAGGCCCAGCGCCTCGGCTTTGCCCGATGAATTGCCCGCCAGAAAGGATTTTGTCCCCGGCATCCGCCGGGCTCCGGACCGGGGCTTTTCCCTGAGCGCCGCCCAGACCAAGGTGGCCTTGAAAAATGCCTTGCGCTATATACCCTCCCCGCTGCACGAGGAGATCGCCCCGGAGTTCATGGACGAGTTGCTCAACCCGCGGCCGGATCTACGGGTATCGTTACCGGCCCGAGGGCTCCCTGAAGGCCAAAGCCGTGGATGCGTATCCCGGGAAAATCCTTGAGGCCCGGGCTTTCCAGGTGATGATCGACAACAACCTGGATTTCGACGTGGCCCTGTATCCCTATGAATTGGTGACCTATGGCGAGAGCGGCCAGGTCTTCCAGAACTGGATGCAATACAACCTGGTGAAGCTGCTATCTCCAGGAAATGACCGACCGCCAGACCCTGGTGGTTTATTCCGGCCATCCGCTCGGACTTTTTGAATCGCGCGGCCGACGCGCCGCGGGTCATTTCCACCAACGGCATGCTGGTGGGCATGTACGACAACCTGGCCGGGTTCACCCAGGCGGCGGCCATGGGGGTCTCCAACTACGGCCAGATGACGGCCGGCGGCTGGATGTATATCGGCCCCCAGGGCATCGTGCACGGCACCTACCTGACCCTGCTCAATGCCGGGCGCATGTACCTGGGCATCCCCGCCCAGAAGGACTTGGCCGGAGTGGTCTACCTGAGTTCCGGGCTGGGCGGCATGAGCGGCGCCCAGGCCAAGGCCGTGGAGATCGCCGGCGGCATCGGCGTGCTGGCCGAAGTCGATTATTCGCGCATCGAGACCCGGCACAAGCAGGGCTGGGTCTCCAGGATTTCAGCGGACCTCGACGAGGTCGCCCGCTGGATCTCCGAGTTTCGCAAGTCGAAAAAACCGGTTTCCATCGCCTATCACGGCAATGTCGTCGACCTCTGGCAGTATGTCCTTGACCATGATATTCCCATCGAACTGGCTTCCGACCAGACCTCGTGCCACGATGCCTACGGCGGCGGCTACACGCCGGCCGGGGTCACCTTCGAGGAAGGGCGCCGCCTGTTGCGCGAAAAGCCCGCCGAGTTCCGCAGGCAGGTCGACGAATCGCTGGTGCGGCAATTCCGCCTGATCCAGAAAATGGCCGCCAAAGGCACCCGCTTCTGGGATTACGGCAATTCCTTTTTAAAGGCGGTCTTCGATGCCGGAGCCACCGATATCGCGGCCAACGGCGCTGGATGCCAGCGACGGCTTCATTTTTCCCAGCTATGTCGAGCATATCATGGGGCCGCTGGGATTTGATTACGGCTACGGACCGTTCCGCTGGGTATGCCTGAGCGGCAAGGCCGGAAGACCTGGCCGCGACCGACCGGGCCGCCATGGCGTGCCTGGACCCGGGCCGCCGGGCCATGGACCGCGACAATTTCGAATGGATCAAGAATGCCGGCAAGAACAAGCTGGTGGTCGGCACCCAGGCCCGCATCCTCTATGCCGACGCCGAAGGGCAGGGTGAAGATCGCCCTGAAGTTCAACGAGCTGGTGCGCCAAGGCGACGATCGGGCCGGTCATGCTGGGCCGCGACCACCACGACGTCTCGGGCACCGATTCGCCGTTCCGCGAGACGGCCAACATCCGCGACGGCAGCAACGTCACCGCCGACATGGCCGTGCACAACTTCGCCGGCGATGCCGCCCGCGGCATGTCCATGGTCGTGCTTTCCAACGGCGGCGGCGTGGGCATCGGCAAGTCGTTCAACGGCGGTTTCGGCCTGGTGCTGGACGGCAGCGAAGCCAGGGACCGCATCATCCGCTCGGCCATGGAATGGGACGTCATGAACGGCATCGCCCGCCGCGCCTGGGCGCGCAATGAAAACGCCCTGGAAACCGCTGCCGCCTGGAATGTCCAGAACCCGGAGCGCGGCCATATCACCCTGCCCCACCTGGCCGACGACGATCTGGTCAATGAATTGGTCGCCCGGAGTTTCCCGGGAAAAAAAGCTGAATCGGGAGCGGAACGGCCACTTCATATTAAATTTCGTGAAAAATACGATTCACCGTTGAAATCAAGGCCCTTTTCCCGTAAAATACACGTCTATCCATCGACCAAAAAGGAGAAAGCAACCCATGGGTTTGAGTAAAAAAGGAAAAGAGCTCTGGTTCTTTGAGGATCTTTATATCGGATACCACCTACGGTTTCAAGGTGTCCAGGGTGATCGTGCCCGAAACCGACACCGGCTTTCAAAAGTTGATGATCCTGGAAACCGACCGCTTCGGGCGCGTCCTGGTCCTGGACGGGATCGTGCAGCTGACCGAGGAGGACGAGGGTATTTACCACGAATGGATCGCCCATTGGCCGCTTTTCGCGCTGCGCAAGCCGGCGCAGCACGTGCTGATCATCGGCGGCGGCGATTGCGGCGTGGCCCGCGAAGTGCTGCGGCACAAGTCGGTAAAGCGGGTGACCATGGTGGAGATCGACCGCATGGTCTGCGACCTCACCCGGCAGCACATGCCGTCGGTATGCGAGGGCGTCTACGAGGATCCGCGCTTCAAGCTCATCATCGGCGACGGCGCCGAAGTGATCCGCCAGATGAAGGGCAAATGCGACGTCATCGTCATCGATTCCACCGACCCTATCGGTCCGGCCCAGAGCCTGTTCAACACCGATTTTTACCAGAGCGTCTATGACGCCCTGACCGACGGCGGCATCACCATCCACCAGACCGGGGCGCTGATCCTGCAGCCCTTCGAGGCCCCGGGCAGCTGGCGGCAGATCGAACGCAGCTTCGACGACGTGCGGGTGGTGCAATTCGCCAATGTGAGCTACATGGGCGGTCCGTTCAGCCTGACTGCCGGGTCCAAGGGCAAAGGCGTGTTCAAAAACGCCGAGCGCAATGCCCTGAAGGCCTATAAAAAGGCCGGTTTCAAGACCAGCCTGGTATTCGCCGCAGATCTCCGCCGTCCCTTATCCCGAATTCCAGAAACGCCTGGAGACCGACAAGTACGGCGAGGAGATCGTCATGGACATCGATCTGCCCGCGGGCAGCACGCCCGGCGCCGCCCAGGTGGCCAAGTGGGCTACCCGGACCTGCGCGGCCATCAAGATGAAGGCCTTCGGCAAGCCGATCTACGCCGACTCCAAGCTGGGCGACGGGAGCACGCTGGTGCAGTACGTGGAGACCAGCGCCATCAACTACCGGCGCTACGGGCGGGTGGCGGCGCTGAATTGCTTCACCTGCGCCGCATTGCCGGTGGAGGACGCCATCAGGACCTCGATCGATTTTTTCAAGTCCGGAAAGGCGCTCTGCTGGCACCTGCCGCGCGGCTCATTCGCCGATATCAAAAAGATCAGGAAAAATACCCGCATCTTCGAATACGACCGCGTCGGCAGCAGGACCTCGCCGGTCTTCCAGCCGCGCCTGGTCGAAAGTGCCGAGGTCTTTTCCCGCGGATTTCCCGTTTTTCCGAGGAAAAGGGGTCGGAGGAGTTCGAGCTGGTCATGGACATCTATGATTGCGAATACGACAAGATCGCTTCCTCTCCGGCAGCGGTGGCCCGCTGGGCGGGAATCGAGTTTCCCAAGATGACCGGTCTGAAGACCGTCGGCAAGGCCGACGCCCCCGATTTCGGCCACGCCAAGAAAAAAACGGCCGGACCCTCGGTGGTGCAACTGCTCAAGGGCGGATCGAGTATCAGCCATTATTCGGTAAACTGGCTGATGATCGTGGTCAATGTCGTGGCGAACCAGGAATTCGACCTGGAGAAGGCCATCCGCCGGACCATGAAATATTTCAAAGGGCAAATACGCGGTCTGCTGGCTCCTGCCCCGGGGGAACTCGGAACACTCGCTGAAGAAGAGTCGCCGACAACACCTATGTTTTTTCGGTAGAGGGCAAGTAGGTTCAATATCGTTTTTTGATCAGGAAATATCCAGGGCATTACCTACAGGTAAGTTTATAGCACTTATTTCTAAGTTGATAATAATACACTCAACTAATATTTATAATTCTATTATTAAATTGTTGACAAGATGGACAAATT
Source organism: Candidatus Aminicenantota bacterium (assembly GCA_963764745.1). Taxonomy (GTDB): domain Bacteria; phylum Acidobacteriota; class Aminicenantia; order UBA2199; family UBA2199; genus UBA2199. Next base: position 44,439 of record CAVXTN010000006.1, on the reverse strand, counting down.
GAAATATATTTATAGCAACAATTAAACTTAAAGGAGTGAAAAATGGGAAAAATAATCGGTATTGATTTGGGAACAACCAATTCTGTTGTGGCGATAATGGAAAAGGGTGATATCAAGATCATCACCAATTCCGAAGGAGGACGGACCACCCCGTCGGTGGTCGGTTTTGCCAAGGACGGCGGGCGGCTGGTCGGCCAGGTGGCCAAGCGCCAGTCGATCACCAACCCGGAAAACACCGTCTATTCCATCAAGCGGTTCATGGGCCGCCGCATGTCCGAGGTCAGGGACGAGATCAAGATGGTGCCCTTCAAGGTGGTCAGCGGACCCAATGATGACGCCCGCGTCAGCATTGATGGGCAAACAGTTTTCCCCGCCCGAGATCTCGGCGCTGATCCTGCAGAAGCTCAAGGAAGCGGCCGAGGATTACCTGGGTGAAAAGGTCACCGAGGCGGTCATCACCGTTCCGGCCTATTTCAACGATGCCCAGCGCCAGGCCACCAAGGATGCCGGCAAAATCGCCGGTCTCGACGTGAAGCGCATCATCAACGAGCCCACGGCCGCGGCCCTGGCCTACGGCATGGACAAGAAAAAAGATGAACTGATCGCCGTCTACGATTTCGGCGGCGGCACGTTCGATATTTCCATCCTGGAGATCGGCGAAAACATCGTCGAAGTCAAATCGACCAATGGCGACACCCATCTGGGCGGCGACAACATCGACCAGAAGCTGATCGACTGGATCGCCGAAGAATTCAAAAAGGACCAGGGCATCGACCTGGCCAAGGACAAAATGGCCCTGCAGCGCCTGAAGGAAGCGGCGGAAAAAGCCAAGATCGAACTTTCGACCGCGCAGGAGACCGAGATCAACCTGCCCTTCGTCACGGCCGATGCTTCGGGACCCAAGCACCTGATCATGAAACTGAGCCGGTCCAAACTGGAACAGCTGGTCGGAGAAATCATCGAACGCTCCATCGCCCCCTGCAAGCAGGCCATCAAGGATGCCGGAGTGAGCGTCTACGACATCAAGGAGGTCATCCTGGTCGGCGGCATGACGCGCATGCCTTTTATCCAGGAACTGGTCAAGAAGTTCTTTGGCAAGGAAGGGAACAAGAGCGTGAATCCGGATGAAGTGGTTGCCGCCGGAGCGGCCGTGCAGGGCGGCGTCCTGGGCGGAGAAGCCAAGGATATCCTTTTGCTCGACGTCACGCCGCTTTCGCTGGGCATTGAAACCCTGGGCGGCATCTCCCACAAGCTGATCGAGCGCAACACCACGATCCCGACCAAGAAAACCGACATCTTCACTACTGCCGAAGACAACCAGTCCACCGTGGAAATCCACGTGCTGCAGGGCGAAAGGGAGATGGCCCGCGACAACCGCACCCTGGGCAAATTCCACCTGACCGGGCTGCCGCCGGCGCCGCGCGGCATTCCCCAGGTGGAAGTGACTTTCGACATCGACGCCAACGGTATCTTGAATGTTTCGGCCAAGGACCTGGCCACTTCCAAGCAGCAGGCCATCACCATCACCTCGTCGAGCGGCCTCAATGAAAAGGAAATCGACAAGATGGTCAAGGACGCTGAAAAATTCCATGAAGACGACCAACGCAAAAAAGAAGCCATTGAAAACCGCAACAAGCTGGATCAGCTGTCCTACGCGCTGGAAAAGCTCGTGAAGGAGAACAAGGAGAAGATTCCCGCCGACATGGTCGGTGAGGTCGAGAGCGCTGTCAAGAGCGCCAGGGAAGCCGTCGAAAAGGGCGACAACCAGAAGATCCTCGACGAGACCGAGAACATCAACAAATTGTCCAGCAAGCTTTCGACCGAGATGTACAAGACCGCCGGCGCTCAAAAAGACTCCCAGCCCGGGCCCGATGCCGGCAAAGCTCCGGAAACCGATGCCCCCGCCAGCGAAGGCGAGGTGATCGATGCCGAATTCGAAGATATAGGCAAGAAGAAAAAGTAATTTCGCCTGGTTTTCTTCGCGGTGAACCGCGGGCAGGGGCGACTTGAAAAGCCGCCCCTTGCTGCGCTTCCCCCGCCTTGGCATTTGCTTTATGCCGGCAAATATGCTAAATTTTACACCGTGCCAGAGGAGGCCCCATGAAAATAAAAATTATCGCTCTGCTTTTACCGATATTGCTCTTGACTTCTTTCTGCAGCAAGAAGATCGACCGCAAAGGGATCGATCTGAAGCTGACGCTTGAGCCGGAAACCATCACCGATTCCCTTTATTTGAAAATGAACTATGAATTCAAGACCGGCAAGGACTTCAAGAAATTCGGCAGCGATTATTCCATTTTCGTGCATTTCTGGCGCGTGAACAGCAAGGAAATGCTGCTGCAGGACGACCATCTGCCCCTGAAAAAAACCTCGTCCTGGGTGGCCAATGACAACATCAAATATTCGCGTGTCCTTTTCATCCCGCAATTCCTGAACGAATTCGACGTCGATTTTGAAGGCTACGAGGAATTGCAGCCTGACCGTGGGATTGTACAACCCCAAAGTCCAGGAAAAACCGATCGTCCTTTTTGAAAAGAAGATCAACATGCAGCCTGCCTCGATCAACGCTCCGGAAATCGTCTATGACGAAGGCTGGAACGAAATCGAAACCAATGTCAACGCCAAGGACCCCTTCGCCAAGAGCTGGCGCTGGACCACGGCCAAGTCGGTCTGCATCATCGAAAACCCCAAAAAAGAATGCACCCTGATCATCAAGGGCGGAGTGAACAAGACCGTTTTCCAGGACCAGAAACTGATCTTCAAGATCAATGACGCGCTGCTCGATGAATTCATCCCCGAGGAGGCGAATTTTTCCAGGGAATACACCGTGACCCCGCAGATGATGGGCAATGGCGATGAATTTTCGCTGAAGATCGAAACCGACAAGGTATTCGTCCCGGCCAATGTCTTTCCCAACAGCAAGGACAACCGGGAACTCGGCGCGCAGATCTTTTTCATCTATTTCCGGGAAAAGCTCAAGTAAGGACGCGGAGGTTTCGGCGGTGCGGCGTGAGGCAAGATGCATGGACAGTGATCTTGAAGGAACTCCTGGCGGTGGAAGGCAGCATGGAAGCCGACATCATCAAGTCCAAACTGGAAAGCTTCCAGATACCGGTACTGTTGCAGTACGAAGCGGCCGGCCGCATTTTCGGGATCACCATGGACGGCCTGGGCAAGGTAAAGGTCATGGTGCCCGAAATCTTTCCTGGAAGAAGCCAGGAAAATATTGGCCGACTGATCCATTCTATTCTTGCCGGTCCTTGTCCTGGGGAAAAATTGCCGGGTGGATTCCGCCCGGGTCCGGCCGGTCAGAGATTGAATTGCTTGAACGCCTCGGCCAGGAGGCCGTGGTCCGCCGGGGAATTCAGGTCATACTTGATGACGCTCAGGGAAATATAGCCGTTTTGCACGGCCCAGACATCGGTGCCCTCGCGGTCGGTGTAAGCGGGCGTGCCGGTCCCGATCCAATAATACTTGCGGCCGCGCGGATCGGTCCTTTCAATGATATCCGGAGTGTAGCGCTTGTTGCCCAGCGTGGTCACGACGATTTCACCGCGATTGGGGAAGGGGATGTTCAGGTTGTAAATGACGCCGTTGTCGGGGAAGGCAGCTAGCTTTTCCAGGACCTTGGCGCTGATCTGCCGCTCCCTGCGCGAATTCGAATTTCTGCTTCTGGTACTGGCCCAGGCCGGCGAGCAAAGAAACGGCCAGCGAGGGAATGCCGTAAAGGTAGCCGGAAAAGGCCCCGCCCACGGTCCCGGAAAAAAAGATGTCCTCCGATAGGTTTTCACCCAGGTTCATTCCCGAAACGACGAAATCGGGCCGGACGGGCAGTATTTTCTGCAGGGCGATATTGACGCAATCGGCCGTCGTGCCGTTGACGGCATAGACGTTTTCCTCGACCTGGCTGATGCGCAGCGGATGGTTCAAGGTCAGGGCCATGCTGATGGCGCTTTTTTCCCGGTCCGGCGCCACGACCCAGACGCGGTACTTTTTTTCCAATTCCGTTTTCAGGGCGATGATCCCCTGGAGAGTAGAAACCATCATCGTTGGTCAACAATATTGTTTTCATTGGCTTCGGATTTTGAAATAAAGTCGGGGCGAGTGGATTCGAACCACCGACCACACGCACCCCAAGCGTGTACGCTAACCAGACTGCGCTACGCCCCGGCTCATTCAACTTTTATCATCTTTGGCGAGTAAAGTCAATATTTCCTTGAGGCCGCGGCGGATCCTTTTTATCTTTTCCGGATCGACCGGCTCTCGGGGAGCGCCCGGCTGGGTGTTGGCCAAGTCGCCGAAATTCTGCAGCAGCAGCTCGCTTGATCTTGCCTTTATCGCGCTTCTCCTGGACCAGCCATTGCTTGATGGCCAGGATGACCTCGACATCATGGCGGCTGTAGAATTTTTCTCCGCTCTGGTTGACGACGGGAGCGAAGGCGCTGAATTCCTTTTCCCAGTAATCCAGCACCCGGCCGTCCAGTTTGGCCAGCTGCATGACCTCCTTGCGGCGGAAAGTCAGCTTGTCGGGAATCTTGATTTCAGCCATATGACCTTTTCCTCTCCAGGGAAATTATAGCGGAATTCGCAAGGGAATGAAACAGGCAAGGAATTTTTCCCGGATTTTCTAAAAGTTGACCACCATGCTGCCGCCGAAATAAAAACCGTTCTTGAACCCGGCCTCGGCCCTGAGCAGGAATTTGTCGTTGATATTGCCCATGATCGCCCACCGGGATATGGCCAACCGGCACGAACAATTTGTTCTCGTAGGACTGTCGCGGATGGTCGTGCCCAGCTCGTCCTGGTAGGATCCTTCGGCAAAGATGCTCATGCGGCCGATGCCGATGCCGCCGCCGATATATGGATGGATGGGGGAACTGGGGAATATATGCATCAGGATGGTGGCCGTGAAATTGACCTGGGTGATCTCGCCGGAGCCGAAAAGCCGGTTGTCGAACTGCTCGACCCGGAAATAACCATCGCCCGTGATGCGGCTGTATTCCAGGCAGTACACGCCGCTGAAAATCGAGCGCGGGCCCTTTTCCCCGTAGGAATGGATTTCGAAGGAATACGCGTTTCCAGACAAGCTTCGGGTGCTCGTAGAGAGCCAGGTCCAGCAGGGCATTGGGGATGCCGAAGGAGCTGATCCTGATCCCCGTGCCGTAGCGGAATACTTTGGCGGCAGCGGCGGGCAGGGCAACGGCCAAGAGCAACGGTCAGGAGCAGGATCAGTTTCGCTTTCATTTCTTCTCCTCAGTCCAGCCGGTAGTTCGGGGATTCCTCGGTGATGATCACGTCGTGTACATGGCTTTCCTTCAAGCTGGCATTGCTGATGCGGACAAAACGGGTCTTGCTGCGCAGGTCGTCGATGGTGCGGCAGCCGGTCAATCCCATGCCGGCCCTGACGCCGCCGATCAGCAGCGGCACCAGGTTCATGACCGAGCCGCGGTAGGGAACCCGGCCCTCGATCCCTTCGGGGACCAGCTTGGATTCGGAATACTCGTCGTCCTGGAAATAGCGATCGCGGCTGCCGGCCTTCATGGCGGCGATCGATCCCATGCCGCGGTATTTTTTGTAGGACCGGCCCTGGTAAATCACCATTTCGCCGGGACTTTCGTCGGTCCCGGCCAGGATGGAGCCGATCATGACCGAATTGGCTCCGGCGGCAAGGGCCTTGGTGATATCTCCGGAAAACTTGATGCCGCCGTCGGCGATGACCGGCACGCGGCCGTTGACCTCGGCGGCCACGCCCATGATGGCCGAGATCTGCGGGAACGCCGGCTCCGGTCACCACGCGGGTCGTGCAGATCGAACCGGGGCCGATGCCGACCTTCAGGCCGTCCACTCCGAGTGCCAGCAGGTCCCTGGCCGCGGCCGCCGTGGCGATATTGCCCACGACCAGGTCGACCCCGGCGGCGGCGGTCCTGACTTTTTCGATGGTTTGCATCACCTTGCGCGAATGGGCGTGCGAGGTGTCGATGACCAGCGCGTCCACCTTGGCTGCGACCAGGGCGCTGACCCTTTCCAGGGTATCCGCCCCGGTGCCGACCGCGGCGCCCACCTGGAGGCGGCCGAACTTGTCCTTGGAAGCGGTGGGAAATTTTTCCGTCTTTACGATGTCCTTGAACGTGATCAGCCCTTTTAGAAAATTGTTTTTGTCGATAACCGGAAGTTTTTCGATGCGGTTGATGTGCAAGAGTTGCTTGGCTTCGGCCATTTTGATGTTCTCGGGAGCCGTGATCAGGTTCGTGGACTTCATGATGGTCGAGATCTTGTCGCTGAAATTGCCGGCGAAACGCAGATCGCGATTGGTCAGGATGCCGACCAGCCGGCCCTTTTCATCGACGATGGGCAAACCCGAAATGCCCTTTTCCCGGACCAGCTGCAGGGCTTCCTGGATCGTATTGTCCGGGCGCAAGGTGATGGGGTTGACGATCATGCCCGATTCCGAACGCTTGACCTTCAGCACTTCGCCCGCCTGCTCCTCGATGGTCAGGTTCTTGTGAATGATGGCCATGCCGCCGAGCTGGGCCATGGCGATGGCCATTCGCGATTCGGAAACGGTGTCCATGGCCGCCGCCACCAGGGGAATGCGCAGCTGGATGCGGCGCGAAAACAAGGTCGCCGTGTCGGCCTGGTTGGGCAGGACTTCGGAATAGGCGGGGACCAGCAATACGTCGTCGAACGTCAGGCCCTGGTCGGCAAGGATCTTTTCTTCTTTTTTCATCTTCTTTTCTTGTGTTTGCCCCCGGGCATCTTGAATGTCGGGGCTGACAATTTCGGTTTCTTTTTCTTGCGCCAATCCTCGATTTCTTCGTCGCTCACCGGGCGGAACAGGAACAGGAAGCGCAGGACCTCTTCATCGATCCGGTTCAGCAGGGCTTCGTACATCTGGTAACTTTCCTTCTTGTATTCGATGAGCGGATCCTTCTGGGCATAGCCGCGCAGGCCGATGCCCTCTTTCAAGTGGTCGATACTGAGCAGGTGGTCCTTCCATTGCGAGTCGATCACCTGGAGCAGGATCATCCTTTCCAGCTCGCGCATCTGTGCCGCGCCGACCAGGGCCTCCTTTTCGCTATAGGCGGCCTGGATCATTTTGAGGATGTTTTCCTTCAGCAGCAGCGGCGGGGTGTCGCGGTAGTCTTCGTGGAGGGAATGTTTCAGGTCCAACCCGAACTGCAGCATGACCTCCTTCTGGAAGGACTCGAAATCCCACTGGTCCGCGTCTTTGTTCTCGTCAATGTAAAACGTGAATATTTCTTCGTACAGGTCCACGATCAGCTCGTGGATGTAGTCCATGAAATCCTTGCCGAAGAGGATGTCCCGGCGCAGGGCATAAATATGCTGGCGCTGCTTGTTCATGACATCGTCATATTCAAGCAGGTGCTTGCGGATGGAAAAATTCTGCCCTTCGATCTGCTTTTGGGCGTTTTCGATGGCCCGGGAAACAAGGCGGTTTTCCAGGGGGATGCCGTTGTTCATCCCGGCCCGCACCAGCATGCCGCGGATGCGGTCCGAGCCCAGGATCTTCATCAGGTCGTCTTCCAGGGAAATGTAAAAGCGCGATGAACCCGGGTCGCCCTGGCGTCCGGAGCGTCCGCGCAACTGGTTGTCGATGCGGCGGGCCTCGTGGCGTTCGGTGCCCAGGATATGCAGCCCGCCGCGCTCGATCACCGCCTCATGTTCGCGCTGCACCTGTTCGACGATCTCGGCCCGGGCTTTTTCCAACGACCACGGGCGGCGCCGTTTCCGGGCTGAAGCCCTTTTTCTTCAATTCCTCCCTGAGCAGGGGATCGGGGTTTCCGCCCAGCAGGATGTCGGTGCCGCGGCCGGCCATGTTGGTGGCGATGGTTACCGAGTTGAGCCGGCCGGCCTGGGCCACGATCTCGGCTTCCGATTCATGGTACTTGGCGTTGAGCACCACGTGGCGGACTTTCTCCTTGTGCAGCCTGCGGCTGAGCAGTTCCGAATTCTCGATGGATATCGTGCCGACCAGCACCGGCTGGCCTTTTTCATTCAATGCGGCGATCTCCTTGGCCACCGCTTCCCATTTTTCTTCCTTGCTGCCATAGATCACGTCGGGGAACTCGGTGCGGATCAGTTTTTTGTTGGTCGGGATCTCGGTGACGTCCAGGTGATAAATATGGGAGAATTCGGCTGCCTCGGTCATGGCCGTCCCGGTCATGCCGGCCAGTTTCTTGTACATGCGGAAATAATTCTGAAAGGTGATGGTGGCCAGGGTCTGGTATTCCTGCTCGATCTTGACGTTCTCCTTGGCCTCCAGCGCCTGGTGCAGGCCGTCGGAATAGCGGCGGCCGGGCATGATGCGGCCGGTGAATTCATCCACGATCAGCACCTGGCCGTCCTTGACCAGGTAGTCCACGTCGCGGTTGAATATCAGGTGCGCCTTGAGCGACTGGTAGATCTGATGCAGCAGATCCATGTTGGGCAGGTCGTAAAGGTTGTCGATGTGGAAGAATTTTTCGGCATCCACTGATGCCGCTTTCGGTCAGGATCACGGTTTTTGTTTTTTCGTCGTGGTCGAAGTATTCCTTGCTGCGCTTGATCCTGGCCACGAATTCGTTGACCCGGTAGAAGAACGAGGTGGATTCCTCGGTGGGACCGGAAATGATCAGCGGCGTCTGGCCTCGTCGATCAGGATGGAGTCCACTTCGTCGACGATGGCGAAGTTGAATTCGCGCTGGCTCAAGCTCTGCACGTCGAATTTCATGTTGTCGCGCAGGTAATCGAAACCGAATTCGTTGTTGGTGCCATAGGTGACGTCGCAAGCGTAGGCCTGCTTGCGCTGCTGGTCGTCCATTTCGTGCTGGATGACCCCCACCGAAAGGCCCAGGAACCGGTAGATCCTGCCCATCCATTCCGAGTCCCTCTTGGCCAGGTAATCGTTGACGGTGACGACGTGCACGCCTTTGCCGGTAAGGGAATTCAGGTAGGCGGGCAGGGTGGCGACCAGGGTTTTTCCTTCCCCGGTTTTCATCTCGGCGATCTTGCCCTGGTGCAGGATCATGCCGCCCAGCAGCTGCACGTCAAAATGCCTCATGTTCAGGGTGCGGCGGGCCGCTTCGCGCACCACGGCAAACGTTTCGGGCAGAAGCTCATCCAGTCTCCTCGCCGGCCAGCGCCCTTTTTTTGAATTCTTCCGTTTTGGCGCGCAGCTGATCGTCGCTCAGCTTGCAGCAGGTCGGGTTCGCAGGCGTTGATGCGGGAAACCAGCGGCTGAAGGCGCTTCAGGTCCCTTTCGTTCTGGGTGCCGAAAATTTTGCGCAGGATGAATTTAAGCATGGTGACCGCATTATAGCAGATATAGCGGTTTTTTTTCAAATGACGCGGGCAGTCACCGGGTTTGCCGGCCTTGTCTTTGCGTTCGGGCGGCATGCGTTTTTTCCGGCAAACGCCGCGGCAGGGTTTCGCTCCCCGCGGGGTTGGAGCGCTCGAGGCCGAATCGGCTCGGGCTATTTTGGGTTCTCGTCCATGGCGGAGTCCAGCAAGGCGGCCATGGTGCCGCTGCCCTTTTTCTGGTCCTGGTCCTGTTTTTCTTTCAGCCGGTTGAGCTCGCCGCTGAAGTCTTCTTCGGGTTCTTCCATGGTCAGGGAAAGGGTCTTGCGGTCCGGGTCGACCGCCAGGATGCGAACGTTGACCGTGGCGCCGACCTCGAGGACTTCCTTGGGATGGTTCACGCGGCGATCCGCTCCCAGGCGCGATATGTGCAGCAGGCCGGTCACTCCTGGAAGCAGTTCGACAAAGGCGCCAAAGGGCTTGAGGTGAACGACCTTGCCGGCGAATTCGCCGCCCGCAACCAGCTTGTCGCCGGCCGCGGTCCAGGGATCGTCCAGCAGGGCCTTGAGACTCAGGGAGATCTTGTTGGCCTCCTGGTCCAGTTTCAGAATGGCGACTTTCAGCTTCTGTCCCGGGCTGCAGCGCTTCCTGGGCGCTCTGCAGCTTCTGGTGAGAAATTTCCGAAACGTGGAGCAGCCCTTCAATGCCGCCGATATCGACGAAAGCGCCGTAATCGTGCACCGAAGTAACGGTGCCTTCGCGCACCTGGTTCACTTCGAGTTCCTGCCAAAGCTGCCGCGCCTTTTCCCGGCTTTCGGCCTGCAGCAGCTCCTTGCGCCCGATCACGATGTTGCGGCCATCCTCTTCGTACTGGCTGATCAAAAAGGAATACGTCTGCTCCAAATGGCTTTCCGGGTTCTGGCAATATTTTTTTTCAATCTGCGATATCGGGCAAAAGGCCTTCTGGCCCATGACCTGGACTTCGAACCCGCCCTTGTTCACCGCCTTCACCCTGCCTTCGACCGGGATATGGGCGGCGTATGCCTCCCGCAGCATGGCCAGCGATGGCGAGTCCTTTGCCTGCCGCGAGTCGCCGCGGCCGGCCTGGCGCAACCTGGACGTGCAATGAAAGATCCCGTCCCGGAAGGCGGTAACCAGGACTTGGATCCTGTCCCCGGATTTGACGGTCATGACTCCCTGGCGGACGAATTCATCGCTGTCGATCATGCCCTCGGCCCGGCTGCCCAGGTCCAGGAATATATTGTCTTTGCCGATGGAGATCACCTTGCCTTCGGCGACTTCGCCTACTTTGACATGGGTCGTCGGGTGAATGGACGCCTTGAACATGTCGGAAAAGCTTTCTTCGCCATTTTTTGCGGATGACTGTGTGCCATTTTTGTTTTCGGTCATGGATTTTCCTTGCTAGCTTTTGGATTGATTTGGATCACCAAGATCTTAGAATAAGTTTAATCCGAAACGCGCGAAAAGTCAAGAGGCGGGGTGCGCCAGAGGGGAACGGCTTGCCGGCTGCCGGGCTGAACGCAGGGAAACGTGGCCCCGCTGCGGATCTTATTTTTCGGGGGTTTGCAGTTCTTTTCTTTTCTCGCTGAAATAGGTCGGGGCCACCTGCTTGCCTTTGCCGCTCTCCACGTCCCCGTCCAGGAAAGCGCCTTCGGCGATGGCGATCTGCTGGCAGACGATTTTCCCCCGCACCTGGCCGCCGGCCCTGATCTCGATCTTGTCCAACGCCTTGATCCGTCCCTCCACCCTGCCTTCGATGATGATATTTTCCGCCTCGGCCTTGCCCCGGAAGCTGCACCCATCGCCGATGAACAGAAAACCTTGCAGCTTGAGATCGCCTTCGAACCGGCCTTCCAGGCGCAGGTCTCCCTGGCCGCTGATCTCGCCGGTTATGGCCGTAGTCTTGGAGATGGATGACCTCTGCCCGGCATCGGCAATGGTGTCGGCGATTCTTTGGTTTTGCATGATCGCTCCTGTCGGATATTTTTCTTGGGTCATGGACATTTCAGATAAAAAAGACGTGACTTTCGGTCATGGTGAAAAATTGCTTGAAAACGGCGTTTGTTTCGGCCAGAATGCCTTCCCGCAAAGGATCGTCCTGGTGAAAAAACAGAACTTGCATGACCTCCCGGCTGTTTTCGCTCACGCTGGCCCGCAGTGAGTCGGAGGAGGGGTTGCCGAACGCGCCCAGTTCGTCGCGCAACACGATCTTGCCTTGCAAATTCAGGCTTTCCTTGCGAATTCCCTGATACTGGTCGTTTTCCTCGCCCAGGGTGATGGCGGCCGGTCCCTGGACCTTCTCCAGGTCGTAAAGTCCGAAACAGACCTGGAATTTGAGCGAAAGCAGGTTGGTCAGGTCCACCAGCGGGTTGACGGCGGGAAAATCGTTCTTGTCGCGCAGCCGGCGCCACAGGGCTTCCGATGAAGGACGGTGCCTGGTCGGATCGATATGAAAGGATTGGTAAAGGCGGCGAGAATTGGCGAATCCCGGGGGCAGGGACCGGAGGTGCGAAAGGCGAATGGCCGCGACCTGGCGCTGGCAGAATTCGTTCAAGAGGTCCTCATGGCAAGCGCTTATCCCGTGAAAAAGAGTTGATCCCGGCGCGCAATTTTCCGGCCAGCAGGTTTTGAATTGCAAATGGCTTGGTCATTTTTCGTTTGTAAATTCTAACACAGTGTGGTAAAAAAATCTCCAAGGCCCGATTGCGCCGAGGAGAAACGCATGAGCAAATTCCTTTTGTGGCTGATCCTGCTGGTCATCTGTTGGCCGCTGGCCCTGCTGGCCCTGCTGCTGTATCCGCTGGTCTGGCTGCTTCTGCTGCCTTTCCGCCTCCTGGGGATCACCGTCAACGCGGTCTTCGAACTGCTGACGGCCGTGATCACCCTGCCGGCCCGGATCCTGCGCGGGCCCCGGTCCTGACCGCCCGCCGTTCCGCCATGGACGCGCCTTCAAAGCAGGACCGCGCGCTGGTTGTTTTTCGCCCTGGCGGCCTTGTTTTTCTTCGGCATCACCAATTTTTCGCTGGGTTTTATTTCTGAAAAAAGTGCCGGACAACCCCGGCGCGAGCGTCGAGGCCGCCATGATCCTCTGGCTGGGCACGGGCCTGCTCGGCCTGGCCGGCGCCGCCTTTTTCAAGGCAACCGCCCGCGGTTTTGCCGGCCTGCCCAAAAAAAATTCCTGGCTTCTGCCGCTGGCCTCGGGCGTCACCCTGGCTTTGGGCATGCTCTTGCTCAAGATCAGCCTGGCGGCAAACCCGCTGGCCAAGGGACCGATCGTGTCCGTCGCTTCGAGCAATTCCCTGGTCGTCGTCCTCCTGGCCTGGGTGTTCTTGCGGGAAAAGCTCTCCCCGGGGCAATGGGGAGGCTTTCTGATCATCATGGCCGGTATCGTCCTTCTAAGCCTGGGGGGCATGGCCCGCGGCCATTTTGCCGCCGTCGGCTACGCGGTCGCGGCCATGGTCCTTCTCGGCCTGACCAACTTCCTGCTGAAACTGGCCGGCGAGCAAGGCTGCGATTCGCTCACGGCGGCGGTCATCCTGTGGCTGGCCGTGGGCGGCTGCGGCGTGCTGGCCTTTGCCTGGCGTTGGCTGGAAACGGGGCGCTTGCCGTGGCTGCGGCCGGCCGGTCTCGGCTGGCTGGCGCTGCTGGCCGGAGTTTTCCTCGCCCTGGGCATGCTCTTCGTCAAGAAGGCCGTCACGTCGGGACCGGCCGGTCCGGCCACGGCGGTTTCCGGGTCAAATGCCATCGTGGTCAGCGTGCTGGATTATGGGCTGCTGGGCCATTGGCTGCCCGCTTTGAAGCTTGCCGGCATGCTGCGGCCATTGCCGGCATCGTGGCGCTGGCCCTGGCCGGACCGGGTGGGAGATGCCCGGTCCCGCGGGAGGGCAACTTCATGAAGCTGTTGCGGCAACTCCTGAGCCAGGAGGGCTGGCGCCTGGGTGAAGCGGGAATGCCCATCCAGGTGGGGGTGAAATTCGGCACCTCCCCGTTCGGCAAGGGGCACTTGCACCGGACCATGGCCGAATATTTTCTTCTGGTCGCGGGCAGCATGAAAATCTCCGTGGCCGGGCAGGCCCTGGAGATGGAGAAAGGCGACCTGCTGGTGGTCGAACCCGGGGAAGCGCATGAAGTGCTCGCTTGCTCGCCCGATGCCTTGCTGCTGCTCATGATGCCCCCGCCTGTTTCAGGAGACAAGGTCGATCTGTAACCCGGGTTTGCAATTGGTAACGGTTTTTTTTAAAATAGAAGCGCGCCGTGATCATTGCTGGAGGAATCATGCTGAAAGAAAATCGTTTGTTCGTCCTGACCGCGGTTGTGGGCCTGATCCTCTCGTCATTCTTGCCGCTGGCGGCTCAAAAAGATGCCGGGACCGGAAGTCAGGACGAAAAAGAGCTTATCCAGAAGAGTTTTCAAGCGCTGGACCACCGCCTGGACCAGTTGGAAAAAGCCGTCGATGACCTCCTCTGGTACCAGAAGGTCGGAGACGTGGCCCTGATCGACAAAGTGTTTCACGTCGGGCCGCCGCCCGCCAATGTCAAGAACCCGACCGCCATGGGCGCCAAGAACCCGGTCAAATTCTGGTCCTATATTTTCATTCCCAGGGGCATCGACCGCGGCCGCAAATACCCGCTGCTGGTCCTGCCCCATGGCGGCGTCCACGCCAATTTCACCACCTACCACACCCACATCATCCGCGAACTGCTGGCCCAGGGCTACGTGGTGGTCGCGCCCGAGTACCGCGGCAGCACCGGCTACGGCCAGGACTTCTACGAAAAGATCGATTACGGCGGCCTGGAGGTCGACGACTGCCAGGCCAGCCGCGATTACATGGTGGAAAATTACGAGTTCGTCGACGGCGCGCGCGTCGGCATCGTGGGCTGGAGCCACGGCGGGCTGATCGCCCTGATGAACATTTTCGCCCGCCCGGGCGACTACCAGGTGGCGTTCGCCGGCGTCCCGGTCAGCGACCTGGTCATGCGCCTGGGCTACCAGGGTCCGGATTATGCGGAAGAATATTCCGCCCCCTTCCACATCGGCAAGACGGTCAACGAGAATGTGAAGGAATACCAGCGGCGCTCGCCGGTCTGGCACGTCAAGGAGCTGCGAACGCCGCTGCTCATTCATGCCAACACCAACGACGATGATGTCTATTCCATCGAAGTGGAGCACCTGATCCAGGCGCTGAAGGCCGAGGGCAAGAAATTCGAATACGAGATCTTCAAGGAAGCCCCGGGCGGCCACAGCTTCGACCGCATCGACACCAAGCCTGGCCAAGGAGATCCGCCTGAAGATCTACAAGTTCCTGGCCGGCTACCTGCACCCGCCCCATGCGTTCGCCTCATTGGCCGACCTGAACAGAGCCGGCTACCGTTGAGGCATGAAGCGTGCGGTTTTGGGATCCGGTTGCGCCTGGGAACGCGCGTTGAAAAAAAATCGGGAAATGCGATTTTCTTTTGCTGTTCCCGGAAGGAGGATAAGATGAGAGCGACCTTTGCGCTTTTGTTCCTTTTGGCGGTCTCATTGTTGCCGCAGGCCGCACCGGCCGGAGAGCACCTTGTCTCGATCACAGTGGCTCCCGAACCCGTCTTCATCGTCCCCGGGAAGCACGCCCAGCAGGTTAGCCTGGATTTCCTTGTCCGCAACATGGCCGGGGCCCCGCTGGAGTTTGCCGCGCTCGTCCTGACCGCATTCGACGGCAAGGGAGCGCTCGATGACGCGCCTGGAGATCAACCGCCTGGGCATGTGTCCGAGCATCGCCTTGCTTCCCTTCACGGTCGTTGAGCCCGGAAAGACGGTAATCGCTTTTAACCCCTTCCAGGCGCTCCCGCCTGGCTTGGAGCTGAAAACATTGAAATTTGCCTTTACTTTCACCGCCGGGGGCGATGGGAAGAAACTCGTTTCCACGGTGATCGTCCACCCGGTCTTGCATGCGGCAAAAACGCCCCTTGCCCTGCCCGTCAAGGGCAAGGTAATCGTTTGGGACGGGTGGGACTTCTATGCCCACCACCGCAGGCTCGACCTTGCCCACCCCATGATGACGGATCTCGGCGTGAAGCACAACATCACGCGCTTCGGGATGGACTTCATGCAGGTGGATGGAGATGGAAGCACCTTCGCCGGCAAGGGGGAGCGGCTTGAGGATTATTACATCTTCGCCAAGCCGGTGCTGGCTCCCGCGGCAGGCACCGTGGTGGATTGCGTGGCGGAGCGACCCGACAGCCCGATCGGCCAGATGCTCGTGGACTATGAGGCACTGCAGCGCACCAAGGATCTTCGGCTCCTCGGCGGCAATTACGTGGTCATCGATCACGGGAACGGGGAATTCAGTTTCTTCGGCCATCTGCGCCAGAACAGCCTGAAAGTGCGCAAGGGGGAACGGGTGATAGCGCGCCAACAGCTCGGGGAGGTTGGGAGCTCTGGAGACTCGGCGGAGCCCCACCTGCACTACCAGCTGCGCAGCGGCGCCGAACCCGATTGCGAGAGCCTTCCCGCCGAATTCCGGGATTTCAGGCGCTGGCTGGGAACCCGCTCGGAGATAGAGAAGAGCGGTTATGTAAATTCGGGAGATATAATAGAGAATATTTGAGCGCCGCGGTTTTCGCCGGGCCGGAAAGTTCAGTTCCTGATCTTGAACAGGGGCTGGCCGACGCGGACCGGCTTTCCCTTTTTCAGCCAGCACCTTTTCCACCCGCCGGGCCGGAAACAGCAGGATGATGGTCGAGCCCATGGCGAAATGCCCCATTTCGGCCATTTGCCGCACCGGCGATGTCCAGGGGCTGCCAGCTACCTTTGGCGGGCAGGCCGGCCGGCCAGATATTCCATGCCGATGCTGCCCACGAACGTGGCGCCCACGGCCACCATGTAGAACCTGCCGCCGGGCAAGTTCGAAGCGCGTCACCAGCCTCTCGTTGCGGAGATACAGGTCGCCTGACCCGGCCACGGAGAAATCGTTGACCGGGAACAGGCGGGTGCCGCCGTGAAAACAGCCGCTGATGCGGCCCGAAAGCGGATAGTGGAAGCGATGGTAATTGCTGGGCGACAGGTAGATGGTGGCCAGGTACCATTTTTGCGAAAAATCGATCTGATCGGCCAGCAGCAGGCTGAGGGGATAGGTCCAGCCCTTGACCTGGGTGGCAGCGGTCCTCGCCGATGAGTTCCAGCTCGCTCAATCGGCCGTCGGCGGGCGAAAGCAGGAATGCGTTCGTCTAGCGCGCAGCGGTCTTTTGGCGCGGGTCCAGGGGGCGCAGGAAGAAGTCGGCAAGCGAGCCGTAATCCTCGGGTTTGCCCTGGAATTCGTCCATCTCGATCTGGTAGTGCTTTTGAAAGCGGCGGATCATCCACAGGGCCAGCCAGCGCGGTCTCCGCAAACGCATGATCCGACCGTAGAGGCGACTGAGCCGGGATCCACGATATGGGGACCAGCAGCGCGCGGCCGACGAGCCTGGAGAGATTGTTCATGGGGTTCTCAGCTTGGGAAGGATTGTACAATCAGCACCAAGGAGTGTCAAATTTCCCCGTAGGGACGATTCGCCAGGCAAAATGCCGGCGGACGGGCACCCTGATAAAGATCGCCCAGAATCTAGTGACGTTTCGCGCCCATTCGGGCGGAAACGCTCCCTTGCCGGACAGGCTGGATCGTGATATATTTTATCTTGAATCCCCCAAATCCCGAACTGACCCGCAGGAAGATCGCCGCATTTCTGGCTGCCCCTTTTCTCCACCTGGCTGATGATGGGGGTGGAGGGGCCCTTCATCGCGGCCGTCATCGCCCGCCTCGCCGATCCCACGTTCAACCTGGCCGCCTTCGGCGTGGCTTTTTCGCTGGGCATGTTCTTCGAGTCGCCGATCATCATGATGCTCAGCGCGGCCAACGTCCTGGTCAAGGACCGCCGCACCTACCTCAAGCTGCGGCGTTTCAACAATCCTGCTGAACCTACTGATCACCCTGGCCATGCTGCTGGTCCTGGTGCCGCCCGTTTTTTACTGGCTGACGCGAACGGCTCATCGGCATGCCGCCGGCGCTGGCGCGCCTGACGCGCCAGGCCACGATCATCCTCCTGCCCTGGCCGGCGGCCATCGGCTACCGCCGCTTCTACCAGGGCATCCTCATCGGCAACCACCTGCCGCGCCGGGTGGCCTACGGCACGGTGGTGCGCCTGGTCTCCATGGCGGCCACGGCCTGGCTGCTCTACCTGTTTTCGTCGCTGCCCGGCGCCTGCGTGGGCACGGCCGCCCTGTCGGCGGGAGTGGTCATGGAGGCGCTGGCCAGCCGCGTCATGGCCGGGCCGCTGGTCAGCAAGCTGCTGGCCGGTCCCCGCTGCCGCGACGGGAGCAAAGCTCCTGAACAACCGCGAACTGGCCGCCTTCTATTTCCCACTGGCGCTGACCTCGCTCCTGGGCCTGGCCGTCCACCCCATGATGTCGTTCTTCATGGGCAAGAGCCGCCTGCCCATCGAGTCGCTGGCCGTGCTGCCGGTGGTCAACTCCCTGGCCTTCGTCTTCCGCAGCGCCGGCCTCTCCTTCCAGGAGGCGGCCATCGCCCTGTTGAAAAAAGGCGATGAAAGTTATCAGAAGCTGCGTTCCTTCGCCTGGCTGCTCGGGGCGGCGCAGCTTCGGGGCTCCTGGTCGTGATCGCCTTTTCTCCCGCGGTCACCCTGTGGTTTCGCGGCGTCTCCGGGCTCTCTCCGGAGCTCGCCCGCCTGGCCGTCCTGTCCCCATCCGCCTCTTCGCCGTCATCCCGGCCCTGGAGGTGCTGCTGGCTTTCCAGCGCGCCCAGTTCGTAGTGGGCAAATGCACCCGCCCCGATCACCAAGGCCACGGCGATCGAGGTGGCGGTCATCGCCGCGGTGCTGCTGCTGGCCGTATCGTTCACCAGCCTGATCGGCGTGACGGCCGCGGCGCTGGCGGCGATGAGCGGCCGCCTGTGCGCCATCGCCTACCTGCATCGGGTCGGGCGGGAGATGAAGAGAGCGCCGGCGGCCGGGGCCTAGCGGGCGGCCAGCAGGTCGTAGAGGACCTTGCCGAACAGCAGCAGCCAGGGTGAAGATGAAGATCGGGCGGATGATCGTGCTGCCCCGCTTGATGACCAGCTTGGCGCCGAGCAGGTTGCCGGCGATGCCGGCGATGGCGGCCGGGATGCCGATGGCGTAAGATGACCTTGCCGTGGACGATGAAGGTGATCACGGCCGCGACATTGGAGGCCAGGTTGACCACCTTGGTGTTGGCGTTGGCCGTGACGAAATCGTATTTCAGCGCCAGGGTGTAAGAACAGGATCAGGAACATCCCCGTGCCGGGACCGAAAAATCCGTCGTAAAAACCGATGAGCAACGCCGCCAGGGCGGCCAGGAAATATTTCCGTTGCTGGGATTGATGGTGCGAATGGTTTTCCCGGCCCAGGGAGCGGTTGGTCAGGGTGAGAACGGCGATCAATGGGATCAGCACGATCAGCAAAATGCGCAGAAAGTCCGGGGTGCAGCAGCAGCACGGCGCTGCTGCCCAGGAAAGACCCGATCAGGGCGAAAAAGGCGCTGAGCAGGGCCACGCGCACGTCGATCATCCCGTGCTGGTGGTAGCGCAGGCTGGCGAACAGGGTGCCGAAGCTGGAAGAGAACTTGTTGTTGCCCAGCACGTAGTGCGGCGGCAGCCCGGCGGCCATGTAGGCGGGAACGGACAGCAGGCCGCCGCCGCCGGCGATGGAATCGACCAGCTCCGGCCAGGAAAACCGCCGGCAGGACGATCAGGTAGATTTGCAGCATGGGGGGTGTCAGGCGGGCCGGGCGCCGGCGGCCGGCGTTTATTTGTTGCCGAAATGATCATGCCAGAGATGAAACTGGATCAGGGCCCACAGGCGGTGGGAATGGTTCTCGCGGTTTTGCAGGTGTTCCCGGATCAGGGTTTGCACGTAGCCCGGGTATGAAAAAAGCCCATGTCGTGATATTTTTTTCTCGGACAGGGTTTCCAGCATCAGCTCCTTCAGCTCGCCCTTGAGCCAGTTTTTGATGGGAATGGAAAAGCCCTGCTTCTGGCGGTTGAGTATTTCGGGGTCGAGGATGCCGGCCATGGCCTTTTTAAAAAACCATTTGCCGGTGTTGCCCTTTACTTTCCACCCGGCCGGCAGGGAAAATGCGAATTCCACCAGCTTGACATCGAGCAGCGGCGCGCGCGTCTCCAGGGACGCGGCCATGCTCATGCGGTCGACCTTGACCATGATGTCGTCGGTCAGGTAGGTTTTCAGGTCCAGGTACAGGTCCTGGTTGATCCCGGAAAACTGCCGGCTGCGCTTGAAAAATGTGCTGAACGGCTCCCGCTGGGGCAGGTCGCGCATGAAGCTTTCCTGCTGGAAAGCCGGGGAGTAGAGGCGCGTTTTTTGCTGCGCGCGTCAGAAAAAGCATCCAGCGGAAGTGGCGGTTGGCCGGCGAATTGCCAAAGCCTTCGCTGAAACGCTTGCTGCGGTTGACCAGCCCTTTTTTCAGTTCCGACGGCGGCAGCCAGCGCATGGCTTGGCCGGCCAGCGCCCGCAGCGGGCGCAGCGGCGCCGGGTCGATGAAGCGGGCCATTTTTTGGGCCAGGTAGTGCTCGTAGCCGCCGAAGATCTCGTCGCCGCCGTCTCCGGACAGAGCCACCGTCACCTTTTCCCTGGCCAGGCGCGACACCAGGAAGGTGGGGAAATTGGAAAAATCGGCCAGCGGCTCATCCAGGATGCCGGCCAATTGCAGAACCAGGGCGTGAATGTCGGCGTGCAGTGTTTCTTCCCGGTGATCGGTCTTGAATCTTTCGGCCACCAGGCGCGAAAAAGGCAATTCGCTGTATGATTTTTCCTCGAAGCCGATGGAAAACGTCTTGATCGGTATGGGAGAGAGCCCGGCCATGGTGGCCACGATGGCGCTGGAATCGATGCCGCCGGAAAGGAATGCCCCCAGGGGCACGTCGGAGATCATGCGCAGGCGGACCGATTCCTCGAGCAGGGCCAGGAATTCTTCGCGGGCGGCGGCAAACCCGCGGGCACGTTCGGTTGCCGGCACGTCCCAATACTCGGAGATCACGGCATTGCCGTTTTCGTAGACCAGCAGGTTCCCGGCCGGCAGTTTTTTGACGGCGGCCAGGATTGAATAGGGCGCGGGTATGTACTCCAGGGTCAGGAAAAAATCGAGCGCCTCGGGGTCCACGTCGCGGCTGACGCCCGGATACTGCAGGATGGATTTGATTTCCGAGGCGAAGACCAGGTTGCCGTTGTCTTTCAGGCAATAATACAGCGGCTTTTTCCCGATCGGGTCCCTGGCCAGGATCAGCCGCTGGTTCTTTTGGTCAAATATGGCGAAAGCGAACATGCCGCGCAGCTTTTTCACGAATTCCAGGCCGAATTCCTCGTAGAGATTGACCACGACCTCGGTATCGCTTTGGCTGCGGAATGTATAGCCGCGCTGCTCGAGTTCGCGGCGCAATTCGGGGAAATTGTATACTTCGCCGTTATAGGTGATCCAGGAGTTCCCCGACCGCGAGCAGAGCGGCTGATGGCCGGTGGTCAGGTCGATGATGCTCAGGCGCCTGGCCGCCAGCCCCACCGGGCCCTTTTGAAAAAAGCCTTCATCGTCGGGACCGCGGTGAACGATCTGGTCGTTCATTTTTTTCAGGGTGCCGGCATCGGCCTGTTTTTCAACTTGATAAAAACCGCAGATTCCGCACATGGCTTTATTCTGGTTGACCCGGGAAAAAATTCCCGGCTGCCGGGCGCAACGCCCGGTCCGGGGAGGCATTTGAAAATTTCAGGAGAAAAATTTCCTTGCTCGTTTCGCTAGGAAAGCCCCGCGTCTTTGCTCTCGCAATCCGCTTGCCGAGGCAAATTCTATTTGAAGCTCTTTACGGCCTCGTTCTCGTCGTTGAAGGTTTCAAAGACCGTGATCAGCTTGGTGACCATCATCAGGTCCTTGACTTTGTTGGTCAGGTTTTCGATCTTGACCGCCCCGCCTTCTTTTTTCAGGGTGGTGTAGGAGCGGACGACTTCGCCCAGGCCGGTGGAATCGAGGTAGGGAACTTCGGCGAAATTCAGGATCAGCTGCTTTTCGTTGTCCTTGATCGAGGCATTGATCGATTGCCGGAGCTCGTCAATTCCGTCGCCGAAGAGTATTTTTCCTTTGAGGTCGAAAATGGTGACGTTGCCTTTTTTTCTTTTTTCTATCTTCATTTTTTTCTCCTTTAACTAACTCGAATTTATTTTATAACATATCGGAAATAAAAATTTTCAATCACTTTTTTGTTTTTATGCCCGCGGCAGAACTTTCAGCCGATTTCGCAGATCTGGTAATCGGGGTTGCCGAAGCCGATCTCGCGGGCGTAGTCGATCTGGACGCGGTGGGGAATGTCGTAGGCCAGGGCGGTGATGGGCTTGCCGGCCCGCTCTTCCACCAGGTCCAGCGAAGCGGCGTCCAGGGCGACCGGGTCGACGGCGACCAGCACGCCGATATCGGGGACGATCTTTTTGTAGCCGGGCATGCAGTCGCAGTCCTTGCTGATGCGGTTCAAAAAATTGATATAGAGCGCCTTGCCTTTCTTGGACTCGGCCACGCCCCAGGCGTGCTCGACGATCTTGCGCTGCAGCTGTTCGTAGGTCGCCGACCAGTTGTAGCCGACGGCGTCGAAGCGGCAGACCGTGAGGCATTCGGCGCAGCCGATGCAGGTGAGCTTGTCGATCTGGGCGAAATGCTCCGCCATGGTGATGGCCTGGACCGGGCACCACTTGGCGCAGGCGCCGCAGGCGGTGCATTTTTTTTTCGTTATCGAGGGCTTGGCGGTCGAATGCTGGGCCAGCTTGCCGCGGCGGCTGGCGCAGCCCATGCCCATGTTTTTCAGGGCCGCGCCGAAGCCGGACGCCAGGTGGCCGGTGAAATGCGAGACCACGACCAGGGCCTGGGCCTTGACGATCAGCGAGGCCAGTTTTACTTTACTGGTATATTCTGCCCGGGATCGGCACCTCCAGCTCCTCGTCGCCGGTCAGGCCGTCGGCCATGATCACGGGCATCCCGGTGTTCTCGAAGCCGAAGCCGTGGCGCTGGGCCAGTTCGATGTGGCTGACGGCCTGGTTGCGCATGCCGCTGTACAAGGTGGCGGTATCGGTCAGAAAGGGCAGGGCCTGCCGCTGCCTGGCCAGGGCGCCCATCATTTTGAAATTCAGCGGCCGCACGTACCCTTGCGTATTCTCCTCGCCGAAGTGGGTTTTAAAAGCCACCATGTCCTTGGCCAGTGATAAAGGAAAACAGGTCGTTGGCCGCGAGGGCCGTTCTCGAGCTTCCGGCAGACCTCATCGTCGGGTTCGTTGTCGGCACAGGGAATGAAATAAACCTTTTCTTTCATGGGTTTTCATCCTTAAAAAGAACGTTTTTATTCATTTTAATCAGGCATATCGGTCATTTTCACTCGAAACATCCGGCTGTGACGAATGCTTGTTCCGATATTGCCAACCAAAATGGTAACCATTCCGGGTGAAAAAGTCAATCAGCGGAAACGAAAAATCCGGCGCCGGTTTTTGCTTCCGCCGGGCATAACTGTTTGAAATGCTCCATAACACTTGACTTTTTATTTTCCGTATGTTACATCTTTACTCGATAAGCAGGAGGTTGACATGAATAAAAAATATCTGGCCGAGGATATAGCCAAGAGAATCTCCATAAAAAAATACGAAGCCTATAATTTTATCGACCTGTTCATCGAAGTCGCCCTGGAAAATCTCGGCAAAGGGCGCAAAATCGTGCTTTCCAAATTCGGAACCCTGATCATCAAAAAGAAAAATAAAAAGCGGGTGATCAATCCCATCAACCGCCAGCCCATGATCATTCCTCCCGCCAAGATCGTGAAATTCATCCCCTCGGAGAACTTGAAAAAAAGATTCGAGGGCAATGGCTGACTTCAATGAAGAGCAGCTAAAAAGGATCTCTTTTCACCTGCTGACTTTCAACAATCCCAGGGCCAGGCAGCATCTGCTGAAAAGCGGCATCAAGGCCGGCGGCTTTTTTCGACCTGGCCCGCGCGGCAACTGGAAGTGGCCGGCCTGGCTCCCGGCCAGGATCAAGGCGGTACGCGAGCGGAACTGGGCGGCCGCCAGGAACGAAGCGGCCCGGTCCCGGGCGAACCACATCCGAGATCATTTTTAACGAAGACGAGGATTATCCGCCGCTGCTGGACCAAATTTACGATCCTCCCGACTTCATTTACTTTATCGGCGACCGGGAAGTCCTGGCCAAGACCAAACTGGCCGTGGTGGGGTCGCGCCGCGCCAGCGCCTACGGCCAGTCCGTCATCAACCGGCTGCTGCCCGAGTGCATCCGGGCCGGGCTGGTGATCGTCTCGGGAATGGCCTACGGGATCGACTCCATGGCCCACCAGGCGGCGATCCGCGAAAAAGGGGCCACCATCGGCGTCAACGCCGGCGGCTTGCTGCATCTGAATCCGCCCGGCAACAGCGGCCTGATCGGGAAGATCGCCGAGCACGGCGGCATCATCAGCGAATTCCCGCTGGACGTGGTCCCTCGTCCCTTTCTCTTTCCTATCCGCAACCGCGTCATCGCCGGGATTTCCCAGGCGGTGCTGGTCGTGGAAGCGGCCATGCGCAGCGGCTCCCTGATCACGGCCAGGCTGGCCGCCGACCAGAACCGCGACGTCATGGCCGTTCCGGGCAACATCGACCGGCCCTTGAGCCAGGGGACGAACTACCTGCTGCAGCAGGGGGCCAAGCCGGTCGGGCAGCGCTGCCGACCTGCTGGAAGAATTCGGCCTGACGCCGGCGCCGGCGGAAAAAACGGAGCCGCTGCTGACGGCCCAGGAAAAGAAAATACTTGACTTGTATGGGGAAAATGAGGTAAAAGGTATCGATTTTCTGGTGGAAACCCTCAATCTGTCAACCGCAGAGATCGTTTCTCTGATGATGGGTCTGGTTTTAAAGAACCTGGTGGCGGAAGAGACGGATGGTTACCGAAGGATAAATGATGGCTAAAAAAACATTGGTGATTGTCGAATCCCCGGCCAAGTCACAAACGATTTCCAAATATCTGGGCGACGATTTCGTGATCAGTTCCTCCATGGGGCATGTCCGCGACCTGCCGGCCGCAGTTCTGGGCATCGACCTGAAAAACAACTACAAGCCCTGCTACGAAGAACTGCCCGGAAAAGCCCAGGTGATCAAGGAATTGCGCAAGCTGGCCAAGGGCGCGGCCAAAATTTTCCTGGCTTCCGACCCCGACCGCGAAGGGGAAGCCATCGCCTTTCACTTGCAGCAGATCCTGCAGAAGGACAACAAGCATATCTTCCGCGTGCTTTTCAACGAGATCACCCGCCCGTCCATCCTGGCGGCCGTGGAAAAGCCGCTGGCCATTGACGGCAACAAGGTCGATTCCCAGCAGATGCGCCGCCTGCTGGACCGCCTGGCCGGGTACAAGATCAGCCCGGTGCTGCAGAGGAAGATCGGCGGCCCGCTTTCGGCCGGCCGCGTGCAGTCCATTGCCCTGAAACTGATCGTGGAAAGGGAAAAGGAGATCCGGGCTTTCGTTTCCGAGGAGTTCTGGACCATCGCCGTGGATTTGCTCGGCTCGCGCCAGCCGCCGTTCACGAGCAAGCTGGAAAAATTCAAGGGCAAGAACATCAAGATCCCCGACAAAAGCAGTTGTGAGCGGGTGCTGGCCGAATTGAAGCTGAACGAATACGTCCTGGAGCGGATGCAGAAAAAGCTGAGAAAACGCAAGGCGCCGCCGCCCCTGATCACCTCCACCCTGCAGCAGGACGCTTTTCGCAGGTTCAAATTCCCGGTGAAAAAAACCATGCAGCTGGCCCAGCAGCTTTATGAAGGCCTGAACATCCACGGCGGCGAGACCACCGGCTTGATCACCTACATGCGCACCGATTCATTCCGCGTTGCCGACCAGGCCCGCGACCAGGCGCGCGAATACATCGCGGCGGGGATGGGCAAGGAGTATCTGCCCGTCCACCCCGAACGTGTTCAAGAGAAAAGCCAAGATCCAGGATGCCCACGAATGCATCCGGCCCACTTTCCCTTTCCATGCTCCCGACGACATCAAGGCCGACCTGAACCCCGGGCAGTTGAAGATCTACCAGCTGATCTGGGAGAGGTTTTTCGCTTCGCAGATGGCCGACGCGGAGATCGAGGAGACCCAGTTCGACGTCAAGAACGGCTCCTATCTGTTCGTCTGCAAGGGCGAGATCGTGAAATTCAAGGGCTTCCTGGCCATGCTGAAGAACGACAGCGAGCAGACGATCCTGCCGCAGCTGCAGGAAAAGGAGATCCTGCAGCTGCTCAAGATCGACGACAAGCAGAATTTCACCAAGCCGCCGGCCCGCTACAGCGAAGCCTCCCTGGTCAAGGTGCTCGAGGAAAAAGGCATCGGCCGCCCTTCCACCTACGCCAAGATCATCGAAACCCTGAACAAGCGGGAATACGTCTACAGCGAGGAAAAAAGATTCGTGCCCACCGACCTGGGCATCAACGTGGTCGAGTACCTGGAAGAGAATTTCCAGGACATCATGAACTACAATTTCACCGCCGACCTGGAAAAAGAGCTCGACCTGGTCGCCGAAGGCAAGCTCGACTGGGTGGCCGGGATCGACCAGTTCTATAAAAAGCTGGCGGTCGACCTGGAAAAGGTCAAGACTGCGCAAAAAGGTCGAAATGCTGACCGGCGGCAAATGCCCCGACTGCGGCGGCGACCTGGTCAAAAAATATTCGCTGAAGACCCGGGGCTGGTTCGTGGGCTGTTCCAGCTACCCGGCCTGCAGGTACACCGAGCGCGTCACGCTGAACAACGAAAAGATCAACAAGGACGAGATCCAGGAGAAACCGTGCCCCCAGTGCGGCAAGCCGCTGATCAAGAGGTATTCTCCCAAGACCAGGCAATACTTCATCGGCTGTTCCGGTTTTCCCGCCTGCAAGCACATCGAAAAGAGCGAAGAGGAACTGGGCGCCTGCCCGCAATGCGGCAAGCCCCTGACCAAGAGGTTTTCCCGCAAGACCCGCCGCTATTTCGTCGGCTGCTCCGGGTATCCGGAGTGCAAATTCATACGAAAAGGGTGAAAAAAAAAATCACGATCATCGGCGGCGGGCTGGCCGGAGCGGAAGCCGCCTACCAGGCGGCCAAGAGCGGCATGGCGGTCGACCTCTATGAAATGCGGCCGCAGGTAATGACCGCGGCCCACGGCAGCGATTTCCTGGCCGAAATGGTTTGCTCGAATTCCCTGGGTTCCCTGGAGACCCACTTCCGCTTCCGGGCTGTTGAAGCGGGAGCTGAAAATGCTCGATTCTTTTTTCCTGCGCCACGCCGAGAAGGCCAGGGTGCCCGCCGGCAGCAGCCTTTCGGTCGACCGGCTGCAATTGGCCGCCAACATCACGGCCGAGCTGGAAGCCGTGCCCGGGATCCGCATCATGCGCCGGGAGATCCGCGAGATCCCCGGCGGCGACATGCCGCTGGTCATTGCCAGCGGGCCGTTGACCAGCCCGGCTTTCGCCCAGGCGCTTTCCGTCCTGACCATGCGCAAGAACCTTTACTTTTTTGACGCCACCTGCCCGCTGATCCGCGCCGAAAGCATCGATTTTTCGAAATTGTTCGCCGCTTCCCGCTACGAGAAGGGAGAAGCCGATTTTTTGAATATCCCCCTGGACCGGGAGCAATACGAATCGTTCGTCGGCGGAGCCTGGTCGCGGCCGAGCCGGAGCCGGTCCGGGATTTTGAAAAGGAAATTTTTTTTGACGCCTGCCTGCCGGTGGAAGAGATCGCCCGCCGCGGGCCGCAGTCGCTGGCCTTCGGGCCGTTGAAGCCGGTCGGCCTGGTCGATCCGCGCAGCGGAGCGCCGGCCCCAGGCCGTGGTGCAGCTCCGCCAGGACGACCTTAAAAAAAATTTTTTCCAGCTGGTCGGCTTCCAGACGCGCTTGAAGCATGGGGACCAGAAACGGATCTTCCGCACCCTGCCCGGGCTGGAAAACGCCGAGTTCGAGCGTTTCGGCCGCATGCACCGCAATACCTATATCAATGCCCCGCTGATCCTCAATCCGTTTTCCCAATGCAAAAAAAACAGCCGCATCTATTTCGCCGGCCAGATCTCCGGGGTGGAGGGCTACGTGGAGTCGGTCGCCTCGGGATTGCTCTGCGGCCTTTTTGCCAGCCGCGCAGCGCAGGGGGCAGCCCTGCGAACCGCTGCCGGAAACCACGGCCATCGGCGCGCTGCTGGCCTACATCGCCCATGCCGGCTGGCAGGATTTCCGGCCCAGCAAGTTCACATTCGGTCTGCTGGCCGACAGCCGGCGTGGAGATGCCGCGACAAGAAAAGAAAAAAGGAATTGAAAGCCGAAAGGGCCGGCGAGGCGCTGGAACAATGGATAAAGAAATCCGCGATCTAGATAGTTATATCGACTATCTGCGCGAAATAAAAAAATTTTCCGGCCACACGCTCAAAGCCTATGCCATCGATATCCGGCAGTTTTGCGCGTATTTTTCGGAGCAGCGACTGCCGGTCAACAAAAACAATATCCGCGACTTCATCGCCCATCTTTATTTAAAAAGCAGGAACAAGGCGACCGTGGCGCGAAAAATCTACGCCGATCAAATCCTTTTACGCCTATCTGGTCAAAACCGGGATCCAGGCGAACAATCCCTTCGACGGCATCGGCACGCCGAAACTGGACAAGAAAATTCCCCAGATCCTGACCGAGAACGAAATGCGGGAATTCCTGGACGCTCTTGCCCGAGGAAAATTTTTTGCAGCTGCGCAACAAGGCCCTTTTTGAATTTTTATACGCGACCGGCCTGCGCATCTCCGAATTGACCGGGTTGCAGGCCGAGGATATCCATTTCGCCGAAAGGCTGGTGCGGGTCATGGGCAAGGGGAAAAAAGAGCGGATCGTCCCCTTCCATGAGCAGGCCGCCGCGGTCATGGCCCGCTACCTGGAGCGCCGGCGGGCCGAGTTTCAGGATGCGGGCGACCGCGTTTTTCGTCAATTCCCGCGGCGGGCCCTTGAGCCAGCGTTCGGTGGAGCGCATCCTGCCGCAGGTCTATCTCAGCCTGACCCATTCCCACAAGCACGTGCATCCGCACCTGCTGCGCCATTCGTTTGCCACCCACCTGCTGCAAAGGGGCGCGAACCTGAGGGTCATCCAGGAGCTGCTGGGGCACTGCCAATCTGGCCACCACCGAAAAGTACACCACGTTGAATTTCGCCGACCTGCTCAACACCTATAAAAAATTTCATCCCCGGACCCGCGCATGAACCGCAAGAATCTTTTTTTCCTGTTCAAAATCGTTTTCGGCTTCGGCCTGCTGCTCTACCTGGTGCTGTACATCGCCCGCCCGCAGGAGATCATCGCGGTCCTCCGCGATGTTTCCTGGCCCATGGCGGCCCTGGCTTTCGGCTTGCACGCCTTCGGCTTTCTGTTTTCGGCGCTGCGCTGGAAACTGATCCTCGACGAATACGGGGCCGATTTTTCGATCCCGCGGCTGACCCGCTCGCTGCTGGTCGGCACCTTTTTCAACCTCTTTTTGCCCACCCGCTTCGGCGGCGACGTGATGCGCGTCAGCGACACGCGCCACATCGAGCATGGCGCCACGGCTTCCCTGGCCGTCATCGTTTATGAGCGCATGAGCGGCATCGTGGCCCTGCTGGTCTTTGCCCTGTTCGCCTCGCTGCTGAAGATCCGTTTTATCAAGGAGCATGCCTTTTCTCTATGTCTCGCTCCTGGTCAGCCTGCTGGGCATCTTCCTGCTGGTCCTGGCCTGGAAGAAAATTCCGCGCGGATTTTTGGCCGGCTGAATTGCCGCCGCCCCTGGGTGAGAAAGATCCTGGACAAGCTGGACAAGTTCCATGGCATCATCCTCGATTTCGTCAACCACCGCGCCCTGACCAGGAAGGTTTTTTTCTGGGCGTTGCTGCTGCAGCTCAACGTGGTGATCCACTATTTCCTGATCGGGCAGGCGCTGCACCTGGGGCGCATCCCCCTGCTGGACTACTTTTTTTCCATTCCCATCATGCTGTTCATCCTTTCCTTCCCGGTTTCGATCAACGGCATCGGCGTCCGCGATCTTTTCTTGATCGAGATCTTCGCCCAGTACGGATACCCGGCCTCGCTGGCCATTGCCTTTTCGCTGCTGGACCTGGCGTTCAACCTGCTGCTGGGAATCGCCGGCGGCCTGATCTATATTTTTCGCAAAAAATGAAAAAAAAAGTCCTGGCGATCGCGGCCGCCCTGTTGCCTGATATTTGCCTCCAGCCAGGAAAAACTCCGCGAGATCAACCAGAAGATCCAGGAAATTTCGGCCAGGCTCGCGGCCAGCAAGCAGGACAAGTCCTCCATTTTGAACGACATTTACTCCTTGGAACTGCAGACGGAATCGGTGGTCATCGAATTGAACAAGGTCAGCCTGCTCATGGCCGATACCCGGGCGCAGATCGCCCGCAAGCAAAAAGAGGAAGAGGTCCTGCAGGCAAGGATCCGCGCCTCGCAGGACACGGTCAGGCGCATCCTGCGGGTGCTGTACAAGATGGGGGAGCTGGGTTACGTGAAGCTTTTCATCAATATCGGCGATTTCGACCAGCTTTTCCGCAACTACCGGCTGATCGTCTCCCTGATGGACAACCGGGTCACGGCCATCAAGGAGATCCGCCTGGGACTTGAAAAGCTGCAGAAGATCAAGGCCGAATTGCAGGTGGAATTCGATCGCCAGGCCGGCCTGAGGGACGAGCAGTCCCGCAAGCTGGCGCGCTTGCGGGGCTTGAAACAGGAGAAACTGGACCTGATCGCCAAGATCAACCGCCAGCGGGACCTCAATGTCCGCCTGCTGGATGAATTGAAGAACGAGGGGGAGAACCTGACCCGCTTCCTGGACCAGCGGCCGGCGCTGACCGTGATCGATCCGGTCGATTTCAAGCAAATGCAGGGCAAGCTGGCCTGGCCGCTGTCCGGGAACATCATCTCCAGCTTCGGCAAGAAAAAGAGCGCGCGCTTCAACACCTATACCATGAACAACGGCATCGAGATCAAGCCCGGGCCAGCCGACGAGATCAAGGCGGTCGGCGGCGGCGAGATCATTTTTTGCGATTATTTCAAGGGCTACGGCAACCTGCTCATCATCCAGCACATGGGAAATTTCCATACCCTGTACGGGCATTGCGACGTTTTCAGGAAAAAGCTGGGCGACCGCGTCCAGGCCGGCGAAGTGATCGCCCTGGCCGGCAACTCCGGCAGCCTTTACGGCAAATCCCTTTATTTCGAGATCCGCCAGAACCTCAAGCCCCTGGATCCCTTGCGCTGGCTGAGCAAAAGGTGATAGAATCTCCCTTCGCGAAAAAATGAAACCGTATAGAAAATCGCAAAAAAATTCCAATCGCCGGGCCGCCGCGCTGTCGTTTTTCCTGTTCGGCGCCATCGCCCTGACCACCGTGGTCACGCTCGAGTATCTCGATTACCGCTCGGGAAAATATTCGTTCATATTCAGCAGGATCATCCGCCTGCGGCAAAAAATGCCCGCCGCTGAAAAATTCGACCGCGAAGTGACGGACCTGCTGGCCAGGGGAAAAATTTCCTATGATTCTTTCAAGGACCGCGACGGCGTTATCCATTTGAAGATCGACCTGGCGGAACCGCTCTATGCTCCATTGAACACGGACCTGCGCCGGCTGGTGGGAAAATACCGGGGCGTGTACCGCCTGAGCGAGGTCCAGGGCATGAAGGAGCAGATGCTGTATCTTGTCCAGGTGATCTTTGACAAGCGCCTGACCCATGTCATTTTGCTCAGCAAGCGCCTGGCCGTCCTGCCGCGCCCGGCCGAAATCCCCGCCGCCCCCGCGGCCAGGACCCGCTCCGCGAAGCCGCCCCGCCTGGCCTTCATCATCGACGACATCGGCTATGCCGACCTGGTCTCCGACCAGCTGCGCGACCTGGGCATCCCCCTGACCGCCGCCGTCATCCCCGCCGCGCCCTATGCGCGCAGCGAAGCGCAGAAGATCCACGAATACGGGCTGGAAGAGATCATCCACCTGCCCATGCAGCCCAAGGACCCGGCCAACCACCACCCGCGCGACGAGTTTGTCCTGGTCGACTCCAGCTCCGCCGAGATCTCCAGCCTGCTGCGCAATGCCCAGGCGGTGGTCCCGTACGCGCGGGGGCTGAACAACCACATGGGCTCGCTGCTCACTTCCGACCCGCGGGCCATGCGCCGGGTGCTGGAACTGGTCAAAAAGGCGGGGCTGTTTTTTGTGGATTCCAAAACCACCGCCACGACGATCGCCTACGCCCTGGCCCGGGAACTGAAGATCCGGACCTTCATGCGCAATGTTTTTCTCGACGACGTGCAGAGCTACGAGTACAGCAGCGGCCAGATCCGGCGCCTGGTGGACCTGGCCAGGCAGAACGGGCGCGCCCTGGCCATCGGCCATCCCTTCCCTTCCACCCTGGCCGCCCTGCGCGACTCCGTCCCCTGGCTGAAGCAGCAGAAGGTCGAAGTGGTGTTCATTTCGCAATTGCTGGAATAGCCCCGGTGGAAAGTGATTAGTGATTAGTAATTAGTGAAGCGCGAGTTTGAACGTACGGTTGTACGTCTCGTTGCTTTCAACTTCGAAACTCGGACCTCGAACTTCGGACCTGACTTCTTCGTATCATCTCCGCAGGAGGGCAACTATGAAATCCCATGAGGTCGGTTATCAGGTCTTCGGCGACGACATGCAGGTGGTGGAGATCGAACTGGACCCCGGCGAGACCGTGGTGGCCGAGGCCGGCGCCATGAACTGGATGGAGGACGGCATCGGCTTCGAAACCAAGCTGGGCGACGGCTCCATGCCCGAGGCCGGGTTGATGGACAAGCTGCTGTCGGCGGCCAAGCGCAGCATCACCGGCGAATCCCTTTTCATGACCCATTTTACCAATGGCGGCGGCGGCAAGAAGCGGGTGGCCTTCGCAGCCCCATACCCGGGCAAGATCGTTCCCATCAACCTGGCCGCCGAGGGCGGCGAGCTGCTGTGCCAGAAGGACGCCTTCCTGTGCGCCGCCCTGGGCACCGGCATCAGCATCGCCTTCACCAAGCGCTTCGGCGCCGGCCTTTTCGGCGGCGAGGGCTTCATCCTGCAGCGCCTGCAGGGCGACGGCATGGCTTTCGTCCATGCCGGCGGCACCGTCATCGAGAAGGAACTGAAAGGCGAAACCATCCGCGTGGATACCGGCTGCATCGTCGCTTTCTCGCCATCCCTGGATTACGATATCGAGATGGCGGGGAACCTGAAATCGATGTTCTTCGGGGGCGAGGGGCTGTTCCTGGCCACGCTGCGGGGGACCGGCAAACTGTACCTGCAGACCCTGCCTTTTTCGCGGCTGGCCGACCGCATCATCCGTGCTTCCAAGATCGGCATGGGCCGCCAGAAGGACGAGGGATCGGTCCTGGGCTCCCTGGGCAAGATGATCGGCGGGAAATAGATCTCTCGAGCGAGCGCAGGTTGACAAAAAGCGATTTTGATACTAAAATTAGTATTCTCATAGGAGGATAGAAATGTCACTGACAATTAACGATACCTGCATCAGCTGCGGCGCCTGCGAAGCGGTCTGCCCGGTCCAGGCTATTTCCCAGGGTGATCAGTATTACGTGATCGATCCCAACGTCTGCGTGGAATGCAAGGGCCATTTCGACGAACCCCAGTGCGCCTCGGTGTGCCCCACCGATTCCTGCGTCAAACAGTAAGCTTTTCGCGTTTCAATTTTTTTACCCATAACGCCCCCTCTGGCGAAAGGTCGATTCGGAACCCGTTGCCGTCCCGGTCCAGATGAGCGCTGATCGCCAGAAGCCTTACGCGGTCAATATCATTCTGTTCTTGTTGACCTTGGGGTTTACCCTGGTCATCGGCGTACAATACCATATCAGCTACCATGCCGTCACCCTGCCGGCCGGCACGGGTTTTTTCGGCTTTCTCTGGTCCCATCCCTCGATCTGGCTATGGGGGATCTCCTATTCATTCTCGTTGCTGACCATCCTGCTGGTGCATGAACTGGGGCATTTTTTCGCCTGTCGCGCCCATGGCATCGAGGCTACCCTGCCTTTCTTTATCCCGGCGCCGACGCTGATCGGCACTTTCGGGGCGTTCATCAAGATCAAGTCGCCTTTTTCGTCCAAGAAAGCGCTTTTTGACGTGGGCCTGGCCGGTCCCCTGGCCGGTTTCCTGGCGGCCTTGCCCTTTATCGTTCTGGGCCTTGCCCAGTCGCGGATCATCGAAAGGCAAGCCCTGCAGACCGGGTTGACCCTGGGCGAGCCGCTGGTTTTCAAGCTGATCAGCCGGCTGGTGCTCGGCAGCTTGGCCGGGCAGCACGACCTGCTGGTCCATCCCATGGCTTTCGCCGGCTGGTTCGGCCTTCTGGCCACGGCCTTCAACCTTTTTCCCATCGGCCAGCTGGACGGCGGCCACATCCTCTACGCCGTCCTCGGCAAGAAGAAAGCCTATATCGCCGGCATCGCCGCGGTCGCCATCCTGGCCCTGCTGGGGATCTTTTTCTGGCAAGGCTGGCTGCTGTGGGCGCTGATCGTCACCCTGATCGGCCTGCGCCATCCGCCCATCTTCGAGTCCGAGCGTTTGGACCGCAAGCGCAAGATCCTGGCTGCCGTCGCCCTGCTCATCTTCCTCATTTCCTTCACCCCGGCCCCCTTGTCGCTGGGCCAATGACCGTTCCCGGTCTTTGAATTCGAGCGGCGGCTGTGCTATGATTTCCGGATGAAAAGGGCTTTCGACCGCTATATCCTGAAGGAAATCGCCTCGCCGTTCGCCATCGGCCTTTCTGGTCTATACCTTCACCCTGCTCATCAACCAGATCCTGCTCCTGTCCAGGACGCTGATCGCCAAGGGGGCGACACTCGGGACAGTCTTCAAGATCCTGCTGTACCTGCTGCCCGACCTGCTTTCCTTCACCATCCCCATGGCCACCCTGATGGGCGTGCTGGCCGGGATGAGCCGCCTGAGCTCCGATTCCGAGATCGTGGCCTTCCGCACCATGGGCGTCCGCAACCGCCAGGTATTGAAGCCGGTTCTGCTTTTTTCCTTCGCCGCCTGGCTCGTGTCCACCTGGCTGATCATGTACCTGGCCCCGGAAGCCAATTACCGCTTCAGCAAGCTGCATACCGGCGTGGTCCTCTCGCAGACGATTTCCGGCATCAAGCCCGGCATCTTTTACCAGGACCTGCCGTTCTACAGCCTCTATTTCCGCGACCAGGACCGCAGCGGCGAATGGCGCGATGTTTTTCTCTGCTCCATGAAAAATCCCGAGGAAGACACGCTGATCTTTGCCAAGAAAGGCAGGTTCATCTACAAGCAGTTTCAAAAGGACAACTACATCGTGCTGTTCGACGGCGTGGTCCACCAGTTCAAAAAAAAAGATCCCGCCAAGTATTCCCTGACCTTTTTTTCGCAGAAGACCGAGAAGATCGACAACCTGGTCACCATCCGCCAGACCCGGCGCAGCACCCAGCTGGTCTTTCCCGAGCTTGTGCGCAGGATGCGCGCCGAGCCGGGCGACGTGCTGCTGAGCCTGGAATTTCACAAGAAATTCGCCCTGCCCTTCGCCTGCCTGGCGCTGGGCTTCCTGGGCATGTCGCTGGGCATTTCCACGCGCAAGGGCGGCAAGACCAGCGGCTTCGTCATCTCGCTGGGGATCATCTTCATTTACTACGTGATGATGACGGCCGGGCGCAACCTGATCCTGAAAAGGGTGATTACGCCGTTCTGGGGGTCCTGGGCGCCCACCCTCTTCCTGGTGGCCATCGGCATCTGGCTTTATCGCTTTTCGGCCCGGGAAAAAGAGATCAACTGGGACAGATTGTTCGCTTTCCGCTGGCACCGGCGCGGGCGGCCGGAGAAAGCCGGGGATACGGCCGCAAGTCCCCCCCGGCAGTTTTTTTCCCGCTGGAGCCCGATCAAGATACTCGACCGCTATGTGCTGCGGCGCATGTTCCTGATCTTTTTCCTGGTCTTTTCATCCCTGCTGCTGGTTTTTTACATCATCAATATCCTGGAATTGGTCGACAATGTCATTGAAAACAAGGTCCCCTTTTTCTATTTGCTGAAATACGACTTATTACATGACGCCGGAATTCCTCACCCTGATCCTGCCGATCTCCATACTGACCGCCGTATTGCTCACCTTTTCCCTGATGAGCAAGAACAACGAGGTCATCGCGGTCCAGGTCAGCGGCATCAGCCTGTTCCGCCTGGCGCTGCCGGCCGTTTTCCTTGGCCTGTTCCTGTCGCTGGCCACTTTCTATCATCCAGGAAAACATCCTGCCCGAAGCCAACCGCCAGGCGGCCCGCATGCAGGACGTGATCCTCAATCGCAAATCCTTTGCCGATATCGAGTTTGCCCGCAACTGGGTGCTGGGCAAGGACAAGGAGATCTATTTTTACAATTTTTTCGACCGCCAAAACCGGCGTTTCGTCAATTTCAACATCCTCTACCTGGACGGGGGATTTTCGCTGCAGCGGCGCATCTCGGCCAACTTCGCTTCCTGGCAGGGCACGAACACGCTGCGGCTCGATGACGGTTTTGTCAGGAGCTTCAAGGACCATTTCCCCGCCGCCCAGCAGACGTTCCGCCAGATGCAGCTGAGCATTCCCGAGGACCAGAACTATTTCACCCAGAAGATCAAGTTCTCCGGGGCCATGAACAGCCGCGAGCTGAAGGAATATATCCGCTACCTGGAAAAGAACCACAGCGATCCCCTGCGCTACCAGGCCCAGCTCTACAACAACTACGCCTTCCCCTTCTCGGCCCTGGTCATGGTCTTCATCGCCATCCCCTTTTCGTTCCTGATGGGCAACCGCGGCGCCCTTTTCGGCATCGGCATCGCCGTGGGCATCTCCATGATCTACTGGGGGGTGCTGGGCATCTCCAGCTCGGTCGGCGTCACCGGGGTGTTTTCGCCGCTGCTCTCGGCCTTCTTCCCGCTGGTCCTGTTCACGGCCATCTCCTTGGTTCTGTTCCTGAAGATCAGGACCTGATCCCCCGTCATCCGCATAAACGCGGGCCGGGGTTTTCAAGACGGCCGCTTAATGTGCTAAAATTTAGCATCTTGAAGTCCCACTCCCCCAAACCGAGGTGAAACATGGAGAAGGAAGAACTAAAAGCCAACCAGGACGCCATGGAGCGGCGCGGCAAGAAGAAGCCGTCACCCAAAAACAACAAATTGACCCTGGTGCCCTTGTATTGCAAGGGCTGCGGCCTGTGCGTGGAGGTCTGTCCCACCGGCACCCTGCAGCTGTACGATGACCCCAAGAACAAGTTCGGCACCTCGGTGAAGATCGACGCCCAGGAATTCTGCATCGGCTGCAAGATGTGCGAGCTGCAGTGCCCCGATTTCGCCATATTCGTCAACTACGAAGACGAGAAAAAGGAAGGTGGCAAATGAGCCAGCGCAAGGTTTTGCAGGGCAACATCATCGTGGCCAAGGCGGCCCTGGCGGCCGGCTGCGATTTTTTCGCCGGCTACCCCATCACCCCTTCCTCGGAGATCGCCCAGTACATGTCCAAGGAAATGCCGAAAATGGAGCGGACGTTCATCCAGATGGAGGACGAGATCGCTTCGCTGGGAGCCTGCATCGGCGCCTCGCTGGCCGGGAAAAAACCCCTGACCGCCACCTCGGGCCCGGGATTTTCCCTGATGCAGGAGCACCTCGGGCTGGCGGTCATGGCCGAGGTCCCGGCGGTGATCGTCAACGTCATGCGCGGCGGCCCCTCGACCGGCATGCCCACCAAGCCCTCCCAGGCCGACATGATGCAGGCGCGCTGGGGCACCCACGGCGACCACCCGATCATCGCCCTCTACCCGGCCTTCGCCGACGAGATCTTCAGCGAGACCGTGCGCGCCTTCAACCTGGCCGAGAAATACTGGAACCCGGTGATCCTGCTCCTGGACGAGGTGATCGCCAAGGCCCACATGGACATCGAGATCCCCGAGCCCGGGACGCTATGAAGTGTACTGGGAAAAGACCCACGAGATCAGCGATCTGAACATCTATGACCGCAAGATGGGGGAAAACCCGCCGCGCATCGATTTCTTTCACGGCTACCCGATCCATATCGACAGCCTGGAGCACGACGCCCACGGCTGGCCCTCGTTCGACGCCAAGACGGTCGACAAGATGCAGAAGCTGCGCATGCAGAAGATCTACCAGAACCTGGACGAGATCATCAAGTACAAGGAATATTTCCTGGACGACGCCGAGGTCCTGGTCTTCAGCTTCGGCATCTCGGCCCGCGCCGCCCTGGCCGCGGTCAAAATGGCCCGCGAGCAGGGCATCAAGGCCGGGCTGTTCCAGGCCCTGACCATCTGGCCTTTCCCGCGCGCCGCCCTGCAGGAACGGTTCAAGAAGACCAAGAAAGTGCTGACCGTGGAGATGAACATGGGGCAGATGAAATACGAGGTCGAGCGCATCGCCCCCCGCGACGTGGAGAAGCAGACCCTGCTGCGCGCCAACGGCATGCCTTTCTCCCCCGACGAAGTCCTGAACGCCATCAAGGAGTTTGCCAAATGAGAGACTACGAAAAATATATCCGCTACCGCACCTTCCCCACGCCCTGGTGCCCGGGCTGCGGCGACGGGGTCATCCTGAAGTCCATCGCCATGGCTTTCGCCGACCTGAAGCTCGATCCCGACAACATCGTCGTGGTCGCCGGCATCGGCTGCTCCGGGCGCATGCCCACCTATTTCAACACCAACACCCTGCACACCACCCACGGCCGCGCCCTGACGTTCGCCACCGGCATCAAGCTGGCCAAGCCCGAGAAGCTGGTGGTGGTCATCTCCGGGGACGGCGACGCCACGGCCATCGGCGGCAACCACCTGATCCACGCCGCCCGGCGCAACATCGGCATCAAGATGATCCTGATCAACAACGGCATCTACGGCATGACCGGCGGCCAGGTCTCGCCGCTGACGCCGCCCAAGTTCTTCACCGAGACCACGCCCTACGGCAACATCGAGCCGCATTTCAACGTGCGCGAGCTGCTGACCGCGGCCAAGGCCACGTTCGTGGCCCGCGAGACGGTCAACCGCCTGATGCAGCTGAAGCAGGTGATCAAGAAGTCGTTCCAGCACAAGGGCTTCTCGGTGGTCGAGGTGATGAGCAACTGCCACGTCAACCTGGGGCGGCGCAACAAGATGAAGAGCCCGCTGGTGATGACCAAGTACATCCGCGACATCACCATGCCCATGGCCGAGTTCGAGAAGCTGACCCCCGAGGAGCAGGCGCCGAAGTACCCGCTGGGCATCTTCGTGGAGGACACGGAACGCCTGGAATACACCGACCTCTATTACAACCACATCGTTCCCGTCGCCCAGCAGTCGGGCGCCAAGGGGGAAAAATGAAGAAATACGAGATTCGCTACGGGGCCGTCGGCGGCCAGGGCATCATCACCGCCGGCGCCCTGCTGGTGGACATCGCCGTGGAGATGGAGAACAAGTTCGCCATCGAAAGCCCCACCTACACGGCCGCCGTGCGCGGCGGCCCGACCAAGGTCGACGTCATCATCTCCGACGAGAAGATCGACTTTCCCCATGCCACGGCCATCGACTTTTTTCTCTGCACCGACCAGAGGCCCTATGACATATACAAGGATCGCCTGAAGGACGACGCCATCGTGGTCGTCGATTCCCACCTGGTGCGCGAGATCGGGGACACCAAGCACTGGAAAGTGTACCAGGTGCCGATCATCAACGAGACCAAGGTCGGCGCCGGCAACGTGGTGCTGACCTCGGTGGTCAGCCTGGCCGTCACCCAGAAGCTGACCAACATCATCACCTATGACCACATGGTGGCCCACATCAAGCACTGGGCCCCCAAGGGCACCGTGGAGATGAACATGAAGGCCATCGAAGTCGGGATGAACCTGATCAAATAGGATGAACTTCCCCGCCGTCGCCGAACAGATCGACCTGCTCAAGAAAGGGGCCCTGGAGATCATCAGCGAAGAGGACCTCGAAAAAAAGATCGCCCGCTCGCTGAAGACGAAAAAGCCGCTGCTGGTCAAGGCGGGGTTCGATCCCACCGCCCCCGACATCCACCTGGGCCATACCGTGCTCATCCGCAAGATGAAGCACTTCCAGGACCTCGGGCATACCGTGGTCTTCCTGATCGGCGACTTCACCGGCCTGATCGGCGACCCCAGCGGCCGCAACAAGACCCGGCCGCCGCTGAGCCAGGAGGAGATCGCCCGCAACGCCGAGACCTACAAGGAGCAGATCTTCAAGCTCCTGGACCCGAAAAAAACCGTGATCGACTTCAACTCGCGCTGGCTCGGCGCCCTGACCCCGGTGGAGATCATCAAGCTGGCCGCCGCCTACACCGTGGCGCGCATCCTGGAGCGCGACGATTTTTCCAAGCGCTACAAGAACGGCGAGCCGATCTCGGTCCACGAGCTGCTCTACCCGCTGATGCAGGGCTACGACTCGGTGGCGCTGCATGCCGACGTCGAGCTGGGCGGCAGCGACCAGAAGTTCAACCTGCTGGTGGGCCGCGAGCTGCAGCGCAACTACGGCCAGGAGCCGCAGGTGATCATCACCATGCCCCTGCTCGAGGGCCTCGACGGCGTGCAGAAGATGAGCAAGAGCCTGGGCAACTACATCGGCATCCACGAATCGCCCGGCCGAGATCTTCGGCAAGGTCATGTCGGTCAACGACGAGCTGATGTTCCGCTACTACGACCTGCTGACCGACACGCCGGCCAGGGAGATCGCGCGCCTCAAGCAGGAGATCGCCGCCGGCAAGCTCAATCCCATGGCGGTCAAGATCGGCCTGGCCAAGTCCATCATCGCCGATTTCCATTCGCGAGGCAGCGGCCGACGCGGCCGAAGCCGAGTTCATCAGCGTCTTCCGCAACAAGGAAACCCCCGAGGATGTCCAGGTCCTGGGCCTGGCCGCCGACGAAGCGCTGGTCGATTTCATCGTGCGCAACGGCATCCTGGCTTCGCGCGGCGAGGTCAAGCGCATCCACGCCCAGGGCGGCATCTACCTGGACAACGAGCGCCCGGCGGAGATCGCGCCAAATTTTGCAAAAAGACAGGTCCTATTTGTTGAAGATCGGCAAAAGAAAATTCTATAAGATCGAGCCCGCCGGCTAGATCGCCGAATAGATCCGCTTGGCTTCCCTGCAGACCCGCATGTGGGGATCGCGGGTCAATTTGGATACATATTCCCTGACCCGTTCGCGGTCCTGCTTGGCCAGGGCGTCCAGCAATTTCAGCCTGACCTCGACATTGGGGTCGACCAGCAATTCGTCGATCTTCTTGAAGAGCAATTCGCTGCGGCGGTTGCCCAGGATCTCGACGATCGCCGCCCGCGTGTACCAGATGGAATGGGGCATCCTGGCCAGCAGCCTGCCCTCGTCCAGCTGCGGCCGTGCGGAGAGCTCCTTGACCACCAGCTCCCTGATGCGCAGGTTGTCCTCGGCCAGGAACGACACCAGCATGTCCTCGCCCGCCTGGCCCGTCTCGCTGACGATCAGCTTCACGGTCTGCAGGCTCTTTTCGTTGTGCTGCTTCTTGACCAGCTCGCGCATGGGCAGGAAGCCGAAGCTGCTGTCGAAGCTTTTTTCGGCCAGCGCCTTTTTGCAGGCCATGATCACCGAGCTGTCGGGGTGCTCGCAGGAATTTTTTATAGAAGGCGCGGTCGCGGAACTTCAGTTCGCGCAGGATCTTGAGGGCGCAGGCCAGGCACTTGGAGGAGAGGTGGTCGCTGACCGCGATCTCCTTCAGGAACTCGACGCGCTTCTCCTTGTCCATCTGCGCGAACTCGTCGGTCTTCAGGTACTTGACCTGCCCCGCCGGCGTGAGTTTTAAAAAAGTTTCTTTCATGGGTCCTCTACAATTTATCGAGAAGATGCCCCATCTTTTCTTTCTTGGTCTTCATGTAGCGCAGGTTTTCCTTGCCCGGCGCGATCTCCAGCGGCACGCGCTCGCAGATCTCCAGCCCGTATCCGGCCAGGGCGATGTACTTGGCCGGGTTGTTGGTGATCAGCTTCAGCTTTTTCAGCCCCAGGTGGCGCAGGATCTGGGCGCCGATGCCGTAGTCGCGCTGGTCGGCCTTGAAGCCCAGCTTGACGTTGGCCTGGATGGTGTCCAGGCCGGTCTCCTGCAGCTTGTAGGCCTTGATCTTGCTGATCAGGCCGATGCCGCGCCCCTCCTGGTTGAGCAGGTAGAGCAGCACGCCGCGCTTCTCGGCGCTGATCATCTCCATGGCCGTCTGCAGCTGCTTGCCGCAGTCGCAGCGCAGCGAGCCGAAGGTGTCGCCGGTCAGGCACTGGGAGTGGACCCGCACCAGGATGGGCTCGTCGCCGCCCAGGTCGCCCTGGGTCAGGGCGATATGGGTCTCCTTCTGGATATGGTCGACGAAGGCCTTGATGGTGAAGTCGCCCCAGCGCGTGGGCAGGTCGGCCTCGGAAACCATTTCCACCAGGGAGTCGGTGTTCACCCGGTACTTGATGATCTCCTCGACCGTGATGATCGGGCACGGAGAACTTCTCCGAGAACGCGGCCAGGTCGGGCATGCGCGCCATGGTGCCGTCCTCCTTCATGATCTCGCAGATCACGCCGGCCGGGTAGAGGCCGGCGATGCGGGCCAGGTCGAGCGAGGCCTCGGTCTGCCCGGTGCGCACCAGCACGCCGCCGTCCTTGGCGCGCAGCGGGAAGATGTGCCCGGGCCGCGACAGGTCCTCGGGCCGGGTCTCGCGGGTCGATCAGGCACTTGATGGTCTCGGCGCGGTCGAAGGCCGAGATGCCGGTGGTGGTGTTGCGCTTGGCGTCGACCGAGACGGTGAACGGGGTCTGGAAGTGCGAGGTGTTGTCGTGGACCATCAGCGGCAGCTCCAGCTCGTCGCTGCGCTTCTCGGTCAGCGAGACGCAGATCAGCCCGCGCGCCTCCCTGGCCATGAAATTGATGCTCTCCGGGGTGACCTTCTCGGCGGCGATCATCAGATCGCCCTCGTTCTCGCGATTCTCATCATCCACGATGATGATCATCTTGCCTTGTTTCAGGGTGTCAACTGCTTCGGGGACGGTAATGGTCATTTATAGGGTCCTGCCTTAATCTGCCATTTTCACCGCCATTATATGGCAAACGAATATGCAAGGCAAGCAAATACTTGTCCCGCCTACGTTGGCGTTCAATAATACAAGAATCGTCCCCCGATTTCCCTCAGGTTATTTTACCCGAATTCCCCTGATAATTGCCTTAAATTTCTCACTGCTGCAAAAAAAAACTCATATTTTTTAGGTTGGTTTTATAAATTAGAGTGAGGTGAAAACATGGAAAAATCAACAACAAAGTCCGGCAAAATGGACCAAACGGATTATTATGACATCGTCAATGGAAGGTGTGGGCCTTTTTCAGGGAGAAGAGCTTCAAAAAGCTCTTTCGGAATGTGAAATCAGGCATATGCCATTTTATCTGACAGATGAACGCGGGGAGATAGTAGAAAGAATCAAATAGTAAAAGCCAAACAAAGCTTGTTTTTTGCCCAGAGTTGCTCAGCCAAGTCTACGGGGACCTCTATCCCACAAACAACTTCTTTTGTTCTTTTTCCTTTTCTTCGACTTTCGGGGCTTTTTTAAATGTGGTATTCACTTGTCGAATCGGCGGCATTTCAATTTGCTTTCCTGAAAGGATTTCTGCAATGTTCAAGAGTTGAACCTTCGGATACTTTTTCCCCCATGTAGCCGATTCGAAAAATCCGGCCGTTGCCGCTTCCGTCTTCATTGGAGCAGTTGCTTCTTGCATGGAAATCAGAACTCCGATAACTGCCTTTTCTCTGTCAAGGACTCCTATCAAATCACGCACATGGGAAGAGCTGGGTTTCCCTGCTTTCACTGAAAGGATAACGGATTCAAAAGTTCCTGGTTTGTCACCCATAAAAATAATCCGTCCATCAATTCCTTTGTCGGCTCCTTTCTTTTGGTCGACGGGTCTTGCATTAACGAGGCCCAGCGCCCACCATTGAAACTGGTAAGGGTCGGATTCGGCAAGCCGCTCTGCATCGGGGGCGCTTACAGGTTCGCCCTGGACGTTAAATGAAGCAGTGTCACCAAAGGAATCCCGAAGGCGCGCTTTCATCAAAGTTATAGCCAGGTGTGTTATATCAATTCCAATCCATGCACGCCCCAGCGCTTGCGCGGCGGCAATCGTAGTTCCACAACCGCAGAAAGGGTCAAGGACAATGGCGCCCTCATTACTTGAAGCCTGAATAATTCTTTCCAAAAGGGTGACCGGTTTTTGCGTAGGATAGCCAAGACGTTCTGCGGCCTGTGCACCAATCGGACCTAATATCCGTCCACATGTCTTGCAACGGGACGCCGGACATTTCGTCAAGGTATCGCTTATATGGCCGGGACAGCGCCCGGCTTTGTTTGAATAATTCGTCCTTCTTTAATCAATTCTGAGGACCATTTTCTCTTTGCTATAACGCCAATACCGTGTAACTCCCATTACTTCATAAGAAGGATTCCCCTTTGCGGCACCACCGGGGCCGGTCAAATCGCCCAAACGGTAACGTCTACCCGTTTCCGCCTCTGTATATTTGTAGAATGCGTCAACATACTCCTGGTCATATGGAGTAAAAACATTATTCCAAACCCAATCATCACTTTTTGTATAAAACAATATCACGTCATGAATCCGCCCATGCTGAGCGCGTCCCTGTTTTGCGTCACTATGTGCGCTGCTTCTTTTCCAAATAATTTCCGTCCTAAATTTATCTGGGCCGAAAATAGCGTCCATCAGCATTTTTAGATAGTGACTTGCGGAAGGGTCACAATGCAAATAGATGCTCGCCGTCGGATTCATCACCCGGCGCAATTCTATCAATCGCGGGGCCATCATTATTAAATAAGAAAGCATATCGCAAGGGCCAAGGAAAAGGCGGAACGCTCCAAGGCAATCCGCAACTTTGCCCCCGGCAAGCTGTATCTCGGAAAAAACGGCTTCATCATCTGGCCCCCATGTCCACGTATCATCGAAAGCCCGGATCTGGCTTGCAGCTTCGCTACCGTCTTTTTCCTTGAAGAGCACGTTATAGGTAGCATTCGAATTGAAGGGGGGGTCAAGGTAAATAAGGTCAACCG
>CAVXTN010000005.1:0-526075 GCA_963764745.1 Candidatus Aminicenantota bacterium | reverse complement strand
GACGCTGCCGAAATGGTCATAAATCTTGTTACTTCAGCCCGGCCAGGAAAAGGGGGGCGGCGGCGGGAAACGCCATGGCCAGGTTTTGCGAGATCAGCCGTGAATGCCTGCGGCTGCCTTTTTTTTAAAAAAAAAAACCAGGGCTTTCTTTTCCAGGTTCAGGGCCCACGGCGGTGAATGCTTGATCAAAGAGATCGTGCCTGCAAAAAACGCGTATTCCAGGCGGCGTTTAAAGGAAACCTTTTTCGCTTGCATGCTTGATGATCTGCTCGATGGTGTCGTCATGCAATCTTATCTCATTTCGTGCATATAATAAAGGGATTTCGGCGGGCAGGAAACTTTTTATTTTGCAGAAATCCTTTTCCGTGCAGACCAGCCAGTCCCCGCCGCTCGCTTTCCGCCATTCATCCAGGTCGCGGAGGTCGGCCGGGCCGAAGGCCTTGTGGTCGGAATAACCGCGGAAAGCCAGCAGCCCGTGTTGCCGCATGTCGCCGGCGAAACGCTCGTTGTCGCCCAAGGCCGAAAAAGCGACGATCGGGGCG
Organism: Candidatus Aminicenantota bacterium; assembly: GCA_963764745.1. Lineage (GTDB taxonomy): Bacteria > Acidobacteriota > Aminicenantia > UBA2199 > UBA2199 > UBA2199. The sequence continues at coordinate 525,533 of CAVXTN010000005.1, read as the reverse complement.
TCGCCGACGGCCACTGCCAGGCCGCGGGCGTTCATGAACTCCCCGGGTACGAAATCATAGGTGGCTGCCGGCGCAGGTTTCGCCCCGGCCCGCCGGCCGGAAGGTCAGGACCCGGTCGGCGCGGCGGCGCATGAATTTGAAATTGCGCAGGTAGAAATACGGATGGCCCGGGTTGAGCAGAAGGACGCTGAAATCCTTCTTTATATGGCTGGACTGAAAGCCGTCGTCCAGGATCACGATGCGGCGTCCAGCGGCAGCGGCTGCGGCCAGGGAACGCACGCGGTCGCGGCCGACGAAGACATCCTGGTCCGGAAAACTCGCTTTCAGCAGCAGCGGTTCATCGCCCACTTCCCGGCAAGCGTGAGCGGCCTGGACCAGCGTCCCCTCTTTTTCATACGCGGAGCGATAGCCGCGGCTGATGACGGCGAAACGGGCTCCCTGCTTTTCCAGCGCCCTGCCGATGGCCAGGACCAGCGGCGTTTTTCCGGTTCCGCCGAAAGACAGGTTGTCCACCGAAATGATGAAAAGGTGCGGAAATTCTTTTTGGGCCAGCGCCCTGAGCTCGATGTTCAGAAAGGAAATGCCCTTGAAAACCAGCGAGGCCAGGTTCAGGACGGGCCGGCTCAGTCGAGAAAGCGCTGTATTTGCCGCAGGCTGCATGCCAGGGACCCTTTTCTCTTGGCAATGGCGTTCAAGGCCTTGTCGCCGATCGCCTTGTTGTCGCTGCCGGGAAAATTCTTCAGAAATTCCAGCAGTTCCCCGCTGTCCTTCACCCGGTGGTACACGCCGCTTTCCTCCAGTTCCCCGCCGATATCGGGGAAGTTGTTGTAGTATGGCCCGCCCAGGATGGTCTTGCCCATGGCGGCGGGTTCGTAAAGATTGTGGCCGCCGATTTTTGGGTCACAAGTCCCGCCCATGAACACGATGTCGGCGATGCTCATGATGGGGAACAGGTAGCCCATGCGGTCATAAATCAGGACCTGGGTCCCGGGTTCCATGGCCTGCGCCTGGCTGAAGACGGCGCTTTTCAGACCCTGGCGCCGCAACTGCGCGGCAATGGCCGGGGCGCGCTGCACGTGGCGGGGGACGATGACGAAAAAGTAGGCCGCGCTCAGCGGCTCGATGACCGGGAGAAAAATTTTTTCGCAGCCGCCATGGCTGCTGGCCAGGACAACGATCCTTTTCGCCATTCCTTCCAGGCGCAAATGGGCGCGGACCTCCCGGGCGGGGGAATGGTCTTCCGGCTCATGTCGGCCTCGTCTGCCTTGATGTTCCCGCAGACGACGATCTTTCCGCCGGGATCTTCAGCTGCAGGAAGCGTTTCTGATAAATGGCGTTTTGCACCAGGAAACAGTCGATGCGCCCCGAAAAAAGGCCGCAGAATAAAGTTGAAAAACCGGTAGCGGGCGAAGGCCGCCTCCGAGATCCGGCCATTGATCAGCATTATGGGAATATGGCGGCGGTGCAGGAGCGAGATCCAATTGGGCCAGATCTCCAGCTCGTTGAAGATGACCAGGCGGGGATTGATGCGGTCGATGAAGCGGCGGACGACGAAGGAAAAATCCAACGGCGAGTGGATGACGGCGATGCCCGGGTATTCCCGGCGGGCGCTTTCCCAGCCGGCCAGCGTGGTCACCGAGAGGACGACGCGCTGCCCCTTTTTTTCGCCAAGCTGCTGAACCAGGTTTTTAAACTGCGCACTTCGCCCACGGAGACGGCATGGATCCAGACGGCCGGTTGGAAACGGCCGCCAGTTGCGGCCGCAGCCTGCTTTTCAGCAGCGGGCGGTAGTTTTTTTTTAAAATGTATTTCAGCCAGAAAGGCACGGAAAACAGCAGGAGCAGGAGATACAGGATGTCGCGGATGACCATATTTTATTATAGCACAGCCCCGGGCGGTAGTCATCCGCGCGCGCCCGTTCTTTGCCGGTTTCCCGCCCGGAATTTTTTTGCCGCCAAAATCGTTTTTAATCTTGCTTTGCCCGTTGAAACTGCCTAAAATTCCCCTATGTCCGGAAAAATCACGGTCCTTTCAGCGCGGGCGCGGCGTTACCGGCCACAGCGAATGGAGAAAACATGAAAACAGCAAAAGCAATCCTGTCATTGGCGGCAATTCTTTTACTGACGGTCTGCGCCGGAGAAAAAAGCCGGCCGCTTCGACGGCGGAAAGCGAAAAATTCGCCTACGAAGAGGCGACCATCCTCGGGCTCGGACGGGAGATGGCCGCCGGCAAATGCAGCGCCGCCGGGCTTGTTGCGGCCTACCTGCGCCGCATCGCCGAGATCGACCGCGGCGGGCCCGGGCTGGGAGCGGTCATCGAACTCAATCCCGACGCCGACGACAGCGGCCAACTCGACCGCGAGCGCAAGGCAAAGGGTCCGCGCGGTGCGCTGCACGGCATTCCGGTGCTGATCAAGGACAACATCGACACGGCCGACCGCATGAACACCACGGCCGGATCGCTGGCGCTGGCGGGACACGGCCCGCCCGCGACGCGTTCATCGTCGCGCCTGCGAGCCGCCGGCGCGGTGATCATCGGCAAGACCAACCTCAGCGAGTGGGCGAACTTGCGCTCCACGCACTCGTCCAGCGGCTGGAGCGGCCGCGGCGGACAAACGCGCAACCCTTACGCACTGGACCGCAATCCCTCGCGGTTCCAGCTCCGGATCGGGCGCGGCGTCGCGGCCAACCTCGTCGCGGTCGCGGTGGGCACCGAGACCGATGGCTCCATGATCTCGCCCGTCGTCGGTCTGCGGCATTGTCGGGCTCAAGCCCACGGTGGGACTGGTCAGCCGTTCGGGGATCGTTCCCATTGCCCATTCCCAGGACACGGCCGGCCCCATGGCGCGCACCGTGAGCGATGCCGCCCTGCTGCTGAATGTGATGGCAGGCCCCGATCCCGACGACCCCGCAACCCTGGCCGGGAAGGGGCGTAACGTTCCCGACTATCGCGAATTCCTCGATGCTGCGGGGCTGAAGGGAGCGCGCCTGGGCATCGTGAGGTCCGACTCCTTCCATTTCAATCCCAACCTCGATCCCCTGCTGGCGGCGGCCATCGAAAAGATCAAGGGCGCCGGCGCCGTGGTGCATCGACCCGGTGGAGCTGCCCAATCTCGACAAGGTCGGCGACCCGGAGTTCGAGGTGCTGCTCTACGAGTTCAAGGCCGACCTGGCCCGCTACCTGGCGGCGCGCCGCCCGCGAGCGCGATCCGCGGCCTCGCCGACCTGATCGCCTTCAACAAGAAGAATCTCTCCCGCGAACTGCCGTATTTCGGACAGGAGATCCTGCTCATGGCCGATAAGAAAGGGCCGCTGACCGACAAGGAGTACCTGGCGGCATTGAAAAAAGACGAACGGTTCATGCGTGGGCTGGGGATCGATGCCGTGATGGAAAAGTACAAGCTCGACGCCCTGGTGGCCGTGAGCAACGGCCCGGCCCACCTGACCGACCTGGTCAACGGCGATTCCTTCAGCGGCTCCAGCTCCACGCCTGCCGCCGTTGCCGGTTATCCGGCCATTACCGTCCCCATGGGGCAGTTGCGCGGGCTCCCGGTCGGGCTCTCCTTTTTCGGCCGCGCCTGGAGCGAACCGACCCTGCTGCGCCTGGCTTATGCCTTCGAACAGGCGACCCGGGCGCGGACGCCGCCGCGCTTTTTACCCACGGTGCGACTCCGCTAGGGCGGCCCCGGACGCCGCCGTTGACTTTGAACGGCGGAAGCCATAGAATCGGGTCATGGCTGACAAAATCAAGGCCGTGGTGCTGGCCGCCGGCAGGTCCACGCGCATGAAATCGGAACTTTCCAAGGTGCTGCACCCCATTCTCGGCCGCGAGATCATCCGCTATCTTCTGGACAGCCTGGCGGCCTGCGGCCTGGCGGAAGAGGATATCATCATCGTGGCCGGCGACAACCGCGCGGAGATCGAAAAGCTTCTCGGCAAGCGCTTCGTTTTCGCGCTGCAGAAAGAACAGCTGGGCACGGCCCACGCCCTGCTGAGCGCGACCGCGGCGCTGGCCGGGCACCAGGGCGATCTCCTGGTGCTGGTCGGGGACAATCCCTACATCACCGCCGCCGAGCTGCGGAAACTCATCGCCGCCCATCGCGGCAGCCGGGCCCAGTGCACGTTCATCAGCGCGGTTTTCCCCAGGCTCCGCCGCCCTACGGCCGGGTCGTCCGCGACGGCCAGGGGCGGGTCAGCGCCATCGTGGAAGAAAAGGACGCCAGCCCCGAGCAGCGGCAGATCCGTGAAGTGAACGCCTCGATCTATCTTTTCGACCACCAGGCCGTTTTTCCCCTGCTGGCCCGCATCGGCAACCAGAACGCCAAGGGGGAATACTATCTCACCGACATCATCGAAATTATGAAACGCGAAAACCTGAAGGTGGAGGCGGTGCAGGCCGACGATTGCGATATCGCCATCGGCATCAACGACCGCCGCGACCTGCAGGCGGCGCAAAAAAAATTCAACGAGCGCAACCAGCAGCGGCTGCTCGAAAACGGGGTGACCATCCTGCAGCCCGAGACCGTGACCGTCGAGCACGACGTGGAAGCCGGCCGCGACACGGTCATTTACCCCTGCAGCTACCTGGCCGCCGGCACGCGCATCGGCAAGCGCTGCGTCATCGGCCCTTTCGCCTATCTGAAAAATGCCCGCGTCAACGACGGCGAAACAATCCGTTTTGAAAAACTGGAAGCCTGATCGTTGCAAAAAAAAGTAAAAAGAAAGCCCATGGTGTAATCGGCTATTTTTTCTAATAAGTATTTTTTCATCTGAAAACTTTTTCGAATGAGAATATTGACATGTTTAAACTTATTTTTATTTTTGTTATACTCATTCTCTTTTTCCTTTCAACAGGGGAGTGAAATGAATTGGCAGCCAATGTATTCGACTGGAGACGGGGCGGGACTGTTGTCACGATTGCAGGAAATCAGGGAAGTGCTGGAGAAGGTTAATGACGACCAGCCAATTTGCTGGGCGGGGCGCCGGGATTGGCTTTGTTTCATTTCTATTTGGGTCGAGCGACTGGAGATGAATCGTTGGTCGAGCGAGGAATGGATTTGATCTCCAAGGCAAACGATAGTGTAGAAAAAGGCTTCAACTATCCTACTTTCGCCGGCGGCCTGGCCGGGCTGGGTTGGACGATCGCCCACTTGTCCCGGCAGGGATTCGTCGAGGCCGATGTGGATGAGATCCTCGCCGACCTGACCGGGCCGTTGCAGCAATTCATGATGAAATATATGCGGCAGGGAGAATATGATTACCTGCACGGAGCTCTGGGCATTGCCCTCTATTTTCTTGAGCGCAGCGACCTGCCGGAAACGCCGGCCATCCTGCTTGAATTGGTGGAGGAGTTGGCCCGCCAGGCGCAAACCGATGCCCAGGGCGGCTTGAAATGGGAGAGCGAGCTCGATAAAGAGACCAAGCAGCGCGGCTTCAACCTCAGTGTATCTCATGGCCAGGCCAGCATCATCGAGATCCTGGGGCGCATGGTAGCGGCGGGATACGGCGGGGCACAGGCCCGGCCGTTGCTGGATGGAGCGGTGGCCTATTTGCTGCACCAAGAATTGCCTGAAAATATTCGCGGCACCGCGATTTTTGCCAGCCGGGTCATTCCCGGTGAGCTGTTGTCGGGCAGCCGCTTGGGTTGGTGCTATGGCGACTTGGGCGCAGGGCAGGCATTGTTGCGCACCGGTTTGCGCCTGGGCGTGAAAGCCTGGCAGGAGAAAGGGTTGGCCGTACTGCGCTATTCCATGTCGCGCCGAGACCCCCGTGAGGCGGCGATCAATGATGCCGGGCTTTGCCATGGCAGCGCCGGAGTCGCCCATATTTATAACCGTCTCTGGCAGGAGACCGGAGATGCAGATTTCGCCGAAACAGCCCGGTTTTGGTACGATTTCACCCTTAAATTAGCAACTTTCAATGATGGTCTGGCCGGCTACAAAGCCTGGCGTACGCCAAAATACGGCGGCTGGATCAGTGAAGCGGGACTGCTCGAGGGAGTGGCCGGTATCGGCCTGGCATTGATCTCGGCTCTTTACCCTTTGGAGCCGGCCTGGGATCGTTGCCTGCTGCTGAGTTGACGGGATGACCGCCGCCGATTCTCATCTTCCTTCCAAAATTGCCGGCAAGAATGAATCCAATCCCTATCAACCTTTCGATGCGGTGGTCATGCGCACCCCATTGTTCCCATTGGAGTTTCTTCCTGTTGTCTGCGGCCCTGAACCCTGGAGCAGCGAGACGGCCCGCCGGGTTTGCGCGTACCCCGAGATCCGCGAAGCCATCCTGCTGGCGTCGCCCGATCTCTATCATGAACTGGAGCGCTGGCTGGCGGACAACCTGACCGAAGAACGCTTGCTGCAGCGATTTTTCTTCTCGCTGCAGCGCTATGCGGTGCGCCTCAGTATGCGCTGCACTCCGTTCGGGCTCTTCGCCGGCTTCTCCTGCGGAGGCTGGAGCGAGAACACGGCCATCGAACTGGCTGAGCGATCGTCCTATCAGCGCCATACCCGGCTTGACATGCATTATCTTTGCGCCCTGGCCCTGGACCTGGCAAAAAAAGAAGAAATAGCCGAGCACCTCCTCTATTTTCCCAACTCCAGTCTGCACCGGGTGGGAGGGCAGTACCGCTATGTGGAATACCGCTATGTCAAGACCCGCCGCGCGCACCATATCGTGGCGATCGATCATAGCGATTATTTGGAAAAGGTGACTCGAGCGAGCCCGGCTTGGCGCCAGTCGGGTTGCTTTGGCCGAATTGCTGGTCGATGGGGAAATCACCATTGAAGAAGCACGGGAATATATCCAGGAGTTGGTCGATAACCAGGTGCTGGTTCACTCGCTGGAACCGGCGCTCACCGGACCCGAGTTCATCGAACAGGTCATGGGAGTTTTGCGACCTTTGCCGGTCGCCGCCTCCGCTTATCAGACCCTGGAGCAGACCCGGGAAGTGTTGGCGGCCATCGATCAAACTCCCCTGGGTGAAACCGTTGGGCGCTACTTGCCGCTGGCCGAGGAATTGAAGCAGCTCGGCACCGCCTATGAATTGAAATTTCTCTTTCAAACCGACATGGTCAAGCCGGTTCGCGCTTGTACCGTCGAGCGCCGCTTGGGTGATGACATCCTGGCCGGATTGACGCTGTTCAATCGTTTGACGCCGCCTGTGCGCGAGACGAATATGAGCCGTTTCCGCGACGTTTTTCTGGAGCGTTATGAGCAACGGGAAGTCCCCTTGCTCGAGGTGCTCGATACCGAGATGGGGATTGGTTACCGCCAGGGCAATGAAGGCGCCGGCGACGTGGCGCCCCTGATCGATGACCTGGCCCTGCCGGGCGCGCCGGAAAACGGCGGTGGCCAAACAATCCCCTGGTCCGGCGTCGATTCTTTTCTCTTCGGCAAATACAGGAAAGCCCTTTCCGAACAAGTCCTGGAGGTTGTCATTACCGACGAGGAAGTGGCCGATTTTCCCATCAATTGGGATGATCTGCCCGATACCCTGGCGGTCATGGCCCACCTGCTGCAGCCGGAAAAGGCCGATGGAGCGCCGATTGTGATCATGCCGGGGGCAAGTGGCCACGCCGCCAACCTGTTGGGGCGTTTCTGCCATGCCGACGCCGCCACCCATGAATTGGTCAAGCAAATCATGGCTCGCGAGGCCGAGTTGAACCCGGACATCATTTACGCAGAGGTTGTGCATCTGCCCGAGGCCAGGTTGGGCAATATTTTATTGCGCCCGGTGTTGCGCGAGTTCGAGATCCCCTACCTGGCGCGCAGCGCCGTGGCGACCGGGAAGCAGATTCGCCTTGACGACCTGGTGGTGGCCGTGCGGCAGAACCGGGTGGTGTTGCGCAGCCTCAGTCTTGACAAAGAGATCCGTCCGCGCCTCACTTCGGCCCACAATTTCGGCTTCAATGCCCTGCCGCTCTATCAGTTTCTTTGCGACCTGCAAAGCCAGAATCTGCGCGGCGGTGTCCATTTCTCCTGGGGCAGCCTGGCCAGAGAGATGCCCTTTTTGCCGCGAGTGCGCTATCGCAACCTGATCCTTTGTCCGGCAACCTGGCAGATCAAGGCCAAGGATATTCAGGAACTGGTGAAAAACCAGAAAGATGATGCTGCCCTACGCCAGGCTCTGGAGGACTGGCGCCGTCAGGCCGGCCTGCCTGTGGCGGTCTGTCTGGCCGATAGCGACAATGAGCTCTATATTCACTTCGACAACCTGCTGGCCGTGCGCAGCTTACTGGCCCAGGTGAAGAACCGACCCGGGTTCAACCTGGTGGAGTTTCCCTTCACCCCGGAGAATACGCCGGTGCATTCGCCGGAGGGAAGTTTCGCCAATGAAATGGTCTTTTGCTTTTACCGCAATGCCTCCCTTGGAGAGCCCCGGCATGACTGATTATTCAAACCAACCGTTACGCCCCTTTTTCTTTCTTGGCGACGCCTGGTGTTTCTACAAGTTTTACTCTGGCCCGAAAAGTGGAGATTTACTTCTGACACAAGCCCTGGCTCCAGCGGCCGAAGAGATGCAGGCAGGCGGCCTTATCGACTCCTGGTTCTTCATCCGCTACAATGATCCGCGTGCCCACCTGCGACTGCGATTGCGCCTCGGCACACCCGGACATTATCATACGATGATCGACAGGCTGCATGGACTCCTGATGCCGTGGGTCGAGCAAGGGCTGGTCTGGCGCGTGCAGACCGATACGTATCAGCGGGAAATAGAACGCTATGGCCGAGACACCATGACCTTAAGCGAAGAGTTCTTTCACTTGGATAGCAGTATGGTGGCGGGGATCCTGACTCAACTCGAGGGCGACGCAGGGGAGCGGGTGCGCTGGCTGATGGCTTTGCGGGCCAGTGACCGGCTGCTCGATGATTTTGGCTTGACCCTGGAGGAGAAAGCGTCCTTGATCGCGGAATTCCGTGATGCCTACGGCCGCGAGTTCGGCCTCAACAAGGAGCTGCGCCAGCAATTCGAAACAAAATACCGCCGCGACAAACGGGATATCGAAGCGGTGCTGGAGGCCGATGAAGCGGCCGAGAGTGAATATCAGCCGCTTTACCAGAAGATCGCTGCCCGTTCGGCCGCTCTGCGCCCCCTGGCCGCGGAGATCAAATCCCTTACCGGCCGGCCGGAATCGGACGTCAAGCGCAACGGTCTGCTCAATAGCTACCTGCATATGATGAATAACCGTTTCTTCCGCACCCGCCAGCGCCTGCACGAGCTGGTGCTCTACGATTTCCTGGCTCTATACTACCGCTCCCGCCTGGCGCGGCAAAAAAAACGGCCATGATGATCTTCAAGCGATTGCTTTCGGCCGGGAAGCGCATTGTGTTTTTTCTTATGACTTGGATTTTTGGAGTGAGCAATTGAAGAACTTCCCCTATGTCCCCCAATTGGATTCGCGTGATTGCGGACCGGCTTGCCTGGCCATGATCAGCCGTTTCTACGGCAAGGTCTACTCGATCCAGACGCTGCGCGAGCGCAGTTTCATCACTCGCCAAGGGGTGTCAATGCTGGGCATCTCCGATGCCGCCGAGTCGATCGGTTTTCGCACCATCGGCGCCCGCCTGAGCCTGCGGCAGTTACGCGAGGAGGCGACGCTGCCCTGCATCGCCCACTGGCGGCAAAACCATTTCGTGGTGGTCTATCGCATCACCAAGGACAAGGTGTATGTTTCCGATCCGGCTGAGGGGAACATCCGCTACACTCACGAAGAATTTCTCAATTGCTGGGCCGCGAACCAGGGCGAGAGTGAAAAAGAGGGCATTTGCCTGCTGCTCGAGCCCACTCCGGAATTTTATAAGCAGGAGGGCGAAGATGCCAGGCGCCGCGGCCTGGGTTACCTGTTCTCCTATCTCCGCCCCCATCATCGTTTCATCGTCCAACTTTTTGTCGGGCTAATAGCCGGCAGCGCGTTGCAGCTCATTTTCCCTTTTCTGACCCAGTCGATCGTCGACAAGGGGATCAACGCCCGCAACATTGGTTTCGTCTACCTGGTGCTGCTGGCTCAACTCATGCTCTTTTTCAGCCAGACCGCGGTGGAGTTTATCCGCAGTTGGATATTCCTGCATATCAGCGCGCGCGTCAATATTTCGCTGATCTCCGATTTCCTGATCAAGCTGCTCAAGCTGCCCATCGGTTTTTTCGATTCCAAAATGATCGGCGACATCATGCAGCGCATCGGCGATCATACGCGCATCGAGTCGTTTCTCACCTCGGCTTCGCTCAACATCCTTTTCTCCATGATCAACCTGCTGGTCTTCGGCGTGGTGTTGGCCATTTATAATATGACCATCTTCATTGTTTTCTTCCTGGCCAGTATCCTCTACGTGGTTTGGGTGGTGGTCTTCATGAAGAAGCGGCGCGAACTCGATTTCAAACGCTTCCAACAACTTGCCGACAACCAGAGCAACCTATACCAATTGATCACCGGCATCCAGGAGATCAAGCTGAACAATTGCGAGAAACAGAAGCGCTGGGACTGGGAGCGCATCCAGGCGCGCCTCTTTAAGGTCAACGTGAAGAGTTTGAGCCTGGGGCAATATCAACAATCGGGCGCACTCTTCGTCAACCAGTTGAAAAACATCTTTATCTCCTTTTACGCCGCCAAGGGGGTGATCGACGGCCAGATGACCTTGGGCATGATGATGGCGGTGCAATACATCATCGGCCAGCTCAACAGCCCGATCGAGCAGTTCATCGGTTTTCTCCATTCGCTGCAGGACGCCAAGATCAGCATGGAGCGCCTGGGCGAGATCCACCAGCGCCAGGATGAAGAAAAGCCGGAAGCGGGGCGCGGCAGCGAATTGCTGGGTGAACACACCGTGACGGCAAGCGGCCTGTCTTTTCAATATGAGGGGCCGCATTCCGAAAAGGTATTGCAGGAGCTCGACCTGACCATTCCGGCGAGCAAAGTAACCGCCATCGTGGGCATGAGCGGCAGCGGCAAGACCACGCTGGTCAAACTGCTTTTGGGTTTCTATCCCCCCACAATGGGCGAGATCCGGGTGGGGGAGCAGCGCTTAGCTGCATCTGAGCCCGCGCGTCTGGCGGCAGCGTTGCGGCGTGGTCATGCAGGACGGCTTTATCTTCTCCGATACCATCGCCAACAACATCGCCGTGAGCGATGAGGTCATCGACCGCCCGCGCCTGGCCCAGGCGGTCATGGTGGCCAATATCGGAGATTTGATCGATACTCTGCCGCTGGGGTACAATACCAAGATCGGCATGGAGGGACATGGACTCAGCCAGGGACAGAAGCAGCGCATCCTGATCGCCCGGGCGGTTTACAAGAATCCCGATTTTATCTTTTTCGACGAAGCCACCAATGCGCTCGATGCCAACAACGAGCGCGTGATCATGGAGAATTTGGAAACTTTTTTCAAGGGTCGCACCGTGGTAATCGTGGCCCACCGGCTGAGCACGGTTCGTCACGCCGACCAGATCGTAGTGCTGGAGAAAGGGCGGATTGTGGAGCAGGGAACACACGAACAACTGACGGCGCGCCGTGGCGCCTATTACGAACTGGTGAAGAACCAACTTGAATTGGGGCAATAAAATGGCGAAATCACGCAATAAGATCGACGAAATCCTCCCCTCGTACAGTACCGAGGTGCAGGATATCCTGGGCCATGTCCCCAATTGGATCATCCGCTGGGGGATTACGGTTATTGCTATAATTTTGGTCGCTTTCCTGGTCGCGTCGTGGATGTTTAAATATCCCGACATGATAATCGCGTCGGTTATCGTTTCCGGCGAAAATCCCCCGGCGCCGGTGGTGGCCCGCGTCGATGGCCGCATCCTGAAACTGTCTAGCGAGTGATGGTCGTGATGTCAGCGTCAATGCCCCCCTGGCAGTGCTTGAAAATCCGGCCGATACGCAGCAGGCTTTAAGTCTGGAAGTTCGTTTAGCCCAGCTTCCCGCGGAGTGGGCCGCCTCGTCCGCGGTGTTGGCCTCGCTCGATTTTCCCCGGCAGCTGGCGCTGGGCAGCACCCAGTCGGCCTACGAGGAATTCCGCCGCAGCTGCGAGGAGTACCGTCTTTTCCGGCGTTTGCATTACCACCACAGCAAAATTGCCTCGCTGGAGAGGCAGCGTATTACTTACCGTGAGATGATCGCTAACTTCACTCGCCAGGTTCGTATTCTGGAAGAGGATTTACAACTGCTGCAGAAGCAATATCAGCGGACCGATGAGTTGTTCAAGGCCGGGATCATCTCTTCCCAGAACCGGGAAGGAGCCAAGGCTCAGTTGTTGCAGAAGGAGTACGCCCTGGATGGCGGACGCACCTCCCTGGCCGATGCGCGCCTGCGCCTGGAGCAGCTGGAGGCGGAACTGCTGGATCTTTCCTTGCAGGAAAGTGAGAAAAATCAGCAACTTTTAACCCAATTGCAGCAGGCCTTGCGTAATCTGGGCAGCCAATTGGCACAGTGGGATCAGACTTATGTACTGCGGGCGCCGGTGGCGGGCAAATTATCGCTAACAAAATTCTGGAGCATCAACCAGCAAGTCAAGACCGGTGATGTGGTATTGACCGTGGCCCCGCCCGGGGCAGTACGGCTGGTTGGCAAGGTGCAGCTCCCGCTAGAAGGCGCCGGCAAGGTCAAACCGGGGCAGCGGGTCAACCTGCGCTTCGCCGACTACCCTTACATCGAGTTCGGCACCGTACCGGGAGTGGTACGCGGAAAATCACTGGTCTTTTCCGAAGGGTACTATACCGTGGACATCGACCTGCCGCAAGGGCTCAGGACCAATTACGGCCGTGAATTGCCTTACACCCAGCAATTGCAGGGACAGGCTGAAATCATTACTGACGACATCCGCCTGTTGACCCGCCTGTTCAACCCCTTGCGGTCGCTCTTCAAGCGCCATACCGGGAAGTAGCCCGGGGAGCCGCACTTGTGAATCGCCAATGATGATCGCGACGATTAAGAATATTATCTGGGATTGTATCAAAGATAAAAAAGTTGCCCTGTTCATGATATTCAGCAATGAAGGCGAGATCCTCTGGCACCAGGGTCGGGAAGCCACAGGGAGAACCATCATGGACGGCAGAGGCTTCTGCCGGAGTTACTGCCTGGAAGCTTTGAAAAAGCCCGGGAAAATCACAGGCGAGAATTGCTTGGTCAATTTCAACAGCGGCAGTTTGTCCGAATCGGCATTGTTGTTGCAGATCAAGCAACTCATGATCTTCCCGGTTTCCGAAGATTTGTTCTTTTACCTGGACAGCGGTTGCAGTGAACCGTTCTTTGAGAAAGAGATCGTGGAGCTGAAGACCCTGGGCAAGGTGTTTTCGCAGCTGATCGAGGAGATCAAGACAAGTGAAAAGGGCGCCCAGGGGATCTCGGGGAGGAGCGAGTCGGTCATCAGGATAAGGGCCTTGGTGCGCAAGTATGCCATCGTGGAGGATCCGGTGCTCCTTCTGGGCGAGACGGGGGTGGGGAAAAACCACCTGGCGGAGCTGATCCACAAGTATTCGGGGAAAAAAGGGAATTTCGTATATGTGCATACGCCGGGAGTGGCCGGGGAACTTTTCGAGAGCCAGCTTTTCGGGCACCGCAAGGGGAGCTTCACCGGGGCCAGCGAGGACACGACCGGATACGTTGCCAGTGCCGCCGGCGGCACCTTGTTCCTGGATGAGATCGCCGAGCTTGCCCCTGAGATCCAGGCCAAGCTTTTGCGTCTGATAGACAAGAAGAGCTACACCCGCCTGGGGGAATCGAACGAGCGCCAGGCTGAAGTGCGCATCATCGCCGCCACCAACAAGGACCTGCGGCAATTGATCCAGAAAAAGCTTTTCCGGGAAGACCTGTATTTCCGCTTGAACGTCCTGCCCATCGTCATCCCTCCCCTGCGTGAGCGGCGCGATGATATCCAGGACCTGCTCGCCGAATTCGCGTACCTGCTGAGGCGGAAAACGCTCACCCCGGCGGCGCTCAGGATCATGACGGAGTATTCCTGGCCGGGCAACATCCGCGAGCTGCGGTCGGTGCTGACCCGGGCCGGAATCAATTGCGAGAGCAGCAAGATCGGCCCGGAGATCGCCGGGTTCTTTGAAAAGGGCTTTTTCCCAGCACACGCCAATTCGGGAAGCGGCAAGCTGGAGAAAATCTGGCAGGAACTCAAGAATGGGGGAACCTTTTGGGAAGCGGTCAAGAAACCTTATTTGCGCCGTGATTTGAACCGTGATGAAGTTAAAACTATATTGTCACGAGGTTTGAATAGATGCGGAAGGAAATACAAGGATCTTTTAACGTTGTTCAATCTTGAAGAAAAAGAGTACCATCGGTTTATGGCCTTTCTGAATGAAAACGATCTGAATAAAAAATAGTTAGGCTATGTTTTAACTAAGACAGGCCGGATCATAATTGATAAAAACCTTGTCCGCAATTGCTTGCAGGCCGAGATCCGCCTCATTTGCATCAATTGGTTAGACTATGATCTAACTCAATTCAGATGCGAACAATTCAAAAAATTGAATTAACTCAATACAGTTAACGATTTAGGGAAAACTGCTGACTTGGCAGCATTCATGCGTGCTATTTTCCTTTGACTATAGGAGGTCAAAAATGAAAAAAAGCCTCACCAAAAAGCTTGTGTTGAAAAAACACACAGTAGCAAGCTTGAATGCTGATCAATTGGGAGCATTACAGGGTGGTGTCAGCGCATTGTGCACCAAGCAACAGAAATGCTATTATTCAGAGGGAGTAACCCTTTGCGGAAGCTGTGAGGGTTGCACTAATCCAACGTTGCCCACAGAGTATACCTGTGCTGGACAGGCGTCCTGTTACTGGCAATGCACGGGGTAAAGCGAGACCGACAGGCGCGGCATGCCTTGAAACCTCAAGGCATGCTGCATTTGTTAATCGTGGAATATTCTCTGATTACTACATGATGCGATGAACACAAAAGCGGTAATGACTATAGGAGGTCATAAATGAAGAAAAAACTTTCCAAAAAACTCAGTCTCAACAAAACCACAATCTCGGCGTTGAATGGTTCAATGGATGAGATCCGTGGTGGTGCATGGAAAACCTATTATTGCTCGAATTCATGCGATGTGACTCTGTGTTACGAGTGTTTGAAATTGTCCAAGCCGCCTGTATGCCCTGGCCCTGAGAGTGTAGCAAATTGTCCGCCGACGGTAACTGTATGCGGGGGCTGGAATTGCCCTACTTTTTAGTTGCCTAACTAATTAGTGAAATTCACGAAATGGGCTGTTCAACCGGCCCGATTCCTGTCAAAATGGCCAAAGGAGGTCATAAATGAAAAAGAAACTCACCAAGAAACTTGTGTTGAAAAAACACACGGTGGCAAGCTTAAATGCTGAACAACTGGAAGCGCTACGCGGCGGGAGAGTGGCAAATTCCGATTGTGATTGCTCCAGTCCTTGTGGTCCTACTGTCAGTTGTGATGGTTGTAATGGCGGTGGCACCGTCGGGGTTACCGGAGGTTGTCCAATTATTTGGAAAACTTTTACTCCCACTTGTTTACATTGCTAATTTTTTTGTAATTTAAGATTTAGTTTGAAAAAAGACCAGATCCTTGTCGAGCGTTTAGGTTGCTCGACAAGGATCTCGGCCTATTAAGCCAAGGTAGGGACATAAGAAATAGAGTAGTTATTAAAATGTAGGTTAGGAGAAAAAAATGAAAGAAAAAACGAAAAAATCAAAACTGGGTTTAAAGAAAGTAACCATCAGCAACTTGACCAATTTGCAAAAGAAAGAGATTCAAGGTGGGCAAATGCCGGCATCCTGCCTTCAAGATTGTAAAAGCACCCGTCTGGAAAGGACCTGCTAGTCTCAATCAGTTTTCGCATTGCGAGTGTTGACTTATCGGAGCATAAAAAGAAATTTTAATCGGAAACGTTTAATCATATCAGAGAATTTTCATTACTGCAGAATTGGGATATGAGATGAAGGTGATCCGGTACCTGTTTAACAGTGACTTGGATGAAGTTGATGCTTCACCAGGCATAAGGGTAAAATCTTGACTGGTTGTTGCCCAAACACAGGGTTTCCAAAAATATCCTTATGGCTCCAGCCCGAATCGAAGCTTAATGGTGATTAAAGTAGCTGGGTACCGATAAATATAGTCTATCCATAAAATTCCTTACCGATTTCCTCTGAGTACAGCTATTCCTTTTCCATCTTCATTGACATTTGTTGAAATTAAATTATAATATAGCCAACCCTGAAAAGGAGATCCCATGATCAGAAAACTGATAAAGCCGAACCTCAGAGAGATAAAACAGAAATCGAACCGGGAAAACAAGAGAAAACCCCCGCCGCCCTATAAGACCCACGCCGAAAACTACTATTACATCAAGCAGATGAACAACCGCACGCAATTGGTCCTGGAACTGGTCAGCGGCGACATCCTCAAGGGGCTGCTCGACTGGTACGACGAAAAATGCCTGAAGGTCAAGAAACTGGACGGCGGGACCCTGATCGTCTTCAAATCCCAGATCAAGTACATTTATAAGAATCCCGACTTTGCCGAACCCAAACATCGAAGAACCCGGCCTGGGCAAATAAGGTCATCGCCATCACCCTGGGCGATCCGCAGGGGATCGGTCCCGAAGTGATCGCCAAGAGTCTGGCCGCCTATTCCCCCGCCTGTTCCCTGGTGCATCGTCGGCGCGCGCCGTTATTTCCCCGCCCGTGACATCCGCGTCGTCGGCCATGTCGCCGAGATCGAAGCCGGTGAAACGGCCTTTTGGGATGTCCGGGCGACGTTCCGGCCGGGCGCGGACCCGTCTTTTACCTGGGTGAAAACGGCGGTGGAGCTGGCTTTGCGCGGAGAGGTGCAGGCGCTGGTCACGGCCCCGGTCAGCAAAAACAAGTGGCTGGACAGCGGCTTGCCCTATCGCGGCCATACCGATTTTTTTGCCACCGTCGCCAAGCGATGGTCATCCGGCCATGTTTTTCTGGTCGCCGGGGCTGAAGGTGGCCTTGTTCACCCACCACATCGCCCTGCGCGAGGTTTTCGCCCGCATCAGCGGGGAAGAGATCCAGGCTTTTACCTGCCTGGTCGATGCGGAACTGCGGCAGGCTGTTCCATCAGGAATTCATCTATTTATTCAGCGGCTTGAACCCCCATGCCGGAGAAAACGGCCATTTGGGGAGCGAGGAGATCGATACGATCATCCCGGCCATTGACCGACCTGCCCGGGCAAATGCCAGGTGGCGGGCATCTATCCGCCCGACGTGGTCTTTGCCAAGGCCCGGGCCATGAAAAACGCGGTGGTGATCGCCTGGACCCATGACCAGGGGCTGATCCCCTTCAAGCTGCTGCAGGCGGTGGACGGAGTGCAGCTCACCCTGGGGCTGCCTTTTGTCCGCACCTCGCCGGTTCACGGCACCGCTTATGACATTGCCGGCCAGGGGATCGCCGATCCCGCCAGCATGCTGGCGGCCATCCGCCTGGCCGAATCGCTGCTGCGCTAGCCGCCGCCGGCCGCTTCAGCCTTCCTTTCCCTGCGCCTCGCTTTTCAATTTTTCCTGCAATTGCCTTATTTCTTCCTGAATCTTTTTCAATTGCTCGCTGTATTCTTTTTTGATCCCGGCTCCCAGCTTGCTTTTTTCGGCCTGGAGCTTTTTCAGTTCCTGGGCCAGTTTTCTGGTCTCTTCATTGACCTTGAGCAGGGAACGCTGGTTCTGTTTCTGCAATTCCAGATATTCTTTTTCCCGGGATTGCCGCAGCTGCCTGATCTCGTCCTGATAGAACGCCTTGGTCTGCGTCGCCGATGTTTTCCTTCAGATCTTCCATCTTTTGCGAGAAGTGCTCCAGGTTCCATGCCGGCTTTTCGTTCTTGTCCGGAACCAGGGAGAATTTCCTCAGCTGCCCGTCCCGGTAAAGTTCCAGCGCACCGCTTCCTTGTCCTTCAAGGCGTTCAGGGCCTTCCTGAGATCGGCCGTGCTGCGCATGGCACTGCCATTGGCCCGGACAATGATGTCACCGGCATGCAGGCCGGCTTTTTTCGCCGCCGATGATTCGTTGACGCGGGAGACCAGGAGGCCATAGCCTTCCTTGACCTGGAATTTCGGCTGAGTTCGCCGGTCATTTCCATGACGTCGATGCCCAGCTGCCTGGCGCCGCTGAACTCGATGACATAATTTCTCACCCTGGGCAAGGCCATTTCCAGGCCGGGCAGTTCGGGTATTTCGGTCAGATGCTCCGCCAGTTGCGGGAGTTCGCCGTCGGGCGGTTCCGGGGCGTCAGGAAAATCAGTCCTGGAAAAAAGAGATCGGAGGAATGCCGGCCGGGCGCTCGCCCAGTTTCACGTCCAGGCGCATGTGTTTTCCCGCCCGGCCGACCGTGATTTTTATTTTTTCCCCGGCCTGGCGGAATTGCAGGGCGGTGGCGATATCGCGGAACGAGGCGATCGATTTTCCGGAGATTTCCTCTATCTGGTCCCCCTTGGCGATCCCGGCTTTTTCAGCCGGCGAATCCTTCACCACTTCCTGGATCAGGTTCGAATCGCTGTTGAAATTGACTCCCAGCCAGCCCGGAGTGATCTTTCCCGAGGTTTTCAGCTTTTCGACGATATGTTTGACCTGTTCGATGGGGATGGCGTAGCAGAGATTGCCGCTTTCGTTCTTGGAACCGCTGACCACGATGACCGCTGAATTGTCCTTGAAGGTGTAATCCGGAGCCGAGGAAAAGCCGACGCTGCCGCGGATGATGCCCAGCAGTTCGCCTTTTTTATTGACCACCGCTCCCCCGGCCGACCCGGGAGCGACCGGGCGCATTCAGGATCAATTCACTCTCCGAGCTGCTGCTGATGATCCCCTGGGTAATGGCGGGGAAACGGTCGTAGAACAAGCCGATCAAGGCCACCCAGTTGCCGACCCTGGAGTTTCCGGTTTGCGGCAGGGGCGGCGGCCCCTTTTTGTCGAGGCGCAGCAGCGTCAGGCCCGAACGGTCGTCGAGGCCGACGACCCTGGCGGCAATCGTCTCGCCCTTGATGGTTTCCACCGAGATCCTTTCGAAAGGGTGCCGCGTGATCAGCGAAGTGGTGATGACCAGCTTGTCTTCCAGGGCAATGCCGGTGGCCACGTATTTTCTGGCGTTTTCGGCGACCACTTTCACCAGGGACGGCGAAACCCTGTCCAGGACGATTTTGATCTCGTTCTCCATATTTTCGATCTTTTCCGCCGCTTGAACGGCAAGGGCCGCCCAACACAGCAGCAGGAGGATCAGGATGGCTTTTTTCATTTTTTTCTCCTAGATTTGGTTGAGCGCGGCATCATGGGCAGCGGGCTTTTTCCGGTAGGAAACCGGCTCAAGCGAGTAGCGGGTGCGGTTGTCGGACGCCGAAAAAAACAGATCTTCGCTCAAGGGGATCTCCTGCTTTGGCGTTTGCACGCCGGAGATCAGGCCATGCCTCGGCGTGGAATGAAACAGCGGCAAGAGTGACAACAGCAGGACGGCTCCGGCGAGGGCCATGACCGTGAAGCCGATCTTCCTTTGTCTTTTCTTTTTTTTTATTTTTTTGAATACCCTTTCTTCAAAATCGGGACCCGGCCCTGCTTGGGCATCATTTTGCTCCAAAATTTCCTGCCAATCAGACATGGGGCGCTCCTTCAGGATCGAGATATTGTTTTTTCAGATGTTTTTTGCCCGCGGAAGACCATGGATTTGACCGTGCCGATCGGCTGGTTCAGCATGGAGGCGATCTCCGCAAACGAAAAATTATCCATTTCCTTCATGACCAGCGGCACGCGCCATTTTTCGGGGACAAGGGCCAGCTGTTGCTCAAAAACCAGTTTTCCTTCAAAGTGGGGAGAATACGATACGTGGCGGTCATTCACTTCGGAGAGAGATAGGATCTTTTTCAGGCGCTTTTTTCGGAATTCGCTGCGCGCCAGGTTGGTGGCGATGGAATAGATCCAGGCTTTGCAGGCCTGCGGGTGGTCGGTTTTCAAGGTGTGGGCCTTGAAATATACCTTGACAAAGGTATCCTGGGTCAGTTCTTCGGCGCTCTGCCGGTCGCCGAGCAGCATGCTCAGGTAATTGTATATCGGTTTTTTGTACATGCCCATCACCTCTTTGAACGCGGCTTCATTTCCTTGCTTGAGCTTGGCAATCAGGTCATTCATGACTGATTTTATAAGATGCGTATTGCGCTGCAAAAGTTGCAGCCCGGAGCTTATTTCGTACGTTTTTTTCAAACCGGGGAGCGTAAATTCAAATCCTTTCCATCCCCCCTCCTGACGGAGAGATAGGTAATGAGAGAGAGATGGTAATATTATAATACAACTTTTTAAAAATTCAACTTTTTGAATTTTGTCGCCCGGCTTCACTTTGCCTGATTTGCCGAAACCTGGATTCGCTCGCCGATATCTTCCGGTTTTTGCGGAAATTTTTGGAGTATCTCCTTGCCGACCTTGAAGAGATAGGCGAGGGCGGGATTGCGGGCCCACGCGGTTTCCCCTTCGGCGCCGCTGAATTCCATGACCACGGTGCCGACCTGCCCGGGATTAGCCGAATTTTCGACTTTCATATCGATGCGGGTGGCAAAATCGGCATGCGTCTTGGCGGTGTCGACGAATTCGCCGGCTTCGCAATCGGCCAGGGCGGTGAGCAGGCTGCCAATTTTTTCCTCGCTCGGCTTTTTCCCGGGGACCGGCTTGGCGAATTGCCATTTGTTGCCGGCATTCTTGCGGACTTCAAAGGCGAAGGCCCTGCTTTTGAACTTGAGTTCCCGTACGTCAAAGGGGTAAAAAATGGCGATTTTCTTTTCGCGGAAAAAGGCGGGATCGCGGCCGAATTTTTCCAGGAAATCCTTTTCGACCTCGCAAATTTCGTTAAACCCGTCGGCCCGGGCATAGACAGCGCTCTCCATTTTTGCCGATCGTCGATTTTTCTTGACCCGGTCGCCGATCTGAACTCCACGCGTGAGCAGCGGTTTTTCCAGGCCGAATTCGCGGTCGGAATTCCGTGCCGACGGCGCCGGTGAATGCCTTGGCTTCCAGCATGGCCGCGGCCGACAGGATCTCGCCGACCTTGGCTTCCTGAGCGAGGGAAAAAACGGGTTTGTCCATGAACCAGCGGTCGTCTTTTTTGTAAAAATCAAAGCCGTCGCCTTCGTACCGATAGGACATGGAGGTGACGGCGAGGTTGTCGAAGTCAAAAAATTTCTTGTCGCGGAAGGCGAACAGGTCCTTTTCCAGGACATTGCGCTTGTAGGACGCGATGGAGACCACTTTGCCGCCCGCCGCCAACTTGGCGTAGGAGGAGGAGTCGAGGTTGTTTTTCATTCCCAGCAGGATCGTATGCAGCGGTTTGCTCTTTGTCCACGGCGAACAATTTCAGCTCGATCTCGGGCTTGTCCAGGCCGAAGCTTTTCAGGTCCCCGGCATTCTCCGCGACCAGCCGGTCGTATTTCAAGCGGGCAGAAGTTGTCCAGGATGCTTTCCAGGGCGACCTTGTCGGCCTTGGCCGCCAGCGGTTCCTCCAGGTACCAGACGGTCGCGCGGCAGCGAAAAAACGAATCTTTTGCCGTTTTGCAGCAATTCGATTCTTTCGGACCTGGGCGGCGGGAAAATCGAGCAGGATCCCCTCGACGGCCAGCTTGCTTTTTTCGCGCAGGTTGACGTAGGCGATGGCGGCGACCAGGATCGCCAGGAAAAGCAGCAGGGTGATGATCTTTTTCCAGCTCATAGCTTCCTCCGGTACAGCCAGATGCCGATGCCGGCGATGAAGACCAGCAGGGGCAGGATGATCAGCGTATAGAAGAAGACCAGCCGCCCGCTGCTTTCCGTCAGGTTGACGGTCTTGGGAGCCGTGATCTTGGGGGCGATGGCGACCAGGTCCTTTTCTTCGGCCAGCCAGGAAACGGCATTGTTGAAAAAATTGCCGTTGGCCTGGAACATGTAATACTTGTTCTGGGCGAAATCGGAATCGCCGACCACCACCAGGCGGGCTTTGTTTTCGCCGCTGCCGGCCTCGATGGCCGCCGCGATATCCAGCGGGCCGCTCTTGTCCTCGGGATTCCTGGTTATTTTTTCCGTTTTGATCTCCGTTTCATAGTTGGTTTCACCCCAGGAATTGGCGCTGGTGGAGGCGAGGAAGTTTACGGTAACGCCGGCCGGCGCCGGGGTGAGCTTGTCCAGGCTGCGGCACAAGGGGAACATGGTGGCATAGCCGAAGTCCTTGGTGATGGCGTGTTCGGGATACTTGGCGATCACCGGCATGAAATAAGTCCCGCCCATCAGCCGCGAAAGCGGATCGATATCGACCACCACGTCGTCCTCGAGGAGCAGGCCGTATTTTTTCAGCAGCGGCTTCCATTCGGCGCCCTCGAAAGGGATTGAGCAGCAGGAGCAGCCGTCCCTGCTCCTTTTCCAGGTAATTGGCCAGCAGGAACGTCTCTTTTTCAAAGAAGCGGCTTTGCCGGCCCGGCCACGACCACGACCGCCGCGTCGCCCGGGCACCGCCGCTTCCTGGAACAAGACCAGCTTCCTCACCTTGAAGGACAGTTTTTCCAGGCCGGATCTGGCCTCGGCATATCCCGTTTCCGCGGTCGCGTCCGGGTCGGGTTCGCCGTGGCCCTGGGTAAAATAGATGGTTTTCTCGCTTGAACGCGAAACGTTGATGATGGCGTTGGTGATGACCTCTTCCGAGACTTCCTCCGTGCGCGTGCTCTTGCCGCCGTATTCGAACACCATGGTGCCGTCGGTCTTGATATCGTATTGCTTGACCAATTCAGGCTTCAGGTAGGGATCGATGACCGTGGCCTTGACATGGTCGCTGTAATAGCGGTAGAGCTCCAGCAGGGCATTGAATCTCTCCAGGTTGCCCTGGCTTTGGCTGATGAAAGCCTTGATGGTCAGGTCTTTTTTCAGGTTCTTTGCCACCTGGATCGATTGGTCGGAAAGGGAGTGGGTCCTGCCGGCGGTGAAATCGAAGCGCTTGTGAACTTTTGTGCCCAGATAGTTGACCGCGGCGACAATGGCCACGATCAGCAGGACCACCACCGCCAGGTTGGACGCGAAAATGAAATTCAGGCGCGAATTTTTCGTGCGCGAACCGCGACAGGTTGCTGACGAAATAGGCGATCAACCCGGCCAGGCCCAGGAGCAGCAGCGCCAGCCCGGCTTTTCCCTTCAGGGAGGCCAGGCCGAAACCGATCCACAGGGTCAGCCCGGCCAGGATGAGCAGCAGGCAAATATAATTGCCGAAGCGCAGGATTTTTTTCACGGTCACCTCCATTTCCTGAATTCGAATATGGAGCGCGTCAGGTACAGCCCGAGGAAAATGAAAGACAGGTAATAGACGATGTCCTGGGTGTCGATGACCCCGCTGACCATGTTCTTGAAATGGGAAAAGAAGGACAGGTAGGTCAGGATGCCGCGCCAGGCCCCCGGGCCGCTTTCGCCGACCCAGGAGATGACCCAGATCAGGATGATGGACGAGAATGAGATGACCGCGGCAATGACCTGGTTCTCGGTCAGCGCCGAGGCGAAAAGCCCGATGGCGATAAAAACGGCCCCCAGCAGGAACAGGCCCAGGTAAGCGGTCAGCAGCGGCGCCAGTTCCGGGTTGCCGTTGACAAAGACAAAGATGGCGTAGGTGGCGGTCAGCAGCAGGATGATGGCGTAAATGACCAGGGCGGCCAGGTATTTGCCGATGATGATGGCCGAGATGCGCACCGGCGAGGTCAGCAGCAGCTCTTCGGTGCGCATTTTTTTTTCGTCGGCGAACAGCCGCATGGTCAGCATGGGCAGCAGGAACATCAGGATGATGGTCATGTTGTTGAAAAACGGCTCGAAGAGCATCTGGTTGATGTTGATGCGGTTCATGCCTTGGCCGGATTGCATCATTCTCATGGTCTGGTCATTGGCCCAGGCCAGGATGTTGTAGAAGAAAAAGCCGCTGACCAGCAGGAAGAACGCGGTCAGGATATAGGCGATGGGCGAATAAAGAAAGGATTTCAGCTCTTTCTTGGTGATGGTCCAGATGTCTCTCATGACGCCCTCCCGTCCTCGGCGAGGATGATCTTCATGTACAGCGCCTCCAGCCCGGCCTTGATCTCCTTGATGCGGATCTCCTTGTCGATCAGGTACTGGATGATCTTGTTATAGTCGTTCAGGGTCTCGCGGAATTCGATCTTCAGGAGCGGGCCCTCGGCCCTGACCTCGCTGATGACGGGAAAGGCCTGGCGCAGGTCGCTCCAATCGCCGCCGCCCGCCATGCCCACGGTGACGATCTCCAGGTTTTTCCCCCATTCTTCGCGGGTCAGCGTGGCCATCAGCCGACCCTCCTTGATGATCACGGCCCCGTCGCAGACCTGGGTGATCTCGGCCAGGATGTGCGACGACAGGATCACGGTGGCGCTGTCCCTGAAAGAGCGGATCATTTCGCGGATCTCGATGATCTGGGCCGGGTCCAGGCCGATGGTCGGTTCGTCCAGGATCAGCACCTGGGGCTCGTGGATGATGGCCTGGGCGATGCCCAGGCGCTGGCGGTAGCCGCGCGAGATATTCTTGATCAGGCGGCCGTAGACTTTCTGCAGGTTGGTCTTTTCGACGACGCGGTCGATGGCGAAGCGGATCTTTTTTTTGTCGATGCCGTACAATTCGGCGACAAACCCGAGGAATTCCCTGACGGTCAGGTCGCTGTAGGCGGGGACCATTTCCGGCAGGTAGCCCACCATGCGCTTGACGGATTTGAGGTCGCCGCTCACGTCGATGCCGTTGATCCGGGCCTGCCCTTCATTGGGCGGCAAATAGCCGGTCAGGATGCGCATGGTGGTGGTCTTCCCGGCGCCGTTGGGGCCGAGGAAGCCCCAGATCTTCCCTTTTTCGACGCGGAAGGAGATGTTTTTTACCGCCTGCACGTCGGCAAAGTTCTTGGAAAGGTTTTCGACTTGGATCATCGCGCCTCCTTACATTCTGTCGGGAACGGCGATCCCCATGACAGCGAGAAGTTTTTCGACCTTGCTCTTAAAGACCAGCATCAGGCTCAAGCGCAGGTTTCGTACGGCCGCATCTTTTTCGGCCAGGACCGGGAAAAGATGGTAGTAATGGTTGAATTTCTGGCACAGCCCGTAGGCGTAGGCCGCCAGGGAAGAAAGTTCATGGTTTTGCAGGGCGAATTCCACCGCGTTTTCCAGCAGCGACAGATTGAGGATCATTTCCCAGTACAGTTCCTGCTCCCTGGCGTCGAGGAGCCGCAGGCTGCCCGGGGTGCCCGGCGCGGCGAGGCCCTGGGCGGCGAATTTTTTCAATATGCTGTTCAGCCTGACCAGGGTGTATTGCAGGTACGGGCCGCTGTCGCCCTCAAAATTCAGGGCTTCCTTGAAATCGAAGGCGATCACGGTGTTCAGGTTGAATTTGATCATGAAATAACGCAAGGCGGCCACGGCGATGGTCCGGGCCAGGTCCAGGGCTTCCGCTTCGGCCAGGAGCGGATTGCGCGCCTGGATCTCGCGCAACGATTTTTCCTCGAGCTGGCCGATCAGTTCGTCGGCCTTGACCGCCCGCCCCTTGCGCCCGGAAACTTCGATATAGGGCTTGTCCTCTTCGCCGGCTTCCAGCTTCAAGCCCATCTCGCGGACGCAGGCCGGCGTCAGGGCCACCATTTCGTAGGAAAAATGGATGAAATTGGCGCTGGGCCCGGGGTGGCCCAGCTGGTCCAGGACCTGGGCGATCAGGTTCTGCAGGTAGGATTGGCGGACGTCGATGACATTGTATACTTTGCGCGCCCTTGCCGAAAGCCTGCGGGCGGCGCGGGTTCGGATTGGGTCATGTAGATGGGGTGGCCGTCGGCATAAGAATGGAAGGGGCGGTAATAAAAATCCCGGGGCAGCAGGTCGAATTTCCACATGTTGTAGGCGATGTCCTTGCCCACGTAGGTGATGGTGCCGTTGGAGCGGACGATGATCTTTTCGATGTTTTCCCGGTCGTAATGAATGACCAGGCAGCCTTTTTTTTCCGGGTCGGCGGAGGGGACCATCACCTTGCGGGCGGTCATGGTCGGCGGCCGCCGCCTTGAAGAAATCAAGGGCGATGACGTCGCTTTCCCTGGCCAGCAGGTCATAGTGGATGCCGATCCGTTCCATGGTGCGGATGTGGTCGAGCAGGACCTGTTCGGCGATATAGCGGCAGGCCTGGTATTCGGGATCGGCCTTGTCCTCGATCTTTTTGTGCACGTCGCGGCGCTGTTGTGCCAGTTCGGCGTTGTCGGCGAACAGCTGGTTGACCTCGGCGTACAGGTCCCAGAGATAGGCGGCCAGGCCGCTTATTTTTTTGATGTCGTCGAGGTCTTTTTTTCTGGTAGTGGAGCAGTCCCCAGACCACGTCGGCGATCTGGATGCCGGTGTCGTCGATGTAATTCTGGACTTCGACCTCGTAGCCCAGGAAACGGCAGCTGCGGGCCAGGATGTCGCCCAGGCAGGAATTGCGCAAGTGGCCGATATGGGCCGATTTGTTCGGATTGATGCTCGTGTGCTCGACAATGACCTTTTCGCCTTTTGCCGGCAGCGGCTTTTCCAGGTCCCGCCACTGCTGTTCCAGAAAGTCGTCGCGGCGCAGGTATAAATTGAGGAAACCGCCGCCGGCGACCCGGATGTCTTCCACTCCTCCCAGCTTGCCCGCCAGCTTCGCGGCCATGTCGTTGGCGACCAGGAAAGGCTTGCTTTTCAGTTTCTTGGCCAGGACGAAAGCCAGGGTGGTCGAAAGATCGCCGAACTTCCGCTCCGCCGGCTGTGAAAAAGCCAGGTCGGCCGCGGCAAAATCATAAGATTCCTTCAGCGCCGCGCAAATTTCGTTCTTGAGCCTTTGTTGCAGGGATTTCATTTTTTGATCGTGTCCATTGCCCGGATTATAGTACAGCCCCGCGTTGCCGTCAACCGCCAAGAGGCTTGGCCAGGGCTTTTCGCAGGGGGGAACGGCGGCTCCCGATTCAGTGGAGAATGGCCTTTTCTTTCTCCAGGATCAGGTCGTAGACTTCGGCGGCGTCGCGGGCGTTCTTCAGGCTGGAGACGATATCGCCGCTGTTGGTGAGACGGGCGATATGGGCCAGGGTCTTCAAATGCAGGCCGATGTCGCGGTCGTCGCTCATGATCAGGAAGATGACGAAGCACGCTGTTGCCGTCCGGGGCCTTGAAATCCATGCCTTGGCGGATCACGGCCAGGGCCAGGAAAAAATCGGAAAATTCGCTGGAAAAGATGTGCGGCGTGGCCACGCCCTTGCCGATCCCGGTCGACTGGATGCTTTCCCGCTTGACGAAAAGGCGCTTCACCTTGCGGCTATCGCTGATGATGCCCCTTTCCTTCAGAAATTGGGAAAAATCACCGTAAAAGTGACTGGTATCCCGGCTGCTGTCGCTGATATAGATATTTTCCTTTTTCAGGTAATTGCCCAGTTTCATCATAAACTCCTTCTGCTGTCATCGCCGGTCGAGAAAATGCGGTCCGGCCCGGCCGAGACCAGCGCCGATTGCTGTCGATCGTCCTTTTCCAGGCGCAAGCGGGTGCCCCAGGGATCGATCAGGAAGTCTTCCCTGGCCAGGTAGCGCGGCACCAGTTCTTCCAGGTTTTCCGGAGCGCTGCCGTTTTCATCCGTATACGCCTCCACGGCCGCCTCCACCTGCTGCAGGATCGGCTCCAGCGTCGCCCCCTTGGCCTTGTCCAGGTCGGCCAGGCCCTGGGAAACGCGATCGGCCTTGGGTCCCTTGCCAAGATAGAGGACCAAGACGACGAGCAGGGCGATCAAAAGGATCAACAGGCCGAATTTCATGCTTTCATTCTAGTGAAGTGAAAAAAAAAAACAAGCAGAGAAAAAAGATAGCTGCCGCCGCGAGCGGTTTTTTTCAATCAAAAGCGCGGGCGCGCTCTTCTCAAGCCGAGAATTTCCCCTGGCTGCGGTCGATATCCTGGAGAAGAAAACCGGGATCAGCGCGCAGTGCCCGCCGGTACAGAGCGGACATCTTTCCCGGCCGTGGGCGGCGGATCAGCAGCTTCAGGCGGGTGGCGGGGAAGGCGGTCAGCATTTCATAATCGCCGGGGCTGTCCCCGGCGGCAAAGGCCGGCTCCCGCTCCAGCCGGGAGCGCAGGTTTTCCACCTTGCCGCAGCCGAAATTGGAGAGCAGCCCGGGGGCCAGCGTGCCCAGCAGCCTGCCCCGGGCCATGCCTGATGCCTGGCCCAGGACCCCTTCAGCCGCAAAGCCGGTGCTTGGCATCATGGCTTCAACGATCAACGGATTGCTTGCCGTGCTGACCAGGACGCGGCAGCCGGCTTTTTTCAGTACCCGGGACAAGTCGGCCATCTCCGGGAACGTGCGGATCCCGGCCGTCCAGCGGTACGCAAGCTGCCGGCGCGAGTCGCTCCATGACCGGTCTTGCAGGGGGCTTTGCAGCTCTTGTCCAACGACCGCTGCTGCCAGCCGGCGTACTTCCGCCGGACGGAAGCCCTCTAAAAAGTGGACGGTCCAAAGATAGGCGAATTCGCAGCCGATGCCCGGCGTCTGCTCCAGGCCGCGGTTGAGGGCAAGCAGGCCGGCGCTGAAATCCAGGTGATCGCCGCTGCCGGCGATCCGGGCCGGCGCCCGGCCGGCGATCCTGCCATAGGCGCGGACGATTCGTTCCTTGAGCCGGCGCAGCGGCCATGACTCGCCGTTGATGTTCACCCGGTCGATGCCGCGCACCCGGCCGGGGAGGATCTGCCGCAACCGTTCCGCGCCGAACTTGAATTTCAGGTTGAACACCTGGTGGCGGAAGACCGCGTCGCCGATGTCGCCGAAGATGCAGGTGTTGTCCCAGTCGAACACGGCGATCTCGCCCGGCCGCACCCCGGCCACGAACTCGTTCAGGGCCTCATAGTTCCGTTGGCTCCAGTTCAGGCGCTGCAGCTCCATACGAAAAGTGTATCCCATAGCATTTGCGGAAGCAAACTGATTTTTCGAACAGGCATGTCGGCCTGTCCTTTCATAATTGCCCGCGATTTTGTATAATGATCCCTTATCATGTGATTCCCCAGGGAGGCCCGATGCGTTTCGTTTCCGATCTTCCGCTGCCGTTGACCCGCGAATAAATTGCTGTCCTGCAAAGTCAAGGTCAACCGCAAGATCTTCGTCTCCGCGGACACGGGGTTCGGCGTGTTCAAGGTGACGCTGGAGGGTTCGCGGGAAAGCCGGGTCATCGTGGGCAGCCTTTTTTCCCTGAGCGAAGGCGATTTCCTGCAGATCGAGGGCGAAGAATCCGAACACCCGCGTTTCGGCAAGCAGATCAAGGTCAGCCGCTTCGAATTCATCCTGCCCCAGGACGGCGAGGGCATGGCCAACTACCTCGCTTCCGGGCGCTTCAAGGGCATCGGCAGGAAAACGGCCCAGAAGATCGTCGACCAGTTCGGCCAGAATACGTTCGAAGTCCTGGAGAACATGCCGGAGAGGCTGCGCGAGATCCCGGGCTTAAGAAAGTCGGTCATCGAAACCATCAAGCAAAGCGTGCGCGACAGCCGGGTCCTGCGCGACCTGACCGTGCGCCTGACCCCGTACGGCATCGGCCAGGAGACGGTCTTCCGCATTTACCGCGAATTCGGCGACCTGGCGCTGGCGCTGGTCGAAAGCAACCCCTACCTGCTGATCGAGAAGGTGCGCGGCGTGGGCTTCAAGATCGCCGACACCATCGCCCGGGCCATGGGCATCGACAAGCTCGACGGCCAGCGCATCCGGGCCGGGATCTTTTTCGTCCTGGAGCAGAGCGAATTCCAGCAGGGCGACCTGTTCATCACCCGGGACGAATTGCTCAAGAAATGTTCCTGGCTGCTGGACGTCGCCGACAGCGACGTGTACGCCGTTCTGGAAAAGCTGCTGGAACGCGCGGAGTTGCGCCAGGCCGAGACCCCGGAGGTCTGCATCCTCAAGCCCCAGAACGAGCTGATCGAAAAGGCCGCGGCCCGGCGCCTGTTCCAGCTGGCCCAGGGGCTTTTTACCGTGCCGGAGCTGGCCGTCAATTTCGAGTCCGTTTTTGCCAAGCTGGCCCTGGAGCTCACCGCCGAACAAAAGCAGGCGGCGCTGACCGCGGTCCAAAACAGGCTGACCATCATCACCGGCGGCCCGGGCACGGGCAAGACGACCATTATCCGGGCCATCATCGAAATATTGCGGGCCAACGACAAGTCGATCCTGATCGCCGCCCCCACCGGCCGGGCGGCCAAGCGCATCGAAGAAAGCTCCCATCTACCAGGCTTCCACCATCCACCGGCTGCTGAAGTTCAATCCCGAGACCGGGCAGTTCGTGCACAATGCCCAGAACCCCCTGAAAACCGACGCCATCATCGTCGACGAGTTTTCCATGGTCGATTCGTTTATCCTTTTCGCCCTGCTGCAGTCGCTGGCCGACAACACCCAGCTGATCATCATCGGCGACAAGGACCAGCTGCCATCGGTCGGCCCGGGCAACGTGCTGCGCGACATGATCCAGAGCGGGTATTTCAATACCATTTACCTGAACCGCAACTTCCGCCAGACCGGGGACAGCCTGATCGTGGAGAACGCTTTCCGCGTGAACAGCGGCGAGCCGTTGCTGTTCCCCGCGCCCAACCCGGAGCTTGATTTTGTCTTCCTGCCGGTGCAGAACGAGGCCCAGGTCCTGCAAAAAGTGGAGGGCATCGTCCGCTACTACCAGAACGAATATCCTTTCAATTCCACCGCCCTGCAGGTCCTGGTGCCCATGTACCGCGGCCAGGCCGGCATCGACCAGATCAACCAGATGGTTCAGGAGAAGTTCAACCCCGAGCCCTTTTTGCTGAAGCGGGAGAAGTCGGCCTTCAAGCGGCTGGACAAGGTCATGCAGACCAAGAACGACTACGACAAGCAGGTCTTCAACGGCGACCTGGGCACGATCGAGGATTACAACGCGATCGACAAGCTGCTGCTGGTCAACTTTGACGGCTACGTCGTGGAGTATGCCGCCGACGAACTGGACGAACTGACCCTCTCCTACGCGGTGTCGGTGCACAAGTCGCAAGGCTCGGAATACGATGTCGTGGTCCTGTCGCTGCTGCCCGCCCACGCGCGCATGCTCAGCCGCGAGCTTTTTTACACGGCCATCACCCGGGCCAGGAAAAAACTGATCCTGCTGTCGGACGAAAACACCGTGGCCCGCGCCTGCGCGAATTCGCAGCCGACCTTGCGCAAAACCCTTCTGCCCATGCGGCTGAAGGAAGTGTTCGAGCCGGGGCCTGTGGTATAATCCGGCCATGGAAAACCTCGCCTCCACCCCCATGCTGCGCCAGTACCGCGAGATCAAAAAAAGCTATCCCGACGCCATTCTTTTTTTCCGCCTCGGCGATTTCTACGAGATGTTCTTCGACGACGCCAGGATCGCCGCCCCCATCCTGGAAGTGGTCCTGACCTCGCGCAACAAGAACAAGCAGGACGCGGTGCCGTTGTGCGGCGTTCCCCACCACGCCTGGGAAAATTATGCCGCCAAGCTGCTGCGCAAGGGCTTCAAGGTCGCCATCTGCGAGCAGGTGGAGGACCCGGCCCTGGCCAAGGGGCTCGTGCGCCGGGAGATCACCCACATCCTGACGCCGGCGACCGCCCTGGAAGTGGAAGCGCTGGACAGCGGCCTGAACAATTTTATCGCCTGCATCCGCCGCGACGGCGACTCCCTGGCCCTGGCCGCCATGGACCTCGGGGTCGCCGATTTCGAAGTGAAGACGTTCGCCGCCGCCGATGACGAGGCGCTGTTCAACGAGTTTTACCGCAAGTTCCCCAAGGAGATCGTCATTGCCAGGGGGTACGAAAACGAATTCCGGCTTTTCAGCAAGCGCTTCCCCGAGTTTGCCGGCATCCTGGTCACCGTGTTCGACGACGCGGAATTCGAGGCGGAGGCCTGCCGCGAGGTCTTGAAAAAGCAATTTTCGCTGGAGAGCATCGAGGGCCTGGGCCTGGACGGCTATCCGGCCGCCGTGGCCGCCGCCGCGGTGATGATCAAGTACCTGCGCTCCATCCGCCCGCGGCGCCCTGGCCCACCTGGCGGCGCCGCGCTTCAGCGCCAGGGAGGAGTACCTGATCCTGGACGCGGTCTCGTTCCGCAACCTGGAGATCGTGACCAACCTGCGCAGCGGCACGGCCGCCGGGTCGCTTTTCGAAGCCGTGGACATGACCATCACCCCCATGGGCAAGCGCCTGCTCAAAAAATGGCTCTCCTACCCGCTGCTGGACAAGGCGGAGATCGAGCGGCGCCTGGACGGCGTCGAGGAATTCTCCCAGAACCTGATCGGGCGCTCCGAGATCCGCAAGAAACTGAAATATTTCGCCGACCTGGCCCGCCTGAACTCCAAGATCGCCCTGAACATCGCCCTGCCCGGCCACCTGCTGAGCCTGAGCGACACCCTGAAAAAGATCCCCGACATCCAAAACGACATCGACGGCATGAAAGCGGAGCTCATTGGCGAAGCCTGCCGCGGCCTGCGGCCGCTGCCTGAGGTGGCCGGGATCATCGACAAGGCCATTGCCGACGAGCCCGCCAACACCATCAGCGAGGGACAGATCATCAAGGAAGGCTACCACCGGGAGCTGGACGAGCTGCGCGCCATCAGCCGCAACGCCAAGGAGATCGTCTCCGCCATGGAGAAAAGCGAGAAGGCCGCGACCGGCATCCCCTCGCTGAAGATCAAGTACAACAAAGTGTTCGGCTATTTCATCGAGGTCACCAACAGCCACCTGCAGCTGGTCCCCGACCACTATATCCGCAAGCAGACCCTGGTCAACGCCGAGCGTTTCCTGACCGCCGGGCTGAAGGAGCTGGAGGAAAAGATCCTCAAGGCCGAGGAAAGGATCGTGGTCATCGAAAAAGAGCTGTACCTGGAAGTATTGAAAAAGATCCAGGATTTTTCACAGCAGCTGAACCTCAACGCCGACTGGATCGCCGTGCTGGATGTCCTGGCCTCCGGGGGCGAGCTCGCCCAGCGCCGCGGCTACGCGCGCCCGGAGATCAACGACGGCACGGCCATCCGCGTCCAGGACGGGCGCCACCCGGTCATCGAAGCGGCTTCCGGGCGCGGCTTCATTCCCAATGACCTGAGCATCTCGGCGGAAAACGAACAGATCCTGGTCATCACCGGCCCGAACATGGGCGGCAAGTCGACCTTCCTGCGCCAGAACGCCCTGATCGTCATCCTGGCCCAGGCCGGCTGTTTCGTCCCGGCCGCCCGGGCGCAGGTGGGCATCTGCGACCGCATCTTCACCCGCATCGGGGCTTCCGATTCCCTGATCGAGGGCAAGTCCACTTTCCTGGTGGAGATGATCGAGGCGGCCATCATCCTGAACAACGCCACCGCCCGCTCGCTGATCCTGCTCGACGAGATCGGACGCGGCACGTCCACCTACGACGGGCTTTCCATCGCCTGGGCCGTGATCGAATTCCTGCACGCCCTGAAGGAGAAGCCGCGCACGCTTTTCGCCACCCACTACCACGAGCTGACCGAGCTGGCCGCCATCCTCGAGCGGGTCAGGAACTACCACATCGCGGTCAAGGAATGGCAGGACAACGTCATCTTCCTGCACAAGATCATGCCCGGCCCCACCGACCAGAGCTTCGGCATCCACGTGGCCAAGATCGCCGGCATCCCCAGGAGCGTGATCGAAAGGTCCAAGGAGATCCTGCTCAACCTGGAAAAAAAAGAGCTGAACCGCCTGGTCAAGGAGCGCATCACCGGCCGCATCCAGAAGGCGCCGGCGCAGAACGCCGGGTTGTTCCCCGAGGACATGGAGCTGAAGGTCTGGGACGAGATCCGCGACAAGCTGAAAGAGATCGATATCTCCAGCCATGACCCCGCTGGAAGCGCTGAACATCCTGCAATATTTGAAAAACCGCAGCGAAAACCTGAAATGACCCGATTTTTCGTGATCGACCCTGTCCGCGGCGAGCCCTGAAAATAGCACAAAATTCCGTATTGACAATCGGAGATTTCCCTTGTCAAATCAGTATATATTGGATGGGTATTTTTTGGGGGGAGAAAAATGAAAAAAAACCAATGTTCTATGATTCACGGGATTGTTGTATTTGGACTTGTCTTTTTGGCGCTTGTTCTGGGAGATGCGCTGCAGGGGGGCATTCCGATCCAGGAGAAGGCGGCGGATATTCGTCCTGATTCGCTGAAAGCTCTCCGCGAATATACTTTGAAGGTCAATCTGGGCCTGGGCGTGACCGGCAATCCGGCTCAAGGCACGAAAAAATATGCGGCGGGAACATTGGTGCATTATATCTATTTTCTGGAAAGTAGTCCCAACAGGCTCAATGTCACGCTGGACGGGGCGCCGGCAGCCGTCAATGGGACGATCGTGATGAACCGGGACCATGTCCTTTCCGCTCAGCCGTCAGGGTTCTTTTTATTAAAGGTTGTCAAGAACGCCGGAGTGAATGGCACGCCAAATTCCGGGACGATGAAGTGCTTGAGCGGTACTACGGTAAATTACAGCTATACGGCGGCCGCTGGCTATGGCGGCCTGCAGATCAAGCTGGATGAAGCTGCCGTCTCGGCCAACGGTTCGATCACCATGAACGCCAACCATGTCCTCACCGCGAGCGCGACAGCAACGGTCATGTACACGCTGAATGTCGGGACAGGGGGCATCTCGTACCATGGCGACACGACCCCGGGGGTGGATGGAGTCTGCAATGCGACGGGGACTCCGGCGTGCGGCACCCACCGGATCGCGGCCGGGACCGTCGTCAGCTTCAGCTATCAAAAGAAATGGCCACGACCCGATTACGGCGATGAATCAATATTCCTATGCCCCTTGACATGCCCCGCCGGCGAGATCCCCTGGGAGCAATCAGGCCATGTTTCACTTGATATTACTGATAATGGAGATTCCTGGGTTGGTTCCTTTGTTATGACAAAAGATTGCGCTTTATATGTGGTGCGTTATAGATCCGAGTAAGATATAGAATCATAATAAAGCCGACGGGAATCCTTGTTTTGCGGAATCCCTTTAAAACAATCTCTCCCCTCCTCTTTTGTCGCTCTCCATGGCAATGGTGCCAGGCTCTTGGCATTTTGGGCTGGCGCTTTTGGAATTAAAAGATAGCGGCGAAAACCTGAAATAGCGCGGTTTGGCGCGATCCAGCCTGTCCGCGGCGAGCCCTGAAAATAGCACAAAATTCCGTATTGACAATCGGAGATTTCCCTCGTCAAATCATTATATATAGGAGGAGGGAAAAATGAGCAATCGTTTTTGGAGATCCAGGCTGCTGATCGCCGTGGTCATCGGCCTGTTCAGCTCGCTGCTGGTCTTGCAGGCCATGCCGCAGGCGGACAACGCTGGCACTGAAGCAAAGACCCAAGGCAAGGAATCCTATGAGAAAAGTGATCCCGGGCAGACCGGGGTCGAAGCGGAATCAACGTCAGCCGAGGCAGCGGAAAAAGGAGGACCGCAGGCCTCTTTCAGGGTAAAAGAGACTCCCGCACCGCAAGTAGTGAAGAAAAAAAAGTTCCCCTGGCTGCTGGTCATTGCCGGGGCCGTGGTTGTGGGGGTAGCCGTCTATTTCCTGGTCCTCAAAAAACCGAAATACAAGCTTGATGTCACCCTGGGTGAAGGCGTGCAGGGGACGCCCGGGGCCGGGAGCACGGAATACAAGAAAGGAAAAGCCGTGGCCTATTCCTATCAGCTGCAAAGCGGTTATAAAAACCTGCAGGTAAAACTGGATGGCGCCGTGGTCGCCGCTTCCGGGCAGGTGAAAATGAACGCCCACCACTCGCTGGCCGTCAGCAGTGAGAAACTGGCCGCCTATACCCTGAAGGTGTCGATCGGTGCCGGCATCAGCGGGACCCCCGCCGACGGGATATATACGTACAATGAAGGCGATGTCGTCACCTACAATTACGCCTTGCAAAGCGAATACAGCCAGCTGCATGTCACGCTGGACAATGTTGGGGCGGCCGCGAGCGGCAGCTTCACAATGACCGGCAACCGCGCCCTGAAGGTAACGGCTCACCATGACACTTATTTCACCTTGCTGGTGGGCAGCGTGTGGTCCGATGGCCGCGTGATCGATGACCTCTGCATTTTCAGGCCTGCTGATTATCCCACGTGCGGAACTCACCGCATAAAGAAAGGGGCTACGGTCGAATTCAACTATCGGAACCATGACCCGGAAGGGTATTGTTCTGTTCTCCTGATCCCGTCGTTGACCTGGCCTCCCGGCAATATGCCGTACGAACAGCCGGGAGTGATCACGTTGGGCGACGCGGCATACGATCAGCATGCCACGGGTTCTTTTGTCATGAGCCGGGACTGTTCGCTGTTTCTTTCCTATACCTACGATTGAAATTTTTTTGGAGGAAACAATATTTCGACCTGAAAGCAAGATGAATGAGACCGGTTTGCTTTTGGCGGCAAGTTTGCCTGAATAACCGGAATTTAACTCGCAGGCGGACGGGCTTTGCTTTTGGGCGCTTATATACTATAATTATAAGCTGCTGAACAGGCAGGGATGAGCCGCTGCCAGCCCTTTGGGCTTGGTCAAGGCGGTTCCTGTCGTTTCATGCTCAAGGGAGTTGTGATTCATGACGTCCAAGACCAAGCCCGCGGCCGGAGATAAGCCCGTCGTGCTGTTGACCGGGATCGCCGGGTTCATCGGCTTCCATTTCGCCCGCCGGCTTCATGGCCGAGGGGCACCGGGTCATCGGCATCGACAACGTCAACGACTATTACGACGTGGAATTGAAATACGCCCGCTTGCGCGCAGCTCGGTTTTTCGGACGCGGACACCGACTCGCTGCGCCAAAAATCCGAGGCCCGGCTGGAGTTGCCGGACCTCGTGTTTTACAAGTCCGACCTGCAGGATCGGGAAAAAATAGCCGAAATTTTCAAAAATGAAAAACCGCAGCTGGTCGTCCACCTGGCCGCCCAGGCCGGCGTGCGCTATTCGCTGCAGAACCCCTGGGCCTACATGGACAGCAACATCCTCGGCTTCATGAACATCCTGGAAAATTGCCGCCAGCACCCGGTCCGCCACCTGGTCTACGCCTCTTCTTCCTCGGTGTACGGCGGCAACCGGACCCAGCCTTTCTCGGTCCAGCCACAACGTCGACCACCCCCTCTCGCTCTACGCGGCCAGCAAGAAAGCCAACGAGCTGATGGCCCACAGCTATTCCCATCTGTTCCAGATCCCCACCACCGGCCTGCGTTTTTTTACGGTGTACGGGCCCTGGGGCCGCCCGGACATGGCCCTTGTTCATCTTTACCCGCAAGATCCTGCGCGGCGAAGCCATCGAGGTCTACAACTTCGGCGACATGAAAAGGGATTTCACCTATATTGATGACATCGTGGAAGGCGTGTGGCGCGTCATGAACAAGCTCCCTGAAGCGAACCCGGGCTGGGACGGCAAAAACCCCGACCCGGCCTCTTCCTCGGCGCCATACCGGCTGTTCAACATCGGCAACAACCGGCCGGTGGACCTGCTGCACTTTATCGGGCTCATCGAAAAAAAACTGGGCCGGGAAGCCGAAGAAGATCCTGCTGCCCCTGCAGCCCGGCGACGTGGCCGAAACCTGCGCCGATATCGAAGACCTGCGCCGCCACGTGGGCTTCGCCCCGGCCACGCCGGTGGAAACGGGCGTGGGGCGGTTCATCGACTGGTATACGGCGTATTATGGGAAATGAAACCCGGCCGCTTCCGGCGGCAAATGACCCATGGCTCAAGGAGCGGCAATGAAATTCGCAAGGAATATCCTGTGCATCGGGGCCGGCTACGTGGGCGGCCCGACCATGGCGGTCATCGCCGCCAAGTGCCCGGGCTGCAAAGTGACCGTGGTGGACGTCAACGAGGAGCGCATCCGGCGCTGGAATTCGGATGACCTGCCGATCTTTGAGCCGGGGCTGCTCGACGTGGTCGCGCTCGGCGCGCGGCCGCAACCTGTTTTTCTCCGCGGACGTCGCCGCGGGGCATCCACGCCGCCGATATCATATTCGTCTCGGTCAACACCCCGACCAAGACCTTCGGCCACGGCGCCGGCATGGCTTCCGACCTGCAGTACTGGGAGAAGACCGCCCACGAGATCGTGGCCCATTCGGACCGCTCCAAGATCATCGTGGAAAAAAGCACCCTGCCCGTGCGCACCGCCGAAGCCATGGAGTGCATCCTGAAGGAAAACAAAAAGGGCATCCATTTCGAGGTGATCTCCAACCCCGAGTTCCTCGCCGAGGGATCGGCGGTCAAGGACCTGCTGGAGCCGGACCGGGTGCTGATCGGCTCGCGGCAGACCGAATCGGGCCGCAAGGCGGCCCAGGAGATCGCGGCTATTTTCGCCCATTGGGTGGCGCCGGAGAAGATCATCACCGCCAACCTCTGGTCGGCCGAGCTTTCCAAGCTGGTGGCCAACGCCTTCCTGGCCCAGCGCATTTCCTCGATCAATGCCGTTTCGGCCTTGTGCGAAAAAACCGACGCCGACGTCAGCGAGATCTCTTTCGCCGTGGGCAGCGACACGCAGGATCGGGCCGCGTTTCCTGAACGCCAGCATCGGCTTCGGCGGCTCCTGTTTTAAAAAGGATATTTTGAACCTGGTCTATATCTGCCGCAGCTACGGCTTGAACGAAGTGGCCGATTACTGGCAGGCGGTGATCGCGATCAACGAATACCAGCAGGAACGCTTCGTCAGAAAGATCATCAAGGAGATGTTCAACACCATCGTCGGCAAGAAAATCGTGCTGCTGGGCTTCGCCTTCAAGGCCAACACCGGCGACACGCGGGAATCGCCCGGCATCCACGTGGCCAGGAAACTGCTCGAGGAGCGGGCCGCTGCTGGTGATCTCGGACCCGCAGGCGCTGGAGAACGCCCGCAAGGACCTGGCCGGGCTGGCCGGCTCGGTGGAATATGAGCCCGATCCCTACCGGGCGGTCATGGACGCGCAAGGCATCGCCGTGATCACCGAATGGGAAAGTTTCAAAAAACTCGATTTCAAAAAGATATTTGCCTCCATGCGCAAACCCGCTTTCGTGTTCGACGGCCGCAACATCCTGGACCACCAGGAACTTGCCGCCATCGGCTTCAACGTTTTTCCATTGGGCAAAGCGAGCCTGACGAATTTTAAATAGCCGGGAAATGAGCGAGGAAAAGCAATGAAAGGAATCATCCTGGCCGGCGGCCACGGCACGCGGCTGCACCCCATCACCCAGGTGATGTGCAAGCAGCTGCTTCCCGTTTACGACAAGCCCATGATCTATTACCCGCTCTCCACCTTGATGCTGGCCGGCATCCGCGAGATCCTGGTCATCTCCACCCCCGATGACCTGCCGCGCTTCAAGACCCTGCTGGGCGACGGCAGCCGGCTGGGGGTCCGCTTCTCCTACCGGGTCCAGGAACAGCCGCGCGGCCTGGCCGACGCCTTCCTGGTCGGCGAAGATTTCGTCGCCAACGAACCCGTCTGCCTGATCCTGGGCGACAATATTTTTTATGGCCAGGGCCTGACCGGGATGCTGCACCAGGCCGCGGACGCCGTCGCTATCGGTGGGGCGATCGTCTTCGGCTATGCGGTCAAGGATCCCGAGCGCTATGGCGTGGTGGAGATCGCCGTCGGGGGCAAGGCCGTTTCCATCGAGGAAAAACCCGCCCGGCCCCGCTCCAACCTCGCCGTGGTCGGTCTCTATTTCTACGATCGCGACATCACGGCGATTGCGCGTTCATTGAAGCCGTCGGCGCGCGGCGAGCTGGAAATCACCGATGTCAACCGCGCCTACATGGAAAAGGACAAGTTGCGCGTGCAGGTGCTGGGGCGGGGTTTCGCCTGGCTCGACACCGGCACCCACGAGTCGCTGGTCAATGCCACCATGTTCATCAAGACCATCGAGGACCGCCAGGACCTCAAGATCGCCTGCCTGGAGGAGATCGCGTTCCACAATGGCTGGATCGACAGGCAACAACTGAGGCGGCTTGCCGAACCCCTGCAGAAAAGCGGCTATGGCGACTACTTGCTGCGCGTGGCTGACGAACGGGCCTGACGCTCCGCCGGCACCATGAAGCCCGCTCCCGGGATCTGGCTGGTCGGCGCCGCGGGCATGCTGGGCCGGCAGCTGGCGCGCGAATTCGAAAACAGAGGCTGGCCGTATTTCGCCACTGATTTGGAAGTGGATATTTGCCGCCCGCGGGACCTGCAGGACTTTGCCCGCGGCAAGCAGGTCCGCTGGCTGGTCAATTGCGCCGCTTACACGGCGGTGGACCGCGCCGAAAGCGAAGCGGAGCGGGCCCTGGCCGTCAATGCCGGGGGGGTGGAAAACCTGGCCCGGCTGGCGACCGAGCTGGGAGCCAGGATCATCCACTTTTCCAGCGATTATGTTTTCGCCGGCGACCGCGAGGAGCCTTACGCGGAGGACGCGCCGCCCCGGCCGCTTTCGCGCTACGGCTGGAGCAAATGGCAGGGGGAGACCCGGCTGGCGGCCTGTTGCCAGGCGTTCTTTCTCCTGCGCATCAGCTGGCTGTATGGCGTCTACGGTCCCAATTTCGTCCAGACCATGCTGAAAATTTTCCGGGAGAAAGAGAAAGCGCGCGTGGTCAACGACCAGTTCGGTTCTCCGACCTACGCCGCGGCCCTGGCCGGAAACGTCGCCGGTTTGATCGCGTCCGGCAGCGGCCGCTACGGCATATACCATTACTGCGACGGCGGCGTGATCTCCTGGCATGATTTCGCCGCGCGCATCATGGATCTGGCGCTGGAATTCGGGTTCATCGCCAAAAAGATCCCCCTGGAGGCGATCCCCACCTCCGCCTTCCCGACCGCGGCGGCGCGGCCCCGCTATTCGGCCCTGGACAGCGGCAAGGCGGTGCGCGATCTGGGTTTCCAGGTGCGCGACTGGCAACTGAACCTGGCCGATTTCTTCCGGGAAAAGGCGCGCCTGGGGGAGGGCCGATGATGGGCGCCCGGGGTCGCGGCTTGCGCCTGGCCTTTTTTATCTCGATCTTGCTGCTCTTGTCCGACCGCCAGGGAGCCGAAGTCGGCATCAGCTGCGCGCCCCTCCAGGTCACGGCGCGCCAGGGCGAAAAAGTCCTGATAAACTTTGTCGTGAGCAACCGCTCCGCTTTCCGGCTGGAGCAGGCCGGAAATTTTTTCATTTCCTATCATGTGCGCGACCTGGCCGGGCGGCTGGTGCGCTTCGACAACCGCCGCTTCTCCCTGCCCTTTGCCGTCAGACCCGGCTCCACGTCCCGCTTCGCCCTGCCGGTTTATTTCGGCATGGCCGCCGGCTCCTACCGGCTGGAATGGGACCTGGTGCGCGAAGGGGAATTCTGGGGACGGGACAAAAAGTGGGGAACCTGCTCACTTGAGCTGCGCCTGCTGCCGCTGGTCGCGGCCGATTTCCGCGACGCCCTGCTGCCCAGCCGTTGCGAAACCGGCCGGGAGTGGCTTGACCGCGAGCAGTATCTCTTGCGCCAGGTCCTGCGCAACAATGAGGTCCGGCTGGGCGGCGGGCTTTTCGGTTTTGCCGCCGGCAGCACCTACCCGCAGATCTGGATCCGCGACACCGCTACCCTGCTGTTTTACGCCCGCTTTTTTTACCCTTTGCCCGCTCTGCAAAAAATGCTGGACCGGTTTTTCTCCAGCGCAGAATCCCGACGGACAGATCCAGGATTGGGTCGACACGGCCGGGCGCTGCGACAAGAATACGGTGGAGACCGACCAGGAGAGTTCACTGGTCCTGGCCGCCTACCAGCTTGCCTTGTGCGACCCCGGCTGGCTCGGCGGCGAGGTTGCCGGCATTTCCCGTCTGCTCAGGCTGGACAAATCACTGGAGTGGGTCTGGAACCGCAAGCGGGACCGGGCTTGCGGACTGATCTGGAGCGGCTTCACCGCCGACTGGGGCGACGTGGAAAGATCCTATGCCGATTCCCGCGCCACCAAGCTTTCCGACCGCTCGCGGCGGACCTTTTCCATCTATACCCAGGCAATGTTCATCCAGGCGGCGCAGCGGATGGTCCTGCTGGCCGAGCGCCTGGGACGCCGGGAGTTGGCCGACAAATGGCAGCAGCGGGAAAAGGCCGTCGCCGCCGACAGCCGGCGGCAACTGTACCTGCCAGAACAGGGATATTTCCTGGTTCACCGTGTCTCCGGACGCCCGGATTTTTTTGAACTGGAAAAGGATATCCTGGCCGTGGGCGGCAATGCCGAGGCCATGCGCGCCGGGCTGATGAACAAGGCTGAGGTCGCCCGCTTTTTGGGCGTGCTGGAAGCGAAACGCAGACAGCTCGGTCTGCGCTCGGTCTCCTTCACCCTGCTGCCGCCTTACCCGGAGGGATTTTTTCCCCATCCATTGTTGCGCTCGCCCTGGAGCTACCAGAACGGCGGCGAATGGGACTGGATCGGCGGCCGGCTGGTCAGCGCCCTGTATCAATACGGCTTTCGCAAGGAAGCGGACAAATATTTGGAAGAAATTGTCGGCAAAAAATTTGTCGGACATGAACATCTTCGAATGGTCCGACAAAAGCGGCAACGGCCAGGGGGCCCTGTTCTATGCCGGTGCCGCCGGCGTCCTGGGCGAGGCGATCCTGTCGCGGCCATCTTGGGCTTGGCAGGAGGATTTCGACCGCTATACCCTGCCGGCCGGAGTGCCGACCGCTTCAAGGTCACCGTGGCCAAGGCCGGCGACCGTTTCACGGTCGACAACGCTGATCGTCTGGTGATCGATATCGCCGCTCTGTCAAAGAAGGAAGTATGTGTGTTGACTGGTTCCGGCGGCGAAAAGATCTGTACAAGATATAGTAAAACTATTGTGAAAAGTAAAAAGTGAAAAGTGAAAGGTAAAAACCAGAACAAGAAATAGATCTTGGAAGTTTCTTAACTATTCACATTTCACTTTTCACGTTTCACTAATTTATCTGGGAAGCTTGAGTGATTCCTTGATGAAGCCGATGATGTCGCCGTCCAGGACGCGCTGGATGTCGCCGCGCTCGATGCCGGTGCGG
This sequence comes from Candidatus Aminicenantota bacterium, assembly GCA_963764745.1. Classification (GTDB taxonomy): domain Bacteria; phylum Acidobacteriota; class Aminicenantia; order UBA2199; family UBA2199; genus UBA2199. The sequence goes on along the minus strand of CAVXTN010000005.1, from coordinate 482,618 downwards.
TGGTCCTTGATGCTCTGGTAGGGGTGCAGGACGTAGGAGCGGATCTGGTTGCCCCAGGCGATGCCGCCCTTGCTGTCCTCGATCTTGTCCTTGGCGCGCTGCTGTTTCTTCATCTCCAGGTCGTAGAGCCGCGAGCGCAGCATTTTCATGGCCGCGTCCTTGTTCTGGTGCTGCGAGCGCTCGCTCTGGCACTGGGCCACGGTGTTGGTCGGCAGGTGGGTGATGCGCACGGCCGAATCGGTGCGGTTGACGTGCTGCCCGCCCTTGCCCGAGGAGCGGTAGGTGTCGATGCGCAGGTCCTTGGGGTCGATCTCGATGTGGATCGAATCGTCCACCTCGGGGATGACGAACACGGCGGCGAACGACGTGTGCCGGCGCTTGTTGGCGTCGAAGGGCGAGATGCGCACCAGGCGGTGCACGCCGATCTCCTCCTTCAGGTAGCCGAAGGCGAATTCGCCCTCGTAGCGCACGGTGACGCTCTTGATGCCCGCTTCCTCGCCGGCCAGGATGTCGGTGATCTCGGTCTTGAAGCCCAGGCGCTCGCCGAAGCGCAGGTACATGCGCAGCAGGATCTCGGCCCAGTCCTGGCTCTCGGTGCCGCCGGCGCCGGGGTGGATGCTTAAAAAAGCGTTGCTGGCGTCGCTTTCGCCGTTGAGGTAGTGCTTGACCTCGGTCTCCTCGAGGTACTCCTGGAAATGGGTCATTTTTTCTTCCAGTTCCGGGAGCAGGTCGGGGTCCTCGTCGATCAGCTGGAAATAGGTCTCCAGCTCCTCGATGGCGAAGCCCAGCTTGGAGTCCACGGTCAGGAAACTGTTCAGGACCTTCTTGTTCTTTCTGCAGGCGGGCCGCTTCCTGGGGCTTGCTCCAGATGGCGGGATCGGTCAGCTTGGCGTCGATTTCCTTTATCTGTTCGGTCTTTTTGGATATTTCAAAGAAACCCCCTGAGGTCGGAGGCTTTCTGCTTCAGTTCGACGAAAAGGCTTTTGAGTTGCACAAGTTCCATGCCTGAGATTGTAACGGTTTTCGGCGCCGGCGTCAAGATAAACTTTTGCCTGTGAAACACGTAAAATTCATTAAAAATGAGGATATTGATGCGTTATGGAGTTTTTTTGCTGTGCGCCCTGCTGGCGATTGGCCGCGTGTCCGCTGCCGAAAACCCTTTGCCCAGTGGTTTTGTTCCCAGCGGCAGCGGGGAATTCTACGGAGCCCCCGAGCAAAAATTGGCCAACGGCACCATCTTCAACTACATGGATGGCGGCGGCGTCGTTTATGTGGAGCACGGCTTCCGGAAGCTTGTCCACCGCGAATTTTCAAACCCCGGCAAGAGGATCATTACTTTTGACCGCTTCACCATGGAGACCGCGGCGCAGGCGCTGGCCGCGCTGGCCGACGAGCGTATCGCCCCGGCCGGAGGCTCGCCCCTGCCGCTCCCTGTTGCGAACAAGGCCTACCGGTTTCCGCCCGATTATTTCATTTATATGGTCCTGGACAAGAGCCTGATCTATCTCCACGTGGATGACGATCGTCTCGCGGAAACCCTGGATCGATTCGCCGCCGCTATTTTAAAATCCCCGGATGAGGAAAAAAAATGAGCAAAACCAGGCTGGTTGCGTCACTGTTTTCAATCCTGTCGCTATTTGTTTTGGGCGCAACGGCTGAATTGTCAGCCGCAGGCAAAAGTCGGGTCGTCCTGGCCCGCAACGCCAAGGCGATCAACGAGCGCAACCAGGCCGACGCCAAGGAGACCGCCCGCCTTTTCGACCGGGCGCTGCTGGCCACTACAGGGCAAAAAACCGCTGCCGACTCCTGGAAAGCGCTCGGGCTACGCTCCGGCGATGTCGTGGCCATCAAGATCAACAGCGATAATTGGACCATCGGCCTCAGGCCCCATCCGGAACTTGTGACTGCCCTCTGCCTCAGCCTGCAAACGGTCATCTCGGCCGATCACATCATCGTCTACGACAACATTAGCGAAAATATGAAAGAGAGCAACTTTGCCGTCAACGGTTCCGGTTCCGGCGTGCGCTATACCGGGACCGACCAGGACGGGTTCGATTCCCGGGAGCGGCTGACCAAAATCGTTACCGCCACCGCCACCAAGATCATCAACCTGGCCTCCCTGAAATGCATTGACGGCGATCTGCTCGTCAGCCTGCTGCTCAAGAACCATATCGGCTCGCTTGTTCCCGAGGACATGAAAAAGTGCCACAATGATCCCGATTTTCTGGCCGGCGTCTGCGCCCGGCCCAGCATCAGGAACAAAACCATCCTCAACATCGTCAACGGCCTGCGCGGCTCGTATCAACGCGGCGTGCCCTGGTATTGGGGCGGGATCATCATGGGCACCGACCCGCTGGCGGTAGAGAGCGCCGCATTCGCCGTCATCAACGCGAAGCGCGTCCTGGAAAAGGTCGCCCCCATGCCCGTGCCCGAGCAGCTGAAAATCGCCGAGAAAAAATACGGCCTGGGAACGACCGACCCGGCCAAAATCGAACAGATCAAGCTCGATCTGTGATCCTCTGTAAAAAGCCACCGACCCCGGCAATGCGCAACTGAATTTCAGGGCGGCGCCTGGGCAGCCGGCGGACACATTTGCCTGCCGGCGGGATTTGTACTATAATTTCAGCGCTTCCGAGGCAACAAACAAAAAAATGAAGGAAATCCTAGAACGAATCCATATCGTCCTGGTCGAGCCCAAGAACGCGGGCAACATCGGCTCGGTGGTGCGGGCCATGAAGAACATGGGCCTGTCCCGCCTGCGCCTGGTCAACCCCGTGCCTTTCCGCGACGAGGTCGAGCAGAGGAAAATGGGCTACCGCTCGCAGGAGATCGTAACCGCGGCCCGCGAATTCACCAGCCTTTCCGAGGCATTGCAGGGCATCTCGAAAGTGTTCCTGGCCACGGCCAAAATGGGCAAGTGGAAAAAGGATTTCCTCTCGCCGGCGCAGGCGGCCGAACAGGTCGCCGCTTCCGCTGCCGGGTGAAAAGATCGCCGTGGTCTTCGGCCGCGAGGACAAGGGGGTGACCACCGACGAAAGCCAACTGGCCAACTATTTCGTGCGCATCCCCATGGCCGGGACCTACCCGTCGCTCAACCTTTCGCAGGCGGTGATGGTGGTCACCTATGAAATATTCAAGGCGGTCCATGAAAGCGGCCACGCCTCGGAACTGCCGCGCATGGCCGAAAAACGGTCGTTCGAGCGCATCACGGACAATATCTGGGACCTGATGAAGAGCCTGGAGGTGCGCGAGCCCGAGAACGGCCTGTTCCACCGCTCGCTGAAGCGGGCCATGAGCCGCACCCGCTGGACCAACGCCGACGTGGCCGTGTTCGACCGCTTCTGCAAGCAGGTGCGCTGGTATGCCGAGAGCCGCTGCCGCCCCGCGCCGGACGAGGAAAAATAACCATGAGATTTTTCAACACCATGACCCGCAGCCTGGAGGAATTCCACGAGATCGAGAAAGGAACGATCGGACTTTACACCTGCGGCCCCACGGTCTATGACTACCCGCACATCGGCAACTACCGCTCCTACATCTTCGAGGACCTGGTCAAGCGTTTTTTCATTTTTTCCGGCTACCGCGTCCGCCACGTGATGAACATCACCGATATCGACGACAAGACCATCCGCAAGGCCAACCAGACGGGGCTGCCGCTGGCCGAAGTGACCCAGAAATACATCGACGCCTTTCATGAAGACATCCGCACCCTGAACATCCTGCCGGCCGACGTCTACCCGCGCGCCACCGCGCACATCCCGGAAATGATCGACCTGATCGCGGTGCTGCTGGAAAAAGGGTTCGCCTACGGAAGGAAGGATCGGTCTATTTCCGCATCGAGAGTTTCAAGGAGTACGGCCGCCTGGCCAATATCGATCCTGAACAATCTCCGGGCGGGCGCGGCGGCCGACGCCGATGAGTACGACAAGGAAGCGGTCCAGGATTTCGTGCTCTGGAAGGGCCGGAAGCCCGGCGAGCCTTTCTGGCCGGCTCCTTTCGGGGAAGGGCGCCCCGGCTGGCACATCGAATGCTCGGCCATGAGCATGAAATACCTGGGGCCGCATTTCGACATCCACATGGGCGGCGTGGACAATATTTTCCCGCACCATGAAAACGAGATCGCCCAGTCCGAATGCGCCAACGGCCAGACCTTCGTCAATTACTGGCTGCACTGCCAGCACCTGGTGGTGAACAACAAGAAAATGTCGAAGTCGCTGGGAAATTTTTATACCCTGGGCGACCTGCTCCAGCGCGGCTACGATCCCATGGTCGTGCGCTACCTCCTGATATCCACCCACTACCGCAAGCTGCTTAATTTCACCCTTGAGAACCTGGAAATGGCCGGGCAGGCCCTGGGCCGCATCAAGAATTTTGTTTTTTCCCTGAAAAACGTGCAAAAAGCGGGCGCGGCGGACGCGAAGCTTTCGGCCTTGCTGCAGTCCAGCCAGGATGCTTTCGCCGCGAACATGGCCGATGATTTCAATATTTCCGGCGCCCTGGGAGTGCTGTTCGACTTGATCCACGAGATCAATCAACGGATGAATGAGATCAGCCAGAATGACGCGGCCGGCGTCCTGGCTTACATGGACCGCCTGAATTCGGTCCTGGGCATCCTGGACCGGGGCGATGCGACTCCCCTGGCCGCGGCCGTCGAAGAAAAGATCGCCCAGCGCGAAAAGGCCCGCAAGGAAAAAGATTTTGCCCGCGCCGACGCCATCCGCGCCGAATTGAAAAAGCAGGGCATCACCTTGCTGGATACCGCCGACGGCGTGAAGTGGAAGAAAGAATAGAACCTATTGGTTCCTTAAATTTTCAATCCGGGATGGGGGTCAGCTTACCCCCGGCGCAATCCAGAAAAATGAGCCCGCTTTCATGGGTTTTAAATTTGCCGGCATTTTTTGCCGGTAATTTGGAAGGCTCGATTTTTACCTTGGCAGCCGGGAAATACAGCTTGATGGCGGCGGCAAGCCCGTTCCTGAAAATATACGCGCCTTGATAATTATCCGGCACATTGAATAATACGATGTGTCTTGTTTCCGGGGATGAGCCAATGAACTTGCCGAATTGACCCAGGATGGACCGGGTTATCGCGCTGGCTCTAAGCCAATCCGAATTCCTGCCGTTGGTTTTTATGGTTTCGGACAGGAGCAGGCTGAAAACCAGGATCATGAGTATTGCCGAGTACTTCCTCAGTTCACTCCTTTTTCTCAGCCAGAGCAGGGCTTTGTTCAGGAAAAGGGCAAGGAAAATCACGAACAGGCTACTCGGTAAATACATTAGCCGCAGGGGATAGCGATAATATCCACCAAAGGGGAGATTTGTGGATGACAACATGACGACCGGGAGCGTGGAGGCGATGATGGCAAGTGAAGTATACTTGAGCTTTGCCGGGCCTTTAAAAAGGATATAAATAAAAAACGCGAGAATTATTGCCCCTATCAACAGGGGAAAATAAAAATGGAACAGATCGAATTTCGGATCAAGCTTTTTGATCGGATGCTGTAAAAAAATATTCAGCAGGTTTGTGTCTATATAGACAAAGGGGAGATCATTGAATGGATTGAAGGTAAAGATGGACAGGATAAAGAATCTTAGATTCCTGATCACGTGATAACCGAAAGAGAGCGTTCCCTGCCTGAAATTGGAGACCAGTGACAGGGATTTGACCAGCACATAGGCAAAAATAATGATGAAATGGCCGGTCAAGTCCTTTAGCAGATCTGCGAAGCGGATTTTGCTTTTGAATTTCGAGTAACATTCATAAAGGATAAATAAAAGCGCCGGAAGCATGATGGCATTTTCGTTGGTAAGCAATCCCAGGACCAGATAGGCAAGCGATTGCTTTTTATACCCGGTCGTGGCGAATGCAAGGTAGTTTAAAAATGAATTGATCGCCAAAAGTATGAATAGGGTCACCAGGATCGAGTTGATGGACGATATCCAGAAGACCGCTTCCGAATTGAGGTAATTGACGACGAATAAGGCGCTTCCGATCAGCGCGGCCGGCTTGTTGCGCATTAATTTTTGCAGAATGAAATAGATCAACAGGGCGTTTGCATAATGGATCAAAAAAGACAGCAGATGAAAAGCGAAGGTCCGGGTGCCAAACAGGAAGTGAAAAGAGAGCATGATTAATTTCGGGATCGGGCGAAAAAAGCCCTGGCTGGGGTTCAGCCATAACATGTTTCTTTGCAGCAGTTCAAAATCATCGGATAGAAAAAAAATTGAAAAAAGATGACGATAGGCAAGCAGCTCCATGATAAGAATGAACAAAAAATGAAGAGATGAATTGTTTTTTAATATCCGGACCAGGCTCTGTCCGGTCCCCGTTTTTTTAGGCAAGGCTAGCGGCATGGCTGCCATTTGTCGATTTTTCCGATCATCTTTTTGCCGACAAATCTTAGCATGAATGTATCAGGCAAACAATATCGGACTTGGGCATCGTCCCCATGAACGCATCGGGCGGCATGAAGCTGATGGGGGAATGATCCCAGGGCGGCTACTTCTCGAAAGCGTTGCGGAAATAGTTGACGATCTTGCGGAGCAGGGAATCTTTTTTGCCCGCCCGCTGTTTTCGGATGATGGCTTCCTTGGCCTCTTTGATGCGGAAGTTGATCTCGTTGTAGGCGGGGTTCAGGCTTCTTGGTTTTTTCGTAGTATTCAAGGGCCTTCCTGAAATTGCCGGCTTTGAACAGGTTCTCGGCGGCGAAGTACCAGGCATCGTCGTAGTTGGGGTCGCGCAGGAGCGCGTCGGCAAAATATTTTTCGGCCGCGTAAAAGTTTTTCCTGACCGTCAGGATGATGCCCAGGTAGATCAACAGGTAGATGTTGCGCTTGTTGAGCTTATAGGCTTCGTGGAATTTTTCCCCGGCCAGCAGGTAGTTGTCCTTGCATAGCGCGTAGACGCCCTGGTTGTAAAAAAACTTGGCCAGCTGGTCGCCGGAAAACAGGCTCATTTCCAGCTTTTTGTCGCCGGCCTGGTAGATTTTCAGGAGCTTGAGGAACGTTTCGTGCAGGCGCACGAATTCCTCCTTCAGGATATCCTGGTTGATGATGATCCGCTGGAACTTGATCTGCAGCGTTTTTTCCAGGTATTTTTCGAGGATATCGGCAATGGGCGCCCCTTTGCCCAGATTGAACAACCGCAAAAGTTCTTCCAAATACTCCGTGCTCTCCATGTGGGGAATGGTAGCACAATTTACAAAAAATTAAAATCTTTTTTCAAGAGGTGAAAAACTTCCAGGGTGTTGGCCCGGGTATTTTCGAAGGAGCCGCTGCTGTCGATGGTGTAATTGGCCACTTTCAGTTTTTCCTTCAAGCGGGAACTGCGACTGGATGCGCTTTTCCGCCTCGGCCCGCGAAAGCCGGTCACGCTCCATGGCCCGGCGAAGCTGTTCGGCGGCGGACGTATACACCACGATGATCTTTTCGAATTCGCGGTAGATGCCCGATTCCAGCAGCAGGGCCGATTCGTAGACCAGGAAGTCGTAGGCTTTGCTCGCGGCGACGGCGCGGATCTTGTTCCGGCGCTCCTCGCTGACCAGCGGGTGCACGATGGAATTGATGAGATTGCGCTTTTCGCAGTCTTCGAAGAGCATGGCGCTGAATTTTTCCTTGTCCAGTCCTTTTTCCGGGTCATAAATGTCGGGTCCGCAACTGGAAATGATCTCCCGCAGGACGGGCGAATCCTTGGTGAAAATGATATTCTTGGCCAGGTCGTCGGCGCGCATGGTGAAGCAGCCCTGCTCTTCCAGGACTTTCAACACGAATGTTTTGCCGCTGCAGAAACCTCCGGTCAGGCCGATGGTGTGCATGCGCCGGCCGGGCTTACTTTTTCTGGCCCTTGATGAAGTCCGAGAAATTGAAGATCGTGTTCTGGTCGGTGATGATGGCCTGGATGTTGGGCGAAAGCAGCTTGACGTATTCGTACTGGATCAGCAGCGGATTGTCGGCCAGGGCCTTGCCCTTCAGGCGCAGCGATTCGGCCTCGCCCGTGGCCTCGATGATCTTGCGCGTCTTTTCCATTTCCTGTTTTTCCAAAACATACTTCATGCGCTGGGCTTCCTGCTGGGCGATCTGCTTGTTTTCGATGGCCTGCTGGAAATCGCGCGAGAACTGGACGTTGCGCAGCAGCACCTCTTCGCAGGTGATATAGCTCTTTTTCAAGGAATCGCTCATTTTTCTTTCGATCTCGGACTGGATGAGCATGCGCTTGCCCGAATAGACGTCGAGCACCGGGTACTCGGACACGATCATGCGCACGATGGAGCGCACCTGGGGGCGCAGGACCTTGTTGACGTAATCCACGCCGATGCGGCGGTGCAGCTTGTCCAGGTTGTCGACGTCGGGATGGTAGCGCACCGAGATGTCGAGCAGCACGGTCTGGCCGTCCGAGGTCAGCGCCTGCAGCGAGTCGTCGCCCTTGATTTCCCCTTCCAGGGCGGCGATGCTCATGGTATAGGTCCGGGCTTTCATGTCGTAAACGGTGGGTTCCTCGATCAGGGGGATCAGGAAATAGAAGCCCTCGTTCGGGGTCACGCGCAGGTTGCCGGTGGCCTTGTTGAAGATCACCGCTTTTTCGCCGGGATCGACGACGATGTAGATCTTGAACATGAAAACCAGCAGGAACAGGACGATCACGCCAACCATTATATATTTCCCGATATTTTTGGTCATGTTTCCTCCGTCTTTAAACACTTGCTTGATGTTTTCCATGAAATAAGTGTAACCAATCGCCTTTTTTTTGTCAAGGAACATCCGGCCTCCGCTTTGACAGCCGCCGATTAATTCTTCAGAATAAAGCCGGTGGCGCGTCAACTTTTTGCCGGCCCGTTTCGTTACAGCTTATGCATGGGCAAAACTGGAGAAAGAAATGGCCAAGAGAATATTGTTTGTTCTGCTGTTGATCCTCGTCTCTTTATGCAGTCGCTGAAGAGCCTGTGACCAAACCGATGGCAGTAGCCGTTGGCGGAGAAGACCATGGCCTGGAATTGGAACATGACCTGGTGGCCCGGATCCAAAACGGGGAGCGGCAAGCCTTTGCCGAGCTGGTCGGACTTTACCAAAAAAAAATCTTCACCCTGGCGCTACGGGTTTTTCCATGACCGCGACGATGCCCTGGAAATCGTGCAGGAGACCTTCATGAGGGTATATGAAAAAATAGGCTCTTACCGGCCGGAACACTCCCTGCAAAGCTGGATCTACCGCCTGGCCTACAATTTGTGCGTGGACTATTACCGCAAGTATGCCAAAAAACGGAAGCTGGAAGGGGGCTTTGACAATGTCCCCGACCGGCAACTGGCCGCTGCCGACAATCCCCAGGCGGCCTGGGAGTCCCGGCAGACCGCGCGAAGCGATCGCGCGGGCGGTCGAAAACCTGTCACGGAAGCAAAAAGAGGTTTTTTCCCTGAAATACGGCCAGGGGATGAAGCTGCGCCAGGTGGCCGAGATCATGGCGATCTCCATCGGCACCGTGAAGGCGCTGCATCACCGGGCCCTGAAGCAGATCCGGCGGGAAGTGGCGCCCGCCGGCGCGGGAGGCAAATATGAAAGCATGTCGTGAGTTCCTGCCGCTGCTGGAATGGCTGGCGGCCGACGAGCTCGATGACGACCGGCGGCGGCCGGTCGAGGCGCATTTGCGCGGATGCCCGGCCTGCCGCGAGGAATTGGCCGCCTGGCGATCCCTGCTGGCCGCGGCGGCAATGCCCGCCGCCGAGGCGGAGGCCGAAATGCGGGCCATCGACTGGGAGGCGGTGACCGCCAGGGTCGTGGCCGGCAGCGAGAGGCGGCCTGCTCCCCGGCGCGCGGCTCCGTTGTTTTCCTTCGCCCGTCCTGGCCGCGGCGGCGTTCCTGGCGGCCGTCGTGGGCCTGGGTTTGTTTTTCCTGACCCGCCCCCGCGCCGTGAGCCCTGCCGAGCTGGCAGGGCCGCCTGTCGGCCGCGGCCGCGACGCGCCTGCAATCGGGACTGGCCCGCGAAGAAGTGATCTCCTACCTGCAGCAAAGCCAGTTGATGTTCACCGACCTGCTCAAAGATTGCGCCAGCGAGGAAGTCGCGCCCTGGGAGATCCGCCTGTATTCGCGCCAGGCCAAGGAGTTGCTGTTGAAAAAAAAATATTTTCAACAGAACCTGCCCGCCGTGGAGTGGCTCAAGGTGAGAAGCGTCAGCGAACGGATCGACTGGGTGAATTATGAGATCCTGCAGCTGGAGGACCGGCAGCTGTGCAGCCAGATCAACCGCCTGCAGCAGATCATGGAAAATGAAAAATTGCTGCTGAAGATCCGTTTGCTGGAAAGAGATCTCTCTTATCCGCCCTATCAAGAGGTTTAAATGAAAAAGAAACTGTGCAGTATGATTTTGCTGGCCTGGTTCGCTTCGGGTTTTTTGCCGGCCCAGGCCGACCAAAATGCCTTCGAAAAAGCCAAGCTGCTGATTTTCGACAAGCAATGGACCGCCGCCTTGAAAGAAGCTGGATGAGGTTATCGGCATGCAGGCCGAGAGCCGTTACTATGCGGCGGCGCTTTTTTACCGCGGCAAATGCCAGGAAGAGCTGGGAGATGAAGAAACAGGCCCTGGAGAGTTATGAAAAATTCGTCAGAAGCTCGGCGAGCAGCAACCTGGCCGAAGAAGCCCGGATTTCCATCATCGACCTGGCTGCCGCCCTCTACCAGGCCGGGGAAAAAGACTACCTGCGCAAGATCCTGGAGTCGCTCGCGCAGGAGAACAAGGTGGTTTCCTATTATGCCGCCTTCAAGCTGAGCTACCTGCCCGACCGCGCCGCCGCCCTCCGCGCTCTGCCGGTGCTGCAGACCATCCTGGACAGGGAAAAGGACGAGGAACTGCGCGACCGGGCCAAGATCGCGGTCATGCGCATCGATCCCGCCCGGCTCCAGGGAACGGGCCGTGCCGACGGCAATTTGAGCGGCAAAATGCTCCGCATCCGCATATTCGATAAAAACAACCCCCGGGAAAAGGTCTCGCTGAGCATCCCGCTGGGCCTGGCCGACCTGGCCCTGAAGTCGCTGAGCGACGAGCAGAAGCGGACCCTGCAGAAACAGGGCTATAACCTGGACAGGATCCTGGACCAGTTGACCGCCAAGGGCATGAAGATCGACATCCAGGATGAGAACGGCGTATTTCAACTCTGGGTCGAATGAACCCATTTCGAGGAGGATACATGAAAAAAAGAATCGTGGGCTTGACGGTTTGCCTGTTTGTCCTGGTCATGGCGGTCGCGCTTTTTGCCTCAGCGGCCGATGACTACAAGGTCATCAAGAATGCCGTAAAGAGCCAGGAAAGTTCCAGAAGCGGGCCAGAAAAGCGTGCAATGGTTCAAGATCCTGGTGACGGGCAAGGACGGGGACCAGGAAAAGGTGAAGATCACCCTGCCCGTTTCCCTGGTGGAGATCATGATCAATGCCTGCCCGGACAAAGAAATTCAATGTCGAGCACGGCTGCCAGATCGACATCCAGAGGGTATGGAACGACCTGAAGGCGGCCGGGCCCCTGGCCCTGGTGGAAGTGGAAGACCACGGCGAAACCGTGAAGATCTGGCTGGAATGAACCGCGGGCGCCGGCCGGGCAGCGACCGCCGCGGAGACAAAAGCGCGGCTTGGGTCCCCGGCCGGCTTCCGGGTTGACCGCTTCTTTTCCGTCGTTTAACCGCCGTTCCGGCGGGCGGCGCCGCAGCGGCCGCCGCGGCGCCTGCTGAAAACCGAAAAAACCGGGAATGGCCGCATCTTGCCTGGCTGTAGCGGCTATGCTACCATGTGTCTTCAAGGCAAATGAAGACAGTTAAGATTTTCAGCGAACGATCTCGCTGATGCTCCTGGTGGTGACGATCTGGGCCCTGAACCTGTCGCTGGTCAAGATCGCCCTGGCCGAGATCCCGCCCCTGCCCTACAACGGCATCCGCCTGCTGCTGGCTTCCGCGGTCCTGCTCGTCTGGCTGCTGGTGAGCTGAAAAAAACCTGCGTTTCGCCAGGCGCGACCTGCCCAAGATCATCCTGCTTTCGTTTTCCGGATACACCCTTTACCAATACCTGTTCATTACGGGCATCGATCTGACCACGGCCTCGAACACGGCGGTGATCTTCGGCAGCGCGCCGATCATGATCTCCCTGCTCAGTTCCTTTTTCAAGCACGAAAAGATCAAGCCGCTGGGCTGGCTGGGCATCGCCCTGGGTTTTGCCGGGATCTACCTGGTCATTAGCGGCCGGGCCGGGGGCTTTGCCCTGTCGCGGCAGACCTGGAAGGGCGACCTGCTGCTTTTTGCCGCCGTTTTTTTGTGGGCGCATTATTCGGTCTCGGCCCGGCCGCTTTTGAAGATCTATTCGCCGCTGAAATTCACCGCCGTGACCATGGGGCTGGGCTCCCTGATGTTCTTCCCTTTTTCCGTGGCGCCCTGCGGTCGCTCCCTTATGCCGCCATTTCCCTGCGCGCCTGGCTTTGCCTGGCTTTTTCCGGGTTGCTCGCCCTGTCCCTGGCCCTGGTGCTGTGGTTCTTTTCAGTGCGCAAGGTGGGCAACAGCCAGACCGCCGTTTATTCCAACCTGCAGCCGGTCCTGGCCGTCGTCTTTGCCCATCTGCTCCTGGGCGACAAGGTCACCTCGATGCTGCTGCTTGGAGCGGCGGTCGTGTTTCCTGGCATTTATTTTACGCGCCGCGGGCGGGAAATCGTTGTCCGATGCCGCCGCGGACGGAGCGCGGCAATGAAAAATTTAAAATGGCAGGTGGTATTGTCGTTTGTCCTGGTATTGGTCTCGGCCGGGTTGTACATGCTGCACTTCCTGCTCTTCCGGGACGCGCATTACATTTTCGAATACCTGCTGGGCGATATCGCCTTCCTGCCCTTCCAGGTCCTTTTCGTCACCCTGATCATCAACCAGCTGCTCGGCAACCGCGAGAAAAAGGCCAAGCTGAAGAAAATGAACATGGTCATCGGCACGTTCTTCAGCGAGGTGGGCGGCGAGCTTCTCAAGATGTTCCTTCGCTTTGAAAAAAACGAAGCAGGACTGAAGGCCCTGGTTTTGCATGACCGGCGCTGGGCCGACAAGGATTTCAGCCGGCTTGCGCGGCCAGCTGGCGGAATTTCCCTACGCCATCGACAGCCGCGGCGGCAGCCTGCCGGAGCTGAAGGTTTTCCTGACCGCGCGCCGGGACTTTCTGCTTTCCCTGCTGGGCAACACCAACCTGCTCGAGCACGACAAGTTCACCGACCTTTTGTGGGCGGTCTTTCACCTGACCGATGAACTGGTCTACCGGGAAGATTTCAGCAGGCTGCCCGAGGCCGACCTGCAGCACCTGGCCCAGGACCTGCGCCGGGCCTTCCACCTGCTGGTGCTGGAATGGCTGGCCTACATGAGCCACCTGAAGCACGATTACCCCTATCTTTTCTCCCTGGCCATCCGCACCAATCCCTTCGACCCCGAGGCGTCACCCATTTTTCGCTGAGCCGTCCCGTTCGCGGCCGCTGAATCAATTCTATTGGCCGGCCGGTCCGCCGGCGTCGAGCATGATCTGCTGGATGCGGGCGATGGCGGCCTCGGTGTCGCTCAATATCCCCTCGCGCAGCTTCATGTTGTCCAGCAGCTGCAGGGCCAGGTTCTTGAGCAGGGGCAGGGCCGGGTCTTTCTTGTGCAGCGCCACCATCTTGCGGATCAGGGGGTGGGCGGGATTGATCTCCAAGACGCGCTTGCCGAGCTGGTAGTCCTTGTTGACCATTTTCATGATCTTTTCCATCTGCACCGACGGGCCGTCGGCCGGGTTGAGCAGCAGGCAGGGGCTGTCGGTCAGGCGCTTGGAGATCTTCACGTCCTGGATCTGCTCGCCGTAGATCGTCTTCAGATAGATGATCAGGTTCTCCGCGTCCTTGGCCATGGCCGCGTCCGTCGGCCCCGGCTTTCTCCTCCAGCGGGATGTCGGCGCTTTCGGCCATCTTGAAGGCTTTCTTGTCGTATTCATGCAAATGGTCGAGGACGAATTCGTCCAGGGGATCGAGCAGGTAGAGGACTTCGTAATCCTTCTTGCGGAAGATCTCCAGGGCCGGGTTTTTTTCGATTGTCTGGCGGTCGCTGCCGCCCAGGAAGTAGATCTCCTTCTGCCCCTCGGGCATGCGCCCGACGTATTCCTCGCAGGTCGGTCAGCTGGTCTGCCGGGGTCTTGGAGCTGGCAAAGAGCAGCAGCTGCGAGAGTTTTTCCCGGTTGTCATAGTCGCTGACCGCGCCCTCCTTGAAATTCTTGCTGAAATTTTTCCAGATGTTCAGGTACTGCTCGCGATTCTTGGCCTTGAGCCCTTCCAGATGTTCCAGGAGTTTTTTCAATACGTGCTTTTTGATCTTGTCGATGCGCACGTTGTTCTGGATGGTCTCGCGCGAGATGTTCAGCGGGATCTCCTCGGAATCGATGACCCCTTTGACGAAGCGCAGGTACTCGGGCATGATGTCCTTGGAGCCTTTCTGGATCAGGATCTTCTTGGAATAGAGATCCACGCCGGGCTCGGCCTTCATCAGCCCCAGCAGCTCGAACGAGGTCTTGGGCACGAACAGGACGGCGGTGAACTGCACCGGGGCGTCGGACGACAGGTGCAGGTAGGTCTCCGGCTCCTCCTGGGTGTTTTCGAAGAATTTGTAGAACTCGGCGTAATCCTTGTCCTCAGCTTGGACTTGGGCTGGGTCCAGATGGCCTCCTTGCGCTCGATCTTTTCCCCCTCCAGGTAGATGGGGAAGGGGACGAACTTGGAGTGCTTCAGGATGATGTGCTTGAGCTGGTGGGTTTCCAGGAATTCTTTTTCATCTTTTTTCAAGGAACAGCTCGATGCGCGTGCCCGCGCCCGGTTTTTTCCGTTTCCTCGATGGTGTAGCTGCTTTCGCCCTTGGATTTCCACAGCCAGGCCTGGCTGTCCTGGGCGCCAGGACCTGCTGGCGATATGGATCTCCTTGGCCACCATGAAGCTGGAATAAAAGCCCACGCCGAATTTGCCGATCAGGTCCACCTGGCCTTTGGCCGGGGACTCGCTGATCTTTTTCAGGTAGTCCAGCGTGCCGGAATGGGCGATGGTGCCGATGTTGCCGACCAGCTCCTCCTTGCTCATGCCGATGCCGTTGTCCTCGACCACCAGCTTGCCGTGCTTTTTGTCGACGGCTGATGGTGATCTTCAGTTCCTGGTCCTTGTCGGCGCAGGGCGGGTTCGGTCAGGATCTCGAACTGCATCTTGTTCAGGGCGTCGGCGGCGTTGGACAGCAGCTCGCGCAGGAAAACTTCCTTGTTTTTATAAAGCGAGTATACCAGGATGTCGAGCAGCTGCTTGACTTCGGACTGAAATTCGAATGTTTGTTCCTTTTCGTTTTCCATTTCTTTCTCCTTGTTTGATCCAGGATTCATTATACCATTTCTGTCAAGGGCCGCCCGCATCCGCCCGGTCAAAATATTCGCAGACGGTTGCCAAAAGCGCTGGATTTGCATACAATGACCCTTGCTGAAAAAAATACATCCCATAATATCAAAGGAGGACAAATGGCGATTGTCGTGACCGGAAAGAACCTGAAGATCGAAGATGTGTATAAGGTGGCCTACGGCCTGGAGAAGGTCGAGCTCCATCCCGACGCCGTGGAAAGGATCAAGAAGTGCCGCGCCTTCATCGAGAAGCGCATCGAGGCCCGCGAGATCATGTACGGCGTCAACACCGGCATCGGCGAATTTTCCGAGGTGGTGCTGACCGACGAGCAGGTCGGGCAGTTCCAGAAATACCTGATCTACAACCACGCGGCCGGCATCGGCACGCCGGTGCCCATCCCCGAGGTGCGGGCGGCCATGCTGGCGCGCATCAACGTCCACGCCAACGGCTATTCGGGCTGCCGGCCCGACATCACCCAGACCTACGTGGACATGCTGAACAAGGGCGTGACGCCGGTGGTCTGCAACAAGGGCAGCGTCGGCGCCTGCGGCGACCTGGCGCCCATGAGCCAGATCGCGCTGCTGCTCATGGGCGAGGGCGAGGCCTTTTTCGAAGGGCGAGCGCCTGAGCGGCGCCGCGGCCATGAAGAAAGCCGGCATCCCCGTGCCGGGCCTCAAGGCCCGCGACGGCCTGGCGGCCATCAACGGCAGCAACCTGATCAACGGCATGGCCTGCCTGCAGATCTACGAGACCGAGCGGCTGCTCAAGCAGGCCGAGATCGCCGCGGCCATGACCCTGGAGGCGCTGATGGCCAACATGAAGCCCTACGACGCCCGCCTGCACAAGCTGCGCGGTTTCCAGGGCGCGGTCACCTCGGCCGAGAACATCAAGCACATCATCGAGGGCTCCGACCTGCTGGGCAAGGTCAAGGTCAAGGTGCAGGACGCCTACAGCATGCGCTCCACGCCGCAGGTGCTGGGCGCCGCCCGCGACCAGCTGCGCTGGACGCGCAGCCAGATCGAGATCGAGCTCAACGGCGTGGGCGACAACCCCATCTTCCTGCCCGACGACAAGGTGGTCCTGACCGGCGCCAACTTCCAGGGCTCGCCGATCTCGGTGCCGCTGGACATGATGGGCGCCTGCGTGACCATGGCCTGCGTCATCTCCGAGCGGCGCCTGAACCGCCTGCTCAACCCGGCCCTGAGCGTCGGCCTGCCCGCCTTCCTGACCAAGGGCGCGGGCATGTATTCCGGGCCACATGCTCAGCCAGTACACGGCCGACATGCTGATCGTCGAGCAGCGCATCCTGTCCATGCCCGCCTCGATCCAGTCGATCCCGGCCGCCGCCGACCAGGAGGACTTCGTCTCCATGGGCATGAACACGGCGCTGAAGACCCGGCAGATCATCGACAACGCCTACGGCGTGCTGGGCATCGAGTTCATCGCCGCCGCCCAGGCCCTCGATTTCCGCGAGTTCACCCCGGGCAAGGGCACCCTGGCCGCCAAGGACGCGGTGCGCAAGGTCGTCGCCCACCTGGACGAGGACCGGCCGCTCTACCCCGACCACAACGCCATGATGGAGACGGTCAAGAAGCGCGACATCCTGCACGCGGTCGAGAGCGCCATCGGCGAGCTGAAGACGTATTAGGTTTAATAGCGGTAGGGGTGGGGTTATTCCCGCCCTTGCATTTTCCCTTGCGCACGATACGATTCATTTAGGGCACGGCGCGCCGTGCCCCTACATGGAGGAGGCTATTTCCTTTTTAGTGATTTTTCTTTCGGCCTCGAGGAGAAGCCAGCATGACAAAGATCGATCTTAAAAAAGAGCTTAAGTATCTTTACCAGCCTTCCGCGAAGGATGTGGCCCTGGTCGAGGTGCCGGGCATGAACTTCCTGATGATCGACGGCCAAGGCGACCCCAACACGGCGCCGGCCTACCAGGAGGCGGTCGAGGCGCTCTTCTCCGTGGCCTACGCCATCAAGTTCAAGGTCAGGAATACCCTGGCCATCGACTACGGCGTGCCGCCGCTGGAGGGGCTGTGGTGGGCCGACGACATGGCCGCGTTCTCGGCTCGAGACAAGTCGGGCTGGAAATGGACCATGATGATCATGCAGCCCGAGTTCGTCTCCACGGCGCTGGTGTGCGACACCATCGCCGAGGTGAAAAAAAAGAAGAACCTGCCCGCCCTCGCCCGCTTGCGCTACGAACCGTTCGCCGAAGGCAAGTGCGCGCAGATCCTGCACATCGGTCCCTTCACTTCCGAGGGTCCCACGGTTGCCAAAGTGCACTCTTTCATTGTCTTCAATCGGTAAACTCTCCGGCAAGCACCACGAAATCTACCTCTCCGACATCCGCAAGGCCGACCCCGCCAAGTGGAAGACCATCATCCGCCAGCCGCTACGCTAACATGGATATTTGATTCCAATGACATCGTAAAGCTTTACTCTACAAGAACATAGGAGGATGGAATATGAACCGAATCCTGTTGCGCATAGGCGGGGTGGTCAACGCGTTTTTCGTGATCTTTCATGTGTGGCTGGGATACCGGATCCATACCAGCCCGGGGATCGCGGCGGGGGACCGGCCGCTGATGGAGATGCTCAACGTCGGGCGGCGTGCTGATCATTTTGCTGTTTGCCATCAGTTCATTATGCTATGCGCAGGAAATGCTGGGGACGAAGCTGGGGCGGATGGTGCTCCTTTTTGTATTCCTGTTCTATGGTTCGCGCGCGGTCGAGGAGATCGTTATCTCACCCAGGTTCTCGCCGGTGATCTTCATAGTTTGTACATTATTGGCCGGCTTGTACCTGGTTTTATTTTTCAGGACTGCGAAACCTGAATAAAGACCTTTTCATTCGATTTATCTGATATAGTGTAACCTTTCATTCCCGGGATTCGTTTTCTACAATGTAACGCCTGCGAATACCAGACTGTAAACCAATGGAGAAATGAGGATGCGAACGAAACTTTGTTTTCTTTTGATCTTGGCCCTGGCCGGGGTCTTGGCCGCGCAGACCGTGCCGGCAGCGAACGACGCCGCCCCGCAACCGCGCCCATATGTCATTCGCGAGATAGACGGGCAAAAACTGAACGCGTACGTATTTTCACCGCGAGGCGAAATTTCCGCGCAGCCCACGGCCGTGGTTCTTCTATTCCATGGCGGCGGCTGGGTGGCGGGCAGCGCCGATTGGACCGCGGGAGAGGCCATGCGCTTTGCCCATTATGGCCTGACGGCCGTTACGGTCGATTACCGCCTCGCGGAAGGGAAGATCACGCCGATCGAAGCCCTGGACGATGCGCGGGCCGCGTTTCGCTGGGTGCGCCGCCATGCGACGGAATTGAACATCGATCCCAAGCGCGTGGTCGGATACGGCGTTTCGGCCGGCGGCCAGCTGGTCGCCGCCGCCGCGACACTGGATCTCCCCGGCGACGGGATCGACGACACGAGCTCCAAGCCCGACCTGCTGCTGTTGTGGTCCCCGGCGCTGGACGTCGAGGCCGATGGCTGGTTCGTGCGCCTGCTCCAGGGCCGGGCGAGCGCCGCGGATTATTCCCCAATGGAGCACGCCGGGGCTTCGACGCCTCCCTCCTGCATCGTCAACGGCGACAAAGACACGCTTACGCCGCTGGCCAAGGCGGAACGGTTCCGCGAGCGCGTGATCCGGGCCGGGGGCGTCT
Source organism: Candidatus Aminicenantota bacterium (assembly GCA_963764745.1). Taxonomy (GTDB): domain Bacteria; phylum Acidobacteriota; class Aminicenantia; order UBA2199; family UBA2199; genus UBA2199. Next base: position 463,548 of record CAVXTN010000005.1, on the reverse strand, counting down.
GCGAGCTGCATGTCTACCCGGGAGTGGGTCACCTGCTTACCCGCAACTTAGCGGACCAGGAAGACAACTTTGACCCGGACCCCGGTTTTCGCGACGATGGCAAAGCTCAATTTGAGCGTTTTCTGAGAGAACGCGGCTACTTTTCCGAAAAATAGGACTGCGGTCGGCCACAAAAAATTCGCGGGATCCGATAATTATGGTTTGAGTTTTTCGATGGCCGAGGCGGCCACCCAGTAGATGCCGTTCCCCTGCGCCGTGTGGCGGGTAAAGAACAGGTATCTGCCGTCGCTGGACAGGTGGGCGCCGTATTCATCGTTCGCGCTGTTGAATTTGTCCCCAAGATTGATGGGCGCCCCCCAGCCCCCGTTTCCGTCCCGGAAACTCACGAAGAGATCCGCGCTTTTCCCGTCCCGGGCGGAATAGAAGATGAGGAAATGACCGTCCGGGGCGATGCAGGGATCCCCTTCATGACTGTTCATGCTGATCGGGGCTCCAACCAGTTCCACCACCAGCGCCCCGGTCGCATCCTTGCGCGTTCTGTGCACCTGCATCATGCCGGAACGATTTGAGCCGAAATACAGGGCCCCGTCCGTCATATAGCTGCCGCGGTATTCCTTGGCGCTGCCGTTGATCGGAAAAGGCAACGCCACGGGCGCGGCCCAGCCCCGATGTGTATGGCTCACGGTCCAGAGATCCAGCGTCCCGGCCGCTTTTTTTCCGGTGAACGTGAGGGTGGCGCCGTCCGCCGAAAACACGGGTTCGTTCGCATAGGTGAAATTCGCGCTGAACGGAGCCTTCGCAAATGGCGTCCAGTAATCGTTCCTGCGTTTTGAATAGTATAGCTTCGCGTTCGAATAATCCGCGGCTCCCACTGACACGAAGCATTGGCTGCCATCCGGAGAGAACTCCGTGGCTTCCACCCAGGATCCGAGCGAACTCAGAACTTCAGGCGCAAAGGGCACCGGCGTTTCTCCCGGCAAGCTCCGACCGAAGTAGGCGCCCCTGATCCGGTGAGCGGGCTCCGCCGCGGCCGCATTGGTCAAATCCTTGTCCGCCGTCAGGGTACACTTGGCGGAAGCTGCCGCCATAAAATTTTGCAGAGCCAAAAACAGCCAGATGAGCAGAAATTTATTTGTCATGCTTTTTTCTCCAATAGCGTTGATTCGTTCCCTGCCCATTTGCGCAACCGCGCCGTTTCGGGCGCGCGACAGGGAGGCGCGAACGTTGCCCGTCAGGACTTGACCTCCCGAAGAGCCGCTCCCGGCTCGGCGCTGTAGCGCGTCTGGTTTTTTTTGTTGAATTCGTAGAGCTCGGGCCAGGTTTTCCAGAACTCCTTGCCGCAGGCAGCCAGGTTCCGGCATTGAACGCACGACTCCATGCCATTGGCCAGCGCGCAGATACGGACGACGCAGGTGTCCATGCCGACCTTTTTGGGCTTGTCCCCGGGTTTGCAGGTGTAACAGAACACTTTTTCCGGATCGAATTCGATGCCAAAATTCTTTTTCATCTCCTGTTGTTCATACAAAAGCTTTTTCTTTTTTACATCGTTTTCCAGGGTTGCCTTATAGAGTTCACACGCCTGTTCGCAGGGGATCCCGCAATAGGAAAGTTTCTTAAAATCAATCGGTTTTTTTGCGGGCTCTTTTTTTGCCTCGGGATTGTCTTCGGCCCGGATATGCCGGTTCCAGGCCAGCAGCGCGCAGCAGGCTCCGCCGAATTTCGCGCAACTTTTCAGAAAATAACGCCGACTCTGTTTTGATTCCATTAAGACCTCCTTTTCCTTACTACGTAACAGTGAATTTATTTTGCTTGTTTTTTATCCAACTCTTTCAGTTTGGCTGCCGCGCCGGCATGGCCCGGGGCCAGCGCCAGAGCCTGTTTGAAACATTCCTTGGCTTTGTCCGGCCTGCCGCTCTCTCGATAGGCATCGCCCAGGCTTACCCGCGCGTCGGCGGAACCGGGATAGCTGTCCACCCGGTATTGGACCACTTCCAGGGCCTTGCCATATTTCTTCTCGGCCAGCAGGCCCTCACCCAGACCCTTCAACTCGTCTTCGGGAAGCCTGCCGGCAATCCCATATTTTTCGAGACGCCTGTCCACCTGGGCGCGGATCTCGTCGAAGCTATCCTCGGTCAGGGGCCCGCTGAGCTTCCAGCCGGCGAAAAGAGAGCGCATTCCTTCCAGCAGGGCGTTGGCCGGCACATGCCCGGCGTTCGTGATGACGGCAAACCGGCAGGCCAGGCCTGGCGGCGCCATCATATCGATCTTTTCCTTCAGTTCCCCGTTCTGGCTCAGGATGGTGGGAAAATCGTCCTCACCCATCACCAGCGCCAATTTCCGCTTTCCTCCCTTGAAGTCGCGGATCAGCTGGTCGCGCTTGGCGAGAAAGTAGGGCACGCGCAGTGTGGCGCTGGCGGCGACATAATAATCGGCAAGCTCGGGGCTGCGGAACAATGCGTACACGGCGGTGAAGCCGGTATTGGAAGTACCATAGAGCACCCGGAATTTTTCGCAGCGGTAATTTTTTTCGACATGCGGAATCAGCTCATCATGGATGAAATCCAGGTATTGGTTGGCCCGTCCCCCGTCTTTGCTGCCGTCGCTGTAGGTGAGCTCCTCGGGGAAGCTGTCTTTCCCGCGATCGGTGTTCTGGATGCCCACGATGATGAATTCGGGAAATTCGCCCAGCTGGGCGGCATGGCGCAATCCGCCGATCACGCCCGAGTTGAAGTTGAAGTCCCCATCCATCATGTAGAGCACCGGATATTTCTCGCCGGACTCCATGTAGCGATCGGGCAGCGAGACCCAGAATTCCCTGGTTTCCCCGACTTTGGCGGAAGCGAGCTTTTCCTCGCGGATGGGCAGCGGCAGGGTCGGGTCGGCGGCAACCGCCGGCGAATGGAGCCAAACCGCAGCCAGGACCAAAAGAATGATGCGCATGTGCTTTGCGAAAAACATGACAACCTCCTTATTTCAAAAAAGACTGGTTTTCATCGTCACGCTTCGCAAATGATACGGTGGTTTTCAGCAGTTGCCTATGGGAAATTAGTGAGATTTACAAAAATCATACGAATTCCCTACCGGAAAATGAACGTGAAGAACCGCCAGCAACTGGTGAATTATTAAGATAATTGTTCCATCATTCCCGTCGGGCGGTCAAACAAGGAAGGCATGCGCCGCGAAGCGTGACAAGCCATGCCACTGGGCTAATTCCCCGCTGAAACCGCGGCCAGGCGAAGCCCTGTGGCCTTATTGGCATGTGACGGTTCTGCGTCAATGCGGAACGCCGCCCGTGACCACTCGGCTTCAAAAAAAGAATCCCCACCGCGGAGAACCTTTTTGGTGCCGGAGGAAGGTCCCTGGGGATCGACTGCTGGCGACTGGCTGAAATAGGTCTCCGACCACCAATCCGAGCACCATTCGTCCACATTTCCCAGCGTATCGTATAAACCCCAATTGTTGGGCTGTTTCTGGGCCACGAGATGGCTGAGATTGCCGGAGTTGCCGGAATACCAGGCCACGGCATTCAGGTCGCCGTAACGTTCCCCTGTCGTGCCGGCCCGGCAGGCATACTCCCATTCCGCTTCGGTCGGCAGGCGGAAACTGTCATTTCCGGTCATTTGATTTAACTTTGCGATGAATCGCTGGCAATCCTCCCAGGAAACCTGTTCCAGCGGAAAGTTGTCTCCGCTCTGGGAATTGGCGGGATTGTTCCCCATCACCGCTTTCCAGAGTCCCTGGGTCACCTCGGTTTTTCCCAGCCAAAACCCTGCGGAAATCGTCACGGCGTGCACCGGTTTTTGATCCGCCAAGGCCTCCGCGGCGTCGCTGCCCATGCGAAACGAACCGGCTGGAATCGCGGCGAATTCATAGCGCATGCCGCTCACCGCCAGAACGCCGCCCGCATAGGTGGCAGGGGTTTTGGCATCATCCTTTTTTTTCTTTGTCAGGAGCAGGATCAGCCCGGCGGCGACTCCGATTCCCAAGGCCACGGCCAATACGGGGAATTTTTTCTTTTTCCCCATTCCGGGATTGGCACTCTCTTTTTCCAATGCCCGGGGTGATGAAGCTTCCGCCTGAACCGTCTTTGGCCTGGCGGCCGATCCTGCTTCCGAAGTTTTCTTTTTGAAGAACGAATTGTCACCCGCCAGAACTGCGGCCATGAAAACAAGCATCATGAAACTGGCGATCCCGCGAAGGTACTTTTCGATAAACATGACATCCTCCTTTGGCGTTTTGCTTAATCGACTTCATTGTGAAGAATGCGACGTTTTTTGGAAGTTGCCCATGGGGAATTGGTATGATTTGCAAAAATCATATGGTTTCCCGAGACATGCCGCGGACATCCCGTCTTGAAGTTGTTCTTGCCCGACAAAAAGATTTGCCTTATAATCATTTTTTATATCAAGGAGGAACCCTTCTTGCGGCATTTCAATATCCTGTCCACGGTTCTTGCTCTGCTCATCGGAGTTTGGGCCGTGTTTTATTTCCAGCAGAAGTCGCGGCGTTTTCCCGATTCCCGCCTCCGCTATCTGCTGGGATTCATGATCTTGTACAACCTGATCGAGCTCGAATCATTTTTTGTCGTCTATTTTAAAAGCAACCTGACTTCCCGGCAATTGGGAAATATTATTCTGATGCTCAAGTCGATCGACTGGCCCCTGCGTTCGCTGCTGATCCTGGGGTCGTATTTTTTCCTATATAAAATGATCGCCTGGCTGCGCGAAAAAAAACTGCCCAAATGGTTCGCCCCGGCCTTGTTTTTATTCATGGCCTCTGCCATGGGCTTGTTCCTGCTGGCCATGCGCTTCCCGGCGTATATGCCCAAAAGCCCGCTGCTCAATTTTTGGAATCTCTATGTCTGGCCCCTGAACCTGCTGGAGCTGGCGTGGCTGGTTCGCCTGCATACGGCAAACCGCCATGATTCCGACCCTGACCGCAAACGTTCCGACAAAGCATTTGCCCGGCTTTTTCTCGGCCTTATCCTCATGCAGTTGTTTTTGCTGGTCCTCAACGAGTTCCCTTACTATTATTTGACTATCTCCTTGGCCAAGGTGCTGATCCTTGTCACCAATCTTATCCCGGTCTTCTGGTTGAAGTTCTATTTCACCCCCTGGGCCGGCAGCCTGGGGAAGATCATCGGCCGGCGCATCGATCTGCGGTCCCTGCAAAAAAAACACGGCCTGTCCGCCCGCGAGCTGGAAGTTTTCGAGCTGGTCATCGACGGTAAAAGTTATAAACAGATGGAAGAATCGCTTTTTATCTCCATCCATACCGTGAAGAGCCACGTCTACAGCCTTTACCGGAAAATGAACGTGAAGAACCGCCATCAATTGACCCATCTGGTCAGTACTCTGCAGCAAGAGAATTCCTGAATTTTCAAAACGAGCCGCATGGGAAACATCAAGAAAAATTGCGACCATCGCTACGTTGCTTACTATCCTTAAAATTTTGCGGTGAGTCGCGGTTTCAAAAAAAAATGGTCGTGCGCTTTTCGGTTGTCGCCGGTTTGAAATGATCGCATAATGGCCAAGGTTGAAAATGGAAGCAGGCATGCGAAATAAGGAAAAGCGAGGTGAAGCCATGGAGCGATCATTGCCCGACCGCGAAACATTGTACGCGGCGCTGGTTAACAAAGATGAAAATTTCGAGGGGATATTCGTGGCCGCGGTCAAGAGCACGGGCATATTCTGCCGCCCCACCTGCACGGCGCGAAAACCGAAGATGGAGAACGTCGAATTTTTCGGCTCGGCCCGCGACGCCCTGTTGCGCGGCTACCGGCCCTGCAAGGTTTGCCTGCCCCTGGAGTTGAAAGGGGCAGCCCCCGACTGGCTGAAACCGCTGCTGGCCGAGATCGACGGCGACCCGCTGGTCCGGCTGAAGGATCGCGACCTGCGGGACAGGGGGGTGGAGCCCAGCCGCGCGCGCAACTGGTTCAAGAAACACCACGGCATGACCTTCCAGGCCTATTTGCGCGCCTTGCGGGTCGGCCAGGCCTTCGGCAGGATCAGGCATGGCGAGAAGGTCACGGGAACGGCCTTCGCATCGGGCTATGAATCGTTGAGCGGCTTCGGCGGCCAGTTCAAGAAAACGGCCGGCTTTGCACCGCGCCAGAGCCCGGAGCGGCTGCTGATCGCGACCACGAGAATCCTCACCCCCCTGGGACCGCTATTGGCGGCGGCGAGCGAGGAAGGGATCTGCCTGCTGGAGTTTGTCGACAGGAGGATGCTGGAGACCCAATTGCGAAGATTGGGCAAGCTGCTTGGGGCTGAATGCGTCCCCGGTTTCAGCAAGCACTTCGACCGGCTGAACGCGCAGCTGCAGGAATATTTTTCCGGCAAAAGAAAGAAATTCGACCTGCCCCTGGTGCTGCCCGGCACTCCGTTCCAGCGAAAAGTCTGGGCCGGATTGCAGGCGATCCCTTATGGCCGCACCCGTTCCTACAAGGAGCAGGCCCAAGCCATCGGGTTGGCCAATGCGGTGCGGGCGGTGGCCAAGGCCAACGGGGACAACCGCATTGCCATCATTGTCCCCTGCCACCGGGTCATCGGGGCCGCTGGCGAACTCGTCGGCTACGGCGGCGGCTTGTGGCGCAAGCGCTTCCTGCTGGACCTCGAGGCGGGCACGGCCCTCAAAAGCGATCGATATTGACAATTTCCCTCCCTTTTGCCACAATCCATTTAAATTTTTAAGCGAGGAGAGAGAACATGGCCATTAGAACTTCATCGGCGGAATGGAAAGGCACGTTGAAGGAAGGGGCCGGCACCATGAGGCTGGGCAGCGGAGCTTACGAGGGGCCGTTCACCTATGCCTCGCGCTTCGAAAACGGTCGCGGCACGAATCCCGAGGAATTGATCGGCGCGGCGCATGCCGGCTGTTTTTCCATGTTCCTGGCCGCGGTTCTGACCGGGGCCGGCTTTGTCCCCGAGCGGATCGCCACTACCGCCAAGGTGCACCTGGGCGCAGGCCCGACGATCACGATGGTCGAATTGAACACGCAGGCGCAGGTGCCGAACCTGACCGAAACGGATCTGCAAAAGTACGCGGACGAAGCGAAAAAAAATTGTCCGGTATCAAAAGCGCTGGCCGGGCCCGAGGTCAAGCTGCAGGTGCAACTGATCAGATAGACCGGCCGGCGACCCCGGAAGAAAGGCGAAGCGGCGCCATTCCTACTTCGCACATTTTCAGGTACAATAACAAGAGAAGCGGCCAGGCCTGGGAGGATCCGGATGGGGCAACAAAGAGAGGAGGATGGATTTTGTGAAGGAAGTCGCGCAGGCAACCTACGATCGCATCGACAACGATCTCTATCAATCCGCCGGCGACAGGTGGCGGCAGGCGGACTCCCCTTTTTCCCTGATGCAGTCCTCGTTCAATCCCGCCCGGGTGGGGTATTTTAAAAAGATATTGTTCAAAGAATTGCAAGTCGACCCTCAAAGTCAAGCGGTCTTGGAGGTCGGCTGCGGCGGCGGCATCCTGTGCGAGGAGATCGCGCGCCTGGGCTTTGCCGTCACCGGGATCGACCCTTCCGCGCCTTCGCTGCGCGTAGCCGCCGATCATGCGCGGGCCGTCGGGCTGCGCATCACCTATGAGCAAGGATCGGGGGAGGCTATTCCGTATCGGGACCGTTCCTTCGACATTGTTTTTTGCTGCGATGTTCTGGAGCATGTTCGCGACGTGGCCCAGGTCATCGCCGAGATATCCCGCGTCCTTAGACCGGGAGGCGTTTTTTGCTATGACACGCTCAACCGCACCTTCCTGAGCAATCTGGTGGCGATCAAAATCGCACAGGTCTGGAAGCGCTGGGCTTTCGCGCCGCCCAACCTCCATGTCTGGGAGATGTTCATCAGGCCGAACGAATTGAAATCGCTCCTGCGGCAAAACGATCTGGAGTGGAAAGAACACAGGGGCATGGGGCCCAATGTCTCCCTGCGGAAATTTCTCGGCACCCTCCGCCAAAGGGCCAGGGGAGCGCTGACGTACAGGGAACTCGGCGAACAGTTATTCGCCGTTGAAAGCGGGAATCTGGGCATCATGTATATCGGTTATGCCGTCAAAAAAGGGGTTGGCAAATGAAAAAATCCGTCCAGACTGAAACGGCGAACGCGGCAAAAGAAGCGCTGGCCACCGCCAAAAATTGCCGGCATTACGCCATGTGCAAGATCGATTTTCTCGGCAGCGGCGTATGCGCGTCGGGACTGGAAAAACACTATGCGAGTTTTTATCCCGTGGGGCGGATGGACCTGTACGCCGCGCTCGCCGAGAACGCGATCCCGGTCACTGAAAAATGCGTTGAAATCGCGGAGAGCTGCAACCTGTGCGGCAAGTGCGATTACCAATGCTACTTTGTCAATGAGCTGCGCCCCTCGAAGGTCATGAAGGCATTGAAAGACCATGTTGGAGCCTATGTGAAAAACGGCGGAAAAGTGGCCCGGGCAAAAGATGACGCGGTCCTTGCCGAAATGAAAAAAATCGTCGGCGATTGCTGGGCCAGCAACGATGCCGCGATCAGGATCACCTATCATCACGACCTCTGCCCCCATGTGACGTTCAAAATGCCGGAGTACGTCGTCATGCCCGCTTCCAAGGAAGAGATATCCGCCATCATCAAGCTGTTGAACAAGAACAAGATCCCCTATTGCGTGCGCGGCAACGGCGCGTCCAGCCACGGCCTGGTGTTCAGCGAAGGGGCGGTCCTGGACCTCAACCGCATGAAGAGCCATGGATTTCGACGAAAAGAACTGGTCGGTGAAAGTGGGACCGGGCAGTGGCGGCATTCGACCTGCAGCGGGAAGCGCGCAAAGCGCGGCTACAGGGTGCATACCGCCGAGCCGGCGGCCCTGGTCTGCGCCAACATGATGACCTCCGGCCTGCTTTCCACTTTTTCCACGACCTACGGGATCTCCGCCGACAACTTTACCGACGCCGAGTTCGTTGCCCGGGACGGTTCGTTCTTCAGGCTGAACGACATGGCCGCGCCCAATCTCTTTTCGTTCCCCAATTCGCTTGCCGAGCAGGAAGCGATTGCCATATGCGTATCGGTGAGCATGAAACTTCATCCGCGTCACCGCTGACGAAGAGGGTGTCCTTGTTCCCTTTGCGTCGCTCGCCGCCGCTCTCGATTTCGCCAGGGAATGCGCGACCCGGCATATCGGCCTGGCGATCGGTATTCTCGGCGAAGATTTCGTGTCAACTTTCATTGCCCCGACCAAAAAACTCGCCGCCGAAGCAAGAAGCATCTTCAGCGAAAAACTGGGCATGCCCTATCTTGTGCTTCTCATCGGCGACGCCTATGCCTTGCGCTCCGTCCGCGAGATGGGGCATCCGCTCATTGACCAGCGGCTTTTTAAAGCCCTTTTCCAGGGATTGCCGGCGCTCACATCCGCAAAATGGCTGGACCTGCTGGAGGAACTCGCCGATAACGAGCCTTTCTCCTACCTGCGGCTGAGCCAGTTCGCCGAACTCGCCGAGACGGCGATCGCTCCTTCTCCCGCCCTGCAGGCCCGGGATATCGACCCGGACCTGCGTCCTTTTTTTGAGGAAGCTTTACTCCCGGCCGGAGATGAGCGATCTGGTCTGGCTGAACACGTTCAGGATACAGAGCTCGCGTTATTGCCGGGAAAAACCCTGCGTCGCGTTCGTTTCTTATCTCCCCATCGACAATGCGTTGATCGGCGAAATCCAGGACGGGTTACGGGGCATTGCCGAAAAGCATCGCCTGAAGAACGGATTGGGCTTTATTACGCCCTTTGACAACGGGAAAAGATGCGTCTGGGAATACGATTACTATTTCGACCACAATGACCCGGCCGAGATCGCCAGGGTCCAGCAGGCGACCGGCGAGGCCGGCGCCCTGTTGGACGACTATGCCAAAAAAACCGGCACGATCAGGCAGGTCCGCTATGTCGTCAACCGGGGCTGCTGCCGGAAAGAGAACCTTCTGTACTTATAGACATGCAAAGAGAGTGAAAGATGTCGCATAAAGCAAACCCCGTCATTGCCCTGACCGGAGCGACGGGCTTTTTGGGAAGCCACCTCATGGCGCAATTGCTCCAGAGCGGGTACCGGTTGCTGATTCTCGGCCGCTCGACAAAGGGGGAAACTCTGGAGGAAAGGATCGCCAAGCTTTTGCGCTGGTTCGGGATAGAGGGGTGCATGGGCCAGCTGGAGATGATGGAAATTGATTTCTCAAAGCCCAGGATCGGAATTCCGCAAGCAAAGTATAACAAACTCTGCGCCATGACCGACCAGGTCATTCATTGCGCGTCGGATACGAATTTTTCGGAACGCAAGCGGGACCTGGTTTGGGCGGCCAATGTTCATTCGTTGAACGGCATCCTCGATTTTGCGGCCCATAGCCATGTGCGGGCGTTCCATTACATCAGCACCGCCTATGTGGCCGGGATCAACCATGCCGTCTGCAGGGAAACACTTCCCCAGGCATCGGCTTTTGTGAATGTATATGAAGAAAGCAAGGCCCGGGCCGAAAAAGTCATCGCCACATTTTGCGAGGAGAATTCAATACCGTTGACGATCATCCGCCCGTCCATCGTGTTCGGGGATTCGCAAACAGGGCGCGCGCTCAAATTCAATGCCTTGTATTTTCCCATTAAATCGGTCCAGTATATCAGGGATATTTATCTGAATGACATCAAGAATCATGGCGGGGAAAAAGCGCAAAGAAGCGGAATATTTCTCGATGGCGAAGGATATTTGCATCTGCCGCTGCGGGTCTATCTGCCGCAGAGGGGGTCTATCAATCTCATTCCCGTGGATTACTTCGTGCAGGCGACCCGCAAGATAATCGCGAGCCATTCGCCCGGCGGTATTTTTCATTTGACCAACAACTCCGCACCGACGCTGGAAACGCTGGCCGCTTACAACAAAGAATTCATGAAAATACGCGGCGTGGAGATCATTTGCGGCCAGGCGGAAAATAAGGTCATGCGCAATCCCGTCGAGGAACTGTTCGACCGTTTCATAGAGCCTTATCGCCCTTATTTGTCCGACGACAGGATTTTCGACAGGACCAATACCGACTCGGCAACCGATCATCTGCAGCCGCCCGAATTTTCCAATGAAATGTTCAGAAAATGCATGGAATATGCCATCGGCGTCAACTGGGGGGAATCGATTTTTTCGGAAGTCAATAATAAAAATTGACAAGGAGGGAAATCTTATGCTGCCAATAGGCGATGACGATACCTCGCGCAGGACCGTTCCGCTGGTCACGTATGCCCTGGTCGCCCTGAACGTCCTGTTCTTCTTCGTGGAGATGAGCGGCGGCGATGCGTTCATCGGGAAATGGGCTTTCGTCCCCAGGCGCTTTCTGGCCGATCCGGCCGCGGATTTCCTGACGCTTTTCACCGCCATGTTCATGCATGCCGGCTGGGTGCACCTGGGCGGCAACATGCTTTACCTGTGGATCTTCGGCGACAACGTGGAGGACCGTTTCGGGCACGGCAAGTTCGCGGTCTTCTATTTGCTTTGCGGTCTGGCGGCCACGTTCGCCCAGCTGGCGTTCAACCTCAAGTCGAACGTGCCCAACCTGGGCGCGTCGGGGGCCATCGCCGGGGTGCTCGGCGCCTACATTTTGCTGTTCCCCAAGGGAAAGGTCAGGGTATTGCAGGGCCAGGGAGTGGTCCAGGTGCCGGCGCTGCTCGCCATCGGGTTCTGGATCGTGCTGCAGTTTTTCAGCGGCATCGGTTCGATCGCCAACACGGCGGACACGGGCGGGGTGGCGTACATGGCGCACATCGGCGGATTCGTCGTCGGGTTCGTGCTGACCTTTTTATTCCGCGGCCGGCGGGGCGCAGCCGGCGGGCTGAACGCAACGATTGAAAGGGCAGGCGGTAACTTGCCGTTTTTGGTGGGTTCAATTGGCTTTTGGAATTTCCTTGAACTTGTCGCGGCAGCCGGAACTGCAGAAATAAAGGATCTCTTTTTCCCGTTGCAGGGTGACGGCCTGGCTGGCCGGGACATAGGTGCCGCAAACCGGGTCCCGCATCATCTCTTCGACGGCCGTGTCCCGGCGCCGGAATGTTTGCCCCTTTTCCCGCGGCTGGGCGCTCCGCCGCAGCCATTTTAAAAGCAGGTAAACAATTCCGGCCAGAAGCAGGAGGCGGAACATCACGAGAGCCGCAAGCCCGTTGCTTCGGCGGCGGCGATCAGCTTGCCGCTTTCGATCAGGTCGACGATCTGGCGGATATGGACGTCCATGCGCGTGTCTTCATGCAAAAAGGGCACCTGCTTGCGGATCAGCGCTTTCACGTTTTCCAGCGGCGGCGAGCTTTTATGTTCGTAAAAATCCAGGGCCTGGGCCGCGGCCATCAATTCAATGGCCAGGATGTGGGTCAGGTTGCCGATGATCTCGCGCGCCTGGCGGGCGCCGATGGTGCCCATGCTGACGTGGTCTTCCTGGTTGGCCGACGTGGGGATGTTGTCCACCGAAGCCGGATGGGCCAGGGATTTGTTTTCCGAAGCCAGGGCCGTGGCCGTGACGTGAACGATCATGAAGCCTGAATTCAGGCCGTTGTCGGCCACGAGGAAATTGGGCAGCCCCATGTTGGAGGCGGGGTTGATCAGGCGGTCGATGCGCCGCTCGGAGATGTTGCCCAGTTCGGTCATGGCGATGCCCAGGAAATCCATGGCGAAAGCCACCGGCTCGCCGTGGAAATTGCCGCCGGAGAGGATGATCTTCTGGTCAGGGAAGATCAGGGGATTCTCGGTGGCGGAGTTGGTCTCGATCTCCAGGACGCGGCGCACGTACTTCAGGGTGTCGCGCGCCGCCCCGTGCACCTGGGGAATGCAGCGCACGGAATAGGCATCCTGCACTTTTTTCCGGCCCTGGTGGGAGTTCCACAGGGGCGAGTCCTTGGTCAGCGCCGGATGTTGCCGGCGCTCTCCATCTGGCCGGGATGGCGGCGGACATTCTGGATCTCCTCGCAAAAAGGCGAGGGATTGCCCAGCTGGGCCTCGAAGGTCATGGCGCCGGCGATATCGGCCACTTTGGCCAGGTTTTCGGCCTCGCGCAGGTTGAAAATCCCGATGGCGGTCATCACCTGCGTGCCGTTGATCAGGGCCAGGCCTTCCTTTTCCAGGAGCACCAGCGGCTGCAGGCCGGCTTGCTTGAAAGCCGCGGCCGAGTTCTGTTCGCGGTCGCGGTACACGACGTCGCCTTCGCCGATCAGGACCATGGCCAGGTGGGAAAGCGGCGCCAGGTCGCCGGAAGCGCCCACCGATCCCTTGGAAGGGATCAGGGGCCTGATATCCTTGTTCAGCAGGTCCAGCAGCAGCCGCACCACTTCCAGGCGCACGCCGCTGTAGCCCTTGGCCAGGACGTTGGCCCGCAGCAGGATGATGCCGCGCACGATATCGGCCGGCAGGTTCGGGCCGACGCCGGCGGTGTGGCTCTTGATCAGGTTCTTCTGCAGTTTCTTCAGGTCCTTTTTCTCGATGCGGCGCTGGGCCAGGGCGCCGAAACCGGTGTTGATGCCGTAATAGGGCTTGTCGGAATGCAGGAAGCCTTCCAGGACCGACCGGCAGTTCCTGATCTTGGCCACGGCGGCGGGCGACAGCTCCACGCGCTTTTTCCCGCGGGCCACCTGGTCGAATTGTTCCAGGCTCAGGTTGTCGCCGTCGATTTTGATCGCCATGTTCTTATTTCAGGAGTTCCTGGCGCGAGAACTCCCGCCCCATGCGGAATTCCGACCAGTCGAACGGGTAGCTGCCGTCCAGGATGATCTCGCTGATATAGCGGCCGATGGCCGGGGCGAACATGAAGCCGTGGCCGCACATGCCGTTGGCCACGAAAAAGCCGTTGATCTCGGTTTTGTCGATGAAGGGGCTGCCGTCCGGGGTCATGGAATAGCAGCCGCCCCAATGGCGGATGACCCTGGCCGTGGCCAGCTCGGGGACCAGGCGCACGGTGCGCTTGGACATTTCCACCAGGAATTCCAGGGAAGATTCGGTGTGGATGCCCGGCTTGTTGGGCACCGGGCTGTAGCAGCCGATCACCTGGCCGTTGCTGCGCTGGTAGAAGTAGCAGCCGTCCGGCCGGTAGTCGACCACCATGGTGGGGAAGATGGCGGGCACGCGGTCGGTGATGAAGGCCTCGTGTTCCTCGGGCTCGATGGGCAGCTCCAGGCCGGCGAGCCTGGCGACTTCCTGGGCCCAGGGTCCCGTGGCGTTCAGGATGACGTCGGCAGGGAAAGTTTCTCCCGTCAGGGTCCTTACGCCCTTGGCGGTTCCCCGTTCCACCACGATCTCATTCACCTCCGTGAAAAAACGAACTTCGGACCCGCGCTTTTTGATCTCCTGGATATAGCCTTCCATGACCTTGAACGGGTAGGCCTGGCCGTCCTCGGGAGAAAAAACTCCCCCCAGCAACCCTTCCGGGTTCAACTGTGGAGCGATCTTCAGGCACTCGGCCGCGCTCAGGATCTGGACTTTGAGCCCCAATTGCAGCTGCAGGGGCAGGATGGCCTTGAAGGTATCCAGGCGCTGCGGGTCATGGGCCAGGAACAGGTAGCCGCCCTCGAAATATTCCACCGAAAAACCGAATTCTTCCCGCATGGCGCGGAACTGGCGAACGCTCTCCTGCATCAGGCGGATCGCACCCGGGGTAGAAAATTGCTGGCGGATGCCGCCGATACAGCGGCCGGTGGAGCCGGAGCCGGAATACTTTTTTTCCAGCACCAGCACGCTGCGGCCGCGCCGGCTCAGGTGGTAAGCGGAGGCCAGACCGATAATGCCGCCGCCGATGACGATGACGTCGAAGTGCCGATCCATCGCTTCAACCGATGTTTTTTACCGATCCCAGCAGTTCCAGCGAAATGACGTGCTTCTGGATCTCGTTGGTGCCTTCGTAGATCTGCAGCAGCTTGGCATCGCGCATCATCTTTTCGACCGGATACTCCTTCATGTAGCCGTAGCCGCCGAAAAGCTGGACGGCGTCGACCGTGACCCTCATGGCCACGTCGGTGGCCATGACCTTGGCCATGGCCGATTCCTTGGAAGCCTTCATGCCGTTGTCCAGCATCCAGGCCGAGCGGTAGACCATCAGCCTGGCCGCGTCGATATCCGTGGCCATTTCCGCCAGTTTGAAGGCGTTGTGCTGGAACGTGGCGATGGGCCGCCCGAACTGCACTCTGGTCTGGGAATACTTGAGGGCTTCCTCGAAAGCGGCGCGGGCCACTCCCACTCCGCCCGCGCCCACGGCGGGCCTGGCGTAGTCGAGGGTCTTCATGGCGATGATGAATCCCATGCCTTCCCTTTTCAGGACATTGGCAACCGGGACCTTGACCTCGTCGAAAAAGATCTCGGCCGTGTTGGAGGCCCGGTGACCCATCTTGTTCTCGTGCTTGCCGACGGTGACGCCCGGGGTGTCCATGGGCACGATGAAGGCCGTCAGGCCGCGGGCGCCGCGGTCCTTGTCGGTGGAGGCGAATACCACGCCCAGCTGCGAGACGCCGGCGTTGGTGATGAAGGTCTTGGAGCCGTTGATCACGTAATGGTCGCCTTTCTTCACGGCCGTGGTCTGGATGGCCGAGTTGTCGGAGCCGGCTTCCTTCTCGGTCAGGGCGAAACAGGCGAATGACATTTTCTCGGTCAGCGGCGTCAGGAATTTTTTCTTCTGCTCTTCGCTGCCGAACAGGACGATGGGCGTGGTGGCCAGGGTGTTGGCCATGATCGACGTGTACATGCCGGCGCAGCCCCAGGCGAGTTCCTCGCAGACGATGGTGTTGACCAGGGTCGAGAGGCCGGCGCCGTTGTATTCGGCCGGGATGCCCGAGGTGAGAAAACCGGCCGCGAAGGCCTTCTGCATGATCTCGAAGGGGAATTCGTTCTTTTCGTCATACTCGTGGGAATTGGGCCGCATTTCCTTCTCGGCGAATTTATGGGTCTCTTCCTTGAATGCCAGGTGTTCTTCGTTTAAGGAAAAATCCATTTTCATCTCCTCATATTTTGATGGTTTTCATTTCGTTCAATACTTCCATGGCGCTTTGGAATCTCTGCTCGCGCTTCTTTTCCATGCACTTTTCGATGATGTAGCACAGTTTTTCGGGAACATCGGTGCGGTATTTCTTGATCGGCGGCACCGGGTCGAACAGGTGCTGGTAAAAAATATTTTCGCCCTTGAAGGGGACGTGGCCGGTGGTCAGATGGAACAGGGTGGTGCCCGACGAATAGATATCGGTGCGGTGATCGACCGGGATGCCCTGGATCTGTTCCGGGGACATGTAATAGGGCGTGCCGGTGATGACACCGCTTTCGCCTTTTTTCTGGTCGCCCAGGATCACGGCCAGGCCGAAATCCATGATCTTTATTTCCTTTTGCTTGGTGATCATGATGTTGTGCGGCTTGATGTCGCGGTGAATGATCCCCTTGCGGTGCGAATAATCCAGGGCCTTGAAAAGCTTGATGGCGATGAAAATGATCTGCGACGGGGAGAAAGCCTTCTTGCGGCGGATGAGGTTCATGAAATTTTCCCCTTCGATATATTCCATGGAAATGAAATAGTCGTCCTTGATCTGGCCGACGTCGTACACCGTGACGATGTTGGCCTGGGTCAGCGATGCCGTGGAGCGCGCTTCGGAAAAGAAGCGCTCCAGGTTGCGCTTGTCGGTGACCAGGGTCTTGTTCAGGATCTTCAGGGCCACCACGCGCTTCAGGACCGTGTCTTCGGCCTTGAACACCACGCCCATGCCGCCCTCGCCGATCTTTTCGATGATGCGGTAGCGTTCGCTGGAATCCTCGCTGATCAGCTCCATTTCCTTGTATTTCTGGATCAGGTTCTCCACGTCCTTGATCTTCTGGTGCACGTCCTTGAACGAATAGTCCTCGGTCAGGATCATCTGGTAGATCTCAAACGCTTTTTTGAAGTTGCCCGCGTTTTCGTAGGCCTGCCCCAGGACGTAGAACCACTCGATGTTGGACTTGTCGATCTGGTTTTCGCCGAGCAATTTTTCGATTTTTTCGATGACCAGCTGCGGCTTGCGGTTCTTTAAAAAGATGTTCGCCATGTGGGTGATGGCGGTGTTGAAATCGGGGGAATCGACGGGGACGAGCTGGAAATCGGACAGGGCGCGGCGGTCATCGTCCACCTTGATGAACGAGACCCCGGCCTTGAAGTATTCCTGGGCGTTTTCGTACAGTTCCCCGGCTTTCTGGAATTTTCCGTATTTCATGGAGATATTGGCCGCCATCTTCCATTCCCGGCCCATTTCGAACATCTTGGCCGCTTCTTCTTCGTTGTTGTCCTTCAGGTAGTTTTCGGCGGCCCCCAGAAAATTCTGGTTCATGAAATAGCAGTGGGCGGCCTTGGCGTATTTCTTGTCCCATTCGAACAGTTCGGCTGCCCGGGTGTAGTCCTCGCCCTTTAAAAACCATTCGGCCGCTTCCAGGGTGTTGCCCTTGGCAAAAGCGTTCTCGCCGCGCAGCAGGAAGGCGATCTTGGGCTCGTTCGATCTGCTCGTAGATCTCGGCGGCCTTGAGCGGCAGTTGGGCTTTTTCAAAATTCTTGGCGGCCTCGGGGAGTTTGTTCATTTTGACCGCGATTTCGGCGGCTTTTTCGAATTTTCCGTACTTGATCAGCAGGTCGTAGGCTTTTTCCAATTCGTTCAGCTGGGTATACAACTCCACGGCTTTGAGCAATTCCTGCTCCAGCTGCTTGGAGTTCTGGTAGCCCACCGTGGTGTCGAAACTGGTGATGAACCATTTTTCAAAATTGCACGGCGGCTTTCTTCAAATTGCCGCCTTTTTCATAGATATAGGCCGCTTTCTTGTAAAATCCTTTTTTTTCATAGATCTGGGCGGCTTTTTCATACCGTTCATAGTTGTAATATAATTCGGCCGCCTCCTGGAAGCGATTGTTGTTCTCCAGCACGGTCCCGGCGGCTTCGATGTTTTTGCGCTTGAGCAGCAGCTTGACCAGGTTGTCGCTGTTGCCGCTTTTTTTGTATATTTCGATGGCCTCGCTTTCCTTGTTCAGCTTTTCCAGCAGTTCGCCCATGACGTCGTATTCCTGGCCTTCCTCGTAGACCTGCAGGGCTTTTTTAAATTCGCCGATCTCTTCGTATATTTTTCCGGACTTGAGGAACATGTTCTGCTTGCGGGCCCTCTTGGCGTCGCGGTCCATGTAGGCCTTTTTGGCCAGCAGGTAAAAGAACGCCTCGAAAAACGACCGGTTCTGAAAGGCAGACACCTTGGCCGTCTTCAGGATCTGGTAGACGATCTTCAGGATCAATGCCATCACGGCCGCGATGATGGCCAATTTGACCAGAGGATTGCTCAGTAATTCATCCATGTTTCCAGGAAAAAGTATAGCAAACCCGGACCGAAAAAGCAATTTCAAATTGACTTTTGCGGAATATTGTCAATATAATCAATGTCAGGCGAAAACAAGCGGAGCGCATGATGGACCCACATTTTGGCCAATTTGGAAGAATGGGCATGTTTCTGGCCATTTTTCTGCCCGATTTCAAATTTGAGAAACGTGAATTCAACAAGGAAAATTCGGACCGCCTGATATTTTATATCGTCCATATCCTGGACGCCCTGTTCAAGGCCGAAAACCTGGCCCGCAAAAAGAATTTCCAACTCCCGGCCGGGAAAACGTTTTT
Source organism: Candidatus Aminicenantota bacterium (assembly GCA_963764745.1). Lineage (GTDB taxonomy): Bacteria > Acidobacteriota > Aminicenantia > UBA2199 > UBA2199 > UBA2199. Next base: position 444,925 of record CAVXTN010000005.1, on the reverse strand, counting down.
TCGACAACGATATTCTGCAGGTCCTGGAGAACATCATCGCCTATTTGCAGACATTCAACACCCAGGTCTTGAGCATGAGCAAGACCGAGAGGCAGACGCTGGTGTTCATACTGGAAAACCTGAGCGACTACTTTAAAAACGGCCGCCTGCAGGCCGAAGACAAGGAAAAAAAGAACCTTTTTGCCGATTACAAATTCTGGATCGAAAACCTGTTCAAGCTTTTCGACCAGAAGATCAGCGGCGCGGTGACGTCAACAAAAGGGTGACGCCAAAAAACCTTTTCGGTCCCCATGGAACGCGCTGCATGATGAGCTGATCTACGGCAATGCCACCATGAATTTCAGCCTTTTTCCCTTTGTGATCGTTCAGAACGAGCGGGTCTTGTTTCTGTCGCGACCCGCGGCAGAGCGAGGTGATCTTCGGCAATCTCGACCAGCGGCGAGGAGATCGTCGTGAACGCGGAAGAGCGTCTGGCAGAAAATCGGCGAATTCTACCTGGCCAATTTTTGCTTTGCCGACCTGGAGCGGCATCCGAGCCGCAATTGCCGAAGGAGCGAGGGCGGATTCTTGGAGCAAATGGCGCGAAGTGGAGGCGGCCTACCGCAACCAGCAGCTGAAGATTGTTCACGGAAAGTCTGCTGCAGCTGGAGGAGATCGCTTTCGAAGATTTCAACATGCCCCTGATCTATCTCTTGCAGATCACGCAACCTGGCCAATTTGAACCGCGCCCTGGAAATGAAGCGCCTGCTGCAGAAATTCCTGCTTTTTTATCCCTTTTACGCCGAAGGGCACGAAATGATGGGCGACGTCTATGCCAGGGAAGAAAACATCGAACTGGCCCTGAATTTTTATGAAAAGGCGCTGCTGATCGCCCAGAGCAAAAGCTTGGGCGACAAGATCAAAAAGCTGCGGGAAAGCATCGACAAGAGCAAGAGCAAGCCCGACGCCCAGAAAAACGACGCTTTTTTCGATATCACCGAAACCGTGATCCAGAACGAGGAGAGGATCATCGGCCGCGGCAAGGAACTCCGCCAGATGATCGAGATCCTCATCTCCAATTCGAAAAGGAACCTGCTGCTGATCGGCGAACGCGGGGTGGGCAAATCGACCCTGATCCGCCTGCTGGCCCAGAAGATCATTTTCGACGAAGTGCCGCCGGCGCTGAAGGAAAAGAAGATCAAGGAGATCAATTTCGTCAGCCTGCTCACCGGTTCGAAATACCGCGGCCAATTCGAGGAAAAGGTCCTGAAACTCCTGCAGGAATTCAAATCCCAGAACGCCATCCTGGTGCTGGAAGACATGCACCTGATGATGTCCACCGGGGCGGCCCGGGGCACGTCGCTGGACCTGGTCAATATCCTCAAGAATTTCCTGCGTGACAATTCCATCCAGGTGATCGCCAGCACCGACTACGAGGAATACAAGAACACCATTGAAAAGGACAATTCCCTGCTGGGCTATTTCCAGAAAATCATCGTCAACGAGTTGTCGCCGGAAGGCACGCGTAAAATTCTGAAGAACCTGGTCAGCCAGGTGGTCGCCAGCCGACAACCTGCTGGTCTCCAACCAGATCGTCGAAGACATCGTCGAGAGCGCCAAAAGGGATATCCGGGAGAGGAAACTGCCCGATTCGGCCATCATGCTCCTGGAAAGGTGCATCGCCAAGGTCAAGCTGAAGAACATTTCCGTCCAGGGCGGCGCCGCTGAAGATCGAGGAGTCCGATGTGCTGGAGGTTTTGGCCGACATCGGCAATCTCCCGGAAACCAACATCTCCATTTCCTTGAAGAGCCGCCTGACGGCGTTGCGCGGCAATATCCTGAAACGGATCGTCGGCCAGGACGAAGCGGTGGCCAAGATGGTTTCGTCGGTGATCACCTCCAAGCTGGGCTACGACATCAAGAAAAACCGGCCGGACGGCGTCTTCATGTTCATCGGCCCGACCGGGGTCGGCAAGACCGAAACGGCCATCGCCCTGAGCGAAGCCCTTTACGGCAGCCAGGATTACCTGATCCGCATCGACATGTCCGAATACATGGAAAAATTCACCTATTCGCGCTTTGTCGGCGCGGCTCCCGGATATGTGGGCTATTATGACTCCAACCAGCTGACCGACAAGGTGCGGCAAAATCCCGTATTCGATCATCCTGCTGGATGAAATTGAAAAGGCCGACGCCCAGCTGTTGAATATTTTCCTGCAGGTCTTCGACGCCGGCCGCCTGACCGACGCCCGCGGCAACGTGATCGATTTTTCCAAAACCACCATCGTCATGACCTCCAACATCGGCACCGCCTTGTTTTCCAAGGCCAACATGGGCTACAAGAGCAGCCAGGAGGGGACGCAGGTTTCCCGGGCCACCCTGATCAAGTCCCTGAAAAAATATTTTTCCCCGGAATTCCTCAACCGCATCGATGAGATCATCGTTTTCCGCCACCTGCGTGACGCCGACATCAAGGCCATCATCGACATCCATTTGCGGGAAGTGCGCCACGACCTGGAAAAACAGGGCAAGGAACTGGTCGTCAAGGATGATGTGCTGGCCCACATCGCCGCCAGGGGCTATTCCCTCGAATACGGGGCGCGCAACCTGACCCGGGTCCTGAAAAAGGAACTGCTGGAAAAAATCGCCTACCTGTCGCTGGAAAAAGAGTGGGAGGACGCCCGCTACCTGGTCTGCCGCCTGCGCGACGATGAAATCGAGATCGTCCCCGAACCGGCCGCGGCCGCCGCTTGCCGGCGAACAATTGCTGGCCGGGGCCAAGGAAGAGTAGCCGACGTCTCCGAAGCGGCTCCGTTTTTTAAGGTTCGCTGCCTAGCGGAAACCGTCAGCATGTCGTAGTATTCGGGCGGGGCTTCGCGGATGGCGATGCCGATATTGTTGGAAGCCTGGTTGGAGCCATGCGGTTGATCCAGCGGACATCGCCTTTCAAGTTGATCACCTTGCCGCCGATTTGCAGCTTGATGTCGACGTCCTGGTTCTTCGGAGGCCGGCTCATGGAAATTCTGATTCCGCTCTGCGATATGTCGACGATGATGGCCGGTTTTTCTTCCAGGCTGGAGAGGATCCTTTTTTTGATGCGTATTTCCTTTCTTTTCTCCATGTCCGACCTCCCTGTCGTCTGCCGTCGCGATGGGAACGGCCTTGATTGTATACTTATCTCTTTTTTTTTTGCAAAAGCGGCTGCCGGCCGGCCGCATTTTCAGGCCTTCGGCCAGGAGCAGGAAGCCGGCGACCAGCAGGATCAGGCAAACGCCGGGGAGGATGACCAGGGACGGGTTGTCGAACAGGTGGCCGCGGCCGGCATCGATCATGCCGCCCAGGGTCGGCAGCCGCGGGTCCAGGCCCAGCCCGAGGAAATTCAGGCTTGATTCGGCCATGATGACCGCCGCGACGCCCGAAACGGCCTGGGTCAGCAGCAGGGGGAAGATCAGCGGCAGCATGTGACGGGTGGCGATCTGCCAGGAGGAGGCGTTGAAGCCGCGGGCGGCCAGGATGAATTCCTGGCTCTTGATCTTCAGAACTTCGCCGCGCACCAGTCGGGCGTAGCTTACCCAGCCGCTGATTGCCAGCGCGAAAACAAGGTTGCACGACGCCCTGGCCCCAAAAAGCGATCAGGGCCAGGGCCAGCAGGATGCCGGGAAAGGCCAGGATGAAATCGGCGCCGCGCATGATGCAGGCATGTCGAGCAGGCCGCCATGCCAGCCGGCCAGGAAGCCCAGGCCGGCGCCGAGGGCGGCGGCGATGAAGACGGCGGCCAGGCCGATGGCCAACGAGACCAGAGTGCCGAACGCCAGGCAGGAAAGCAGGTCGCGGCCCAAGGCATCCGTGCCCAGGAAGTGTGCCGCGGGAGGAGATTGCAGGCGCTGGTCGATATGCAGCCGCAAGCTGATCCCCTGGAAAGCGGCCAGGCCGGCCAGCGCCAGGCCCAGGCCGGCCAGAGGCCAGAACGCCCAGGCGGAATTGCCGGTTTTGCTTATGAAGCCGAATCATGGCGGATGCGCGGGGTTGAGGAACGGATAGGACAGGTCGACCAGAAAATTCAACAACAGATAAGCGACCGCCATGAACAGGACCGTTCCCTGGATCATGGGGAAATCGCGCTGGCGGATGGCGGTGATCAGGAGGGTGCCGAGCCCCGGCCAGGAAAAGATGCTCTCCACGATGATGGCTCCGCTCAACAGGGCGCCCAGTTGCAGGCCGATCAGGGTGATGATGGGGGCCAGGGCATTCTTTAAAACATGCCGCCGGTAGATCTGGGCGTTGGAAAGCCCCTTGGCTCTGGCCAGGAGCACGTAGGGCTGCTGCAGCTCCCTGTTCAGGACTGCGCGTACCATGCGCGTCAGAAAGGCGCCCAGGGAAATTCCCAGTGTCAGTGCCGGCAGGACAAGGAAGCGGATACCGCCGCTGCCGGAGATGGGGAAAAGGTGCCAGGACACGGAAAATACCAGGATCAGCAGGATGCCGAGAAGGAAGCCGGGCAAGGCCAGGCCCGACGGCCGAAAAAATCATGGCCAGCGCTTCCCAGGGGCCGTTTTTATTGAAAGCGGCCATGATGGCCAGCGGGAAGGCGATCGGCAACGGATATCAGCATGGCGGCCAGGGTCAGGCCCAGGGTGTTCGGCAGGATATTTCAGGATGGAACCCAAAACCGGCTTGCGGTCGATCAGGGATTCTCCCAGATCCAGAACGCACAGCTTCTTCATGAAGCGCGCGTAACGCGAAAGCAACGGCTGGTTCAGTTTCAGGGAATCCTGCAAGCGCAGGATGTCCGCCGAACGCGGGCTCTGCCCCAAGATGGACAGCAGCGGGTCGCCGGGGACCGCCTGCACCAGTAAGAAATATCAGGCTGCCCGCCGCCCAGAGAAAAAGCAAAAACCAGCCGGCTTTTTTCAGCAGCCAGGCGCGTCATCTTTTTATCTTATATTTTTTCAGCATTTGAAAAGGGCCATGCGGCTGATGCCCAGCTTTTCAGCGGTTTTGTCCCTGTGCCAGGACTGTTCGTTCAAGGTATTCAGCAGCAAATTCCTTTCAAAGGCCTGGCGGGCGCTCTTCAGGTTGCCGGTTGCGTCTTCGCGCCAGGCGGGAACCTCCAGCTCGGGGTTGAAGGTGATCATCTTCTTGATCTTCGATTCCAAGTTCGCGCACATTGCCGGGCAAGCGGTCATTGCGCGAACAGGTCGGCGATGGCCAGCAATTTGTCCGGCGTCTGCCGCGGGATAACCGAATTTGCTTAAAAAATATTCGATGAGCAGCGGGATGTCCTCCCGCCTTTCCCGCAAGGGCGGAATATGGATGACCAGGTCCTGGAGCCGGTAAAACAGATCTTCGCGGAACAGGTTTTTCCTGATCAATTCCTCAAGGTTCTGGTTGCTGGCGGAGATCAGGCGGATATCGATCTTGATGGTCTTGTTTTCGCCCAGGCGGCGGATTTCCTTTTCCTGCAGGACCCGCAGGACCTTTGCCTGCAGCAGCAGGGGCAGATCGGCGATCTCATCCAGGAAAAATGTGCCGCGGTCGGCCGCTTCCAGCAAGCCGACGCGATTCTCGCCGGCGCCGCTGAACGCCCCTTTTTTATATCCGAAAAGCTCCGCTTCCAGGAGGGTCTCGGGTATGGCCGCGGCATTGACGGAAACGAAAGGCTGGCTGGCCCTGGGGCTGAGCAAATGAACGGCGTTGGCCACCAGTTCCTTGCCGCTGCCGCTTTCGCCGGTAATCAGCAGGGAAAAATCCACCTTGCTGACCTGGGCGATCAGGGTTTTCATTTCCTTGATCTTTTCCGATGCGCCGACGATGAAATCCAGTTTTTCATGGAGTACGGAATTCATTTTGCAGAAAATGCTTGAAACAGCACCTGGAATTTCTTGAAGGTTTCCTTGTGGCGCTCGAAAAAATCCTGGAAATACAAATTCGCCGTCCTCGAACCCGATGACCAGGCCGGCCAGGAGCTGTTCGTCGATCGGCCAGCGGATCATTTTGGTATTGGCGAACGGATAAAAAAATTTTTCCTGGCTGCTGAAATTTCTTTTGATCTCGGCCAGGTCGTAGTTCTTGATTTTCCGCGTGCCTCCAGGGTGTGCTGCAGCATTTGTTCCCGCAAGTTCCTGGCAAAGCCCGGAACTCGAGAATTTGAACAAGCGGCTGCCGCTTTTCGTGGATCTACATGGCCAGCCAATCGATGCGCGCCGGTTTGTTGAGTTCATAAAAAAAACTGTTGAAGAAATCTTCGGGAAGCCGCCATTGCCTGTAATTTCCGACCAGGCGGGCGTCGTCAAAAAGATCGCGGTGACTTTCGCTCTCTTCCTCGCGCCGGCGCAGGTGGTCGAGTTTGGCCGAGAGGGTTCTCTTGTTCATGCGGAAAAAATCGTGCATGGCAAAAAATTCGTCGCGCCGCGGGCCGGCGCCGGGCAGGGCTTCCGCGCTCAGGTCAAAATACATATACCAAAATTCGTAGTAATAATAATTTTTCGCCTGCCGGGAAAGTTCCCAGGCGATTTCCCTGAAGCGGTCCAGCCATTCCGTTTTCCGGTGGCTGCGTCAGCAGCAGGCGCAGCGTATCGAACCTGATTTTTTCTGATGTGATGCCGTCGAGCATCTTGAGCGTGGCGGCCTCCCGGCCTTTGCCGGGCAAGGAGCCGAATTGCCTGAATATGCCGCAGACGGTCCTTTGATCGGCACTGAACCATTTTTCTTCCGCGGGCTTGGCGGCCGGGAGCCCTTGGGCGAAACAGGCTATTCTGGCCCTTGAGAAAGGCGCACTCGGTAAGCCCTTTGCTGTTGCCGGCGTTTTTAAAAATTTCCGTGGCATGTTCGAGCAATTTCAAGGCCTTGTCGTCATGCAGGCGCAAATTTTCAAGGTTGGCCCAGTTCAGGTAGTCGATGGCGCAGGAATTCGGCAATTGCTTCTCTTCGTTGGCCGCCAGAACGGCGCGCAGGAGCTTCTCGGCTTCCAGCCAGTTGCCCTTGGCGAAAAAAATATTGATCAGGTTGGAATTCACCAGCATGATCCCGTCGGCATTCTTTTCTTTTTCGAACAAATGCAATGCTTTTTGATACCAGCATTCGGCTTGAAAATCATCGTCCTCTTCCATGTACAAATTGCCCAGGTCCACGGCGATGGCTGCCGACCTCAATGCCAGGCCTTCGGTTTCGCTTTTAATGTAGATGGTCTTGTAAAGCGATTCGGCTTCCTGGAAATTTCCTTTTTCCCGCCACAATTTCGCCATCTGGCTCTGGATCTCGATCTCCTCGCGCCAGAAGCGGCGATTCGCGAAATAGGCCAGGGCTCCGGCCAATTGGGCGTGGGCTTTGGCAAAATCGCGATTGTAGATGCTGCGGTCGCTCAATTGGCTGAGGCACAGATTCCGATAATACGGGCTTTTGATCTTGCCTTCGTATTCGTCGGCCTTTTGGGCTTGCGAGATTTTTTCATGATAATAGAATTTCAAGTACAGCCATTCGTCCCTCAGCTCTTCCGGGACCCGGCCCAGCCCGGAAAGCAGCTTGCCGAGCCTTGGGTATTCCTTCCTCCTCATGGCCAGGTGGGCGGCTTTCAGCCGGGCAAAAACCTTGTCCTGGCTCGGCATATCCGGCAAGCACTTTTTGGGCCAGCGGCAGGCAGTCGCTCTGGATGAGGATTTCCACGAAGTATTCCAGGATCTTGCCGGCTGAAGCCATCTGCGGCAGGTGGCGCAAGATCAGCTCGGCAGCCGGGCCGGGTGCCACCAGCCCCGGAGACTCCGCCGCCATGTTCTTCAGGTACTGTTCCAGGGCCGCCCATTGCTCGTCGTCGATCATTCGGCTCACTTTCGCGTAGACCCAATCCGTTTCGGCCGCCAGCAGCTCCAGCAATTCCTTCTTTTCCTTCCGGTTTGCCCGGGCCTGGGCTCGGGGCAAATTCGGGGACAGGGTTTGCTGGTTCTTGATTTCCGTCAGGTATTGCTTGTTCAACAGCCCGGCGATGGTCGGGCCGCCGTCGCGCCCGGCCAGGAAGCGGGCGACGGCCACGGGAACCGGGACTTCGATCATGGCGATCTTTTTAAAAAGTTCACTTTCCTTTTTGCTCAGGCCGGGATGTCTGGGCCGGGGGAACAAGGCGGGAAGGTATTTTTGCAATTGGTCCGGCGGGTCTTCACGCAATTCAAGGTCACAGTCGAAGGGTGCGGAGTCGTTGAACAGGATGAGGGTCAACCCCGGGATGTCTCCTGCTTCCAGCAGGTAGCGGAGCAGCCGGATGTCTTCTTTTTTCGCCAGGTTGTCGATCAGCAAAACGGTCTTTTGAAAAACCGATTGCTGCAAGAAGGAGCGGAATTCCCGCACTTGCGCGGATGGATTCTCCTTGTTGCTTTTTTCCCGGCCGCACAAGTCCGAAAAAAAATCGCGTAAGGGCACGCTCTCCAAGTCCATTTTCAGCAGGAGGAGTTCTTCGCCATTCAGGGCATGGAAAAGATTGTTGCGGATGATCGGTTTCTGCCAGGGGGAAGTGGTGTGGATCCTGATGGCGGCATTGGCCTTCATGCCGTTCAGCGAGCGGGCATGCAGCAGATTGGAAGTGAAATCGTCGCCGCGGCACAGGTAGCCGGCCGGCTTCGGAGACCGGGACTTCTTTGTCGTCCTTTTTATGACATCCAGGTAATTGCACTCGTCCAGGTCGCGCAAGTGGCGGTTCTGGCTGAAAATGGGCAGGAAAGCGGCGGGGGAAGGGAAGGGGTGGCGATCCAGGTCCCAGCCGAAACGCAGGGTCGCGCCCGGGCAGGATCTGGAATTTGGAAAAATCGACGAAATCCATGCCCCATTCCCGGGCCGCGCCCAGGAAGGCAAGGTATTGCCCGAAAATGCTCTCCGCCGCCGCCGCCGGCTGCCCGGCCAGAACGGCGGGCGCGCTGGCCGTAAACGGCTGCGTCAGGATATCGATCTGGAAGTTGCCTGGCAGGAAAGCGGTGATATTTTGCAGGAGATTGGAATGGAAGGCAAAGATATCGTGGAGGCGGGCGAGATTTTGCGGAGAATTCGGCACCGTGATCAGGCTGAGCTTTTCGTCATGCCAGCGGTCGAAGGCTTCGCCGCCCTGGATCCCGAAGCGCCTGGCAAAGCCGTCTGGCTTCAATTTTTATTTCCGGTCTCGGGAAAGCGTCCCGGCCCGGGAAAATTATGTGTGTCTGGGTTCTTCAAAAATTCATCGGGCTTGTTCATTGGTTCGAATGTTTTTTTGCAAGAATCCTCCTTGTTTCCATTCAAAAAAAAGTAAATATCAACTAAAGATTTACCATTTCAATAGGGAAAATCGTTATATCACAAAATTCAGTATTAGCCTCAAAAGCATGGTCTGACAAGCATTTTAAAGACGGTTTTTATACATTTTTCGGTATTGCGTTAAATTCCTTGTTCAATAGGCTTTCGGAACGAAAAGGATAGCCTGGGCAGAAGGTCTGCCGTTTCAATTTCGCTTTCCGGTTTCGGGAAAGCGTTCCGGCCTGAAAAAATTATATGTGTTGGAGTTCTTCAAAAATTGCTTTGATGTCCCGGTAATTGGGATCTTTTTTCAGGATCTCAAAGGCCAGCTTCTTGGCGTACAGATAATCTTCCTTCAGCTTGGCGGTCGTGACCAGTTCGTATTTGACGGCGTTGTATTCGTCGTCCTTGCGGTCCGGCGTTTGCAGGGCCTTCTCGAACCAGCCGATGGATTCGTCCATCATCCCCTTTTCCCGGAAGCAGATCCCGAGCAGGCCGGCCGAATCGAAGAATTTCAAAGGGTGCTTGGATGAGATCAGGAATTCGTGGATGGCTTCCTCGATCAGTCCCATCTCCTTGTAGGCGATGCCCAGGTTGTAGCGGGTATCGTAATCTTCGTGGCCGATTTTTTCGTCCACCCCTTTTTTGAATTCCTTGAAGATCTCCATCATGTTTTTTTCGATGGTCGAAGTCCGTTGCTTCTGCAGTTCGTCCACCCAGAATTTGATGGCGCTCAATTCTGCCGGGACCGATTTTTCGATTTCGTGGAAGTCCTCTTCTTCGAGAAAAAGGCCCTCGTTCTTCAATATGTCCACTTCGCTTTCGACCATTTCGTTTTCATCGATATCCCGGAACGGGGACTCGCTGCTGGCCGGTGCTTCATCGCTGGTGAAAATGTTGTCGATGTCCAGGAAATCGGCGCTGGAACCGAGGTAGCTCGGATCGGCCGTGCTGCTTTTCTGGCTGCCGCTGGGAGCCTGGATGATCTCCTCCTGATCGACCTCGATCATGGGGAGCGATTTCCTTGTTTTCCGGATCCTCCATTTCAATTTCAAAATGGATGTTGTCCATATCGGCAAAACCGTCGGACACGATCTTGTCGTCGGACTTGTTCATACAGATTGTCAAGCTTGATTTCGATTTTCGAGTCCTCGAATTTTTGCAGGAGATCGCTTTCCTGGGCGATCGAGGATTCGATCTCTATTTTTTCGGTTTCGCCGGGCTTGACCTTGATGGAGTCGGTCTTGTCGGGCTGGATCTCCCTGGCTTTTTTTATCCGGGCCAGGCGGGAAACGATTTCCTTGCTTTCCGGATACTCTTTGCGCAGCTTTTCCAGGACTTTTTCCGCGTTGCTGAAATAGCCTTCGCTGATGTAAAAATCGAGCTCCGCCAGGTGGGAGGACAGCCCTTTTTTGTTTTCGGCCTCGGTTTTGATCTGCAGGCTGTCTTCGCCCTTGAGCAGGAAAATGTCTTCTTCTTCCCCCTTGTTCTCTGAGATCTCCATTTCGCCCATGACTGGGCTGCTGCAGTTCCTTGATCTGCTCGATCATCTCGGCATGATCGAAATCGATTTCGATATTGGTCCGCTCATGGCCGCTCAGGTCCAGCAGCCGCTCATCGTTGGGCTTGAGCTTGGTCAGCTTGTCCAGCAGCGCCTTGTGCTCTTCGTCCTTGTTCTCTTTCTTGTAAATCTTCAACAGCTCGATGCCCTCGCCGAGCAGGGCTTCGATATCGTTGCTCATCTGGTAGACGTCGAACAATTTGATCCGGATATCGATATTTTTGGGGAAAGCGTTCTGGGCGGTTTTTAAAAGATCGATCGCTTTTTTAAAGTTGTTGTTTTTCAAGGCCTGGTCGGCATTGTTCAATTGAAAGCCGATGAATTCCCTCTCCTGCTTGCTCTCGTCGTCCTCGGCCGAGGGTTCTCCGGTCAGTTTGCCAAGTTGCTCCTGGTAGGCGAAGGGCGAATCCGACAACTCGATCAGCTCCTTCAATACGGCGATCAGTTCGCTTTTCATGTTCTTTTGCTCGTAGATCGGGAGCAGGGATTCGTACATGGCGATCAGGCTGCTGGTCTTTTTTGTCGCCTTGAAAATCGAGGCCAGCTTGTTCAGGGCCGGCAGATAGGTGTTGTTGGAAGTAATGATGAAGCGCAGCAGCGAATTGGCTTCGTCATATTTTTCTTTTTCAATGAAGTGGTCAATGGTGGGAAGAAAGAGTTGATAGGCCTTGTCGATCTCCTCCCTCTGCAGGTAGACTTTGCCGAGCTTCATGATCACTTCGGTCTCGTTGGAATCGATCGCGGCGATTTTTTTGTAGATCTGTTCGGCTTCCTCGATGAGATTGTTCTTGAAATAAAGTTCGCCGAGGATCTTGAGCAGGTTCAGGTGCTTGTATATCTCGTCGCCCAGGTTCTTGAGCATCTGAATGGCCTTGTTGCTGTTGCCCTGGGTGATGTAACAGGAGATCAGCTTTTCAAAGACCTTCAGGTGCTTGATCTTGGTATAGGTCTGCAGCAAGAGCTCCTCGGCCGGAGCGAATTCCTTCTTCTTGATCAGGATGTCGCTGGCGGTGAGATACTCGTTGACGGCCTCATCCTTCATGCCTTCGCGCAAATAATTGTCCGCCAGCAGGATGCGCATCTTGATGTTGCTGCGATCGAATTCGAGAATTTTTTTATAGATGCCCAGGGCTTTTTTCTGGTTGTTCTGCCGCTTGTATTCCTCGGCCAATTCCAGGTATATTTGCTTGGCCTCGATGGTCAAGCCCTGCTTGGAGTACAGATCGGCCAGCTTGAACGAAATCCCTTCATTCTGGGGATCGAGGCGGGTGATCCTCTTGTACATGGCGATGGCCTTGGTAAAAAAGCCTTCCTTCAGATAAAAATCGGAGATCCATTCGAATTGCTTGAAGGCCTCGGAAAGCCTGTTCAGCTTGAGATTCAAGTCACCGATGATCCTGCGCACTTCCAGGTCGTCGGGTTTCACCTCGATTATTTTCTGATATTCTTTGATGGCTGCTTCAATCTTTCCCTGCTTGAACAGCTTGTCCGCCAGCTGCAAAGTCTTTAATCGGTTTTCAACAGCCATTTTTTAATTTAAAACTTTTTCTGTGAAAAATAGTTTCCCCATGCAATAATAACATATTTTTATGTTTTTGTGTAGGATAACCCCTGTTTTGGGCCAGTCCGTATTCCGGGAAATAAACGGCCATTTTTTCCAGCAAGTGGTCGCGGAAGACCTTGGCGATGATCGAGGCGGCGGCGATGGACAGGCTCTTTTCGTCTCCCTGGATAACGGCCCGGCCCTCGACCGCCAGAAAATCGGGGGGGATGGCGTCGACCAGGATATAGTCCGGCTTGACCTGCAGGCGCCGGACGGCCAGGCGCATCGATCGCCGGGTGGCTTCCAGGATGTTGCAGCGGTCGATTTCGTCATTCCAGCACCAACCGATGGAATAGGCCAGCGCCTTTTCGTAAATATCGCGAGCCAGGCGCAGCCTGTGCCCCGGGGCAAGCTTTTTGGAGTCGTCGTATTCGCGGTTCAGGCGCTTGGGATCCAATATGACCGCTCCGGCGACCACGGGGCCGAACAGGCATCCCCGTCCTACTTCATCCACGCCGCATATGCGGCTATAATTTGTTTTGAGTAATTCTGCTTCTAGGGCAAAATCAGCCATTACCTGAGTTCTTTCAGGCGGGACGCCTTGCCTTTCAGCTTTCTCAGGTAGAATAGTTTTGCTCTTCTGACTTTGGTATGCTTCTTGACCTCGATCTTCTGGACCAGCTTGGAATTCAGCGGAAATATCCTTTCCACGGCGATGCCGAACGAATTTTTGCGCACGGTGATGGTCTTGGAAATCCCGATGTTCTTGATGGCGATCACGGTGCCCTCATACGTCTGGGTCCTTTCCTTGCCGGCTTCGATGACCCGATAGAACACCTTCAGCTCGTCTCCCGGCCTGATCTCGGGAATATCGCTGCGCAATTCCTGGAAATTCTTGGCATCCTTTTTTTCGGCCGCCATTGCCGGCGGGACCGGCTGGGCGTGCTTATCTGCGACGGCTTCCGGCTGGGGCTTGGCTTTTTCAGCCGGGCGCTCTTTGCTTTTTTTCTTTTCTTCTGTCATGTTTGGTCTCCTAAATTGGCAGTGAGTTGAATGATTCGCTATTGTACTATTTTTTTAGTGATTTTTCAAGGAAAATCTGTTTTGCTGCCGGAAATCGCGGTCCGCTGAAGAAAAGAAAGGCGGAGACGCCGGTTTTGCCGGCATCTCCGCCCGTGTAGGATCGCTGGCGGGAATTAAAAGCGGTAGGTAAAGGCGATGTTGGGCACCAGGATGTTCATGCCGTGCGTTCCCGGCATTTTGCCGTTCATGGGCGACAGCACGTCTTTGCCCATCGAGGTATTCAACGCAAAAGTCGATGGCCAGCTTGTCGGCTTTGTAGCCCAGGCCGGCGGTGACGACGTTGTAGGTGATCTCGGGCAGCAGGATGTTGAGGGTCGCGGGGTCGGATGGAGAGGGATCGTAATAATAGCCGGCGCGCAGGGCCAGTTTTTCGGAAATAGCGTATTCCAGGCCGAAGCGCCATTGGATGGCATTTTTCCATTGCAGGTCGAAATCATTGTTGAAAGCAGCTTTCAGCTGGGGATGGGCCTTCAGCGCCTGCCAGGTCGCGTTATCATAGGTGATGGGGATGGTCTGGATTTTCTTCCAGTTGGTGAACTGGGCGTCCGCGTTCAGCGTCAGTTTGTCGGTGGCCTTGAAGGAGATGCCCAGCCCGGCCCACAGCGGCCAGGTCGCTTCGCGATCGGCGTCGGAAGTGGTGGGAACGCCCCCCGGAATCGGCAAGACTGAGGCGCCGGCCATCGTGGCCTCGCCGCTGAACTTGACCTTGGTGGGAGTGCGCAGGGTCAGGCCGATGCTCAGCTTGTCAATGGGCTTGAACATGGCGCCGAAGGTGGCCCCGAAGGCCAGGCCGCTCAGGTCTTCGTTATACTGCCCGACGCCGGGGCGCCAGAGTTTCAGCATGCCGTAGTTCAGGTTGAGGGTGGCGCCCAGGGAGAACTGGTCGCTGACCTTGTAGGCGATGACCGGGGATACGGTGATCACGCCCATGAAGCTTTCCCAACGGTAGGCGACGCCGGAGGTCAGGACCTTCAGTTCTTCGCCATTCCACTTGGCGCCTGTACCTGACGGCACGTAGGCGGCGATGCCGATGATGAGCTTGTCGTTGATCGGCTTGAAATAGGCGATGGACCCGGAAGGGTACATGGACGACTTGGTCTTGGCGTCGATGCCGTAGGTGGGGAAGGCATACGTGCCGGTCGGGATCAGGTCGGTGACGAAGAAAGAGATGCTGGAATCCTTCATCTGGCTCAGGCCGGCCGGGTTCCAGAAGATGGCGCTGAAGTCATCGGCCTGGCCGATGAAGGCGCCGCCCATGGCGATGGCCTTGCTGCCCACGCCGTTGAGGTTCAGCCCGTTGGCCGACAGAGAGATACACGTGAACACGATAAGGGCTGCGGTCATAAAAAACCGCATAACATTTCCCGTTTGTTTCATATTTCCTCCAAAGATTTAGTTTAAAAAAAACAATAATATAACCGGAAACAAATGTCAACCATTCGGCTCTCAGAAAGGATCCAGCAGGATCTTTCCGTAGACCCCGTCGTAGCCCGGGACGCGGCGGACGCGGTTGGTGCGCATGGCCTGGATGGCGGCGGCCAGCCTCTCGTCGGTCCCGGCGATCTCCGCGATGGGCAGGTGCTGCAGAATTTGGAATTCGGCGCCCAGGCGCTCGATCAGCGAAAAATAATACTGGCTGACCTTTTTGGAATTTTCCCCGCATCCCATGAGCTGGGACAGGATCTGCCTCAGGGGGATCTGGTAGCTGAAGGGGACCCGGGGTTCCGTTTCGTTGTCGGCCAGCTCCTCCGCCCGGTACAGGACTCCCAGGGTCAGCGGCTTGCCGCAGACCGGACATATCCCGCCCAGCTTCCGGGTCGCGGCCGGGGGCAGGGAAATGCCGCACAGGCGGTGGCCGTCATGGTGGTATTTGCCTTCTTCCGGGAAAAATTCAATGGTGCGCACGATCCGGTTGTCGCGGATGGCCCGGGCGATGCCGTCATAGTTGAGCGGGCAGTCGAGCTCGTTGGCTTCCCGGCCCAGGTTCTGGGCCGAATGGGCGTCTGAATTGGACAATATCGTATAGCGCCGCAGGGACGACACCCGCGACAGCATGGGCGGGTCGGCCGACAATCCGGTTTCCACGGCGTGGATGTAGGGCGCGACATCTTCAAAGCATTCTTCCAGGCTGTCGAAGCCCGACCTGGACCCCAGCAGGGAAAACCAGGGGGTCCAGATATGGGCCGGGATGATCATGACGCGATCGTCGATGGCCAGGATCTCGGCGCTCAGGTCGCGGACCGCGGCGCCCAGGATGGGGCGGCCGTCGGCGCGCAGGTTGAAGCGCCGGCCCAGGGAAGCGTTGATCTTTTCCACGGTATCCAGGCTGGGCGCCAGGAGGAGAAGATGAATTTTCCGGACACGGCCGGCTTTTTTGTAAATCAGGGAAATTTCCGAACTCAGGATAAAATGCGCACCGGGATTCCCCTTCAGGGTGAAAAGCCCGGGAACATTTTCGGTCAGGGATTTTTTGATGCTGTCGAACCAAAGGGGATGGGTGAAATCGCCGCTGCCCACGACGCTGAGCCCCTTGATCCCGGCCCAACGAGCGAGTTCGGGCAGTTCGAGCGCCGGCGAGGTACTGCGCGAATAGCGCGAATGGATATGGAAATCGGCATAAAAGCCCATTTAGCGGAATTTCTTGAATTTTCGAATGTCCTCTTTCAGGTAAAATTCCAGCAGGTCGTGCAAGGGCATTTTTCCGAGGAGCGGCAGGTTTTGATCGGCAAGCAGCGCCAGGGGGGCGAGCGCCGTTTCCGGGTATTCATTCTTTATGATCCCGGTCAACATGACAACATTGCGGAAAAGGCCCTCGGGCAGGGGGCGGTTCATTTCGATCCAGCCGTTGTCGGCCAGAAGCAGCTGTGATTGTCCCAGTATTTCCCGGCCCAGTTTGAAAACGCGGGCGTCGGCCAGGGCGATTTTCATGAATTCTTCATTCAGATCGTAATAAATATCCGCGGTTTTTCTGGCGCTGGCCGAATAACCGTGCAAAAAATCCCTGGATTGGCGCAATTTTTCCAGGGCCGGGTCCTGGGTCCCGGCCGTGCCGTTGTCCAGCGTCTGCTCGGCGAAGCATTTTTTATTGACCTTGCCTTCGTCGGGGTTGCCCGGGTCGGGGTAGAGGCCCGCGATGTAGTCCCTGTAAGCATCGTAAGCCGGCTTGGCGTCCAGGTTGCTGCGCAGGATGCCGAAGGGATCGACGCTCGCCTTGGGATCGTCGATGATCTCATAGAAGAAGACTTTTTGCGGGTAGTTCTTGCGGGCCCGGGTGTGCAGCATGTCCAGGTAGCGCTCGGCCTGCATGGTTTCCGAGTAATTGCGCGTGTTCCATCCGGTTTCCGTGATCCAGAAAGGCTTGCCTCCCTGCCCCGATTCCTCGACAATCTTTTTGACCGCCGGGATGAACTGGTCGCCCTGTTCCAGCAGTTCATACATATAATAGACGCCGTGGTCTTCATATATATGGTGGGAGATGATGTCGAAGTAGCTGCCGGCGTTGTCCAGGATGTATTTCATCCAGAAATACCATTCCGTCCCCGCCTCGGTCTTGTGGCTCAGGTCGGGCCCGACGATGAAAGCGGCCGGGTCGGCGTTACGAATGGTCTGCGCGGCCGGCAGCAATATCTGCTGGACGAATTTGTCCTTGCCCAGCGCGAAGAAATTCTTGAGATTGGGTTCGTTCCATATGCCCCAGTATTTGACCTGGTTCTTGTAGCGGGCCACGGTGCGGGCGACGAAATTTTTCCAGTCCGCGACATTGCTGGCAGGATAGGTGGCTCCCTTTTTGCCGTTGGCCCAGCCCGGCGTGCTGCCGATGGAGGCGTAAACGGACAGCCCGTTGGCGGCGGCGTAATTGACCACGCGGTCCACGTCAGTATAGACCGGATTCCCTTTGCTGGCTTCGATGGCGTTCCAGTTGACGTCGATGCGGATCCAGGTGATCCCGGCCGCCTTCACCTTGGCCAGCACGTTGTTCTGGGCCAGGTGAACGTTGGTGCCGTAGGGCAGCGGCGAAATGGTTACCGCCGCCAGCCGGGGCGCCGCCAGCAGCAGGATGCCGGCGCAAAGCTGCAGTGTTTTCATGCGGCCATTATACAGGGGAACCCGGTATGATTGCAACTTCCCGGTCTCGGCAATCCGGACCGGGGACGCCCCGGATGGTTTCCGCCTCTGGACGCCGGGAGCCAGTTGCTGACTGGCGGTCCGAGGTCTTCAGGACGCTTGCGGCTGCTGCGGTGGTTGGGCCTTGGCCGGAGCTTCCCGGGTGAAGGTGAAGGAAAAGGCGAACAGCAGCAGCCCGATCACGCATACCGTCCCGGCCACGGTGATGACCGGTGACATGAAGTGGCGGGAGATCACGATGGCCAGCCCGCTCATATGGTCGGCGAAAACATCCTGCCAATGCGTCCAGGAAGAGGAATAATTGACCGGCCCGACGCGCATGGCCCAGGGAATGATCCCCTTGACCAACGAGGAGAGCGCCAGGACCAGTCCGCCGCCGATCATGGTCGCGGCTCCGCTCCAGCGGAAGAAATGCGCTGTGCTGCGGGCGGCGACCAGCGCGCCCAGGACGATGAATACGGCGGGGATCAGGAACAGGAGATAGGTGAACGATCTCACGGTCCTGGCCACGTTGAAGCGGTGATGGGGAAAATGGGCGTTTTCCATGAGATTGACCTGGTCGGGGATCTCCCGGGTGATCTCGCTGCGGATGAAGTTGAGGGCCGCGATTTTCTGGGCGGCATCGGGGCGGCAGGGAGGCGGCGAACCGTAGGGATTGTCGTCGAGCATGATCCGTTCCCAGTCCCGCGTCTGGCCCGCGGAACAGGCCGGCAGGTTTTCCATGACCTGGGTCAGCCAGTTTTCCATGGCCGGATGGCTGAAAACGGCCTTGAGCGGCCGCATGTCGAGCCAGATATCGCGGGCCGTGGTCCTGCCGTTCAGGATATCTCCCAGGGTGCGCAGGGACCCGGAAAGCTCTTTATCCAGCCAGTCATTGAGGCCGGTTTCTTTCATCAACTCCCTGGGCGGCGGGGTTGCCGCGGCCATGGCTCGCAACCAGGTCCTGGATTCGTAATCCATGTCGGAATTTTCATCGCGGGCGGCCAGCATGACCCCGTCCAGCAGGTCGGGAACTTCGGCGATGATCTCCCCCGGGAGTTCGGACAGCGTTTTCTGCGAAACCACGGCCTGGGTCAGGCCCACGGCCCAGATGATGCCGAAAAGAACCGGAATGGCCAAAAAGATCATGATCAATAGACCGAGAACGTTTCGCGTTTGATTCATGCGTATCTCCTTTTTCTAATAACGTAAAAAAAATCCGGAAAGTTCCGCCCCGGCGGCATTCTCCCGGATCCGTTCAATCGAGGTAAAATCCGGCCGAAAAAAAACCCACCCAATGTTTCAGGGAAAAGGGGGCAGTGATGCCGAACCCCGCCTTTTTCAGCGGCAGGACTCCCTCGCTGTAGGTGTCGGAATAGCGGAATACCCGCCCCTTTAGTCCCGCGCCCGGAGATCTTTTGCATGGTTTTGAGGATGGCCAGCAGGCCGAAGGGGATATCGTATTTGCCGCACCAGTAGGTGTTGCGGGGATCGAGATAGGTGGCGCCCCAGAGCGCTTGGGTCAGGGCCAGGATCTTTTGCTCGCCCAGCGGGCCGTCGCAAAGCGCCCGGGCGAAGCGCCGGTCCTGGTCCGTTCCCCGGGCGTGGGCCTTTTCATCCTCGCCGAAGGGGATATTGTCGAAATCGCGGCCGTAATGGTTGGCGTCGGCCGAGATCAGGAAAACGATGTCCCGCCCGGGCTTAAGGCTGTTGGCGCGCATGTACTCGGCCAGGGCCGCGGCCAGGCGTTCGGCAAGCTCTGCCATTTTTTCATAGGGCATGGCCGTGACCATGATCGGCGTGATCTTGATTCCGGGATTGCGGTACTGCAAAAAAGGGACCAGGGCCTCGATCGAGTGTTCCAGGGAATGGGCCTGGTTGCTGACGGCGTAATCTTCCTTGGGCAGGCGCTTTTTCAGCCACTCGCGCAGGGGGGAGATCGCCACTTCCCGGCCCAGCCCCGACCAGGAGCGGTATTCATCGAGCAGCAGGATATTGTGCGGGTCGCCGATCTCCTTGCGCACCGTGCCATGGGTGACGCCGAAGATCACCGCTTCCTTGGTGCGCAGGGTATTGAACAGGGGATAGTACATGCGCCCGGCGTAAAGGTAGTCATCGTGCGGGGAGATGCCGGCTACCAGGCCGCGCGCCGGGAAGTCCCGCCGCTCGCCGGCGGCCAGGAGGTCCATCAGGCGCCGCATCTGCGCCGGCTGCCAGCAGAACCCGACATCGTCGCGCACCGGGCGCACATCCTGGGCGGAAATGAAAAAAGATATGGATAGAAGGGCTATGAACAGGTTTTTTTTCATGGGCTGATTGTATCCCCACGGTAAGAATAAGGCAATGGCAGGGGCATATAGATACTCAGACCAGGGCGACCTTCCCCCGGCAGGGCGACCCAGCGGGTCGCCCCTACTTTAGTATCGCGCCGACGGGAGTATCATCGGGAAGAATAGGGATATAGGGGCGGTTGCCGGCATCGGAGGCGGCCAGGATCATGCCCTGGGAAAGGATGCCGCGCAGCTTGGCCGGCTTCAGGTTCTTGACGATGATGATCTTGCGGCCGACCAGGTCCTCGGGCTTGTAGTACAGGGCGATCCCGGCCACCAGGGTGCGGGTATCGCTCGCCGGTATCGATCTTCAGCTGCAGCAGCTTGTCGGCTTTTTCGACTTTCTGCGCTTCCAGCACCCGGGCCACGACCATCTGCACTTTCTTGAAATCCTGGATCTCGATCAGCCCCTCGGAATCGCCGTGTCTCGCTGCCCCGGGGGCGGCGTCGCAGCCGCCGGCGGACCGCGCCTCTTGCGGGGCGGCGTCCCCTTCGGCGAAAAAAACCTTGCCGTCCACGCGCGGAAAGAGCTGCATGCCAGGGTTGATGGCGAAAGTTTCCGGCAGGTTTTTCCAGCCCAGCTGCAGGTCGGGGGAGTTGAAAATGCCGCGCACCTTGGCGGCTGTTTCCGGCAGGATCGGCGACAGCAGCGTGTTGACGCTCAGGATGGCCCGGGCCAGGGTTTTCAGGACCGCGGCCAGGCGCGGCTCGTTCTCCTTTTCCTTGGCCAGGTTCCAGGGCTGGGCTTCGACGATGTAGCGGTTCAGGCTGTTGATATAATCGAAAATGCTCTCCAATCCGCGATTGAATTGGTATTGGTCGAAGTTATCCAGGACCGTTTTTTCCAGCTCGAGATAGCGGTCACGGATCCCATTCTCCTTCTCCGTGTAGCTCGCGCCGTCCCGGAAGGAATTGGCGAAGTACTTTTCGATCATGCCGGTGGTCCGGGAAACCAGGTTGGCCCAGTCATTGGTCAAATCGGTGTTGACGCGGTTGATGAAGCCCTCGTGGGAAAAATTGCCGTCGGCGCCGATGGAGGCCTCGCGCATCAGGAAATAGCGGATGGCGTCGGCGCTGAAATGCTTCAGCAGGATGTGGGGATCCAGGACATTGCCCGCTGGACTTGGACATTTTCTTTTCGTCCTTCAGCCACCAGCCGTGGATCAGTTCTTTTTTGGGCAGGGGCAGCCCGGCGGCCATCAGGAACGCCGGCCAGTACACGGCGTGGTACTTGAGGATGTCCTTGGCCATGATGTGCAGGTCGGCCGGCCAGAACGTGCCTGAACCGCTCGCCCTCGTTCAGGTAATCGATGGCGGTGATGTAATTGGACAGGGCGTCGAACCAGACATAGATGGTCTGCTGCTCGTCGCCCGGCACCGGCACGCCCCACTTGACGGTGGAGCGCGTGACGCTCAGGTCGCGCAGCCCCATTTTAACGAACGAGACCACTTCGTTCATGCGCGAGCGCGGGGTGACGAAATCGGGATTTTCCTCGAAGAATTTCAACAATTTGTCGCCGTAGGCCGAGAGGCGGAAGAAATAGCATTTTTCCTTGACACGGTTGTCGGTGGGCCGCCCGCATTCGGGGCAGGTCCTTTTGCCGTCGGTCGTTTCCTCGGCGCTGTCGGGGATAAAATTTTCGCAGGAAATGCAATAATGGCCGGAGTATTCTCCCAGATAGATGTCGCCCTTTTCCTTGACCTTGGTGAATATTTTCTGCACCCCCTTGATGTGTTCCTCGTCGGTGGTGCGGATGAAATGGTCGTACTCGATATTCAACAGCCGCCACAGCTGCTTGAAGTGCTCCACCATGGCGTCGGCGAGTTGCTTGGGGGCTCAGGCCCTGCTTGGCGGCGCTCTTTTCGATCTTCTGGCCGTGCTCGTCGGTCCCGGTCAGGAACATGACCTGAAAGCCCCGCAGCTGTTTGTAGCGCTTGATGACGTCGGCCAGGATGGTGGTGTAGGCGTGGCCGATATGCGGCACATCGTTCACGTAGTAGATCGGAGTGGTCAGGTAAAACTTCGGCATGGCAATCTCCTCATGACCCGAAAAAGAAGGATTGAATTATAGCACAAAACAACCGTGCCCAAAACAGGCCGGCGCGGCAAGAAGACGGTCGTTATTTAAAACTGATTCTCAACGGCTTGGTATCTTCCTTCTTGTTCTTGCCTGATCCGAGCTGCTTGGCGCCTGCAGGTCGATATCCATGGCCGCGTCGATCTTCCCCGGCAGTTGCTCGCCGCCGCTCAGGGCGCTCGCTTTTTGCCAGAGGGCGAACATCCGTTTTTCGAGATCTTCCATGGTGGGAAGATTTTCCTTTTCGATCTCTTTTTCGGCTTCGCGGACCAGGCTCGCGATCTCGCCCTTGATCTCGCTCGGCAGGCTGCTGCCGCGGCTCAACTGGTTGAGCGAATAGATCTGGTTGATGACCTTGTTTTTTTTGAAGATCGCTTCTCTTTTTTTCAAATCCAGTTCGGACAATTTTTTCGCTTCTTCCCTCAGCTTCTCGACCTCATCCTTGCTCAAGCAGGCCGGACTGGGTGATCAGTATTTCTTTTTTGTTTTTTGATGGAGAGGTCCATGGCCTGAACGTTCATGATGCCGTTGATGTTGATGCTGAACGTGACCTCGATGCGCGGGACGCCGCGCGGGGCGCGCTTGACGTCGAGCAGGGTGAATTTTCCCAGCAGCTTGTTCTCCTCGGCGATCTCCCTTTCGCCCTGATAGATCTGGATGTCCACTTCGGTCTGGTTGTCTTCCACCGTCGAAAAGATCAGGCTGCGGCTGACCGGGATGGTCGTATTGGCGTTGATGACGCGGGTGAACGCGCCGCCGAAGGTCTTGACGCCCATGCCCAGCGGCGTGACGTCGAGCAGCAGTATGTCCTTGCTGTCGCCCTTGATGATGGACCCTTGCGCCGCGGCGCCCATGGCCACGATCTCGTCCGGGTTGACCTTGCGGTTGGGCTCCCTCTTGAAAAACTCCTTGACCTTCTGCTGGACGTAGGGGATGCGCGTCGATCCGCCGACCAGCAGGAATTCATCGATGTCTTCGATCTTCAGATTGGCGTTGTGCAGGGCCCGCGAGCAGATCTCCAGGGTCTGGTCCACCTCCGCCTTGATCAGGTTTTCGAATTCGGTCTTGCGCAGGTACTTGATCAGGTGCACGGGGCCGTCTTCGGACTCGGCGATGAAAGGCAGGTTGATCTCGCATTCATCCACGGCCGACAATTCGATCTTGGCGTTCTCGGCGGCTTCGCGGATGCGCTGCAGGGCCGCCTTGTCCTTGGCGAGATCGACCCGGTTTTCGTTGGCGAATTCACGGACCAGTTTCTGGGTCAGGGCGATGTCGAAGTTGTTGCCGCCCAAATGGGTGTTGCCGGCCGTGGCCAGCACTTTGATGATGCCGTTCTGGATATCCAGGACCGATATGTCGATCGTGCCGCCGCCGAAATCATAAACGATGATCTTGGCCTTTTTCTTCAGGTCGATGGAATAAGCGAGTCGAGGCCGCCGTGGGCTCATTGATGATGCGCTTGACGTTGAGCCCGGCGATGGTCCCGGCGTCCTTGGTGGCCTGGCGCTGGGAATCATTGAAATAGGCGGGGACGGTGATGATCACGCTGTCGATGGTATCGTTCAAGTAGCGGTCGGCCGCGTCCTTGAGCTTGATCAGGATCATGGCCGAGATCTCTTCCGGAGAATAGACCTGGTTGTTGACCTCGATGCGCAGCAGGTCGTCGCCGTGCTTGACGATGTGGAAGGGGAACTCCTGCAGGTAGGGCTCGACTTCCGAGTATTTTTTCCCCATCAGGGTCTTGATCGAGGAAATGGTGTTGAGCGGATTGGTGATCATCTGGCTCTTGGCCGGCTGGCCGACCAGCCTTTCACCGGTGGACGTGAAGGCCACGATCGACGGCAGCAGGCGGTGCCCTTCCGGACTCAGGATGATCTCCGGGGTGGTCCCCTCCAGGTAGGCGATGGCGGATTTTGTCGTGCCCAGGTCAATTCCCAATATTTTTCCCATCTCGCTTTTTTTTAGCACACTGAATTTAAAAAGTCAATCGCACTGGCATCCGGCCGGCCCGCCGGGTCGATGCGCGCCCGGTTCCGGGAAGATAAAACCGGCCGCTTCCCTCTTGACTAATTGCATTTTTTAAGTTATCATTTCCAACCAGTGCCGGGATAGCTCAGTAGGTAGAGCGGTAGACTGAAAATCTGCGCGTCCGTGGTTCGATTCCGCGTCCCGGCATTTAACTTGACTCCATCCCGTCGATTTGCTATATTTTTTCAATGCAGCCCAAGCTCCCATCCATCGTTTCCCGGTTCAAGAACAAAAAGATCGTCGTCTGGGGAGACCTGATCCTCGACCAGTACGTGTTCACCTCGGCCGGGAGGGTATCGCGCGAAGCGCCGGTGCTGGTGACCGAATTCGAGAAGAATGAATACCTGCTGGGAGGGGCCGGCAACGTGGTGATGAACCTGTTGACCCTGGGGGCCGTGCCTTTGCCGGTGGGCTTCGTGGGCCGGGACGCGGCCGGGAAAATATTGCTGGAACTGCTGCGCAAGAACGGGATCAGCACCGACTACCTGGTGCCCGTCGACGGTTTTCAGACGCCGTTGAAGAGCCGGATCCTGTCCGGCGGCGACAACACCAAAAAACAGCAGATCCTGCGCATCGATACCCTGCCCCCGGATGCCATCAGCGAAAAGTCGCGGCAAAAACTCGCCAGGACCCTCTTTTCCGTACTCGCGGACAGCGACGTGCTGGTCCTTTCCGATTACCTTGCCAAAACGGTCACTCCGGGAATTTTTAAAAGCCTCAGGAAAGCGTTTCCCGCAAAAACCTGCGCCCTGGATTCTCGCGACAATCTGCTGGATTTCCCCGGGGTGACCCTGGCCACTCCCAACGAGCCGGAAATAAAAAAACTGTTTCCCGAAAAGAAATTTCTCAACGATGGCGATTTTTTGCTGGCCGGCGCCCAACTGCTTGACAAATTGGCCGCCACCGGGGTTGTCCTGAAAAGGGGGCACAAGGGCATGCTGGTATTTGGCCGCGGGCGAAAAGCCGTATGTGCTGGATATCTACGGGACTTCGCAGATCGTGGATGTGACCGGCGCCGGAGACACGGTGTTGGCCGTTCTGGGACTGGGACTGGCCGCCGGCGCCGATCTGCGCTCTTCGGCGCGCCTGGCCAATATTGCCGGTGGCCTGGTGGTCATGCATGAAGGGGCGTACCCGTTGCCGAGCCGGGAACTTCAGGATGCCTTGCCGCAATAAATATCTTCGCCTGCCGCAGTTGAGCGCCGAGATCGCCCGGGAAAAAAAGGCGGGAAAGACCATCGTCATGGCCAACGGCGGGTTTGATCTCCTCCATGTCGGCCATATCCGCTACCTGCAGCAAGCCAAGGCCAAGGGCGACGTCCTGGTGGTCGCCCTGAATTCCGATTCTTCGCTGAAAAAGTTGAAGGGGGCCGGCCGCGCCCTGATCGATGAACGGGGACGGGTTCTGATCATTTCCGCCCTGGCTTGCGTGGATTATGTGACCCTGTTCGCGGAAGCGACGGTCGAACGGGTGCTGCTGGCCATTACCCCGCATGTTCATTGCAAAGGTTCCGATTACACGATCGATTCCATCCCGGAAAGGGCGATCGTCCGCGGCTACGGAGGGGAACTGGCCATCGTCGGCGGGGACAAGGTCCGCTCCACCTCGCAGCTGATCCAAAAGATCAAGGAATTGTACGGCTAATTTGAAAACCATTGCCATTGTCCGCCTGTCTTCGCTGGGAGACATCGTGCACACCCTGCCGGCCTTGCAAGCCTTGCGCGGGCATTTTCCCTCCGCCCATATCACCTGGATCGCGGAGCCGGCCGGAGCCGCCCTGCTGGAAAATTTTCCGGGCATCGACCGCATCCTGGTCTTCGATCTCAAAACCCGCGGAAGCTGGATCGCCAAGTTGCGCTATCTGAGCGGGTTCGTCCGCCGCTGGCGCGGGCAGTTCGACCTGGTGCTGGATTTCCAGGGACTGCTCAAGTCGGCGCTGCTTGCCTTTATGCTGGGCGGCAGCAGGCTGGGGTTCGGCTTCCGCAATGCCCGCGAATCCCTGGCGGCGGTTTTTTATTCCCGCCGCGCCGCGCATTTTCCCGAGGACCGGCAGGTCATTCTGAAAAACCTGCACTTGCTTTCCCTGCTGGGAATCCGCGCCAGGCAAGATCGAATATCCCGTGCAAGAGTGGCGGCCGTCCCGGCAGCTGAGCGGATTCCTCGAGCAGAACAACCTGGGCGGCAAAGGCTGGGTCATTCTCAATGTCGGCGGCGGCTGGCCGAGCAAATTGCTTTCGACGGATCAATGGCAGCGGATCGCCGCCGGCTTGAAAAACGGCCGGGCGCTGGTGATGCTCTGGGGCAATGAGCAGGAAAAAGAAACGGCCGCGGCCGTGGCCCGGCAAAGCGGCGCCTTGCTGGCGCCGTTCATGAATTTCAGCGACCTGATCCACTTCATCGCCCAGGCGCGGTTGATCGTTTCCGGGGACACGCTGGCCCTGCATCTGGCCGACCTGACCCGGACGCCCGCGGTCGGTATATTCGGGCCCAGTTCGCCGCGGCGCAACGGTCCGTTGTTTCCAGCCAGCCAGGCGGTATTCCGCGAACTCGACTGCAGTTTTTGTTACCGGCGCAAATGTGCTACAATGAATTGCCTGCACGACATTGAGATCGAAGAGATCGTCGCGGCGGCAAGAAAAATCGATGCGCAACGCAACCGAAACCCTGATTAAGTACCGTTCTTTTGTCGGCATTCTGTGCCTGCTGGCCGTCCTGTGGCTGGCCACGCCGAATTCCTGGTCGATCGTCGGCGGTTTTTTTTTCATGATGATCGGCATGTTCTTCCGCGCCTGGTCATCCGGCTATATCAACAAAGACAAGGAACTGGCCATCGACGGGCCTTATTCCCTGACCAGGAACCCGCTCTATTTCGGCAACCTGATCATCGGCACCGGGATCGCCATTGCCTGCAACAACGTGCCGGCCTATTTGATTTTTGTCGTCTATTATTTTGCTTTTTTCACTTTCCTGATCGCTTTGGAAAGAAAGCGCCTGCGCAAACGCTTCGGTTCGCAATATGACGAATGGGCCAAGCAGGCCAATCTTTTTTTTCCGAAAATAAAGAAAATCAAAAAATTCAATTTTAATATCGCCTACTACATGAAAAACAGGGAATACCGCGTCTTGTTTTATTCTCTTTTCGTAATTGCGGTGCTGATCATCAAATTTCTTAAAAAAATCGGCTTCCTTGGCGGCCTGGGCAAGTGATTTTTTTTTATAGCCCGTTAAAATTGATTTTTCCGGTCGATTTTGCTACAATATAACCATGAGCAAACTCAGGGTGATTTTTTTGGCCAGTGCATTTTTAATCGCCATTATCGGGTTTTTCTGGCTTAACCACCCTGATTTTTCGCTCTCTTCTTCGAGCAGGCCGTCCGGTCCCGCCGCTGGCGGTTTTCAGATCACCGGCATCTCCGAAAAAGGCAATGTCTGGCTGGATCGGGACGAAACCCGCCCGGTGGATATCAAGACCCTGGATTTCTCTCATGAAACCCGCCTGCACTCCGACGCCCAAACCGCCTGGGAATTCTTTTTTGACGGCTTCCGTTTTACGGCCCTGCCGGGGAGCGCCATTGCCTACACGCCACAGACCACGGGAACTGATCCTGGAAAAGGGAGAATTCTACTGGGAAAAAAAGATTGCCGCCCAGAAGGTTGAAATTTCCCTGTTCAAGGCCGGCAATATTTTCCGGCTTTCCGCCTCCGGCAGGATCCACCTGGGCGTCAACTCGCTCGAGGTCTGGAATTATTCCGGGCAACTCGATTTCGACTATGACGGCAAATTTTTTCTTTTGAAGGAATTGCAGTACCTCGACACGCGCAGCGGCAGCAAACCGCCGCCGCTGGACCTTTTCCCCGCCCCGCCTTTCGTCTCACCCGAAAGCGAGACCATCGCCCTCACCCGGCCCAGCGATACCATTGTCCAGTTCAAGTGGAAAAATGTCCAGGGAGCGAGGAACTATCTCTTAAAACTGTATCCTTCGGCCTTGCGGGACAATCTCCTGTTAAGCAAGGTGGTGGCCGGCAATTCCATCATGCTGGACATCATGCCTTTCAGCGAATACACCGAACTGTACTGGGAAGTGGCCGGTTACGATGCGCTGCGCGCTATCGAGTCCGCGCCGGCCCGCATGGGCGTGATCAAGATCAGCAGCTCGCTTCTGAAAAAAGGATTGCTGCCCCAGCCGCCGCAAGTCGAGGTCGGTTCGCTGTCGGTCAGCGGCAACATGGTGTTGATCAAGGGCAGCGCCGACGCCAGCGCCCAACTGTCCATCGATGGCGTCGTCGTCAAGCTGGACAGCGAAGGAAAATTCATTCATACCATCTCCTATCGCAGCATCGGCATCAAGAACATCGTTTTCAGGGCGGTGGCGCCGTCGGGGCTGGAATCGGTTTTAAAAAAACAGGTGACTATTTTTGAAGAATAACAACGAACGGCGGCGGAATTTTTGAAAGGAGCATGACCATGGGGCTATTTGCGAACATGTACAACTATTTTTCTTCCGATCTGGCGATCGACCTGGGTACGGCCAACACTCTCGTATATATCAGGGGCAGGGGCATCGTTCTGCGGGAGCCTTCCATCGTGGTGGTGGATGACCGTAACGGCAGGATACAGGCGGTCGGCCTGGAGGCCAAGGACATGCTGGGCAAGACCCCGGCCAATATCCGCGTCATCCGGCCCATGCGCGACGGGGTGATCGCCGATTTTGAAACAACCGAAAAAATGCTGCAGTATTTCATCAAGAAGACGCGGATGGGGAATCAGTTCCTGAAGCCGCGCATCGTGATCGGCATCCCTTCCGAGATCACCCAGGTGGAGCGGCGGGCCGTGCGCGATGCCGCCCTGCGCGCCAGGGCCAACGAGGTTTTTCTGATCGAACAGGCCATGGCCGCCGCCATCGGAGCCGACCTGCCGATCACCGAACCCGGGGGCAACATGATCGTGGATATCGGAGGCGGCACCACGGATGTCGCGGTCATCTCCCTGTCGGGCGTCGTGATCTCCAAGACGATCCGCATCGCCAGCAATGAAATGGACGAGGCCATCATCCAATACATCAAAAAGAAATACAACCTGCTGATCGGCGAAAGAACGGCCGAACAGGTCAAGATCAAGATCGGGTCGGCTTTTCCACTGGACGAGCCTCTGGAAATGGAGATCAAGGGCCGGGATCTGACCTATGGCATCCCCAAGACCCTCAATGTCAATGACAGCGAAATCCGTGAAGCTCTGGAAGGGGTGGTGCAGACGCTTGATCGAAGTCGTCAAAAACACGCTGGAGAAGACTCCGCCGGAACTGGCGGCCGATATCGTCGATCGCGGCATCATCCTTTGCGGCGGCGGGGCGCTGCTCAAGAACCTGGACAAGCGGCTGCGGGAAGAAACATCGCTGCCGATCTTTCTGGCCGACGACCCGCTGTCTTCCGTGGTTCTGGGCGCAGGAAAAATCCTGGAAAATTTGCCGCTTCTGGAAAAAATCGGCAATGCCATATAACGGCGGCAGGGGCGAACTCAGCACTGAAAAAAAATCGGCGGTCCTGGTTTTGGTGCTGTTCGTCAACCTGATCCTGATCTCTTCCCAGATCATTTTGAAGAACCGGCAGTCGCTGCTGCAAACGGCCATTGCCAACATGATCATGCCCCTGCAGCTTACGTTTCAGAAATCATCCGATTTTGTCATCGACGAGCTGGACCGCTATTTTTTTTTGCGGAACATATTTAAAAAATACCAGCTGCTGAAAAAGCAGTACCTGGATCTGCGGATTGAAAATTATGCCTTGAAAAGAAACTTGCGCGATCTGAACATTTTGGCCGGGGTCCAGAAAAAATTCAACAAATTTCTTTTGGCCACCGTGATTTCGGTTGACATCGATTTTCCTTTCGCCCAGGTCATGATCGATCAAGGCTCGCGCTCCGGGTTGGCGGAAAATGACGTGGTGCTGAACACCGATGCCGAACTGGTCGGGAAAATCGTCAGGCCGCTGACGGCATTTTCGGCCCGCGTCCGCCTGATCACCAGTTCCATCGGCGGCACCGGGGCGTATATCGAGAGCAACATGCTGGAAGGCCTGCTCAAGGGCGAACAACCGGGAGGAATGCAGCTTTCGAATACCTGCTGGCCAACAAGACCGTACAAATCGGCGACCAGGTGATCACTTCCGGCAGTGACCTGCTTTATCCCAACTACCTGCCGATCGGGAAAGTGACAAGGATCGAAAAGGAATATTTGACCCAAAAAATTTCCGTCCGGCCCTTTTTTATCGACAAGCCGCTGAAAAAACTGGTGGTCCTGCTCCATGAATAACCGTTTTCGCAATATCCTGTTCGTTGTCCTGGTCATCGGCCAGGTCGCCATTTCGCCGCTATTACCATTCCTGGCGCTTCAATATCGATCTGCTCTACCTGATTATTTTTTATGTCGCCATCAAATCGGGATTCACGCCCAGCATCATCAGCCGCCTCATTCATCGGCTTGTGCTCCGATTATCTGTCGCGGCGGCGTCATGGGTGTTTTTTCCTTTTCGCGCACCCTGGCCGCTTATTTTTTGAACGTCGTTGTCCCGTTTTTTGGATCTGAAGAAGAACGTTTTTATTTTTTTACTGATCTTTGTCTCCCTGTTCCTGTCCAATCTGCTGGCTTTTCTTTTTTATGTGCTGATCTTCCACTTACAGATCACGGCCAGCCTCCTGATTTTTCAGCCGTTGTTCACCGCCGTAGTCGGCACGATCATTCTGGGATTCAAAAAAGTGAAATCCCTGCTGGATGTATCTTAGCAAAAGGAAGCTGACCCCCGAGTACGTCAAAAGAGCGGTCGTAGTCTCGATCGTTTTTCTGATCGTCATTTTCGCGGGGATCTTCCTGGCCTTTTGGAACATCCAGATCCTGCAAAATGAAAATTACAGCAGCTGGCCATAAAAAATATCACCCGCCTGGTCGAGTTGCCGGCGCCGCGGGGACTGGTCGTGGACCGGCACGGGATGGTGCTTGCCGAAAACAAGATCAATTTTACCCTTTATCTGGTCCGGGAAAATGTCGACAACCTGGAAAAAACCGTTCAAATGGCCAGTTTTTTTTCGGGCAAAAGCGCCGCTGCCATCCGCCAGATCATCGGCAAATATAAAAAATATGCCGATTTTTACCGTATTCCGCATAAAAAGCAACCTGCCGCGGAGCACCGTCATTTTCATCCAGAGCCGCCAGGACGAATTTCCTGAATTTGAGATCGGGATGGAACCCAGCCGGACCTACCCGCTGGGCGAGCACGCCGCCCATGTGCTGGGCCAGATCTCCGAGATCGGCGAAGCGGAACTGAATGCCGGTTCGGCCTGCCGCCTACGATCCTGGGTGATTTGATCGGCCGCAGCGGCATCGAAAAACAATACGAGCCGTATTTGCGGGGGACCAAGGGCAGCCAGACCGTGATCAAGAACAACGTGGAAAAAATCCAGCAGGTCAGTTCCGAGATCAGCCCGGTCATCGGCGACACCGTGGTCCTTACCCTGGATCTCCAGTTGCAGGAATTCATTGAAAATTTGTTGGCCGAGCGAGAACGGCGTGTCGGTGTCCTGGATCTGAAAACCGGCGGCATCCTGGCCCTGGTCAGCAAGCCCGAATTCGATCCCGAAGTTTTTTCACGGGAAATGGGCCCGGAGGAATGGCAGGCGATCAGCAACGATCCGCAAAAGCCCCTGCAGAACAAATTCCTGCAGGGGATCTATTCGCCGGGCTCGGTCTTCAAGATCATCATGGCCCTGGCCGGGCTGCAGGAAAAGATCATCACCCCGGCCACGACGGTGCTTCTGTTCGGGCAGCCAGGTTTTTTACGACCGCGTATTTCACTGCTGGAAACCGGGCGGCCACGGGACGATGAATATTTTTTCGGCGCTGCAGAATTCCTGCAACATCTATTTTTATAACCTGGGCAAAAAGCTGGATATCGATACCATCGCCCGCTATGCCCGGCTCATGGGCCTGGGAAGCCAAAGCGGCATCGACATGCCCAACGAGAACTCCGGGCTGGTGCCCGACAGCGCCTGGAAAATGAAAACTTTCCAGCCAGCGGTGGTTCCCGGGCGAAACCATATCGGTGGCCATCGGCCACGGCAGCCTGAACGTCACGCCGGTGCAAATGCTTAAAATGATCGCCACCGTGGCCCTGCGCGGGCGGATGCCGAATCTGCATCTGCTGCAGAGAATTGAAAAGGCAGGGGAAAGTCGTCAAGGAATTCACGCCCGAGTTTTCCCGGGTCCCCATCGCCGCGGAAAATTTCGAGTTGGTCATCGAGGGTCTGTTCCGCGTGGTCAACGGCGAGGGAACCGGCCGGGCGGCAAAAATGCCGGGGTTGGATATCTGCGGCAAGACCGGGCACTTCGGCCAGATCCTCGCCAAGGAAAACCCCCGCTACAAAACGCTGACCCAGGAAAAAAGATTCATGCCCAATTCCTGGTTCGTTTCTTTCGCGCCCAGGGAAAATCCGCGGCTGGCCATGGTGGTACTGGTGGAGAATGGCGGAGATGCCGGCGCGATCGCCGCGCCGCTGGCGGCCCAGATCTACAAAAAATATTTTGAAAATGAAGGACTACTTTAAATATTTCGACAAGCTCACTTTTGTCCTGCTGCTGCTGCTGGCGGTGATCGGCATATTCCTGATTTACAGCGCCGGTCACTCCACCCAGGAGATCTATTATCTCAAGCAAACGGCATGGCTGGTCTTTTCCCTGCTGGCTTTTTTGTCGTCTTTTCGCTGAAGATCGATTTCATTTTCCGCAATGCCTTCGCGGTTTACCTGGCGCTGCTCGTCATCCTGGCCCTGCAGATCGTTGTCGGCGGAACCGTGGCCGGGACGAAGAGCTGGTTCCGCCTCTGGGGGATCGGCTTCCAGTTCTCGGAATTCGTCAAGGTCCCCCTGGCGCTTTTTTTGGCCAAGATCCTGACCCAGTTCGAGGTGATCGACGGCAAGGTCTTCATCAAGGTGATGGCCGTCATCGCCGTTCCCGTTCGTTTTGATCATCCTCCAGCCCGACATGGGCGTTTCC
Organism: Candidatus Aminicenantota bacterium; assembly: GCA_963764745.1. GTDB lineage: Bacteria > Acidobacteriota > Aminicenantia > UBA2199 > UBA2199 > UBA2199. The sequence continues at coordinate 411,928 of CAVXTN010000005.1, read as the reverse complement.
TTCATTCTCTGCGCGTTCATCCCGATGGTCATCCTGTTGAAAAAGATCAAGCCGGCGGTGCTGATGGTGTCCTTTCCTGCTCGTGTTGTGCGGCGGCATCGTCGGCTGGTATTCCGTTTTGAAACCGTACCAGAAAAACCGCATCGTTTCCTTCTTGAATCCCTCCGAAGTATCAAAACTTCGACCGGCTACCAGATCATCCAATCCAAGATCGCCATCGGCTCGGGCGGGCTTGAGCGGCAAAGGCTACCTGAAGGGCTCCCAGTCGCAGTATCAGTTCCTGCCGGCCCGGCATACCGATTTCATCGTCTCGGTCATCGGCGAGGAATTCGGCTTCATCAATACCGCCATCCTGTTTTTCATATTTTTCGTTGATTTTCTACCGCCAGTTCAAGTTCAATTTTCAAAATGACGAGGAATTCTATTTTGTCTATCTTTTCAACGGCCTGATCCTGTTTCAGTTCCTGATCAATGTGGCCATGGCCATCGGCTTTTTCCCGGTGTTGGGGATATCCCTGCCCTTTGTTTCGTACGGCGGCTCATCGCTGCTGTCGTTTTTCATCGGCGAAGCCATCATCTTCCGCATCAAGATCAATAACTACCTGGCATGAACGCCGAGGAGTTCCTCGGCCTGCATCAAGAACCCCCAGGCTTATGTCGGCCGGGAGATCAACTCCTGCCGCCGGGAATTCGACCGCGGCGACATCAACATCTGCCTGGTTTTTCCCGACACCTACGCCATCGGCATGAGCCATTCAGGGCTGAAGATCCTGTACCATCTGCTCAACGGACTGGAAGGCGTGCACGCCGAAAGGGCTTTCTGCCCGAGCCGGAGAATATCTGGCGATCTTCAAGGACAAGCGCATGCCGCTTTTTTCGCTGGAGAACAAGATCCCGCTTGCAAGATTTCGACCTGATCGGGTTTTCCCTGCCGAGCGAACTGAATTTCACCAACGTGCTGCAAGTTTTGGAAATGAGCGGTTTGCCGTTGCTTTCCGCCCAGCGGCGGGAGGGTGATCCCCTGGATGGCGGCCGGGCGGGATCGCCGTGGCCAATCCCGAACCCTTGCGCGCATTCATCGATCTTTTCGCGTTCGGCGACGGCGAAGCCCTTTTCCCGGACCTGATCGCCGTGTTGAAAAAGGCGCGGCAGGAAAAAAAGCGCGGGCCGGAAGTGTTGCGGAGATTTTGACCGCGCTGGAAGGGGTCTATGTGCCCAGCCTGTATCCCTTGAAAAAAAACGGCTCTTTCCTGGTTCCCGACCTCGGCGGCAAAAAAATCAAAAAGCGGGTATGCCCGGACCTGGACCGCGTGCCGGCCGAGCCGGCGGAGATCGTGCCCATATGCGACGTGGTTTTCAACCGCCTGAACGTGGAGATCGCCCGCGGCTGTCCGCAAAACTGCCGTTTCTGCCAGGCCAAATCCTATTACGCCCCCTTCCGCTTCCGCGAACCCGGAGCAACCCTCGATTTCATCAAGGAATCCCTGGCCGCGACCGGGTACGAGTCCTTTTCGCTCGCATCGCTGAGTTCCGGCGATTACCCCGACCTGCACGGAATTGCTGCAGCGCATCCCCGCCGATCATCCAGCCCGATATATCCTTTTCCGTTCCTTCGCTGCGGCCGTCGACCCTGAGCGATGAAATGCTTTCCACCCTGGCCATGTTCCGCAAGACCGGGATCACCATCGTCCCCGAAGCCGGCAGCGAGCGCCTGCGCCGGGTGATCAACAAGAACGTCACCGACGCGGAGATTTTCCAGGCCCTGGATCTCGCCTGGCGCCACGGCTGGCAGAAGATCAAGATGTATTTCATGCTCGGCCTGCCCGGCGAGACCATGGAAGACATCGAAGCCATCGCCCTGCTGCTGGAAAAGATACTGGCCATGGCCAGGAGCCGCCGGGCGCGGGTCAGCATCCACGCCTCTTTCTCCTCCTTCGTGCCCAAGCCGCATACCCCGCTGCAGTGGGCCGGCCCGGGAAACGGTGCGCCGTCCTGGAAGAAAAAATCGCCTTTCTGAAAAACCGGCTGAAACGCCACAAAAACCTCGACCTGGATTTTCATTCGCTCTCCCGGCGGCATGATCGAGACCATCCTGGCGCGCGGCGATGCCCGTGTCGGCGAGCTTTTGCTGGCGGCCTTCCGGCGCGGTGAGATCTTCACCGCCTGGGACGTCCATTTCCATTTCCCGGTCTGGGAGGAACTGCTCGACCAGGCCGGGCGGCGCCGATTTTCTTGCCGAGTTTCCCCTGGACACGGAATTCCCCTGGGATTTCATCCAATTGAATTTCAACAAGGGCTACCTGGCGGAGGAGTACCGGCGCAGCCAGGCGGCGGAGTCGACAGGCCCGTGCGCCCGAGCAGGACTGCGCCGCCTGCGCGGGCTGCCTGTTCGGCCAGAAGGATCCCCAGTCCTCGCTCCTGGACAAGCGCGGCCGCTCCGGCGCTCACTGCCCCCGGCCGCGTACCGGCGCTTGCGCCTGCATTACGAGAAAAAAGGCGACCTGCGCTTCCTGTCGCATCTGGCGATGATGCAGTACCTGGAACGGCTGTTGCGGAAATCCGGCCTGCTATTCAAATACAGCGAAGGGTTTCATCCGCGCATCAAAATGGCCGCCCTGCCGCCGTCTGCCCGTCGGCGCCCAGGGGTTCGCCGAGGTGATCGAGGTCTTTGTGGCCGGCGGCCTGGAGGACAGGGAAGTGCTGGCGGCCCTGAACCGGGCGCTGCCGGACTTCCAGTTCAGCAAGGCCGGTTTTGTCGAATCGCGAAGTCTCCTTTCACAAGGACCTGCAATTCGTCGATTTTTCCTTTGCCTGGGGAGATGCCGCGATCGGCGGCGAGGAGATCGCGCCCCTGTTGTTCGCCGGCGACAGCTTTGTCATCGGCGCCCAGGGACTGGAACTGAAAATGGATTACGCCCACGGGGGCCAGGAGCGCTTCGCCCGCATCTACAGGCTCCTGGACCCGGAGCGGAAATGGACTTCCCATCTGCGCCGGACAGCGGTCCATTTTAAAAATGAAAATTGAAATCACTTCCCGTGCCAATCCGCGGCTGAAAGAACTGCTGGCCGCGAAGGAAAAGCTGTTCTTTTTCGAAGGCGAAAAACTGGTCCGCGACATTCTGGCCCGCGAGCTCACGGTGCAGCAAACTGCTGGTGGGCGCGGAAGGGAAAAATGCCTGCCCGAGATCGCGGCCACGGTCGAAGAACGCTGGCAGGTCAGCCGCCAGGTGCTGGAAAAAGTATCCGACCTGAAAAACCCGCCGCCGCTGGTCGCCGTGCTGGCCATGCCCGAGGGGAAGATCGATTTCCTGCAGCAGCCGCTGACGTCTGGGCTTTGTCGGCATCCAGGATCCCGGCCAATCTGGGCACGGTATTCCGCTGCGCTTCGGCTTTCGGCGTATCCGCCCTGGCCCTGGCCGGCGGCTGCGTGCGTCCCAACCATCCCAAGGTGATCCGCAGCGCCCAAACGGCCCTCCTCGATGTTCCCTTCCAGGTCTTTCCCGGCGCGGATGAATTGATCGCCAAAGCCCTGGCCCAGAATGCCCATGTGTATGTGACCGGTTCGCATCCGGCCACGGCCATCCATGCCGCTGACGCGCATGGAATTTCCCTGCCTGCTGCTCTTCGGCAACGAAGGCCGGGGGCTGGAACCGCGCCTGCTCGAGCGTTTCCCCCTGATCCGCCTGGAGCAGAAGGAGCGCATCGATTCGCTCAATGTCGCCGTCAGCGCCTGCATCCTGATGCACGAACTGCAGAGGCTGCGCGGCCTGTGAAACAGAAGCTGCTGCTCCACATCTGCTGCGGCGCCCTGCTCGCTGCATGTGCTGCAGAAGCTGCAGGCGGATTTCGCGGTCAGCGGCTTTTTTTACAACCCCAATATCCAGCCGTTCCGGGAATTTGAATTCCGCCGCCTGGAATTGGTCAAAAATAGCCGAGAAAGTTCGGCCTGGCCCATGGTCTACGCCGCCTATGACATGCGGGAATGGTTCGCCGCCGTCCGCGGCCTGGAGCGGGAACCCGAGCGGGGAGCGGCGCTGTCCGCGTCTGTTTCGGCTTCCGGCTGGAAAAAACGTTCCGTTATGCCCGCGAGCACGGCTTTGACTGCGTGGCTTCGACCCTGTCGATCAGCCCCTACAAGGTGACCGCCCAGATCAACGAGCAGGGCATGGCCCTGGCCCGAAAAGTACGGCATTGCCTTCCTGGCGGAGAATTTCAAAAAAAACAACGGCTTTCTCACTCGCCGCCGGCAGGCGGAGGCGTTGGGGGTCAAGCACCAGGATTATTGCGGCTGCGTTTATTCCAAGGCGGAAAGGCTGCTGCGCCTGCGTAAATGACCGTGGAAGGCGGCTTTGACGGCAACCGCGGTTTGCATTTGCGGCGGCGATATGGTAAATTAAGGCCCTGATGAACAAGAAAGTGGTGCTGGCCGGAAAGATCGCCGGGATCGCCCTCGGCTATTTCCTGGTTTTTTTCCTGGCCGTGTTTTTTCGACCGTCAGCCTGCTGGTCAAGGGCGATGAGATCACCGGCTCCCGATCTGTTCGGCAAGTCCGCTCCAGGAAGCGTACGCCATCGCCGCCAAAAAAGGGGTCTATCTGAAAAAAGTCGTCGGCGATTTCGGCGGCACCTATGCTCCGAATACCGTGGTCAACCAGTTCCCGGCCCCGGAAACCAGCGTCAAGGGGAAATCGGTCGTGAAGATCTTCGTGGCTTCGGAAGTCGGGCAAACGGTCGTGCCCAGGCTGGTCTCCGCTGAGCCAGAAGGAATGCGAAGCCCTGTTGAAGAAAAGCAAGCTGAAAAAAGGCCACACCGCTTTCATCAGCGCCGTCGATGTCATGCCGGACAGCGTCATCAGCCAGTCGCTCCGGCCGGCAGCCGCGTCGGCCGAAGGCTCGGCCATCGACCTGCTCATCTCCAAGGGCGGCGAAAGCCTTTCTTTTGTCATGCCCGACCTGATCGGCAAGGAAGCGGCCAAAGTCCTGGTCTTCTTCGAGAGCCAGGGTTTGAAAATCTCCAAGATCGAAGAAGTCCCCTATTTCGGATTGAAGCCGGGCATCATCCTCAAGCAGTTCCCTTCGCCCGGGTTCGAGATCAGCGCCAAGAATCTGATCGGCATCCAGGTCAGCAAATGAACCCCATCTTCCCTTCCATCCTGTCCACCAATTTTTTCAATTTGGAAGCCAAGCTGCGCGAATTTGAAAAAAGCCGCATCGATTTCATCCACCTGGACGTCATGGACGGCCATTTCGTCGATACCATCTCTTTCGGACCGGCGACTGGCGCGGGCGCTCAAGGAAAAGTTCCCTTTTCGCCTCGACGCCCACCTGATGGTCAGCAACCCGGCCAAAATGATCCCGCATTTCATCAAGGCCGGCGTGGACTGGCTTTCCTTTCATGTCGAAGCCGCCGGCGATACGCCCGGCCTGCTCAAGATGATCCGCGACGGCGACTGCCGCGCCGGCCTGGCGCTGAATCCCGACACCTCCCTGGAGCGGGTGCTGCCTTTTTTGGACGCGGTCGATTATATCCTTTTGATGAGCGTCTTTCCCGGTTATGGCGGCCAGACATTCATCGCCGGCATCCCTGGAGCGGGTGGCGCAACTGAAACGGCGAGATCGCCAGCCGCAAGGGCCACTGCCTGCTGCAGGTCGACGGCGGCATCAACAGCTGCCAACGCCGGCGCTCCTGCGAGAAGCCGGGGCCGACCTGTTCGTGGTGGGAACCTCCTTGTTCAATGCCGACAACATAGAAGAAACAGTCCAGAAATTTTTAAATCAGATGCAATGGAGACCATCATGAAAAAAACCGTTTTACCTCTGCTGCTTTTGCTGCTGGTCATTGCCGGCGGCTGTCGTTCCAGGAAAGGCATCAGCATTGACCCGAGCGAAAAGGGTTCGGATAAAAAAATGTACGAGAACGCCCTGAAATACATGAGCAAGGACCCCGAAAAGTCCCGCTTGCTCTTCAAGGAAGTCGCGCAGCTGTATCCCGATTCCATTTACGCCAACAAGGCCAAGCTGGGCATCGGCGATTCGTATTTCCGTGAACGCGATTCCGCGTCGCTGATCATGGCGGCCGCCGAATACCAGGAATACGTCAACATGTATCCCTACTCTCCCGACGCGGTGTATGCCAAGTATCAGATCGCCATGTGCTATTACCAGCAGGTCAGGAAGCCGGAACGCGACCAGACCAACACGTTCACGGCCATCAAGTCATTCGAAGGGGTGATCCAGCAGTATCCCGGCACTCCCGAAGCCGACGAGGCGAAAAAGAAAATCGATGATCTGCCGCCAGACCCTGGCCCGGCATTTTTTCCTGATCGGGTATTACAATTACCTCATGAAATCCCTGCCCGGGGCCATTGCCCGCTTCAAGCAGGTCATGGACGAGTATCCGGATTTCGCCGCCAACGACAAGCTCTTTTATTATACCGGTCATGACCTATGCGGCCATGGTGGATTACGATTCGGCGCTTTCTTTTTTCCAGCGCGTGGTCGGCAGCCATGCCAAGTCCAAATATGCCAAGAAAGCGCAGCGCCAGATCAGCAAGATCAGCCGTCTGGCGGCAAAAAACAAGAAAGCCGCGCCAGGTGCTGAAAAATAACGACGACCTTCCCGAAAGCCCGGGCATCTACATTTTCAGGACCGCGGCCGGCAAAGCGCTCTATATCGGCAAGGCGATCAATCTAAAAAAGCGCGTCGCCCAGTATTTTCAGAAAAAAGACAACCCGTTGATCCAGAGCCTGCTGGAACGGTCGGCCGCCCTGGATTTCATCGTCACCGATGATGAAACCGACGCCTTGCTCCTGGAAAGCAACCTGGTGCACAGCTACCAGCCCCCGTTCAATGTCCGGCTCAAGGATGACAAGAGCTTTCCCTCCATCGAGATCACCCTGGGCGAGGACTTCCCCGGCATCTGCTTTTCGCGGACGGTCAACCCCGGCAATTTCGCCCTGGGTCCGCTGGTCAACGCCGGGAAAGCGAAAAGCCTGATCGATACCGTCACCCGGCTTTTTCGCCTGCGCTCCTGCGCCAACACGCTTTTTAAAAAAGGAATACCCTGCCTGTATTACCATATTGAACGCTGCTCCGCGCCCTGCGCCGGAAAGATCGAACGCTCCGCTTACCTGCAGCAGGTGGGGTATGCCATTGATTTTTTAAAAGGGCGGAAGAAAAGGATCGCGGCCAAGCTGGGAGAACGCATGCGCCGCCTGGCCGCCGGCCTGGACTTCGAGCAGGCGCAAAAAATCAAGGAAGACCTGGAGTTGATGGAGAATTTTTCTTTGCGCTCCTATATCTCCACCCGCGCCCGTGGTGATTTCGACGTGCTGGCCGCCTGCGTTTTGGGCCGGGAAGCTTTTTTCGTCCATTTCACGGTCACGGGCGGGCGGGTAAGCAAGAGCGGCTATTTCAACCTGCAGACGCTGCAGGACGACGAGGAAGAGGTTTTGCGGGAATTCATGATCGATTTCTACCGCCGTCGTTCTCTTCCCGGCGAAATTGTCGTCTCCCGGCTTCCCGCCCAGGCGCAAGGATTGTCCCGCCTTTTCTCGGACCAGGCGGGCCGCCGCGTGGGCATCCGCACCGTCAGCCGCGGGCAAAAGAAAAGCATCCTGGACATGGCGTTGAAAAACCTGGCTTTGTTCGTGCAGAAAAGCGATTACCGCTCCCTGGGAGAAGTAATAAAGGAGACGCTGCGCTTGAACCGTTTTCCATCCCTTATCGAAGCCTTCGACATTTCACATCTGGGCGAGAAAAATCGCGTGGGCGCCATGGTGGCCTATCGGGACGGAAAACCGCAAAAACGCCTCTATCGCAGCTACCTGATCCGCAGCGCTCTGGCCGGGGACACCGAAGCGTTGAAAGAGATGCTGACCCGGCGCTTTGCCGGAAAGACGACCCAGCCCGACCTGCTGCTCATCGACGGCGGCTTGCCGCAATTGGGCGCGGCCCGCGAGGTCAAAAAAGAGCTTGGACTGTCATCCGACCTGGCGGCGCTGGCCAAGGGCGAAGAACGGATCTTCATGGAAGACGGGTCCTCGCGGGTGCTGGAACCCGGGACCCTGGCGCGGCACCTGCTGCAGAATATCCGCGACGAAGTGCACCGCCGGGCGATCACCCACCATCGCAAGCGACGCGAAAAACTCCCCGGCTGATCCGTCCCGTGCTTATGTGCGCCGCGGCGTAGCCGACCCACGGCTCCCTTCGCCAACTTACGCGATCACGTATTGGGGTGCCGGGGGGTAACTAGCCGCCGCGAAAAGCTCTCCGGATATTGACATTCCAAATATTATGAATAGAATTACCCGGTAGTTAATAGCACTGGAGGGATACTATGAAGGTTTTCAAATGCCTGCCTGTTTTTCTTCTGATCATTCAGTTTTTCGGATGCGTTTCGATGCCCGGTCTCGGCGATCGGGCCTCCCGTCTTCAACGCTCAGGGCCTCAGCAACAACAGCAAAGCGATCGTACATGGTCCGCCGTCGTTGAAACCTTCGCTGAATTGAACCTGCCCATCATGAAGGCGGAAAAATCGTCTGGTCTGATCGCAACCGATTGGATCAGTTTTAAGGATCGCAAGCAGGGGACTACGTATTGCACCTGCGGCTCAACTATCCTGCCTTTGTCCGAAGTTGATCGGCGCGGGAAAATTGACGTCCTCGTGACTGATGATTCACTGGAGATCAAGGTGAACGCTGTTTTCGAGAAGATCTCACAATATAAGGAAATTGTCGACTCTTCACCGTGCGTTTCCACCGGCAAATTAGAGGCGGAAATTCGCAAGCATGTCAGCGAAAAGATCGCGGCAAATGCAGAATCCTGGAATTACTAGCGCAAACAATGATTCTAAAAGCGAATGAATAAAGGGAATCGATTTTTCTAAAAGTCAAGGAGGGGGAAAATGAATAAAAACATTGCGATACTCATGGTGATCCTGATGGCGGTGGGCTTTAACTGGAGTTTCCCGCAGGGACCGGTCGTCGCCAAACAAACAAAGCCGAAAGGTCTTACTGTCTCCTTCATGACGTCTGTTGCAACGCTCGATTATCAGGGCCAGAAAGTCCAAAACCGGGTACAGACGGTGTCCCTTGCCAAGATCGAGCGCCAGATATCCTCGGGCGGAGCAGCGTATGCCCTCTCCGGCCAGGGCGGGCTTCGGATTGGCAAAGAGGGGAAGGGCGCTTTTTATGGAGTGTCTCCGATCACGGTGAACCGGGATCTATCCAACGACCGGCTTTCCAGCGACATAAAGGGACTGGCTCCATGGCTCAATATCATCAATGGAACATTGAACGGCCTCATTCACAAGCATATGGCATCCGAGGCTTGGGAAGAACCCATTACTCTTTCGCTCGGCGAGGCGTTCCCGGAGTCGCTTCAGGTTCGCTTTAGCGCCCGGCCTCTCCCGGAACCGGATAGCAAATGGATACTGATCACTGCCGACAGCGGATTGATCTCCTTTCGCGCCTTGGATGAGAAATACCGGGATTCCTTGATATATGGCCAATATCGGGGAACTCTTATTTATGCGCCCAAAGAGGACGCATTCCTGCAAGCAGCGGCGACATTCATTCTTTACCATGGTGAAGATAAATTCAGGATCGAACAGCTGCATTTCGCGGCAGACGCGAATGGCAACCAGCTCTATCCGGTGCTGAACGTGGGGCCCTATCTCAATTTCAAGCCGGAAGCCCCGGCAATCGCCACCCAGGGGGCGATCCCCTCCTGGTGCATCCAAGCGGCGCATGTGCTTGATGCCTTGCACCTGGCGATCATGACAGCTGCGGAAGGTTCCACCAATCCAGAACCCATATCCAATGTTAGCCAGTTACTTCTGAATTCAATTAATCATGACTATAATTTCATAGAAAAAATGGTAGGGAAACTCGCAGCGGAAGAGTTCTTGGGCGACTGGATGAAAGTTCTGAATTTCTACAACACCGAGCGTGAAGGGGGGACAGTCAAAGCCATTTATGAATTGGTTAAAGATCTGAGCAAGGATCTTATTGTCGCTGGTCTCAAAGTTCTTCCGTTCGGCATTGGGAATATCTATAAAATCGTGGATTTAAATTTAACCGCATTAGAGGCCTCGATGGACCAGATGGATTATGATGTTAATAAGCTGATGCGTGCTCCCTTCTCTCAAACAAAACTCAGAGGCAACGCTCGATCAAGGAGAAATCGAAAATCCCAAGGTCATCGGTAAATCGGGCAGGCGGTTGCCCACGTATAAAAAAAGGAGCCTTCTTCCCTTGGTTTTGGTTGCCGGCCTCGTGGTAGGCGGAATCTTACTACTCGGCAAAAAGTTGATGCCGGGCGGTGGCAGCAGCAAATATGACGGCACATACAATTACTCTCTCACCAATGTTCATGGGATGAATACCCAGTGTTCCGGTTGCGTCTTTATAAATGGAGGTCGGATTTCCAACAGCGAGGGCTCATTCAGCGGCTCGGTGAGCGCTTCCGGCGACCTCAGTTTCTCCGGACCATGTCCTAACGGAAATAATGCCCAAGGTAATTATGTTGGCCAATTAATACAAAGTAGCCCTTCCTACAAATGGAGCGGCCACTGGACCTGTGCTGACAACTCAAGTGGAGGCGCAAACAGCATTTGGACTATTTGGCGGTAGGGCTCTAGTTTCTTTGATTGGTGTTCGTCCAAAGCTGCGTAATGCTTTTAACGGACCTCGGCGGCGGACAGCAGGGAATTGAACATGATCTTGTAGGTTCCTTCGCTGTGGGTGCGGTAAATGACGTCGGGGCCGATGAGGATGATCCGGCCCCGGCCCTTGCGGAAATCGACCAGCAGCGATTTGCGCACCAGCTGCCCTTCGCCCTCCAGCCAGCCCGAAAGCAGCAGGTCCCGTTCGCCGAAAACCAGGGGCGTCGAGCGGCTTTCGTCGGCCGCGCGGGGCAGGGAAGTTTCGAAAGTCGGCGTGTCCCTGAAAAAAACGGCCGCGTTCTTTTCCATGCCGGCGGTCAATTCCGAATCCTTGACTTCGGCCCTCAGGTAGGAACCGGGGCAGACCACTTTGCTGTTTTCATCCATGATATTGGTCACCGGCATTTTGAATTTGTTGATGGCGTAATTGCACGATTCATCCATGAAAACCAGGGTTTTTCCGTCCTTGACCATCTCCTTGAGCAGTTTTTCGCCCTTTTCGCCGATGCCGCCGGAATATTCGGGCGGGGCCGGCGTGGCCCATTTTTCCCATTTTTTCGGCGGCTTGCCGCTTTCGATCTCGCTTTCCGAGGCGCCGGCAAACACCAGGATGTCGAATTTGCCGCCGAAACCCTTTTTGGCCACGTCCTGGGGATGAACCGTTTCATAGGGGACCTTGTACTCATCGAAGACATAGCGCAGCCAGCCCTCGACCATGTTGTGTCCCCAGTTCTGATAAAGCCCACGCCTTGCAAGGGGCGGAGGCGGCGGAAACTGCTGCAGCGGCAATTCCTTTCTGGAAGTCAGCGTCAGGGGGGCTTCGGCGTGGATGCCCTTTAGAATATCCAGTGCTTCGCTTTTCCTGACCAGGAAGGAACCGGATGGGAAATCGGGGCAGTCATGGTTGCGGTAAACCGTTTTGCCCTTGCCCAGCAGTTCAAAGGCGGCGCGGTAGGAATGGTTGTGCGCTGGCATCGAGAACGATATATTCTTCAAGCTCTTCCGGGAACGGGCTTGGCAAAGGATTGTTCCGCAGTGACCGGTTCCATCAGGGCTTTCAGGGGCTCGTTGACCGCGCTGTAGGCGACGCCCATGCCGATGGGCAGCGTCCAGCCGGCCATATCATAGGGAAGTTCGGGCTCGGCCTTGAGGTTTTTGCGGATGTCGGGGTAGTGCTGCTTTTCAAAGATATTCTTGACAAAGGAGCGATAGGGCTGGGCCAGGGGGACCACGTAGGACCTTTTGTCGAACATGGTGTCGCCGACGCGCAGCGGGTGGGTGAGCTGAAAAACCTGGATGTTCGATTTCAGCAGGACGCGGACGAAGCGCTCGGCCATGGCCGGGTCGTGCTGCTGGCGCGGAACGATGAAGGCGTATGGCGCCTCGCTTTCGCCCCGGGCGATGTTTTCGCGGGCGATCTGGAAAGTGTTCAGCAGCAATTCTTTCCTCTGGCGGGCGGCGGAGTTCAGCACCGACAGCGTGGCCTGCAGGTCGTAGTTGACCAGGTCGGAAAGACGCCACCAGCCTCCCTTCCAGGGATTGGGGCTGAACACGCGTTCCTCGTTCTTGAAGCTTTCGGCGCTTTCCACTTCCTCGGGCTCGATGTAGATCGGCGTGGCCAGCCGCACCGAAGCGCCCTCGAAAAGAATGCCCGGGATATTGTGAAACCAGGCCGAATCGTCCAGGGCGCCGATCCACCAGCCGGTAAAGTAGCCGCGCGAAGCCACGCCCTTGAGGTCCAGTTTTTCCAGGTCGTAGCCGATGCGCGCGCCCAGGAGGTTGATGCTGCGCCAGACCAGGGGATGGACGCCCGGCGTGGGCGGGTCCTGGTAGGGCGGGACGAACAGGCGGTCGCCGCTGCTGCCCATCTGGTGCTCATCGACGACCAATCTGCGGCAGCCATTTTTGGTACATTTCCCGGACGATCAGCTCGGTCTCCTTCAAGCTGATCTTGAACCAGTCGCGGTTGTCGTCATGGCCGGCGTACCAGTGGTAGAGGTACGGGGCCCCCGTGCCTTCGTATTCCGTGCCCTTGGTTTTGTTATACCACTCCACTTCCATGATCTGCCCGTCGGGATTGACCGAGGGGAACAGTACCAGGATCACGTTCTCGCAAAATATCCTGGATCTCCGCGGTCGTTCCGGCGGCCAGCCGGTAGGCCAGTTCCATGGCCATCTGCGAGGAGGCGATCTCGGTGGAATGCAGATTGCAGGTGACGAACACGATGGCCTTGCCGTCGGCGGCCAGCTGTTCGGCGGCGGCCGGCTCCAGGCTTCGCCCTGGGCCAGCTGGCGGGTGATGTTCGTGTATTTTTCCAATTCCCGCAGGTTGGCTTCCTGGGAGATCACGGCCATGAACAGGTCATTGCCCATGGTGGTTTTGCCCAACGTGAAGGTCTTCAAGCGCGGGGATTCCTTGGCTCAGCAATTCGAAATAAGCCTTGATCTGGTTGTAGTGGGCCAGATTGCGGTCGCTGCCCGGTTTGAATCCCAGGAATTGTTCGGGTGTCTGCAGCGGCCAGGCCAGGGCGGCCAGGGTGAAGCAGGATCACGCCTAGAAAAAGTGCTTTTTTCATTACGCCTCCTACAAAAGCGGATTATAATACCCTGGCGGAAACAATTTGCAAACAATATTGCGATCGGACGGGCGGTTGACAAAAAACCCGCGCCTATTTATAATATCCTTTCAATGAGCCGGAGTGGCGGAATTGGCAGACGCATCAGACTCAAAATCTGACGAGGATTTCCCTTGTAAGGGTTCGATTCCCTTCTCCGGCATTTTTTCCCCTAGGCGGTCGATTCAATCCAGATTGCGCTGTTCCACGATCCCCCTTTCCAGATAAAAAATGGAGATGATGGTATAGGGAACGTTCTTGTCGCCCATGACGGCGCTGACCGTGCTTTGGGTGACATGCAGCAGATCGAGGTTGGGCGTGAGCCATTCGTTGATCTTTTTTTCCAGCTCGGCCCCCTGGCCGGAAAACATTTTGTATTTCATGGTGTACCCCCGTTGTCTTCGCCAGCGATTATATCACAGCCGCAGTGATCAGGAAATGATCTTCAGCGCCCGCGGGGCCGAGGCGAATTCGAGGCTGCGGAATTGCCGCGGGCAGTCGTCTTCGCTCAGGACCTCGCCGTCGATCTGCACGCTGAAGGGCTTGTCGGAGCTGACCGCGAATTTCGGCGCCTGGAGGCTGACCGCTTCCTTTTTGTCGGCATAGGCGGCGGGGGCGGTGAAAAAGGTGATATAGGCCAAACGGGAGAATGAGCATTTTTTCACCAGGAAGGCGTCCAGCAGGCCGTCGTCGGTGCGCGCCCGCGGCGATGCCATTTTCCCGGCCGCGTAATAACGGATATTGTTGAACACCGCCAGCATGAATTCGCCGCTGACGCGGCCGTGTTCGATATTCCACGTCCAGCCGGATCGGGCACCTCGGCGGAGCGGAATGCCTGCCAGCCGCCGCGGATGCCCGAGAGGGTCTGGTATTTTCCCAGGCGCGGGCTGCGCTTGACCACCTGCTCGACGTACTGGTTGATCAGCACGGCCAGCCCGATGGATGCCTGGCCCGGGTAATAGCGCAGGATCTTCCTGCCTTCGCGGACCATGCCCAGGTCGATCTGCCGCGAGCGGTTGCGGCGAATGGCCTGGCAGGCTTTTTTCATGGAGTGGATCTCGAATTCCCTGACCACGTCGTTGCAGGAACCCAGGCCGATCATGCCCAGGGTGTTGTCCGGCTTTCAGGCGCATCATCTCGTTGATCACGATCAGCAAGGTGGTGTCGCCGCCGGCGGCGACCAGGGTCGGGTAGTCGGCTGCCGGTCGCCTTGACCAGGTCGCGCAGGTCGTCCTCGTCGCGCGATTCGAACCAGTCATGGCGATGCCTTCGTTCTTTCAGGCACTTTTGCAGGGCCAGGCGTTTTTGGCCGGCCCGGCCCTTGCCGGCGCTGGGATTGAACAGAATGGCGATCTTTTTCCATTACTCCGCGCCCAGCTCGCCGAGGACGTTGTCGGCCTGGTTGACCTGGTCGGCGACGAACAGGACATAGCGGATATCGACATGGATGGAACGGGTGAGGGCGGGCTGGTAAAAGAAGTCGCTGTCCAGGGCTTCGTAGTTGCCGTCAAAGAGCACGCCCGCCAGTTCGCCGCGGCCGTTGAGCACCGGGCTGCCCGAATTGCCTCCGGTGGAGTCGTTGCTGGTCAGGAAATTGACCGGGACGTCGCCCAGAACCGGGATCGCTATGCGCGGCGCGGCCCTGGCCGTTGGCCGCGGCGAGCATCTTGGCATCGAGGTTAAACGGGAATTCGCCGCTGTTTTTTGCCAGCACCCCGGCCAGGGTGGTGAACGGGGCGTAGATGACGGCGTCGCGCGGCGTGTAGCCTTCGACCCGGCCATAGCTGAAGCGCAGGGTGGAATTGGCGTCCGGATAATGCGAGCTCTTCCGGGTGCAGGTCCATCATGGCTTCGACATACAGGGGCTTGAGCTCGAGCCAGCGGCCGGCGATGGCGTTTTTGCGGCGGTTGAAGTCGTCGATAGTCGGGCTGGATCCTGGCGGCCAGGGCGATGAATGCGTCCTGGGCGGCGGCCAGGGTCCTGGCGTCGGCGGCGAACATTTTCAATTTGAAGTCCAGGTCGGCCAGGCGCGTGTGGCCGTAGAGCGCCTCGACAAAGGCGGCGATCTTTTCGCCGCGGCTGCTCCCGGGCTGTCTGCCGGATTTCCTCGGCCAGGCTCTTGAAATAGCCTGCCTTGTCGACCGCCAAAAGCTCGTCCAGGAAAAAAGACAATAGCGCCTTGTCGGTGGCCAGGTCGAGGTTCCTCTGGCTGACCGGCAGCCGCTCCTTTTTGAGCGCGATGTCGCGGTCCATGTAGCCGGGTTCGCGGTCCCGGTCCTTCTTTGTTTTTTCGCTGCTCCATTTGTTCAGGGTCAGCGCCCAGTCGAGCAGGCGGCAGCCGCGGGTCATCCAGCTGAAGACCGTATTCAGCGGAGTTGATCTCCCGCTCCGCCGCGGCCAGGCGCTGGATGTCGCCGAGCAGCCGCCGAATTTTTTCTGCAGCCCGGGTTTGGCGGCGATGAACGCGGCCAGCTGCTTTTCCTCGGCCAGCCTGGCTTCGCCGACCTTGTCTCTTTGCAGGCCGGCGAGCATGCCGCGGTTGTTCTTGATCGAATTGTAGAGCCCTTTCAAAACGCCGGCGTTCTTGATCTTCACCGCTTCGTCCGCGGCCGAAAATTTTTCAAGAAGTTCGATGTAACGCTCCAGCAAGGCGATGCGTTCGGGATAATTGGCCTGCACCTCGTTGTCGACCTCGGCGGCCGTGTACCAGCGCTTGGTGGTGCCGGGAAAACCCAGGATCATGGTGAAATCGCCCGGGCGCAGGGCGGTCCTGGCGATGGGGAAATGGTGCAGCGGCCGGAAGGGCACGTTGTCCCTGGCCCAATCGGCCGGGCGGCCGTCCTTGCCCACGTAGGCGCGCAGGAAGGAAAAATCCCCGGTATGGCGCGGCCACATCCAGTTGTCGACCTCGCCGCCGTATTCGCCGATGGAGCGCGCCGGCACATAGACCACGCGCATGTCCCTGATCTTGAAGTAGGTGACCAGGTAAAATTCCCTGCCGCCGTAGAAGCGGGCGACGGCGCACTCGCTGCCCGGGATCTTTTCGCCGGCTGCGGATCAGCTCCTGGGAAATTTTTTCGACCAGGCGGTAGCGTTTCAGGGGGTCCAGCCCCGGGCGCAGCGCGGCTTGAAACCGGGAAGTGACGTTTTCAAAGCCGCTCATGACCCTGACGCTGTAGCCGGGAGCCGGGATTTCCTCGCTGCGGCTGCGGGCCAGGAAGCCGTCGCGAATGAAATTGTGCTCCGGCGAGGAAAGGCTCTGCACGGCGCCGAAAGCCACGTGGTGGTTGGTGATGATCAACCCCTCGGCGGAGACGAACGAGCCGGTGCCCCCGCCCAGGTTGACCACGGCCATGGCCAGGCATTTTTTCCCGGGACGCCAGATGTCGGCCGGGTCAAATTGACAGCCCAGGGCCTTCATGTCGGCGGCCATGGCCGGCGTGATGTCGTTCAGGCGGAACATCCCTTCCTTGGCGGCCAACGTCCAGGCGCTGGAAATGATGATTAATAGAATGATGGTTTTACGCATGCGCGGCTCCTTTTCCTCGAACCGGGGAATGAAAACGAATTATATCTTGTCCGGGCCGGAATTACAACCGGCTTTGCCTGCGGCTGGCCAAAATAATTGCAAACTATTCTTCCTTGTGCTATGCAATACCCAGGCGGGAAAGGCAAACCCGCGAGAGAGAGAATTCGTTTCATGCCTGACGGGCATTTCGTGAATCGTTGCCAGGAGAAAGCCATGAAAGAAAAATTGAAAACGCTTGCCCAGCACTGGATGAGCGAGCTGTGGCAGAAAGGGAACGCCGCCGCGGTCGCGGAAATGCACGCCACCGGCTTCATCGATTGGGCGCCGGGCCGACGCAAGGGGGACCGCGAAGGTTTCGCCGCGGGCGTGCAGGATTTTTACAAGGCCTTTCCCGATTTCTACGCGGCCGTGGAGGAGATCCTGATCGATGAAGCCCTGGGCCAGGTGGCCATCCGCTGGGCCGGCACCGGAACCCACTTGGGCGCTTACCTGGGGGTCGAGCCGACCGGGAGGCGTCTCACTTTTCGCGGCATCGAGATCCTGACCGTCAGCATGGGCAAGATCAGCGAGCGCTGGGGGGAATGGGACGGCATGGACGTGCTGCGCCAGCTGGGGATCTGGAAAGGCTGAAGCCGGACAGGCAGGAAAGGAGGAATGAATGCGTCGGCGTAACTTTTTTAAGCTGGTCCCGGCCGGGGCCGTGGCGGCGGGGATCGGCCGGGGCGAAAAACAGGCGGCCCCCGGCGCCGGCGGCGAGGCCGCCATACGCGCCAAGGTCCGGCAAGCCATGCTGTGCATGCAACGGGACGCCTGGGAGCAGGGCGTGGCGGCACAAGCCATGCTGGAAAGCGGTGAACGCGACCTGGTCATCCTGCTGGCCCGGGAAGCCGTCCTGCGCCAGGACGCCGATGGCCGGCTGGCCACGATCAGCTGCTGGGCCGGCGTGACCGATGCGGCGGCCAATGGCCAGGCGGTATTGTGGGCGGCGGCTGAAACCAAGGACGCCAGGCTGCAGGCGGCAGCCGACAAGATGCTGGATTATCTCCTGCGCAAGGCGCCCCGCACCGCGGACGGCACATTGTTCCATGTCTCCGACAAGCCCCAGGTATGGGTGGATTCGCTGTTCATGGCGCCGCCGTTCCTGGCCCGGGCCGGGCACCACGCGGAAGCGGTCAGACAGATCGAGGGCATGCGCCGGCGGCTTGTGGAACCCGGAAAAAATCTTTTTTCCGCGGTCTGGGATGAAGGCCGGCAGGCATTTGAGCGGCGGGACTTCTGGGGGGTGGGCAACGGCTGGGCGGTCTGCGGCATGACCCGGGTCATCCAGCTTCTGCCCGGATCCCTGGCCGCCGATAAAAAGCGCCTGTGCGGCTACGTGCGCGCGGCCCTGGACGGTTGCTTGCCGCACCTGAGGGCGGACGGGCTTTTTCACAATGTGGTCGATGATGCCGGGTCTTTTGTGGAAACCAACCTGTCGCAAATGCTCGCTTATGCGATTTATCGCGGCGTCGCGGACGGCTGGCTGCCCGGCGCGTATCTGCAAAAGGCAGCGTTGATGCGCCGCGCCGCCTGGAAGCAGGTGGATGACTCCGGCCTGGTGCAGGGGGTCTGCGGCTCGCCCGAATTTTCGGCGCCGGGAACCGCCACCGAGGGGCAGGCCTTTTTTCTGCTCATGGAAGCGGCGCGGCGGGATCTCCGTACAGGGC
Source organism: Candidatus Aminicenantota bacterium (assembly GCA_963764745.1). Classification (GTDB taxonomy): domain Bacteria; phylum Acidobacteriota; class Aminicenantia; order UBA2199; family UBA2199; genus UBA2199. The sequence goes on along the minus strand of CAVXTN010000005.1, from coordinate 393,411 downwards.
TTTAATTCCGGGCCAACAGCTTGCGGGCGGTCTGCCGCTGTTCCTCGCTGAGGTCGGTGGCATGCTTTTCCAGGGCCATGGCCAGGGTCGACAACGCGGCCTCGCCGTCGCCTTTCTTGGCCTGGATCAATGCCAGGTGGAAAAGATAGCGGCCGTCTTCTTTTTTCCCTATCGCTTCGCGCAGCAGGCTTTCGGCTTCGGCCAGGTCCCCGGTCTGAGCGGATAGAACGGCAATGTTGAAAAGCAATTCCGGATCACGGCTGCTTCCTTCGCTGTTGAGCATCTGGCGGTAGACACGCAAGGCTTCGCCGATATTTTTATTCAGCAGGAACAATTCGGCCAGTTTTTTCTTCACGGCGACATTGTTGGGTTCGAGCTTTTCCGCCGCCCGGTAGAACTCCATTGCTTTGGCTGGCTGGCGGCGTTTTTCAGCGATGCTCGCCTGCACGATCAGGGCAGCGACGTTCCGGGGATCATTCTGAAGGATCAGGTCGGCCAAGGGCTGGGCCTGGTCGAGTTTGCCAAGCTGCAGGTAAAGGCGGGCCAGGTTGAGGCGAAAATGGTCTTCCATGGGCGTGCCGCGGAACACGGCCAAGGCATGGTCCAAGTGCTCCAGGGAGCTTCGCAGGTCCTTGTTTTTTCTGTAGATCATCATCAGCATCATGTATACTGATGGCAGCTTGTTTTCCGGGTCCTTGACCATTTCCTCCAGCTCGCGCTGGACCCGGTCAGTTTTCCCCTGCGCGATCTCGCGCCCGAATTCCTCCAGGCGGTTGGACAGCGAGAATGCCGTCTTTCGGGTCCTGGACCTTGATGCCGGCATTGGCGAACGAGGAGATATATCCCAATGCCTGCAGGTTTTTTTTGTCATTGGCGGACAGGTGCCATGCGGCCGGCGTTTCCCTTTTCCGCATAGTTGGCCGATGAACGCCTGCCAGTTGCCCGTCCATTTTGCGAGCCTGCATATTTTTTTTCAGGAAAAGATTTTGTCTTTCCCCCGGGTCGGCGGCAAGGTCATACAATTCGGCCTTGGGCAGTGAGATATATTTGCTTGAGCCGGAGATCATCCCGGTCAGCGGCGCCCAGTTGTTCTCTTCCTTGCCGTAGAGGCTTTCCAGATAAACGTCGCGCGGCGCGTTTTCCCGCTTGCCCTTGAACAAATGTAGCAGTGAACGGCCCTGGACCGCAGTCGGGACCGGCTCATTCAGGATTTCCAGGATGGTGGGCATGATGTCGATGAGACGCGCCCGCTCCGTGATGGTGCGCGGATGGGGGAGTCGTTTCGGGTTCGAAAAGACCAGCGGCACGCGGATGTCCTCTTCATAGCAGAATACGCCGTGGCCGTACTCCTCATGCTCGCCGAAGGCTTCGCCGTGGTCGCCGGTGACGACCAGCAGCGTGTTTTCCTCAAGCCCCCTGTCTTTCAAATCTTTCAGCATCTGGCCGATGACCTTGTCGGTGAAGGCGATCTCGCCGCGATAGGGGTCGCCGGGGAAGCGCTTGGCATATTCGGCCGGAGGGGCGTAGGGCTTGTGCGGGTCGTAGAGGTGGACCCAGAGGAAAAACGGCTCCCGCGTTTCCGCGGCCATGAAATTTTCGAATTTTTTATAGACGCGGTCGGCGGGAATCTCGGAATTGAAATCGCCGGCCAGTTCATCGCTGCGCAGGGTGTCGTCGTACCAGTCGAAACCGTTGTTCAACCCATACTTGCCCATCAGCACATAGGCCGCCACCAGCGCGCCGGTGCGGTATCCCTTTTCCTTCAGGAGCCTGGCCAGGGTCATTTCATCGCTGCCCAGGCGGTAGAAACCGTTGTTGCGCACGCCATGGGTGATCGGCAGGCGCCCGGTGAATATCGAGCAGTGGGATGGCAGGGTGAGCGGCACCGACGTGTAGCAGTCGCGAAACACGATGCCCTGGCGGCAAAGAGCGTCCAGGACCGGCGTCTGCGCCTTCTTGTCGCCGTAGAAGCCCACGTGGTCGGCGCGCATGGTGTCGATGGTGATCACCAGGATGTTCAGCCTGCCGCCGGCGCTTTTTTGCCGGCAGCCGGGCATGAGCGCCATGGCCAGGAGCACGGCGAGGCCGAATCGGGTTAAAACGCGTTTTTTCATGTCAGGAGTATATGTAATAAATGTCATATAAACAAGAAAGGGCTCCCGGAGGAGCCCCTTCTTGTTGTCTAAAAGGAGGGTCAGAAGTAGAGGTTCACGCCGAACATGAACAGGCCGGGGTTGAGGATGCGGGTGGGATTGCCGCGGTTGGGGGAGCCGATGGTGGTGACCACGTTGAGGGTGGTGTTGTTGTTGGTGATGTTCATGCCGTCCACGTGCAGCACGGCACGGGTGCCTTCGGAGAAGCGGATCTCGCGTCTGCAGGCTCAGGTTCAGGGTCCACAGCGTCGGCAAGCGGTCATCGCCGAGCTTCTTGCCCAGCATCATCATGTTCTTGCCGGCAAAGCGCGAGTCGTAGAAGTTGACCGGGTAGCCTTCGCGGGCCGCGAAGGAGGTCGAAATGTCGAAGCCGAACGGCAGCTTGTACAGGGCCGACACTTTGACCATCCAGCGGGCGTTGGTCTGAACGCCGGTCAGGCCCGAGCCGGTAGCGACTGGGGCAAAGGCCCCCTTGTTGAAATAATCGAAGTTGGTCAGATCTAATTCTTCTTCCCGGGACAGGTTGTCCGACCAGTCGGCATAGGTGAAAGAAACGTCGCCCATCCACTTGTTGGTCAGTTTTTTGGTCAGCAACAGCTGCAGCGCCAGGTACTCGCGGAAGCGCTCCTTGTAGTTGGTGCGGTAGTTGCCGATCTGGTCGAAGCGGATGCGGGTCCAGGCCTCGCCGCCGCTGACCGGGTCAATGCCGGCCAGCACCCAGTCGGCCTTGGATTCCAGCGTGCCGTCGGACCAGATCCTGAGGTTGCGCTGGATGTTGGTGCTCTTCTTGTAGATGCCCTGGATGGAAAAGGCCATGTCGTCGCTCAGCGCGCGCTCGTACTGGAGAATGACCTCGGTCATCAGCGGCGACTTGAAGTCGGGATCGAACTTGTTGGCGCTCTCGGTGTTGTTGGGATTGGTGTAATCGAAGCCCTGGAAGGTGATGATCGGATAATAGCCGCCATAGAAGTTGTACAGCGGATCGTAGGGCTGGACCGGCCAGTCGCCGCCCCAGGTTTCGGGATTGGCGTTCTGCATGTCGATGATCTGCTGGGGGGTCAGGATGGTGATCTCGTTGACCTGGGGATGGCCGTCGTGGTTGGCGTCGCTCCAGGGCATGCGCATGAAATGCGAGCCGGCGTTCCAGATGAACGTGGCCAGCGTGGTGCCGGCCGGCTGGCTGTAGCGGGCGGCCGAAAGCTTGAGAACGTTCTTGCCGTCGCCGCCGATATCATAGGTGAATGACAGGCGCGGGGAAAAGGTCTTCCACTTGGCCGGCGAGTCCTTGGCCGGGAGATCCCGGGCGCCGATGTAAGGCTCCAGAGCCGGGATGGTCTGGCCGTCGAGGGTGAAGCCGGCCACTTTCTTGGCATTCAGGCGGCCCCATTCGGAGTCATAGCGCAGCCCGAGGTTGACCACCAGTTTCTTGAAGGTGATGGTGTCGGCGAAGTAGCCGGACATGCGGTATGTGGTCGTGTCTCTGGGGCCGTTGGTGGCGATCAGCACCGTATCGGGCCAGGTGAAGCCCTCGATCGGGGCGATGGTGTTGAAGTAGCTGGTGTACATCACGCCGCGCATGTTGGTGTAGTACTGGTCGGTCAGGGTCTGGTTCGAAAAATAGTCGACGCCGAAGCGGAGCTCATGGTCGCCGCCCAGCTTGTTTTCCACGAACAGGTTGCCGTCGAAAATGAAGTTGTCGGTGATGCGGTTGATGTCCTGCCACAGGTAGCCGCCCGAGGCCCAGAATCCGGCCGGGGTGTCGTAGCGGAACGTCATCTCCGGGCCGATGATCATGTCGCCGGCCGCATTCATGGTGGATGAATTGGGGTGCAGGTTGAAGGGGTTGGTGGTGTGGTTGTACTTGACGCTCAGCAGCAGGTTGCCCAGGGTCTGTTGCAGGGAGCCCATCCAGGTGTAGCCGGGTCCGTCTTGCCGCCACAGGGTGCTCACGTCCTGGAATTCCGCGCCCCAGTCGGTGCGGTTCCATTTCTGCTTGTTGTTGTTGTGCAGGGTGAACTCTGCCTGGGTGTTGCCCAGCGTCGCGTTCAGCTTGGCGTAGGCGGAATTGAGCAGCGTGGTGTCCTCGGTATTGGTGGTCGTCAGCGAATGGATGTCCTGGATCGACCAGGAGCCGGCGAAGAACACCTTATCCTTGACGATCGGGCCGCCGATGTTGATGCCGTACTGGTAGAGGCGGATGACGCCCGGGGAAACGTAGCTCGAAGAGAGGCCGGCTTTGGCCTTGGGGTTCATCTGCCAGCGCTGGTCCTCGGCATAGAGGTGGAAGTCGCCGGAGAACCTGTTGCCGCCCTTCTTGGAGACGAAGTTCAGCTGCACGCCGCCGGTCTGGGCCGTGATGTCATTGGAAGCCATGGAGACCTGGATCTCGTCGTAGGCGTTCGGGTCGAGATATGACGGGGCGCCGAAGGCCGACACGTCGGTGACGTTGGAGCCGTCGATGTTCCAGGCCACGTCGTTCTTGTCGCCGCCCTGGCCGTAGAAGTTGGATTGCTGGCCCGACTCGTTGCCGCCCACGTCCTCGCGGTCGATCATCATGCCCGGGATCAGGTTGATGATGGACCAGGGGTTGCGGGCCTGGGGCAGCCGGTTCACGTCTTCCTTGGAAATGTTGATGCCGACGCTGGTCCGGCGGGTATCCACGATGCTGGCCTTGGCCGTGACCACGATCTCTTCCTTGATCATCGAGGTCTCCATGGGCACGGTCATGGTGACGTTCTTGCCGACATACATGCGGATGCCCTTGCGCAGTATGGTCTTGAAACCCTCGAGCTCGAACTTGAGCTCGTAGTTTCCCGGGGGAAGACCGATAAAGCGGAAGTTGCCTTCCTCGGACGTGACCGTTGTTTTGGTCGCGCCCACGTCGCCGCTGATGGTCACGGCGACGCCGGGGATGGCCGAACCGTCGGGCAGGACCACGGTGCCGTAGATATCGGCCGTGGATGATTGCTGGCCGAAAGCCAGCGCCGACAGTACTGCCACTGCGAAACACAGTGTAAGTAACTTTTTCATTTTTCCTCCTTGAAAAAAGTTTGCACGTAAGATGCAGCATAACGCGTGCCAATCCCGCTATTTTCCCCGGTTTTGGCAAAAAGGGGCGGGCGCGCAAAAATTCGGGACGAAAGGAAAAAAATCAGGGACGAAAAACCGGGGCGGTCCCGGCCGCTTTCCGGCCCCGGCCGCGGATTCAAAAAACCGGGAGTTTCGTCCAAAATTTTGAACGGATTTTCTTCCCGCTGCCCTGGGGCGGACCCGCCGCGGGCCGGCTGCCGGAGGCGCTCTCCTGGTCGGGGTGCGGAGAACGGCGAGCGCAGGCCGGACTGCCGGACATGCAAACCCCGGGTCTTGAAAAAAAAGATATTTTGTGTTACAAAACAGCCAGCGGGAGGTTCATCATGAGAAAAATTACGCTGCTGTTGATCCTGTTGGTTTTTTCGGCGCTATGGCTGGCCGCGGCGGACAGTCTGCCGGAAGGGCAGAAAGTCAAGGTCTACATCCAGAACAAGACATTCAAGGGCGAGCTCATTTCGGTCACTTCCGAGCTGATCATCGTCCGGCTCTACGACAAGGACAAGGAAAAGGACAAGAGAATCATCCTGGGCTGCCCGGTCGCGGAAACGGAAGTGGTCAAGGTGCAAAAGCGCTGCGGCCCCATCGGCAACCTTTTCGCCAAGGGCAGGAAATATACATTCAAGAAGAACACCCCTGCCAAGATCAACGAGAACATCATCAACCTGTCCCACGATGCCCTTTACGGATCCCTGATCCCCGATCACGTCAAGGAGCAGATGAAGCTTTTCGGCCAGGGCTGAATAGACCGTCCTTGACCTTTCAATCCGCAGCCCGGTCGTGAACCGTTATTTTTTTCTCGGGCTGAATCTCGCCATCGTCTTTTTTTCCTTATGGGTCCACGACAAATCCCGCGTCTGGATGGCCCGCCGCTGCGGCGATCCCGAAGCCGCGGCCCGGCAGCGGTCAGCCGACAATCCCTTCGCCCGCGTCGACTGGATCGGCAGTGCCTTGCTGCCGCTGTTCCTGCTCTTCCGCGGCCTGCCGGTCCTGGGCTGGACCCGGCCGCTGGAAATCAAGCTCGAGAACCTGCGTCGCCCCTGCCGCGACGGCCTGCTGATCGCCGCCGCCGGCCCGGCGGCCAATCTGCTGCTGGCGCTGGCCGGCATGGCCCTTATCGCGGGCCTGAATGGCGCCGGTTTGCTGCGGTCGCCGCTGCTGCTCCAGGTCCTGCTTTCTTTCTGTCTGATCAACGCCTGCCTGGCTGTCTTCAACCTGCTGCCCATCCCGCCATTGCCCGGCAGTGCCGCGGCCGAGCTTTTTTTAAGCGACGATGCCTTGTCGGCCTTCGAAGACATCAAGCCCTATGGCTTCATCCTGCTCCTGGCCGGGGCTTATTTTAATTTTTTTGATTTCATCACCCTGCCATTGAACCGCCTGGTCATGTCCGCCCTGGGTTTTTAAAACGATCAGGAGCGGTCGGGCTTTTTCCCCTCATTTTGCGGAACCGCCATCTGGCTGCGCAGCAGCGCCTGGTAATATTCGCACTTTTCCTGCAATTCGTCGTGGCTGCCGGCCCCGACCAGCCCCTTGTCGTTGAAGCACAGGATGCGGTCGGACTGGCGGATGGTGCTCAGGCGATGGGCGATGATGAACAGCGTTTTGCCGCGCACCATCTTGGGCAGCGAGGCGAAGATCGATTCTTCGGTCAGCGCATCCAGGGACGAGGTCGGTTCGTCCAGTACCAGGATGTCGGGATCCTTGACCAGGGCGCGGGCGATGGCCAGGCGCTGTTTCTGCCCCTCGGAGAAATTGACGCCGCGCTCGCCGACCAGGGACTGGTAGCCTTCCGGCAGGGATGCGATGAAATCATGGATGCCCGCGGCCCGCGCCGCTTTTTCGATCTGCGCTTCGCTTGCCTCGGGATCGCCGTAGCGCAGGTTCTCGGCGATGGTGCCGGAAAGCAGCGTCGGCGACTGCGGCACGTAGCCGATGCGCCGGCGCAAGGAAGTCAACTCGTATTCGCCGACCGGCCGGCCGTCGATGAGGATCAGCCCTTGCTGCGGCCGGTAGAACTGCAGGAGCAAGCTGACCAGGGTGGTCTTGCCCACGCCGCTGGGGCCGACCACGGCCATGTGCTCGCCCGCCCTGCACCGTGAAGGAGATATCCTGCAAGACCGTATCCAGGCCGTTGTAGGAGAAAGAGACATCCTGGAATTCCACCTCTCCGCGCAGTCGCTCCGGCTTCAGCCCCACTCCGGCATGCTCTTCGGGCACGACGTCGAACAGGGCCGATACCCGCTCCAGCGAGGCCACGGCGCCCTGCCACTGGAAGTTGGCCGGGCCAGGAACTGGGCCGGCCCGTAGACGAAGCCGACATAGGATTGAAAGGCCAGCAGCGAGCCCACGCTCCACTGCCCCTGGATGATCATGATAAGCGCCGCCGGCCAGGACGATCAGATTGGCCAGGTCGGGGGCGACGCCGATGGCCAGGTTGGCCACCGAGCCCAGGGTGTTCTGCTCCATGCCCACCTGCAGCGAGGCGCGCAGCTTGCCCATCAGCGAGTTCAGCGTGCGCTTTTCGGTGGCAAAGGCCTTGATCAGGGAGGTCTGGGCCAGTGATTCCTGCACCGATTGGTAGACCTCGGCCTGGCGCTCCATGCCGTGGTGGCTCAGCACGCGCAGCTTGCGCGCCGAAAAAGCGCACGGAGACGAACATCAGCGGCAGCACCACCAGCACGGCCAGGGCCAGGCGCCAGTTGAGATAGATCAGAAAAACGGCGCCGCCGGCAAAGCGCAGGAACGGAACTGAAGATGTAGACCAGCGTCGAGGAGAAGAACCAGCGCAGGCCGTCGACGTCGCCCAGCAGGCGCGACATCAGGTAGCCGGTCTCCTTGGCGTCGAAAAAGGACTTGGGCAGGCGCAGGGTGCGGTCGAACAGGATCTGCTGGATCTCGAGCAGCACCTCCTGCTCGAAGCGGGTGAAGAAATACTGCTGCAGCAGGCCGAAAAGGATGCCCGCCGACCTTGATGCCGGCCAGGAGCAGGATCACGCCCAGCAGCAGGCGGAGCTGCTTGCCCAGGATGACCTTGTCGATCAGGTAGCGGGTGATCAGCGGCGCCGGGGAAGGCCAGCAGCGAGGTCAGCAGGATGAGCAGCGCGCCCAGTGCCCCTTTGCGCCAGTGGCGTTTCATGAAAGGGACCAGGTTCTTCAAATTGGCGCGCAGCCGGTCGTTTTTTTGGCCGCCGCCAATCTTGTCCTCGGGCAGGCGGCGGCCCAAGGCGCCTTTCAGGTATGCGAACCAGGTTTTCATCTAGGGGAATTATAGACCAATTTGGCTTAAGACTGAAATTTCGGCCCGATGACGAAATCGTAAGGCCGGCGGAACCACCAGCGATTCGTGTCTGTCCAGCAGCTGGCCACGGTCCTGCCTTTGTGAATATATTTGACCAGTGGGCCGTCCTGGGTTTCGAAATAGATCGTTTCGATCTCCGGCCGCCAGAGTTTGGAGACAATGCCTGTTTTTTTCAGCAGGCGGTAAGGTTTTCTTAAAAAGAATTTGATCGCTCTTATTACATGCAACCGGCCATGCAGCACCCTGGCCCGCACCATTCCCAGCCTGCCGTTCCAGACTTTATGAATTTTCCCGTTGCGCTCGTAATGGGTCACTTTGCCGATGAGATTCTCTTCCGTCACCGGTTCTTCGTCGTTCCGGGGATTGTTGTCGCCGCGGGTGATGATATTTTTTTCCATGAAAGCAACAACCCGATGGACATAATATACTTCTTTTCCAGTTTCCAATAAATTTTTGAAGATAGCTATGTCACCAATCCTGATTTTAATTATCCTGGTTTTCTCTACTTGAATCCGGTCATGTTTCCTGAATGTTCCATCCATGCTATGGCCGAAATAAAAATGGGCGTCATGCTTTATAATTTCATTTTTTCTTTTTTTTTCATAGAAAGAAATCATTTATATTTGTTGTCGATATTCATTGCCTTGTCAATTACGTCCCAATCAATATAATCCTTGGGGAAGCGCATCCGGTAGCAGGGTGTCTGGCGGCAAGCATCGTAGAGCAACTCGAATGCTTTAATCCGCAGGTATTTTGGTAGTTTGAGCCAGACATGCATGTGTTCGATCCACAGAAATTGAAAAATATTCGAAAATTTTTCTTGGGTAATTGTGAAGCGTGGCGCCTTCTCTAGCAAAAAAAAGCCTCCCAATGGTGCCTGTTGAGGACCATGACAAATTGCGCCCCAAGGAGTGCTATGCACCATAAAAGTATCACCTTCTTTGCGAAGGATATTTTGATCGTCGCTCAAGATTGTTCCACCATTCATGTTCGCTATTACTGTACTTTTCCCCCCCGCATCCGGGGCAAGGAATAATGCTGCGCGACCGTTTCGCACAATACCAGAACTATGCAACATTAAGGCTAAAAAAGATGGCAGAAAACTTGTAAACATACGCCGAAAACCATTATCCAGAGGGAAATTGTCAAATATCCAACGTTGAGCGGAGCGATAAAATAAATCAATCCTATGTGAGTTGTAATCGTATATCTCAAGCGAGAATATATGTAACAGGAGTCCAATGCGCTCGGGGTGATCCAGGCAAGCTTCCAGACGGTCCCTTACTGCCGGAGAGCGAAAGATAGGAATATCAAATGAATCTTGAACGGACTGGAAATCGCGGGAACTATCCCCAACTTCTTTATTCCGGACAAATGGAGGCAAAATAAAGGATCCCGGGCCAAGCCGGGATGGAATAATGCAGCGTGAGATGCTTTCTTTCTCTTTGCTATTCAATGCAGACATGGTCAAGTCTTTTTCCTCAACCTTTTGCATCCGATGGTAAATTTCTGAATCCATTTCTTTAGTTAAAAAACGTTGAAAATGATCAATTTTTAGTGGTGTTAGTTCTATATCAGATTTGGTTAGAAACGTAATTCCCCCAATTTTATGTCTCAAGAAATTCATAGGATAAACCTCCGCCAACAAAACACTGATTTTTTTATTAGCAATTGCAAATCCATTTGAACTGAACCCCAGAACATGCCGCCATTGCAAGATGAAAAAGTTGGACTATTGGCAGTATTTTAAACCCTATATAGCAAACGAACTAATGGAACAAAAAATATCACGACTTTGCCTTGAACGTAACTGAATCCTCTATCCATTATCCACTAAGTTGACACAATTGGCTATTAAAAAGTATCATGCACATTAATATTGTCGAACCAATACTGCCAAACAAATATTAGTGATGGATAGATCCGGTGGGCCAACATCCTTCAGTAGCTAAGCCTCCGGTTCTGCAATAACCCTGCGCTGGTTGCCCGCCAGTTGGTGCGCAATTACCTCCTGTGGGTATTTGTCCGTTAGCGCATTCACCCGAAGTCAGTTGTTGGCCAGTAACACATTGCCCTGTTGGTACAACCTGTCCAGATACGCTCATGGCAGACAAATTTCTGGAGTAAGGTGGTTGATATATTGCCTTTTTTAAAGTTTTCAAATATGGCCTCCTTTCGCTTTGAAAAAAAAATTAAAAAACGCTCTCCAATAAACTATAATAAAATTATTTTTAAAAGTCAATTTTTTCATAACCCATGCTCCATATAAAGACAGTGGCGATTAGTTTTCTTTAAACTCAAATTTTCTAGCTTATACCTGGATATCGGGAAAAGTCCTAATTTATGGGCTTGGCGACAAAAATAATAATCTGAATTCAACCTGCCGGTTTCGTGAAAATTGTTGGCTATGCATGCTCCCAGACAAATATCTCTGTGCAGACATAAAGCGCAGATGCCTTCAAGCTGGGCGGGGATTTGCTTCCTCAGGCGGATCATTTTCTGGTTTTCACACCAGATTTTTGCTAAATCGTTGGTCTCAATATGACCATATATTAACTCCGGTACGGTCGTTCCGATTCCGCAAAGTGCTAACTCGCCCCCGGACAGTAGACCAATCACGTTAAAATGGGCGCATCGGCCAATCGAACTGCTTAGCAATTTTCGTATCGGAGAAAACGCATAGGGTATATCGAAAAAAACTTGAATCTTTTTTCTGGGGATTATGTCTGACTCCAGGTAACGGTACAAGCGGATGATCTCTTCGATTCCCAAGCCTTGCTTTTTTGCAAATCTTTCTCCCCGACCGATCTTCTGCACATGGTTGAATTTTACCGAACCGCAGCCTAAATTTTCAGCCATTTCGATCAATTCGGTCATTTCCGACACATTTCCCCGATACAGAGTGCAGATGACCTGCGGCTGAAAACCGGCCTTTGTAAGGTTGTTTAAACCATTTTTTGCCAGCTGAAAACATCCAACCACCCCCCGCAAATTGTCGTGGGTATCAGGCTTGGCGCCGTCTAATGAAACCGAAACAAAGCTAAAGTGGGTTTTCGACTTCAGAAATTGGGCCATTTCGTCATCGATCAAGGTTCCGTTGGTCTCCATGATCATACCGATATTTTGCGTATCGATATAGTCGACGATTTCACGGAATTGCGGATGAAGCATGGGCTCGCCGCCGGTGAGTTTGACCGACTGCAATCCCAGGGGTTTGGCTTCGGTGACTGCTTTTTTGATGTATTCGAGTTTAAGGAACTTCCCTTGGTATTGTCGGCCTCATAGTCGGGCTGATCCAGCAATGGCGGCAGGCCAGGTTGCAGGAGCCGGCGATGTACATGTAGAGCGAGGTCAGCGGCGGAACGCCCTCGGGAAGATCGAGCTTCCGGGCCGTGGCAGGCTTGGTTTTCTTTTTCAGCAACTCAGGCTCGCAGCCCATAACTCGCTCCTGTTTCCTTCAAAAAATTCTTAAAGCAATCCTCGGGATTGGCGCGGTTGAAATCGCCGGTCAGCTGGTGGGCCAACCCCGGGCAGCTGCCGTTGCAATACAGGTTCCATTCGCAGGTTTTGCAACCCGGCGACTTCGCTCATGGGGATGCTTCTCCGTTCACGCAAGGCGATCATCGTGGGATGATGATACCATATATCGAGTAATGAGTCGCTACAGATGTTGCCCAAGACCAAACCGGGCAGCATGCAGCAGGGGACGACCGAGCCGTCGTGCAGGACATCGATCTTGGAAAACACGCAACCGCAGGAAGTCAGGTAACCCATGGTCCAGGAATTGGGTTTTTCGCCCGTGCGCCGGGCATGGACCATCTCGGCATACATCTTGCGCTTGGCTTGCGGCCCGGCCTGGGCCTAAGGCGGCCCGGGTAGCGGCGCTGCAAACGGCCGATGGCTGCCATGGCCGCCATTTTTTCTTTCGCGGACAGGGACATGTCGGCGTCGCTGCGGCAGCCCGAACCGATGGGCATGGCCTCATTGGTGCCGAAGGAGTTCAAGCCGATATCTTCCAGCAACAACTTGGCAATGTTTTCCAGGTCGTTGAGATTGTGGCGGTTGATGGTCACGCGCACGGCAACCGGGAACTCCGCTTCCTTTAAGCAGTTTCAAGCCGCGTATCGCTTTGTCAAAAGAGCCGGGGCGGCTCTGGTCGTGAATGGCGGCGGCAGAGCCGTCGATGGATACCTGAATATAATCGAGGCGCAGGCGTCTTTTCCCCTGTTCGAATTTTTTCAGCAGTTTTTCGTCGATCAGGGTGCCGTTGCTCAGGAGGTTGTAGCGCATGCGGTTGGCGATGATGCCGTCGATCAGCTCGAAAATATCGGGGCGCAACAGGGCTTCGCCGCCGGTCAGGGAGGCGTCCATGATGCCGATCTTGCCCAGCTCGTCGAAGAATTTCAGCCATGTCCCGGTCGGCAGGTCCTTCAAACCAGCCATTTCATTGGCGTAAAAACAATAGTTGCACTTCAGGTTGCACTTGCCGGTGATGGAGATGCTGATGCTCTTGGGCGGAGGCAGGTTTTTATTTTTGCGGGTTGAACTCAAATTTATTTCTCTTTTGTTTCCCGGAACTCCCAAAAAGCCGTTGGCCTGCATATCGTCGACAAAGGCCTTGACCTGTCCTTCAACTTCGGCTTCGGGTACGCCGGCGAATGTTTTTTTCAAGGCGGAGACGATGGCCGGCAGGTCTTTTTTGCCGTCGCAGTGCTTCCAGATGAACAGCCCGGTGGTGTTGATCACCCGGATCTGGTTGGTATCGGGGTTGAAAAGCAGCGCCCCATCCGGGTCTTCTTCGCGCAGGACCACATCGGGGTTGCGTATCAGCGAATCTTTTCCCGGCGTCGACTTTTTTGCCATGAATTTCTCCGTAAAAGTGAAAAGTATAGGAATTTATGTGTTTTTTGTCAATAAGGAAAAACGTAAAAAAACCCAAGGATTGGGTTAAAGCTTGTTGACAATATTATAACCACGGTGGTACAATTATTAAAATTTTATCAAAGAGTAGAGCCGATCGTTTACATTTCCGATGAAGTTTTAATGCCAATTAATATGAATCTTTGGAATGACTGATAAAATGGAAATATATTTTGATCAGAAAAGAGTTAAAACTCTTCTACGTCTGCCGCTGCAGGGTAACTTGGACCTGACCTATCGCTGCAACAACAATTGCCGGCACTGCTGGCTACGGAAGCCCCCAAATGCGGTCGAGAAAAAAGACGAACTTTCTTTTGATGAAATCATTAGAATCATCAATGATGCGCGAAGTTTGGGCTGTCGGGAATGGTTCATCTCGGGCGGTGAACCGATGCTCAGGGCTGACTTCCCGGAGATTTTTAAATATATCATGGCCCATTCGATTTCATATTCTTTAAATACAAATGGGACCTTAATTACATCCCAGATAGCCTGTTTAATGAAGAAAAGAGGCCGTAAAATGGTCTCTATATATGGGGCGGATAAAGAAATTCATGATTGGGTTACACGATGCCCTGGATCTTTTGAGAAAACGATGCAAGGTCTTAAATATCTACGTGAGGCTGGAGCGGGATTTACCATTCAACTTGTTTTAATGAAGGATAATGTTCATCAACGGGAAAAGATGATATCTTTGGCTGAATCGTTGACCCCATCGTGGAGATTCGGCGCTGATTGGCTATTTCTTTCTTCATGCCGGGACAGGACACGGAATCGTGAGATCATTCGGCAAAGGCTCCCGGCGTCCACTATTGTCGAAATGAATCAAGAGGATTTCGCTTATGATTGTTCGCGGCAGCAAGAAATGAACCAAAAAGAACAATCTCCGGCGAAAGAAAACAAATTTCTATTTCAATCCTGCATTGAGTCCAAACAGGATTTCTCCGTTGATCCCTTCGGGCGCATGACTTTTTGTTCCTTTATTAAGGATCCAAAACTGATGTTCGACCTTCGTAAGGGGTCGTTTCGGGAAGGTTGGGATGTTTTTCTCCCAAGCTTGGTTCACAAAACAGTTGGCGGTTCTGAATACCGGGGCAAATGCGGATCCTGCAGATTACGCAACGATTGCCGCTGGTGCCCGGTGTTCGGCTACTTGGAAAGAGGGCGTTATCAGGCGAAAATCAGTTTTTTATGTGACTTGGCTAAGAAAAGCCATCAAGCCAAGCGTGATTGGGCTCGAAAACATCGCCGTTTTTATGAAATCGCCGGAATCACTCTGCAAGTTGAGTCGGACCTTCCAATAAATGGATCAACTTTCCATCCCAAATTTAAGTTTTTTGAAGCGGCCGCCTCAGGTAAGAATGTGATTTTAATCCATCACCATTTCACGCTCCCCCGCCTTGCTGATCTGAAACTCAGTTCGCAACCTATTATCCGGCCACCATGGGCGATCTATCAAACTAACCAATCATGGGTCTATCTCTGCATTGGCAGGAAACGGGATGTGAAGGAATACAATCAGGTTGCGATTTTCAACCGGGATTTCACTGATGCAAAGATTTTTTTGCCGCCATCGCAAATAGAATTTTATAAGTCAGGCCAGCTCGATTCTCTAACTCTTCTCCCGACCGATCAATTGCTGCTGGCGCAGGTATTGGCTGATCGAAATGGATGTTATTTCCATTCGAGCGGATTGATTTTCGAAGGCAATGGCCTTCTATTCATGGGGCATTCCGGGGCAGGCAAATCCACCGCAACCAAACTCCTCCGGGATCAGGCTGAAATCCTTTGTGATGATAGAATCATCTTGAGAAAGCACGAGAAATTATTCCAAATTTATGGAACTTGGAACCATGGTGAGATTCCCTTGATCTCGGCGAGTTCCGCTCCACTCAAAGGGATATTTTTTTTAAAACAAGCCAAAAAAAACAGCGTTTCTCGAATCGAAAATAGCCGGGATATCACCAGGGAACTACTTTCTTTTGTCATCAGACCGACGATAAGCGCCGATTGGTGGAGGAAGACCTTAGGTTTGATCGATGAGATCGTCAGCCAAGTCCCTTGTTATGTGCTGAGGTTCCAGAAAAACGCGCCTCTAGCAGAGTTGCTGCGCGATAGTTTATAATGAAAAAAATGGGTTTTTCGTATTTTCGGGAAGAAGGCAATTCTCCAGACGAATTCTGTAGTACAGTGGCATGCAGGTGAGCGTTTGAAAGCGCGGATTCGTTGTGGCCGTTTCTTTGTCAGGCTGGGCTCTCTCATTCGTTCCTTAGCCGTTGTCATTATGAAGCCAGATGACCTCATCAAATTCAACTTTCTATATTACAGTTCACCGGATATCCTTGACATCTATAGTGACGATTCAACTATTGGTCAGGGATTATGGCCCGAAGAGCAGGACCTTCTTTCAATGGTTCCCCTAAGGAGTGGACGATTTGCAATTCTGGGCGTCGGCGGTGGGCGGGTGGCTATTCATCTCGCCCGCTTGGGGTTCGAGGTGGTTGGGATTGACTTCGTGGCTGAAATGGTCGAACGGGCCCAACGCAATGCTGTGAAACATGGAGCCCAGATTCGTGGCATTGTCCAGGAATTGACAACGCTTGATTTAGAGGCGAGCACGTATGATGCAGTCTGGCTGCCTGCTTCGCTCTACTCTTATATTCCAACCCGGGCCAAACGGGTCGCAGTTTTAAACCGCATCCACCATGCGCTAAAACCCGGAGGATTTTTCCTGTGTCGTTTTCTATGCGGCTGTTCCGGTTCCTTCAATTCAACCATTGAAGCCTTTAAAAAGGGTTTCGCCCTTGTTTCTTTTGGAAATCGGAGCTATGAATGGGGAGATATGTTGTTGAACAACAGGGAGTATGTTCATATATTCCCGGCCGAAGCAGACTTGTCCTCCGAGTTCAGTGAAGGAGGATTTGAAATTGCATATTTGAACATTCAAAAAGAGAGCAAACGAGGACAGGCGATACTGAAAAAACCTTAAGAATCATGAAAAAAACAAAAAAAGACCTTTCTTATATAGAATCCATTCCCCTGCCGCAATTGCCACTCTGGGAGAGGTTCAAGAATGATCGGGTCCCCAATACCGTCGAATTTGAGATGACTGCTCGCTGCAACAACAATTGCCGCCAGTGCTATATCAACCTCCCTGCCAGTGACCCGGATGCAAAAAAAAAGGAAATGACAATCGGAGCTATTGAAAAAATTGCAGAGCAAGCGGCTTCATTGGGCTTTTTGTGGTGGATATTGACGGGCGGCGAACCATTGCTTAGAAAGGATTTCTTTGAAGTTTATTTGATGTTAAAAAAGAAGGGCTTCCTCGTTTCCGTGTTCACGAATGCCGCACTGGTCAGCGACGAGCATATTCGATTTTTCAAAAAATACCCGCCGCGGAATATAGAAGTAACCATCTATGGAGCCAGTGAAAATGTTTATGAAAGGGTGACCCGAGTGCGGGGGTCATTTAAGGCCTTTTATAAGGGTTTGGAACGACTCCTTCAAAGCGGGCTGAATGTCCAATTGAAAGCCATGGCCATGCGTTCCAATCTTGAGGAAATTCCAGAGATTATCCAGTTTTGCCGGGAGCATACCAATAACTCTTTCCGCATCGATCCTTTCCTCCATTTGCGGTATGATAGGGATCGGCTTCGGAATGCTGAGATCAAGGCGGAGAGGCTTGCTCCCGATGAAGCCGTGAACGTGGAACGGTTCTATCCGGAGAAGGTTGCCGCCTTGAAGATGGGATGTGAAAGAACGAACGTGCGGCAGGCTACACTGCCTGCCAGCATTCCCATCATAACCTGTGGTGCCGGAAACAACGGTTTTACTCTCAGTTACGACGGTTGGTTGAGATTGTGTATGCCACTCTGCCATCCGGATTTTATGCATGATTTAAAGTCGCATCCACTAAAAGAGGCTTGGTTGCAGTTCATTCCCCGCCTCCTGAGCAAGCAGACAAAGAATAAAGAACTTATTGAACGATGCGGTATTTGCTCTATCAGGAGCTTGTGCCAATGGTGCCCGGCTGTATCTTTTCTTGAGACGGGGAAGGTCGATGCCTTTATTGAGCCGTTCTGTCTGTCTGCCCAAACTCGAGCAAAAATGGTTAATAAGGCTCCAGATGATTTGAGCATCTAAATTGCTGAATACCATAGATGCGGCAAATGCAAATTGCTAAAACGATTCCTCGGCGTCGGCTTGACTTCACTGGAAGTTATGATAATATCAGTAATAATACTGTTAAAAAATGAGGTGTCCAATGAAAAAAACTTGGTCAAAACCAAAATTAGTAATTTTGGTTAAAGGCAACCCTGACGAAGTCTTGGAGAATGTCTGCCGACACCCTAACTCGATTGCTCCTGGCCCATCTAATAATTATAATCGTTGCAATGTGTGGTCCAATGCAGAACAAACCAAATGCAGGGGTTGCTCTGCCCAGCCAACTTCATGATAATTACCTGGAGCTTAGTTTCTGTCTAGCTAGAGAATATCTTGAGATAGGTTTTATTGGAATTTCCTGATTTTGAAGGCAAGTGAAAAAACATAAGGAATTGGTGGATTTATATTGTTTTGATGAACATAACGAGGCCTACTTTTATTGGCAAAAAGCTCGCCTTGAAGGGGTTATTAAAGCCCCTTTGGATCTATTCCATGTTGATGCCCATACCGATATGGGGAGGCAACGAATTTTTCGGAACTCTATTTATTCTCCAGCCGGTCTTGAGGCCTTGAGTTATTTTGAAAAATTTTCCAAGGAAGAGCTGAATATCCAAAATTTCATTTATCCGGCTATACTTAACGGACTGGTCAGGAATGTTTATTTCTTTTTCCCGGAATGGCGGAAATTCAAATCGGCGAGGACGACCATCCAGGTTGGCAGCGTCTTTGGGGAAGGAAAAATCATCAAATATCCCACCTGGCTGAATAGAAATGCCCATCAAGCGGCAGTAGACAAAGCTTTGCCGGATCTAAAGAAATTTTCGTTTTTATCCAGACCTATAGACCAAATGCCAAGGAAACGACAAGTGATCCTGGATATTGACCTGGATTATTTCGCCTGCCGAGATTCGGTTCAGAACAACTGGGAATATCGGCTGGAAATAACTTCAGAACAGTATCGGAGAAAAGAAGCCTTTTTAAAAGACAAAACAATCCGTTTTTCAGGCTTGGAATTCACTTTCAAAAAAAACAAACGACAGCCTGTCGTAATAATCGCTTTCCGTAAGATCCCCGAAAAAGCGTACAAACCCGATTTTGATGAAATTCGGAAAAATTTAGATATCCTTATACGAACACTGTCAGAGCGGGCTATCCGGCCTGCCGTCATCACCTTGTGCCGATCCAGGATTAGCGGATACTGCCCGGCCGAATACGTCCGCTTCATTGAGGATGATTTAGAGAAAAAACTCGCAAAAATTTATTCCCTACGAATAAATGAAAAAACGCCATTCTTGGGAACAAATTTTTAGTGGCAATAAGTGCATGAATAAAAAAAACGCTGAATATGTTGACAGGGGGAGCCCTGCCCAGCATATGCTTTGGAAGGACCGACAGCCACTAATATCGCACTTGGATCTTGAGCTAACGGAACGATGCAACAACAATTGTGTCCATTGTTCCATTAATCTGCCCGAAAAAGATCGCCGGGCCCAAAGCAAGGAACTAACCATTTCGCAGTGGGAAGGCATCTTAAAACAGGCCGCTGATTTAGGGGTGTTGTCTGTCCGTTTCACAGGAGGAGAGCCTCTTTTACGTCCAGATTTTGTGGACATTTACCTTATCGCCCGAAAGTTAGGTCTCAAGGTTCTCTTGTTCACCAATGCCCGATTGATCGACGCACGTTTGGCCCGCTTGTTTGCTGGCATCCCCCTTTTGGAGAAAATTGAAGTATCGGTTTATGGTATGCACCGGAAGACCTACGAGGCCGTCTCAAGAATTTCGGGATCATTCACTCAGTATCAACGAGGTATCCGGTTCTTGGAGGAATATCGGATTCCCTTTGTCGTTAAGGGTATTCTTCTTCCCAATAATGCTAAAGATGTCCAAGAAATTGAATGCTGGGCAAAGTCACTTCCCGGAATGGATCGGCCGCCCGATTTCTGCCAATTTTTGGAATTGCGGGCCCGAAGAGATTCACAGCAAAAAAATCGAAAGATCCAAAAGTTGCGTATTTCGCCTGAGCTAGGACTGGCATTTTATCTTCGCCATGAACACAAAATCGATCAAAGTTTGGCTCAGTATTGTGCAAATTTTGTTGGGATAAAGGGAGATTCCCTCTTTGCCTGCTGCAGTGGCGAAGGAGGGTGCGTCGATGCTTACGGTCGTTGGCAACATTGTCTCTCTCTCCGACACCCTGACTTTTCTTATGATCTATTAAAAGGATCACTTCGTGAAGCGCTGAACCAGAAATTTTCTTGTTTCAGAACCAAGAAATCCAAGGATTTGGAATTTCTGAATCGCTGTGCACGCTGTTTCTTGATGGGATTGTGCGAGCAGTGTCCGGGTCGATCCTGGAACGAGCACGGGACTCTGGATACGCCAGTTGAGTACTTGTGTCTACTCGCTCATTTATGGGCGTGCCATTTGGGGCTTCTGAGTAAAGGTGAACAAGCATGGAAGGTTTTAGACGGTCGCCAGCGAATCAGTGAATTGGTAAAGCAAATAAAAATCGATCCGGAGCGAACCCAAACGAACTCGGCTGACAACCGGGTGAAAAAAGGAGATTAAAATGAAAAAAAAAATTGATCTGGATTGTGTATACGTTCCGTCCGAGAACGTAGTGGCCCGAGAGATCGAAGGTGAATTAATCATTGTTCCTCTCGTGGCTGGAATCGGAGATGCCATGGATGATCTTTTCACCCTGAACGAGACCGGCAGGGTTTTTTGGAAACTTCTGGATGGGAAAAAAACTTTGGCCCAGATCGCTAAAGCCCTTGAGAAAAAATATAATTCGTCAGTCGCTATGATCGAAAAGGATGTCGCCGGTCTGGCAACCGAGCTTTTCAAACGTCATATGATTTGCAAAAAAAAATCTTCCTGAAATGATGACAAGTGAGTATCTGGAAGAAGGGATCTCATTGTCGGCCCCGGTGATCATGGAGCTGATCGAGGCGGTCCACGAGAAGGGGGCTTCGTTCAAGTTCCAGGCCCGGGGCTACAGCATGACGCCGGCCATCCGCGACGGCGACGTCATCACTGTTTCGCCGCTGAAAGATATCCTGCCCCGCCGCGGCGACGTGCTGGCATTCCGCCACCCGGAACGGCCCCAGATGCTGGTCCACCGGGTTTTGCACACAAAAGCGAAAAAATATTTTATCAAAGGCGACAATTGTTCTGAAGCCGACGGTTGGGTCCCGGCGGAAAACATCCTGGGCCTGATCACGAATGTAGAACGCCAGGGTAAAGTTCGCTTCTGGCCGAACCGTTCGCAACCTTCATTCGGGTCAAATGCTTATTTGCTTTTTTATCCTCTCTGGCCTCCAGTGCGCAGGGCACTGGCCAAGGCCAAGCGCCGGCTGCGCGCGATCGGCAAAAACGATTCAATTTCCGGTTAAAGGGCTTTGGTTGTTTTCGCCCTGGTCCTGAGCAGCAATTCCCGCCGCCTGGATTCGGGGAAGCGCTCGATGGCGTAGCGCAGGGTGGTGCGGGGTATGGCCGGCCCGTGGACGAGCAGGAAGCGCTCCAGCCGCGGCATGTCGCGCTTGCCGGCTTCGCGCAGCACCCAGCCGTTGGCTTTTTGGATCAGGTCGTCGGCCACGGGAAACAGGGCCGGGGCCTGCTCATAGACGATGTCCAGGTATTCCGGCTTTTTGACCAGCTTGAGGAACGAAACGATCGACGCCCGCTTGACCCAGCGGTTGGCGTGGCCGGGCCAGGTCTTGATCTCCTTGACCAGCTCCGGGTAGCGCAGGAGCAGCGTGCCCATGACTTCCGGGCAGAAGATGTCCACCGAGGCCCAGTTGTCGAGATAGTCTTTTGCCAGCCACTCTTTGACCTGGCCGCAGAGTTCGGGCGGGAAATCTTTTTTATAGCGGGCCAGGATCAGGGCGGCCACTCCCTTGGCTTCCAGTTCCGGCCTGGGGAAAAGGATGGCGCACAATTGCCGCGCCTGGGCAAATGTCCAATCTTTCTTAACGGCGAGGAACAATTCGGCGGCCAGGGCGCGGACCGCCGGCGAAGCGACGCCAAAGGAGCGCACCGTTTCCTTGAAATATTTCTGGACCTGGCGGGCCCTTTCCGGGTCGGCCATGGCGGCCAATTCCTCCAGGGCCTTGCGGGCGACGGCTTGCGGAGTCAGGACGGCTGCAGGCATGATATTCTCCCGTGAGCTTGGAAATTCTGCTCCTCATTTTAACCGATTGGCGGCGGCTTGCCAAGCGCTTTCCGCCCGTCAGGGCATGAAATTGCCCTTGGGAAAGGCGCAGGCGTGAAGCATGGGTTTTGCTATTTTGCCCGGCATGTGCTACAAGTAAAGATGACCCCAAAAAACACTCCTTCTTTTGTCACCCTGTCGTTCGAACAAAATACGGATGAATGGCTGTCCTGGCGGCGGGGAGGCATCGGCGCCTCGGATGCGCCCGTCATCATGGGCCAGTCACCCTGGCAAAAGGCCCCCGACCTGCTGCGCATCAAGACCGGGCAAACGGAAGAGCGTCCGGCCAACGGCGCCATGCAGCGGGGCAAGACGCTCGAACCGCTGGCCCGGCGGGCCTATGTCAGCCACACCAGCATCGATGTCGAGCCGGTCTGCGTGCAGTCGCTGGCCTACCCCTGGATGCGGGCCAGCCTGGACGGCTTGAGCGCCGACGGCCGTCACGTGGTGGAGATCAAGTGCCCGGGGGAGAAAGACCATCAACTGGCCGATTCGGGCCTTGTGCCCGCGAAGTATTTCGCCCAGTTGCAGCATATCCTGGCCGTCACCGGACTGGCGGAGATCCACTACTGGAGCTTCCGTTTCGGCCGGCCGGTGCTGTTGAACGTGAGCCGGGATGACGCCTTTGTCGGCGCCCTGGTTGAAAAGGAAAGCGCGTTCTGGTCCCAGGTGTGCGCTCTTTCCAATACGCCCTTTTAAAGACCGATCCTCAAGCCTTGGTCGTGCGCTCCAGGCGCTTCATCATCGAGAAAATGAAGGCCGCCGAGAGCAGGCAGCAGATGACGAAGATTCCCCATAGCTGCCACAGTTCGATCTTATCCCAGAAAAAGCCGCCGACGAACAGCAGCTTGTTGCCCGTGGCGGTGGCCAGGAACCAGCCGCCCTGCATCAGTCCCTGGAAGCGGACCGGCGAGACCTTGGAGACGAAGGAAATGCCCATCGGGCTGAGGAACAGCTCGGCGAAGGTCAGGATCAGGTAGCTGCTGATGAGCCAGGTGGGCGAAACGCGCCCCCATTCGGTCATGTTCTCGCTGGCGATCAGCTTGGGAGCCACCAGCTCCAGCGATGCGGCCAGCATGATGACGAAGCCGATGGCGGCGATGATCATGCCGATGCCGATCTTTCTTGGGGTCGACGGTTCGCTGTTGCGGTTGCGCAGCCAGGTGAAAATGCCCATCACCGGGAAAGTGAGCGCCACGATGAACAGCGGGTTGAACGACTGGAAGATCTCCGGCGCGATGGGGTTCGTGGCCTGGTAGCCGGATACAAAGTAATACGTCAGGGCGCCGAACCCGGTGAACATGGCCAGGCCGATGGTCTTTTGGCCGGGTTTCTTTCTGATGAACAAAAGGATCAGGCCGGCGATGCAGCCGATGAAGGCCAGCAGGGAATCGAGGTTGAAGAAGATATTGAGGATCGGGCCGACCTCCTTCGCCGTGTAGTCCCGGGCGAAAAAGGTCTGGGTAAGCCCGTTCTGGTGGAAGGACATCCAAAAGAAGATGACCACGAAGAACACCAGCATCAGGGCCACGACCCGCGGCTTCTCTTCCCTGGTCGATGTCTTGAATATGAAGGCCACGAAGCCGAAGAAAAGGCCCAACGCCATGCCGAGAGCGAACTGGTTGAAGAGGAAGTGGAATGCGGCCGCCGTGACGGCGATGATCACCAGGCCAATGGCGAGGCTGGGCATGTTGACGATCGGCTGTGAACCCGGTTCCTGATCGCTCTTTTTTGCCGCGGCCCTGGCTTTGCTGGGCAGGTGCTTGTTGAAAACGACATAGATGACCAGTGATATGACCATCGCCACCGCGGCGAGGCCGAAGGCGTAATTGTACCCCTTCGAAAAGGCGCTGATGTAATGGCTGGCAAATTCCCTGAGCTGGCCGGGGCCGGAGACCGTCATGCTCGATACCTTGCTGGCCAGGCTCTCCAGGCCGGCGATCGAGGCGCTGTCGGTCATGCGGCCGTCCAGGTAGGCATGGCACATGGCCGGCAGGCTGCCGTCATGGGCGAAGCCCTGCGTCTTGAGGAACCAATTGCGCACGCCCGTGGCCACGAAGGGGGCGAAAAAAGCGCCGACGTTGATGCCCATGTAGAAGATCATGAAGGCCGTGTCGCGCAGCTTGGAGTACTTCGGGTCGTCGTACAATTGGCCGACCACCGCCTGCAGATTGCCCTTGAAGAGACCGTTGCCGAAGGCGATGACGAGCAGGCCGATCATGGTGAGGTAAAGCGGCATTCCCGGGATGGCGATGACCCCGTAGCCAATGAACATGATAATGATGCCGAACAGGATGACCAGTTTGTACTTGCTGGTAGTGTCGGCGAGTATGCCGCCGAACAATGCCAGGGCATATATGGCATAATAGAACCAGCTGTAATAGCCGCTCGCCGCTTCCGCGGAGAGATTATACCTGGCCTGCAGGAACAGGACCAGGATGGCCATCATGGTATAAAAACCGAAGCGTTCGCCCATGTTGGCGAAAAAGGCGACGAACAATCCTTTGGGATGATCCTTGAACATCGGTCGACCTCCAAGTATGATTTCAGGTCCTAAAAAACATCATAACCGGCCGGTGTTTTTTTTGCAACCGCGGCATGCTACAATGGATCGCTTGCTTGGGAAATTCAGGTCAGGGTAGCGAGGCGCATGGAAAAAAATGCTTTTTCAATGCAGCGCATGAGAGAGAACGCCCGCATCCAGCCCATGCGCGGGAGCGGTGGCTGGAAGCGCCGGCTCCTTTTTCATTTTCACCTTTTCGGCGTGGCCTTCTGCATCAGCTGCCTGTACCAGGGCATGCGCCCGATCATGCGCCTGGGCGGCATGGTTGCTTCCGGCGGCCCCTACGCCATCGCCCATCCAGCGCCGAGCTGGGTGTGGATCATCCCGCTTTCCGTCGTCTTCGGCATGGTCTGCTTTTTCCTGAACCTGTTCACCGCGCCCGATGACGGCATCAACCTGATGCCCCTGGCCTGGCCCGGGCTGTTCCTGTCCCTGGGCTGGAATTTCCTGGAATTCGCCTTTGCCCCGCCCGGAGGGGGCTTCGCCTGGGGCTGGCTGGTCTGCGGCGTGGTTTTCGTGCTCATGGGCGGCCTGCCGTTGCTCCTGGCCTTCAAGTCGGTGCGCGGAAAGGATCAGGTCCCGGCTGCAGGCCGGGGAGGGGCTGGGCCCCTACGCGTTCCAGTGGCTGCTGGTCGCCGCCGGAGTCTGTCTGGCCATCGTCTTTTTTCATGGCGTCGTCGGTTGAATTCAAAACGGGAGCAGGAAAAATGAAAACGGCAAAGAGAGCGGTTCATGCCCGTGCGCTTCGGTCGCTGCGCTCCCTGCCCAACATCGGGGCCGTGACCGAAAAAAAGCTGAACCGGATCGGCATTTTCGCCGCTGATGATTTTTTAAGCCGCGATCCCTATGACGTCTTTTTCGAGTTGCGGCAAAAAGTCGACCCGACCCTCTGCCGCTGCGCCCTGGCTTTGGTGGTCGGCGCCAAGCTGGGGCAGCCCTGGCACCGGATCACCAAGGCCACGGCCCGCGAATATGAAAAACGCCATCCCGGTCATCGTCTGGGGGAAATGCTGATTGGCTAGGGGCGCGATGGCGATCGTTCGCGCCCGGGCCCACCGGCCCGGCCCGGAAGCACACCGGCCGGAGCCGATCCTTTCTGCGCGGCGGTTCGAGAATGGATCGCGGCCATTCCGGCCGGGAAAGTGGCCACCTACGGCCAGATCGCCCATCTGGCCGGCAAGCCCTGGGGGGCGCGCCAGGTGTCCTGGATCCTCCATTCCCAGTCCGAAAAATACCGGCTGCCCTGGCAGCGGGTGATCGGCGCCGACGGCCGGATCTCGCTGCCGCCGGGCAGGGGCTTTGCCGAACAGCGCCGCCTGTTGCGCGGCGAGGGGGTGGCTGTGGACGGCCGCGGCCGCGTCGATCTGGACGTTTATCGCTGGCGGCCCGAGGGCGAATTTTCCGTGCCTAAAAAAAGGGACCGGCCGGGCCGGTCCCTGCACGTAGGCAAGTACGAGATAATCCTTATTTGGCCTTGCGCAGCAGGATGTCGCCGTTGAAGGTTTTCAGGGTGATCTCCTGGCCGCCGCCGTTGATGGAGCCGGACACGGTCTTGTCGATCTTCACCTGGTAGTGGCCGCCGTGGCTGCGCTTGTCTTCGACGGTCTTTTCGCTCTTGTTCTGCAGCGCCAGCTCGAAATCGCTGTAGATCTCGCCCTGGTTGTCGATCTTCAGCTTGAAATCGACCTTGGCCGCAGCGGGCAGGGTGACGTCGACGTCGCCGTTGAGCGTGACCAGCGACAGCGGCTTCTTGCCGTCGAGCCGGGTGAAGGTGACGGTGACATCGCCGTTCACGGTCTGGGCCACGGCCGAACCCGCGATGCGGGACAGGATGATGCCGCCGTTGACGTTGGCCACTTCGATCTCGCCGTTGACGTTCTCCACCTTGATGTCGCCGTTGTTGACGGTATGCAGCTCCAGGGAGGTATTCATCGGCACCTGGATGGTCAGGTCGATGTCCGCTTTCCAGGACTCGGACGCTGATCTCCATGATGTTCTTGCTTTCCTCGATGTTCAGGCCGCCGCCGCCGCCCTTCAGGAGCTTCATGCCCGGCAT
The DNA here is from genome assembly GCA_963764745.1 of Candidatus Aminicenantota bacterium. Lineage (GTDB taxonomy): Bacteria > Acidobacteriota > Aminicenantia > UBA2199 > UBA2199 > UBA2199. The sequence continues at coordinate 366,957 of CAVXTN010000005.1, read as the reverse complement.
GCTTGTCCGGCTTCTCATCCTCGCCTTCGTCCTCGCCTCCTTCATCTCGCCGACGACATGGCCGCGCGGTTTGGTCTCGACGATCACTTCCTTGCCTTCATAGCCCTTGACGATGATGCCGCCGTTGATCAGGTCGGCCTTGACCAGGCCGGGCTTGCCCGGGTCGCTGAAAGGAACGACGACGCGGTCGGAGGAAGCGTCCTGGCCCCACAGCGCGAACGGCGGCCGAGGCAATGATCAATGCTGTGAACAAAAGTGTTTTGATGGTTTTCATATTGTTCTCCTTGGTTTACTTTTTATCGCCGGCGATCATGATGTCGCCGTTCAGTGTGTCCATGGTGATCTCCGGTCCGCCCTTGCCCACGCGCACGCCTTGAAAACTATGGCTGCGGTAGACGAAGCGCCCTTTTTCCCGCTTGGCCGCCCCCGGCCTGGCCGGCAGGTAGCTGACCGGGAAATCGCTGTATATTTCGCCGTTGAACGTTTTCAGCCGGAAGTCGGCGGCCAGGCCCGGGGTGAAGCGGACATCCACGTCGCCGTTGACCGTGGTGAAGGTGCAGGCGGACGGCGGGGTTTTCCCGGAAGGCTGGCGCGGATGCGGCCGTTGACCGTCTTGCAGCTGACCGGGCCCGTGATGTCCTGCAGCTCGATGCGGCCGTTGACGTTGCGGACCGTGAACTCGCCCTTGACGTTCTTGACCAGGATGTCGCCGTCGTTGACGGTTTTCAGGATCAGGCTGGTCTGTTCCGGCACCTGCAACGCGAAATCGTAGGTCACGATATAATCGCGGTCGGACCAGTTGATCGAGCCGTCGCGGCAGCGGAAAGGGCCGTCGACGTAAATATCCAGCAGGTTGTCCTTCTCGGCCATTTTCAGCGTCACTTCGCGCTCGGCCTTGAGCAGGCCGTCCTGGCTGTCGGCGCGCAGGCTTCTTCTTGCCTCCAGGCGCACGGTGGCCGCCGCCGTGCCGCTGACGGTGATGGAGCCGAAAATATTGTCGATCTTGACGGTTTTCGCTTTTTCCGGGGAACTGAATTGTGAAGACCTGCGTGATGATGTCCTTCTTTTCCAGGCTGATAGGAATCATGGCCCGGCGCCAGGACCGGAAACAGGGACGCCAGTAACAATACCAGCAATACTTTCTTCATTTTACCTCCTTGCCTCTTGGGCGTTCAGGGAGGTAATACCCGCCGACCGCGCAAAGGTTACAGCCCGGGCAAGCGAAAAGTGGTTTTTCGCATGCGCAACCTAAATGATCTGGCTGATGCCCAGCCGGGCCCTTTGCCGGACTTCGGGGATGATCTTGTTGTCGGCCAGCAGTTTCTTCAGGGCCGCGGCGGCGCGCTTTTCCTTGAGCGAAACCATCAGGTCGATCAGGGCGATCTGCACCAGGGGCGATGTCTGCCGGGCAAGCGAAGCGGTCAGGGCCTTGCGCACCTCCTCGCGGTCGGCGAACAGGTACAGGGCGTCGACGGCCGAGAGGCGCACGTTGACGCTGGGATCGTTGTCCAGGGTTTCCAGCAGCGCGGCGACCAGGGCCGGGGCGGGATCCTGCAGGCGGGAGGTCAGGGAAATCCCCTGCAAGCGGGCGGAGGCCGAAGGCTGGTCGAGCAGGGAAAGCGACATCTGCTGCTTCAGGTCATCCACTTCCCGGTTGAGGCGCTGCAGCTGCCCGGATCCGCCTTTACGGCCGCCGCCCAGGAAAAACCCGGCTGCCGAAGCCGGCCACGACGATCAGGAACGCGGCCGCCAGGCGCAGGGCCGGCGCGGAAACGTGCAGGGTCGGGCACCAAGCGGCGAGTCCAGCCGCCACCAGGCCGGCCGCTCGCTCAGCGTTGATTCGCGGCGCTGGAGTTCCAGCATCCGGTAAAAATTGCGGCGCAGCTCCGGGCTCGGCTGTTCCTCGGGCAGGATGCCCAGGCGGGTCCAGGTCTCATGCAGTTCCTGCCATTCCTGCCAGCAGGCGGGGCAGGAGTGCAGGTGTTCCCTGGCAGCGGGCGGCTTCGCCGTCGGCCAGACCTCCCTGGAGCAGGTCCGGTATCTTTTTTCTGCATTCCTGGCAGTTCATGGGGTTCCTCCTTGCAGTTCCAGGTAATGGCGGCGCAGGTCCTTGAGCGAGCGGTGCACCTGCACCTTCACCGATTCTCGACGCTGCAGGCGAGCAGGGCGGCGATCTCCTGGTATTTCAGGTCCTGGAAGCGGGACAGCAGCAGCACTTCGCGCTTGTGCAGCGGCAGGCGTTCCAGGGCCCTGGCCAGCAGATCGGCGTCCTGCTCGCTTTCGGCTTTTTGCGCCGGCTGCGGCTGCGGGCTGGCTTCCTGCTCCCAGAGCTCATCGATGGGGATTTCCGGGCGTCGGGCGCGCAGGATGGTCGATGTGGGCATTGCGGCCGATCTGGTACATCCAGGTGGTGAACTTGCTGTCGCCGCGGTAGGTGTGCCGGTACTTGAGGATGCGCAGGAAGACCTCCTGCACCAGGTCCTCGCTCAGGGAGCGCTCGGCGGTCAGGCGCAGGAAAAAATTGAAAAGGCGGACATGGTGCCTTTCGAACAGGATGGCCAGCATTTCCACTCGGCCTTCCCGCACCTGGGCCATCACCTGTTCATCGTCCGGCATCGTCACTTCCTTGTTCTGAATGTATTCATTATAAAAGGTAATACCCGCTTTTGGCAAAAAGGTTACAGCAAAATTGACTTTGCTTTCGCGAAAAAGTATCATAAAAAAAAGGGGATGACATGGACGATAACCGCAATGAGCCGTTGCCGGTCCTTCTGGTCGACGACGAGATCCAGGTTCTGCTCCTCTATAGCGCCCTGCTCAAGGGGGCCGGGGTCGAGCCGCTCGTCACCATGGACGACAGCCGCCGCGTGCTGCCGTTCCTGCGCGAGAACCGGGTGCTGGCCGTGCTCAGCGATATGAACATGCCCTTTCTCAACGGCCGCGACCTCCTGTCCCAGATCAAGCAGGAATTTCCGGAAATACCCGTGCTCATCGTCACCGGCGTGGACGACATCGATACCGCGGTCGAGTGCATGCGCCTGGGAGCCAGTGACTATCTGGTCAAGCCGGTGGAAAAAAGCCGGCTGGTCTCCAGCCTGCAGCGCACCCTGGAGATCGCCCGCCTGCAGGACCAGGTGTCGTCCCTGACCCGGCACCTGCTGGCGGACGGGCTGCGGCGCCCGGGCGCTTTCGCCCACCTGGTCACCGGCAGCCGCAAAATGCTCGCCCTTTTCAAATACGTCGAGGTCGTCGCCGACTCGCCCTACCCGGCGCTGATCGCCGGGGAAACCGGGGTCGGCAAGGAACTGGTCGCGCGCGCCCTGCATCTGGCCGGCGACCCGGAACGCCCGTTCGTCGGCGTGAACGTGGCCGGGCTTGACGACAACATGTTCTCCGACACCCTTTTCGGCCACAAGAAGGGAGCCTTCACCGGCGCCGAATCCCAGCGCGACGGCCTGATCTCCCAGGCCCAGGACGGCACTCTGTTTCTCGATGAGATCGGCGATTTGAATCCCACTTCCCAGGTCAAGCTCCTGCGCCTGATCCAGGAAAAGGAATATTATCCCCTGGGGATCGACCAGCCGAAAAGGACCAACGCCCGCATCGTCTGCTCGACCAACCACGACCTCAAGAAGCTGGTCGAAAATGGGACTTTCCGCAAAGACCTGTATTTCCGGCTCAACACCCACGTCATCGTCGTTCCGCCCTTGCGCGACCGCAAGGAGGACATTCCCATGCTCCTCGGTCATTTTATGGCGGAAGCGGCCCAGGCCCTGCACAAGCGCACGCCGACCTCGCCCCCTGAATTGCTGGCCCTTCTCGCCGCCTACGAATTTCCCGGGCAATATCCGCGAGCTGCAGACCCTGGTCGCCGATGCCGTCTCCCGTCACCGCGCCGGCGTGCTTTCCATGGAGAGTTTTCGCAGGGCGATCGGCGCCGGCGGCGTGAATGCCCCGGCCGGCCGTACGGACACCGGGGACATGAACCCGGAAGCGTATCTGGCGACCCTGCCGACCCTCAAGCAGGCCGAGGAATTCCTGGTCCACCGGGCCTTGACGCAGGCCAATGGCAACCAGGGCATCGCCGCGGCGCTTTTGGGTGTTACCCGCCAGGCCTTGAACAAGCGCCTGGTGCGCGAAAAAAAGAAAAAATCCTGAATTCCGGCTGAGATTCAACCCGGCTGCCCCTGCCGCCGGCCGTTTTTCCCCGCTGCCCGCTTCTTTCGTCGCAAGCGGACAAAAGTTGCTGGTTTGATAAAAAACCTGTAATATAGCGAATCTCCATGAATTAATCTCCCCGGGCTGCAATCGTTGTCGCTTTCCTTCCGTCGAGCCCTTTTCCGGGGCCAATCGCCAAGACCATTATCGGTAAATGATTTCAAGACATTACCTGACTTGGTACCCACCGTGCATTTCTTGAAGTGGAACTTACCACTGGAGGTGGACGATGAAGAAAAGAACGATGAAGTCATTGGCGGTTGCGGTTTTACTGGCATCCTTGCTTGCCTTCCCGGCATACAGGCTCTCGGCGGTTTCCAAGAGTACCGAGGTTTTGGGCAATGTGGTCGGCAGCGGCGTCACCACGCTGGTGCGCGGCCTGCTCCAGGGCCAGGTGCACAATTTCAAGGACGTGGTCAAATGCCTGGCGTACGGCTCGGCCTCCGGATACGGTTTCTACCAGGCCAAGAAGCTGGTCGCTTCCGACCATGTCTTCAGCGGCATCCTGCTGGCCAATCTCTCGGCATCGGTGATCGACAACGTGACGTCGGGAGAGGGGCCGCTCTCTTATCTCGGTTTCTCGCTGCCCCTGGCCCGTATCGAGATCGCCACGCCGTTCGCGAAACAGAATCGTTCCCTGCTGCGGGTCACGATATCCCCGCGCGACGTGGTCAGCCTGGTGATGAGCTTCAGCAAGGCGGACCGCTTTTCCGTGCGCAACGGCATGATGGTGTTCGAAGCCGACAAGCCCATGTCCGCCAATACGCTGGGCTGGGCCAACGGCATATTCCCGACCGTGCTCAACGGCACGGGCGAAGGCGGTCTACCAGCACGAGATGGTGCACGTGGTGCAGAGCCTGCAGCTCATGGCCGCCTCTCCGGAACCGTTCCTGCACGGCTACCGGCGCGAAGAAGGCAAGGCCAAGCTCCTGAGTTTCGGCGGCTTCCGCCTGCAGGCCATCGGCCTGGCCAACGATCTCACCCTCTCCAAGCTCCAGTCCTATACGAAATACTGGAGAGAAGCCGAAGCCTACAGCCTGGTCCAGTCCCTGTGAACCGGGTTCAAGGGAAAACGGGAGGAGCACATGAATATCCTTCAGGAAATGACGCCAAACATGACCCTGGCCGGGACGGCCCTGGATCTGAATCTCAATCCTGAACTGCGGGTTCCCAAGCGCGAGGTTCCGGCTGAAGTCGCCTTCGCGAACCTGCCGGGAAGCCTGCGCTGGTACCTCTTCTACCTCCATTTCTATTCGCCCCGGCGCTGCGGCGAGGAGTCGCTGGCCGAGCACCTCAATTCCGGGCAATCCTTCTTCCCCATGCGGGACAGGGAGAGCAACGAATTTACCATCGTCCATGTCGACCAGATCCTGTATGTCCGTGAGGCGGCGGCCGAGGAAAGGAAAGGCGGCCAACGGCTGGGCCTGCATTTGCAGGATGGGACGGTGCTGATGGCTTCTCTTTTCGAGCCCCGCCATGCCTGGCGTTCGCGGCCGCTCGACCTGCTCAACGATGCGGAGCGTTTTGTCACCTTCAGCCAGGACGATCAGACCCGCATCCATGTGAACAAGCGCCACATCGCCCGGGTGGAGGGACTATGACCCCGGCCCTGCAATTAATCGATGCCCTGGTCAAATCCCGGGGCGAAACACTGGTGATCAACTGCGATGAACCCCCGCACATTCTTCGCGGCGGCCAGAAGGGCTTTTTGCTGAAAAAGACCCTGGATGACAAGGCCTTCCAGCGCATCGACATGGAACTTGCGGAGACTTTCGCCGGCAAGGAGCGCATCACGTATTCGGGACTGGAGATCGACCAGGTCCGGGAAAACGGCGCAATTCACTTGACACTGGTCCCCGACGACGACGTCGTGCTTGGCGAAGGCCAGGCGGGTGAAAAGACCGAAGCGCTTCGCCCTGGCAAAACCGTAAGCCTCGATGATTTGCTTTTCAAAATGGTCGAGGAAAAAGCCTCTGACCTGCACCTTTCCACCGGCTGCGCGCCGCTGCTGCGCGTGGACGGGGAGATCGTCTCCATTGCCGGCCAGGCGCCGGTCGCCGAGGCGTGGCTGAAAGCCCAGATCGAAGCCATCATGCCCGAGCGCAACCGCAATGAATTCGCCGAGACCCAGGACACCGATTTCGCCTACGAGGTGCCGGGGCTGGCCCGCTTCCGGGTCAATGTCTTCCGCGACCAGCGCGGGCTCGGCGCCGTGCTGCGCTGCATCCCCTCGCGCATCGTCCCGGCTGCCGAACTGCAGGATCCCGCAGGCGCTGATCGACCTCTGCCAGATGCCCAAGGGGCTGATCCTGGTGACCGGGCCGACGGGTTCGGGCAAGTCGACCACCCTGGCCGCGCTGATCGACCACATCAATTCCACCAGGGCCGGCCATATCGTCACCATCGAGGACCCGGTCGAGTTCATCCACGCCAACAAGCGCTCGCTGGTCAACCAGCGCGAGGTGGGTACGCATACCGGGTCCTTTAAAAAGGCGCTGCGCGCCGCCCTGCGGGAAGACCCCGACGTGATCCTGGTGGGCGAGATGCGCGACCTGGAAACCATCGCCATCGCCGTGGAGATGGCCGTGACCGGGCACCTGGTCTTCGGCACCCTGCACACCTCCACGGCCTGCGGGACCGTGGACCGCATCATCGACCAGTTCCCTTCCGACCAGCAGAACCAGATCCGCACCATGCTCGCCGATGCCCTGGTCGGCGTGGTCTCGCAGATGCTGTGCCGGAAAAGCGGCGGCGGCCGGGCCGCTGCCTATGAGGTCATGGTGGTCAATGTCGCCGTGGCCAACCTGATCCGCGAGGGCAAGACCTTCCAGATCCCCACGCTGATGCAGACGGGCAAGGCCCTGGGCATGAGAATGCTGAACGACTGCCTGGCGGAAATGGTGGGCAAGGGGACCATCGCCGCCGAGGAGGCGCTGGCCAAGTCGATCGACAAGGACTCCCTGCGCGTGCGCCTGCGCTCGCTCGGGCTGCCGGCGGCCTGATATCAGCCCAGGGCTTCCTTGATCTTGTCCACGATCACCGCGCGCGAGCTGGGCTTCTCGACGAAATGCACCTTCTTCAGTTCCAGGCCCACGCGTTTCAGGTAGCTTTCGCCGTGGCCCGACGTGAAGATCACCGCCGCTTCGGGATGGAGCTTCTGGACCCGGTCGGCCACCTCGACCCCCATGAGGCCCGGCAGGACGACATCGCAAAAAAGCAGGTCGATGCGCTTCAAGCTTTCCGCCGCCTTCACGGCCTGGTTGCCGTCGGTGGCCTCGTGGACTTTCATGCCCAATGACTCCAGGATCTCGCGCATGAGCTCGCGGATGTCCTGCTCATCCTCGACCAGCAGGACCGTGCGGCCGTCGAAATGCGGCTCGGCGCCGGGCGCGGCGCTTTGGGCCAGGGGCGCGCGTCTTTTGCGGCAGGAGCACGGTGAAGGTCGAGCCGCGGCCCGGCTCGCTTTCGGCCCAGACCGCGCCGCCGTTCTGGCTGACGATGCCGAACACCGACGCCAGTCCCAGCCCCGTGCCCTCGCCCTTGGGCTTGGTCGTGAAGAACGGCTCGAAGATCCTGGCCAGCACCTGGGGATCCATGCCCGTGCCGCTGTCGCCCACGCGGATGGCCGTGTAGTCTCCTGGTCGCCAGCCCCGGATGCTCGGCGGCCAGCGCCTCGTCGACGTGCAGCGGGGCCGACTCCAGGGTCAGGCGCCCGCCGCCGGGCATGGCGTCGCGGGCGTTGAGCACCAGGTTGATCAGGACCTGTTCCAGCTGCAGCGAATCGATGAGGACGCGGCCGGCGTCGGCATGCAGGATCGAGCCGGCATTCGATCCCTTCGCCCAGAAGCCGGCGCACCATCTTTTCCAGGTCCTTCAGGGTCGCGTTGATGTCGAGGATCGCGGGCGCGGCCGTCTGGCGGCGGCTGAAGCCCAGGATCTTGGCCACCAGCTTGGAGGCGTTCATTCCCGCCTGCAGGATGATGCGCAGGCGTTCGCTGTCCTTGCCCTGTTCGTTTTCGAAGAGCAGCACTTCGCTATAGCCGTTGATGATGGTCAGGTAGTTGTTGAAATCGTGGGCGATGCCGCTGGCCAGCCGCCCGAGGGAATCCATCTTGGCGGCCTGGATCATCTGCTCCTCGAGCTTTTTTTCCTTGGTGATGTCGGAGGCGATGCTGACGAAATGGCTGATGGCACCCTGGTCGTCCAGGACCGGGGAGATGATGGTGCGCTGGTAATAGGTCGTGCCGTCCTTGCGTTGGTTGAGAAACTCGCCCGCCCAGGATCTGCCGGCCTGAATCGTTTCCCACAATATTCGATCCTGCTCGTCCTTATGCGCTTCGCTACGAAGAATGTTGACATTTTTCCCGAGGATCTCCAGGGTGCTGAAACCGGTCATGGTTTCCACGGCCGGGTTCAGGTAGACGATGTCTCCGTTTCGGTCGGTGACGAGCACCGCCTCGCTGGAGGAGTCGATGGCCGTTTGCAGCAGCAGCAAGCGTTTCCTCGCGCTTCTTCTTTTCGGTGACGTCGCGGATGATGCCCTGGATGCCGCTTGCTTTGCCGTCCTTGTCGATCATGGTATTGGCGGTTTCCAGGCCCGTATATGATATCGCCTTTTTTGTTTTTCAATCTGAGCTCATAATCCTTCAGGTTTTTTTTGTTCTTGATCTGGGCAAGATATGATTTTCGGTCACGGGGGTCGGCATAAATTTGATCCGGAGGATTTCCCAGTATCTCCTCGCGCTCATAACCGAAAAGATTCAACGCCGGCCGGGTTGATCTCCAGCAGCTTTCCCGTCCTTGTCGGAGATGTATATCACGTCCTGGGAATTTTCGAACAGCGAGCGGAACTTGGCCTCGCTCTCCTTGAGCTGCATTTCAAAGCCGTGCTTGTACAGGGCCATTTCGATGGTGGTCTTCAGCTCGATCTCCTGGAACGGCTTGGGGATGTAGCCGTAGGGCTTGGTCTTCTTGGCCCGTTCCAGGGTCGGCTCGTCGGCGTAGGCGGTCAGGTAAATGATCGGGATGTCCATCTCCGCCTGGATCTGCTCGGCGGCGCTGATGCCGTCCACCTCTCCCTGCAGGCGGATATCCATCAGGATCAGGTCGGGCTTTTTCTCGCAAAGCCGCGGCCACGGCCGCTTCACCCGTATTGAGGATGTCGACCACCTCGTATTCGAATTTTTTCAGGGCCCCGGCGATGACCGAGGCGATGATGGCTTCATCCTCGACGATCAGAATATTGGCTTTGGCCATGCGCTCACTCCTCCTTGTTTACCGCGTGTTGCTTTTTTTGCTGCTGTGATCCTTGTCATTGGCACCTTTTTGCGGCGCAGACCCTGAAAAAATCAGCCTGAATTCCGTTCCCGGGCCGCTCTTGACCTTGAGTTCGGCCTGCAGCTGCCGGGACAGCATGGAAACCAGGTGCATGCCCAGGGTTTTTTGCGTGTCCGCGTTGAATCCTGCCGGCAGGCCGACGCCGTCGTCGGCGACGATCAATTCGCAGGTCGGGACGATATGCAGCGTGCCGCTGTCCGTTTTTTGCGCGAGCGACTTTGCGCCCATGTGTCCCTGCAGGCCGATGCGGATCTCGCCCTGCCGCCCGGCGGGGAAGGCGTGCTTCAGGGCGTTGGTGAGCAGCTCGTTGACGATCAGCCCCAGGGGGATCGCCTTTTCGATGGTGAGGAGGATGGTTTCCATTTCGTATGCGGCGGTGATGCGGCCGGCGGTCGATGCCGTGCGAAGTGAACAGGTTTTCGGTCAGGGCGCGCAGGTATTCGTCGAAAGCGATCTCGGCCAGGTTGTGCGAACGGTACAGCTTTTCGTGGATCAGGGCGATGGAGCGGATGCGGTCCTGGCTTTCGCGGAAAATCTCGTCCAGGGATTTGCCGGCGGCCTGGTCGGCCTGCAGGGTCAGCAGCCCGGAGATGATCTGCAGGTTGTTCTTGACCCGGTGGTGGATCTCCTGCAGCAGCACCTCCTTTTCCTTCAATGAGTTGCGGATCAGTTCTTCCGCCGCCTTGCGCTCGGTAATATCGGTATTGAAGCCGTACCAGAGTATGCTCCCGTCCGCGAGCCTGACCGGATCGGACTGGCCCAGCATCCAGCGCACCGGCTGCCCCGGGAGCTGGACCCGGTACTCCGCCTGCCAGGACGTGAGCGTGCGCGCCGAATCCTCGATGGCCGCCACTACCCTGTCCTTGTCTTCCGCCAGGATCGGATTGAATATGGCCGCGGCATCCTGGAGTCACTTCCTGGGGCGAAATGCCGAAGATGTCCTGGATGGCATTGGAGCTGTAGGGCACGCGATACGTTCCGTCGGGCTTGCGCATGAAGGTGTAGATCATGCCGGGCACCTGCGCCGACAGATTCTTCAGCAGCTGGTCGCGTTCACGGAGCAGTTCCTCGGCCTGCTTGCGCTCGCTGATGTCGTGGTTGACGGACACCAGCCCCGAGCGGCCGCCGGCCGCGTCTTTCAGGATCGTGATGGTGCTTTGCACCGGGATCTGCCTGCCGTTGCGGAGATGGTGGATGATCTCTCCCGACCAGGCTCCCTCCCGGTCCAGTTTTTCGACGACTTCTTCCCGGCTCTGATAGCGGTATTCCGGCTTGAGCACTTCGTGGAAATTTTTGCCGATGGTTTCTTCCGCTTTCCAGCCGTAGATCCTCTCGGCCGCCTTGTTCCATGCCTGGATATCGTTGTGGTTGTCGGTGGCGATGATGGCGTCGGAAACGTCCTGCAGCAGCCCGGCCTGGTAGCGGATCTGCTCCTCGGCCCGCTTGCGTTCGCTGATGTCGCTGGTAAATGGCGTAGACCGCCACCTGCTCCTCCGCGATATAGACGGGAGCGCCGATGATGGAAACATGTGATCAGCGTGCCGTCCTTTCTTTTGCGCATCGTTTCCAGATTGCAGCTGGTCTTGCCCGGAGCCGATAGCTCGCGTGAAGTGCCGGCTTCCTCTAGGTATTCCGGCGGGCACCAACAGGTCATCGATGCTCTTGCCGACGGCTTCATCGAGCCTTATAGCCGAACATGTTCACGAACTCGCCGTTCACCTGCTAATCCGGCCCGCGGCGTCGGTGATCGCGATTCCTTCCGGGGCTGTTTCCACCAATGCTTCCAGGAAGGCTTTCTCCCGCAGGATTTCCGCCTCGGCCCGCTTGCGTTCGCTGATGTCCTTGGAGATCGGCCAGGAAACCGATGGCCTTGCCGTGAGCGGTTCCTGAGGTATGACATTGAATTTTCGCACCCAGACGATGGAGCCGTCCTTGCGGTATTCCTGCAGTTCCAGGGAGCGGCTGCGCCTGGGATTGGCGCTCGCCGCTCGCTTCCAGCGCCATCTCCTCGTCGAAGATCTCCTGGATTTTGGCGAAGGAATCCGGGGTCAGCATTTGCTGCAGGGTCTGGTTGAGCGCTTCCTCGACCGTGAAGTCCGCCGCAATTTGACAATGGAGGGGCTGATGTAGGTGAATTTCAGGTCCAGATCCAGCACCGGTGATCGTTTCGGCGGTATTGTTCGGCGATCAGGCGGTATTTTTCTTCGCTTTCGCACAGGCGCGGCTTCGACCTGCTTGCGTTCGGAGATATCGCGACAGATGAGCAGCAGGCCGATATTTCGTCCGGCTGGCATCCCGGAGCGGCGCCGATGACACTTCTCCCCAGAATGGCTGATGGTCCTGCCGCAGCAGCCGATATTCACGGACTTGCGGAAGCGAATGGCCGGAAAGGATCTCGACCAGGCGCCCCTGTACCCTGGGGATCTCTTCGGGCTCGACGAAATCCATGATCGAGATTCCAATTATGGAGATCGTGCGCGGGAATGCCGAAAAGCTCATGCGTTTTAGGGGAAGCGAAAGTGAAGCGGCCGCCGGCGTCGACGATGACGATGGCGTCGGGCGAAGTCTCCACCAGGGTGCGGTAGTATTCTTCCGATTCGCGCAGGCGGATCTCCATTTTCTTTTTTTCGGTGATGTCGCGGGCGATCCCCTGGAAACCGATGAGCTCGTCATCCTTGTAAAAAGGGGCGGAAAGAATAGTCGACGTAATGGGTTTCCCCATCCTTTCCGATCACCTTGTATTCGGCGGCTTCATTTTTTGCTTCGCCCTTCAGGATATCCGCCAGTCTCTTTTTGTGGATATCCCATGAATTGTTCAGGCACGATGTCCCAGATTTTCATGGAAAGCAATTCCGCTTCGCTGTAGTTCAGCCCGGCGCATATGGCCTGGTTGACGGAAAGGAAATTTCCCTGCAGGTCCGTGACGAAAATGCCGTCCGGGCTCTGGGTGACGAGGGTGCGGTATTTTTTTTCGCTCTCGCGCAGCTCGGATTCCATTCGCTTGCGCTCGCTGACTGGTCGATCAAGCCCTCCAGGAATAGCAGCGACCGTCCCTGCAAAGATGCTCTTGGTTCCGCTCGCAGCATTCAGCGGACGATTGCACCCAGACGGATATGATTCCGTATTCCTATCTCGCAGGCGCAGCTTCGCAGATGCCGTTGTTGCCGGGAGTGATGCCAGTGACGTATTTTTCGAAATCGGGATGGATGATCTTCCGCCAGCACCAGTTTTCCCCAGCGCTTGCATGGCCATGAAATCTCTTCGCAGCTGTATCCGGTGATTCGGTCGCCGCAGCCTGTCGTCTGATGAAATCGCATAGTCGCCATCCTCGTCCGGTTGCGGCAGCGAGTAGACGAAGCATCAGCAGATTGCGCGAAATATGGCGGAAACCGCTCTTCGCTCTCGCGCAGGGATTTTTCGGCCAGCAGGCGCTTGATGGCCACGGCGGCCAGGTTGACCAGGGCTTCGATCCGGGAGCCGTTTTTCAAGACGTTGCCTTTTTTGAAAAATACCGTGAGCCCGCCGAAGAGCTGGTTTTCCCAGGAGAAGCCCATGGTGTGCATGCTGTCGATGCCCAGTAATTTTTCCATGAGGCGGCACGATGGAGCGCGGCATCTTGCGGTTGGTGAGCCCGTACAAACCGTCGCGGACGGGCAGGAGCCGCCGGGAAACGAAATCGCTGAAGTCGTCCGGCCGCATGTCCTTGAGATAAAAAATCATCTCCATGGGGTCGCTGTGGAAGCGGCGGCGCATGCTCTCCCGGAAGGGCTCGAAGCCCGTGGCTATTTTGGGGCGCAGGGCCTGCAGCTTGTCGTCGTAGAGGGAGAGCAGCAGGTAATCGGCTCCGGAAATGCCGCAGATCGTGCTGGCCAGGTAGTCGTAGATCTTGTCCAGGTCATTGATATGGACGAAGCGGTCGGCCGCCTCGGCCAGGAGCTGCAGTTCCTCCTCGTTTTTTTCCTTTTCCAGCTTCAGCTGCGTTTCTTCGACCACCCTCTTGATCGCCGGGCCCAGCCGGGCCAGGTTGTCCTTCAAGATGTAATCGGCGGCTCCCATGGGCGAGCGTCTCGATGGCCTTGTCTTCGCCGATGGAGCCGGAGACGAAAATGAAGGGGATATCCGGCGTGCGCAGGCGGGCGATTTTCAGGGCGGCCAGTCCGTCGAAGCGCGGCATCTTGAAATCGGAAAGAATGACCTGGGGCTGGAAATCCGCCAGGGACTTGTTGAATTCTCTTTTCCCCTCGACCAGCCGGGAGGTGAAATGGATCCCCGCCCGCCGCAGCTCGCGCTGGATCAGCTCCGCGTCGGCGGGGCTGTCCTCCACGATGAGCAGCCGCAGCGGACCTGGGTCAGGAATGCTTTTCGCTTTTTTCATTGTCGCTGAAGCCGATGTGCACGGAAGTTCCGCCGCGGGATGTCGAAGGCCAGGGTCCCGCCCAGCTGCTTGGTCAGCATGGCCACCAGCTGCAGGCCCAGGCTCTTCTGTTCTTGGGGATCGAAACCCTGCCGGCAGGCCGCCGCCGTCGTCCGCGACGGTCAATTCATAGGCGGGGGCGACTGTCATGATCCGTAGGGGCACGGCGCGCCGTGCCCCTCGTTCTTGTAATGAGATGCGGATCTCGCCCGGCCGGCCATCGGGGAAGGCGTGCTTCATGGCGTTGGTCACCAGCTCGTTGATGATCAGGGCCAGGGGGATGGCCTTGTCCACGACCAGGCGGAGCGGGAGCAGGTCGAAGATGATGGTCGGCGGCATGGCCACCTGGGCATAGGAGCTGAGCAGGTTGCCGCACAGGTTGCGGATATAGTCGGCCATGTCGATGTCGGCCAGGTTGCCCGACTGGTAAAGCGTCTGGTGGATCAGGGCCATGGTCCAGATGCGGCTCTGGCTCTCCTTGATCATCTTCTGCAGGCGCTCGTCGTTCATTTGCGCGGCCTGCAGGGTCAGCAGCCCGGAAATGACCTGCAGGTTGTTCTTCACCCGGTGGTGGATCTCCTTGAGCAGCACTTCTTTTTCCCGCGAGGAGTCTTGGATCTGTTCTTCGGCCTGTTGCGTTCGGTGATGTCCTGGCAGATGCCGATCATCTGGATGGGTTGGCCCGCATCGTTATAAAAGCCTTCTCCCAAGGCGTTGATCCAGCGAACTTGGCCGCTGGGCAGCACCACCCGGTAGTCGCTGTTCAAGTTCGTGTGCTGCTTCAAAGCCAGTTCGATGCGTTCTTCGGCCAATTCCCGGTCTTCCGGATGCAATGCGGTCCAGCCATGATGCGAATGAAGCGCCGTTTGTTTTCGCATCGAGCCCGAACAGCGCGAACATCTGCGGCGACCATTCGATAGTGCCGGAAATGACGTCCCAGTCCCATGTCCCGGCTTTGGCCGAATCCAGCGCCAGCTCCAGACGCTGGGATGTTACGCGCAGCATTTCTTCGGATTGCCTGCGCTCGGTGATGTCCATGGTGTAGCCGGCCAGGTACTTGGCCTTGCCCTGGATGAAAATGGGAAACTTCACGGTGGAATAGATCCTGCCGTCGAGCTCTTCGATGAATTCACAGGGCTTGCCCTCGCGCAGTATTCTCTTGTCGTCCTCGATCATGGTGCGGGAAAGCGCGGAGGGGAAAAGCTCGTTCATGGTTTTTCCGACGATCTCCGCGAGCGGCCGGCCCAGCATTTTTTCGTAGTTTTCGCTCAAGTAGACCGGGCGGATGTTTTCGTCCTTGATGAAGACATAGATCGGGCTGTGTTTCAGGAACAGACGGAAGATCTCGCTCATTTCGAGCAGGGCTTCTTCGGCGTGCTTGCGCTCGGAGATGTCGCGCGTGACGCCCAGCATCTCCGTTGCCCGGCCATCGGCGTCGGTGAGCAGCGTGGTCACCGCCTCGGTGTGCACGATGGAGCCGTCCTTGCGCACCTGGTCGACCTCGTTGGTCCAGACGCGCGCCGAATCGTCGCCTGCCTCCAGGGATGCGATGCGGCCGGGCAGTCTTGCGACAATGCTTTGATATGACTCCGGTGTCAGTGCCGCTGCCATTGGTTTGGCCATGACCTGCTTTGGTGTCAGGCCGCGGAGTCTGAAAACCGAGGGGCTGACATATGAGAAGCACTGCGAAGCGATGTCCAGTATCCAGATGACATCACCGCTGTTTTCCGAGATCAACCGATACTTGGCTTCACTCTCATAGATACGGGATTCGGCCTGTATCTGGGCAGGTGATGTCGCGGATGTACCCGCCGACGCCGATGCGGCCGTCGACCAGCTTGACCGGGAATTTGCGCGTCTCGTATGTCCGGTCACCGATGGTCTCCTCGCTCACATGGAGCCCGTTCCCGGCCAGTGCCTGCCGGTCGGATTCTTCGCATTTCCGGGCCGCTTTCCTCTCCATCAGTTCGGAATCGGTCTTGCCGATGATCTGCTCTTCCGGCTTGCCGTAGAAAGCGCACAGCGCCCGGTTGGCCAGCAGGTGCCGGCAGCGGTCGTCCTTGAGAAAAGCCATGTCGGCGCTGGAATCGATGAATGTGCGATACAGAAGCTCACTGGCACGCAGGGATTCTTCGGCAACCGCCTTTTCCGCCTGCAGGCGTCGTTTTTCCATCGCGTGCCGGACCGCTTCGCCCAGGCGGGTCAGGCGGTCTTTCAGCAAATAGTCGTCGGCGCCCTGCTTCATGCATTCGACCGCGACCTCTTCGCTGATCGTGCCGGTGATGATGATGAACGGGGTCTGCGGCTGCTTTCTTTTGCGCAACTTCCAGGGCCTGCATGGCGTTGAATTTCGGCAGGCTGTAGTCGGCCAGGATCAGGTCCGGTTTGAAAGCCTTCAAGGCCTTGACAAATGCGCTTTTGTTCTCCACCCGTTGCGAGATGAATGCGAAATTGCTTCTTTTGAGTTCGCGTTCCATCAAAGCCGTGTCCGCGGCCGAATCCTCCACGATCAGTACCCGCAATTTTTCCCGTTCCGCGTTTCGCCCATTTGACCGCTTTGCCGGGTGTTTTTTCCTGTCGGCGCCCGCGGCGGCCGGCTTGATCGCCATTTTTTTCCTCTTCTTCACTTCCTCTTGCTTTTTTTTCCGCTCCCCCGAGCTCCGAATCCGCACGTTATATCTCCCCGCTTCTCATTTCGGGGTCTGGTTGAGCAGTACCCAGTACAAGCCGAGTTCCGAGACCGCTTCGACGAACCTGTCGAAATCCAGCGGCTTGACCACGTAGCTGTTCACTCCCAGCTTGTAGCTTTCGACGATGTCGCTTTCCTCCTGGGAGGAGGTCAGCACCACCACCGGGATCATCCGCGTCCTGGCGTCGGATTTCATGCGCCGCAGGACCTCGATGCCCGTCCACCTTGGGCAGCTTCAGGTCGAGGAAAACGACCTTGGGCGGGATCGGGGGTTTCCGTCCTTCGAAGCTGCCGGTGCCGAAAAGGTAGTCCAGGGCCTGGGCGCCGTCCCTGACCACCTGCACGTGGTTGGTCAGGTTGTGCTTTTTCAGGGCGCGCAGGGTCAGCTCCACGTCGGCCGGGATTGTCTTCCACCAGCAGAATATCCATGGCGATCGAGTTGCTTCATGTCATTTCCCTCCCCTTGCCAAAGTCAAATATATTGCATCCATTATAGGCGGCTGCCCGGGAAAACACAATCGGGATCTCATCCCGCCGCCTTGGCCGCGAAGACCGCAGAGGTACCTGTTCCGGGCCCGGCCGGCAGGGTGAAATAAAAAGCTGGCTCCGCCCTTGGCTCCGCTCTCCGCCCAGACGCGCCCGCCGTGGCGCAGGATGATGCGCTGGACGATGGCCAGCCCGACGCCGGTGCCTTCGAACTCGTCACTGCCGTGCAGGCGCTGGAACACGCCGAACAGCTTGTGGACGTACTCCATGATCGAAGCCGACGCCGTTGTCCGTGACGTAATAGACCGCTTCTCCTTTCTCCAGCCGGCCGCTGAATTCGATGCGGGCCCGGGAGCGGGTGCCGGGTGAATTTGATGGCGTTGGCCAGAAGGTTCTGCAGGACCTGGCGCAGCAGGGTACGGTCGCCGCGGCGGGGGGACGGCGCGCCAGCTTGAATTCGAGGCGTCGCCCTTTTTCAGGTATCTTCAAGTCCGCGAAAACGGCTCCGGCCAGAGCGGACATGTCGATCAGGCTCGAAAGCGATCTCCTGGCGGCTCAGGCGCGAAAAGGCCAGCAGGTCGTCGATCAATTGTCCCATTTTGCGGGTGTTGCCGACGATGACGTCGAGCAGGCGCCGGCCCTCATCGTCCAGTTTCCCGGCATAATCCTCGACGCACGATGCGCGAGAAGCCGTCGATGGCGCGCAGCGGCGCCCGCAGGTCGTGGGAAACGGAATAGGAGAATGCCTCCAGTTCCTTGTTAGAAGCCTGCAGCTGGGCCGTGCGCTTGGCCACGCGGCCTTCCAGCTCGGCGTTCAACTTCATGATTTCTTCTTCGTTGCGTTTGCGCTCGGTGATATCGTGGACCGATCCGACCAGGCCGATGCAGTTGCCGGAATCGTTGAATACGGGAGCGATGCTGACTTCCCCGAACAGCCGGCCCGTCGGGTATTCGGAAACCTCCTCCCAGCGTACGATCTTTCGGGTGCGGATCGCTTCCGCGTATTTTCCCAGAACCAGGGACAGGGACGGCTCGGGAATAATGTCCTGCACTCTTTTGCCCACCACTTGGCCAACCGGCAAACCGGTGGTGGAGACAAAGCACTGGTTCACGGAAGTGAAAAAGTAACTTCCGTCTTTTTCCACTTTCAGATTGAAGATGCTGTCCCCGACCGCATCGTAAATCAATGAAATCTGTTGTCCGCGTTCGCGCAGGGCCGCCTCGATCCGCTTGCGCTCGCTGATATCGATGGACAGGATGAATACCCCTTCGGGAACGGGCTGCATGCTCAGTTCGAACCATTCCTTCGCCCCGTCGGGATAGGTGAATTCATTTTCCATCTGCTGCGGCAGGCGTCCCTCCATGCAGCGGCGCAGACTGGCGAACATCTCCGTTTGTTCGATGCCGGGGTAAGTTTCCATCATGGTGTGCCCCAGCAGCTCAGCCTTTGTCTTGTGGCCATGATCGACAACGGCCCGGTTGACATACAGATAACGCCAGTCGAAACCGATGATCTGGCAGCCTTCCATCATGTTCTCGAGAGTCCGCCGGGAGCTCTCCTCGCTTTCACGCAGGGCATTTTCCACGCGCTTTTGCTCGGTCAGGTCGAGCACGAAAGCGACGATCTGCTCTTCCGGGCCTGCCAGCAGGGCGTCGGCCAGGTAAACCGGGACCCGCGTGCCGTCCCGGCGGAGATATTCTTTTTCGTAAGGCGGGCAGGAGCCGTGCGTCCGCAGTTCCGCGATCGCCTTCTCGTCGGCCGGCAGCCACTCGGGCGGCGTGATCGCCCGCCAGTCAATAATGCCCCTTTCGAACTCTTTCCGCTCATAGCCGATCAGGTCCAGGTAGTAATCGTTGGTCTCGATGATTTTCCCCTGCGCATCGGCGATGACCACGCCGACGATGTTGGAATCGATGATCTGGCGGATGCGTTCATGGGCCAGCTGCAGTTTCTCCTCTGCGTTTTTGCGCTCGGTGATGTCGTGTACGGAACCGACCAGGGCGATGCAATTGCCGGCGTCGTCCAACACGGGGTCGATGCTGACATCCCCGACCACCCTCCCCGTCGGATAGTCGGTAGTTTCCTCCCAGCGCACCAGTTTCCCGGTGCGGATCGCCTCGGCATATTTTTCCAATACCAGGGAAAGGGAGGGCTCGGGAATAACGTCCTGCACCCGTTTTCCGATGATTTGCTCCGTCGGCAACCCGGTGGCCTGGAGGAAACGCTGGTTGACGGAAGTAAAATAGTAATTCCCGTCCTTTTCCACCTTCAGGTTGAAAATGACATCCCCGACCGTATCGTAGATCAATGATATCTGCCTCTCTCTTGCGCGCAGGTCGTCCTCGACCTTTATTCGCTCCGAGATATCCTCGAATATGGTGGCGAATAGGCCGGGACCCGGTGAAAAAACCACGATGCGGAAATGCTTGTCCATGGGCTGAAAATAGGTTTCGAGGGTCGTGGATTGGCCGGTCTCGGCCACCCGGGCGTATTCTTCCAGATAGGGCGGGGGGGCTATGCCATAGAGGTTCGTGGCCAGGCGGTTGAGGGCGTGTGAGCGGCTGATGCCGATGATCCTTTCAAAGGCGGGGTTGACGTCGATGATGCGGTAGTCAACAGGCTTGCCTGATGGCGAACAAACGAGCTGGTGCAGGGCCAGGCCCTCCTGCATGGTATTGAACAGGGCGTGGAATTTTTCTTCGCTGTCCTGCAGTGCCTTCTCAACTTGTTTGCGCTCGCTGATGTCCTTGACCAGCACATGCCTGGCCTGGCGGCCGTCGAACGTAATGGAATGTGAAATGATTTCCACATGGATGATCTCGCCGTTCTTTTTCAAATGGCGCCATTCGCCGGCAGGATTCAATGTTCGCCGCGTCAGTTCCACGTCCTTCAGCAATGCGGGAATATCTTCCTGGGGGCGGATGTCCTTCAGGGTCATGGAAAGAAACTCTTCTCTGGTATAGCCGTAATGCTGGATGGCGGCTTGGTTGACCTCGAGAAAAGCCAGGGTTTCCAGGTCATAGATCCACATGGGCTGGGGATTGTTGCTGAACATGAAACGGTACTTTTCTTCGCTTTCGCGCAGCGCCTTTTCCGCCCGCTTGCGTTCGCTGGCTGTCGATGTTTTTTGCTTTTTGCGGAAGAACGCCATCCACTCCTCTTTTCTTGCTCATGACCTCCTCCGGATCACCTTGTCCCTTTCGTTAAAAATATAGGCTTTTGGCGTTTTTTTGTCAATGTAAATTATTTCCACGACTGGTCACTTTTTCAGGATATTTTATGAAAAGATTGGCATTCTTTCGGGACCCTTGCGACATTTTTTGCACCTGTCTTGCTGTCGCTTGTTTCGCCGAAACCTGCGCCCGGGCCGTTTCGCGCAGGATTTGCAGGTTTCCCTGCTCTTTTTGTCTCACCCCTTGCAGACCGGTCCCCCCTCCATTTTTCGGGTGCTTGCGGGCAAAAAACATCGAAGATGTCCGATATGACAACATTAATAAAAATAATGCCGGAACGGATGGCTTGGCACGGGTCTTGCGTTGAAAAAGGTGTGAGGCAGATCATGGAAGAAAATAAAATGCCGGGCGACCCGGGCGTGAGTGTCGGGACCGTCCTTCCCCCGGGCAGCTACAAGATCGAGGGCGAGGTGATGTTTTTGCGCGTGCGGCTCAATGGCAGCGAGACCCTTTGCCTGATCGACGGCGACAGGCGCGTAATGGAGGTCGTTCCCGGCCCGGCCGCCGCTCCCGGCACGCAGACGGCGCCCAGGGGAAAAGTGGCGTTTGACGCCAGCCGCAGCCAGGAAAACCGGCCTTGTCCGGAAAATGAAAATGAACGGCTGAAATATGCCGAAGCCGTCGACAACCTGGCGGGCAAGTTCGAGGCCGCCCTGCAGCGCTTCGCCGCGGACAACCGGGCCTGCCTGAGCAAGATGGCCGCGGTCCTTGACCCGGGCAACTTCCGCCTGACCTGCGAGTACCGCGACGGCGGCGCCGCGGGCCTGAAGGCCTACCTGATCCGCGAGTTGTTCAAGCGCACGGTCCGCGCGGAGCGCGGCTTCAAGATCCTGCTGCTGCTCAGCCACGTCATCGCCTTCAGCGGCAACGGCCAGCCCGAGCGCCTGGAGACGCTGAGCCTCGAGCAGCACAAGAAAATGCTGAAGGAATTCATGGATTTTCTGAAAGTCGCCGGCCACAAGCGCATCGACCCGCGCATTTTCCAGGAGATCCACGACAAATTCAATGACCAGGAGTCGGTCAACCTGAGCCGCGGCGGCGTCGGCTTCTTCATCAAGCCGCTTTATGACAAGGAGATGCAGGAACTGAAGTCCGCGATCTCCAACAGCCAGAATTCCAACTATATCGACCAGCTCTACAGCAATTCCAACCGCGAGCCGGTCGATTTCCTGTATGAGAACACCCTGGCTTACCTGAAAGCCCTGGCCATCGTCCGCCTCTATGCCAAGTCGAACCGCAAGGAACGGGGCGGCGACAGCAAGATCGTCGAGCAGATCATCCGCGACCTGATCACCTTCCGTCCGGGCTGGGTCAAGGAAGCCAAGCCGGTCCAGGCCATGACGGCCTGAGCGAACTGGGAAGATCAGCCGCGGCGCTCAAGGCGCTTGGACAAGGTCTCCAGTTCTTTTTTGCTGTTGATCAGGTCGGTGATATCGTCGAAGGTGGCGAAGACCTGGTAGGGGACGCTCTCCCCGGGCCAGAACTGCGGGGTGGCGCTGACCTTGACCCAGCGGTACCCATCCTGCTTGGGATTGAAAACGCCGATGATGACATTTTCCACCGCCTTGCCGGTGCGCTGGGCGACCGGGATCGGGTGCGTTGCGCCGGGGAAATCGGAGCCGTCCTCGTGGATGGCTTTCCATCTGGGATCCAACGATGTCAGGCCCCGCATCTGGTCCAGGGTCACGCCCAAGATATTTTCAGCGGCGGGATTGGCGGCAATGATCTTGCCATCGGCCCCCTGGTACACCACCCCCAGGGACATGGTCTCGAACAGGGCGCGATATTTCAGTTCACTCTCCTGCAGCGCCTCTTCGGCCTGCCGTTGCCGGGCTTCATTGTCCAGGGTATCCAGGGCGAAGGCGAGGTCGCTGATCACTTCTTCCAGCAGGCCCACCAGGTTGGCATCGAAGAAATTTTTTTCGCTGGAATAAAGCATCAGGGCGCCGATGCAGTTGCCCTGGAAGCGCAGGGGCAGGGCGGCCGAGGAGAGGTAGATGCGCCGGGAAGTATCCGCAGCTCCAGGGGCCCATTTTTTCATCGCCGGGAATGTCGTTGCTGTACACCAGCCGGTTCTCGCGTATGGCCGTTCCGGTCGGGCCGCGGCCCGGAGGGAATGTCGTCGATGGAGATGGAGATGTGATCCAGGTAACCGGCCACGTGCCCGGCCCGGCAGGCCGGCCGCACGGTCCGGGTTTTCGCCGTCGACCAGCCCGATCCAGACCATGCGGAAATTCCCGGCCTTGATGGCCAGGTCGCAGATGTCCTGGAAAAACCGCCGGCGGTCCTTGGCGTGGACGATGGCCTGGTTGATCTGGCTGCGCAGGGCGTACATGCGGTTGGCGCGCAGGAGCTTGGCCTCGGCCTCTTTGCGTTCGCTGATGTCGCGGAAGATGCCCTGGAAATAGTTCTTGCCTTCGACGGTGATCATTCTGGAGCTGGCTTCGACCGGGAAGGTCGAGCCGTCCTGGCGCCGGTGCACGGTCTCGAAGAGCAGACCGTGCCCTTCCCGCATTTGTTTGATCTGCTCCTCCAGCTTGTTCCATTCGCTGGGGATACGAAAGTCGCGCACTTTCATTTTCAGCAGCTTATCGCGGTCGTAACCGTAGGCGGCCACGGCGCGTTCATTGGCCTCCATGATATTTCCCTGCTCGTCGCAGAGAAAGATGATGTCATTGGCGTAGCGGGTCAGGTAATCGAGTTGTTGCTGCAAAACTCCTCTTTGACGCTCGGTTTCGAGCTGGCGCAGGCGAGAAATGGCGTTCCGGCGCTGCCACAGGAACAGCATCAGCAAGATGCCGACAGGCCCAGGGCCAGGACGACCAGCAGGATCGCCAGGGCGGCGCGGCGGACAGGGAGCTCGATCTCTTCGCGATCGACCTTGGCCACGATGAACCAGGATGTGCCGGCGATCGGCCGGCTGATGGACCAGACCGGCACGCCGCGGTAATCGCGGCCGGCAAAGGGGTCGCTTTTGCCCAATACCGCCTGGGCGGCGGGGAGATCGGCGTTGCTCAGCGGCAGGCGCAGTTTCATGGCCGTGCCCCGGCGGTGGCGCAATTCGTTCAGGAACAGCACGCTGTCGCCATCGCGCCGCACCAGCAGGGTCTCGGCCGTGGGGCTGGGGGTGGGCCAGGACTGGATCATGGGATAGAGGAATTCGGCCGGATCGATGCGCAGGAAGACGAATCCGTCTACCGCGTTCCCTGCCATAAGCGGCACTACCGCGTCCATATGCGTGCGTGAAACTTTTTCGGACCGGTGCAGGTCGGAGAGGATCGTTTTCTTCTGGCGCCTGACCTCGTCCATCAGCTTCAGGCCTTCGCTGCCGATGACCGGGTAGGGTTCGTCCAGCGCCAGGGCCACTTTGCCGGAATCATCGAGCAGGAGAATGTTCTGGTAATGGAAGTTGTCGCGCAGGGCTGCCATCCAGGTGCGGATCGCCTCGCGGCGGGGGCCGGCGGAGCGGTCGCGCAGAAACGTCTGCAGTTCGGCCGTGAGGATGGGGTTGGCCGCGATCACGCGGGCGTCTGCCCATTCTTTCGCCGATCCAATTCTGGATCTCGGCGGCTTTCAGGTCGGCGATCGCGTGCAGCCGGGTGATTTGTCCAAGCAGGACGTTCTTTTTTTGATTTTGATAGTAGAGGTATCCCGAAACGATCAAGGCGGCCATCAGGACCGCGAGAACGGCAAGGAACGGCATTAATGGATGTTTCGTTTCCTTTTGAACGATTCTATTCAATAAACTTCCTTGGACATGTCGGCCTCCAGCTCGCGGGTATCCTTTTTGTTATAAATATAATAGTTGTTTTTCATTGTCAATGCAAAACCGATCCTTGCCGTTCTTTTGCCGGTTGGGGCTGAAATGCCCGGCTTTTCGCCGGGCGCTGCCCGCGGTTTGCGGTCGCCGTGGCGCTGTGCGATAATCAGCGCCGAGGCGTGCCATGCATCCCGACAAGAGAGTTGCCCGAGTCGCTTTTAAAATTCATCCGGCGCCGGCCGGGATCCATCCTGACCGCGATCCGCTCCGAGGCTTCGCGGCGGCGTTTTTTCCGCATCCGCCTCGGGGGAAAAAGCCTCGTGGCCATGGTCTATCCCGAGCCCGCGCCGGCCGAGGTGGAGCGGTTCTGCGCCGTGCAGAAGATCTACCGGGAGCGCGGCCTGCGCGTGCCGCGCATCGACAAGGTCCTCGACGACCAGGTGGTGATCCAGGAAGATGCCGGCGATCTTCTTTTGCAGCGGGCCTGGCGCGCTGGCGCAGCGGCAGGGAACGCGAGCGGCTGCTGGACCAATGCCGGGAGATCCTGCGCCGAAGCTCGCCGCCGTTCCTCCGGCCCTGGCCGCCGCCCGGCTCGACCGGGCCCGGCTGAACTGGGAGATGGATTTTTTCCTCAAGCACTTTTTCCCCCGCTATCCCGGTCCGGCGGTTGCCAGCGGAGACGAGCTGGACGCCGCGCTGAAAAGCTGGTCGAGGCCATCGAGCCGGAGATGCGTTTCGCCCACCGCGATTTCCATTCGCGCAACCTGCTGGTCCTCGGCAAGGAGATCGTCATGGTCGACTTCCAGGATTCGCTCCTCGCCCCCCGCTATTACGACCTGGTCTCCCTGGCCTTTGATTCCTATCTGGACCTGGGTCGCGCCCGGGAGGTCCTGTTCTCCGGCCGCGAGCTGGCCGACGACCGAAGCTGCCGCCAGTTGCGCCTGACCGCCCTGCAGCGCAACATCAAGGCCCTGGGCACGTTCGCTTTTCAGACCTATGACCGCCGCCACCCGGCCTATGCCCGCTACATTCCGCGCACCATCCGCCACATCCAGGGGCATTTGCGTACGCTGGCAGACCCTGAGTTTAAGACACTTTTAAAATATTTCGATTCTCTTGTGATAGGGGCATCGGTCAAGCTGCCCTTCGTTCAATTGGGGATTCGGCCTTGCCCGCGATGGGTTCAGGCATCGCTTCAGCAGCGGGTTCGAATCTGAACATCGGGGAACCCACTGCGATTCCCTGCGGGAATCGGCCTCGCCCAGCGGGTCCCAAGTCCTCACCCCACGTTCACTCAGGGCAGCTTTGCCCGCTGGCAGGCGCAGCGGTTTCGCTGGAACGGCTTGTGGGCGTCTGAGGATCTCGAGCATCGCTTACCGGTAGGCCTCGTCCGTTCACGTGGGAATGGCGCGTAAGCCTGCCATCGGACAAGTTGGCCCAAAAGCCGTGGTATAATCGACTTATGCTGAAGATCGGCGAACTTACCCTGGAATTGCCCACGGTCCTGGCCCCCATGGCCGGGCTGACCGACCGGGTCCTGCGCCAGCTCATGGACGAGATCGGCGGCTGCGGCCTGCTGGTCTCGGAGATGATCGCCGCCGAGGGGCTGCGCCGCCGGAACCGCCGCACCCTGGAGATGATCGCCGGCTTCCAGGACCCGGACGCCGCAGTTCATCCAGCTTTTCGGCGCCAACCCCGAAGCCCTGGCCGAAGCCGCGGCCATCGTTTCCGCCGAAACGGCTTTCGCCGGCATCGACCTGAACATGGGCTGCCCGGTCCCCAAGGTGGTGCGCTCGGGCGCCGGCTCCGGGCTGCTGCAGGACCTGCCGCGCCTGGCGGCGGTGGTGGCCGCCGTGCGCAAAAGCACCCGCCTGCCGCTGACGGTCAAGGTCCGCCTGGGCTTCAACAAGGTGAACGTCCTGGAAACGACCAAGATCATCGAGGCAGCAGGGGGCCGACGCCGTGGCCGTCCACTTCCGCCTCAAGAGCGAAGGCTACACGGGCAACGCCCACTGGGAACTG
Source organism: Candidatus Aminicenantota bacterium (assembly GCA_963764745.1). GTDB lineage: Bacteria > Acidobacteriota > Aminicenantia > UBA2199 > UBA2199 > UBA2199. The sequence continues at coordinate 340,797 of CAVXTN010000005.1, read as the reverse complement.
GCCGCCGCGGTCAAGGAAAATCTGCGCATCCCGCTGCTGGGCAACGGCGACATCATGACCGCCGCTTTCGCCCTGGAAAAGCTGCAGCAGCGTGGACGGGCGTGCTGATCGGCCGCGGCGCCCTGGCCAACCCCTTCATTTTCAGGGAGATCGCCGGGCAGGCGACCGGGGAAAAGGACCTGGGAGACTATGTCCGGCGCCTGGGGGCGCTGATCGAGGAGCACTACCCGAAAGGAAGCGGCTGGGCAAGCTCAAGGCCTTTACCCGTTTCCTGGTGCTGAGCCGCCCCGGCTCGCGCTCCTGGAAACGGCGGATTTTCCTGAGCCAGGATTTCGAAGAAGCGCGCGGCTTTCTCGAGGAGACTTTCCCATGCCCGTGAAAGCCGATCGCCGTCCCGTCACCGTGGCCTTCAGCGGCGGCAAGGATTCCACGGCGGCGATCCTGCTTTTGCGTGAACAGGGCCATGAGCGTCCGGGCGTTGACCATGCGCCTGGGCTTGGACGAGGAGGATGAACGGCTTTCCCGCATCGAGAACCTGGCCCGGGTGCTGGATGTGCCCTGGGGGGTGTGCGACGTGCGCCGGGCTTTCCGGGAGAAGGTGCTTGGCCGTCTTCATCAATGCCTATCGCGCCGGCCTGACCCCCAATCCCTGCGTGCTTTGCAACCGCCATATCAAGTTCGGTCTGCTGCTGGCGGCGGCGGAAAAAAGTTCCCGCGGCGGCCTTTTCGCCAGCGGCCACTACGCCGACAAGGTATGCCAAGACAACCGCTGGTTCCTGCGCGAGCCGGCCGACCGCCGCAAGTCGCAGATCTATTTCCTGGCCATGATCGATCCGGCGGTGCTGGAAAGAGTCCTGTTCCCGATCGCCGGCCTCACCATCGACCAGGTCCGGGCGCGAGTGGCCGGCCTGCCGCTGGCGAACATGGCGGAAAGCCAGGACGTCTGTTTCCTGCAGGAGCAAAGCCTGGTCTCCTACCTCTCTTCGCGCATCCCGGAATGTTTTGTCGCCGGCGACATCCTTGACGTGGAAGGAAAAAAATTGGCCGCCATGGCGGGGCCGTCCATTTCACCACCGGCCAGCGCCGCGGCACCCGCTTCGCTTCCGACCGCAAGCTGTATGTCGTCAGCCGCGACCTGGCGGCCAACACCGTCACCCTGGGCGAAGAGAAGGACTTGCTCTCCGGTTCCCTGGTCGTGGGCAGCCCGGTTTTCTGGCGGCCGCTGCGGGTCGGCGAAACGCTGGAGGCCAAAGATCCGCTACCAGCTCCACGGCCACGAGGCGGAGATCGTCGAGGTCTCCCCGACCCGCATCCGCGCCGTTTTCAAAAAGCCCGTGCGCGCCGTGACCCCCGGGCAGTTCGGCGTCTTCTACGACGGCGATGTCATCGTCGCCGCCGGCGAGATCGTGGCAGAATAATAACGAGCTGCCGGCACGTGTAACTCGATAAGACTAAAATCACAAAACCCAAGCACCAAATTCCAAACAAGCACCAATGTTCAAATGACCAAAACAAAGAAAATTCAAGATCGTCTCGATCCGTAGGGGTTTGATTCATCAAACCCTTTTTTGAACATTTTTTTAATCTTTGTTTGGGTCATTGGATTTTAGAACTTGGAATTTATTTGGAATTTGGAATTTGTGATTTGGAATTTTAGTCTTACTTGTTGCTCTTGCCAAATGCAATTCAACTTTACAACACCAGGGCTTTAAGGTAAAATATTTTTTTGAGGTGAATCGATGCCCGTTTATGATTATAAATGCCGGAAATGCGGCGCGGTTTTTGAAAAATTCCTGCGCACCATGGCCGCCGCCGACTCGGTGAAATGCGAAAAATGCGGCAGCGCCAAGGTGGAAAAACTGGTTTCCTGCTGCGCCATTTCATCCGGGGGAAAGAGCGAGGGTGCCGCCTCTTCCCATTCCTCCCATTCCTGCGGCAGCTGCTCGGGCAGCCACTGCAGCACCTGCCACTAGCCGTCAACAGCTAAAAGAAGTAAGTTCGAACTTCGAACAACGAACGTTGCAACCTTATTTGCCTTACCCTTAGCGCTGTAGACCACGTTGCCGGAAACGATCGTATGCTCGACCGCCCCATGCCCCTCCCAGCCCAGGAACGGGCAGTTGTTGGCCTTGGAGCGGAAATCCTTTTCCTCGATCTTGAAGCGCTTTTTCAGGTTGAGCAGGGTCAGGTCGGCCGGGTATCCCGGCTTGACGCGGCCGCGGGTCTTCAGGCCCAGGACGCGGGCCGGGTTGGTGGAGAACAGCTCGACCAGGCGGTTGAGCGTCAGCAGCTTGCCGCGCACCAGGCGGTCGAAGATCACGGCGAAGGAAGTCTCCATGCCGATGACGCCGAAGGGGGCGAACTCGAACTCCTTGTCCTTGTCGTCGCGGGTATGCGGGGCGTGGTCGGAGGCGATGCAGTCGATGGTGCCGTCCTGCAGGCCGCGGATGAGTTCCAGGCGGTCGGCCTCGGTGCGCAGCGGCGGCTTGACCTTGTATACGGGGTTGTAGCTCTGGATGAGCTCTTCGTTGAGCAGCAGGTGGTGCGGCGTGGCGTCGGCGCTGACCGGCGTCTTGGCCTTGCGGGCGTTGCGGATCAGCTCGACCGAGCCGGCGGTGGAGATGTGGGTCAGGTGCAGGCGCGAGCGGATGCGTTCCTGCAGGATGAGGTCGCGGGCCACGATCACCTCTTCGGCGGCCTTGAGCATGCCGCGCAGCCCGTACTTGTAGGAAATGAACCCCTCGTTGACCTGGCCCTCGGCCGAGATCGAATGGTCTTCCGGGTGCTCGATGATGGCCACGTCCAGCATCTTGACGTATTCCAGGGCCTTGCGGATCAGGTCGGCCTTCATCACGCAGTGGCCGTCGTCGGAGAAGGCCACTGCGCCGCCCTCGACCAGGTCGGCCATCTCCACCAGGTTCTCGCCCAGCAGTCCCCGCGAGACGGCGGCCACGGGAAAGATGTTGACCAGGCCGACCTGCCTGGCGCGGGCGATGATGTATTCGGTCACCGAGCGGTTGTCGTTGACCGGCTCGGTGTTGGCCATGCAGGCGATGGAGGTGAAGCCGCCGCGGGCCGCGGCCCGCGAGCCGCTTTCGATCGATTCCTTGTTCTCCTGCCCCGGCTCGCGCAAATGGGTGTGCATGTCGACGAATCCCGGGGCCACGACCAGCTCCCTGGCGTCCAGGGTGGGGCAGCCGCTTGCTTTTTTGATTGACTTGGCGATCTCCTTGAATTCACCGTTCTCGATCAGGATATCCATGACGCGGTCCACGGCGCCGGCCGGGTCGATGAGGCGGCCGTTCTTAATTAAGAGTTTCATGGATCTCTCCTTTCAAGAGGTAGAGCACGGCCATGCGCACGGCGATGCCGTTGGTCACCTGCTGCAGGATCGCCGATTGCTTGGAATCGGCCATCGAGGTCTCGATCTCCACGTCGCGGTTGATCGGGCCGGGATGCATGAGAATGGCCGATTTCCTGGCCAGGGCGAAGATCTCGCGGCTGATGGCGAAGCGGTTGCGGTATTCGCGGATGGAGGGGAAATAGTTCCTGGCGCCGCGCTCCTCCTGGACGCGCAGCATCATGACCACGTCGGCGTTCTTCACGCCGCTGCGGATATCGTAGTAGACCTTGGCGCCCATTTTTTCGAATTCCGGCGGCACCAGCGAGGGCGGGCCGATCAGGGCGATCTCGTTGCCGAGTTTCTGGTGCAGGAGGATGTTGGAGCGCGCCACGCGCGAGTGCAGGATGTCGCCGATGATGGCGATCTTCAGCCCGCGCAGGGTCTTGAGCCGCTGCTGCATGGTCAGGGCGTCGAGCAGGGCCTGGGTGGGATGTTCGTGGAAACCGTCGCCGGCGTTGATGATCGAGGAGCGGGCGAAGGTGGTCAGGTAATGGGGCGAGCCCGAGGCGGAGTGGCGGATGACGATGATATGCGGGTTCATGGCCTCCAGGGTCAGCACCGTGTCTTTCAGGGTCTCGCCCTTTTTCAGGCTCGATATCGATGAGTTGAAGTTGATCAGGTCGGCGCTCAGGCGCTTGGCCGCGATCTCGAACGAACTGCGCGTGCGGGTCGAGTTTTCAAAAAAAAGGTTGACCACGGTCTTGCCCTTCAGGGCCGGTACTTTCTTGACTTCGCGGCTGGAGACCTCGATGAAGGCCTCGGCCGTTTCCAGAATGGTCTCGATGTCATTGACGCTGAGCTGCTCGATGCCCAGCAGGTGGTCCTGGCGGAAGGTCTTTTCCTTCATTTAAAACCCCTTGGGCTCCATGATCAGCACCTGGTCCTTGCCGTCGATCTCCTGCAGCATCACCTTCACGCGCTCGCGGCGCGAGGTGGGCAGGTACTTGCCCTTGAAATCCGGGCTGATGGGCATTTCGCGGTGGCCGCGGTCGATGAAGACGACCAGCTGGACCGATGCCGGCCGGCCCAGTTCGAAGATCGAATCCATGGCGGCGCGGATGGTGCGGCCGGTGAAGAGAACGTCGTCGATGAGGATGATGTCGCGGTCCTCGATGCTGAAATCGATCTTGGTTTTTTTTACGGCCGGCTGCTTTTCGTGCTTGTGCAGGTCGTCGCGGAACATGGTGATGTCCAGGATGCCAAGGGGGATGTCGATATTCTCCACTTCCTTGATCAGTTGCTGGATGCGGCGGGCGACGTAAACGCCCCGGGTCTGGATGCCGATCAGCACCAGCTTCTCCGCCTCGCGGTTGTGTTCCAGGATCTCGATGGCCAGGCGCTGGAAGGTGCGCTTCATCTTTTTATCGTCCATGATCTTGGCCTTGATCTTTTCTTCCATGATTGACTCCTTGAGCGGCAAAACCAATTATAGTAAAAATATGGAATTTTGCAAGCGCCGGGCGGCCGGTCTCATTCGGCCAGACCGGCGCGCAGCAGGTCGGCGACCTCGGCGATCCTGGAAAAATCTTCGGCGCGGCCCTCGATCAGGTTTTCGCCGCCGCCGCCCTTGCCGCCCAGCAGTTCGAAAATGCGGGGGCTGAGCCGGCGCAGGTCGCAGGTTCCCGGGCCGCGGCCGATGACGACGTATTTTTGCGGCGCCTGCTGGTAAGCCAGCGCGTGGCGGCCCGCTTTTAGGAGTCCGCTGACGAAAAAACGCAGCTCGGCCGGCTCGAAGCCGCTGAATTCCCGGACGACCAGGGGGGCGGCTTTTGCCAGTTCGCCGGCGATCTCATTTTCCAATTCGCGGCGCTGCGCTTTTTTCAGGGCGCGGCGCAGCTCCTCTTTCTCCTTCAGCAGGGCCTCCACCTGCAGGGGGATGTCGGCCAGGGGCTGGGTGACCGCGCGCTGCAGGCGCTGGACGACCCGGTGTTTCAGCTGGTGGTCGCGCAGGGCCCGGTAGCCGGCCGCGTAGTAGAGGCGGATATTGGCGCGCACGCGCTCGCTGCCGACGATCTTCAGCAGGCCGATCTCGGCGCTGGATTTCAGGTGGGTGCCGCCGCAGGCCGACTGGTCGACGCCGTCGATCTCCACCACGCGGATCACTCCCTTGCACCTTCGGCGGTTTGCGCAGGTGCAGGGCGGTGATGTCGTCACTGGCGAAAATGCGGACCGGCAGGCTGGCAAAAACCAGGCGCGCGCATTCGTTCTCCAGGGCCGCGATCTCTTCCTCGCTCAGCGCCGGGCGCCCGATCTCGATCGAGGAGTGCTCGGGGCCGATGGCGAACGACAGGGTGGGGGCGGCGAACAGGCGGAGCAGGACCTGGGAGAGCAGGTGCTGGGCCGTGTGCTGCTGCATGTGGTCGTAGCGGCGCGGGAAATCGAGCTGCAGGCTTACCTCGCCCTGCCCGGGGTCCCGCTCCAGCACGTGGATGATGTCGTCATCCTCGCCGGCCAGTCCCAGCAGCGGCAAGCCGTTGATCGTGCCCTGGTCGGCCGGCTGGCCGCCGCCCTCCGGGCAGAAGATCGTGCGGTCCAGGCGGATGCGAAAGCGTCCGTCCCGCTGCTCTCTGTCCGTGACCCGCGCCGTGAGCTCCCGGCAGTAGGCGTCCCGGTGATAGATCTTTTCGGTCATCTGCTTTCCGCCGCCTGCTTTTGCAGGGCGGCTTCCACCAGCGGCCGGACGGCGGCGGTCGCCTCGTTGGGAATGGTGAAGGCCAGGTTATACTGCCGGATCTTCCATTGGCCGGCGATCTTTTCCAGGGCGCCCGAACCGCGGCAGGGCCAATAGTGGGTGGAGACCAGGTCCTCGTCGAACCAGGCCGTATTGCCGTCTGCGGACAGGTAGACCTGGCGCCGGCTGGCGCTGAAGGTCCAGGCCGACGGGCGGCGGAAGTAGGGCATGGCCCATTTCTGAAACTCCTCCTTGCTCCAGCGTTCGCGGGCGTCGGTGCCCAGGAATACGGCCCCGGCGGCCAGCGAGTCGAAATATGTTTTCTCGTCGGCGACCGCGGCGGCCTTGTGCCAGGCGGTTAAAAAATGGTCGATCTCTTTCACGGCGGTTTCCCTGGCGGCCGCTGCGGCCGGCAGCAGCGCCAGAGCCGCCAGGCAGAATGCGGCAGATATTTTTTTCATTGCCTCTCTCCGGTTTATGCCCTTGGGCGCTTTCTTTTTTAACCGAATCGTCCTATTTTGTCAATCTCCCCCAAACGGCTTGATTTTTGCTTAAAAAAACTTTTTGTTCTACAATGGTTTTTCCCCAGGAGGTACTCCCCCATGCGACTCGAAAGACTGGAAAGCAAAAAAATGTTTTGGCTGCTTCTGGCCGCGGCGCTGGTGCTGCTGGCCGCGATTCTGCCGGCCGTGGCGCAAGGCAAAAACGGGCCGGATATCTATGACCCCGGGGCCGACGTCAAGGCCCAGATCGCGGCGGCCGTCAAGACCGCCGGGGTGGAGAACAAAAATATCATCCTGATGTTCGGCGGCAACTGGTGCCCCTGGTGCCACCGACTGCACGAGCTTTTCCAGGCCGATGCCCCGATCAAGAAATTGCTGGCCGCGCGTTATATCCTGCTGCTGGTCGATGTCGGAGAAAAGCCGGCCCAGCCGTTGAACCGCGACCTGGTCGACCTCTACCGGATCAAGGATTTCGGCTATCCGGCCCTGGCCGTTCTGGACAAGCAGGGCCATTTGCTCTGTACCCAATCCAGCGGCGTGCTGGAAAAGGGCAAGGGCCATGATCCGGCCAGGGTCCTGGCCTTCCTGAAGATACAGGTCGGGGAGTGAGGCCCGGGCCCGCCTCCGCCCGCTAGCCCTGAGAATCCATGTTCGCCTATCAAACCGACGGTCGCTATTTCGCCCAGGTGGCGCGCGGACTGGAGGAATTGGCCGGCGCCGAGCTGGCGGAGCTGGGCGCCGACGAGGTCGAAGCTTCCGGCGGCGGCCTGCATTTTCGCGCCGACGCGGCGGGATTGTACCGCGTCAATTATTGCTCGCGCCTGGTCACGCGCGTGCTCGCTCCCCTGGCCGCTTTTCCCTGCCCCACCGACCAGGCGCTCTACGAAGCGGCGCGGGCCCTCGACTGGGAAGCGCTGCTCACGCCGGAAAATACGTTTGCCGTTTTTGCCAACGTCTGGGACAGCGGCATCACCCATTCCCATTTTGCCGCCCTGCGGCTGAAGGATGCCATCGCCGACCATTTTCGCGAGAACAGCGGCCGCCGTCCCGATGTGGATACCGAGCATCCCGACGTCTGGATCAGCTTGAATATCCGCCAGGACCGGGCGGTCATCAGCCTCGACACGTCGGGCGGCTCGCTGCACCGCCGCGGCTACCGGGTGCAATCGGTGCCGGCGCCGCTGCAGGAGACCCTGGCCGCGGCGCTGGTGCGCCTGAGCGGCTGGCAGGGGGAGCGGCCGCTCGTCGACCCCATGTGCGGCTCCGGGACCATCCTGGCCGAAGCCTACATGCAATACTGCCGTATCCCGTCGGCCTTCAAAAAAGAAAAATTCGGGTTCGCCGTCCATGCCCGATTTCGCGGAGCCGGTCTGGCAGGAAGTGCGCCGCGCCAGCGACGGGCAGCGCCGGGAGATGCCCGAGCAGCTGATCCGGGGCAGCGATTCCGACCGCCAGGCCATCGACGCCGCCCGGCGCAACCTGCGCGAGATCCCGGGGACGCGCGGCATTCCCCTGGAGCGCAAGGACTTCCGCGACCTGCCGGGGATCACCAACGCCACCATCATCTGCAACCCGCCCTACGCCATCCGCGTCGGCGAACTGGAGGAGACCCGCCTGCTGTACAAGGAATTCGGCGATTTTTTAAAGCAGCGCTGCCAGGGCTCGACCGCTTACGTTCTTTGCGGCAACCTGGAACTGATCCGCTCGATCGGCTTGAAGCCCACCCGGCGCTTCGTGCTGTTCAACGGCCCGATCGAGTGCCGGCTGGTGAAGATCGAGATCTACTGACAATACGGCGCTCAGATTGATTTTTGGCGGCCGCTGGAGTAATATCTTTTTCACCGCGTTCTCCAGGGGAGCACAGGAAAAGAGAAAATGAGCTGGCTGCTTGAACTGCTGCTGAAAGACTCGACCGCCCATGCCGTCCTGGTCCTGGGCCTGGTCATTTCCGTCGGCATCCTGCTGGGCAAGGTCCGCTTTTTCGGCGTCAGCTTCGGCATTGCCGGCGTGCTGTTCGCCGGCATCCTGGCCGCCCATCTTCAGCTGGGCGTCAACGAAGCGATCGTCGATTTCATCAAGGATTTCGGCCTGATCCTGTTCGTCTATTCGATCGGCCTGCAGGTCGGCCCCGGATTTTTCGCGTCCCTGCGCCGCCAGGGCCTGGCCATCAACCTCCTGGCCGCGGCCGTGGTCCTGCTGGGCGTGGCGACGGCGGTCCTGCTGCGCCGGCTCTTTTCCCTGCCCGCCGATGCCGCGGTGGGCATCCTGACCGGCGCCGTGACCAACACCCCCAGCCTGGGGGCGGCGCAGCAGGCGCTGAAGGACCTCGCCGGGCCCGCGGTCGCGCTGCGCCAGGCCGGACTGGGCTACGCGGTGGCCTACCCGTTCGGGGTCCTCGGGCGTGATCCTGGCCATGGTGGTGGCGCGCCGGGTCTTCCGCATCGGCCTGGCGGCGGAAAACGAGGCCTTCCAGCAGGCCCAGGCCGATATCTTCCCGGCCCCGGAAAGCATGAACCTGGAAGTGAAGAATCCCCAGCTGGCCGGCCAGCCGCTGTCGGTGCTGGCCGGCGTCATCCATGCCGACATCGTGGTGTCGAGGATCCTGCGCGGCCAGGAGCTGTTCACCCCGGTCCGGGACACGGTCCTGCAGGGCGGCGACGTGCTGCTGGCGGTCGGCCAGAGAGCCAGCCTGGAAAAACTCCGCCTGCTGGTCGGCGGCGAAAGCGCGGTCGACTTGAAAAAAATCCCCGGGCAACTGGTCGCCCGCCTGATCCTGGTCTCGCAGAAAAAAGTGATCGGCCGCTCGCTGGCTGAGCTGCAGCTGCGCCAGCGCTACGGCGTGAACATCACCCGCATCCACCGCGCCGGCGTCGAATTCGTGCCCAGCACCGGCGTGCACCTGCAGTTCGGCGACCGCCTGACCGTGGTCGGCAGCCAGGACATGATCGCGCAGCTGGCCGTCGAACTGGGCAATTCCCTGAAGGAGCTGGACATCCCGGAGATCCTGCCGGTTTTCCTGGGCATCATCGCCGGCGTTTTGCTGGGCAGCCTGCCGCTGCCCATCCCCGGGCTGCCCCTGCCCCTGAAGCTGGGCCTGGCCGGCGGGCCGCTGGTCATGGCCATCCTGATCAGCCGTTTCGGCAACATCGGCCGCTTTTCCGCCTACGTGCCGCGCAGCGCCAACCTGATGCTGCGCGAGCTGGGCATCGTCCTGTTCCTGGCCTGCGTGGGGCTGCGCGCCGGGGCCGATCTCGTCCCCACCCTGGTGCGCGGCCAGGGCTTGCTGTGGCTGGGCTGCGGGGCGCTGATCACGCTGCTGCCGCTGCTGCTGGTGGTGGCTTTCGCCCGCCTGGTGTTGAAAAAGAACTACCTGGAGCTTTGCGGCCTGATGGCCGGCAGCATGACCGACCCGCCGGCCCTGGCCTTCGCCAACGGCTACACCGGCTCGGACGCCCCGGCCGTGACCTACGCCACGGTCTACCCGCTGGTCACTTTCCTGCGCATCATCTCGGCCCAGGTGCTGGTGCTGTTCTTCCTGAAGTAAAGCGCTGGCAGCGCCGGGCTTGCCCTTTCGCCGTCAGGGCAGGGTGCGCAGGAAGGAGCGGCGGGCGGTTTCGACCAGCAGCAGGATGAACAGCCCCAGGGCGATGAAATAGGGGAACAGCTCGGTGGTCTCGTAATAGTTCCGGGTCTTGAAGCGGGTCTTTTCCCAGCGGTCGATCTCGCTGAAAATATTTCGCAGCGAACCGGGGTCGGTGGCCCGGAAATAAAGTCCGCCGGTGGTTTTGGCGATCTCCTGCAGCAGGGGCTTCGTCGATCTCCACGGCGACCATGACGTATTGCTGGCGGCCGAAGGAGTCCAGCACCGGGTAGGGCGCCTCGCCGCGGGTGCCGACGCCGATGGTGTAGACCTTGATGCCGAAGTCGCGGGCCATCTTGGCCGCGTCGCGCGGGTCGATCTCGCCGCGGTTGTTGACGCCGTCGGTCAGCAGGATGATGATCTTGGTCCTGGCCTGGGAATGCTGCAGGCGGTTGACCGAATTGGCCAGGGCCATGCCCAGCGCCGTGCCGTCTTCCAGTTCGCCGAGCTCGGTGTCGCGCAGGGAAAATTTCAGGATGTCGTAGTCCATGGTCAAGCGGGCACTTGGTGTAGGAGGTGGCGGCGAAAATGACCAGTCCCAGGCGGTCGCTGCGGCGCTTCTCGATGAAGGAGGCGATCACTTCCTTGGCCACTTCCAGACGGTTCTTGGGTTTGAAGTCCACGGCGGCCATGGAGCCCGATATGTCCAGCGTCAGGAGGATGTCCATGCCCTTCTGTTCTTCGACGGCATAGGTGTTGAGCAGCTGCGGCCGGGCCAGGGCCACGATAAAAAAGAACAGGGCGGCCAGCTTGAAACGGAACAGGCTGCGGATCAAAACGGACTTCAGGGTCGGGGTCGCGGCGGGAAAAAGCTTTTGCGACGGGAACCAGATGTGGCGCTGGCCTTTGCGCGCCAGGAAGTGCTCCCACCAGGCCAGCCCGGGCAGGAGCAGCAGCAGCGGCAGGTAGATCTTAGCGGCCAGTTTCAGCAGCATGGGCTTCCGCCAGCGCCAGTTCGCGGCGTTTTTTGTGCTTGGCGATCAAAACGGCGATCCTTTGAAAGATCGCGTCCGTGGCCTCTTTTTCCGGGACCTGGCGGGCGAATTTTACCAGGTCGGCCTGCCGGAAAACGGTTTCCAGTTGGCTGACGATCTCCCCGTCCCTTTCGCCGCTTTTCAAGCGCTCCACGGTTTCGGCCGTGGTGAGATCGGCGGCGTTGAATTCGTAGGCGCGCTCGATGAAATGCTTGATCATTTCGCTCAAGGAGATGAAAAATTGCCGGAACTCGCCCCGTTGCGGCAGGTTTTTCCCGCGCAGTTCCCGGAGGCGCATCTCCAGCTCGATCTCGGGCGGCGGCAGCGGGGCCGACACCGGCAGTTTCCCGGTTTTCATTTTTTTCAGCAAAAGCCAGCCCGCGATCCCCAGCAGCAGGAGCAGCATGACGCCCGCGGCAGGCATGAGCAGGTGCCGGGGATCGCCGCGCAGGGCCAGCAGGTCCTTGAGCGGCTTGATGTCGCGATCGTTTTCCGTCAAGCAGTGAGCGGACGCGGATGGCCAGCGCTTCGGTCTGTTCATGACCCGGAGCTGCCGCGAGGCGAGAGCAGTTCGACTTCCAGGGGGCCGACAACGAATTCCCCGGTCTTGAAAAAAGCGAGGGTGACGGTTTCTTCGAAAGTGCGCACCCCGGCCGCCTCGCGGGCCGGAAGCGAACTGCGGCCGATGATGTCGTAGGCGCCGGCCGGAACGCTTATTTTCACCCCGCTGCAGCCCGTGTCCGTGCGGACGACCACGCGCAGTTCGACGGGCTCGGCGATGGTAGGAGTGCGCGTCGAAACCGACAGGCTCACCTGGGCGGCGGCCAGTGGCCAGGCCAGGAGACAGAAGAGGATCGGCGCTTTCATCGGGAAAACTTTTTCTTGCGTTTCAGGAACAGGTCGAAAAGGGGTTTTTCGTAATCAAGGTCGGAATGGATGGCCAGATGGTCGATCCCGTATTTGCGGAACAACTCCGTCCGCTCGCGGCTTTTCCCGTCGCGGATCTTCTGGAATTCCCGGCGCCAGGCGCTGTCGCTGAAATCGGCCCTGAAATCCCTGCCGCTTTCCAGGTCGCGCAGGTGAAAATCGCCCCGCTCCGGCAGAGCCGCCTCCCGGCGGTCATGGATCTCGATGGCGATCAGGTCGTGCTTGCGGCTGGCGATTTTCAGCGCCGTTTCGAAGTTCTCGTCCAGGAAGTCCGAGATCAGGAACACGACCGCTTTCTTCTTGATCAGCGAAGTCAGGTAGACCAGGGCGTCGCGGATCGATGTCTCCCGCCCCTGCGGCTTGAATTCGATGATGTCGCGGATCAGGCGCAGCAGGTGGGTGCGGCCTTTTTTGGGCGGCAGGTACAATTCGACGCGGTCGCTGAAAAGCAGCAGGCCCACCTTGTCATGGTTGAGCAGGGCGGTAAACGCGATCAGCGCCGACAGTTCGGCGGCGATCTCTTTCTTGCTCTTGGCGCTGGAGACGAATTGCAGCGACGCCGACAAGTCCAGCGCCAGGATGATGGTCAGCTCCCTTTCTTCGACGAATTGCTTGACGTAAAGCCGGCCCAGGCGCGAGGAAACGTTCCAGTCGATGAAGCGTGAATCGTCTCCCGGCTGGTATTCGCGGACCTGGGAGAATTCCATGCCCCGGCCCTTGAACGCCGAATGGTACTCCCCGGCGAAAACATCGCGGGCCGCCTTGCGGGAGAGGATCTCGATCCGTTTTATTTTTTTTAAAGTTTCTTCGGCGATCATGGTCGGTGCGGGCCGGGGGGAACCGCGGTCAAATGGCTTCGATGGTGATCCGGCCGCTGTAGCTGATCTTGAAATTCGTGGGGTAACCCAGCTTCATGTTCCAGACCTTGGGCAGGTGTTCCGCCAGCTGCACGAAAGAGCTTTTCAGTTCCAACGGGATCTTGGCGATGATTTCGATGCCCTCGACATTGCTGAAATTGAGCTTGATGTTCTTGTTGCGGCAGTAGAATTCCAGGCTGTAGTTGCCGTCCGCCGTGTTCTGGATATAGATCATGGTGACATCAAAAACTTTTTCATCCATCGCGGTTGCCTCCAGGGTCAGGATCAGCTGATTTTTTTAAGACCCCATTTTAGCAAAAAGTGAAATTTTTCCCAAGGCGAACGCCGGGCCGGGAAAAAGCGCGCGAAAAAAATCAGGCGCCGACCCCGCGTTTCCCCAATTCCTTGTCCAGCAGCCAAAGGCCATTGACGCTGTCCTTGATCTGCGTCAGGCGGTAGACGATCTTGGCCGCCGTGGCTTCTTCCTCCGCCTGTTCCGTGATGAACCAGTGCAGCATGACCTGGGTGGGGTTGGATTTCTCGCTGCCGGCCTGGCGGTAAAGTCCGTCGATGCAGTTGGTGATATATTGCTCGTGCCGGGATACGGCCGTGAACGCCGCCAACGGGGACTTCCAGGTTTTTTCCGGCTCTTTCACGGCCAGCAGGGAAACGCGGCCGCCCATCTCGACCAGGAAATTGAAGAATTTCATGGCGTGCGCCATCTCTTCCTGGGCCTGGACCTTCATCCAGGCGGCGGAGCCATCCAGGTTCAGTGAAAGAAAATACGCGGACATGGACAGGTACAGGTAGGCGGAAAAAATCTCCTCGTTGATCTGTTTGTTCAGAGCGTTTTCTAATTTTTTGCTGATCATCTTCACCCTCCAATGCTATAAATATATCATAAAAGGGAACTTCTGGCCAGCAGGCTCTCAGCCGGCGGGCGTTCCGCTTTCAGGTCAGGAATTCCCTGATGGGCCGATTCTATTGATTTTTCGTTCCTGCTTTGTTATATATGCCTCAGAGAGAGCATGAAAGTGTAGGAAGGCGATACTCCATGGCCGACGCGTATATCATCAAGTGTTGGCATTGCACGACCGAATTCGACGCGGCCGCGGCCGCCGACTGCAGCCATTCCACACCCGACCAAGATTTGTCCTTTCTGCCTGAAGTGTTTTTGCGACGCTTCCGAAGATTACAAAAAGAAATACCTGAAGAACTGCCCCAAGGAATTGCTGGCCGAGCACAATGCGGCCCATGAATCCGTGTACTTGAAGATCGGGGAGATCCTGGTCAAGGCCGGCAAGATCTCCATCGGGCAGCTGGACACGGCCCTGGACAAGCAGCGCATCGTCAACAAGAAGCTGGGGGAAGTCCTGATCATGATGTCGCTGATCACCCCGGACGAGCTTCAGCTCTACCTGCTCAACCAGAAAAGCATCGAGAAGATCGACTTGAAAAATTTCGCCGTGGACACGGGATTGATCCTGCAGATCGGCAAGGAATTCTGCCTGGACCAGAAGATCGTGCCCATCGAGATCCAGGAGATCGCCGGCGGGCACGTGCTCCGTTTCGCCTTCTATTCGGTCAACGATCTCCCGAATTTGAAAAAGAGCGGAGAACTGCAGAAATTCAAGCTGATCCCCTACCTGGCCCAGAAGGAAGAAATTGAAAGCCTGCTCAAAAACCTGGAAAGCACCGAGAAGGATGTCAGCATTTATACCTCGCTGGAAAGCACCAAATATATCCGCGTATTGAATTCCCTGGTCAAATCCGCAGTCCAGTCGAAGGTCTCCGATGTGTTCTTTGAATTCAAAGCCGGTCAGCTCACGATTTTTTTTCGCAACGGGGAGTCGCTTTCCCGCGTCAACCAGCCTTGCGACGACCCCAAGGAATTTTTTGACAAAATAAAGGAAATCTGCGGTTTCAAGCGCGATGAAAGCCAGTCGCCCCGGGAGTCCTGGCTGAACATGAGCAAAAATTTCAGCCATTTGAAGATCAAGGTCCGTCTATTATTCCGGGGGCGCCCAGGAGAACATCCGCTTCAAATTCAACAACCTGAAGGATTTTGCCAAGAAGGTCCCCGAGCTGAATCTGGAACGCGACGAAATGGAGCGCGTCCAGTCCATTTTGCAGAAGCCCAACGGCCTGTTCATCGTGGCCGGCCCGGCCTACAACAAGGCCGGCGAGACGCTCTATGCCCTGATGAATACCCTGACCCACGAACGCATCGCCACCGTGGAGAGCGACGTGGTGCTGCGCAACGAGCGGTTCTTTCAGATCGAAAACCAAAGCGGCGATGTCAGCGACGCCGTGTACAAGAACCTGCTTTTTTTCAAGCCCGATTCCATGTTCCTGTTCGATTTTTTTCAAAAAAGCTACAACCGCCAATTCCTGAATTTCGTGGAAATGGGCAAATTGTTCATCGAATTGCAGGGTTTCTCCTACGAGGAGATTTTTGAAAAAATGCCAGGTGGAATATGATGTGCCGCCTTCCTTCCTGGTAGAAAACCTGCGCCTGGTCATATTTCAACGCCAGGCGAAAATTCTTTGTCCGCACTGCAAAACGCCGCTGCCGCAATCGGCCGGCCAGCTTTTCAAAAACAAGAAACTTGAGCAGCGACTACAAGGTCTTCCAGGAAAAAGGCTGCCCGGAATGCCAGTCCAGCGGCTATGGCCGCGATGAGATTTTCTACGAGATCTTCACCCTGGAAAACCACGAAAGGGCCCAGTTCCAAAAAGGCAGACCTGGTCGCCCTGGATAAAAAAATTTCCGAGGCCGGGAACCTGACCATGGCCCAGAAAGTCCTGAACCGCGTGCTGAAAGGGGAAGTGTCCTACAAGGAAAGCACCAGGTTCTTCTGATCAGGCGTCGAAACTGCGGCTGCAATCCAGGCAGACATAGGTGCGCCTCCGGATTTTTGTCTTGGCCCGCCGGCGTTTTTCCTTTTTGCGCCGCCAGAACAAAAAGGCGGCCAGGAGCAGGATCAGGACTACCGGGAAGGCTGGCGCGGCTCAGCAGGAAGAGCAGAAAGGCGAGGAAAAGGGCCAGGAAAAAAACGAATATGGTCAGCATGATCTCGACTGAAGGATTCGGTCGGCCGCGGAGTCTTCTTCGCTCTCGAACGGCAGGGTGGCGCTGGAGCCGCAGGCCGGGCAGCGGGGCGGTTGGCGGGTTCATTTGTCCAGCAGTATCCGGTTCCCAATGCCGGGTTGAATTCGGAAAAAAGTTTGTTCGCTTCGCCGCTTGTGGAGCTGTTCGCTGAAAATGTTCAGGCGTGAATCGAGCAGATCGAGCAGATGCAAAAGGTAGGCTTCCCTGGTTTTGGGAACTTCGGGCGAGCCGAATTCCTTTTCGCCGTGGTGGGAGACGATCAGGTGCTGGATGCGGATGCTGAGGGCTTCCGGGAAATCGGGGATGCTGGTTTTCATTTCCAGAAAAATCGTCAGGCTGATGACCAGGTGGCCGAGCAATCCTCCGGCCAGGGTCGTTTCCAGGGCAGGCTGGGTCTTGAATTCAGCGGTTTTGCCGATATCGTGAAAAAGGGCGCCGATGAGCAGCAATTCCTTGTCCAGGCCGTAGAAGGGGGCAATGGCCAGGATCATTTTCAACAGCGCATGGGTGTGCTGCAGCAGGCCGCCGGCAAAGGCGTGGTGGATCTTCTGGGCGCCATAGGCCTGGCGGAAGACGGGCCCGTATTCCGCCTGGAACAGATTCGCTCAAGTTTCGCAAATGGGGCTGGCTGAGGTTTTCCGCCAGCAGGGAAAAAGTTTCCGCCAGCAGCGCCTCGCTGTCAAAGGGCGGCGACTCGCAGAAATCGCCGGAGGTGAAGTCCGGGGTCTTCGGCGGCAACCGCGCGCAAGTGGGTGACGGTGATCTGCTTCTTCCCCCGGTAGTCCCTGATCTCGCCGCTGAATTTGTAGACCTCTCCGGCCCGGAGCAGCTTGTGATACTCCTCGACGTTGTTCCAGATCTTGGCCGGCAAGCGCCCGGTCTTGTCCATCAGGGTCAGGTCGAGAAAATCATCGCCGTTCTTGGTCTTTTTTTTGACGACTTCCTGCACGCGGTAGAACCAGCTCACGTTCTCGCCGGTCTGCAGGCCGTCGATGAAATGCGGGCCGGCCTTGCCTTTGTCGAAAAGATTCATTGGCGGCTCCTTAGCGTGATCTCGATCTTGTAGGCCGAGCGAATATCGTTCAGCCAGGCGGAAAGCTGTTTTTCCGTTCGCAGTTTGCGCAGGTATTTTTCGATCTCCGGGGCCATTTCGACCAGGGTGCGGGGCTCCAGCCGAGTTGCTGCTGGGAAGTGAGGTAATCGTGGTTGTAGAAGTCCTCGATCTCATCGAAGGAGATGGTGATCTCCATCTGGAATTTTTCCCTGAGCACTTTTTCGTACAGGACTTTTTCCCTGATGAAGACTTTAAAATCGCTCCAGCTCCATGGCGAAACCGTTCAGCAGCGGCCTGCAGCTTTTCCAGCGATCCGGCCTTTTGCAGGATCTGCGTCTGCACCATTTCGAAATCCTCCTCACTCGAGGTTGAATTCGTCGCCGTACTCGAGGGCGATGACCTTGTAGGTGATCAGGTCGGCCAGGATGCGGGAATAGAAATCCTCTTCCGTTTCGTTGTTCTGCCTGAGCACGGGAAAGAAGGCGATGGCCCGCTCGATATCGTGGACGGTGATGATTTCCTCGTTGACGGTGGCGGCGATCCTGTCGACCAGGATCGGCCCCGGACTGGAGCAGGACAAACAGGGACAGCAGGGCTTTAAGCGAGCATGGCACCCATGGTAGCAGAATCCGGATTGTTTGCTTCAATGGTTCCGCTTCTAATGGCAGTATCTCGAATGCCGGGTCCAGGACATTGAAGCGGGGCAATGATCATTTCGGTCGCGCCACGAAAACCGATTTGCAAGTTTGCCCCGCATGAATTAAAATCAGCCGGCCGTTTTTTTTCGCGGCCCGGAGGTCGATGTGCGCAACAAGCATCTGCTCGCTGTCTGGTTGCAGCAAATCCGCGCCCCCTTTTTGATCCTGTCGGTGGCGCTTGACCCTGGTCGGCATCGCCACGGCGTACTGGCACGGCTTCGGCCATCTCGGCCGTTCGCTGCTCCTGGTCGCCGGGGTGGTCCTGGCCCATGCGTCGGTGAACCTTTTCAACGAGCTTTCCGACCACGAGACGCGGATCGACGAGAACACGGCGCGCACCCCCTTCAGCGGCGGCAGCGGCATGCTGCAGTCGGGGCAGACCACGCCGCGCGCAGGTGCGCCTGGCCGCCTACGGCACGCTGCTGGCCGCCGGGGCCATCGGCCTGTATTTCTGCCTGGTCAGCGGCTGGCCCATTCTGGTCTTGATGGTCAGCGGGCGCGATCGCCATCCGCTTTTATACCTCGCATCTGTCCAAGTGGCTGATCGGTGAACTGGTCAGCGGCCTGACCCTGGGCAGTTTCGTGGTCATCGGCGTTCATTATGCCTTGACCCGCTTCATGACTCCGGACATCATCTACATCTCCCTGGTGCCGGGAATTCTCACGGCGCTGCTGCTTTTTTTGAACGAGTTTCCCGACGCGGAAGCCGACCGCCAGGGCGGGCGCCGCCACCTGGTCATCTTTTTCGGCAGGAAGAAGAGCGCCGTGATCTATGCAGGCGCCGTGTTCCTGCTGTTCGCCCTGATCGCGGCCGGGCCGTTTTTGCTGAACATCCCCTACACGGTGCTCATCGCCCTGGCTCACCCTGCCCCTGGGCGTCGCCGCTGCTGTCCAGACCCTGAAATACCATGACCGATCCGGCCCGCCTGGTTCCGGCCCAGGGGTTGAATGTCGCCCTGGTGATCCTGACCGACCTGCTGCTGGCCGTCGCCTATTTTCTGTAAGGAGCGGCGGGCATCCCGGTATCGCGGCGGGAAACCTTTTTGCCCTTTGGCAACGTCTAACCAGTTGTCGTTCCTGCAATCCATGTCAATCAAGGAAGTGTCGGTATCATGAAAAAAGTATATTTTTTGATCCTGTTGCTTGTTTGTGAGCGCGCTGGGCCATTTGGCGCAGGCCGGCCCCGGCCTCCGGCCGGGAAGTCCGGGCCAGGCGGACCGCGGAAGAGATGCATGTCGACGGTCGGCTCACGGAAGCGGTGTGGCAGGGAGCCGGGACGGACGATTTCACCCAGCGCAATCCCCTGGACGGCAAGCCGGCCAGCGAGCGCACCGAGGTCTGGGTGGCCTTTGACGACAAAGCCCTGTATGTGGCCGCCCGGCTGTACGACTCCGAACCGGCAAAGATCGTCGGCCTGCTCGGCCGCCGCGACGACGAACTCGATTCCGACTGGTTCACCTTTGCCGTCGACCCGTATTTGGACCGGCGCAGCGGTTTTCCGTTCAGCGTCAATCCGGCCGGCTCGATCATCGACCGCACCCTCTACAATGACGAGTGGAATGACAGCCACCTGGGACGGGATCTGGGAGAGCGCGGCCCGGCATCGACGAACAGGGCTGGACCGTGGAGATGCGCATTCCCTACGACCAGCTGCGCTTCACCGTCAGCAGCGAATACGTCTGGGGGGTCAATTTCAAGCGCACCATCCAGCGCAAGAACGAGCAGGACTATTTTTCCTGGGTGCCCAAGGAGGAGAACGGCTTTGTTTCGCGCTTCGCCCGCTTGACCGGCATCCGCGGCATCCGCCCCGGCCGCCATTTCGAAGCCATGCCCTACACGCGTGGGCAAGCTGGCCTTCAGCCCGCGGGAGGAGGGGAATCCCTTTCGCACCGGCAGCGACCTGTTCGCCAGCGTCGGCCTGGACCTGAAGTACGGCCTGAAAAGCAACCTGACCCTTGACCTTTCCCTCAACCCCGATTTCGGCCAGGTCGAGGTCGATCCGGCCGAGGTGAACCTGTCGGTCTTTGAAACGTATTATTCGGAAAAGCGGCCGTTTTTCATCGAGGGCTCGAATATTTTCGCTTTCGGCTACGGCGGCGCCAACAGCAACTGGGGATTCAACTGGAGCAATCCCGAATTCTTTTACAGCCGCCGCGTCGGCCAGCCGCCGCGCGGCACTGTCGACAGCGACGGCTATGTCAATTATCCGGAAATGACCACGATCCTGGGCGCGGCCAAAGTGACCGGCAAGGTGGCCGGCAACTGGAACGTCGGTTTCCTGAGCGCCCTGACCGCGCGCGAGTATGCCGACGTGGACAGCCCTGGGCGACCGCTCCGGCCAGGAGGTCGAGCCCTTCAGCGACTACAGCGTCCTGCGCGCCCAGAAGGAGTTCCACCAGGGGCGGCAGGGACTGGGCTTCATCGCCACCGGCGTCTTTCGCGACCTGGACGAACCCGGGACTGCAGGAGATCCTGAGCCGGCAGGCGCTGGTCCTGGGTGCCGACGGCTGGCTGCAGCTGGGGAAAACGCAGACCTGGGCCCTGACCGGATGGCTGGGCGCATCCCGGGTCGGCGGCAGCCGCGACATACATCCTCGGGCTGCAGCAATCGCCGCTGCACTACTTCCAGCGTCCCGACGCCGACCACCTGGCGCTGGATCCCGAGGCCACGTCGCTGAGCGGCTGGTCCGGGCGCCTGGCCCTGAACAAGCAGAAAGGCAACGTGGTCTTCAACGCGGCCCTGGGCGCCGTCTCCCCCGGGTTTCGAGGTCAACGACCTGGGCTACCAATGGCGCGGCGACTATGTCAATTCCCACCTGGTGACCGGCTACAACTGGCTCCAGCCCGGCAAGGTCTTCCGCAGCGCCCAGGTGTTTGCCGCCGTGGCCCGCGGCTGGGATTTCGGCGGCAACGCCATCATGAAGAATTCATTTCTTTTTCTTTACGGGGAATTCTTGAATTACTGGAGCAGCCAGATCGAATTGGGCTATATCGAGGCGAGCTATGACAAGGAGGCGACCCGCGGCGGGCCGCTGCTGCGGCTGCCCCCGGGGTATCTGGCTTCGCTCTCTGTTTACAGCGACAGCCGCAAGCCGCTGGTGTTTTCTCTGTATGGCGAGATGTCGCGGCGCAAGGACGGCAGCCGCGATTTCGAGATCGGTCCCGCAGCTGCGCTGGAAGCCGCGCAGCAATGTCTCGCTGACCTTGCACCCCGAGGTGGAATTCTATGATACCTACCGCCAATGGGTGGCCAACGTGAGCGATGACCTCCATGCCGCCACTTACGGCAAACGATATGTCTTCGCCCACTTGAACGAAAAAGTGCTTTCGGCCGAGATCCGCCTGAACTGGATCTTCTCGCCGAAGATCAGCCTGCAGGCCTTCCTGCAGCCGCTGATCGCCGTGGGCAAGTACGCCGAGTTCAAGGAGCTGGCGCAGGCCGGCGACCTATTCGTTCAACTATTACGGCCGCAACGGTTCGACGATCGCCTATGGCGACGGCGGGTACGCGGTCGATCCCGACGGCGCCGGCCCGGCCCCGGCGTTCACGCTTCGCCAATCCCGATTTCAATGTCAAGTCGCTGCGCGGCACGGTCGTCTTCCGCTGGGAGTACCGTCCCGGCTCGACCTTCTACCTGGTCTGGACGCAGAACCGCCAGGATTTCGCCAATCCCGGCGATCTCGATTTCGGCCGCGACCTGGGCGACCTGATCTCGGCCAAGGGCGACAACATCTTCATGCTCAAGGCCACCTATCGCTTCAACCTGTAGACGAGTGACGAGTGACACGTGACGAGTGACTAGGTAAGACTGAAATTCCAAATCACAAGCACCAAGCACCAAACAAGCACCAAATTCCAATGACCCAATGACCCAAACAAAGAAAAATCGCTGGCAGTGCCTTTTTTAGGACATTGGAATTTTTGATTTGGAATTTATTTGGTATTTGGTGCTTGGAACTTGGTGCTTTATCTCTAACTTTTGCCTTTTTCTGACCGTCTACCGTAAACCGTCAAACGTTCACCGATTTCGTTCTGGATCAATACACATTGCCGATGCCGATCTGGATGAGGAAGTTCTGCTCGGCGGCCCGGCGCAGGTTGAAGGCGAAATCGAGGCGGATGGGGCCGAGCGGGGTGCGGTATTTCAGGCCGAAGCCCAGCGCCCGCTCCATCTTGTTCAGGTTGAAGTCGCTGGACTTGCTGAAGACGTTGCCCACGTCGGCGAAAAAAGTGTAATACAGGTCCTCCATGGGGATGAGCAGGCTGGGCACCGTGGCTTCCAGGTTGAAGAGCAGCAGGACGTTGCCGCCTTCGGGCGCCTTGGGGTCCGTGGCCAGGTTGATCGGGCCCAGGCGGTCGTTGCGCGTGCCGCGGAAGGAGTGCGAAGCCGCCGGCGAAGAAGCGTTCGGTGATCGACATGTCGCCGAAACCGAAACCGTTCTTGACCGAAAAGGAGAACGTGCCGTCGCGCAGGAAGGGGATAGTGCTGCTGGTAGTTCCAGAACAGCTTTCAGGAACGTGTAGTCCTTTTCGAAAACCGGCAGGCCCAACTTCATTTCGGCGGTGAGAAAATGGCCGCTGTGCGGATTGAAGGGGTTGTCGCGGTTCTCGTTGACGAAGGAAAGCGAAAGGGCCGTGGTGTCGAAGGGCTTGTCCAGCTGGTCGACGCCGAAGACCGGGATATGCGAGGTCGGTCAGGGTGGTGCGGTACCACTTGGCTGAGCCCAGGAAATACAGTTTGTCCGAGAAATTTCCTGACGAACGATGGCGCCCAGCCCCCAGCGGTTGAACTGGTAGCTGGGATACGCTTCGTTCTCCTCCCAGAGCTTGAACGAGGAGGTGATCTTGTTCTTGAAAAGATACGGGGTGTCGAAGGACAGGATGCCGCGGCGGTCATTGACGATCAGCCTTTTGTCGCACAGGTTGACGCCCAGCTGCAGGGTGGCGGCCACCGAGGTGAAGGTGTTGAACAGGTTTTTTTCCTGGTACTCCAGCGTGCCGCGCGGGCCCCGCCTTTCCTCCCAGCCGAAGCCGAAACCGTAGAAGCGGCTGCGGTCGGGAATGACCTTGACCAGCATGTCGATGGTGTCCTGGTCCTTGGCGATCTTGTCCAGCTTGATCTCGGAAAAGATCGCGCTGTTTTCGATTTCGGAGCGGAAGGCGTCGATCCGGTTGCGGCTGAAGGGCTGGCCCGGGCGCAGCGGGAACAGTTTTTTCAGCAGGTTTTTCTGGGAAGCGGACGCGCCGATGACGATCAGCTCGCCCATTTTTTTCAGCTGCTTTTCGTCGATCTTGATCAGGAGCGATTTTTGCAATCCCGGCGACAATTCGTAGCTGACGGTGGCGTCATCGTAGCCGTTGTTCCAGTAAAAATTCTGCAGGCGGTCGATATCCTCGCTGAGCAGCCGGGGGACGAAGGGCGTCCCGGTCTTGCTCTGGATCAGCCGGTAAAGGTCCTGGCTGGAAAATGCCTGGTTGCCGCTGAATTCCACGTTTTCCATGCGGTACTTCTGGCCCTCGCTGATGACGAAATCGATGTCGGCGCGCTTGCCGCG
Organism: Candidatus Aminicenantota bacterium; assembly: GCA_963764745.1. GTDB lineage: Bacteria > Acidobacteriota > Aminicenantia > UBA2199 > UBA2199 > UBA2199. The sequence continues at coordinate 317,402 of CAVXTN010000005.1, read as the reverse complement.
GAAACTCGGTTCCAGGTGGATCTCGATGGGCGATATGCCCTGGTAGTAGTAGAACAGCTTGAGCACTTCCATGTCGGCCACCAGGGAATTGATGCGCAGCCAGACCAGCTTGTTGAAGATCAGAGTCGCCGGACTTGATGATCTCCCTGATCTTTTCGCTGCCCACCGCGTGGTTGCCATGGACGGTGATCTCTCCCAGCCGGTAGCGGCGGTTTTTTTGGACCGTGAAAACGATGGTCTTGTTCACCCCCGGGGTGGTGATGGCGGAGGTGACGCGGGCGTCGATGTAGCCATCGTTCTTCAGGTAGTTCAGCAGCCGGGCCCGGCTTTCCTCTTCGGCCCATTTTTCAAAGACCTGCCGTTCCCAGACATCGGCGATCAGGGGCATCCGGGCGGCCATGCCCTGGAAAACGAAATTGTATTTGTAGCCGCAGGCGATGGTGACCGTGATGTCCAGCTGCCGAGCGTTGGGGATCGAGAAAATCCTCCTGCACTTTTATTTCCGGGAAATAGTAGCAGATGCTGCTTCAGCAGCTTCCTGGCTTTTTCGATCTTCTTGGCGAATTCGCCGTGGATGTAGTAGACCGGGTTCTTGAAATAGCCGGAGATGATGCTTGCGCCAGCTGCATCGTCGTTGACGCTGACCTGCAGTTCGCCGGATGCGGGCGATCTGGCCGTAGGCGATGACGAAGTGGATGGTGCAGCCGGAACGTTCCTCGTCCAGGCTGACCTGCGGGGATACCTGGGCGTTGAAATATCCTTTGGCCTTGAGCAGGGTTTGCAGCTCCTCCATGGCCTTGGCCAGCTTGCTTTCTTCGTAACAGATCGTTCTTGCGCAGCGAATAAATGGCGGCGCGCAATTCGCGGCCTGCTGATCGGACTGGAGCGCGGTGAACTCCAGCGCGCGGATGACCGGCTTGTTGCTGCAGGATGAAATAGACGTCCAGCAAGTCGGCTTCCCGGGCTCTGCACCTTGACTTCGATATCGGCGAACACGCCGGTCTTGAACAAATTCTCGATGCTTTTGCGGACATCCTCGTACTGGTAGATATCGCCGCTGCGGATGGCGACCAGCGGCCGGTACGGGAGTCAGGCGGGGATCGCTTTTCTGGTTCGCGGTTCAGCAGCAGGACCTGCCCGATCCTGAAGTTCTGCCAGGCGGGGGCGGCCGGCTGCCGCCCGGCAGCAGCAGCAGGAGCAGCACGGCCAGGGCGGCCAGGCGCGGATTTGGTCTGCAGGTCGGCGGTTCATGGTGTCTTCAGCGCCGGGTGCGCAGGCGCAGGTCGAGGCTGTAGCGCCCTTCTTCGTTTCTCATGGCGATCAGGGAGATGGCCGGCGACAGCTGGTACTGCAGGTACATGATCTCCTGGCGCGACGTCGACAGGTTGGTCGAATAGACGACGACCAGGTCCTTGGAGATCGTTTTGCCGATGGTCAGCCGGGACGCGTTCAGGGACGATTGCCCGGACAGGTACGGGGTCGATGCGCAGCAAGTTGATCCCCAGCAGCTTGTTGGCCCGGTTCTTGATCTCCTCGGTCAGCTTGGTGGTGACCATGGCCGTGCTGCTCTGCTGCGAACTGATCTCCGTCGAGCTCGATCTTTTGAACACCTCTCCCAGCGAGATCAGGGCCAGGATATCCTGGGGCGGCAGCGGCGGCGAAGACACCAATTCCGGCTTGGCGTGGGAGGCGGCTGCCGCGGATGTCGAAGCGGATGCGGTAGTTCTGGATGAAGGCCTCGGACTCGATGGTGATCAGCGGGTCGATGATCAAGTTGTTGTTGAAAACCAGCTTGGCTTTCAGCAGGTTGAAGGAGCGGTCGGAAAAATAGATCTCGCCCTGGCTGCCCTCGCAGGTGCCGTTCAAAATGGGGAAATTGGCGTTTCCGGTCAAGCGCAGCTTGAATTTGCCGCGGATGCGGCCCAGGGAATTGCTCATCTGGATGTTGTCGCCGCTGAGGCCGATATCCAGCTGCAGCATCTCGCGGATCCTGGATTCGGCGGTCGACAGTTCCGAGCGGGTGCTGAAGACGAAGCGGCTCATCGATTTCCCTTTGCCAGTCGACCGACTGGAACGCCAGGGTTCCCGACAGCAGCAATTTTTTCTGTTCAGTATTTCAGGGTCAGGTCGGGATTGACCACGCAGGACATGCGGTCCATGGGATAGAGGTGCAGGTTTTTGCCCTGGAGGTTGAAGGTCATGCTTTGCAGACCGTCGGCGCCCATGACCAGCTGGCCGTTGCCCTCCACCTTGCCGCCGCCCATTTCCCCGCTCAGGGACTGCAGGAAGAAGGTCTTGTTGACAAAGGTGACCGTGCCCTGAAAATTGTCCAGTGAATGGGAGAAGTTCGGCAGGGAGAGGGTTTGGCCGGAAAAGACGGCCACGCCGCGGCCGTTGATGCCGCCGTCGCTATCCGAGTATATTTGCCCGAGCAAGCGCACGGTGCCGATGTTGTTTTTCCAGGGGATCAGCAGGTTCAGATCGAGCAGATTGAAATTGAATGATCCCGAATAGCGGGAAGCTTTGCGGCTGATCTCGAGCGAAAACGGAGAAACGCCGCCGGAGTTCAGCGCTTCGCCGCTTGGTGTTCAGGCTGAAATCGGAAAAATCGGTCAATATCTTGGCCTGGCCCTTGACGCTGAATCCCGGTCGCCGGAAGATTGAGCTTGCCCAGGCGGTAGGTAATCTTCCAGCGGGTCTTTCAGGAATTCGCCGCGGCCGCTGACCTCCAGGTCGGCCCGGCCGCTGAATCCGCCGTACAGCCGGGCGGCGTCCATGCCGTCGATGCGGCCCTGCAGGTCGAACTTTTTCTGCCCGAAATCGATGCTGACCTCGGCCCGGACCTGGCCGCCCTTGTAGCCGAATTCCAGGCCGCTCAAGGCGATATTTTTCAGGTTGGAGCGCAGGGCGCCCTTGACCTGCGTGAGCGCAAATCCCATGAAGGTCAACCGTGGCGCCGCCAAAGAGCCGAGCAGGTCCGGCTGCTTCAGCGCCCGGCCGGAGCTGTACGTGAAATCGCCGGTGATCTTGCCCCGCAGGTCCATGTCGCATGTTCAGGATCTTCATGATCTTTTGCGCTTCGCCCGTCACGTCCCAGGAAACGGATGGTGGTCTTGTGATCGGCGATTTTCAGTTCGGCCCGGCTGCGAAGATCGGGTGCCGCGATCAGGAATTCGCCCTGGCTGAGACAGCGGTGTATTGCGGATCGTGCCCTGCAGGGATGAGATCGACCTGCTGGTTGGCCAGAAAATTGCTGATCTGGAGACGGGCTGTCGATCTGCTTGCGGTCCGGGCGCTTGTCCAGCTCCAGATGGAGCGACCCGCCGCCTTTGCTCAGTTTCCAGGGCAGCAGATCGATATCCAGATAATAGGTCGAGTAGGCCGCCAGGTTTTCCAATATTTTCCAGGGCGGCATCGATCTTGATGTTGGAGGTTTTTGCCCGGGAATTGGTCTTGCCCTCGATGCTGACCTGTCCGCCGTTGAACTGCAGGCGCTGTCCGGAAAATGTGGTCTGCCTGAGTTTTTTGTCGCGCTGGAAATCGATGCGTCCCTTGGCGACGAACGGCTGGCTGAGGGGCTGGGTCGGGCCGGCGTCCAGTTCGCCCCGGCCCCTGATGAATTCGCGGTTGATCTTCAGGGCGCAATTGGCGATGACCCCGGCCAGGGGGGCGTCCTTGCTGATATCCAGCACGTTGGTCATGTAGGCGGCGGGAACGTTTTTGAGCGTGATGTTGGTTTCCCCGCCCTTGCTGCCGAGCCGCAGCGTGGACCGGGCCAGCGGCGTGTCGAACGCGGCTTCCAGATCCAGGTTGAGGCTCTGGCTGTTCCAGCTCAACCGGCCGGAGAGGTCGCTGCAGGAATTTCCCTTGATCAGGCAGGAAGGCGCGGTGAAGTCGGCCTTGATCTGGACCTTGCCCTTTATGTTCTTGACGATCTTGGCGTTGGCGTAGATCAATCCCTTGACGGTCAAGTCTCCCAGCAGGGGGCGCAGGATATTTTCCGGATTGCCCTGGGCCGAAGAGTTGAAATAAAAAGAACCGTCTTTTAAAACACGGCCGTTGAGATTGAAGAGAATCTCCCGGGTCTGCCAGACAACCTGGTTGATCCGCCAGGCTGTTCCCTGCTGGCGCACTTCGCCGCTCAGGTTTCCTTCCAGGCTGACCGGGTCGCCGCTGACGGGCATGGACGATTTTCAAATGGGGCGAGTCGACCCGGAAAGCCAGTCCGCCCGCCAGGTTCCCCGACTGCAGATTGAAATCCAGCACGTTGCAGCTGGTAGTCCCGGCCTTTGAAAACCAGCTCGCCATGGCGGATGCTGAGATGGTTGACGGTGAAGGTCGAGCCCAGGGACTTGCCGCCGGGCATGCTTTTCAGCAGGCTGTCGTTGAGAATGAAAACCGGCTTCTCGATCTCGATGCTGATCGCCTTTTTTTTCATGAACAGCGAAGTCGGCGGCAGATAAACGTTGACCGCGGCGAACGATACAAGGTTTTCGTTTTTGATCGGGAGATTCTTGATATTGCGGATCTCCAGCCCCAGGGGGAACAGGGAGAGCCGCAGGTCGTCAAAGCGGATATCGACCCCGGTGCGGGAAACGATCAGATGGAAGACGTAATATTTGGCGGCGTAATAAATGCCGCTACCGATCAAAAGTATAAAAAAAAACTGAAAAAAATCTTGAGTTTTTTCTTCATCCGTCAGTGCTTGACCTTTTCCCAGTCTTTTAAAAAGCGTTCCATGCCGCTGCTGGTCAGGGGGTGGCTGAGCAGTTGCGCCAGCGTGGCGAAGGGGATGGTGGCCACGTCGGCTCCGATCTTGGCCGCCTGGACGAAATGCAGCGGGTGGCGCACCGAAGCGACGATGATCTCCGTGCTGATCTCATAATTGTCGAAAATAACGGCGATGTCTTCGACCAGCGCCATGCCGTCGCCGGAAATGTCGTCGATGCGCCCGACGAACGGCGACACGTAGGTCGCGCCGGCCTTGGCCGCCAGCAGGGCCTGGGAGGGGGAAAAGATCAGGGTGACATTGGTCTTGATGCCGCGCCCGGCCAGGGTTTTGACCACCTGCAGCCCTTCCAGGTTGATGGGCACCTTGATGACCACGTTGGCGGCGATGGCCGCGTACAGCTCGGCCTGGGCGATCATCTCCTCCAGGCTTGCTGGCCGTGACTTCCACCGAAACCGGCCCGGGGATGGCGGCGGTGATCTCCTTGATCAGGGGGATGAATTCCCGTTGTTCCTTGGCGACCAGGCTGGGGTTGGTGGTGACGCCGTCGATGACGCCGTAGGCCAGTCCTTTCTTGATCTCAGCGACGTTGGCCGTGTCCAGGAATATTTTCATGCCGTTTCTCCATGTCAAGAAATATTATAACAGAAACATTGTGTTTATTAAATACCGCAAGTCATGGCAAATGGGCCGAACTCCGTCAGCGCTGCCGCCAGGCCGCGAGATAGTGCCGGGCCGCCTGGACCTGGGGAGAGCCGGCCGGGGCGGCGGCCAGGAATTTTTCCATCATGGCCCCGGCCCTGCCGTATTCGCCCTGGCGGGCCAGCAGCAGGGCGAAGTTGAAAAACAGGTTCGCATCGGGCGAGCTGCAGCATCGCTTTTTCGAAATAGCGCCGGGCCCGCTCGAGATCGCCAAGCTGGGCATAGACGATGGCCATGTCGCGGATCAGCTGGATATCATCAGGTTGTTTTTGCTCGAGGCTGCGGTATAGCTCCAGAGCCTCGGCAAAACGGCTGGCCCGGTGCAGGAGGTAAGCCAGCTTGCGGGTGTATCCGTCGTTATCGGGCTCGCTTTCACGCGCCTGGCGGTAATAAACAATCGCTTGGGCCGGCTTGCCTTGCGATTCCGCGATGCCGCCCATGAGGGCATACACCATGGCCTTTTTGTCGACCAGTTCCGTTTTCGTCAATGCCTGCAGCTGGGCCATGGCTTCTTCCGGGCGGTTCATTTTGATCAACAGGGCGGCGTATTCGGTTCTGAGGGTGGCATCGGCCGGGATGCGGGCCAAAGCCCGGCCGAACAGGGCCAAGGCCTTGTCGCCCCGGCCGTCCTTGAAATAGATGTTGGCCAATATGGTGTAAGAACCGGCATAATCGGGAATGAGTTCGCTGGCCCGGAGCAGGCTGGCTTCGGCCGGACCGGTCTGGCCGCTGGCCGCCTGCTCGGCGCCGCGGGTGAACACCTGCCAGCCGGCGATCCCGTCCTTGGGGTCGGGCAGCGGCCCCGCGGTCCCCGCGGCCGGGGCCGAGGTGATATAGCCCAGGGAAGCCAGGGTGTTTCTCTCCTCGTCGGTCAAGCGGCGCCCGCTTGGCAAGTCGCCGCCGGCCAGGCGGCGGGCAAGATCGTTCAGGGCCGTTTTCATTTTCCGGCCCAGGGCGGCGGAAGCGGAGACCAGGTTTTCCCTTTCACCCGGGTCCCTGAGCAGGTCGTACAGCTCGGGCCTGGGCAGATCGAGATATTTGAAGTTCTTCTGGATGATGCCCTGGACCGGGGCGCAGTGGAAAGCCTCGAAAGCGAAGCGGCTTTCCAGGTACAGGTCCTTCGCGGTGAAAGCGGTTTTTCGCATGGCCGGCAGCAGGGACTGGCCCTGGAGCGACGTCGGTAGAGGGGCCTGCAGAAATTCAAGGATGGTGGGCAGGATGTCGGTCAGACAGGCGGTCTGCCGCAGGCGCATGTTCTCCGGCAGGCGGCCGCGGGCGCTGATGATCAGCGGCACGCGCAAGTTCTCTTCGTAGCAGAACACCTGGTGGCCGAATTCGCCGTGTTCGCCGAATGCTTCGCCATGGTCGCCGGCGACGACGACCATGGTGTTTTCCAGCAGGTTTTTTTCCTTGAGCAGGGCAATGATCTCGCCGATGTAATGGTCCATGTAAGCGATCTCGCCGTCGTAAAGGTTGCCGGCAAAACGCGTGCGAAAAGGTTCGGGCGGATCGTACGGGGCATGGGGGTCGAAGAAATGGACCCATGAGAAAAACCTGCCCGGGGAGCGCCCGGCCAGCCAGCGGGAGAACGACGCGAAAACGGCGGCGGCGTTTCTTTCCGACTGGTAGGTCTTGGCGCCGCCCGAGGCAAAATCGTCGTCATAAACGCTGAATCCCCGGTCGAGGCCGAAGCGTGAATCCAGGACAAAGGAGGAAACAAAGGCGGAAGTCTGGTAACCGCGGCGACCCAGCATCTCGGCCAGGGTGGCCACCTGGCCGGGGAGGGAATAGTTGCCATTGTTGCGCACCTTGTGGGCCAGGGGATACAGGCCGCTGAGAATGGTGCAGTGGGCCGGCAGCGTCAGGGGCACCGGGCTGTAGGCATTTTCAAAGCGCACCCCTGACTCGGCCAGGCCGTCCAGGTTCGGCGTGCGGGCGGCCGCATACCCGGAACAGCCCAGGCGGTCGGCGCGGGTGGTGTCCAGCGTGATGAGCAGGACGTTGCTCTGCGGGTTCGGCGTCACTTTCCCCCCTTTGCCGCCGCAGCGTGACAGCAAAACGAGTGACACGGCGAGTAGAATGCTTGTCTTTTGAACCGGGGACATCGGGTGTGCGCCTCTTGAAATGATTATAGTTTTGGCCGGTTCTGAAGTCAAGAGCGCCTCGGAGCGGGCCGCGGGCGTTCAATTTATTGAATAATGCCGAGTTAAATTATTCAAATATTTGAATCGCCGGGCCAAGAAAGCCCGTGAATGCCTGTATCAAGAGGCTTCGCCAAATGGCACGATTTTTGCTTTATTCTAGCAGCACAAAAAATTTTTAGGAGGTACGAATGAAAAAGCTCGTGCTACTTTTGTCAGCCCTGGCTCTGGTCAGTTCAGTAGCCATGGCGCAGGTGCAACTGGCCGACATTTACGGGACAGTTGTGCTTCCCGACGGATCCGCCATCCCCGGGGTTACCGTGGCCCTCTCCGGTGATGTCACCGGCAAGATGACGACGGTCACTTCGGAAGAAGGCAACTTCCGTTTCCTGAATCTGTCACCGGGAAACTACGAGTTGAAGTTCGAACTCGAAGGTTTCAAAACCGTTATCCGCAAGGGCATCCGCCTGTTCGTCGGCAAGAACGTCACCCTGACCGTGCCGATGGAAACCACGACCATCCAGGAAGAAGTGGTCGTCACCGCCAAGGCCGGCGTGGTGGATACCCGCAAGACCTCGGTGGGCGTGAACATTTCCAAGGAAATGATCCAGTCCCTGCCGACTGCCCGCAACCCCTTCACCGTGCTCTCCCTGGCCCCGGGCATGATGGTTGACCGCGTGGACGTCGGCGGCGCCGATTCCGGCCAGCAGTCCAACTTCCTGGCTGGCGGCGGCTCCAAGGACGACACCACCTGGAACGTGGACGGCGCCAATATCACCGACAACTCCGCCATCGGCGCGGCTCCGGCCTACCTGAACATGAACGCCTACGAAGAACTGCAGATCACCGTGGGAGCCAACGACATCGGCGCCCAGACCGGCGGCGTGCAGTTGAATTTCGTTTCCAAGCGCGCCGGCAACCGTTTCGCCGGTGATTTCCACATGTATGTCCAGGACAAGGCCTGGGAACAGACGCAGCCCCTGACCCCGTACATGGTCAGCAAGAAATACGTCACCCCGGGCATCAACCGCCTCTATCAATACGGCGTGAACTTCGGCGGCCCGGTCATCAAGGACCATCTTTTCTTCATGGGTTCCTACGCCATCCAGGACATCCACGGCCGCACGCTGACCAATGACGAAGACGCCACCTGGCTGGTTTCCGGCTATGCCAAGATGAACTTCCAGATGGGCAACACCATCGGGCGACCTGAACCTCTCCCACGACGCCAAGAAGAAATGGGGACGCACGGTGCTCTCCTCGGCCCAGCAGAACAACGGTTCGCTGTACGACCAGGACGGCCCGGGTTGGGTCTACTACGGCGCCATCCAGCAGGTCATGGGCAACCTGATGCTCGATGCCAAGGTGGCCTACACCGACGGCGGATTCATTCTTGACCCCCGCGGCGGCACCGTCAACTCGGCGACCGGCCACAACGAGGGCGCCGATATGCTTTATATTTACAACCCGACCAAGTATCTGAATGATCTCGACCAATATAGTACCAACCGCAACCAGATCGATCTCTCCCTGAACGGCAACTATTTCGCGGAAAACATCATCGGCGCCGACCACGAGATCCGCTTCGGCGTGGACTATGTCAATGCCGATACCACCACGCAGGACCTTTATCCCAACCAGAGAACGCTTTTCAAGCTCTCGGAAGCGGTCGGCGGTTACGGTGAAGTCTGGTTCATCAACGACTATAATTTTGACGTGAACTTCAAAAGAATATCGTTCTACCTGTCCGACACCGCCACCTTCGGCAAATTGAACGTCAACCTCGGCGTGCGCTACGACAGGGAAAGCGGCTCCCTGAACGGCGGCCTGCAGCCGAAACTGACCTGGTACGAGCCCGGCTCTCCGCACGACGGCGAAGCCATCTTCGGCAACATCATGGGCGACATTAATGTGCCGGCCATGAAAGCCCCGGTGGCCTGGAAAACGATCTCCCCGCGCTTGTCGCTGACCTATGACATCACCGGCGACGGCAAGAACGTGGTCAAGGTCTCCGTGGCCCGCTACGGCTCGCAGAGCGGCAACGCCCTGGCCAGCAACCTGTTCCCCAGCCGCGAGACCGACTTCTACTGGTTCGACAAGAACTCGGATTCCAAACCGCAGTGGGACGAGGTCATGAACGGCGCCTACTACTACTATGCCAACAACTACGGCTACTACAACTACAGCGGTCCCCTGCAGTTCTGGACCAACACGCAGTTTGTTGACTACGCCAAGGGCATCAGAAAGACCCAGTACAAGAGCGATTACAACACGCCTTTGCTCGACGAGCTGACCATTTCTTTTGAAAAAGCGCTGGGCGAAGACCTGGGCATCAACCTCTCCGGTTTTTACAAAAAGCGCCACAACCTGGCCCGCAGCATCGGCATCATGCCCGACGGCGATTTCGAGACCGCGGCCAACTGGTACCTGTACAATCCGAATTTCCAGGTGGGCAGCACAACGGTTCCCCTCTATGCCCGCCATGTAAAACCGGTCGGCACCTACTACCTGAACTACGAAAAGGATTACGAAAGATTCATGGCCGTGGAGCTGATCATGACCAAGAAGCTGTCCAACACACTGGATGGCCGACGCCTCCTTCACCTACCAGGATTGGAAGAGCTTCATGGACAAGAGCGAGCATTTCAACCTGAACAACTTCGACTACTTCAATGAATCGGTCGTGGCCCCCGAAACCAGCGGTTCCGGCCTGACCGGCATCTTCATCAACTCGCGCTGGATGTTCAAGCTCTCCGGGCTCTACCAGCTGCCCTGGGGCATCAATGTTTCGGCGGTCTTCCAGGCCCGCGAAGGCTACGTCATCCCGTACCGGGTCCAGACCTATCTCGGCGCCTCCCTGGGCGGCGTGGGCTACGTGAACATGTATGAAGGCGGCAAGAAATTCGGCGACGACAGGCTGCCGACCTTCTCGATCCTCAACCTCGGCCTGGAAAAGGTGTTCAAGATCTCCGACAACACCACCGCCACGCTGTTTGTTGACTGGTACAACGTGACCAACAAGCAGGCCACCCTGAAAGTGGAAAACACCATCGGACCCAGCAAGGACAATGTCCTGATGGTCACCAACCCGGGCAACTTCCAGTTCGGCTTCCGCCTCAACTTCTAAACCGGCAACTGCATTTCCGGGTTTCTCGGCCCGAGCAAACCCGATAAAAGGCCCCCTCCCCGAACGCGGGGAGGGGGTTTTTTTTTGGACTGATTTTGGCTGTGTTATAATAAAGGATATGAAAAGAAGGGCGCTGTTTTATCTGCTGGCGGCATGGGCATTGCTGGCCCTGCCCCTTGGCGCATCCGGCGGAAAAACCGGCGAGACGGCTCCCAATATCCTGCTGGTCACCCTGGACACGACGCGGGCCGATCATCTCGGCGCCTATGGGGAAACGCGGCCCCTGACCCCCAATATCGACCGCATGGCATAGCCGCGGCATTGTCTTTTCCCGTGCTTTCTCGCATACGCCCATGACCCTGCCCGCGCATGCCAACATCCTTACCGGCTCCACCCCGTTGTACCACGGCGTCCGCGACAACACCGGCTTCCGTCTCGACTCGCGCTTCCTCACCCTGGCCGAATGGCTGCGGGCCCGCGGCTACGCCACGGCCGCCTTTGTCAGTTCTTTCGTGCTGGACCGGGCTTTCGGATTGGACCAGGGTTTCGATCTCTACCATGAGCCGCTGGACAAGGACAGTTTCCTGGCTGCCGAATCGGTGACCGCGGCCAGGGACTGGATCGCCGCCCGGGACGGGAAGTGGTTTTGCTGGCTGCACTTGTGGGATCCCCATTTCCCCTATGCCCCGCCCGCGCCCTTTGCCGAACGCTACCGCCAGGACCCCTACGCCGGCGAAATCGCCTACATGGACGCCGAACTCGGCAAGCTTTTCTCTTTTCTGGAGGATTCCAAACGGCTGGACTCGACGCTTTTGGTGATCACCGGGGACCACGGCGAGTCCCTGGGCGAACACGGGGAATTCGAGCACGGCTATTTCGCCTACAACTCCACCGTCCATATCCCCCTGATCGTCTGCCTGCCGGGGGAGCGACCCGGTTCCGTGCCGGCGCTGGTGTCCCATGTCGATATTTTCCCCACGGTTTGCGATGCGGCGGGCGGCGAGCCCCCGCCGAAGTTGGCGGGACGGACGCTGCTGGCCTTGATGCGGGGCGGGACGAGAAAGGCGCTGCCGGTTTATATCGAATCCATGGGCCCGAACCTGAGCCGGGGCTGGGCGCCGCTGCAGGGATTCGTCACCGACAAATTGAAATTCATCGACCTGCCCATCAGGGAACTCTATGACCTGGAGCGTGATTTCAGCGAAAGCAGGAACATCATTTCCACGCGCAAGCTCGCCGACCTGAACGGGACATTGGCGGATTTGAAGAAGAAAATGACGGGGGCCGACACGGCCGCGGCGCGCATGGTCTTGCCGGAGGAAACGCTGCGCCGGCTGCGGTCGTTCGGATACCTGGCCGGCATCAAGATTGAAAAAAAAGCGCTATTCGGGCGCGGGGACGATTTGAAGACGCTGCTGCCCATCCAGAACAAGCTGCGCACCGCCAACCAGCTGTTCAACATGAGAAAGTACCGGGAAGCCGGGGAGTTGTATGAACAGGTGATCGCCAGCAAAGCCGACGATATCGCTTCCTACATCCACCTGGCCGAAACGGCGCACTATTTGCGGCAACCGCAGGCCGCGGTGGATGTCCTGCGCCGCGGGCTGCAACGGAAGCCGGACAGCATGGAATTGAAGTCCAAGCTGGGCGTTTTTTTAACCGAGATCAACCGCAATGAGGAGGCCGTGGCCCTGCTGAAAGAAGCTCTGGCCGACGATCCGGCCGATGCCGGCAATTGGAATTACCTGGGGGTCGCCTATTTCCGGCAGAAAAAATTCGCCCTGGCCGCTGAGGCATACGCCAAGGCCCTGGCCCTGGATCCGGAAAATGCCCAGGCTTGTTCCAACCTGGGCGCTTTGTACCTGGCCCGCTTCGTGGCGTCGCGGGACGAGGCCCTGCGCCTGAAGGCGGTCGACGCGTTCGACCGGGCCATCGGCCTGGACGCCAGGTCGGTGGCGGCCTACAACGGCCGGGGCGCCGCCCTGCAATTCGCCGGCCAGCTGGAGCCGGCGCTCAGGGATTGGCGGAAAGTCCTCGAGTTGCAGCCCGATTTTACCGACGCCTATTTCAATATCGCGATCGCGCTGATCGCCGCGGGACGAAAGACCGAAGCCAATGGCTTTTTGTTGCGCCTGCAGGGGCAATTTCTCCAGCTGCTTTCCGCCCGCGACCGTGAAAGCCTGCGGCGCCTGCTGGCCGAGGCGGGAGCCCAATGACCGAGGCCCGCCCGGCGGTGTCCCGGGCGGGGAAAACGGAGTGCGAACCCACATGAGCAAAAAAAAATTATGGATCATCCTGCCGCTGCTGCTGGCCGCCGGCGCCCTTTTTTTCCTGCTGCGCAAAGGCGGGACGGGCGCGGCTTGGAATGTCCTCGTCATCACCCTGGACACCACCCGGGCCGACCATATCGGCGCCTACGGCTACCGGGCGGCGCAAACGCCCAACCTGGACCGCCTGGCCAGGCAGGGGATCATGTTCGAAAACGGCTACTCCTGCGTGCCGCTGACCCTGCCGTCGCACAGCGCCTTTTTCACCGGCCGCTACCCCATCGCCAACAACGTGCGCAACAACGGCAGTTACCTCTTGCCGGAAACGGAAATCACCCTGGCGGAAGTGCTGAAGGACCGCGGTTTCGACACGCGGGCGGTCGTCGCTTCCTTTGTCCTGCTTTCCAAGTTCGGGGTCAACCAGGGTTTTTCGCTATATGACGACAGCCTGGACACCCACGAAATGGTCCGCAACTACAAGTCGGAGATCCCGGCCGACCGGGTCTATGAAAAATTCAGCGGCTGGCTGGGCCAGAACGACGGCAGGCGGTTTTTTTACTGGCTCCATTTTTATGACCCGCACACGCCGTATCGGCCGCCGCTGGAATTCGCCAAGCGTTTTCCCGCCGGGCCAGAAGGGCTTGTACGACGGCGAGATCGCTTACGTCGATGTCTGGGTCGGCCGGGTCATCGAGGACCTGCGCCGGCGCGGACTGCTGGAACGCACCCTGGTGATCGTCGCCGGCGATCACGGCGAGGCCTTCGGCGAGCATGGGGAGCAAGGCCACGGGATCTTCTGCTACCAGGAGACCCTGAAGGTGCCGCTGATCTTCTATGCGCCCGGGCTGGTCGGCAAGCCGCGGCGCGTGAGCGCCAGGGTGAATCTGACCGATGTCATGCCCACGGTCCTGGATCTGCTGAAGATGCAAATTCCCGGTCCGGTCCAGGGGCGCAGTTTCCTGGGACTGCTGGACGGTCACGCCGAAAAGGAAGAACGCACGTTTTATTTCGAGAGCCTGTACGGCCGCGAAGAGATGAACTGGGCGCCGCTGACTGGGCTGTTGTACGGGGATTTCAAGTACATCTCCCTGCCCGAGCCCGAGCTGTACGATCTGCGCGCGGACCGCGCCGAGAAGCGCAACCTGTTCTTGAAAAAGAACCTGCTGGCCCGCGACCTGGACAAGCGCCTGGCCAAATTCGTGGCGGATCATTCCCAGCGCGGCGAGCGAAACGCGCCGGGAATTGAGCGCCGGCGACAAGGAACAGCTGCAGGCCCTGGGTTACATCTCGGCCTTCTCCAGCCAGGCAGCCACGACCCTGGACCCCAAAAAGGGGGTGTTGATCGATGATCGGCTGAAGGAGTTCAGCCGCTTGATCGCCCAGAAAAAAGTGACGGAGGCCGAGGCGGGCCTGCGGCAATTGCTGGCGGAAAATCCCGGGCTGAAAATGCCGCACATCTATAACATGATGTACAAGATCAACATGATCAAGAAGGACTATGGCGCGGCCTTGAATTCCCTGAAACAGGGCGTGGAGGATTTTCCCGACATCGAAAGCTTCAAGCAGACCCTGGCCTTGTCCCTGTTCGACATGAAAATGTACGACAAGGCCGAAAACCGCTGCCGCGAGATCCTGGCCAGGAATCCCAATGCCTCGGGGGCCTATATTCTGCTGGGGCAGATCCGGGAAAAGCAGGACCGCCCGGCCGAGGCGGCCGATTGTTTCGCCCGGGCGCTGGCCATCGAACCGCAGAACGTTTCCCTGCGCATCAAGTACGCCGAGCTGTTGATCACCCTCAAAAGGTATGCGCAGGCCGTGGCCGCCTACAACCTGCTGCTGGAAAACGAAGAGGCCGGCGGCCAGGCGGAGCTGCTGCTCAAGGTGGCCCTGCTGAACACCCGCTACGGAAGCCTGGAAAATGCCGAGCGGCTACTGGCCAGGGCCGTGGCCAGCAAGCCGGAGGGAAAGTTCTTCTTCAATTACGCCCTGGTCCTGGCCAAGAACGGCAAGATCGAGCAGGCGCTGGCCAATATGGAAACCGCGGTCGGCCGCCATGCCGCGGAACTCAGCGCCGAGCAGCTGCGCATTGCCCGGCAGGCGCTGGCCGCCTGGAAGTGAACTGAAAAAAAAGGGAACGGGAGGTCTTCCCGTTCCCCTTGGATGCTCTGGTCCTTATTTCTTGTCTTTTTTGTGAACCGCCGTACTGCTATGCGTGCTGGACGGGGCCGAGTAAGAAGAACGGTTGGAATGGAAGGACTGGCTGCTTGCCGCCGGGGTATAGGAGCGAACGGAAGCGCTGGAGCCGCTGCTGCGATAGGAGTTCCCGCGCAGGGATTCATTGGACAGGACGCGGCTTGAGCGGTAGGAGGAATCGGGGATGGAGAACCGGGCCGTGGTGTTGGAACGCAGGCTGCTGCCGGAATAGCGGCCGGAAGAGAGGCCGGCCGCATAGTCCGCGGACTTCCGGTAGCGGCTGGTTCCCGCCGAATAGCTGCCGGCATTGGCGTTGCCCGGCGACTTGAACCTTGATTCATAAGCCCGATAGGAACTGCGGTTGAGGGTATTGTTGCTTCCGGAGTTTTGGCTCTGGTAACGCGCATAGGTCGATGCGCTTGCTTTTTCAGTGCCGCCCTGGCCATAGCCGGCTCCGGCCATGTATGCCGGCGCGTCTTTTTTCTTTTTGGCCTTTTCGGTCGAATTGCTGGTGGATGAGGATGAAGAAGAAGTGGCCCGTTCGCTGCCGGATTTCTTGGCCCGGCTGCCGTAGTTCGTCTTGGCGGTAGCTTTTTCCGTGGAGCCGGAGGAAGAATCGCGGCTGCGGAAACCGGCCGCGCTTTCGCTTCCGTACTTGGCATTGCCGCTGGCAGACTGGTCCAGGCCTTCGCTGTTCTTTTTACCGTAGGCGCGGCTGGAATAACTGCTCTTGCCGGCCGGGGTGTACTTGTATTCCGTGGCTCTGCCGCTCGCGGAGCTGGTGCCGATAGCCCGGTATTTTTCGGAGGAGACAATGCCGCCCTGCTTGTAGCTCATGGCTCTGCCCTCGGCATTGAGAACGGTGACCTTGCCCAGGGCCAGGCGCTCGCTGGGAGCCGTCCCGCGGTAGGCGATGTTGTTCTGCAAGCTGTTCCGCCCCAGAGTGCTCCGGTTCAAGGCCACGCGCTGCGCGTTGGCGGCCGAGAGCTCGTTCTTGCGGATGATGATGGTCGAACGGGAATGGAACGGGATGCCGTGGCGGTAATCATAATTGCGGTCCCAGCGGTTGTTGATGACCACGACCGGCCGGTTCCACCAGCTGAGCGGGCACCAGCCGTAATAGCTGTCGTCGCCGAACCAGGAGACCCAGGCCGGCGACCAGTGGTAGCCGGGGATCCAGTACCAGCCGAAGGAATAATCCCACTGCCAGCGGCCGTAATGGTGGGTGAACCAGCCGCAGTTGTCGTAGGAATGTCCAGGTGTACCCGTAGTAAGGATTCCACACCCAGCGGCCGTTGGCGTAGGGCATCCAGTCGGAATTGGTATTGTAGGGCATCCAGGCATAGGAGTTGTATTCGGACATGTAGGACCAGCGTCCGGAACGGGACATTTCGTATTCGGTAGTCTTCGTAGCCGCTCTGCAGGTAGCGGGAGGTGCCGTAGTGGGCGTAGCTCAGCTCGCGGTTCTGCGCTTCGTTCCAGCTGTCAAAATCGTCTTTTTCCGAAGCGGTGAAATAATAAGGCCTTTCAGTCGATCTCGCCGCCGGCCATGACGATCTTCTGGTTCTCCCTGACGTTGCGGCTGCTTTCCCGGCCGGTCACTTCGGCGATGCCCTCCATGACCAGCACTTCGGTCTGGGCGTCCCGGCTGACGTTGACGCGGTAAACGCCCTTGTCCAGGATGAAGACCCCGCAGTCGGGCGTTTGGATCTCGATTCCTCTTTCGTTGTCCAGGCTTTCAATGTCCAGATAGATGCCGCCGTTTTCCACGCGCACGCTCAGGTCGGTCTTGCGCAGCTGGGGAATCTTTTCGAGCACCACGGTGCTGTCCGCGTCCAGGCGCAGGTAGTTCATCCGCCCCAGGTAGATCCCCAGCCGGCCCTCGGTGGTGCCGACCGTGTCTTTTTCAAACAGGGGCAGGTTGGCGGTCGCTTCTTCATTGCCTTCCTCGTAGGAACGCTGGACAAAGCCTTCGCCGTCCACGTTCTTGATGCGGACGACCTTGGCATTGTCGTAGTATTTGACTTCGTTGCCGTTGGTTTCCGTTATCTTGGGACCAGCAGGCCCCTGCCAACAGCAGCAGGCACGCAATGCGCAATCATTGTCTTTTTCATGTTGTCCTCCTCACTCCTAGGAAAGCATTTTGGTTGCCAACTCAAACGAGGCAAATTTGTCCTGTTTTTATGACAGGAGGAATTAAAAAGCCGGAATTCGGGACAAAGGCTCAGGCCGGGCGGCCTGCGGTTGTAAAGGTCGGTCAGATGGAGCAGCCGGCGGCCGATTTCCGCGGTCAGGGCCCCGGGGGTCAGGCGCCAGCTCCAATTGCCCTCGGCCCGGCCCGGGGTATTCATGCGGAAGCGCTGGTCGTATCCCAGAATATCCTGCACCGGGAACATGGCCAGGCGGGCGACCGACTGCATGGCCAGGCGGATGAATTGCCAGTGAAATTCGTCGCGGTGGCCCAGGTTCATATAATCGAGGATGGCCAGCTTCGTCGCTTCGCTGGTCTCCGGGCCGTAAAACCAGCCGTTGCTGGTGTTGTTGTCGTGGGTGCCGGTATAGACCAGGCAATTGCCGTTCTTGAAATTGTGCGGCAGGTAGGGATTGCCGCGCTGGCCGTCAAAGGCGAATTGCAGGATCTTCATGCCCGGGAAACCCAGGCGGTCGCGCAGGGCTTCCACCCCGGGCGTGAGCTCGCCCAGGTCTTCGGCGACCAGGGGCAGGTCCCCCAGCTGGTTTTTCAGGGCGGTGAAGAATGCCGGCCCGGGCCCCGGATGCCATTGGCCGTTGACCGCGGTCGGCTCGGAGGCCGGGATGGCCCAGTAGGTGTCGAAGCCCCGGAAATGATCGATGCGCAAAACGTCGACCAGCTTCAGCAAATGACGGATGCGGGCCGTCCACCAGGCCATGGTGGCGGGGTTCAGCTTTCCGTCCCGCCGCCATTGGTAAAGCGGGTTCCCCCAGCGCTGGCCGCTGGCGCTGAAGTAATCGGGCGGCACGCCGGCCACGGCGGCCGGCAAGCCGCTGGCCCCGTCCAGCTGGAATATCTCGGGATGGGACCAGGCGTCGGCGCTTTCAAAATTGACGTAAAAGGGGATGTCGCCGATGATCTGGATGCCATGGTCGTTGGCGGTTTTTTTCAGCGCCTGCCATTGTTCGAAAAAAACGAACTGCTCGAATTGGCGCAGGTCGATCGCATCCTGCAGCTTGTTCCGCCAGTAGACGAGGGCCTTTGCCTGGCGGCGGGCGATATCCGCGGGCCAGGCGGTCCACAGAAATGTCTGGAAATGGTCGGCCAGGGCCCGGAACAGGGAGTAATCTTCGAGCCATTGGCTGTGCTCGCTGCGGAAGCGCTCGAAAGCGCCGGAGGCAGCGGGGTCGCTGCCTGCGAAAAACCGGCGGGCGGCGCCGGCCAGCACGGTCGTTTTCCTTGCGGCCGCCGCTTGCGGTCCGCAAAAATCGCTCAGCCGGCTCTCTTCGCATGCCTGCAACTCCGTCGCGGCAAGCCAACCACGGGAGTGGAGCTTCCCGGGGCTGATCAGCAGTTCGTTGCCGGCGAACGCCGAGGGCGACGAATAAGGCGAAAAATACCAGTGCGAACATACCGGTCCCAGCGGCAGGACCTGCCAGTAGGACTGGCCGGCGGCGGCCAGGAAAGCGATGAAATCATCGGCCTCCTCGCCCAGGGTGCCGCAGCCGTACTTGCCGGCCAGGGAAGTGATGTGCAGCAGCAGACCGCTGGAGCGTTCAATGGCCATGACCACCCTCCCGCTCAGGCGATGCCTTGCCCGCTCTCGGGGGTTCAGCTGAATTCTTCCAGTTCTTTTTCGATGTTGTCATTGTAGATGATGGTGCGATTGCGCCCCGACTCCTTGGCGAAATATAATGCTTTATCGGCATGGTTCAAGATCTCCTCGTCGGTCAGCCCGTGTTCCGGATAGGAGGCCAGGCCGATGGAGATGGTGATCTTTTTTTGCGGCTGGGTTTCGGCGCCTGGAAAAACCCTCTTTTCAACGCTTTCGCGCAGCCTTTCCGCGGCCAGGTAGGCCCCGACCTTGTCGGTCTGGGGCAGGATGATCACGAATTCATCGCCGCCGTACTTGGCCAGCAGGTCGGTGGAGCGGAATTTGTTTTTCATGATGCCGCCGATGTCCTTCAAAGTCTCCGAACCGCGCAGGTGGCCGTTGCTGTCATTGAAATTCTTGAAATGGTCGACATCGAAGATGATCAACGAGTAATTCAGGTTGTAGCGCAGCGATTTTTTTGTCTCCAGGTCCAGGAGCTCGAAGAAATGCATCTGGTTGTACAGGCCGGTCAGCCCGTCGCTGATGGAAAGCTCCCGGGTCTGCTGCAGCAGTTTTTTGAGCAGGTCTTCGTTGTTGCGCAGGTTTTTGGAAAGGTATCCGGAAACAAAATAGGTGAAAACGAACATGAAGTCGAAGGCCAGCATGTTCATGATCTGCTGGCTGGAAAAAAAAATTTCGCTGTTTTGCAGCAAGGCGATGGCCAGGAGCAGGAGCATGGCCTCCAGGGTGTTGCGGAAAGCCTTGTGGTAGTTGACCAGGAAGGTGGAGATCATGATGTACACGATGAACATGGCGATGATCGGGCTGTTCAGGCCGCCGGAAAAAAATACGGTCACGGCCAGGGCCACCAGGTCGAAATCGAGCTGGAGCGAAACCAGGCGCAGCAGGTTGTCGTATTCGGGCAGGTGGCCGCCCAGTTTTTCTTTTTTGCGGAGATCCAGCATGAAAAGGAAATTGACGATGACCGGCAGCAGGAAAACCAGCAGCGCGTCGCGCGGGCTGATCAGGGTATGGCCGGCCAGCAAAAAGTAGACCAGGAAGAAGATGACGATGAAGACCGGGTATATCCAGCGGATGCGGATCAGCCAGTGGTTCTTTTCGAACATGTGTTTCAGGGCCAGGATATCGGGGTGCTGGAGTTCGCCGGCTGAAGCGGCGGCTTGAATTTCCATTCCTATAAAATATTTTTTTTTGCTGCAAATGTCAAATATGCGGTTGCAGATGTTTTTTAAAAATATTAAAATGTCTTTTCTTGCATGTTTACTTTAAGGAGGAACAGCTTGTACAAAAGAACGCGTTTTTATGATTTCACCTATTACAATTTCGTCGGCTCCTGGGCCTGGGTCCTGCACCGGCTTGCCGGCCTGGCGCTGATTTTTTACCTGTGCCTGCATATCTGGGTCATCAACAGCCTGACCTATGGCGAGCAGACGTTCAACAACGTCATGACGTTCCTGAACAGCACCCCGTTCAAGCTCCTGGAAGTCGGCTTGTGGGGGGTCATCCTGTTCCATGCCTTCAACGGCGTGCGCATCGTGATCGTCGATTTTTTCAAGGGTTCGCTGGCGCACAAGAAGCTGTTCGTCGCGTTGATTGCCGTGGCCTTTATCCTGTGGGCGCTGGGCTCGTACGTGCTCCTGTCGCACGTGTTGTAGAGGAGGCCACCATGGACAAGAATTTCAAGCAAACTTCGCGCGCCGGCTCGCTGGCCTGGCTGCTGCAGCGCATCTCGGCGGTCATTTTGTTCATCCTGCTGCTGCTCCATTTCGTGACCTACCATTTCCTCGGCAAGGGCAAAGCGGTGAGCTATCACTGGGTGATCGAGCGGGCCGGCTATTGGTGGTTCCCGCTGCTGCAGTTCGCCTTCCTGTTCACGGCGCTGTATCACGGCCTGAACGGGCTCTGGTCCGTGATGGAGGATTATACGTCCAGCAAGTTCTGGCGCCTGGTCTGGTACAGCCTGTTGCTGACGGTCGGCGTGGTGCTGCTGTTCGTCGGCACCCTGACCATCATCAAGCTCTACACCCTGCCGGTTGCCTAAGGAGTGAACCCATGAAAATCGAAGAAGCAAGAAATTACCATAAGATCGACGCCGTGATCGTCGGCGCCGGCCTGGCCGGCCTGCGCGCCGCCCTGGAAGTCGCCAAGAGCGGCCTGTCGGCGGCGGTGGTCAGCAAGGTCTACCCGACCCGCTCCCACTCGGGCGGGGCCCAGGGCGGCATCGCCGCGGCCCTGGCCAACGTGGGGGAGGATTCGCTGGAATCGCACATGTTCGACACCATCAAGGGCAGCGACTACCTGGCCGACCAGGATATCATCGAGCGCTTCGTCAACGAGGCGCTGCAAGACCGTCTACGAATTCGAACACATGGGCGTCCCCTTTTCGCGCACCGACGACGGCCGGATCAACCAGCGCCCCTTCGGCGGCCACTCCTCGCCGCGCGCCTGTTTCGCCCAGGACATCACCGGCCACGTTCTGCTGCATACCCTCTACGAGCAGTGCCTGCAGCACAATGTCCTTTTTTTCAACGAATTCCAGGTGCTGTCGCTGCTGGTCCAGGAGGACGTGTCCCGGGGCCTGGTGGCCTGGGATATCCGCAACGGCGGCCTGCACATTTTTCACGCCCGCGCCGTTTTGCTGGCCACCGGCGGCTACGGCCGCGCCTGGAAGGTCACGTCCAACGCCCATGCCAACACCGGCGACGGCGTGGCCCTGGTGCTCGAAGCCGGCCTGCCGCTGGAGGACATGGAATTCGTCCAGTTCCACCCCACCGGGTTGTACAAGCACGGCATCCTGCTCTCCGAGGCCGCCCGCGGCGAGGGGGCCTATATCGTCAATGACCAGGGCGAGCGTTTCATGAAGACCTACGCGGCGGCCAAGATGGAACTGGCGCCGCGCGACATCGTTTCCCGCTCGGAACAGACCGAGATCAACGAAGGCCGCGGCATCGGCGGCAAGGATTACGTCTACCTCGACCTGCGCCACCTGGGCAGGAAGAAGATCCTGGAGCGCCTGCCGCAGATCCACGACCTGGCCCTGAACTACCTGAAGGTCGACGCCATCGATGAGCCCGTCCCCATCCAGCCCACGGCCCATTATTCCATGGGCGGCATCCCGGCCAACGTGCGCACCGAGGTGATCAAGGACGCCAAGGGCACGGTGGTCAAGGGATTGTACACGGCCGGCGAGACCTCCTGCCTGTCCCTGCACGGCGCCAACCGCCTGGGCTGCAACTCCCTCCAGGATGCCGCCACCTTCGGCAGGATCGCCGGCATCCACATGACCGAGTTCTGCCGGGAAAACGGCTTCAGCGAACTTCCGGCCAAGCCGCTGGAGGCCGCCCAGGGCAAGATCGACCGCTTGTGGCAGCGGCCAGGGCAAGGAACGGCACGCCCCCATCCGCGAGAAGCTGCAGGTGAACATGACCAAGTACATGGGCGTGTTCCGCAACCAGGACGACATGCTGAAAATGCTGGCCATCATCAAGGAGCTGCAGGAGCGCTACCGGCAGGTGACCGTGGACGACCGCGGCGACGTCTTCAACCTGGACCTGATCGAGGCCCTGGAGCTGGAGAACCTGCTCAGCTTCTCGGAAGTGATCGTCGAAGGGGCCCTGGCGCGCAAGGAGTCGCGCGGCGCCCATTTCCGCAGCGATTTCCCCAAGCGCAACGACGGCGAGTGGCTGAAGCACACGCTGGCCTGGCGCCGCGACGGCAAGATCGTTCTGGACTACAGCAAGGCGGTGGTCATTTACCCGCAGTACCAGCCCCAGGAAAGGAAATATTAAGGAGGATGCACCATGGCCATGATCGATATCAACGTTAAAATATTGAGATACCAGCCGGGAAAAGACGAAAAACCGCATTGGCAGGTGTTCGACATCGCGGTCGAGGACGAATCGACCATTCTGGACGTGCTCAACGAGATCCACTGGCAGCACGACGGCACCCTGGCCTACCGCCGCTCCTGCCGCAGTTCCATCTGCGGCTCCTGCGCCATGAAGGTCAACGGCCGCAACGTGCTGGCCTGCGAAACGCCGATCCACCGCTTCGGCAAAAAACTGAAGATCGAGCCCCTGTCCGGCTTCGACATCATCAAGGACCTGGCCGTCGACCTGGAGCCCTTCTTCGCCAAGCTGAAGCGGATCAAGCCCTACCTGATCCTGGACAAGCCGCTGCCCGACAAGGAGTTTATCCAGTCGCCGGCCCAGCTGGAGGCGATCGGCGAGTCGACCCTGTGCATCCTCTGCGCCGCCTGCAGCGCCGCCTGCCCCAGCTCCTGGCCCAACCAGGACTATCTCGGCCCCGCCGCCCTGCTCAAGGCCTACCGCTTCATTTTCGACAGCCGCGACGACGGCGCCGACCAGCGCATCGATATCGTCAACGACAAGAACGGCGTCTGGCGCTGCCACACCATCTTCAACTGCATGGAGGCCTGCCCCAAGAAGATCAAGATCACCGAGTACCTGTCGCGCCTGAAGGTCAAGGTGGTCGAGAATTCGCTATAATATTGATTTTTTGTAGGGGCGGGGCTTGCCCCCGCCCTTGCATAACAAAAACCAAAAATTTTATGGAGGAAAAGATGTTTAAAATAACCCGTTTTGTCTTGTTTGTTCTTATGTTGAGCCTGGGTTTTGTTCTGCTCGCCGAACAGATGCCGAATCCCGAGACCGAGAGCACGGTCCCGGAGCTGGTCGAATTTCACGACGTGATCTATCCGATCTGGCATACCGCCTTCCCGGCCAAGGATTACGCGGCCCTGCGCGGCTTCCTGCCCGAGATCGAGGCCGGGGTGGCCAAGATCAACGCCGCCGCCCTGCCCGGCATCCTGCGCGAGAAGAAACCGGCCTGGGAAAGCGGGCTGGCCGAGCTCAACCAGGCGGTCGACGCCTATAAGAAGGCCGCCGCCGGCAGTGATGACCAGGCGCTGCTCGATGCGGCCGAACTGCTGCACAAGCGCTACGAGATGCTGATCCGGGCCATCCGCCCGGTGGCCAGGGAAGTGGACGCCTATCACCGGGCGCTGTATGTCGTCTATCACAAGTACCTGCCGGAGAAGAAGATCGCCGAGATCTGCGCTGTGGCCGCCGACATGGTCGCCAAGGCCGAAGCCATTGTCAAGGCCGAGCTATCTCCGCGCCTGGCCGCCAAAACCGAGGCCTTCAAGGCTGCCGCCGCCAAGCTGCTCGCCGAGACCCAGGCCCTGGAAGCCGCGGGCAAGTCGTGCCTGGAGAAAGACATTCCTGCCCTGGTCGAAAGAGTCCATAGCGCCTACCAGGCCCTGGAGAAGGTGTTTGATTAAATTTTCCTAAAATTGATTGTCTTTTTGTAGGGGCAGGCCACTGTGCCTGCCCTGCTTTGGGGGTCAAAGCGATCTTTTCGATTGAATGAAGAAAGGGCGGACACAGGGGTCAGCCCCTACGTTAAAACCCTTTCAATAACTCCATCTGCACGCCGAGGGGCCGTGCCAAGCTCAGAAAATGGTTGTCCAGGGTCAGCACCGTCAGGGAGTGCGCCTTGGCCAGGGCGGCGATCAAGAGATCGGAGATGGGCAAGGTGATGCCTTTTTTGCGCAACGTTGCCCCCATTTTCCCCGCCATTGCGAATATGTCGCGGGTCGCTTCCAGGAAAGGCATTCCAAGAAATGATTCTTCAAGAAAATCCCGATCCTTATCATTGTGAATTCCGGTCAGCAATTCTGCCAATATGATTCCCGCAACAACCGCCCGGTTTTCATCCAGCAGATTTTCCAGTCGTTTCTTGATGGTGACCTTCTCTCCGCGCAGGAACTCAACCCAGACCGAGGTATCCACCAGGTAGTCATTCATCCAGTTCTCTCCGCCTGAGTTCCCGCACGTTCAGATCAATGGCGATTTTCCCCCATGCCCCTTTCAGTTTCTGCCGCCTGAGCCGGTCCAGCATTTCGCGCAAGGCCTTGTCGATGATCTCGGTCTTGCACTTCACCCCGGAGAGCCTGGAAATCTCCCCCAGCATGTTTTCAGAAATATTAAGTGTTGTCCTCATCTGCATCTCCAATCTGTATTATAAATACATATTGACGGAAATGTCAATACGGAAAATATGAGAAGGCTTGGGGATTTATTCTACATGTAGGGGAGGGTTTCATCCACCGAAGGGGACGCGAACCCTCCCGCATTGAATCAGATGTTAAAAAAGGGCGGTTCGCGCGTGTCCCCTTTATGGGGAAACCGCCCCTACACTACGAAAATCCTATCCCATACTTATAAATGCTTTTTTACCAGCTCGAGCACGTCGGGCAGGTCCATGCCGATCTCTTTCAGGTGCTCGACCGTGGGCACGCCGTCCGGGGACCAGCCGCGGCGCTTGAACACGGCGTCGATCAGGCTCTCGTACTGCGCTTCGCGGTACTGGCGCAGCAGCTTGATCTTCTCCTCGGTGCTCTTGCCCTGCCGGGTCGATGTTCTGCTTTTCCTGCAGCGCCTTGTCGTAGCGCTCGGCGCGCGACTCGTATTCCTCGACCGTGACCGGCCCCATGGCGCGGTAGGGCGGATAATCCTCGGGGCGTTTGCCGTGGCCCATCTTCAGGTTGAAGACGCGCTGGAAATTGTAAACCCGCTCCGACTGCATCATCAGTTCCTTCTTGTCGATCTTCTCGCCGGTGATGGCGTTGAAGATGTCGACGTAGTTCTGCACGTGCTCGGGCACCTTGTTGGGCTCGTCCTGCTTGGCGTTGTCGGCCGGCTCGACGTCGTTCCAGGGCAGCTTGCACAAGCCCCTGCAGCCAGAACCAGGTGCGGAACACCGGGAAATAGTGCAGGGCCTCGGCCTTCTTCTCGAAGGTGGGGATCATGTTGTTGACCATGTCCATGAAGATCAGCCAGGCCTCGTCGTGCTGCGGCCCCTTGTTGGTCAGGTAGTAGCCGCCCTGCTGGGCCAGCGACTCCTTGGACATGTATTCGGACTGCTCCAGCCCCTTGCCGTGCATGCCGATGTCCTTGAGGAACTGGGCGTCGGCGCCGTATTCCTTGACAAAGTATTCCTGCATGAACTTGACGCCCTTGCCGGCGATCAGGCCGAAGCCTTCGCCGCGCGCCATCTGGTGCATCAGCTCCAGGGCCGCCCGCCAGTTGCCCCAGGTCATCTCCAGGCCGCCGGTGCGCTCCTTGTTCAGGATGCCGTTCTCGTAGCAGTCCATGAGGAAGCCGGTCAGGGTGCCGAAGGAGATGGTGTCGATGCCGTAGGTATCGCAGTAGAAGTTGATCTCGATCACGGCGTCGGGATCGAAGATGGCCGGGTTGGAGCCGCAGCCGCCCACGGTCTCGTATTCGGGGCCGTCGACCAGGACCTTGTGGCCCTTGTAGGGGCCGGTCTTCAGCTCGAAGTTGTCCACGCCGTGGGCGCAGGACATGGTGCAGCCGAACCAGCAGCCGTCGGGGACGTTCTGCGTGAATTTCTCTTTCCAGACCCAGGAGGCCAGCTTGACCGCCTCGGGGTGGCTGCCGAAGCGGAAATTCTTCGTGGGCAGCAGGTCGTAGTCGTTCATGATCTCGACCAGGTGGGCGGTGCCGATGGTGCGCATCTGGCACTGCTGTGTCGTCCAGGCTGATGACTCTCCTTGTGGAGTTTCAGCCCGGTCTTCTGCAGGGTCTCCATGTCCACCGGGTTGTTCGATTTTCCGGTCAGGCCGGAATACTTGACCACCAGGGCCTTGACCTTCTTGTTGCGGAAGACGGTGCCGGTGCCGCCGCGTCCCGCCTGCTTCAGGCGCGGCAGCTTGCGGCGCTTGTCCCAGTAGGAGAAGTTCAGGCAGCCGATCCAGGTGTGCTCGGAGCCGCGCCCGGCCGATACCACCGACACGTGCTGCTTTTCGCGCTCGTTGGCCGCGAACAGCTCGTGCAGCTGCTCGGCCACCACGTGGGAATCCACGGCCTCGAGCGGCGCCTCCATGATCTGGATCTTGCCCAGGTTGCCGTCGATGAAGATGATGACCTCGCGGTCCGACTTGCCCTGGATCTCCATGGCGTCGAAGCCGGAAAATTTCAGATAGGGGCCGAAGTGGCCGCCGACGTTGCAGTCGATGGGGATGCCGGTCTCGGGCGAAATGGTGGTGACGATGGACTTGCCCGAGCCCGGGTAGTTGGTGTTGCCGGCGATGGGGCCGGTGGCGATGCAGATCTCGTTCTCGGGGCTGTCCCAGCGCGTGCTGCCGCTGACCGCGTCCCAGAGCAGCTTGAGGTCGTAGCCCTTGCCGCCGATGAACTTTTTCTTCATCTCGGCCGGGACAGGCTTGATCTTGATCTCCCGGGTGGCGAGGTCGATGTACAGGGTGCGGTCGTTGTAGCCCCTGACCACCGGCTTCAACTCGTAGGTGAATTCCTTCAGCACCTTGTGGCCGGCCCTGATCTTTTCAATGTCGTACTTTTTTTCGTTGGCACTCATGGTTCAATTCTCCTTGGCTTCGATTTTCAGGGCTCCGGTCGGGCATTGCTTGGCGCAGGCGTCGCAGGCGATGCACTTGAAGGGCACCATGCCGCCCCGGTAGGTCATCATGGTCGAGGTCGGGCAGGCGCCCACGCAGGCCAGGCAGTTGATGCACAGGGTCTTGTTGATCATGACCACCCCCTGCTTGTTCACGGTGATGGCCTGGGTCGGGCATTCGGCCACGCAATCCCGGCATTGGTTGCAGACGCTCAGGGTATAACGCTTCTTGCCGGCTTGGTATACTTTGATCGCCGATTTTTCCGGGTTGTCTTCCTTGAAATATAGCTGCGAACACACGCTCATGCAGATGTTGCAGCCGTTGCATTTTTCGGCATAGGTTTTTAAATATTTCATGTGGCTTGGCGGCCTCCTTATTTTTTTTCGGCTTGCAGCGTGATCTCGATCGTTGACCAGGGCTGGGGGATCTTGTCCAGGGCCTGCACCGCCCCCAGCACCACGCTGCTGACGATCTTTTTCACGAAAGGATTCAAGGCGATGACCTGGTCATTGACCTTGAGCACGATCTTATTTTCCATGGTATGCCTCCATAAAAGCGCCGATGGCGGCGATCTGGTCGGGATGGAAACTGGGCCGGCCGCGGCCGTCGCCGGAGCTGGTGATCACGGCCGCCAATTTTTCCGGCGGGAATTTCATGGCCTTTTCCCGCCGCGGGTCTTCCACTTCGATGACCGGGATCCCCGGTTCGTGGAGACCCTCCAGCAGGACGATGTCGTCCTGCCCGAGCTGGGCTTTCAGCGCAGCCAGCAGGTCCTGCGCGGAGCCGAGGCGGGTCATGCGCAGCAACTCGCCTGTCGGCCAGCAGGTAGGCTTCGTCGGCTCCGGCCGCCAGGAAACGGGCGGTGTCCTTGCCCTCGGGCTGCAGCGCGTAACCGGCATGGGTGCTCTTGACGGCGATCACCCTTCGCTTTTTGGCCTTGAAATTTTCGATCAGGCGGGTGATGAGCATGGTTTTGCCGCTGCCAGACCACCCGACGATTGAAAAAATCTTCATGGGCCTTAATCTTATTATAGATGAGCGGATTAGTCAACAAAAAGCGGGCCTGGAAACCGGCCTTTTTTTGAACTGCCGGGCCTTTTGCCGAGCCGGGAAGCGAGTCTTTTGAGAGATCTGGCCGCGGCGGCTATTCTTTTTCGGCTTTGGGCTGCTGCTGCGGGTCGTGGCGGCTTCCTGGATGCTGAACGAGCCGTCGCTGCGATCGAAGTTTTTCTGGACGTCGGGAGAAGCGGCGCCCGAGGATCTCGGCGCCTCCAGATCAATTTTTTCCGTGCTTGGCCGCGGCCGCCATTGGATCTGGATGCGGTAATTGCCGCCACCCGGGTAGGTCACGCCATTGAGCAGCGGTGCCCCGACGCGCCAGCGGTAGCGGAAACTCAAGGCCGGGAGGTTGTCCGCGATCAGGCCCAGCGGCAGGTCGTCTTTGAGCAGCATCAGGCTGACGAAGCCGGTTTTGCCGGCAAAGGACCAATTGATGTCGGTTTCCATCCCCTTGCCCAGGGCTTCGCCGCCGTTGGGCGCCATCAGCGAAATGTTGGGGACGAGCCGGTGATGGTGAAAGCCGCGTCGCTCATGTCGGAGATGCCGTCATTTTCCCACGAGTTCAATGATGATCATAGTAGTCGTTGGCCGGCTTGGCGAACGTGCCTTCCATTTTTTTCCCGGCCGGCCAGTGAAAGGATCCCTGCGACACCTTGCAGTAGGTGACGGAGCCTCGGTGAAAATGTCGACCGGTGCCCTTCCAGGAAGATCAGCATGGTCTTCATTGCCGGTCAAGCCGCTATAACTCCAGGTGATGGTCTGCGGCGAGCCGCTGATCATGCTTTCCCCGCCGTTGGGGGCGAGCAGGGTCAATTTCTGCCATTGGCCGGACCCATGCCGATCATCAGCATGATGATCGTCAAAATCACTTTTTTCATCTTTTCCTCCTGTCTGATTACATACGAGTTTTATTCAATTATCTCATCAGAAAATCAGCTGCACGGCCTGGGTTTGCAGCAGCTGGCCTGGCGTTGAAAAGGCGCAGCTCGAACCGCCGCGGCGGTTCTGTGCCTGGCTCTGGAGGGGCAAGCTCAACCGGCGTTGGCGAATTGATCCGCCCGCTTCCGCCCCCCGAAATCACCCAAGCTGGCCACTTCCTGGTCATTGGCGAACAAGGCGATGCGAAAAACATCCCGGCAGTCCTTGAAGCTGTCGAGCAAAGGCTTCAACTCGATGCGTACGCATTCAGGACAATCCGGCCGGCGGCTCAACTTGAGCTGCGAAACGACGATCCTGGAAACGGCAGCAAGGCGATGGAAAACTGCATTTTTTAATTATTCACTATATTTGCGATCCCGCTTTCATCCCGGCGGCTTCCCGCGCCGCCGCCAAAAGCGGCCGCGCTATTTACTAAGGGGGAGAGTTCCATTATAATTGCGCTGATGAGAATTTTTACCGGCATCAAACTGACCGAGGAAGCCAGGGAGAAAATCCTCCAGCAAGCGCAGCCCTTCAAAACGGCCGGCGCTTCCATCCGCTGGACCGAAAGCGGCAACATCCATCTGACCTTGAAATTCATCGGCGAGGTGGACGAGAAGATGGTGGCGCGGGTCGCCGCGACCCTGGCGGCGGCAAGGATCGCCGTTGCCCCCTTTCGCCTGCGTTTTAGCGGCTTCGGCAAATTCCCCGACGGCGAAGACCTGAAAATCTTCTGGGCCGGGGTGGAGGACAATCCGGGCCTGCTGGCCTTGTTCAACGGCATCGAAGAAGCCCTTTTGCCGCTGGGCATCGCCCGGGATACGCGTCCCTTCCAGCCGCACCTGACCCTGGGGCGCAACAAGGCGCGCGCCGATTTCGCGGCGCTGTTCGCCCTGCTGGCCGAAAAGCAGGACCTCTTCCTCTGCGAATGCCCGGTCGACGCCTTTCAGCTCTATGCCAGCCGCCTGCTGCCGTCCGGTCCCGTCTACAGCGAATTGAAGGAGATTCGCCCTTGTCCAGTCATGAGATTTTTTTTATCGTTTGTTCCTACCTGCTGGGCTCCATCCCTTTCGGCTACCTGATTTTTTATTTCAGCGAAGGCAAGGATATCCGCGCCACGGGCAGCGGCAACATCGGGGCCACCAACGTGCTGCGCAGCAAGGGCAAACTGGCCGGCCTGGCGACCCTGGCGCTGGATATCGGCAAAGGCGCGCTGCCGATCATCTACGGCCGCATCCATTTCGACCTGCCCTGGATCGTCCTGCTGGGCGGCCTGGCCGTGCTTCTGGGCCATGTCTTCCCGGTTTTCCTGAAATTCCGCGGCGGCAAGGGCGTGGGTTCCCTGGTCGGCATTTTCCTGGTCTTTTATTATCCGGCCCTGCTGGTATTTTTGGCTGTTTTTTTCCTGAGCCTCTGGCTGACGCCGCTATGTTTCCCTCGGCTCGCTGCTGGGCACGACGGCGCTGTTTTTTTGCATCCTGTTCACCCAGGTTGCGGAAGCGTCGCTGGTGGTGTTTCTCATGCTGCTGCTGATCGTATTTCGCCACCGCGCCAACATCCTGCGCCTGCTGGCGGGCAATGAAAACAAATTCAGCTTTCCGCAAAAATGGATAAGATACTGGTCATCGGCGGCGGTTCGTGGGGCACGGCCTTCGCCGACTACCTGGCGCGCCGGGAGAAAAAAGTCAGGATCTGGGTCAGGGAAAAAGAGGTCGGCGCGGCCATCAATTCCACCCGGGAGAACAAGGTTTTCCTGCCCGGGATCGAATTGGCGAAAAATCTGGAAGCCTGTTCCGACCTGGAGAAGGAAGCCGCCCGGGCCGATGTCCTGGGTCCTGGCCGTGCCGTCGAAATTCATCCGCGCGGTGATGCTGCGCTTGAAACCCGTCCTGCGGCACGCAGCACGTCCTGGTCAATCTTTCCAAGGGCTTCGAATCCGATTCGCTGAAAACCATATCCCAGGTGGCGGCCGAGGCTTTCGCTCCGGAAATCTCGCGGCAGTGGCTCACCCTTTCCGGCCCCTCTTTCGCCCGCGAACTGGCCATGCGGCATCCCACCGCCGTGGTCGCCGCTTCGGACAACGAAGAGCTGCTGCGAACGGATGCAGGGCCGTTTTTCATCGTCGGTCCTGCGCATCTACCGCTCCGGCGACCTGCGCGGGCTGGAAGTCGCCGGGGCGCTGAAAAATGTGATGGCCATCGCCTCGGGCATGATCAACGGCCTGGGCTACGGTTTCAACACCACGGCCTCGCTGGTGACCCGGGCCAACATGGAAATATCGCGCCTGGGCATCCGCCTGGGGGCCAAGGCGGAAACTTTCTGGGGCCTGGGCGGCATCGGCGACCTGATGCTGACCTGTTTCGGCAGCCTGTCGCGCAATTTTCAGCTGGGCAGGAAGATCGCCCTGGGCGAGTCGCTGGCCGTGGTCGAAAAATCGACGCCCATGGTGGCCGAGGGCGTCGAAACCACCAAGGCGATCCATCTGCTTGCCGGCAAGCTGGCCATCGACATGCCGATCTCCCGGGAAGTCCACCAGGTGCTTTTTGCCGGCAAGGACGTGCGCCAGGCCATCAGCGACCTGATGAAAAGGAGCCTGAAGAACGAATGGAATTTAAATTAGAATACATGGCCGATGATGAACGCAAGGTCTTTTACCTGACCAAGGACCTGGTGGTCATCGGCAAGCTTCCCGAAAATGACATCGAACTGAAAGACAACACGGTATCCCGCCAGCATTGCCGTTTGCAGCGCGCGGGCAAGTGCTACAAGCTGGCCGACATGAACAGCACCAACGGCTGCTACGTCAACGGCCGGCGCGTCCGCTCCAAGTCCCTGGACGTCGGCGACAAGATCACCATCGGCCGGACCACGCTCATTTTCCTGTCGGTCGGCAAGGGGGAAAGCTACCGCGATTCCGACGACCAGAAGATCTCGCTGGTCCTTCCCGTGGACGAGCTGGTCAAGGCGGAAAACAAGCCGAAGCTGAAGAGCGAGGAACCGAATTTTCTGGCTTCCCTGACCGCCCTGGGCAAGAGCCTGATCGCTTCCCAGGACATCGAGGAGAATTTTCAAAAGCTCGGCGACCTGATTTTCAAGTTCGTCCACCCCGAAAAAATATTCATTTTTTACTATGACGAAAAACAGAACGACATCCACCTCAAGTACACCTATTTCATGCAGGGGCAGAAGGACGATATCGTCAATATTTCCAAGACCATCGCCCTGAAGGCCATCCATGAAAAAGTGGCCATTCTCTCCTCCAACACGCGCAACGATTCCCGTTTCGACAGCTCCAACAGCGTCATCATGTACGGCATCAATTCCGCCATATCGGTCCCCATCTGG
Organism: Candidatus Aminicenantota bacterium; assembly: GCA_963764745.1. Lineage (GTDB taxonomy): Bacteria > Acidobacteriota > Aminicenantia > UBA2199 > UBA2199 > UBA2199. Next base: position 284,654 of record CAVXTN010000005.1, on the reverse strand, counting down.
ACCAAGGATTCCATCTACGGCCTGATCTACGTCGACACGACGAGCTTTTCCCAGGTGTTCGGCGAAAAGGACCTCGAGATCATGTCCATCATCGCCAACTTCGCCGGCTTCTCCATCGAGGGGATCAACAGCCTGGAAAAACTGAACCGCGAGCGGCGGCTGCGCGCGCGCCTGGAGAGGTACCACTCGCCGGCCGTGGTCTCGCGGCTGATGGAGTTCCAGGACAGCAACAGCAGCGAGCTCATGCCCTACCGGGAATCGGAAGCCTCGGTCCTGTTCATGGACATCGTCAAGTTCACCTCGCGGGCGGAAAAGATGACCCCCATCGAAGTGGGCATGTTCCTGAACAATTTTTTCAGCGAAATGACCGAGATCATCTTCAAGCACAACGGCACCCTGGACAAGTTCATCGGCGACGGGATCATGGCCGTGTTCGGCATTCCCCTGGAATTCGCCAACCATGCCGAGATGGCCATCGTCACCGCCCTGGAAATGATGGAGAAGCTGCGCGAGCTCAACAGCCCAGATGCCGGCCGAAGAGCCAGATCAAGGTCCGCATCGGCATCCATTCCGGCAAGCTGATCTCCGGCGATTTCGGTTCGCCCAAGCGGCTGGACTACACCGTCCTGGGCAATACCGTCAACATCGCCTCCCGCCTGGAATCGGCGGTGGCCGGCTGCGACGAGATCGCCGTATCCGAGCAGACCTATCAGGCGACCCGCGAAGCAGTTCGAGTTCGATTCGCTGGGAGAAAAAAAATTGACGGGCATATCCAAGCCGCTGAAGGTGTACCGGGTCAAGGGACATAAGGGGGCAATATGAAAAAGAAATATCTCTGTCTGCTGGTGATGACGGCATTCCTGGCCTGCGGCGGCGGCAAGCCGCGCACGGCCCCGGGCCAGATGCGGCCGGGGTCGGCCGAATACCTGGCCAACCAGGGCGTGCAGCACCTCAATGACGGCCGTCTGGACCTGGCGGAAACATCGCTGCTGGAAGCGCTGCAAAAGAACCCGCGCTATGTCCCGGCCCTGAACGCTTTGGGGCTGGTCTATGCCTACCGGCGGGATTTCGCCAAAGCCATTGACACGCTGAACCGCCTGATCCTGATCAACCCGAAGTTCTATGACGCCTACAATCTGCTGGGCACGGTGTACACCGAACAGGGCAATTACCAGCAGGCCAAGGAAAAATTGCTGGTGGCGGCCAACGCCGATGAATACCTGACCCCGGAAAACGCTTTTGCCAACCTGGCGGTGCTGGAGATCAAATTCGAAAAGTACGACGCGGCCCTGCGCTATGCCGAAAAAGGATTGTTGTTCAACCGGCGCTTCGCGCCGCTCTACAACCTGAAGGGCGTGGCCCTGGAAAACCTGAACAAGCCCGAGGAAGCGCTGGAAAATTTCGAAAAGGCGCTCGGCTTGGCCGTCGTTGCCGATCCCGCTTACCTGATCAACAGCGCCCGGGTCCTGTCCAAACTGGGGGACAAGAAAAAAGCCCTGGACAACCTGGAGCTGGCGCTGGGCAAAGCCCGTGACGATGCCCAGAAAGCGGAGATCATCAAGATGATCAAGGTTCTGGAAGGCGGCTGAAGCGCGGCGTTGACTTTTGGCGGTTTTGTTTTTATAATTCCTGGCACGATGACACGGGGCGGTCGTGGTTTTCGTTCTTTGAAAACCCAAGGAGGGCTGAGATGAAGAAATTTGTATGCAGCGTTTGCGGTTACGTGTACAACCCCGCGGACGGCGATCCCGATTCCGGGATCAAGCCCGGGACCGCGTTTGAAGATCTTCCCGAAGACTGGGTCTGCCCGGTCTGCGGAGCCGGCAAGGACGCCTTCGAGGCCATGGCTGACGGACCTGACGCCCGTTTCCAGCGCCGGACCGGCCGCTTCACCTGGAGGAAACATGGCGGCGATTGAAATCGCAAAAAACATCACATGCGTGGGCGCCCTGGATTGGGACCGGCGCCTTTTCGATGAACTGATCCCCCTGCCCGAAGGCACCACCTACAATGCCTACCTGGTCCGGGGCGGCGACAAGGTGGCGCTGATCGACACGGTCGATCCCGGCAAAACCGGGGAACTGCTCGAAAATTTGCAGGAAGCCGGGGTGACCCGCATCGACTACGTCGTCAGCCAGCATGCCGAGCAGGACCATTCCGGTTCCCTGGGCACGATCCTGGAGATCTATCCCCAGGCCGTGGTGGTGACCAACGAGAAGTGCAAGGCCATGCTCATGGACCTGCTGCTGCTTCCCGGGAACAGATTCCAGACCGTGAGCGACGGCCAGAAGCTGGACCTGGGGGGCAAGACCCTGGAATTCATATTCGCGCCCTGGGTGCACTGGCCGGAAACCATGCTCACCTACCTGCGGGAAGACAAGGTGCTTTTCAGCTGCGATTTCCTGGGGGCCCACCTGACGCAAAGCCATCCTCTGCTCAACGATGAGATGCCGCGGCTATCATGCCGCCAAGCGCTATTTTGCCGAGATCATGATGCCCTTCCGCATCCAGATCCGCAAGCACCTGGAAAAGCTGCAGGGGCTGCCGATCAAGATCATTGCCCCCAGCCACGGCGCGGTGTACCCGCGGCCGGCTTTCATCCTCGACGCCTACCGGGATTGGGCCTCGGAAACGACCCGGAACCTGGTGCTGATCCCGTTCGTATCCATGCACGGCAGCACCCGGGAAATGGTGGAATATCTGACCGGTGCGCTGATCCGCCGCAACATCACCGTCATGCCTTTCAACCTGATCCAGACCGACATCGGCGGACCTGGCCATGGAGCTGCTGGACGCCAGCACCGTGGTCCTGGCTTCGCCCACGGTCCTGGCCGGAGCGCACCCGGCCGTCGCCCACGCGGCTTTTCTGGCCAACGCCCTGCGGCCGAAGCTGAAATTCGCCGCCATCATCGGTTCGTACGGCTGGGGCGGGAAAATGGTGGAGAACCTGCTGGCCTCCCTGGGCAACCTCAAGCTCGAGCTGCTGGACCCGGTCCTGGTCAAGGGCTACCCTCTGGAAAAGGATTACCAGGCCCTGGACGGCCTGGCCGCGGCCATCGAGGCCAAGCACCGGGGCATTGGCGTCCTGCCCTGACCGGTTTGGCATTTCCGGAGGCCGGAGCGGGAGTTTTCCCTTGCATCGGGTGGACGATCGGTTTACAATAAACGCGTTGACATATTCTCGATTTTTCAAATCATGCGCATGGAGGAGACGAACATGTCCAAAAAAGTAATGCTTGGCTGCCTGGGAGTAGTGGTCCTGCTGGTGCTGATCCTGGGGATTTGGCTGATGGGCACCTACAATAGCCTGGTCTCCCTGGACCAGAAAACGACTTCGCAGTGGGCGCAGGTGGAGAACGCCTACCAGCGGCGCGCCGACCTTATCCCCAACCTGGTGGAGACCGTCAAGGGAGCCGCCGCCTTCGAAAAGGACACCTTTACCCAGGTGACCGAGGCCCGCGCCAAGGTCGGCCAGATCCAGCTGGGCAACAACCCGGCCAGCGATCCGGCGGCCTTCGCCAAGTTCCAACAGGCCCAGGACGGTCTTTCCCAGGCCCTGTCGCGCCTGATGGTGGTTGTGGAAAAATATCCCGACCTGAAGGCCACGCAGAATTTCCGCGACCTGCAGGTGCAGCTGGAAGGGACCGAGAACCGCATCGCCGTCGAGCGCATGCGCTTCAACGAGGCGGCGCAAGCCTTCAACACCAAGAGGATGAGCTTCCCCACCGTGATCATCGCCGGTTTCCTGGGCTCGCGCTACCAGGAAAAGGCCTATTTCAAGTCCCAGGCCGGGGCGGAGACCGCGCCCAAGGTCCAATTCTAGTCAGTGAAAGCGCGGCATTTATTTTCCCTGGCTCTGGCCGGGGCGCTGCTCGCCCTGGCCCTGCCGGTCTGCGCGGCGGCCGACGCGGGCGCGGCCATTCCCGCCCCCCCGCAGCGCTGGCTCACCGATACGGCCGGGCTGCTCTCGCCGCAGGCGGCCGAGCGGCTGGACGCCCGCCTGCAGGAATATGAACGGAGCAGCGGTCACCAGATCGTCGTCTATATCGGCAAGACCACGGGCGATGTCCCGATCGAAGATTGGGCGGTGAAGGCGTTCGAGTCCTGGCGGGTCGGGCGCAAGGAACTGGATGACGGGCTGGCCCTGATCGTCATGGCCGCCGACCACCGCGTCCGCATCGAGGTCGGCTACGGGCTGGAAGGCGTGGTCCCCGACGCCATGGCCTCGCGCGTGATCAACGACGAGCTGGTGCCGCGGCTGCAAAAGGGGGACAACGACGGCGCCGTGACGGCCGCGGTCGACCGCTTGATCCGGATCATTTCCGGCGAGGGCGCGGCCGGCGGCGGCCAGGGTGAGACCGACGGCGGACCCGTACCGGCCCGGCCCCTGACCATGACCGAAAAGATCCTGATCGGCATCGGTATATTGGGCTTTTTGCTGCTTTTGATCACCAATCCGTCGCTGGCCATTTATTTGCTGTTTTCCATTCTCTCCGGCGGCCGCGGCGGCGGTGGCGGTGGCCGGGGTGGTTTTTCGGGCGGCGGCGGCAGGTCCGGCGGCGGCGGCGCCTCCGGGTCCTGGTAGAGGAGGCACCCATGGCGTTTCTGAGTCAACGCAAGCTGCTGGAGATCATCGACGACGACCGCATCAAGGCAGCCATCGCAGCGGCTGAAAAGCAGACGTCGGGCGAGATCCGCGTTTCGGTCTCGCGCTACTTCTGGGGCAGCATCCGCCACGCGGCCGAGAAGGCCTTTGGCCGCATGGGCATGCGCGCCACCCTGGACCGCAACGGCATCCTCTTCTTCGTCGTCCCGTCGCGCCGCAGTTTCGTCGTGCTCGGCGACGAAGGCATCCACCAGAAGGTCGGCCAGGAGTTCTGGGACAAGCTGGCCGCGGCCATGGCCGGCGACTTCAAGGCCGGCAAGTTCAACGAGGGCCTGATCCGGGGAATCGAAGAGGCCGGCCGCCTGCTCGCCGTCCACTTCCCCTACCAGGGCGAAAAGGACGTCAACGAGCTTTCGGACGACATCGACCACGGCAAAAAGAAATAATGTGTAGCGGCGACCCGTCGGGTCCCCCTGTTTAGTCGCTGGGCTTGCCCGGCCCTTTGATTTTTTGATTTGTTGATAAATCGATATTGACAAATAGTAAAAATAACATTAGTATAATCATACGGATAATCGGGAGTAATATAATGATCACTTATGCGCGTAACGAAATTTTCTCCGCCACCGAGGCAGCCAAGCGTTTCGGTTCTATCCTGGAGAAACTCCAGGATCAGTCGCTGGAGCGGGCCGTGGTTTCCAAGAACAACCGCATTGAGGCGGTGATCCTGCCTGTCGAAGCTTACGAAACGATGAAAGAAATCGCCGAATGGATCGAAGTGATGGATATCGCCGAAACGGTGGATAAGAGAAAGCGTTCGTCCAAGACCCATTCGCTGCGGGACGTTCTGAAGGAAAGCCAGATTGGCTACGAAGCGCTATAGCGTCCTGTTGATCGAGGAGGCCCGAGACGATTTTAGCCGCCTGGACCGTGGCCGGCGGATCCAGGTCGCCAAGCTTCTTAAACAACTGGAAAGCAATCCCTACAAGGGCGAGCACCTGGGCAACAAGGGCGGCATTGACCTGACCGGGTATTACAAGTTGTATGCCGATAAAAAAAAGATCCGCATCGTCTACACGGTCCTGGAAAAGGAGATCGTGGTCAGGGTGATCGCCATCGGCCCGCGCCGGGAGATGATTGTCTATTACGAGGCGTTCCGGCGCTTAAAAAAAGAAAAATAGGCCTTCATAGCAATATCGGCTTTCAATCTATAGAAATTGTCACGGAAAAAACTCGTCGTGCACGGCGCGCACCGCTCTTTCCAGGTCCGGACGCTTGACGATGAAATAGCAGGCCACGGGCGAGGCGCCGGCCGCGGCCATCTCCACGTTGATCTTTTCGCGGGCCACGGCCGTGAATATCCGCGCGTAGATCCCCTCCTTTTCCATGATGCGGTCGCCCACCACTCCGACCAGGGCGATGTGCTCTTCCAGGTCGATGCGCTCGATAACGCCGTTGGCCAGGGCCTTGATCTTTTTTATGCTCCGGCGCCCGTCGTCCGGGTCGACCAGCAGGTTGATGCACGTTTGCGAAGTCAGCACCGAATGAATATTGATCTGCTGTCCGGCCAGGAGCGAGCTGATGCCCGCCAGCAGGCCCGGCTTGCAGCCGATGCCCGAGCCGTGGACGCGGATGTTAACCAGCCGTTCGCTGGCGGCGATGCCGGCCACCGCTTCCCCGCGCCCCGACCCGCCGGCCACGATCTCGCTGCCCGGGCTTTCCGGCTCCTTCAGGTTGCGGATGAATACCCTGGTCCCGGTCCCGGCCAGCGGCTCCATGGTGCGCGGGTGCAGGATCCTGGCGCCGAAATAGGAAAGTTCGGCGGCTTCGGCGAAGGAGAGCCTTTCCAGGCGGCGCGCCGTGGCCACCGTTGCGGGGTCGGCGCTCATGAAGCCGTCCACGTCCTTCCAGATCTCCAGGCGCTTCGCCCGCAGCGCGCAGGCCACCGCGGCGGCGCTGTAGTCGGAGCCGTTGCGCCCCAGGAGGGTGATCGCCCCGTTGGGGGCGCGCCCGAAAAAACCGCTGATGACCGGGAGTACTCCTTGCCGCATCACGGGCCCGACCCTGGCGCCGAGGACCTTGCGGGTGAGCTCGCGGTCGATGCTGGCGTTATCCACGTTGTCGTCGGTGCGCATCCCGGCCAGGTGGGCGTCCCATGCCCGCGCCCTCACCCCGCGCTCGTTCAGGATCCCGGCCAGCAGCCGCGCCGCCATGCGCTCGCCGTAACTCAGCAGCCGCGCCCGCACCGCCGGGGTCAGGTCGCCGTGGCAGGCGATGCCGGTCAGCAGGCGCCGGACCTGGGCCAGTTGGGCGGCGATCGCTCCCTGGATCCGCTTTTTGCGCCTGCCGGGCGGGCAGAGCTCGTCGATGATGGCCCTGTGCCTGGAGGCCAGGGCGGCCAGGACAACGGGGACGCTTTTTTCATCGCGCCTTGCCTCTTCGATGGCGGCCAGCAGCTGCTCGGTCACGCCGGCGACGGCCGACACCACCACCGCGGTCCGCTTCTGCCCGGCGATGATCGTGCATACCTTCAAAAGGGCACTGCCGTCTTTGAGGCAGCCGCCGCCGAACTTCATTACTTTAGTCATGGCTGGCCTCGGATAGAAGACCTTGGCGGAAAGCCAGCTCGGCGTTCAGGACGGAACCGCCGGCGGCGCCGCGCACGGTATTGTTCACCAGCAAAAAGAAATCGCAGCGTTTTCCCCGGACGCGCAGGCGTCCAACGCTCACGGCCATGCCCCTGGCCCGTTCCGGCTCGCCGGCGTCGACGTCGAGCCGCGGCTGCGGGCGGTCGGCGCTTTCGTGCACCAGCAGCGGCCGCCGCGGCGCCGTGGGCAAGTCCAGCCGCTGCGCTTCGCCGCCGAAAGCGGCGAGGCTGGCCGCGAGAGCCTTGCCGCTTGCCGCTTGCCTGAACTCCGCGCTGACGCTCTGCAGATGGCCTTCGCTGACGGGGACGCGGCAGCAGGAGGGGTAGATCTCCAGCCCGCTGCCCGCGATCCCGGCCCCGGTCCAGGCGCCGAGGATCTTTCCGGTCTCCAGCACGATTTTTTCTTCTTCGTTGGCGATGAAGGGAATGACGTTTCCCAGGATGTCCCAGGCGGCGACGCCGCGGCGGCCGCCGCCGGAAACAGCTTGAAAAGTGGTGACGGTCGCGCTGCTCATGTCGAAGGCCATGAGCGGCTTCAACACCAGCGCCAGGCCCGCTACCACGCAGTTGGGGTTGGTGACGATGAAGCCGGCGAATTCCCGGAGCTGGCTTTTTGCCAGCGCCAGGTGCTCGGGGTTCACTTCCGGAATGAGCAGCGGCACGCGGGGATCCAGGCGCTGCGGGCTGGCGTTGGAAAAAACGTACAACCCCCGGCCGCGCAATGCCGGTTCCAGCCCGGCGGCGATGCCGGCGGGCAGGGCCGAGAAAACGACCCGCGCCCCGCTTTGCACAATGTCGGCGACCGTGGTTTCCCGGACGGGCAGACCGGCGATCTCCTCCCGCCCGGCCGAGCGCGGGGACGAGGTCAAACAGGACAACTCGAAATAGGGATGGTTGGCCAGCAGGCGGACGAACTGCCGCCCCACCAGGCCCGTGCATCCCAATATTGCGGTTTTGATTTTTTTCATGGTTTCCTCTCTATCCCTGGCTGATGATTTCGGCGGGCAGCGGCGACGCGCACGATCTCCGGCAGCTCTCCGCCCAGGCCCAGGCAGTCCCCGGCCGCGACCAGCAGCCCCTCGATCCCGGGGAGCAGCGAAGCCCGGATCGCGGCCTGGATGGCCGCTGCGGTTTTTTCCCGGACGCGGTTGCCCAGGGCGGTGGCCATGGCGTCGCCCAAAAAGCCGTCGCCGGCGATGACCGTGGCCGCGTCGGCGTGTCCGAAAGAGAGAGAATGGCCCACGGTTCCCGAGGAGGTGCAGACGGAAAAAATCCCGGGACGGGGCCGGCAGCGCAAGGCGATATCGCGGATCGAGGCCGGTCCCGTGAATATCCCGATCGTCACGGGACGGTCGATGAGCAGCACGATGTCCCCGCCGTTGTCCACGATGACATGGCGGGCGCCGGAGGCGAGCAGGGACTCCACCGTGACCTGGGCGATGGCGCCCGCCACCGAGGCCATGGGGCCGACGCCGGCGAGCGCGGCCGCCGCGGCCATGCGCCGGATCAGCGGCGGCGCTTGCCTTTCGACCGCCAGCGGTTCCAGCGCGAAGCGGAAACCGGGGCGGCTCGGCGATATAGTTCTCGATCACCGCCCGGGCCGCTGCCAGGGTCCGGGCCGCCAGGTCCATGTAGCGCTCCCCGGCGATGATCGTGGCAAGAGTCTCTTTGAGGCGGAATTGCCGCCGCACCACCTCAGCGGCCATTGGGCTCACCCGTGATGGCCCCGACCGGGCAGACGCGGTCGCAGAGGCCGCAACCCGTGCAGCGCTCGGGCTCGGCGAATACCCGCCATCCCGGGTCATGGCGAAAAACCCGGCGCGGGCAGATGCCCAGGCACTGGCCGCAGGAGAAGCAGAGTTCTTCGCGCCAGGAAATGCGCTCCGCTCCCGTTCGCGGCGGCAGCGCCGTTCGGGGCCGCTCGGGCCGCGGCGCCTTTTGCGCCAATGGCCGGCACGACCCCTGCCCGGGCAGCGGCGCCGCCGGCTCGCTCAAGGTGAAAGTTCCCCCTTCGATCCATTGCTTAAGGGTGACGGCGACCCGCTTGGACTGGGCGTAGCTGACCAGGGGAGCGGCCGGAACGTCGCGGGCGCCCAGCCGCAGCGAACCGGATTTCAATTGCCCGTAGTTGAACCTGCCCAGCACCGGGCGCCGCGGCGAGGCAACGGCGTAGTCCAGGACGTCGGCCTCGATATCGCGGTCGCGGACGGCGGTCTTGCGGGCGATGCCGGCATGGAGGACCGGGATGGGAATGCCGATGCCGATATACATGGAACTGCCGTAGCCGTGGAAAAGCGCCGCCTTGAGAAACTCGGCCGACATCTGCTTCAGGTCGCCCTGCACCATCAGTGTGGCGAACTGCTTTTCCGGATCGTGCTGCGTGCCGGAGCCGGTGACGTAGCCGATGCCCCCGCCCAGGAAAATGCGGCTGCCGATGCCGATGGTCTCGTAGTCGGGGTCGTTCAGCAGGGGCGACAGCTCCCCGGCGCCCGAGAAATTGACGTTGGCGCAGCCGGGCAGCAGCTTGCCCATGTACGTTTGCAGGACGCGCGCGCCGGAATTGGCGGCGGCGTTGTAGCGTTGGTAGGCGTTGCGCGGGTTCGCCATGACCGCCTGGTTGATGTCGGCCAGGGTGATCGCGCTGATCAGCTCCTTGCGCGGGTAGCAGTCGCTGCCGTAGGAGACGGCGCGCAGCACTACCGGCCTGCCATTCAGCAGGTCCTCGATGACGTGGGCGCCGCCGTAGGCCATGCCCCGGGTTGCGGAGCTTTGAGTGACTCCCAGGTAGGCGTCGACCGCGGCCACTCCGGCGTAGGCCTCGACATCGTTGAGCCAGACGCGGGTCATTTTGATCGGCGGGTCGCTATGGCCGAAATTCAGCCACACGCCCGATGAGCACATGGCCCCGAAGGTGCCGGTAGTGACCACGTCGACCTCCGCGGCGGCCCGCTCGGCGCCCAGTTCGCCGACGATGGCCGGCATCTCGTCGGCAGTGACCACGCGCACGGTCTTGTTCAGGATTTTACGATTGATTTCCTCGACAGTCTTGGACATGATATGCCTCCCAATTTGAATTTTTTTTGATTGGTAGAGTTTGGGATTTCCCGAACCGGCGCTTCTGGACTAGAGCGCCGAGTCCGGGCCAGGCATGATCATGATGTGCGTGAAATAAATGATTTTGCACATGGCTGTCTCGCGGAGCAGTTTACAACAACTCTTCCCGCCTGTCAACCGCCATAGCGGCGGGACCCGGTCTTGATTTTTAAGAGGGGGCGTGTTACACAAAGGCCGGGATTGAAAATCAACCGTTATTTTGGCGAGGCGCCATGTTCAGGAATGCCTTGGTTCGCTTGCCCTGCCGCGGCATGGTCCGCGGCCTTTCCACGGCCGGATTGGGCGCCCCCGATTATGAAAGGGCGCTGGCGCAGCACGCCGCTTACGTCGATGCTCTGCGGGGCTGCGGGCTGGAAGTCACGGCGCTGGACGCCGACGAGTCGTATCCCGACTCGGTATTCATCGAGGATACCGCGGTGCTGAGCGAAAAAACAGCGGTCATCACCCGCCCGGGCGCCCCCAGCCGCCGGGGGGAAGAGCGGCCCGTGGCCGCGGCCCTGCGCGCCCGTTTTCCCGGCCTGGAAGCCATACGTGCCCCCGGGACCCTGGAGGGCGGTGACGTGTTCAGGGCCGGCGACCGTTTCTTTGTCGGCATTTCGGCCAGGACCAACGAGGCCGGCGCCGGCCAGCTGGCCGTCATCCTGCAGGCGCACGGATACGCGGTGACGGCCGTGCCCCTGCGCGCCGTCCTGCACCTGAAGACCGGCGTGGCCTACCTGGAAAACAACCGCCTGCTGGCCTGCGGCGAATTCCTGGAGCACCCGCTGCTCTCGGGTTTCGAGATCGTGCCGGTGCCCGCGGACGAAGCCTATGCCGCCAACTCGGTCTGGATCAACGGCCGCGTCCTGGTCCCGGCCGGGTTCCCGCGCACGCGGGAAAGCATCGAGGCTCGCGGCTACGAAACCATGTCCGTTGACGTTTCGGAATTCCGCAAGCTGGACGGCGGCCTGAGCTGCCTGTCGCTGCGCTTTTAGTTTCCCGCCTGCCTCAGGCGCTTCCTGATCTCGTCCAGGGGAAGAACGTAGACGCCGCGGCCGTACGTGGCCAGGAGCAGCATCCCGCCCCGGCGCTGGATGAAGATGTCCAATACCGGGACGGTGGGCAGGTCGCCCTGCAGGGAATGCCAGGAGGCGCCGCCGTCCGGGCTGAGGTAGAGCCCGCGGTCGCTGCCCAGGTAAAGGATGTTTTCATCAAGCGGGTCCTCGGCCAGGGCGTTCAGGGGCTCGGCCGGGAGCTTGCCCGCCAGCGACTCCCAATCCAGGCCCGAATTTTCCGAAACGAAGAGGTAGGCGCGGAAATCATCTTCCCTGCTGCCGTTCATGGCCACGTAGACCTTGGCGGCGCTGGAGGCGCAAGCGACGATGCGGCTGACGCATTTTTTCGGCAGGACCTGGCTGATCTTCCGCCAGGGCTGCCCGCTGCCGTCCCGCAACCAGACGTTGCCGTCGTCGGTCCCGGCATATAACAGGCCGGGCCGGGCCGGCGATTCGGCCAGAGCCGTGAGGGTGGCGTAGGGTGTGTTGCCGTCGATATTTTGCCGTTCGCTGAGATCGGGGGAGATCTCCTGCCAGGACGCGCCGCGGTCCGCGGAACGCAGCACCAGGTTGGCGCCGAAAAGGATCTCCCCGGCCTGCTGGCGCGAGGCCAGCAGGGGCGACAACCAGTGGAAGCGGTACGGTTCGAAGCTCCGTGCCGACCTGGGCTTGACGGCCGTCGCCTTGTTGCTCCCTGTCTCGAAGCGGACCAGGGCCCCGAACTGGGCGGCGGCGAAAAGCAGCGGCGGCGGGCCGGGCAGCGGCGCGACGTAAGCCCCGTCGCCGCCGAGAAGCATGCGCCACGACGTTTGTTCGCCCCGGGCGTCCGGGGCGGGCCGGGAAACCAGGACGCCGTTGTCCTGGGTGCCGATATAAATATTAGCCGGCTGCGCGCCGTCGGCCGTGACCGTATAGCACTGGCTGATGGAAAGATTGCCGATCTTGCTCCAGCTCAGGCCGCCGTCGGCGGAAAGGTTGACACCGCCGTCATTGCCCAGGATCAGGCGGCGCGGGTCCCCGGGGTCGATCCAGAGCGCGTGGTGGTCGCGGTGGACCAGGGCATCGGCGTACGACTCGGGGTCCGCCGCAAGCTTCCTGAAGGTCCGGCCGCCGTCGGCGGAAACATAGGCGGATACGCCAAGGACATAAACGCGGTTTTCATCGTCCGGGGCGACGCGGATCTGGCCGAAGTAAAAGCCATAGGTGTAATACATGTCCTCGATGTACTCGCGGTTGGCCTTTTGCCAGTGCCGGCCGCCGTCGGCGCTGCGGTAGACTTCGGCCCCGATGGTATTCGGGTTCAAGCGTCGTTCGTTGGCATCGAAAAGCATGCGGGCGATCAGCTGCGGGGAGATGCGGCCGGAGCGGACGAAATTTTTCAGGGCGGCCGGGGTGAAAACTTTGGGGGCCAGGTTTTCTTCCAGGAAAAGGGCCAGGCGCTGGTCGGCGATGCTTAAAAAAGCGTCGGCGTTCATTTCTTCCAGTTCGGCCACGGTCAAGCCGCTTCTTTTGTCCCCGGCGGCCGTGCGGCCCGTGGTCTTGGCTTGCTGGTTGTCCAGCAGGGCATAAACCACGGCCGGGTTGGAACGGCTGACCGCCAGCCCGATGCGGCCGACGCGGCCGTGGACGGGAAAGCCGGAGCCCGCCTTCATCCAGGTCCTGCCCCCGTCGACCGTCTTGTATATGCCGCTTTCCGTGCCCGCGGCGCTGAAGTGCCAGGGCTTCCTCTCCCTTTGCCAGGCGGCGGCATAAAGGGTATTGCGGTCGCGCGGGTCCATGGCCAGGTCGATGACGCCGGTTTTTTCGCTGATGAAAAGGACCTTGTCCCAGGTCTTGCCCCCGTCCAGGGTTTTGAATACCCCGCGCTCGCCGTCGGCGGCGCAAAGGTTGCCGGCCGCCGCCGCGTAGACCGTGTCGGTTTCCGCGGGGTCGATCACGATGCGGGCGATATGCCGGGTCGCGGCCAGTCCCATGTGCCGCCAGCTTTTCCCCCCGTCCGTGCTTTTGAAAGCGCCGCAGCCCGGGAACGAGTACGTCTGGGCATTGCTTTCGCCGCTGCCCAGCCAGACCAGGCTTTCGTCGCTCTGGCAGACGGCGATATCTCCGATCGAGGCCGTGGCTTCATGGTCGAAGGCCGGACGCCATGTCCGCCCGCCGTCCTCGGTCAGCCAGGCGCCGCCCGTGGCGGCAGCTACCCAGAATTTGCCGGGATGCCGGTCGTAGCCTTCGACGTCGACCACGCGACCGCCGCAAAAAGCGGGGCCGATGTTTTTCCATTTCACATCCTGGAAAGGCGAGCCGGTGGTCCGGGCCCGGGCCATAGGGGTTCCCTGCGAGCGGCCATTCTCCCCTTGCGTACTGAAAGCTCCCAGGCACAGCAGACCCAGCAAAGCGAGGACAAGCGTTTTGGGCGTCATCATGAAGCACCTGCCAGCGGACGTGCGATCCGGCTTATTATAAGCGATTGGCAAAAAAAATGCGGCTTGTGTTAAAATAGCGCAATGAAAAAAATTTCTTTCCCGGCCCTGGCTTTTATTTTGCTTTGCGCTTTCCTGCCTGCGGCTGAATCCCAGGACGTGCTGAAGGAAAAAGTCGAGGTGGTCAACGTCGAGGTGCCGGTGCGGGTTTTTCGCGCCGGCCAGCCGGTCAGCGACCTGGCCAGGGAGGATTTCCGCCTGAGCGAGGGCAAGGCGGCGCAGACCATCAATGGCTTCTATGTGCGCAAAAAAAAAATGAACGTGCGCAGCGTCTCCATGCAGGCCGGCGGCCCGCTGCTGCCGCCCCGCTATTTTGTGCTGGTCTTCCGCGTCTTCGACTACAGCGAGCAGCTGGAAAAGGGCGTGCGCTATATCTTCGATCACCTGCTGGGGGAGAACGACAAGCTGCTGGTCCTGGTCAACGACCGCACCATGCTGCTCAACCGGGATATCTGGCAGGTCAAGCGCCGCGAGATCCTGGACCAGCTCCTGCGGGAGGAAGCGAACAAATCGCGGCAAAAGCTGGAACAATTTTTTCTGACCGTGCAGAAGGACCTGGACCAGACCCGGCTGCGCATGCTGCTGGAAAGGGACAGCAATTTCTATGCCCCGCGCATCATCGATTTTCTGGAAGGCTACCTGCGCACGTGGGATGAATTCAAGGCCAAGTACCTGGTCCCCGACCTGGACAAGTTTTACAATTTCGCCCGCCACCTGGAGACCGTCCGCGAAGAGAAATGGGTGCTCAGCTTTTACCAGATCGAAATGTTCCCCAACATGAAGCTCAGCGGCCAGATCCACCAGCAGATCGTGCAGCTGATCAGCGACCTGCAGGTGGCGCGCAGCGAGGATGCCGTGCACGCGCGCCTCATCGAGCAGTTGCTCGAGCGCATCGACCGCGAGCTCAACGCCGCCGACAGCTTCCCGGTCGAGGAGATCAGCAAGATGCTGGTCAAGGTCGACACGACCTACCATTGCTTCATCATGGGCGTGCGCCGCGAAGTCCTGTCAGAGGACCTGGCCTACAAGCAGGTGGCCAGCGACATCGAGAATTCGCTGCGCGAGATCACCCGGCGCTCCGGCGGCCAGGTGATCTTTTCCGGAGACATCGGTTCCGCCCTGCACGCGGTCGAGGAAAAAGAGGATGTCTACTACGTGCTGACCTACGAGCCCTCCGCTCCGGAGCTCAGGGGAAAGGTCAGGATCGAGCTGCCCGGCCATCCCGACTGCAAATTGTTCTATGACGACAATATCCGCGCCGACTACATCGGCGCGTATCTGAAAAGGAAGCGCGAGCAGGACCCGCAGGTGGACCTGGACGGCATGGCGTTCGCGGGGCGCAAGCTGACCCTGAAGATCGCCAATTTCAAGATCGCCGCCAGCGGCAAGGAGCGCGCCGGCAGCCTGCGCGTGGCCATCCGCATCCGCGACGAGCAAAACCGCCCGCTGTACGACCAGGGGCGCTCCTTCTCCGCGCGCGAATCCCGGGTGGACCTGACGGTGGATTTTCCGTTCCTCAAGGCCGGCCGGTACATGTTCCTGGTCGAGGTCCATGACCTGCTGACCGGCAAGACCGCCATGGATATCCTGCAGGCTGAAGTGCATTGACGGGAGCGCCGGGGGACGGCGGCCCGGGTGTACAAGCGCCGGGAATATTGTTATAATCGAAAATCGAGGAGACGCACGTGATAGACAGGTACGAAGCTGCTGAGATCGCCCGCATCTGGAGCGAAAAGAACAAGTACCGCAAATGGCTGGACGTGGAACTGGCCATTACCGAGACCTGGGCGGAAATGGGCGAAGTGCCGGCGGCCAGCCTGAAAAACATCAGGGAAAACGCGGCGGTCGACCCGGCGCGCATCCGCACAATCGAAAAAAGGGTCAAGCACGACGTCATCGCCTTCCTGACCTCACTGGAAGAAGCCATCGGCCGGGATTCGGCCTACGTGCACAAGGGCATCACTTCCTATGACGTGGTGGACACGGCCCTCTCGCTGCTCATCCAGGAATCGCTGGCCGTGGTCCTGGCCAGGACCGCGGAGCTGAAAAAGGTCCTCCTGGAAAAGGCGTTCGCCTACAAGGACCTGCCGGCCATCGGCCGCACCCACGGCATCCACGCCGAGCCCATCGCTTTCGGCTGCAAGTTCCTGATCTGGTACGAGGAGATGGAACGCAACCGCCAGCGCCTGCTGCGGGCCAAGGAGACCACGGCGGTGGGGAAAATTTCCGGTTCGGTGGGGACCTATATCCATTTCCCGGCCAGCGGCGAGGAAAGCGCCCTGCGCAAGCTGGGGCTGAAGGCCTGCCGGGTCTCCTCGCAGATCATCCAGCGCGACCGCCACGCCGAAGTGATCTGGGCGCTGGCCCTGGCCGGGACCGGCCTGGAAAAGATCGCCGTGGAGATCCGCCACCTGCAGAAGACCGAGGTGCTCGAGGTCGAGGAGCCTTTCAGCCGCGGCCAGAAAGGGTCCTCTTCCATGCCGCACAAGCGCAATCCCGTGCGCTGCGAGCGCATCTCCGGCCTGGCCCGGGTCCTGCGCGGCCACGCGGCCGTGGCCATGGAAAACAACATCCTCTGGCATGAGCGCGATATTTCCCACTCCTCGGCCGAAAGGATCATCTTCCCCGATTCCTTTCACCTGGCCGTGTTCATGCTCGACGACATGATCGATATCCTGAAGAACCTGGCCGTGTATCCGGACAATATCCGGCGCAACCTGGACCTGACCCATGAGGTCTATTTTTCGCAGAAGGTGCTGACCCTGCTGGTCGACAAGGGCATGGCCCGCCAGCAGGCGTACGAGCTGGTCCAGGAGCAGGCCCTGAAATCCTGGCGGGAAAAACGCAGTTTCCGCGAACTGGTCATGGCCGATCCCGCCATCGGCGCCGTTTGTTCGCCGGCGGAACTGGCCGGGGTCTTTTCGCTGCAAGAGCTGCTGTCCGGGACGGCGGGCATATTCGCGCGCTTCGCCGGGGAAGAATAAGGCCGGCCATGGCGCTGGCGACGATCGATTCCTACCTGGGCCAGATCGATGACCTGGTCAGGCGAGCCGCCGACTACGGCGACATGGAGTTCCGCCTGCGCCTGGAAGAACTGGTGAAAAGGGGGGGACGGGACACCGAAAACGCCATCGCCCATTACATTACCGGCACCTACATCGGCATTCCCACCCGGCTGAACCTGGTGCGCATGGCGGGCTACATCCTCAGCCCGGCTTTCCTGTTGCCGCTGCAGAAAGTGATCGACATGGGCGAGGACAACCTGCTGCGCGAAGAGGCCATCGTCAGCATTTCCAAGTACAACGACCGCCGCGCCCTGGACATCCTGATCTCGGCCCTGGAAAAGATCGGCAACCCGCAGCTGCAGGAAGCCATCGCCCGGTCCATCAGCCGCATCAAGAACGAAAACCCGCTCCTGGCCATGCTGCCCCGCTTCCTGCACGGCAGCCGCAACCGCGAAATGTTCGAGATCACGCTCAAGATCTACAAAAAGATACTCAACCCCGTCGACGCCAAGAGCTTCATCTCCTACCTGCAGCACGGCGACCAGCTGGTGGCCGAGGGGTCGTTCGAGATCCTTTGCTTCCGGGGCAACGAGGGGGTGCTCTTCTTCGTGGCCGAGTATTTCCGCGAGCACAGCCGCCTGCTGGTGCGGGGTGCCGCGAGCAAGGTCGGCGGCGCCAGGCTGGCGATTCTGATCGCCGCCCTGCACGAATATGTGAAGCGCTTCCCCGATTTTTTTCCGCAGCTGCGGCCCGACATCGTGGCCCTGCAGGGCTTGGCCCGCGGCTGCGACTGGGGCAAGGCGCTGGCCGCCCTGTTGGCTGACATGGAAAAGGGGAGCGGCGCTTGAGCATGGCGAAGATCCAAAGGGTTTTCGTGGAAAAAAAACCGGGCTGCGACATCGAGGCCCGGGCCTTGCTGCAGGATCTCCGGGAAAATCTGGCCGTCCGGGGCCTGACCGGGCTGCGCCTGCTTCACCGCTACGACGTGGCCGGCATCCGCGGCCGGGAAATGACGCGGGCGCGGCATGCCATATTTTCCGAACCGCCGGTCGACAGGATCCATGACGAAAGCTTTCCCTTGAACGACGGGGAAACGGCGTTCGCCATCGAGTACCTGCCCGGCCAGTATGACCAGCGGGCCGATTCAACGGTCCAGTGCCTGCAGCTGCTCACGCCGGGCAGCCGGCCGCAGGTGGCCACGGCCAGGGTCCTGGTGCTGGCGGGCAGGCTGGCCCCCGGCGACCTGGAAAGGATCAAGCGCTATTGCATCAACCCGGTCGATTCGCGCGAAGCCGCCATGGCCAAGCCGCGCACGTTGTCGTTGCCGGCGCTGCGGCCGGCCGCGATCCCGGTGCTGAAAGGATTCAGCGCCGGCGCCGAAGCGGAATTGCAGCGCCTGGGCGGCGAACTCGGCCTGGCCATGGACGCGGACGACCTGCGCCACTGCCGGCTCTATTTCCGCGAGCGCGAGCGGCGCGACCCGACCCTGACCGAGATCCGCCTGCTCGACACCTACTGGTCCGACCATTGCCGGCATACCACGTTCCTGACGGCCATTACCCGGGTGGATATCGCCGACGGCTTGTGGAACGAGCCCGCGCGCCGCGCGTACCGGCGCTACCTGGAGACCCGGGAACGCGTGGCGGCCGCGCGCGGCAGGGACGTGTGCCTCATGGACCTGGCCCTGCTGGCCATGAGGGAAATGCGCGAGCAGGGGCGCCTCGGCGACGTGGAATTCTCCGCGGAGATCAACGCCTGCAGCGTGGCGGCCGCCGTCGATGTCGACGGCAAGAACGAAGAGTGGCTGGTCATGTTCAAGAACGAGACGCACAACCATCCCACCGAGATCGAGCCCTTTGGCGGCGCGGCCACCTGCCTGGGCGGCGCCATCCGCGACCCTCTTTCCGGGCGGGCCTACGTCTACCAGGCCATGCGCGTGACCGGCAGCGGCGATCCCCGCCAGGCCGTGGCCTCCACCCTGCCGGGGAAGCTTCCCCAGCGCAAGATCACCACCGAGGCGGCCCAGGGTTTCAGCTCCTACGGCAACCAGGTCGGGCTGGCCACCGGCCAGGTGAGCGAGGTCTACCACCCCGGCTACGTGGCCAAGCGCCTGGAGATCGGGGCCGTGATCGCCGCCGTGCCCGCGAAAAACGTCAGGCGCCGGGAGCCCAAGCCCGGCGACGTGGTGCTGCTGGTGGGCGGCCGCACCGGGCGCGACGGCATCGGCGGCGCCACCGGCTCCTCCAAGGCCCACGGCGAATCCTCCCTGCTGGCCTGCGGGGCCGAGGTGCAGAAAGGCAATCCCCCCACCGAAAGGATGCTGCAGCGGCTTTTCCGCGATCCGCGCGTCGGGCGCATGATCAAGCGCTGCAACGATTTCGGCGCCGGCGGCGTGGCCGTGGCGGTCGGGGAGCTGGCGCCGGGCCTCGAGATCGACCTGGACCGGGTGCCCAAGAAATACGACGGGCTGGACGGCACGGAGCTCGCCCTGGCCGAATCGCAGGAGCGCATGGCCGTGGTGGTGGCGGCCGGGCAGGCGCGGCGCTTCCAGGCCCTGGCCGCGGCCGAGAACCTGGAAGCCACCGTGATCGCCCGGGTCAGCGCCCGAGCGCGGCTGCGCCTGAACTGGCGCGGCCGCGCCATCGTGGACCTGGACCGGGATTTCCTGGACAGCCACGGCGCCGGGCGCCAGGCGGCGGTCGAGGTCGCCTGCCCGGCCGCGGACGGCGATTTCTTCAACGCCCTGCCCGCGGGCAGAAAACTCCCCGACCTGCGGGCGGCCTGGGCGGCCGTGCTGTCCGACCTGAACGTCTGCTCGCAGAAGGGGCTGGCCGAACGCTTCGACAGCTCCATCGGCGCGGCCACGGTCCTTTCCCCCTTCGGCGGCAAGTACCAGGCCACGCCGGCCGAGGTCATGGCGGCCAAGATCCCCCTGGCGTGCGGCGAGACCCGCAGCGGCACGGTCATGGGCTTCGGCTTCCAGCCCGCCTTGTCCAGCTGGAGCCCTTTTCACGGCGGCCTGTACGCGGTCATCGAGGCCGTGGCCCGGGTGGCGGCCTGCGGCGGCGATTCCAGCCGCATCCGCCTGAGCCTGCAGGAGTATTTCCCCAAGCCCGGCCGCGACCCGCGGCGCTGGGGCCTGCCCTTTGCCGCCCTGCTGGGCGCCTTCACCGCCCAACAGGAATTGGCCATACCCGCCATCGGCGGCAAGGACAGCATGTCCGGCACGTTCAAGGACCTGGACGTGCCGCCGACCCTGGTCGCCTTCGCCGTCACGACCGTGGACGTGCGGCGAGTGGTGTCGCCGGAATTCAAGAAAGCCGGCAGTTGGGTCGTGCTGCTGCCCCTGCCCCGCGACCGGGAAGAAATGCCCGATTTTGCGGCGTTGAAAAAAAATTACGCCCGCGTGCACGACCTGGTCCGCAAAAAAAAGATCCTGGCCTCCAGCTCACTGCACCTGGGCGGCCTGGCCGAAGCGGTCAGCAAAATGGGTTTCGGCAACCGGCTGGGCCTGGCTTTCGCCGAGACCATGGCTGCCGGTGAACTTTTCGCCCCGGCCATGGGCTCGCTGGTCCTGGAAGTGCCGGCCGGAGAAGACGTGGCGACCCTGTTCCAGGGACTCGCGTACCGTGTGTTGGGAAAAACGCTGCCCGAGCCGCTGATCCGGGTGAACGGCGTGGAGCTCGACCTTGTTTCCCTGCAGGAGCAGTGGGAGAAGCCCCTGGAAAATATTTTCCCCACCCGGGTGGAAAAAGGACCGCTCGCGCCCGACCCCGGCTACGAGCGGCCCCTGGCGCGGGAGCGGGCGCCGCGGCGCGTGCGCCCGTCCGTGGCCCGACCGCGGGTATTGGTCACGACCTTCCCCGGCACCAACAACGAGTACGACATGGTCCGCGCCTTCGCCGGCGCCGGCGGCAAGCCCGAGACCTTCGTTTTCCGCAACCTCAGCGCCGCCGCCATCGAGGCCTCGACCGCCGAGCTGGAGAAAAGTATCCGGCGCTCGCAGATCATGGTGATCCCCGGCGGCTTCAGCGCCGGCGACGAGCCAGACGGCTCGGGGAAATTCATCGCCGCCGTCTTCCGCCATCCCCGCCTGCGCGACGCGGTGCACGAGATGATCTATAAGAAAGACGGCCTGATCCTGGGCATCTGCAACGGTTTCCAGGCCCTGCTCAAGCTGGGGCTGCTGCCCCACGGCGAGATCCGCGACCTCACCGCCGACTCGCCGACCCTGACCTTCAACCTCATCGGCCGCCTGGTGTCGCGGCCCATCAACACCAAGGTGGTCTCGACCCTTTCGCCCTGGTTCAATATGTGCAAGGCCGGCGACATCCACACCATCCCCGTGGCCCACGGCGAGGGGCGCTTCGTGGCGCCGGCGGCGACCATCGAATTGCTTTTTTCCCTTGGCCAGGTCGCCACGCAGTACGTCGACTTCGAGGGCCGGCCGGCCGCCGACTCCTTCTTCAACCCCAACGGCTCCATGCTGGCCATCGAGGCCGTCTCCAGCCCCGACGGCCGCATCCTGGGCAAGATGGCCCACAGCGACCGCTTCAGCCCGCACGTGCTGCAGAACATCCCCGGCAACATGGACCAGAAGCTGTTTGCGTCAGGAGTAAAATATTTTCAATAACCGATCATATTTTGGGTCAATGTAAGGGCGGAATTGTCCAGTCCATTGGAAGGAGGGAAATGATGAAGCCAAGAAACCGGCGATCGGTCATTCTGCTGTTTGTATTATGCATCCTTGTTGTTTCATATGGATGTCAAACGACCCTTGACAATCCGGAGCCTGAACCCGAACCCGAACCTGTTGCCAAGCCGGGACCGGGTGTTTATGTCGCCGGATTCACGAACGGTCGCCAGCTTTCCGCTCCCTGCTTTTGGAAGAATGGGGAGCGGATCGCCCTGGTCGAGGAAAACGGCGGTTACGGGAGGACTGTGGGCGTAGCGGTCGCGGATGGCGACCTGTATATCGGCGGAACGATCTGGGAAGCCCTTTCTGTTCTCTGCTATTGGAAGAATGGGGTGCTCCCCCATGTTTCTTCCGCAACGGGCTTGGGGTGGTCGGTGAGCTCCTTCGCCGTTTCGGGGAAAGACGTATACTTCGCCGGAGAATTTCTTGGCGGATCCGGCGGGGAATTCTCGGTTGCCTGCTTCTGGAAAAATGGGATCCAGACCGTTCTGAGCGGGATCAGCGCCAACGGCAATGCAGAGGCCAGGGCCATTTACCTTTCCGGGCAGGATGTGTACGTCTGCGGCTATACCGCGAATGATTCGCTTGGCCAGGTCGCCTGTTACTGGAAGAATGGGGAGCGCGTTGACCTGGCATCCGGCATATACACGAACGGGATCTGCGTTGCCGGGAGCGATGTGTATGTCGCCGGCGGGTCTTCGTCGACCCCCTGCTACTGGAAGAATGGAGTCAGAATGGAGCTGAGCGACGTCGACGCGCTTGCCTGGGTAACGGACATGTGCCTGTCGGGAAGCGATGTGTATATTGCCGGCATTACCATGCGCGAGGTCGGCCCAACGGAGGTCCCATGCTACTGGAAAAACGGCAAGCGGACCGATCTGAGCATGCTGGTTTCCGATAAAACCGGTGGAACGGATTCAATTTATGTTTCCGGAAACGACGTCTATGTCGCAGGTTTTACGTTGAACGGCGCCGATGTCCAGATCCCTTGTTACTGGAAGAATGGGAAAAGGACCGACCTGGGAGTCGTCGATGCCAGCCTGGGCGGCCGGGCTTGCGGATTGGTCGTGATCAGCGAATGAGCGGGAGCTGCATGTTCCGGAACATCCCCGGCAACATGGACCAGAAGCTCTTCGCCTCCGGAGTGAATTATTTTCGCGTAGGGGCGGGTTATTCCTCACTTTTGAAGAATTTGAACAATATTCTTGAAATAAAAAACAGAGGCAAAGATGAAGACAAGGTATATGCTGGCGTTGGGGAGCGTGATCCCGGTGATATTTTGGGGCACGCTGACCGTTTGCGGGTATGTGATGGGAGATTACAACCACCTGGTGCGGCTGGTGAGCGAGCTGGGCGCCATCGGGACGAGGACGCAATATATGTTCACGGCCGGGCTGCTGGCCTGCGCGGTCTTGAGCGTTTTGTTTGTGGTTGGACTAAGCCAAGAATGCAAGAAAAGAGGGATCAGCGCGATACCGGCGCTGCTCATCCTTTTCTTTTCGCTGTCCATCGGCGGCGCCGCGATCTTCCCGCTGCCCCTGCGCATGCATTTGATCATGGGCATGCCCTCGGTCCTGCTGTTCCTCTCGCCGCTGGCGGCCCTGGTCCTGTGGCGGGGAGACAAAGCAGCCCGCCGGATTGCGGATCTGGGCGATCGTGAGCCTGGCGATCATGCTGCTGGGCTTTACGGCCTTCATGCCCGAGGTACTGAGCTCAATGCCGGGACTGAAGCAGCGCTTTTTCCATCTCGCCTGGTCTCTGTGGTTCATCGGCTTAAGCCGGGCCTTCCTGCGTCAAGAAGCCTGACGGCGCAGGCCGGGCCTAGGGACTAGCGGCGAAGCCTGCTCATGACGGAAGAAAAAAATTTGAGACAAGCCTGGAGGAAATAGAATGATCGCATTGGAACGATTCGAGCAAAAGGACATAGCCGAACTTCTGGGCTGGCTGAAGGATACGGATGCCGAGTTCCTCATGCAATTTGCCGGGCCGCGCTACAAATTCCCTTTGGATAAAGAGCAGCTTATGGCTACGTTGGCCGATAAGGATTGCATGGCTTTCAGGATAATAGAAAACAGCACCGGGATCGCCCTGGGGCATTGCCAATTGCTGAGAATCGATCCGGTCAACGGGACCGCCACCATTGGCCGGGTCTTGATCAAAGCGGAAGCAAGGGGGCATGGGCATGGCCAGGCGGCGGTGGAGCAATTGCTGGGCTTTGCGAAAAACGCTCTCGGCCTGAAACGGGTCGATCTGCGGGTATTCGATTTCAATCGCTCGGCTTGCCAGTGCTACAAAAAATTGGGATTCGTCGAAACCAAGAGGGAAGTGACGGCTTTTCCGCAGATCGACAAGACCTGGAACTCCATTACCATGGAATATTCGTTGTGATGGATGCAAGCACGCCCTGCCCCGCTGCCAAAGATAACGCCGAAGAGGAAGCAAAATGAATAAAGGAAAATTAATTTTTGCCGCTTTGTTTGTCATGTCCCTGGGGATTATGGGCGCCGCGAAAACGCGATCGGTTTCGGCAGCCGTGCCCATGGATCTCGACCACAACCGCATCACCGTCATGCTTGAAATGCAAAGACCAAACGGCGCGTGGAAAAGCGTTCGCGCCTGGGTCGACACCGGCGGCACCGAGGTGCTGGTCGCCGAAGCGCTGGCGCGCGAATTGGGCATGGACCTGTCGGCCCTGCCGGCCGGCGCTGGGCAAACCGTGGCGACAAAGATCCCGGTGCCGGCCCTGCGCCTGGGCGGCGTGCTCCTCGCTGCCGAGGGCATGACCCTTTCGGTCCGCCCCGGCCGGTTCGCCATGCCGGGGATAGAGGCCGAATGCGTCCTGCCGCCGCGCTGCCTGCGGCGGCTGCACGTGGTCTTCGACTACCCGGCGCGCCAGCTGACCGTGGCCCGCCCGGGCGCGCTCGCTCCCCGCGGCACGGCCGTGCCCTGCCGGGTCCATCCCGAGACCGGCCTGTTCATGGTGGAAACGACGCTTGACGGCGAAAAGGCGGCGCTGGGCGTGGACACCGGCTCGGCCGGCACCTGGGTAAGCGACAAGCTGACCTCCGCCTGGCTGGCCCGCCACCCCGGCTGGCCGCATGCCCTGGGCGCGGCGGGTTCGACCAACTTCTTCGGCTTTCCCTTTGAAACCAAGGGCGTGCTGCTGAGCCTGCCCGCGCTGGCCATCGGCTCCCTTGCCGTTGACCGGGAGGTCGCCGTACTGGGGCTGGACCAGAGGATATTCGACTGGTACTCGCAGAAGTCGGCCGCCCCGGTCGCCGGTTTCCTGGGCGCCGAGCTCATCGCCCGCTTCCGCCTGGAAATCGATTTTCCGGCCCAGATGACCTGGTGGCTGGCCGGGCCGCCGCCGGCGGCCCGCGACCTGGACATGGTCGGGCTGTGCCTGCGCCCCGAGGCGGACGGCTCCTATGTCGTCGCCGGCGTGGTCAGCCGTGACGGGAACACGCTGGTCCCCGGCGTCCAGCCCGGCGACCGGCTGCTGAAGGTGGACGGCCTCGCGGTCACGGCGCCCCGATGGGCAGGGTGATCGACGCCCTGCGCGGCAAGCCCGGCGACGTTCGCCTGCTGCTGCTTGAGCGCGAAGGAAAGCAGCTTGCCGTCCGGGCCACGGTCGCGCATCTGCCTGGATCGCCGGCGGCGGGATCCAGGAAATAATTTTACCGCATTTTTCTGTTGACAAAACGGCAAAGCGATATTATACTATTCAGTGAAATCAGATAAATACTGATTTATCAGATAAAGGAGAAGCGCGGATGACAAAGAAAAAGGAAGGCGGGGCGGGCGGCTGCTGCCAGGTGGCGTCGCTGGTGAGCGTGGACGAGCGCGGGCAGATGATCCTGCCCAAGGATATCCGCGAACGGGCGGGGATCCATGCGGGCGACAAGCTGGCCGTGGTCGTCTGGGAGAATGAGGGGGCGTTCTGCTGCCTGACCCTGATCAAGGCCGACGGGCTCGGCGGCATGGTCAAGAAGATGCTGGGGCCGGTCATGGCCGGCCTGGCCAAAGAGTAGTTTCCGGCCTTGGTAAAGTGTGAACGGATATTAAAAAAATGGAAATAAACAGGAGGTTTCCAACATGAAAAAAGACGTGCACAAGGAAGTCAAGAAAAGGTACGGCCAGATCGCCAAAACATCGAGCTCATGCTGCGGTCCCGCCAAGTGCGGGCTGCTGCGGAGCCGGCGCCTTCAGCCGAGGAACTGAGCACGGAAGTCGGATATACCGTGGCCGAGCTGGCCTCGATCCCCGAGGGGGCCAACCTGGGGCTGGGCTGCGGCAACCCCGTGGCCCTGGCCTCGCTGAAAGCCGGCGAGACGGTGCTCGACCTGGGCTCGGGCGGCGGCATCGACTGCTTCCTGGCCGCCCGCAAGGTCGGGCCCGCAGGGGCGGGTGATCGGCGTGGACATGACGCCCGAGATGATCCGCCTGGCCCGGGAGAACGCCGAGAAGAGCGGCTTGAAGAACGTCGAGTTCCGCCTGGGCGAGATCGAGAACCTGCCGGTGGAGGACGGGGCGGTCGACGCGGTCATCTCCAACTGCGTCATCAACCTGTCGACCGACAAGGAGCGCGTGTTCCGCGAGATCTACCGCGTGCTCAAGCCCGGCGGCCGCATGATGGTCTCCGACATCGTGCTCGACGGCGAGCTCCCCGAGCGGATCAAGGAGTCGGTGGCCGCCTACACCGGCTGCATCGGCGGCGCCCTGAAGCGCGCCGACTACCTGGCCGCCATGGCCAAGGCCGGGTTCACCGCAGGTGGAGATCGTGGCCGAGACCCCCGTCCCGGTCGACCTCTGGGCCGACTACCCCGAGGAGGCGAAAACGCTGTCGCGCGAGGAGATCAAGTCGGCGCTGAACGCCATCGCCAGCATCAAGGTCGCGGCGAAGAAATAGTGTTGCCGGGAATGCCTGACGCGCCGGAGTCCGAATCGCTCAAGTAACAAAAAATCCGGCAAAATAGAAGTTTGAACCCGAGCGCATAGATTTATAAGACTTG
The DNA here is from genome assembly GCA_963764745.1 of Candidatus Aminicenantota bacterium. GTDB lineage: Bacteria > Acidobacteriota > Aminicenantia > UBA2199 > UBA2199 > UBA2199. The sequence goes on along the minus strand of CAVXTN010000005.1, from coordinate 258,063 downwards.
TCGGAAAGTGCTGTCTCCCGGGCGATCTGCTATAATAGTCAATGAGTAAAAAGGGAGTTGGCATGAACGAGGAAAAAAAGCATCGGGTTTGCCCGGTGGAAAAAGCCGGGATGCTGGACTTTGCCTTGCGCCGGTGGCTGCAAAATCCGCAAAAGATCCTGAGGCCGTATGTTAAGGAAGGGATGACCGCCCTGGACCTGGGCTGCGGCCCGGGTTTTTTCACCTTGCCCATGGCCAGGCTGGTCGGGAAAACGGGAAAGGTGACCGCGGCCGACCTGCAGCAGGGAATGCTGGCGATCGTAAAGAAAAAAATTGAAGACAACGAACTGGCCGCTATCGTGAAACTTCATCAATCCCGGCCCGAAGGGATCGGCGTGGCTGAAAAATTCGATTTTATCCTGATCTTCTATATGCTCCATGAAGTGCCGGACCCGGCGGGATTTTTAAGGGAGATCAGGTCCCTGCTGAAGCCCGAGGGCAGGGTCTTGATCGTCGAGCCGAAATGGCATGTCACCCAGGATGATTTTCAGGGGTCCATCGGCCTGATGCGGCGAGCCGGTTTTACGGTTCTGGCCGAACCCGGCATCCGTTTCAGCCGCGCGGTCGTCTTGGGCCCTGCGGACGCGCCGCGGCCCGGATAAAAGCTGCAGGCAGCGCAAGGAGAAAAAAAGCATGGAAGCGAGCGTTTTTACCGACAAGGAAAAGAAGCCGGGCGACAAAGACCTGGCCGCGGCCCTGGGCGCGACATATGAGTTGTGGCGGACATTGAGGAATTCCGTGCTTGAAAAATATCCGGCCGCCTTGCAAGAGTGGCATTACCCCGGACAAAAATACGGCTGGAGCTTCAGGCTGAAGGACAAGAAACGGGCGATCATCTATTTTCTGCCCCGGGAGCGCTTTTTCAAGGTTGCCTTGGTTTTCGGCGAGAAAGCGACCGCGCAGGTGCTGGCCAGCGGGGTAGCTCCGGCGATCAAGTCGCTGCTGAAAGGGGCAAAAGCCTACGCCGAAGGCCGCGGCATCCGCATCGAGGTCCGCAGCCGCGCCGTGCTCGCCGATATCGCCAAGCTCATCGAGATCAAGCTGGCAAACTGAGCCAAGGTCCGGCAGGCACTAAAAAAACTCAGGTCCGGCCGTTGACATTTTCGGGAGATTTCCGCAAAATAAGTCCTGCGAAGAACTGAATTTGAGGTGGAGTGGCAGGATGCCGCTTGCGGTTGACCGGGAATTCGTTTGGGAGCAAAAAACATGCAAATGAACCACCCTTGGCTGAAGCACTACGAAGCAGGCGTCCCGGCCCTGGTCGAGGCGCCCGATATCACGTTGCAGGACCTGCTGCCCATGGCCGCCGATAAATACCCCGAACGGACGGCGCTGGTCCTGACCCTGGCCGCCGCCGGGCGGCTCTTCTCCTATCCCGTTTCCTACCGCCGCTTGCAGCGGGACGTAAACCGCTTCGCCGCTTCGCTGCAGGGGCTCGGCGTGCAGCCGGGCGACCGGGTGGCTCTCTACCTGCCCAACTGCCCGCAATTCGTCATCGCCTACCTGGCGGCCATCCGCGCCGGGGCCATCGTCGTCCCCTTCAACCCGCTCTACTCGGCCCGCGAAGCCGAGTACCAGCTCAAGGACTGCGGCGCTACCGTCGCCGTGGTCCTCGATCGCTTTTTCCCCCTGATTAACGGCGTGCGGGGCAAGACCGCCCTGCGGCATGTGGTGGTCACCCGCATCAAGGAATACTTCCCGCCGCTGCTCTGGACCCTCTATTCCCTGACCAAGGAGCGCAAGCTGGCCAAGTTCCGGCTAGGCGCCGGCGACCTGTGGTTCCGAGACATGCTCGGCGAAGGGACGCCCCGTCCCGTCCGGGTGGATCGGGAGGACACCGCGGTCCTGCTCTATACCGGAGGCACCACCGGCGTCTCCAAGGGGGTCGAGCTGTCGCACCGCAACCTGCTGGTCAATGCCGAGCAGAACCGGCTGTGGGCCGGCATCCGCGACGGGGTAGAGGTGGCGCTTGCCGCGGTGCCCCTGTTCCACGGCTTCGGCCTCACCTGCTGCCTGCACCTGGGGCTGCGCACCGGGGCGACCATCCTGCTGGTGCCGAGCCCGGCCGACACGGCCGGCCTGATCCAAACCATCGAGCGCCTCCGGCCGACGATCTTCCCGGTGGTGCCGACCTTCCTCATCTCGATCGCCGGCTTTCCCGGCATTGAGCGGCGCGACCTGCGCTCGCTGCGCGTCTGCCCCTGCGCCGGCTCGCCGCTGGCCCCGGCCGTGCAGCGCACGTTCATCGAGCGCACCGGGGTGCGCCCGGTGGAGGGCTACGGCTTGACCGAGGCCGGCCCGGTGACCCACGGCAACCCGCCGTTCGGCGACGACCGCCACGGCACCATCGGCCTGCCTTATCCCGGCACCGAGGCGCGGGTGGTCGACTTCGAGACCGGCAAGCTGGACATGCCCTTCGAGGGGGAGTGGACCCGCCCGGGCGAGATCATCGTCCGCGGCCCGCAGGTGATGAAGGGCTACTGGCGGCGCCCGGAGGAGACGGCGGCCCAGCTTCGCGACGGCTGGCTGCACACCGGCGACATCGGCCAGCTGCACCGCGACGGCTACTTCCGCGTCGTCGACCGGCTCAAGGACATGATCATCCGCTCCGGGCTGAACATCTACCCGGCCGAGGTGGAAGCCGTGCTTCACGAGCATCCCAAGGTGCTCGAGGCGCTGGTGATCGGCATTCCCGACGCCGTGCGCGGGGAGCTGGTCAAGGCCTTCGTGGTGCCGCGCGACGGCGTGGAACTGGAGGAGGAAGAGGTCCTGGCCTTCTGCCGGCAGAACCTGGCCAAGTACAAGGTGCCGTCGGCGGTGGAGATCCGCGCCGGCCTGTACCACTCGGCGGTGGGCAAGCCGCTGCGCCGTGCCCTGCGCGAGGAGTTGAACCTGGTGACGGCGTGACGCGCACCGACGAAGAAGGGGCGACAGCCCTGGTCACCGGGGTGTCCGCCCTGGTGGCGGGGGCGACCGGGTTTCTCGGCGGCCGCCTGGCCCTGGCATTGCAGGACCAGGGCTACGTGGTGCGCGCCCTGGCCCGCCCGGGCAGCGACGTCTCGCGCCTGGCCGCCCAGGGCATCGAGATCGCGACCGGCGACCTGGCCGATGAGGTTTCCCTGGTCCGGGCCGCAGCCGGGCAGCAGCTGGTCTTCCATACCGCCGGCAGGGTCGGCGACTGGGGGGCCGCTGGGGAATTCCGCAGGGCCAATGTCGACGGCACGGCGCGCGTGATCGCCGCCTGCCGGCGCAACGGGGTGCGCCGCCTGGTCCACGTGAGCTCGCTGACCGTGCTGGGCCTGTCGCGCAGCGGCGCGCGCGTCGACGAGGGGACGCCGGTGGTCTCGCGGCCCGCCGACCCCTACACCGCCAGCAAGATCGCCGGCGAGGAACTGGTGCTGCGGGCGAACGGCGCCGGCGGCCTGGAAACGGTGGTGGTGCGGCCGGGGGTGATCTGGGGCCCGGGCGACACCACTTTCCTGCCGCGCTTCGCCGCGCTGCTGCGCCGGGGCAGGATGGTCCTGGTCGGCGGCGGTCGCAACCGCATCGGCCTCTCCCACGTCGAGAACCTGGCCCAGGGGATGCTCCTGGCCGCCCGCGTCCCGGCCGCGGCGGGGCAGGTCTACCATCTCACCGACGGCGAAGAGATCACCGCCGCCGAGGCGTTCCGCCTCCTGGCCGAAGCGCTGGAGCTTCCGCTGCCGAGCCTCTCCCTGCCCTTCCCCGCCGCTTACGCCGCGGCCCTGCTGATGGAAGCCTGGGCCAGGCTGCGGCGCCGGGATTCTCCCCCGGCCTTCACCCGCTACGGCGTGCGCCTGGTCGCCTGCGACAACCGCTACGACATCGGCAAGGCCCGGCGCGAGCTGAACTACCGGCCGGCGATGACTTTCCGCCAGGGGGTCGCCGCCCTGGTCCCTGAAGGGATGCTTCCTTGAGCCCGGTCCGGAAGGTCCGCATCGAGAGCCTGGGGGCCTACCTGCCGGAGCAGGTGCTGACCATGGAGGAGCTGCTTGCCTCCTGCCGGCGGCGGCCGCCGTGGGACCTGGAGCGCATCACCGGCATCCGCGAGCGGCGGGTGGCGGTGGGCGAATTCGCCGTCGACCTGGCCGTGCAGGCGGCGCGGCGGGCGCTGGCCCTGTCGCGCTACCGGGCCGCCGACCTCGACGTGGTCGTCTGCGCCAGCATCTCGAAGCACCACCGCGAGAACGAGTTCCATCTCGAGCCGGCCACCGCCGCCCGCGTCGCCGGGGCGATCGGCGCCGGCTCGGCGCGCGCCTTCGACGTGGTCAACGCCTGCGCCGGCATGTTGACCGGCATCTTCGTGCTGCAGGGGCTGATCCGCGCCGGCGAGGTCCGCTGCGGCATGGTGGTCTCCGGCGAGCACAACCTGCCGGTGACCCGGACCGCGGCCCGCGAGCTGCGCCACCGCTTCGACGGCCAGATGGCCGCCCTCACCCTGGGCGACGGCGGCGCCGCCGTGATCATCGACGCCTCACCCGATCCGGCGGCGGGGTTCCGGCAGCTGGAGCTGGTCACCGGGGCCCGGCACGACCATTATTGCTATTCCCGGCCCTCGCGGCGCGGGGCGGGCGGCATCCTGGTGACCAGAGGCGCGGGGCCTGCAGCGCAAGGGCAACGAGCACTTCCCCGCCTACCTGAAGGCGATCCTCGACCGCAGCGGCTGGACCCTGGACGACCTCGACCATATCATTCCCGCACCAGGTATCGGTGCGGGCCATCGAAAACAGCGCCCGGGCCGTGGAACGCTACCTCGGCTGCCCGCTGCCGCCGATCACCCGCATCAGCGCCGACGTCTATGCCAACACCACCACCACCAGCCACTTCCTGGCCCTGCATCGCTTCATCCTGGACGGGACCATCCAGGCGGGCGACAACCTGCTGCTGGTCTCCGGGGCCTCGGGGATCGTGATCTCCCACGCCACCTACACGTTCGACGACCTGCCGGTCCGCTACCGCGACCGCTGGGCGCCCGGGGGCCGGGCGTGAAGCGCCGGGTGCGCATCGCCGGGCTCGGCGTCAGCCTGCCGGGCTTTCGCCTGCGGCGCCGGGGATCCGTGGCCCGGGCGGTCGAGGCCGGCCGCCGCTGCCTGGCCGCCGCCGGCCGCCGTCCCGGCGAAGTTGCCGTGCTCATCCACGCCGGCGTCACCCGCGACCGCCATGTCTGCGAGCCGGCCAACGCCGCCTATATCCAGCGCCGGCTGGGGATCAACGTGGAGTTCCAGGGGATGCCCACCCTCTCCTTCGACCTGGTCAACGGCGGCTGCGGCATGCTCGACGCCGCCCACGTCCTATGCTCCCTGTTGCAGGAGGGGACGCGGCGCGCCGGCATGGTCACCGCCTCCGAAGGCAATGCCGACTGGCGGGCCAAGGGCGGGCGCCCCTGCCCCGACAGCGGGGCGGCGGTCCTGCTCGAATTGTCGCCGCTTCCCGGCACGGGATTCGGCAGCTTCGCGTTCCTCACCCGCAGCGCGCACGCGGACATGGTTGAAACGGTGGTCAGCCTGGCCGAAGCGCGCGGGCGGCTGAGGACGCGCCGCGCCCCCGGGCTGGAGGACCGCTGGCTGGAGATGGCCGGGCCGGCGGTGGCTGACGTGTTGAAGCGGGACGGATTGAGCCGGGAGCAGATCGACCGGGTGATCCCGGCCCAGGTCTCGGCGGGCTTCCTGGCCCGCCTCCCGGAAGCCATCGGTGTAGCGGCCGGGCGCGTGGCCGATTTCTCCCCGGATTTGCCCGACACGCTTTCCACCTCGGTATTCCTGGCCCTGCAGCGCGAACTGGGACTGCGTCCGGCCCGCCCCAGGCAAACTTTTCTGCTGCTGGCCTTCGGCTCGGGTTTGACGGTCGCCGCCGCCACGTATCGCTTCTAGAAAAGTCGGGTCGGATCCCCTGGTTCGGTTTTGGCTTGGCGGGGGCCCGCTTATTTCTTTTCGGCGGCTTTTTTCTCGCGCAGATCGGCCAGCAGCGCTTCCTGGATGGATTTGGGCAGGGGCGAGTAGTGCAGGAACTCGATGGAGTGGCTGGCCCGGCCGCTGGAAACGGTGCGCAGCACCGAGGCGTAGCCGAACATCTCCATGAGCGGAATGCTGCCGTTGATCTTCTGCGAGCCTTTGCGGAAACGGCGCATGCTTTCGATCTTGCCGCGGCGGCGGTTGATGTCGCCGATGATCTCGCCCATGTATTCGTCCGGGGTGTTGACCTCGATCTTCATGATCGGCTCCAGGACGTGCGGCGCCGCCTTGTGGATGGCTTCCTTGATGGCCAGCTGGGCGCAGGTCTTGAAGGCCTGCTCGCTGGAGTCCACGGCGTGGAAGCTGCCGTCGAGCAGGACGAACTTGACGTCCACCATCGGGTAGCCGGCATAGGGGCCCTTTTCCATGGAGGCGCGGAAGCCCTTTTCGATGGCCGGGATGAATTCCTTGGGGATGTTGCCGCCCTTGATGTGGTTGAGGAATTCCAGGCCCTGGCCGGGATTGGGCTCGATGCGCATGACGATATGGGCGAACTGGCCCTTGCCGCCGGTCTGCTTCTTGAACTTGTAGTTGCTGTCGGCTTCCTGGGTGATGGCCTCGCGGAAGGCCACGGCCGGCTTGCCGACCTGGACCTCGACGTGGTGCTCGGTCTTGAGCCGGTCGACGATGATCTCCAGGTGCAGCTCGCCCATGCCCGAGATCACGGTCTCCTCGGTCTCGTCGTCGAAATGCACCTTGAAGGACGGGTCCTCCAGCGACAGCTTGTGCAGGGCGGCCGACAGCTTGTCCCGTTTCCTTGGCCGAGGGCGGCTCGATCTTCAGGTCGATGACGGTCTCCGGGTAATGGATGTTCTCCAGCAGCATCGGCTCCTTCTCGCTGCACAGCGTGTCGCCGGTGGTGGTGAACTTGATGCCGATCAGGGCGGCGATGTCGCCGGCGCCGATCTCGTCGATCTCGTCGCGGCTGTCGGCGTGGATGCGCAGGATGCGGCCGATGCGCTCGCGCTTGTCCTTGACCGGGTTGTAGATATAGCTGCCGGCCGGCAGCTCGCCGGAGTAGACGCGGATGAAGGTCTGCTGGCCGACGTAGGGGTCGTTGATGATCTTGAAGGCCAGGGCGGCGAACGGTTCCTTGCTGGAAGGCTTGCGCGAGATCGCCTTGTCCGGGTCGTTGATGTCGCAGCCCACGATGATGCCGCGGTCGATGGGCGAGGGCAGGTAGTCGACGACGGCGTCCAGCAGCAGGCGGATGCCCTTGTTCTTGAAAGCGGTGCCGCAGAAGACCGGCGTGACGCACAGGGTCAGGACGGCGTGGCGCGTGGCGCGCTTGATGTCCTCCTCGCTGATCTCCTTGTCGTTCAGGTACTTGTCCATCAGCTCCAGGTCGAAATCGGCCAGCCTTTCCACCATCTGGGCGCGCAGTTCCCTGGCCTTGGCCAGCAGGTCGTCCGGGATGGGGGTCATCCACCATTTCCATTTCGCGGAAGGTGAAGGCCTTCATCTTGACCAGGTCGATCACGCCGCGAAATTTTCCTCGCTGCCGATGGGCAGCTGGTAGATCAGGGCGTTGGCGCCCAGCATGTCGTTCATCATGCTCGACGGTCATGGAACAGGTCGGCGCCGGCGCGGTCCATCTTGTTGACGAAGGCGATGCGCGGCACCTTGTAGCGGTCGGCCTGGTGCCAGACGGTCTCGCTCTGCGGCTCGACGCCGCCCACGGCGCAGAAGACCATGACGATGCCGTCCAGGACGCGCAGCGAGCGCTCCACTTCGACGGTGAAGTCGATGTGGCCGGGGGTGTCGATGATGTTGATCTGGTGGTCCTGCCAGCGGGTGGTGATCGCGGCCGAGGAGATGGTGATGCCCCGCTCCTGCTCCTGCTTCATGAAGTCCATCACCGCCTGGCCGTCGTGCACCTCGCCGGTGCGGTGGATGAGGCCGGTGAAGAACAGGATGCGCTCCGTGGTGGTGGTCTTGCCGGCGTCGATATGGGCCACGATGCCGATATTGCGTATCTTCTGCATAATTGCCTGTTCCATGTTCAAATCTCCTTCGGCAATCTGTTCCGACCGCAAAAGCCGTTCATCGACAATAGTCATGCTTGTCCGCTTATAGCTCTTTGGAGGTTCTTGATCAGGGGTGATTCAATCTCGGGTTGCCCGTTCTCAGGAAACAAATCGCCTAAATTTTATATTCGATTATACCACATCCGGTGCCGGCTGCCAAGGGGTAATTCCAAATTGGCGTGGGCTTCGCCCAGCTGCCTTTGCCGGCTAGAAACGAATTCCCGCTCCCACCCCGGCCTGGAAGCCTCCCAATTTGATTCCGGTCCCGTCGACCGTATCGTTGGCCAGCATGTAGGCGGCGAAGGGGAAGAGAAAGAGCCGCGATGAGATCTTGTATTCCAGGCTGGCGCCGATCTCGGCTCCGGGCGCGCCGCCCGTGACCGTGTCTCCCAGCGCCTCTTCCCGATAAGTCACGTACAACAGGCCGCCGCAGATGCTCCAGTCCAGCTTTTCCCCCAGGGCTCCTCGCCAGGCGGCGCCAACGGAGAAAAAATGTTGACTGGTGCTGGTTTTCTGCACCAGAACCGGGGTCATGCCCTTCTTGCTGAAATAGCCGTAGGCGCCAAAGAGCGAAAGCCCCTTCCAGATCCCGGCCTCCACGCGCAGGCCGGGCAGGACCCCGCCCGTGCCGTAGACCTCCTTGAAGCCGCCGTCCGCCTTGCCCAGGTAAGAGACGGTCAGCGCCAGGGAGATGCTCTTGGCCGGGAGGGAAGCGGCCAGGGTCGTTAACGCCAGAACGGCAAGCAGCGTTTTTTTCATGTTTTTCACCCGGTTATAAATTTATTTCGGTCGCAGCCCCGATGATCACGTCACCGGCCGCCAAGGCCACGGCCCTGTAGGCGACGGGCTGGCCGCCCTCGGGGGCCGCATCGATGAACTCGCAGGCGCCGTCCCGCACATCATTGGGCAGGAACTCGCGGGCTGCCTGTTCGCTTTGACCTTGGATCCGGCGGTAAACGATGTACTTGACCACGGGCGCATTGGCGATGTTTTCGACGGCGAGTCGGACCTTGATATAGTTCTTGGTGATCAGCCAGGAATGGTCGCTGAAGCGCTGGCCGGTCAGGCCGAGGCCGATGTTGGCCACATTGACCAGGATCACGTCCCGGGATTCGGCCCCGGCCTCGTCCGTGGCGATCGCGCTGACCTGGTGCTGGCCGTTGGCATACAGCAGGGTGTTCCATTGGCAGGAAAGGGGCGCCTCGGCCGCCCGGGCGTTGACCTTTTCGGAAGCCGGGGCGCCTGGATCGCTGGCTATGTTTTCTTTAGACGGCGAGGCCAGAACGGCGATCCGGATGCAGGGAAGGGACAGGGCGGCCAGTGCCCGGCAGTCGCCGCCGTTGAGCGACCAGAGCCCGAGGCGGTCGCCGGGCAGTTCCTTGCCGGCGATATATATATTGCCGCCGGCGCCGGCGGCCATGTCGGCGATCTCGATTCCCTTGAATGGGACAGGGGTCCAGCTCAAGACCGGCCACTCGCCATGGGCCAGCCCGGCATTGCTCGAGGCCAGCAGGCGGCCGCCGCTCACCTTGATATGAGCGGTCGAAGCGCTTTCGAGGGAGTCCGCTTTCTCGGATGGCATCAGCATGGATGCAAAGCCGCCCGCAAAAGCGGAGACATGCCGGTCGTTGGCGGATACCTGCAGGAAAGTGACCTGAGATGTCTCCGGGCGGAAGAGAGAGAGCAACACCGTCGCATTGGGCAGGACAAGCCAGTCGCGAACCTGCAGTCCGGCGACGGAGTAGAGTTTGACGGCGGATGCATAAGCCCCGTCGCCCGCGGCCGGGACGCGGCGGACCAGGGTGGACCCCCCCGCTTCATCGGGCAGGAAATAATAGGGCCGGTCGTCGGCATCGAACTGGATGGCGGGCGCGTTGCCGGCGTAGGGCAGGACGGCGGGAACGTCCTCGACCCCCTGCAGCGAGCCTTTCTTGAGGTTGCATAGGACCCAGGAATAGGACCGCCCGTCGTCCAGGTGCAGCGGTTCGGCAAAAAGCAAGTGCACATTGCCGTTCCCGGCCAGGGCCAGGTCGCGCAAGGCGAGGTCGTTGCCCAGCACAGGCTGCAAGTTGCCGGAGAAGCTCAGCTTGCGAAGATGGCGCTGGGAGTCCAGCAGCAGCATATCGGCGTCCTCCATGTCCACGTACAAGTCCCCGCTCTGCAACCGCAGCAGGGGGGCGGCCAGGCCTTCCGAATGGCCCGGGTAATCGGCGAAAGCCAGGGGGGCGGCGCCATCGACCTGGAAATCGACGGAACGCAGAACGAGGTCGTCGCTTACTTCAGCCTGGATGTTGACCTGCCCCCAAACGCTGGCGTTGTGAATCGGGTTGACAATGTGGATAGTCGGAGGAGCGTTGAAGAAAGCGGCGCGGAGGTCCATGTCGCTCTGGACGGCGGCCACGGTCACCGGGTTCTTCAGAGAATGGAAATTTCCCGTGCCGGTCCACTCGCTGAAGCGGTAGCCCGCGTCGGGAACGGCTTTGACCGAAGTACAGTCGCCGCCGTGGTCGATCGCCTGCGTTACATCACCGGTCAAACGGCCGCCGGCCGATGCCGTGAAACGCACGGTGTGGAGCTGCATGGTGGTCAGGGAAATAATATTGGAATCCATACTGCTCCCGGTCGCATTGGCGGCGCGCAGGCGGTAAAAATAGGGCGTGTTCGACGCCAGTCCGCTCACGGCGTAGGAGGTCCCATTGCCAACGTCCAGGTCATGATAACCGGCGATGAAAGAGGCGAATGTGCCGGACAGCGAAACGTCGAGCCGATAGCCGCTGGCGCCCGTTGCCGCTTCCCAGTTGGCCTGGAAGGCCGCGGAGGTGATCGCGGCGGCGGCGGTGGCCACGGGAGCCGCCGGAACAGTCAACACGGCAATGGTGTTGGAGTCGGCGGATGTGCCGCTGGCGTTGGCTGCTCGCAAGCGGTAATAATAAGTGCTGCTGCCGCTCAGGCCGGTCACGGCGTAGGTGGTGACGTTGCTGACGTTCAGGTTGTTGAAGCCGCTGACCGGGGAGGTGAAGCCGTTGTCGGTGGCCACGTCGAGATAGTAGCCGCTGGCGCCGGTCGCGGCGCTCCAGTTGGCATTGAAGCCGGTTGCGGCGATCGCGCTGGCCGCAGCGGCCACGGGAGCCGCCGGCACGGTGAGCACGGTGATGACGTTGGAGTTGGCCGACGTGCCGCTGGCATTGACCGCGCGCAGGCGGTAGAAATAGGTCGAGCCGCCGGCCAGGCCGGTCACGGCGAAGGTGGTAACGTTGTTGACGTTCAGGTCCTGGCAGCCGGCGACGAAGGTGCCGAATGTACCTGAGGTCGACACGTCGAGGCGATAGCTTGTTGCCCCGGTTACCGCGGCCCAGTTGGCCGAGAAGCCGGAGGCGTTGACCGAGGTCGCCGCCGTGGCCATGGGCGCCGCCGGCACGGTGAGCACGGTGATGACGTTGGAGTCGGCCGACGTGCCGCTGGCATTGGCCGCGCGCACGCGGTAATAATAGGTGCCGCTGCTGATCAGCCCGGTCACGGCAAAGGTGGTGACGTTGCTGACGCTCAGGTTGCTGTAGCCGACGACCGGGGCGGCGAAGCCGCCGTCGGTGGCCACGTCGAGATAGTAGCCGACGGCGCCGGTCACGGCTCCCCAGTTGGCCGTGAAGCCGGTGGCATTGACCGAGGTCGCCGCCGTCGCCACCGGAGCCGCCGGAACGGTGAGCACGGTGATGACGTTGGAGTCGGCCGACGTGCCCGCGGCGTTGACCGCGCGCAGGCGGTAGTAATACGTCGAGCCGCCGGCCAGGCCGGACACGCTGTAAGTGGTGACGTTTCCGACGTCCAGGTCCTGGTAGCCGGCGACGAACGTACCGAACGTGCCCGAGGTCGACACGTCGAGGCGATAGCTCGTCGCGCCGGTCACGGCTCCCCAGTTGGCGGTGAAGCCGCCCACGGCGATCGCGCTGGCCGCCGTGGCCACCGGAGTCGCCGGAACGGTGAGCACGGTGATGACGTTGGAGTCGGCCGACGTACCGCTGGCGTTGACCGCGCGCAGGCGGTAGTAATAGGTCGAGCCGCCCGCCAGGCCGGTCACGGCGAAGGTGGTGACGTTGTTGACGTTCAGGTTGCTGTAGCCGACGACCGGGGCGGCGAAGCCGCCGTCGGTGGCCACGTCGAGATAGTAACCGACGGCGCCGGTTACCGCTCCCCAGTTGGCCGTGAAGCCGGTGGCATTGACCGAGGTCGCCGCCGTCGCCACCGGCGCCGTCGGAACGGTGAGCACGGTGATGACGTTGGAGTCGGCCGAGGAGCCCGCAGCGTTGACCGCGCGCAGGCGGTAATAATAGGTCGTGCCGCCGGCCAGCCCGGTCACGCCATAGGTGGTCACGTTGCCGACGTCCAGGTCCTGGTAGCCGGCGACATAAGCGGCAAACGTGTTGGAGGTCGAGACGTCGAGACGGTAGCCGGTTGCGCCGGTGACCGCCGCCCCAGTTGGCGCTGAAACCGGCGGCGCTGACCGAAGTCGCCGCCGTGGCCACCGGAGCAGCCACGATGGTCAGCACGCTGATGATATTGGAGTCGGCCGAGGTGCCGCTGGCGTTGACCGCGCGCAGGCGGTAGTAATACGTCGAGCCTCCGGTCAGGCCGGTCACGGCGAAGGTGGTGACGTTGTTGACGTTCAGGTTGCTGTAGCCGACGACCGGGGCGGCGAAGCCGCCGTCGGTGGACACGTCGAGATAGTAGTAGCTGGCGCCGGTCGCGGCGTTCCAGTTGGCGCTGAAGCCGGTGGCGGTGATCGCGCTGGCCGCCGTGGCCACGGGCGCCGCCGTAACGGTGAGTACGGTGATGACGTTGGAGTCGGCCGACGTGTCGCTGGCGTTGACCGCGCGCAAGCGGTAGTAATAGGTCGTTCCGCCCGCCAGGCCGGTCACGGCATACGTGGTGGCGTTATTGACATTCAGGCCCCAGAAGCCGGAGACATAGGTGTCGAAGGTGTTCGAGGTGGAGACATCGAGGCGGTAGCTCTCCGCGCCGGTCACGGCGTCCCAATTGGCGCTGAAGCCGGTGGCGGTGATGGCGGTGGCCGCCGTGGCCACCGGCGCCGCCGGCACGGTGAGCACGGTAATGGTGTTCGAGTTGCCGGACGTATCCGAGCTGTTATAGGCCCGCAGGCGGTAGTAGCAGGTGGTGCCGGAGGGAAGGCCGGTCACGGCGTACGTGGTCGTATTGTTGACGTTCAGGTTGCTGTACCCCGTGACCATGGAGGCGAAACCGTTGTCGGTGGCCACGTCAAGGTAGTAGCCCGTGGCCCCGGTGGCGCCGTTCCAGTTGGCGCTGAAGCCGCCGGCGGTGACCGCGGTGGCGGCCAGGGCGACCGGCGCGTTGAAGGTAGCGGTATAATCCTGGCTGCTCTGCTCGGAAACAACGCCGGGGTAGTTACGGTTGGCGGGGGAAAAAACGTATCCGCTTAAGGTGGGAGTGACCGTGCCCGACCAGCCGTAGTTAACAATGACCGAGTAGCCGCCCGTCGCGTCGGTCTCCGGACTCCCCGGCAAACCGTTCAGCGTGACGTTGGCCAGCCCGCTGCCGCCGGCGCTGACCGTTCCGGACACGGTGAAGGTGTCCGGGGTGCCGGCGAAATTCTGATTGGCTTGAGCGGCGGTGACGTTGGCCAAGGTGATGGCTGACGGGTTCCAGATGGAGTAGCCGGATTTTGCTGGGGTCAATGTCGTCGAGGTATCGTAGGGCACGTTAGAGGAGTAGGTACCGTCCGCTGCCGTGGTGACGGTGTGGCCGTCGTAGGAAAAAGTGATGGTCACGCCGGCAAGCGGATTGCCGCCGGAGGTGACCGTTCCCGAGACGTTGAAGGTGTCGATGGTGCCGACAAAGTTCTGATTCGGCTTGTTGGCGGCGACGTTGTTTAATGTGAGCGAAGCCGGGCTCCAGGTGGAGTAGCCTATTTTGGAGGGAGTGATCGTGGTCGAGGTGCCGTAGGGCACGACATAGGAATAATGGCCGGCCGCATCCGTTGTCTCCGTATGATTGCCGTAGGAGAAGGTGACCGTGGCGCCCTCGATCGGATCGGCGCCGTCGGAAACCGTTCCGGAGATGGTGAAGGTGTCCAGGGTGCCGGTGAAGTTCAGGCCGGGTTGGTCGATGGTGAGGTTGTTCAGCGTGATCGAGGCCGGGTTCCATGTGGAGTAGCCGGTCTTGGATGGAGTGATCGTGGTCGAGGTGCCGTAATCAACGCCATAGGAATAGGTGCCGTTCGCCGCCGTGGTCGCGGCGTGGCCGTCATGCGAAAAGGTGACGGTGGCCCCGGCCATGGGATTGGCGCCGTCGGTAAGCGTGCCCGAGACGATGCGCGGGGTGAAATAGAGGGTCGTGCCCGTGGCGACGAGGGATACGTTGTCGATCCAGTAGTTGACCGTCAGGTAATTGGCGTCGATCACCCCGTTGACGCGCAGGATGACGGTGCTGCCGGGGGGGTATGTCGCCACGTTCAGGGTCGCGGTCAGCGTGGTCATGGTGGCGCTGGTGGAAGCGGTAGTCGAAAGTATCGTCGCGCCGTTGGCCGTCACCGAAATATGACCGTCCGATTCGTCAAAGTTCCATGACGCCATGTTCATGGAGAAGGCCAGGGATTCGGTCCCCATGGGGATGGCGACGGCCTGCTGGATATAGGCCGTCCCTACACCGGGGCTGTTGCTGACCAGCCAGATGGACGTTCCATAGCCGGCGAAGCTGGTGCAGGTCTGCGGATAGGAGCCGTGTGACTGCAGTGACCAATCGGTGAAGCCGTTGCTGAAATCTCCGTTCTTGACCAATTGCATGGTCGCGGCGGAAAGGAACAAGGAGGACATGAAAAAAAGAGTCAGCGCGACGATAGGGCCCCGACAATTCAGCGAACTGTGTTTCATTGTTTCCTCCTGGTTTTCGTCATCAATGCATTTTCTCTCATCGCATCGACGACCCGGACTTTTTTACCTTCAAGACGGTCGAAAAAGAATCATACTTCTTCGGAAAATTATTTTCAAATGCCAGAAAGGCCAGGGAAGCGTCGGCTTGCAAAGCGAGGGCGTTCGGCTATGATGGGGCTTCAAGCGAGGAGCCATGCTGCGCACGATTTTCTGGTTCGCCTATTTCTGGCTTTTTCAACTGGTTTCCACGCTCTTCCTGCTCGTCTATTTTTCGCTCGGGCCTGCTGCGGCGGAAAGAGCGCCAGGCCAGATTCCTTTTTTGGATCACGCGCACCTGGGCGCGGCAACTGGTCACCATCGCCGGGGGCCGGGTCGAGGTTTCCGGCCTGGAAAACCTGCCCGCCGGCGGCGGCGCGCTCTTCGTTGCCAACCACCAGGGCGCCTTCGACATCCCCCTGCTGCTGGGCTATGTCCCGGGGCTGAAAGGATTCGTCTCCAAGAAGGAGAACTTCCGCCTGCCCATCGTCAGCGTCTGGATGAAGCTGCTGCATTGCATCATCCTGGACCGCAAGGACCTGCGCCAGTCGGCCCGGGCCATCGCCCGCGGCATCCGCGACCTGCAGGCCGGGCGCTCGCTGGTGATCTTTCCCGAGGGCACGCGCAGCAAGTCGGGAACGTTGAACCGCTTCAAGGAGGGGAGCTTCAAGCTGGCCACGCGCTCGGGGGCGACCATCGTGCCCCTGACCATCGACGGTTCCTACCGCCTGCTGGAGGGCAACCGCGGGCGCATCGGCCCCGCTGCCGTGCGCCTGCATATCCATCCGCCCGTCTTCCTGGCCGAACTTCCCGCCGCCGCAAGGCACGATCCGGCCGAATGGGTGCGCGGCATCATCGCTTCCCGCTTGCCGGAGTTGCAGCCATGAGGATCATCCCGTTCGCCCTGGAGCGTTTTTTCGCCCGCCATGAGTTCAGCACGCGCACCAACCTTTGCGCCTCGGACTGCGAAACCCTTTCCCTGGGCGAATTGCTGGCCATGGAGCCCGGGGCCGAGGAAGCTTTCCGGGCCCTGCGCCTGGGCTACACCGAGACGGGCGGCGACCCGGCCCTGCGCCGCGAGATCGCCGGCCTGTACGATGGCATCGGCGCCGATGACATCCTGGTTTTCGCCGGCGCCCAGGAGGCGATCTTTGTCTTCATGAACGCCGCCCTGCAGGCGGGCGACCACCTGGTCGTCCAGGCGCCGTGCTACCAGTCGCTGGCCTCGGTGGCCGAGGCCATGGGCTGCCGGGTGACCCGCTGGGAAAGCCGGGCCGGCCAGGGGTGGGCGCTGGATCCCGATTGGCTGCAGGACCAGGTCACGCCGGCCACGAGGGCCGTGGTGGTCAATTTTCCCCACAATCCCAGCGGCTACCTGCCGGAGGCGGAGCGCTTCGCGCGCCTTGCCGAATTCGCGCGCCGGCGGGGGCTCCTGCTGTTCTCCGACGAGGTCTATCGCTTCCTGGAATACAATGAGCAGGACAGGCTGCCCGCGGCCTGCGAGGTCTATGAAAACGGGGTCTCCCTGGGGGTGATGTCCAAGGCCTTCGGCCTGGCCGGGCTGCGCCTGGGCTGGGTGGCCTGCCGCAACCATGAGCTGCTGGCGCTCCATGGCCGAACTGAAGGACTACACCACCATCTGTACGGCCGCTCCCAGCGAATTCCTGTCGCTGCTGGCCTTGCGCCACCGGCGGGAGATCCTGGGCCGCAACCTGGAGATCATCGGCCGCAACCTGGAATCCCTGGATGCCTTTTTCGCAAGGCACCGGCGCTTTTTCTCCTGGCAGCGCCCGCGGGCCGGCCCGGTGGCCTTCCCGGCCGCCACTTTTGCCGAGGCCAGCGACGATCTCTGCGCCGGGCTGCTTGCGGACCAGGGAGTCCTGCTCATGCCCGGCAGCGTGTTCGACGCCGCGGCGCAGCACTTCCGCATCGGCTTCGCCCGCCGCGATTTCCGCGACGGCCTGGACAGGTTCTCCGCCTACATGGAGAAGCAATAAAAAGCGGGAAGGGGAGGCGCGGCGGCGTTCAGGCCCGGGCCGGATGGTAATGCACGTAGACCTTGCGCACCATTTCGATCCGGGCGGCCAGCAATTCCTCCACCCGGGTGGCGATGGCGTCGCCGCTGTGCACCTCCATGCCGCCGTCGATGCCGATGGTCAGGTTGATCACGAAGTAGGGTCCGAAGCGGTGGGCGTGGATCTCTTCGACGCTGCGGATCTCCGGGATGCTTTCCAGGATCGCCCGGATCTTGCGGTCCAGGAAATGGCTGGGCACCGAGTCCATCAGGTCGTCGGTGGACTGGCGCAGGATGCCGATGCCGGTGCGCAGGATCAGCAGCGCCACCAGCGCGCCGGCCAGGGGATCGACCCAGAGATGGCCGCGCCGGGCCAGGAAGATCCCCAGGCTGGCGGCCAGCGCCGAGAAAATGTCGTTGCGGTGGTCATAGGCCAGCGCTTTGATGGCCAGGCTGCCGGTTTTTTCCCCGACGGCCCGGGTGTATACGGTCAGGACGATCTTGACCGCGACCGTGAACAGCGCCACCCACAGGGCGCCCAGGGTGGCCTCGCTGGTGTCGCCGCCTCCTTTCAACTGGTCGAAAACGTTGTTGACCGCCGTCCAGAAAATGGCGATGGCCGTGGTGATGACGAAGGAACCCACGGTCAGGGCGGCGATGCTCTCCATCTGCGGTGGCCGTAGGGGTGCTCGGGGTCGGGCGGCTGCCCGGCCAGTTTCATGAAGATCTTCACCACGATGTAATAGGCGACATCCGAGGTGGAGTTGATGCCGTCGGAAAGCAGGGCGGTGCTGTGCCCGATGATGCCCATGGCGGTCTTGCCGGCGGCCAGGGCGATATTCCAGATGCAGGCCCAGGTTGACGACCATCTGGCCTTTTTTGTCGCGCTGGCCGGCATCCGGGGTCAGGCGGCGGCAAAAAATCGTTCACGATCTGGTCGGTATTCATTTCCATTTGCTTGCCTTGTCGAAGTCAATCGCCATTGCGCAAGACGCGGTAGTGCCTGAAATTCCAGATCAATTCCTGAAGGTGACCTTGATGATGCCGGTCACCGGGATGCACAGCAGCAGCCCCATGATGCCGAACATTTCCCCGCCGGTGAAGATGACGAGGATGACCAGCAGGGGATGGATCTTCAGGCTGCGCCCGAGGATATTGGGCGAGACCAGCGTGTCGTCGATCAGGCGGATGAGCAGGAAGGCGGCGATGACCGGGAAGGCGGCCTTGGGCGATCCCTTGTCGATCACGTTGAGGATGATGGCCGGGATGGCGCCGACGATGGGGCCGAAATAGGGGATCATGTTGGCCAATCCGGCCGCGGTCCCGATCAGGAAGAAATAGGGCACCTGCAGGATGGCCAAAGCCGTGATCGCCAGAATGCCGATGCACAGGGAAACCAGCATCTGGCCGCGGATGTAGCTGCCCAGCTGGCAGTCGATCTTGTGGACCAGGCTGACCGCCATTTCAAAATAGCGGTTGGGCAGGACCTGGAAGAAGGATTTCCTCAGCCGCCGGCCGTCCTTGAGCAGGAAAAAGGTCATGAAAGGGATCAGCACCAGCGCGATGGCTACCGGGATGATGCTGGGCAGGAGACGGAGGCTCTGGTTGAGCAGGGAGTAAAGGAATTTCTCGGCCCGGCCCATGATCTGGGAGGTGAGCCCCGAATTATTCAGCCAGGGCAGGTAGCGGTTGAGCAGGGCTTTCAATTTGCCCAGCAGGGTGGCCGGCGTTTCGCTTTGCAGCAGGCCGCTGAAGTTCCGCAATTCGCGGGCAATGGCCGGCGCCAGGAAGGTCAGCGCCGCGGCCAGCAGCAGGGTAAGGGCGGCCATGACCAGGACCACCGCCGCCGTGCGGCCGCAGCCGCGGCTTTCCAGCATGACCACCAGCGGGTTGAGCAGGATCGACAGCAGGATGGCCACCAGCAGCGGCGTCAGGACCATGCCGCTGTAGGAGAGGATCCAGAAAAAGGCCAGCAGCGCGATCAGGAAAAAAACGATCTTGAACAGGGACAGGACGAAACCGCGGTTCAAATTGACGACAATGCTTCGGTTCACGGTCGGCTGGCTCATGGCGCTGTTCTTTTCCGGTTTTCGGCGGGCAGCGAAATTTTCGCCAGCTCCCAGAGGTCCAGGTTGGTTTTGCGCAGGCGCTTGGCCAGCATGCCGGCCAGAGCGGCCAGCAGCTTGATCCCCAGCTGCGGCTTGCGGGCGAAGAGGTCGAACATGTCGGGATGAAAAAGGCCGAGCAGGTGCGAATCGGTCAGGGCGACGGCCGTGGCCGAGCGGCTTTCGTCTTCCAGCAGGGCCATTTCACCGAAAAAATCCCCGGTCTGCAGGTGGGCCAGTTGCCGTTGTTCCGCGGTTCCATAGGCTTTGTATATGCCGACTTCGCCCTGGTGCACGACATACATGCCGACGCCGGGCTCATCTTCCCAGAAAATAACTTCGCCGCTTTTGTAGCGGCGCAGATGGATCAGGCGTTCGATCTCCTTCAGTTCGCCCTTGCTCAATCCGGCAAAGAGGGGGATGTGCCTCAGTTGCTCGAGGAGAGTCTGGCGCTCGCCGTTTTTTGCCTTGAAGATATTTCCCCACACGGAATCAATTTTGTTCATGGCCCGCCTCGGTTTTCATGTTCATCAGGAAAGGCGATCTCTCCGCTAGAATATAGTACAAAAAGTGTTTCATTGCAATATCGTCATTTCCCCGGCCAGCGATTTCTGAAAATTGCTCTGGATCAGGGCCGGCTGGTCGTACTGGCCGAGCAGGAACATCAGCTTGGTCGCCGCCGCTTCGAAGGTCATGTCGCCGGCGGGGATCACCCCCATGGCCAGCAGCCGGCTGCCCGATTCGTACAGCTGCGGCTCGATGCGGCCGCCGCCGGCCTCGCTGGCCAGCACCACCAGCTTGCCGTCCCGCAGCCATTTTTCGATCCGGGCCGGAAGGTTCCCCGACTGCAGGGGGATGGTGCCGGCGCCGAAGGCGATGATCAGCACGGCGCGGATATCGTTTCCCGGCTGGAAATAGTCGCTGGCGCAGCCCGGGAACAGCTTCAGCACCGCCAGGGAAGACGAGAACTTGTCAAAGACGTGAAAATGTCCGCCGGGCTTGAGGATGTTGCCGCGGTAAATTTCGATGTTGATGCCGACTTCGGCCAGCAGGGGATAGTTGGGGGAGACGAAAGCGTCGAAGGAATGGATATGGTTCTTGCGGGTGCGGTTGCCGCGCATCAGCTTGTAGTCAAAGAATATGCACACCTCGGGAATTTCGGAACTGGCCAGCTCCACGGCGCTGATCAGGTTGTTGCGGGCGTCGCTGCGCAGCTCGCTCAGGGGCTTCTGCGCCCCGGTCAGGATGACGGGAATGGGGACGTTGTGCAGCATGTAGGAAAGGGCCGAGGCCGTGTAGGCCAGGGTGTCGGTGCCATGGGTGATGACCACGCCGTCGATCGAGCCCAGGCGGGCCTTGATGATGGCCGCCAGCTTCTGCCAGTGGGGGAAATTCAATTCGGCGCTGTCGAGCACAAAGGGGATCTCGACCTCGATCTGGGCGACGGCCGAGAGCTCGGGGATGACCTGGAGCAGGCTGGCGTAGAAGAGATCGGGGCGCAGCACGCCGCTCTGGCTGTCGCGGGTCATGCCGATGGTGCCGCCGCTGTGGATGAGCAGGATCTTCTTTTTCATGTTCTCCCGTTATATGGATGTTTATAGCCAATAAAGGCCATAAAGTCAATAGTGACAAGCGATTGTGAACATGACCAATGTAGGTTCGGTGTTCGATGTTCGAAGTTCGATGTTGAGGGCTATTTTCGAGATGATGCATTTCAGGCAGCAGGCAAGCTTGCCCTGAGGTAACGTGTGGTTTGTCCTTGGGCCCCGCTTGGGGGAGGGCGAACGATCCCCATGTGGGAATGGCGCGGGGTCCTGCTCCGGCAGGGACGACCCTGCGGCATAGTGAGAACGAGCCCACCAGCGGGTAAGGACAAATCCACGAGTGGACGAAGGGCAACTTGCCTGATGCGATATCATTTGCAATTGATGGGCAGGCACGGGGCTCTGCCCCTACACATTTTTTCCTTTTTAATTTATACTTTTGTTCTTGCGAGGTCCCATGCTCAAGGAAGAAACGATCAACACCCTGACCCACGGCCTGGGCGCCCTGCTCAGCCTGGGCGGGCTGGCCGTGCTGGTGGTCATGGCCAGCCGGCACGGCGACGCCTGGCATATCGTCAGCTGCAGCATCTACGGCGCCACCCTGGTCCTGCTTTTCGCCAGTTCCACGCTCTATCACGGCTGCCGCGGCGAGCGGGCCAAGCACATCTGCCGCATCATCGACCACTCCTCCATCTACCTGCTCATCGCCGGCACCTACACGCCGTTCCTCCTGGTCAACCTGCGCGGCCGCTGGGGCTGGAGCCTGTTCGGCGTCATCTGGGGGCTGGCGCTGGCCGGCATCGTCTTCCAGATCTTTTTCGTCCATCGCTTCCGCCTGCTGCAGACGCTGATCTACCTGGCCATGGGCTGGCTGGTGGTGATCGCCTTCAAGCCGCTGCTGGCCCGGGTGCCGAGGCCGGGGCTGCTGTGGCTGCTTTTCGGCGGCTTGTGCTACACCGTGGGCGCGGTCTTTTACCTGTGGAAAAAGCTTCCCTATCACCATGCGGTCTGGCATTTGTTTGTTTTGGGCGGAAGCGTCTGCCATTATTTCGCGATATTGTTCTACGTTCTTCCGTAGCTTGGATTGATCTCGGCGTACGGCAAGCGGCCTATGGCGTACGGAAGAACCGCCCCGGACATTCTTGGATTTTGTTTAGATCTTTTACCGTCAACCTTCTGCCATCAGCCTTATGCCGAGTCCTTGTCAGACGAACTCCACCTTGACCACGAACGTGTCGAGCAGCTTGTTGCCTCTCCTCATGCATTCGATTGAAAAGAAGCAAGGGCGCATAAACATGCGCCCCTATAAGAAAGATTCTAGATATCCAAATTTTTAGCAATCCATCCGTATCTTAAATAACATAAAACTCAGCATAGTCCCAGCCACTTGAATAAGCTCCTTTTCTAGCTCTTACACTCCACCAATATGCAACGCCATGGTTAAGAACTCCTGCCAGCACTGAATATTGCTGTAAGCTCGGATCGCCTGGTTTTGGATTTGGGTTAAGATATGGGGATGTATATATCCTTTGTCCAACGCCGCCACTAGCTGTTTGCCGATAAATCTGAATTTGATAGGTGGTTGCACCCGGAACTGTCGTCCAATCAAACACAGGAGTTAAGGTGTCAACGGTAGCCTGATCCGGCCACTCGCAAATTGGAGTTGGTACATAGACGGCTAGGCTGGCAGGCGTTTCGGTTTGACTGATGCTCTTGGCGTTGTCGGCATCCATTGTTAGTAAGCTCTCTTCAATTGGGCTGCTTTGCTTGCAGGCTGAAAGAAACGCGATAAACAAAATTAAAACAAAAATCCCAGCGTTGAACCTCGAAAACATTTTTTTAATCACAAAAACCTCCTTATTTAATTCGGAATAGATTTTGAAACTAACATCATAAAATAAGCCAGTCAATACAGAAAAATGTGATATATGAAAAGATTTTGATTTTATTTATCTTCTCATATCGGTATTTTACAAAGGCAGAATTGAGAAAAAAACGGAATAGGGTCAAATGTGATATTTTCAGGTCCTTGCGAGATGGTAGCGAGACGAAAAGTTCCAATTTTAGTAAATAGGTGAATCGCAGCCAACTTATATATATTCGGATTCGAGATTGGAAAACTGTCGCAGATATGCCGCGGTCTTCGAGAGGGGCCAGTTCCCATGCAGAAGTTCATGGGGCGTGCCCCAGGCGGTCAGCTTTCCCCCTTCCTCTCCCGCCCCCGGGCCAAGGTCGATGAGATAGTCGGCCCGGCACATCATCAGCGGATGATGGCTGATGACGATTGCCGCATGGCCCCGCGTCAGATGTCCCTTGATGGTTTGGATCAATTGCCGGCATTCGCCGAAGCTGAGGCCGCTGTCGGGTTCGTCAAGCAGCAGCAGGCTGGGTGCGTCCCGCAAATTCAAAAAAAGCCGGGCCAGGCGCAGCCGCTGCAGCTCGCCCGCGGACAAGCTGTGCATGCGGCGGCCAAAGGCAAGGTAGCCGAGGGCGAACTCCCGCAGGACCGAGACGACCTTTCCCAAATGGCAACGGGAGATGATTCCGCTTGCCAGCGCGTCGATCTCACTGGCCAGGACGTCCGCCAGCGGCTCCCCCAACAGGCGGAGCTGGCCAAGTTCGTCTGCCAGGCCGCTTCCCCGGCAATCGCTGCAGGCATCCACGAAAGAACCCAGATAATCGAGGTTGGTCGTCCATTCACCCTTGCCGCCGCAATGGCTGCAGGAATAGGCGGCGGACGGTGCCGCCAGCGCTTTTTTCAGGCGGGAGCGATCCGCCTTGTCGCCTGCCGCCCGGGCAAACTCGTCATGGATGATCGCGGTGACTCCCAGAAAATCGCTTAGCTTTTCGCTGCCGTAGCGCAGCGGATTCATCGGCTTGAATGAGCAAACCTGGCGGAATTGATCCAGTCCCTCCAGCGCGGCGCAATTGACCGCATGTCCGGCCAGGGCGCTTTCGTGAATGACCCGGTGCAGCAGGGTCGACTTGCCGCTGCCGGAGACGCCGCACAAAACGGTCAGCCCTTTTGCCGGGATGTCCAGATCGAGGCGCTTGAGATTGTGCATCATGGCCGCAGAAATGACGATGCGTCGGGCGCTGGCCGGGGAAATGCCGCCCCGGGCGATGCGCAGATCGCCGGGAGAGGGAGGTTTTTCGCTTCCCATATACAGAACTTGTCCCCCCTGCCTGCCGCTGCCAGGCCCCAGCTGAATGCTCCAGTCCGCCTGGGCCGTGACCAGAGGATGGTGATCGACGGCCACGATCGTGTTGCCTCCCGGCAGAAGGTCGCGCAGGATGTCGAGCAAATTGGCGACGTCGAACGGGTGCAGGCCGCGGCTGATCTCGTCCAGGACGAACAGGGTGTAGTTCAGCCGGTTGGCGAGCAGGGAAGCCAGCCGCAAGCGCTGATGCTCGCCGCTGGACAGGGTGCCCACGGCCCGGCTCAGCGTGAGATAACCGATACCCAGTTTGATCAGGCTGTCAAGCTGGCGCAGCAGGACGGGCAGGGTCTCCCGGCACAGCAATTGCTCCTTTGGCGATGCGTCGCCCCCGGGGAAAAATGCCGCGCCATTGCTTTCGACCATTTTTTTTAGTCCGTTCAGAGGCGACGACAGCATCTCGCCCAGGGTGACCTTGCCGATGCGGCTCTGAATGACAAACTCGCGCAGGCGCAAACCCCGGCAAGCGGGACAAGTCTTTTTAAAAACCACCGCGGCATATTGCGACCCTTGCTTGCGGTGCTCCTTGCGGCGCTGGTAATCCTGGAGAACCAGGCGCTGCAAACCGATCCAGGGCGACTGGAAGCGGTGTTCACCGCTGCGTTTGCCGCGCGCGAATCTCCAGGTCACGTCAAAATTTCCGGCGCCGCCCTCCAGGATCAAGGCCAGCGCTTCCGGGCCGAGCTCCCGCCACTTGCGGTTGATATCGATGCCCGATTCCTTGGCCGCGCACTGCAGGATGGCCATGAATCGGCCCTGGCCTTCCAGGAAGAATTGGCACGATTTTTCGCTCGTGAATGCCCCGTCCATGATGCTTTTCCCGGGATCGACCAGCCAGCGCGAGATATCGGCCTCGTGCACATAGCCCAGCCCGTCGCAAGCCGGGCAGGCGCCGTCCTGATGATTGAAGGAGAAATGGGAGGCATGCAGAACCGCGATGCCGGCCTGCGGCTCGACAACGCCCAGGCGTGAAAACAGCACCCGGAGCATGTCGTTGATGCCGGACAGGGTGCCGACCGTCGAGCGCGGCGTTGCTTCCAGATAGCGGGCCGCCAGGGCCACCGCCGGTTTGAGCGGCGCGATCTCATCGCAGTCGCCCTCGCCGCCGGCCAGCGCCAGGCGATCGCGCAAAAACGGTGAAAGCTGCTCGGCATAGCGTCGCTGGCAGGCTTTGTACAGGGTCTCCAGAACGAGCGAGCTCTTGCCGCTGCCCGACGGGCCGCTGACCACGGTAAATGATCGTTCCGGGATGGCGACGGAGACATCCTGCAGGTTATGGGTCCGTACGCCCCGCATATGGATGAACGGCGCCGGCTGCGGGCCGGAGCCAGGTTTGCCTCCGGCGTCCGCTGCGCCGATTCCCGGGAGCTCGTTCCCGGCCAGCAGGGCGGCGACCAGGGATCCGGCCTGCCGCCGGATCCCGCCGGCTTCGCCATTGTAGAGCAGGCTGTTCGCGCAGCCGGGGGCGGACAATTCGATCAGCCAGTCGCAGCTGGCGAGGAAAACGGGGTTGTTCTCGGCAACGACCAGGGTGGCTCCCCGGTCGCGAAGCTTTCTCAGGGCCTGGATGAGGCAGGGGATATCTTGGTCGTGCAGGCCCATGCAGGGTTCATCCAGCAGGTACAGGCATTCCGCCGCCTTGCCGTCCCGGATGAAGGAAGCCAGCCTGATCCGCTGGGCTTCGCCGCCGGACAAGGTCGAGGAAGGCTGCCCCAGCGTAAGATAGCCCAATCCCAGGTCGGACAGGATTTGCAAGCGCCCGCTGATCCTGCGTTCGGCGGTAAAAAACTCCAGCGCCTGCGCCATGGTCAGGTTCAGGACCTCATCGATGGCCAGGCCCCGGTAACGGACGGCCAGGACCCGGTCCTGGTAGCGCCGGCCCTGGCATTGCGGGCAGGATTGAAAAAGGGATTGCAGGAAATGCATGGTGATCTCGATCACGCCGGCGCCCTGGCAGGCGGGGCAGCTTCCCTGGTCGGTATTGAAGGAGAATGCCGACGCGTTCAGGCCCAGTTCCCTGGCGCCGGGCTGGGCGGCGAAAAGCCTGCGTATTTCATCGAAGAGCTTCGTGTAGGTCGCCGGATTGCTGCGGACATTTTTGCCGAGCGGCTGCTGGTCGACGGGGACGATGCGGCGGATGGGGTATTCCCCCTTCAGGCTGGCCGGGCCTTCCCTGGCCAGGAAATCAAGCAGGGTGCTCTTGCCCGAACCCGAAAGGCCGGAAACCCCGGTAACGGCGGAGGCGGGGAATGCCAGGTCGTCGATGGCCAGGGTATTTTCGCGCAGGGGGCCGGCGGCAAGGAGGGATGGCGCGGGCGCCGCCTGATTGTCGACCGCCGAGGCAGGCCGGCGCCAGGCGGAAAGGGTCGGCGTTTCCAGGCCGGAATTTTTCCCGGCGGCGCGATACCGTTCGGCGTTGTCGCAAAACAGCAGGTATCCGCCCCCGGCGCCGCCGCCGGGACCCAGTTCCACCACCCAGTCGGCGAAATCGAGGGCCTGGCGGTCGTGGCTGACCATGACCACCGTGCTGCCGATCTCCACCAATTTGCGCAGCTGGCGATAGAGCCGCTTTTTTTCGCAAGGATGGAGCCCTGAACCCGGCTCATCGATGACATACAGCATGCCGCTGATGGGATTTTTCAGAAGATTTCCGATCTGGATGCGCTGCCCTTCGCTGCGGGAGAGCGTGGGAACGGCGCGCTGCAGGGCCAGGTGCCCCAGGCTGAGGCCGCGCAGGAGCCGGGAGTGGTCCGTCAAACCCGATATGAGCAGCTTCTCGGGCCGCGCCAGGTCCGGCCGCCGCAATTCCCGCTCGCCCCAATCCGCCAATTGCGCGATCGTGGACGACAACAGCGCGCGCAGGGTTGTTTCGTGATAGGCCGTGTCCAAAAAACGATCGGCCAGGCGCAGCCCGCCGCACGCCGGGCAGGGCAACCGGCGGCAGAAACGCAGGATATTCGGGTTGGGATCCCGGCGCAGGGTCTCTTCCATGATCGGGACGATGCCGCGATAAATTCCCAACTCTCTGGGTTTGGGGGTGATGCCCGCCCAGCGCAGGCGGGATGACAGCGGATGCTTGCCGAACGGGATCTGGATCCGGTCGCTGCCGTAAAAAACGACCTGTTTTTGTTCGGCCGTCAGTTCTTTCCAGGGAACGTCCACTGAAAATCCATGGGCTTGGCATACCTGGTCGAGGACATCCATGGTCACCTGCGAATAGATGATATAGCCGTTGGGCGCACTCAGGCTGAGGGCGCCCTGGCGCAACGAGCGGTTCTCATCGGTGATCAGCGCCGCGAGATCGATCTCATGGATCTGTCCCAGTCCCTGGCAATGCGGGCAGGCGCCCAGGGGGTGATTGAAAGACAGGTGCGAGCGGGTTATTTTGGCGCCGGAGGTTTGCATGGCAAAGCGCGAAAACAACATCCGGATCGGGCTATGCAGGTCGGTCAGCGTGGCCACGGTTGAACGGGGGTTGTTCAGGGACAAGCGCTGTCCCAGGGACAAGGCCGGAGGGATATGGGCGATGGCATCGGTGCGCGAGCGGTTCAGCCGCGCCTGAAAGATGCGCGCATAGGCCGAAAAGCTCTCCAGGAAGCGCCCCTGGCCTTCACAGAAGAGGACATCGTGGGCCAGGGTTGATTTGCCGCTGCCGGAAACGCCGCAGACCAGCGTGAAACGTTGGAGCGGGATCTGCAGGGAGATGGACTTGAGATTGTGTTCGCTGCTGCGGGTGATCGTGATAAAATCGAGCGCTTCCTTTGTCTTGCGGTCGCCCATCCCTTTCTCCACTGGATCGCCGGTCGCTTTAAATAAATTCGACCTTGACCACCGACGTGTCGAGCAGCTTGTTGCCGCGGTCGCTGAAATGGATCAGGTACTTGCCTTCCGATATCTTTTCCACGATACGGCCGCGGCCGAAGACGGGATGGACGATGAATTTGCCTTCGCTTTTGGGCTGGACCGGCTGGGCCGCGGGGAAAATGCCGTCGACGATCTCGCGGAAGGAATAGACGGGCAGATACGAGGCCGAGGCGACCTGCTGCAGGAAGAACGAGGGCCGGTCGGAGGCGGTGGAGATGACCAGCAGCTGGCTGGCCCGGGTGCTGGCCACGTAGAACAGGCGGCGCTCCTCCTCGATCTCGTCGCGCTCCTTGCGCAGGAAAAACGGCATGTAGGCCGAATTGATGCCGCTGACGATCACGGTGGGGAATTCCAGCCCCTTGGCGTTGTGCATGGTCAGGAAAAACACCTGCGTTTTTTCGCCGTCGCGTTTTTCCCTGTTCTCCAGGCTCATGCGGTCCAGCAGGTCGCTGAACGGGGCCCCGGGATTCTCCTCCTCCCACTTGGCGATGAAGTCCTGCAATTCCCTGATATTGAGCAGCCGTTCCTCCTCCTCCTTTTCCCTGAGTATCTCCAGGTAGCCCGATTCCTGCAGCAGCCGCGAATAGAGCTCGGCGACCGGGATGGCTTCTTTCTGCCGGTTCAGCTCGCCGAGGAGCGAAAACAGCGGCCGGGAGTTGAATTTGTCGGCCAGGCACTGCTCCAGGGCGGCGAACAGGGGCAGGGATTTATCACGGGCCAGGGCGGTCAGGCTTTCCAGCGTTTTGCTGCCGATGCCCAGGGGCAGAAATTCGACCAGGCGCTGGAAAGCCAGGTCGTCGGCCGGGTTCAGCGCCAGGCGCAGCAGGGACAGGCTGTCGCGGATCTCCTTGCGCTCGAAGAAACGCAGCCCCTTGAGGATGCGGAAATTGATGCGCTGCTTCAAGAATTCGGTTTCCAGGGCCAGGGACTGGGAGTTGATGCGGTAGAGGATGGCCAGGGGAAACAGGTCGGGATTGCTCTCCTTGAGGCGGTTGACCAGCCTGGCGATCTCCTCGGCCTCTTCCTCCTTGGAACGGCTGCGCAGAACGAACACCGGGTGGCTGCTTTCGCTGTCCGCCCACATCTGCTTGCTCTTGCGCATGGTATTCTGGCTGATCAGCAGGTTGGCGAAATTCAGGATCTCGGGAGTGGAGCGGTAGTTCTGCTCCAGCTTGACGACGCGGCCTCCCGGGAAATCGCGTTCATACTCGAAGAGGAAGCGCACGCTGGCGCCGCGCCAGGAATAAATGGCCTGGTCGTCGTCCCCGACCACGGTGATGCTGCGGCGGTCGCCGCTCAGCAGCTTGATCAGTTCATACTGGTTGGGGTTGGTGTCCTGGAACTCGTCGACCAGCAGGTAGCGGAACTTGCGCTGGTATTTTTCACGGACCGCGTCGTGGTCGCGCAGCAGGATGACGGCGAACGAGATCAGGTCCTCGTAGTCCCAGAACTTGTTTTTCTGCTGGGCGGCGTAATAGTGGGCGAAAATGCTGATCTCTTCGTCGGAAAAGCCCTTCTGGCGGAGGAATTCGCCGTTGTTGGGATAGTTGAGGCTCATCTTGGCCAGGCTGATCTTGCGGATGATGGCGTCGTTGTCACGGCTCAGGTGGGGAAAGTTTTCGCGGACCAGGCGTTCGATCAGCCGGCGCTGTTCATCGGCGTCGCACACCTGCCACTGGGAATCGAAACCCAGGGCGCCGCCCGCTTCGCGCAGGATGCGCAGGCCCAGGGCGTGGAAGGTGGAAATGTGGAACGAGCCGGACTGGAGGCCGGTCAGGGCCTCGATGCGGGTCTTCATCTCGCTGGCGGCCTTGTTGGTGAAGGTCACGGCCAGGATCTGGCCGGGGGCGAGCCCTTTCTCGCGGACCAGGTAGGCGATCTTGTGGGTGATGACGCGGGTCTTGCCCGAGCCGGCGCCGGCCACGATGAGCAGCGGCGAGTCGAAGTGCAGGACGGCTTCCAGCTGCTGGGGGTTGAGGCCGGCCAGGATGTCAGCGGACATTGCGGCCACGGATCAGGGGGACGAACAGGACGGGAATCAGGTTGGTTTTTTTCAGTTTCCCGTTGGCGAGTTTTTCCACCAGCAGCAGGTCCTGGACCGTGGTGGAATAGCTGATGGGGATGACCATCCTGCCGCCCACGGCCAATTGCGCGATCAGCGGCGGCGGGATATGGTCCGGAGCGCAGGTGACGATGATGCCGTCGAAAGGGGCCGCTTCGGGCCAGCCCAGGTAGCCGTCCCCGGTGCGGCAGCGGATATTGCGATAGCCCAGGCTGTTCAGCAGTTCCTTGGATTTTCGGGCCAGCCTGGGATTGATCTCGATGGTATAGACCTCGCGAACCAGTTCGGCCAGGACCGCCGCCTGGTAGCCGGAGCCGGTGCCGATCTCCAGGACCTTCTTCTTGTAGTCCGGGGCGATGACCGAGGTCATGATGGCCACGATATAGGGCTGGGAAATGGTCTGGCCTTCCTCGATGGTCAGCGCGAAATCGCCATAGGCATCGGCCCGTAAAGCGGGGCCGACGAACAGGTGGCGCTTGACCTTGAGCAGGGCGTTGAGCAGGCGCGGGTCGGTGATGCCCCGCTCCAGGACCTGTTCCCTGACCATTTTCTCCCGCTTGGCGGTGAACTCGCTTTCGCTGGCGCCGGGCAGCAGGAGCGGCAGCAGCAAGGGCAGCAGGAGGATAGTCCGGGAGGGTCGCATACCCTGATTTTATCAGAGATGGGGGGCGTAAGTGAAACATCAGGGATGAGGGATGAGTAATGAAGCATGAGGGAAGACAACTAGGCGAAAGAGGTAGAATAAAATGGATGAATTTCAAATCTCAGGGCTGCTTTCTCATCACTTATTACTTTTCACTCATCACGATTTTCACTTAGATGTTATCCCAGCAAGACGAGCAACGAGCCGGCCACGGCCAGGATCATGGCCAGCAGGCGGCGGCGGGTGAACGTTTCCTTCAAAAACACGGAGGCCAGGATCACCACGAACACGGTATTGGTCTGGTTCAGCACCGCGGCCGAGTTGACCGCCGTGAATTTGAACGCCCCGACCCAGAGCGTCATGGAGATCAGGTTGCCCAGCAGCGCCCCCCAGAAGGCGTAATCGCCGGCTGCCTTTCTGCCACAGCGGCGCCAGCTGCGCGCGGCGGTCCTTTTGCCAGGCGAACATGGCCAGCAGCACCACCAGGGCCGACAGCATGCGCAGCTCGGTCACCCAGAAGACCGAAGCGCCGCTCAAGACCGGCTGCATGAGCACGATGCTGACCGCCATGATGGCCATGGCCGCGGCCCCGAACAATATGCCGATCGTCACCCGCCTGGTCGGCAGGGGGCTGCCGCTTTTCCTGTAGGCGATGGTCAGCACCGCGGCGATCACCAGCAGGGCGCCGCCGATCTGCTCCAGGCGCGGCTTCTGCAGCAGGACCAGCCAGGTGGCGGTCATGACGAACGGGGCGTAGAGGGCGTCGACGATGGCGGTCATGCCCGCCCCCAGGCGGTTCAGGCAGGCAAAGAACAGCGTGTCGGAAACCGCGATGCCCAGGATGCCGCTGGCCATGATCGCCAGCCAGTGCCGGCCCGGGACGGCGGCCGGGATGAGCGGGATCCTCGCCAGCAGCAGCAGCGGCAACAGGATGGCCACGGTCAGCGCGGTCTTGTACAGGTTCAAGGCCAGCGGCCTGATCTTGTCGCCGGCCAGCTTGAACAGGATGACCGCCCCGGCCCAGACCACGGCGCACAGCAGGGCCATGATCTTTCCCAACAGGTCGAGCGGCATGTTTTCTCCTGGCCTGCGGCGGTCGATTCGCAATTTCCCTGCCGCAGATCCGCATGGATCGCAAATTCGTATTTTAGCGGAAAAAGCCGGATTTGACAAGGGTTTTCGTGGAGCCGCCGCGGCGCAGCGCCGCCGGCCGGGGCGGGGAGCGGGCATTGACAGGCCGCCGGCCCCGTGTTAGTTTGGCGCCATGGCTCCCGCTCCCCCCACGCGCAAGATCATCCACGTCGACATGGACATGTTCTACGCCGCCGTGGAGATGCGCGACCGCCCGGAATTGCGCGGCAAGCCGCTGGTGGTCGGCGGCCGGCCCGACAGCCGCTCGGTGGCCACCACCGCCAACTACGAAGCGCGCAAGTTCGGCATCCATTCGGGCATGTCCTGCGCCCAGGCCCGGCGCCTTTGCCCCTCATGCCTGTTCATTCCGCCGGATTTCAAAAAATACCAGCAGGTGTCGGAGCAGATCCACGCCATCTTTCATGAATACACCGACCTGGTCGAATCGGTTTCCCTGGACGAAGCCTACCTGGACGTGACGCGCAACACCCGGAACGAGCCCAGCG
The DNA here is from genome assembly GCA_963764745.1 of Candidatus Aminicenantota bacterium. Taxonomy (GTDB): domain Bacteria; phylum Acidobacteriota; class Aminicenantia; order UBA2199; family UBA2199; genus UBA2199. Next base: position 225,943 of record CAVXTN010000005.1, on the reverse strand, counting down.
CCACCCGCCTGGCCAGGGAGATCAAGGCGCGCATTTTCGCCGCCACCGGCCTGACGGCATCGGCGGGAGTGGCGGCCAGCATGTTCGTGGCCAAGATCGCCTCCGACGCCCGCAAGCCCGACGGCCTGTGCGTGGTCAGGCCCGAGCAGGTCATGGCTTTCATCCGCCCGCTGCCGGTGATCAAGATCCCCGGCATCGGCCGGGTCACCAACGCCCGCATGCAGCAGCTGGGCATCCGCACGGTGGCCGACCTCGAGCAAAAGCCGCTCGCCTTTCTGGAAAATGAATTCGGCAAATTCGGACGCTACCTGTTCGATATCGCCCGCGGCATCGACGAGAGCCCGGTGACGCCCTGGCGCGAGCGGCAGTCCTATGGGGCCGAAGAGACTTTTCCCCGGGACATCCTGGAGAAGGAGGCATTGCTGGAATTTTTGCGGGAATGCGCCCGGCGGGTCTTCGCGGAGCTCAAGGAAGAAGGAAAGCTGGCGCGCACCGTGACGCTGAAGATCAAATACTCCGATTTCCAGACCGTCACCCGGCGCCAGACGTTCGAGCGTTTCCTGGCCCGGCCCGAAGAAGTTTTCCGGGCCGCCGGCGAACTGCTGGAACGGACCGAGGCCGGCAGCCGGCCGATTCGCCTGGCCGGCATCTCCCTGTCCAACTTCGAACCGCCGGGAAGGAAAAAGGACGAAGTCCAGGCCCCGCTGTTCAAAGAAGTAAAAAGTGATTAGTGATAAGTGATGAGAAACGGCAATAAGTCGGCGTGTCGGTTTTTTTCTTTCGCATTACTTATCACTGTTGATCGTTGAATTCGTTCACTCATCACTATTTCGCCGGGTTTAGTTCAGATCGGTGATCTCTTCGCTGATGTGGATATCGCGCTTGGCGAGTTCCTCTTTGAAAATGTCGTAGGGGACGTCGCGCACGGGCGACAGCAGGCCGCGCTTTGGCAGGCGGCCGCTGCCGATCAGCTGGGCGCCGATGCTGGCCGTGTAGCCGACGGTGCGGCTCATGGCCGTCAGGCCCGTGGCCAGGTCGCGGCGGTCGATGATCTGGAGCACGGCGCGCTTTTTTCTGCCGTCTTTTACGCCGCTGACGTCCACCCGGATCACGGCCACGTCGCGTTCCTTGTCGCCCAGGCGGATGTAGGGCTCGATGGCCGCGGCCAGGAAGTTGCGGCGGTTGACCGTGACGCCGTCGACGGTCAGCGTCTCGTCGTCGAGCAGGTGCAGGTCGACCAGCTTTTTCCAGAAGGCGCAGTGGCCGGGCCAGCGGCAGGCATAGCGCCCCAGCCGCTGCAGCTTGTCCGGGGCGAGACCCAGCAATTTGGCAAAGTGGACGGCATCGCCGTTGGCATAGGCTTCGAAACGGCCCAGCCCCGGGATCTCGAGCTCGTGGATATTTTCCGGGCTGAACATCTCCCTGCCCCCGATCTCCACGATGCGGCCGCCGCGGACAGCCTGCCGCCCCGCATGTAGGCGCGCAGCACGCCATCGAAGGTCCAGGTCACCTTGTAGCGGATGGCGTTGTCCGCGGCCGCGGCTTCGGGAAACCCGGCGCCGTAGCTATCGATGGTATCCACACTGTCGAAAAGGCTGACGGCCCGGCCCAGCAGCACAAGGTCAAGTCCCGGGTCCATGCCGAACTCGGGCAGGAAGGTCAACCCGCCGGCCTTGATCGCGGCGGCGAGCTTTTTGACCTCGGGCTGGACGTAGACGGAATTGACCAGGTTCACGCCGGCCTGCAGCGCCGCCGCGGCCACGTTGGCGCTGAAGCGGGAGGGCAGAGGTCGAGCACCACGTCCGGCCGCTGCTTCATGAGCCGCAGCAAGCTCGCCTTGCTGCCGGCATCGACGCGTTCGCAGCCGGCTTTTTTTCCGTAGCGCCTGCTGCGCACGTGCTTTTGCAGAGCCGGCAGGTCGGCGTCGGCGGCGACGATCCTGTCAACGGCGGGGCTCCGCCACAGGTCGTGCAGGGCCGCCTTGCCCTGCATGCCCACGCCCAGGAGGAGGATGTTCATGATTTTGCCTCTTTCAGCATTTCTTCCAGGCTGCGGCGCTCTTTTTTGGTCGGGCGGCCGCTGCCTTTTTCCCGGGCGGCGAAGACCAGCCCCAGCGGGTCACGCCTGGCCAGGGCCAGTTTTTCCAGATCGGCGGCCGGGGTGATCTCCTCGACCAGTTCACGGGCCAGGGCGGCCGAAACCCTCTTGACGGCGAGGTTCCTGACCAGATACTGGCGCAGGATCGGCGGCTGCTTGATGGCGACGATCTCCCCGACGCGGACGGGGTGGGACGGCTTGACCGCATTGGCGGCGACCTGGACGCGCCCGCCGCGGCAGGCCTGGTTGGCCAGGCTCCTGGTCTTGAATAAGCGCGCGGCCCACAGCCATTGATCGATTCGGGTTGCCATTGTTCCTGCCAGGATTATATGACAAAACGGACGGGATGTCAGCTGGCCGGCCAGCGCTTGTGCGGGGACGGTTTTTAAACTACAATGGCGTTGCCGCGAGGTTTGGCCATGAATTGCCCGCAATGCCGCTGTTTCTGTCCCGATGATGCCGAGCTCTGTCCCTGCGGCTACCGCTTCCCCGCCGCGGACGCCAAGCCCTCTCCTTATGCCAGACAAAAAAAAGCCGTCCTGGCCATGGTCATGGGCGCGGCCGGGAGCAAGAGCAAGCTCCTGCGCCTGGGGGCGCTGGCCTGCCTTTTGCTCTGGGCAGCGTCGCTGTTTTTCTCCGACCGCCTGCCGGCCGTCAGCGATATTTTTCCCCAACTCTACCGCGAACCCCTGCAGACCCGGGAAAACCTGCCCGCCGCTTTCCCGGTCAGCAAAAAAAAAGTACAGTACACGGTCACGCCGCTGTTCACCTATGAACTTTTCGGCCTGGTGGTCAGCCAGCACCGCAGCGACTCGCTGCTTGACATCTCCCACCAGCGCTGGCAGGACTACCTGAACATCAAGGACCTGTGCGTGGTCTGGGGCAGGAATATCCGCAGCGGCGTCTACCGCGAGATGAAATTCTGGAACCGCGATTTCACCTGCATGTGCAGCTTCCCCGACGGCGAAACGGCCCAGCTGTTTTCGCCGCTGCACCTGTCGAACAACCATATCCTCTGCGCCGATGAAAAGATGAGCCGGCGCATCTTGAAAGTGCGCCCCGGAGACCAGGTCTATTTCAGGGGCTACCTGGTCACCTATAGCCAGCCCGCCAACCAGTTTTTCCGGGGCACCAGCACCGTGCGTGACGACACCGGCAACGGCGCCTGCGAGACGGTCTTTGTCACCGATTTCAAGGTGCTGCGGCGCGCCAACCCGGTCTGGCGGGCGGTCAATCCCCTGGCCTTCGCGGCCAGCGCGGTCCTGCTGATCGCCCTGCTGCTGGCGTGACCGGCGGGAGGTGAACCCTTGACGTGGAAAAGAATGCTCGGCCTGATCTTTCTCATCATGCTGGCCGTGCTGGGGATCGTTTATCTTGTCGTCTCCGGGCAGGATATCCCGGGCCGCGCCATGACCGTGGCGGGCGCCAGTTCGATATTTCCGGCCGGCGATCCTTCCCGGGTGACGGACGCCAGGAACGGCTGGCAGGGCTACGCGTTTGCCGGGAATTTCCGGTTTTTTTCGCGGCCGTCGGCGCAGGCCCGCGAGGATTTTCAAAAGCTGGCCAGGGAAAATTTCGGCCGCGCGGCCCTGCGGCAGGACCTGGCCCTGTTCGCCGGCGGCGTCTATGTCCTGCAAAAGGCGGGCAAGGGCTATCGGCTCTTTTGCATTTTCGCCAAGGGCGGGGTGAACTACTGGGCCGACATGAGGTCGCGCGATTCGCTGCACTTCAGCCGCCAGGCGTTCGAGCGTTTCATTCTCAACCTGGAGATCGAGGGCGAAAAAACGGCGCCGATCGTGGCCGGGCAGATCGCCGCCTTTCACGGGAAAATTTCGCCGTTCATCCTGCAGACGCCCGGTCAGCTGCTGGGGTTCATGGCCGCGATCTTCACCCTGGTCCTGGTGTTCGTGACGGCGCTGGTCCGCTTCAGCGGCTCCTGTCCGCGCGGGGCAAACCGGGACGGCGAAGGGTGCACGCCCGGGGCCACGCTGGCGATCCGCGAGTACGGCCGGCGCCAGGTCACGGCCTGCTGCCTGTGCCGGGAGGGGGAGTTCCTGGTGATCTATCGTTTCCGCCGCCCCTATCTCAGGATCGACATCCGCGGCGAACGCCGGGATATCGTCTGGGAAAAAAGGTCGTTCCGCTATAAAAATATCCGGGTTACCCTGGGCGATGACGATTTTCAGAACTGGCGGCTCAGGCTGATGGCTTGAAGCGAGAAAATAGTCCGGTTTCCCTTCTTCCGCAGCGGACAGGTTTTGCCGAAACCGCGCTGTTTTTACAGCCCGGAAGCTTTTTTCTCCAGCTTTTCCTTTTTCTTTTTCTTCTTGTCCTTGATGGACAGCTTCGGTTTGTTGCCTTTTTCCTTGCCCTTGTCTTTGTCTTTGGCCATGGGGTGTTCTCCTTCCTGGTCTGGTCCTGGCAATTATAGCATAAAAAAAAGCGGCGGCCAATGCCGCGGCCGCCGGGAGGCCCTGGCGTGGACCGGCGCCGGGAACGCGGCGCCTGAAAATCGAATATATTTTATTGATCGTGATCGCTCGAACAAGCCAATATTTGAGAAATGCGATTGATAACCGCGCTGTTGACATTCCTGCAAAAAGGCTTATAATTTTGATTCATAAAATATATTTGATATGAGGAAAACGCCATGAGCGATATCGTCACGACTTTCAAGGCCCTGGCCGACGACACGCGGGTGCGGGTGCTGAAGCTGCTGGGCGGCGGCGAGTTTTGCGTCTGCGAGATCGCCTTTGCCCTGGGCCTGGAGCAGCCGCGCCTCTCCTTTCATTTGCGGATACTGAAGGAGGCCGGGATCATCCTGGACCGGCGCCAGGAGCGCTGGGTGCTGTATCGCCTGAACGAGGAAGACATGTTCATCCGCTTTTTGCTCATGGCGATCAGCGAAAAAATAGCGCCTGAGCAGGCCAGGAGGGACCGGGAGCGGCTCAGCGCTTTCGGGCGGAAAGGCAGGCCCTGCGTCGGCGATGATAAAAAAGTGAAGCCCGAAAGAGCGGCGGCAAAGTCGTTGCGCTGACAGCCGTGGGAGTGAAAATGAAAAAGTAACAAGAAATATAGATTAAGGAGATATATATAATGGATTGGAAAAAAGAATGGAAAATCCTCTTCTGGATGGTTGCACTGTTTCTGTTGTTATTCTACCTGCCGGTGGGCACGCTGCGCTTTGACCTGGCCGTGCTTGAGGCGCTGCAGCTGGCCAAGTGGTATGCCCGCGAGCATGTGCTCCTGTGCCTGATCCCGGCCTTTTTCATCGCCGGAGCCATCGGCGTCTTCGTCAAGAAGGAATCGGTCATGAAATATCTGGGCCCCAAGGCCAACAAGGCGCTGGCCTACGGCGTCGCCTCCGTTTCGGGAACCATCCTGGCCGTCTGCTCCTGCACGGTGCTGCCGCTGTTCTCCGGCATCTGGCACATGGGCGCCGGGCTGGGTCCGGCTCGGCATTCCTCTATTCCGGGCCGGCCATCAACGTGCTGGCCATCATCCTGACCGCTCGCGTACTGGGCATGAAGATCGGCGTGGCCCGGGCCGTCGGCGCCATCCTCTTCAGCGTGGTCATCGGCCTGCTGATGCACTTCATCTTCCGCAAGGAGGAGAATGCCAAGGCGGAAGCGCAGATGGCCATGCCGGAGCCGGAGGTCACGCGGCCCTTGTGGCAGAATGTCCTCTTCTTTTTCTCGCTCGTGGCGATCCTGGTTTTCGCCAACTGGGGCAAGCCGACCGGCGTCGGCGGCTTTTTCGCCGCCGTATATTCAGTGAAATGGCTGATCACCGGCCTGGCCGCCCTGGGATTGGGCGCGATCCTGGTCATCTGGTTCCACCTGCCGCGCTGGCAGGTGGTCGTCGCCGCCCTCCCTTCCATCGTTCTGGCGTTCGTTTTCCCTGGCCAGCCCCTGGTGGCGTTCGGGGCCGGGGTGATCGGCCTCTCGATCATCCTCAGCCGGGACAAGGGCGAAGCGGGCGAGTGGTTCACCGCGAGCTGGGATTTCGCCAAGCAGATCTTCCCGCTGCTGATCGGCGGCGTGCTGGTATCCGGCATACTGCTTGGCCGCCCGGGGCACGAAGGGCTGATCCCGTCGGCGTGGGTCAGCGGGGCGGTGGGCGGCAACTCGCTGTTCGCCAATTTCTTCGCCGCCATTTCCGGCGCCTTCATGTACTTCGCCACCCTGACCGAGGTGCCCATCCTGCAGGGGCTGATCGGCTCGGGCATGGGCCAGGGGCCGGCGCTGGCGCTGCTGCTGGCCGGTCCCGCCCTCTCGCTGCCCAGCATGCTGGTCTTGCGCAAGATCATGGGCTTGAAGAAGACTGTCGGTTTTCACCAGCCTGGTGGTCGTCCTGTCGACGATCGTCGGTTTTATTTTCGGTAAATTTTAAGAGGAAAGGAGTCTGCCATGAGCAAAACAAAGTCAACCAGTTGCGCCTGCGGCGGATCGGTCACGCTGCTGATCCCCTGTTCCGGTGCCGCCGACACGGGTGAGATCGCCGATCGGCCGCCCGCAAGTTCGCCCAAGGGAGGCTGCGCCGGCATGTTCTGCCTGGCCGGGGTTGGCGCCAATCTCAGCGGTTTCATCGCCTCGGCCAAGGGCGCCGACCGGCTGCTGGTGGTCGACGGCTGCAACCTGGAGTGCGCCCGCAAGACCCTGGCCGAAAAGGGTATCACGGAAAACATCATCCATGTGCGCGTCACCGACCTGGGTTTCGTGAAAGGCAAGTCGCCTGCCACGGACGGAGCGCATCGATGCCGTGGTTGCCGAGCTTGGCAAAAAGCTGACGGCTTCATTGAAATAAAGGAGGAATCATGCTGATACAAATTTTGGGAACCGGCTGCCCCAAGTGCCAGAAACTGGAAGAAAATGCCCGCCAGGCGGCTTCCGAACTGAACCTGGATTTTCATATCGAGAAAGTCAAGGACCTGCAGCAGATCATGGCTTTCGGCGTGATGATCACCCCGGCGCTGGTCGTGGACGGCGTCGTGAAAGTAGCCGGCAAAGTACCGGGGGTCGAAGATATCAAAAAAATGCTGGTAAAATAATAAAGGAGAAGAAAATGAAAAACACATTCATCCGCAGTTTCATTTTATTCTTGTTCGCTGGGATGTGTTTCTTTGAGCTGCAACGCTGCCAATGCCAAGGCCGATGAGAAAAATAAACACGGCGGCAGCAGAAGAAAACTATCTGGTCACCTTCGTCGAACTGGGCTCGGTGCGCTGCATCCCCTGCAAGATGATGCAGCCGATCATGAAGGATATCGAGAAGGATTACGCCGGCCAGGTCAAGGTTGTTTTTTACGACGTCTGGACCCCGGAGGGCGAGCCTTTCGCGCCAGACCTCAAAATCCGCGTCATCCCCACCCAGGTCTTCCTGGATAAGGAGGGCAAGGAATATTTTCGCCACGAAGGTTTCTTTCCCAAGGAGGACCTGGTCAAGATCCTGCAGCAGAAAGGCGTGAAATAATGCTGGAAGCGCTTTTTACCTGGGTGACGCAAGCTGCTGTATGGCCACCCGCTGCTCGGGCTGCTGGGCGCCTTCATGTGGGGGATATTGAGCATCCTGCTCAGCCCCTGCCACCTGGCCAGCATCCCGCTGATCGTCGGCTTCATCAGCCAGCAGGAGCCAACTCACCACGCGCAAGGCCTTCCGCATTTCGCTGGCCTTCGCCCTGGGAATTCTAACCACCATCGCCCTGATCGGGGTCGTCACCTCGCTGCTCGGCCGCATGCTGGGCGACATCGGCCGCTGGAGCAATTACCTGGTGGCCGCCATTTTCGTGCTGGTCGGACTCTATCTGCTGGGCATCATCAAGCTGGAGCTGCCCGGAGCCGCACAGGCCAAAGCCCGCGGCAAGGGCGCCTGGGCCGGGTTCCTGCTGGGCCTGCTCTTCGGACTGGCGCTCGGTCCCTGCACCTTCGCCTACATGGCGCCGATCCTGGCCATCGTCCTGGCCAAGTCGTCCACCAGCCTGGTCTATGGCGTCCCATTGCTGCTGGCCTACGGCATCGGCCATTGCGCCGTGATCGTCTTTGCCGGCACCTTCACGCGGGTGATCGAAAATTACCTGCGCTGGAACGAAAGCTCGAAAGCCCTCAACGTGGTCAAAAAGATCTGCGGCTTCCTGCTGATCGTCGCCGCGGTGTACATGATCTGGAGTTGATCGTGACGCAGTGGGTTGCTTCGGGAACCTGAAAATGATGAATGAGAAAAGCAATGCGGGAGGTACTGTTGCCATGGGTGACGAAAGAACGGAAAAGCGGAATGGCCAGGGTCGGGAACAGGTGAATCTCTCGGCCGCGAAATATCTGGGCGTGACGCTCCTGAATGGGCTGATCACGGTCGTGGAAGTGGCGGGCGGCATCATGTCGGGCAGCCTGGCGCTTCTTTCCGACGCGGCGCACAACCTGGGCGATACGGTCTCCATCCTGCTGAGTTACGCCGCCTGGAAGATCGCGGGGAAAGAAAATGACGCCCGCAGGACGTACGGGTACAAGCGCGCGGAGATCATCGCCGCTTTCGTGAACGCCTCCGCCCTGGTGGCGATATCCCTGTTCCTCGTGTTCGAGGCGGTACGGCGTTTCCGGAATCCGGAAACGATCCACAGCGGCGTCATGATCGGCGTCGCGGCCTTCGGTCTCCTGGCCAATTTCATTTCCATGCGCTTGCTGAAAAAGGGGGCGCACGGCAATATGAACGTGCGCTCCAGCTACCTGCATCTTTTGGGCGACACGGTCTCTTCGGTCGGCGTCCTCGGCGGCGGCATCGCCATCCGCATCTGGGGAGTTTTCTGGATCGATCCGCTGGTCACGGTATTGATATCGCTGTATATCCTGCGGCAAAGCTGGCTGATCGTCAAAAATTCCGTCGGCATCCTGATGCAGTCCGCTGCCGACCTGGATTACGGCGCCATGCAGCGCGAGATCGAGGCCCTTGCGGAAGTGCGCAACATCCACCACGTGCACACCTGGCTGGCCAACGAGGAGACGATTTACTTCGAGGCCCATATCGAGCTGGACGATTGCCTGCTGTCGGAGGCTTGCGCCGTTGCCGACAAGATCGAAAGCCTTTTGAAAGAACGCTACGGAATTTCTCATGTCACCTTGCAATTTGAAACCGGCCGCTGCGCGGAAAAAAGTTTTTTTAAAAAATAGCATGGGCAAAATGTAATGGAGCATAAAACCCAATCGCCCGCGTCTCCGGAGATCGACCGGCTGGCCAAGGTGTATATCGAGCCGACCAACCGCTGCAACCTGGACTGCCGCACCTGCATGCGCCACGGCTGGGAAGAGCCCCTGGGTTTCATGGAGTTCGGGCTTTTTGAAAAGATCATGGCGGACTTGCGATCCTTTCCCGAGCGGCCCGGCATTTTTTTCGGCGGCTTCGGCGAGCCGCTGGGCCATGCGCGCATCGCCGACATGGTGGCCGCGGCCAAGCCGGGCGGAAGCGAGGTGGAGCTGATCAGCAACGGCATCCTGCTCGACGAGGCCATGGCCGACCGCCTGGTCGCGGCCGGCCTCGACCGCCTCTGGGTGTCGATCGACGGCGCCTCGCCGCGCGAGCTATGCCGATGTCCGCCTGGGCGACCACCTGCCACTGATCATCGCCAACCTGGAACGCCTGAGGGCGAAGAAGCCGCAAGCCCGAGCTGGGCATCTCCTTCGTGGCCATGAAGCGCAACATCGCCGACCTGCCGGCCGTTCTGGATCTGGCCAAGCGACTCGGCGCCAGCCGCTTTTCGCTGAGCAACGTCGAGCCCTATACCAAAGACATGGCGGCGGATGTCCTGTACGGCCGGGTACTGTTCGAGGCTTTGCCTGAAGGGGGATGCGTCATGCCGCGCTTCGATCCGCTCATCAGCGAAGGCGAAACGCTGAACAAAGTTTCCGCCCTGTTCCCCGATTCGCTTGCCTTCACTTCGCTGGCCCCGGAACGGGATGGACTATGCCCCTTCCTGCAGCGCCGCAGCGCCAGCGTGCGCTGGGACGGCCGCCTGGGCCCCTGCCTGCCGCTGCTCCACACCCATACGGTCTGCCTGAACGGCCATACGCGCACGTGGCCCGATTTCACCTTCGGCTCACTGCGCGAGCGGGCTTTGAGCGAGATCTGGAATGCGCAGGAATACCGCGCTTTCCGGAGCAAGCTGGATGAGTTCGCCTTCGCCCCCTGCACCACCTGCAACAGCTGCGACCTGCCCGACATCAACAACGAGGACTGCTTCGGCAACGTCCACCCCGCTTGCGGCGGCTGCCTGTGGTCGCAGGGGTTCATCCAATGCCCATGATGATACATGTGGCTAATATTGGCTATATTCATAATACCCAAATAACGGAGGTGCTTCATGGCTGAGTCAGTGAAAAAGAAGTTGTCGTTCCTTGACCGCTACCTGACGGTTTGGATCTTTGCCGCCATGGCCCTGGGAGTGCTGATCGGTTACGTGATCCCCGGCGCCGTGGCCGCGTTCAATACCCGGTTCAGCGTGGGCACCACCAACATCCCCATCGCCATCGGCCTGATCCTGATGATGTACCCGCCGCTGGCCAAGGTCAAGTACGAGGAACTGGGCGACGTGTTCAAGAACCTGAAGGTCCTGGGACTCTCGCTGCTGCAGAACTGGGTCATCGGCCCGATCCTGATGTTCGTTCTGGCCGTGGTTTTCCTGGCCGACAAGCCCGAGTACCTGGTCGGCCTGATCATGATCGGCCTGGCGCGCTGCATCGCCATGGTCATCGTCTGGAACGACCTGGCCGACGGCGACCGCGAGTACGCGGCCGGCCTGGTGGCCTTCAACAGCATCTTCCAGGTGCTTTTTTACTCCGTGTTCGCCTGGTTCTTCATCAAGGTGCTGCCGCCGCTGATCGGCCTGCGCTTGGGCAACATCGACCTTTCCATGGTGACCATGGGCAGCATCGCCAAGAGCGTGTTCATCTACCTGGGCATCCCCTTCCTGGCCGGCATGATCACGCGGCTGGTGCTGGTCAAGGCCAAGGGCAAGGAGTGGTACCACACGCGCTTCATCCCGAAGATCATCCCGATCACCCTGATCGCCCTGCTGTTCACCATCGTGGTCATGTTCAGCTTGAAGGGAGAAGATCATCGTCAAGATCCCGCTGGACGTGGTGCGCATCGCCATCCCGCTGCTGATCTATTTCGTGGTCATGTTCCTGGTTTCCTTCTGGCATGAGCCGCAAGGCGGGCGCCGGCTACGGCCAGACGCACGACCCTGTCCTTCACCGCGGCCAGCAACAACTTCGAGCTGGCCATCGCGGTGTCGGTCGCCGTGTTCGGCATCAACTCCGGGGCGGCGTTCGCCGCCGTCATCGGGCCGCTGGTCGAGGTGCCGGTGCTGATCGGCCTGGTCAACGTGGCCCTGTTCTTCCGCAAAAAATATTTCAAGGCGGCGTGAAGAAAGGGGAAGAAAATCCGTAGGGACAGGTCGCGACCTGTCCCGACCGATTCCGCTTTGGCCGCTATTATTCCTCGACCTTGAAAAAATATAGGCCAGGGCCATGAATACGGCGGTGAAGGCCTCGATTCGCATTTCTGTTTTTATTGCAATTAGACTAAAATAACTTTATATCTTTGCGCCGCGGATCCCGGCCTCCCATGGTGAACCGGTCGGGATCCTTTTTGGGGGAAGGGGGGAGGAGGAGACCATGGCCGAGAAGCCAAGGGAAACGGAAGGGCGCGCCGTGGGATTGACCCTGCGGCTGCTGCAGGATTTTTTTGGCGGCGCAACCGCCAATGTCGGAATTCGCCTCTGGGACGGGAGGCGCTGGCCGGATGACCGTCCGCGCCAGGCGACCCTGGTTCTCAACCATGCCGGGGCCCTGCGCCGCATGCTGCTGCCGGGGACGGAACTGGGCCTGGCGGAAGCGTACTTGCACGATGATTTCGACGTCGAGGGAGACCTGGAAACCGTCCTGGGCCTGGCCGCGGAATTGGCGCCCCGGTCAGGCGGAGCGCTGGCCAAGCTGCGCGCCGCCAGGAATTTGCTGAAGCTCCCGCCCGGGGCCAAGCGCACGCCCGGGCGTCATGGCCCGGCGCGATTGGCGGGCAAACGCCATTCGCTTGAACGCGACCGCCAGGCCGTGTCCTATCATTACGATGTTTCCAATGATTTTTACTCCCTTTGGCTCGACCGGAACCTGGCCTATTCCTGCGCCTACTTCCGGGACCCGAGCGAGGAGCTGGAACAAGCCCAGGAAAGAAAGCTGGCGTACATCTGCCGCAAGCTGCGCCTGCGCCCGGGACAACGGCTGCTGGATATCGGCTGCGGCTGGGGCGGGCTGGTGATCCATGCCGCCCGGCACTTCGGCGTGGCGGCGACCGGGATCACCCTCAGCCGGCCTCAGTACGAACTGGCAAACAAGCGGATCGCCGAAAACGGGTTGTCCGCCCGCTGCCATGTTCGCCAACAGGATTACCGGACCTTGGGCGAGCCCGGCGCGTACGATGCCCTGGTCAGCGTGGGCATGGTCGAGCACGTGGGCGAAAAACTCCTGCCGCTCTACTTTGCCCAGGCCCGGGAGCTGCTCAAGCCCGGCGGCGTTTTCCTGAACCACGGGATCGCCTGTCGGGTCGGGGATGAATCCCGCGGCAAAAGAACTTTTTCCGAAGCCTATGTCTTCCCCGACGGCGAGCTGACGCCCATCAGCGCGGCCCTGCGCGCGGCCGAGGAGGCCGGGTTCGAGGTCCGGGACGTGGAATGCCTGCGCGAGCATTATGCCGCGACATTGCGCCACTGGGTGCGGCGCTTGGAAGCACGCCACGACCAGGTCCTGCACTTCGTGGACGAACCGACCTACCGGGTCTGGCGCCTGTTTATGGCCGGATCCGCCCATGGTTTCCGGACCGGGCGGCTGAACGTTTATCAGGCGCTGTTCGTGCGGCCGGACGCCGCGGGCGCCAGCGGCCTGCCCTTGACCCGGGCCGATTGGTATGACGGCGGGCAATAGGGCCGGGGATTGTAAATTATTTTGCTTTCGCGTAAAATCGCTTGTGGCTGAGATCGTTTCGGCAATCGAAATTTTATACGGAGTGTAAATATGGTTGACGCCATCAGAAAATCCCTGCGCGAGTCGCCGGCCGCCCGCTGGTCGGCCCTGTCGGTCGTGTCCATCATCATGTTCTGCGGCTACTACTTCGACAAGGCCACCTCGGCCTTCAAGACCGCTTTGGTCGCCACCGGCTGGACCAGCGTGGACTTCGGCTTTTTCAAGAGCGCCTACGGCTGGCTCAACGTCTTCGCCTTCATGCTCATCATCGGCGGCATCATCCTCGACAAGAAGGGGGTGCGCTTCACCGGCATCCTCTCCTCCCTGGTCATGGTTTTCGGCGTCGCCACCTGCTGGTTCGGGCTCTCGGCGGGCTTCCCCGTCAAGACCCAGGTGTGGGTCGCCGCCATCGGCTTTTCCTTCTTCGGCATGGGCGTGGAGGTCGCCGGCATCACGGTCTCCAAGGTCATCGTCAAGTGGTTCAAGGGCAAGGAGATGGCCACGGCCATGGGGCTGCAGCTCGCCGGGGCGCGCATGGGCACCGCCGTCGGCCTGGCCGCGGCCATGCCCATCGCCCTGAGATACGGCGTGGCGGCCGTGGCTTTCCTGGGCCTCGTGCTGCTGGTCATCGGCACCATCGCCTATATCCTCTACTGCGGCATGGACAAAAAGCTGGACGCCTCCGAGCCGCCGGCGGCGGTCTCCAAGGAGGATGCCTTCAAGCTCAGGGACATCCTGGAGATCCTGAAGAACAAGGGCTTCTGGCTCATCGCCCTGCTCTGCCTCATATTTTATTCGGGCGTCTTTCCCTTCCTGGACTACGCCACCGACCTCATGGTGCAGAAGTACCATGTGAGCGAGAGCCTGGCGGGGCTGATCCCGGCCCTGCTGCCCTTCGGCAACATCCTGCTGACGCCCGTCTTCGGCCAGATCTACGACCGCAAGGGCAAGGGGGCGTCCATCATGATCCTCGGCGCCTTCCTGCTGGTCTTCGTGCACATCATTTTCGCCATTCCCGCTTTTTCGCACTGGACCGTGGCCGTGGGCGCCATGCTGCTCCTGGGCGTGGCCTTCTCCCTGGTGCCGTCCGCCATGTGGCCTTCGGTCCCCAAGCTGATCCCGGAAAAGCAGCTGGGCACGGCCTACTCGATGATCTTCTTCACGCAGAACATCGGCCTGATGGGCGTGCCCTACCTGATCGGCTGGGTGCTGGAGCGCTTCTGCCGGCTGCCCGACGTGAACGGCAAGGCCGCCTACAACTACACCCTGCCCATGCTCATCTTCCTCAGCTTCGGCATCCTGGCCATCTTCATCGCTTTCATGCTCAAGGCCGACGACCGCAAGAAGGGCTACGGCCTGGAGCTGCCCAACATCAAGCGTTGAAGGTACGGGAAAGGGGGACGCAGGGGGGATTCGGCTATCACAGGAAGAGCGCCATTTCGGCGAAATATTTTTCGTCCGGCTGGGCTCTTTATTATTCGTTGACCTTGAAGAAGCGCAGGGCCAGGGCCATGAACACGGCGGCGAAGCCGAGCAGCACGAGCAAGTTGGGCCAGACGGCGTCGAAGCCCTTGCCGAAGAAGATGACCTTGTGGAACACGTCCATGGCCCAGTAGGCGGGGGAGACCATGCCCAGGGTCCTGAACGCCGGCGGCACGATCTCCTCCGGCCACCAGCAGCCGCCCAGGGCGGCGAACATGTTGGACATCAGGACCGAGACCCCGACGATCAATTCCTCTTTCCTCAGCACCGAGCCGACGAAAATGCTCAAGGCGGCCATGGCCAGGGTGAAGACCAGGATGTTCAGGCCGGAAAGCCAGACGTTGCCCAGGTTCAAATGAAAGAACAGCTTGCCGGCGGCGATCAGGATGGCCGACTGCAGCAGCCCCATGAGCACCCGCCCGAGGAACTTGCCGCCGAAGAGCTCGGCGAACGACGCGGAGGAATAGAGGATGCGGGCCAGCACCCGGCGCTTGCGGTCCTCCATCACCGAGATGCCGCCGTAGATCAGCACCATCATCATCACGAACTGCACCAGGATGCCGGGGATGACGTGGTCGAAACCGGAAGGGATCTTGACGATGGTTCCCTCGGGCAGTCGCGTCTTGACCAGGACCAGGTCGCGGTAGGGGCTGCGCGTGGCGAAAAAGGCCTTGATGTCCCGCTGGTTGCCGTAGATGACCAGCTCGGCGATCAGCTTCACCATCGCCTGGACGATCTTGGTCTCGGCCACGGCGCCGGCCTGCAGGTTGGCCTCGGAGTCCTTTTTCAGCTCCAGGGTCTGCGCCGCCCGCTTTTCGATCTTGGCCGAGAAATCGGCCGGGATGACCAGCATGCGGAAATATTCCTTGGGCGCGGTCGTGACGACCGTCAGTTCGATGCCCGGAGCCTTGAGCTTGTCGACGAAATAGGCGCCCCACTTGCCCTGGTCCTGGTTGAGCACCGTCAGCGAGGCCTTGGTGTCGGTCTTGCTGCCCTGGAACAGGTTGCCGAAAATGAGGATGAAGACCAGGGGGAAGGCCAGCATCCAGAAGAAAAAAGCCTTGTCCTTGACCGTCAGCTTCAGGTCCAAAATTCCGATATGCCATATTTTCTTCATGATCTTTCCTTGGTGGATCTCAGGTGGCGAGCCGCCGCTGCAAAGCGATCATGGCCACGCCGGCGAAAAGCAGGCCGGAAACCGCCAGCACGATGAACGCGGCCAGCGGGAACTTCCCGTCCATGATCTCCTGGCAGCCGCGTGATGAACCAGCGGTTGACCGTGAATGAGGAGAGCCAGCGCATGCCCGCGGGGATCTGCTCCAGGGGCAGCATGCTGCCGCCGAAAGCGGCGAAAACCAGGATGATGGGGCTGGAGAAGGCGCCGGCCTGGTTCTTGTTCTTGAAAAAAGCGTTGAGCATGCCGAAGAACGCGGCGCACCAGAAACAGCTGACCGCGACCAGGAGAAGCAGCAGCAGCGGATTGCCCCAGTCGATGCCGAAGACCAGCGTGCCCGTGGCCATGGCCAGCAGGCAGACGAGCACGCCCATGCAGCCAGCCGCTGAAAAGGCGGGCCGTGATGAGCTCGCGGGTGGTGAGCGGCGAGAACATCATGCGCCGGATCTTGCCGTCGGCGCGCTCGTTCTGGATCTCGCGCATGAAGGCCTCGATGATGAACAGCAGGAACATGATCAGCATGCCCGGCATGATATAGGCGAAGATATTGAAGCCGGCGGGCTTGGCGGGTTTCCCCGGGCTTGGCCGTGGTGCTGGTTTTCAGCTGCAGCAGCAGCGGCGACAGGTAGGATTTGAGGGCGATGATCTTGACCCGGGCCATTTCCATGAAAGGGCGTCATCTGGGCGATGGAGATGTCTTCGAGCTCCAGCTTGCTGGCGCTCTTGATGACCTTCAGCTCGTCGGCGAACACCTGGGCGATGGCCGACAGGCCCACGGCCATGGTGTTGGCGAACTCCTCGGCCACGCCGGGCAGGAATTCCTCGGCCGGGTTCTTGACGACCAGCAGCGCGCTGGTCTTCTGCTCGGCCAGGTCGTCGCTGAAATGCTCGGGGATGACCAGCATGGCCGACGCCTTGCCCTTCTTCATCAGCTTTTCGCCTTCGGCTTCCTGCACCAGCGTCACCTGGAACATCTCCTTGACCTCTTTCTGGTCGAAGGCGCCGGTCAGGAATTTCGCGGCCAGGCCCTTGTCCTTGTCGACCAGCAGCAGTTTGATGGCCGGCAGCTTGGTCTCGGTGCCCGAGCCGGGGTTGAAGATCGCGCCGATCAGGGCGGTCATGGCCAGGGGAATGACCAGGAACAGGATCGTGGCCATGGGCGCCTTGCAGCCGGCGGCTGGATGTCGTTGCTGATGATCAGCGTTGTGCGGCTCAATCGCGTAAGCTCCTGCCGGTCATTTTGAGGAACACCGCCTCCAGGTTGGGCGATTTTATCTTCAGGTCGGAGATCGACAGGTGGTGCTGGAACAGGTGCTGCATCATGGCCGGGATGCGCTCGGAATTGGCGAAGGCCAGGTGGGCCTTGTTGTCGGCATGACCGAAAGGATCTCGATGCCGTCGCCGTCGGCCAGCTGGATGATCTGCGGAAAAGGAGTCGGCCGTGAATTCGCCGCTGACGTCGACGATCTCTTTTTCGCCGACGATGCGGATCAGCTCGGCCAGCGTGCCTTGCGGCCAGGATCACCCCCTTGTCCATGATGGCGATGCGCGTGCAGATCTGCTCCACCTCGGACAGCTGGTGGGTGGTGAAGATGACCGAGGTCCCCTGCGCGCCCACGTTGCGGATGATGTCCAGGATGCTGACCTTGGCCTGGACGTCGATGCCCACCGTCGGCTCGTCCAGCAGCAGCAGCTCGGGCTGGTGGATCAGGCCGATGGCGATGTTCAGCCGCCGCTTCATGCCGCCCGAGAATTTCTTGACCGGCTCCTTGGCCCGGGCGCCCAGCTCCACCAGCGCCAGCAGCTCCAGCGCCCGGCGCTTCAGTTCCTTTTCCGGGATGTCGTACAGGCCGCCCCAGAACATCAGGTTTTCCAGCGCCCCCAGGTCTTCGTAAAAAGCCATCTCCTGCGGGACGATGCCGATGTAGGTTGCGCAAGCGGCGGTCGCCGAACAGGTCCTGGCCCTTGAAGGCGACCGTGCCGGTGAAATCGCGCAGGGTGCCGGACAGGATGCCGATCAGGGTCGTCTTGCCGGCGCCGTTGGGGCCGAGCAGGCCCAGCACCTCGCCCTTGCCCAGGTTCAGGCTGAAATTGGCCAGGGCGGTGATCTCGCCATAGCTCTTGCTCAGGTTCTTGATTTCCAGGATTGTTTGCTGCATGGGGCGATTGTACCACAGCTGGTTCAATTTATTGAAGAATTTGCTATAATGAACGATCGCGATATTCATGAAAAAAATAAATGGCATTCACGTTCGTACCCATGGTCCGGATTGAAAATAATGGCCGGTACCGAACCTGATCTGGACCTGCTGCGGCGGGCGGCGGCAGGCGACCAGCCGGCTTTCGCCCGGTTGGTGCAGCGGCACCAGGGCACGCATCCTGAACCTGGCCTACCGCTTCAGCCGCGACCGCCAGGACGCCGAGGAGCTGGCCCAGGAAATTTTTTTCAAGGTCTGGCGCCATGCCCGGACGTTCAAGGGGCAATCGGCGTTCAGCACCTGGCTCTACCGCCTGGCCGTCAACACCTGCCTGAATCACCGCCAGCGCAAGAAAACGCGGCCCGAGCCCGTGCGGCTGAGCGGGGACCTGGAAGCCGGGACCGTCCAGGCCGCGGACGCGCTGGAGGCGGCGGAGCGGCAAAGCCGGCTGGAAAAGGCACTGGCAGCGCTGCCGGCCCGCCAGAAAATGGCGCTGGTCCTGGCCAGTTTCGAGGGCAAATCCTATGAAGAGATCGCCGCCGCCATGGAAGTTTCGCTCGCGGCGGTCGAATCCTTGCTTTTCCGGGCCCGGCTGGGCCTGGTTGCCGTCCTGAATCCGAAAAAAAAATGACGGGGAAAGCGCAAGTTTATTTCGTTGTCGCGGTCTAATGGAGTGGACATGAAAACACACTGCCGGGAAGTGAAAAAGAACATCTCGTTGGCCTTGGACGGACGGTTGCTGCCTGCCGCGCAGGAAAAGTTGCAGGCGCATTTGCGCGGCTGCCCTTCCTGCCGGGAATGGAACAGCCAACAGCTCTGGCTGCGCGAAAGCATGCAGGCCGAGGAGATGATCCAGCCCTCCCCCGGCTTCCTGGCCGCGCTGCAAAATAGGATCGAGCAAGACGCGGCCCGGCCGCAGCCGTTCTTCTTCCAGCCGGCCGCTTTCAAGCCGGCTCTTGCTGCGGGCGGCCATGGTCCTGGTCCTGGTCTTTTCCGCCCTGCTGGGCTATTTCCTGGGCGGGACTGCGGACAGCCCGGCGGTCAACGCCGACGCCGAGGTTTTCAACCGCACCCTGAACCTGAACGCCTTCTCCGACCTGCCCGCCGATTCGTTCGGGGCCGTCTACGGCCGCCTGCTGCAGGGAGACCCGCAATGAAGAAACGGGCCTGGATCGCCTTGCTGGTAGTCTCGCTGGGCGATCAATATCGGGTTCCTGCTGCACCGCTGCTGGCCGAAGGATCATCCGCGGCAAGGCTTGCCAGCGGCTGGCATGCCGGCCCCATGCGGCACAATCTCGGCCTGAGCGCCAAGCAGGCGCAGCAGCTGGAAGCCGAGCGCGACCGGGTGCTGGCCCAGGCCAAACCGCTGCAGGACGAATTGCGCCGGAAACGGCGCGAATTGTTCGTGCTGCTGAAACGGCAAACCGTGACCGATGGCGAGCTGGACCCGATCCTGGGCGAAATTTCCCGTCTGCAGGCCGGCATTGAAAAGATGTTCATCCTGCATTCCTTGAAAGTGCGGGGTTATTTTTCTCCCCAGCCCAGATGCACAAGTTCGAGGGCTACCTGGAGCAGGGACTTTGCCCGGGCATGGAGCCCGGAACGTCCTGCCCGCCGGGAAAAATGTCCGGCCGCCCCGGCTGCGAGAACGGGAAAAACTGAAGAAAGTAAATTAAAAACGGTAAACTTATAAAGGAGGTTTTACCCAGATGACACACAAAAAGATTTTCAAAGTACTGACCCTGGCCGCGTTCGTGGCCATGGTCGTGATCGCGCCGCTGCAGGCCGCCCCGAATTGCGGCAAGCCGGGTTGCCAGGGCGACATGAAGAAGATGATGGACAAGGGCTGCATGATGAAGGGCGAGGGCTGCATGATGCTCAAGAACATCCCCAACCTCAGCGACGAGCAGAAGGGCAAGCTGGAAAAGCTGCACGCCGAACACCAGAAGATGATGGAAGCCGCCAAGGCCGACATGGAAAAGCAGGCGGCCGAGATGAAGGCCCTGATGAAGGACCCGGTCGACCTCAAGAAGGCCGAGGCCAAGATCGATGAGATGGCCATGATGAAGGCCGACATGCAGAAGAAGTGCCTGGCCCACCGCCTGGCGGTCCGCGCCCTGCTCACGGCAGAGCAGAAAGCCAAGTTCGACGAAATGGGCGGCTGCGGCATGGGCGGCGGCATGATGGGCGGCTGCCAGATGGGCAGCATGATGGGCGGCATGAAGGAACATGGCATGAAAATGGAAAAGGGCAAGTGCCAGAAGGCTGAAGAAGTGAAAAAGGAAGAGAAAAAGTAATCCGTTTTCTTTTAGAGCATTGCGGGGCGGCGGCGGCGCCGCCCTTTTTTTTTGAGAAAATCTCGACAGCCGGCGGCGATGCTGCTATAATCAATTTCGCGATGTTTCGGCCCGCGAGCGGCCGGAGCCGGAAAATCAAGGTTCTCCGGACAGGGGAGGTGGCGGCATGGTGAGACGCTATGAACTGGCCAACGGCAAGATCGTGGAAAGCCAGAATGAACAGAGCCCGATCCTGGTCTACATCAATCCCAGCGACGCCGAAAAAAAATACCTGACCGAGGAATTGAAGCTGGACGAGCACACCCTGAATTCGTCCCTGGACCCCGACGAACTCTCGCGCCTGGAATTCGAGCCGGAGCACGTCGCCCTGATCTTCAAGCGGCCCAAGAACTACGCCGCCTGCGACAATTTCCTGTTCCGGGTCTCGTCGCTCGGCCTTTTCCTGTTCAAGGAACGGCTGGTCGTCCTGCTGGCCGAGGACATCCCGCTCTTCGAGGGCAAGCCCTACGTGCGCGGGCTGTCCCTGCCCAAGGTGATGCTGTCGCTGCTCTACCGCTCGATCTTCCATTTCATCGAGCACCTGAAGATCATCAACATGCTGTCCGACTCCCTGGAAGCCGAAGATCAACGCCTCCATGGAGAACAAGTACCTGCTCAACCTGTTCATCCTGGAAAAGAGCCTGGTCTACTACCTCAACGCCATCAACTCCAACACCATGGTCATCGAGAAGATCAAGAACAACACCGCCAAGATCGGCATCGACGGCGACACCCAGGAATTCCTCGACGACATCTTCATCGAGAACAACCAGTGCTTCAAGCAGGCCGAGATCTATTCCAACATCCTCTCGGGGCTGATGGATGCCCGGGCCGGGATCGTGGGCAACAACCTGAACGTGCTGATGAAGACGCTGAACATCATCACCATCTGCATCATGATGCCGACGCTGGTGGTCAGCATTTTTTCCATGAACGTCAACTTCCCGCTGCAGAACCACCCGCTGGCCTTCGTCTTCGTCCTGGCGCTGGCCATGATCTCCGGCATCGGTTTTCTCTTTTTCTGGAAGCGCAAGAAGTGGTAAGACAAACCAGAGTGCGGCGGATTCACTTTTTTTAAGGAGAGACATGTGCGGTGTCGTCGGCATTGTCTATGGCAAGAACAATCCCCGCCTGGGCCAGGTCGGTTCCTTCCTGCTGAAGAAACTCGAGTACCGGGGCTACGATTCCACCGGCGGCGCTTTTTTCAAAAAAGACGGCACCGTCACCCTGAAAAAGAAGGTCGGGTCGCCGTCCAAGGTCATCCATGAACTCGACCTGGAAAAGCAGAGCGGCTGCAAGTTCATCGGCCAGGTGCGCTGGGCCACCTACGGCGCGGTGACCGACGAGAACGCCCAGCCGCACGAGGTGAACTGCCGGACGCGCCTGCTGGGGGCCCACAACGGCAACATTTCCAACACCGACAGCCTGAAGGAATTCCTGGCTGGAAGCCCGCCACCAGCATCCGCTCGGACAACGACGGCGAGATGCTGGTGCACCTGGTGGAGCATTTTTACCACGAGCAGCTGGCCGCGCGCAACAAGCCGGACGCGGCAAGACCGGGTCGACGACCTGCTGCAGGCCATTCTGCGCGCCAACCAGAAAGCGGTGGGGTCCTACGCCGCCTGCGTCTCGGCGACCGGACATCGAAGGCATCTTCGCCGTCAAGGCCGGTTCTTCGCTCTATGCCGGCAAGGGCAGCGACGAGGACGGCGATTTCATCGTCGTCTCTTCCGACCTGACATCGGTCCTGGCCAAGACCCGCTTCCTGATCCCGCTGGTCGAGGGCCAGGGCATCTATTTCACCGCCGACGAGCTATTTCGTCTTCTCCCTGGCCGACGGCAGCCGCAGCGTCCCGGGCTGAAGCGGTCGAAGCTGAACATCGCCGACATCGCCCTGCAGCCCAAGTATCATTTTTTCATGGAACAGGAGATCGATTCCACGGTGGCCAACCTGGACATGATCCTGAAATACTATTTTTCTCGCGGACTGGGAAGACCCGTATTTTTCCGTATTCGAGCGCCATGTCCGGGATTGCAAGGACATCGTTTTCGACCTGCTCAAGCTCTATGCCATCTTCGACCCGGAAAAGCTGAAGGCGGCTTTTTTGCGCATCGTCGGCGATCCGCGTTTTGAAGCCATGGTCAAGGAGATCGGCCAGCTGCCGCGCCGGCCAGCCCGGACGCTGCTCCGGCATTCTTTTCCTCCGACGAGGCCCAGCTGCTGCGCGAACTGCGCGAATTCGGCGAGGAATACTATCCGGCCCTCTTCACCCTGGACCTGATCGTCATCTGGAAAAAAAAGCGCAAGGTCATCCGCTTCAAGGACGAAGGCCGTGGCCCTGTTCCAGCAGAGCTTCGCCTCGCGGCGGCCGGGTATTCTTCATCGGCTCCGGCACATCCTACCACGCGGCGCTTACGGCCGGGTA
The DNA here is from genome assembly GCA_963764745.1 of Candidatus Aminicenantota bacterium. GTDB lineage: Bacteria > Acidobacteriota > Aminicenantia > UBA2199 > UBA2199 > UBA2199. The sequence continues at coordinate 203,228 of CAVXTN010000005.1, read as the reverse complement.
TTTCTTCAACAACCTGACCGCGCTGGGCATCGTCCCCTGCAACCCCGACCTGTTCCGCTCCGTTTACATGAACAGCCTGCGCCCGGGCGACGTGCTGGTGGCCATCACCCAGTCGGGGGAGACCAAGGACCTGGTCGACATCCTGAACCAGGTGCGCGAAAAATTCCGGGACAAGGTCCGTATCATCGCCGTGGTCAACAATGAGAACTCCACCATTCCCCAGGAAAAAGCCGATTTTTTCCTGCCCCTGCTGTGCGGCCCGGAGATCGCCGTGGCGGCCACCAAGTCGTTCAACGCCCAGCTGGCCCTGTTCTACCTGCTGGCCGCCGGCATGAAAAAAGGCGCGCAGCCGCAGCAGAAGCTGGAGAAGATCAAGCAATCTCATCGGCTACACGCTGCAGACCTGCGAAGAGGATGTCACCGAGGTCATGCTCAAGTTCTTCCTCAAGCCCTCGATCCACATTCTGGGGACCTCGCTGATCGGGCTGGCCCGCGAGGGGGCGCTGAAGATCAGGGAAGTCGTGCTGAACCACGCCGAAGGGCTACGACGCGGCCGAATTCAAGCATGGGCCCAACACCATCCTGGGCAAAAACACCCTGTATTCGTTCCTGGACATGGAGAAGCTGCTGGCCGACATGGCCGATTTCAGCCGCGACCTGCTGCGCGATCCCGCCCTGCCCGCGGGCCAGCGGCAGGAGATCGGCGGCCGGTTTTTCAACTGGATCCGTGATTTCAAATTCGCCGATTTCAGCGCCGAGATCGCCAGCAGCCAGGGCCCGGTCCCGGGCCGGAAAGGCCGCTACCGGGAGCTGTACCGCCGCTTCCGCGAGCAGGTCAACGCCGAACGTTATTTTTCCAACTATCCCCTCATTTTTGTCTGCCCGCCCGACGAGCGCGATATCCGCATCACCATCTCGCAGATCCACACCCACAAGATCCGCGGCGCCGACGTGGTGCTGATCGCCGAGGAGAACGAAGAGCTGAAAAAAGCGCTGGAAGGCAAGCCGGCCGGCCTGGACGATTATTTTTGCAAGTATATCAAGATCCCCGGCAGCGGCGACAGCAATATCTTCGTTTTCCAGGCGGCCGTGGTGCTGCAGCGGCTGGCCCTGAAAATGTCGGTGGCCAAGATGAAATACCTCAACCGCGCCCATATCGAGAACCACGGCGTCCACCCCGACGTGCCCAAGAACGTCTCCAAGTCGATCACCGTGGATTGAAGCCGGCGGCCGCCGGGGTCAGCTCCCCGCCTGGCCCTGCAGTTCCGCGGGGTTGACCGGCGCGGCATCGCCGAGGGCGCGTTCGCGATTTCATCGATGACGATCCTGCGGTTTTTCCCTCGCGATCTCCTGCGGGAAAAAGTGCAGGTCACCAGTCCCAGATATAGACGATGCGTCGGAAACGCGGCCGGAGAAAGCGGCTTCAGCTGGTGCATGAACGAATCGTGCACGATCAGCGCCGTGGGCAGGGCGCCGCTGGGGCATTCGCTGATGATCTCGCGGACGAACGGGCCGAGCTTCCTTTTGGCGCTGCTCTGCGACGGCGGTTCCGGCGCCTTGGCGCGCAGCCTGATCGCCGTTTCGCCTGAACCTGTCGTTGGGCAGGGCGAGCATCAGGGCCAGGTCGCCGCTGAAGCTGCTGCCGCTTTCCACCGTGAACTCGTCCAGCGGGACGGCGTGCGCACGTCCGGGAAATGCCGTCGCCAGTTTCTCCATGATCGCGCGGTAAGCGAAATAGGCGCCCAGGTCGTTCCAATGGGTGTCGGTTTGTGATAGAACAGGGCCAGGTTCTTCTTTTCCCTGAGCATGACTTCCGCGAAATCGAGGACCGGGAAATCGGAGTCGTCCCGGCGCAGCGCGGCCAGCAGCTGGTCCAGGCGGCTCCGGGCATTGAGCTTGCGGATGCCGGCCGGCATGATATTCGGGGTAGATCGTGCTTTTGTTGGGGATGACCAGAAGATACAGAAGCATGCCATGCCGGGCGAACCACTGTCGCCTCTGCTGCAACGCTGCCCGCCACCGTTCCAGTTCCGCCGCGCTGAAAAGGGCCTGACGGAGCGGAAATAATCGATCTCATTGCGGAACTTGGCTTCCCGGCCCAGGAAAAGCCAGCCGTCGCCGCCGATGACGACCTTGTCCAGTGGGCGAGGTCCCGAAGACCAGCACCGTGCACCCAGTTGTGGCAGAAGCACCAGGGTGCGGAAAGCTGAAGTGGTCGTTGAAATAGGCCTCGTACTCCCGCAGATAGTCCCAATGGCCTGGCGGGAATCGAACCGCGGTTTGGCGGCCAGTTTCCTGTTTTCCTGCAGCGGCGATCCCCGGCTCGCGAGCAAAAAACTGCGTCAGCCAGCGGCAGGAAGATGATCAGCAGGAAGAGCAGGGGCAGGCCGGAATTCTTTTTGAAGTTGAGCAGCAGCCGCCAGGCCGTGGTCGCTGGCGGATCCTGTTTGCGGTCGTTTTGTTCAGCAAGGTTAGAACCTGAAATAAATGAACGGATTGAAGGTGGCCATGGCCAGGCGCATGGCGCTGGCCAGCAGCACGGCGAGACCAGGAGCAGGGTGGACAGCCAGCGGCCGGCCAGCGGCCAGGCGCGGGCGGGATTTTTCGGGCATGCCGCCGCGCAGTCGGGCGGCGAATCTGATTCAGGGCGGGGCCGCCCGCCGACCGCGACCAGGCAGCAGATGGCCAGGACGAAAAGCAGCTCGCGGTTCAGGTACAGGGCGGGGTAGAACTCCCGGCCGTCGCCGCGGCCCAGGCCGAGCAGGAGCGCCAGAAAGCGGCGGCCTGGGAGAAGTCGGCGGCGCGGAACAGCACCCAGCCGAAGCACGACGACCAGCAGGGCGTAGGCGACCTGCAGCGGCGGCCAGAGGCGCCGGAGAAATTTTTTCAGCGCGGATCGCTCCAGCACGATGAATAGCGCCGTGATAGAACCCCCAGGCGACGAAGGTCCAGGCGGCGCCGTGCCAGAGGCCGCAGAGCAGCATGGTCACGAAGCATGGCCGGGTAATAGCTCCAGGATTCGGCGCGGATGCCCAGCCAGCGGTCGGTCTTGATGCGGCGCGAAACGGCGTAGGCCAGCGGCAGGAAAATGAAATCGCGCAGCCAGGTGGACAGGGAAATGTGCCAGCGGGTCCAGAATTCGGTGATGGACCTGGAGATATAGGGGTAATTGAAATTTTCCATGAACTGGAAGCCGAACATCTCGCCCAGGCCGATGGCCATGTCGGAATAGCCTGAAAAATCGAGGAAGATCTGCAGCGTGTAGCAGACGGCTCCCAGCCAGGCCAGCGGCGCCGTGAGGCCCGGCAGCGGGGATGGCGAATATCGGATCGGCGGTCCGGGCCAGGGTGTCGGCCAGCAGCACCTTCTTGCCCAGGCCGATGATGAAGCGGCGGATGCCATGGGCCAGGAGTTCCGGGCGTGGTCTCCCGTTCCGCCAGCTGCCGGCGCGAGGCGGGAATAGCGGTTGATCGGCCCGGCCAGCACGGTCGGGAAAGAAGGCGATGAAAAGGGCCGTGTGCACGAACTTTCTTTCGGCCGGACAGGAGCGGTTGTACACCTCGACCAGGTAGGCGATGGCCATGAAGGTGAAGAAGGAGATGCCCAGGGGCAGGTGCCAGGAGGTATTCTTCCCGACCGGCAGTCCCGCCGCCCGCAGCAGCGGCGCCAGGTTCGCCAGCAGGAAGGCGGCATACTTGAATGCCGCCAACAGCGCCAGGTTGAAGGCCCAGCGCCGCGATCAGCAGGGTCTTTCTTTTCCCCGGCGAGCCTGGTCTTTTTCGATGGCCAGGCCGAAAAAATGGTTGAACAGGGCCGAGGCCAGGAGCAGCAGCACGAATCCGCCTTCGCCCCAGGCGTAAAAGACCAGGCTGGCCGCGAGCAGGAAAACGTTCTGGCGCTTCTCTTTTTAAAAACAGGCCGATCAGCAGGACCGGTGGCAGGAACAGGAACAGGAATGCCGGAGTGCTGAAGATCATGGATCAACCTCGATGCTTTCGGATCATTATAGCATATCCGCGGCTCGACGCCGGGATGACCCGGGAGCGTTCAGCGCAGGTGAAGTCCCAGGAGCCAGACCGGGGCGTCGGCCGCCGAACCGTCCGCCGCCTGCATCTCGAGCTGGTAGCAGAAGCGGCCTTGATTTTCCGGTAACCGCGGCCGGTCCAGGCGTACCCGGCCGGAAGCCCCGGGCGGCAATTGCCAGCGCGCCGCGGCGGCGTCGAAAAGGGCGACGGTCAGGGACAGCGGCCCGTTCCCCGGAGCGGTTTCGGACGCTGACCTGCAGCGACCTCGAGCGGGACCAGGGTTTCGAGGCGCAGGCGGCAGCGGCGGGCGGAAATGAGCCACGTGCCTTCTTCAGCGGCGCTTGCCGGCCGCCGGGGTGAAATAAATCCGGCCGGGCAGGGCGCGGGGTCCGGGCAGGCTGTTGGCGGAGCGGCCAGTTCCGGGCCGGGGGAAAAGGCTGGACAGGGAAAAAATCGACGAAAAAAACCAGGCCGCAGGCCAGGCCGCCGCAGCGCCTGTTCGCCGGGCGCCATGGGACCAGGGCCAGCGCCAGCAGCAAAAGGAATACAGCGAGGAACACGGCATTGGGCAGGTAGCCGCGGTTGTCGGTCTTGATATAGGAGGGCAGCAGGCCGGGCAGGTCGATGCGGCTGTTGCTCCAGTTCTGGAACATCAGGCCCGGGCGCAGCAGCGTATCGTGGGTGGTGGGCTGGTAGAGCGTGAAGGGCTGCAGTGACCTGGTAGGCGGCCGACGAAAAGGGAATACAGGGGCAGGCACGAGGAACGCTTTTTTGAAAAAGCGGTTGCGGCTTTCCCGGTAATAGATCACGGCGAAGAGCAGCAGCGCCCAGGCGACCGGCGTCAGGTAGCGCCCTTGCGGGCAGTAGCCGGCGCGGATGGTCGAAAAGGCGTGGTTGAGGACGAACAGCAGCGGCCGGCAGCGCGGCCAGCAGGTGCAGGCGGTAGCGCTTGAAATTCTTCAGGGCCAGCAGCAGGCCGGGGAAGGCGAAAAAGTAGAAAGGGTTGTAGAGCAGCAGGCCGTCGCGCTGGTCGAAGAAATAGTCGAGCAGGGTTTCCCAGCGCATGTTCAGCGTGATCTTTTTCAGGATGGTGTCGTAGAACGCTCCCGCCTGCGCGGGACTGAGCATGCCGTAGTAGACGGAGTTGGGCGAAAAGTTGCCGTAGGCGTGGTACAGGTAGTAAAAGAACAGGGCCTGAAAGAGCAGCGGAAAGACAAGCAGCAGCAGCGCCGGCCGGAATTTTTTTTTCCAGATCCAGTAGGCGAAGAAGCCCAGGGCGAACGGGTAAATGAAAAGGGCGTACTTGACCCCCCAGAAAATGGTGGCGCCGAGCAGCAGGCCGGCCCAGAGGCTGCGGTTGTCGTTGCCGCCGGCCTTGAAAAACAGCAGGTACAGGGCGCTCAAGACCAGCAGCATGGCCTGGACTTCCGGGAAGATGTGAAAGGAGTAGAAAAAGACCGGGGCGGTCAGGCTGAAGACCAGGGTGGCGAAAAAGGCCAGGCTGCGCGAGCGCCAGAGCCTGAGGCCGAAAAGGTAGACCAGCACGGCCAACAGGGCGCCGAACAGTCCCAGGAAGGAACGCAGCAGGAAATAGAGCAGGGGCGGGGACAGCTTGAAAAAAAAGAAGGGCGCCAGGGTCAGGGAAACGCCGGGCAGGTGGTAGGAATAGATCCTTTTGAAGCCCTTGCCCCAGGTGCCGTGGGCGGCCAGCTTTTCCACGTCCAGGAATTCCTTGAAGCCGCCGCGGAAATACTGGTTGAAGACATTGAGGTCGTGGTCGCGGGCCAGGGACTGGCTGAGGGCCAGGTAATGGGGCTCGTCGCCGACCAGGGCCACGCCGCGCTCGGGTCAGCACGGCGGCGGCCAGGATGAACAGCAATTCGGCGACGATGAAAACGGCCAGCAGCCTTTTTTTCAATGGTCAGGGAATTGAAAAAGCGCAAGAATCTTCGCGCCAGGCGCCGCCGTCGCAGCCAGGAGCAAAGGGCGAAAAGCGCGGCCAGCAGCAGCAGGTTGCCGACGCGCGCCGGCGAAGTCGGCGCGGTCCCAATAGAACAGGCGCATCGGCCAGATCAGCAGGCCGGCGGCGAAAGGGAAAAAGCAGCGCCGGCTTTCCGCGCTCCGCCGCTGGCGGGCATCCCGCAGCACGGCGAACAGAAAGAGGAGGAAAAGCGGCAGAGCCAGGAAACCGCCGCCGCGGGAGATGAAAAAAGTGACGAAGCCGGCCAGGATCAAAAGGTCCGCGAGCCGGGGCGCGATTTTTTTCGCCATGGCGCCCGCGCTTACAACAGCTTCTCCTCGATGGCCTGGGCCAGGTCCAGGGTTTTCATCTTCTCGCGCCCGGTCTCGGCCAGGGCGTCATGGAACATGATGGAACAGTAAGGGCAGGCGGTGACGATGGTGTCGGCCCCGGTCTTTTCCGCCTGCTCGATCCGGCAATGGCTGATGCGCTTGCCGGTCTTCTCTTCCTTCCACATGCCGCCGCCGCCGGCGCCGCAGCAGAAGCTGGTTTTTTTGCTGGCCGCCATTTCCAGCGGCCGCCGGCGGTCAAGTTTTTCCAGCAATTGCCGCGGCTCTTCATAAATATGGTTGTAGCGGCCCGAGGTAGCAGGGATCGTGGTAGGTGATTTTTGCGCTGTTGCCGCGCCGCGACGCGGATCTTGCCCTGGGCCAGGAGTTCGTGCAAAAGCTCGGAATGGTGCAGGACCCGGTAGTTGCCGCCCATCCTGGCGTATTCGTTCTTCAGGGCGTGGAGGCCGTGCGGGCAGATGGTGACGATGCGGCGGAATTTGTAGCGGTTCAGCGTTTCGATGTTCTGCCGGGCCTGGATCTGGAACAGGTATTCCATGCCGCTGCGGCGGGCGGGATCGCCGCAGCATTTTTCCTCGTTGCCCAGGAAGGCGAAATCCGCTCCGGCGCGCTGCAGGATCTTCACGAACGAGCGGGCGATACCTTGCGAATGCTGGTCGAAGCTGCCGGCGCAGCCGACCCAGAACAGGATGTCCGTCTCCCCCTTTTCGCCGATCAGCGGGATCTGCAGGTCCTTGGCCCAATCGCTGCGCGTGTCGGCGTTGATGCCCCAGGGATTGCCCTGGTTCTCCAGGCCGCGGTACAGGGTCTGGAATTCCTCGGGGAAGCGCGACTCCATCAGCACGCCGAACTGGCGCATGCCCATGATCTTGGCGATATGCTCGTTGAGCATGGGGCAGACCTCCATGCAGGCGCCGCAGGTGGTGCAGTCCCAGACCTCTTCCTCGCTGACCACTTCGCCCAGCAGCTTTTTCAGCCCGGCCGGATCGCCGCCCAATTGGCCGCGCGAGTCCAGCAGGTGGTTTTTCAGCTTTTCCAGCAGGAGTCTTGGGCGACAGGGCCTTGCCGGACTGGAAAGCCGGGCAGACATCGTCGCAGCGGCCGCATTCGGCGCAGGAGAACAGGTCCAGCAGGTCCTTGCGGCTCAGGTCGGTGATCTGCGGCGTGCCGAATTTTTCCTGCGCTTCCAGGTCGAGCAGGGGGATCTCGGCCTTGACCCCCAGGTTCTTGAAAACCAGGTTGACGGGGCCGGCCAGCAGGTGCAGGTGCTTGGAATAGGTGATGAAGACGCCGAAGGCCATGATGATCAGGATGTGCAGCCACCAGAGGAATTTCGTCCAAAAAAGAACGGCCGCTGCCGAGGCCAGGGTGGCGGCGGGAAGGAGATGGGCAAAGGTCCAGGCGGCGAGGAAATCGCCCCGGATCGCGCCCAGGGAAACCATTTTGAACGCTTCATAAAAAAGAAAGCTGACCATCAGGGTGAAGATGAAAAAAAGCACGGTCAGCGACTGCCAGGAAGGGCGCTCCAGGCTCTTGACCCGGACGATATAGCGGCGCACGAAAAAATAGAGGACGGCCGCGATGATCAGGCCGGCGAAAAGGTTGGCCGCGAAAAGCAGCAGCGAGTTGAGCGCACCGTGCCCGAACAGGCTGAGCCCGGCGAAAAAGCCTTCGGCCGACGTGGTTGAGCGTGACGCCCAGGAAAACCAGGAAGCCCCAGAAAATGACGGCGTGGAAAAAACCGGTGACGGGCCTCTGGGCGAATACCGGGAGCTGCAGGAACACCCGGTAGAACATTTCCCACAGGCGCCGCCCGGGCCGGTCCCAGCGCGAGACTTTTTGGCCGCTGGCGATCAGGCCGTATTTCCTGCGCAATTCGTTGAAAGCCAGGCCGAGGGCCAGGGCCACGGCGGCTATAAAAATGATTTTTTCGATTCCGCTGAAGCATCGCGGCCTCCTCGATTGCAGTCGCTGTTTTTTATGATAATGAATCTGCCTTTCATCCCGCCGCCGCAGCCCGCCGGTCACTCACCCGTCAGCCATTCAAAATTCGGATAGAACGGCTTTTCCAGGTCGATATGCCCGGCCAGGGTCTTGCTTTCATTGCCGCCGATGAGGAATTTGACTCTCTTGATCTCCTGGAAGTTGTAGCAGAGATTGTCGACCATGAAATAGATGAATTCCAGCTCGGCCGCGGTGCCGCCGGGAAAAGCGCTGCCCAGCGTCTCGTTGAAATCCAGCACCAGCATTTCCTTGCCGTCCAGGTAGTAGAGGCTGCGCAGCTGCACGCCTTCGGGGACCGGGGTGATATGGCCGCTCTCGCCGGCCAGCAGCAGGGCGATGAATTTCCTGTACAATTCCACCCGCAGCTCCGGGACCTCGATCTCGCGGTACACCGGCTGCAGGTACACGGATGTCTCGCTGAAATAAAAAAGCTTCACCTTGATGAACTGGGTGAGCACGGCGCCGCTGACCCCGGCTTTGTTCAGCAGTTCGGGTTCGAAGCCGGCGGTTCTTTTGCGCAAGAGCACCATGGCCAGAAGGACGATGAGAAAAATAACGGCCAGGGAAACCTGCAGAATGGTCCGCGTTTTTTTCATCATTTCAGGACGTTGTTGTAGTAATAGATGAATTTGCTGATGCCGTTGTAGATGGCGAAGGCGATGCGATCCAGGAATTCGTCGTCTTTCAGCTTTTTTTCTTCGCTGGCATTGGAGATGAACGCGGTCTCGATCAGGACGGCGGGCATGGCCGTGCGCATCAGCACGCGGAAAGGGGCCTGCTTGACGCCGCGGTTGCGGGTGCCCAGAAGGTCGTTCAATTCGTTCTGGATATACTCGGCCAGCTTGCTCGACTCGCGGATGTATTCGGTCTGGGCCATGTTCCAGAGGATCATTTTCAATTCATCGTTCTTGATGGCTTCGCCCGGGTCCTCCGAGGTTCTGGTTTTCCTTTTGCGCCAGTTCCAGGGCTTCCTGGTCGGTGGCCTGCAGGCTGACGAAATAGGTTTCCGAGCCGTAGGCCGACTTGCGGAAAGAGGAATTGGCGTGGACCGATACGAACATCTGGGCCAGCTGGTTGTTGGCGATGGAAGCCCGGGTATTGAGCGAAACCTCGCTGTCCTTGTCGCGGGTCATGATGACGCGCAGGCCGGTCTTGGACTTCGATCAGCTTTTTCAGCTTCAGGCTGATCAGCAGGGTGACGTTCTTCTCCTGCAGCTTGGACTTGCCCAGGGCGCCCAGGTCCTCGCCGCCATGGCCGGGGTCGATGCAGATGGTCTCGATGGGCTTGGGCTTGGACGGCGCCGGCTGGTTTTCCTGGGGCGGGATCCGGCTTCTTGTCGGGGCTGGCGCCGGCGGCGGTAGTCGCGGCCGCGGGTTTTTCGCTTTTTCCCAGGTCGAAGACCACGCGGAAGGGTTTTTCCAGGACAAAGCTTTTCTTCACGGCGGCGTCGCCCTTGAAAAAAACCGTAAAAACGCTTTCATTGCCCTGGATCTCGTAGGTCAGCCGCTCCAGCAGCGGCGAATCGGGCCAGGCCAGGCTGCGGGCGGGGAAAGCGGCGCGGCCGCTCAGGCGCACCTGCATCTGGCCGGGGCGGTTCTGCACCGCGTAGGCGAAGCTGCGATCGGCCTCGAAGACGATGCGCGTGAAGCCTTCATTGTCGGAGGTGCGGATATTGACGTCCAGAGCGGTGAGCAGGGGGGCAAGGACCAGGATCAGGATAAGAAAAGAGCTTGTCTTTATGAATTTTTTCATGGATCTTGCACAAATGGCAGTGGAGGCGGCGGGAATCGAACCCGCGTCCAATAATGATTCCATTAAAGATTCTACAGACATAGTTCGTTTTCAGTACGACCGGCAGCCGTTAAAACAAACAAAATGAACTGCCAGCGGCCCTCACTTGATTTCGCCCCGGGAAACAGCGGGCGCTCATCCCGGCGCTAGCCCGCATTGTGACGCTCGGATCCTCCCGCGGGCGGGGAAAACCAAAGCGGCAACGTATTATTTACGCTGCGAGTGCAAAGTTGTTTGCTTTTCTTTTTTTGAGCAGTTTAGTGAGCTACTCGGCTCAGTCTGCCTCTTTAACTTCATCAAAACTGTCGAAACCTTTACGCCCCCAGCCTGGGGAATGGCGGGGCCGACGAGACTCGAACTCGCGACCTCATGCGTGACAGGCATGCGTTCTAACCAGCTGAACTACGACCCCGCGCCTTATAAAAAGCCTGGGCGGTAGAGGGTTTGAACCTCTGACACCCGGCGTGTAAAACCGATGCTCTACCAGCTGAGCTAACCGCCCAACTCAAAGACCATTAATACACCAAATTCGCCGTTCTGTCAAGTGAAAATGGCGGATTCCAGCGCCGGGACGGGCCCGGGAGCCCATCCCGCGCTTTTTTATAGAGCCTTTAATCCAGGCTGATCGAATCCTTGGTCTTTTCCTTGCGCTTGCTGTCCATCTCGTTCCATTTTTCCATGCAGTCGTCGTCCTTGCCCTTGACCATGGAGCATTCCAGGTACTCGCAGATGTAGACGATGCAGGCGCGGATGGCCTTGCCGGTGGGGGTCTTCTTGTAGCTTTCGCCGCCGACCGAGAAATTGCGCAGGCTGAGGCCGGCGCCCAGGGCCGAGCCCTTGGCGTTGGCCTCGATGGTGCGGGCGTCGACGATCTCGCCGGTTTCGGTGTCGACCACCTTCATGTCCACGGCGATGTAGGCCTTGTTCTTGCCGCCGCCCAGGGAGAGCCCCTTGAAGGCGATGGCGCCTTTCTTGCCCGCCACGTCCTCCTCGTACGCCGACACCGAGCCGGCGATCAGGTACTGGGCCCCTTTCAGCTTCTTCATCTGCACCTTGGTCTTGTTGCTGACCCGGCCCGAGGCGCTCAGGTCCTGCTCGCCGAGCACGGCGTCGATCTCCTTTCTTTCCAGCACGCTGAAGGCGTTGGTGCTCACCAGTTCCGAGGCCAGCATGTCCGAAAGCTCGCTGGCTACCTGGGAATTCCACCAGCCGGCGGCGGTCTGGTTGGTGAAGCGCAGCACGCCGATGCGGATCTTGTCGCCCTTGGCCGCCAGGGGCTGGGAAAACAGGGTCACGAGCAAGGCAACGGCCAAAAATGACAGCAGTAATTTCTTCATATGTCCTCCTGAATTTTCAGTACATCTTACACCGTTGTCAAGGCAAATTCAATTGCCCGGACAAAAGGGGAGTTCCCGGGCTCATCCGGTTTTTTTTGCCGGCCCATGCCGCCAGCCGCGGCAAACCCGGCCCGGGCGCGGCGAGCGATCTTTTTCAATCGGCAGGTCCAGCCCGGGATCACGGCCAGGGTGCCGGTGGCCAGGGCGGCCGTCGCCGGGCAGAGTGAGCAATGTTCCAGATCGTCGCACAGGCCGCACAACTCTTTTTTTTCGCTGAAAAAGTAATCCTGGCGCAGCTCGGCGTGGTTTTTGACGATGGCGGCGCCGGCCCTGGCCGGCAGGGAAATGAATTTATCGAGCTCACCAAAGCAATATTTCGCGTAATCGGGATTTTGCCGGGAATGTCCCAGCAGGTCGTAGAACATGTAGCAGCCCCAGACCGTGCGGTCGGGGAGCAGCGCCAGTCGGTCGCGGCCGGCAAAGCAGGCGAAAATGCCCTGCTTTTCGTTTTCCTTGAAATTCTCCAGGGGCAGACTGCCGGTTTTTTGCCGGTGCTCCAGGCAGATCACCGCCAGTCGATCAAGCTCGTTCTCCAGGGCCGCCAGGTCGGTCGCGCGCCAGGGGACGCCCTGGTCCAGGGCGTATTGCAGGCGCGGGTGCCCCTGATTGACCATTTTCTCCATGCTCGCGGCCAGCAGCGGCACGGTTCGCGGAGTGAAAACGCTGTTGATCACATACCCTTGGGGATAAAATTCCTGCAGGTCGGCCAGGGCTTTTTCCACCGCCGCCACGCTGCCCGCGTCGCGGTGCTTCTGGGCCAGGCCGTCATAACTCAAGACCAGGTCGAACCGGTGTTTCTTGAAAAATAAAATATGTTCCTTTTTTAACAAAGAACCATTGGTGGTCAGGGTGAAGCGGAACTTGTTTTTGAAGTTTTTCTCTGCATAAGCCACGGTCTTTTTCACCAGTGGCCAACTCAGCAGCGGTTCGCCGCCATAGAACCCGAGCCATACCTCCCGGTCCAGGCGCGGTCGCAGGAAATCGAGAAAACCAGAAATATCTTGAATTTTTAATGTTTTTTTCCCTTTTTCGCTGCGGGCAATAGGGGCAGGAAAAATTGCACTTGTCGCTCAGGACCAGGGTCAAAGAAGATATCTCCCGCATGGCAAGGTCATTGTAGCAAGGCGGACGCTTTCATGCAAGCAGCGGCGGACGAGTGGATTGAGATTGGCTCATGCGACCTCGATTCCTTGTTTTTAATTTTTATTTTAACCTAAAATTATTGCATATTAAAAACGGAGGTAGTGAATGGATATAAAAAAAGCCAATGTGAACCTGCTCCTGGGCAAGATCCGGACCTATCTTGACGCGCAGCCGGAAGCCAAGAAAAAAGGCAAGAGATTCATGGAAGCCGAAAAGGCGCTGGCCAAGCTGGAAAAGCTTTACGCCGACAAGGATGGCATGCTGCAACTGGTGGCCTGCAAAACCGATGGGCGTGTCATAAATGGTTGATCTTTAATCTCGACAATATAAAAATACAAAAAAGTTTGCGTAAGAGTATTTTTTTAATTATTTTTTTCTTGAATTTTGCAGGATTTCTTTGGAGCTTGGATCCGCAAAAAAAAATAACCCAATATACTCTGAATACCTGGAAAACCGAACGCGGTCTGCCCAGCAATACGGTTGTAACTATCGCGCAAGACCGGTCCGGATATTTATGGTTGGGCACGAATGAAGGATTGGTACGTTTCGACGGGATGAATTTTCTCGGTGTTCAACAGCAAAAACACCTCTGAATTTCACGATAATTTCGTAAACAATTTGTTTTTCGACCGCCGGGATGTCCTATGGATGGCATCACGCCGCGGAGAAATCCTCAGCCTGGAAAAGGGCAAGTTTCAAAGCCATCACTTTCCCTGGAAAATTGCCGGCATTTATTTTAATTGCCTGGCCGGAGATCTCCAGGGCCGTATCTGGGTCGGGACTTCCGAAGGATTGTTTTTCATTCCGCCCGGGGAGAAGGGCGTCTTCAAAAAGTGTCTCTCTTTTCCCAATGTCAAGATCAGCTGTTTGGGAACAGACCGCTTGGGCAGGTTATTGGCTGGCACAGCGGAGAAACATCTGTATATCCTGGAAAATGGAACATTGGCGCAATGTCCTGCCCGACGGCGATGCAATTGAGCAGTGATATCTATGTTCTCAAACATGACCGCAGTGGATCTTTGTGGCTGGGAACGGATGATGGCCTGTATAGCTTCAAGGATAATAAACTGAACCACATTTTGCTCAAGCAAGGTCTCAGCAACAATGTCACATCGCTGGTCGAGGATCGCGACGGCAACTTGTGGGCCGGGAGCGAGGAAGGATTGATCCGCTGCCAAAATGGTGTTTTTCAAACCCTGGTCAATGCTCCAGGGATGTCCAGCAACTACATTTCCTCCTTGTTTGAGGATGCCGAGGGCTCATTGTGGGTGGGGGCGTTCGATGGCGGAGTGACCCAGGTCCGCGATGAAAAAATCGCGACTTTGACAAATCAGGAGGGGCTGGCCGGCGGAATGTACCGCAGCCTTTATCAGGACAATTCCGGCGCCTTATGGATCGGCGGCTTCGGAAACAGTCTTGCCCGATATCAAAATGATGACTGCCAAAATTTCATTCTGCCGGACCGGTTTAAAAGCAGCAATATATTTTCCCTGGCAAAAGACAAGGTGGGTTCTCTTTGGTTGGGAACCTCGTTTGGCCTGCTCCATTTCCAAAATGGGCGTTTCCGGGAAATTCCGTTGCCCCGGCCGAACACGGGCATGGAAGCACGCAGCGTGTTGACCGACCGTTCGGGGCGCTTATGGGTTGGAACCTGGGGCGGAGGGCTTCTGCGCAGGGACGATGGAAAATTTTCGACTTACTCCACTGCCAATGGCCTGAGCGACGATCATATCTCGTCTCTTTTTGAAGACACGCATGGAAATATATGGATCGGATGCGAAAGGGGCCTGGCGGTTCTGCCTCCGGGAAACTCCGGGAAAATTCGCGCTGAAAGGTCCCTGGATAATTGCGCTGTGGTTTCTTTCTATGAAGACGGGCAAGGCGCCATGTGGATCGGCACCCACAACCAGGGCTTGAAAGTCTGCAAAGGACGGCCGCTGGGGCTCACTGGACAGCGATCAGGGCCTTTTCGACAACCGGGTATATACCATCCTGGAAGACGATCTGGGGTATTTGTGGATGAGCAGCGAGCGCGGCATCTTCCGGGCCAGGAAAAGTGAACTTGAAAAGGCGGCTTTCGACAAAAGTCTCAAGGTGAGCGGCCGTCTGTTCGATGAAAACGACGGCATGAAGAGCCGGATATGCAACTTTGGCAATCCCTCCGGCTGGAAGGACGGCGGCGGTCGCCTGTGGTTCGCCACGCTCATGGGAGTCGCGAGCATTGATCCGGCCCATATCCGCAAGAATGACCGGGTGTTTCCCGTGCTCATGGAACGGGTCGTGGTCGACAACCGCAATCTGCCGATAGCGGGCCATCCCATGGCAGCGCCGTTACGCTTGACCGCCGGAAGCAAGCGATTCGAATTTAAATACACGGCTTTAAGCTTCATCCGCTCCGATAAGATCGAGTTCAAGTACAAGCTGGAGGGCTATGACAGGGAGTGGATATCGGCAGGAAGCCGGCGCGAGGCTTTCTACAACGACCTCAAGCCCGGGCGCTACCGCTTCCGGGTGATCGCGGCCAACGCCGACGGCGTCTGGAACATGGCCGGCGCTTCCTTCGCTTTTTACTTGCGGCCTTTCGTCTACCAGACCTGGTGGTTCATGGCTCCTGGCCGCCCTGGCTTTCGCGGCCCTGTCGGTGCTCTTGTGGCAGCTGCTGAAAAGGTACCTGCACGCCGTCACTTTCTGGAAGAAGAGGACCCATATCGGCCACTTCAAGATCATGGAGACCATCGGCACGGGCGGCATGGCCACGGTCTACAAGGCCCGGGACCTGCTGGAAAAAAACCGCGTCGTGGCGCTCAAGGTGCTGAAAGAGGAAAATTTCCACGACGAGATGCAGAAGAAGCGCTTCCAGCACGAGTCGCTGATCACCGGGCAGCTCGACCACCCGCACATCGTGCGCATCATCGAGCGCGGCGAAACGGACGACTGCTGGTACATCGCCATGGAGCTGCTGCGCGGGCAGTCGCTGGCCAAGCTGATCAGGGTCGGGGGGCGGCTGGAGACGGGCTCGGCCATCGACATCATGCTGCAGGTCAGCGACGCCCTGCAGGCCATCCACGCCCTGAACATCGTGCACCGCGACCTGAAGCCCGAGAACATCATGGTCAGCGAGCGGCGCGGCCGGCGTTATTTCGTCAAGCTGCTCGACTTCGGCCTGGCCATCACCCCGACCCAGTCGCGGCTGACCATGTCCGGGGTGGTCATGGGCACCATCCGCTATCTGCCGCCCGAACGGATCAGCGACGGCGCCTCGCTCGCCGGCCGGCGACATCTATTCGGCCGGCATCATCCTCTACGAGATGCTGACCGGCTCCAAGCCGTTCTGGTCCGAGGCCACGGGCGAGGTGATCAACCGCATCCTCAAGACCTATCCGCTGCCGCCCAAGGAGATCAGCCATGAGGTCCCCAAGGAGCTGAACTCCCTGGTCATGGCCATGATCGACAAGGACCCGGGCAAGCGCCCCGTCCTGGCGGCCATCCGCGCCGAGCTGCAGCGCCTGGCGGAAAAATTTCCCGCGCCGCAGTGAATTACTGCCAGGATGCAAGGAACATGGAATTTACATTCCGCCGAGTGCCATGTATAATCAAAAAAATTTCAGGAGGTACGCCATGACTTGCAATATGGGAAAAACGGACCGCATCATTCGCGTGATCGTCGGCGTGGCCATCGCCGCCCTGGGCTTCTATTACAAAAGCTGGTGGGGGCTCCTGGCCGTCATCCCGCTGGTCACGGCCGCGCTGGGTTTCTGCGGCCTTTACGTGCCGTTGAAGATCTCCACCCTCAAGAAAAAGAAGCAAGGCGAATAAGGGCGGAGTGCGGTCAGCCGCGAAGCTGGACAGCGAGAGGCAATAATGGAACCATCTGCTTGGTTGAACGGCATGAATGTCGCCATCACGGTCTGCGACCGCGAAGGCACCATCGTCTACATGAACGAGCAGTCGGCGCGGACATTTGCCGCCGACGGCGGCAAGAGCCTGCTGGGCAAAAAACTATGGGATTGCCACCCCGAGGCCGCCCGGGAAAAGATCCGCCGCCTCATGGCCGCGAACGCCGCCAACAGCTATACCATCGAAAAGAACGGCGTGAAGAAGCTGGTCCACCAGGTGCCCTGGCAGGAGGATGGCCAACCCGCCGGCCTGGTGGAGTTCTCCCTGGTCATTCCCGAAGCCCTGCCCCATTTCGTCAGGAGCTGAACCGGGCCAAGCGGCTTGGCGGTTTTCTATTTTTCCGCGATGTTTTCCGCGATCCAGGCGAAAACCGTCCGCCACCACAGGCGGGCGTTCTGCGGTTTCTGCACGAAGTGGTTCTCGTCCGGGAAGTAGAGCATTTCGGATTTGATGCCGCGCCGCTGCAGGGCGGTGAACAGCATCAGCCCCTGTGAAACCGGCACGCGGAAGTCCTTTTCGCTGTGCACGACCAGCATGGGCACCTTGAACTTCTCCACGGAATTGGCCGGGTTCCATTTCTCGTACAACGCGCTCTGCCAGGGGGTGCCGCCGTGCTCCCATTCCTCGAACCACAGCTCCTCGGTGGCGTAGTACATGCTGCGCGAATCGAAGATGCCGTCGTGGGAGACCAGGCAGCGGAAGGGATATTTGAATTCGTCGCTGTGGCCGGCGATCCAGTTGATCATGAAGCCGCCGTAGGAGGCGCCGGCGGCCACGATGCGCCCGGCGTCGATGAACGGGAAATTCTCCACCAGGTACTGCTGCCCCTTGACCAGGTCGACGAAGGGCGCCCCGCCCCAGTCGCCGGAGATCGAGTCGGTGAAGGCCTGGCCGTAGCCCGGGCTGCCGTGGAAGTTGATCGCCGCCGTCACGTAGCCGGGAGAGGCGAACAGGCTGTGGTTCCAGCGGTAGTGGAAATCGTCGGTCCAGGCGTTCTGCGGCCCGCCGTGGATCAGGAACACCAGCGGGTATTTTTTGCTGGCGTCGAAAAAGGGCGGCTTGACCAGGAAGCCTTCCACCGTTTCGCCCTTGGCGCCCTGGAAGCGGAAGGTCTCGGCCCGGTTCATCAGCACGTCCTTGAAGTGCTCCTGGTTGAAGCGGGTAAGCTGCGTCTGCTGCCGCCGGCGCAGGTCGTATTTGAAAATTTCCTGGGGCATGGCCACGTTCTGGACCAGGTAGACCAGGGACTTGCCGTCGGCGGTCAAACTCAGGGAATTGGCGTTGACGGCGGGAACGATCTTTTCGATCTTGCGCGAGGCGATCTGCAGCTTGAAGACCGGCTCGTAGATGCTTTCCGAGGCGATGAAATAAATGGCCTTCTCGTCGGCGGCGAACACGAAGGAGCCGATGGTGTTGGCAAAGGCGGCGGTCAGGTTCCGCCGCGCCCCGGTTTTAAGGTCGTAAAGGATGATGTCCTTCTTGTCGGCCTCGAACCCGGGCCGGCGCATGGACAGGTAGGCCAGGTAATTGCCTTTCGGGGAAAAGACCGGGTTGGCGTCGGCGCCGTGGTTGTCGGCGCTGACGTTCTTTTCCTGGCCGCTGCGCAAGTCGCGCAGATAAACGTCGTTGTTGGTGGAGATGGCCACCACCGGGTCGGTGTTCTTCACGTAGGCGAACCAGGCGCCGTCGGCGGAAAAGAGGTAGTCCTGGCCGCCGCCCAGGTCCAGCGGCGGCGTATCGAAGTCGCCGGGGGTCAGGTCGGTGAATTCGGCGCGTGCCGGGCAGGTGGCGGAAGACGTGGCTGCGCTTGCCGTCGCGCCACGAGTCCCACACCCGGAACATCAGGCCGGTCAGCAGCTTGCCCGTGGCCTTGGAGCCCTCGGCCTCTTTTTCCATGGCCAGGGCATCGGCGAAAGATCTGGGCTTGCGGGATAGACGTCCCTGGCAAAGGCGAGGCTCTTGCCGTCGGCTGAGCCAGACGAAGTCGCCGACGCCGCCGGCAACGGCGGTCACGGCCTTGATCGCGCCCGGGTGCAGCAGGTCCAGGGAATAGACCTGCGGATCGCCGTCGCGGGTGGAGACGAAGGTCAGCAGTCCCGTTTTCAGGAAGCGCGGATTGGAATTGTTGCCCTTGCCATCGGTCAATTTTGTCAATGTCCGCCCCTGCAGGTCGGCAGCGTACAGGTCGGTCTGGAAGGTGTTGGCGGCGATATTCGCGATCTTCACCGCGAAAACGACCCACTTGCCGTCGGGTGACACGACCGGGGACGACAGGCGGCCGGCAAGAGAACATGTCTTCGAAATTAAGGGCCCGTTTCTGGGCGCAGAGCGCGGTGGCCAGGAACAGGCATAACAAAACCGTGCAAAGTTTTTTCATGGGTTCACTCCGTTGTCGATTTTCCGGGGGTTCGCCCCCGCGCTCCAGCCGGGGGATTCATGGTCGGTAAGGGAAAACGGGCCGCGGGAGCCGGCAAGCGGCTCCCGCGGCCCATGGGATTGGCCGGGATTAAAAAGTGCTCAATTCCCCTGCTCGAACTCTTCTTTGGGCTGGATCTTCAAAATGATGTAGCGGTTGGAAAACACCTTGTTGGTGACGGGATTGACCAGCTCGAATTTTCTCAGCAGGAAAACATATTCCTTGTCGCCGCCGGCCGTGGTGATCTTGACGATCGACTTGGCGGTCACGGACTTGCCGGCGAAGAGTTCCTGGTTCTGCTCGATATTGGTGGACAGGGTGACCATTTTCTTTTCGTTTTCGACCTGGGTCTTCATTTGCGTGAAGTTCATCTGGTCGCGCTTGTAGTTGGCGGTTTCGGCTTCCACCTCAGTTTCCATTTCAGCGATCTGTTTCTGCAGGTCGGCTTTCTGCCTGCCGCCGCGGGTCTCGGCCAGCTTGGTCTTCAACTGGTCCAGGGCGTCTTTCTTGTCCTTGACCATCAGGATCTGGTCGTCTTTCTTGTTTCTTGACGTCGGCCAGTTCCTGGATCATTTTGGGCAACATGACGTCGGCGCTGACCGGGGCTTCGCTGGAAACCAGTTCCCAGGACTTGAATTCCAGGGCCACCGGTTCGACGGCCATGGCGGCCATGGTGTCCCGGTCCTTGGCCTTCATGGCCTGGAAATATTTGGAGAGCGTGATCTCCTCTGGCTTTTGACAGGATGTGGTGACAATGATCAGGGAGAGTAAAGCGATCAAAACCAGTAATTTTTTCATGGATTCCTCCTAATAAATTTATGAATCGTGGCGGCTGATGCGGAAATATATTTTCCGTGCCTTTTTTGCCTGCTGCCGTGCGTTTTGCTCATGCGCCATGGATTATAAGTAATTTGAAAATTAAAATCAAGACAATTCGGCAATTTATTCAAAAACAGGCGGATAATGCCGATGGGAAGCGCTTACTGGATGTCCAGGATGAAATCGTTGGGGTTCATCGGCTTGTCGAAATAGCGGACCTCGTAATGCAGGTGGGGGCCGTTGCTTCTGCCCGTGGTGCCGACATAACCGATGACGTCGTAGCGCTTGACGCGCTGGCCTTCCCTGACGTTGAATCCGGAAAGATGGCCGTAGCGGGTGACATAGCCGAAGCCGTGGTCGATGATGATCATTTTCCCGTAATACTCCCGCGGTTCGGCCACCAGCACCACGCCGTCGGCCGGGGCGATGATCTTGTTGCCCAGCTGGGTGGCGATATCGATGGCGTTATGGAACTCGTAGCGGCCGGTAAAAGGGTGGACGCGGTTGCCGAAAACCCCGGAAATGTAGCCGCGCGTGGGCCAGATGGCCGGCGTGGCCGCCAGCTGCAGTTTTTGCTGGTTGACTACTTTTTCCACCGACTTGAGCGAGTCCTCGATTTTCTGGGCCTGGCTCTTGATATCGGCCGTCTGCGGCATCGGGTTCTTGGGCAGCAGGGAATTGGGGGCCAGTGACTGGGAGGCGGGAAAGTCGCCGCCCACGGGGCTGCCGCCGCCGGTATCGGGGCCGCCGCTGCCCACTTCCCTGAGGGCCAGGGGCGAGGTCAGGCCGGTGGCCACCATGATCCTTTCCTTGTAGATCTCCATATTTTTTAGGCGCTTGTTCAGGACCTCGACGGTGGAGGACAGTTCGCCGATCTTTTGCCCCTTGTCCTTGGCCTCGAACTCGAGGCGTTTCATTTTTTGCTTGTCCAGGGTCATGGTCAGGTAATGGAAAATGATGAAGCCGAAGAAGACGACCAGGACCGAGGAGGCCAGCACGGCATTTCTGACCAATTTTGAAGAAACGGTGAATTCCTTGTTGGTCGAGGTGGCGTCGGAAACGATGATCACCGAAAAGTTTCGTGCTTGCTTGCTGATTTTCACTTCTGTTTCCTTGCCTGGGCACTCCGATTGTAAAACATGTGGATGGCTTTGTCAACCATGGCGCAAAATTCAAACCCCGGCGATTTCCCTGACCTTGGCCGCGATGTGCTCCAGGGGCGTGCCGGGAGGGAAAACATCGTGAATGCCGATCTTGGCCAGTTCCGGCAGGTCGGCGCCGGGGATGATGCCGCCCAAAAACATCGGCGGCGGCGTAATTCCCTTTTCCTTGTAGACCGACATGATCTTCTGGCAAAGCTGCAGGTGGGCGCCGGAAAGAATGCTCAGGCCGATGATGGAAACGTCTTCCTGGATCGCGGTGTTGACGATGGTCTCGGGCGACTGGCGCAGCCCGGTGTAGATGACTTCCATGCCCGCGTCGCGAAGATACTTGGCCACGATCTTGGCGCCGCGGTCGTGACCGTCCAACCCGGGTTTGGCGATCAGGACTTTTATTCTGTGCATGATGCCGGTATTTTGCGACAAAAAAATTAAAAAGTCAATGTTTTAACTTGACATTGCGGTTGAAAAAATGATAAAGATAGCCATAGAGGGACAAAGTTCAGGAGGACCAGCATGAATAAAAAAGTGATTGTTCTGGCTGACAACAGCTATACAATCCGCCGCATCGTCGAATTGTCTTTCTCTGAAATTGAAAATATAGAAGTGCGCAGTTTCGAGAACGGGTCCGGCATCAAGGAAAAATTGCTGCAACTGAACCCCGCCGTGGTGATCGTGGATATCAAATTGCCCGAGATCAACGGCTATGATATTTGCCGTTTCATCAATGAGACTCCCGCCCTGAAAAACACCCGGGTTTTCCTGATGAAGGGCAGCTTCGAGCCCGTCGACAACGATATGATCAAAAACCTCAAGTATGAGGACATCGTCACCAAGCCTTTTGATTCCAACGCCCTGGTCAGCGCGGTCATGAAGATCGTCAACCAGGAAGACGGGAAAGTTTCCCCAAAAATCGCCCCGGCGGGTCCCAGTTCCTTCCCGGAAGACTTTCCCGAGATCGAGACCGAAACGCAGGAAAGCGAGGACATCAGTTTTTCCGACATCCGCAGCGATATGGACGCGCCGCCGCCGGCGGATCGCCCCTCGGCCAGGAACCAGGCCATGGAACGGGACGAGGTCCAGCCTTCCGAGGAGATCACCCAGGGGACGCAGCCGCAAAAAGACAACCTGATGCCTCAGGAGACCGAGGAAACAATCAAGAATCCCTTCGATGAGGAACCCGCTTTCGAGGAGATCAACGTCTCGGCTCCCGCCGTCGACTCGCCGGCGGCCCCTGAATTCGACACGAAATCCGATCTCAAGCCTCCCCGCCTCGACCAGGCCCCCAAGGACGTGTCCGATGAATTTCATGAACGCTTCCTGGAGATCGCCAATGAAGATACCGCGGATGACCTGCTCAAGGCATCGCTGGAATCGTCGCAGATGCCCGACAGCGACGACCTGCAGCTGGTCGTGGACCAGAAAGACGACAAATTACCGGGCAGCGCTGAAAAAATCGAGTTGGAATTCGACAATAGCGACTTCGCTTCGCCGGCGAAAACCCTGTATGCCCCCCCGGGCGGCCTGACCGATCTCCTGCCCCCCGCCCCGAAAGCGGAAAAGCCGAAAGAACTGGATTTTTTCGCGGACAAGGTTTTTGACCGGGACGCGGTCCTCAAGAAGGCGCATGCCGACACGCTCTCGCCCCAGGCGGAATTGGACAAGCTGTCCGTCGCCCCCAAAAAGGAAGCCAAGGCCGAAGCCGCGGCGCCCGTGCCCGGAAAAGTGGAGCTGACCGGCAAGCTGGAGGAAAAGCTGAGCCTGACCATCAAGGAACTGCTTTGGGAGATCGTTCCGCCCCTGGCCGAAAAGATCATTAAAGAAGAAATTGATAAAATCAAATCCGAACTGAGCAACAGCGGTTTGTAATTTTTTCTTTGGAGTTTTAGCAAAGTGGAAAAAAATATGGAAAAAGCTTATGACCATTTACAGACCGAAAGCGACTGGTACCGCCGCTGGGAAGAAAACGGCCTGTTCACTCCCGGAGCCGACGCCGCGGGCATCCCCTTTTCGATCATCCTGCCTCCGCCCAATGTGACCGGTTCGCTGCACATCGGCCATGCCCTGACCCTCTCCCTGCCCGACATCATCGTGCGCCGGAAAAAAATGCAGGGCTTCAACGTGCTGTGGCTGCCCGGGGTCGACCATGCCGGCATCGCCACCCAGATGGTGGTGGAAAAAAACCTGAAAAAGGAAAGGGGCCTGAGCAAGGAGGACCTGGGCCGGGAGCAGTTCCTGCAGCTGGTCTGGGACTGGAAAAACGCGTCGCAGCAGAAGATCGTGGGCCAGATCAAGAAGCTGGGCCTGGCGCTGGACTGGACGCCGGATGAAATTCACCCTGAGCGACGAAATGCAGCGGGTGGTCAGGAAAGTTTTCGTCCAGCTGTACCGCGAAGGCAAGATTTACCAGGGCACCTACATGGTCAACCGCTGCCCCAGCTGCAAAACGGTCCTTTCCGACCTGGAGGTCGAGCACAAGGAGGTCCACGGCCGCCTGACCTATATCCGCTACCCCCTGCGCCAGGACCCGAAGCGCTGGGTGGTCGTGGCCACCACCCGGCCGGAAACCATGCTCGGCGACGTGGCGGTGGCGGTCCATCCCAAGGACGCCCGCTACAAGAAGCTGATCGGCCAGGAAGTCCTGCTGCCGCTGACCGGCCGGGCCATCCCCCTGGTGGGGGACGAGGACGTGGACAGGGAATTCGGCACCGGGCGCGGTGAAGGTCACGCCGGCCCACGACCCGGCCGATTTCAAGATCGCCCTGAAGCACCGCCTGGAAAAGATCGTGGTCATCGACGAGCTGGCGCGCATGACCGGCCCCATCCCGGAAAAATACGTCGGCCTGGACCGCTTCGCCTGCCGGCAGGAAGTGCTGAAGGACCTGCGGGCGCTGGGACTGATCGAAAAAGAAGAGGAATACACCCACAATGTCGGCCATTGCCAGCGCTGCGAGACCGTGGTCGAGCCGAACATATCCAAGCAATGGTTCCTGAAAACCGCGCGAACTGGCCGCGCCGGCCATCCGGGCCGTCATGGAGAACCAGATCGCGTTCATCCCCGACAAGTGGAAGAAAGTCTATTTCAACTGGATGGAGAACATCCAGGACTGGTGCATCTCCCGGCAGTTGTGGTGGGGGCACCGCATCCCGGCCTATTACTGCCAGGACTGCCAGGAAGTGGTGGTGGCCGAGGAGAATCCCGGCCGCTGCCCCAAGTGCGGCGGGACGCGCCTGGTCCAGGACGAAGACGTGCTGGACACCTGGTTCTCCTCGGCCCTGTGGCCGTTTACCACTTTGGGCTGGCAGGACGACAGCCCCGATTTCAAGACGTTCTACCCTACCTCCGTCATGGCCACGGCCTTCGACATCATTTTTTTCTGGGTGGCGCGCATGATCATGATGGGCATCCATTTCGCCGGCGCCGTCCCCTTCCGCGAAGTGCTGATCAACGGCCTGATCCGCGACGAGAAGGGCCAGAAGATGAGCAAGACCAAGAACAACGCCGTCGACCCGCTGGACATCATCCGCGAATACGGAGCCGACGCCCTGCGCTTCACCCTGGCCATCCAGGCCGTGCCGGGCATGGACATCTCCCTGTCCGTCAGCCGCATCAAGGGCTACAAGGCCTTTGCCAACAAGATCTGGAACGCGTCCCGTTTCGTCATCATGAACCTGAAGGGCGACGAAGCCCCGGCCGATCGACAGTGCGCGGATCACGCGACACCGACAAATGGATCCTGCACCTGCTGAACGCCACGGTGGAAAAGGTGAACGCGCTGTTTCGACGAGTACCGCATGTACGAGGCCGCCGACCTGATCTACCATTTCATCTGGGACGAATACTGCGACTGGTACCTGGAATTTTCCAAGAGCGACCTGGAAAGCCCCCAGACCCGCGCCGGTGCTCAAGCTGACCCTGTTGCGGATCCTGCAGCTGCTGCACCCCTTCATGCCCTTCATCAGCGAGGAGATCTACCAGAAGATCAAAACCGACAAGGAGTTCCTGATGCAGACCGAATTCCCGGCCTTCAACAAGGACTTCGTTTTCCCGGAGGCCTATGCCGCGGTCGAGACCTTGAAAAAAGTGGTGGCCGAGACCAGGAAGACCAGGACGGAAAACCGCATCGAGCCCAACAAGAAGATCCCGATCTTCCTCAAGTGCGATCGCGGCGGCCGAAAAGAAGCACCTGGAAAAACACCTGAAGTATTTCGATTTCCTGAGCCGCAGCCTGAAGACGGAGATCGTCGCCGACCTGGCGGTCCTGCCCAAGGGGTTCCGCGGCGTGAGCCAGAACTGGGAGATCCTGCTCCCCTTCGTCGACGACCAGGACCGCCAGCGGGAATTGCAGCGGCTGCGCGGCGAACACGACAAGCTGAGCAAGCTGATCGCGCAGATGGAAAGCAAGCTGAGCGGCGGCGGCTTTGCCGACAAGGCCCCGGCCGAGGTCATCCAGAATTTCAAGAAGAACCTGCAGGAATACATCGAGAAAAAGGCCAAGATCAGCAAGACCATTGACGACCTATCCTGATCATTTCAAGCATATCCATCTCGCCGCCTGCGCTTCGACCAACGACTATCTGAAGCAAAACATCGTCCGGCTCGAGGCCGATTTCCCCGTCATGGTCAGCGCCGCCATGCCCAGATCGCCGGACGCGGCCGCGAAGACCGCGGCTGGAGCTCTCCGGAAAATCTCGGCATCTATGCGACTTTCGGGTTCCTGCTGCCGGACAAGCGGTGCCTGTCGCTTCTTTCCCTTGCCGCCGGCGTCGCCGTCGGCGGCATGCTGGAAGGCTGGACCGGGAAGAATTTTGCCTTGAAATGGCCCAACGATATCCTGGCGGACGGGAAAAAAATCGCCGGCATTCTCTGCGAGACCATCGTGAACGCCGACAAGATCGCTCTGCCTGGTCGGCATCGGCATCAACGTCAACCAGCAGCCCGGCGATTTTCCGGGTGAACTGCGGGAGCGGGCCGGGTCGCTGCGGCAGCTGACCGGCGTGGAGTGGCCGGTCGGCGAGGGCCGCGAACGCCTGGCCGCGAGCATGGCTTCCTGGCTGAGAAAACTGGTCGCGGCCGGCAGGTCCGGCATCATCGACCGCGCCCGCCAGTTGAGCCGTTCTTTTCTGGGGCAGGCCATTTCCTTTCATCACCAGGGGCGGATCGAGCGGGGAATTTTTCTGGACATCGCCCCGGACGGCGGCTTGCTGCTCGAAGTGGCGGGTGGGGAAGAAAAAATCTTTTACAGCGGCGAATGGCTGAGATTGATGGGGGCCGGCAGGCGGCAGGCAGACGCGCTCAGACCTTGAAGATGATGTTCAAATGGCAGAGGGTGATCTCGTCCTCGGCGTGCAGCTCGTGCTTGACCCCGGTCTGCAGCTTGTTGCCGTTCAGGAACGTGCCGTTGATGGCGCCGGGTTCCTCGGACAGGTAGAATTTGCCGTCCTTGAACTGGATCTTGGAGTGCTTGCGCGATATGTATTTCTCCTCGTCCTCATCGGTCAGGTCGATGTCGGGAACGAAGCCGGTGGTATAGTCCCGCCGGCCCAGGAATGTCTGGGTCTTGGTCAGCTGCACCAGGCGGTTCGAGCGCTGGATGATCAGGTAGGCCTTGATCTCGCCCTCGATCTTTTCGGAAGTCTGGTCTTCCTTTTTCACTTCCTTGGCCGCCGGCCTTTCCTTCGCGGCCGGGGCGACGTCGACCATGTCCATCAGCACGCTCTGGATCTTGATGTGCTTTTCGCTCAGCTTTTTCAATATTTTCAGGGCGATGTCCGGCGTCTGCTTGAGCATTTCGGTCAGCGAGATATAGGGGATCTTGATCATGTCCGCGTCCTCGATGACTTCCACCGTATAGATCGCGTCCTGCTCGCTGTTCAGTGATTCCTCGCCGAAAAAATCCCCCTTGGTCAGCGTGGTCAGGATCTGGCCGTTGCCGTCGTTCTTCAGCTGGACCTTGCCCTTGTTGAGAATATAAAAATCGGTCTGGATATCGCCCTTTTTATAGATGATGTCACCGGCCTTGTAGTGGGTGATGAATTTCTTTAGCGTGTCCATTTTTTTATGCTGGCATAGTAAAAATTATTTTAGTAAAGATATTTCACTTTGTCAATTTTTAACGGATTTTAAATTTGCTTTTATCGGAAAGGCCGCCTGCCGGCACTTGCCAAGTCCGGTCTTTTGGCATAAAATCCAATGGCGAGCCTGGACCGGCCGGCTGCCGCCCGTGAAAAGCCATGAAAAACGAATTCGCTTTCCTTTTCCCCCGCCCCAGGACCGTCCTCTGCCGCGATATTTTTTTTGACTGCCGTGATCTGTGTTTCCCGCTGGAAATTTGCAAGAAATACGATTTCCTGTTCGACCATTTCGGGATCAAGAACAGGAACCGCGGCCTGGAAATCCTCTTCCTTGAGGACCGGGACCTGGGGGAGGAAGAGTATGCCCTGGAATGCGACCGGCAGGGGATCCTGGCCTTGTGCCGCATCCGCCGCCGGCCGCTTTTACGCCCTGGCCACATTGCTGCAGATCCTCTCTCACTTCGGCGGCAGCGGCCGCCTGCCGGTGTTTTCCATCCGCGACGCTCCGGAGATCGGGGTGCGGGGGTTTCTTTTCGCCGGCGAGGACGGCGCCATTCCCACTGCGGCCGGACTGCAGCGCCTGTTGCTGAAACTGGCCCTTTTGCGCTTCAACCATTTCGCCTTGCCCGCCTCATGCCTGGCCGGGCACGCGCATCCCGGCCGCAAAGGGAGCCGTCAGCAGGTCGGAAATGGGCCTGCTGGCCGCCCGGGCCCAAACCCTGGGCATGGAGATCTTTCTACTGCCGGTCGCTGCCCCGGCCGGACATAGTCCTGACTCTGCCGGCGCGGGACCTTTTCCGGGCCGCCTGGAATTGATCGCCTGGGACGGCGCCGGGGAAAAAAACCGGGCCGCGGCGGGATTTGAAGATTTCCTGAACTTTCATCGGCTGGGCCAGGCCGCCGGCAAAAAAATGCTGGCCTGGTCCGACGGTTTTCGCGGGCACCCGGAGTGGATCCGCAAGATCCCCTCTGACGTGCTGGTTCTCAACCGCGGGACGGAGCCTTGCCAGGCGGCCGACCTCCAGGACCGGATCAGGCCATTTAAAAAGCATCATGTCCGCCAGGCGCTCTGCCCGGCCGTATGCAGCCGGGACCGCTTCATCCCCGCCCTGCGCCGCAGCATGGCGGGCGTCACCGCCGCTTTCAACGCCGCCAAGGCGGAAAAATTGGCCGGGGTCATGCTGATCGGCTGCGCGGGCGGCGATTGCCTGACGGAAGCCGGGGCCCTGCTTCATTTCGAAGCCGGTTCGTTGTTCTGGGGCGGCCGGCCGCCCGTTCCCGGCGCCTTCAGCCGCTGGGCGCTGGGCCGGGATGAACCGGACCTGTTCCGCGTCTATTCGTTCCTGTCCCAGGTGGACCTGCGGCTGCCCCATACCCATTGCCAATACCTGTTCGAAGACCCCGTGTTCGCCCCGTTTTCCCGCCAGGGCGACCCCAGGGAGATCGAGGCCTACTACCGCAAAGCCGCCCTGTACCTGACAAAAAGAAAGATCGCCCGCAACGAGCTGAGCGACTTTCTGGGTTTTGCCCGCCTGCTGTTCGAATTCATCGCCGCCAAGGTCGAATTTTCCAGCCGCCTCTGTTCCCTGCTCGAGGAAAAAGAGGGCGCGGAAAAGATCCGCGGCCTGGCCGCCGGGCTTGAACGCGGGGGCGAGAAATTGAAGAACCTCTACCTGGAACTGCGCGGCAAAAGCTTCCAGCCCGAACCCGTGACGGAAGGCGTTTCCGGCTTCGGTATTATGCAGGAGCGCTTCCGCTACCTCTGCCAGGCCGTCTCGCTAGCCGCGGCCAGGGAAAACCTCCTGCTGGAACTGAAAAACTATTCCCCTCCCGGTTCGCTTGCCTGCCCCATTGGAAAGGAGTTCTCGAAGCGTTGATTCCCGGTTCTTGAACCAGGCTATCCGGTCTTCACACCCCGTTGCACTTCGACCAGCCGCAATTGGCGCAGGTCGGGCACTTCTCGTCGTTCAGGCCGTTGCCGCAGATGGGGCAATTGATGGTATTGTGGTCCTGGTGGCGCGAGCTGACCCTGCCGACGTGGGTCTCCAGGACTTTGGCGATGGCGTCGGGGATGGACTGGATCAGCAGGCCGTTGGTGAATATGGGCTCGGCGCCGCCGATGCCTTTCAGCTGGTTGACCACTTCCTCGCAGGAAATGCCGCTGCGCAGGGCCAGCGAGATCAGCCGGCCGATGGCCTCGGCGTCGGCCATGGTCGAGTAGCCGCTCTTGCCGATGGAGGCGAAGACCTCGAAGGGCTTCTTGTTGAAATAGGTGACCGTGATGTAGAGGTTGCCCAACCCGGTGGAGATCTTGTGGGTGGTGGAGGGGATGGCGTCGGGCCGGCCCATGGGCTTGGGTTTTTCCTCCCCGGCCTTGTTCAGGACCTGCACGGCCCGGCAGCCGTCGCGGTAGACGGTGATGCCCTTGATGTTCATGTCGAAGGCCTGCAGGTAAGCGGAGGCGATGTCCTCGCGCGTCGCCTCGTTGGCGAAATTGATGGTCTTGGAAACCGCGCTGTCCACGTATTCCTGGAAAACCGCCTGCATTTTCAGGTGGTCGAGCGGGGATATTTCCTGGGCGGTGACGAAGTAGGCGGGGGGGACGGCGCCGGGGTTCTTTTCCTGCCATTGCTTGAACAGGGGATGGATGTCGCTCATCTCGCTGTCCAGGATCTTCGAGACCACCTGGAAGGCGAAGATCGGCTCGATGCTGGAGGAACAGCCGGCGATGCGGGAAATGGTGCCGGTGGGAGCGATGGTCAGCACCGAGGCGTTGCGCATCTTCTGCCCCTTGTAGACCGACTTGGCGATGTTGGGGAAACTGCCGCGCGTTTCGGCCAGCGCGCGCGAAGCCTTGACCGCCTCCTCCTTCATGAAGGAGATGATCTTCGTGCCCAGGGCGCGGGCTTCCTCGCTGTTGTAGGCGATGCTTCATGAGGATCAGCAGGTCGGCGAAGCCCATGACCCCGAGGCCGATGCGGCGGTTGGCCTTGGCCATCTTGTCGATCTTTTCCAGCGGATAGAGGTTGACGTCGATGACGTCGTCCAGGAAGCGGATGCCCAGCTGGATGATCTCGCGGAATTTTTCCCAGTCCAGCCCCGTCGGGCGATTTTTCGTCAAACAGGTTCAGCAGGTTGATCGAGCCCAGGTTGCAGGCCTCGTAGTCGTGGAGCGGCTGCTCGCCGCAGGGATTCGTGGCGCGGATCGGCCCCTGCAGGGCGGTGGGATTGAGCTGGTTGACCTTGTCGATGAAGATCAGGCCGGGATCGCCGTTGCTCCAGGCCGAGTCGACGATCAGGTTGAACATGTCCTGGGCGCTGGCCTGGCCGGCCACGGAGCCGTCCATGGGATTGACCAGGTCGTAGGTCGTGCCGTTCTTGATGGCCTGGACAAAGGCGTCGGTGATGGCGACCGAGATGTTGAAATTCTGGGCCGTGATGCCGTCGCGCTTCATGGTGATGAAGTTCTTGACGTCGGGATGGTCGACGCGCAGGACCCCCATGTTGGCGCCGCGGCGCGTGCCGCCCTGCTTGACCGCTTCGGTGCCGGCGTCGATGACTTTCAAAAAAGAGACCGGGCCCGAGGCGATGCCCTGGGTCTTGCGCACGAAGCTTCCCGCCGGCCGGATCCTGGAAAAATCGAACCCGGTGCCGCCGCCTTCCTTGTGGACCAGGGCGGCGTTCTTCACGGTTTCGAATATGCCGTCCAGCGAGTCCTCGATGGGCAGGACGAAGCAGGCGGAAAGGCACATGTGCCGGTCCGCGCCGGTCAGGGTCGGAGAATTGGGCATGAAATCCTTCTGCATCATGGACTGGAAGAATTTCTCCTCCCAGGTCTTTTTGTCGGCCTCGGTTTTTTCGGCCTGGGCGATAAAGCGGGAAACGCGGCGGAACAACTCCGAAGGCTTGCTTTCCATGAAGTGTCCCTTTTTCGTCTTTTTTGAAATAACGAGCCTTCAAAATTTTCAAAGCGTTTTCCGTGAAATTTTCCATTAAACTCTCCTTGCCCTATAAATCTAGTTGATACCGATTATAAAACGCTAAATATAGCGTGTCAAGATGGTTTTGCCAAAAAAAATATTTGAAAAAATTTCTTGACAATGTATATTTATATATATTATTATGTGGGAGAAAATGGGACAAAATGGGATGAAAGAACGATTCCGAGGCAGTTACATCGCGAAAATCGATGACCGCGGCCGGGTCAAAATACCCGCAAAATACCTCTCCGCCCTGGAATTGGATTTCGGCAAGGAAGTCTACCTGACCTCGGTCAACGGCGACCATGTCCTGTTCTATCCCATGACGGTCTGGCAGGAGATCGAACGGAAAATCGCCGCCATCCCCATGCGCGATCCCGATATGGAGGAGTTCGTCAGCCGCAGCAGCTACTGGGGCTCGGAAACGGAGATCGATTCCAAGGGCCGCATCCTGATCCCGCCCGATCTGCGGGCCGCCAGCAAGCTGGAGAACAGCCTGCTGATCCTGGGCAAGATCGATTACATGGTGATCTGGAACAAGGAGGTCTTCGAGACGCGCTACATGGGCGGTCAGTTCAGCGACGAAAAGATGCACAAGGTATCGAGGCTGCTCAATGAATTTCCTTCATTACCCCGTCATGAGTAAAGAGGTCCTGGAAATATTCCAAGCCACCGCCAAAAAACTTTTTGTGGATTGCACGGTGGGCGGCGGCGGGCACAGCTTTCGCATTCTCAGCGCCTTCCCGCAGTGCCGCGTGATCGCCATCGACCAGGATGAAGCAAAGCCTCGCCCTGGCCAGGGAAAACCTGAAGGCTTTCGGCCGGCGCGTGCGTTTCCACGCGGGCACTTTCCTGCGACCTTTTTGAAGAATTTAACTGCCGGCGCCTGGCCGTTTCCGGGATCCTGGTGGACCCGGGAATCTCCACCGTGCAGTTGAAGGATGACCGGCGCGGCTTTTCCCATTCCCTGGACGGGCCCCTGGACATGCGCAAGGACCTGCGCGCCGGCCTGACCGCCGCCGAAGTGCTCAACTCCTTTTCCGAAGAAAAGCTGGCCGATATCTTCAGCCGCTACGGCGAAGTGGCCGATTCCCGGCGCCTGGCCAAGGCGATCATCGAAAAAAGGCTTTTCGCTCCCTGGAGCTCGACGGTGCAGCTGCGGCGGCTGGTGGAAGACCTTTGCCACTGGCGGCCGCGCCCGGGCCTCGGGCATCCCGCGGCCAAAGTCTTTCAGGCCCTGCGCATCTTTGTCAACCAGGAACTCGAAGGCCTCGAGCGCCTGGCTTGAAAAGATCCCGCAGCAGCTCCGCCCGGGCAGCCGCGTGGTCTTCCTCTCTTATCATTCCCTGGAGGACCGCCTGGTCAAGAAGGGCTTTCAGCAGCTGCAGCGCCAGGACCGGGTCGAGCTGCTCCGGCCGTTTCCCGCCTGCCCCAGCCGCGAGGAAGTGGCCGAGAACCTGGCTTCGCGTTCGGCCAAGCTGCGGGCCCTGGAGGTCGCGTGAACGGCAAAGGCAGGTCGCTGGCCGATTTCCGCCTGGCCGTGCTTGCCTTTTTCATTTTTTTCATCCTGTTCATTTATTCCGGCTTGAACCTGAAAAACGTGGACCTGGGCTACCAGCAGCACGAGCTGCTGCTGGCGGAAAAGAAACTGCGCCTGGAGATCGATTCCCTGCTGGCGCGGCGGGCGCAGCTGCTCAACCTGGAACGCATGGAAAAGATCGTCGTGGAAAAGCTGGGCTACCAGTATCCTGCAGCCCGGCCAGATCATCAAGGTCGTCGAGAACGGCGATGAATAGCAACCGCCAGGGGAAAAAGCGGTTTTTTGTCCTGTCCATCTTTTTTTTCGCCTGGATCTTCCTGATCGCCTTCAAGCTCTTCAACATGCAGGTGCTCGATTACACCACCTACATGGGCAAGGTCAGGGCGCAGACGAACCGGGTCGAGGAGCTCCATTCCAAGCGCGGCACCATCACCGACCGCAACGGCGAGATCCTGGCCATTTCGCTGCAGGCCAAGTCGGCGTTCATCAGCAACAAGGACAACGTGCTTTCCCTGGCCGTCTTCAAAAAATTCTGCGCCCTGGTGGCCGTGAGCAATTCCCAGAAGATCAACATCATCAAGCGCCTCCGGCGCGGCGAAAAATTCATCTGGGTCAAGCGCAAGCTGACCGACGAAGAATACCTGAAGGTCCTGCCGCTGGCCCTGCGCGCGGAAACGGCCGGGACCCTGGATTTTATCGACGAATACCGGCGCGTCTATCCGCAAAAGAAGATCGCTTCCCACATCCTGGGCGGCGTCGGCATCGACGAGCAGGCGCTGGGCGGCATCGAGACCAGCCTGGATTCCGAGATCCGGGCCGCGGCGGCAAGCTGAAGGTCCTGATCGACGCCCGCAAGAAGATCTTCCAGTTCAAGTACCTGGAGCAGCCGGTCACGGGCCGGGACATCCACCTGAGCCTCGATGCCGCCCTGCAGTTCTTCGTGGAAAGGGAATTGGCGGCCGCGGTCGACACCTACCGGGCCGCCGGCGGCGCGGTCATCGTCATGGACAGCCGCAACGGCCAGGTCCTGGCCATGGCCAGCAACCCGGATTACTTTCCGGAAAACATCTGGGCCACCCCGCCGCCCGTCCTGAAAAACAAGGCGATCTCCTTTCTTTATGATCCCGGCTCGACCTTCAAGATCGTCCTGGCGGCATCGGCGCTGGAAAACCAGGTTTGCGGCCGCCAGGAGACTGTTCAACTGCTACAACGGCGTTTACACGATCCGCGACCGCCAGATCACCGATGTCCATCCTTATGCCCGGCTGTCCTTCGACGACATCATCATCCATTCGAGCAACATCGGCGCCGCCCAGATCGGCATGCGCCTGGGCGGGGAAAGGTATTTCCAGACCATCGAAAAATTCGGCTTCGGCCGCCGCAGCGGCATCCTGCTGCCGGCGGAGGAAAACGGCATCCTCAACCCTCCCGCAGCAATGGAGCGGAGTCTCCCTGGCTTTCCTTTCCTTCGGCTACGAGATCGCGGTGACGCCGCTGCAAATGGCGGTCGCTTTCAACGTGCTGGCCTCGGGAGGCCTGCGGGTGCGCCCGGAGATCCTGCGCGGCGATGGCGCCGCGGCCGGCGGGCCGCGGGTCATTTCCGTGGCCAACGATCTGCGGCTGGCGGACATTCTCACCGCCGTGGTCAGCCGCGGCACCGGGAAAAAGGCCGAGATCGCGGGCCTGGAGATCGCCGGCAAGACCGGCACGGCCCGCAAGGTCGAAGCGGGGAAATACGCCGGGAGCTATGTTTCCTCTTTCGGCGGTTTCTTCCCGGCCCACGATCCGCAGGTGACGGTGTTCGTGATCATCGACAAGCCGCTGGGCCTGTACTACGGCGGCGACGTGGCGGCGCCGCTCTTCAAGGCCATCGCCGAAAAGATCATGCTGTATTTGAAGCTGTTTCCCGACCTGCCCGCGCAGAATGAGATCAGCCTATGAAATACCTGGAAGAATTGCTCGGCAAGCATGAATCCCTGGCCTGGCGCGGCGAGCTGCACGTGCCCGTCAACGGCATTGAATTCGATTCGCGGAAAATCAAAAAAAACGATTGTTATGTCGCCATCAAGGGCTTTGTCCAGGACGGGATCGCCTATGCCCCTGAGGCCATCGCCAACGGCGCCAGCGCCATCGTCTCGATCCACCCGCCGCCCCAGGACCCGCAACGGGTCACCTGGGTGCAGGTGAAGAATGACCGCCGGGCCTTGAGCGCGATGGCCAATCGTTTTTTTGACGATCCCTCCAGGCACCTGCAGGTGATCGGCGTCACCGGCACCAACGGCAAGACCACCACCGTCGGCCTGATCCAGGCTTTGCTCAACCGCGAGGCCAAAACCGCGGCCATCGGCACCCTGGGCATGGATTTCCCCGGCTACGGCCAGCCGACGAAACTGACCACGCCCGAGGCGCCGGAGCTGTTCGCCTTCATGGCCGCGGCGGTCAAGGCCGGCTGCGCCAGCCTGGTCATGGAGGTATCCTCCGCCGCGCTCAGCCTGAACCGCGTCGACGATATCTGCTTCTCCCAGGCGGTGTTCACTTCGTTTTCCGGCGACCACCTCGATTTTCACCAGACCATGGAAAACTATTTCGAGGCCAAGCTCTCGCTCTTCAAAAAGCTCGGCACAGACCACTGGGCCATCATCAACAGCGATGACGCCATGGGCCCGCGCATCATCAGGGAATTGAACTGCCGCTATCTCACCTTCGGCTTCTCCGAGCAGGCCGATATCCGGCCGCTGAAGTTCGCTTTTTCCCTGGAGGGGGTCAAGGCCGTGCTGCAGACGCCGCGCGGCAGGATCGAGATCCAGAGCCGGCTGCTGGGCCGCTTCAACCTGCTGAACATCATGGCGGCCGTGAGTTCGGCCCTGGTCAAGGGCGTGGCCGTCGAAAAGATCAGCGCCGCCCTGGCCGACTTCGTCCCGGTCCGGGGCAGGGTGAACATCGCCCATGCCGGCGATTTCCTGGTCGTTGTGGACTACGCCCATACCGATGACGCCCTGGAAAACCTGCTCAAGGCTTTCCGCGAGATCACGGGAGGGAAGCTGATCCTGGTTTTCGGGGCCGGCGGCTCCCGGGACAAGACCAAGCGGCCGCGCATGGCCCAGGCGGCCAGCCGCTACGCCGATTGGGTGGTGGTCACCAGCGACAATCCCCGCCAGGAAGATCCGCAGGCCATCATCGCCGACATCGTGGCCGGGTTCGCCCCCGGCTTCGCCGGCTTCAGCACGGTCGTCGACCGTCGGGCCGCCATCGGCGCAGCCCTGGACATGGCGGCCAAGGGAGACGTGGTCCTGATCGCGGGCAAGGGGCACGAAGACTACCAGATCTTCAGGGAGGGCACTGTTCATTTCAGCGATTTTGAAGTGGTGCGCGAGAAAATGGAGAAAAAGCATGCCGGAACTGGAACTCGCTGAGATCGCCGCGGCCGTGTCCGGCACCGTCAGCCAGGCCGCCGGGGTGCGCTCTTTCAAACACTTCCAGTTCGACACGCGTGCCATGAAGGCAAATTCGCTTTTTTTCGCGATGCGTTCCGCCACCGCCGACGGACACGATCACGTCGCGGAGCTGGCGCGCGTTCCCGGCGCCGGGGCCGTGGTCCGCAGGGATTTCCGCTGCGCCAACAAGGCCGTGCCCCTGATCCGCGTGGATGATCCGCTGGCCGCGGCCCAGAGTCTGGCCGCCCATGTCCGGCAAAAATACCGGTCGCTCAAGTATGTCGGCATTACCGGCAGCGCCGGCAAGACCACGACCAAGGAATTCATTTTCCAGATCCTGTCGCACAAATACCGCTGCTTCCGTTCGCCGCAGAACTGGAACAACTGGATCGGCATGCCCTTTTCGCTTTTGCAGATGAGCGGCCGCGAACAGGCGGCCGTTTTCGAGCTGGCCATGAGCGACCCGGGCATCGGCGAGATCGACCGGCTGGCCGGGATCCTGAAGCCCGACGTTGCCCTGCTGCTCAATGTTTTCCCCGCCCACCTGGAATTCCTCAAATCGCTGGCCAACGCCGTGCGGGCCAAGTGCGAGATCCTCGGCCACCTGGCCGCCGACGGCTGCGCCCTGGTCAACGGGGACATGCCGCTGCTGCGCCGGGCCGCGGCCCGGGGCAAGGGCCAGCGGATCTTTTTCGGCAGCCGGCCGGCAAGCAACCAGATCGTGCTGAAAGAAGTGAGCCGGGAAAATGAAAGCAGCCGCCTGCGCATCGACTTTTACGGCATCGAGGAGGAATTCGTGGCGCCGCTGGTCAACCGTCTCCATGCCGAGAACCTGTTTGCCGCCATCCTGACGGCCCAGCGCCTGGGCATGAAGAATTTCGAGATCCAGGAAGCCGTATCCCGGCTGCGCCCCATCTCCGGCCGCGGCCAGATCCGCCGCCTGGGCAAATTTACTGTCATCGACGAGACGTACAATTCCAACCCCGAAGCCCTGAAAAAAACGCTGCAATGGGTCGACCGGGAATACGGCCAGAAAAAAGCCGCCGTCCTGGGCGACATGCTGGAGCTGGGCGAAAAGGAGCTCGCGTTCCACCGCGCGATCGGGCGCTTTTTTTCCGGCCTGCATTTCGCCCTGCTGCTGACCGTCGGCCGCCGGGCGGAAGCGATCGCCGCTGCGGCGCGCAACGCCGGTTATCCCGCTTCGCGCATCAAGTGTTTCGCGCGGGGCGAGGATGCCGGGCGCTATTTGCGCGGCGCCCTGTCGCCGAAAACGGAAACCGTGGTCCTGTTCAAGGGCTCGCGGGGCATGGCCCTGGAAAAAGCCATCGCGGAGTTCGCCCATGAATAAGAATGCGGTCGCCGTGCTGGGCTTCGGCAAAACGGGGCAGGCCGTTCTGGAATTCCTGCTGGCCGCAAAACCCCAGGCGACGCTGACCTTGTTCAACGACGGCGAGATCACCGACGGGCAGCGTCGGGAATATTTTGAGCGGCGCGGCGTGCGCTTCCTGACCGGGGGCGACCGCTTCGCCGAACTGGCCCATTGCCGGCTGGTCATCATGAGCCCAGGCTTTGACGGCAAGCAGCCCCGCTTCGACGCCCTGCGCCGGGGCGGCGCCGAGGTGGTCTCGGAGATCGAGTTCGCCTTCCGCCAGGTCAAGGCCCGCATCATCGCCGTCAGCGGCAGCAACGGCAAGTCCACCACGGTCAGCCTGATCCAGCACCTGTTGCTCTCCGGCGGCCGCCGGAGCCGCCTGGCCGGAAATATCGGCCTGCCTTTCATCGCCG
Source organism: Candidatus Aminicenantota bacterium (assembly GCA_963764745.1). GTDB lineage: Bacteria > Acidobacteriota > Aminicenantia > UBA2199 > UBA2199 > UBA2199. The sequence continues at coordinate 165,451 of CAVXTN010000005.1, read as the reverse complement.
AGGTCGCGGCCCTCGCCGCCGACTCCCTGGTGGTGCTGGAGCTGTCCAGCTTTCAGCTCGAAGAGACGGTTCGCTTCCGGCCCAGCGTGGCCGTGCTGCTGAACATTACCCCGGATCACCTCGACCGCTATCCCTCCATGGCGGAATATGCGGCCGCCAAATTCAAACTGTTCGAAAACCAGAAGCGCGGCGATTGCGCGGTGTTGAATGCCGATGATCCTCGGCTCCGCGCCAGCGGCAGAACGGGGCGCGCGAAAACGTACTGGTTCTCCGCCGTCCGCCCCCAGGAGCGCGGGGCTTTTATACGCGACGGCGACCTGGTACTGAACGTGGGCAATGGCGAGGAAACCGTTTCCCTGCGCCACAACCCCCTGCGCGGCGTGCACAACCTGGAAAACATCATGGCCGCGGCCCTGGCCTGCCGGGAAGTCGGGCTGAGCGCCGGGGAGATCGAAGCCGGGCTGGCGGGCTTCCAAGGCCTGCCGCACCGCATGGAAGCGGCCGGGAATGTCGGCCGGGTCGAGTTCATCAACGATTCCAAGGCGACCAATATCGATGCCGCCCTCAAGTCGATCACCAGCTTCAGCGGCAACCTGGTCGTGATCCTGGGCGGCAAGGACAAGGGCTCCGACTTTTCCGCGCTCGAGCAGCCGCTGCGGCAAAGGGCGCGCCGGGTCCTGCTCATGGGCAAGGCCGCCCCGCTGATCGCCGACCAGCTGTCCGGGCTGGGCAGCCTGCTGGTCCATGTCCGCGACCTGGAGGAGGCCGTGGCCAAGGGCTACGAGCTGCTGGCGTCCAGCGGCGGCGTGGTGCTGCTGGCCCCGGCCTGCGCCAGTTTCGACATGTTCAACAACTTCGAGCACCGCGGGGACGTCTTCAAGCAGGAAGTGCTGCGGCTGCGGATGAGGACGGGCAAAAATGGTTAAAGCCAGCGGCATCGACCGGACCCTGCTGACCGTCTCCCTGCTCCTGATCGCCATCGGCTTCCTGATGATCTTCAGCACCACGCCGGTCATCGCCCAGGAAAAATTCGGCAACCGCCTGCATTTCTTCAACAAGCAGCTGCTCTTCCTTTTCATGGGGCTGCTGGCATTCGTGATCCTGATCCTGTTCAAAAAGCCTTTTTACCTGAACCCGCGCCTGGTCATGGCCATCATGGCCCTGGCCTTCACCGGGCTGTCCCTGGTCTTTTTTTTCCAGAAGATCAACAATACCAGCCGCTGGATCCGCATCGGCGGCATGTCGATCCAGCCGTCCGAGTTCGCCAAGATCGCCCTGGTGCTCTACCTGGCCTTGATGCTGAGCCGGAGGGAGAGCGACGTCAACAACGTCAGGCAACTGGGCCTGATCCTGCTGCCGGTGATCTTCATGGAAGGGCTGATCCTCAAGGAGCCCGATTTCGGCAATTTCGTGCTCATCGGCGCGATTACCATGGTCATGCTGTTCGTGGCCGGCCTGCGCCTGAAATACTTCGCGATCTTCTTCGTGCTGCTCATCCCGCTGCTGGTGCTGCTGATCCAGGGCAGTCCCATGCGCCAGGAGCGCATCAAGAGCTTTCTCAATCCGGAAAATTATGCCGCCACGCAGGGTTTCCAGGCGGCGCAGTCGATGTACGCCATCGGCTCGGGGGGGCTTTTCGGACAGGGCATCGGCAATTCCACCCAGAAGCTGTTCTACCTCCCTTATGCCTATTCGGATTTTATCTTCGCCATCATCGCCGAGGAAATGGGGTTTTTCGGAGCCCTGGCTGTCATCGCCCTTTTCTTTTTCTACTACCTGCGCGGCATGGTCATTGCCAGGCAATCGGACAACCCCCATACCTACCTGCTGGTGACCGGACTGGTGTTCCTCATCGTTTTCCAGTCCATGATCAACATTTCGGTGGCCATCGGCCTGTTCCCCACCAAGGGCATCCCCCTGCCTTTCATTTCATCGGGCGGCACCTCCCTGATCAGCAGCCTGATGATCACCGGCATCATTCTCAACGTTTCGCGGCAGCGCAAGGTGGTGTTCACCAATGATTGAATCCAGCCGGATCAAGAAGATACATTTTGCCGGCATCGGCGGCTCGGGCATGTCGGGCATCGCGGAAGTGCTGCACAACATGGGCTTTCAGATCAGCGGCTCCGATATCGCCGAGAACGACACCGTGCGCCGCCTGCGGGCCATGGGCATGCGCGTGGCCATCGGCCACGCCGCCGAAAACATCGGCGGCGCGGAAGCCCTGGTCTATTCCAGCGCCATCACCGAGGACAACGTCGAAGTCATCGAGGCCTTGAAAAACAAGCTGCCGGTGATCCCGCGGGCGGAAATGCTGGCCGAGCTGATGCGCATGAAGTATTCCCTGGCCGTGGCCGGCACGCACGGCAAAACCACGACCACGTCCATGATCGCCGCCATCCTGACCCAGGCCCGGCTCGATCCGACCTACGTGGTCGGCGGCCGGCTGAAAGTGGAGGGCAGCGGCGCCAAGCTGGGAACGTCGCGCTACCTGGTCGCCGAGGCCGACGAGTCGGACGGCAGCTTCCTGAAGCTCTTTCCCACCATCGCCGTGATCACCAATATCGAGAACGACCACCTGGAACATTACGGGAGCATGAAAAACCTGGTCCAGGCGTTCCGCCAATTCGCCGACAAGGTGCCTTTTTACGGGGCCCTGATCCTGAACAGCGACAGCCGCAATATCCAGAAGATCATGCCCCTGATCCGCAAGAAGATCGTCACCTTCGGCTTCGGTCCCGAAGCCGACCTGCGGGCCGTGCGCGTCAAGACCGCCGGCTTCGCTTCCAGCTACGAGCTGCTCGTGCAGGGCGAAAGCCGCGGCATGGTGCGCCTGAACGTCGGCGGCCGGCACAACGTGGCCAATTCGCTGGGAGCCATCGGCGCCGCCCTGGAAGTGGGCATCGACCTGGAGACCATCAAGGCCAGCCTCGAGAAATTCACCCTGCCCGAAAGGCGTTTCCAGGTATTGTATTCGAGCCCGGGCCTGCTGGTCGTCGACGACTACGCCCACCATCCCAGCGAGATCAAGGCCACCCTGAAAACCCTGCGCGCCGGCAAGCGCCGCCGGGTGATCGCCGTGTTCCAGCCGCACCGCTTCACCCGCCTGCACCTGCTGATGAAGCAGTTCGCCAAGGCTTTCCGGCACGTGGACCTGCTGGTCATCGCCAAGCTGTATACGGCCAACCAGAATGAGATCGCCGGGGTGAGCAGCCAGTCCCTGGTCGACAATATCAGGAAAAGCGGCCAGGAAAACGTTTTTTACCTGGAAACTTTCGCCCAGATCAGCGAGTTTTTGCAAGGCCGCCTGCAGGATGGCGACGGCGTGGTTTTTCTTTCGGCCGGGAACCTCACCCGGCTGGCGCACGACTTTGCCGCGGAGATGGAGGCCCTGAAGAAATGAAGGACAGCATGAGCGGCTCCCTGAAATTCGAAGCCGAATTCTTCCGCAAGACCAACAACCTGACGGTCTCGCGCGAGAAAAAAATGCATTCCATCCAGGTGCGGACGGCGCACCTGCTCATGCTGCTGGTCCTGACGCTCGTCGCCGGTTTCACGGTGTACAAGGCGGCGAACTTCCTGCTCACCTGCGATGCCCTGCAGGTGCACTATTTCCGCCTGCGCAACCAGCCGGTCTTTGCCAGGGAGAGGGTCGCCGGGATCCTGCAGCACAGCGGCGGCAACATCCTGACCCTGGATCTCGAGGGCCTGTATGCCCGGCTGCTGAAGATCCCGGAGGTCGCCGACGTTTCCATCCGCCGCAGCCTGCCCGATACGGTGGAAATCGCTTTCCGCCTGCGCCGGCCTTTTTTCCAATATTACGCCAACGGCATGTACCGGCTGCTGGATGCCGACGGCGTGGCGCTGGGCGAGCAGCCCCAGGCGCCCAGCGGCCTGGTCGACGTGCGCGGCGGCAGTACGACCGCCGGCGCGGTCGCCGTCTTTTCGCGCGAACTTCTGCCGCTGCGGGACAAGATCGAATACGTGGCCTACGGCGAACCCTACGGCATGGAGGTGAAATTGCGCGGCGCGCCCGAGGTATTCTATCCCGGGGAAAGCAATTTCGTCGGCAAGATCAACCGCTATTTCAGGATCAAGAGCCGCTTGCCGCTGGACGTTGCGGCCATCCGCCGCGTGGACCTGCGCATCGCCGGGCGGATCTATTTCGAATATCAGGATGAACCACGGGGGAATACATGAAGAGCAACTACCTGGTCGGCATCGACATCGGCACCAAGAAGATCTGTACCCTGATCGCGCAGATCAAGTCGGACGGGGAAAAGGAAGACGTGGAGATCATCGGCTACGGGGTGGCCGAATCCCGCGGCCTGCGCAAGGGGGCCATCGTCAACATGGAGGCCACGGTCGAAGACATCAAGAAATCGATCAAGGACGCCGAGCTGACCGCCGGGGTGATGATCGAGTCGGCCTACGTCAACATCTCCGGCAAGCACATCCAGAGCATCAACGCCAAGGGCAGCATCAACATCACCGGGCGCAGCAAGGAGATCACCCGCGAGGACCTGGAGCGGGCCATCACCCATGCCAGCGCCATCATGCTGCCGACCGACCGCTCGGTTCTGCACGTGCTGCCCCAGGAGTACATCGTCGATTCCCAGGACGGGATCAAGAACCCGGTGGGCATGGTGGGCACCAACCTCGATGTCTATATCCACATCATCACCGGTTCGCTCACGGCCACCAAGAACCTGCTGCTTTGCCTGAAAAAGGCCAAGGTCAACGTCCTGGGCACGGTGCTGTCGCATATCGCCTCGGCCGAAGCGGTCCTGACCCCGGATGAAAAGGAACTCGGCGTGCTTTCCATCGACATCGGCGGCGGCACCACCGACATCGCCGTTTTCGAAAAAGGGGCCATCAATTACTCGGGGACCATTCCCTACGGCGGCGACAACTTCACCAACGACCTGTCGATCGGCATCCGCACGGCCATCGACCGCGCCGAAAAGATCAAGCGGCGCTACGGCTGCGCCATGGACCCGAACCTGAAGGACGAGACCATCGAGGTGCCCTCGGTCAGCGGCAAGAAGCCGCGGCAGATCTCCACGTCCATCCTGATGAACATCCTGAAGCCCCGGGCCTACGAGATCTTCGAAATGGTCAAGATGGAGATCGAGAAGGAGGGCCTGCAGAATTCGATCAATGCCGGCGTGGTGATCAGCGGCGGCACCGCCCTTCTGGACGGCATCCTGGACGTGGCCGACGGGATCTTTTCGATCCCGGTGCGCATCGGCTCCCCTTACGGCGTCGGCGGCCTGATCGACAAGGTCAACACGCCGGATTTCGCCACGGCCGTGGGCCTGATCAAGTACGGCTTCGCCGACATGAAGGACAAGGGCTTCATTCGCAACAAGCCTAAAAATATCTTGCAAAAATTCAAGGATTATTTTGGAGTATAGGAGGGGGAAAATGGACAATGATGACATCAAAATCCTGTATGGCAAAGAAAAAAAACGGGGCGCGGTGCTGAAGGTCATCGGCGTGGGCGGAGCCGGGGGCAACGCGATCAACCGCATGATCGAAGAGGAATTGAAAGGCGTGGAATTCGTGGCCGTGAATACCGATATGCAGGTCTTGTCCACCATCACGCCCCCGGCATTGAAGCTGCAGATCGGCGACAAGATCACCAAGGGGCTGGGAGCGGGGTCCAATCCCGATATCGGGGAGCAGGCGGCCCTGGACGACACCGGCCAGATCATCGAGGCCCTGGAGGGCGCCCACATGGTGTTCATCACCGCCGGCATGGGCGGCGGCACCGGAACCGGCGCCTCGCACGTGATCGCCAACCACGCCTCCACCATGGGCATCCTGACCGTGGCCGTGGTCAGCAAGCCCTTTCATTTCGAAAAGGAAAAAAGGATGCGCGTGGCCGAAGAGGGGATCCGCAAGCTGAAGGAAAACGTCGACGCCATCATCGTCATCCCCAACCAGAAGCTGCTGGAACTGGGCGACCCCAACATCACCTACAAGAACGCCTACAAGAAGGCCGATGAGGTCCTGCTGCAGGCCGTGCGCGGCATTTCCGACATCATCTCCTCGACCGGGGCCCAGAACGTGGATTTCGCCGATGTCAAGGCCACCATGGTCGGCAAGGGCATCACCCTGATGGGCACCGGCGAGGCCAAGGGCGACAACCGGGCCGAGGAGGCCGCCAACCGGGCCCTGAATTCGCCCCTGCTGGACAACCTGGCCATCAACGGCGCCACCGGCGTGCTGTTCAACATCACCGCTTCCTCGACGCTGACCCTGGTCGAGATCGAAAAAATATCCGACCTGATCACCAAGAACGCCGACCCCGACGCCACCATCAAGTTCGGCGTCATCGAGGACGAGAATTCCGGCGATGCCCTGCGCGTGACCGTGATCGCCACCGGCTTCAAGGAAGGCCGCAGCGATTCGGCAACGCGGGTCAAGACGCCGCCGGCCGCCTTCACGCCCGTGGAACCGGCCTTCCGCCAGCCCACCCCGGGGCAGCTGTTCCTCGGCTCCAGCCGGACGGGCAGCGGGGCCGACCTGCGCAATTACGTCAACGACAGCAGCATGCCCAACATGACCCACGGGCCGGAAAACTTCGACGACCCGCTGGACATCCCGACCTTCCAGAGGCTGAACCCGATCAAGAAAAAATAAGCTGGCGGCGCGGGGAAAATCTCAGCGCGGAACCGCGGGGCGCCGGTGCGGGAAACGCCGGGGGGAATGCCTCCCCCCGGCAGGTATTTCATTAACGATCGCAGCCGTTCTTTTCCGAATTCTTGCAGGCCATGATCTTGTCAAAAGCACCGCTGACGCCGCTTGGCGAAACGATGAAGTGGTCGCCGGAAAATTCGGGCAGGCAAACGGGAACTTCATAGCCGGCGTTTTTGGCTTCCCTGGCGAACTCCCGGTAACGGGGCTCGCTGCCGCCGGCGTGCATGGGAAAAACGGAGCGGGCTGAAAGGCGGTCGATGGAGTAATAGATGCCTTTTTTGACGGCAACGATATCACCGAAGCCGCAGCCGCTCACCGGCGCGAACAGGATGTCGGCCTTGAGCCCCTGGTCGGCCAGGAAATCGATCTCTTTTTTGAACGGCCCGGAAAAATCGCGCTGGCGGTTGGCATGGTCGCCGGGATGGAAAATGCTGACCCCGTCCACCTTGACGAAATAGCCCTGGCCGCTGTCATTGGACTCGATGGGAATGATCTCCAGGCCGTTGACTTCCTTTTTTTCTCTGTTGGCCAGCAAGGTGTAGCCTTCCGCGTTCTCGGGCTTGAAGCCCATGATGTAGGTGATCCTGGGTATGGTCTTGCGCCATGCAAATATGGACGGCATATAATGATCTTCATGGGCATGGGAGGCGAACACGGTCACGTTCAAGTCCCGCAGTTCCGGCGGGGTGACGGAGCCGTTGGCCAGGCCTGGTTCGTCCGGAGCGGCGTCGGATTTCCAGTAATCGAAAACCAGCAGGTGGTTCCGGGTCTTTACCGCCCAGCCCGAATGGCCCAGGTACCAGACCACGGCCTGCCCGGGGGGCGGGGGTTCGCTCAGCCAGGGCTTATCCGCCATTGGCATTTCCGGGTCGCTTGCGCCTTTTTCCCTCAGCATGGCGGCGATGCCCCGGTTCTGGTAGCGTTCGGCATAGTAACCAGGGGTTCTGCCGTTTCGGTCCTTGGCGTTGACAGCGGCCCCCTTTTCGATCAGCAGCGCGCAGATCCTGCCGTAGCCTTTGGCCGCGGCGAAATGCAGCGGGGCGCGCTGGCTCTCGTTGTCTTTCATGTTCACGTTGGCTCCGGCTTTGAGCAGCAGGGCCACGATCTCCGCCTGTCCCCTTTTCACTGCCAGGTCCAGCGGCCACCAGCCTTTCTCGTTCGTGGCATTGACATTGGCGCCTTTTTTAATGAGCAGAGAAGCGATCTCCGCTGTGCCGCGCATGACGGCATAATGCAGGGGGGTGGCGCCGAAGTCGGTCTTCAGGTCGACTGCGATCCCTTTCTTCAGCAGCAGGTCGACTGATTGCCGTCGATTTGCCGCCGGCCGCCTCGTGCAGCAGTGCATACCCCTGGATGCGGGGAGTTTTCAGGTCTGCCCCTTTGGCGGCCAGGAGCATGACCAGGTCTGTCTTTTCCGACCACAGCGCGTAGTGGATGGGCGAAGCCTGCAGGGTGGTCCGGATATTGACATCGGCCCCCTTGGCGATGAGCAGTTCCGCCAGTTTCAGATGGCCGCCTTCGGCCGCGTAGACCAGCGGCGTCTCCTTCTGAATGTTCAATTCATTGACGGCGGCACCCTTGGCGAGCAGGTATTTTGCGATTTCCAATTGCCCGCCCTGGGCGGCCCAATGGAGCGGCGCCTTCTCATTGCGGCCCTTGGCGTTGAGCAGCGACGGATCCTTGGCCAGCAGTTCCTTGACCTTGGCCAGGTCGCCGCCGAGCGCGGCGTCATGGATCTCGGCGCACTCGGCCCATGAGGCCAACAAGAGCAACAGGCTTAACAACAGTACTTTGATGTGTTTCATTTTTTATCTCCTTATTTAAAATCAGCTTCCTTGTTTGAGACGAAGTTCCTGAATGGCCTTTGCCTTCAGCTTGCCGATGATCCCCGCGCTCACCCAGTACACATCCTCGTCGTGGCCGGGCGTGTCCCGCGTGAAGAACAAATACTTGCCATCCGGCGATACGGCCGGGAACCTCTCCATTTCTCTGGAATTGATCGCTGCGCCCAGACTGGCCGGGTCCGTCCAGCTCCCATCGGGCCGCCGGAAGCAAATATACAGGTCGCCCTGGTCAGACGCGGGAAGTCCGCGGGTCGAGCAGAAGATCAGATAACTCTCGTCGGGAGAGATATAGGGCGTCCAGTTGCGCACGCCCCCCGGAGTGTTGATGCTCGGCGGCAGCGCTTCCGGTTTCGCGTACTCTCCGTTGATCAGTTGCGCACGGTAGATGCCGAGATTGATCCACTGTCCTTCAAGGTAACCCATGAAATAGAGTGTGCCGTTGCGGGCGATGGCGGGATAGTAGGCAAACCGGATTTCGGGGAAACGGGCGACAAGGCCGGCACTCTTCGGCGCGCTCCAGCCATTGCCCTGTTTCTCAACGTAATAGAGGTCCTCTCCTTCTTTTTTGCTGCCATAATAAAGTCGCTTGCCATCCGGGGATAAAACCGGCATATTGTCATCCGCCAGTTGCTCAGGCGCGGTCCACCTGCCTCCGACGCGGCGCATGGTCCTGGCAAACTGAAGCCACTTTCCATCCATCGCCTGCCGGATCGACCACCAGAACACCTCGTTGCCGTCGGGAGAAAAACCCGGGGCGCCGTGCTCCTTGTCATCCGTCGAGACGATGCCGCGGGCAAAAACCACCGGCGTTTCTCCGGGCAGCGGCTGGCCGAGATAGTCTCCCCTCAGATCGGTCAGTACTTCATCATGCCGCGCGAATAGTCCTGTCAGGCCCAATCCCAGCAAGAGCAGCGCACTCGATTTCAAGTTCTTGATATTCATGATTTCTTCAGGTCACTTCTGTTCAGGTGAATCTGTTGATAGCAATCGGCCCAGCATGATGTAGGTTGGCGGTTCCTCGAGAGCGTTCTCGGAAACGGGGAAACCCGTCATCCCGGCAGCCTCGCGCTGCCCTGCTTCGGCAATAAAACCGACATTCCCGATTTTGTCAGGGTGAATTCTGAACTGAAAACATCCGCCTAAGTAGGTTGAATACAGCAGCTGACCGTTCTTGATATCAATGACGGAAACAAAAGATTTTCTGCGGCCAAAAAAAGTGTTATTAAATGTTTTTTCGCAGGCAGGGTATTCTTTGAACAATGCATTTTCAGTAAGCGGAAAATCCGGAGAGGTGGTTATCCCGCCAATGACAATGGTATCTTTGTCAAGAAAGTGCGCGGATGTGATATGATCGGCTTCTTTTCCTCCAAAAAAGGATGAATATAAAAGCGTCATATCATCTGAATTGAAAACCGATATAAAGCAATCCCTCTCGCCATTGCTTTTTTTGCCGATTGCATGATCCGTAACCGGAAAACCCGCCTCTTGGACGCTGCCGGTCATCATTAATCTGTTCGGACCGGTCCAGGTAAGATTGGATCCCATATTGCCGCCGCCGGCAAAATAACTTAAATAGGAAATTTTTGTACCGGAGCCATTGATTTTGGCCAAAAAGTGATCAATGCCTCCTTCATATCCTCGCACCAAGGGTTTGATCATATTCTTGCGCATGGCGCCGGCCGTTACCGGAAGATCCGCGGCAAATGTAAAACCGGTCGCATAAATGTTATCCTTGTCATCAACGGCCAGGCCGGTGATCGATTCGTATACCCCGTTCCCCAGGGAAGTGGAAAACAAGAGCTTGTCGCCATCGGGGCTGAGTTTGGCGATGAAACAATCCTGCTTGGTATAGTGGTTATCGATCACGCCTTCCGTAGCGGGAAAGTCAGGCGAGCATGTGGCGCCGGCGACTACGATATTTCCTTTTGAGTCAATGCTGATTTGATTGGCAGTATCCTCCACCTTTCCGCCGATGAACGTGGAAAAAACGATATCGCTTCCTGACGGGTTTATTTTTGCGACGTAAACATCGCCTGCCCATTCACCTTCTCCGTTGAAGCCGGTATCATAAGCTCCCCGGGTAACGGGAAAATCCGAGGAATGCGTGCCTCCGACCAGATAGATATATCCCCGTTTATCAACGGTAATTCCGGTATGATGCTCTCTCTTGCTCCCCCCGATCAATGTGGCGAATACGATTTTGCCATCCGGGGTGAACTTGGCTATAAAGGCATCCGCCTCGCCCTTAAGTTCAGTTTGATAGGCTCCCTTGGTGGCGGGAAAATTTTTGTCCCTGGTGGTACCCGAAATATAGCTGTATCCCTCGTCATCGGTAAAAATATCAAAACGCGCCGCGTATTTGTCCGTGTGGGAAAGATAAGTTGAAAAACCAAGTGCATACGCCGCTTTGTCCGCCTGTGCATTGGTTTGAGCCGGCATGATCCCTTGGCTAAAACAAATCCCAATCAAAATGAAAACAATTCTTTTTATCATGATACTCTCCTTTTTTAGAATTCTGGTTTTCGCCATTTTTCCCTTTTCCGCCCGGGGTCCTGAATGTCCTTCAGGCGCGGCGGCGCTTTTTTTGCCTAAACCTGTCCCGTTCAATTTTGGCCTCCTTTTCTGGAATGTGATTTATTTAGTTGTTAAACGGATATACCTTGTATTCCTGGTCGCGGAAGACCAGGAGCCCGTAAGGAGAAATGCGGATGCCCGCGGGCTGGAACCCGGGGTCCAAGATCCTCTCGCTCTGCCGCCCCGGCCCGATCTCCCTGACGGTAAAAATGGAGCCGTTGGCAAAAACCACGTTGAAATTCTCCCCGCTCTGCTGGTAGGTGTACGGGGGAGATTTCGCTTCCAGTTTGCTTTCTTTCAGCTGCTCCATGTCCAGCCAGAAGTAGTCGCGGTCCGCATGATAGACCACGCCGCGCGATTCGTAGCCGGCGATGCGGCGCAGGCTTTTTTTATACTGGCCTTTCCTTTGCAGCAGCGGGGTCAGGTTTTCTCCGACCTGGTACAGGCTCATGCCCGCCGGCTCGAACAGGAGCATCCTGTCCTGCCAGACGTTGATCGATTCGGACCTGGCCAGTTCTTCCACCCGGCCGGAGAGATCCAGCCGGTACAGGCGCGGCTTGCTGTAAATGACGACCTGCGGGGAGGGTTGGTCCAGGTAGAAGACATAGCTGATGTTCGGGTCGTAAAATTCGCCGGCGACGGGGAATTTCCGGACCCGGCCATTCCGGACCTGGAGCAGCATCGCCTTTTTCAGCCTGGAATTCTGCAGGAAAAGCGGAATACGTCCCCTTGCGGCTGGCGCCGATCTCACCGGGGTAGCCGTCGGCGACCGACCAGCCCTCCGTGAATTGGAAGATATTTTTCATGGCGCCGCTTTGCAGATCGAGCGCGACCAGGCCCATTTCCAGGCAGTGGCCGTCTGCGATCGGCTTTCGGGTCAGGGCAAACAAGGTCCTGCCGTCAGCGGTTTCCCGCAGCGCGACCAGGCAGCCCGGGAAGCGCCGCCGCGCCTGCTCCAGCGTGATCTCGCTGCGCTGGCAGGAATTCTTCAGGATCCGGCCAGCAGACAGTAATGGTAAAATTCTTCCAGTCCGTGGGGGCGCTGAAGAAAACAATGCCGACGATCAGCCCGGCCAGCAGCAGCAGGCCGGGGAGGAATTTTCTGTTGAAGTGCGACACCGGCTTGATGTCATATTGCTGGAAAAGAAGAATAAAAAAGAGCGGGAAGATCAAAATGGTCAGCGCTGGCCTGCAGGATGGCCTGGCCGATTTCCCGGCCCGGGTCCAGGAGATCTGATCAGCAGGACCTGGCCGACGGCGAGCAGGCAGGTGGTGAAAAAAGCGCTGATGAAGTTCTTGAAACTGACGGCAAAAGCCGTGGAAAGCAGGAAAAAAGCCGGCGTACAAAACGGAAAAGTCGAACGGGGTCAGGAAGGAGGGGAGCTGCAGGGAGCGGTGCAGGTACAGGTAGACCAGCAGGAGGAGTGAAACGGCCAGCAGGCGCGGCAGGAATTTCAGCAGCAGCAGGCGGCTGCGGGAGATGCGGCAGCGACAGCATGTATTCGACCGCGTTTTCCTGCCTTTCCCTTTCGAACAGCGACCAGCCGCTGAAGGAAGCGTACAGCAGCAGGAAAATTTCCAGGGCCGGGGCCAGATAGATATCCTGATCGGTGGCGATGATGCCCGCGACAATGGCGGCCAAGACCACGAAAATGACCGCCGCGTCCTTGACGATGCGCTTGGTCTCAATGGCGAGCATATTCGCCTCCTATGAAGGCTCTTAAAATTTCCGTCAGGTTCAAATGCTCGACGCCGTCCAGGCGGTGGATCTCTGGCAGGTACGGGTAGACGTACATTTCCCTGGCGTCCTGCCATTGCCTGGAGAAAACCACCGGGACATCGGCGGGAATGCTTTCTCCGTAGAATTTGACGAACTTCTGCTTCAGCGCTGTCCACGGTTTCATCCAGGATGATCCTGCCCTTTTCCATGATCAGGACCCGTTCGGGGATGCCCTCGATCTCGGAAGGCCGACTGCGAGGCCATGATCACGGTCAATTGCTTTTCCTCGATGAGCCTGCAGGATGGAGGTCAGGAATACTTCGCGCAGATGGGGGTCGAGAAAATGGACCACGTCGTCGACGAAAAGGTATTCGGGGGAGGCGCCCAGGGCCAGCGACAGGAAGAAGATGGTTTTTTCCCCCTTGGACATGGACGCGACTTTCTGGCCGGGGGGGAAGGTCAGCCCGTCGATGGTCCAGGCCGCGGAACGGCCGTAGAAATGGGCGTGCAGGCGCGCCGCTTCTTTCACGGTCATGCCGTCATAAAGGCTGATCGAGGCCGGGATATAGGCGATCTTCTTGCGCGCGCGCGGGTCGGCTTTGTGGCCGTCGTAGCGAATGGAGCCCGATGGATGGCGCGAGGACCCCGGCCATGGCCCTGAGCAGGGACGTTTTGCCGGCGCCGTTGGCCCCGGCCAGCAGGATGCTTTCCCCCTTTTCGATGGCCAGGCTCAGGTCATCGACCGCCCGGACACGGCCGAAGCGGACGCTGATTTTGTCAATGGCGATCATGGCTGCTCCGGGTCCGGGTGATTTCATGGTGTTCCTCCCGATAAAAATTGAGCACGGCCCGCCGGGCCCGGTTCAAGCGCGACGTTACCGTGCTGCCGCTGATGCGCAGCGTGCGGCCGATCTCCTGGTAGGAAAGCTCCCCGTACTCGCGCATGACCAGCACCTCGCGCAGGCGGCTCGGCAACGCGGCGATCGCTTTCCTGACGATGCGGATCTCCTCTTCGCTCCCGGCGTTGTCTTCCGGGGTCCGCCAGTCTATGGCGCTGAACTCGGAGACGGGCTGCTGCGGACCGCGCACCTTCCGGCGCCGCAAATGGTCCAGGCAGGTATTGCGGGCGATGCACAGGAGCCAGGCCTGCGCGTGTTCGGGGTTGACCTGGTCGTAGTGGACCAGCGCCTTGGCAAAAGTGTCCTGGGTCAGGTCGCGGGCATCGGCGCTGTTGCCCATGAATCCCAGGCATAGGCAGAAAACCCGGTCGCGGTAAGCCGTCAGCGCGCTCTTCTCCTGTTCGCATCTCCGCACTCCCGCGTTCGGCATCCCAGGCTTTTTCAGCGCTGGGAAGCACTGGCGCCGATCCGGTCGTAATCATTCCAAGTCTGGGCTTCCATCATTTTGCATCCTCTTCCGGGAAAAAGCCGGCGAGAAGCTCCTTGATCTGCCGGCGCGAAAATCCCATCTCGATCGCTTTTTCCGTGAATTTGCGCGAATTCCTCGCGCAGCATGTCGGATTTTTTCAAGTCCATCTGCTCGCTTTTTTCGACCCAGAAGCCGACCCCGGCCCGGCCGTTGATGATCTTTTCCTGGGTGAGGTCGCGGTAGGCCCTGGCCACGGTGTTGGGATTGATCTGGAGAAACTGGGCCAGATCGCGGATGGACGGCAAGGCCTGGTTTTCCTGGATGATATTGCGGGCGATGGCCTGCTTGATATTTTTTTTGATCTGCTCGTACACCGGCAGCGGCGAGGCAAAGTCAACGGCCATTTCAGTAAGCAGTAAGTTTTTCACTGTATCACAATAATAATACAGCAATACGGATTTGTCAACATTTTTTTTTATTTTTTTTGCGGCGTTAAAAAAACATGCGAGTCGGCGGCGATCGCCGGGCAGCTAAATTCGCTGAGTCCGTTGGTTGAAATTCGCGGAGATTTTCCCTTACAATAGTTTCCATGAATTCAATGCGACTTGCTCCGGGCAAGAAATGTGATCGCCGCCGACACGCTCGTCAAAAATATCGGCCAGCTGGTCAACCCCGGCTCCGACCGCGTGGTCCGCGGCCGGGAAGCTGATATCCCTGCGCGTCCACGAGAATGTCTGTATCGGAGCCCGGCAGGGAACCATCAATTTTATCGGCTCCGCGGCCGAATGGGCAGCGACTTTGCCGGCTGGAGCCCGGGGGGCTGGAAGTGGACGCCGAGGCCGGCCTGGTGCTGCCCGGGCTTCGTCGATCCCCACACCCACCTCCCTTTTGCCGGCACGCGCCAGGATGAATTCGGGCTGAAGCTGCAGGGCGTCAGCTACCAGGAGATCGCCAGCCGCGGCGGCGGCATCAAGGGCACGGTGCGCAAAACCAGGGCCATCAGCCTGGCGGACCTGGTCGCGGTCTGCCGGAAACGGCTCGACCAGATGCTGCTCTGCGGCACCACGACCCTGGAAGCCAAGAGCGGCTACGGCCTGGACCTGGAGACCGAATTGAAACAGCTGCAGGCGCTGCAGCAGCTGGCCGGCCTGCATCCGCTGGCCATCGTCCCCACTTTCATGGGCGCCCATGAGATCCCCGAAGCTTTCCAGGGAAGGAACAGGGATTATCTCGATCACCTGCTGCGCGGATGTCCTGCCGCAGGTGCAGGAAAAGCAACTGGCCGACTTCGTCGATATTTTTTGCGAAGACGGATATTTTTCCTACGCCGATGCGGAATATTACCTGCGCCAGGCCGCGGCCCGGGGCTTCAAGATCAAGCTGCACGCCGACGAATTCACTTCCAACGGCGCCGCCGAGCTGGCCGCGCGCCTGAACGCGGTTTCCGCCGAACATCTGATCGCCATCAGCGACGAGGAGATCGCTGAAAATCGCCGCCTCCGATACCGCCTGCGTGCTGCTGCCCGGCGTTTCCTTTTTTCTCAGGCTCGGGCGCTACGCCCCGGCGCAGAAGATCCTGGCCGCCGACGGCATCGTGGCCCTGGGCACCGATTTCAATCCCGGCAGCTCCATGATCTCCTCGCAGCTGTTCATTTTTCATCTGGCGGTTTTTCAAATGGGGCTGACCATCGAACAGGCCTTGAACGCGGTCACCATCAACGCGGCCTATGCCATCGACCGCCAGCGACCAGGTCGGTTCGCTGGCCGTGGGCAAAAAATTGGACCTGCTGCTCCTGGATATCCCCGATTACCAGTATCTGGCCTACCACCTCGGCATCAACCCGGTACGCACGGTGCTCAAGGCGGGGAAGATCGTGGTGCGGGACCGGCAGGTCACCGCCGGATGAAAGGCGGGAGGAGGCTAAGACCATGTTTCGCAAGACCGCCGTGGCCGGTCAGTTTTATCCGGCCGACAAAAAAGTCCTGGAAAGCGAACTGCAGCAAATGCGTCCGGCCAGCGGCGAACCGGCGGCAAGGTGCTGGGCCTGCTCGCTCCCCATGCCGGCTATGTGTATTCGGGGGCCTGCGCCGGCCAGGGCTACGGCCGGGTGGCCGTGACCGAGACCGTCATCATCCTGGGCGTCAACCACCGCGGCGTCGGGCCGGACCTGGCGGTGGACGGGAACGACTACTGGGAAACGCCCCTGGGCAACGTGGAGGTCAATTCCGAACTGCGTTCGCGCCTGCTGAGCCGATTCCGGGCTGTTCGAGCTGGACAGCGAGGCCGGCCGCCTGGAGCATTCGCTGGAAGTCCAGGTGCCGTTCATCCAGTATGCCAGCCCGGGATCGCGCATCCTGCCCATTGCCGTCGCCGCCCACCGGCTGGATGACCTGCTGGCCGCCGGCCAGTGAAATCGCCGCGCTTGTTCGCGGAAAATCCCAACCTGATGATGGTCGCTTCCAGCGACATGAGCCATTATATCAGCGGCCGGCCAGGGCCCGGGAGCTCGATTTCAAGGCCATCGACTGCATGCTGCGGCTCGACGCCGAAGGATTGTACCGCACCGTCCGCGACAACCGCATCTCCATGTGCGGGGTGGCGCCGGCGGTGATCATGCTCAGCGCCGCCCGGGCAAGCCGGGGCCGCGCAGGCCGAGCTGGTCTGCTATACCCATTCCGGGGAAGTGTCCGGCGACATGGACGAAGTGGTCGGCTACGCCAGCCTGATCGTGTACTGAGCGCAAGACCCATGGCAGGAAATCGACCCCGGCCGCGGAAGCGAACCTCGAACCGTGTCATCCTGCCCAGGTCCGAGCACACGCTCTCGCGGCGGACATATCGATCCCGACGCCCTGCGCATCCTTTTCCGGCTCCACCGCCTGGGTTTCACCGCCTACCTGACCGGCGGCGCGGTCCGCGATCATGCTGCTGGGCAAGGAGCCCAAGGATTTCGACATCGCCACCGATGCCCGCCCCGGGCAGGTCAAGAAATATTTCGGCAACGCCTTCATCATCGGCCGGCGCTTCCGTCTGGCCCACATCCATTTCCGCGGCGGCAAGATCATCGAAGTGGCGACCTTCCGCAGGGACCCCGGTCCCGACGTGCCCGACCCGCCGGCGGCGGGCGCCGGCCCGCAATTCGCTTTCGGGACTCCCGCCCAGGACGCCTGGCGCCGGGACATCACCATCAATGCCCTTTTTTACGACCCGGTCCGGGCGGCGGTCATCGATTATGTCGGCGGCGTGGAAGACCTGCGCCAGGGCCGGATCCGCATGATCGGCGAGGCCGGGGAACGGTTCCGCGAGGACCCGGTGCGCATCTGGCGGGTGATCCGCTACGCGGCCCGCCTGGGATTCGTCATCGAGGCGGACATCGCGCGCGAGATCGCCGCGCAGCGGCATTTGCTTGCCGGCATTTCTTCCGCCCGCCTTTTCGAGGAGTTCTGCAAGGACATGCTGGGAAGCCAGACCCGGTCCATCGTCAGCGGCTTGAGGGACCATGGCATCCTCGCTCTCCTGCTCGGCCGCATCGGCGCAGCGTTCGAAACCGACCCCGTGCTGTTCGACAGGGTCTGCGCGCTCCTGGACATCGCCGACCGCGAAAAATCGCTGCGCCGCGACCCGGGCCTGGCGGAGATGACCGCGCTGCTTTTCTGGCCCTGGGCCGAGCCGCTGCTCGCCGGGCGCCAGGCCGGACCCGTTCCCGGTCCTGAAGAAAGCCATTCTTGAATGCCGACATGGCCGTGGCCCTGCCCAAGAGCCTGCTCGCCCAGGTCATCGATATCCTGGTCCTGGCAGGCAGGATGATCCGGGCCCTGCGCAACGGGAACATGCGCTGGTCCCTGCGCGGGCGGCCCCAGTACGGGCAGGCCTCCCGGCTGTGTTTCCTGCATCGAAAAGGATCGCGCGCCGGAAGAGGGGGAATCCTTTGAGAGCCTTTTCCAGCAGGCTTTCCCCTCGCTCCCGCTCAGCGCGCCGCCGCACCGGCGCCGCCGCCGCAAAAGAATACCGGCGCCTCAGTGAACGGCTTGCAGCGCGGCCAGGGCCTTGGCGGCCATGAGCTCCTGGAATGCGGCCAGCTCGGCCGGAGTATGAGCTACTTTTAAAAATTCCTCGGTGGAAGCGAAAATCTCCCTTTCCGTTGCCAGCAGGCTCGGCAAAAAACCGGTCCCCTCGCGATTGTCCAGGCGGGTGGCCTCCAGGTATTCGCGGCGGTCGCTTTCCGGATAAGGGCGGGCCGTTTTTTTCAAGCGCTTGGCTTCCAGGTATAGCGCGGCATTTTCGCCCAGGCAAAGCGGCGAGGCCGACGCGCCCGCTTCCACCCACAAGGGAACGGCGATGGTGAACAGGGGTTCGCCCAGCATGACCCAGAGGGTGGCCGGGGAGTCCTTCCGACCGGGCACGCGGCCGCAGACCACCACGGCGGCCGAGGTGGACGCGCGGTCGATGGTGTCGCGGGTGGCGATCCAGAAGGGCTTTTTGGCGGAGATGGACTTGAACTGGGAAAAAGCCGGCTGTTGCACCAAGGCGTGCCCGGTATCGCGGCTGATCTGGCCCAGGATCCGCTCCGGGGAGATCTGCCCGGCCGGGAGCTGGCGAAAAAGCTGGCTGGCCCTTTCGAAGCGGAGATACCCCGCCCCGGTCCCGGCTTCGCCGCTGCGGGCGAAGTTGGTGTTGATGATGTATTTCTCCGGGAAATCGGCGGCCAGGATATTTTTTGTAGGAGCGGTTGGATACTTCGAACAATGCCGCCCCGCCTTGCGCGTCCAGGACGCCGAAGTTGGCCAGGCTGCCCAGGCTGGGCCCGAGATTTTCCTGGAGATATTTTTCAAAATCGTCCACGGTCGAGCACTTGCGCAGGGCATCGGCCATGATCGTCCCTTCCAGGTCCTTCAATTCGCCGCTGTTTTCCGGCAGGTTGTAGGCCACGGAGTTGAAAATGGCGAACCCGGCCGCGTTCAGCCCGGCGTAGACCCAACGTCCGGAACGGTCTTCGGCGTTGACCAGGGCCAGGTAAGAATAGGGAGTTTCGCCGACGAAGATCACCTTGTTGTTCAAAAAATCGGTGTCGCGGTTTTTCCAGAGCATGGGTCGGCCGAGGCTGGATGCGCCGGGGCTGATGACGGCCGTGCTGCAGGCCAGGCCGGAGAATCGCGGGGCGGATGATAAAAACATTGCCAGTGCGAGAAGAAGCGGTATTTTTTTCATGGTCACCTCGATCGACAGGCGCATGATAAGGGGAAGCCGGGCCAAAGTCAATCCTTCCCGGCACCGTGCCCGGCCGTCGCTTTTGTGCTACAATGCGCTTGACCTTGGCCCGGGCGGGAGGCGGGAATGAACAACATGTCACGATGGCCCTTCATCAGCATTTTCAGCCGCTGGTTCGATGCCGCCAACAACGCCATCGACGGCATCCTGCACGCGGCCAAGACCCAGCGCCATCTGAAATTCCACCTGCTGGCCGCTTTTTCCGTCCTGCTCTTTTGTTTCGTCCTGGGCTTGAACAAATACGAATTCGCCCTGATCGCCCTGGTCACCCTGCTGGTGATCGTGGCCGAGATGTTCAATTCGTCGCTGGAAGCCGCGGTCGATCTGAGCACGCGGGAACCCAGCGAACTGGCGCGCACGGCCAAGGATATCGCGGCGGGAGCGGTGCTGATCAGCGCCATCGGTTCGCTGGTGATCGCTTATCTCATCCTGGGTCCGCACATCGTCGGGATCTGGCAGGGATCGTATCGCCTCCCGCGCCACGCGGCCGGAAACATCGCCGTCCTGGCCCTGATCATGATCATGCTGGCGGTCATCCTGATCAAGGCCCGTTTCGGCAGCGGCTATCCGCTGCGCGGGGGCTTCCCCAGCGGACATTCCGCTTCGGCTTTTTCGCTGTGGGTCTCGCTCGTCCATGTAACCGCCAACCCCTGGCTCGTCGGCTGCCGGCCTTTTGGCGGCGCTGCTGGTGGCCGCCAGCCGGCTGCGCCTCGGGATCCATACGTTTCGCGATGTTTTTTTCGGCGCCCTGCTGGGATCCGCTGTCACGCTGGTCCTGTTCCGGGTGTTTTACCGCTGATGGGAGCGGCATGAAGGGATCATTCTTCCCGCCCCGGGCCGCTCCCGGCTTGCCGCGCCGCCGGCCGGCCTTGACGGCCGGGGTTATTTTCCCTATAATTTTTTGACCCAATGAAAACAAAAGCACTTTTGCTCGTGAGCGGGCTGTTTTTTTTCTGCTCCTGCCGGGGGTCGCGTCCGGCCCTGATCCCCGAGATCAGCCCGCCGCTGGTCCAGGAAGAGGTCTGCGTCTGGCCGGGACGCATGGCCGGCGACATGCTTTTCCCCTGCGCGCGCGGGCGTAGGCTGGGTGGACGCCGCCGGCAAGATCATTGCCTGGGACGTTGAAAAAAAAACCGCGGCCGCGGTTTTCGAGCTGCCTTTTGCGGTGACGGCCCCCCCCTTCCGCCAGGGCGTTTTCCTGGTCCTTAAAGACCCGTCTTCCGACCACCTGCTGGTCTATGACCTGGCCGGGTCTCAAGGTCGGGTTCGAATCGCGGAACATGCAGGTGGAGCAGATCCTGGGCGTGGACCGGGACTGCCTGGTGTACCTGGAGAGCGCGAGCCTGGTCGTCCATCTCTGGGAAAAGCCGGCCGGGATTTTCCGCACGGCCAAGCCGGACGAAAAAATTTTCAGCGTCCATTTCCTGCCGGACCGCATCCTGATCCTCGGGCGGGAGCACGTGGTCACTTTTTGGAAGACGAGCGGCAAATTTCAGCGCCTGGCGCTGCCGTTGCCCGCCGTTTCCGCTTTTTTCTGCGATGGCGAATACATTTACTATGGCGACAGCCAGCGCCATCTGGTGAAGTTTTCCCTGGCCGGGAAGCGGCCGGTCTGGAAATTGTCATTGGGTCAGCCCCTGGAGCGCCAGCCCTTCGCCTTTGCCGGCTCCATCGTGGCCAATCCGGCCGACAACAATGTCCTGCAGGTGAACGGGCGCGGCAGCGTGCGCTGGTGGCTGCCGCTGCAGTCCACCATGCGCTTTGACCTGGTGCCGATGAACGAGAACCTGGCGGCCGTCCTGCTGAACCGCGATATCAAGTTCATTGACCTGGGCCGCAAGCAGGTGACCGTGTTCAAAAGCCGGGGCACGCCCGTGGGCAAGCCCCTGGCATTGGGCCAGGACCTGTACTTCATGCTGCAGGAGGAAAAAACCTGCAAATTGCAGCGGGTCGGCAATTACTATGGAATTGACGTGGAAATGGATCCGGCCAAGGTCAAATGGCTGGGGCAATCGATCCGCTTTTCCATTCAGGCCCCCAACCTGCGCGAACCTCATTTTGACCTGCGGATCACGGACCGCGGGGGACAGACGCTGGTGAACAAAAGCGAGGAAGCGGCCGGGCGCCTGCAATGGGCGTGGATACCGGCCAAAGCCGGGAATTATACGCTCAAGGTGACGGCCGCTGGCACGAACCGCAAGGCGGAAGCGGAATTCGCTTTCCAGGTCCTGGACCTGCAAAAAATGATCTCGTCGTTCTATCTGCATTTCTGACCAAGGGGAGTGGAGGCATGATGGCAAGGAAATGGATCTTGTGCTTCGGCATCGGCCTGTTGGCCCTGGCGGCGTCAGCCGTGGAGAACCGGACCTGCGTCCTGAAAACCGAAAAGGGCACCCTGGTGATCCGCATGTATCCCGGAGTGGCGCCGCGGACCGTGGCCCGGATCAGCGAGCTCGCCGACGGCGGATTTTTTGACGGCATCGTCTTTCATCGCGTGGTGGCTGATTTTGTGGTGCAGGCCGGGGATCCGACCGGGACCGGCGAGGGCGGCTCGGGCCGGACCATTCCCGCCGAATTTTCCCACCTGCATTATATTCGCGGTTCGCTGGGCATGGCCCGGGACGAGGACATCAATTCCAACGACAGCCAGTTTTTCATCTGCATCACCGACCAGCCGCACCTGGACGGCAAGTACACGCTTTTCGGACAGGTGATCCGCGGCGAGGAAGTGCTGGACAAGATCCGCCAAGGCGACAAGATCCTGAGCATGCGCATGGTCAACGAATAGGATGTTCGCCTCCCTGGCCGGCTGGCTGCGGCGGCAGCGGATCGCGTTCAGCGAGAACGCGGCCATCGGGCCGCATCTTTATTTCAAGATCGGCGGCACGGTCAGCCTTTTGATCCCCTGCAACTCCTCCGCGCAGCTGGCGGCGGTCATGAAGGAGGTCATTGCCGGCAAGCTGCCCTACCTGGTCGATCGGCGGCGGCTCCAACATCGCATTTCGGCGACGGCCTGACCCGGGTGGTTGTGCTGCTGGCCCAGTCGGCAATGGCCGGGCCCGCCGCCCCGGTCAGGCTCCTGGACGGCCGGGCGCTGGAAGTGGAATGCGGGGTCCGCAACCAGCCCTTCCTCTCCTGGTGCGCGGCGCAGGGGGCCGGGGGCTTCGAATTCCTTTCCGGCATCCCCGGCACGCTGGGCGGCGCCGCCGCGGTCAATGCCGGCGCCTTCGGGCGCTCCATGGCCGACGTGCTGCTGGGCGCCGACATCCTCGACGCCGGGGGGAAAAGGCGCGCGGTCGACGCCGGTTATTTCGGCTTCAGCTACCGCGATTCCCGCTTCAAATTCGGCAAGGACATTCTGCTGTCGCTGCGCCTGGCGTTCCGCCCCGAGAGCGAGTCCGCGATCTCAAAAAAAATCAGGGAAAACCTGGAATACCGGCTGGCCCGCCACCCTTCCTACCGCCTGGCCTCGGCCGGCTGCTTTTTCAAGAACCCGCTGCGGCGACGGCGTGAAGAGCTCGGCCGGGAAGATCATCGAGGAGTGCGAGTTGAAGAACATGACCGTCGGCGGCCTGTCCGTGGCGGCCGAGCACGGCAATTTCCTGCTGAACCGCGGCCAGGCCACTTTCGCTGACCTGCAACTCCTGGAAAAGCAGATCCGCTCCGCCGTGGCCGCGCGCACCGGCGTGGTCCTGGAAAGGGAAGTGATCTACGTGGCGGCGGACGGAAGCAAATACTGACTTGCCTCTTTGCCTGCCCGCGTGCCGGGAATTTGCCGGATCGGCATCCAGCGCAAAAAAAAAGAGCCTTCCCCGGGGAAGGCTCTTTCCTTTGTCTTCAGAATTATGGGATCTTTCGGCTTTTT
Organism: Candidatus Aminicenantota bacterium; assembly: GCA_963764745.1. GTDB lineage: Bacteria > Acidobacteriota > Aminicenantia > UBA2199 > UBA2199 > UBA2199. The sequence continues at coordinate 142,107 of CAVXTN010000005.1, read as the reverse complement.
TTCTTACCCCCGGTCCGGCGTTCTAGCGATCCGCCCGCTTTTCGCTCAGAGATCCAGGCAGCGGCGCGCTGGCGGCGGCACTGGTGCGGGTGGCGGTGAAGGTGCCATTGATGTCATTGTTGCTGTCGTGATAATTGACGGTGCCGCTCAAGGTATCCTTATCGGTGAAGGTCCCGTTGAATGTCCACAGGTAGGTATTGTCCGCCGAAAAGGTGAAATGGAGCTTTTTGCCGTCCACGCTCCAGGTGCCATGGTCCAGGAAACCGGGCAGGTTCATGGTGCCGCTTTCCTTGCCCGTCCCTTCAAAAACAAACGAGCGCGGATTGTTGATCCAATAAAAATCGTCGCTGCGCGTCACGCTCCAGGTGCCGCGGACGTCGTACTTGGTCTTCAGGACCACCAGGAAAAGGACCGCGGCCACGGCGACAACGCCCACGCCGATCAGGATGATGGGCAGGATGCTTTTTTTCTTGGCCGCGTATCCGGAGTCTCCTTCCTGCTCAATGAAGCCGGGCGCCTGCTCGGCATTGGCGGAACTGATCCTTTCCGGGGCGGGGGCGGCGGCCACGGGCATGGTGGAAACCTGCAGCAGCCACGCGAATGTCAACGTCACCAACAGTGCGATCCATTTTTGCTGTTTTTTGATCATGTTTGATTCCTCCAGTGCCTAATATATAGGAAAGGCTCTGCAAATATCAATAAAAAAAAATATTTTAAAAACGGGTTTGCGCCAGGGTGAGGGCCGTTACCCGGGCGCCGCCTTTTTTCAAGACCGCCGCGCATTTTTTCAAGGTGGTGCCCGTTGTGGTCACGTCGTCGATCAGCAGGATATGCAGCCCGGCCGGTTTCCTGCCGGCGGCCAGGGTGAAAGCCCCGTCCAGGTTGGCTTTTCTTTGCTCCCGCGACAGGCCGACCTGGGGCGGGGTGGTTTTTTTCTTCAGCAGCAGCCGGGGCATGAATGCCACGTCCAGGCGACCGGCCAGGACCCGCCCCATGGCGCGAACCGGCTGAAAACCGTGTCTCCTGCGGCGATCGGCCGGAACCGGGACCACGGCGTCGAAGTCAGGGGAGAGCTTGTCGTCGGATGATGTCCAGATACAGGCCGGACAACAGGAATTTCAACGGTTCCACCTCCCCGTATTTATAGAGGATGATGACCTCGCGCAGGGTCTCTTCATAAGCGGCATAGGAGAGATGGCGCAGGTACGGCGGAGGCTGCAGCAAACAGGAGCCGCAGGTCGCCATTCCGGCGGGCAGGAATTTTCCGCAGGTCCGGCACTGGCTCTCCGCGGCCGGCGCGATCTTCTCCACGGCAGTCCCGGCACAAGACTTTTTCCTCGGCCCGGACCAGGTCCAGACCGCATATGCGGCAGCAAGGGCGGTAAAGGCCCGAGCGCACGAGCTGCAGGAGCCCGGCACCGCTCCGGACGAGCACGTTTCTAAGGCGCACTCGTCCTTAAAAATCGCCGGCGATGATCTTTTTTTCCAGGAACGGCCCGAAGGGGGCAAGCTGCCGGCGGATATCGTCCGCCTTGCCGACAACGACCAGTACGTAATTTTGTTCGGGGAACAGGGCCTTGGCCACCTGGTTGATCTCGCTGGCTGGGGCCTCGGCCACCTTGGCCATCAGGTCGTCGTAGTATGTGAATTTCATGCCGTAAAAAAACAAGTCGGAATAGGCCCTGGTCTTGCTGCTCAGGCTTTCCAGGCTCGGGGGGAACTGGCCCAGGATGTAATTGCGCGCGCTCTCCACCTCCAGGTCGGAAAAGCCCTGCTTCCTGGCTTTGGCCAGCAGGTCGAAACTGATGGCCAGCATCTCGCCGATCTTGTCGTTCTTGGTATAGGAGGAAACGGTGAAGATCCCTCCCTGGCGCCAGGACTGCAGGCTGCTGCGGGCGCCGTAGGTCAGGCCGCGCTTGATGCGCAGTTCGCTGTTGAGCCAGGAGGTGAAGCGGCCGCCGAAAAGGGTGTTCATCACCTCGGCCTGGGGGCTGGCCGCCGCGCCGAAAGGCAGGCCGGGAACGCCGAGGATGAAATAGGCCTGGCTGGCGTCGGGCTTGTCGATCAGCACGCAGGTCCGGCCGGCGACAACGGGCATAGCGGGCATGGCGGTCATGGCAGGTGCCGCGGCCGGGCGCGGCCAGCGTCCCAGCGTCGCGGCCAGCAGCCGCTTCAGGTCTTTCGCGGCGATTTTGCCGCAGACGGCAAGCACGGCCGCTTCCGGACGCAGGCGGCTGCGATAGAAGGCGCGCGCGTCGTCGACGCTCATGCGCTCGAGCGCCGTTTCCGTTCCGCCCTTCAAACTGCCCAGGGGATGATTGCCGAAGTAGACCTTGCGGAAATACTGGCGCACCGCCTGGGCGGGCTCGTCCTGGACCTGGCGGATGGCGTCGATGCGCCGCTGCTTTTCCTTGGCAAACTCCCCGGCCGCGAAGGCGGGGTCGAGGAGGCAGCCGGAAGCCAGGGCCAGCAGGCGGGCGAAATTCTCGCTCAGCGAACTGGCCGACATTTCCATATACTCTTCCTGGGCGCCGCATCTCAATGTGACGCCCAGGCGGTCCAGTTCCTCGGCTACCTGGGCGGCGTTCTTGGCGGACGTTCCCTTCAACAGCAGCTGGGCGGTGAGGTCGGCCAGGCCATCGGCCTTCTCGCCGGCTGTTCCCGCTCCCGGTACCAGCAGCCGGAAACTGACCAGAGGCAGCTCGTTGTCGGTGTGCAGCAGGACGGTCAAGCCGTTGGCCAGCACGAATCGCTGCGGCGGCGGAAGATAATTGGCCGCCCCCAGCGCGGCAGCAAACAGCAGGATAAACAATCGCGATGCCGGAACGGCGCTTCATTGGACACCTCCATCGGGGACCAGCGTTCCCACGGTCTTGTTGTCCTTGTTCAGGTACTTGCGGCAGGCTTCCTGGACCTGGGCCGGCGTAACGGCGGCGAAGCGGTCCACGATGGTGAACAGGTGCTCGAACCCGCCGAAGACGACCTCCGTAAAACCCAGCATGTCGGCCTTGCCGGCGATGGTCTGCAGGGGAGAGTAGAACCCGGTGCGCGCGGAGTTGACGGCTTTTTCCATCTCCAGGGAACTGACGCCGGCCTGTTTGATCTTTTCGATCTCTTCCTCCATGGCTTTTTCCATGAGTTCAAGGTCGGCCCCGGGGCGGGGCTTGGCCTGGATATAAAAAAGGAAGGGGTCGATGGTCTGGGTCATTCCGCCCGAGACGCTGATGGCCAGCTGCGCCTCGCTGACCAGGCGGCGGTAAAGGCGGCTGCTCTCGCCGCGGAGCAGGATGGTCTCCAGCAGGCTCAGGGCGGGGAAGTCGGGGTGGCTGACGGCGGGCACGTGGTACACGGCCTGGAAGGAAGGGATCTGGGCGGCCTTGTGCAGCTGCACCCGGCGCGTCCCGATCTGCTGCGGCTCGACCGTCGTGACTTCCGGCGGCGGAGAGGCGGCCGGGATGCCCCCGTAATATTTTTTGATCAGCGCCATGATGGGCTCGGTCTCGAAGTCGCCGGCCACGACCAGCACGGCGTTGTTCGGGGCATAATACGTGCGAAAATAGGCGTTGATCTCGTCCCGCTTCCAGCTCAGGATATCGCTCATCCAGCCGATGACCCCCCAGTGGTAGGGGTGGGCCATGATGGCCGTGGCGCGCACCGTCTCGTCCAGGAGGCTGTCATTGTCATTCTCCACGCCCAGGCGCCGCTCGGAGGCGATGACGCCGCGCTCCGATTCGAGCACGGTGGGATCCAGGACAAGCCCGCGCATGCGGTCGGCCTCCATCGCCATCATTTTTTCCAGGGCGGCTTTGGGAAACCAGTCGGTGTAAGCGGTCATATCGTCGCTGGTATAGGCGTTGTTGGCCCCGCCGTTGAATTCCATGATGCGGTCGAATTCACCGGGACCGAAGGCGGCGCTGCCGTTGAACATCATGTGCTCGATGAAATGGGATACCCCGGTCAGACCAGGGCGTTCGTTGCGCGAGCCGACGCGGTAGAACGTGTAGTACGCGATGTTGGGGATGTCGTGGTCTTCATAGAGAAGTATCTTCAGGCCGTTGTCCAGCCGCCGCACCGCGATGCTCTCGCTGCGGAACTCGGCGCCGGCCATGATGCCCGCTGCGAGCGGGAACAGGATTGCCAGCAGGAACAAGGATCTCTTCATGTTGCCTCCGTTTTTGGGGCAGGCCCGCGCCCTCGCCGCTTCTGGGAGCCTGCCTTCAGGCTTCATTGTAATGCCTTGGCTGGCCGTGCGCAAGGGGCAGGTCGTCTCCCGGTCATGGCGTCGCTGCGCCGTTTGTGATAAAATTTCCCTTGCCGTCAATCTTGAGGAGGGAAAGCCATGCCAAAGAGCGCCTATGAACGGGCCGGGGTCAGCATTGACCGCGGCAACGAAGCGGTCGAACAGATCAAGTCCATGGTCAAGCGCCTGGGAGTGCAGGAGATCGGCAAGTTCGGCGGTTTTTTCCCCCTGAAAGGCGGCTTGAAAAACCCGATCCTGGTCTCTTCGGCCGACGGCGTGGGCACCAAGCTGAAGATCGCTTTCCTGACCGGGGTGCACAACACGATCGGCCGCGACCTGGTCAACCACTGCGTCAACGATATCCTGGTGTACGGTGCCCGGCCCCTGTTTTTCCTGGATTACCTGGCCTCGGGACGCGTCGAGCCCAAGATCGTCGGCGAGGTCGTCTCCGGGGTCCTGGACGGCTGCCTGGACAACGAAATGGTCCTGCTGGGCGGTGAAACCGCGGAAATGCCTGGATTTTACCAGGAAGGCGAATATGACATCGCCGGTTTCATCGTCGGCATCGTCGGCCGGGAAAATGTGGTGGATGGCAAGACCATCCGCAAGGGCGACCTGCTGGTCGGCCTGCCCTCGACCGGTCTGCACACCAACGGCTATTCCCTGGCCCGCCACATCGTTTTTGAAAAGCTCCATTTGAAGACCAGCAGCAAGGTGAGCGAACTGGCGGCGCCCATCGGCGAGGAACTGCTGCGCGTGCACCGTTCCTACCTGAAACCGGTCCAGGCCCTGCTCGAAGGGAAACTGCTCAAGGGCATGGCCCACATCACCGGCGGCGGATTGCTGGAGAACATCCCGCGCATCCTGCCGGAAGAGACCGCCGTGGTGATCGAAAAGACATGGCCCGTGCCGCCGCTGTTTTCCTTCCTGGTCCAGGCCGGCAGCGTCTCCGAGGCCGAACGCTACCGCGTGTTCAACATGGGCATCGGCATGGTGCTGGTCATCGAACCCGGGAACCTTTCCCGCGTCGAGTCCGCCTTGAACAAAATGGGCGAGGATTTTTACCTGATCGGCCAGGTGACCGAGAACAAGGGCAAGGAAAGGGTGCGCATCAAATGACGATATTGAAAAGATCTTTGTTGCTTTTGGCATTGCTTGGGCTGGCAGCTCTCTTTTCCGTGCCGGCTCCCGGCCAGGGAGATCCTGACCCTGGCCTCGACCACGTCGACGCTCGATTCGGGCCTTTTCGACGCCCTGATCCCGCCGTTTGAAAAAAAATTCGACTGCACGGTCAAGATCATCGCCGTGGGCACCGGCCAGGCCATGCGCCTGGCCCGCGACGGCAACGCCGACGTGCTGCTGGTCCATGACCGCGAGGCCGAGGAGAAATTCGTGGCCGATGGCTTCGGACTCGAGCGCCTCGACGTCATGCACAACGATTTCGTCGTGGTCGGGCCCAGGAACGATCCGGCCGGCGATCCGCGGCCTGAAGGTGGCGGCGGCGTTCAAAAATATCGCCGCCGCCGGCGCCTTTTTCGTTTCCCGCGGCGACGATTCCGGCACCCATAAAAAGGAATTGCAATTGTGGAAGTCGGCCGGCCTTGTTCCGTCCGGGCGCTGGTACATGGAAAGCGGCAGCGGCATGGAAGCGACGCTGCGCATCGCCAATGAGAAAAACGCGTATTGCCTGGTCGACCGCGCCACCTGGCTGGCCCATCAAAAGGAGACCGACGCGCTGACCCTCCTGGTGGAAGGCGACGCGCAGCTGTTCAACCCTATTCGGTGATCGTGGTGGCCCCGGCAAAATTCCCCTGGCTGAATGTCAAGCTGGCCAGCCGTTTTGCCGAGTTCATCCGTTCGGCCGAAGGCCAATCCATCATTCGGGATTTCGGCAGGGACAAATTCGGGAGCGCGCTCTTTTTTCCCGATGTCCTGCGCCCGTAGCCGATCCCAGGCGGGCCGATGAATATGCCGTTCCTATTCGCTCCCCGGCGCGGGCAGGCCATTGGCATGAATTATCCTTGGGAAGGATTGAAACAGGGCGCCGCCCTTTTGCTGCCGCCCAGCCGCGAGATCCTGCGATCGTCGCTTTGTCGCTGGCCGTGTCGGGGGCGGCCACGCTGCTGGCCTCCCTGGCGGCGATTCCCGCCTCGCTGTTCCTGGCTCTCAAGGAGTTTCGCGGCAAACGCCTCCTGGTCGGACTGGTCAACACGGCCATGTCGGTGCCGGCCGTGCTCATCGGCCTGCTGGTCTACGGCCTGGTCAACCGCCGCGGCCCGCTGGGGACGCTGGGGCTGCTGTTCACTCCCGGAGCCATGGTCCTGGCCCAGGCGCTGCTGGCTTTTCCGCTGATCACCGCCCTGGCCCTGGCGGCACTGAAAGGCGTTGCCCGGGATGCCCGCGACCTGGCCATGTCGCTGGGCGCCAACCGCCGTCAACTGGCCTCGGCCGTCATCCGCCAGGGGCGCTTCGCTTTCCTGACCGCGATCATTGCCGGTTTTTCCCGGGTCATCGGCGAAACCGGCATGACGCTGATGGTCGGGGGCAACATCAAGGGCCAGACCCGGGTGCTGACCACGGCGATCTCGCTGGAGACCATGAAGGGTAATTTCGAGATCGGCATCGCCCTGGGGATCGTCCTGCTGCTGGCCGCCCTGGCGGTCAATGTCGCGCTGCAGGGACTGCAGGGGAAATAATGGATATTCGCGTCGAGAACCTGGGGCAAACCGCCGGAAGAAAGAATGATCCTGCAGGGCATCGACCTGGAATTCGCGCCCGGTGCGGTCAATGTCATCCTCGGGCCCAACGGCGCAGGCAAATCGACGCTGTTGCGGTTGCTCGGGCTCCTGGACAAGCCCGGGCGAGGAGAGATTTATTATGACGGCCTGAAATTGAGCGGCATGACCCGCTCCGCCTGCACGCGCCTGCGCCGGCGTTCCGGTTTTGTTTTTCAGTCGCCGCTGCTGCTGGCCGGGACCGTGGCGGCCAATCTCCGCTTCGGCCCGCGCCTGCGCCACTTGAGCGTCAGCGAACGGGAGATCAGCCGCGTGCTGGAAAAAACCGGCTTGAGCGGCAGGCTGGAACAGGATGCGCAGCTGCTTTCCGGCGGTGAAAAACAACGGCTGCAGCTGGCGCGGGTGATGCTGCTCGATCCCGACCTGTATCTGCTCGATGAGCCGACCGCCAATCTCGATCCGCTGAGCGTGAAAAACATCGAGGCCGTCGATCGCCCGGCTGGCGCGCGAGGGCAAGACCGTCATCCTGGCCACCCACAATCTCATCCAGGCCCGCTTGCTGGCCGGGAAGATCTTTTTTTTGAAAGCCGGGGTGCTGGTGCAGGCCGGGGCGGCGGACGAAGTGCTTAACCGGCCCCTTTCCCTGGATATCGCGGAATTTTCAGCCGCGGAAAACATCATCCCCGGCACCTTGCTCCTGCGGGATGGACGCACCATGCTGGATTGCGGCCCTCTGGCCATTGAGGTCGTCAACGGGCGGCCCGGCGACCGGGCGGTCGCGGTGATCCGTCCCGAGGACATCCTGGTCTCCCTGGAACCGATCACATCCTCGGCGCGCAATTCTTTCCGCGGCACAGTCCGCGCCGTGGCCGACCTGGGCGCGGTGATGGCGCTGCACGTGGATTGCAGCGGCATCGTCTTCACCGTGTTCATCACCCGCATCTCCTGGTCGGAAATGAACCTGGCGCCGGGCATCGCATGTCTCGCTGACCTTCAAGGCCACTTCGGTGCACCTGCTGCCCCTGGAATAAGAGCCGATCCAGCCTGGTGAAATAGCGGATTTCTCGTTTTTTCGACCGCGAAATCGTATTGCGATTGCAAAACATACCCAAACACGTTATAATTGTAGCATGGCCAAAAATAAAAGAGATTCCATCAGCCGGCGATCGTTCATCGGCACCGTGGGGGCTGGAAGCCTGCTGCTTCTGCAACCGTCCTGGAGCAGGCGCCTGGATGCGGCTCCCGATGCGCTTGCCAACATTTTCCACGTGGCGCAGATCCCCCTGAATCCCTTCGCCGCCGGCGGCAACCGGCACGCCGGGGTGGAAACGCTTCTGCCCCTGCTGGAGAGCCAGGGGCTCGCCTTCTACCGTTCCGCCAACCCGGCGCCGCTGGCCGGACCGGAAGGGATGATCGCCGCCGATGACGTCGTCCTGATCAAGGTCAACGCCCAGTGGAAATACCGCGGCTGCACCAACAGCGACGTGATCCGCGGCCTGGTGCAGAGGATCCTGGAGCATCCCGATGGTTTCAGCGGCGAAGTGGTGATCGTGGAAAACGGTCAGGGCCGGGGCAGTCTCAATTGCGACACTTCCGCCTCCTACGGAAACAGTGAGGTCCACGCCAACGCCGTGAATGACCAGCCATTCTTTTGTCTACCTGGTCGACCATTTCTTCGCCGATCCGCGCGTCTCCGCTTTCCTTTTCGATCCTATCCGCGGCGTTTTCATCGGCGCGCGACGACCACCTGACCAACGGCTATCGTCATTTTGAAAACGTCTCCTATCCCTGTTTCACCACCGCCGGCGGCCGGCGCGTCGAATTGCGCGAAGGGATCTGGACGGGATCGGGATACAGCCAGGAGCTCAAGCTGATCAACGTGCCCGTGCTCAAGCACCACGACGCCGGCGGTTCCGAGATCACCGTCCGCCCTGAAGCTCATGTACGGGATGGTCTCCATGGCCGACGGCAACAGCCCCTTCCGTCATTATGAGGGGTTGGGGGAAACCTGCGGCAAGATGATGGTTTCGGTGCGTCCGCCGGTGCTGAACATCGTCGATGCCATCTGGGTCTCCCATAAATCCATCACCGGCTTCCCCGCCGACACGACCAGCCAGCTCAATACCCTGGTGGCCTCGCAGGATCCGGTTGCCCTGGATTACTGGGCGGCCAAGTATGTCCTCTATCCGATCGACGGCAATCCCCGCCATCATCCCGATCATGAAAATATCCAGCGCTGGCTCGCTGCCGCCGAGTCAACCATCAACGGCCGCGGCGGCCTTTACCACCCCGAGTGGGGAATCCGCGCCGGCATGGTGACCCGCTCCGAGTCGAACATGGCGGTCCATTACGCAGCGGCCGGCCCCGCCGACGCCCTGGCGCTCACCTCGCCCAACGGCGGCGAGAGCTGGCCCAGGGGATCCATCCAGAACATCACCTGGAGTTTCACCGGCAATCCCGGCAGTCAATTGAAGATCCTGCTCCTCGACGGAGCGTTCATCGAAACGCATCCTGAGTTCGGGAGCGGACTTGGCCAGTGGTTCTTTCAGGTGGAAGGTGCCCGTCGACCTGGTCAAGGGCAACAACTACAGGATCCGCATCGTCTCGCGCCAGAACGCGGCCTTTGCGCGATTCCAGCGACCGGCCTTTCTCCATCGCCATGGCCCCGCCGGGGACGTCGCTGACCGCTGACTTCTCCTTCTGGCGGCGAATCTTGGCAACGCGGCAGCAGGCATGACATCATCTGGAACTACAGCGGCCAACCCGGCGCTTCCGTCAAGATCCTGCTCATGAAATCCGGCGTCAGGGAACGGATCATCGCCGCGGCCATTCCCCTAGGGAGCCGCCGGCAGCGGGAGTTTTTCCTGGACCATTCCCGCCAATCTTCCCAGGGGTGGCGATTACCGCATCCGCGTGCAATCCAACGCCTATTCCGAGTGCCGCGGCCAGAGCGCCCGCAATTTCACAATCAGCCGCTGACGGCCGCCATTTTTCGCCCTCCTTGCCAGTGGGCTCCCCATGGCGTATACTTTTGCCGGAGCGCCCCGACAAGGAGGAACAGCCATGGACAAGGTCGTATTGCAAGCCGCGGATCTGGACGGCTACCTGACCCGGGCCGACCAGGATGCCATCGCCGGGGTGGGGGAGCTCTATGACCGGGCGCAAGCCGATTTCCTCGAACTGGAAAGGGGCAAGGCCCCGCAGCTGCAAAAAGCCGAAGAGCGACTTGCTGGCCCTTTTCAATGAAATGGGCGAAAGGCTGCAGGCCATGGTCTGCGGCGAACAGCGCATTCATGTCTATTCCCTGGAAACCCCGGAATTCATCCACGGCGAGGCGTCACGCCTGGTGGCCAAGCTGCGCGATGTCCGCACCGGCAATCCCGAGTTCATCTATTACATCCAGCGCGCCTATGAAATGCTGTTCAACCTGGCTTTTGCCGGGCCGCACAGCAGAGCAGCGCCACCCGATCTTCGTGCGCACGCCGGTGACGGTGCCCCAGGCCAACTACGCCGTGCACAAGATCCCGGATATCGATGCCATGACCGAAAACAGCGTCATGTGCGTCATGCTGCGGGCGGCCCTGCTGCCGTCGATGATCGTGGCCAAGGAAATTCAGGAATACTCGTCGCGGCACACCGTCCCCCCCTTCGCCCTTTTCAAGATCAGCCGCGACGACAGCCGCAGCGAGAATGACATGGCCTACGTGCTGGACCTGAAAAGATCGTATTTCCATATCGACGAACTGCAGGGGCGCGACCTTTTCTTCGCCGATCCGATGAATGCCACCGGCGGCAGCCTGGTGACGGTGATCCAATACCTGCGCGACCAGGGGATCCGACCGCGTTCCATCGGCTTCTTCAACGTGGTTTCCACCCTGAAGGGAGCGCTGCGCATCGTCCGCGCCGTGCCCGAGGCCGAAGTGTTCACCCTGTGGATGGACCCGGCCTTGAACCGAGAAGGCCTATATCCTGCCCGGCCTGGGCGATGCCGGCGACCGCATCAACGGCCGCGACCGCCCGGAAAGCCCGCGCGACATCATCCAGCTGATCGCCGACTACGGCACGCACGTGACCTCGCTTTACCGCGACCAGATCCGCCAGATCGAGAAAGTCGTGCTCAACCGCTGAGGCATGCGCATGAAACGCTTCCTGCGAAGGCTTTCGCGGATACTGCCGGACAAAGCGTACGTGCATTTGCTTTATCTGAAAACCCATGGGCATTTTCTCCACCTGCGCCATCCCCGGACTTTTGATGAAAAGCTGCAATGGTACAAATTGTATTACCGGGATGCGCTGATGACGACCTTGTCCGACAAGTGCGCAGTGAGGGACTTTTTGCAGGCCGGGGGGCATGGCGACCTGTTGAACGAGCTCTACGGAGTATATGACAGCCCCGACGAGATCGACCTGTCCGCGCTGCCGGAGCAATTCGTCCTGAAGGCAACCCACGGCAGCGGCATGAACATCATCTGCCGGGACAAGAAAAGCCTCGACTGGGAAAAAAGCCGCGGCCTGATGAAGGACTGGCTCAAAACCAATTTTTTCTATACCGGCCGGCAATGGGCCTATAAAAACATCAAACCCCGCCTGATCTGCGAGAAGTATCTGGAAAATGAGGAATTCCATGAACTGATCGACTACAAGTTCTATTGTTACCACGGCCGGCCGCAGGTGCTGTTCGTTTGCACGGGCAGGTTCCAAGAGGCCGGACTGCGCTACAATGCCTACGACATGCACTGGAACCGGATCCATGCCTACAAAGGCAAGCCCGGCAGCGAACTGGATATTGAAAAGCCGGACACCCTTGACGCCATGATCGCCGTGGCCGGCGCTTTGTGCCGGGATTTCCCCTTCATCCGCGTGGATTTATACTCGATCAAAGGGAAAATAACCTTCGGGGAACTGACCCTGTATCCGGATAACGGCGTGATTCCTTTCACTCCCGACAAATACAATTATTACTTTGGCGATTTTTTTTTACTGCCTGAAAAAATACTCCCCTAGCCCGGGTTGCTCGCTTGACTTGCAGGCCGGGACATCCCTATAATACGCGGATGGCGGAAACGTTTTTCTCCCTGTTTTTCAAGAGCCTCGCCCATGATTGATTTTTGCGGCTGCCGGCAATGAGCTCGGGCTTGGACATTCCCTGCCGGTCGAATCCTCCCCGGCGGCGATTTTCCCCGCCATGAAAAGTGTCGGGTATCTATCCGGGGCGCCCCGCATATCCACCCGTTCCCAGGCCGGGGAGCATGGACCAGCCTGCCATGTCCTGGGCACCATCAGCGGCTTTCGCTCCGCCGGCTGGCATGTCCTTCCATATATCGTTGGCGATCGCATGCCTTTGGGCCGGGTTGCCGGCGCGGAACTCCCAGCCCGCTCGGGTGCGTTCAAACGCGGCGGGGCGGATATTTTCCGGATCGGATCGAATTATTGGCACGGCAGAAAAGCGTATCTGGACATGGGGAAAAAGGTCGATTGGGTTTATGAGCGTTTCGGCATTTTCCAAGCGCTGGGAATGAACTTCCAGCATTCCGGCCTTCCCTGGGTTTTGGAGACGAATACCCCCTTTGCCCTGGAAAATTCATTGGAATCCGGAAGGAGAACGGCTTGTTTTCAACGGGCGGCAAGGAACCATGAATTGCGAGCCTATCAGCGCTGCGATGCCCTGGTCGTGCAGACCGCCGCGTTGAAGGAAATTGTCATTGCCTTCGCGAAGGTGAGCCGCGACAAGGTCTTCGTCGTCCCGAACGGAGTGGATATGAGCCGCTTCCTCGGCCCGGCAGCGGTCCGGAAATTTTCCGGGCCGACCATCGGCTTCGTGGGCGCACTGCGCAGGTGGCAGGCTCTGGAATATCCGCTTCGCGCCCTTGGCGATCTGAGCCGCGAGGGCATCCGCTATAACCTGGTGATCGTCGGCGCCGGCGAAAAAAACCGGGAATGGCAGAAGCTGGCTCGGGACCTTGGCGTGTCGGATCGGGTCTTTTTCGCGGGGGCAATTCCCTTTGATCAAATACCGGCATGGATCGCCGGCTTCGATCTGGGGTTCAGCGGCCAGGTCGCATCCGTGGCCGACCAGAACATGTATTTTTCGCCTTTAAAGCTTTATGAATACATGGCTGCCGCAAAACCCGTCCTGGCCTCGGCCCATGAGGACTCCCGGCGGCTGGTCGTCCCGGGGGAGACGGGCTATCTCTTCGAGCCCGATTCCCTGCCTGATCTGGAGCGCGCCATGCGTCAAGCCTGGCGGGAAAGGGATTCATGGCCGGCGCTGGGATCGCGCGCGCGCGCGCTGGTTTCGTCTGGGCATACGTGGGAGATCAGGATAAGCCGCATGATCGCCCAACTGCAGGAATTTCTGCAAGCCCGGGGTTTCCGTGCAGTCGGTTAAAGTTCTTGGCGTGCGCGTTCACGATCTGTCCACAGCGGACCTGTGCTCCCGGATCGGTTCCCTGATCCGCGCGGGCGGCCGGGCGGTGGTTTCGAACGCCAACGTCAACGCCATGAACCTCGCCTGCCGAATGAACTGGTTCCGCGAGTTCCTGAATCGCTGTGACACGGTATTTTGCGATGGCTATGGCGTGATCGTCGGCGCCCATTTGCTTGGCAGAAGCCTTCGGCATCGGAACACCTATGCCGACCTGATGTGGCATCTGGCTGAAACGGCGCAGGAGCATGATTTTTCCCTTTTCTTCCTGGGGGCGTCGCCGGGTGTGGCGGAGAAGGCTGCCGACCGCCTGCGCGGCTACTATCCGCGCCTGAGAATTGTCGGTGTCTGTCACGGCTTTTTTGACAAGGCGGCCGGCGCCCGGGAAAATGAAAATGTGGTTGCGCTGGTCAACGAGCGCCATCCGGATATCCTGATCGTCGGCTTCGGCATGCCGCTTCAGGAAAAATGGCTTGCCGAGAATTTGCACAGGCTGGAGATCAAAGTCGCCATGCCCGGAGGAGCGGTGTTCGATTACATGTCCGGCCGCATCCGGCGCGCACCGCGCTGGATGACGGACCATGGCCTGGAATGGCTGGGGCGGCTGCTGATCGAACCCCGGCGCTTGTGGCGTCGTTATTTGTTGGGGAATCCGCTGTTTCTCCTGCGCGTAATCCTGGAGAGAATGGGCATCTTTCATTGCGAAGATCCGGCATGCCCGAGCCGTGATGAAATTTAAACAACTCAGGGACAGGCATGCGCCGCCGGGGTCGTTCAAGGCCAACGTACTCACCCTGATGACGGGCTCGGCGGTCGCCCAGCTGCTCCTGGTGGGCATCTCTCCGGTCCTGACCCGGCTGTTTGCCCCGGAGGCTTTCGGCGCCTTCGGTGTTTACCTGTCGCTGGTTTCCATCCTGGGGGCCTTGTGCACGCTGCGCTTCGACCAGGCCATGATGCTGCCCAAGGAAGAGGAAGTGGCCGCGGCCCTTTTTTGGGCCGCGCTGCTGTCGGCATCCTTGATCAGCGGCATCTCCCTGGTCGGCTGCATCCTCTTTTACAGGCCGATCCTTGTTTCATTAAAAGTGGGCGAACTGGCGGGTTGGATCTTCCTCTTGCCGTTCTCCCTGTTTTTTTTCGGGGCGTATACGGCATTGAATTCATGGTCGACGCGGCAAAAGAAATTTGCCCGCGCCTCCATTTCGCAAGTGGCGCGTTCGCTGGCCATCGCGGCGGTGCAGGTCGTTGCGGGCCTGCTCGGGGCCGGCCCAGCCGGTTTGGTCGGCGGCGCGGCCGCCGGGGACGCTTTTGCCGCGGCGACCCTGGGGTGGCAGGTCGAACGCGATGACGGGCCCATGCTAAGGCGGGCGTTTTGCTGGCCGAAAATCAAGCAGGCGGCCAGCCGCTTCCGCGATTTCCCGCTGTTCAGCAGCACGCAGAATTTTTTGAACGCGGTCTCGCAAAACCTTCCCGTGCTGCTCCTGGCAAAATTCTTCGGACCGGCGGTAGCCGGGTTTTACGTTTTGGCCGTCCGCGGCATTCAGGTGCCGATGAATTTCTTTTTGAACTCGCTGCGGCAGGTGTTTTTTCAGAAGGCGAGCGAAGTATACAACCGGGGCGGAGACACCCATGCGTTGTTCAGGAAAACGACCCTGCACCTGCTGGCCGTGGTGGCGATCCCGGCTTTGGCCGTGCTGTTGTTCGGGCCGTCGCTCTTCGCCTTTGCCCTGGGCAGGAAATGGCTGGTCGCGGGAATCTACGCGCGCTGGCTGATGCTGTGGCTAATGCTGATGTTCGCCAACGTCCCGGCCGTTTTATTCGCCCAGATCTATCGCAAGCAGAAAACGGTCCTGCAGCAGGATGTCGGGCTGCTCGTCTTCCGGGTCCTGGCCATTGTCACCGGCGCCCTGCGCCATAGCCCGATGCTGGCGATCGTTTTATACAGCCTGGTCGGTGTTTTCATTAACCTGTATATCATTCTCTGGATCGACCGTTTGCTGCGGAAAGAAAAAGGGAAACAGGCATGGGACTCTTGAATTTTCTCGGCGACGTGTATTTGGACAGGCCCGAGCGGGCGAATGTGCCCCTGGCCGGGGAATATATTTTCAATCTTGAATCTCCGCTCACGCATTCTTCCCGGCCGGTGTGGGGCAAGATCAATTTGAAATCCGCGGGGGTTTTCTTCGCGGAGACTTTCGGCGCGAATCCCTGCGCGGTTTGCCTGGCCAACAACCATATCATGGATTACGGTGACGAGGGTTTTTTGGATACGGTCGCCAATCTGGAAAAAAACGGGATTCAATACTTCGGCGCCGGAAGCCTGGCCGGCCATTGCCACAATCCGCTGCTATTGAACTTGCAGGGTCAGCGGATCGCCCTGCTGGGGTACGTTTGTCCGACCACGCATGCCATTTTCGCGACCGCGCGTGGTTTCGGCGCAGCTCCCATCGACCTGGAAGCGATCGCCGGGGATATCTTGACGGCCAGGGAAAACGGGGCGGAGCGGATCATCGTGCAGCTGCACTGGGGGGAAGAAGATGTCGGGTTGCCCCGGCCGGGTGATGTGACACGGGCGCGCAGCATCGTCGATCTGGGAGCCGATCTGATCATCGGGCACCATGCGCATTGCATCCAGCCGTTCGAGATTTTCAAGGGCAAATACATTTTCTATGGCCTGGGGAATGCCCTGTTCCCGGATACGGAAATGGTTTCCTTCACCCAGGAAGGCCTGCGGACCGGCAACCGGCAAATGGCCTGGAAAAAATTGAACCGCAGGTCATTGGCGGTCAAGTATGACACGCGAACGGGAAGGGTAGAAATTCGTCTGCTGCTTTTTGCCAAGACACTGGAAGTCGTGCCCGGCGCTCCGGTCGAAAAGCTTTTTGGCTTCAATGGCAAAGAGGGCGCTTCCTATCGCCGGAAGTATGCCTGGGTAGCAAGGGGAGCGATGCTGCGCCGTGTTGCGGCCAGCTTTGCGGCACGGCCCCGGATCCCCAAGAAGAAAAATTGGCGGTGGATCGTCGGGCTTTTCAAAACGGGAAAGACGCCTTGACCGCCTAAAAGATCTTGCGATATACGTGGCAATAAGGCTGTTGGCCGTTTTTCAGGTAGTATTCCTGGTGGTGCTCTTCGGCGGGCCAGAAAGGACCGGCCGGGGAAAGCCGCGTCGCCACCTTGAACCCTTTGGCCTTGAGTATGCCCAGCAATTTCTCCGCCGTCAGTTTCTGGGCCGGGTCGAGGTAAAAGATCTCGCTGCGGTATTGCGTGCCGATGTCCGGTCCCTGGCGGTTGACCTGGGTGAAATCATGGGTTTCAAAGAAAAGCTTGGCCAGCTCCTCGTAGGTAATGACGGCCGGGTCGAAAACCACCTGCACCGCTTCGGCATGGCCGGTCGCGCCGCTGCTTACCTCTTCATAGGAGGGGTGGTCCGTATGGCCGCCGGTGAAACCCACGGTCGTGGTCAGCACGCCTTTGGCCTGCTGCAGGTAGAATTGGGTTCCCCAGAAGCACCCGGAGGCGAAAAGGGCCGTCTCGGTTTTTTTCTTGTCGGCGGGCACGAAATTCATGGAAATGGAATTGACGCAGTGGCGGGTATTCTTGGCGGTGAACCCTTCGCCCAGGAAGACGTGCCCCAGGTGGGCGCCGCAAACGGCGCAGGAGATCTCGATGCGCTGGCCGTCGGGGTCGGTCCGCCGCCTGACCGCTCCGGGGATCTCTTCGTCGAAGCTCGGCCAGCCGCAACCGGAATCGAACTTGGCCGTGGAAAGATAGAGGGCCGCCCCGCAGCGCTTGCAAACGTAGGTCCCTTTTTCAGCGAAAGAATAATATTTTCCTGAAAAGGGAAGCTCCGTGCCTTTCCGCACAATGACTCTTTCTTCCTCGGGCGTCAATCTTTTGTCGGTCATGCTCACCTCGGGCCTGCCCAGCAGCGAAGTACAGCGCTATGGTCACTATAAATGAGATTACAATGGTTACATATTTCATTGCCTTATTTATAACGTGTTTTCGGCCATCTGTCAACTGGAATCTCCATGAATTTTCGTGAAACTTTCCCTTGCTCTGGAAGCGGGTGAAGGTCCTGCCGGCCGCGGGTGATGAAACCGCCCTAATTTACTCTTTTTTGGCGGCCAGCACGTAGAGGGCGAAGAGGATCAGCACGCCGATGTAAAGGTAGGGAATGGCCCAGGGCCACAGCGGGTGCCCCTTGATCATTGTTTTTACCACATAGAACAATCCGCCGGAGACTGCCGTGATCAGCACCCAGATCAAGAAGATCTTTTTAAAAGCCATTTTGTCCTCCACTTTTGTTATTGTAGCGACAAGAGAGAGCGAAAGTCAACAAAGGGGTTGCCGGGATTCCGCGGTCCGTTGGGCGCTTTGGCCGGGCAGCCGCTGAAAGGCGCAGCGCTCTTCCCGGGCGCCAGCAACATGACCAGCAAGGCGATGAGCGCCGCGAGCAGGAAGATCCCGCCGATGACAATGGCCATCATTTTTTTATAGGCGCTGACTTGCCGGGCGTCCTTCTGCCTTTCCAGGCCGCCGATCATCGCTTGGATGCCCTCCATCTCGGTTCCTGGCGGCCTGCGCCGCATTAATCTCATTGGCGATACCCGGGTCCGCGGCCCGGGCTGCAGCCAGCTTTTCTCCCAAACGCTTGAAATCAAGCTTTTGCTTGTTTTCAGCCTCCTTGGTCTTTTCCCTGTTCCTGGAAAGATCATTGGCCGCGGCAGCAATTTTTTTGTCCATTTCGGCGAGCATTTTTTTTTGCTCGTTGCGCAAGCCTTCGAGCTGCTTCTGCAATTGGGCCGATTCTTCCAGGAGCGCGGCGATCATCGTGGCGACCGGTTTGCCGGCCTCCTCCCTGGCGCTTATCCCGGTTTTCAGTTCTCCTTCCTCTTTGGCCAGGAGGTCCAGCCCTTTCGTGATCTCACTTTTTTCCGTTTCCGTTGCGGCCGGGTTTGCATTTTTGCTCTGCAGCTGACCCAGCTCGCCGGCGATCGCCGCCAGCCGGCTGGTCGCCCGTTGCGTTTCCTTTTGCCCGGCCAGCTGGGAGCTTTTCTGTTCATTCAGGCGCTGGTCCAGCACGCGTTTCTTTTCCAGCAATTCCTTTTCGCCGGCAGACAAGCGGTCGTTCTCCTGCTTTTTCTTCGCTTCGTCGGCTTGCTTCTGCTTCTGGAGTTGTTCGGCCTGGGTTCGCAGGTCATCCAGGGTTTTTTGCGCGTCGGCCAGCGGGGCTTGCAGGTCAGAAAATGCGGAAATATTCACTTTGGCTTCCCAGGCTTTTTGCCCGAGGGCGATCAGCAGCCCAGCATGAATCTTTTCCTTTTCCTTGAACTCGCGGTTGACCTTTTTGAGCGCTATTTTTCTTTTCCGCTCCTTCATCCCTTCCTGGAAAATTGATTTCAATCCCATGCTTGCACCTCCGAAAAAAAAAGGGCCACTGCTGGAATTGTATGGGAATTCCCGACAAAATTCAATCGCTTTGCCAAAGAAACGCTGCCGCGGCGAGGTTCACTCCATTTCGGGCGAGGTCTTTTTTCGGGTTTGCTTGGCGATCCCGTGTTTTTTCTTTTCATCCAGCCGGCGGGCTTTGGCCGCAACGCCGGGGCGCGTGGGGCGGCGCGCCTTGGGCCTGGCGGCAGCCTGGCGGATCAGCTGCAGCAGGCGTTCGATGGCGTCGCGGCGGTTGGCCTCCTGGGTGCGAAAGCGCCGGGCATCGATGATCAGGACATCTTCGCCGCTGACCCTTTTGCCGGCCAGCGTTCGCAGCCGGCGCTTGATTTCTTCCCCCAGGGACGGAGAACGACCGATGTGGAAATACAGCTTGACCGCCGTGGCTACCTTGTTGACGTTCTGCCCGCCGGGGCCGGAAGCGCGGACGAATTCCAGGCCGATTTCGTTTTCCCGCAGGGCGATCCGCTCATTCACGGGGATGACCATGTATTTCAGCCGCTTGGCCCTGCGCCCTGGAACGACCCGATCATTTTTTGGGAAAACCGACCGATTGGGCCATGGTGATGATCTGTCCCGCCGGAAGTTTCATGGCTTTGGCCAGGGCGGGGGCATCAAGCGATGCGCGCACTCCGGTGGCCAGCCCGGCCGACGCGCAGAAAAGGTAGATGTTCTGGCTGATGAAGGCGCTGTCGGTCCAGGCGAAAATTTCCCGCTTTTCGGCCGGGGCTTGGCCCATGCGCGCCGGGTCGGCCACGAAAAGCAGCGTCAGCGGCGCCGTTTTCACGAACTCCTGCCTGCCGGCCTGCGGCCGGAAGTCGCCGGCGGCGACCGGCTTCAGGGCATGGGCGACGGCGTCGTACAGGAATATCCCCTTTTCCATCACGGCATACAGGTCGATCTCCTGCCAGTTCATGGCCGAGGGCGCCGTGCGTTTTTTGCTGTCCGGGCGGTTGATCCCCCAAGCGGCCCAGAGCAGGTTGGACAGGATTTGCGCGGGCAGGGGATCGGCCGCGAAATCGCGGCTGGTGGCGCGCCGGGCCAGCGCCTGCATCAGCGGCAGACCGCCCTCGGTTTGCGGCTTGGGCAGCTGGATGGCGGCCATGTCCTGGGCGGCGAGTCCCGCCGCCAGGGCCAATGTCAGCGCCGCGATAAAAAAAGTCGCTTTTTTTCCGCGTGTGTTCATGTTCACCTCTTGTGGGTATTTTACTCCGCCGGGGCCGGGAAAGACAACAACGAGCGCCGGATATATTTCATTTTTCATTTCCCCGCTTGGGCTGGCGCCGGTAGTCGCTGAAGGCAGTGGTGCTGCGGAATTTTTTTTTGATGAACAGGAAGCCGCCGTGCCCGGTGATCGTGATCTGTTTCAGCAGCCAGCGGTCCGGCTGCGCTGCGTCGTATGAATACACCGTCCACAAGCTGTGGATCCTTTTGGGAAGCGGTGCCAGGGAAAATTCGAGCTTGACTGGCATGCCGCTGCTCTCGTCCAGCCAAGCCATGCCGGTCCAGGTCAGTTTTTCAACCTTTCCATTGCGGGTGATTTCCGTAAAGTAAGTGAAATCAAAACGACGGCAGCGGTGCCCGAAAAGCACTCCCCTTCCAGGGTCGGGGCGCAAACTGACATTGCGCTGACGGTCGGGGTTGAAGGGACTGTCGGAGAGGGAAATGTTCAGTGAATCCTGTTTGCCCGGCGCTTGCGCTTCGTGGGGACCGCGGATCTCCACTTTTTTCTTCATCTTTTCGCTGACGTCCTCGCCGTTTTTCAAGGCGCGCGTAAGTTCGGTGTGCATGCGGCCGGCCGCATCCATGCGCATGGAGAAGAAAAGTTGCGTGACCGAATCGAGCCGGTCGCGGCGGTTCAGGACTTCGGAAAGGATAACGATTTTTTCCGGGTACCAATCGCTGTTTTTCCGGAAAATCTCCAGGGCTTTTTCCCAGAGCGCCGCAGCGCTGGCTTGGGCGGCAGCCGCCCCGGGCTTTTCCTCCGCCCGGCCCGGCCTGGGCATAAAAACGGCCAGGGCCAGCAGCAGCAAAGCCGTCCTTTTTTTCAACCTTCCTCCCGCGCGCTTTTTAATCGAGCAGCCGTCTTTCGCCCTCTAGATGCTGTTGCTCCTCGATGTCCTGGGTAACCTCCAGGCAGCCGAGATACCTGCCGGCTTCGTCGTGCAGGGCGAAGAACTCGATCATGACCAGGTGACGCTCCTCGCCGACCTTGGCCCGGATCCAGAAACGGGCTTTCCGGCGCGTTCCGGCCTTCATTTCGGCAACGATCTGTTCCACCTTGCCCAGGCTCTGCTGCGGATGGCACTTGCGGAAATTGAGCCCCATGCTGGTCATCGGGCGGTGGAACAGGCGATGCTCGTGCCGGTTCCAGGCCACCACTTCGTCATTTTCATCGATGACGGTGATCTCGGCGGGAATGGTCTCGATCACCGCCCTGACAAGCTTTTCATCCATGCGGTCGAACAGGAACATCTTCTCCTCCTTCCTCCCGGCGGTCGGGCTTCACCGGCAGCGATCCTCCTCATGCCGGGCCACAGGTCGGCTGCCGGGGCTGGGGCCGACCCGGCGATAGGGAAATATTATATGGATTTTCGCCGCATTAGTAAAGGCGACGGCGGGGAGGCTGGCCCATTGCCTGTGGGCTTTGCCGGCCGGACTTGAATTTAATATTTTCTTGTGTTATCAAAATAAGCAGAAAAGATCCGTGTGCTCCCTGAAATCCGGCTGCCAAGGTCATGGTTCAGTCCGGATTCAGCGGCAGGTTGAGCGGGAGGGAGAATGAGCGACGCCAGACCGAGAATCCTTTGCGTGGATGACGAACCGGTCAATTTGAAGCTCTTCGATGCGTTCCTGATCCCCCAGGGCTATGACGTACTGCATGCCCACAGCGGTCGGCAGGCGCTGGAGATGATCCAGGAGCAAAAAGTCGACCTGGTGCTTCTGGATGTCATGATGCCGGAGATGAACGGTTACGATGTGTGCCGCCGGATCAAGGAGGACCAGACCCACGGCAATATCCCGGTGATCATGATCACCAGCCTGCAGGTCAAGAAGGAAAGGATCAAAGGCCATCGAGGCCGGGGCCGAAGATTTCATTTCCAAGCCCATCGACCAGGGCGAGGTGCTGGCCCGCATCAAAATGCTGCTGAAGATGAAAGAATTGAACGATCGGCTGGCCCAGGCCTATGCCAGCGTGACCAGCCTGGCGGCGTTCGGCGCCGAAACCTTCAAGGTGTTCGATCCGGCGGATTTTGCCTTGATGCCCAATATCGACCGCCTGGTCAACCAGATCATCCGCCAGACCATCGACACCGTGGACAGGCCGCAGATCTTTATCGTCAGTATCCGGACCGCCTCGGGCTGGAACTGGTATTATTACGAATCGCCTTTCAAGGAATTGACGCGGCGCGAGTTCGAACTGGACGCCCAGAATTCCCTGCAGCTGCCCGGGAAGGGAGATTCGGCCACCGTGTATGCCACCCGCTCTGAATTTGCCGCCAAGGGCCTTTCGGCCTTCGTCTCCCGCCTGGAAGCCCAGCCGCTGCCCATGGCGCCCATCAAAAACATCTTTTGTTTTTTAAGCTCGGAATTGTGCGTGTTTGCCGCCAATTACAGCCGTGATGTCAGCGCCTATGACGCGGCGATCCTGAACACCCTGGCCACGCAAAGCCTGCTTTTCAAATTGCTGTCCGACCAGGTCCGGCAGAACGAGGAGGACGTGGGCCACACCGTCAATGTCCTGCTGCGGGCGGCCGCGTGTCCACGACAGCGAGCGGGACAACCATGTCGTGCGCATGGGAGAATTCTGCGCCCTGCTGGCCGGCAAACTGGGCTTGAACGAGAGTTTCATCCGCTCCATCCGCCTGCAGTCGCAACTGCACAATGTGGGCAATATCTTCATGCCGCTGGAGATCTTGAATAAAAAGGGCGTG
Source organism: Candidatus Aminicenantota bacterium (assembly GCA_963764745.1). Lineage (GTDB taxonomy): Bacteria > Acidobacteriota > Aminicenantia > UBA2199 > UBA2199 > UBA2199. The sequence goes on along the minus strand of CAVXTN010000005.1, from coordinate 119,325 downwards.
CCGAATTTTCAGGAATGGGAGATCATCCGCACCCATACCCAGCTCGGGGCGCAGATCATCGGCGACCATCCGCGCCTGGCCATGGCCCATGCCATCGCCCTCAGCCATCACGAAAACTGGGACGGCAGCGGCTATCCCAACTGGTTGAAAGGCGAACAGATCCCCCTGGCGGGCAGGATCGCCTCCCTGGCCGACCGCTACGACGTCCTGCGCGCCGCCCGGCCCTACAAGCCGGCCATGGACCACCAGGCCGTCGTGGAAAAGATCAGCCAGGGCGATGACCGCATCAAGCCGGTTTTTTTCGACCCGAACATCCTCAAGGCCTTTCTGGAGCTGGCCCCGCAGTTCGAAGAGACATACGAAAGATGGAAAGGGTGAGCGGGTCGGGGGCGCGGATGATGAAGAATAAAAAACCGTCCCGCGACCATCCGGAGCTCGAGGCCGAGGTCAGGAAACTCAAGGCGATCATCACCTTCATCATTTACGGGCTGCTGTTTTTGCTGCTTAAAACCCTCTATGACCAGATGATCGATCTGCCCGAGGCCTCCACCCCCTTTATCATCACCTCCCTGTCGTTCCTGCTGGTGATGATCGTGATCCTGTTCAATCGCTTTTCCAAGAAAGTCATCGAAAAGATCACGACCTACACCGCTGCGATCCAGGCGGCCAACCAGGCCAAAGTCCGATTTCCTGGCCAACATGTCGCACGAGCTGCGCTCCCCGCTGAACGCCATCATCGGTTTTTCCGAGGTTTTGAAGGAAGGGCTGGCCGGTGATCTGAACGCCCGGCAGAAGGAATACAGCGGCGAGATTTTCGACAGCGGCCAGCATTTGCTTTCGCTGATCAACGACATCCTGGACCTGTCGAAGATCGAGGCCGGGAAGATGACCCTGGAACTGGAAAAAGTCGAGCTGCCCCTGCTCCTGGAAGAGTTGCCTGTCGATCGTCAGGGAAAAGGCGCTGGCCCACAATATCGTCTTGAAGACCAGCATCGCGGCCGACCTGGGCGACCGGCCATGGTCGATGTGCGCAAGTTCAAGCAGATGGTCTACAACCTCCTGGCCAATGCCGTCAAATTCACTCCGGACGGGGGCAGCGTCATCCTGGCTGCACGCGCAGTACCGCCGACGGCCAGCTCGAATTTTCCGTCACCGATACCGGCATCGGCATCGCCGAAAAAGACATGCCGCGCCTTTTCGAAGCCTTTTGAGCAGCTGGACAGCTCCCTGGCGCGGAAATATGAAGGCACCGGGCTGGGCTTGTCCATGGTCAAGCGCCTGGCCGAGCTGCATGGCGGCACGGTGGGCGTGCGCAGCGAACTGGGCAAGGGCAGCCGCTTTACGGTCCGCATCCCCCTGCGGACGGCTTGAAAGTTGCCCGGGATTATGTTCGCCTGCCAGCCCGCTGATCTGTGAGTGTTTTTATTTAATATAGTATAATAGAAGTAATGATGGATTGACCCGAAGGGGGATTTATGGAAGGTAGCAAGATTCGATCTTTTTTCAACCGCAGCCGGGAAAATGAGCTGATCTATGAGATCGGCGTGCAGATCAGCGCCGAACTCGACACCCAGCGCCTGCTGCGCCTGATCGTCGACCGCATCAAGTCGGCCCTGGGTCTCTCCTATTGCGCCATCCTGCTTGAAAGAGGGCAATGACCTGGTCATCCGCGCCGTCACCGAGTACCCGGAAAACATCATCGGCAAAAAAATTCCCCTGGGCCAGGGCATCAGCGGCCGCTGCGCCCTGAACAAAAAGGAATTCCTGATCCCCGACCTCAGCCAGTGCGATTTTTATATCCACCTGGGTGACGGTGTTTTCCGCTCGGAACTCGATATCCCGATCATCTTCCATGAGAACGTCCTGGGGGTGCTCAATGTCCAGAGCGTGCGCAAGAACGCTTTCAAGCGCAGCGATATTCAATTCATGAAGATCCTGAGCAACCAGATCGGCGTGGCCCTGCACAATTCCCAGGTGCTCGCCCAGATGGCGCTGCTCCAGGACATCGGCATGAAGCTGGTCTCCATCAGCAAGCCCGAGGAGCTTTTCGCCTCGATCGTGGCCGAAACCCGCCAGCGCCTGCACTACGATACCTGCGCCATTCTGGAAGTCAGCGGCGACCACCTGGTGTTCAAGGCCTCCAGCGAGGAGTTTCCCAAGGAACTGATCGGTTTGCAGATCCCGATCGGCAAGGGCATCACCGGCCGCTGCGCCCTGGAAAAAAAAGTGATCAACGTCGGCGATGTCCGCCTGGACCCGGATTACATCGTCTCGGGCATCCGGGATATCCGCTCCGAGATCGCCTGCCCGGTGATCTCCGCAGGCGAACTGCTCGGGGTGCTGACCGTGGAGAGCAAGAACGAGAACGCGTTCAACGAGGACGATATCCGCCTGCTCTCCATCCTCTCGCTGCAGGTGGCGGTGGGCATGCGCAACGCCAGGATGTATGCCGAAATAGAAAAAATGGCCGTCACCGACCCGCTGACCGGCCTTTACAATTACCGTTATTTTTACCAGCGCCTGGGAGCCGAACTGGCCCGCTCGAAGCGCTACCACCATCCGCTGTCCATCATCATGATCGACCTGGACGATTTCAAGAAGATCAACGACCATTGCGGCCATCAGTGCGGGGACCGTGTGCTCCGGGAAGCCGCCGAAGCCATCCGCAAAAACATCCGCCGCTATGACGAGCCCATGATCCTCAACGGGGCGGAGCTCGACATCGTCTCCCGCTACGGCGGCGAGGAGTTCATCATCATCCAGCCCGACACCCCCCTGGCCGGGGCGCTGGTTTGCGCCGAAAGGCTGAGAAAAATGCTGGAAACCCAGATCGGCCCCCGTTCCGGCCTGCCCTGCCATGAGGATTCGCCGCAGCGGGTCACCGGCAGCTTCGGGGTCGCGACCTTCCAGGAGGGCGAAACCCTGGAGAGCATGATCAAGCGGGCCGACACGGCCATGTACCAGGCCAAGGAGCAGGGCAAGAACCGGGTGGTCGCTCTGTAGCGGTTTGCCATTTTCAATATTTTCCCAAAGAAGAGGAGAGCGATTTTTCTATTGACTGGCCAACAGCTTGTCGATGAAATCGTAGTACCCCGGCGGAGCGTCGGAAATTTCCACTCCGAAATCGGTCAGGTTGGAAAAAGAATGCCTGCCGCTGACCCAGCGGATCGTCCCCTTCATTTCAAAAACCTTGCTCGCCGTTATCCAGCTGTGATGTCGACGCTCGGGGCTTTGGGAGTAAAGGGCGAGGCCAGTTTCATGCCGTATTTGGAAATATTGAAAAGCATGGCCGTTTCCTGGTTGACCTTGACCATCATCTTGATCTCGATCCTTTTATGGGCCCGTCTTTCTTCCCAGGCTTGCGACTCATGTCCGGCTTGTGGAAGACTTCCTGATGGAAGGTCTTTGTTCATTTGCTGGCTCAGGAGATTCTCCAGGGTCTGCGACATGCCGAAACCGCAATGCGGGACACATCACGGCCTTGTCGGACACTTTGCCTTTGCATTCGCTGCAGGTTTTTAATGCCATGAACCATCTCCTTGCCTATCCTCGGGAATCGGCCTGTGAATTCATTATACTACAAAATAAAAAATAAATTGACTGCGGGAACCATCGTCCCAGGATTTGCCGCCGTTTCAACAGGTCAACCAAGGCGGCCCAGCGAATTGCGGGCCCCTTCAGCCGCTTTTCCGGCAGATTCTGGCGATGCGCTTGGCCATGGCCAGGATGGTCAGGATGGGAGGGTTGCCCAGTGAGGCGGGGAACAGGCTGGCATCGGCCACGAAAAGGTTTTCCGGCAGGCGCGGATCGTGGAAGCTGCCGGCCTGGGCCGCGGTCAGGGGCAGCATGCCGCCCGGGTGACCGGCATTGACGGTGCCGAAAAACAGCCGGCTCTTGTCCACCCCCGCGCGCTGGAACATTTCGGCGCAGACGGCGGCCGCAGCTTCCAGGGTTTTCCGGTCGCCGGCGGTCAGCGTTTTTTCGACGCGCCCGCGCGCGACGCTTCCCTGGTTGTCATCGGCCAGCTTGATCATCAGGCTGTAGATGTTTCCGGCCCCGTGCCGCCAGTCCCGGTTGAAGAAGAAACTCAGATGGTCGAAGTAGGGTGAAATGATATAGCCTGCTTTCTGGACGGCGAAGGGCATGGGCATCTCGCGGTTCTGGAAGCTGTCCTTGCATTTCGGCGGCCACGCACAGGACCGGGTCCACGAACAGCTTCGCCTCGCAGGCGATGCCCGAGTCCTGCAGGACCCGCGGCGTGCCCAGGCCGCCGGCGGCCAGGACGACCAGGTCGGCCGGGAACCATTTTTTTTTCAGGCCCTGCCTGGCCAGCACCCCGCGGGCGCGGCCTTTTTCATGAACGATCCTCAAGGCCCGGTGCGACGTCAGGAGCCGGGCGCCGTTTCGCTGCGCCTGGTCCAGGAGCTGCCGGCTGTCCCATTTGATCCCGTGCGGGCAGCCCAGGACGCAGCGGCCGCAGTTGCGGCAGCGCGCGTAATCGCCCATCTTGGGCATGAGCCTGCGGGTCCAGCTTCATTTCCCGGCTGATGTCGAAAAATTTCCGGGTGAGCGGGCGCCATTTTTCCCGGTGGCCGGCAAAGACCGGGATCTCGTCGTGAAAGTTCGCTGAATTCTTCGTCCAGGTCGATGCCCAGCGCCCGCAGGTCCTGGTCCAGGCGCAGGGCGTTGCCGGTGCTGATGGTCGTGGTCCCGCCGCTGCCGCTGCCGCTGACCAGGACCATGCCGGCTCCGGCCTTGCGGATCTTCATGGCGGGAAAGATCCATTCGATCTCGCGCGTGGTCGAACAGCAGCCGGGTCTTTCTGAGTTTTTCGATCAGGGACAGGTCGGCGCGCAAGGGGCCGGAATTCGCGGCCCGCCTCCAGGATGGTGACCTGGAACCGTCCCTGGAGTTCCCTGGCGCACATGGCGCCGCCGGCGCCGCTGCCGATCACGACGGCTTTATTCATTTTCCCCGTCCGGCCAGCCGATGCGCGCCCGGCAACAGTCCGCGCCCTCGGTCAGCCGCTGCGAGAAAACCAGCCGGCCGCCGCAGATGCCGGCCACGATGCCCTCGTCCATGGCCGAGATGAACCGGCAGACCTCGGGAGTGTAATAGGACGCGAAAAAACAGCGCCGGACCGTTACCCCGCCGCGGGCATCGACCGCCTTGTCGATGGCCAGCATGCCGTACAGGCAATGCAGCGCGGCGGCGGCGTCGGAGCGGCTGCGGATGGGCAGCCGGGCGCGGATATCCCGGCCCAGTTGCAGGGAGGTGTCATAAAGGTTTTTGCGCACCGCCGGCCGCCGCTCCCCCGGCGATCGCTTGTTCAGCCTGGCCGCGGGTGAAGCGCGCGTAGCTGTCCAGCATTTCCCCGCGGGACTGGCCGCGCAGGGCGGGGACTTCCCGGCCGAAAGCCGCGGCCGTGAGCCGGAACAGGTCTTGCAGGCCTTTTTTCCTGCCGGCGAGGGTGAAGCCGGCCAGCAGCAGCTTCAGCGTCAGGTTGGCCATGAACCGGCGTGTTTTTTTCTGCAGGAAATACAGGCTCAGGACCAGCGCGCCGATGAGCCCGTCCACGACGGCGTTGGCCAGGCAGATCAGGTAGGGGGCGCGGCCGAAAAAGAAAACCAGGGAGAAGATCGAGCTGGCGAGTTTGGCCTGGGCCAGGAGCAGAGGCAAAAGGGGATTCCCCGGTTTCCTGAACATCAGCCCGGCCAGCAGCGTGACCAGGTACATGTAGGCGACGGCCAGGATGCGGATAAAAGCTTCCGGCCTGGAGCGGGGCCGGGGAGAGGCCCAACGGCGGGGAGAGGCGGTTGAAGAGAGCGAGGACCCGGTCGGGCAGGAAAAGAAAAACCAGGCCCACGGCGGCGAAGCTGGCGGCCATGGCCAGGCTGGCGAACCGGTAAAGACGCAGGTGCTTGATTTTTCATGCTTTGCTCTCCCTTTTGCCGCGGCGGTAGAGGCGGAAAAAACCGGAAAGCGGCCCGAATTCGGCTTCCTGCATCACCCGGACGGACTCGGCCGCGTTCAGGAATCCCCGGCCGCCGCCGGCGGCGCCGAGCAGGCGGTAGTTCTTGTTGATGAAGCAATCGCCGTCGGCGGGGAAATGGGATTTCATGCCGGCGAAAATTTCCTCCAGCGGGCGCTCACGGATGTTGCCGAAGGTCATGGGCGTGAAAACGCAGGGGCTGACCTCGCCGCAGGCGTCGACGTAGACCATCTTGTGCCCGGCGTTGCAGCCGAAAAATTCCCGGCTTTCGAAATGACCGAGGTAATTGACCGTCATGCCGCCGCGGCGATTGTACGCGTCCTGGATGGCCGCCAGCTGCCGGCGCTCGGCTTCGCTGATGACCAGGTCCTGGTCCCGGAACGCGGCCACCGCGGGCTTGGCCTCGCAGAGCCAGGCCTCATCGATGTCCAGCCCCTGCAGGAATTCCAGGAATTCCTCCACCTGGCCGCGGCGGATCATCTCCCTGCCGATCACCGCCGAGACGCCGACCTGGATGCCGCCCGTTTTTTTGAAGATGTCGATGGCCGCGAGGGCGGTGGCGAACGCTCCGGCGCGGCCGCGGTTGCGGTCGTGGATCTCCGGCAGCCAGTGGTCCAGGCTGACCGAAACCGAAAAAAGCCCGGCCTGGCGCAGCTCCTGCGCCTTTTCCCGGGTCAGGGTGCTGCCGGTGGTGAACAGCTTGACGGCGCAGGCGTCGGACGACGCTGGCCACGATGCGGGCGATATCCGGGTTGAGCAGCGGCTCGCCGCCGGTCAGGCCCAGCCAGCAGACCCCCATCTCCTTCAGCTCGCGCACCGCGCGCAGGATGGTCTCGGTGTCCATGGAGCGGCCGCGGCGGTCGCGGTTGTAACAATAGGCGCACGCCTGCGGGCAGTCGTTGGTCAAGCCGACCTGGGCGTGCGAAGGGCCGGCGATCCTCTTTAGAAGATGGTCGTCGATGAAGCGGCCGAAGGCCCTGTGGTTGAGGGGCGGCAGGTGGGAGTGAACGGTCCAGTGGCCGGCGCTGTTCTTGATCTGGAAATTGCCGATATAGCGGAGAAAGAACAGGTTCAGCGCCGGGGAGACGCGGAGCATGCGCGGCTGGCGCCGCAGGGTCCGGGCGAGAAAGAGGAAGTTTTTTAAATGGGCCATTTTTTCCCGGCATAGAATATACCGCAGCCGGGCGGCGAATGCAATGCGTCCGCCAAAATGGACGCGGCACCTCGCTATCGCCCCGAGTTGACTTTTTCGCCGCTTTTTCCCACAATCTTCATATGACAAAAATGATTTCGTCCGCCGTTCTTGCGGGCATATTGCTGATCGGCCTTTGTATCGGTCTGCCGGGCAAGGGAATAAAGCCTCCGGCGGGAAAAGATCTTGCCGTAAAATCCGCGATCGTCCTGACCCTGGAGGCGGCCGACCGGCTGGCGCAGCTTCCCCTGCGCTGCCTGCAGCAGGAGTTCCCCAACAAGCCCGGGGAGACCCTGGCCGCCGCGGTCGACATCGGTTCGCCGCGCAACCTGCACCCGGCTTTCTACGGCTGCTTCGACTGGCATTCCTCGGTGCACGGCCACTGGATGCTGGTCAAGCTGCTGAAAACGTTTCCCGGGCTCAAGGACAGGGAGCTGATCCGCGCCAGGCTGGCCGAAAATATCAGCGCCGAGAATATCCTGGCCGAGGTAAAGTACTTCCAGCGAAACCAGGAAAACTCGTTCGAGCGGACCTATGGCTGGGCCTGGCTTTTAAAGCTCGCCGAGGAGCTGCACACGTTCGCCGACCCGCTGGCCAGGAAGCTGGAGGACAACCTGCGGCCGCTGACCGACCTCGTGGTGCGGCGCCACCTGGAATTCCTGCCCAAGCTCAATTACCCGATCCGCGTCGGCGAACATAGCAACACCGCTTTCGGGCTGGCGTTTGCCTGGGATTACGCCGTGGCGACCGGCAGCCAAGAGTTACAGCAACTGGTTGAAAAAAGGGCAAGGGATTTCTTCCTGAACGACACGGGTTGTCCGCTTTCCTGGGAGCCGAGCGGGTTCGATTTCCTCTCTCCCTGCCTGGAGGAGGCGGATATCATGCGCCGGGTCCTGGCCAAAAAGGAATTCGCGCCGTGGTTGAAAAAATTCCTGCCCCAGCTCGCCGGCAAAAAGTTCTCCCTGGCCCCAGGGATGGTCTCCGACCGCAAGGACGGCAAGCTCGTCCACCTCGACGGCCTGAACTTCAGCCGCGCCTGGTGCCTGTACGGCATCGCCGCGGAGCTGCCGGGCTACCGCCACCTGAAAAAAATTGCCGCCGCGCATCTGCAATACTCCCTGGGCGCCGTCAGCGCCGGCACGTACGAGGGGGAGCACTGGCTGGCCTCGTTCGCCCTCTATGCATTGTCCAGCGCCGGGGAATGAACGCGGCGAATGTGAGGGCCCAGCTGCCTGATAAAAAGAAGCGAATTACTTGATCAGGCGCTTTTTCATCATCCTGACGCCAATGAGAAAGGCGATGATTTCCAGGACGAAGATGACCAGGAAATTGAAGATCAGGCCCCGGGTGTATTCGCCGAGGAAAATGGAGCGGGAGATGGCCACGGCGTGGGTCAGGGGCATGAATTGCGAAAGGGTCTTCATCCAGGGCGGGAACTTGTCCAGGGGAAAAAAGACCCCTGAAAAGAAGAGCATGGGCGTGATCACCAGCTCCGAGTAATAGTTGAAGAAGTCGAAGTTGGGGGCCACGGAGGTGACGATCATGGCCAGCGAGCCGAAGAGGATGCCCACGAAGACCATGAGCAGGACGAGCAGCACACGCTGACCAGCGATACCGGCAGGATGCCCATGAAGATGGCCACGATCATCATCAGGCCGCCGCTGACCAGGCCGCGGAAAGCGCCCCAGGCGATGTCGCCGGCCACGGCGTCCTCGGCCGAGACCGGCGTGGCGATCAGCGAATCGTAGAGCTTCTCGTGGACCATCTTGACGAAGGTGCCGTACATGCATTCGAAGCTGGCGGTCATCATCACCGAGGTGATCAGCACGCCGGGGACCAGGAAATACAGGTAGGGCTTGCCGCCGAAATAGCCGATGTATGCGCCCATGCCGATGCCGAAGGTGATCAGGTAGAAAAGGGGCTGGATCAGGCTGGCCAAGAACGTCGTCAGCACGAAGCGCTTGTAGGAGATCATGTTGCGCCAGAACACGTAGGCGATGCGGTAGGAGAAGTTCATTCGATCAGGCTCCTGCCCGGTCAGCTTGAGGAAAACGTCCTCCAGCGAGGCCGGCCGGTGCACCGTGTTGGGCAGGTCGAGCTCGAGGACCTTTTTCATCAGCGGCCGGCCGTCGCGGCAATAGAAATAAAGGCTGTCGCCCACGCGCTCGTGGCCGATGGCCAGCGGGCCCAGTTCGGCCAGCAGCTTGTCGTCCTGGTCGGCGCCGACGCGGATCTCGGTCACTTCGCGGCCGATCTCCTCCTCGATGAGCTTGGCCGGCACCCCGGCCTTCAATATCCGCCCCTGGTGCATGATCACGATGCGGTCGCAGAGCTGCTGGGCTTCCTCCATGTACTGCGTGGTCAGGATCAGGGTGACGCCCTGGTTTTTCAGCTGCCGCAGCCGCTGCCAGATCAGGTGCCGGGCCTGCGGGTCCAGGCCGGTGGTCGGCTCGTCGGCCACGATGATCTTCGGCTGGTTGAGCAGGGCGCGGGCGATGAGCAGGCGCCGCTTCATGCCCGTGGAGAGCTGGTCGATCCGGCTGTCGCGCTTTTTCTCGAGCTCGACGAACTTGAGCAGCTCGCCGATCCTTTTCTGGGCTTCCCGCCTCGGGATGTCGAAAAAATGGGCGAAAACCATCAGGTTCTCGCTCACGGTGAGATCGTTGTCCAGGGTGATCTCCTGGGGGATGACCCCGGTGTTCCGCTTGATGACCCGGTTGTCGACATGGGCGTCCATGCCCTGGACGGTCAGGGTCCCCGAGGTCAGCGGCGACACGCAGTGGATCATGCGCACGGTCGAGGTCTTGCCGGCGCCGTTCGGTCCCAGGAAACCGAAGCATTCCCCCTCGAAGATTTCGAAGGAGATGCGGTCCACGGCCTTGAAGCTGCCGTATTTTTTGCAAAGCTTGCTGGGCGCTGATGATGGTTTTCATGCTTGGGTTCCGGAAGGATATGATAGCAGATTTTTCCCCGATGTCAAAAAAATGATTGCGCCGTGATTGCCTTGCTTTTTCCAGCGGCCGGGTGTTAATATAATCGCATGTACCACGACGTCGAGAGCGAGCCCATCCCGTTTTTTCTCCGCGAGGTCAACCTAAAAAAACTTTCCGGGCACCTGTTCGTCACCGCCAAGGACTTCCAGATCACCCTGAACTTCATGGACGGCAAGCTGGCCAACGGCATGAGCACGCGCTTCGACGAAAAACTCACCGTCATCCTGCACCTGATGGGGCAGATCACCGAGGAGCAGTACAATTTCCTCAGCGGTTTGCACCAGTTCTCCGACGACCAGGTGGCCGGGATCCTCCTCGACCAGAATTTCGCCAAGAAAAAGGACGTCTATTACGCCCGCATCTACCAGCTGCGGCGCATCGCCATTTCCACCTTTTCCCTGCAGCAGGGGAAGTGGATCTTCACTGCCGGCGAACCCGACCCGCCGCTGCGCGAAACGTTCGAAATCCCGCTGGAAGGCATCCTGGTCGAAGGGGCGCGGGCCGTCGACCACGTCTCCATCTATGCCAGCAGGTGGCAGTATGACGTTCCGGTTCTCTTCAATGAGATCCCCATGGACAGCGAGATCTATTTCACCGAGGCCGAGCGGGAATTCTACGCCGCCGTGCAGCGGCAGGGCAAGCACTCTTGCCAGGAGCTCATCGCCCGGCTGAACATCCTTCCCCTTGAATTCTGGCGCATCATGCTGGCCTTCCACCTGATGGGCGTGGTTGAGTTCGCGAAAGGCGAGGCGTCTTTGAACCTTTCCGGGGAGATCGCCGCCCTTCTGGAACTGCATCAGCGGCTGCTGCTGGCGACGGCCGCCGGCCCGGAATTGCTGGGGCTTCCCGCGTCGGCCACCGCCGCGGCGGTCGAGAAGGCCAAGGGGGAGTCCCTGGCCCGTTTCGCTCCCGAGCGCTTCGGTTCGGCCGCCGCCCCGGAGATCAAGAACATCGCCCGCGAGGTCTGCCGGCGCCTGCAAGCCGTGGAGGTCAAGCCGCCCCCCGCTCAGGCCGCGGCGGCCGGTCCGAAGGTCGTTGTGGAGCCGCCGAGCGAAGAAGAATGGATCGTCGAAATGGAGCCCGCGGCCGCGGCGGAATGGCACGTGGAACCGGCCGCGCCGGAAAAAGCGGAAGAGGAGTTTGAATTGTCGGCCGAGTTCGCCATCGAACCCGAGCCGCAGCCGCCGCAGGCGATCTCTTTCGAACCGGAACTTACGGAGCACGCCGCCGTGCCTGCGGCCCGTCCCGAAACCCCTTCCGAGCCGCGACAAGAGCGGCCGGGAAGCAAAGCGCCGCTGGATGAGCTGCTGCGGCCCGCCCCCCCCGTGGTCTCCCGCCCCTCCCTGCGCATGGTCGATGCCGACCATGAAATGGCCTGGGACCTGCTGCTCAAAAGCAAGGACCTGTACGAGAAGCATGAATACGCCAAGGCCATCCCCCTGCTCAAGAAGGCCATCAAGCTGCAGCCCGGGCCAAGGCGATTTTCATTACCTGCTGGGCCTGAGCCAGGCCGAGGCGGAGCTCACCCATAACGAGGCCGAGATCAACCTGAAAAAAGCCATCGAGCTCAAGTCCTGGAGCGCCGACCCGGTCTATGCCCTGGGGATCCTATACCGCCACCAGGGCAAGATGAAGCTGGCCGAGCGCTGTTTCCAGCGGGTGAAGGAGATCTCCTACGAGCACACCGGCGCCAGCCGGGAGCTGGTCGACCTGCGCCGGCAAAAGGCGGGGGGCAAGGGCAAACCCCCCGTGTTGAAAAAAAAATTATTTTAGTTTATATTTATCCCAAGTAATTGTTTTGAATTTGCGTTGGTGGGGGGATGTGTTTTTTTGTTGAAGAAAACATGATGACAAATGATGCTATGAATTGCTCGCAGCCGCATATTGCCCTGCCCGGGACCGGGATTTCACGGCTGGGGATTTGTTCCCTGGCCGCCGCCGCCATTTTTTATTTTTTTCTTCCCCCCGTTCTGCTCCAGGCGCAGGATGCCGAGCTGCTGGTCGCGCCCGGGAAACTAAGCCGGGTCCACGCCGGCCTGTCGGGCATCCAGAATTGCGCGCTCTGCCATACGGAAAAGAAAAAGGTCGACCCCGGCAAATGCCTCGCCTGCCACAAGGACCTGGCCGTGCGCATCAAGGCCGGCCGGGGGCTGCATAAAAAATGGTCGGCCAGCTGCCTGCCCTGCCACCCCGAGCATCAGGGCGAGGATTTCAAACTGATCGAATGGGACCTGAAAAAATTCTCCCATGGCGAAACCGGTTTTCCCCTGACCGGGATGCATAAAAAGATCACGGATTGCTCGGCCTGCCATGCCACGGCCAACGCCCTGCCCCGGAAAATGGGAAAAACCTACATGCTCAAGGATACGGGCTGCGCCGCCTGCCACCCGGACCCGCACCGCGGGGAACGGGGAACTTCCTGCGGCCAGTGCCATGCCGCGGACGTCCCGTTCAAGCAGGCCGCCTTTGACCATGCCAAAACCGGGTTTCCCCTGAGGGGGGCGCACAAAGCCCTGGCTTGCGCGAAATGCCACCCCGGCGGGGCAAAGAACAACAAGATCGCCTTCGCCAATTGCGGCGATTGCCACGCCGATCGCCACCAGCCGTCCCGGGGCAAGGACTGCCGTGCCTGCCACGACGAGAATTCCTGGAAAACGGCCAGGTTCGACCATGACCAGACACGGTTCCCTTTGCGGGGAAAACACCAGGCCCTGGCCTGCGCGAAATGCCACCCCGGCGGGGCAAAGATCGGAAAAATTCCTTTCGCTTCCTGCTCCGACTGCCACCGCCAGGACCCGCACCGGGGGCAGTTCGGCAAGGACTGCCAGTCCTGCCACGTGGTGGAAGGCTTTCAGAAAGTGTCGTTCAACCACGGCGATACCCGTTTTCCCCTGACCGGAAAGCACGCCGCCGTTGCCTGCCAGAAATGCCATGCGCAAAAGGGGACCGGCAAGGCCGCGGTCTTCACGCCGCTGCCCATGGCCTGCGGCAGCTGCCATGCCGACGTGCATCTCGGTCAATTCGCCAAAGGCTGCGATGCCTGCCATACCACCCAGGGCTTCGGCGGCGCGGCCTTGAAATTCGATCACCAGACCGCTGCGGTTTTCCCGCTGCAGGGAAAGCACGCGGTCATCGCCTGCGCGAAATGCCACCTGAAAACCAGGGCGGCTTTCCCGGCCGGCCAGGGCGAGGCGGTGCGCTACAAGCCGCTGGCGGGCGATTGCCTCGCTTGCCACGGCGACTATCACCAGGGGCAGCTGGGCAAAGACTGCCGCCAATGCCACGGCCTCGATTCCTTCAGACCGGCGCCGGGGTTTGACCACGAGCGCAGCCGTTTCTCGCTGAAATTGTTTCATGAAGGGGTAAGCTGCCGCCAGTGCCATCCGCTGGCCGGCTTCACCGTGGCAGGCAAGACCGTGCAGACGGCCCAGTACAGGAATATCGGCGGCGAATGCCGGAAGTGCCACCGCGATTTCGACCACGGCCGGACCGGCTTCGCCCTGACCGGAGTGCACGGCGGCCTGGACTGCGGGGCCTGCCACAACGCCAGGACCCCGAACATCCGGAAAAAGGGAAGCGGGCAAAAGGCGCTGGAATGCACGTGGTGCCACAAGTCGCCGCACCTGGGCCAGCAAAAAAACTGCGGCGAGTGCCACAGCGGCAAGGATTGGCGGGTGGAGCCGTGGTAGGGGCATGAAAATGAAAAAATACCTGGTGATCCTGTTCCTGCTGGCGGCCGCCACGGGCCTGGCCGAGGAAAAGGGCGCCGATTTTTATTTCCGCGGCGCCTTCTACCTGGACTGGATGGGCTTCACCAGCGGCGGCGACGGGCTGTTCAGCCGCTTGAGCACGCGCTTGAATTTGACCCTCTGGAACCGGCCCGGCGACGGCTGGACGGTCTTTTTTGACGGGCGCGACCGTTTCGCTCCGGGCGAGGGCGGAGAAAACCAGCTGCTGGTCTATGACGCGCGCCTGGCGTACGATTCCCTGCGCAGTCCTTTTTTCATTTCCCTGGGGCAGATGAACCTCTACGATACGGCGGGGATCGGGCAACTGGCCGGCATCATGGCCGGGTACAAGCTCGGCCGCCATTGGGCCGCGGGCGCTTACGGCGGGCTGGCCAACGATGTCTATGCCGGGAAGCTGAATTTCAAATACCAGAAATACGGATTTTTCGCCCGCTACATCGGCCCGGGCGCCAGGCAGCTCTCGCTCAGTTACAACCTGGTTCGCTTCGAAAATCAAAGCGAAAGAAAATTCCTGTGCGGCAGCCTGCTGCTGCCGCTGGGCCGGGTTTTCATGCTCTATGGCAATGGCGAATATGAGCTGGAGGGCAATGTCGCTCCCGGCGACCGGCTGTCGCGCCTTTTCGTCAATGCCAGGGTGAATCTCTCCCGCTATGCCGATCTCACGGCCAGCTACAGCTCGGGCCGGGGCATGGATTACCACCAGTTCCTGCTCGAGCTGTCGCAAAATCCGAGTTTTCGGAACAGCGAGATCGAACGGTTTTTTTACAACACGACCTATGGCGTGCGCTTCAGTTTCACCCCCCTGAAGCGGCTGCGCTTCCACCTTTCCCGCCAGGAGAGCAGGCAGCAGGACCTGGGCATCCGGAACCACACCACCGGTTTCGGGTTCTCCGCCGGCGATGTCCTCCATTCCGGGATCACGCTGTACGGGGACTTCAACCTGAACCGCGGCGATGCTTCCGAGGCCGACACTTTTTATCTTTCCGCCGCCCGGAATTTCGGCAAAGTCGCCGTGAACGTCAGTTTCGCCAATTTCTTCAACGGCGTGCGCTTCGCCTCCGACGGCACGCCTCAGGTCGTCCGTATCGAGCTGCCCGGGCAGCAGACCTTTTCCGGCGATGTCTTCTTCTCCCTGAACCGCACACTGGCCCTGTCCCTGGACTATTCCTACCTGCACCAGGCGGGCGGTTCCGGTCACCAGTTTTTTGTCAGGTTGATGGTAAGGAAATAAATCGATCACCATGACGGAGACAAAATGAAAGTCGCATGGCGCAAAAGCGGATGGCTGGCCAAAGCCCTGGCGGCCGCGGTCCTGGGCCTGGCCGGATTGCTGTTTTTTCTCTCGGACCCGGGCTTGGAATTGACCGCGCAGAACGAGGGCTGGACGGCGGCATCCCACGACCAAACGAATTTTCCCCTGCTGGGCAAGCATCGCAGCGTCGCCTGCGGCGAGTGCCACCTGAAAGGGGTGATCGCCGGCACGCCGAGCGCCTGCGAGGCCTGCCACTGGGACCGCAAGCAGGACGACCGCTACCAGCTGCGCTTTGGCATCCATTGCGCCGACTGCCATACGCCTTTTGACTGGAAGAAACTGAAGGCGAATTCCTGGGAACACGGCCAGGTGACCGGTTTTCCGTTGGCCGGCGTCCACAAGACCATGGACTGCGCTGCCTGCCATACCGGCAATGCTTTCCAGGGCAAGGCCCAGGACTGCTATGCCTGCCACCGCGAGCAATACCAAAGGGCCGCCAACCACGTCAGCGGCGCTTACTCCACCGATTGCCGCCAGTGCCACTTCAGCATGACGACGTGGGGCGGCGCCCAATCCACCCACGCGAGTTTCCCCCTGCGGGGACGGCACTTGACCATCGCCTGCGCCGCTTGCCACAAGAACAACGTTTACGCCGGCACGGCGCGGGAATGCGTGGGCTGCCATTTGGCGGACTACAACGCCACCCGGAATCCCAACCACAAGCTGGCGGGGTATTCCAGCGATTGCGCCTCCTGCCACGGCAGCGCCGCCCTGACCTGGCTGAACGCCGTGGTCAACCATGACCAGTTCTGGCCGCTGCAGGGGGCGCACAAGACCCTGGACTGCAGCCTTTGCCACGCCGCCGGCTACAACCTGCCCCGCGACTGCTACGGCTGCCACAAGGCGAACTACGACAAGACCACCAGTCCCAACCACCTTCAGGCCGGCTATTCCACCGACTGCGTCACCTGCCACAGGCCACGGACCTGACCTGGAACGACGCCGTTTTCAACCACAGCCTGGTCTGGCCCCTGCTGGGGGCGCACAAGAACCTGGATTGCAATCAGTGCCACGCCTCCGGCTACAACCTGCCCCGCGACTGCTACGGCTGCCACAAGGCGGCTTACGACAATACCACCAATCCCAACCACAAGCAGGCCGGCTACTCCACCAACTGCGAGAATTGCCATTTCGCTTCCCACACCTCCTGGAACCAGGCGGTGTTCAACCACAAGTTCCCCATCAAGTCGGGCCGGCACTCGGGCTTTGCCTGCAGCGATTGCCACCTCAACGCCAACTATAACGTGTTTTCCTGCATCGATTGCCACTCCCACAGCAAGAGCGACATGGATTCGAAGCATCACGATGTGGGCGGCTATTCCTACAACAGCCAGGCCTGCTACTCCTGCCATCCCAACGGCTCGGCCGGCGGTGATCTCGCGCGGCGCCGGCGCTGACGGATCGGCTTTTTGTTTGCCGGTCAGACCTCTTTTTCGACGATCCTGATGCCGAAGCTTTCCAGCAGATCGAAGGGCAATTCGCCGCCGACCATGACAAAGACCGCGTCGTTCTTTTCCCGGTGCGTCGCGCCCCCGGCGCTGAACGCGATGAAATCGGCGCCGATCTCCAGCGGCTGGCTGTTGAAGTAAACGCGGATCTTGCCCTCGGCGCCCGCCTGGCCGATGCGCTCCTGGTTCCGGGCCTTGGCCTTGGGAAAGCCGCCGCCCCGGACCAGCATGATGACGCGGCAGTCGTTTTTTTGCAGGGCCAGGGCCGCTTCGATGGAGGAATCCCCGGCGCCGATGACCGTGACCGTGCTTCCGGAAAATTCGTCCGCTTCCAGCAGGTTGTAATAGACGTTGGCGCCGTCCTCGCCGGGGACGCCGAGTTTCCTGGGCACGCCGCGGCTGCCGAGCGCCAGGATGACCTTGTCGCAGAAAAAAGGCTTGCCCGGATACGGTCACCTGGAACCGGCCGTCCTTCTTTTCGATCCGTTCCAGACGGGAGGCGGTGGTGATGCACGCCCCGGATTTGAGCAGGATGTCTTCCCAGGCTTCCAGCAGCTTTTCCCGGCTCGCGTCCCCGACCCAGAGCGGCCCGACGATCGGCATTTCCACCGGTTCGGCCATCAGGATCTTTTTCTTGGGAAAATTGCGGATGGTGTTGGCGGTGAGGTCCTTTTCGAAGCAGATCACCGGCAGGCCGAATTTCCGGCAGCTCAGCGTTGCCGACAAGCCGGCCGGCCCGGCGCCGATCACCATGACCTTGGGCAGGTCGGGCGGGAAGACCCCCTTCATGATATGGTTGACCGCGGCCCGGCCCTGGTTGATGGCTTCCTTGATCAGGCCGGCGCCGGTCAGCGAGCCGACGATATAGATCCCCTCGATGTTGCTTTGAAAGTTCTCGTCGGTCCAGGGGATGCGCACCTTCAGCTTCTTGCCGTACTCGACCAGCTTCAGCGCCCCGGTCAGGCAGTTGCGTTCGCAGTCGCCGCGGCAGCGGCAGGCCAGGGGGTTGACCAGTGTCGATTTGCCCTGGATAACGGCCAGCACGTCCTTTTCCCGGCAGCTCTGCACGCAGGAGCCGCAGCCGATGCAGGCGGAGCGGTTGATGGCCGGGTAGACCTTTTTGCCTTCCGGGTGCAGGCTCTGGATCTTCTCGATGTCGGCGGCGGTCAGGGAGGAAACCGGGACGATGCGGTTGACCAGCTGCATGGCTTTCCGTTTCTTGCGGATCTCATTGATGATGAAGGGGATGACGATGACGACCGCCAGGAACGCTGCGATCGCCCAGAGCAGGAAATGATAGCTTTTTAAAATATCCATGTGTACCCCAGGTGCACGGCGATCAGGACGTGAAGGAGCAGGACCAGGAACATGATGACCACGAAGGGCTGGTGGACCAGGTGCCAGTAGTGCAGGATGCGCAGCGTGTCCTGCATGAGCAGCGCCTTGTGGTGGATCATGTGGCGCTTCACCACCAGGACGATGAGCCTTTTCTGCTGCCGGCGGTCGAGGCCCGAGGAGAGGCGCAGCATTTTTCGCAGTTGCCGGCGCAGCTGGGCGGGCTCGAAGACCAGGTGCAGGTGCTCCAGTCGCGGCCGGTTGGGGGAGGCCCCGGTTTCAATGGCCGCCAGGCGCTGCCAGAACGGGTGCTGGGCGGGCAGCAGCTTGCGCATTTCGAAGGTCAGCCCGATCTCCTCGGCCTCCATCTCGATGCGGTTCAGCTCCATCCCGGACAGGGAACGGGGGATGAGCGCGAAAATGTATTTGCCGACCACGCCGCTGGCCACCACCAGCACCATGGACCAGAAAGCGATCGCCACGATGCCGGAGAACTTGAATACGCTGTGGAAAAGCACCAGCAGCGGGCCGGCGATGCCGAGAAAGATATGGGCGCTCAGCCAGACGTTGAGATTTCCCCATTTGCGGGCGAAATGGAAGCGCTTGCGGACGGAATACAAAAGCAGCAGCAGCATGAAGAGCATACCCAGGATGCCGAACAGGTGTCCGGCCGAACCGCTCTGCCGCAGGACGGGATTCTGGAGGTGGCGCGCTTTTTGAGCGGCCGGCGCGAAATAGTAGCTGCGCCCGTAGAAAAGCAGCCCGGCGCAGAAGAGGAACAGCAGCGCGTAGAGTAATCTAAAAAAATGCTTCCAGGTCATGATGGAGAATTATGGACCCGATCCGGGGTTTTGGCAAATGCCGGGCCAGTGGCCCCTACAGTTCTTGCGCCGCGAACGTGTCTCCCTGGCTCATGTCCCCGGTCTTGAAGCCCAAAGTGAACCAGCGCACCCGCTGGGCGGATGTGCCGTGGGTGAAGGCGTCGGGGACCACGTAGCCCTGCTGCCGCTTCATGATGCGGTCGTCGCCCACCGCGGCCGCGGCATTCATGCCTTCCTCGATATCTCCGGCTTCCAGGATATTGCTCATGCGCTCGGCGTGGTGGGCCCAGACGCCGGCCAGGAAGTCGGCCTGGAGCTCCAGCCTCACCAGCACGCGGTTGGCGTCCTCCCGGCTCAGGCCCTGCATCCTGTCCTGGGCCTGCTGCATGACGCCGAGCAGGTTCTGCACGTGGTGTCCCACCTCGTGGGCGATGACGTAGGCCCAGGCGAAATCGCCGCGCGCTCCCAGTTTCTGCTGCATCTCCTGAAAGAAACCCAGGTCGATGTAGACCTTTTCGTCGGCCGAGCAGTAGAAAGGGCCGGTGGCCGACTGGGCGTAGCCGCAGGCCGAAGCGGTGGCATTGGTGAACATGACCAGCTTGGGTTCGCGGTATTGCACCCCTTCCTGCTTCAGGACGCTGTTCCAGACGTCCTCGGTGTCGGCCAGGATCACCTTGACGAAATCTCCCATCTCCTGTTCCTCGGCCGTCAGGGCCCGCGCCTGCTCCTGGCCCGAAGGCGGCGCGGTCTGCAGGTTCTGCATCACCTCGTCGGGATTGCCTCCCAGCAGCAGGACGATGATGGTCAGGGCCAGCGCGCCCAGGCCGCCGCCCACGGCGACCCCGCGTCCCGTTATGCCGCGGCGGTCCTCGACATTGTCGCTTTGCCTTCTGCCTTTCCAGAGCATGGTCGGCCTCCTATTGATCTTATTGGCAAATGATGAAACAGTTGCCGGTTGATGTCAAGCGCGCCGGGGAATCGGGGAAAAGTGAATTGCCCTTCAAAAAAAGTTCAATTTTAACAAAATTCATGTTATAGATATTCATACGGGTTATTATGAAATTCCGGGAGGGAAACATGGGTAAATTAAAATGGCTGGTATTCATCATATTTGTGCTTTTGTACACCCGATCCGCATGCAGGTCACCGCAGATCCGAGATTTCGGGCGTTTTATCCCCTGACCGTCCCCAGTTCCGAAGTAAAGATCAACTGCAATTTTGCCAGCGGGGGCACCACCGTTACCGATTTCGATGCGGCCGGTCATCCGGTGAAAAGTTCGCGATGGAGAATTTCCTACTTCAGCCTTTGAACAGCCTGGATCCGGCCAGGGCGCCGAGAAAGGAAACCGCGGCCCCCAGGACGGAGCCCCAGGCGAGGTCGACGGCCGTCACCGCCAGGGGCCAGTTTTTGAGCGTGGCCAGGTTGGAGAGGTCGTAGGTGGCATAGGCGATGAGCCCGAAGAGCGCTCCCTGCCACAGCGCTTGCAGCGCGCCGCCGCGGGAAAGGGCCGGCATGATCACGAACACCAGCAGGCCGGCGATGAACAGCAGGTAGAAAAGGACGGCCGCGACCCAGTTGACCTTGGGGCTGAGCATCTCCCCAAGCTGGCGCCGGTAGAAGTTCTTGGCCGCCAGTCCCAGCCAGGCCATGTCGATGAGAAAAAAAATGGCCAGGGTGAGCAGATACAGGAAAAAAGTGTTTTTAAGGGACATCCGCGCCTCCGTTTTGCATCTCTGGCCCAGTATAACAGATGCGGATTTCTTGTGCGACCTGCTTTTTGCGGACCGATTTTTTGAAAATAAGTTTTTTTCTGCTATCATTTTGGCGGAGAGAAGCAGTGATTCGCAAAAAGACAGTTTCCCTGTGCCTGGCCGTTGTTTTTTTCTGCACCTTGGCGGTGAAACTGGACAGCAGGGAAGCCGGGCGTTCGGCGGCAGGGGACGCGGCTGAGGCCGCCCCGGCGCCGGGCTTCCGGGAAGTGGAACCGGAAAAGAAGCTTGCCAAGCCGGGCAAGAGATTTCCCTGGCTCATGGTAATCGGCGCGGCCGCCGGCGTCGCCGCCGGGACTTTTCTCATCTTCACGGTCTTTAAAAGAAAGGATTACGATATTCGCGGCACCTGGGAGATGAGCGTCTACCCGCTCGAAAAGCCCATGTATACCGATTTTTATATTTTCAAGGGCAGCAAGACCAAAGGCAGTTATGGGAGCGGCGGTTCTAACTGGTACTTGGTCGAGGGCCGGGCCGTCAGCTTCGGTTATAGCGGCCACGGCGGAGGCTGGTTATACTCGGGAACCTTTGATTCCCCTGACAGGATGAGCGGGACTTTCAGGATCGGCATCATGTTTCAGCCGGTGCTGACCGGCACCTGGTGGGCGAGAAGGATTTCCGCCGCCAGCGGGGGCGAATAACCGGGATGCCCATGAAAAACACCAACGATCCGCAACTGATCTATGACATGTTCGATCGCATCGGGCTCAAGGTCCTGCGCATCGACCAGTTCGATTCCGGCAATTTCGCCAAGATCAGGGCCGAGCTGGAATACGAACGGCTGAGCCTGGCGCAGCTGCTGGAGCTCACCACCAAGCTCATTTCGCTGGAACAAAGCGAAAACCTGGATATCCAGATCGTCAATGTCGACATGATCCACAGGACCATCCGCCTGAATTTCATGACCAGGGAGGAGGAGCTGACGATCCGGCACTGACGCTTTCCCGCCCTGCGCCAGGCGTTGCCCCGTCCCGTTGGCAAGCCGGCGGATCCTCATCGGGTATTTCCCGAATTGAATTTTCGCGGGAAGTGTGCTACCTCTTCTGAGGGGAAGAAATAGATGATGGATCCGCTCGACAAGACAATCTGTGACCGGAAACTGGTACCGCCGACCAACGGGGTCCAGAAACCGGAGCAGTCCATCATGCTGACCATCATCGGCGGCAACGAGACCAATTTCGGCAAGCACTACATCCTGGAGAAAATACGCACCGCTCTCGGCCGCGACAAGGCCAACGATATTTCGATCCTGGACGGAAAGGTCAGCAAGCTCCACTGCGAGATCGTCGTGAGCAAAAGCGGCACGGGCATCGATCAGATCTGCATCCGCGACCTCGATTCGACCAACGGCACCTACGTCAACGGCGGGGCCGTCAACCAGGTCATCTTGAAGGCCGGGGACAAGATCCAGATCGGGGACACGGTGCTGCAGCTGAGCTACAGCGACGAGATCGAGAAGGAATACCACGCCAAGCTCTTCAATTTCGCCGCCCGCGACGCGCTGACCGGGCTGTACAACAAGAGATTCATGTGCAACGAGCTGGAGAACTACAGCCGCATCGCCCGGCGCAGCGGCCGGGCCTTCAGCATCATCATGATCGATATCGATGATTTCAAGCAGATCAACGACCGCTTCGGGCACCAGTCCGGCGATGAATATTTGAAGCAACTCGCCGGGCTGATCCTGGGTTCCCTGCGCGACCAGGACATCGCCGGCAGGATCGGCGGCGAGGAGTTCCTGATCATCCTGCCGGAAACGGCGATCGACGGCGCTTTCCAGCTGGCGGTCCGCATCCGCAAGACCGTCGAGGAGTTCGTCCTGCGCTACCAGAACGCCGAGATCCGCACCACCATCAGCGCCGGCGTCTGCCAGCACGAAAAGGGCATCCAGGACATCAAGGAATTCCTGGACCTGGCCGACCAGGCCATGTACGAAGCCAAGAGGTCCGAAAAGAACAAGGTGATGCAGGCGTTCCTGTCCGGCATGGTCGAGAAGTAAAAAACCGCTTGAACCCGCGACCTTTTGATCTTTCTTGAAAACAATTTGTATATTTTTTGGGCACCATTCCCGGATGCGGCACGTCTAACTTGCCGAGGAAACATCATGAAAAATATCAGCCTGTTCCCAAGGGAGTAAAAAGATGAAAAAGCCGATCATTCTCATATTGATCCTTATAGGAACGCTGGCCGCTTTGGAAGCCCGGGCCATGGATACTCCCCCGGCCCCAAAAACGGTGACGGCAATCGCCTTGAGCGAGCCGATCCGGATCGACGGCCGCTTGAGCGAGTCCGTCTGGCAGAACCCGGGATGCGACCGATTCGTGCAATACAATCCCAAAGACGGCGCCACTCCGACGGAAAAAACCACCGTCTGGGTGGCCTACGACCGTGAAGCCCTTTATATCGCGGCCCGTCTTTATGACAGTGAACCGGGAAAGATCGTCAAACGGCTGGGGCGCCGTGACGACCTGGTCGATTCGGACTGGTTCAAATTCGTCGTCGATCCCTACAACGACAAGCGCAGCGGCTACATCTTCGCCATCAACCCCGCCTGCTCCATGCTGGATGGAACCTTGTACAATGATCAGGGCGAGAACGATTCCTGGGACGGCGTCTGGGAAGGCCAGGCCGCCGTTGACGAGCAGGGTTGGACGGCGGAGATGCGCATCCCGTTCGACCAGTTGCATTTCAAAAAAACCGATCATGCCACCTGGGGCGTAAACTTTATCCGCGTCATCTTCCGCAAGAGCGAATCGCTCATTTATTCCTGGCGTCCCAAAGATGAAAGCGGTTTCGTCTCGCACTTCGGCCCCCTGGTCGGACTGGAGTCCATTTCGTCCGGGCACAGCCTGGAACTCCTGCCCTATGCCACCGGCAAAGCGGCTTTCACCCCGGCCGAACCCGAAAATCCTTTTGTCAGCGGTAAAAAAGCTTTGGGGAATCTGGGAGTAGACCTTAAATTGGGCCTTGGCAGCAACCTGACCTTCAACGCCACCGTCAATCCGGACTTCGGCCAGGTCGAAGTGGACCCGGCGGTGATCAACCTCAGCGCCGCCGAGACCTATTACTCCGAGAAGCGTCCATTTTTCATCGAAGGCTCCTCCTTATTCCAATTCGGCATCCTGGGCGGCGTCAGCGAGGTCGGCGCCAATTGGGGCAATCCCAGCTTCTTCTACAGCCGCCGTATCGGCCATGCCCCGCAAGGCAGCGTCTCTTCCGCAGGCTATATAGACATGCCCGAGACCACCACCATCCTGGGAGCGGCCAAGTTGACCGGCCAAATCGGCGCTGGCTGGAACATCGGCGTACTGAGCGGTTTGACCGCCCGGGAATCCGCCAAGATAGACCAGAGCGGCCAGCGTTCCCGCCAGGAAGTCGAGCCCCTCTCCGACTACACTGTTTTACGGATGCAGAAGGAATTCAACCAGGGGCGACAGGGGCTGGGATTCATCGCCACCGGCGTCTGGCGCGACCTGCGCACTCCCGGGCTGGAAAGCGAGCTGCGAAACAACGGCTATTCCGGAGGCGTCAATGGCTGGACCATGCTGGGCCGGGAACAAACCTGGGGGCTCTCCGCTTATCTGGGCGCAACCCGCGTCAGCGGCAGCGCCGGCGCCATCTGGAACCTGCAGCAATCCTACCCCCATTATTTCCAGCGGCCGGACGCCTCCTACCTGCATCCCGATCCCGCCTCCACCTCCATGGAGGGCTGGGCCGGGCGGCTGGTCTTGAACAAGCAGAAAGGCAATTTTATATTCAATACCGCCATCGGAGCGGTATCTCCCGGTTTCGACTGCACCGACCTCGGGTTTCAATACGGCAGCAACATCATCAACGGCCATGTCATGGTCGGTTATCAGTCCTTCACTTCCGGCAAACTGCTGCGCAACTGGGATGTGCTCCTCATCACCCAGCGCAACTACGACTTCGGCGGCGACAAGATCGGGGAGCAGCGGTTGATCTTCATCACCGACGCCACGTTTTTGAACAACTGGTCCAGCAATACCCAGATCAGCGTCAACCCGCAGATCGCGGACAACACCCTGACCCGCGGCGGCCCGCAAGCCTTGACACCGGCTCACACCTGGGGAGATTTCAACATCTACAGCGATAACCGCAAGGCCTGGGTATTGAACGGCAACGGCGGTTTTGACGCCAGCGCCATGGGCCCGCGCAACTGGTACGCCGGGGTAACCGTGAACTGGAAACCGCGACCCAACTTCACCGTCTCGGTCAATCCCAGTTACAACAATTTCTATGACCCGGCCCAATGGCTGCAGAAACAAGCCGACCCGCTGCAAACCGCCACCTACGGCAACCGTTACGTTTTCGGCGAACTCAGGCAGCGCACCCTGGCCATGCCGATCCGCCTGAACTGGATCTTCACCCCCCGGCTCAGTCTGCAGGCCTATCTCCAACCCTTTATCGCCGTCGGACGCTTCGACTCGATCCGGGAACTGGCCCGCTCGAAAAGTTACAGTTTTATGACCTACGGTACGGCGGGTTCCGCCATTGTCCGCAACAACGGCGACTATGCCGTCGACCCCGACGGTTCGGGTCCGGCTGAGGCTTTTGCCGTCTCCAATCCCGACTTCAGCCTCAAGTCGCTGCGCGGCACCGTGGTTCTGCGCTGGGAATACCGCCTTGGCTCGACCCTGTACCTGGTGTGGACGCAGAACCGGGCCGACTACGCGAATCCCGGGGACCTTTCTTTGGGCCGCGACCTCGGCGCCATGCTGCGCGCTCCCGGGGACAACATCATCATGCTCAAGGCCACGTACCGCTTCAAGATCTAGGCAAAGACCGCCCCGTGCCCCAATTTTTTCTCGTTTAATTTATCGCATTGACAATTCACGGGATTATCTCCAAAATCCGATCATTGCGGAAATTGAATTTCCTATCGTTGTTCCTGCTGCCCGCGATGCTGTCACATACCGGCAAGTGGGAGCGGATGGAGGTCTCCGATGCAATATCGAAGTTTTGGCAGGCTGGATTGGCAGGTGTCGGCGCTCGGCTTCGGGTGCATGCGGCTGCCGACCACGGACTCGGCCCCGGTCAGCGCCAACGTGGCGGAAGCGGAAGCCATCGGCATGATCCGTTATGCAATCGACAACGGGGTGAACTATGTGGATACCGCCTATGTTTATCATTCCGGGAAAAGCGAGATCGTGTTGGGAAAAGCATTGCGGGATGGCTATCGGGACAAGGTAAAGATAGCGACAAAAGCCCCCATATGGCTGATCAAGGAAGCGGGGGAGTACGACAAATTCCTCGATGAACAACTGAAAAAGCTGGGCACGGACAGGATCGATTTCTATCTGTTCCACGGCCTTGATAAAAGTTCGTGGGATACGGTAAAAAGCCTGGACCTGTTGGGCCGGGCGGAAGCCGCTCAAAAAGCGGGAAAGATCGGCCACATCGCTTTTTCGTTCCATGACCGCTATGAGGTTTTTGAGGAGATCGTGACCGGGTATGACAAGTGGACGATGTGCCAGATCCAGTACAATTTCATGGACACCGACAACCAGGCCGGAACCAAGGGCTTGAAGCTGGCGGCGTCCCGGGGCTTGAGCGTGGTGATCATGGAGCCGCTCCTGGGGGGCAAGCTGGCCAATCCTCCGCAAGAGATCGCGAAGCTGCTCAAGGATTCGGGATATGCCGGCTCGGCGGCGGACCTGGCTTTGCAGTGGCTGTGGAACCAGCCCGAAGTGTCCGTGGTCTTGAGCGGCATGTCCGCGATGGATCAGGTAGTCGCCAATGTGCAGTCGGCGAACCGATCCGCTATCGGCTCGCTGACGGGAATGGAAACGGACCTGATCGAGAAAATGAGGCTTTTTTATATGGCGAAAACCGCCATACCCTGCACCGGCTGCGGCTACTGCCTGCCCTGCCCCAATGCCGTTGAAATTCCCAGGAACCTCAAGCTCTACAATGACGGCGTCATGTATGGCTCTTTCGCTGAATCAAAACGGGTATACAACCTTTTTCTCCAGCCGGAGGAACGGGCGGCGAACTGCATCCAATGCCGGGCCTGCGAGGAAAAATGCCCGCAGAAGATCCCCATCAGCGAATGGATGCTGAAGGTCCAGGAGAAGCTCAAATAAAACCCGTTTTGCCGGGGCGACCTGGCGCTAGTTCGGTTTTTGCTTGCTACTAATCACTTATCACTAATCACTTTTCACTATAGTTCGTTGGGATTTGATCTTGAGGGTAGAGTTCGAGAGAAATTTGGTAGCGGGGGTAGGATGAGCGGATCGCCTTTGGCAAGGTCGCTCCGCAGGTCTCGGCTCCGCTGCGCGTCCACCTCGGCTTGAACCTACGACCTTTGGGTGAAAAATGGATTGTTTATGAATGTGGATTTATTGGAAGAATTGGTAGCGGGGGTAGGATGAGCGGATCGCCCTTCTGGCGAAGGACGCTCCGCAGGTCTCGGCGTCCGCTGCGCGTCCGCCTCGGCTTGAACCTGCGACCTTTGGGTAAAAGAATGGATTGTTTATGAATGTGGATTTATTTGGAAGAATTTGGTAGCGGGGGTAGGATTTGAACCTACGACCTTTGGGTTATGAGCCCAATGAGCTACCTGGCTGCTCCACCCCGCGATCCGAAAACATTATACCCGCGGCTGGCGGGAATGTCAAGAAGAAAAGTCGAAGTGGAAGCCGGGATAGCTGTTTTTGACAAGACAAAGACAATAAAGGGAAAAAATGCGGCCAGGGCCAATAGGACTTTAGTAACGAATTTCGTTTGCGCCGTGAAATCACGTTATTGCAATTGAAAAAAAGTTAAATATGTTGCATTATGATATCTTAAAATAAAGGCAAAAAATGCGGTGAAACAAAAGCGGTTGCCGCGGGGAGGTTGAATTGAAAAAAATCATTTTATTGGCCTTATGCGCCGTTTTTCTGGCCGCCTGCGCCGTCAACAGCTACCGTTCCGATTTCGAGTTCGCCAACAAGCTGGCCAAGGAGGGGTTGTGGCAGGAAGCCATCTACCGCTGGCAGAAGGGCCAGCCCGCCGGCGGAGGCTCCGCCGCCCTGCACAACAACCTGGCCGTGGCCCTGGAAAGCCTGGGACAATTCGACGGAAGCGGAGCGCGAATACCAGTTGGCCCTGAAACTGGCTCCCGCCAATGCGAAAATCCAGAGCAACTACAACCTTTTCAAGAAAAACCAGAGGAAGGACGCCAATGAAAAAAAATAAAATACTCCTATTGCTCGCTGCTGGCCGGCCTGGCCGCGGCCTGCGCCGAATCCTTCGTTTCGGTGCCCATTCCGTTCACCGAGAAAAAAGCCGCCGAATTTTCCGCGTACAAGGACGTGTTTTTCATCGATTTCATCAGCGACTGTCCCCGAGGCCGGGTTCAACGCCGAGTCCGAGATCCGCAGGACATTCATCGAAGAGATCCCTTTCGCCATCGACAGGAAAGTCGTCCTGCTCGAGCCCGAGCACTGGGCCATGATCCGCGGCATTTTGCTGCGCTACCGCCTGAACATCGACATCCAGTACGAGAACAGCGTTTTTTTCCGGAAGATTTTCAAGGCCCATCCCGGGGCGCTTTTTTTCACCGGCAAGCTGAAGCTGGAGATCAAGAAGATGGGCGTGGTCAAAGAGACCAAGGACGAGAGGGGCAACAGGAAAAACGCCTACGAGACGGTGCAGCTGTGGGAAATGGAAATGAAGGTTTTTATCATCGACGGCGATACGGCCAAGATCCTCTGCAGGAAACCTACACGGAAAAGTCGGAACCCGGGCCCGGGACCACGGCCCAGTTCAACTTCAACAGCATGCTGGCCAGGATGACGGCCAAGCTGACCGCCGCGCTCCAGCCCCGCAAAGCGATCCAGGAAAGATTTATCCTGGAAAAATAGGAAGACAACATGAAGAAAACAACCATCGCCCTGGTCCTGGCGCTCTGCGCCTCGCTGCTTTCCGCCCAGTATTCCTTCTACTACGGCAAGAACAAGATCGTCCGCCACGCCTTCCCCTGGAAATACGTGGAAACCAAGAACTTCCGCATTTACCACTACATCGACGACCAGGAGCTGCTGGCCCGGGTGGCCGCGGAGGCCGAAAAGGCCTACGAAAAGCTGTCCACCTTCCTGAACGTCACCATCGAGGAAAAAACGCCGATCATCTTCTACAACAAGCAGACCGACCTGGAGCAGACCAACCTGTATCCGGGAATCATCTCCCCGGGCAGTTTCGAGGGCTTCACCGAGCCGGTCGGCAAGCGGGTGGTGATCTACGGCAACCGCAGCAGCGATGACCTGGGGCGGCTGATCACCCACGAATTGTCCCATTCCTTCGAGAACGCCATTTTGTACAAGAACCGCCCGAGCGGCATGTTCGATTTCAACCGCCCGCCCCTCTGGGTCATGGAGGGGTTCGCCGAATTCATGACCGGCTACTGGGACAGCTTCAGCCTGCATGACCGTCATCGACAGCGTTCTCAACGACCGCATGCCCGAGGTGCAGGAGGACGGCGATATCCGCGCCGATTACGGCAACAACCGCACGCCCTACGATTTCGGCCACCTCATGTGCGAATTCTTCTTTGCCAAGTTCGGCAAAAAGGGGATCCGCGACCTGCTGCTCAGCCAGCGCCGTCCGGTGTTGATCGGCAAGCGCCGCAGCTTTCTGGAGCAATTCAATTTCGTGCCCAAGACCTTCAATTTCGAATTCAAGAAATATCGCCCGCAACCGCTTCAAGGCCTTCCTCGGCCGCGAAAACCCGGAAGACTACAGTTTCATCATCGGCCCCGATTTCCCGTACGCCTATTCCTTTTCCCACCAGGTTTCGCCCGGCGGCGAACTGCTGGCCGTGGTCACGGTCAATTTCCGCGACCTACAAGATCGACATCATCCTGGTCTCGCTCAAGGACGGCAAGGTGATCAAGAACGTCACCCCGGGGTTCAAATCCACGTATGACGGCATCGAATTCAAGTTCGTCCCGACCGACGGCCGCTCCTTCAGTTGGGACCGCAACGGCGAGAACATCGCTTTTTTCGTGCGCAAGGAGCTCGATACCTACCTGATCATGCTGAACGCCATCGACAACCGCGTGCTGAAGGAATTCAAGATCGGGGATATCCAGAAGCCGAGTTCGCCGGTCTTTCATCCCCGCCAGAACCGGCTGCTTTTCACCGGCATCGAGGGCATCCAGTCTTTTATTTATTCGCTGGACCTGGCCAGCGGCCAGATCCGCAAGCTGACCGACGGCCGGGTCTACGTCAAGGCCGTCGACATATCGGCGGACGGCGAAAAGGTCGTCTATTCGGCCGGCGACGGCAATTTCGACAAGCTGTACCTGGCGGCGACCGAGAATCCCGACCTGGCCATGAAGCTGACCGAGGGCGAATACAACGACATCGCCCCGGCCTTTTCCCTCGACGGCAAGACCGTCTATTACAGTTCCGACGAGCTCGGGGCCTTCAATATCTGTTCGCTGGACCTGGAGAACAAGATCCTGTACCGCCTCAGCGACGTGCGCACCGGCAACTTTTTCCCGGTGGAGATCCCCAAGGAAAAAGGCACCCTGGTCATCTCCTCCTACCACAAGGGGAGCTTCCTGCTGTTTAAAAAGGACGTGAATTCGTACCTGGCCAAGCGCCCGGTCGAGTTTTCCCCGATCCGGGCCGCCGTCCTGCCGGTGGTTGCCGAAGCGGCCGCCCCCTTCACGCTGACCGTAAAAAAATACAAGCCGTTTGAAAAACTGCTGATCACCAGCCTGCCGCCGGTCACCGTGGCCGTGGATACCAACGGCGGTTTCTTCGGCTCCTCCTACCTGAACGTCACCGACATGCTGGGCGACCACAATTTCATATTTTACCTGGCTTCTTTTTACGGCTACCGCTCCTACCACCTGGCTTACCTCAACCAGCAGCGCCGCCTGCAGCTCTATGCCCACCTGTTTTCCGAATCCGACGCCTATTATTATCCTTATGTCAGCACATTGTACCTGACGCTGCGCAGCCGCATCGGGGGCGATTTTGCCCTGATCTATCCCTTCAGCCGCTCGACCCGCGCCGAACTGACCGTGTCGGC
This sequence comes from Candidatus Aminicenantota bacterium, assembly GCA_963764745.1. GTDB lineage: Bacteria > Acidobacteriota > Aminicenantia > UBA2199 > UBA2199 > UBA2199. Next base: position 88,668 of record CAVXTN010000005.1, on the reverse strand, counting down.
CTATCACCAGACAGAGAATTCCGACCTGTTCTTTTACGGCTATGATCTTCCCTACGGCCAGTTCTTCAACGGCTTCGCCCTGCCGGTCGAGGTGGCCTTGACCAGCGAAACCACCCGTTTCGCCAATTTCGGGCCGAACATGGGCCACACCTTCCGGTTCAGCGTCGGCAAGTTTTTCAAGCTCTTTTCCAAGTCGCTGGACGCCTATACCCTGGAAGGCGATTTCCGCAAGTACCTGCGCCTGGACAACTATACCCTGCTCGCCTTCCGGCTGAGCGGGTTTTATTCGGGCGGGAAAAACGCCATGCTGTATTGGAGCGGCGGCAACAATACCCTGCGCGCGGCCGAGTTCCGCAGCCTGGTCGGCAACAAGGGGTTCTTTTTGAACGCCGAGTTCCGTTTCGCCCTGGTGCACGCCGCCCTGACCCCGATCGGCGTCATCGGTCCCGTGCGCGGCGTGTTCTTCTTCGATATGGGCGGCCTGTGGTTCAACGAACAGAAATTCCGCATCTTCGAACCGGGATCGCTGCGGCTGCAGGACGCGCTTTCCTCCTACGGCTACGGCATCGAGTTTTTCCTGTTCGGCTACCCCTTTCATTTCGAATGGGTCTGGAAGACCGATTTCAAGGAAAAGCAATACAGCGGCGTCAATTTCTGGATCGGTTTCGATTTCTAGTCCCCCAAGGGGACGCCGCCCATGTTCAGGGACGGCAGCCGCAGCCCCGTTCAGGCGGGGGATTCTGCCCGGAGCGGGCAATTGACTTTGTCCAAAAATGCAACTTTACGGCATCAATTTCTGGATCGGCTTCGACTTTTAGAGCCTTATAGCAGAATTGCAGAATTGCTATGCTACGGCATCTCCCTTTCAAGGGGATCGCCGCCCATGTTCAGGGTACGGCAGCCCCAGCTCCGTTTCGCGCGGGGGATTCTGCCCGAGCGGATGATTGACTTTGCCGGGAAAAATGCGAAAATGAAAAGGGCAGAAAGAGATGCTGATCAACCACACGTCCAAACAGGTGACCGCCAAAATAGTCTATTACGGGACGGGACTGGGCGGCAAAGACCACCAACCTGCAGTATATTTATTCCGTGACCAACCCGCGCACGCGCGGTGAATTGGTCTGCATGGAAACCGAGATCGAACGCACCCTTTTTTTTGACCTGCTGCCCATCAATGTCGGCCTGGTCAAGGGCTACGAGACCCGTTTCAACTGTACACGGTCCCGGGCCAGGTTTTTTACGATTCCACCCGCAAGCTGGTCCTGAAAGGCGCCGACGGCATCGTTTTCGTGGCCGATTCCCAGGAACTGATGGAACAGGCCAACCGGGAGAGTTTCGAGAACCTGAAAGAGAACCTGGAATTCTACAACCACCAGATCGAGACCATGCCCCTGGTTTTTCAATACAACAAGAGGGACCTGAAAAACATTTCCACCCTGGACAAGCTGAACGGCTATCTGAACGGTTTGAACCGGCCTTACTTCGAGGCCGTGGCCCGCGACGGCCGCGGCGTCATCGAGACCCTGCGCGAGATCTCCGGCCTGACCCTGGTGCGCATCAAGGAAGCTCTGGAGCACGCCACGGTGCCGGCCAAGAACGTGGCCGTCCAGTTCGACGTGGACCATGGCCAGCACATGCTCAAGATGGAAGACCTGCCCGTGAAAAAGGTCAGCGTGGAGCAGATGGCCGCCAGCGAGGCCGGGCAGGAGCTGCCTGCAAAAAGCGAAGCGCCGCCCGCGGCGGCGCCGGCGGCCGCTTCAGGCGAAACCAGGGAAGCGCGCCAGGTCAAACCGGTCAACCCCGTCCCTGGGCGAGCTGCTGCATCGCCTGGAGGATCCGACCCGCATCACCAAGATCGAAAAGATCACCGGCGTCGACGGCCGCCTGACCGTCGAGGTCAAGGACAACGACGGCCGCACCCTCCGTTCATTTGATATCGCCCTGCGTCCCGAGACCAGGAAGGTCAACATCATCCTCGATGTCAAAAATTAAATTCTGCCTGCTGCTCGCCTGCTTTTTCCTGCTGTCGGCCTGCGCTTCATCACGGCGCAGCCTGGTCCCCGCCGGCGCTGCGCGGGCGGTCGCCGGCGCCGCCGGCCAGGGCCGAAGCCTATTTTCAGCAGGGCAAGACCTGCCTGGAAAAGGGGGACATGGCCGGGGCCAAGTCCTGCTTCAACCAGACGCTGGACACGCTCCTGGATCCGCCCACTGCCGGTCAGGACGCCGAGTACAAGAATATCCTGAACGATTACGTCAAGAGAATCGCCGATATCGAGCTGAATTACCTGAAGGACAAGAACAGCCCCGAAAACGGCCAGGAAGAGGCGTTCCTCGACCAGGTCATCGCCACGCCGCTTTTCCTGCCCTCGGAAAAGGACGTCCTGGACCTGAAGCAAAAAGTGAGCGAAACCGCCGCGGTCGTCTACAGCGTCCCCATGATCGTCAATCCCCAGGTGGTTTCCTTTCTCAAGGCATTCCAGACCATCCGCCACGACGGCATCCAGCGCGCCCTGGACCGCATGGGCGAGTTCCTGGTTCCCTTCCAGGAGATCTTTCGCCAGCACGGGATCCCGGAGGACCTGGCTTACCTGCCGATCATCGAAAGCGGATTTCGCGTCGACGCCACCTCGCGGGCCCGGGCCAAGGGCGCCTGGCAGTTCATGGCCTCGACCGCCCGCATCTACGGGCTGCGGGTGGATTGGCAGGTCGATGAGCGCCTTGACCCCTTCAAGGCCGCCGACGCCGCCGCCCGCTTCCTGAAGGACCTCTACGAGGAATACAACGATTGGTACCTGGCCCTGGCCTGCTACAACGGCGGCCCGCGCCGCGTCACCAAGGCCATGCGCGCCCTGCAGACATCGGATTTTTTCGCCATCAACCAGACCCGCCATATCCGCCGTGAAACCAAGAACTACGTGCCGGCGTTCCTGGCATCGCTGATCATCGCCCGCGCCCCCCGGGAATACGGGTTTGACGCTCAACAACGGCGAAGCCGTTTTTTCCGGCAGCAAGACGGTGACCGTTCCCTCGCCGGCCTCGCTGCCGCGGATCGCCGCGCTGCTGCAGGTCTCCAACGAGGAGATCAAAAAACTGAATCCGGAGCTGCTTCGCGATTTCACCCCCAGCAACCTGCGGGAATACCGGCTGCGCCTGCCGGCCGCCGCCGATGAAGCCCTGCTGGCCGGCCTGGAAAGAATCCCGCCCAAGCAGATCCCGGTGTTCAATTCCTACCGGGTCCGTCCCGGGGACAGCATCTATTCCATCGCCCGCCGCCATGCCACCTCGGTCAACCGCATCAAGAAGGCCAACGGCTTGAGATCCAATCTGATCCGGCCGGGCATGAATCTGATCATTCCCCGCGGGGACGGATGATCAGCCGGATCAATTCCGCGGTTCTCAACGGCCTGGACGTGGTGGCCACCGAGGTGGAAGTAGGCTTTTCGCGCGGCATCCCGGGCATCGTCATCGTCGGCCTGCCGGACAACGCCGTCAAGGAAAGCCGCGAGCGGTTGAGGCTGGCGGTAAGCCAGGCCAATTTCGATTATCCCCAGGCCACCAAGATCGTGATCAACCTTTCGCCGGCCGATGTGCGCAAGGAAGGGTCGGCCTTGGACCTGCCCATGGCCGTCGGCATCATCAAGAACCGCTACCGCCTGGAGAGCCCGGCCTTCAACGAGCTGCTGTTCTACGGCGAGCTGAACCTCAATGGCGACCTGAACCCGGTCAAGGGCGTGCTCAACATCTCCCTGTACGCCCGCGAAAAGAGCTTCCGCGGCATCGTCATCCCCTATGAAAACCGCAAGGAAGCCCAGTTCGTCAAGGGCATCGAGGTCTACGCCTTGAAGAATCTCGCCGAGGTCATCCAGCTGATCGAAAATCCGGCTGCCTTCGCGCCATGCTTTTCCGAGATCGCCAGGGACGATGCCGGGGCTTGTGAAAATGATTTTTCCGAGATCAAGGGGCAGTACATGGCCAAGCGGGTCATGGAGATCGCCGCCGCCGGCTTTCACAATGTCCTGATGATCGGCTCGCCGGGATCGGGGAAATCCATGATCTCCAAGGCCCTGCCCTCCATCCTGCCCGACATGAGCGATGACGAGATCCTGGAAACCTCCCTGATCTACAGCGCCGCCGGCCTTCTGGGCGAGAAGGACGGCCTGGTCTGCCGCCGGCCCTTCCGTTCGCCGCACCACACCATCTCCGACGTCGGCATCAGCGGCGGCGGCAAATACCCGGTGCCGGGCGAGATTTCCCTGGCCCACAACGGCGTGCTCTTTCTCGACGAGATCCCCTATTTCAAAAAATCGGCCCTGGAGGTCCTGCGCCAGCCCCTGGAGGACGGCAAGATCATGGTCTCCCGTTCCCTGACCTCCTCCACCTTTCCGGCCCGTTTCATGCTGGTGGCGGCCATGAATCCCAGCCAGGACGCGGTCGGCCTGGGGGAGACGGGGTCCTACGCCTCCAGCCTTGCCCAGAAGCACCGCTACTACTCCAAGCTTTCCAAGCCGCTGCTGGACCGCATCGACCTGCAGATCGAGGTCCAGAAAGTCAAGCTGGAAGAGATCACCTCGGCGGCCGGGGCGGAAAGCTCCGCCGACATCAAGAAGAGGGTGGTCCGGGCCCGGGACCTGCAGTTGCAGCGTTTCCGCAGCCTGAAAAAGAAAATATTCGCCAACGGCCAGATGCGCAACGCCGAGATCAGGAAATTCTGCCCGCTGGACGAAAACGGCGGCCAGCTTGCTGCGCCTGGCCGCGGACAGGTTCGACCTGAGCGCCCGCGGTTATTTCAAGGTTCTGAAGGTGGCCAGGACCATCGCCGACCTGGAAGGGGCGGAAACGATCGCGGCCCGGCACGTGCAGGAAGCCCTGCGCTACCGGTCCCTGGACCTGAGCCGATTTTGAGGGCGGCCGCCCCGGCCATGAGACTGAAGAAAAAGCATTTGCTGCAGATGCTGGCCCTGGTGGGGGCAAGCATCGCTGATCGGCCTGGGCAGGAATTTTATCGCGACCCAGCCCCTGCCACTTTTCCGGAAAATGCATTCCACCGTTCGCGCGGTTGCGGTTCCCCAATTCGCGGAAGCCGATGCCGATCTGGTCCGCCAATTCAGCGCCGATCCCGGGGTGGCCCTGCTGGACGCGCGGACGACCGAGAATTTTGAGCGCGGGCATATTCCCGGCGCGGTCAGCCTGCCGGTTTCGCGTTTCGCCGAGTTTTTCCCGGGCCGCCTGGAACGGCTGCGCTCCGCCCGCATGCTGGTCGTTTACTGCAGCGGCCCGGCCTGCTCCGATTCCCGTGAACTGGCCGAGCGCCTGTTTCAAAAAGGGTTCAAGTCCCTTTTCCTGTACAGGGGAGGGATGGAAGACTGGCTGGAGAAAGGCAATGCCGTTCAAAAATAAGGTCAGGCGCATCCTGTCAGGGCAGCCCGTGCAGGTCCTGGCGCGGCTGTTCCTGGGCGGGATATTCATCTACGCCAGCCTGGACAAGATCGCCCACCCGCAGGCATTCGCCGGGATCGTCGCCAATTACGGGATCCTGCCCGCTGCCCTGGTCACCCTGCCGGCCCTGGTGCTGCCCTGGCTGGAATTTTTGGCGGGGCTTTGCCTGCTGGCGGGATTCTGGCGGCGCAGCGCCGCCGGCTTGCTGTCCTTGTTGCTGCTGGCTTTCATCGTCGCCCTGGCGATCAATGCGTTTCGCGGCATCAACCTGGGCTGCGGCTGTTTTTCGACCTCGGCGAGCGACACGGAAAACGCCTATGTCCTGATCTTCCGCGATCTGCTGTTCCTGATCCCGGGCCTGCTGATCGTCTTTTTCGGCCGGGAGGAAGAAAGATGTCTTGAGGGGATCGGCTACGGGGGAGGCCTGACGCGCCCGTTGACGCTTCACGGCTCCAGGGTCATGTCCCGTTCCAGCTGTTCGGCCTGTTCCGCCGCGATCATGGCGTCATCCATGGATATCTTGCGGGCTTTCACCAGCTCGATCAGGTGCTGGTCGAAGGTCTGCATGCCCACATCGCGGTTCTTGGCCATGTGCTTCATGATCTCATCGGTCTTTTCCGGATTTTTCAGGCACATCTCGATGGTCTTGTTCACCAGCATGACTTCGCAGGCCGGGATCATCCCGGTTTTTTCGATATTGGGCAGCAGCTGCTGGGAGACGACGGCCAGCAGGTTCTCGGACAGGCGCTGGCGGACGGAAAGCTGTTCTTCGGGAGGGAAATACCCCAGGATGCGGTTCAGGGTGCGGATGACGTCCGGGGTATGGATGGAGGTCATGACCAGGTGACCCGTCTCGGCGGCCTTCATGCAGGTGTCCATGGTCAGGTGGTCGCGCAATTCGCCCACCATGATGACGTCGGGGTCCTGGCGCAGGGCCGCCCGCAGGGCCGTGGCGAAGGATTCGCTGTCCGGGCCGATCTCCCGCTGCGAGATGACCGACATGATTTTTTTCGAACAGGTACTCGATGGGGTCTTCGATGGTGATGATGTGGGTGCGCCGCTTCTGGTTGATATGGTTGATCATGGCGGCCAGGGTGGTCGATTTGCCGTTGCCGGTGGCGCCGGTGACCAGGATCAGCCCCCGCTTCAGGGCGGCGATCTTTTCCAGCACCTTGGGCAGGTTCAGTTCCTCGAAGCTCCGCGCTTTGAAGGGGATCAGCCGCAGCACGGCGGCGTAGCGGCCGTTCTGGCGAAAGACGTTCACCCGGAAGCGGGCCACGTTGGCCAGGGCGAAGGAGCCGTCGTAGTCCTTGACTTCGGTCTTGAACTTTTCGGTGTCCTCGTACTTGGCCAGCGTCCGCCCGATCAGCAGCGTGTCCTCCTCGGTCAAGGGCGGATGCTTGAGCGGGAAAAGTTCGCCGTGATGGCGGAGCAGCGGCGGCGAGCCCACCTGGAAATGAATGTCGGAAGCCCCTTTCTCGGCGGCAAAGGTCAGGATCTGGCTTAAATTAACGACTGGCATGCGCAGCCTCCAGCAAAGACATTTTCGTTCCAGAACAGGATCACGGAGATATTTTAAACGAAGATTCCAGGGAATGCAAGCGGCCGCGGCCCGGCCGGCGGTTACTTTTTGCTTTTGAAACGCTGGACGTCGCGGTCCATTTCCCGCTGGATGTCGCGCTCCTTGAGCTTCTGTTTTTTTTCGTATTCCCTTTTGCCGCGCACCAGGGCGATCTCGATCTTGAACAGCCCCTTGTCCGTGAGAAACACCTGCAAGGGGACGATGCTGAAGCCGCGGGTCCTGACCTTCTGGTCCAGGCGGTGGATCTCGACCCGGTTGAGCAGCAGCTTGCGCTTTCTTTCCGGCTCGTGGTTGAAGATGCTGGCCTGTTCGTAGGGGCTGATGTGGCAGCGCAGCAGGAAGGCCTCCCCGTTCTGGATCTCCACGAAAGAATCCTTCAGGCTGATGCGCCCGGCCCGGATCGACTTGACTTCGCTGCCGGCCAGAGCCATCCCGGCCTCGTACTTGTCGAGGATCTCGTAATCGTGGAAAGCCTTTTTATTCTGGGCTATGGTCTTCATGGCCGATGAGGATGATCTCCTCGATTTTTCTTTTGCCCATTTTCTTGGCCACCAGCAGGTGGTTTTTGACCTTGACCCGGGCGTTTTCCTGGGGCATCTTGCCGAACTCGTAGATGAACAGGCCGGACAGCGTCGTGTAGTCTTTTTTTTCGGGAAGATCCAGCTCCAGCCGGGAATTGATCTCCTCCACCGGCGTGCTGCCCTTGATCTGGAAGACATTGTTGTTCAATTTGCTGGATGTTCTTGCTGCCGATGTCCAGGTCGCCCAGCACGCCGCGCAGAATGTCGCTCAGCGTGATGATGCCGATGGTGGACCCGTATTCATCCAGCACCACGGCCAGGTTCAGGCTGTGCTTTTTGAATTCGTTCAGGATGTAGTTCAGCGATGAATATTCGGAGACGAAGATCGGCTTGGCGGCGATTTTTTTCAGCTCCAGCTGGGAGAAATCCTCCAGGAGCATGGCGGGCAAAAGCACATGGGAATCGATGATGCCGGTGATGTTGTCGAGCCTGCCCTTGTACACCGGAATCTTGGAAAATTTTTTTTCCAGGATGGTCTTCTTCAATTCGCGCATGCCGCCGCTTTCCTTGATGGCCACGATGCCGACGCGCGGGGTCATGATGGCCTTGATGTCCTTCTGGGAGATGTCGATGATCTCGTTGAGCATTTTCAGGGTTTCGGGGTTGTGCTTGAACAGCTGGGTTTCCATGGAGAGGAAGTGCTTGATCTCCTCCAGGCTGAGCTCCTTTTTGGGCCAGGCGTTCGTTTTCTGCCGCCGGAAAAAGAAATTCACCAGCAGGGCCATGCCCTTGACCACGGGGTAGAAAAGCAGGTTGAAGAAGCGGATCGGGTAGACGTACAGGTAGGACAATCGTTCGGCATGGCGGAAACCGTAGGATTTCGGGCGTGATCTCGCCGAAAACCAGCAGCAGCAGGGTGGTCAGCAGGGTGGAAACCACCAGCAGCGTGCCTTCGCTGCCCCGAAAATAGCGGGTGAACAGGTAGGTGGCGACCGAGGCCGCGGCCACGTTGACCAGGTTGTTGCCGATCAGGATGGTGGACAGGAATTCTTCGGGTTTTTCCATCAGGCGGACCAGCAGCATGGCTTTTTTGTCTTTTTTTTTGGCCCGGTGGGTCAGCTTGATCCGGCTGACGGTGAGCAGGGAGGTTTCCGCCGAGGAAAAAAAAGCGCTGAACAGGATCAGCAGGAAAAAGAGCAGCAGGAAAAGGATCAATTCATTGATATTCATGCCTGAAAATCATTGCCGTTGGCCGGGCGCGGGCGCGGTTCATTTCTTGTTGTACAGGTGGTAAACGATCTTATAAAGCGACGTGCCGATGCAATCGTTGATCAGCTGGATGTCGTGCGATTCCTTGGGAACTTTCAGGATCTTGGGCGCGAAATTGACCACGCCCTTGATCCCGTGGCTGATCAGCTTGTCCAGGGTCTCCTGGGCCGCTTCTTCGGGAACGGTCAGCAGGGCGATCTTGATGTCGGGGTTTTCTGCCAGATAGTTCTGCAGCTGGTCGACGTGCAGGACCGGCTTCTTCTTGCCGGGCTTGCCGATCTCCGTGCCGACCAGCTCCGGCTTGATGTCGAACAGGGCCGTGACGATGATGTTGCGGTCCTTGAACAGCTTGTAATTGGACAGGGCCTGGCCGATGCGGCCGGCGCCGATGATGACCACCCGGGAGGCGTGGTCGATGGACAGGATCTTTTTCAGCTCGCGGAACAGTTTTTTGACCAGGTAGCCCTTTTTCTGCTTGCCGATGGATATTCCCAGGTAGAAAAAATCCTGGCGCACCTGGTTGCAGGAAACCCCGGTGACCTCTTCCAGTTTTTTTGAAGAGATGTAGGTGTTTTCCGGGAGGTTCAATTTCAACAGCGCTTCGTAATAAAAGGATATCCGCTGGATCACCCGCAGGCTGATTCTCTTCTTCATGCATCCCCTCTTGATATTGTTTAAGTTAAAATTAATGGTATCTGAATGTAGGCCTAAAGTCAATGGCCGGCGGCGTGATTGACAATAAATTTTTGCGCGGCGGGGGAAGGGCTATCTGCCGGTCACGGCCCTTTGCACGGCTTGCGTTTCCTTGGCGATGGGCGGTCCCAGCACCCGGCAGCCCTTGGCCGTGACCAGGACATCGTCCTCGATGCGGATGCCGCCGAAGGCGCGCAATTTGTCGACCTTGTCGTAGTGAATGAAGGCGAGATGCTTTTTTTCAGCCCGCCATTGGTCGATCAGGGCGGGAATGAAATAGATGCCGGGCTCGACCGTCAGCACGTGGCCGGGCTCGAGCTTTTTGGCCATGCGCAGGTAGGCCAGGCCGAACTGCTGGCTGCGCTTGGTCTTTTCGTCGTAGCCGACCCAGGTCTCGCCCAGGTCCTCCATGTCGTGGACGTCCAGGCCCATCATGTGGCCGAGTCCGTGCGGGAAGAACAGGGCATGGGCGCCGGCGGCCACGGCTGCCGCCGCGTCGCCCTTCATCAGCCCCAGCTCTTTCATGCGCTGCACCAGGACTTCGCCGGTCTTGAGGTGGACGCTGCGGTAGCTGACGCCGGGGCGGATCATGGCGATGGCGCTAAGCTGCATGGCCAGGACCGTTTCATATATTTCTTTTTGCACGGGATCGAAGTGTCCGCCCACCGGGATGGTGCGGGTGATGTCGCTGGCGTAGCCGCTCTCGGTTTCGGCGCCGGCATCGATGACCAGCAGGTCGCCCTCGCGCAGGCAGTTGCCGTGAAAGTGGTTGTGCAGGGTCTCGCCGTGCATGGTCACGATGGCCGGGAAGGCCAGCTGGCCGCCGCCGGCCAGGGCGAGCCCTTCGATGAAGCCGGCGATCTCCCGCTCGTATATGCCGGGCTGCGCCATGGCCATGGCCTCACGGTACATGGAGGCGCTGACGGTCAGGGCGGCCTCGATCTCTTTGATCTCCTCCGGGCTTTTCAGCGAGCGCTGGGCGATCACGGCCTTGGCGAATTCGGCGGAAGCATAGTCCTTGACGATTGCGGCGCGGATGCCCAGGAGCTTTTCCAGCCACAGGGCGTTCGCGGAGCGATAGGGAGGGAGAAAATGGATCTTCCGCCCCTGGCGCACGGCGTTCTGCAGCGTTTCGCTTAAATTGGCCAGCGGCCGGGTATCGTTGATGCCGATCTTCTGGCAGCGGCTTTTCAGCGACGGCTGCGGGCCCATCCAGATGATGTCCTCCATGTCGATGTCGTTGCCGAAGACCGTCTGCCGGTCCTCGTCGATGTCGATGACCGCGGCCAGGGCGGGAAAACTCAGGCCGAAGAAGTACAGGAACGTGCTGTCCTGGCGGTAGCGATAGGTGTTGGCCGCGTAGTTCATGGCGCTCTCGCCGTTGCTCAAAAAGAGCAGCAGCCCCGATCGCACCTGCTTGCACAGTTTGTCTCTTCTCTGCTGGTATGTTTTTTTGGCGAACATGGTTTCTCCTTAAAAAGGAATAGTAAACAAGTGCCAAAAATAAATCAAGGGCGCGTATTGCCTGAGGGGTGGATTCGATTTATAATCTCTTGTTCGCAATCGAGGAGGCAGCATGAGAAAAACCATCGGTCTGGCTTTGGCGGTCATTTTCCTTTTTACCTGGCAATGGGCGGTCTCCGACGCCCGCCTGCTCAGGTTCCCCAACATAAACGGCGACCTGGTCGTCTTTGTCTATGCCGGCGATATCTGGTCGGTCCCGGCCCAGGGCGGCGACGCCCGGCGCCTGACCTCGCACCCGGGGTTGGAGCTGTTCCCCAAGATCTCTCCTGACGGCCAATGGATCGCCTTCTCGGCCGAATATTCGGGCTCGCGCCAGGTCTACGTCATGCCGGCCGCGGGCGGGACGCCGCGGCAGTTGACCTATTACAACGATGTCGGCATCATGCCGCCCCGCGGCGGCTATGATTACGTGGTCATGGACTGGACTCCCGACAGCCGCCAGGTCCTGGTGCGCTGCAACCGCACGCCCTGGGGCGAGCGCATGGGCAAGTACTTTCTGGTCAATCTGGCCGGCGGCCTGGAGACGCCGCTGCAGATCCCGGAGGGCGGCGGCGCCACATTTTCCCCCGATGCCGGCAAGATCGTCTACACGCCCATCGAAAGGGAATTCCGCACCTGGAAGCGCTACCAGGGTGGGCGCGCCCAGGATGTCTGGATCTACGACCTGGCCAACAACACGTCGCGCCGCCTGACCGATTTCCCCGGCACCGACCAGCACCCGGTCTGGTTCAAGGACAAGATCTTCTTCGTCTCCGACCGCGACCTGACGCTGAACGTCTATTCCTTCGACCTGGCCAACGACAAGATCGAGCAGATCACCCACCACCGGGACTACGATGTCTTGTGGCCTTCGGGCCGCAACGGCCAGCTGGTCTACGAGAACGGCGGCTATATCTTCAAGCTGGACCTGGCCTCGGGGCGCGAGCAAAAACTGGCCGTCAACCTGAATTTCGACAATGCCGGCCTCCTGCCTTATTTCAAGCAGGTCGCGGAATTCATCTCCAGCTACGATATCTCGCCCAGCGGCAAGCGCGCGGTTTTCGACGCCCGCGGCGACCTCTTTACCGTGCCCGAGAAGGAAGGGCTGACCTACAACCTGACCAACAGCCAGGGGGTGCGCGAAATTTTTCCCGTCTGGTCGCCCGACGGCGGGTCCATCGCCTATTATTCCGACCTGACCGGCGAGTACGAAATATACCTGCTGGACGGCAACGGCGGCGGCCAGCCGCGGCAGTTGACCAGCGACAGCCGCATCTGGCGCTTCCCGCCCAAATGGTCGCCCGACGGGCGCATGCTGCTCTTTGCCGACCGCGACCAGCGGCTGCAGGTCCTGGACGTGGCCAGCCGCGCCGTGACGCTCGTGGACCGGGCCCGCGGCCACGACCTGACCGACTACAACTGGTCGCCCGATTCGCGCTGGCTGGTCTACGGCAAGGACGGCGACAGCGGCCAGGACGCCATCTGGGTCTATTCGCTGGAGCAGAAAAAAGCCTTCCAGCTGACCGACGCCGTGTACAACGATTTTTCCCCGGTTTTTTCCCGCGACGGCAAATACATCTATTTCCTTTCCAACCGTGATTTCAACCTGACCTTTTCCGCTTTCGAATTCAACTACCTGTACACCAAGGCGGCGCGAATCTATGCCCTGGCCCTTACCCGGGATACCCCGCCGCTGTTCAGCGACAAGAACGACATGGAACCGGCCAAGGGCGTGCCTGAGAACAAGCCGGCCAAGCCAAGCCGGAAAAGCGGCACGCGGCCGCCAAGGAGCCGCCGGTCCGGGTGCGCATCGATGTCGAGGGCGGCAACGGCCGCATCACGGCTTTTCCCCTGAAAAGCGACGACTACGCCGCCTTGCGCGCGATCGACGGCGGCATCCTGTACTTCAAGGAAAAGGAGATCCGCCAGTTCAAGCTGGAGGACAAGAAGGACAGCCTGGTGATCGGCGGCGTCGATTCGGGCGTCCTGTCCGCCGACGGCCAGAAGATCCTTTACCAGGCCCAGAACCAGTTCGGCATCGTCGGCCTCACTGCCGACCAGAAGGCCGGCGACGGCTCGCTCGATCTGTCCCAGCTGACCATGAAGATCGAGCCGCAGCGGGAGTGGACCCAGATCTTCAATGACGGCTGGCGCATCTTCCGCGACTGGTTCTACCAGAAAAAGCTGCATGGGGTCGACTGGCTGAAGCTGAAGGAAAAATACGCGCGCCTGGTTCCCTTCCTCAGCCACCGCGCCGACCTGGACTTTCATTTTCGGCGAGCTGGTCGGCGAGGTCAATTCCGGCCACACCTATGTCAACTGGGGCGATTTTCCCCGGGTCAAGCGCCTGGACACCGGCCTGCTGGGCGCGGAACTGAAGGCCGACACCGCCGCCGGCCGCTACCTGGTCGCCAAGATATTCGCCGGCGAGAACTGGAACGAGGCCACGCGTTCGCCGCTGACCGAGCAGGGCGTCGGCGTCCAGGTCGGCGACTACCTCATTGCCCTCAACGGCTTCGAGGTGACGCTCAAGGACAATCCCTATCGCTTCCTGGAAAATACCGCGGGACGCAAAATTTCCATCAAGGTCAACGCCCGGCCTGTGGCGGCAGGCGCCCGGGAATACTGGATCAAGCCTGTCAAGAGCGAACTGGGCCTGCTTAACCTGGACTGGGTGCGCTCGCGCCGGGAAATGGTCGACCGCCTTTCGGCCGGGCGCATCGGCTACATCCACGTGCCCGATACCGCGACCGAGGGCAATACCGAGCTGTACAAGGGCATGTACGCCTACAAGAACAAGGAGGCCCTGATCATCGACGAGCGCTACAACGGCGGCGGCTTCATCCCGATGGTCATGACCGAGCTGCTGGCGCGCAAAACGTTGAATTACTGGGCGACGCGCGGCCTGGAAATGAATCCCGACCCGGGCGTGGCCAACAGCGGTCCCAAGGTGATGCTGATCAACGGCTACTCCTCCTCGGGCGGCGACGCCTTTCCCTACTATTTCAAGAAGAGCAAGCTGGGCCTGCTGATCGGCACGCGCACCTGGGGCGGCCTGATCGGCCTTTCCGGCAACCCCGACCTGGCCGACGGCGGCTCGATCAGCGTGCCGACCTTCGGCTTTGTGGACACCGACGGCAACTGGGCGGTGGAGGGCGAGGGGGTCGCGCCCGACATCGAGGTCATCGACCGGCCCGAGCTGGTGGCCGCGGGCAAGGACCCGTGCGTCGAAAAGGCGGTGCAGGTGCTCCTGGAGCAGCTGAAAAGCAACCCGCCGCGCAAGCCGGCCATGCCGCCCGAGCCCGACCGCTCCAAGTGGATCGAGAAGGAGATCAAATAGGTCTGGGCGATTGGGATGGGCCTTTCATTCCGGTAGGGGCGATCCGTTGGATCGCCCTGTATTGACTGCATCCGCATCAGGGCGACCCGCCGGGTCGCCCCTGCGGGGATCATTCCTGCCGATGGGTTGACATGCAGGTCAAAATCCGTCAAAATAACCCCTTGGATGTTTTTCGTTTGCCAAAATTAAATCCCGAATGGTGAAAATGGAAAAAAAATTGTATTCAGTCATTGTTGGGACCGGGTCTTACGTACCGGCCAAGCGCGTGTTGAATAGCGACTTCCTGGACAGGAAGTTGTTTGACGCCAGCGGCGAGATGCTGAAAAAAAGCAACCAGGAAACCATCGACAAGCTCGCCCAGATCACCGGCATCAAGGAAAGGCGCCACGTGGCCGACGACCAGGTCTCTTCCGACATCGCTTTTCTGGCGGCCGACGATGCCCTGAAGTCTTCGGGCATCGACCGGGAGTCGCTGGACTACATCATCGTGGCCCACAATTTCGGCGATGTCCACGCCGGCAACGTCCGCTCCGACTTCGTCCCCTCGCTGGCGGCGCGGGTCAAGCACAAGCTGGGCATCGTCAATCCCAAAACCGTCGCCTACGACCTGCCGTTCGGCTGCCCGGGCTGGCTGCAGGGGATCATCCAGGCGGATTATTATCTCAGGTCCGGCGACTGCAAGCGGGTCATGGTCATCGGCTCCGAGACCCTGTCCCGGATCAGCGACCCGCACGACCGCGACAGCATGATCTATGCCGACGGCGCCGGCGCCACCATCCTGGAAGCCGTGGCCAGCGACAAGCCGCTGGGCATCCTCGCCCACGCCGCGCGCAGCGACACCCTCGAGCACGCCTACATGCTCTGGATGGGCAAGTCCTTCGACCCGCAGCACCAGGGCGACGAGCTGTACCTGAAGATGGACGGCCACAAGCTGTACGAGTACGCACTGAAGACCGTGCCCCTGGTGGTCAAGGAGAGCCTGGAGAAGGCCGGCCTGCCCATCACCGCGATCAAGAAGGTCCTGATCCACCAGGCCAACGAGAAGATGGACGAGGCGATCGTCAAGCGCCTGTTCAAGATCTGCGCTGGCGGCGAGTACAAGTCCGAGGTCATGCCCATGATCATCTCCTGGCTGGGCAACAGCTCGGTGGCCACCATCCCCACGTTGCTCGACCTGCTGCTCAAGGGCAAGCTGGAGGACCATGCCCTGGTTTCCGGCGACAACATCGTTCTCGCCTCGGTCGGCGCCGGCATGAACATCAACTCGGTGGTTTACCGGCTGCCCTGAGCTTCGCTGCCAATGATCCGCAGGATCCGGGCGGTTTTTAAAAGCCCTTACCCGGCAGATTCATCCTCGCTCTCTTTGCTCTTTTACGGCCTGGGCAGCGGCCTTTTCGTCTTTCTTTTCTTCGCCGTCTTCGAGCCGTTCGCTTTCTCCCTGCTTCCCCAGGCGCCGCGCCGGGCGCTCTTCATCGGCTATGGGCTGGTCACGTTCCTGGCCATCGCCAGCAACGGCCTGCTGCTGCCGCGCCTGCGGCCGCGCTTTTTCCGTGAGGAGAACTGGAGCCTTGGCCGGCAGATCCTCTGGATGTGCTGGGTGACCCTGACCATCGGCCTGGGCTGCTACCTGCTTTCCGGGGCGGTTTGCGCCCATTACGGGCTGCCTGCCGACTGGGTGCGGCTGCGGGTGATCGTGCTGGATACGTTCGTCATCGCCATTTTTCCGATCACCGTCATCAACCTGGCCAATTACGCCCGCCTGCTGCGGCGCAATGCCCGCGTCGTCCAGGAGACCAACCGCCGACTGGAGCAGCCGGCCGCCCCGCCGCTTCCCGAAAAAACGCCGCCGCAGGTGGAACTGGTGGCGGAAAACAACAAGGACACCCTGCGGGTCGTGTTGGCCGACCTGTTGTATATCGCCGCGGAAGAGAATTACGTTCAAGTTTATTATCAAAGTGAAAAACCGTCCGGATGCTGTTGCGCAGCAGTTTGACGCGCATCGAGCGCCAGCTGCGCCCCTTCTACCCCCGGCTGTTCCGCTGCCACCGGGCCTACATCGTCAATTCTGCCCGGATCGTAAAGGTGGCCGGCAACGCCCAGGGGCTGAAGCTGACCTTAAAGGACGCGGCCGCGGCCATACCCGTATCGCGGCGCTACGTGGACGAGTTCCGCCGCGTGATCCGCGACCTGTAACCCCGGTTCCGTTTCACTGCCGTTCATCCCAACTGCCGCCAGCGATCCCTGTTCCTTGCCCCTTGTCACAAAGTCTTGCTACCCGTCACAAGAGGCCTTTACAGCGGAATTGGCCGTGTTATGGTGACCGCGGCGGCCTGCACCGCCGCTCAAGGAGGAATGAATGAAAAATTCTCTTGCTGCCGAACATGTCCTGCCGGTCACGGCCTGGGTTGCCATGCTTGTGGTTTCCGATTTGCCGGATATTCTCATGACCTGGCTGGGAGTTCCGGTCCCGTCCTGGATGTTTTGGGCCAAGGCCGCTTTCCTGGCCGTTTTCTTCGGCTTGACGCGCATCAACAAAGCGATCCGTCCGCTTTGGCAATATGCGCTGGTACTCCTCACCCTCTTCCTGGCCCTGGGTCTGACCTCGCTGCTGAGGAACACGGCCTGGTTCCAGGGCCATTTCAATTACCGGGGCGTCCCTTTTTTCACCGGTTACGCGGCGGTCATGACCCTCGACATCCTCGTCGCCCTGGCGGTGATCTCCGTCCTGTGGCTCATGAAACGCGACCGCAAGGCTTTCTTTCTGGCCAAGGGCCGGATGGACGCGCCGATCGAGCCGATCCGCTGGCTGGGCATCAAGGCGGGAGGAACCTGGAAGACCGCCGGCTGGGTCTTTGCCGGGGTCGCGGCCCTGGCTGTCGCCGTCCCGACCATCCTCGGCATCGCCCCCTCCGGTGCCATGCTCCTGCGCGCCCTGCCGCTCTTTCCGGCCGCCGTGCTCTTTGCTGCGGTCAACGCCTTCACCGAGGAGGCCTATTTCCGCTGCAGCATCCTGTCCACCCTGCACGACGTGATCGGCAAGACCCAGACGCTGTTGCTCACCCTGGTGTTCTTCGGTCTGAGCCACTGGCTGTACGGCTCGCCTTCCGGACTGGTTGGCTTCGCCATGACCGGCTTCCTGGCCTGGATCATGGGCCGGAGCATGCTCGAGACCAAAGGCATTCTATGGCCCTGGATCATCCATTTTGCCCCGGACGTGGTGATCTTCGTCTCCTACGCCCTGCTCTTTGTCAAATCTTGAAAAGAGCCAGCATACCGTCAGAAATTATCCGCTAGTGGACAATGCACCCGAGCCGCTGGTTCTTAGATGAATACGCTCAGGCATTGTCGGCTGCGTTGTCGGCTTGCGGCAACGCGTTAAGCAGCTGGTTCTTAGATGAATACGCTCAGGCGTTGTCGGCTTGTGGATAACGCGCCCGAGCGGCTGGTTCTTAGCCTGAATACGATTCAGGCGTTGTCAGATAGAATATATTCCTTGCGCTCGAAGATGAAGACGGCCAGGCAAGAGGAAGAGGATGCCGGCGGCCAGCAGCACGATCACCGATTCCAGGGCCGGGGACGGCTGCAGCTGGAAGATGAGGAAGCCGTCCTGGCCGGGGGGGATCGGCAGCAGCGACTTGACCCAGTGGATGATGGTGAATTTCTGGGTGACGCCCGGAAAGTACTGCACCACGCTCTCCCAGCCGAAGACGAAGAAGAGGCCGAGCAGGATCGACTTCTTCATGAAGGCGCCGAGCGGCGGTGAACAAGGTGCTGTAGCAGAACAGGGCCAGCAGCGAGGTGCCGAGAAAGACCCCCAGTTCTTCCCAGGCGGCGGCTGTCGCCCAGGCGGGTGAGCGCGGCGGCCAGGAAGCAGAGCAGGAAGCCGGCGACGACCAGCAGGGCGGCGAGCAGGAAGGCGGCCAGGTACTTTCCCAGCAGCACGGCGCGGCGCGGCACCGGCACGGTGGTCAGGTAGACCAGGGTCTTGTTGTCCAGCTCGTCGTTGACGATGCTGGTGCCGAAGAACAGGGCCAGCACCGGGATGAGCAGCTGGAAGTACAGGGAGAGCATGATGTTGGACGAAAAAATTGGCGGTGTCGCCGGCGGAGACGGAGCCGAGGCTCTCCATGACGCGGGCGGCCAGCATCAGCAGGACCGGGACCATGGCCAGCAGGATGAACACCCGCGTGCGCTTGGCCTTGAGGCCGGCCCGGAAAAAGCTGCCGAACAGGATGGGTATGGGGTTGGTTGTCTTCATGGTCATTTCCCGATCAGGTAGTCGAAGACCGCCTGCAGGTTGTCGTCGGGGGAGGTGATCTCGTCGATCTCCACGCCGCTCTCGGCGAGCAGGCCCATCAGGGCGGTGAAGAACAGGTCGCGCTGGTTGGTGCTTGACGGTCAGGCTGCGGCCGTCGGCGGCGAACTCGATGCCGGAGACGAAATCGCTGTCGATGAGCCGGGCGGCGATGCGGCGCGGATGCGGGGTGCGGATGGAGACCTGGTGCGGGTGGCTGTCGATCAGGCCGCGGATGCGGTGGATATCGCCCTTGGCGAAGATCTTGCCCTGGTGGATGAGGACGATCTCGTTGGTCATGGCCTCGATCTCGGGCAGGATGTGCGAGGAGACGATCACCGTCCGCCCCTGCTTGCCGTAGTCCTTGATCAGCTGCATGATGCGGATGCGCCAGACCGGGTCGACGCCGCGCAGGGGCTCGTCGAGCATCAGCAGCTCCGGCTCGTGCAGGATGCTGGAGGCCAGGCGCAGGCGCTGGCGCATGCCGAAGCTGTAGCCCTTGATGGCGCGGTCCTGGCTGTCCAGCAGGCCGACCGTGGCCAGCGCCTTTTCGGTCTTTGCCGCCGCCTCGGCGCCGGCGAAGCCGTGCAGGCGGGCCAGCAGCAGGATGAATCTGCCGCCGCTCATCTCGGCGTAGGCGCTGTCGTGCTCGGGGCAGAAGCCGATGCGCCGGAAGAGGAGCGGGTTGCCGTAGACCGCCTCGCCGAAGACCGTCAGCGCGCCGATCTTGGGCTTGAGCTGGCCGGCGGCGATCTTCAGGAAGGTCGACTTGCCGGCGCCGTTGGGGCCGAGCAGGCCGGTGATGCCGCTGCCGATCTCCAGGTTGATGTCGCTGATGCCCAGGATGTTGCCGTACCACTTGGAGAGCTTCTCGGCCTTGAGAACGGGGGTCATGAGCTCGCCTCCGCTTTCTTGATGCGCCAGGTCAGGAGCCAGAAGGCCAGAGCCCGATGATCGCCAGCGGCAGCAGCAGGCGAGAGCCAGGCGGGAAAAGCGTAGGCCGGCTGCACGCCGAACAGAAAGCACGCCAGCTGGCTGATGTTGCCCTGCAGCGAAACCAGGAAGGCGTAGTCGCTCTTGAAAATGGCCTTCAGCATCTGGGCCAGGTTGTTGGAAAAGATATAGACGAGGAAAATGGCGATCTGGATGAACTTGGTGTTGGGGCTGAGAATGGAGAGGGCCAGGGTCAGCGAGGCCAGGCACAGGCACTCGACCGCGGGGAAGACCAGGATGGCCAGGAGCAGCAGGGGCGAGACCGCCAGGCTGCCGGTAAAAAGCATCTTGAACAGCAGCAGCAGGATGCCCGGCACCAGGGTGAAGGCCAGCAGGTAGAAGAGGATGACGGCGAATTTCCCGGCCAGGTAGTCGCCGCGCGACAGGGGGCGCGAGAAATAGAGGGGAAAGGCCTTGAACTTCAGGTCGGCCGAGATCAGGTCGGCGCCGCTGAACACGCTGAGGATGACCAGCATGAAGGTCAGGAAGCCGTTGGCGTAGAACGTCTTGAAAAGCTCGGCGTCGCTCTTGAGCAGGCGCACGAGCTCGCCGAGGATCTTCAACTCGGGCTTGGTCGAGGCGTAGACCGCGGCCAGGAAAACGAAGAAGGTAGAGGCGCACAGGGAAAAGATGAGCTTGGCGTATTTCTTCTTGAAAACGGCGCGGATGCCGTTGCGGGCGATGGGCAGCCAGTCGTAGCGCGAGGAGCGCAGCTCCCCTTCCCAGTGGCGGTAGCCTTTTTCCCTAATTTCCATCGGAACCTCGGATCACGTCCATGAAGGCGTCCTCCAGCGAGGTGCGGCTCTGGCGGAAATGGCGGATCTGCACGCCGGTGCTCGCGGGCGGCGCGGAAAAGCGCCGCCGGCTCGATGCCCGCCGGGGGCATGACCTGGAAGAGGCCCTGGTCCTTTTCCTCGACCTGCCAGCCCGAGGCGGCGCAGCGCGGCGAAGAAGCCGCCGCCGTCGCCGACGACGCGGATCTCGAAGACGTTGCGCCGTCCTTCTTCAGCCCGGCGATCGACTCTTCGGCCGCGATGCGGCCCTTGTTCATGATGACCACCTGCTGGCAGGTGCTCTCGATGTCGGGCAGCAGGTGCGAGGAGATGATGATGTTCATGCTCTCCTTCCTGGCGATGTCGCGGATGAGTTCCAGCATCTCCTTGCGGCCGGCGGGATCCATGCCCGAGGTGGGCTCGTCGAGCAGCAGCAGCTGCGGGTCGTGCACCAGGGCCTGGGCCAGCTTCAGCCGCTGCTTCATGCCCGTGGAATAGGTCTCCACCTGGCGGTAGCGCGACTCCTCCAGGCCGACGTAATACAGGACATCGTGGGCCCTTTTCATGGCTTCCTGGCGCGGCATGCCGCTCAGCTCGCCCAGGTAGGCGGTCAGGGAGACGGCGTCCATGCCCGGCGATCAGGCAGTCGCTTTCGGGCATGTAGCCGATGCCGCGGCGCAGCGACTTGCGCTTTTCGGTCAGGGCCTGGCCCATGATCTCGCCGCTGCCGGAATCCGGCTGCAGGAAGCCGAGCAGCAGTTTCATCAGCGTGGTCTTGCCGGCGCCGTTGGGGCCGAGCAGGCCGAAAATGCCGGCGGGCAGGGTGAGCGACACGTCGCGGATGGCCTCGACGTCGCCGTAACTGAAACTGATGTTTTCCAGTCTGATCATTTCTTTCATGCTTGGCTGCTGACTATACGCAGGTCGCGGCGGCAAAAGTTCATGGCCGCAGGCGAAACCGGTTTGCTTTTTGTTTTCGTTGTGCTATATTCTCCGGCGTAGATGGTTCCAAGCCTGCCAGCTTGCATATAAGGAGAAAATCATGAAAAAGAAAATGCTGGTTCTGGCCTTGGTTTTAGTCGCTGCTGGTCCTGGTCCCGGCCTGCAAGAAAAAGGCGCCCGGGCAGATCGAGCAATGAGGCCATGCTGGCCATGGTGCCCGATGGCCCGGTCATGCTCCTGGCCTTCAATTTCAAGCAGTTCGCCGGGCTGGACCTTTTTGACAAGATGGTCAAGAAGGATTGGCAGAACAACGCCAAGGCCGGCAAGGAATTCAAGGATTACCAGGATTTCGTCAACCAGACCGGCATCGACCTGCAAAAGGACGTCTACTCCGTGGTCGCGGCCATGTACGGCAGCATGGACAGCGAACAACGGGGAAGTGGTCGGCATCGTCAATATGAAATACGACCCGGCCAAGCTGCTGTGCCGTGCTCAAGCAAAAGCAGGTGGTCATGTGCCGAGGAAAAATACCGCGGCCTGGACATGTACACCTTGAAAAACGAAGATGCCAAAAAGGACATGCGCCTGGCTTTCCTGAACAAGAGCAACATCCTGTTCGGCTCTCCCCTCCAGCTCAAGAAGGCCATCGACCTGAACCTGGACAAGGGCAAGAGCGTCCTGCAGACCGCCGCCTGATGAAATACGTGGACAAGCTGGACAAGAACAGCATGTTCTGGCTGGCCGTCGGCAACATCCCCGACAAGATCAAGAACGCTCCGGCCGGCGGCATGATGCCGGTGGACCTGAGCAAGGCCGAGGCTTTCACCGCTTTCGTGGACTACAAGGGCAAGACCTTTTCCGGCGAATTCCGCCTGATCTCCTATAACGAGAGCGGCAACAAGCAGATCGCCGACATGCTCAACGGCCTGAAGTCGCTCGGCGCCATGGGCTCGGCCAAGGATCCCGACCTGGGACAGCTGCTCAACAGCATCCAGCTGAGCTCCGGCAGCCGACCACATCAAGCTGACCTTTTCCCTTTCCGAAGAGTTGATGAACAAGATGAGCGCCAAGGCCAAGGACAAGGCCAAGTCCATGATGCCCCCCGCGGCGCCGGCCGCGCCGCCCGGCAGAGTGAGCCGCTTCTCCGACTCTCTCTGCCGCCGCTGAGGCCGAGTTGAGGCTTCGCCCCATGAATTGGCTGTCCCTGCTGCCAGTTTTGTTTGTTTTGCTGCTGGCCGTGCTGTTCTTCCTGGGCCGCCGGCAAGGTGAGAGGCGGCCTGGTCCGCCAGACCGCCCTGCAGCTGCTGTTGCTGTTCCTGCTGACGGCGGCGATCGCCCTGTCTCGACAGCGGCCTGTTCAAAAGATTTTTTTATTCGCCGCGCCTGATGTTCGTCCTCTGGCTGCTGTTCTGGTTTCTCCTGCTGGTCCTGGCCGTCAAGATCCTGGCGTATTTCGTGTTCGATTTCCTGGTCCTGAAAAAGCAGGAGATCCGCTACCCCAAGCTGGTCAAGGACGTGGTGGTCTTTGTCCTCTATATCGTCGGCCTGCTGCTGATCCTGAATTACTACCTGGACATCAAGATCACGGTGCTGCTGGCTTCATCGGCGGTCCTGACCGTGGTGATCGGCTTCGCCCTGCAGGACATCCTGGGCAACCTGTTCTCCGGCATCATCCTGAATTTCGAAGACTCCTTCAAGCTCGAGGACTGGGTGCGCATCGGCGAGCGCGAGGGCCGGGTGGAGCAGTTCGGCTGGCGCTCGTTCAAGATCCGGACCATCGACCGCGAACTGATCGTCATTCCCAACCAGACGGCCTCGAAAGCCGATGTCCTGATCTACGGTTCCGGGCGCCAGCCCGTCGGCCTGAAGATCAAGCGTCGGGCGCCAGTTACCAGGACAGCCCCGACCGGGTGCAGCGCGGCCATCCTCAAGGCCCTGGAGTCCATGCCTGAGATCCGCCGTGAGCCGCCGCCGGTAGTGCAGCTGGCGGATTTCGGCGATTTCTCGCTGAATTACCTGGTCAAGTTCTGGATCGACGATTATGCCCGGCACAACATCATCGCCTCCGAGGTCCGGCGCCGCATCTGGTACGCCTTCCGGCGCCAGGACATCGAGATTCCCTACCCGAAGCGCGATGTCTACATCAGGCGCGAGAAAAGCGCGGAGATCCCGCGCCAGGCCCTGGCCGACGCCCTGCAGCGCAACGACGTGCTGCGCGAGATCGAGGCGGCGAAGTTCCAGGACCTGCTGGCCGATGCCGATTACAAGATCTTCGGCGGCGGCGAAACCATCATCCGCGAGGGCGACGAAAGCGATTATTTTTACCACATCTATGCCGGGGCCGTGAACGTGCTCAAGGAAGGCCAGGTGATCGCCCGGCTGCGAGGCCGGGGATTTTTTCGGCGAGATCTCCCTGGTCACCGGGGAAAAATTCAACGCCACGGTCGTGGCCGACCGGGAAAGCGCGATCATCCTCGTGTCTTCGGCCCGCTTCAAGCAGGTGATCGACATGAACGAGAAAATGGCCCTGAAGCTCTCGGCCGTGATCACCCGGCGCCAGGAAGAGATGAAGCTTTTCAGCGAAAAGAACGTGCGGCTGGACAGCGCCGTCCTGCATAAAAAATCGGAAAACCTGTTCCTGCGCATCCTGAATTATTTCGCCCTCAAGCCGTGAGTCGCGGGCCTATTTTTCGGCCAGTTTCTTGCGGTTGAGGGAATAGACCCCGGGCAGGGCCTTGATGCGGCCGATGATCTCGTTCAGCTGGAACATGTCCTCGACTTCAAAAATGAGGGAGATGCGGGCCATGGCCTGGCTGGCCTGCTCCGAGCTCGATCTTTTTGATGTTGGAGTCGCTGGCCGCGGTGATGCCGGTGATGGTGCTGAGCATGCCCGGCTTGTCGGCCGCCAGCAATTGCAGCTTGACCTGGTAGGCGTGCTTGGGCGCTTCGTTCCAGCTGACCTGCTTCAGCCGCGAGGGGATCTCCAGGTTGACGTTGGGGCAGTTCTTCCTGTGGATGACCAGCCCGCGGTTCTTGGTCATGTAGCCGATGATCTCCTCGCCCTTGATCGGGTGGCAGCATTTGGCGAAAATGAAGTCGATGTCCGCCTGGCCCTCGACGTTGATCAGTTTTTGCAGCCCCGTTTTGCGGGCGGGCGCGGACTTTTTGGCCGGCTGGATCTCCACGGCGCTCACCTCGGGGAACAGGCTTTTCAGCGCCTGGCGGTCCAGCGTTTTTTTGCCGCTGCCCACGTCCTGGAGGAAACGTCTCCAGCTCGGCGTAATGGATGGCCTTCAGCCTTTTTTCGATGTCCTGGGCGTCGAACTTCAGGCGGTATCTTTTTCCGTATTCGCGCAGGACCTTCTGCCAGATGCGGCGGCCTTTTTCCTGGTCGTAGGCGAATTCCTCCTTCTGCAGGTAGGCCATGATCTTTCTCTTGGCGCGCATGGTGACCGCGAATTTGAGCCAGTCGGCGCTGGGATTGCTGTTCTTCTGGGTGATGATCTCGACCACGTCGCCGGAGTTCAGCTTGGTGCGCAGCGGCACCAGCTTTTCGTTGACGATGGCGTTCTTGCAGTGGTCGCCGACCTCGGAATGGATGGCGTAGGCGAAATCGATGGGGCTGGCGCCGGCCTTGAGATTGATGACCTTGCCCTTGGGGGTGAAGACGTAGATCTCGTTGGGGGTGAGGTCGCGCTTGACCAGGCTGAGGAATTCCTTGGGATCGGGATTGGTCTTGTGATAGTCGATCATCTCGCGGAACCACTCCAGCCGGTGGTCGTTTTCCAGGAAAGCCAGGCCTTCCTTGTATTTCCAGTGGGCGGCGATCCCCTCCTCGGCGTTGCGGTGCATTTCGCGGGTGCGGATCTGGATCTCGAACTTGACCCCCTCGCGGGTGATGATCGAGGTATGGATCGACTGGTAAAAATTGCTCTTGGGATTGGTGATGAAGTCGCGCCAGCGGCTGGGGATGTGCACCCACTGCTGGTGGATGGCGCCCATGATCACGTAGCAATTGGCCACGGTGTCGGTGATGATGCGCAGGGCCAGCAGGTCGTAGACGTTTTCCAGGTCGATCTTCTGCTTCTGCAGCTTGCGGTAGATCGATATTTCCCTCTTGATGCGGTACTGGATCTCGGCCTTGATCTTCAGGCCCTTCAGGATCTCCTGGATCTGCTTCTTCAGGCTTTCCACCTGTTTCATGGCCCATTCGTACTTGTCGCTGACCTCCGCCTTGATGCGCTGGTACTCTTCCGGGTACAGGTACATGAAGGAGATGTCTTCCAGTTCGTCGCGGATCTTGCCCATGCCGAGGCGGTAGGCGATGGGGGCATAGATCTCCAGCGTTTCGCGGGCGATCTTGATCCGTTTTTCCTCGGGCAACGGGGCCAGGGTGCGGATGTTGTGCAAACGGTCGGCCAGCTTGATCAGAATGACCCTGACATCGGCGGTCATGGCGATGATCATTTTCTTCAGCGTCTCGGCCTGGGCGTCCTCGACGTCCACTTCGGATATCTTGGAAATTTTCGTCACCCCCCAGACGATATCGCTGATCTCCTGGCCGAACAGCCTGGCCAGGTCCTCGCCGCGTATACTGCGAGTCCTCGATCACGTCGTGCAGCAGGCCGGCGGCGATGGATATCTCGTCCAGCTTCATGTCGGCCAGGATCCCGGCCACGGTCAGCGGGTGGGTGATATACGGTTCATTGGAGGCGCGTTTCTGGTTCAGGTGGGCGTCGGTGGAAACCGTGTAGGCTTTTTTCAGCAGTTCGATATTGGCTTCCGGGTAATAGCTTAAAATCTTTTCCTGCAGTTCGTGAAAGCGTTTGATCATTTTCACATATTATATATCAATTCTCGCCGAGCGCAACATCGGCGCGTCCCTCGAAAAAGCGACTTGACCCGGTTTTAAAAAACAGGTATCCTGAAGGCATGATCAGAATCGCCAGCGGTTTGTACAAGGGCAGGGTGTTGCGCGGCGGCAAGAGCCCGCTCATCCGCCCGACCATGTCCAGGATCAAGCTCACTTTTTTCGACATCCTGCAGAACGACATCAAGGAAAAAATATTCCTCGACGGCTTCGCCGGCAGCGGCAACATCGGCATCGAAGCCCTTTCGCGCGGAGCCGAATACGTGGTGTTCATCGACGACCTGCCCGAGGCGGCGCGCGCCATCCAGCACAACGTGGAAAAGATCGGCATCGCCTCGGACTTCTTCCGCGTGATCCGCGGCGATTTCAACCGCTCGATCATCGCCCTGGGCAAGGACGGCTTCCAATTCGACCTGATCTACCTCGATCCGCCCTACGCCATGCTGGAATACGCCAACCCCCTGAAGGTCATCCACAAGCGCAACGTGCTGAAGCCCGACGGCCTGATCGTGCTGGAAAGGCCGACCCACATCCGTTTCGCCACTCCCTATTTCGAGTTGAAGCGCAGCCAGCGCAGCGGCCGCGAAAGCCTGGATTTCTTCGGCTACTGACGCCGGGTGGTTTTCCTTATTTCAAGCGTTTTTCTTCCGGAACTTGCGATTGACGTTCAAGCGCGATACCAGTCGGGAAAATGGATGGCGGCCGAAAAAAAAGGGCGACCGCTTGCTCGCCCTTTGTTTATTTCCAGATCACAGATCCCTTGACGCGGGGCCTCAGCGCAAAAAGTAGTACGCCAGTCCAAAGCTGGCATAACTGCGGGAATTGTCATTGAGGGCAATGCCGACCTCGGCCAGGAAATCGAAGTCGTCGCTGATGCGGTACTCGATCCCGGGCACGAAATGCGCCAGGGTGTAGTTGTTGTCCGAGTTTTTGACCGAATCGAAGGCGAGCATCAGCCCCCCGTAGATCTCCAGGTTGTTCGCGGGCTTGGTGCTGGCCAGGACCGCGGCGTCAAAGCCGGAACTGTCCCACGGGCCGGTAATGTTGGTCATATGCCCGCCCAGCGCCACCGAGACGTTGAAATTCGACCATTTGACCAGCCAATACTCGAGATCCACTCCGAAGTATTTGAGCCCCTTGAATATCCCGGCCTTGGCCTCGATGTCAAAGCGCGGGGTGAGCCCGTAGCCGAAGCGGCCGGCCACGCCCCATACCGAGTCGCTGCCGTTCTTGCCGAAAAGCACGGTCGGGAATATGGCCAGCTTGAGGTTGCCCTGGTTGATGGTCTCGGCCGAGTTCATCAGCACGCTCTGGGCGGAAACCTGGGTGGCGGCCGCGGCGAGAACCAACGCCGCTGCCAGAATAAATAATGATTCTTTTACGCATAATACACCTCTCCTGATTTAAGGTTTCGATCGTTACACCAAACATCAAGCAATTGTGGTGCCAAGCCGTATCCTTTTCCCTGCCGCGCAGGCATTTATCGAACTTGCCCGGCGCCGCTCGCGGTTCAGGGCCGCGGCCTGGAATCGTTGGAGGCGTTTTTGCCGACAGGAGGAGATGGATGGGGAGTCTGGGCAATTTTGGCGATGATCTGGCTCAGGTCCAGGAAATCATCCCCAATTGCATTCAAAAAACGCGGCTTTAAGATATAGGCAAGCTTCACCGTGCTCTCCTGCCAATCGGGGATCACCAGGATGACATAGATCTCGGTGAGCATGTCGCGAAACGCCTGCAGGTCCTGGAGTTCTTCCCGGTCGGCCGCCACCAGGACCATGATGGAAGCAGGTTCGACGATGCTGCGCAGCCTTTCCCGCAGATCGGCCAGGCTGGTGAAGCGCTCGATGCTCTTTCCCGGGACAGAGGCTTGGATTGCCGCGGCAAGCCTGCTTTCATTATTATTCTGTTTGCTTGAATATAAGAGTATTTGCATTTTATCCCTTCCTTAAAACAGGGTCAATTTCATTTCTATAAAAAACTTCAATCAAGAATCATGCCAATTCAGGCAAAAGGGGTTGTCCCGGGTGAGGGACCGGGATCAATTGGATCGGTAATCGGATGGCAGGCGGTATTTTTTTAAAAGCGTATATAGCCTTGATCTGGACAAACCGGAGATCCGGCAGGCTTCATTGATATTCCCGCCGACGAAACCCATCAGGTCTTTAAAATACAGCTTCTCGGCATCGGCAACGGCTGTCTCGTGAACCTCTTTCAATGTGGGCGGTTCTCCCGGTGCGACGGCCGCGCTCTCCGGGGTTTCCGGGCCGGCGATTTTTTTCAATATGCCGTTGCGCGCCACCTGGATGCGAATATAGTTGGGCAGGTGCAGCGGGTATAGGATGGGTTCCTCTTTTGCCGAAAGCAACGCCTTTTCCAGGGCCTGGATCAGTTCGCGGACATTCCCGGGCCATTTGTAACTCTCGATGGTACTCCAGAATTCCTGGGAAAATCCTTTGGGCTCCAGCCCGAACCTTTGGCACAACGTGCCCATGTAATGCAATGTCAATTCCTTGATATCTTCGCGGCAATCGCGCAGGGGCGGCAATTCGATCACCAGCGAGCGCAGGCGGAAGAGCAGGTCTTCGCGAAATTGACCTTCCCGCACCAAGCCATCCAGGCTGCGGTTGGTCGCCCCCACCAGCCGGAAATCGCTGGAGATCTCCTGGCTCCCTCCTACCGGGCGGAAGCGGTGTTCCTGGATGACCCGCAGGAAGGTCTTCTGGATCGACAGGGGCAGCTCGCCGATCTCGTCGAGAAACAGGGTGCCCTGGTCGGCCTGCTTGACCAACCCCTCCTGGCTCGTGTAGGCCCCGGTGAACGACCCGCGCGTATGCCCGAATAGAACGCTTTCCACCAGCGTTTCCGGCAAAGCCGTGCAGTCGACGATCACGAAATTGCCCTGGGCCCGCTTGCTGTTGCCATGGATCGCCTTGGCAAAAAGCTCTTTCCCGGTTCCGCTTTCCCCGGTGATGAGAACATTGACATCGCTTTGCGCGGCCTGGGAAAGAAGGTCAAAACTGGCCTCGAGCCGTTTCGCGCTGCCGATGATTTCTTTTTTGACCAGATCGATGGAGGGTTTCTTGAGTTTTTTTTCGGCCTGGTAAGCGATGATCTGGCTGATGTGCATTTTTATGAGTTCAAGCGAAACCGGCTTTTCAAGGTAATCCCAGGCGCCGTTGGTGATGGCATGCTCCGCTTCATCGGGATTGCCGAAGCCGGTGATGATGATGATTTCCGGGAAGTATCCGCTGGATTTGACTCTGGCGATGTTGTCCAAGCCGCTGCCGTCGGGAAGCTGCGACTCGAGGAAAATGACGGCGTACGGCTCTCTTTGGGCTTTCTGCAACCCTTCCTTCAATGTGGACGCGCTGGCGGGGGAGTGGCCCATCTGGCTTACCACCGAAGTGATCCTATCGCAACTCATCTTGTCATCTTGGATAACCAGAATGTTTTCCATCGACTCGGAACTCCTCCTCAATTTTATTATACCAAAATTATAGCAGAATTTAATTCGGATTGAAATAAATAAAAAAATGGAATTCGGAAATTTTATGGCGATCGTTGGCCGTGGAATGTTCTGCAAAACAGGAAATGTTCTGTTTTGCAGGAATAGTACTATTTCTCGAACCTAATTCCTGGCCAAGGGAATGCCTTCAGGCGCCGAAGTGAAGAATCGGGGCCGCGCCCGCGGAGCGGCGGCCCCTGTTTGCTGCAACGACCTATCCGATTTTTAAGACGATCATCAGAATTCTGATGACCAGCAGGATCCAGGCCGCGCAAACCACGATCCACACGATCTTTCTGGCGACATCCAGGCTCACCAGGAGCATGAAAATAGTCAATATGACCAGGAATCCCAGGGGATCGACCATATTGTCCAGAAAAACAACGCGCGGAAATATCGACTGAATGAGCTTGATGATCCAAACCCCGGTCTGATGGGCAAGAAAATAAATAAAAGTGAGGATGTTGTGCAGGATCTCATTCAGGGGCTTGAAAGTCGCAGTCTCGAGCGCAAATAAAGTGTTCATTCTGTTTGGCCTCCTTTGCCTTTGGCGTATCTTGTGATTTATTAAAACATGGCGGGTTTTAAAAATACAGCATCAGGTAAAATTTTTGTTCGTTTTCGCTGCGGATCACGTCCGGCAGGTCCCGCAGGTTGTTGTACTTGTGGTAATGCGTAAATTCATAGCCTAGGCTGAGGTTCTTGTATAGCCTGACCGCGATCCTGGGCTTGAATATGCTGATGGTCTTGTTTCCCGCCGGCCCGACGTATGTATGAAGCTGATACACATAATAGATCGCCGTCAACTGCCCAAATTTTGCGAAATTCAGGGTGCCCTCGAACTTGGCGCTGGCGCCGCCGGAATAATCGTAATTCCGGCCGGGGATCCCGGCTTCGACGATGTCGATGTACGGGGAATTGGTAGCGCCCAGGGGCAGGAATTCCAGATGGAATGCGGTTTGCAGGTTCGAGTTCGCGGCAAACTGCCACTTGCCGATGACCCCGCCGCCGAAGCCAAGGGCGCCGAGTTCGAAAATGTGGCTGTCCCAGTAGTCATAATGCTGGAATGCCCCGATCAGTATTTCCAGGTTCCCGGAGTGCACGGTCTTGCCGAACAAAAGCCCGTAGCCGATGAGATTGTCCAGGTATTTTTTGCCTATATTTTTTCCGTAGCTGAGATTGAGGCGCATCTTGAAAAAGTCAAAAGGCTTGCGCGGCCGTATTTCGAACGGGTCTCCATAGTCGAGGTGGATCCCGAAGCTGGCGCTGGCGCCGCCCTTGCCCACGCTGCCCAGGCTCGCTCCCGTGTTGAACCAGTGACCCCCGGCGGCCAGCGTGACATTGAACGGTTCTTTCTGATAGATCTCTTTCGTCGTGACCCGGTTCATTTTTTTCTGTAAAAGCCTGCCGAGGGCCCTGCCGGGACTGATGATCGCGGCCGCCAATTCGCGCAAAAATCTCTCCGACCCGGTGGCGCGGTCATCCAGGATATGCGAACTCAGCCGGTAGAGGATCTCGCCGAACAAGGAGCCGCTGAGAGTGGTGTTGATGATATCGTTGTACGCCGGCAGCGTATTTTCCCCGAAATACTCCCACATCAGGCTGCCCAAAAAGGCGAAAGGCACGGATGCGAAGTAGCCATAGCCATTGGCGCGGGCGGAATTAAAATAGGCGCCCCCGGAATAGGGATGGAAGAAAAAATTCATGCCGAAGCGGTCCGTGTCCCACACCCAGCCCGTTTGCAAGTTGGTTTTCCAGGTCTTGGGCCCGATGCGCGCCCAGGAATAATTGAAAACAAACCGGTCGACCGCCCAGGTAAACGCATTCGAGGAGACGATCTTCAGGGCGACCGCCCAGGGGGATATCTTCGTGATATATTCCGGGTCGTCAGCGCGCAAACGGACCGCGGCGGTCTCGACAAACGGCTGCTGCTGGGGGGAAAAGGACGGGGATGCGGAGCCGCTTCCAGCCGCGTTGCCGCCGGCCGAGCGATAGGGAGACAGGGATAAATACGTATCCTGAACCTGCCCTGGCTGCGGCCACCCTGATAGCGGAGAATCGCTCCTCGTGGACCCTTGGCGCCCATACGCGGCCGATCCGCCGGCGGCTGCCGCCGCGAGAAAGAGCATGCCCATCCAGGCGAAACTCCTTTTTCTCCGCCCCAAAGCTCTTTTTTTTGCTTGGGCCGCGCATTTTCGTTCAAGTGAACTTGGCGCTTGCCTTGCAAGTGAACCGGCAGCTTTTTTCATCAGCCTCCTTTTTTCAATTATAAACTATGCATATTATGTGCCAAGCCATTTTCCGGGAAGTGAGGCAAAGAAAGCTTTTGGCACGATAAATGCTTCTCCATTTGTGGCTGCTCTCCGTTCATCGTGCCGTCCAAAAACGGCGTGAAGCGGGAAAGCGAAAAGAAAAAGGAGGTTGGCATGCTCGAAACAATTTTGATCATCCTGGTCATTCTGTGGGCCCTGGGCTTTTTTGCGTTCCATGTCGGCGGACTGGTCCATGTCCTTCTGGTCATCGCCCTGGTGGTCCTGATCATTCGCCTGCTGCAGGGCCGCAGAATCCTTTAGCGGCGAAGACGGCAAAATGATCCTGGCGAAAACCCCGGCGGCAAGACGGTTGTGCGGACTTTTCGCAGGCCTGGGGCTGATCACCAACTATCTCTATTCCGCCCAGGTTTTCAAATACAGGAAAACCAAGCCCGAACAGGGATATCTGATCCAGGCCGTTCCCTATGAAAAATGGCTGAAAAGAAATTATTGCGGCCCGGCCTGCCTGGCCATGGTCCTGAACTATTGGGATGAAACGCATTCCTTCAGCCAGCAGGCGATCACGGATGAGATCTTCGATTCCCAAAGCCAGGCGACCTATAACTCCGAGATGGTCCTCTACCCGCGGAGCAAGGGATTCGCCAGTTACTCCGGCCAGGGAGACCTGCCCCTCCTGAAGGAGATCGTCGGCCAGGATATCCCGGTGATCGTGCTGACCATGCCCATCAAGCAGATCCGCAAGGGACATTACCGGGTGGTCGTCGGCTTCGATGAGGCGCGGGGCCAGGTCATTTTTCACGATCCTTTCTTTGGCAGCCGCTACGCCATGTCAACCAAGAATTTTTTGAAGGTCTGGGAGTTGGGAAAAGGGCGGAACCAGTGCCGGTGGATGATGGCCGTTGTCCCCGGTCAACGCCCTTTCCCCTTTCCCACTCTGCGCGCCGACCCGCTGACCGCCATCAACCTGGCCACGGCGTATTACCGCCGGTCGGATTTCGCGAATTCCAGGGCACAGTGGGAAAAAGCCAGGGAATCTCTCGGCGGCGATCCGGCTCCGCTGTACAGCCTGGCCATGGTCAGCCTCAAGCAGGGCAAGGCCGAAGAGGCCGAGTCGTATGCCCGGCAAGCCATCAGCCTGGACGCCAAAAGCGCCTATGCCCATGACGTCCTGGGGCTGGCTTGCGCCGATCAGGGAAAGTTCGACCAGGCCCTGCAGTCCCTGGACCAGGCTCTCCGGCTTGCCCCGCACGAGAAGTTCATCCGCATGCACAATGTACAGGTCAGGGCTCTGCGCATCGAAAGGGCCCGGCCTGATCAAATAAATAAAAAGGAGAACCAAAATGAAAAAACAGGTTAAAATCTGGGGTGTTTTGTTGGTGATCGTGCTGATCTCTTCCTACGCTGCCGCGCTTGAAAAACCGGTGCTGCAGCAGCAGGCGGGGACTTCCACCCAGCTGGCCAGCAGCGGCCCGGACGTGATCACGGCTGCCGATGCCGGGGGCGGTTACATGACCACCCGGGACATCATCCTGGTCGTGATCATCATCTTCGCGGTCATCGGCCTGATCGTCGTCCTTTAGTCCGCGCGCTTCAGGCGCTGACGGATTGCGGGGAGATCGGCATGGAAAGCATTTTCCCTTCTGATCGGATTCGGGCGTCCTCTCACTGGGGAGGAGGGGACGCCTTTTTTTTATTCTATTGAAAGCCCCGGGAGATCGCTATGTTTTTGAAATTATTCGTGGTGGGTGGCGCCGTCTGGGCAATGGGATTTTTCATATTTCAATTCACACGGCTCTTGCTGGGCCGCAAGGTCTTTTAGATGAGATGCACCCGATTGGCACGGCCATGGACCCGGTTCGGCATGAATGGAGGAACAGCATGAAGCTTGCAGGCATCATTTTGATCGTCCTGGGAGTCCTGGCCCTGGCGTATCAGGGAATTCGTTATACCACCCAGGAGAAACTGGTCGATATCGGATCCCTCCATGTAACGACCACGGAAAAAAAGAACATCCCGCTGCCGCCGATCGTGGGCGCGGTGGCGATCGTCGCCGGCATCGCCATGGTCCTGGCGGACCGCCGGAAGAAATAACGGGATCTTCGGGAAAGCCCTTATTCTCAGCCCGGTTTCCTTCAGCACCTTCAGCAGGCGGTCGAAGGGGACGCCGGTCTTGGGGTTGCGCGGCGGCGTGCAGCCCTCGCGTGTCGGCGATGGAGATCTCGTAGGTGCCGATCTGGCGGGCCAGGGCCATGGTTTCGCTTTTTTCGTAGGCGATCAGCGGGCTGTAGACCGGGAAAGGGGCGGCGGAGCGCGAGGCGAAGAGGTTCTTCAGCGTCTGCGACGCCACCTGGGCCAGGTTGTCGCCGGTGATGACGCCCAGGGCGCCCTCCTGGCGCGACGATCTCCGGCGGCCTTTTTGTGCATCAGGTACTTGCAGATCACGCAGACGTAGGGTTCGTGGCGGCTGCCGAACAGGCCGGCGATATTTTCCCAGGAACAATTCCTCGCGCGGAATGACGATCAGCTGGATCTTCTGGCCGGCGGCGAACTCTTCCAGCCGGTCGCGCAGGCGCACGACCTTGCTCGTCTCGGTCGGCGGAATTCTGGAAATGGAGCAGGAGCGGCAGCACGCCGCGCTTCATCATCAGGAACGTGGCCACCGGCGAATCGATGCCGCCCGAGATCAGGGAGACCAGCTTGCCGGCGCTGCCCACCGGGAAGCCGCCGAAGCCCGCGGATCTTTTCGCTGAACAGGTACAGGTGGCGGTGGCCGATCTCGATGTGCAGTTCGAAGTCCGGGTCTTTCAGCCGGACCGGCGTGCCGGTCTGCTCGCTGAGGATGGTGCCGATCTCCCTCTCCACGCCCATGGAATCGGGAGAAAAGTCCTTGGCGATGCGCTGGCAGCTGACCCGGAAATTTTTGCTGCTGGCGGATCGCCGGGAAAAAGCGGGCGACTTCCTCTTTCAAGGCGTCATAGTCCCTGGCCATCTCGAATGCCGGGCTGTAGGAATAGACGCCCAGGATCTTTTCCAGGTCGGGCAGGTCGTCGATGCCGCGGATATAGATCCGGCCCCGCTCGCGGTGATCTTGGCAAAGGCGTGCCCCTGCTTTTTCAAAAACCAGGCCAGGTCGTTCTTCAGCTTTTGCTCGAACTGGCTGCGGTTGCGGCCCTTGAGGCTGATCTCGCCGTAGCGGACGATGATGGCCCGGCTGGTCATGGCTGCAGCGCCGCGCAGGTAATCGAGCAGGATGGCGCCGGTGCGCTGCTGGCGGTATTTTTCCAGGGCCTGCCGCTGCCCGGCCAGCAGCGCGGCCCGCAATTCCGGGCGGGTCAGGATCTCGTGGCACAGGGCGGCGATCCTGAAAAAGTTCTTTTCGCGCACCAGCACGCCCCCGCCGTTCATGGTCTCGGCCGACGGCGCCGGCGTCGTAGGCCACGACCGGGATGCCCAGGTGGAAGCTTTCCACGATCGGGGCGCAGAAACCCTCGTGCTCGCTCAGATGCAGGTACAGGTGCGACAATTTCGCGTAGGAGACCATTTCGGCCAGGGGCACGTGGCCGCTGAAATGGATGTCCTGCACCTGCAGCCTGGCGATCAGGTCCTGCAGGGCCGAAAAATAGCGCTCGAAACCGCGGTACTCGCCGACGATGAACAGGCGCGAAGCGGGGTTGAAATGCTTTTGGTAAACGTGGAACGTCTTGATGACGTCCTCGATCTTCTTGTTGGGGATGACCCGCCCGACAAAGAGGATGTTGCTCTTGCCGTCGGCGAATATTTCCTTGAAGACCGGCAGCACCGGCAGGTCGAACTTGGCAAAATCCATGACCAGGGGCAAAACGCCGGTGCGCGGGAATCCGGCCGCCAGCAGCTCGCCGCGGTTGAATTCGGAGTCGCCCAGGGCCAGGTCGACCTTGTCGGCCAGGCTTTTCAGCTCGATGCGGCCCTTGAAGCAGTCCTTGGCCAGGATGCGGTGAAAATCCAGGAAAAAATGGTAGGGCGTGATGTTGTGGTAAATGATGACCTTCCTGTCCGCCAGGCGCAGGAATTTTTTGGTCACCGGCGAGCCGATGGAAAAGTGATAGATGACCGTGTTGCCGGGATCGGAAAAACGGTCGTACTCGAGATAATTGCGCACCTGGCTGGCGTAGCGGGGATGGTAGTGCAGGGTGAAGATCTCGGACTCAAAGCCGTTGGCCCGCAAGATAGTCCCGGATCTCCAGGGCTTCGTTGCCGATGGCGTCGCCGTAGGAATAGGAGGTTAAAAATTGATGGACTTTCATTCAGGACGGCAGTTTCTTCTCCAGGGCCCGTTCCCGGTTTTCCAGAAACTCGATCTTGTCCTCCAGGATGCGGATCTTGGTTTTCAGAAGCTCTTCCTCGGTTTTCAGCTTCGAGGCTTCGACGATCATGTTGTGCATGGCGTTGTGCAGCAGCCGGATGTATTCGCTGCTCTGCAGGACGATCGGCACTTTCTTCTGCAGGTCCAGGATGCCGGTTTTCAATTCGACGTACATGGGGCGGGTCATGAAGCGGATCAGCGGGAAAAACAGGCCGCGGATCTTCTTCAAAAGGCCCTTGGCCAGGCCGGTTTCGCGGATGGCTTCGTCCAGCGGCGCCGGCGGCGCCATGTGTTCGGCAAAGCCCGGATACAGGACCGGCTCGTAGATGCTGGGGATTTCCAGGAAATCGGGCAGGGGCTGCAATTCCATTTCGGCGATCTCGTCGATCTCGCTCTGCTTCAAAAGGCCGGAGTCTTTCTTGTCCTGGATCCTTTTGCGGATCGCGGCCATGATCTCTTCCACGTCGATCTCGGCGGCGGCATGAATCGAGGGTTCCATGGTTGCACCTCCTGGCAAATCGATTATACAGGAAGCCGCTGCGCTCTACAAGCATTTTGCCGAAAATGCCGATAGCAAGGCGTTATTTTTTTTCGCATGGCTTCGGGCCCGTTGAAAACGGATTCCGCTAATGCAGTCCTGTCAACGGTTTCAAAAAAAAATTTTTATTAAATGCAGGCTATGACTTGACTTTTGAGTTTTGGTACCTCTAGAATCCGGTGCAGGAGGTAATGATGAACAAAACCGAATTGGTGAAAGCCATTGCAGAAAATGCAAACTTGAAGGTTTCCGAAACTGAAAAAATGGTCAATGCTTTCCTGGACTCCGTGTCCACTTGCCTGAAAAAGAAAAGCAAAGTGACCCTGGTCGGCTTCGGCACGTTCGCCGTGGCCCACAGAAAGGCCAAGATCGGCATCAATCCCAAGACCGGTCAGAAAATCTCCATCAAAGCCAAGAACGTGCCCGTCTTCAGAGCCGGCAAGGCCCTGAAGGACAGAGTCAAATAATCCAGTCGTAAAAAGGTTTTGAGCGGGAGGGGGGCGGGGATTCAAATCCGGTACCGCAAATTCCGGAAAGTCAAAAATCGTATCTTAAATCCATTCCGCCGAACGGGTCACGCCGGGAGAGGACTGTAATCAAGTTCAGTTGACTTCGATCGGGCAGGATGTCCCGGCGATTTCCACCTTGTTCCTCTTGGCGTCATAGGCGTTGATGTTGTCGATGTTCAGGACGTACTTGCCCTTGGCCGTGAATTTGATCTTCAATTGAATGGACGGCGGACGCCAGCGCCGGCACGCTGTTCTGGCTCGAAGGACAGCCCCAGGTCGAACGTGCTCCCCGAGATATTCTTCAGGACTTTCACGTCCTTTTCATTCAGGCTGTCGGTCTTGACCTCGACGATCTCGCCGCTGCCGCCGCTCAGCGAACCGTTGAGGGAAAGGCTGGCCAGCGGCGTCCGCGAGTGGATGCGCAGGGAAAGAACGGTCTCGGCATTGACCGTGACATCGGCCTGGGCCGGGGAAATGCTGACCCGGTCCCGGGAGGCCGGCGGGTTTTCCGGTTCCGCTTCCTCCATGTCGGTCCCTTCTTCTTCCGGGATATCCGCGGCTCGCGGCCTTGGCGGCCGGCTGCTCGGCCCCGCCCCAGATGGCTTCGTTGTCCTGGCGGCTGATGGGGGTGCGGCGGATGATCTTGGGCGTGATGGAGAAGATCAGGTCGGTCTGGCTGATGTTTTTTTCCGAATTGCCGAACAGCTTGCCCAGCAGGGGGATCCTGGCCAGGGCCGGGATGCCGTTCAGGGAGCCGCGGACATCGTCGCGGATCAGGCCGCCGATGATGTTGGTCTCGCCCTCCTTCAGCCGGATCTTGTTCTCGATCTCGCGTTTGCCGAAAGTGGGAAAGGAAGAAGCGGCGACCGAGGAAATGAAATTGATGGTCAATTTGGTCTTCAGGGTGACCTCGTTGTTCTGGTGGATGAAAGGGGTGATCTTGATCTCCACGCCGACGTTGCGGTAGCGGTAGGTGGTCACCGGCGAGGAATTGATGCCGCCGGCGGCGATGGCCTGGAACTGGGTTTCGGGGACCGGCACTTCGTCGCCGACCATGAAGGAAATTTCTTCGCCGTCAATGCCGCGCAGGTTGGGCTTGGCGATGATCTTGTTGTGGCTGTCCCCCTCCAGGAAATTCATGGCCACGGTGGGGATGGTCAGGAAGAAATTGGTGCTGCCCAGGTCCTTGAAATTCATGGTGGAGGACACTTTCCCCTCGCTGTCCAGGCCGCCGGCGGCGACGCCGAAAACGCCGGTGCCGAAATCGGCGCCCAGCTTGTTGATCAGGCTGCGATTGATCTCCAGGATCTCGATATTGATCTCGACCTCGTTTTTTTCCTTGTCCATTTTGGCCAGGAAGCGTTCGATGTCGGCCAGCGAATTGTAATCGGCGCGAATGACCAGGGCGTTGAGGTTCGGGTCTTCCTGGATCAGCAGCTGTTCATCGCGGAACACGGTCTGGATCATCTTGCGGGCGTCCTCGGCCTTGATATTGGAAAGGAAAAAGGTCTTGATGCCGCGCAGGTCGAAGATTTTTTTCTTGGCGAAGATGTCGGGATAGACGATCACCGTGCCGGGGTCGAGCACGCGGTATTGCGATCCGGAGACCATGCAGAGCACTTTCAGGATTTCATAGAAAGTCGTGTTCTCGATCTCCAGGCTGTGCAGGAAATCGCGAAAATCCTTGTCGAAGATGAAATTGACGTTGAAGGTTTTGCCCAGGCTCTTGAAGATATTGGTGATCGGCGTGTTTTTCAGGCTCAGGCTGACTTTCTCGTCTTTTTTGATGTTCAGCCGGATGGGGGGGACCACGTTGGGCTTGGCTTTTTCCACTTTGACGGTTTTGCCGGGATCGACATAGGCGTTGTACTCTTCCTGCAGCTGGGCATTGCCGGGGAAGACGGCCAGGGCCTGCTGGTATTCCAGGATGGCGGCCTGGCGGTCGTCGCTTTTGCGCTTGGCGCGGGCCAGGTAACAGGTGCCGCTGGTAGCTGCTCATCTGGGCGCGGAAAAGCAGGGTCTTGATCTCGGAGTTCTTGGGGTTTTCCGCGGCGGCCCGGCCCAGGATCTCCCGCGCCTGGTCGTAGTAGCCGGCCTGGAAAAGTTCCCGCGCCCGGCGCATGCTGGTGGTGGTGGTCACGCAGCCCGGCCATATCAACAAGGCAGCCAGGAAAAAAACCTGGTAGCCGCCTGCTTTTTAACTTAGCCATTTTGGTCTCCTTTGATGCGGATGTCATAAGGCTGTTTTTCATATTCGACGGTCACCACGTCCCTGCTGATCTTCAGGATCTTGATCTTGTCCAGGATCGTCTCCTGCTCGCCGACCACGAAAAATTCGCCGCTGACGTTGAGCAAGGCCGACTTTTTGCCATTGCGGACGATGAACCCTTCGTAGCTGATCGACTGGGCGATTTCTTCGGCAATGGATTTTTGCAGGGTCTCCGCCTGGGCCGCGGGCGTTTGCTTCTGGCTGGCCTGGTCGGCGGGGACCTGGCTGTTGCCGTTGAAGATGTCCAGTTTCATCCTGAAAGGTCCGGCCGCTTTGCCCAGCAGGCTCAGTTTTGAGCAATTCGGCCCGCGCCGGCAGGGCCAGCAGGCAGAGCAGCAGCAAAGCCGGAATTCTATTCGCCAATGTAGGCCTCCATGGTGAACTTGCCCCTGACCAGTTCGACGCTGCCGTTCATCTCGATGCTTTCGAAAAAATGCAGCTTGGGCTTTTGTTCCATGTCATAAATGAATTTTTTCAGGTCGCGGTAGGAGCCTTCCACGGCAAAGCTGATGGTCACCCTGCGGGTTTTGCCCTTGCCGCCGCCGAACTGCGAGCTGATGTTCCTCACCTTGAGCTGGTTCGAGGCCAGGCAGGCGTTCAGGTCGCGGCGCAAGACGGCAAAATCGTCCATGCTGATGATGTATTCCCGGCGGAACTTTTGCAGCTCCTGCGGCAGGTTCTGCCAGTCGCGGTGCTCCTCGCTCCGTTTTTGCAGTTCCTTTTCCTGGAGCTTGAAGGTGGCCTGCTTGTCCAGGCGGTTCTGCCTTGACAGTTCCTGGACGGACAGGTAGGCGAAGGAGAACAGGAAGCCGGCCGCGCACAAGGCGAACAGGATCAACAGCCCCGTGATCGCGATCTTATATTTTTTCATTGTTCATCCTGAAACTCAGGCTGGACTGGAATTCGCTCGCGGTCTGGATCTCGTTGGCGATCACCAGCCCGTAGGGAGCCAATTTTTTATACAGGGCGAACAGCTCCTTCAGCGATTGGGCGGCGAGGGTCATGCCCACCCGGCCGCTGCCGTCGTTGGCCAGGCTGAGATGGCGGATGCGGATTCCCGGGCCGAAAGCCTTTTCCAGGAAATCCAGGCGCGCGACGAAGGAGAAACTCTTGCGCTCGATCAGGCGGTTGGCCGACGCCAGTTCCTTGCCCCACTCCTTTTTCCAGGCGGCGATCTCCCTGGCCTGCTGCTGGCTGAGGCGCAGCCTTGCGGAGATTTGCTGGCCGATCAGGCCGCTCGCGCTTTTTTCGGCGCTTAACCTGGCGTGCTGGCGGGCCAGGTTGAAAATGGCGCCGCCGGCGAGCAACAGGCAGGCCAGGGCCAGGAGACCCGCGCGCAGGGCGAATATCCGGCCCTCGATCCTGCGGTACGCGGCCAGGTTGTAGGAGATCTTTTTCATCGGCAGCCGGGGAGGAACGGCGCTCCTTTCAAGGTTGTGTCCAGGCGGGCAAAGCCGCCGTCGGCCATTTTTTCCTGCATGGCCTCGTCCGCGCTTGGGTCGCGCTGGTCGATGAGCCAGTAGCGGCGCGGCTCGCTGCCGTAATTGTTGCTGACGAAGTGCACGGTTTTCCCGATTTCTTCGGCCGTGTCAGCGATGGAGCCGCTCTTGAATTTGCGGATGTAAATGGGCGAATTGTCCTTTTGAAAAACCAGCGTGCAGCCGGAAACGTCGCTTTCGATGAAAAAATCGGGCGCGGGCTTTGCCCGCCGCAGCCGGCACAGGATCTCCAGGCTGGAGTTGCCGATATAGGTCAGGGGGATGCGCTTCTCCCTGAACAGCTGTTCGATCTTTTCCGGGAGAGACTTTTTGACCAGGATGGAGAGCACCCTTTTTTTATCCAGTTGGAAAAAATGGTGGTCATAGGCTTCGATGCTTTCGGGGAATACCTTTTGCAGCCTCCAGGCCACCAATTCCCCCAGCGCTTTTTTCTGCCAGGGCAGCTTGTCGAATTCAAAAAAATTGTAGATGAAGGGAGCGGCATTGAAGATGATCCCGGTGTCCTCGGCGCGCAGGCGCGCCGCGATCTCCGGCCAGTGCTCGGCGCTGACATCGGCCAGGGCCACGCCTTCCAGGCGCGTGCGGCTGACGATCCTCTTGTTCTGCAGGGCAAACACCTCGGCATGGCGGTCGCCGGCGTAGATGACCTGCCGGGGCAGGCGCTCGGGCAGGAAAAAACTTGTTATACCCATTCTTTGACGGTCACGCGGTTCAGTTCCTCGATGGAGGTCACTCCGGCCTTCACGCAGTTCAGGCCGTTTTTCCTGATGGGGATCATGCCTTGCTCCATGGCGATCTTCTTGATCTCCGATGTCGGTTTCTTGGCCAGGATCATCTCCTTGATTTCGTCGGTCAATTCCAGGATCTCACCGATGGCCGTGCGCCCGGAATAGCCCAGCCCCGAGCATTCCTCGCATCCCCGCGCCCGGAAAATCGGCTGGTTGAACAGGCCCTTTTCGATGCGGTTGTATTCCAGCTCGGCCTTGCTCATGGTGACGGGCGTCTTGCACAGCGGGCAGAGTATCCGCACCAGGCGCTGGGCGGCGATGCAATTCAGGGCCGAGATGAAGCTGTAGGTGTCGATGCCCATGTGGATGAAACGTCCCAGGACGTCGAAAACGTTGTTGGCGTGCACGGTGGTGAAAACCAGGTGCCCGGTCAGCGCGGACTGGATGGCGATCTGGGCGGTTTCCGGGTCGCGGATCTCGCCGACCATGATCTTGTCCGGATCGTGGCGCAGGATGGAACGCAGCCCCCTGGCGAAGGTCAGGCCTTTTTTCTCGTTGACCGGGATCTGCATGATGCCTTCCACCTGGTACTCGACCGGGTCCTCGATGGTGATGATCTTGTCGGCCGGGTCCTTGATCTCGTTCAGGGCGGCGTACAGGGTGGTGGTCTTGCCGCTGCCGGTGGGCCCGGTCACCAGGAACATGCCGTAGGGCTGGCGGATATAATAGTTGATCTTTTCCAGGATATAGGGCGCGAAACCCAGTTGCTTCAACTCCAGCTCGCCGATGCTCTCGGTGATCATCTCGCGGTCCAGGATGCGGATGACGGCGTTTTCGCCGTAGATGCCGGGCATGATCGAAACGCGGAAGTCGATGGTCTTTTGCTTGAACTTCATGCGGAAACGCCCGTCCTGGGGGAC
Source organism: Candidatus Aminicenantota bacterium (assembly GCA_963764745.1). Classification (GTDB taxonomy): domain Bacteria; phylum Acidobacteriota; class Aminicenantia; order UBA2199; family UBA2199; genus UBA2199. The sequence goes on along the minus strand of CAVXTN010000005.1, from coordinate 45,869 downwards.
GCGTTTCTCGGCGATGTCCAGCTCGGAGATGACCTTGAGCCTGGTCAGCAGGAACGAATGGAACGAGCTGTCCAGCGGCTCCATGATCTGGTGCAGGATGCCGTCGATGCGGTACTTGATGATCAGAGCGTCGCTGATCTCGATGTGGATGTCGGACGCCTTCTTGTTGACCGCGGTCAGGATGATGTTGTTCAGCAGCTTGATGACCGAATCGTCTTCCTCGGTGATGCTCTCGATGGTCACCACCTCTTCGTCGTCGACGACCGCCGCCGTCTTCTTCTGGGCGAAGGTCTCGGTCTTGTCGCGCAGCACCTTGGTATAGGTGTCGCTTTTCTTCAGGAATTTTTCCAGCTCGTCGCGGTTGGCCAGAAAGGGCATGACCTTTTTCTGGGTGAAATTCTCGATCATGCCGATCTTGTCGAGGTTTTCGGGATCGGGCATGGCCACGGAGATGCTGCCGTCGTTCTCTTCCAGCGGGAAGAACAGGTTCTTGATCAGGAACTCGGCCGGGAATTTCGCCAGCAGCGTATAATTGATCTTCACTTCGGAAATATTGACGCTCTTTTTCACTGAATGATCCTTATGGAACTGAATATCGGCAAATATACTGAAACCAGCATCACGGCGATCACCATCCCCAAGGCAATGATTATAACAGGTTCGATCAGCGAAATCAACGCATTGATCTTGCTGTCGATGGAACGCTCGTAGTATTCGGCGCTTTCATCGAGCACGGCCGTCAGGTTGCCCGATGTTTCGCCCACGCGGATCATTTCGACCAGGATGCGCGGCATGATGGCGATCTCCTCCAGCACCTCCGACAGCAGGTTGCCCTGGCGGATCTTTTCCGGGACCGTGCGCACCTGGCTGTAATAATATTTGTTGGCGAAGGTCTCGACCGCGATCTCGGCCGCATCGGGGACCGGGATGCCGCCCGAGATCAGGATGGCCAGCGTGCGGGCGAAGACGGCGATGGCGTTTTCGTGGATGACGCGGCCGAGGAAGGGGAGCTTGACCTTGGCCTGGTCGATGAGGATGACGCGCGGGTTGAAATGCTCGATGGTGCGGATGGCCGCGTAGGCCAGGACGGCCGCCGCCAGGTACATCACGATATTTTCCTTGAGGTACTGGGTGACGGACATGAAGAACAGGGTGATGGCCGGCAGCCGGGCGTCCATGTTGTCGAAAAATGCCGAGAACTTGGGAATGACGAAGACCGAGATCACCAGCACCATGGAGATCATGAACAGCAGCAGGATGATCGGGTAGGTCAGGCTGCTGACGATCTTGCGGCGCAGGTTGCTGATCTTGCCCAGGTAGATGTTGAATTTTTCCAGGATCTGCTCCAGGTGGCCGCTCTTTTCGCCCGCCAGCAGCGAGGCCTTGTAGATCTTGTGGAAAGGGATCTGGGCCGAAGAAAAAGCCTCCGAGATCTGCATGCCGTTGCGGATGTTGGCGGAGGCCTTGCCGAGGATCTCGCGCAGGGTGCCGAGACGCGTGTTCTGGATGATGATCTCCAGGGCGCGGATCATGGGAATGCCGGCTTTCAGCAGGGTGATCATCTCCTGGTTGAAGAGCAGGAATTCGGTATAGCCGATCTTCCTCTTGAAGATCTTTTTGAATGAAAAATCCTTGAACCATATCCTGCGGACGCGGACCAGCTTTTCGTCCAGGTTGGCCAGCGCCGTGCAGGCCTCCCTTTTGTTCTCGGCGTAGAATTCCCGGTCCTGGTAATGGCCCTGTTCATCGACCAGCGTGCATTTAAAATAGGGCATTATAACAGGTCGCGCCCGGGGAAATAGGGGCGCAGGACGGCGGGGACGCGGATCTTGCCGTCGGCGGTCTGGTAGTTCTCCATGATGGCGGCCACGGTGCGGCCCACGGCCAGCCCCGAACCGTTCAAGGTGTGGACGAAATCCTTTTTCCCGTCCTTGCCCTTGTACTTGATGCGCGCCCGCCGGGCCTGGAAATTCTCGAAATTGGAACAGGAGGAGATCTCCAGGTAGCCGGAGCGGGCCGGCATCCAGACTTCGATGTCGTAGGTCTTGGCCGAGGAAAACGAGAGGTCGCCGCTGCACAGGGCCATGGTGCGGAAGGGCAGCTCCAGCTTGCGCAGGATGGATTCGGCGTCGGCGGTCAATTCCTCCAGCTCGGGGTAGGAGCGGTCGGGCATGGTGAATTTCAGCAGCTCGACCTTGTTGAACTGGTGCTGGCGCACCAGGCCGCGGATGTCCTTGCCGTGCGAGCCGGCTTCGCTGCGGAAGCAGGGGGTATACGCCACGTACTTGAGGGGCAGCTGGCTTTCGTCCAGGGTCTCGTCGCGGTGGATGTTGGTCAGCGGCACTTCGGCGGTGGGCACCAGGTACAGGTTGTAGTCTTCGATCTTGAAAAGGTCCGCTTTGAACTTGGGCAGGTTGCCGGTGCCGATCAGGCTGGCATCGTTGACCAGGAACGGGGGCAGCACCTCGCGGTAGCCGTGCTCGGTCGTGTGCGCGTCGAGCATGAACTGGATCAGCACCCTTTCCAGCTTGGCCATGGTGTCGAAGTACAGGGTGAAGCGCGAGCCCGATATCTTGGCCGCCCGGGCGAAATCCAGGGTATGGCCCGCCTCGCCCAATTCCCAGTGCGGGCGCGGAGTGAAGGCGAACGCGGGTTTTTCCCCCCATTCCCGCACCTGCTCGTTGCAGGTGGCGTCTTGGCCGGCCGGCACCGAATCGTGGAAGAGATTGGGCACGCTCAGGAGAAAATCGTGGAATTCGGCTTCCACCGCCGCCAGCTGGCGTTTCCTGGTCGGCGATCAGCTTGGACAGTTCGATGGACTGCAGCTCCAGCTCGCGCGTCGAGGCGCCGCTTTTTTTCAAGTGCCCGGTTTCCTTGGCCAGCTTGTTCTTCCTGCTCTTCAGCTCCTCGTTTTCAGCCAGGAGCTGGCGGCGGCGCAGGTCCAGGGAGCTGAAGCGCTCCTCGGCGAAGGCCACTCCCTTGGCTTCGACTTTTTTCTTGACCAGCTCCAGGTTGTTGCGGATAAAATTGGTGTCCAGCATGTAAAAAATTATAACATACGCATTTTCCCTTGTGCAAAAAGTTTTTTTGCGGTCAAAAGAGAACCAAAGCCCCGGTTTTTGAGTATAATCAGCCTGAGGTAATCCATGAAAGCCAAACTTTTCTTGCTTGTTGTTTTTTCCGCCGCGGCCCTATTCATTCCCCCCATGGGATTACCGGGCGCCTCGGAAACCGCCATGGTCAAAAAGGCCCTGCTCTGGCACAACCAGGTCCTGACCGTGGATACCCACTGCGACACTCCCTTCAAGCTCCTGGAAAAGGGCTGGGACATCGGGCAATACCACCAGCCCGGGCAGCGCGGCAGCGGCTGCCAGGACCTGCCGCGCATGAAGGCCGGCGGCCTGGACGCCTCGTTTTTTGCCGTGTTCGTCGGCCAGGGGCCGCGGACCGCGGCAGGCCACGCCGCCGCCCGGGAGAAGGCCGTCGCCATCCTCGACGCCCTGGACGCCATGTTCGCGAAATACCCGGACCTGTGCGGACTGGCCCTGGAGCCGGCGGACGCCCGCAGGCTGGAAAAACAGGGCAAGCGCGCCATCTTCATCGGCATGGAGAACGGCTACCCCCTGGGCCATGACCCGGCATTGATCGATTATTTCTTCAAGCGCGGCGTGCGCTACGTGACACTGGCCCATACCGCCGACAACGACATCTGTGATTCCTCGACCGACCGCAAGGACCCCGAGGACCGGGGCTTGAGCGACTGGGGGAAGCAGGTGGTGCAACGGCTCAACGAGCTCGGGGTGATGGTAGACGTCTCCCATATCTCCGACCGCTCCTTCGCCGACGTGCTGAAAGCGACCAAGGCCCCGGTCATCGCCTCGCACTCCTGCGCCCGCGCCCTCTCCGCCAGCCCGCGCAACCTGAGCGACGAGATGCTCCTGGCCCTGAAAAAGAACGGCGGCGTCATCCAGCTCTGCATCCTCAGCGACTACATCAAGCAGCCGCCGGCCAACCCCGAGCGCGAAAAGGCCTTCGAGGCGTTCCGCAAGCGGATCGACGAGACCTACGGCGGCTGGGGCAGCATCAAGGACCCGGCCGAGCACGACAAGGTGGAGGCGGAATACGACGCCCTGGACGAGCGCTACCCTTCGCCGCCGGTCTACGTCAAGGACGCGGTCGACCACATCGACCACATCGTGCGCCTGATCGGCATCGACCACGTGGGCATCGGCACCGATTTCGACGGCGGCGGCGGCCTGGCCGACTGCAAGGACGTCACCCAGTTGAAAAACATCACCATCGAGCTGGTGCGCCGCGGTTATTCCAAAAAGGACATCGCCAAGATCTGGGGCGAAAATGCCATGCGCGTCATGCAGAAAGTGATCGATCTGGCCAAGGAATAAGGGTGTTTCGGGTTGAAATTTTCCTCGGCTTTTCCTAAAATAGCCCCGTGAGCAAACCAACCGCTCTCCCGCCGCGCTTCTCGATCGTGGTGCTTACCGTCAACTCCCTGGGCGTGGTGGAGCCGCTGCTGGAAGCGCTGGCGCGCCAAAAATTCGCCGAGCCCGTCGAATACATTTTCATGGACACCAGCTCCACGGACGGCACGGTCGAATACCTCCGGCAAGCCCCCCTGGAACCCAAAAGGATCGTCAACGTCCCCCGGGACGAGTTCAGCCACAGCGGCACCCGCATGCAGGCCGCCATTTTGGCCCGGGGCGAATTCGTCGTTTTTTTCACCCATGACACGGTTCCCATCGGCGACGGCTTCCTGCAGGATCTGACGGCGCCGGTGCGCGACGGGCTGGCCCCGGCCAGCCAGGGGGTTTTCCAGGTCGATCCCGGCCGCCATGACCCGATCGACGCCTACCTGCACAACCGCTGGTACGAGGACCGGCCCGATGTAACCGGCCCCATCACTCCCTTCGCCTGGGAATATTTCAGCCCCGAAAACCGGCGGCGCTTTGCCGATTTCAATGACTGCGCTTCCTGCATCAGGCGCTCGCTGCTTTTGGAGCTGCGTTTCCCTCAGGTCTCGTACGGGGAGGACATGCTTTTTGCCAAACGCCTCCTGCTCAACGGCCATACCGTGGCCCTGGCCAAGCAGGCCCGCTTTTACCACTGGCACCATGTCAGCTTCAACTACCTGCTCAGGCGGATGATCATCGATCAATACCTGAGCGTGAGGGAATTCGATTTGTACTATGTGCGCAGCAAATGGGGCGTGCTGAAATCGATCATGTCGAGGTCCCGGCAGCGGTTCGTGATCGCTTTTTTCAGGCTCTCCCTGCCATGGAAGCAAAAAATATACTGGACCGCCTACAATGTGAAGGTGCTGGCCGCCGATTACATTGGAAAGTATATCGGCCAGCTGCCTGCCGGCGGCGGCAGGGGACTTTTTCTGATCAACCATTCCCTGCGGGCCCTGCAGCAAAAAATTGTCGCCGAGATCGACGAAAAGAGCCTGGGCCGCTACTAGCGATTTACCCCACCGGCCCGGCCGGGATTTTGCCCGCCGCCGAAATCGTTGCATTGACATCCGGTTTGTGCTAAATAGAAATGGAATTCGTCGGCGAAGGCGAAAATGACGGGGCTCGGGATCGATGAAGCGCGAGCGCATAAAAAAGATCGTTGCGCCGGCCGTGGGGCTGGTTCTGTTCGTGGCCGCGTTGTGCGTCCTGCAAGGCAAGTTGCGGCAGGTCCATTTTCACGAGGTCCTGCGCTACCTGCGCTCCCTTCCCCTGGCCCACATCGCCCAGGCGCTGGCGCTCACCCTGCTGAGCTTCATCGCCCAGGCCGGCGACGAGGCCCTGCTGTTCCGGGCCATCGGCCACCCGCAGGCGCTGTACCGCACGGCGCTGCCATCCTTCATCAGCAACGCCGTCAGCCACAGCATCGGCTACTCGCTGCTGAGCGGGGGCTCGCTGCGGCTTTGGTTCTACCGGGCCTGGGGAGTTTCCCTGGCCGACGTCTCCCTGCTGGTGGCGCTGCATTCGGTCGTGTTCTGGCTGGGATTTTTTTTCCTGTCCGGGATCTCGTTCCTTGTCGACCCGCTGCCCCTGCCGCCCTCCCTGCGGCTGCCGCTGGCCACGGTCCGGCCGCTGGGTTTCCTGTTCCTGCTGCTGGTCGCCGCTTTCTTTTTCCTGTCCTGGCGGCGCCTGCGCCCGGGCTTCGGCCGCTGGCGCATCCCGCCGCCGCCGCCGCGGGCCGCCGCGGCCTTGACCGCGCTGTCGGCCGCCGACTGGCTTTTCGCCGCCGGGGCCCTGGTCGTGCTGCTGCCGCCGCTCCCCGGGCATTCCCTGATCGGCCTGCTGGCCATTTTCCTGCTGGCGCAGATCGTCGGGGCCGGCAGCCAGGTCCCCGGGGGGCTCGGCGTGTTCGAATCGGTTTTCCTGCTGCTGCTGGCTCCCGGCGCGGAAGCTCCGGCCGTGGTCGGGGCCTTGCTGGCCTACCGGGCCGTCTATTACCTGCTGCCGCTCCTGGCCGCGGCGACCTCCCTGGCGCTGCGCCAGGCGCTGCCGCAGATGCCCCGCCTGAAACGGCTCCTGCTGGCCCTGGGAAGCTGGCTGGCCATCGTGGCCCCCGAATTGTTTGCCCTGCTGACCCTGGCCTGCGGCGCCGTCCTGTTGTTTTCCGGAGCCACTCCCGCCGTGGCTGCGCGCCTCGGGTTGATCCAGAATGTCGTGCCGCTGCCGGTCCTGGAGATCGCCCATTTCCTGGCCAGCCTGATCGGAACCGCGTTGATCTTCCTGGCCCGCGGCCTGCAGCGGCGGCTGGCCACCGCCTACCGGCTGACCCTGGTATTCCTGGCGGCAGGGATCTTGCTTTCCCTGGTCAAGGGCATCGATTACGAGGAAGCGCTGCTGCTGGCGGTGCTGCTCGGAGCCCTGCTGGTGGCCGGGCGCACCGCTTTTTACCGCCGCACCTCCCTGGCGGGCCAGGCCGTTTCCCCCTATTGGATCGCGGCGATCGTCCTCATCCTGCTCGGCGCGGTCTGGCTGGGCGTTTTTTCCTACAAGCATATCGATTATTCCCACGACCTGTGGTGGCAATTCACCTTTTCCGGCGACGCCCCGCGCTCCCTGCGGGCCACGACCGGTGCCGTGATCCTGGCTTTTCTCCTGGTCCTGAACCGTTTGCTGCGGCCGGGAGGCTCTCCTTTGCGCTCGGCCGGCGAGGCGGAGATCGAACGGGCCGTGCCGGTGATCGCCGCTTCCCGGGATACGCTGGCCAACCTGGCGCTGTTGGGCGACAAGGCCCTGCTGTTCAGCGCCAGCGGCGATTCCTTCCTGATGTACTCCCGGGTCGGGCGCAGCTGGGTGGCCATGGGCGACCCCCAGGGAAAGCCGGAGGAGGCCGGGGAACTGATCTGGAAATTCCGCGAGCTCGTCGACCGTCATGACGGCTGGACCGTGTTTTATGAAGTGTCCCGCCGCCACCTCCACCTGTACGTCGACCTGGGGCTGGCCATGTTCAAGCTGGGGGAGGAGGCGCGGGTGCCCCTGGCGCAGATCTCCCTGGAAGGCGGCGCCAACAAGTGGTTCCGCCACATCAGCCACCGCCTGCAGGAGGAGGGATACGGCTTCGCCATCCTGCCGGCGGCCGGGGTCCCGGCCAGACTGGCGGAGCTGCGCCAGGTTTCCGACGACTGGCTGCAGTGCAAGCGCACCCGCGAAAAGGGCTTTTCCCTTGGTTTTTTCAAGGAGGGCTACCTGGAGCGTTTTCCCCTTGCCGTGGTCAGCCGCGGCGAGCGCATCCTGGCCTTCGCCAACATCTGGGCCGGGAGCGGCGGCGAAGAACTTTCCGTCGACCTGATGCGCTTCGGCTCCGCCGCCCCCGAAAACTGCATGGACTTTCTCTTCGTGCAGCTGATGCTCTGGGGCAGGGAAAACGGTTTCGCCTGGTTCAACCTGGGCATGGCCCCGTTTTCCGGCCTGGCGAGCATGAGCATGGCGCCCCTGTGGAACCGTTTCGGCGCTTTCCTCTTTCAGCACGGCGAAAACTTCTACAATTTCCAGGGGCTGCGCCGCTATAAGGAAAAATTCCGCCCGGTCTGGGAGCCTCGCTACCTGGCCGGCCCCGGGGGCATGGCCCTGCCGCGCGTGCTGGCCAACGTCTCGGCCCTGGTAGCGCGCGGCCTGAAAGGAGTGATCGCCAAATGAAAAACAAGAAGCTTTTTTTGCGGACGGCCTGCGCCCTGCTGCTGCTGACGCTGTCCCGGGCCCTGCCGGCCCAGGAAACAACGATCCGCTTCGGCCGCTTCGGCACGGTCACCCTGTATGCCGGCAAAACCCGCCCCACGCGCCTGGCATTGTTCGTCTCGGGCGACGGAGGCTGGAACCGGGGCGTGGTGGATATGGCCCGCGCCATGACCGGGATGGACGCCCTGGTGGCCGGCATCGATATCACCCATTACCTGAAAGAGCTAGCCGCCGCGCCGGAAAAATGCCTTTACCCGGCGGCCGATTTCGAGATGCTGAGCAAGTATATCCAGAAGCTGAAGGATTTTCCCGATTATGTGCAGCCCCTGCTGGTCGGCTATTCCTCCGGCGCCACCCTGGTCTACGCCCTGCTGGCCCAGGCGCCCCCCAACACGTTCGCCGGGGCGGTCAGCCTGGGGTTCTGCCCCGACCTGCCGTTGAAAAAGCCGTTTTGCAAGGGCTACGGGCTGGAATGGCAGGCCGGGCCCCGCGGCAAGGGCGTGGTCTTCCTGCCGCTGCCCCGCCTGTCGGCTCCCTGGGTCGTGCTGCAGGGACGGATCGACCAGGTCTGCGACGCGAATTCGACCCGCGCCTATGTCGAGAAGGTGGAACAGGCCCGGATCATCATGCTCGAGCACGTCGGCCACGGCTTCTCGGTGCAACAGAACTGGCTGCCCCAGTTCCTGCAGGCGTGCCGCCGATCGTTCGCCCCGCCTCCGCCCGCGGCTCCTGAGGCCGCGGCCCCGGCCCCGGCTCAGGTTGCCGACCTGCCGCTGGTCGAGGTGCTGCCCGAGCGCTGGCAAAAAGACTATTTGGCCGTGGTGGTGTCCGGCGACGGCGGCTGGGCGGCCATCGACCGCAGCATCGGCGGCGTCCTGGCCGCCAGCGGCGTCGGGGTGGTGGGCTTCAATTCGCTCAAGTACTTCTGGAAAAAGCGGACTCCCGGGGAGGCGGGCCGCGACCTGCAGCGCCTCCTGGACCATTACCTGGCCGCCTGGAAGAAAAAACAGGCCGTGCTGGTCGGCTATTCCCTGGGGGCGGATGTCCTGCCTTTCATGGTCAATGGCCTGCGCCCCGACACTAGGGCAACGGTCCGCCTGGTCGCCCTGCTGGGCCCGAGCCGCGAGGCGGACTTCGAGTTCCACCTCAGCGACTGGCTTGGGGGATTTTCCCACCGCGGTTCCCTGCCGGTCAGGCCCGCGCTGGAAAAGCTGCGCGGAGTTCCCATCCTGTGCTTTTACGGCGAGGATGAGAGCGATTCGCTCTGCCATGACCTGGATGCCGGCCTGGCCCGCTGCATTCCCCTGGGCGGCGGCCATCATTTCGGCGGGGATTACGAGAGCATCGCCGCGGCCATCATCGACGCCGGCAAGTAGGGGAATAGCAAGGAGGACGCCATGAACGAGTACGTGATCGCCCTGATCGTCGGCAGCCTGCGCCGCGATTCGCTCAACCGCAAGCTGGCCGGCGCCGTGATCAAGCTGGCTCCGCCGGATCTCTCTTTCCGCCAGGTTCAGATCGGCGACCTGCCGCTCTACAACGCGGACGACGACGCCGCCCCGTCCGGGCCGGTCCTGCGCCTGAGGAACGAGATCAAGGTCGGCGCGGGGCCTGCTGTTCGTCACCCCCGAATACAACCGCTCGCTTCCCGGCGCGCTCAAGAACGCCATCGACCACGGTTCGCGCCCCCGCGGCCAGAACGCCTGGGCGGGCAAGCCGGCCGGCATCCTGGGCGTTTCCACCGGCGCTCCCGGCGACATGCCATGGCCCAGCAGCATTTGCGCAACATCCTCGCCTACCTGGATGTGCCGACGCTATGCCAGCCCGAGGCCTTCATCCAGGCGAAGGAAGGGCTGTTCGACGAGGCCGGCGGCATCGGTCCGGCCAGCCTGAAATTCCTGCAGAACTGGATGGATCATTTCGTCGCCTGGGTGAAAAAATTCGCTGTTGCCGATAGCCATTCCTGATTTGGCTGCGGCAAGGGGATCCAGAATAAAACATAAAGGCCGGGAGAAGGAAAAAGTTTCTGCGGATCTTTTTCTTACTTTTTACTTTTCACTTTTTACTTTTCACTTTTAATTATTAATTCTTGATCTCGATGCCGCCGAGCAGGGCCGAGGCCTTGATCACCAGCTTGCCGCCGCCCGCGTCCGGGGTCTGCCGCGTGTGGTCGTCCACGCCGCCCAGCATGTTGGTCGGGTGCACCTCGATGCGCCAGTAGCGCGGGACCAGGATCTCGACGCCGCCCAGCACGGTGGACACGGTGAGCAGCCATTCGCCGGCGGCAAGCTTGGCCTGCAGCAGGTCCAGCTTGGTGCCGCCCAGGATGTTGCTGACGTCGCCGCCCTTGAACTCCTGGCTGTCGATGCGGCGGTCGGTGCCGGCCAGGATGTTGGTCACGCGCACGTCGGGATCGCTGCTGGCGGCCCCGTGGCTGCCGCCGCTGCCGGGAATGGCCACGGGATTCTTTTTAAAGACAATGGAGAAGCCGAGCAGGATCAGCACCGCCGGCCAGTAGCGCCAGATGTCGCTCCAGAATATTTTATCCAGGGTGGCCATGAGGAACACCACGCCGAGCAGGATGAGCAAGAGCCCGGAAAAATCGAAGATGTTGCGGTTGTTCCAGAGGTGGACCAGGCCGAGGACGACCAGGATCAGCGGCCACCAGTGGGCCAGGTCGACGTCGAACGGCAGGATGTCCAGGTTGGCCAGCAGCACCAGGCCGCCGATGGCGATCAGGATGAGCCCGACCAGGACGGCGCCGCCATGGAGCGATCTTTTTTCATTCATGCTTTCCTCCTCAAGAACGGGGTTAGTATAAAAAATATCGCCGGGAGTTGTCAAATAAATGAGTAACGAGTGACAAGTGACGAGGTAGGAATCAAATTCCAAATCACAAGCGCCAAATTACAAACAAGCTCCAAGCACCAATGGCCAAAGGACAAAAACAAAGACGAGAACAAGCAATCTGAAATGCCTTCGTTTGGGTCATTTGAATTTGGAACTTGGAATTTATTTGGAGTTTGGAATTTGGGATTTGGAATTTATCTTGCCGTACTTCGTCTTCTAGCTTCCTATCTGCGTCTCGTCCTCGCGCCGGCGCCTGGCCATGGTGAAGCCGGTGACGCCGTACAGGACGAGCAGCAGCACCGAGAAGTAGTTCATGAAGGCGAAGGGCAGGTAGGCGGCCACGGGCACGCCCAGGATGCCCGAGACATAGACCCCGGCCATGCTCCAGGGGACCAGCGGCACCATGATGCCGCCGCACTCGGTGATGATGCGCGACAGGTTCTTGGCCGCCAGGTCCATCTTGCGGAAGGCCGGGGCCAGCAGCTCGCCGGGGATGAGCATCGCCAGGTAGGAGCTGCCGGTGACCAGGGCAGTGGCCAGGGCGGCCGCGATGGCGGTCAGGGACAGGCTCCACACTTTGCGCGCCAGGCGCGTCAGCCGCTCCAGCGCCACGGCCAGCATGCCGGTGCGCTGCATGATGCCGGCGAAGCTGAAGGCGGCCAGGGCGATGAGCAGCGTCTCCATCATGCTCATGATGCCGCCGCGCGAGATCAGGCGGTCCACGTCGGCGAGGCCGGTCTGGGCCTTGTAGCCGGCGCTCAGGAAACGCGCCAGGGCGGCCGGCGCCACGCCCTGCAGCCAGGCGGCCAGCCCGGCTGCCACGGCGACCGAAAGCATCATGCCGGGAATGACCGGCTTCTTGGCGAAGGCGAACCAGAACACGATGGCCAGCGGCAGCAGCAGGGCAACATGGAAAGCGAAATGGCCGCGCAGGCCGGCCATGATCGCCGCGATCTGCGGGGCGGCGACGGCGGCGCGGCCGTAGCCCAGGCCCATGAAAAAATAAATGGCCAGCCCGGCCAGCCAGGCCGGCACGGCCGACCATAGCATGTGGCGGATGTTGTCGAAGAGGTTGGACCCGGCCGCGATCGGGGCCAGGTTGGGGATGTCGGAAAACGGCGAGAGCTTGTCGCCGAAATAGGCGCCGGCCACGATGGCGCCCGCCGCCGGCCCCAGCGGCACCTGCAGCGCCTGGGCGATGCCGATGAAGGCCACGCCCACGGTGCCGACCGTGCCCCAGGAAGTGCCGGTGGCCAGCGAGGTGATGCTGCACACGGCGCAGGCGGTGACCAGGAAGAAGCGCGGCGAGACGAGCTTGAGGCCGTAGTAGAGAAGCATGGGGATGGTGCCGCAGGCGATCCAGGAGGCGACGAGCATGCCCACGCAGAGCAGGATCAGGATCGCCGGCATGGCCTTGCGGATGCTCTCGACGATCCCCTGCTGCATCTCCTCCCAGGCGTAGCCCAGGCGCCAGCCCACCAGCCCGGCGCAGACGGCGGCCACGATCAGCAGCACCTGCACCTGCAGGTGATAGACGCCGTAGCCCACGCCCAGCAGCAGCGCCATGATCGCCAGGGGCAGGCAGGCCAGGAACAGCCCGGGTTGGCGATGCTCTTTCGTTGCGTTCGTTTCAGCCATGAAGACTCCTGTTTTTTTCTTACATCATCGGCTTATGTATTGCAAGAGGTTCGACGTTTGATGTTGTCGGAACATAAGCGAAACAAGTTTATTTGGACATCGGGCAAGGCCGCCCTGAGGGAACGTGTGGTTTGGACTTGGGACCCGCTTGGGTAAGGGCGAACGATGCTTCCGGGAGAATGCAGCAGAGTCCCTGATCTGACAGAATTGGGGCGACTCTGCTGCGGGAGTGAGCCCGAACCCACCAGCGGGATAGGACAAATCCACGAGTGACCGAAGGGCTGGTTTGCCCGATGGCAGGCTGTCCCGCCATTCGTCAAGAGGGCGGTTCACGAACCGCCCCTACACAGAGAAGACGCGCGCCGCCGGGGCGCCTGTCATGAGTTTTCGTGTTTTGTTCTGATTGCTATTTTTATATCCCTCTGTTATGGTATTTTTGAATCGGGAGAAACAAAGGAAATCTCAATGGAAACCATTCTTTTTATCGTGCTGCTGGCCGTGGCCGTGGTGCTGCTGCTGGCCGTGCTGGTGCTGCAGCTGCGGCCGCGCGACGCCTCCCTGAACCAGCAGATGCTGGACCTGAAGAACCAGATGCAGGAGCTGAAGACCGAGCAGCTGCAGGCGCAGAACAAGGCCCTGATGCAGCAGAGCGGGCAGCTGAACGAGATCATGCGCACGGTCAACGAGAACCTGAGCAAGACCCAGGGCAACATCACCAGCCAGCTGGGCCAGACCGGCACGGTGGTGGGCGAGATCCAGAAAAAGCTGGGGCTGCTCGAGGAATCGACCAACCAGATGAAGGCCATCGGCAAGGACATCTCTTCGCTGCAGGACATCCTGCGCGCGCCCAAGCTGCGCGGCAACCTGGGCGAATACCTGCTGGAGGACCTGCTGCGCCAGGTGCTGCCGGCCGGCAACTTCACCCTGCAGTACGCCTTCCCCGACGGGGTCAAGGTCGACGCCGTCATCACCCTGGGCGAGCGCCTGATCCCGGTCGACGCCAAGTTCCCCCTGGAGAGCTTCGTGCGCCTGTTCGACGCCGGCGACGAGGAGAGCCGGAAAAAGCACAAGAAGGAGTTCGTCAAGAGCTTCAAGCTGCGCGTCGACGAGATCGCCGAGAAATACATCCGCCCCGACTGCGGCACCTACGACTTCGCCCTGATCTACATCCCGGCCGAGAACGTCTTCTACGAGGCCGTGATCAGCGACGGCCTGGACGGCAGGAACTACGGCATCTTCAACTACGCCGTGGAGAAGCACGTCATCCCGGTCTCGCCCAACAGCTTCTACGCCTACCTGATGGCCATCGCCTTCGGCCTCAAGGGGCTGAAGATCGAGCAGCAGACCCAGCAGATCCTCAAGGACCTGGTCAAGGTGCAGGAGGGCTTCGCCCAGTTCTACGGCGACTTCTGCCTGCTGGGCAAGCACCTGGGCAACGCCGGCAACAAGTACGACGAAACGGCCAAGAAGGCCGAGAAGTTCCAGGACCGCCTGGCCGACTTCACCGGCGTGCGCGGCGAGCTGCCCTGCGCCGACGACAAGCTGCCCGGGCTGGACAAGTGATCCAGGTCCAAGGACTTTACAAGATCTCAACCGAGGATTCCGCTGATGTCCGAAATGCCGTTCAAAGTTTGAAAATCGTCTTGACCCTTTAAGTAAAAGCAATTGGTTCGAACCCTTTGCTTTTCTTCCGGTCTCTTCAACATTGAACAACGAACGTCGAACTTCGAACCTTCATCTGGTTCTAAGATTTGCAAAAAAAAATCCCATCCATATAATTAAGTTTCACTTCCGGTCAAAACGCTTCGCTGGAGGAACGCTGAATGGAAAAGAAGACATTTGACGTCATCATCCTGATCGGCCGGCCGGCCGCCGGCAAATCCGAGGTCATCGACTACCTGAAAAAAATCCCGCTGCCAGAGCGGATCAAGCGCTTCCATATCGGCGAGTTCCAGGAGATCGACGATTTCCCCATCCTCTGGGAGCGCTTCGAGGACGACGACATGATGGAGGAGATGGGGCAGCCGCGCCTGCTCACCGACAAGGAGTTCACCTACGAGGGCAAGACCATGCCCGGCAACGTCTTCAAGGGCAAGTGGTTCTGGAACTTCCTGATCAAGAAGCTCAACCTGCAGTACTTCAAGATGCTGCGCAACGACCCCGCCTTCCACGACAAGCAAGACCCTGTTCATCGAGTTCGCCCGCGGCAAGGAGCACGGCGGCTTCCGCGAGGCCTTCTCCTACCTGTCGCCGCAGGTGCTGGACCACGCCGCCGCCCTCTACATCAAGGTCGACTGGCCCGAGTCGCTGCGCAAGAACCGCCGGCGCTACAACCCCGACCGCCCCGACTCCATCCTGCAGCACGCCCTGGAGGACAAGAAGATCGAGATGCTCTACAAGGAGTCGGACTGGGACGAGTTCGCCGCCGACCCCAAGTACCTGCCCGCGGGCGGGCGCAAGGTGCCCTACGCCGTGTTCGAGAACATGCCCGAAAAAACCGACAAGCCCGACGTGCTGGGCGCCCACCTGGAGGAGGTGCTGAACAGCCTGTGGCAGACCTGGCGGGAGGTGAAAAAATGAGCTTCTTTTCGCGCAACCCGCTGAACCACTCGCCCGAGTTCCGCCGCCGGCGCTTCATGAACTGGTTCCCGCTGGGGCTGACCTACGCCACCTTCTACATGGGCCGCTACAACCTGAACGTGGCCTCGAGCGACATCATGAAGACCTTCTCCCTGTCCAAGGCCGAGTTCGGCACCATCGCCACCGCCGGCTTCTGGACCTACGCCCTGAGCGTCATCCTCAACGGCCCGCTGGCCGACCGCTTCGGCGGCAAGAAGGCCATCATCTTCGGCGGCATCGGCACGGCCCTGTTCAACCTGGTCATCGGCGGCCTGTTCCTGGCCGGCTGGCAGACCAAGATCGTGGTCGGCATGTCGCTGCTCTACGCCGTCAACCAGTATTTCCAGAGCTTCGGCGCCCTCTCGGTGGTCAAGGTCAACGCCCCCTGGTTCCACGTCAAGGAGCGCGGCGTGTTCGGCGGCATCTTCGGCATCATGATCTCCAGCGGCTACTTCCTGGCCATGGGCTTCGGCGGCTGGATCCTGGCCCACTTCGGCTGGAAGTGGGTGTTCATCGTGCCCGTCGGCCCTGATCCTGGTCATGGTCATCGTCGACTATTTCCTGGTGCGCGACAAGCCCGAGCATTGCGGCTTCGCCAAGCTCAACACCGACGACGCCACCTGCCACCTCAGCGACGACATGCAAGGTGGGCTTCACCTACGTGCTGAAGCGGGCCTTCGCCAACCCGGTGATCCTGACCCTGATGGTCGCCGAGTTCTGCACCGGCTTCGTGCGCCAGGGGCTGATGCTCTGGTTCACCCCGTTCCTCAAGGAGATCCACCACATCGCGCCCGGCAGCGGCCTGCACCAGCTGGCCTCGCTGGGCATCACCGCGGGCGGCATCGTCGGCGGGCTGCTCTGCGGCTACATGTCCGACCGCCTGTTCCAGTCGCGCCGGCCGCCGGTGGCTTTCATTTTCTACATCGGCCAGATCGTCTCGCTGCTGATCCTGGGCGGCGCGCGCGCTCCCGGGCTGGCCGCGTTCATGATCGGCTTCTGCTGCATGTGGATCTTCGGCGTGCACGGCATGCTCTCGGGCACGGCCTCCATGGACTTCGGCGGCACGCGCGGCGCGGCCACGGTCACCGGCCTGCTGGACGGCGTGCAGTACCTGGCCAGCGGCCTGACCGGCTTCGGCATGGGCTATTTCCTGGACCGCTTCGGCTGGGGGGTATGGGTCTACCTGATCATTCCCTTCTCGGTGATCGGGGCGGTGCTGATGCTGACCCTGTGGAACCAGACGCCGCCGCGAAAAACCGCGAGCTGATGAAGAGCAAGGGGCTTTAGGATCCCTGGCGGCTGTTGTAGACCGTTCCCTGCTTTTTTTTGTACAGCTCCAGGACCGCGACGGCCTCGCCGCGCAAAAATTCCGCTGCGACCGTGATGCCGCGCTTTTGCAGTTCCTCCGGCCAGGCCGCGGGCAGCGGCCCTTCGTCGAAGCCCAGGATGGACGTGACGTCGGCGGCGGTGGCGGCGTAGGTCAGGCGGGTGACCCCGGACCACAACACGGCGCCCAGGCACATCAGGCAGGGCTGGGAGCTGGTCACCAGCTCGGTCGGCTCGGCGGCGTTCGCGCCCAGGTCGTAGGTTTTCATTTTTTGCTGGGCGAAGGCGATGGCCATCACCTCGGCGTGGGCCGGCGAGCAGTTCAGCGGCTCGACGCGGTTGACGCCGGCGCCCAGCAGCCTGCCCCGCTGCCTGCGTCGAAGACCGCCGCGGCGAAAGGCCCGCCGCTGGCGTGCTCGACGTTCCGCCGCGACAACTCGATGACCCAGCGCATGCGCTCCTCGGGATCGGGGATAACAATTTGCCTTCCGGCCAGCATTTGCTTTTCCAGCCAGGAGGGCAGGGTCAGGAGTACGCCGGCGAGTGGATTCTTTTCGGGTTTCATTGGAGTGATTATAACATAATGAATATTCGAACTTGTGACAAGTGACAAGTAACAAGTGACGAGGAATCGGAAAAATGTGGCGAATCGATTTCCCAAGGTCATGTGCACGATTTCCGGATCGAAGGGGGCCGGTTCGTGAACCTGCCTCTTATGCAGTAACGCGATGATTGTCGCCACTATTTCCTTGACAAAAGTATGCATAATTTCTAAAATTATTTCTTTCGTCAAAGGAGTTCAAGAACATGCAGATAAAAGTGAACGGTCAGGCGATCGAGATTTTTTCCGGGGCGTGCGTCAAGGACGTCTTGCGCAAGTACTCGCGCGGCGAGTGGAAGCTGGTGCAGAAAAATAAAAAAAAGGTCTGCGACGGTCACGGCCACGAAGTCGGCCTGGACGGCGAACTGACACGGCGGCGAGGAATTGGTCATAAAAGAATGCGCGCCGGAGACCCGGCCATGAAGCGCGTGATTTTCTCAACTCCGCGGATCCGCCTGTTCCTGCTCGCGGCGCTGGTCGCCGCCGCCTTCCCATCCTGCGCCAGCGTGCCGGCCTGTGCCGGCCGAGACGCGCATCGTCATCTTCCACTCCAACGACATCCACGGCAAGATCGACAACTTCGCCAAGGTGGCCGCCATCATCGCGGCGGAGAGGAAAAGCGAGCGCAAACGTCTATTATTTCTGCGCCGGCGACAACTTCACCGGCAACCCGGTCATCGACCAGTACGACCCGCCCGGCGAGCCCATGCTCGAGCTGCTCAACCGCCTGGGCCTGGACCTGCTGTGCCCCGGCAACCACGAGTTCGATACCGGCCTGGAGAACCTGAAGCGCTTCGCCGCCCGCGCCCGCTTCCCCATGGTCTCGGCCAATATCCAGGCGCCGCCGGGCGTCCTGCCGCTGCTGCGGCCCTCGGTGCTGCTGCAGACCCGGAGCGGGGTCAAGATCGCCGTTTTCGGGCTGATCCAGGTCGAGGCCGGCAACGGCCTGCCTTCCACCCATCCCGACAAGGTCAAGGGGCTGATGTTCAGCGAGCCGCTGGCCAAGGCCCGGGAAATGGACGGGCTGCGCCCCGGCTGCAACGTCCTGATCGGCCTTGACCCACATCGGCTACGACCAGGACCTGCTCCTGGCCGCGCAGATGCCCGAGCTCGACGCCATCATCGGCGGCCACTCCCACACCCGCGTCGACCCGGCCGAAAACAGTCAACGGCGTGCTGGTCGCCCAGGCCGGCAGCGACAACCGCTACCTCGGGCGCGTGGAACTGCTGGTGCGCGGCGGCCGGGTGGTCGAGAAAAAGGGAGCGCTGATCGACTTGAAGGGGCCGCTGGCCGAGGATGCCGAGGTCAAGGGCATGATCGCCCGCTTCAACCGCAACCCGGCCCTGGCCCGCGTCATCGCCGAGGCGCCGCAGGAGATCGCCGGCAAGGACGCCCTGGGCTGCCTGATGACCGACGCCATCCGCGTCGCGCACGGCCTGGACATCGCCTTCCAGAACGGGGGCGGCATCCGCCTCAACCAGCTGCCTAAAAAGATCACCCTCAAGGACGTCTATACCATCGATCCCTTCGGCAACCAGGTGGTCGAGATCGCCATGAACGCGGAGGAGATACGCGGGCTGATCCGCAGCTCCTTCGAAAAGGGCGGCGACATCGACCTCCAGGTCTCGGGGCTCACCTACCTGGTGCGCAGCGACGGCGCCGGGCATATCAGGGAGATCCTGCTGCGCAACGCCGACGGCTCGCCCCTGGCCGAAGGACGGAAATTCAAGGTCGGCGTTTCCAGCTACGTGGCCAGCTCCTACAATTTCGCCCACGCCGATCCCGGACGCTCGCTGCAGTCCACCACGGCCGAGGCCCTGATCCGCTACCTGCAGAGCGGCGCCGACCTGGGCATCTACCGCGACATCCACCGGGCTTTCTGGGAAAAAACCACGCAACGCCCGCGGCCCTGAACCATCCAGGAGATTGAAAAATGGCCCAACTCTATTTTCGCTACTCGACCATGAACGCCGGCAAGTCCACCGAGATCCTCAAGATCGCCCACAACTACGAGGAGCAGAACAAGCACGCTCTGCTTTTCACCCCGGCCATCGACGACCGCTTCGGCCGCGGCAAGATCACGTCGCGCATGGGCTTCCAGCGCGACGCCCAGATCATCAACAGCAGCACCGACATGATGAGCCTGGCCGCCGCGGCCAAGCCCGACTGCGTGCTGGTGGACGAGGGGCAGTTCCTGACCCGCGAGCAGGTGGTGATCCTGACCCGCATCGTGGACCAGCTGAACATCCCGGTCATCGTCTACGGGCTGAAGAACGACTACCGCAACCATTTCTTCAGCGGCAGCGAGGCGCTGCTGCTCTTTGCCGACAAGGTGGAGGAAGTGAAAGCCGTGTGCTGGTACTGCACCAAGAAGGCGACCATGCTGCTCAAATACAAGGACGGCCAGCCGGTGGGCGAGGGGCCGCAGATCGAGATCGGCGGCAACGACAAGTACGTGTCGGTCTGCCGGAAATGCTACGGGCAGAGATTGGAGATCAAGTAGCTGGCTACGAAATATAGTGATGAGTAATGAGTGATGAGTGATGAGTGACTGCAATAGGTCGAACTATTCCGTTCTTTCTCATTACTCATCACTGGGGCACTGGCAGCTCGTTCACTCATCACGATAGCTCGGTAGTAAACGACAAATGAGTGAAATAACTGCTGACCATAAATCGCGCGAAATGAAGCTGGGCATCCTGTACATGGCGGCCACGGCCTTCCTGTGGAGCATCGCCGGCCTGTTCATCAAGGTGATCGACTGGAACCCGTTCGCCATCGCCGGCATGCGCAGCCTGATATCCTCGCTGGTCCTGCTGGCCTGGCTGCGCCGGCCCAGGTTCCACTGGTCGTTCGCCCAGGTGGGCGCGGCCGTGGCCAGCGCCGCCACCATGCTGCTGTTCGTCTCGGCCAACAAGACCACCAGCGCGGCCAACGCCATCCTGCTGCAGTACGTCGGGCCGGTCTTTACCGCCATCATCGGCGCCTGGCTGCTCAAGGAACGCGCCCGCTGGGAGCACTGGGCCGCCTTCTTCTTCGTCGGCGGCGGGCATGGTGCTGCTGTTCATGGACAAGCTCGGCGGCGGCCGCCTGCTGGGCAACATCCTGGCCGTCCTGTCGGGGCTGGTCTTCAGCTTCTACTACATTTTCATGCGCATGCAGAAGGAAGGGTCGCCGCTGGAGTCGATCCTGCTGGCCCACTGGCTCACCGCCGCGATCGGCCTGGGCGTGGCCCTGTTCCTGCCGCTGCCGGTCGTCACCTGGAAGGCGGCCGGCGCCATCGCCATGCTGGGCGTCTTCCAGGTCGGGCTGTCGGCGCTGCTCTTCACCGCGGCCATCAAGCGCATCCCGGCGGTCTTCGCCAACCTGATCGCCGTGATCGAGCCGGTGTTCAACCCGCTGTGGGTCTTCCTGGCCCTGGGCGAGGCGCCGGGCCTGAACGCGATCATCGGCGGCGCCGTGATCATAGCGGCGGTGACCGGGGCGTCGATCATCAGCGCCAGAAGACCTAGTGACAAGTGACGAGTGACAAGGTAAGAAAAAGGCAAAAAGCAGGAAATAGAGCGAAATATGGCAGGCGCAGCGGCTTTCGCTGGAACGGCTTGTGGGCGTCGAAGAGACGACCATCGCTTCCCGGAGGCCTCGGCGCTCCGGGAAAAAGTGGAAGCGAATGGCGCGTAAGCCTGCCGAATTGTGCTTTGGGAAATTATTCCCCGATAATTTTTATTAAGACTCTTTTTTTTCTCCGGCCGTCGAACTCGCCGTAAAAGATCTGCTCCCAGGGGCCGAAATCCAGGCGGCCCTTGGTAACGGCCACCACCACCTCGCGCCCCATGACCTGGCGCTTGAGATGGGCGTCGCCGTTGTCTTCGCCGCTGAGGTTGTGGCGGTAGGCCGACACCGGCTCGTGCGGCGCCAGCTTTTCCAGCCACTTTTCGTAGTCCTGGTGCAGGCCCGATTCGTCGTCGTTGATGAACACCGAGGCGGTGATGTGCATGGCGTTGACCAGGGCCAACCCTTCCTGGATGCCGCTTTCGTTCAATGCCTGCTCCACGTCCCCGGTGATGTTGATGAACGCGCGGCGGCCCGGCGTCTGGAACCACAGTTCCTTGCGATAGCTTTTCATATCGGGATTATACATGAAATCATAGTGATGAGTGAACGAGCTGCCTGTGCCCCAGTGATGAGTAATGAGAAAGAACAGAATAGTTCGCTCTTTTGCGGCTGCTCATCACTTATTACTCATCACTTATTACTGCAGATTTGACAATATAGCCGATGTTATTTAATATATTTGAGATTCAAAACGACCTAGAGGTGCTAATGGCCGGCAACAACGAGTCCTTGTCCTGGAAATTTTATTTTTTGAATATCATCCTGCTGGGCGCGCTCCTCGGCCTGGTCGAGGCGGCGCTGGGCGGCTTCATCAAGAAAGCCGGCCTGCCCCTGCGCGGCCCGCTGGTGACCGGCGTCGGGTTTGCCGTCATGGCCGTGGGGCTGGCCGTGTTCAAGCAGGCGCGGGTCATCCCCGGCATCACGGTCGTGGGCATCCTCTCGCGCTGGCTGGCCGTGCCGCTGCTGGGCCTGCCCGTTTTCTGCCAGGCCAACGCCCACCTGGCCATGCTGCTCAACGGCGCCTTCCTGTTCGCCGGCGTGGGCCTGTTCAAGAAAACCATCGCCCGCCGCTGGCAGCACGGGAGCGCCGTGGCCTCGGTCTCGGCCTTGGGCGCCGGCACGGCCTTTTTCGCCCTGGGCCGCTTCTGGGCCCCCTGCCGCCACCTGCTCTCTTTCCGCTATGCCGGCGGCACGGCCGCCTACCTGCTGACCCGCGTCGCCCCCGCCGCCCTGCTGGCGGCCGTGTTCTTCCCACTGGGCTACGCCCTGGGGCGCCGGATCGAAGCCGCGGCTCCTGCCCTCCTGGCTGCAAAAAAAGTGGTTCGTCTACCCGGTCTTTGCCGTTGGCACCCTGGCCTGCTGGGGTCTGACGGTCTGGCTGACCGCGGCGGGGTTCTAGGCCCGCCCGCGCAGCCGCGTCATGGACAACGAGATCTCCTTCCTGTTGAACGAGCGCGAGGTCCGGACCGGCCTGCCGGCTGGGACCGTGCTGCTCGATTTCATCCGCGGCGAACAGCGCCTGACCGGCACGCGCCAGGGCTGCCGCGAAGGCGACTGCGGCGCCTGCACGGTGCTGCTGGGAACGCCGGCCTCCGGCGGCGTCACGTACAAGACCGTGGTCTCCTGCCTGCTGCCCCTGGCCGAGGTGGAAGGCTGCCACGTGGTCACCATCGAGGGTCTGAACGGCAGGGACCTGACCCCGTGCAGCAGGCCATCGTCAGCGAAGGGGGCAGCCAGTGCGGTTTCTGCACCCCGGGCATCGTGGTCAGCCTGACCGGCTTCCTGCTCCATGACCGGGAACTGCGGGCCGACGACGCCGTCACGGCCATGGAGGGCAACATCTGCCGCTGCACGGGCTACGCCTCGCTCAAGCGCGCCGTTGAAAAGCTGCTGCGCGCGGTCGCCCCCGCGCTCGCGGCCGCGCCCGACCGCCTGTCGGCCCTGGTCGGGCTCGGCGTGCTGCCTGAATATTTTTCCGCCGTTGCCGGGCGCCTGGCGGCCTTGCCCGCGCCCGCGCTGCAGGTTTCGCCGGCCGCGAAGCCGCCGCGGCGCTGGTCGTGGCCGGAGGCACCGACCTGTACGTGCAGCGGAACGCCGAGCTGCCGGGGCGGGAGCTGCTGCTCCTCTCCCGCCGGCCGGGATTCGCCGGCGATCTGGCCGGCCGCAGGCAGCGTGGCCATCGGCGCCGCCACCACCGTTTCCGACATGATGGCCGCGCCCGTGCTCAACGCCGCTCTGCCCGGCCTGGCCGCATGCCTGCGCCGGGTCTCGTCGGCCGCGATCCGCAACCGCGCCACCCTGGGCGGCAACATCGTCAATGCCTCGCCCATCGGCGACCTGAGCGTCATGTTCCTGGCCCTCGACGCCCGCGTCGGCCTGCGCGGCGTGCACGGGCAACCGCGAGATGGCCCTGCGCGATCTTCTTCCTGGGCTACAAGAAACTGGCCATGCAAAAGGACGAGGTCCTGGCCTGGATCAGCGTCCCGCTCACCCGGAACGGCATGGCCTTTCATTTCGAAAAGGTCGCCCGCCGCCGCAGCCAGGACATCGCCTCGGTCAATTCGGCCCTGGGCCTGGAAACGGAGGGCGGAGCGCATCGCTGCCGCCCATGTCGCCGCCGGCGGCGTGGCCCCGGTGCCCCTCTACCTGGGCGCGGCGTCGGCCTTCCTGGCCGGCAAGGAGGTTTCGGCCGGGCCTGGTGCGGGACATGGCCGCGGTGGCCGACGCGGAGATCGCCCCGATCAGCGACGTCCGCGGCGCCGCCGCCTACAAGCGGGCGCTGCTGCGCCGCCTGCTTTTCGCCCATTTCCTGGAGCTCTTTCCCGAACGCATCGCCGCCGAGGAACTGCTGTGAAACAGAACGACATCTATTTTCACGCGCCGCGGCGAGTCGCTTTTTGTCGACGACCTGGACATTTTTTCCGGGCTGCTGCACGCCGCGGTGCTGCCGTCGCCCCTGGCCCACGGCCGCATCGTGAAGCTGGACCTGGAAGCCGCGCGCCGCGCGCCGGGCGTGGTCGCCGTGTTCGCCGCCGCCGACATCCCGGGCGAGAACCAGATCGGCGGCATCATCCCCGACGAGCCCCTGCTGGCCGCGGGCGAGGTCCACCATGTCGGCCAGCCGCTGGCCCTGGTGGTGGCGGCGACGCCGCTCCAGGCCCGCCAGGCCCTGGCCGCCATCCGGCTGGAGATCGAGGAACTGCCGGCCGTCCTCGACCCGCGCCAGGCCGCCGCGCAAGGGCTCGCTGATCATGCCCGCGCGCACCTTCTCCCTGGGCGACGTCGAGCGGGCCTGGCCGGACTGCTCCCTGGTGCTGGCGGGGCGCGTCGACTCGGGCGGCCAGGAGCACCTCTACCTGGAGACCCAGGCCGCCATCGCCGTGCCCGGCGAGAAAGGGCACCCTGCGCCTGCTGTCCGCCACCCAGTCGCCGACCGTGGTGCAGCGCACCGTCGCCCGCGTGCTGGGAATGCCCATGAGCCAGGTGACGGTCGAGGTTTTCCGCCTGGGCGGCGCCTTCGGCGGCAAGGAGGACCAGGCCACCCCCTGGGCGGTGATGGCCGCCCTGGCCGCGCACAAGCTGCGCCGCCCGGTCAAGCTGGTCCTGAACCGCCGGGAGGACATGCGCCTGACCGGCAAGCGCCACCCGTATTCCTCGGACTTCCGCATCGGCCTGGACGGCCAGGGCCGGATCCTGGCCTACGAGGTGACCTACTACCAGAACGCCGGCGCCAGCGGCCGACCTTTCGCCCGCCATCCTGGAGCGCACCCTGTTCCATGCCACCAACAGCTACCGCATCCCCAACGTCCGGGCCACGGGCATCTCCTGCCGCACCAACCTGCCGCTCGAACACCGCTTTCCGCGGCTTCGGCGGCCCGCAGGCCATGTTCGTGCTGGAAGCGGCCATTTTCCAGGCCGCGGCCAGGCTGGGAGTGGACGCCGCGGTCCTGCAGGAAAAGAACCTGCTCGCCGAGGGCGACGAGTTCCCCTACGGCCAGAAGGTGAAGAACTGCCGGGCCCGGCGCTGCTGGGACGAGGCGGTCGCGGCCTTCGACCTGGCGGCGGCGCGCCAGCGGGTGCGGGAATACAATGCCGCCAACCGCTTGAGCAAGAAAGGGCTGGCCCTGATGCCCGTCTGCTTCGGCATCTCGTTCACCAGCACCCACCTGAACCAGGCCGGCGCCCTGGTCCACGTCTATACCGACGGCAGCGTCTCGGTCTCCAGCGCCGCGGTCGAGATGGGCCAGGGGGTGAACAACAAGGTCCTGCAGGTGGCCGCGCGCACCCTGGGCGTGTCGCAGAGCCGGCTGCGCATGGAGAGCACCTGCACGCGCCGGGTGGCCAACACGTCGCCCACCGCCGCCTCGACCGGCTCCGACCTGAACGGCAAGGCGGTCGAGCTCGCCTGCCTGGAGCTGCGCCGGCGCCTGCTGCAGGCGGCGGCGGACAAGCTGTCGCTGCCCGACGCGGCCGGACTGGAGATGCGCTCGGAAACCGTCTGGCGCGCCGGCAAGGCCACGGAGCTGACCTGGGACCAGCTGGTGCAGGCGGCCTACTTCGCCCGCGTCAACCTCAGCGCCCAGGCCCACTATGCCGCCCCCGGCATCCATTTCGACCGGGCGCGCGAAAAAGGCGAGCCGTTCGCCTACCACGTCTTCGGCACGGCGCTGGTGGAGGCCACCCTGGACGCCCTGCGCGGCACCTACACCGTGGACGCCGTGCAGGCCGTCCACGACGCCGGCGACAGCCTGAACCCGCTGATCGACCGCGGCCAGGCCGAGGGAGGCATCGTGCAGGGCGTCGGCTGGATGACGCTCGAGGAGCTGCTGTACTCGGACCATGGCCGGCTGCTGACCGACACCCTTTCCACCTACAAGGTGCCCGATATCCGCACCGCGCCGGCGGTGATCGACGTCCGCTTCCTGAAAGACGCCCCCAATGCCGCCGCCGTGCTCAACAGCAAGGCCGTGGGCGAGCCGCCCTTCATGTACGGCATCGGCGCCTATTTCGCCCTGCTGGACGCCATGCGCGCCTTCCGGCCCGGCCAGCCGCTGCCCTTCGCCGCGCCCCTGACCGCCGAAAAGGTGCTGGCCTGGCTCGAGGAAAAATAAGGAGAAAACATGGAAAATATCGCCGCCAAAGTGCTGCAGCTGGCTGAAAAATACCGCGACCACACGGCGCAGAACCTCTCGCGCCTGGTCAGGATCAAGTCCCTGACCGGGCAGGAGGGCGAGGTGGCCGCCGAGCTCAAAAAGCAGATGGAAGACGCCGGCTTCGACGACGTGCGCAGCGACGGCCTGGGCAACGTCCTCGGGCGCGTGGGCAAGGGCAAGCGCCTGCTGGCCGTCGACGCCCACATCGACACCGTGGACCAGGGCAACCTGGAAAACTGGAGCGAGCCGCCTTTCTCCGGCCGCATCGCCGACGGCTTCGTGCACGGCCGCGGCAGCGTGGACCAGAAGGGCGGGGCGGCGGCCATGGTCACGGCCGGCCGCATCCTGGCCGAGCTCGGCCTGGAAAACGACCTCTCGGTGCTTTTCACCGGCACGGTCATGGAAGAGGACTGCGACGGCCTGTGCTGGAAATACATCATCGAGGAAGAAAAGATCAGGCCCGAGCTGGTGATCATCACCGAGCCGACGGCCCTGGGCATCTACCGCGGCCAGCGCGGCCGCATGGAGATCCGCGTCAGCTTCAAGGGGCTGTCGGCCCACGGCTCGGCGCCGGAAAGGGGCAAGAACGCCATCTACATGGGGGCGCGCGCCTGCCTGGAGATCGAGAAGCTGAACGAGCGCCTGGCCGCCGACGATTTCCTGGGCAAGGGCTCGGTCACGGTCAGCGAATTCGTCTCGGGCAGCCCCTCGCTCTGCGCCGTGGCCGATTCCGCCCGCATCCACCTGGACCGCCGCCTCACCGCCGGCGAGACCAAGGAATCGGCCCTGGCCGAGGTCAGGGAAGCCGGTCAAGGACGCGGCCGCCGCGCCCGAGGTGCTGCAGTACAGGGAAAAATCGTATACCGGCCTGGAATACGGCATGGAAAAATATTACCCGACCTGGACGGTCGACGCCGCCCACCCGGCCGTGACCCGGGCCGAGGATGTGTTCCGCTCCCTTTTCCAGAAAGAGCCGCGCGTGGACAAGTGGACCTTCTCCACCAACGCCGTGACCATCAACGGCATCCACGGCATCCCGACCATCGGCTTCGGCCCCGGCGACGAGGTCTTCGCCCACGCGCCGAACGAGAAGATCCCGGTCGACGACCTGGTCAAGGCGTCGGCGTTTTACGCGCTGTACGCGTTGAGCATGAAATAGGTACTCGGCTGAAGGTATAACTCATCCCCCGCCCCTTCTCTTGGGAAGAGAAGGGGAGTCAGGCTTTGCCCCCTCTATTCTCAAGAGAGGGGGTTGGGGGTGAGTTTTGACTTAGAGTTCCCTAAGTGCTATATTTTTTAGGAACAAGAAACCAAGGAGCGTGAACCATGAATTCAATCTTTCACAACCGGCATTTCATCACCGAGGACGACTGGAGCAAAAACGACCTGGACACGGTCTTCGAAACGTCCTTCGACCTGAAAAAAAGGTTCGCCCTGGGCGAGCCGCACCGGCTGCTGCAGGACAAGACGCTGTTCATGATCTTTTTCGAGCAGTCGACGCGCACGCGCAACTCCATGGAGGCCGGCATGACCCAGCTCGGCGGCCACGCCCACGACCTGACCGCCGACAAGATGCAGATCTCCCACGGCGAGTCGGCCAAGGACACGGCCATCATCCTGTCGCGCATGGGCCACGGCATCGCCGCCCGCAACTGCTTCTACGGCAGCGGCAACCTCTACCTCAACGAGATGGCCAGGCACGCCAAGTGCCCGATCATGAGCCTGCAGGACGACGTCTACCACCCCTTCCAGGGGCTGGCCGACCTGATGACCATTTTCGAGCATTTCGGCCGCGACCCCAGGGGGCTGAAGGTGACCATCTCCTGGGCCTATGCCGAATCGCACGCCAAGCCCCTCTCCGTGCCCCAGACCCAGATCCTGCTCTTCCCGCGCTACGGCCTGGACGTCACCGTGGCCCACCCGCCCGATTTCCCGCTGAGCAAGGGGATCGTCGAAAAGGCCAAGGCGCAACGCCAAAGCCGGCGGCGGCAAGCTGACGTTCACCGACGACATGGACGAGGCCGTGCAGGGGGCGCAGGTGGTCATCCCCAAGAACTG
Source organism: Candidatus Aminicenantota bacterium (assembly GCA_963764745.1). Classification (GTDB taxonomy): domain Bacteria; phylum Acidobacteriota; class Aminicenantia; order UBA2199; family UBA2199; genus UBA2199. The sequence continues at coordinate 17,807 of CAVXTN010000005.1, read as the reverse complement.
GGGCGGCTTCGGCTATTACGACGTCGACGAATACCTGAAGAACGAGGCCGAGTGCAAAAAGGAGATGGCCGCCCGCCTGGCCAAGCACAAGGACTGGATCTTCGACCGCCGCCGCGTCAAGCTGGCCGAGCCGCGGCGTCAAGCTGATGCACGCCCTGCCCGCCGACCGCAACCGCGAGGTGACCGACGACGTGATCGACGACGAGTCGATCTCCATCGTCTACGACGAGGCCGAGAACCGGCTGCACACGGCCAAGGCCGTCATGGCCCTGACCATGGGCGGCCGCGGCTGATTCTCCCCCCGCGGGGAGAACGATGATGGCTGAAAAATTCGCGCCGCTCGGCGCCGGCGCCCTGCTGGCCTGGATCCTGGCCGAGGAGAAGCGCGGCCAGGTCTTCGGCATCCACGACGATCTTTTTTTCAAGGCCGACGCCACCGACCCCTTCCGCCTGGCCCGCTACGGGCGCGTGCTCGAGACGCCGCTGGGAGTGGCCGCCGGCCCGCACACGCAGCTGGCCCAGAACATCGTCTCGGCCTGGCTCTGCGGCGCCCGCTTCATCGAGCTCAAGACCGTCCAGACCCTGGACCGCCTGGAGGTGAACAAGCCCTGCATCGCCGTGGGCGCCGCCGGCTACAACTGCGAATGGTCGCAGGAGCTGACCCTGGACGAGTCCTTCGACCAGTACCTGGCCGCCTGGGTGCTGCTGCACGTGCTGCGCCGCCGCCGCCGCAAGGGGCGCCTGCGCGGCGACCCCGGCTTTCTCTTCAACTTCAGCGTGGGCTACGACCTGGCCGGCATCCTGCAGCCCAACATGCAGCGTTTTTTCGACAGGATGGCCTGCTGCCGCGACGAGAAGGAGGCGGTGCTGCGCGAGACTCGAGCCCCTGTACCCGGCCGTCGCGCGGCATCGACATCCCGGACCGCATTTCCGACAACGTCACCCTGTCGACCATGCACGGCTGCCCGCCGGAGGAGATCGAGAAGATCGGCCTCTACCTGCTGAACGAGAGAAAGCTGCACACCACGATCAAGCTGAACCCGACCCTGCTGGGCCCGGAACGGCTGCGCGGCCTGCTGAACGGCCGCCTGGGCTGGGACGTCAAGGTCCCGGACCAGGCCTTCGCCCACGACCTGAAATACGACGCCGCCCTGGACATGCTGCGCACCCTCCAGGACTGCGCCGTCAGGAACGGCCTGAATTTCGGCGTCAAGCTGACCAACACCCTGGAATGCCTGAACGAGCGCGGCCTGCTGCCCGCGGCGGAAAAGACGGTCTACCTGAGCGGCCGGCCGCTGCAGCCGCTGGCGGTGGCCCTGGCCCGCCGCCTGCAGGAAGATTTCGCAGGGCGGGCTGGACATCACCTTCTCCGCCGGCGCCGATTGCTTCAACGCCGCCGAGCTCCTGGCCTGCGGCCTGCGGCCGCTGACCGTCTGCAGCGACCTGCTGCGGCCCGGGCGGCTACGGCCGCCTGCGACAGTACCTGGAGGAGATCTGCCGCGGCATGGGCGGCTGCCTGGCGGCCTCCCTGGACGAGCTGGTCCTGAAGCGCGCCAGGATGAAGGACCCGGCCAAGGCGGTGCTGGCGAACCTGAAGAATTACGAAGCGGCGCTGGAGCAGGGGGACGACTGCCGCGCCCCGCTGTTGCCGCCGCCGTCCTTCAAGGGCAAGCGCCCGCTGGGCTGGTTCGACTGCGCCATGGCTCCCTGCCGCGACGCCTGCGCCGCCGGCCAGGACGTTTCCCGCTACATGTACTGGGTGGGGCGGGGCGATGCCGACCGGGCCAAGTCCGTGATCTGGGAGACCAACCCGCTGCCCGCCGTTTCCGGCATGGTCTGCGACCAGAAGTGCCGGTCCCGCTGCACGCGCGGCCTCTTCGACCGGCCGCTGGCCATACGCGCCGTCAAGCGCTTCGCCGTGGAGAACGGCAGCATCCCGGCGGCCGACCCGGCCTCGCTCGGGGACGCCACGCGCGTCGCGGTGGTCGGCGCCGGGCCGGCCGGGCCTGGCCGCGGCCCGCGAGCTGGCCCGGGGCGGCTTCTGGGTCGAGGTGCTTGGAGGCCAACGGCGCGGCCGGCGGGCTGGCCGCCGCGGTCATCCCCGGCTTTCGCCTCGGCGACTCCGCCCTGGACGACGACGTCTCGCGCCTGAAAAAGATGGGCGTGACCTTCCGTTTCGGCCAGGTCGTCACGCCCGGGCAGCTGCCCAGGCTGCTGGAGGCCTACCAGGCCGTCTTCCTGGCCTGCGGCGTCGGGCAAGGGGCGCAAGATGCTCATCCCCGAGGAGGAGGCGGCCGGGGTCTACGACGCCCTGGAATTCCTGGCCGCGGTCAAGCGCGGCGAAAAGCCCGACCTTGGGCGCCAGGTCCTGGTCATCGGCGGCGGCAACAGCGCCATGGACGCCGCGCGCACGGCCCGGCGCCTGCTGGGCCCCGGCGGCCAGGTCACGGTGGTCTACCGCCGCACGCTGGCCGAAATGCCGGCCGCCGCCGAAGAGATCAGCGAGACCCTGGCCGAGGGGGTGCGCATCATGGAGCTCACCGCCCCGCTGCGCATCGAGGCCGACGCGGGGCGGGAGTGGGCCATGCTCTGCTCGCGCATGGAGCTCGCGCCGGACCGAAGCCGGAGCCAGGCCGCACCCGGTTCCGGTTTTCGGCTCCGAGTTCGAGCTGGTCTGCGACGCGGTGATCGTGGCCATCGGCCAGGAGAAGGATTCCGGCCTCCTGGCCGGCAGCGAGTGGCAGGCCGTGGGCGACGAGGGGCGCACCAGCCACCCCCGCCTTTTCCTCGCCGGCGACGCCCGCCTCGGCCCCTCGACCCTGATCCGCGCCGTGGCCGACGGCGTGCGCACCGCGGTCCGGGTCATGGAATCGACCGGCCGGACCATGCGCGCGGTCGAGCCCGCCCCGCTCTCCGGCTTGTCCTGGCGCGAACACGGGCTGCGGCGCCGGCGGCGAACGCCCCGGCCGCCGGCTCCGGCCCAATTGCCGGCCGATCCCGGCGCCGGCCTTTTCGCGGCCCCGGCCGGTCTGTCCGCCGCCGCGGCGCGGCTGGAAGCCGAGCGCTGCCTGCACTGCGACGACCTCTGCCTGCTGTGCGTCGATGTCTGCCCCAACCGCGCCCTGGTCGCATTCGCCGCGACTCCCGGGCGCTATCCCGTACTGCGCGGCGTGAAACACAAGGCCGGGGCCGAACTCTCCATTTCCGGCATGCTTCGAGCTGCGCCAGAAATACCAGCTGGTCCACGTCGCCGACTTCTGCAACGGCTGCGGCAACTGCGCCACCTTCTGCCCGACCGCCGGCGCCCCCTACAAGGACAAGCCCCATTTTTACCTGCGCCACGAAGACTTTCTTCTGGCCGGCGACGGCTTTTTCCTCGAGCCGCCCGGCGCCACCGCGGACAGGGTGCTGCACGCCCGGGTCGGCGGCGAAGCGCAGCGGCTGCGCCGCTCGCCGGACCGCCTGGAGTTCGAGAATGGCAACTGCCTGCTGAAGCTGCAGCGCGCCGACTTTTCGTTCCTGGCCGCCGACTGGCGGCGCGAGGCCGACCCCGTCTTCGACGGCCGGCTGCTGGCCCACATGGCGGCGCTGCTGGAGTTCCTGCCGCCGTTCCTGCATGGAGACAAAACCGATGTGTGAATACGCCTTCAACGAACTGTGCCGGAACATTTCCGGCCTGGACCGGCGACGGAGTACGACTTTCTGAAAAGACTCCGGCATGCTCGACTTCCATCGCTCGCTGCCCGGCTACGAGCCCACGCCGCTGCGCGAGCTGCCCGACCTGGCCTTCCGCCTGGGGCTGGGCGCGGTCCTGGTCAAGGACGAATCGCGGCGCTTCGGCATCAAGGCCTTCAAGGCCCTGGGCGCTTCCTACGCCATGTACCGTTTTCTGAAGAAACGCTGGCAGGAGCGTTTCCCGGACGCCGTTCACTGCCAGGCAGCTTCCAGGACCCGGCGGCGCTGGCCAGGCTGGGCTCGTTCACCTTCTGCGCCGCCACCGACGGCAACCACGGCCGCGCCGTGGCCTGGACCGCGAAAAACCTCGGCCAGAAGGCGGTGATCTACATGCCCGCCGATTCGGTCCGCGGCGCGGGTGGAGAACATCCGCGGCGAGGGGGCCGAGGTGGTGCTGGTCCCGGGCACCTTCGACGACTGCGTCAAGCGCTGCGCCGCCGACGCCGCCAAAAACGGCTGGCAGGCGATTTCCGACACCGCCTACCCCGGCTACCGCGAGATCCCGGGCTGGATCTTGCTCGGCTACACCACCATCTTCGCCGAGTTGGAAGGGATCCTGCACAAGCCGGACAAGGCGGGCGTCGAAATGGTGATCCTGCCGGCCGGGGTGGGGGGCCTTGCCGCCGCCGGCGCTTTCTACTACGCCGGCACTACGGCGACAAGCGGCCGCTCCTCGTTTGCGTGGAGCCGCTCTCCTCCGACTGCTTCCTGGAGTCGGTGCGCTACGGCAAGGGCGAGCCCCTGCCCACGCGCGGCCGCAGACCTCGATCATGGCCGGCCTGAACTGCGGCGTACCCTCGCCCCTGGCCTGGCCCATCGTGCGCGACGGCATGCATTTTTTCCTGGCCGTGAGCGACAAGTACGCGGAGCAGGCCATGCGCCGCTACTACCGCCCGCTGGGCATGGACCCGCGCGTCGTCTCGGGCGAGTCGGGCTCTTCGGGCCTGGCCGCCCTGCTGGCCCTGACCAACAGCGACAAGCTGGCCAGCGTCCGCTCGCGCCTGCCTTTGAACCAGGACTCGCGCGTGTTGCTGATCAACACCGAGGGCGACACCGACCCGGAGAACTTCCAGAAAATAATCGAGACGAAATAAGTACTAAGTGATAAGTGAACGAACTGACAGGGCTCAGTGATGAGTGATGAGAAAGAATTAGACAGTTCGCTCATTTGCGGTTACTCATCACTTATTACTCATTACTCATCACTGTAGCTCGATTCTCCATCCGTTCCCCGTCAGCTGTCCGCCGAGTCCCAAATTGGCCCTAATTGTGGTAAACTAGCCCCTTATGAAAAGTACGACCGATCTGCACATTCACACGCTGGTCTCGGATGGTGTCGCGACTCCACTCGAAATGCTGCAAACCGCGAAGCAACTGGGCCTGGAGCGCATCTCCTTCACCGACCACGACGCCCTGGGCGCCTACCGCCACTGGGGCGACCTCTTCGCCGCCGCCCGCGGGCTGGGCATCGAGCTGGTCCCGGGCATCGAGCTGGATACCAACTACAAGAACCGGGAGATCCACCTGCTGGGCTACGGCTTCGACCTGGACGCCCCGGCCCTGAACAAGCACCTGAACCTGACCAACGTGCTCAGGAAGCGCAAGGTGCAGCAGCAGCTGGCCGTGATCAACCAGTACTTCGGGCGCAAGGTCGTGGACTCCAAGAAGGTGTTCATTCCCCACCGCGACACCCTGATGAAGCCCCACCTGGTGCATGCCATGCTCGAGCAGGGATTGTTCTCCGAGTACCGCGAGGCGGCCAAGTGGCTTACCGAGATCGCCCGCGTCCCGGTGCGCATACCCAAATTGCCCCTGGGCGACGCCATCGACCTCATCCGTTCGGCCGGCGGCGAGGCCGTGCTGGCCCACCCGGGCTACCTGGTCAAGGAGACCGATATTTCCCTGGCGGCCTTTCTGGAGGAATTCGTCCCCAAGGGCCTGGCCGGCCTGGAGGTCGATTATCCCTATTTCGGCACCAGCCCCGCCTTCCCCGACCCGGAAAGCGAGAGCCAATTGATCGCGGAGCTGCGCGCCCTGGCCGGGCAGTTCAACCTGAAAACCACCCGGGGCTCGGACGCGCACGAGGTGGAGGCGCTGAAGAAGTTTGCCGAGAAAGAAGAGTTCGGGGAAAGTATAAAGTTTAAAGTATAAAGTATAAAGTAAGAACTGGAGAATATCGGCTCCGAAAAGCATACGTTCGATTATTTTCATACTTTAAACTTTGTACTTTGTACTTTATACTTGGTTTTACTTGAAGCTTTTCATGAAAAAAGTATTACTTATCTTTTTGCTTGTTTTAGCGCTCTCGCAATTGGGCTGGCCTGAAGGGGACCGCTGCCTGCTCTACCTGAGCGGGCCAAGCGTGTCCAAGCACTTCCATCCCTATCATGACCAGTTCAACGACTTTCACTGGGGGATCGGGGCGGAAGCCTATCGCCTGAAGCGGCACTGGCTGCTCGGCGTCAACGGCCACTACATGTTCAACGACAGCACCGGCAGGCCCTCCTACTGGATCGGCGCGGTCCCCGGCTATTTCGTGGGCAAACGGAAGTCCCTGTGGGGCGCCCTGGAGCTGATCGTCGGCGGCCTGAAAAAGGTCGAATACAACCATAACCGCTTTTCCCTTTTCGCCATGCCCTACCTGACCGTGGGCTTCAACCGCGTCGGGCTGAACGTCCTTTACATTCCCGCCGTCGCCCGCCTCACCGCTCCCATCCTGCTCGTGCAGGTGAAGATCCTGGTCTGTCCGTTCCATTTGTAGGGGGCGCCGAGCTGACCACCTAGCTCGAAATACGTATCCCCCCGGCTTACGCCACCCCCCTTAGTAAAGGGGGTTTTTTAATCGATGCTATTATATTTGAGGTCGGTTCCGCGTTCTCGGACCGCTGGCCTCACCCCCTAGCCCCCTCTCCTGCTCCCTTCTCCTTTAGGGGAAGGGATGGGGATGGGGCTAGAATGGCGATCCGGCCTCACCCCCTGACCTTCTTCAATTTTTTACTTCCCTTTGATTTTTCCTTCATTTTTGCTATAGTTGATTTGTCCAATCGGTGATCGGATATTTTGATGATTTTTGAAATACGTGAGTCCCAAAGGAGCCGGCCATGAAAAAAACAATCGCCTTTTGCATCGTCATTCTTTTGAGCGGCCTGTTCGTCCACGCCGCCGCCGGTCTGCAGACCCCGGCGCAGGAGCGGCAGTACGCCGCCTTCACGCGCTACGACGACGTGGTCGGTTTCCTGAGCCGGCTGCAGGCCCTGGACCCGCGCATCAAGGTCTACGCGGTGGGCAAGACCCTGGAGAACGCCTCCGAGGACCGCGTGGGCCGCGACATCCTGTGCGTCGTGGTCAGCGAGCCGCGCCTGGCCGGGGACAAGATCATGGTGCAGCTCCAGGCCTCGCACCACGGCAACGAGCAGTCGGGGCCGGACGCCCTGCTGCAGCTCCTGGCCGGGATCGCGGACAGGAAGCTCGATTCCCTGCTCGAGCGCATGGACCTGGTCGTCTTCCCGCAGATCAACCCCTACGGCAACGAGAACAACGTGCGCGTCAACGAGCAGGGGCTGGACATGAACCGCGACCACAGCAAGGTCGAGGCCCCGGAGGTCGAGGCCCTGCACCGCGTCTTCTCCGCCCTGTATCCCGAGGTGACCTTCGACATGCACGAAAAGGGCGACGCCTACTACCGGATCAACGTCGGCACGGTCACCAACCTGAACATCGACCCGCGCATCGGCGAGTACTCGCACCGCGTGATCCTGCCCGCCGCCTTCAAGCTGGCCGGCGAAACGCCCGCCCACGAGTACCTGATCCAGACCACCATGGACGACCTGCCCTCCAGCGGCGCCGTGCCCGAGGGGCTGGCCAACCCCAGCGCCGAGATCTTCCGCTTCAGCACCACCGACGTCAACGACGGCCGCAACAGCTTCGGCATCTTCAACACCTTCTCCTTCATCCAGGAGATCGCCGGCGACGGCTCCATCGAGCAGTATCGCGACCGCAGCCGCTGGGCCTTCGAGGGGCTGATGGCCTTTCTGAAGACCGTCTTCGCCAGCAGCCGCGAGATCAAGGACCTCACGGCCCAGTGCCGCGCCGACCTGGTCAGCCGGTCGCGCAGCCTCGACGCCAAAAACCTGGTCCACCTGCGCACCATCTATGCCCGCGACCCGCGGCAGCCGGTGCTGAAGCTCAAGACCTTCGCCAAGGAGGAAGCCGGCGTGTTCGCCACCGCCGCCCGCGACATCAAGGCCGGCGACCCCGTCAACCGCGGCGACCTGGTGCGCCTCGGGCGGACGCCGCGTGTGGTGGAGACCGAGATCGCCAACTGGTTCCCCAGGCTGGAGTCGCTGGTCACCTGCGCGCGGCCGCTGGGCTACGTGGTCCCGGCCGCCAGGCGCGACGTGATCGGCCTGCTGCTGAAGCTGGGCGTCAAGGTCTACAGCTTCGACCGCGGCGGGGAGCTGGCGGTCGAGGCCAGCCGGGTGGACGACATCATCCAGGGCACGGAAGACTACATCCCGCCGCAGAGGATCAAGGTCAGCCTGCGCCCGCTCCAGGTCCCGGTCCAGCGCGGCGATTGCTATGTTCCCCTGAACCAGCTGGCCGCCAACCTGGTGCCGCTGCTGCTCGAGCCCCAGTCCGACCTGGGGCTGATCCGCTTCCGCTCCTTCAACCTGGGCGTGGAAAAGGACGATATCTTCCCCATCTACCGGGTGCTGCAGGCGCCGGCCATCCCCTTCACGGCGCTGGGCGATTTCCGCACCCTGCAGGCGGCGTCGCTGGGGCTGAAGGCCAGGTACTGAGATCAAGTCCAGGAAAAAGTATAAAGTACAAAGTACAAAGTTTAAAGTACGGAAACAATCGAGCGTATGCTTTTCGGAGCCGGAATTTTCCCGCTCTTACTTTATACTTTTTACTTTAAACTTTATACTTTCTGAAACTCTTCAACTCCGAACTTTGGACCTTGTCTTTTATTTTGCCAATTGAGGTGGCTCTAACGTGAACCCCATCTGCATCATCATTTCCAAGACGTTCATGAGCGATATCCTCAAACTCACCCCTGGATCCCCTCTCTTGCGAAGAGAGGGGACATTCCTTATGTGCCTTTCAGCCCCTTCTCTTCGGGAAGAGAAGGGGGTAGGGGATGAGTATTGAGATCCAAGAAGATTTTCAGGGTTGCTGTTTCAGCAGCATAGTTATTTCCCCGCCGCCGGCGGGTTGAGCGTGAACCCCATCTGCATCATCATTTCCAGCACATTGTAAATCACGACCTCCTTGACGAACTTCCCGTCCTTCAGGTAGTCGATGGACATGCCGTTGATGCTGACCTTCCTGCCTGTCGGCGGCAGCGTGCCCATGGGCGTGACCAGGGGCCCCGTCTGCGTCCCGGTCATGGTCCATACCGTCACGATCCTGTCGGGCTTGGCCAGGACCTCGGGGAAGGCCATGACCAGGTCGGGTATCATGGCGCGGGTATTTTCGATCCACTGCCTGATCCCCGCGTGGCCGACGAAGGGCGCGGGCATGGAGCTGGTCGTGGCCACGCAATCGCTGGTGTAAAGCTCGGGGATCAGGGCCATGTCGCCCTTGTTCCACATCTCCAGCACCTTGTCCAGCAGGACCTGGGCTTTTTTGTCGCACGCCCCGGGCTCCATCTTCATCTGGGCGCTCAGGGCGAAGCAGCACAGGAGCACCAGGCAGACAAATACCACCGTTTTTTTCATTTTCATTTCCTCCTCTCCATGGTTGACCGAAACCATTAGAATTCTTCGGAAAATGATTGTCAAGACAGGTGCCTTTCCTTCAACCTCCAACCTCGAACCTCATGAAGAAGGGCGGTTCCCGAACCGCCCCTACGGACCTTTTCGAGATCCCGGGCGGGTTTGAAACCCGCCCCTACGATCCAATTCAATTTTCTTTGTTTGGGTCATTGGAATCTGAATATTGGATCTTGTTTGTAATTTGGTGCTTGTGATTTGGGATTTAAGCAGGCGGTTCCCGCGTGTCCCCGCATGGGGAAACCGCACCTACATTAAAAAATGCCTTTTCTTCTCTCATCACTTATCACTCATCACTCATTACTTATCACTATAGCTCGTCTGGGCGCTGTTATCTTCTACTCATACGTGGTCCACTCGATGGCCAGGCAGTTGTCGCTGCCCTTGCCCACCACGCGGAAAAATCCCCAGCGCAGGTAGGGGTGCGTCCGGTAGGCCACGATCATGCCGTCGGGCAGGTTGGCGTCCGGGATCGGGTTCTGCTGCGTCGGGAAGTTGACGCCGTGCAGGACCGCCCAGGAGGAATCGGCCCCGACGCCCAGGGTCTTGAAGAGGGCGCCGTTGCAGGGGATGAACAGGCGCTGGTGGGGGGGATTGGAGTTCTGCATCCACCAGAAGTCGTCGCAGCCGGGTGTCGAAATTTCCTGGCCTTCGTCCAGGTCGCAGACCAGGTTGATGTGGACGGTCACGGAGCCGTGGGAGTGAATCGCGGGCGTCGGCGTCATCTTCTTGGCGATCATGGCCTGGTGCACGATGCGGGTGATCGAAAAGGCCTGCGGGCTTTCGCCGTACGGCTGCGCGCTGGCCATCCGGCGTATGCGCACCTTGTAGCCGTCGACCGCCGTGCTTCCCAGCTTCCCTACCGTCCAGTCGTATGTCCCGCTGCCGTTGCTGCCGATGGCCACGTTTTCGGCGATCGACCCCAGCAGGGTCCCGTTGCAATACAGGAGCAGCTTGACCATGTTGGTGTCCGGGAGGCCGCCGTAGATCCAGGTGATGTTGTGGTGCGAGCCGGAGAGCCAGTGCTCGCCCCCGACGGGCGACGTGACCGTGATGGTCTGTCCGCAGAGCATGCCGGCGAGCGCCAGCAGGGAAAACAGTGTCAAGGTTTTTTTCATGTGCGTTCCCTCCCCGCTACTGAATATGGCCCGGCCGGGGCATATCTCAATTTTTAACGATTTTATCCGGAAAACGCAGGGCCAGCTCCATTTATTTCGTTTGGGTAATTGAAATTTGGATATTGGAATTTATTTGGGATTTGGTGCTTGGGATTTGGGATTAATACAGGGCGGTTCCCGCGTGTCCCCGCATGGGGAAACCGCCCCTACATTAAAAAATGCCTTTTCTTCTCTCATCACTCATCACTTATCACTTATCACTATCCCTTGCATTCTCGCCCGTTATTTCCTAAAATCGTCAGGGAACCAAGGAGGGGGAATGAAATTTAAAGCTCTTGCCGTGATCACCGCCGTCATCCTCTTCGCGCTGGGGATCGGCTACTTCTTCTTCGGGGCGCTCATCGTGGGGCGCTGGCAGGTCCTGCCCACCGAGAGCGTGCTCCTGCTGGTCCGGCGCATCGGCTGCCTCTATCTCGGCTTGTCGGTCATCTTCTTCATGGCCCGCAGCGCGCCCGCGTCGGCCGCGCGCACCGCGCTGAGCGCCGGCACCGTGGTCGTCACCCTGCTGCTGGCCGGGACCGGGGTCTATGAGTTCGCCGTCGGGCACGCGGCCGGCGGCATCCTGGCCAGCGCCGCGATCGAGTTCCTGCTGGCGCTCGGCTATATCTGGGTCCTGGTTACCGAGCGCAGGGAAGTGATGTAAATCTTCCACCGCGAACTGCTCCTGCGATCCAGCTCCGAGCTCTTCCATATCGCCCTCTTGACAATTGATTTGACACGTTCTATCATACAGTCAGATTGATCATATGATCAATTTCATTGAAGGAGGAGCGGATGCTGGAAGCGCTGCTGGAGTCACCGGTCAAGGAGAAGATCCTGCTTTTTCTGCTGGCCAACCAGGATTCTTACCCCAGGGAGATCGCCCGCAACTTTGCCTTTAATTTTACGACCGTACTTTATCAGTTAAGGAAAATGGAGGCCGCCGGAATTCTCTACAGCCAACTGCGCGGCAAAGTGCGGTTCTTCGGCATAAATCCGCGCTACCCTTTCCGCAAGGAGCTGGAAGCCCTGCTGCGGAAGACGCTGGATTTCCTGAGCGTCGAGGAAAAGGATAAGTACTACATCCGCCGCCGCCGTCCGCGCCGGTCCGGAAAGCCGTTGTGAAAGATCCGGCGAAACTCACGCACCGGGAGCTGGCCGCGTTCGTCTGCGATCATCTGCGGGCTAGCGGCATCGACACCGTGCTCACGGGCGGCGCCTGCGTGACCATCTACACCCGCAACCGCTATGAATCCTATGACCTGGACTTCGTCAATGTCGCGGAAGCCCCGCTGGCAAGGATCGAAGCGGCTTTGCTCCAGATCGGCTTTATTCCCGAGGGCAGGATGTACGTCAATAAGAAGGTCAAATATTCAATCGACATCCTGAATCCGCCGCTTTCGATCGGCGGGGAAAAGATCACCGGGACGAACGCGATCGCCGTCAAAAAGATGCAGCTCAAATTGCTCACCGCCACCGATTCGGTTCGCGACCGCCTGGCGGCATTCTATTTCTGGAACGACCTGCAGGCTTTGGAGCAAGCGCTCATGGTCGCCAGGGCCAATGATGTCGACCTGGATCTGGTGAAGAAGTGGTCGAGAAAGGAAGGAGAATTGGAAAAATTTGATATTTTCTTGAAAAAGCTGACAGGGCAGTCTTGATTTCAGGGTAGGGGTTCAATACGAGATTTCGACAGCTCATATTGAACCCCTGCGCATCGTTTGGATCATTGGAATTTGGAATTTCGAATTTATTTGGAATTTGGTGCTTGTGATTTGGAATTTAGGAAGGGCGAATACAAGATGAGCCCATTTAAACAAATGGGCAGGGGTAAACCCCGCCCCTACATTAAGAAGGGCGGACACAGTGGTCCGCCCCTACAGATTCTATGCCTTTCTTCCCTCATCACTCATTACTTATCACTCATTACTATAGCTCGCCTCAGCTTTCCTGGCTCTATTGCCCTTCGGGAGGAAATATATATATGGCGATCGCCTTGCCCTTGCGCTCGGCGCCGACCCCGAAAATGGCGCCCGCGATCTTGGCCCCGGCGCTCGGCTCGCTGATCGCGTCCAGGATGATGGCGTTGGCCCCCATCTGGCCGGCGCGCTTCTTCATCTTGTTGAACATGCCCGCTTCGGACGACCAGGTGGAATCGCCCGCCGCGTTGAGCAGCGCGATCTCCTCGTATTTCCCGGGGACCTGGTCGGCCGTCCGGTAGACGGCGACTTCAGCGGCCGGGACCGGCCGCCGGTAGGCTCCGGTGCCCAATTTTGTCGAGTTGACCGAGACGCAGGCTGCAACAAAAACCAGGCTGATCGATCAGGACGAGCAGGGCGTTTCTTTTCATGGTTCCCCCTATTCAGGATGCCTTTTTTTTAAAAAAATTAAGCTTCAATCTAATATATCGGTTTTTTAAAGTCAAGCCGGCGGGGCCGCGACGCCGGCCCTGCGGACCTTTATAAAACAAAATTGATCCCCAGCGACCCCGCCAGGAGTTCGTTGTCGACGGCAAAAAAGACCTGTGCTCTGAGATCGGCAAAGTCGAAAATCCTGAACTTGAGCCCCAAATCGGCTTTAATGTCTGTTTCGGGCGGGAAATTTCTGTTGCCTCCCAGGAAATTCGCAAGAGGATCCGTCATGATCCCGATGCCGACGAAGGGGATCAGCCGCTGGCTGGCCTTCCAGATAATCGCGTACTCGAACGAAACTCCATAATAACGGACTTCTTTAGGAGTTGTATACATGGTCGGATTATTCGGAGTATGGTAAACGCCGGACGTCTCATTGTATTTCAGATCCAGTGTTTCCAGGCAGATGCTCCAATGCGAGCTTTGACTATAGAGTTGGACAAAAAAGCCAAGATGGCTCGTAGCCGTCCTGGTAATATCCGTTTGCCAGGAATATTCCGGTGAAGAATGCAGTGGTTTGGATAAACGGCCGCCCCCATAGATCCCCACGAGCACCTTGGCGAATGCCGATGGGGCCATGACCGCGATCATGATCAGCAAGATCCCGATCAACTTGAACCCGCGTTTTTTTGCCATGAAGGTCATGTTGCTTCTCCTTGCCCTGGTCGCGCCGGCATGCTCGCCGGCACGATCCAAGAATGGTTAAGAAACATATTTGAAAGTCGATCACCCCTATGCGTGCATTTTGAATAGAAGCATCCGAAATGTCAAGAATGACTGAAGAAGCAATGCCGGGGGATTCGGGATTTAAGAAGGGCGAGCACAAGGTTCGCCCCAACGGATTCTATGCCTTTTCTTCAACGTAGAACATCGAACGTCGAACATCATGAAGAAGGGCGGTTCCCGAACCGCCCCTACATGCGGAATTGCCTTTTCGAAATCCAGGGCGGTTCCCGAACCGCCCCTACATTCGGATTTCGATAAATGCCTTTACCTATAACCTATAACCCATAACCTATTGCCTTTTCTCTTCCCTATAGCCGCTAGCCCCTCGCCTCTTCATACTTATGCCATTTACCTTTTTCCTTTGAAATATTTTATCCCACTCCGCTTTCAATCATCCAGCCATTGGTGGAAGTGGCTCAGTCCCTCGATCCTCCTGAAGAAAACCCGGGTCTTTCCGCAGCGGATCTCAGCTTCCAATGACGGGTTTATGACGAAGGCACGGGAAGTGCTGGGATAGCGGTGCAGGAACGATCTCAGGCCGGAGGGGATATCGTCCGCTTTCGCGGTGCTTTTCACCTCGACCGGGAAAGGTTCGCGGTTGCGGATAAAAACGAAATCGACCTCCTTGCCGTCCTTGGTGCGCCAGAAGCGGATTTCGCAAAGGGGGTCGAGCCGTCGGTTCAATTCCAGGAAAGTCATTGTCTCGAGAATGACGCCGCCATCCGGGCGTTCCTTTGTGACACGGAAATCCTTGAGCAACGTGTTGCGGACGCCGATGTCGAACAGGTAGGTTTTGCGCGATTTTTTCAGCTCATTGCCCAGGTTGCTGCTGAAGCTGGGAACCGTGAACGCCACCTGCGTCTGGGAGAGAATGCTCAAATGATTCTCGATCGTTTTCTGGGTCAAACCGACCTCGCGGGCCAGGCCCGCGGCGGAAACGACGCTCCCCTGGTTCTGAGCCAGGAGATAGAGCAGGTGGTTGAAGGCACGGATATTTTCTTCGCGGATCAGGGACTTGATGTCCTTCAAAACGTACGATTGCACGATGTCGGCCAGCAGCTGCACGCGGTCGGCCTCGGCCAGGTTGGCAAGCCCAGGCAGGCCGCCAAAGCGCAGGTACGGTCCCGGCATGTCTTTTCCCCACACTTGTTTCATCTCGGCGTAGCCGCAGGGGAAGATATGGAATACTCGCTTGCGCCCGGCCAGCGACTCGCGCATGTGTCGGTGAATTTCCAGGGACGATGAACCCGAGGCAAAGATCTTCACCTTTTTACCGCTGTCGAATATGGCCTTGAAAATGTGCGAAGCGTTCTTCAGGTAATAGAATTCATCGATAAAGACCGCGTCCAGCTCCTCGGTCAGCAGGCGAACGATTTCAGGCTCGTCGCGGTTCAGGAGCCTCAGGTTCTCCGGTTGCTCCAGGTCGAAGAAGCGCGCGCGCAGCTTGAGGGATTGGGCATGGCGGTACAGCTTCCTGAGCAGGAACGTTTTCCCCACCTGGCGGGCGCCGACCAGTATGGTGATTTCCGGGCGGCGGAACTCCTCGAGCAGGGTGGGATAGATCTCGCGCCGGATTTCCTTCATGCGACTATACTATACTGCTACTACAGTAAAGTCAATGGTGGGTGAAAAAGCTTTGCTGATCATTGTTTTCAATGGAACTATATTGCAAAAAGATCAATTTCCTCGTTTTTCTTCAACCGCGAACGTCAGGAAGAAGGGCGGGTACCCCCTTCGGGGACGGAAAAATCAGATCCGCCAAGGTCGGCGGATGATTTTTGCGGACCGACACCGCCCCTTCGCGTACCCCATATGAATTCGGGTTTGATGAATCAAACCCCTACGTTAGGATTTCGATATATGCCTTTACCTATAACCCATAACCTGTAACCTAGTGCTTCTCTCTTTCTTACTTTTACCTTTTACCTTTTACCTTTTACCTTTATATTTCACTTTCCTATGTTATTATCTTTCCCATGAACGATGAACGAAGGAATACGCTGTACGGCGCTATAAAATGGCTGTGGCTGCTGCTGCAGGCCCTGGTCCTGCCCCTGGCCGCCCTGCATGCCGTTTCCGCCCCGGTCCGCTGGCCGCTCTCCCTGCCGGCGCCGCTGCTTTATTTCGCCGCCGCCGCGTTCCTGGTCCTGTGGCTGATCGCCCAGTCGCTGCTGGCCATGGCGCGCTTCCCCCTGACCCTGAAAGGGGCAGCGCTCCTGGTCGGCGGCACCGTGGCCCAGTTCGCCTTCCAGGTGGCCGCGGGCGGCTCGCTGCCTGCAGCGGTCTATGCGGTGTTCTTCGCGACGCTGGCGGCCCTGGCCGCGGTCGTCGCCATCATGACCGTGATCGCCGTCATACGGCGGGTCGGGCCCCCGTGGGCCAGGCTGGCCGCCCTGCTGGCCCTGCTGGCCGCGGCCGGGCTGGCCTGGTTCCTGGCGGCGCCGCTGCGCCCGGCCTTTTCCCGCCTGGCGGCATGGCGCGGCGGCGCTCGAATGGCTGGTCCTGGCGCTCAACTCCGGCCTGATCGTCTTCAGCCTCTACCGCTTCTCGATCTTTGCCCCGCCCGCGGATAACGACGCGGCCTACACCGAGGAGTGGGAAAAATGGGCCGCCCCGACCATCATTATATTGATCCTATCGGCCGTTGCCGCAATCGTACTGGCAGTAAAAAGCGCATAAGGGCGCACAATTAGATGCGGGCGACCCGCCGGATCGCCCCTACGTTAAAAAATGCCTTTTCTTCCCTCATCACTCATCACTTATTACTTCGGAGGACACCTTAGCCCTGGGGGTTAAAGCCGCCGGCCGCCTGGTCCAACAGATCAAGCAAGAAAAGCTGGCGGACGGCATCTACCTGAAGGCCAAGGGGCGGACGGACCTGCTCACCCAAATCCTGGAGGCGGCGGGAGTTTGAGAAAGACGGGTTCTGGGTTTTAGGTTTTAGGTTCTGGGAAAAAACTCCCAAAACCTCAGGGCGCCAAAGGAATTTCATTATATTCCCTCTCCCCAATGGGGGAGAGAGTTAGGGTGAGGGGGAAGTCAAGTACCTCGCTCCATTATTAAAGATAACTATGGATAATCAAAAGAAATATTCACCATGGTGCCGGCGGCGGTATTGCCGGGATCAGCGCCGCCTTGGAACTGGCCCGCCTGGGGCGAGAAGTGGCCCTGAGTAGAAAGACCCCGTTTTTCGGCGGCCGGGCGGCTAACATTCCTGCTGCAAGGCCACCGATGCCTGTCAGAAGTGCGGGGCCTGCCTGGTGGACGACCGTCTGAAGGCCCTGTTCCAGGAACCCCGGATCACCCTGTTGCCCCACGCCGAACTGACCGGTTGCTCCCCGGGAAAATGGCCTCTTCCACCTGGTGGTCAAGCAGCAGCCCGGAAGTAATAACCCAAGGGCTGCGTGGACTGCGGGCTCTGCTACGAGGAATGCCCGGCGGCCGACAAAGGGGCAATCCTCACCACCGGGGTGACCCAGAATCACCCCCGGTATGCGGGTGAAGCCCGGGGCCTGCCTCTATTTTCTGGACGGCTCCTGCCAGGTTTGTCAACAGAATCTGCCCGCCCACGGCCAAGGCTATTGATCTGGCCCGGCCGGCGCAGACCCTGGAACTGACCGCGCCGGCCCTGATCGTGGCCACGGGTACCCAACCCTCCGACCCTACCTGCCGGCCCCATTATGGCTATGGCCGCCTGCCCCACGTCATCGCCGGCTATGAACTGGAAGAGATGCTACGGAACGGCAAGGGGCCGGGTGCCCCGGACGCAGAGCCGCCCCGGAGGATTGGCTTCATCCAGTGCGTCGGCAGCCGGAGCCAGGAGCATCCATATTGCTCCCAGGTGTGCTGCGCCTACACTCTGAGGCTGGCCCGGCTTTTGAAACACCGGTGGCCTGAGGCCGAAATCACCAGCTTCTACATCGACCTGCAGGAGACCGGCCGCCAGTCGCCGCAGTTCCAGGCCAACAGCGCGCCGGGAGGTTAAGATGGTGCGGGCTCTGCCC
>CAVXTN010000004.1:0-9741 GCA_963764745.1 Candidatus Aminicenantota bacterium | reverse complement strand
GCGAGCGCGGATATCCCGGAAGAAGAAGGGACCGACATGGAGGAAGCGGAACCGGAAAACCCGCCGGCCTCCCGGGACCGGGTCAGCATTTCCCCGGCCCAGGCCGATGTCACGGTCAATGCCGAGACCGTTCTATCCCTGCGCATCCACTCGCGGACGCCGCTGGCCAGCCTTTCCCTCAACGGTTCGCTGAGCGGCGGCAGCGGCGAGATCGTCGAGGTCAAGACCGACAGCCTGAATGAAAAGGACGTGAAAGTCCTGAAGAATATCTCGGGGAGCACGTTCGACCTGGGGCTGTCCTTCGACCAGAACAGCGTGCCGGCACTGGCGTCCGCCGCCATTCAATTGAAGATCAAATTCACTGCCAAGGGCAAGTACGTCCTGAACATCGACAACATCAACGCTTATGACGCCAAGAGGAACAAGGTGGAAATCGCCGGGACATCCTGCCCGATCGAAGTCAACTGAACTTGATTACAGTCTTCTCCCGGCGTGACCCGTTCGGCGGAATGGATTTAAGATACGATTTTTGACTTTCCGGAATTTGCGGTACCGGATTTGAATCCCCGCCCCCCTCCCGCTCAAAACCTTTTTACGACTGGATTATTTGACTCTATCCTTCAGGGCCTTGCCGGCTCTGAAGACGGGCACGTTCTTGGCTTTGATGGAGATTTTCTGACCGGTCTTGGGATTGATGCCAATCTTGGCCTTTCTGTGGGCCACGGCGAACGTGCCGAAGCCGACCAGGGTCACCTTGCTTTTCTTTTTCAGGCAAGTGGACACGGAGTCCAGGAAAGCATTGACCATTTTTTCAGTCTCGGAAACCTTCAAGTTTGCATTTTCTGCAATGGCTTTCACCAATTCGGTTTTGTTCATCATTACCTCCTGCACAGGATTCTAAGGTACCAAAACTCAAAAGTCAAGTCATAGCCTGCATTTAATAGAAATTTTTTTTTGAAACCGTTGACAGGACTGCATTAGCGGAATCCGTTTTCACGGGCCCGAAGCCATGCGAAAAAAAATAACGTTTGTTATCGGCATTTTCGGCAAAATGCTTGTAGCGCGCGGCGGCTTCCTGTATAATCGATTCGCCAGGAGGTGCAACCATGGAACCCACGATTCATGCCGCCGCCGAGATCGACGTGGAAGAGATCATGGCCGCGATCCGCAAAAGGATCCAGGACAAGAAAGACTCCGGCCTTTTGAAGCAGAGCGAGATCGACGAGATCGCCGAAATGGAACTGCAGCCCTTGCCCGATTTCCTGGAAATCCCCAGCATCTACGAGCCGGTCCTGTATCCGGGCTTTGCCGAACACATGGCGCCGCCGGCGCCGCTGGACGAAGCCATCCGCGAAACCGGCCTGGCCAAGGGCCTTCTGAAGAAAATCCGCGCTTTGTTTTTTCCGCTGATCCGCTTCATGACCCGCCCCCTGTACGTGGAATTGAAAACCGGCATCCTGGACCTGCAGAAGAAAGTGCCGATCGTTCTGCAGAGCAGCGAATACATCCGGCTGCTGCACAACGCCATGCACAACATGATCGTCGAAGCCTCGAAGCTGAAAACCGAGGAAGAACTTCTGAAAACCAAGATCCGCATCCTGGAGGACAAGATCGAATTTTTGGAAAACCGGGAACGGGCCCTGGAGAAGAAACTGCCGTCCTGAATGAAAGTCCATCAATTTTTAACCTCCTACTCCTACGGCGACGCCATCGGCAACGAAGCCCTGGAAATCCGGGGCTATCTGCGGGCCAACGGCTTTGAGTCCGAGATCTTCACCCTGCACCATCATCCCCGCTACGCCCGCCAGGTGCGCAATTATCTTGAGTACGACCGTTTTTCCGATCCCGGCAACGCGGTCATCTATCACTTTTCCATCGGCTCGCCGGTGACCAAAAAATTCCTGCGCCTGGCGGACAGGAAGGTCATCATTTACCACAACATCACGCCCTACCATTTTTTCCTGGATTTTCACCGCATCCTGGCCAAGGACTGCTTCAAGGGCCGCATCGAGCTGAAAAGCCTGGCCGGCAAGGTCGACCTGGCCCTGGGCGACTCCGAATTCAACCGCGGCGAGTTGCTGGAGGCCGGATTCCCGCGCACCGGCGTTTTGCCCCTGGTCATGGATTTTGCCAAGTTCGACCTGCCGGTGCTGCCGGTCTTCAAGAACATATTCGCCGACGGCAAGAGCAATATCCTCTATATCGGGCGGGTCATCCCCAACAAAAAGATCGAGGACGTCATCAAGACGTTCCACGTTTACCAAAAGCATTTCAATCCCGCTTCGCGCCTGTTCATTGTCGGCGAGTACCGCGGTTTCGAGCGCTATTTTTCGGCCCTGCAGGACCTGATCGCCAAGCTGCAGGTGAAGGACATCCATTTCAGCGGCCATGTGCCCCTGGCCGAAATGGTCTCCTATGCGAAATTGTCGCACCTGTACCTGCATCTGAGCGAGCACGAGGGTTTCTGCGCCCCGATCGTGGAAAGCTTCCACCTGGGTCTCCCGGTCGTGGCCTACGACGCCGGCGCCGTGGCCGAGACCATGAACGGCGGGGGCGTGCTGCTGCGGGAAAAAAATTTTCCCAGGATCGCCGCCCTGTGCCACGAGATCCTGACCCGCCCGGAATTGCGGGCCGCGCTGCTGGCCGGGCAGCGGCGGGCCCTGGAAAAATACCGCCAGCAGCGCACCGGCGCCATCCTGCTCGAGTACCTGCGCGGGCTGCGGCCATGACCAGCCGGGCCATTATCGTCCGCTATGGCGAGATCAGCCTCAAGGGCCGCAACCGCAGCCAGTTCGAGCAAAAGCTGAAGAACGACCTGGCCTGGTTTTTGAAAAAGCAGGGGCACGCCTTTGCCAAGATCACCAGCGAGCGGGGCCGGATCTATATCCGCGGCATCGACGACCTCCCCGAGCTGGACAAGATCCTGGGCGTCTATTCCTACAGCCCGGCATTCGAGTTGGCCAGGGACTATGACGCCTTGAAAAAGGAAGTGGCCCGCTTTTTCCCGGCGATCCGCCAGAGCAAAAATTTCCGGGTGAGCTGCCAGCGCATCGCCAAGGATTTCTCTCCCGATTCCATGGGCGTGGAGAGGGAGATCGGCACCATCCTCAGCGAGCAGACCGGAACGCCGGTGCGGCTGAAAGACCCGGATTTCGAACTGCACGTCGAGATCGGCCACCGCCACCTGTACCTGTTCAACGAAAAGATCCGCGGGTTCGGCGGCTTCCCGGTGGGCAGCGCCGGCAAGCTGGTCTCCCTGGTCTCGGGCGGCATCGATTCGCCGGTGGCCACGTTCCTGATGATGAAGCGCGGCGTGCTGCCGCTCCTGCTCCATTTCCAGAATTCCCCCGCCGAGACGAGCAAGGTCATGCGCCTGCGCGACCGGCTGGAAGAGTTCGCCGCCGGGCAGAAGATCCAGCTGATCGTGGTTCCGCGCGAGGAATTGTTCCTGGGAAAATATGCCGGCTTGTTCGGCAGCCGCCACGAACCCTACGTCTGCGTGATCTGCAAGTACCTGATGCACAAAAAGGCCGCGGAGATCGTGCGCCAGGAGGGCGCCCTGGGCGTCATCACCGGCGACAACCTGGCCCAGGTGGCGTCGCAGACGCTGAAGAACCTGTTCGCCTCGCGCTCCGCCGCCCCTTTCCCGGTCTACAGCCCGCTGATCGCCTATGAAAAAAGCGAAACCATGGCATTGGCCCGCAAGATCGGAACCTACGAGATCTCCATCGCCGAAACCGAGGGCTGCACTCCGCCGCGCAACCCCAAGACCGGTGTCCCCTTCGACCGCCTGCTGAAGGTGCTGAAGGAAACCGGCTTAGAATAAGGGCTTTTCCAAAGATCCCGCTATTTCTTCCGGCGGTCCGCCAGGACCATGGCGATGCCGGCGACGATCGCCACCGCGCCCACGATCGGCGGCAGCGGAATGTTCTTTTTTTCCGTGGTCGTTACATGGAGAGATCCGATATCGACCAGTTTCTCCTGGGTGGTATAACGAATTCCCTGATAGGCCAGGGCCAGGACTCCCAAAACGATCAAAATAATGCCTGCAAGCTTCATGCTGTTCCTCCATTCAAGCCGGACCGGGTCCATGGCCGTGCCAATCGGGTGCATCTCATCTAAAAGACCTTGCGGCCCAGCAAGAGCCGTGTGAATTGAAATATGAAAAATCCCATTGCCCAGACGGCGCCACCCACCACGAATAATTTCAAAAACATAGCGATCTCCCGGGGCTTTCAATAGAATAAAAAAAAGGCGTCCCCTCCTCCCCAGTGAGAGGACGCCCGAATCCGATCAGAAGGGAAAATGCTTTCCATGCTGATCTCCCCGCAATCCGTCAGCGCCTGAAGCGCGCGGACTAAAGGACGACGATCAGGCCGATGACCGCAAAGATGATGATCACGACCAGGATGATATCCCTGGTGGTCATGTAACCGCCCCCGGCATCGGCAGCCGTGATCACGTCCGGGCCGCTGCTGGCCAGCTGGGTGGAGGTCCCCGCCTGCTGCTGCAGCACCGGTTTTTCAAGCGCGGCAGCGTAGGAAGAGATCAGCACGATCACCAACAAAACACCCCAGATTTTAACCTGTTTTTTCATTTTGGTTCTCCTTTTTATTTATTTGATCAGGCCGGGCCCTTTCGATGCGCAGAGCCCTGACCTGTACATTGTGCATGCGGATGAACTTCTCGTGCGGGGCAAGCCGGAGAGCCTGGTCCAGGGACTGCAGGGCCTGGTCGAACTTTCCCTGATCGGCGCAAGCCAGCCCCAGGACGTCATGGGCATAGGCGCTTTTGGCGTCCAGGCTGATGGCTTGCCGGGCGTACGACTCGGCCTCTTCGGCCTTGCCCTGCTTGAGGCTGACCATGGCCAGGCTGTACAGCGGAGCCGGATCGCCGCCGAGAGATTCCCTGGCTTTTTCCCACTGTGCCCTGGAATTCGCGAAATCCGACCGGCGGTAATACGCCGTGGCCAGGTTGATGGCGGTCAGCGGGTCGGCGCGCAGAGTGGGAAAGGGGAAAGGGCGTTGACCGGGGACAACGGCCATCATCCACCGGCACTGGTTCCGCCCTTTTCCCAACTCCCAGACCTTCAAAAAATTCTTGGTTGACATGGCGTAGCGGCTGCCAAAGAAAGGATCGTGAAAAATGACCTGGCCCCGCGCCTCATCGAAGCCGACGACCACCCGGTAGTGTCCCTTGCGGATCTGCTTGATGGGCATGGTCAGCACGATCACCGGGATATCCTGGCCGACGATCTCCTTCAGGAGGGGCAGGTCTCCCTGGCCGGAGTAACTGGCGAATCCCTTGCTCCGCGGGTAGAGGACCATCTCGGAGTTATAGGTCGCCTGGCTTTGGGAATCGAAGATCTCATCCGTGATCGCCTGCTGGCTGAAGGAATGCGTTTCATCCCAATAGTTCAGGACCATGGCCAGGCAGGCCGGGCCGCAATAATTTCTTTTCAGCCATTTTTCATAGGGAACGGCCTGGATCAGATATCCCTGTTCGGGCTTGGTTTTCCTGTATTTGAAAACCTGGGCGGAATAGAGATAGTTGGTGATCAGCCCCAGGCCTGCGAAAAGTCCGCACAACCGTCTTGCCGCCGGGGTTTTCGCCAGGATCATTTTGCCGTCTTCGCCGCTAAAGGATTCTGCGGCCCTGCAGCAGGCGAACGATCAGGACAACCAGGGCGATGACCAGAAGGACATGGACCAGTCCGCCGACATGGAACGCAAAAAAGCCCAGGGCCCACAGAATGACCAGGATGATCAAAATTGTTTCGAGCATGCCAACCTCCTTTTTCTTTTCGCTTTCCCGCTTCCCGCCGTTGTTGGACGGCACGATGAACGGAGAACAGCCACAAATAGAGAAGCATTTATCGTGCCAAAAGCTTTCTTTGCCTCACTTCCCGGAAAATGGCTTGGCACATAATATGCATAGTTTATAATTGAAAAAAGGAGGCTGATGAAAAAAGCTGCCGGTTCACTTGCAAGGCAAGCGCCAAGTTCCCTTGAACGAAAATGCGCGGCCCAAGCAAAAAAAAGAGCTTTGGGGCGGAGAAAAAGGAGTTTCGCCTGGATGGGCATGCTCTTTCTCGCGGCGGCAGCCGCCGGCGGATCGGCCGCGTATGGGCGCCAAGGGTCCACGAGGAGCGATTCTCCGCTATCAGGGTGGTTGCAGCCAGGGCAGGTTCAGGATACGTATTTATCCCTGTCTCCCTATCGCTCGGCCGGCGGCAACGCGGCTGGAAGCGGCTCCGCATCCCCGTCCTTTTCCCCCCAGCAGCAGCCGTTTGTCGAGACCGCCGCGGTCCGTTTGCGCGCGGACGACCCGGAATATATCACGAAGATATCCCCCTGGGCGGTCGCCCTGAAGATCGTCTCCTCGAATGCGTTTACCTGGGCGGTCGACCGGTTTGTTTTCAATTATTCCTGGGCGCGCATCGGGCCCAAGACCTGGAAAACCAACTTGCAAACGGGCTGGGTGTGGGACACGGACCGCTTCGGCATGAATTTTTTCTTTCATCCCTATTCCGGGGGCGCCTATTTTAATTCCGCCCGCGCCAATGGCTATGGCTACTTCGCATCCGTGCCTTTCGCCTTTTTGGGCAGCCTGATGTGGGAGTATTTCGGGGAAAATACGCTGCCGGCGTACAACGATATCATCAACACCACTCTCAGCGGCTCCTTGTTCGGCGAGATCCTCTACCGGCTGAGTTCGCATATCCTGGATGACCGCGCCACCGGGTCGGAGAGATTTTTGCGCGAATTGGCGGCCGCGATCATCAGTCCCGGCAGGGCCCTCGGCAGGCTTTTACAGAAAAAAATGAACCGGGTCACGACGAAAGAGATCTATCAGAAAGAACCGTTCAATGTCACGCTGGCCGCCGGGGGTCACTGGTTCAACACGGGAGCGAGCCTGGGCAGCGTGGGCAAGGGCGGCGCCAGCGCCAGCTTCGGGATCCACCTCGACTATGGAGACCCGTTCGAAATACGGCCACGCAAGCCTTTTGACTTTTTCAAGATGCGCCTCAATCTCAGCTACGGAAAAAATATAGGCAAAAAATACCTGGACAATCTCATCGGCTACGGGCTTTTGTTCGGCAAGACCGTGCACTCCGGGAACCTGGAAATACTGATCGGGGCATTCCAGCATTATGACTACTGGGACAGCCACATTTTCGAACTCGGCGCCCTTGGCTTCGGCGGCGGGGTCATCGGCAAGTGGCAGTTTGCCGCGAACTCGAACCTGCAAACCGCATTCCATCTGGAATTCCTGCCCCTGGGCGCTACCAATTCCCCGTACATCGACATCGTCGAAGCCGGGATCCCCGGCCGGAATTACGATTATTCCGGCGGCGCCAGCGCCAAGTTCGAGGGCACCCTGAATTTCGCAAAATTTGGGCAGTTGACGGCGATCTATTATGTGTATCAGCTTCATACATACGTCGGGCCGGCGGGAAACAAGACCATCAGCATATTCAAGCCCAGGATCGCGGTCAGGCTATACAAGAACCTCAGCCTAGGCTATGAATTTACGCATTACCACAAGTACAACAACCTGCGGGACCTGCCGGACGTGATCCGCAGCGAAAACGAACAAAAATTTTACCTGATGCTGTATTTTTAAAACCCGCCATGTTTTAATAAATCACAAGATACGCCAAAGGCAAAGGAGGCCAAACAGAATGAACACTTTATTTGCGCTCGAGACTGCGACTTTCAAGCCCCTGAATGAGATCCTGCACAACATCCTCACTTTTATTTATTTTCTTGCCCATCAGACCGGGGTTTGGATCATCAAGCTCATTCAGTCGATATTTCCGCGCGTTGTTTTTCTGGACAATATGGTCGATCCCCTGGGATTCCTGGTCATATTGACTATTTTCATGCTCCTGGTGAGCCTGGATGTCGCCAGAAAGATCGTGTGGATCGTGGTTTGCGCGGCCTGGATCCTGCTGGTCATCAGAATTCTGATGATCGTCTTAAAAATCGGATAGGTCGTTGCAGCAAACAGGGGCCGCCGCTCCGCGGGCGCGGCCCCGATTCTTCACTTCGGCGCCTGAAGGCATTCCCTTGGCCAGGAATTAGGTTCGAGAAATAGTACTATTCCTGCAAAACAGAACATTTCCTGTTTTGCAGAACATTCCACGGCCAACGATCGCCATAAAATTTCCGAATTCCATTTTTTTATTTATTTCAATCCGAATTAAATTCTGCTATAATTTTGGTATAATAAAATTGAGGAGGAGTTCCGAGTCGATGGAAAACATTCTGGTTATCCAAGATGACAAGATGAGTTGCGATAGGATCACTTCCGTGGTAAGCCAGATGGGCCACTCCCCCGCCAGCGCGTCCACATTGAAGGAAGGGTTGCAGAAAGCCCAAAGAGAGCCGTACGCCGTCATTTTCCTCGAGTCCCAGCTTCCCGACGGCAGCGGCTTGGACAACATCGCCAGAGTCAAATCCAGCGGATACTTCCCGGAAATCATCATCATCACCGGCTTCGGCAATCCCGATGAAGCGGAGCATGCCATTACCAACGGCGCCTGGGATTACCTTGAAAAGCCGGTTTCGCTTGAACTCATAAAAATGCACATCAGCCAGATCATCGCTTACCAGGCCGAAAAAAAACTCAAGAAACCCTCCATCGATCTGGTCAAAAAAGAAATCATCGGCAGCGCGAAACGGCTCGAGGCCAGTTTTGACCTTCTTTCCCAGGCCGCGCAAAGCGATGTCAATGTTCTCATCACCGGGGAAAGCGGAACCGGAAAGAGCTTTTTGCCAAGGCGATCCATGGCAACAGCAAGCGGGCCCAGGGCAATTTCGTGATCGTCGACTGCACGGCTTTGCCGGAAACGCTGGTGGAAAGCGTTCTATTCGGGCATACGCGCGGGTCGTTCACCGGGGCCTACACGAGCCAGGAGGGGTTGGTCAAGCAGGCCGACCAGGGCACCCTGTTTCTCGACGAGATCGGCGAGCTGCCCCTGTCGATCCAGAAGACCTTCCTGCGGGTCATCCAGGAACACCGCTTCCGCCCGGTAGGAGGGAGCCAGGAGATCTCCAGCGATTTCCGGCTGGTGGGGGCGACCAACCGCAGCCTGGATGGCTTGGTGCGGGAAGGTCAATTTCGCGAAGACCTGCTCTTCCGCCTGCGCTCGCTGGTGATCGAATTGCCGCCCCTGCGCGATTGCCGCGAAGATATCAAGGAATTGACATTGCATTACATGGGCACGTTGTGCCAAAGGTTCGGGCTGGAGCCCAAAGGATTTTCCCAGGAATTCTGGAGTACCATCGAGAGTTACAAATGGCCCGGGAATGTCCGCGAACTGATCCAGGCCCTGGAAAAGGCGCTGCTTTCGGCAAAAGAGGAACCCATCCTATACCCGCTGCACCTGCCCAACTATATTCGCATCCAGGTGGCGCGCAACGGCATATTGAAAAAAATTACCAGCCCGGAAACCCCGGAGACCGCCGCCATCGCCCCGGGAGAACCGCCCACATTGAAAGCGGTCCACGAAACAGCCGTTGCCGAAGCCGAGAGGCAGTATTTTAAAGACCTGATGGGTTTCGTCGGCGGAAATATCAATGAAGCCTGCCGGATCTCCGGTTTGTCCAGATCAAGGCTATATACGCTTTTAAAAAAATACCGCCTGGCATCCGATTACAGATCCAATTGATCCCGGTCCATCACCCGGGAACAACCCCCTTGCCTGATTTGGCATCATTCTTGATTGAAGTTTTT
>CAVXTN010000003.1:0-9169 GCA_963764745.1 Candidatus Aminicenantota bacterium | reverse complement strand
TCATCGACCTGACCGCGGAGCACGAAGAGATCTACTGCCAGTGCCTGGAGGAGTGGTCGGACGAGATCCATGAGGCGGGCAGCCACAAGCGCGACTGGTTCGCGGCGGCCAAGGGCAAGGGGCTGCGCGTCAAGCTGGCCGTTGACGACCAGGGCACGGTGGCGGGCATGATCCAGTATCTCCCGGTCGAACAATCGCCGGCCAGCGGCAGCGGCCTCTATTTTATTCTTTGTGTCTGGGTGCACGGCCACAAGCAGGGGCGGGGCAATTTCCAGAAGCGAGGCATGGGCACGGCCCTGCTGGAAGCGGCCGAAGCGGATGCCAGGTCCCTGGGCGCCGCGGGCATGGCCGCCTGGGGGGTGGTGCTGCCGTTCTGGATGCGCGCCTCCTGGTTCCGCAAGCACGGCTACCGCAAGGCCGACAAGCAGGGCATGATGGCTCTTATGTGGAAGCCGTTCGCGGCCGCCGCCATTGCTCCCGCCTGGATCAAGCCCAAAAAGAAGCCCTTGGCCGAGGCGGGCAAGGTGGTGGTGACCGGCCTGCTGAACGGCTGGTGCCCGGCCATGAACATGGTGCACGAGCGGGCCAGGCGCGCCGCGGCCGAGCTCGGCGATGGCGTGGAATTCCGCGAGATCCGCACCGGCGAGCGCGCCGTTTTCCTGGAGTGGGGGATGGGCGACGCCCTGTTCATCGATGGCAAGGAAGTGCGCAACGGCCCGCCGCCCAAGTATGAAAAAATCAGGAAAAAGATCGCCCGCCGGCTGAAAAAAGTGAAGGATAAAAAGTAAAAAGTGAAATGGTAGATGCTCGCCTGGCCGCGAAAACAAAAAAATAAGTGCCCTTTCTCCTGAGCAGAAGTGTTTCAGCCATTGAAAACTGCTTTAAAAAGGAGGAAGAAATGGTGCAGCATGCCCGGAAAACAGTTGTAATATGGATAATTTTGTCGTTGCTGCTGATCCCGTCCGCATTGGCGGCCAGGGAGAAGCGCGGCGAATGGCTGCGTATCGAGAAGACCGACGGCGGCATGGTCGAGGGAGAGTTGCTGAAGGTCAGCGGCGAGAGCCTGTTCCTGTTCGATGAGATCGGCCAGCGTGGTTGCCAGGTGAACCTGGAAGACGTTCTGCTGCTGGGCTTGCGCCGCAAGACCAATGTCATTGGCGGCATAGGGATAGGGCTGCTGGCCGGCATCGGCGCCGGCATCGCCGGGGGGATGCTCTTCAAATCACCTGAGCCCTGTGAGAATGTGGGAATTTTTCTGGGGTCGGTTATGCTCTGCATCCCTTTGGGAATGATCGCCGGGGTTGCGACCAACGGTTTCCAGGGCCGCTTCCACACGAGGCGAGTCGCCGGTCTTCCAGAAGATGGGCGGTTGGCTTTGCTAGGCGAGATCGAAGTCATGTCCAGGGAGGCGAGGAACTACTATCCCGGGATCATGAAGTGACTTTAGCAAGGAAACGCCGGCCGACGCTTCAATTTTCGCCGGCGACCTTTCAGGCGGCGCGCTTCATGTTCTCCTTCCCTCTCGGCATGGCTGTGGGTGAAATCGAAAAAACAGTATGATAGACTTGTATTATTCATGACCATACGAGTCAAGATCTGCTGCATCGCGACTGCCGAAGAAGCCGGGATGGCCGTCATCTGTGGGGCCTCGGCCCTGGGGCTGGTCGCGGCCATGCCCAGCGGCCCGGGCCCGATCGCCGACGATCTCATCATGGGCATCGCCCGCTCCGTGCCGCCTCCGGTGGCGACCTTCCTGCTGACTTGCGAGACCTCGGCCGCGGCCATCATCGCCCATCACCGGCGGACCTTGACCAGCGTCCTGCAACTGGTGGATGAGCCCGAGAGCGGCGCCTGCGCGGCCATAAAAAAAGCTTTGCCGGCGGTCAAGATCGTGCAGGTCGTCCACGTCCGCGGCGAGAAGACGATCGACGAGGCGCTGCGGGCCGCGGGGCGGGCCGACGCCCTGCTGCTGGACAGCGGCAATCCCGCCCTGGCGGTCAAGGAGCTGGGCGGCACCGGCCGCGTCCACGACTGGCGCCTGAGCCGGCGCATCGTCGAGCAGAGCCCGGTGCCGGTCATCCTGGCCGGCGGCCTGCACGCCGGCAATGTCCGCGCGGCGATCGAGCAGGTGCGGCCCTTCGCCGTCGACGTCTGCAGCGGCGTGCGCAGCAACGGCCGCCTCGACCCGCGCAAGCTGGAATCCTTCTTCCGCGCCGTCCGGGACTAAACCGCTCGGCTGAAACGATCCAACCTGCGATTGTTCCCTGGTTCAGGACAGATTAAAGTCGATCACCACGAAGCCGGTGTTGCCCACGGTGCGGGCGTGGATGGGATTTTCGTCGGGCACGTGAAGCTCGATGGAGGGATCGG
Source organism: Candidatus Aminicenantota bacterium (assembly GCA_963764745.1). GTDB lineage: Bacteria > Acidobacteriota > Aminicenantia > UBA2199 > UBA2199 > UBA2199. The sequence continues at coordinate 6,799 of CAVXTN010000003.1, read as the reverse complement.
TGATCAGCTCCACGGAATAGTCGACGTTCTTGCGGCCGGAATTGGCCCCGACAAAAACGGTCAGCGAGTTGGGGCCCGGGGCGAGCGGGATCTCCCGCGAAGTGGACCCGGCAAAGCGCAAATTTTTCACGGAATCGTTCTGCACGTAGCCGCTGCGATGACACAGGTCGCCCGCTACCTTGATCCTGAAGTTCAATGCATTCATATTAGGCCTCTTTTAAGAATTCACTCGTCGAATTCCGCGTACAGCTTGCGGTAACGTCCGGGCGATTCGCCCCATTGCGCCTTGAAGCGGGCGATGAAATAAGGGCAGTCGGAATAGCCCAGGCGCGTGGCCAGCTCCTTGACGGTCACATCGCGATCGATGGCCAGCAGGTGTTCGGCCCGCAGCAGCTTCTGGCGCTTGATGAACGTGGCCAGGGTCATGCCGCATTCATCGCGGAAAGTCCGCGACAAATGACAGCGGCTGACGTTGAAAAACTCGGCGAGTATTTTGATGGTCAGGCCGGCCAGGCTCTCCTCGGGCAACTGCACCACGTGTCGGAAGACATCGCCGGCGATGTTTTTTTTGATCATTCTCTCTCCTCGCGCCCAGGTTCACTGAACACCAAGCAACAAGCATGCCAAATGGAGGCCGGGGGCTGGAAATGCCGGCTGGAGAACGATCTTGCCGGAATCGTCTCCGCCCGGGCGCAGCGCCGGTCGCGACCGACTGTCCCATTTTGGGACAATTTGGGGAACGGACCGCTGAAAACCCAGCATGGGCAACGGTTCCGGCTGTTTTAGTCGCTGTCCCGAATTGGAACATGCGGAGGGGACATGGTTGGGAATAGCTTTATGACAGATGATCACGCATCTGGCGGACCTGTCCCAATTTGGGACATCGAGGGCGGGATGCGGAACTTATTCGACCGGCACCCGGCGGATGGCGAGGATGGCCAGGGGCTTTTTCAGGTATTGCTTTTCCTGTTCCATGGCCTGGATCTTCTTGACCACGTCCATGCCGGCGACCACCTGGCCGAAGGCGGCGAAGCCCCGGCCGTCGGGGTTGCGCCGGCCGCCGAAATCCAGCTCGGGCTGGTCGCCGATGCAGATGAAAAAGCTGCTGCTGGCGGTGCCGGGCTCGGCCCTGGCCATGGAGACCGTGCCGTCCCGGTGCCGGATACCTGTCATTTTCGTGGTTTCGTGGGCGATGGCCGGGAAACATTTTTCGTCCGCCACGTCGCCGCCCTGGATGACCTGGATCCTGAATTCGTTGTCCGGCTGGTTGTCAGGCGTCAGCACCCTGAAAAAAGTGCTGCCGTCGTAAAGGCCGGCATCGACGTAACGCAGGAAATTGGCGGCCGTGACCGGCGCCCGGTCCGCGTCGACTTCCAGGAGGATGTCCCCGGCCGCGGTTTCGATGCGGCAGGCGATTCTTTCGGCGCCGGCCGACGAAGCGAGAAGCAGCGCGGCCGCGGCGATCATCCAGATGTTTTTCATGGGCTTGCCTCCTGTTTCCCCTTATCATAAAGAGTTCGCGGCGGCAAAGCAATCATTTTGGAATTCAGGCTTTATTCTGTATAATGGCTTTTTAATGGCATCCATGAAAAAAAATCTTTTGTTGATCAACTGCTACCGGGAAAAGGCGGAAGAAAAGATCAAGGGCTACCATGAGTGGCTGAAGGCCGGGGCCGCCGCCGCCGGAATGCGGCTGACGATCCGCGATGCTTCCGACCGGCCGCCCCTGCCCGACGCCGGGGAATATTCGGCGCTGCTCGTTTCGGGGTCGCAGAAAATGGTCGGCGATGGCGAGTTCGAGGCCGGTCTGCTCGAATTCCTGGCAGGCAACCGCCGCCCCCTGCTGGGCATCTGCTACGGCCACCAGGTCCTGGCCCGCGCTTTCGGCTGCCCGGTGACCCGGGATGGGCAAAAACACCTGGGCGACGAGGATATCGGTCTGAAGATGGCCGATCGCCTGTTTTCCGGTTTTCCCGGCGTTTTTAAAATGCGCGAAAGCCACGAGGAGATCGTGGCGCGTAAAGGCATCCTGGAAAAAGAATTCCTTGTCCTGGCCGAGAGTCCCGCCGGCCAGGTGGAAGCCGTTGTCCATCGGGAATATCCGCTCTATGGCGTGCAATTTCATCCGGAGAAGTCGGGAGAGATCGGGCTCAAAGTTGCTGGTCAATTTCTTAAAAATGTTGACTGACTAAAAAGCAGGTTCGAAGTTCGATGTAGAAGAATAAATCCAAGTATAAAGTACAAAGTATAATGGAAAAAGTAAGACTCAAAACACTTCCGTGGATGCAGAAAAAGTTCGCTGAAGGCCCTTTCTAACTTTAAACTTTAAACTTTAAACTTTATACTTTTTCCTTTGTGTCGTTTCAACGTCGAAGATCGGACTTCGAACTTCGGACTTCGTCTTATTTCTTGATGACCTTCAGGGCTTCGCCGGCGGCCTGGAGCAGGGGCGCCGCCGAAATTTCCTCGCCCACCGCGTTTTTCATCCACAACTGCGGGATGATGCGCCCTGCCTGGCACATGCGCTCCATCTCCGTCCCCAGGTTCTTGCCGTTCAGGAAGCTCTCCAGCTGGAAAGCGATCAGGTGGCCCAGCGGGTAGTCGGGCAGGTAGAGCGCGGCGTCGATCAGGTGCGAATAGGCGGCCAGGATGACCTGATCGCGGACGCCAAAGGTCCCGGCGTAGTACTTGTTCCAGACCTCGCGCGCGCAGGCCATGACCGCCTTGCGCAGGCTTTCCGGGTTGGCCCCGGGGTTCTTGTAAAGCCAGTCCCAGACCTTCATGTCCACCAGGGCCACGCCGGCGATCTCATAGGTCATCCACAGCGTGTCCAGGGCTTTCAGCATGCGGGCGTTGCGCGCTTCGCTTTTCAGCCCCAAGATCTCCAGGTCGCGGTTCTGGAAGAGAAAGGCGAAGGCCTCGGTGATGGCGGTATTGGGAACTCCGGCCAGCATGTAGGTATCGACCTTCTGCAGGGAGAGCGTCTGTTCCACGCAGTGGCCGAGTTCGTGCATGGCCACGTTGAAACCCTGGTAATTCATGCCCTGGGCGTCGACGCGCGTGCGCAGGCGCGATTTTTCCGAGCGCATCATGGCTCCCCAGGCATGGCCGGCGCCGCGGGCCGGGTCCACGGCGATGCGGCTGGAGATGAAGTCGGCGTTTTTGGCGCCGAACCCCAGCTCCTGCAGGATGGAGCGCATGTCCTTGTCGAAAGCCTTGAGGTCAGCGTATTTCTGGCCCACGCGCCGGTCAAGCTCGGACTCCGGGATCCTGCCCCTGGGCTTGAAGCCGTCGTACCAGATGTCGAAAGGCTTAAGCTTGCGGCCCAGGCGTTTTTCCACCAGGGCGGCGGCGTCCTTGGCTTCCCTGGAGGTCAAAACCTCTTCCAGGAGTTTTTCCACCGCCGGTTCAGGCAATTCCCGCTCCAGTTCGAATTTCCGCCGCGGGTAGCTGGGCAGGGTGGGGAAGTACTCATCCATGTCTTCCATGGCCTTGAAAATGTTCAGCAGGTAGAGGTAGCGCGAGTTGGGCTCCGGCGTCCAGGCGATCTCCTTGTCACCCTTGAACAGTTTGTTTTTATATGGGTCCCAGAAAAAATCGTTCTGGTTGACCATGGGCTTGGGGATGTTCTGCTGGATGATGCGCTTGAGCACTTCGTAGATCATTTCCTGGCCGGCCAAGCCGCCTTTGTCCGCGTACAGGGCCTTGAGCTGGTCGCGCAAGCCCCAATGGCTGATCAGCTTCAGGGTGTCCGGGAACAGCGTTTTTCCCTGGCCATCGACCAATCGCCCCATGTAAATGTTGTATTCTGAGATATAGGTTTCCGCTTCGCTCAGGGCCGTGGCCGCGTTCTGGCTGGCGCGGGCCGGCAGGCGGGAGAGGAACAGGTCGCCGCAGCGGGCGTAGGCCCAGTCGCTCCGGCTCCAGCCGGGTCCCAGTTCGGTTTTTTCCGCCAGGGTATAGGCGGGGAAATTGAGCAGGATCTCGAAGGCGATCTTGCTGTCGAACATGTCGTCATTGACATGGGCGGCCGGATCGAACTGGCCGAATCGCTGGTCGATGGGGAGGATCTCCCCCCAATCCAGCTGCAGCGGCTTTTTCAGGTCCAGGCTGATCTTGTTCAGGTGGCCGTTGAGCGTCTCGAAGTTGCTCGCGATGCGCTTGAAAAGGGTCTGCAGCCGGTCGGGATCGGCGATAAAATTGAGCATGCAGAATTTGGCGAATTCCTCGGCGCTGCCGTCATCCGCGCGCCAGAAGGCGGCGGTCTGCTGCACGCCGCGGTTGATGCGCAGCTTTTGCGCTTCGCCGTTTTTCCCCAGCAGGTACTCGCGGACCCCGTCCTGGGTGTCCTTGCCGATGAACATGGTCTCCCCTCCCAGACGCGCGAAAAAAAACAGCGCCAATGCTATTTTCAAAAACATCCGGTTTTTCAACTGGGCCTCCAATGGCTGCAATGTAACACGGCGGCGGCCGAAGGTCAAGGACAAGGGAAGAGAGAGGGAAAGGCAGAGGGAAGAGAGAGGGAAGAAAAAGGCAGAAGAAAATTAATAAATCGCTAAATGAAAAAGAGCTGTTTTCTTACTCTATCTTCCCTTTCTCTTCCCTCATTCTTCCCTGTTCTTCTCTGGAGCCCGTTGTTTGATAATCCCTCACGAATTCGATCTCGCCGGCAAAGAACAGGAGCTTGCTCCATTGGCGGCCGAGGACATAGGCCTGCTGCCAGAAGAACATCAGCAGGACCAGCAGGGGACGATTCTTGGGAAGCAGGCGCGCGACCTCCAGGTAAAATACCGTCAAGGCGACGAAGACCAGCCCGGCCAGCAGGTAGAGCCCCCAGGCCTTGAAAAAACGACGCCCGATGAATCGCAGCGTCAGCCAGGCTTCCCTCAGCACTTTTTTCCGGGCGCCGGTCACCAGGCCGATCTTGACGTAGTCAAAGAACATGGTCAGCGCGGTCAGCAGCAGGACCAGGGCGAGGAGACGCAGGTTGCGGACGATCAACGCCGGCCATTCGCCCGGAGCCCGGCGGTTGGCCATGTTCAGCAGGGCCAGGATCAGGGAATAGAAGATTCCCAGGACCGCCAGGTAGATGGGGAGGGAGAGGAGGAAGAGGCGGAAGAAGCGCCAGAAATACTGGCCGCAGTCGTGGAAAAAATCGGCCAGGGTCGTGCGGGCGGCGGGGCGGCCCAGGCAGCCGATGACGCCGCCGTTGAGCCATACCGACAGGAGCAGGTAGAGGAGGACGGCCAGCAGCGCCAGTCCCAGGAAAGCCGGGGCGGCGTTGCTGTAGCGGATGCTGAGATCGGTCAGCCAGGTGACGTCCAGTCTGGCCAGGGCATGGTCGGCGACGAGCGAATGGGCCAGTTGGTCGTGGATGACGAAGGCGAACGGGGCGACGACCAGGAGGGAAAACAGGAAGTTGAGCGCCCAGAGGCGGACGGCCAGGCCGCGCTTGCGCAAGGCCAGCTCCAGGCTGCGGATGAATAGTTTGCGGATGGTCATGTTTCCTCCTCAGCTCAGGGCGCTGACGAACTGCAGCAGGTTCTGGATCCAGAACAGCAGCTTGCTCGACCAGCGCATGGCCCCGGCGCTCCTGGCCCGGACGACGTAGCTGTTGTTGCTCAGGTCGCGGTCGATCAGGAATACGGCGTCGGGGTCGATCTGGGCGTACTTGACCTTGCTGGCGCCCTCGTAGCCGAACTCGGCCCAGCGGTCCTGGCCGTCCCAGCGCTCGATCTTGCGGGTGCCGTCCTCGAACACGGTCTGCACCTTGAGCGTGACCCCGGGGCCGGGGCGCGCTTCGCCCAGGCGCCGGACCCGCACCCAGGATTGGTAAAGGCGGGTCTTGGCCTTCCTGTCCAGTTCGCGGGCCGCCCTGGCCGTGATCTCGCTCCTCTTTCCCCGGCGGTCGAATATGCCCCGGGCCGCCCTGATTTCGCGGGTGATCACCGGGTCGACCGCGTAGTCCCATTCCTTGGTGCCGAAGAACAGCTCGGCGAAGAACCAGCCCAGGTCGCGGCCGCTGATCTCGCCGGCCGTGGCGATGAAATCGCGGGTCGTCGGGTGGCGGAAACGGAAGCGGGTATGGAAGGCGCGCAGGACCCGCAGCATGGCCTCCTTGCCGATGAAGTTCTCCAGGGTGCGCAGGCAGGTCGCCGCCCGCATGTAGACGTTCAGGGCGTAGCTCATGGGCGAAGCGAAGCGCCAGGAGACGGTCACCACCGGGTCGGAGGTAACGGCGTGGACGGCGGCCGCCCGGTCCAGCTCCAGGTCGGCATACTTGAAAGCGCCGCTGTAGCGGGTCAGGGGGATCCCGGTCAGGGTCAGGGGAAAGGAACCGGCGCCGTAGGCCTTGGCCAGGACCTTGCCGGTGGAATAGGTGTTGATGCCCTCGTCGAGCCAGGCCTCCTCGAACTCGTTGCTGGCTGACAGCCCATACCAGTAGCCGTGGCCGAACTCGTGGATGATCACCATTTCGGGATTGTTGGTCTGGGGGCTGGGCAGGACCTGGGTGCCGGCCGTGAAGATTGTCTGGTATTCCATGCCGCCGCTGCCGCTGCGGAAGGGGGGATCGACCAGGGTGACCTGGTCGTACGGGTATGCCCCGTACCAAAGGCCGTAATATTTAAGGGCCATGCGCAGGGCCTTGAAATGGCGCTCAACCTGGCCGCGGTGCTCGGGGTTGATCAGCAGGATCATCTTCACGTTGGACAGCTTCACTTGTTCCAGGGGCAGCCGCAGCGTGCGGGCGATCTCCCGGTATTCCTGCGCGCTTACCTCGCGGTCGGCGATGAAGTCG
>CAVXTN010000002.1:0-187945 GCA_963764745.1 Candidatus Aminicenantota bacterium | reverse complement strand
TGCCAGGGCCGAGTTGTTCCTTTTCGGCGAAACCGAAGCGCTCGGACTCGGGAGCAGAAGATCTGTTGCTCCATCTATGCCTGCACATGGGAGCAAGTTTTTATTTTGTTATTGAACCCAAGCATGTTTTGGATATTGCCCTGCTGACGCGCAAGCGGCAATTGAACTGGGATATTTTTGTCGATCGCTGCCAGCGATTTCGGATGTCTACCATCGCATATTACGCACTCTGGCTGCCAAGGAACAGCAGCATGCCGAAATTCCCGAGATGGTTTTTGCCAGGCTGCGCCCGGGTTGGCTGCGCCGCCGCTGGCTGGACAGGTATCTGCGGCCTGGGACCTTTCCCATTTACCGCTTCCCGGAGCAGCGACTGACGCAAGTCAAGATCCGGCTGCTCCTGCCATTGATCGATCGCTTCTCCGACTGGCCGCGCTATTTACTGCGCCTGGGAAGAGTATATGGGAAATCTTTATGGCAAGAAAAGCAAGGGGACAAATTAGGTAAGAAGTAGGCATATGGCTCGACGTTAGCGATCTGTTAAACCCTCCCGTTCTTTGTACAGCCGTTATGGGCATGTTAAGCGGCAGGTTTGAAACCTGCCCTACATAAATCACAGAATTCGAATTCTTGGTATCGTCTACTTTGGAAGGTTTTCGCACTATTGCCAAGAGGATGGTTCGCGCGTGTCCCCGTATGGGGAAACCGCCCCTACGGGAAGACAAACCTTTACTGAACCGCTTTTTAAGGTAAAATGAAACATTCATGGAGGATTTGCTGAAAATGGCTAAAAAAATATTGTTCTTGTTCTTTCTAATAATCTGTTTATACTCGATCTCTCCTGCTGCCGATCCTTTCTATACCAATCTTCTGAACGAAGGCAAAGCCCTGTACCTTGCCGGCAAATATGACGAAGCCCTGGAAGATTTTAAAATAGCCGAATTCGGGCTGGTGGATGAAAAAGAAATTGTTCCCGAATTATATTTTTACTATGCGTTGACCCAGTACAAAAAAGGGGCGTTCGGCGGAGAGCAAGGCACTGCTGGAAAAGATGAAAACCGCGTCGCAGGCAAGCGATATCGCCAAGCTGCCCATGCCCAAGGAAATTGAACGCGATCTTTCCATCATGGTCCGCGCCCTGAATTACCTGGGACAGCCCGGCGCCAAGCCCGGCTCGTTCGCGTTTTTCAACCTGTTTTACGAGACCTGGGACCTGCTCAAGGCGAAAAAACTGCCCGAAGCCGAAGCCAACCTGAAGCGGCTTGAAAAAATGAACGGGGACGAGACGCGCCTTGATTTTCTGGAGGGTTTCCTGGCTTTCCAGAAAGGCGATTACAAGAAATGCGTCAAGGCCCTGGAAAAGAACGTCGAACGCCTGGACCCCGAATTCAGCGAAGACGCCTCTTTTTACCTGGCCTACTCCCTTTACAAGCGCGATGACCCCGCCAAGGGCGAAAAATACGCCCAGAAGATCAAGAATCCCGACTATGTCCACCGCCTGATGCTGCTCATGGACGAGATCAAGGCCGGCCATCAGGAAAAACGGAAGTAAATCCAAAAAAATCGATTCCCCCTTGAAATCCGCTGGATTTGTTATATAATAAGCTGAAGACAATAGTGGAGGACTAAATATTATGAAGCATGCCTTGAAGAAACAACTCAGTTTAACAGTTATTATTTCTTTTATCATAGCCATGCTTCCTTTGGCCGTCCCCGCCCAGGACAATCTGGGGCTGCTGCGCGGCTTCGTTTACAGCGACGACGGCAAGAAGCCCTTGGTCGACGCCGTGGTCCTGATCCGTGAAACCACTACCGAGAAGACCTATAAATCGGAAATGACCAAGAAGAACGGAGCTTACAAAATAGAGAAGCTCCTGCCCGGCACCTACGCCATCGGCATCCAGTACAAGGGCAAGGACTACAACGTCGACGTCCTGCTGCAGATCAAGCCCAAGAAGCAGCTGGCCTGCTTCACCCTGCCCAAGGTCGAGGACAAGCCCGGCTATGTGGTGCGCTGCAAGTCGATCAAGTGCTTCTTCATCACCCCGATAGGCTGGGCGCTGGTCGCGGGCGCTACCGCCGGCATCACCTACGGCATCGTCAAGGTCACGGAAAAAGCAGGTCAGCCCGACGACGATCTAGTTCGAATCGGAGTAGGGGCGGTTCGTGAACCGCCCTTCTTGAATTCCAAATCCAAAGTACCAAATAACAAACAAATCCTAAATTCCAAATATAAGAAAACCAACTCATCCCCCGCCCCCCGCAGAGCGGGATGGCATCGCCAGATGCCTCACTAAGCCTCGGCATGGCGATGCGCTCCTTCTCTTGGGAAGAGAAGGGGAGAAGGCTTTACCCCTCTCTTCTCAAGAGAGGGGTTGGGGTGAGTTTGAGAAGTAAATTTACCCTTGCAACCAGGGCCAATTTAAGGTAAAATACAAGCAGGCAAAGGATTTCATGAAAAAAATCAAGGTTCTGCAGTTGCTGTTTATTCTATCCGCATTTATCATAAGCCCACTTCTGCGCGCCGACGATTTCTTTCTTGTCAAGGACAAGATCATCGAAGAATCGCGCTTCAAACTGGGTTTCTCTATACCTCACCCCTCTGCTTCTACCTGGAAAACGTCGGCTATCAGCAACAATATTTACATTACGAGAAGAAGCAGACTCCCGACTGGACCGCCGATGTCGGGCTTGGGCTGCGCGCCTCGGCCATTGTCGCCAACCGCCTGATCCTGCAGGCCGAAGACCTGCCTTACTATTCATTTTATCTGAATACCAAGAACCTGCGCTCCTGGAGCAACCGCTTTCAGGCCAAGGCGTACAGTTATATCGGCCCTTTCAACCTCAAGGCCGGCTATGCCCAGAACAACCTGCGCCAGCGCCCCAACCTCGAATTCGGCCGCCCCTTCCACTACGAGGACCGCGAATGGTCGGGCGAAGTCGACATCGGCCGCCGCTCGTCGCTTTTTCTGACCGCCTATGCTCGCATTCAAGAAGCTGGACTACGGTGAACGATCCCTATCTGGAATGGCATCAACCTGGCCGAGAGCTTGAACCACCGCCAGAATACCTTCGGCGTCAAGCTGAACCAGAAGATCTTCACCGGCACCGTCATCTATGCCAATTATGAAATGCAGCGACTATCGTTTTCGCTTCACGTTCCGAGCGCGACGCCACGGCCCAGCAGTTGGCCCTGGGGGTGCGAGTTTCCCGAGATCGGCGTGCTGCAGGGCAGCTTCCAGATCGGCTTGAAGCGCTTCGAGCCGAGCCAACCCCCTTTTCCAGCGCCCGCAGCGCCCCAACGGCCGCGGCGACATCCAGGTCACCCTGATGGAGCGCCTGCGCCTCAACCTGTTTTATGAACTGCAGACCTATTTTTCTTATGGCGCCAATGATCTTTTTTACGACAATCAATCGTTTGGCGGCGGCGTCGAGGTCTATTTGACCAGCTTTCCTGAAAGGCGGGGCCACCTATCCAGGATGGCCGCCTCAAATATTATTCCTTTCTCGACCTGGCCCTGCAGCGCAGCGACCGCATGCGCAACCAGCGCTATTACCTGGCCGTTCCCTTTTATCGGCCAGCACGTCCATCGGCTTCGCCTACAATGTCTACCGCCTGACCTCCGATGCCCTGGGTTTCGACTATACCTACAAGTTTCTGGGGAGGATTCATCACCTATGAATTTTAAAAAAGCATTTTTTCTGCATTGCCTCTGATTCTTGTGCTCGCTGCTGTCTCTGCCGGCCCAGACCAAGACCGGCACCGGCCAGTCCTACGAGTACCAGATCGGCGCCAAGGACCTGCTGGAAATATCGGTCTTCGAGGTGCCCGAGCTGAACATCACCGTGCGCGTCTCGGAGAACGGCATGGTCACCCTGCCGCTGCTGGGCGAGATCAAGGCCGAGGGGCTGAACCGCGCCGACCTGGAAAAGAAGATCGCCGCCATGCTGGAAAAGAATTACCTGAAGAACGCCCAGGTGACCATTTTCATCAAGGAGTTCCAGAGCAAGAAAATCTCGGTCATGGGCGCGGTCAAGGACCCGGGCGACGCACGACCTGATCGGCCGCCAGAGCCTGCTGCAGGTCATCTCCATGGCCGGCGGCCTGACCGAGCAGGCCAGCGACACCGTGGTCATCTTCCGCCAGTTCCGCAACGTCCCCAGCCAGTCGCTGGTCATCAAGCTCGACGACCTGCTCCTGAAGGCCAATCCCAAGTACAACATCCCGGTTTTCCCCGGCGATATCATCAATGTCCCGGGCAACCAGTACCTGGATATCTACGTCTTCGGCCAGGTGAAGAACCCCGGCGCCGTGCGCATGAAGAAGGGCTCCGACGACGTGACCCTGCTGCGCGCCATCGCCCAGGCCGGCGGCTTCAGCGACCGCGCCCGCCGCGGCAAGGTGCTGATCACGCGCACGGAAGACGGCGCGGAGAAAAAGATCTATGTCGACGTCAAGGATATCCTGAGCGGCGGCCGCAAGGACTTCGTGCTGCAGGCCTTCGACGTCGTGTTCGTTCCCGAAAGCATCCTGTAGGAGGATTCAGATAAACATGGCCAGCCCCACGGACAACCAGGACCTGCTGTTGGAAGAAGGGATCCAGTTCCACGAGATCTGGGAGCTGATCAAGAAAAGGCGCATGATCGTCTACTATTTCGCCGGCTTCGTCCTGCTGGCCGCCCTGATCCGCGTGCAGCTGCAGACGCCGCTCTTCATGGCCAGCGGCACCCTGCTCATCGAGAAAGAAGGCCGCAACCAGATGAACCTGCTCAACCAGTACTATCCTACGACAACGACTGGACGAACGAGTACCTCAACACCCAGCAGCGCGTGCTGACCAGCCGCTCGCTGGCCAGGAAGGTCATCGAGGAACTGGAGCGCCTGCCCGGGCAGGAAAGCAGAAAGCCGGCGCCCAAGACAGGGCTCGCTGCAGAAGCTCCTGGGCGGCGACCAGGAGGACGTCGACCCCGACACGCAGATGGCCGGCGGCCGTTTCCGGCTTTCCTGGGCGGCCTGGGCGTGAGCAACATCAAGGACACGCGCCTGCTCGAGGTCACCTATGTTTCGCCCGACGCCAAGATGGCCGCCCACTCCGTCAACACTCTTTTCGACAAGTTCATCGAGTTCAACCTGGAGATGAAGGCCGAGTCCACCAAGCAGGCCGCCGAATTCCTCACCGCCCAGATCGAGGAGATGCGCCGCAACCTGGCCCAGAAAGAGCAGGAGCTGCAGGAATACGGCAAGCGCAAGGAATTGTACTACCTGCGCGGCGAGGACAGCACCGTGGTGCAGAAGCTCTCCGACCTGAACGGCGCCTACACCGCCGCCCAGATCGAGCGCATCAACAAGGAAGCCATCTACCGCGAGCTGAAGGGCAAGTCCTTTGACAACTATTCCGATGTGCGCGCAATTCCCTGGTCCAGGGGCTGAAGCAGGAATTTTCGACCCGCGAATCCGAGATCAAGAAAAAATCGCAGATCTTCCAGGACTCCTATCCCGAGATGCAGCGCCTGCGCTCCCAGCAGGAAGGCCTGCAGAAGCGCATCGACAGCGAAACCGCCGACATCGCCCGCAAGGTCGCTGAACCAGGTCGAGGCCGAATACCAGGCGGCGCTGAAAAAAGAGAACTACCTGATGGAGCTGCTCAACCAGCAGAAGGGCAGCGTGGTCTCCAGCAACGCCAACGCCATCTACTACAACAGCCTGAAGATCGAAGTGGAGAACATGCGCAACCTCCTCGATTTTCTCACCCGCAAGCAGAAGGAGTCCATGCTCAGCTCGCGCCTGGAGGGGCTGAACACCAGCAACATCAAGATCGTGGACCGCGCCGAGATCCCGCAGCAGCCCTTTTCTCCCAACAAGCAGCGCACCCTGCTGCTGGCCCTGATGCTGGGCATCGGCGGCGGCATCTTCCTCATCTTCGCCCTCAACTACCTGGACAACACGGTGAAATCGCCCGAAGAGGTGGAAAAGCTGCTGCATGTGCCCGCCCTGGGCTTCATCCCGGCCGTGGGCGCCAAGCCCGGCCACTCCTATTACCAGCACTACTATTCCGACCGCAAGAAAGCAGCAAACCGAGCAAAAGATCAAGTCCGTGGAGCTGGTCAACCTCAAGGACCCGGAGTCGACATTCGCCGAGCACTACCGCAACATCCGCACCTCGCTCCTCCTCTCCACTCCGGACCAGCCGCCCAAGGTCTTTGTCGTCACCTCGGCCCTGCCCCAGGAAGGCAAGACCGTGACCGCCATCAACCTGGCCGTGGCCTTCACCCAGCTGGGCAAAAAGGTGCTGGTCATGGACTGCGACCTGCGCCGGCCGCGCGTGCACAAGATCTTCCGCATCAAGAACACCGCCGGCATCACCTCCTTCCTGGTCGGCCGCAGCCGCATCGAGGACATCATCTACCGCTATCCCGGCGAGCCCAACCTGCACGTCCTGCCCTTCGGGCCCCATCCCGCCCAACCCGGTGGAGCTGATCATCTCCAAGGGCATGGGCGAGCTGATGGCCAAGCTGCGCCAGCACTACGACTTCATCTTCATCGACGCCCCGCCGCTCATGGGCATCGCCGACGCCATCCTGCTGGGCGAGCACGCCGACGGGCTGCTGCTGGTGGCCTGGGGCGGCAAGACGCCGCGCAAGGTCATCGAAAAAGCCAAGACCGAGATCGAAAAATACAACGTCAAGCTCTTCGGCGTGATCCTGAACAACGTCAACCTGCGCCGCTTCTCCTATGCCTATTCCTCCTACCACTACAAGTACGGCGAATACCGCGGCGACGAGGAGAGCCGGGGCGAAGCATGATCGACCTGCACGGCCATTACCTGCCCGGCGTGGACGACGGGGCCGACGACCTGGAAGCGTCGCTGGCCATGCTGCGCCACGCCGCAAGCAGACGGCATCGAGACCGTGGTGGTCACGCCGCACGCCTGCGGCAGTCCATGTGCCGGGTCAAGGACCTCGACGCCCTGCGCCGCGGCTGGAAAAACTGGCGCGCCGCCCTGAAAAAAAGCGATACTGCAGATCAATATCGTGACCGGGGCCGAGGTCTATTTCACCTCGGAACTGCTGCCGATGCTGAAGGACAACCGCGACCTGCTGACCATCAACAACGGCTCCTATTTCCTGCTGGAGTTTCCCGGCGACTATATCTATGCCCACAGCAAGGATTTTATTTTCAACGTCCTGACCGAGGGCTTCATCCCCATCATCTCCCACGCCGAGCGCAACAGCGAGATCCAGCGCTCGCCCGGCGATCTTGCGCGACCTGGTCAAGGCCGGCGCCTTGTGCCAGGTCAACGCCGGCAGCCTGCGCGGCGATTTCGGCAGCCAGGCCGCGCAGCTGCGCCTACGAACTGATCCAGGGCAACCTGGTGCATATCATCGCCTCCGACGCCCACGACCTCGAAAGCCGCAAGCCCGAACTGGCTTACGTTCCCGCCCTGCTGCCCCAGGTGGACCCGGAGAAGATCGCCCTGTACCTGCACGACATCCCGGCCGCGGTCATCGCCGACCAGGCCGTTCCCGATATCGGCGAACCGCGCTGGCACCATCACCGCAGCTCATTTTTTGATTTGTTCAAGAAACGCGATTCATGAACAAAAAAGCGCTGCGTATCTTTCTCCAGGTCCTGCTCGTCCTTTCGCCCCTGCCCCTGGGCTGCGTGGGCGGCGTCTGGCTGCCCCTCTGTTTTCTGCTCTTCGCCCTGTTCGCCTTCCTGGCTTTCCTGGGGCCGCAGGCGCCGTACAAGTTCCTCTACCAGCGCCCCCTGCGCTTCCTGGCCGTCGTCTTTTTTGCCCTCATCGTTTTCCAATTGCTTCCCCTGCCGCTCTTCCTGCTCAAATGGCTTTCCCCGGGCGTGCACGCGCGTCCTGGAAAACCTCTCCGGTTCCCTGCCCGCTTTTCACGCCTTGAGCCTGATCCCGGCCGAAACGCTGCTGGCCTTGGCCCGCTTCCTGGTCTACGCCCTGTTCTTCATCGCCCTGCTGCGTCTGGACTGGGACAAAAACGATATTTTTGTCCTGTTCGGCACGGCGGTCGCTTCCGGGCGTGGCGCAGACCATTTTCGCCTTGCTGAAGCTGGGGCAGGGCAACAGCAAATTCTTCCTCTTTTTCATGCCCGACGAGCATGTGCCTCGATTTCTGCGCGGCACCATCTACAATCCCGACCATTTCGCTTTTTACCTGGAACTCCTCTTTCCCATCGCCCTGGGCCTGCTCTTCGCCCGTCTGCACATCTTCGATCCCGGCCAGTCGCTCAGGGAAAAGATCCTGCATATCGCCGAGGACCGGCGGGTCATCCTGCTGTTCCTGGCCCCGGTCGTCCTGGCCGCCGGCATCTACCTGACCGGCTGCCGCTCGGGCATCGCCGTGCTCGTCCTCTCCGTCCTGTTTTTCGCCCAGATGTCGGTCTACCTGCGCGTGAATTTCAGCGCCCGCCGCCATTTGCGCCTGCTCTTCATCCTGGCCACGCTGCTGGCCGTTTTCATCGGCGTGCAGAGCACCCTGGACAAGTTTCTGACCGGAAATTACATCGAGAGATCGGCACGCATCGACTACTGGAGCCAACACCTTGGCCATGGCCGGCGATTTCCCCGTGTTCGGCACCGGCCTGGGCACCTTCAAATACGCCTATTTCCTCTACGGCAAGGAGACGGGCTGGGTCGACCACGCCCACAACGAATATGTCGGAATCGCTGTCCGACATGGGGATCCTGGCTTTCATCGTTTTTTTCGCCTTGCTGGCCGTCCTGGCCTTTTCCCTGCTGCGCATGTGGATCGCCGCGCCGCCACCCCGAGATCAAGCCGGTGGTGCTGGGCGTGCTGACCGCGCTGTTCGCCGCTTTTTTCCATTCGTTTTTCGATTTTTCCCTGCGCATCCCGGCCAACGCCTTTTTGTTCCTTACCCTGCTGGCCCTGGGCTTGAAGCTCGTCACCCACAGGCATGAGTTCGCCGATGAAAACAAATAAACTCTTCATTTGCAGCCGCCCTGGTCCTGGCTGTTTTTTTCCTGAGCCAGTTCGCGGCCGAGATGTCTTTTCTGGCCGGCCCCAAGCCCGAGCCAGGGAAAAAATTCCGCAGAGCCGGCCCTGGACCTGAAAGCGTTTTCCCTCTCCAGCCGGCTCTATACCGAATCCGCTTTCGCCTGGCTCGAAGCCGGGAGCGGCGCTGCCGGCGAGGCGGCGGTCAAAACGAGCATGTCGCTGCTGCGCCAGGCCCTGCGCCGCAATCCCCTCGATTACCAGGCCCGCTATTACCTGGCCAAGGCCTACCTGCGCTTCAGCGCCGTGAACAACGATTATTTCGACCTGGGCGTGCGCGAGCTCAAGCGCGCCGCCCGCATCCGCGGCAGCAACAAGCAGATCGCCCTGGATTGCGCCAGGGTCTTTTTCTCGCTCTGGCCGCTGCTGGAAGACGAGGACAAGACCTTTGCCTCCGACCTGCTGGCCGCGGTCATGCCGACGCTCTCCTGGCCGGAATTCAGCCCGCTGGTGGAAGCTGTGGTCGCTTTATGTCCAGGACACGCCGCTGCTCATGGAGCTGCTCAAGCGCAAGCCCGAATTCTTCGGTCCGGCCGCCGACCAGCTGGTCGCCGCCGCCATTCCCATGGAGCAGCGCCGTCAGCTCCTGGCCCTGTACGAGGTCCACACCCTGGACGCCCTGGAACGGCGCTACAACGAATTGAGCCTGCAGGGTGACGATCGGCCTGGAAGATGCCCGGTCGCTGCTTGAACCAGTTGCGCCGGCTGAAAGGCTATTACCGCCTCCAGCCCGGCAGCGGCTTCAGTCCCGGAAAAACTGGCCAAGCTGCAGCGCGCCCTGCTGCTGCAGGTCATCTCCGGCCTGCTGACCGACGCCAAGGCCCAGGCCGATCCCCGGACGGCAGCCGCAGGTCAGGGAATACATCCAGGTCTATATCGCCGACCATTCCGGACTGAACGATCTCGACGAGCTGCAGAAGCTGCTCGAGGAAAAAAACTATTTCAAGGACAACGATTTTCCGTCGCTTTACTTGAAAACCCTGATCACCTACAAAAAAGGCAGCTACGGCGACATCATCACCGAGATCGAGGCGCTGCGCAAGACCATCTCCTTCGTCAAGAAAGAGCAATTGGCCGACTATACGAATATCCTGCTTTTGCTGGTCGACTCTTATTACAGCAGCAAGCTGCTGACCGCGGCCGAAGGCGTGGCCAGGGAACTGTACGAGAACCAGCCCGACAATCCCGATATCCTGTTCCGCGTCCTGCGCATCCGCAATATCCTGGGCGCGAAGGCGCTCCGGACAAGGTCCTGGACGCCAAGCTGGAGACCGTGCAGAACAGCCGCTTTTTCACCGTCGCCAAGGCCAATGTCGCGCTACGACGTCTTCCTCTTCAACCAGCCCTGGATCGAGATCGCCCTGGATCCGGCCCTGCTGCGCCCAGCTCAAGCCCAAGCAGCTGCTGCAGGTGTTCGTGGACGGCAAGATCGCCTTCGAAAGCTATGTCGACGCCTTGCCGGCAAAGATCGCGATCGGCCCGCCGTTCACCGCAGGTCGAGCGCAAAGTCAGAGTCCAAGTTACTATTTTGTAATGATTGTGAATAGTGAATTAAAGATTCAGTGATAGCAAGTTAATGAAAGCAATGAACGAAATATCAGACTTCTGTTGCAAATGCAGTTTGCTACTCTATTCATTGAGTTTCGATAACGCTTAATTACTTGAATTCGATCATGAATCACTGAGCTACATTTGAGGTATATATGAAAATCAAAAAAAAGACCTGAAACGCAATCTGGCCAACCTATCCCTGGTGATCTTGGGCTCGATGATCATGGCCATCGGCTACTCCCTGTTCCTGATCCCGCACCACTTCGTCCCGGGCGGGGTCTCGGGCATCGCCATGATCGTCAACTACTTCACCCGCCTGCCGCTGGGCACCCTGATCATGGTCCTGAACATCCCGGTCTTCATCGTCGGCATCAAGATCATGGGGCGCAAGTACGGCCTGCGCAGCCTGCTGGGCATGGTCATCTCCTCGCTGCTCATCGATTTCTTCAACGAGGTCATCGGCCTGAAGTCGGCCACCGACAACGCCATCCTGGCCGCCATCTACGGCGGCGTCATGCTCGGCGTCGGGCTGGGCCTGGTCTTCCGCGGCCGCGCCTCGACCGGCGGCTCCGATATCCTCGGCCAGATCCTCAACCGCTGGACCGGCATGTCGGTGGGCATCGGCATCATGCTCATCGACTTCTTCGTCATCTCGGCTTCGGGCCTGGCCTTCAAGCAAGCTCGAGGCGCCGCTCTACGGCTACATCGTCCTGTTCATCTCCTCCAAGGTCATCGACATGATCCTCGAGGGCTGGAACTACACCAAGCTGGTGATCATCACCTCGACCAAGACCGAAGAGATCCAGGACTTCATCCTCAACACCCTGGACAGGGGAGGCACGGCGCTGAAATCGCGCACCCTCTACCTGAACCGCGAGGGCGAGACCATCATGACCGTCATCCACCGCAAGCAGCTGGCCGACCTGCGCCAGTTCATCAAGTCCATAGACCCCGGGGCGTTCGTCATCATCAACGACACGTATGCGGTGTTGGGCAAGGGGTTTAAAGCGACGCAGGTCAGTTGAGTTGAAAGTAACGGTGTAAGGTAGTGGTAAAGAGATTAAAGAAGATACGAAATGCAATCAAGCTCATCCCCAATCCCCGTCTCTTGCGAAGAGAAGGGGCTAGAGAACAGTAAATCGATTCCCACTCTATTCCAAGGAGGGGCTGGGGGTGAGTTCAGATTTCGACAATTGAGTTCCTCGTACTCCGTACTTGTCACTGAGTTACAAGTAGCTCTGCTATAATCTTCTCCAATCTCTCACGGGCATCTGCCAGGTCTCGGATCGTTCGCAAGCCCCTGAAGCTCTTCCTGTTTCAAGAAAGTGATACGCCAGCTGCGCGGCAGCCTTGAAATCCCTTTCCTTCAAGAAGTCGAAAAAACCGTGGCTGCCCCCGGCTTTTTCGTTGTTCAGCAGCCGGTTCAGGTTGGGGAATGCCGTCTCCAGGCGCTCGGCAAGGACATAGGCGAAGCGCGGGTCGGGAGCGGGGAATTCCTCGCGGATCTTCATGGCCGGGGCGGGTGCGGCGCCCCTGGCCAGCTTGCGGCCCAGGGCGCTGGCCGGGTAGGGGACGGTGAACGGCGCGTGGGCCAGCAGGGCGAAACCGGGGAAATCGCGGTGATAGGCGATGATCAGGGCCAGCTCGTCGACGAATTCCTGCCAGGTCGAGTCGCCGTCGCTGCTGATCCAGTAGTGAAAATGGCGCAGGCCGCGCTTTTCGAATTCTGCCAGCAAAAGGCGAAAGCCCTCCTCCGCCGGCAGGCGCTTGCCCAGGCGCCTGGCCCGCTGCTGGCAGAAAAACGTCGGTGCCCAGCCAGAGCAGCGGCCGGCCGTCCACGTAAAGGTCCTTGTCGGCGACCAGGTCCAGGACGCCGGGGTTGGCCGCTTCGCCGCCTGGCAGCAGCGAAGCCGGCGAGGTCTGGACGCCGTGGATGCGCCAGCCGTGTTTTTTGAGCAAAGCGAAAACCGCGGCCGCGTAGGCCGGGTCCTGCAGGATGTCGTCGTCATTGATGTTCATGGCGCGGCTCTCGCCGCCCGCCAGGGCGAATTCCTCGAGCTTCCTTTCATACTGCGCCAGGATCTCCTCGGCTTTTTCCAGGGGCAGCTTCCTGAATTTCGCCCCCTGCACCCGGCAGCAGAAGACGCAGCCGCGCTTGCAGCCGCGCGAAAAATTCATCTCCAGCCCGTGCGCCATGTGCCCGGGCTGCAAAAAGGAAAGGTCGACGGCCAGGCGCCTGAACGTTTCCGGGCGGTTGACGCGGTCGAAAGCGGACAGCACGACCAGGCCGGGCTGCTGCCAGAAGACGCCCGGGTGGGAGAACAGCGCTTCCAGGTCGCCCTGGTTCAAGGCCTTGAGCACGCCGGGCAGGACCAGCTCGGCCTCGCCGCGCACCGCCAGCTCGATCTGCGGCAGGTGGTACAGTGCGGCCAGCGGCGCCAGGGTGAGCAGGGGGCCGCCGGCGGCGATGACGCCTTGGTATTGCCGGCGCAGCCCGGCCAGGTAATCGCGCATGGCCGGCAGCAGGTCCTCGAACAGGGTGAAGCCGATCATGTCGGCGGCAGCGGCGCCGGGCGGTCGGCGGCCGGCAGGTCCAGGGGCAGGGGACAGGCCGAAAAGCCGTTGGCCTGCAGGGCCGCGGCCAGGAAAAGCTGGGCTGCGGGCAGGCCCATGGTCTTCCAGCGCGGATCGCTCTGCCGGCGCGGGAACAGCAGGTCGACCGCGCTGGATGGGCCGGGCGAGAGGCTCCAGGCGCGTTTGCACGGCAAAGGCCCCGGGATCGGTCTCGCTGAGCTGCATGTCGCTGCCGTTGTGTTTGACGAAGAGATGGTCGCCGACCTGGAAAAAACGGCTGCGCGGGACCGTGCGGCTGAAAGAGATGTTCAGGAATTCGCAATTCAGCCCCTGCGGCTCGAGCCGCGTCTGCAGGGGGGGCAGCAGGGTCAGGATCTCGGGATAAGTGAATTCTCCGGGCTCATAGCGGACCAGCCATTTGCCGCGGAATTTGAAATCGTGCGCCGGCTTGACGGCTGAGATCTCATTATATGAATTCGTGGCGCCCATCTCAAATAAGTGATGTGTGATGAGTGATGAGTTATGAGAAGCCGCAACAATCCGAAATACTCAAAAATGATTTATTCTTTCTCATCACTAATCACTAATCACTGATCACTTCTTCTACTTAATGGCTTTGATCGTCCTGTCCCACCTGGTCCTGGTGAAGAACCTGCACCACGGTCAGGGCCAGGTCCTTGATCTTGTAGATGAAGCCCGGGGTCAGGTATTCGTCGGAATTGGACTGGTAGGACCAGTAGATGCGCCAGGGCTTGCCCACGATATAGTCGGCCGGCACCGGGCCCCAGAAGCGCGAGTCGAAGGAATTGTCGCGGTTGTCGCCCATGCAGAAATAATGGCCCTGCGGGCACGATATAGTCCACGCTGCCGTCGGCGTTGGTCTGCGTCTGGCGCAGGTTGAAGGGGAACTGGAAGTACCATTCGTAATAGTGCAGCGGCGGGAACTCGGCGCCGTAGTCCTCGGTCTTGAAGACCGTGTAGGCCTCGGCCAGGGGCTGGCCGTTGATGAACACCCTCTTGTCTGTTGATGCGCAGGCGGTCGCCGGGCATGCCGATCACGCGCTTGACGTATTCCTTCTCCATGTCGGGCGGCGCCTTGAAGGTGACGATCATGCCGCGCTGGATCTTGACCTGGGGCAGCAGCAGCCTGCCGACCGGGCCGAGCGATTTGGAATAGGCCACCTTGCTGACCAGCAGGTGGTCGCCGATGAGCAGCGTTTTCTCCATGGAGGCGGTGGGGATGACGAACGACTGCAGCAGGAAGGTGTTGACGAAAAAGACGTATATCAGGGTCTCGACGATCAGCTCGAAATACTCGCGGCCGACCGAGACGGTGCGTTCCGTTTTCACTTTGGGCTTGCGCTTGAATGGGTTTTTCATGAGGTTAAATTGTAACCCAGATTCAGTTGGATTGACAAGGGTGCGAGCTTGCGATAAGTGATGAGTAATGAGTGATGAGTGATGAGATGAGCAATGAGCAAATATGCAACGAAGCTCTTTAGCTCGTCAGGAATTTAGACTACATTGTCTGACTTTCTCATTACTCATCACTGTATATCGTTGATTCGTATCACTAATCACTTAGATTCGCTGCTTCGATCTCTGCGCCGCAAATACAGCTTGGTCAGCTCCTCGATCGCGGCGGGCACGAGCGCCAGCCCGAGCACGACGAGCCATTCGCGGGCGCTGGGCAAATGGGTGTTGAATACCGGCTGCAGGAAGGGCACGCTGACGACCAGCAGCAGCAGGGCGATGGAAAGCCCGACCGCGTACTGCATGTAGCGGTTGGAGAAAACCCCGAGGCGGAAGATCGACAGGCGCTCCGAGCGCACGGTGTAGGCGCGGAACAGCTCGCACAGGGAGAGGGTCATGAAGGCCATGGTCTCGGCGCTCTGCACGTCCAGGCCGCGCCAGTCGTACTGCAGCAGGAAGGCCAGCGGGTTGGCCCCGGCCGGCAGCTGGGCGCCGCCGCGCAGGTGCCAGAGCAGGCCCAGGGCGAAGGCCGTCAGCACGGCGCCGGTCTGGGCGAAGGTCTGGATCACGATGCCCAGCCGCATGTTGGCGTTGATCACCGGCTCGCGCGGCGGGCGCGGCTGGCGGCTCATGATGTCGGGATCGCCCTTTTCCATGGCCAGGGCCAGCGCCGGCGCGCCGTCGGTCAGCAGGTTCAGCCACAGCAGCTGGATGACGGTCAGCGGCGTGGGCAGGCCGGCCAGCATGGCCAGGAAGATGATCATGATCTCGGCCACGTTCGACGAGAGCAGGAAGAAGACGAACTTGCGGATGTTGTCGTAGATGATGCGCCCCTGCTCCACGGCCGAGACGATGCTGGCGTAGTTGTCGTCGGTCAGCACCATGTCGGCGCTCTCCTTGGCCACGTCGGTGCCGGTGATGCCCATGGCCACGCCGATGTCGGCGGCCTTGATCGAGGGGGCGTCGTTGACGCCGTCGCCGGTCATGGCCACCACCTCGCGGTTGGCGCGCAGGGCGTTGACGATGCGCAGCTTGTTCTCGGGCGAGACGCGGGCGAAGACGTCGGTGCGCTCCACGTCCCGCTTCAGCTCGTCGTCGCTCCAGGGCGTCGACCTGCTTCCCGGTCAGCACCTGGTGGCCCGGGCGCAGCAGGCCGATGGAGTCGGCGATGGCCCGGGCGGTGTTGGGAAAATCGCCGGTGATCATGATGGTGCGGATGCCGGCCTGGGTGGCTTCGGCCAGGGCGGGGGCCACTTCCGGCCGCGGCGGGTCGATCATGCCGGCCAGGCCGACGAAGACCAGGTCTTTTTCGATCTGCCGGATGTCGCTGACATCGGGAAGCTCGCGCTCCACGCGGATAGGCCAGGCCGAGGACGCGCAGGGCGTCGCGGGTCATGGCCTCGTTGGCCTCGAGGATGCTGCGTCGCTGCGCCTCGTCCAGCGGGGCGGGGCTGTCGTCGCGGCGCTGGTAGCGCGTGCACAGGTTCAGGACCATGTCGGGCGCGCCCTTGACGGCGATCACGTAGCCGCTGTCCTTGTGGCTCTCGTCGAAGGGAGAGCTGTCCGCTTCGCGGGGTTCGAAAATATGATGCACGGTGATCATGTTCTTGCGCGTCGCGTCGAAGGGGATCTCGGCCACGCGGGGATAGGACTGGTTGAGCGGCCGGGGCAGGACGCCGGCCTTGGCCGCGGCCACCAGCAGCGCCCCCTCGGTCGGGTCGCCCACCAGGCGGTAGGTCCGTCCCGGGCCCTCGCTTTCGCCCGAGAGCTCCAGGTGGGCATCGTTGTTCAGGGCGCCGATCCACAGGGCGGTGAGCATGGCGGGATAATCCGCGCCGCTGGCCGGCCGTTCGCCGTCCAGGAACTTGCCGTCCAGGGAATTGCCCGCGCCGGTGACGGCGAGGGATCTGGCCGTCGGCCCACAAGCGGGTGACGGTCATCTTGTTCTGGGTCAGCGTGCCGGTCTTGTCCGAGCAGATGACGGTGGTCGAGCCGAGGGTCTCCACCGACGACAGGCGGCGGATCAGGGCGTGGCGCTTGACCATTTCGCGCATGCCCAGCGCCAGGCTGATGGTCACCACCGCCGGCAGGCCTTCGGGCACGGCGGCGATGGCCAGCCCCACGGCGAGCATGAACATCTCCAGGGGCGCGTGGCCGCGCAGGATGCCGAGAAGCGAACACCAGCGCGCAGACGGCCATGGCGGCCATGCCCAGGACCTTGCCCAGCCCGTCCAGGCGCTTCTGCAGCGGCGTGGTCTCCTTTTCCACGCTCTGCAGCATGGCGGCGATCAGGCCGATCTGCGTGTGCATGCCGGTGGAGACCACCAGGCCCCGGCCGCGGCCCGAATTGACCAGGGTGCCCATGAAGGTCGTGTTCTTGCGGTCGCCCAGCGGCACGTCGGCTTCCAGGCGGACGTCGGCGTCCTTCTGCACCGGCACCGATTCGCCGGTCAGGGCGGCCTCCTCCAGGCGCAGGTTCACCGCTTCCACCAGGCGCAGGTCGGCGGGGACGAAGTTGCCGGCCTCGATGAAAACGATGTCGCCGGGAACCAGTTCCGGGCCCGGGACGGTCCGGCGCGACCCGCCGCGCAGCACCTGCGCCTCCGGGGCGGCCAGCTTCTTCAATGCGGCCAGGGCTTCCTCGGCGCGCCGTTCCTGGATGACCCCCAGGGTGGCGTTCAGGATGACGATGGCCAGGATGGCCGAGGCGTCGATCCATTCGCCCAGCAGCCCGGATATGGCCGCGGCGCCGATCAGCAGCAGGATGATGAAGTTGTTGAACTGGGCGAGCAACAGCTGCAGGAAGCCGGGGCGGGAGGCCGAGGCGATCTCGTTGGGGCCGTAGAGCTCAAGGCGCCGCGCGACTTCGGCTTCGTCCAGCCCCGTTTCCACGGGGGTGGCCAGTTGGCGCGCGGCATCCTCCACGCTCAGGGCATGCCAGTCGCGGGGGCTCTGGCCTTGCGTTGTGCTGACAGGTTTTTTTCTTGTCAAGGGAACTCCGTGTTTTTTTTAGCGCAGCTTGATGCTGATCAGGCTGACCAGGGTGAAGATCACCGCCAGGATCCAGAAGCGGACGACGATCTTGGGCTCGGCGATGCCCAGGAACTGGTAGGTAGTGGTGGATGGGGGCGCGGTAGAAGATGCGGCGCTTGAGCAGCTTGATGCCGATGTAGTCCTGGATGAAAACCGAAAGGAACTCGATGACGAAGACGCCGCCGGCGATCAGGAACAGCAGCTCGTGCTTGAGCAGCACGGCCGAGGTGGCGGTGATGCCGCCGATCAGCAGCGAGCCGGTGTCGCCCATGAAGATCTCGGCCGGGTAGGCGTTGAACCACAGGAAGGCGGCCAGGGCGCCGATCAGCGCCGCCAGCACCACCACCAGTTCGCCGGCGCCGTTGATGAAGGGGAACCAGAGGTATTTGGCCGCCCGCGAGTTGCCGATGATATAGGCGAAAACGGCGTAGACCGCCAGCAGCAGGCCGGCCGGGACCGTGGCCAGGCCGTCCAGCCCGTCGGCGAAGTTGATGGAGTTGGCGATGGCGATGATGACCAGGATGATGAACGGGTAATAAAAGATGCCCAGGTCGAGGACGGGGTACTTGAGGAAGGGGACGAACAGCTTGCCGGCGATGTCCGGCGCGAACGGCGAAGCCTCCGCAGAGAGCAGCAGCAGGCCCAGGATCAGGCCGAACAGGGACTGCAGGAACAGTTTCAGGCCGCGGTTCATGCCCAGGTCGCTGGCGCCGCGGATATTTTTCAGGTAATCGTCGAAAAAGCCCAGGGCCGTGAACCAGAAGGCGGTGAAGATGATCGTGCCCAGGAAAAAATTGTTCGGCTTTTTCCAGCTGCCCCACAGCAGGACCGAGATCAGCAGGGAAAAGAAGATGATCAGCCCGCCCATGGTCGGGGTGCCGTCCTTGTTGCGCGGCGACATGTCGCCGAAATCCCTGGCCCGGTCGCGGAAATTCAGCTGGTAGATGGCGCGGATCACCCGCCGCCCCAGCAGGATGCCGATGGCGAACGAAGTGAGCACGGCCATCAGGGCGCGGAAGGTGATGTAGGTCATCAGCCTCTGGCCCGGCAGGTTGGCGAAAAAATCGCTGATCCAGATGATCATGGGTGGTCGATCTCCCGGTAAATGCGATTGATGATGGACTTGATCCTGAATTCCGGGGTCAGGTGGTTGGAGGTGACCAGCACCTGCTGGACCTGGCCTCTTGATCTCGTCCGGCGTGAGCAGGTTGCGGCGGTAGAAGGAATACAGCAGCTCCAGCACTTCCTCGCGGATCAGGGAATTGCTGTCCAGGTACAGGCGCTGCAGGCGCGGCAGATCGCCGCGTTCGCCCCTTGCGGGCCATGAGCCGCAGGCAGGCGATCTTTTCCTCGAGGCTGCCGCGGTCCAGCCGGCGCAGGATGGTCTTGCGCATTTCGCCGTACTCGCTCTCGCTGATGTTCTGGGCCAGGTAGTCCAGGGCCGCGGCGCGCACTTCGAAATAGCCGTCCTTGAGCAGTCGCAGCAGCAGCGCCTTGATCTCCTCGTTCCAGGGGTTGACGGCCTTGAGGGCCAGCAGGGCGTTGCGGCGCATGAAGCCGTTGCCCTGGCCGCGCGGACAGCATCTCGACCAGGTACGGGCTTTTTCCCTTGTCCTTGAACAGCCCGATCAGCTTGATGCCGACGTTCTTGATCTCCCAGTTGCGGTTGGAGAGATAGAGACTGATCTTGTAGCGGTATTCCGTCTTGTAGAACTCGGGGTCGGCGGACACGGCGTCCAGGAAGCGGAAAGGCGACAGCAGGGAAAGGGGGACCGCCGGCCGGCTTTCGCTTCCTTTTTTCTTGAATATCAGGATGCCGGTGTTTTTGAAGATCAGCGAGGAAAGAAAGTAAACGGCCGTGCCCATGAAGGACAGGGAGACGCAGAAGATGATATTTTCGACGGCTTGCGAATTGAACTGGATGCGGTTGAAGACGAACTTGGCCTCGATGATGGCCAGGACCATCAGCAAACAGGCGCTGAAGGTCTTGCCGGCGGCGCCGATGATCTCCCCGATAGGCGACCGCGATGCCGTCGCGGCGCAGCTTGTGCCTGACGACAACGATGCGCACCAGGGCGAATATGAGATAGGAAATGGAGGTGGCCAGGGCGATGCCGGCAAACTGCAAAGGCGTGCGCGCCAGCCAGATGACCAGCGGCACCTGCACGGCCAGCAGGAAAAAGTCAAGGAACAGCGAGGTGCGTTCTTCCAGGCGCGCCTGCAGGATGCGCGTGGTCAGGCCGTGAATGCCCCAGCCGATCAGGCCGATGGCATAGAATTGCAGGGCCAGCGCCGTGCTGGTGACCGCCTGGGCGCTGAAATTGAACCTTTCCAGCAGCAGCGAGACGATGGGATTGGCCAGGGTGACCATCAGGATGGAGGCCGGGGCCAGCAGGAACAGGTTGATGCGCAGCCCGTCGAGGAAGATTTTTTTTGTCTTTTCCCGGTCCAGCAGGGCGGCGGACTCGGAAAAGTCCTTTAACAGCGAGCGCTGGATGGCCCGGGAGAGAAAGGTGAATGGCAGGCGAAAGATTTCCGTGGCGAAATAAAGGTAGGAAAGCGAGCCGACGCGCAGCGAGGCGGCCACGAACTTTTCGACCAGCGCCGGGCCGTGGGCCAGGGCCTCGCCCAGGCCGACCGGGGCCAGGCGGGTGGCGTATTTGCGGCCGGCGGCGTTGTCGATTTTCAGGGATGGGGCGTAGGTGAACTCCAGTGCCGGCCGGCTCACGGTTTTCACAAGCACGGGCGCGAGCAACAGGATCTGCAGCAGGAAACCGAGCAGGACGCCAAGGGCCAGGGCATAGGACCCGCTGCCGGCCTGGAAAAGAAAAATGCCGAGAATGGCGCCGGCCCCATAAAGCAGGGACGCGAGTTCCACGCTGGCCGACCTGTGGAACAGGCGCAGGAACCCGGCCAGGATGGCGGCCAGCGTGCCCAGGAACAAGCCGGGGAACAGGATGCGCATCATGCCCGCTGCTTCGTTGTTCGGGCCCTTGGCCGCCAGGCCGGGGAACAGCAGGCCGACGATGGCCGGAGCCAGGAAAATGCCGGCCGCGGTGAGCAGCAGGGAAAGCAGCAATGTGGCGGTAAGGGGCGGGGAGGCGGCTTCCCAGGCTTTTTTACGCGGGCCGCGCCGGAACAGGCCGGCAAAGACGGGCATGAACGCTTTTTGCATGCCGCCGGTGCCCAATGTCCGGGCCAGGAAACCGACGACGGTCAGGCTGACGGAAAAGGCATCCATGGCCCTGCCGGCGCCGAACAGGGCCGCGGCGGTGATCTCGCGGCCGAAACCGAGCAGGCGCGACGCCGCGACGGAGAAGGGATTTTCCCCGGACGGACCCGCGGTTTCGCTTTTCCCGTTTTCCCTGGTCTTTTCCAGGTAACTTTTAAAGATATAGGCGTGGCCGGCGACGCTGACGCGGTCATCCGCCTGCAGCGGCACCCAGCCGGCGACCTCCACGTCATTCAGCCGGACATTTCCTTTCCGCCGCCGGATCAGGGCCGGTTGGGCATCGTCGTCCGGGAGACGGATCTCGAAACGCACTCCCGGGTCGGCGATTCTCCAGCTTGACGTCGCAGAGGAACGTGTTGCCCACCGAGGTGCGGCCGAACTGCAATTCAAGGTTTTTCTCCTCCGCCAGCGCCTGCAGGTAGTGAACCCGGATCTCCTTTTCCTTAAGCGCGCCCTGCTTTTCGATGATGCTTTCAATGGCCCCGATGATGATCGCCGTACTGTCCGCCCTGTCCACGGCCAGCAGGTTCTTGCGCATCGCCGCCAGCTGCTCCGGGGCGGCGAGGATCTCCTCGAGGGTCTGGTAAAAGGCGTCGGCCGCGAGAAAAATCTCCCCTTTTTTCTTGCGGCCGCCGACTTCCTCGTACAGGACCCGGGCGCCGCCGATCTTTTCGATCTCGCGGGCGTTCAGGATCTGGTGATCGGCCGGCAGGTCGATCTTGGGGACCAGGACGGCCGGCAGGCCCATGGCCGTGATCTCCTGGATGGCGCCGGCTCCGGCCCGGGAAACCACCAGGTCGGACAGGGCATAGATCTCGGCGATGTTTTCAAAATACTCCCGGATCAGCAGCCGTCCTTCCACCTCGGGCGGGTATCCCTTTTGCTCAAGGATCTTCACCGTATCGTCGTAGGCCTTGTAGCCCTTGCCGTAGGCTTTGCCGGTCGACAGGATGACGAAAAGGTTGGGCAGGGCCAGCAGGCGCGGAACGATCGCCGCGGCCGCGCGATTGATGGTGCGCGCGCCCATGCTGCCGCTGCAGATGAACAGGACGCGGCTGTTGGGCGGGATATTGAATTTTTCGCGAGCATGAACGTCCCCGAGGGGGCTGGTTTCGGCGTCGTCGCGGCGGATGGAACGGCGCAGCGGGTAGCCCGCGGCAACCACCTTGGCTGCGGCGAAAAAGGAAGCGGTCGAAGGAAAGGCGATGCCGATCTTGGTGGCGAAGCGGGCGATGAAGAGGTTGAGCCGGCCGGGGACGGCGTTCTGCTCGTGGATGAAAACTTTTATCTTGAGCAGGGCGGCCGCCAGCAGCACCGGTGCGGCCGCGTAGCCGCCGCTGCCGATGATGATATCGGGCTTGAAACGGCGCAGGATAAAAAAGCTTTTGACCGCGCCCAGGAGAATGGCGGCCAGCGCCAAAACGGTTTTCGGGCTCCTGAAGTTTTGCGGCAGCCCCCTGGACGGAATGTGGACAAATTCCATGGGCTGGGAGAGGGCGGGCACAATGGCGGCCTCGCTGCCTTTTTTTGTCCCCACGTAAAGGAATTCCGCGTCGGGATACTTCTCTTTCAGGGCTTCATAGATGGCAATGTTCGGGTAAACGTGGCCGCCGGTGCCGCCGCCGGTAAAGAGAAATCTGTACTTCTTCATTGGGGTTTTCAGCGCGTATTATACCGTATCGGCGGGGAAAAATACAGATATTCTGCATACCGTCAACGATCTATCGTGATGCGTTAACGAACTTATCAATCTTTAGTGATAAGTGAACGAACTCAACGATCTCCAGTGATGAGTGATGAGAAAAAAAAGACTCCCGAACAAGTGATAAGTGAACGAATTCAACGATCTCCAGTGATGAGTAATGAGAAAGAAAAGATATGTTGCATTATTTTCAACTCATTGCTGCTTCTCATCACTTATCACTCATCACTCATTACTTATCAAAATAGTTCGCTTTTCTTTAAAGTTCGCATATAATGTATCCATGCGCACTATAGCCGTGATCCTGGCTGCGGGTTCGGGCGCAAGGCTGCCGAGCCCCGTGCCCAAGCAGTTTCTCCGCATCGCCGGCCGCTCTTTGCTTGAAATATGCCTGGGGCGCTTCCGCGACCATCCGGGCATCGACGGCATCCTCCTGGTATCCCCGGCCGACCGCCTGGCCATGGCTGAGAAAGTGGTCGCCGACGGGCCTTTCCCCAAGGTCATCAAGGTCCTGGCCGGCGGCAGGACCCGCCAGGAGTCTTCCGCGATCGGGATCGCCGCCGTCCCGGATGACGTGGAGAACGTGCTGATTCATGATGCCGCCAGGGCGCTGGTCCCGCCTGAGGTCATCACCCGTGTCCTGGAAGCCCTGTCCGGCTCGCGGGCCGTCATGCCCGTGCTTGCGGTCAACGATACGACCATCCGCGTCGACGATGAAGGATCGGCCCTGGCGGTTCTCGACCGCTCCAAGCTTCGTCGCGTGCAAACGCCGCAGGGGTTCAAACTGGAGATCATCCGCCAGGCCCATGACCTGGCGCGCGCCCAGGGCTTCGCCGCCGCCGGCGACGACTGTTCGCTGGTTCTGCGTTTCGCCCTGGCCCCGGTGGTCACCGTGGCCGGAGACCCGAGCAATATCAAGATCACGTATCCACAGGACCTGGTGATAGCCGAAGCGATCTTAGGAGCTCGAGGCTAGAAGTTCGTTGCCCATGGAATGAAATGACGTTCGAGGTTCGAAGTTCGATGTTCGAAGTAAAAGAAAAAGATAAAATTCCAAAATCCAAGCACCAATGACCAAAACAAAGAGAGGGAAACCTATTTTCAAGAACTCTGCCCGGGTAGGGAACGCAAATTTGCGTTCCCTTCAGAAGAAAATCTTTAATGCTTTCGTTTTGGACATTGTTACTTGGAACTTGGAATTTATTTGGAATTTGGGATTTGTGATTTGGAAATTCATTCTTCCCTCGTCACGCGTCACGTGTAAAACACGATCCTGAACTTCGCTCCCGGCCGGCCATCATTGACCAATTGGATATCCCCGTTCAGGGCATTGACCAGCTTCTTGACCGTGGCCAAGCCCATGCCCGTGCCCTTTTCGCGGGTGCTGAAGAACGGCAGCCAGATCCGTTCGCGGATCGCGGCGGCGATGCCCGGGCCGTCATCGGCCAGCGTCAGCTCCGGCGTCGTCCCGTCGCCGAATCGGACTTTCAGGCGCGTGGCGCCGGCCTGCCTGGCATTGAGGAGCAGGTTGGAAAAAATGACGTTGAGCAGCAAGGGGTCGCTTTTCAGCTGCAGCGCGTTTTCCGGCATATCCACGGCCATTTCCTGGGCGGCGGCGGCCGCGGCGATCACCTTGCCGATATCGGTCCTGCGGCGGCTGATCTTTTGCACCGGCCGGGCGAACTGCAGGAAACTCTCCATCATTTCGCTTAAGAAATTGATCTCGCGCACGATCTTGCGCGTCTTTTCCGGTTCCGCGCTCATGGCTTTGCTGTAGCCGAGGATGACCCCCAGCGAATTGCGGATCTCGTGGGCCAGGGCGGCGGCCATTTCGCCGAGCATCATCAGGTTGGCGTTCTGGCGCTCGATCTTTTCCTTCTTTCTTTCGTCGCTGACATCGCGGACCAGGACCAGGCGGCCGCTGTCCGAGACGGGCACCACGTCCACGTAGAATATCCGCGCCGCGCTTTCGATCTCGCTGGAGCTTTTCTTTTCGCTTTCGCGGATGAAGGCGATGAGCGCGGGATGCTCCTGCAGCACCGCCGCCAGCGAATTGTTTTTGGCGCTGGCCAGGCTGCGTTGGAACAGGGCCTGGGCCGCGGGGTTGAATATTTCGATCTTGCCCTCGGCGGAAATGAAGATCACGCCCAGGTGGACGGTATTGATGATGCTCCGGTTCAGCTCCTCTTTCTTGAAAGTGGAGCGGCTCTGTTCGCTGACGAGCTCCTGCAGCTCCAGCTGGGTATTTTTCATCTCGACCAGGTAATCCTGGAAAGGGCCGCCGGCGCCGGCGCTTTTTTCCGCGCCTTTTTTTCTGCAGCTGCACGGCCAGGTAGAAGCCGCAGGCGGCGATGAAGATTCCCAGAAAAACGATCAGGGTCGAGAGCATTTTTTTCAGCGAGTGGAAAGAATCGAGCTGGGGCGAGCGGATGGTTTTTTTAAAAAGCAGCCCGGAACGCGGTCCCAGTGGTTTCTTGATCAGCAGCAGCCGGTTCCTGCCCGCCGGGACCACCTGGCGCGAGTTCTCGGGGGCGGCCAGGGGCAGTATCTGGTCGAAATAATTCCCCCGCTCCGGTCGCGCAGGCTTGCCCGGGGTTTTTTGAACATGCAATTCGGCCTGCAGGTCGCTTTGGGCAATGATGGCGGCGGTCTCTTGCTTTTCCAGGCCGGTAAAAAGGGCGTGCATGTTCTCGAGGATGAACAGGGCCAGGACCTGGATGACGATGGCCAGGACCAGGAAGCTTTTTTTCATGGCAGCCGCCAGAGGGAGCCGATCCAGTCCAGGATGGCGTCGGCCCCAGAACAGGGAGATGAAACTGCCCAGGCCCAGGAAGGGGCCGAAGGGCAGGGCGAGCTTGAGGTTCTTTTTTTTGAAGACGATGAAGAAAATCCCGACCAGCAGCCCGGAAAGCGAAGCCAGGAATATCGCCACCGCCAGCCCGCGCAGTCCGAGGAAAAAGCCCATGAACAGCGCCATTTTAACGTCGCCGAAGCCCAGGCCCTCGATCTTCCTGATCTTCAGGTAAAAAAAGTACAGCCCGGCAAAGAACAACGCGCCGCCCAGTCCGCTGAGCAAGGCGTCCAGCTGGCCGACGGCGGGATTGAAAAATGAATAGATGAAAAAAAAGACCGCGCCGCCGAGCGTGAGTTCATCGGGGAGGATCATGTGGCGGATGTCGATGGCGGCCAGCGCGATCAGCAGGCAGATGAACACGGCGCTGGCCGCCGCCTGCAGCGTCAGCCCGTAGCCTTTGCACGACCAGCCAGAAGCTGAACGCGCAAAACCCCTCGACCAGCGGGTACTGCGGCGATATGCGGGCGCGGCAGGAACGGCACTTGCCCAGCAATATCAGGTAGCTCAACAGCGGTATATTGTCGTAAAAGGGAATGGCGGCGCGGCAGCGCGGGCAGTGGGAAGGAGGGAAAACCACGTTCTCGCCCAGCGGCAGGCGGTGGATCACCACATTCAGGAAACTGCCGATGATCAGGCCGAAAATGACGGCTTAATGCTGTTTCCATCGGAATACCCTCGCGGCGGTGACCGCGCCCTTTTCCGGGTCGTATTTGTATTCATCGCCGGAGAAATCGCTGGGGAGTCCCGGCAGCAGCCTGGAACCCACCAGCTCACGCAGGTTCGCCGGCCAGCGCCGGAATTTCTGCCGGAAGGCCCCGATCCTGCTCTGGAGCATGGCAAGATCGCTTTCGGCCTTGATCTGGTAAAGATGGTTGAAGGCGCGTTCTTTTTCCAGGTTGTCGCGGGCGTGGTCGTAAATATCGAGCCACATGCGGTAGGCCACCTTGGGGTCGTCGTGCAGATACACCATGTGGGCGTTCATGCGCTTGAGAAAAGCCGGGGCGTTGGGTTTGGCGGCAGCCCGGTTGTAATAGAATTCGGCCTTGGCGTAATCCTTCAGGATACTTGTAGCTGTAGTAGCCGGCGTCATGGTCGAAGATACCATTCCCCGGGGATTGTTGCGCGTCCCCTTGTCCAGCAGGCGCAAGGCCATGGGAATGTCGCGGGCCTCGTAGACCATGATCAGCGACCCGATGATATAGGGCTCCTTGTACTGGCGGAGTGATATCGGTGATGGTGTCGTATATCCTTTCCAGGAAATCGAAGCGGTTGGTCAGGTAGGTGGTGGAATACAACTGAATGGACCAGATGAACAGCAGGTCGGCGGCCAGGTTGCGGTAGCCGAAGCAAAGGACCTTTAGCGCCTTGCCCGACGGCAGGGAAACAAAGATGCTGCGGTCGCCGAAGTAATTGACCGTGGCGTCGTAGCGGTTCTGCATGCCGGCCGCCAGCAGCAGGCCGGCCAGAAAGACGACCGCCAGCAGCCGCCGTGTCATTATTGGAATTCCCTCCTGCGGAAGATCAGGATGGTGACGGCCAGCAGCGCCAGGATGTACGCCAGGGCGTAGAGATACGGAAAACAGGATGGTCCGGGGATTGAACGCCGCGTTCAGGACCACTTCGTTCTTGATATTGAACTTGTCCAGGTTGGGCAGCAGGTAATAGAGCCCCTGCGTGAAATACCTCCAGAGCGGGCCGGTCAGGATCGCCTTGAATTCATTGAACGTCCACATGATGTGGCCGATCAGGTAGAGCGAAACGGTGAAGACGAAGGAGAGGATCGGGGTGGTGAACGAGGAAAACAGCAGCGAGATGGCCACGATGATCAGGAGCTCGAGCAGCAGCATGAAAAAGTAGAGGACGATCCTGAGGTCGAAGCCGCCGCCGCTCCAGGCGACGAACAGGAAAAAAATGACGGCCATGGCCGCCAGGGCGGTCAGCATGGTCAGGGCCAGGCCCAAAAACTTGCCGATGATGAACTGATCGCGCGAGACCGGCTTGCTCAGGATGTTGAAGACGGTCTTTTTTTCGATCTCCTTGTAGATCAGGTTGATGCCCGTGAAAATGGCGATCAGGACGCAAAAGAAATTGATGGCCGCCAGCCCGGTGTCCTTCAGCACTTTCATGGCGTCGCCCAGGGTCAGGAAACTGACCAGCTTGGAACTCAGGGCGAACAGGATGCCGAAAAAAACCAGCAGGTAGAACATCTTGTTGCGCGCCGATTCCCTGAAAGTGTTGACGGCGATGCCTTGCACGCTCATTTTCATTGGCCGTCCCTCATTTCGTTGAAAAAGATGTCTTCCAGGGTCATCTTGACCGGGTTGACCGCCACGATCCTGCCGTCGTTGTGGATGATCGATTCCACCACCTGGTTGATGTCGGCGTCGCTGGCCAGGGTGATGATGAACTGGTCGTCGCGGCTGACGAAATTCGGCGTGGATCTTGGCCAGCTACTTTCGGCGCTGATGTTGGCGCAGACGATCTCGTAGTACTGGATGCTGCGCGAGATCAGTTCCGACAACCGGCCCTCGCGGCGGATGGCTGCCGTTCAGGATGATGCCGACGCGGTCGACCATCATCTCCATGTCCTGCAGGATATGGGAGGAAAAGAAGACGGTCTTGCCCTGCTCGCGCAGGGAGAGGATCAGCGTGCGCAGGTCCTTGCGGCCGATGGGGTCGAGGCCGGAGAACGGTTCATCCAGGATCAGGAGATCGGGATCATGGATCAGGGCCTGGGCCAGGCCCAGGCGCTGGATCATGCCCTTGGAGAATTTGCGCAGCTTCAGGTCCTCGTGGCCGCTCAGCCCCACCTGGTGGATCAGGGCGGCGACCTTGTCCCGCACCGCGGCGGCCGGAAGGTCGAACAATGAGGCGGAAAAGAACAGGAGTTCGCGGGCGCTCAGGTAGTCGTAAAAGTAGGGGTTTTCAGGAAGGAAACCGATCCGGCGCCGGGCGGCCGGTGGTATGGGCGGGCTGGCCGTCGATCAGGATATCGCCCTGGTCCGGGAACAGCAGCCCCATGACGCACTTGATGGTGGTGGTCTTGCCGGCGCCGTTGGGGCCCAGGAAGCCGTAGATCTCGCCTTTTTCCACGCTGAGATCGATGCCCTTCAGGATCCGGTATTTTTTGATCAGGAAGTTCGAGCGGAAAGTTTTTTTAAGACCCTTGATCTCCAGTGCTTTCATGTTTGCTTGGCTTAGTTCTTGCATGGGGTAAATGGATTGTAGAGGAAATGTCAAGGACGATCGGTCAGTAGCAGTATATGGCAGGCGCAGCGCTTCGCTGGACGCTTTAGCGTGAGAGATCGTCCGGAGGCTAGAGTTAGTGGCTTCGTCCCCGCCCTTTGGGGCTAATGTGCGAGAGTGCAAATTAGAACATGAAAAAAGGGCAGGCCCGGAGGCCTGCCCCTTTTGATCCTATTTGAGTTCTATTTATTCTTTGCTTTCCTGCCGCGAACGATCTTGCGCTTGGCCGGAGCTTGCTTCTTGACGGTCTTTTTGATCTTTTTGGCGGGCGCTTTCTTCGCGGCTTTTTTCGCTGCCTTGGCTTTGCTCGCGGCAGCGGCCTTTCTTCTTGGCCGGGGCCGGCTTTTTTGCCGCTTTGGCCTTTTTGGCGGCAGCTTTTTTCGGCTGGGCGGATGCGGCCTGCAGGGTCCTCTTGATCTCGGCCTGGGCCGCGGCCAGGCGGGCGATGGGCACGCGGTAGGGCGAGCAGGAGACGTAGTTCATGCCGACCCGGTGGCAGAACTTCACCGACTTCGGCTTCGCCGCCGTGTTCGCCGCAGATGCCGACCTTCAGGTTCGGGCTTGGTGCTGCGGCCCTTTTCGATGCCCATCTTCACCAGCATGCCCACGCCGGCCTGGTCGAGGCGCTGGAACGGGTCGGCCTTGAAGATGCCTTGCCGCCTTCCTTCTCGCTGGCGACGTAGATCGGGCAGGAACCGGCCGGCGTCGTCGCGGGAAAGGCCCATGGTCATCTGGGTCAGGTCGTTGGTGCCGAAGGAGAAGAACTCGGCCACCTCGGCGATCTGGTCGGCCAGCAGCGCCGCCCGCGGCATCTCGATCATGGTGCCGACCATGTACTTCAGCTTCGCGCCTTTGCCGGCTTGATGAGCGCGTCGGCGACCTGGCGGGTGCGGACCTCCAGGATCTGCAGTTCCTTCTTGTCGATGGTCAGCGGGATCATGATCTCGGGGAGGACCTTGATGCCCTCCTTGGCGCACTCGCATGGCGGCCTCGATGATGGCCGTCACCTGCATGTCCAGGATCTCGGGGTAGGTGATGCACAGGCGGCAGCCGCGGTGGCCGAGCATCGGGTTGGACTCGTGCAGCTGCTCGCAGCGGTGGCGGATCTTCTCGGGGCGATGCCGGTGATCTGGCTGAGCTTGCTGACGCCGGCTGTCATCCTTGGGGGTGAACTCGTGCAGCGGCGGGTCGATCAGGCGGATGGTCACCGGCTTGCCGTTCATGGCCTTGAAGATGCCGTTGAAGTCCTCCTGCTGGAAGGGCAGCAGCTTGGCCAGGGCGGCCTTGCGGCCGTCCAGGGTGTCGGCGACGATCATTTCCTGGATGGCCAGGCGGCGCTCCTCGGTGTCGAAGAACATGTGCTCGGTGCGGCACAGGCCGATGCCTTCGGCGCCCATCTTGATCGCGTTCTCGGCGTCGTAGGGGGTGTCGGCGTTGGTGCGCACCTTGATGCGTGCGGATCTTGTCGGCCCAGCTCATCAGCGTCGTTGAAGGCGGCCGGGCGGCTCGGGCTTGCTTCAGGCGGCAGGTCGCCGACGTAGACCTCGCCGGTCGAGCCGTCGAGGGTGATGTAGTCGCCCTGCTTGACGATCTTGCCGCCGACGGTCATCTCGCTGCGTTTCGTAGTTGATGTTCAGGGCCTCGCAGCCGACGATGCAGCACTTGCCCCAGCCGCGGGCGACGACGGCCGCGTGGCTGGTCTTGCCGCCGGTGGCGGTGAGGATGCCCTGGGCGGCGTGCATGCCGCCGACGTCCTCGGGGCTGGTTTCCTTGCGGACCAGGATGACCTTCTCGCCCTTGGCGGCGGCGGCTTCGGCGTCGGCGGCGGTGAAGACGACCTTGCCGGTGGCGGCGCCGGGAACGGCGTTGATGCCGGTGGCCAGGAAGTTCTTGTTGTCAGCGTCTTCTTTCTGGTCGGGATCGATGACCGGGTAGAAGATGCGTTCGATGTCCTTGGCCGTGATGCGCAGCAGGGCGCTTCTTCCTTGCGTGATCAGCTTTTCCTTGACCATGTCCACGGCGATCCGGAAGGCGGCCGCCGGCGAGCGCTTGCCGGTGCGGCACTGGAGCATGTACAGCTTCTCGTCCTCGACGGTGAACTCGAGGTCCTGCATGTCCTTGTAGTGCTTTTCCAGGATGCGGCGCACGTCGACCAGCTGCTTGTAGGACCTTGGGCATCTGCTTTTTCGAACTCGGAAAGCTTCAGCGGCGTGCGGATGCCGGCCACGACGTCTTCGCCCTGGGCGTTGATCAGGTAGTCGCCGTAGAACATGTTCTCGCCGCTGTTGGGGTCGCGGGTGAAGCAGACGCCGGTGCCGCTGTTGTCGCCCATGTTGCCGAAGACCATCTGCTGCGACGTTGACGGCCGTGCCCTTCAGGTCGGTGATCTTCTCGACGCGGCGGTAGGTGACGGCCTTCTCGGCCTTCCAGCTAGCCGAAGACGGCCATCACCGAGCCCCAGAGCTGCTCCTTCGGGTCCTGGGGGAAATCCTCGCCCATCTTCTTCTTGTAGAAGGCCTTGAACTGGCTGACAGCAGTTCCTTGAGCTCGCTCTCGGCCACGTCGGTGTCGTTGATCTTGACCTGGGCGGCCAGGTTCAGCGCTTTCGGCTGCAGCATGTTCTTCAGGCGTCGAAGGCTGGTTGAATTCTTCGCGACGAGGCCCATGGCGGTGGTGCCGTACATCTGGATGAAGCGGCGGTAGGCGTCGTAGGCGAAGCGGGGGTTGCCGGTCTTGGCGGCCAGGCCGTCGACCGACTGGTCGTTGAGGCCGAGGTTGAGGATGGTCTCCATCATGCCGGGCATGGAGAGCGGCGCGCCGGAACGGACCGAGACCAGCAGGGGATCGTTGGCATCGCCGAATTTCTTGCCCACTGTCCTTTTCCAGCTTGCGCATGTTCTCCTCGACTTCCTTTTCCAGGCCGGCGGGATAGTGGCGGTCGTTTTTATAGAACAGGTCGCAGACTTCGGTGGTGATGGTGAATCCGGCCGGGACCGGCAGGCCGATGCTGGTCATTTCGGTCAGGCCCGAGCCCTTGCCGCCCAGCAGGTTTTTCATCTCCTTGCTGCCTTCGCTCAATCGCTTGGAAAAAAAATAAACGAATTTTTTCTTCATGAATCCTCCTTTATGCTTGGGAGCGGGGATTAGGGTCTACGCTCTCTTTTTGATCTTGGTCGCGGCTCCGGCGCCAGGGGAAAGCGGATCTCGAACTGGCTGAATTCGCCGGGGGTCGAGGTGACCCGGCAGGAAGCCTCGTGGTTGGCGATGATCCTGTCGCAGATCACCAGTCCCAGCCCGGCGTGCTCGGGGAAGCGCGAGAAGAACGGAGTCCAGATGCTCGCCAGGTCGTCTTCGCTCATGCCGCCGCCGTTGTCGCGGATGACCAGCAGCAGGGCATCGTCCTGCAGCCGCACCGCCAGGCGTATCTCCTTGTCGCCGCCGCTGCGGGCTCGCAGCGCCGCCAGCGCGTTGTCCACCATGTTCAGCAGCAGGATTTTGATTTGGCCGCCGTTGAGGCGCAGGTCGGGAGCCGCGGCATCGAGTTCGAGCACGATCCTGACCTTTTCGGCAGCTGGCGATCTTTTGCCAGAGCGGCCGCCATGTCCTCCAGGATGAGATTGATGCTTGCCGGCCGCCTGGGCGACCGGCTCGGCTTGAAATAATCCTTGAGGATATTGAACGCCTCGGCTCAACTCGGTCGTGTTTCTTTCGATCTTGCGCAGCCGTTCGATGACGAACTCGTCGTTCGGACCGCGCCTGCAGGATCTGGGCGTAGCCCAGGATCGGGGTCAGCTTGTTCTTCATCTTATGGAAAACCACGGGCAGGATCTCCCTCAGTATCGTGTTTTTCTGAAGATTCATCCGCGGCGATTGCGCCGGGAGAAAATGCAGTCGATTGGCCATCGGGTTTGAATTCAATTGTTTTCATGAATTTCCTGATAAGGTATTTCAAATTATATGACATTTTTTGACGGATTTCAACCGGCCTCCTGCCAAAAAATTTAATTATTAACTATAGACCATGAACTTCGTATCCGGGACACCCGGCTTTATTTCAACGTTTTTTTGTGATAAAATGCCTGTATGATAGCCAAAAAACACCAAAAGTACTGGCAGCGCGGCCGCGATTTTCTTCAGGTGAACTATCCCCTGATCGCCGGCGCCATGACCTGGATCAGCAACGCCGGGCTGGTCAAGGCCGTGGGCGAGGCCGGGGCGTTCGGCGTGCTGGCCGCGGGCAACATGCCGCCGGATGTGCTGGAGCAGGAAGTGCGAATCGCTGCAGCGGGACGGCTGCAATTTCGCCGTCAACCTGATCACCATCGCCCCGAATTACCTGTCGCACCTGGATAAAGTGGCTTCCTGGAAAGTGCCGTACATCGTTTTCGCCGGCAGCTTCCCCCGCCAGGAGGAAGTGCGCATCGCCAAGGCGAGCGGTGCCAAGGTCCTCTGCTTCGCCTCCAACGACTCCATCGCCGAGCGCATGATCGCCTACGGCGCCGACGCCCTGATCCTGGAAGGGCAGCGAGGCCGGCGGCCATATCGGCCACGTCTCGACCATGGTGCTGATCCAGCAGGTGCTGTTCGCATTATCCGCAATTGCCGGTATTCGTTGCCGGCGGCATCGCCACGGGCAGGATGATCGCCCACCTGCTGCTGATGGGGGCGGCGGGCGTCCAGATGGGAACCATCTTCGCCATGGCCGAAGAGAGCCCGGCCCACCCCAATGTTCAAGGACAGGTTCTGCAAGGCCCGGGCCCGCGAGGCTTATCGCCACGCCGCAATACAGTTCGGAGCTGCCGGTGGTGGCCGTGCGCGCCCTGAAGAACAAGGGCAGCGACGAATTCGGCCGCCTGCAGCTGCAGCTGATCCAGAAGCTGGAGCGCGGCGAGATCAGCCGCATCCAGGCGCAGTACGAGGTGGAAAAATACTGGGTGGGAGCCCTGCGCCGCGCCGTGCAGGACGGCGACGTGGAATACGGCTCGCTGATGGCCGGCCAGAGCGTGGGGCTGATAAGCGAAAGCCGCCCGGTAAAAGAGATTGTTAAAAAACTTGTACTGGAAGCTGAGGAGACGCTCCATAAACTTGGACTATGACCGGGGCGGCTTCTCGGTGATGAGTGAATGAACTCAGCGATCTTCAGTGATGAGTGATGAGAGAGAAAGAATCTTTTAAATTTTCACTCTAATGCTGCTTCTCATTACTCATTACTAATCACTCATTACTCATTACGATAGATCGTTAGCCTTTCAGTACTTCCGACGTTCCGATCTTGCCGGTCTTATAATCCAGCTCCGATCCCAAAACCGAATGGGGGATGAGGTAGACGGCGATCATCAGCACCGTCGCCGCCACGGTCCACCAGCGACCCTTTTTTTTGAGCAAGTGCGCCGCCAGCCAGAAGATGGCGACAAACAGTGTTTTGCTGTCGGTCAGGTCGCCGCCCAGCGGGAAGCCGGTCCAGAAGGCGCCGAAAGCGAATTTCTGCACGATGGGGCCCAATATCAAACCGCCGACGACGGTCACGCCGAGCGTCCATGCCGTCAGCCGCGGCCAGTTGCTCTCGCGGAGCAACGCGGCCAGTCCGGCGCGAAAGGCGAGCAGCATGCCGGCAAACATGAAGAGGACGTGGGCGATCAGCAGCCACGACGGGACTTCGTTCTTGAAGCGCGCCACCACCGGCCGGCCGCCGTTCAGCCAGGAGATCCTTCCGGGAGCGCTTACCTCGATCTTGTAGGTCACTTTGCCAGCGGAGGGCTGTCCGGGGATCGATCCTTTGAATGAGCCGTTCGTCTCGCTCATCGGCAAGATCGACCATTCCTCGCCGGCGACAAGCGGGAAGCGGCGGTAATGAAGGCGCAGTTGGAGTCCACTGCCCTCCACGGCCACGTTCACCGGTAGCGGCTGGTAACGGATCCAACTGCGGTAGAATTTGTAGCGCATGGTCTTCCCGGCCACCTTTTCCGAGCCCTTGACAGGATAAGTCGGGCCGCTCAGCCGCTGGTATACCGCCAGGAGCAAGGTCAACATGAAAGCCAGCAGCCAGAGCAGGAGCGAGGTCTTTTTCTTCATGGGCCTATTATATCTGCTGATATGCGAAATGAAAAGCAGGCTCAGAACTGAAAAAATAGCATCGGCATGGACGACCCCATATTTTTGCCCCCCTCTTAATCTTCGTCCCCTCGCCTTTAGGAGAGGGGGGTAGGGGGTGAGGCCAGATCCCAGGCACTGGCCCCATCCCCGCCCCTTCCCTAAAGGAGAAGGGAGTAAACCGAACTTCAGTCTCTCCATCTTGCAATTGGGCCTCTGAAATATTAAAATGGTTCCTATCGACCTAAGGAGAATCTCAAATATGAAAGGCAATATGAAAGCGCTGCGCAAGATGAAGCCCGGGCCCGGGCTGGAAATGC
The DNA here is from genome assembly GCA_963764745.1 of Candidatus Aminicenantota bacterium. Taxonomy (GTDB): domain Bacteria; phylum Acidobacteriota; class Aminicenantia; order UBA2199; family UBA2199; genus UBA2199. The sequence goes on along the minus strand of CAVXTN010000002.1, from coordinate 152,831 downwards.
AGGAAATCCCGATCCCGGCCATCAAGGCCAACGAAGTCCTGATCAAGGTCTACAAGCGTGCCATTTGCGGCACCGACCTGCATATCTACAAATGGGACGAATGGTCGCAGAACCGCCTCAAGCCCCCGGTCACGACGGGTCACGAGTTCTACGGCGAGATCGTGGAGACCGGCGCCGACGTCGGCCATTATAAAAAGGGCGACCTGGTCACCGCCGAGATGCACGTGGTCTGCAACCAGTGCTTCCAGTGCCGCACCGGCAACGCCCACCTGTGCGAGAACGTGGTCATCCTGGGCGTGGACGGCGACGGCTGCTTCGCCGACTACCTGGCCGTGCCCGAGTCCAACCTGTGGCGCGTGCCGGCCGGCATCGACCCGGAATGGGCCGCCATCTACGATCCGTTCGGCAACGCCGTGCACACGGTCATGGCCGGGCCCACGGTCGGCAAGTCCTTCCTGATCCTGGGCGGCGGACCGATCGGCATTGCCGCCGTCCCGGTCTGCAAGGCGGCCGGAGCCTCCATGGTGCTGCTCAGCGAGGTGATGCCTTTCCGCCAGGAACTGGCCAGGAAAATGGGGGCCGACCGCGTGATCGACCCGGCCAAGGAGAATGTGGCGGAGGTCGTCGCGCTCGCTGACCGGCGGCCAGGGCGTGGACGTGGTGCTGGAGATGTCGGGCCACCCGGCCGCCATCGCTCAAGGGTTCCGCTCCATCCGCAAGAACGGCCGTTATTCCCTGCTGGGCATCCCGGCCAAGCCGCTCGGCATCGACCTGGCCGGCGACATCATTTTCCCCGGCATCACCGTCCAGGGCATCAACGGCCGGCGCATGTTCGAGACCTGGTTCCAGATGGACGCCCTGCTGGTCTCGGGCAAGGTCGACCTGAAGCCGCTGATCACCCACCATTTCAAGATGGAGGACTTCCAGAAGGCTTTCGAAGTGGGGACTCTCCGGCAACGCCGGCAAGATCATCCTGGAGTAGGCCGTTGCTTTCTCGATCAAGCCGATGAAGCTTTCGATCATCCTTGTCATCAGTTTCGAAAAACCGGAAGTGATCGGCGCGGCGCTGGAGTCGGTATTCGCCAGCAAAACCGGGTTTGTTTTCGAGGTGATCGTCGTGGACAACGCCTCGACCGAGGCGGCGGCCGCTCTGCCGCCGTTCGCCCCCAGGCTGAAGATGATCCGCAACCGGGAAAACCTGGGATTTACCAAGGCCAACAACCGCGGCGCGGCCGAGGCGCAAGGCGACTACCTGCTGTTTTTAAACAGCGACACCAAGATCGGCCCCGACACCTTGTCCCTGCTCGTCGGTTTCGCGGACGCGCATCCTCAGGCCGGGGCCGTGGGGCCGCTGGTTCTCAACGGCGACGGCTCCTTCCAGCTTTCCTTCGGCCGGCCGTTTTCCCTGTTCTCCGAATTCTGGCAGAAGACGTTTGCCGCCCGATCTGCCCGGCACGTCGATGTCCGGAGGCTCAAGGCCCGGGAGGTCGGCTGGGTGAGCGGCTGCTGCCTGCTCAGCCGCCGGGAATATTTTCCCGAAGGCAAGGTTTTCGACGAGGAGATCTTCCTCTATTTCGATGACAGCGAATTGTGCACCCGCCTGCGGAAAATGGGCAAAAAAATATATTTTTTCCCGGCGGCGCGGATCGTTCACTTCGGCGGGGCCAGCGTCGCCGCCATTCCGGCGCGCACGGCCCTGGAGTATCGCCGCAGCCAGCTGCGCCTCTACCGCAAGCACCTGCCCGGATGGCAGGGGTGGCTCTTGGTTCAGTATCTTTCCCTTAAATTTCATTGGAAATTGCTTAGAAGCAGTGATAAGAATGAGAGACAAGCTGCAGTTCAAATTTTGGAATTACTTAAAAAATAACGATCTATAGTAATAAGTGATGAGTAATGAGTGAAATGAGTAAGAAAAGCGGGCAAAATTTCCTTCTATTGCTGCTTCTAATCACTAATCACTAATCACTTATCACTTATTGCTAATCACTTTTCGGCACCGTCCCAGCAATAGGTGCAGAGTTTTTCCCTGGGCAGGCCGATGGCGGCGACCAGATCTTCAAGGACCTGGTATTTGAGCGTGGTCAGGTTCAGGCGCCTGCGGATCCAGTCTTCCATCCGCTCATAGCTGGCCGTGCCGGCATGGGCATAGTCGCTGAAATCCTCCACTTCCGGCCCCGCGAGAGCGCGCACGGCCTGGCGGCTGGCCAGGTCCATCTCCGAGCGCGAACGCGAGAAGTTGAGGAATTTGCAGCCGTAGACCAGCGGCGGGCAGGCCGGGCGCATGTGGATCTCGCTCGCCCCGGCATCGTACAGCCGCTGGATCGTGTCCTTGAGCTGGGTGCCGCGCACGATCGAGTCTTCGCAGAACAGGATGCGTTTCCCGGCGATCAATTCGCGGATGGGGATCAGCTTCATGCGCGCGACCAGGTCCCTGACGTCCTGCTGCTGGGGCATGAAGCTCCTGGCCCAGGTCGGCGAATATTTGACGAAGGGACGCTTGAAGGGAATGCCGGCCTCGGTGGCGTAGCCCAGGCCGTGCCCGATCCCGGAATCGGGGATGCCGGCCGCGTAGTCCACGGCCGCCGGAAAGCGCCGGGCCAGGACCGCTCCGCAGCGGTTGCGCACGGCTTCCACGTTGATCCCCTCGTAGCTGGAAGCCGGATACCCGTAATAGACCCACAAAAAGCTGCAGATCTGCAGCAGCGCTTCCGGTTCTTTCCGGCTTTCGCAGCCGTCGGCCGTGATGAACGCCACTTCCCCCGGGCCCAGCACCTTGACGGTCTCGTATTCCAGGTTGGGGAAGGCGCAGGTCTCGAAAGTTACGGCCATGCTGCCGGGCTTGCGGCCGATGATGACGGGCGTGCGGCCGCGCCGGTCGCGGACCGCGTAGATGCCATCCTTATTGAGGAGCAACAAGGAACAGGAACCCTCGATCTCGGCCAGGGCGCGGCGGATCCCCGCTTCGAAAGTGTCCTCCATGTTGATGAGCGAAGCCACGACCTCGGTCGGGTTGATGCCGCCGCTGCCCATCTCGCTCAGGTGGATGCGGCGGCTGCGGAACGCCTTGCCGGCCAGCTCCTCGGCATTCTGCACGACGCCGACCGTGGCAATGGCGTATTCGCCCAGGTGGGAGCGGATCAGCAGCGGCTGGTCGTCGGTGTCGCTGATCACGCCGATGCCGGAACGGCCGCCCAGGCGCTCGAGATCGGGGTCGAATTTGGAGCGGAACTGGGCGCTTTCAATATTGTGGATGACGCGGACGAACCCCTTGTCGCCGACAAAGGCCATGCCGCCGCGCTTGGTTCCCAGGTGGGAATGGTAGTCGGTGCCGTAAAAGACTTCATCCGCGCAATTGTTCTTGGCCGCCACGCCGAAAAATCCGCCCATGGTTCCTCCCGGTCTCTCTTGTCCCTCATGATTTCAGAGATTCCTTATATCAAAATTAACGGCGAGTGACAAGTGGGAAGTTAGGCTGTTCCCCCTCGCCTTTAGGAGAGGGGGCTGGGGGTGAGGCTAGATCAAGGGGCTCTGGCCCCATCCCCCCTTCCCCTAAAGGAGAAGGGAGTAAGAAGTTCGAACCTGATTCTTGCGATTTGAAATTCCCGGGACGTTCGCCTAAAATGAATCCAAGTCAAAAAGGAGAGGACCATGCCTTTGCAGTCGATCAATCCGGCCACCGGGGAGTTGTTGTCAAGCTACCTGGAGCATTCCGCGGCCCAGGTGGATGTCTTTGTCGCGCGAGCCCATGAAGCCTTCGGCCACTGGCGCCAGGGCGGATTTTCACGGCGCGGGCGCCTGCTGCTCAAGGCGGCGGCCAGCCTGCGCGCCGAGAAGAATTCCCTGGCCCGCATGATGAGCGAGGAGATGGGCAAGCCCATCCTGCAGGCGCACGCCGAGATCGAGAAATGCGCCGCGGTCTGCGCGTATTACGCCGAGAACGGCTCGGCCCTGCTCGCGCCTGAAAGCGTCGCGACCGATGCCGCCGACAGCCATGTCCGCTTTGACCCGCTGGGCGTGGTCCTGGCCGTCATGCCCTGGAACTTCCCTTTCTGGCAGGTTTTCCGCTTTGCCGCCCCGGCGCTGATGGCGGGCAACGTCTGCCTGCTCAAGCATGCTTCCAACGTGCAGGGCTGCGCCGCGGCCATCGAGGAAATTTTCCGCCAGGCCGGTTTTCCGGACCACGTTTTCACCAACCTGCGCGTGGGTTCCGGAAGGGTGGAAACGCTGATCGCCCATCCCCTGGTCCGGGCCGTGACCCTGACCGGCAGCGATGCGGCCGGGCGCAGGGTGGCGGCCGCGGCCGGCGCCAACTTGAAAAAAGTAGTCCTGGAACTGGGCGGCAGCGATCCTTTTATCGTCCTGGCCGATGCGCCGCTGCCCAAATGCGTGGCCGCGGCCGTAAGCGCGCGCATGGTCAACAACGGCCAGAGCTGCATCGCCGCCAAGCGCTTCATCATCGCCAGGGAGGTTTACAGCGGTTTTGAAAAAGCTTTCGTCGCCGCCGTCGCCGAATTGCGGACCGGCAGCCCGCTCGACGAACGCAACGACCTGGGGCCATTGGCCCGGGCCGACCTGCTGGAAGAGCTGGAGCGCCAGGTCCAAGCCTCGGTCCGGCTTGGAGCCAGGGTCCTGACCGGGGGCGGGCGCCTGGGAAAAGGGCCGGGCTTTTATTTCCAGCCCACGGTCCTGGCCGGTGTCGCGCCCGGCATGCCGGCCTATGACCAGGAACTGTTCGGACCCGCAGCCGCCCTGATCGCCGCCGCCGACGAGGAAGACGCGCTGCGCATCGCCAACGACACCGCTTTCGGCCTGGGTGCAGCCATCTGGAGCGCCGACACGGAAAAGGCCGGGAAACTCGCCGCGCGCATCGAAGCCGGGACGGTCTATGTCAACGGCATGGTCAAGTCCGATCCGCGCCTGCCCTTTGGCGGCGTGAAAGCGTCGGGTTTCGGCAGGGAACTATCGGGCTACGGCATTAAGGAGTTCGTGAATATCAAGACCGTAGTGATTGCCTAAAAGGGAAGAGATAGGGAAGAATGAGAGAAGGCTGAGGGAAGAGAGAGTGTTTTTTTCTATTCGTTTGCTGTATAATAACAATAGACCTCAGGAGGAAAAACAATGAAAAAAGCAATTTTGATCGGCTTGTTTATTTTGATCTTTGCCGCCAGCGCCTTCGCCGGCGTGGAATGGAAGACCAAGCTGGTGACCGAAGCCCAGGCCAAGGGGCAGAGCAACACGATCGTCTCGCAGGTCTTCGCCAGCGGCGGCAACGTCAAGCAGGTTTTCGAGAGCGTGAACAACGAGAACGAAATGTTCAAGAAGGGTGCGTACTGGCTGTTCAAAGCCGCCGACAATGCCTTCTACATAGTGGACCCCGCCGAAAAGACATACTCGCGCCTGCCCTTGAACGCCATGATGCAGATGGCCGGGGTGGTCGGCAAGCTGGTCAAGATCAAGATCAAGAACCCGGTCATCAACAATGAAAAACTGGGAACGGCGGTGGTCATGGGCTATCCCTGCCAGCACAGCAAGCAGCTCATGGAATACGACATGGAAGTGAAGATCGCCATCATCAAGAGCAAGAGCCATGTCAAGATCGAAAAGGAGATCTGGTCCACCCCCAAGATCAGGGCCATGGCCGAGATGGGCGAAGCGTTCCGCTTCCGTGACTTCAAGACCGGCATCGAGGACCTGGACAAGCTGATCGAAGAGCAGGTCAAAGCCGATGCCGAGCTGGGTTTCCCCTTGAAGATGATCACCGTGAACACCTCCATCGACAAGAAGGGCAACGCCAAGGAAACGAGCCGCCAGACCATGGAGGTGCTCTCCGTGGGCAGCAAAAATTTCCCGGCCTCATTCTTCGAGATCCCGGCCGGATTCGAAGAGAAGAAGATGGGATTCGGGGGAGACGAAGAATAAATAAAAATTCTTCATGACACGACTCGGGTCATTGGAACCATGAATTTGCTGATAAGAAGATAAAAAAAGGGCGGACACTGAGGTCTCGCCCCTACACTGAATTCTTTATACCAGAGCCGCTGCTAGAACTATCGAATAATACTTGGAATCGTCGTCATCGGCCCGCGAGGTCAGGATGGCCGGGAAGGGGGCGCCGGTGACCACCGCGGCCAGCATGCCCTTGGCCAGCAGCGTGGTCGCCTTGTAAAAGATATTGCCCGCCTCGATGTTGGGCATGATCAGGATGTCGGCGTAGCCTTCCACCGGCGATTTCAGCCCCTTGACCTCCAGGGCGTGCTTGGAGATGGCCACGTCCAGCGCCAGCGGGCCGTCGATGATGGCGCCCTTGATCTGCTTGCGATCGGCCATCTTGGAGATGACCGCCGCCTCCATGGTGCAGGGCATCTTGTCGGATACCTTTTCGTTGGCCGCCAGGATGGCCACCTTGGGATTCTCGATGCCCAGCTTGGCGGCGATCTTGATATTGTAATTGATCATCTGCACTTTCTGGTTCAGGTCGGGGTAGGGGATCATGGCCACGTCGGAGACGATCAGCAGCTTGTCGTAGGTCGGGATCTCCAGGATGGCGGTATGCGACAGGACGCCGTCCTTGCCGACCAGGTTGTATTCCTTGTTCAGGATGGGCTTCAGGTAGTACGGGCGTGGAGATCAGCCCCTTCATCAGGATCTGGGCCTTGCCGTCGATGATCAGGCGCACGGACTTGTCGCCGCTTTTTTTCTCGTCGGGCTCGTTGACGATCTCGAACAAGCCCGGATCGACCTTCAGCTTGGCGCAGACGGTCGCGGATGACCTTTTCGTCGCCGACCATGATGGCGTCGACGATCTTCTCCTCGACGGCGCGCTTGACCGCCAGGATGGTGTCGTCGTCCTGGCCGTAGGCCACGACCATTTTGCAGTTTTTCTTGGCCTTGACCAGGTTGCTCGATCTCGCTCAGCTTCCTCATCGGGTTCATTTCATTTCCTCCTGAATATGTCCAATGTTTCGGGGCTTCTTCTCCGTTCAACACGCGCAGCGCTCCCTGGGCCAGGGCGGTCATCTCGTCTTCTCCGGGCAGGATGATCAGCTGGGCCAGGAATTCGACGCGGCGGCGGATCAGTTCGACGAAGATGCTGGTCGAAGGCGATGCCGCCGGTCAGAACGATGGCGTCGATCTTGCCCTTCCAGGACCGGGGCCAGCGAGCCGATCTCCTTGGCCACGTTGTAGGCCATGGCTTCGAAGACCAGGGTGGCCTCGGCTGTCGCCGGCCTTGACCATTTCCTCCACCTTTCTCATGTCGTTGACGTTGAGATGGGCGACGATGCCGCCCTTGCCGGTGATCATTTTCTTCAGCGTCGGCCAGGTCGTATTTGCCCGGACAGCGGCCAATTCGACCAGGCTCCAGCTGGGCAGGCGAGCCGGCGCGCTCGGGAGCGAAGGGCCCGTCGCCGTTCAGGGCGTTGTTGACGTCGACGACCTGGCCGTCGAGGTGGGCGCCGATGGAGATGCCGCCGCCCAGGTGGGCGACGATCAGGCGGCAGTTTTCATAAGGGCTTGCCCGAGTTTCTTGGCCGCCTCGCGGGCCGCCGCCTTCTGGTTCAGGGCGTGGAAAATGCTGATGCGGCGGATCTCCGGCAGGCCGGTGATGCGGGCGACGTCGGTCATTTCGTCCACCGTCACCGGGTCGACGATGAAGGCGTCGACCCGGATGGTCTTGGCGATGTCGCTGGCCAGCAGCGCTCCCAGGTTGGAGGCGTGCTCCATCTTGGTCTTTTTCAGATACTCGGTCATTTCGTCGTTGACCAGGTAGGTCCCCGAGGCCATGGGGCCCAGCAGCCCGCCCCGGCCGACCACGGCCGCCAGCTGCTTGACGTCGAAGTCGTGCTCCTTCAGGAAGCCGAGGATCACCTTTTCGCGGAAATGGTGCTGGTCGATGATCCTGGGGAACGGGGCCAGTTCCTCGGCCGTATGCGAAATATTCTGGCCGAGGATTTTTTCTTCGCCGAGAAAGATCGCGATCTTGGTCGACGTGGAACCGGGGTTGATTGCCAGGATGTATTTGTTTGCCATTTCTAAATTTACCTCAAAAATTCGCTGATTGCAAGGGGGGCGGCGCTATTTCTGTATACTTTTTCAGCAATTTCCGGCCTTGCGCCTTGTCTTTTTCGGTCTCCGGGATCCAGTCGGGATCGGGCTCCATGTTCAAGAGCTCTTCCAGAGTCTGGATGGCCAGCTTCTTCTTCGTCCATGTCCCAATAGGTCTCGGCCAGGAAAAGCAGGTTCACCGAGTTTTTGGGAGCGATCTGGCGGCATTTTTCCAGGTTCTGGCGCGATTTCTTGTTGCTGCCGCCGAAAAGGCCCGGAACTTTGAAATACAACCGCCCCAGGACGCAATAGGCGCCGCCTTTTTCGTAGTTGCCGTCGATGGCGATGGCCTTGTTCATCTCGTCGATGATGTCGTTCTTCAGAAACAGAGACTTGAGCACGCCCCGGGTTTCGCCGTAGCTGCCGGTATGCACTCCCAGCCAATAATGGCCTTCGACGCCGTTGGGCCGAAGCGCGATGGCTTTTTTGCAGATATCCATGGCCTGCTTGAAGATCTTCAGCTTTTCCGTCGCTGCTGGCGGAATTGTCGCCGATGTAGTACATGGTCTGCGCGTTTTTCCATCAGCGCCTCGTAGTTGTCGGGAGCCAGGCGCAGTGCTTCCTGGTACTTGGCCAGCGCCTGGGCCGCCAGCAGCGGGTCCTGGCGCTGGGCGTACAAGGCGTCGCCCTGCCCGATGAGTTCCTCCGGAGTCTCTGCCGGCAGAAGTCCGAGACGCAATGGCCAAGGTCATCAATACCGATCAACATTTTTTTGATCATGCGTCCTCCAGGTTCGATTCTAGCACAAGGATGAGATGCGTAGGAACGCCACAATGCGATTTCCGTAGGAGTTGTCAGGCACGAGGCTTGCCCCTACATAGCATCTTCTTGTCTTCGAGATCTTCCAGCCGCATCAACGTTTCCCAGCGCGGCAACAACTCGCTCCAGCTGCGTTCCGACCTGTTTCAATTCCTGCATCAGCGGCTTGATGCGCAGCGATTCCTTCAACACCTCGGGGTCGCACAGCAGTGCACGGTTCCGCGCCTTGACGGACTTCCAGTTCCATGATCTCCGCCTCCAGCGCGTGGAGTTCCCGTGGTGATCTCCTTCTTGATCTTGCCCGCGCTGGTTCCGTTCCTCGGCCTCCTGGCGGCGCAGTTCCCGGGATTTTCCCGGTTTTTTTGCGCCGGGAGCGCCGGCCGCGGCGTCGGGCCCGGCCTGCGTCCGCGGGGGCTGTTTCGCTCCGTTCGAGCTGGGCGGCGCCGCCCTTTCCGCATCCCGCTTCTGGATGAAATAGGAATAATTGCCGGTGTATTCGTGCAGCTGCCCGTCACGTATCTCAAAAACGCGCCGCACCAGATGGTCCAGGAAATAGCGGTCGTGGGAAACCAGGATGATGGTCCCGGAATAATGCAGCAAGGCGTTCTGGAAAATATCCTTGGTCTTGACGTCCAGGTGGTTGGTCGGCTCGTCCAGGATCAGGCAGTTGCTGTCGCGCAGCAGGATCTTGACCAGGGCCAGGCGGCTTTTTTCGCCTCCCGAGAGCACGGACACGGGCTTGTGGATGTCGTCGCCGGAGAACAGGAAGGCGCCCAGCAGGTTCCTCATTTCCAGGTCGCTGGCCGGGCTGTCGACATCCCGGACTTCCTGCCAGACCGTGCGCCCGTAGGCCACGTTCTGCTGGCTTTCCTGGGAAAAGAAAGCGGGCTTCACCTGGTAGCCCCATTGCACGGCGCCCTGGCTGGGTTTTTCGGTCTGGGCCAGGATGCGGGACAGGGTGGATTTGCCGGCGCCGTTGACCCCCAGCAGGGCGATCTTCTCGCCGCGGTTGACCGTGAAATTGATCCCGGAAAAAACCTGTCAGCTCGCCGTAGTTTTTGCCCAGGTCCGTGACCGTGAGCACCTCCTTGCCGCTGCGCTTGGCCTCGGGGAAGCGGAAATTGACCTTTCTTGTCTTTTCCCCTTCGGGGACCAGGTCGAATTTTTCCAATTGCTTGATGCGGCTCTGCACTTCGGAGGCCTTGCTGGCCTTGGCGCGGAAACGGTCGATATAGGCCTGGATGCGCTTGATCTCGGCTTTTTGCAGCTCGCGCTGCTTTTGCAGGGCCGCGGCCTTCTTTTCCTTTTCCTTCAGGTAATGGGAATAATTCCCCTTGTAAATGGTGATCTTGCCCCGGTCGAGTTCGGCGATCTGGCTGACCATCTTGTCCAGGAACATGTGGTCGTGGGAAATGGCCAGCAGCGTGCCGCCGTAATTTCTCAGGTAGTTTTCCAGCCACTCCATGCTCTCGGTGTCCAGGTGGTTGGTCGGTTCGTCCAGGAGCATGATCTCCGGCTCGGTGAGCAGGATGACGGCCAGGAATATGCGCATCTTCCAGCCGCCGGAAAAATCGCGGCAGTTCTTTTCGCTCGTCGCCGTCATGGAAACCCAGCCCTTTGAGGATGCGCCGGGCCCGGGCTTCGAAGCCGTAGCCGTCCTGGACCAGGAACGCTTCGGCCGCCGCGTCGTACTTTTTCAGGTCGGCGGCGAAGCCGGCCTCGCGGTGGTCGCCGCCGGCGATCTTGTCCTGGCATGGCGCGGATGTTTTTTTCCAGCTGTTCATGGCCGGTTTTCCGTTTCAGGTAGTCCATGACCGGCAGGGGTTCCAGTTCGACCAGGTCCTGCGGCAGGTAGCCGATGCGCCGGTTCCTGGCGATTTCGATCGCGCCGTCGTCCAGCGCGGTTTCGCCCTTGATGGCCTTGAACAGGGTGGTTTTGCCGGCGCCGTTGTCGCCGACCAGGCCGATGCGGCTCCTTTCCGTGATCAGCCAGGAAATTCCTGCGAAAATTTTCTTGTCGTTGTACGTCAGGCCGATGTTCTGCAGGCTGATCATGCTGGGCTGTGCTCCTTAACGAAATCCCGTGGCTGTGGCTTCCGGTCGAGAACGTTCCTTCGGCCAATTCCGCCTCCGGCGGAGCAGGCGGCCGAAGCGGAAGTTCCGCTAGATCTTGTCGGTGAAGACCTTGGCGTCCTGGATGAATTCGGTGATCTTGTTTTCCCGGATCAGGTCTTCCAGTATCTGGTTGACCCGTGTCCAGCAGGTCGTGGTTGCCTTTCTTGACGGCGACGGCCGAACCCAGGGGCAGGCGGTCGGTATCGCATTCCAGGTTCAAGCAGGTCCTTGCTTTTGAAGGAATAGGCGTCGGCCACCGGCTTCTCCAGGATGACGGCGTCCAGCTTTCTGCTGGCGCAGGGCGTCGATCAGGTCGGCGATGTTCTCGTGGATGACGAAGGTCGCTCCGGGGATCAGGTTGCGGGCCATGTCTTCCTGGATGGAGCCTTTCTGGGTGCCCACGACCTTGCCGCGCAGGTCTTCCAGCAGCTTGATCTTGTCCTTGTCCTTGGCCCGGATCAGCATGTTCTGGATGGCCTGGTAATAAGGGATGGAAAAGTCGGCGATCAGCTTGCGGTTCTCGGTCGGGCTCAGCCCGGCCAGGGCCAGGTCGATGCGCTCCGCGGCCAGCTCGTCGAACAGCTTGCTGAACACGATGTCCTTGATCTCGAGCTTGACATTCAGGTTGGCGGCGATGGCTTCGGCGATGTCGATATCGATGCCGACCATCTCGTCTTCCAGTTCGGGGAGCAAGTGGAATTCGTAGGGCGGGTAGTCGGCGCTGGTGCCGACCACGATCTTGCCGGCGGCCTTGATCTTTTCCAGTTTGCCGGTTTGCTTTTGAATCTCCTGGGTCTGCATTTTGCAGCCGGATTGCCAAAGGATGCCGAGCAGGCCGAGAACCAGGAGAAAGCACCATGCGATCCTTTTTAACCTTGGTATTTTTTCTGACATCCTGACCTCCCTGAAATGACTTGTTTTCATACCATAGCAAATCGCTTTTTTTTTGTCAAATGGCCGGGGCATTTCCCGCTCCCCGGGCCTGGCCTCGCGCTCGCCGATCCATTGACAACCCCGGTGAATCATGATATTTTCGCTTCAGGCGGGCGCGAAAGTGGTGGAATTGGCAGACACGACAGGCTTAGGACCTGTTGCCGCGAGGCCTGGGGGTTCGAGTCCCCCCTTTCGCAAATTCACTGTCCGCCGCCTTTCACAGGACATGCCTCCATGAACACAACCCGGGCGCGCCGCGGCCAAGCGAAACACAGGCTTGTTTTCCCCCTGGCCTTGCTGCTGGCCTGTTCCGCCTGCTCGGTCATGACCGAAACCACGGGCCGGATTGTCCTGCGCCGGCAGATCGTGGGGCTGGCCCAGGCGCTGGCCGGCATTCCCTATGTGTACGGCGGCAGCGACATCGATGGCTTTGATTGCAGCGGCCTGGTCTTCTATGTCTACGATTGCTTCGGCATCCGCCTGCCGCGCAGCGCCCGGGATCAAGCCCGGCTGCCCGGCTCCGTCAAGTTGCAGCATGCCGCTCCCGGGGATATCCTGGTGTTCAAGTTGAAAAAGATCTGGCATTCGGCCATCTACCTGGGCCAGGACCGCTTCGTCCACGCTCCCAATGCGGGGGGCTGGGTCAGGTTCGAGGAGCTGAACGAATACTGGCGGTCGCACCTGCATACCGTGGTGGCGATTTTGCCGCGCGACGGGTGACCGGGAGGCAGCATGGCGGAGATCGTTCTGGAAGCGGTGGACATCGTGAAGAGTTTTATCCAGCCGGACAAAAACAGCCTGGTCATCCTGCAGAACCTCGACCTGCGCGTGGAACAGGGGAGTGTCGTGGCCGTCACCGGCGCCTCGGGGTCGGGGAAAAGCACCCTGCTGCACCTGCTGGGAGCGCTGGACGCTCCGGACAGCGGCCAGGTGCGCTTTGCCGGGCAGGATGTCGGCTCATTCAGCCGCAAGCGGCTGGCCGCCTACCGCAACCGGGACATCGGCTTCGTTTTTCAATTCCATTACCTGATGCCCGAATTGACGGTGGTCGAGAATGTGGCCTCTCCCGTCCTGATCCGGCAGTTCAAGCGCGAGCCGGCTTTTGCCGCCGCCGGCGAGCTGCTTTGCCAGGTCGGCCTGGCCGGCAAGCTGGAAGCCATGCCCTACCAGTTGTCGGGGGGCGAAAAACAGCGGGCGGCGATCGCCCGCAGCCTGGTCAACGCTCCGCGGCTTCTGCTGGCCGACGAACCTACCGGCAGCCTGGACTGGAAAACCGGGGAAGGCGTTTTTGCCGTGTTCAAGCAAATGATCCGCGAGCGCGGGCTCACCGCCGTCATCGCCACCCACAACCCGCAGCTGGCGGCGCTCACGGACAAGAGATATCTGTTGCACGGCGGCAGGCTCGAAGAGCTTACATAAGGTTCGAAGTTCGAAGTTAAAGAAAAGAAAATTGCATGAAGGCATGATTGCATGGAAGGCCATTCCGGGTGTAGGGGCGGTTTCCCCTGACACGCGTGAACCGCCCCAACATGAAGAAGAATTCTAATCCTTGACAAATAACTGATCAAAATTTATTATTCATGGTATGAAAAACGTCCTGGCGATCATTCTCGGAGGCGGGCGGGGGACGCGGCTTTACCCCCTGACCAAGTTCCGCGCCAAGCCGGCGGTACCGATCGGCGGCAAGTTCCGCCTCATCGACATCCCCATTTCCAATTGCCTGCATTGGAACATCAGGAAAATCATGGTGCTGACCCAATTCAACACCGCCTCCCTGCACCGCCATATCGCGCAATCCTACCGCTTCGACAGTTTTTCGGACAGTTTTTTGCAAATTCTCGCCGCCCAGCAGACGATCGACGATTCCAACTGGTACCAGGGGACCGCCGACGCCGTGCGCAAGAACATCCATTACATCAAGCACCAGAAGGTCAGCACCGTGGTCATACTCTCCGGCGACCAGCTCTACCGCATCAATTTGCGGGAGTTCATGAAATACCATGAGGACAAAAAAGCCGATATCACCATTGCGGTCAAGCCGGTCACGCGCGCCCAGGCCGGTGGAGTTCGGCATTTTGCAGATCGATGACCGGAAGCGCATCATCCGCTTCGTGGAAAAACCCAAGGAAAAGCTCCAGCTGGACGAATTGTTCACTCCCAATACCTACCTGGACATCAAGGACAAGGACTTGAACTACATCGCCTCCATGGGCATATACATTTTCAAGAAGGATGTGCTGATCGATCTTCTGGAGCACAACGTCAAGGAGGATTTCGGCCGCGAAGTGATCCCGGATGCGATCGCCGACCATCAGGTGTTCGCCTATGTTTTCACGGATTACTGGGAGGATATCGGGACCATCAAGGCCTTCTTCGAGGCCAATCTGGATTTTGCCAACCCCATCCCGCATTTCGATTTTTACAACGAAGATACCCCGATCTACACACGCAAGCGCTTCCTGCCGGGCTCTAAAATAGAGAACTGCGACGTTCATTACTCGCTGATCTCGGACGGCTCGATCATCGAGGGCAGCAAGCTGACCAATACCGTCATCGGCACGCGCTCGATCATCCGTGCCAGCACCTACCTGGAGCGGGTGGTCATGATGGGGGCCGATTACTATGAGAGCCTGGAAGAGAAGGCCGAGGACGCGCGCCGCCAGCGCAGCCAGGTCGGCATCGGCAGGAACTGCATCATCCGCAACGCCATCCTGGACAAGAACGTGCGCATCGGCGAGGGCGTGCGCATCCTGAACGAAAAAGGCCTGGTGAATTTCAACCATGAGCGCTACAACATCGTGGACGGCATCGTCGTCGTCCCCAAGGATATGGAAATTCCCGATGGCTTTGCTATCTGAAGAAACGCAGCCGGCGCGCCGGGCTGTTTTTTAAAATATTCGCGCTGGAATCTTTTTTTACGGAGGTCCCATGAGAAGGATGCTGTTGCTCCTGCTGGTCTGCCATTATGGCCTGAACGCGGCCGAGAAACTGACCTTCGAGCAGGTGTATCAGAATAGGGGTGCGGCACTGCTGCAGCCATTGCCCGACATCCCCGGCTGGCTAGATGACGCCCGCTATGTCGAAACGAGGAACGGGAAATTCCTTGCCGTCGAAGCCGGCAGCGGCCGTTCGCAGCTCCTGCTCGACCCCGACGCTTTCAAAGCGAATGCCCCGGCCGGCCTCGACTTGCGCGCTGCCGCCGATCATGACGCCGCTTATTCCCGGCTGGCATACGTCCATGAAGATGACATTTATCTTTTTGCAAAGAAAGCTTCTTCGACGCGGCGTTTGACCGCCACGGCGGCCGCGGAAAAAAACCCGACTTTTTCGCCTGACGGCCGTTTCCTGGCCTGGACGGCGGGAGGCAACCTGTTCGTCTGCGCCACGGAAGGCGGCGTTCCCGTCCAGTTGACTTTTGACGGCGGCGACGATATCCTCAACGGCTATGCCTCCTGGGTATATTATGAAGAGATCCTGGGACGGGCCAGCCATTACAAGGCCTTCTACTGGAGTCCCGACAGCCGCAGGATCGTTTTCCTGCGCTTCGACCAGAGCCGGGTGCCGCAGTTCCCGCTTTTCGACGCCAACGGCACCTACGGCCGGCTGGAAATGCAGCGCTATCCCAAGCCCGGTTATCCCAATCCGACGGTCAAAATAGGCGTGGTCGACGTGGCCGGCCTGCAGACTGACTGGATCGCCTTCCCGGCGGAAACAGACCATTACCTGGCTTTTCTGGATTGGGCCGTGGACGGCAAAAAGCTTCTATCTGCAGTGGCTGAACCGGGGCCAGGACGATTTGCAGGTCTATGAATATGCGCCGGCGGACAAAAAGCTGCGCCGGGTCTACCGGGAAAAGCAAAAGACCTGGGTGGATTTCCTGGCTGCCACCGATTTTCGCCCCTTGGCCGACGGGGGCTTCCTGCTGCTCAGCAGCAAGAACGGCTGGAATCACCTCTACCTCGTGGCAGCCGGCGCCGAAAAAATGATCACCACCGGCAAATGGTCGGTGAACCAGATCGAATTCGTGGACGCTAAAAAAGGGCTGGCCTTCATCACCGCCGACAGGGAAGATTCGACCCGCACCGACCTCTACCGGGTGTCTTTCAACGGGGCCCGACCGCAGCGGCTGACCCGCCTGGACGGCACCCACGGCGTGACCTTTTCCAGCGCGGGTTCCTATTTTCTCGACCGCTTTTCGTCCCTGCGCCAGCCGCCATTGCTCCAGCTCTGCGGCCGCGACGGCCGGGCGCTGCGCCGCCTGGGCGAAAGCGCCACTCCGGCCCTGAAACAAGCCGCCCTGGGCAGGGTGCAGATCTTTAAGATCCCGGCCGCCGACGGTCTGCAATTGCCGGCCGCCTGGTTCCTGCCCGCCGATTTCCAGGCGGATAAAAGATATCCCGTGGTGCTCTCCGTTTACGGCGGTCCGGGCAACCGCTCGGTCAACGACGCTATTCCCGCGCCGCCTGGACGAATATTTCCTGGCCCAGCAGGGGATCATCGTCCTGCGCGTCGACCACCGCGGTTCGGGTCATTTCGGCAAACAGGGCATGGAAGCCATGGACCATTGCCTGGGAAAATGGGAGATCGCCGATTACAGCAGCGCGGTCGACTATCTGCGCACCCTGCCGTTTGTCGACGGCAAAAAGATCGGCATCACCGGCGGCAGCTACGGCGGCTATGTCGCCGCCTTGGCCCTGGCCGCGGCTCCCGACTCGTTCTCCTGCGGCATCGCCGATTTCGCCGTCAGCGACTGGTCGCTATACGATTCGGTCTACACGGAAAGATACATGGGCCTGCCCGCGGAAAATCCCGAAGGCTATCGCCAGGCTTCGGTGCTCTCCCACCTGCCGACCTACCGCGGCGGCCTGCTCCTGGTCCACGGCAGCATGGACGACAATGTCCACATGCAGAACACCCTGCAATTGCTCGATGCCATGCTGAACCTGGGCAAAACGGCGGAACTCATGATATATCCAGGTGAACGCCACGGCGTGCGCGGGGTCAAAGCGGTCGAATACTATCGCTCCGCACTTGATTTTTGGAAAAGGAAATTCTTTTCTCTCGGAAGAAGTCGGACCGGTCGGACCGGTCGGACAAGAAAAGAAATAATGGAGCTCACCGCCGTTGACCGCTGCCCCCTTTGCCTCAGTTCGCAGATCGCGCTTTTCATCAAGGGGACCGTCGATGCGCAAAAGCTGAGCGCCGCCGACTTCAAGATCACCGACAGTCACTACGGCTCGCGCTGGACTTTTTTCTCCTGCCGGAACTGCGGCTTCGTGTTCGCCAACCCCGCCCCGGCGCAAGGGACGATTTCGCAATTTTACGCCGCCCTGGCCGACGAAGAGTACAGCCAGGAAGACGAAGGGCGCGGCCGCAATTTTGCCTGCATTCTGAGGAGGCTGGGTTCGTACGCGCCCACCGGCGCCTCGCTGCTCGATGTCGGGGCGGCCAGCGGCATCTTTCTGAACCTGGCCCGCGACGCCGGCTACCGGGTGGCCGGCATCGAGCCCTCGGCTTCCCTGGCCGCGGACGCCGAGAGGCTGTACGGCCTGAAGCTGTTTTGCGGCACCGTCGAGCAATTCCCCGCCGGCGAGAAATTCGAGGTCATCACCCTGCTCGACGTGCTGGAACATGTGACCGATCCCGGGCACATTTTTGGCGGCGGTGAACGCGCTTGCTGGCCCCGGGCGGCATGCTGGTCATCGTCACTCCCGACAGCGGCAGCCTGGCGGCCAGGATCATGGGCGGCCGCTGGTGGCATTACCGCGTCGCCCATCTCAATTTTTTCAACCGCCGTTCCCTGGACTGGCTTTTGCAAAAGAATGGTTTTGTCACGGTCCGGCGCAAACGCTTCGCCTGGAATTTTTCCGCTATACTACCTGCTGACCCGCCTGCTGCCTTTCTTCAAGGCCAAGGCTTTACAAACAAGGTTGAAAAAGTTACACTTGAAGCTGCAACTGTTGGATTCCTGGGAAATCTATGCCAGAAAGAAAGAAAAGTAGCCTGTACGTAGCTTCGCTGCGGCTGGACCGCTGGCCGCGCAGCCTGGCCATCATCATCGGCTCGGCCGCCGTATTCCTGGTCCATCCCGACTGGCTGCGCGGCAACCTGTCCCCGTTCCTGCCGCTGAGAATCTTCCTGGCTTTCCTCCTGACCTGGATGATATCCACGGCCAATTACATCATCAACGAGATCACCGACGCCCCCTTTGACGCCCATCACCCGGGAAAAAAGCACCGCCCGCTGGTCGGCAACGAGATCAGCGTCCCGCTGCTGCTCGTGGCTTGGGCTGTTGCTGGCGTTCGCCGCCCTGGGCGTTGCCTATTTTGCCTTTCGACTGCCGTTCGTCCTCAGCCTGGGCGCCCTGCTGCTGGCCGGGAATTCTCTACAACGTGCCGCCGCTGCGCTGCAAGGACATCCCGTATCTCGATTCCACACTGGAGTCGGCGAACAATCCCATCCGCTTCCTGATCGGCTGGTATGTGCTGGCCGCCGGTTTCCCGCCTTTGAGCCTGCTGGCGGCATGGTGGGCTTTCGGGAATTTCCTGATGGTCGGCAAGAGAGTGGCCGAAAAAAAATTCCTGACCGCCGAGGAATCGTCGGCCTATCGCATGTCGCTCAGCCGTTACAGCATCGCCGGCCTGGTGGCTTTCATGACCGCCAACGCCCTGATCTTCCTGATCCTGTTCATCATTTTTTCGCTGCAGCTGAACCTGAAGACATTTTTGTTCACCCTGCCTTTCATCGTTTTCTACCTGATCTATTTTATTTTCAAGTCAACCCAGGACCGCGACGCGGCCGAAGAACCTGAAAAATTGCTGAAAAATCCCTATTTCGCCCTTTATACCTTGTTTTTGCTGGTTATTTTTATCGTTGCCTTCTGGTTGAGGTGAAGCCATGGAAATCGACATCATTTTGAAGATCCTGCTGGCGGCCATGCTGGGAGGGATCATCGGGCTGGAACGGGAGCTGTCGCACAAGGAAGCCGGCCTGCGCACCAATATCCTGATCGCCATCGGCAGCACCCTGATCACCATCCTTTCCTTCAAGATCGCCGCCATGAGCCCAGGCTGCCGATCCCGCCCGCCTGACGGCCCAGATCGTTTCCGGCATCGGCTTCCTGGGGGCCGGGGCCATCATCCAGGCCCGATTTGCCGTCCACGGACTGACCACCGCCGCCACCATCTGGACCGTGGCGGCCATCGGCATCGCCGTGGGCAGCGGATTTTACCTGGTGGCCTTCCTGGTCGCGATCTTCGTGGTCATCGTGCTGACCGTGTTCAAGTTGCTGCTGGCCTACCTGGAAAAGCAGAAGCAGAACTTCGTCTACCTGATCAGCACCGAGGAAAAGGCTTCGCTGCTGGTCGACATCCGCCAGGTGCTGACCGAGCTGAATATCCATTATTCCAGCGCCCGCCTGAACCGCAAGGACAGCGGCTATGAATTCGAGATCATATTCACTACTTCGGAAAACAAGAACCGCGAGTTCATCGAAAAGATCATGCTGCTCAAGGGAGTCAAGGAAGTCCTCTCCGAGAACCTATGACCACCCTGCTGCTGGCCACGCGCAACCCGGGCAAAAAGCGCGAAATGGAACATTTCCTGCATGCCGGCGCGGCAGCCGTCCGCCTGCTGTCCCTGTCCGATCTGAATGTCGCCGAAGAAGTCAGCGAATCGGGAGCTACCTTTGCCGAAAATGCCCGCCTGAAAGCCGATTTTTACAGCCGCCTCACCGGCCTGGACACCCTGGGCGACGATTCGGGGCTGGAGGTAGCCGCCCTGGGCAGCCGTCCCGGTGTGCTTTCCGCCCGCTATGCCGGGGAAGGGGCGGACGACGATGCGCGCATCCGGAAACTGCTGGCTGAAATGAAGGGCGCCGCCGACCGCCGGGCCCGCTTTGTCTCCGCGGTATGCGTCTCCCGCGCCGGCTCGCCTCTGGCTACTTTCGTCGGGACCGTGGAGGGAGAGATCCTGTTTGAAAAGAGAGGGGAGCGGCGGCTTCGGCTACGATCCATTGTTCTTTTATCCGCCGCTGGGAAAAACCTTCGCCGAACTGACCATCGAAGAAAAAAACCGCATCTCCCACCGCGCCCGCGCCCTGGAGCAGGTCAGGGACTACATCCGCGCCGGCGGGCTGGTCTGATTTTTTCTTGTCGGACCGATCCGACCTGTCTGACCGGTCTGACCTTCTTTAAAAAATCTCGCCAATGGTTTATCATGGTGTCCTGAGGAGGCCCAATGAACCTGGATATCATCATCCGCGACGTGCCCGATTTTCCCAAGAAAGGGATCATCTTCAAGGACATCACCACGCTGCTGCAGGACGGCGAGGCTTTCCGCCTGGCCTCGAACCGCATGCTGAAGAGATACCTGGACGACAAGATCGACAAGGTGGTGGGCATCGAGGCGCGCGGCTTCATCTTCGGCGGGGTCCTGGCCTACAAGCTGGGCTGCGGGTTCGTGCCGGCGCGCAAACCGGGCAAGCTGCCTTTCAGTACGATCCGCGAGGAATATACCCTGGAATACGGGACCAACTCCCTGGAGATCCACGACGACAGCATCGCGTCCGGGGACCGGGTCCTGATCGTCGATGACCTGCTGGCCACCGGCGGCACCGCCCTGGCCGCGGCCCGGCTGGCTGAAAAACTGGGCGGCGAAGTGGCGGGCATCGAATTTCTCATTGAACTCGGATTTCTGCAGGGCAGGGAAAAACTGCTGAAATACCCGGTCCACAGCCTGATCACCTACGAATGATGCTGAGAGTGCTGTTGCTCCTGCTGCAGGTCACCCAGAACTACCTGGTCATGCAGCCCCTGCAGGATGCCATCCAGCACGGCCATTTCGCCGCTCTGGCCCCGATCTGCCGGCAGCGGGTCGTCATCAACCTGGAGGAGCCGCTTGCCCTGCAGGGCACCTTCGAGCAAGGAACAGTTCATCGAGGAATTTTCGGCCCGTTTCGCCGCGCTGGAAGCGGAGAAGATCGAATGGTCATCCATCCAGGTGGAGGACAATATCGCCGTGCAGTCGTTGAACCTGATCCTGAAAAAACGTTTTTCCGGGGTCAGGATCGCCTACAAGCTGATCCTTTTCATGAGTGCCGATCCCGCTCATGAAGCGAAAGAAAAAGAATGGAAACTCCATTATCTGCGCGGCTTAAGAATCTGATCCTGGCCGGGCTGGCCGTCACGCTGGCCGCGGCCATCCTGGGGATCGCCGTCCTGACCCCCGCGGACTGGACGTCCGCGAAAGTCCGGGCCCGGGTCGAGAAGAACTGCGAACGCATGGATTCCGTCCTGGCGGCAAAAGTGAAAAAATACATCGCCCGCTCGGATGAGCTCGGCGGCCGTTTCCGCGCCGGGACGCTGACCGCGGCCGGTTTCGAAAAAAAAGAAGCGCTGATCACGGAAAAGAACGGCATCATCACCGACTACGTCGGGGAGATCTATTTTTTCAGGCCCGTTACCCTGGCCGCAGGCGAGTGGCGCCTGATCGAAAAAAACCAGGAGGTGTATTTCCTGCGCCGCATCGGTCCCCAGGCGATATATGTCTGTTTTTTCATGGACATGCGCGCCAACGCGATCCGCCAGTGAGCAGGAGTATCCCTATCCGGTCTTTGACCTGAAATTCGCCAATGCCCCGCTGGCGCACGGCGCGAATGATTTTGCCTACGACCGGGCCCAGGATCGATTTTACTACACCCGCACCCTCAAGCCCAGCCAGAACCAGCTCATCCTGACCCTGGTATTTTCCCGGGCGACCCTGGCGCAGCATTCCCGCCGCTTGCAAAAAAATCCTGTTTTACGGGCTGGGATTCCTGCTGTTTCTCGTCGTTTTCCTGGCTTTTGGCCGCGGCGGCCCGCTCCAGCTTGGGCTGCCGCCTGCTGGCCCTGGCCGGCATGGCTTTCGCGCTATGGTGGGGGACCGCCTGGTTGGGCGTGAAGGACATCTATTTCCCGCCCACGCCGGCTGGCGGTGCATTCGGTTTTTCAATTGCTCGCCCTGCTGGTCTTTTTGCTGTTTTGCGTCCGCATCGGGCGCCGCTATGTTCGCTTGCCAAACAATTACGCCGCCCTGGCCGTTTTCAACGGCGTGGCCCTGGCATCCTTTTCCGCCGCGGCCGGCATTTTGCGCAACGTGGATTTCCCCTTCGCCGATTTCGCCTTGAGCCCGAGCTACCTCGGGCTCCTTGCCCTGATCATCGGCCTTTTTCTCGCCCCCCTGCTGGCGGCCGCGCCTTTCATGGATCGCGAGCGCTTGGGGCGTTCCTGGCCCCTCATCCCCCTGCAGGCGGTCCTGCTCTTTCTATACCGGCGGTCGTTTGCCTTCCCGCTCTCCAGTTTATGCCTCCTGGCGCTGATCTTCGCGCTTTTGCTGCTGCGGCCGCGGCGGTTCTGGCTGCGCGTCATCGCGCCGTTGCTGCTCCTGGCCCTGGCGGTCGGCCTCTGGCTGGGGCACTATTCACAGCAGGAAAAAAAGGCCTTCATCTCCGAGAACCTGAAACCGATCTTTTCCAGCCAGGACCATTACGCCAAGCTGGTCGCCCGCGAGATCGTGTATGAGCTCAATTCAAGAAATACCCCGTTTCCCGCTTTTTTTGACCGCAATCGAGGAAGACGAATTGGCCGATTGCTGGAAAAACACGCTGGCCGCCCGGGAAAGCATCGCTTCGGGGATCTACGTGGTGGGCGGAGACGGCACCGTGCTGAACGCTTTTTCCAACCAGATCCCCTATATCCCGTTGAAAAAGGAGAATATTTTCCCTTTCTGGCACGTGGAGAAAGTGGAAGCCGACCTGTTCGGGAAAAAAGTGAGCCTGGCCGTGGCCATGATCAATGTTTTCCAAAAAGAGCGCTACCTGGGCTACATCATGGTCCAGGTGCTGAATTCGGCCGACCTCATCCTGCAAAGCCGCGAGCAGCCAGTCCATTCTCACCCTGGACCGGAAGATCGAGGATGCCGGTCTCGGCTACATCAAGCTGGACGAGAACCAGCGCATCCTGGAAAATCCGGCCAACCTCAATGTGGAAAACCTGGCTTCGCTTTTGCGCTCCAATGATG
Source organism: Candidatus Aminicenantota bacterium (assembly GCA_963764745.1). Classification (GTDB taxonomy): domain Bacteria; phylum Acidobacteriota; class Aminicenantia; order UBA2199; family UBA2199; genus UBA2199. The sequence continues at coordinate 129,863 of CAVXTN010000002.1, read as the reverse complement.
CCTGGGTGAGATTCTCCTCCCTGGGGATCGACTATAGCGGCTATGTTTTCAAGAACGGCGACGAGACGGCCATTATTTTTTTCCCGGAGAACACATTCTTCAAGTCATTTTCCGAATACGTCAGGATCCTGTGTTTCCTGCTCATGCTGGCGGCGCTTTTCAACCTGAGCCGCCTGAAAAAATTCCAGTGGCGCCCGGTTTTCGGATCGTATTCCGTGAAGGTGTTCGCCATTCTGGTTCTCCTTTCCATTCTCACCGCGGCGGTGTTCTCGCTTTTTTCGTTGAATTTCAACGCCAGCACCCAGGAGACGCGCCGCAGCCAGGCGGCCTACCGCCGCGGCCGCTCCGCCCTGAACATCGTCAACAACCTCCTGGCCTACGGCGGCGAAATATCCCAGAGCCACATTTTCCTGCTGGAAAAAATTCTGGAGAACGATATCAGCGTCTATGAGAACGGGACGCTGCTTTACACTTCGGACAACCGCAAGATCATCCGCTCCCAATTGCCGATCTATTTGAATTCGGCCATCCGCGACCTGCTGCAGCAGAACAACCAGCAGTTCGAGCTGCAAAAAAACGAAAATTCCCTGGACCTGTTCTTCAAGGCGGCCGGGAATTACGTGTTCGACATCGAGTTTCCCTCGGACAGCGCCGACCAGCTGCGGGCCCGGCAGTACTATGTCGATTTCATGGTTACGATATTTTTTGTCCTGATCGTGATCGGGCTGGCCGCGGCGTTTTTTTTCCGCGACAAGATCCTGGCGCCCATCCACCGCCTGAACCGGGGCATGGCCGAGGTGCAGCAGGGCAACCTGCGGCCCCTGGCCGGCATCCCGGCCGAGAGCGAGTTGCGCGAGCTGTACCAGGGCTTCAATTCCATGCTGGAGGGGATCCAGGAGCAAAAAAAGAATGTCTCCGAGATATCCAGGATGAAGACCCTGGTCCAGCTGGGCCGGCGCGTGGCCCACGAGGTGAAGAATCCCCTTACCCCGATCCGGCTGTCGGCCGAGCAGATCCTGCGCTCCCTGCAGGACCAGGGACGGCGGCGACCGGGAAGTGATCGCCAAAGCCGTCCGCTATATCATCGAAGAGACCGATCATCTGCGCCGGGTGGCTTTCGGTTTTCTGAATTTGTCGAAGCTGGATGAATTGAAGACCGAGCCGTTCTCGCTCAACGGCCTGGTCAGCGAAGCGGTCTCCCACATGCGCTCGCTCTATCCCGCGCGTCCGCTTTGCCGTTCGCGAGATCGGCGGCACGATCGAGATCGTCGCCGACCGCCAGAAGATCAAGCAGGTGATCGACAACGTGCTGACCAACGCCCTGGAGGCCGTGGCCGGCAAGCAAGGGGAGATCGAGGTGACGCTGGCGCCGGCCGGGGCGGAAGTGGAGGTGGTCATCCGCGACAACGGCCCCGGGATCAGCCCCGAGGAGCTTGAGCTCATCGACAGGGAGGAATTTTCCTCCAAGGACCTGGGGACCGGGCTGGGCCTGGTCATTGCCCGCCGCTTTCTGGAACTGCACCGGGGCGGCTTGGAAATCCGTTCCCGCCCCGACGAGGGCACGACCATCATCATGAGGTTTGCCAAGCATGTACCACAGGCCTGATCCTCTGCTTCCCGGCGATGCCGTCGGTATTTTCCTGCCCTCTTCGCCGGCCAGGGAGCCTTTCCGCGGCCAGGGGCTGCGCGCCTTGCGCGAGATGGGGTTCCGGCCGCGGGAAGTCGGCGACGTCCTGTCCGGAGAAGATTTCCTGGCCAGGACGCCGGAACGGTCCCTGGCCGACCTGCAGGAATTTTTTGCCGATTCCGAAGTCAAGGCCCTCTGGGCGGGGCGCGGCGGCTACGGTTCCAACTATCTTCTGCCGCTGCTGGACCGGCTGGTGATCGCCAGGCCCAAGATCGTCGTCGCCTCGTCCGATGTCAGTTACCTTTTGTGGTACCTGCTGGAACAGCGGGAAATGGTGGTTTTTTATGGCCCCATGGTTTACGGCGGGCTGGCCGCCGGCGCCTATGACCGCGACCAGGTCATCGCGGCGCTGACCGGCAACCGGCCGCCCCTGAATTTTTCGGGAAGCATCGCTGTGCCCGGGCAGCGCCAGGGGAGTGCTCGGCGGCGGCTGCCTGTCCAATTTCGTTTCCCTGCTGGGCACGCCGCACCTGCCGGCGCTGAAAAACAGGATCCTGCTGCTCGAAGACGTCAACGAAAGGCCGTACCGCCTGGACCGCATGCTGTGGCAATGCGAGCAGGCGGGCGTGTTCCGCCGCATCCAGGGGCTGCTGCTGGGGGAATTCCCGAATTGTTTCAAGGACCCCGGCGAAAAAGAGATGTTTTACCGGCGCTGGCGGCAAAAATTGGCCGGCCTGCGGCATTCCCGTCCTTTACGACATGCCGTTCGGCCATGCCGGGTCGGCCCAGGTGTTGCCGCTGGGGGTGAAGGCCGAGATCGATGCCGCGGATGCATCCGGGACTGTTGCATTGCGAGATAGGGGTGAAATGGTGAAAAAAGTTTTTCTTTGCGGCATCGCCGGCACCGGCATGAGCGCCCTGGCCGGTCTTTTCAAGGAACAGGGTTATGAGGTCTATGGGTCGGACAGCCGTTTTTATCCGCCGGTCGACCGGCTGCTCGCCGACCTGCGCGTCACGCTGTTCCAGGGTTTTTCCGCCAAGAACATCCCCGCCGACGTCGATTTTTGCGTCATCGGCAACGCCATCAGCCGCGGCAACCCCGAAGCCGAAGCCATCCTGGACCGGCGCCTGGAATATTTTTCCATGGCCGAAGCCCTGCAGCAGTTTTTTCATCAAGGGCAAGCAATCCGCTGGTGGTCGCCGGCAGCCACGGCAAGACCACCACGGCGTCGTTCGTCGCCCACCTGCTGACCGTGGCCGGCCTGAGCCCGGGTTTTTTCATCGGCGGCAAACCCGCCAATTTCACCGCCAACTACCGGCTGGCCGCCGGCGACTATTTTGTCAGCGAAGGCGATGAATACGAAACCGCTTTTTTCGACCGCTCGGCCAAATTTTTCAAGTACCGTCCCGACCTGCTGCTGCATCACCGCCCTGGAGCATGACCACATCGATTTTTACCGCACCGCGGAATCCTACCTGCAGAGTTTCCGGAACCTGGTCAACCAGGTCCCGGGCCGGGGGCGGATCATCGTCAATGGCGACTACGACATGGCCCGCCAGGCGGTCGGCCGCGCTTTCACTCCGGTCATTTCCTACGGACGCGCCGGAGCTGACCTATGAGATCACGGACCTGCGGCCGGCCGGCGGCGGCTACGATTTCAGCCTGGAGCTCGGCGGCCGCAGCCGCAGATTCCATTCGCCCCTGGCCGGTCCCTACAATGTCTGGAACCTGACGGCCGGGATCATTCTCGCCCATGAACTTGGGCCTGGCGGAAGCGGCCGTGACCAAAGCGCTGGCCACCTTCGGCGGCGTGGAGCGCCGGCTGTCGTCCCTCGGGGCAGTTGCAGAACACGGTGTTTCTCGAGGATTTCGCCCACCATCCCACGGCCATCGCCCAGGTGCTGGGCGGCCTGCCCGACGCCTATCCCGGGCCGCAAGATCGTCGTCGTTTTCGAACCGCGCTCCTGGAGCCTGCGCCGGAACTTTTTCCAGGGCCGGCTGCCCGCCAGCCTGGGCAAGGCCGATGAGATCGTCATCAAGGACGTGTACGAAAAGGAAAAAATACCGGCCGGCGAGAGGCTGGATGTCGGGGCCCTGCAGGCTGAGCTGCAGGCTATGGGAAAAACAGTCCATGTTTTCGCCGATTTTGCAGGAATCAAGAGCTTTATCGGCGCCATGGATTTTTCCCGGGAACAGGTTGTCATCCTGCTTTCCAACGGCGATGTTCGCGATTTCACCGACTGGGTGAAAGGCCTGGCCGGTATTTCGCAGCCGTGATGCGCACGAGGCGCTGCGGTTGCAGGCGCCGCCCCTGGCCGCTGCCGCTATGAGAGAAGTCGAGAAAGCAAAACAGGGGGTGCCCTTGCTGGCCCTGGTCGTTCCCGCCCTCTGCCTGTTCCTTGCCTGCGCCTGCTCGCGGACCGGCAGCGGCGTGCGCATGCTGCCGGTTGGTGCCGGGACCCGGCTGGCGGGAAGCGCCGGTTTCGCCTTCGCTGATTTCAGGCAGGCTTTCGCCAATTTTGATTTTTCCGTGATCAGCGCCGGGGAATTGGACAGCGATTCCCTTGCCCTGATGCAGGGGCTGCGACTGATCATGGACGGCGATATGGCCGGAGCCGAATCCGTTTTTCGGGAAACGGCCGTCAACGCCCCTGCCGGCTGGTCCCGGTCTATCGCCATCGAAATACTGGTGCAATTGTATTATTTTCAGTCCAAATGGAGGGATCTCCAGGAAATGTCCGCCTCGGCTTCCGGCCGCGGCGAGACCGCTGAGGAAAGCGGGCTGGCCTTTCGTGAGCTGAGCCAGGCCCCTGCCGAAAAAATCCTTTTTACTGACCGGCCCGCGGTCCTGCCCCTGGAATTCAGCAACTGGGGCACGCCCGTCATGCGGCTGCAGGTCAACGGCAGGTGGGAAAAATTCTGGCTGGACACCGGCTCGGGTTTCACGGTCCTGGCTTCCGACCTGGCCGACAAATTGAAGATCTCCCCCCTGAACCGGGCCCGGGCCCAGGCGGCCACCAGTACCAACAAGAAGGTCAGCGCCCGCCTGGCCGTCATCGCTTCCCTGCGCCTCGGCGACTTGGAGATCACGCACCATCCAGCCCTGATCGTGCGGAAAAAAGATCTTTTTTTTAAAATCCCCGGATTTTTTCGCCAGAGAAGAATCACGAAAAACACGGGGGTAAGCGGAATCCTGGGGATGAATGCCATTAAAAGCCTCTCCTTGCTCATCGACTACCGGAAGCGCACGATCCGCATCGCCAGGCCCGGAAAACGGACAGACGCCGGCGCCGGCAATCTGTTCTGGCTGGGATGTCCGATCCTGGTCTGCCGAAGCCGGGAAGGAGTGCCCCTCCACTTCGGGCTGGATACCGGGGCCACGCGTTCGGTCATCACTCCGAATATTTTCACCAAGATCGGGAACGCCGGCGCCTACCGCACCCGCATGAAAGTATGGGGCGCCGGGGGCGAAGCGAAAATCAGCACCCTGACGCTGCCGCGCTTGAGCCTGTTCGCGGCGGGCCGCTGGTTCGAATTCAAGGATATCGCCGCCTTGCCGCTGAACCAGTTCGGATTCGCCAAGCTGGACGGGATGCTGGGCAGAGACTTCTTTTTGGCCTGCGGCAGCTGGGTCATCGACCTCGCCAAAGGCGTGTTCGCCCTGGAAAACGGGCCATGATCGAGGGACGGGCGGGCCAGGCGTACGCGGGAACCGCTGGCCAAAGCGGCGGGGAAGCCTGGGAAAATTGACAGGGATCGGCGAAGTCGCTAGAATTGAAAATCAGCAAACCAAGGAGGTTCGCGCATGAATATTTCCCGGGAACTGATCGCCAAGGATAAATTGAAGCCGCTTTTCGAGGATCCCCTGAAGCTGCCGTTCGGGCGCAATTTCACCGATTACATGTTCACCATGGACCATGCCGGCTCGGGCTGGCAAAATCCCTGCATCAAGCCCCATCAGCCTTTGGTTTTGCAGCCCTCGGCCAACGTTTTTCATTACAGCCAGGAAGTTTTCGAGGGCCAGAAGGCCTATAAATCGCAAAAAGAACGAAATACTGCTGTTCCGGCCCCGGGAAAACGCCAGGCGCCTGAACCGGTCGCTGCAGAGGCTCTGCATGCCGGAGATCCCCGAGGAGCTTTTCCTGGAGGCCGAGTGCGAGCTGCTCAAGCTCGAAGAACGCTGGGTCCCGGGCCAGAAAGGGGCGAGCCTCTATATCCGGCCGACCGTGATCGGCACCGAGGCGGCCCTGGGGATCAAGGCCTCGAGCGAATACCTTTTTTACATCATCCTTTCCCCGGTGGGCCCGTATTTCAAGGAAGGCTTCAACCCCGTCAGCCTGTGGGTCTCCGACACCTATTCCCGCGCCGGCAGCGGCGGCACCGGTGAAGCCAAGACCGGCGGCAACTATGCCGGCAGCCTGCTGGCCACGCGGGAAGCCACGCAAAAAGGCTACAGCCAGGTCCTCTGGCTCGATGCCGGCGAGCACCGCTACGTCGAGGAGGTCGGGGCCATGAATATTTTCTTCGTCCTGGACGGCAAGCTGGTCACCCCGGCACTGGGCGGGACCATTTTGCACGGCATCACCCGCAAATCGGTCCTGGAACTGGCCCCCGACACTGGGTCTGCCCGTGGTGAAGAGCGGCGGATCGCCATCGAGGAGGTCATCGACGGCATCGCCGACCGGAAAATTGACCGAGATGTTCGGCGCCGGCACGGCCGCGGTCATCAGCCCGGTGGGCAAGATCGCTTTCCAGGGACGCGACCACGTCGTCAACGACAACCGCACCGGTCCCTGGGCCAAAAAATTCTTCGATACCCTGACCGGGATCCAATACGGCGACATCGCCGATGAACGCGGCTGGGTGTACGTCGTGAAATGAATTTTCAGTGACTGCGGAGGGAAAGATCCTGCCTGGCTCAAGCCGCTGGCTGCCGGCTTGCCTGGCGGCGCTGTTTTTCTTTTGGCCGCTGCGCGCGGAAGACCTGGCCCGCGGCCATGTTTTGAACCCGGTCATTTGCCTGGACGATTGCGGGCAAAGTTACGCGCTTTACCTTCCTTCCTCCTACCGGCCGGGTCGCGCCTGGCCGGTCATCTTTTGCTTCGATCCCAGCGGGCGCGGCAGCACCCCGGTAGACCTCTTCAAGGCCGGCGCCGAAAAGTACGGCTGTATCCTCATCGGGTCGAACAATTCCAGGAACGGCCCCTGGGATGTCATCCTGGGGGCGATGCGCGCGGTCTGGCGGGACAGCCATGCCCGCCTGGCCATTGACGACGCCGGGATATTCGCGGCCGGTTTTTCCGGAGGGCGCTCGGGCGGCATGCGGGCTTGGAAAAATGCTGTCCATCCGCATGCGCGGTGTGATCGCCTGCGGCGCCGGGCTGCCCGAGTGGCTTGCTCCGGCCGACATGGCGGGCGTGCCCTGGTTCGGAACGGCAGGGCTGCAGGATTTCAACTATGCGGAGATGCGGCAGCTGGAAAGCGAGTTGCGTTCCCTGGGTTCTCCATGCCGCCTGCGGACGTTCGCGGGCCGCCACAGCTGGCCTCCGCCCAAACTGGCGCTGGAAGCGGTCGCCTGGCTCCTGACCCCGGCCGGCGCGGCTTCGGATCGTTGAATCAGCATCCATCTTTAGTTGCATTTTAAAAAATTTAAAATACAACCAAATATACATATTTGGATGGATTGAGAAAATTTCAGTAATTCAATAAATTGAATTCTCATGCTACGCGAATTTTATTCAGCCACCGGCTGCTCAAATCAGCCAGTCAATATTTTTCATGTCTTTCGCGTTAAAAAAATCTTTTTTTATAAGGAGAAATGATGAACAGAGCACAGAGAAAATGGTTCCTGGGAGCGTGTTTGGCCGCCGTTGTGATCGCCTTTGTTTTCCTGCCTTCCTTGACGGCTATCGAAGAAGGCCCGCGCAACCCCAGCATGGACAAACGCGAGAGCATCCGCGTGCAATTGCAGGAAATGCGCCGCGAGATCGCTGCCAGCGGCATGACCTTTGAAGTCGACGCCAACCCGGCCATGCAGTTCTCCATCGAGCAACTCTGCGGCTTCAATCCAGAAGCCAAGCCGGAATTTTCACTGGCCTGCGAATCGGACATGGAATATTCTCTCCCGGCGGTCACTCTGCCTGCTGCTTACACCGGCATCTGGAGCTCGGTCAAGAACCAGGGAAACTGTGGCAGCTGCTGGGCTTTTTCGACCTGCGCCCAGTTCGAGGCGGCCATCAAGAAAAATACTGGCGCCAACGTCGACCTGTCCGAGCAGAACCTGGTTTCTTGCAATTCCAGCGGCTGGGGCTGCAACGGCGGCTGGTTCGCTCACGACTACCATATCACCCCGGGTGCCGTCCTGGAAAGCTGCTTCGGCTACACCGGCATCGACTCTCCTTGCAAAACCACCTGCGCCTATCCATATAAGCTTTCCGGCTGGGCCTATATCGGCCGCAGCAACTCCGTGCCCACCACCACCGCCATCAAGACCGCCATTTATACCTATGGCTCGGTTTCGGCCGCCGTCTATGTCGACAATTACTTCCAGGCCTACAAGAGCGGCGTGTACAACCATTGCAAGAAAGTCCGCGGCGTCAACCATGCCATCATCCTCTGCGGTTGGGACGATGCCAAGGGCGCCTGGCTGATGAAGAATTCCTGGGGCACGAGCTGGGGCGAACAAGGCTTCATGTGGATCAAGTACGGCTGCGACAACGTCGGCTATGGAGCCAATTACGTCATTTACTGATTGATTTTTATTCGGCGAACACGTATATTGGTTTGACAGTAAAAAACCCCGCCCCGCGGCGGGGTTTTTTTTTGGAAAAGACCAGGGGGAGCCATGAAAAAATATTTGTTCGCGCTCGCGGTTTTCATGCTGGCGCTGCCAGGGGAGCCGTGCTCGGGTTCCCGTGACACCCGGGAGGAGCCCATGGCCGTATTTCTAATGTCCGAAAAAGGGGAGACTTGCATCCAGGTGCGCGCGGGAGAGAAATTTTCCCTCAAGTTCATGACCAGCCCCGGCACCGGTTACAGTTGGGAGCCGGTCGCGGAACCGGACGGCCGCTTGCTGGAATTCATCGAGGCCCGGAATGAAGAGCCTGAAAAGCCGCGGCTCGGCGGCAGTGAATTCGCCGTCTGGACATACAAGGCCATTGCCGCCGGTTATGCCGAAATCGCCTTGAAATACGTGCGCCCCTGGGAAAAAGACGCGGATCCGGTCAAAAAGCATGTTTTTAAAGTAAAAATCCAGTGAGATGCTTGAAAAGGAGGCCGGATTATTGGCAAATATGATGAATTCACGCGCTTTCGTCAGCGGCCGGGGATTTAATAGGTTTCCCGGACCAGTGACTGATACTCGGGCTTCTGGTAATCCAGCAATTGCACACCCATGCCTCCGGCATAATCCGGGGATTGCGGATTGGCGTCTTTCTTGCTCCAGCGGATGAAACCGGCCAGGTTGATCCGCAGGTTCCTGCCGTCAATTTCGATATTGATCCCCTTGCCGGGCGGGCAGGGATGCGCCGTCTCGATATAGATTCCCCGGCGCGACATGTCCCCGGTGAAAGAAAGGAAAGCGGTTCCTTCAAAATAAAAACGCAGCGGCACTTTTTTCTTGATCCGGTTGTCCCTTCTTTTTTCCATGAAACTCCCCGTTCTCAATGCGAAAGATATTTAATATATGTCCTGAAATTCGCGGAATGTCAATTTTTTTTGCCGGTTTTTTTTGCCGGCGGCGCGTTTTTTTTCCCCAGGCACAGCCCGAAGAATTCGCAATAGCGGCAAAAGGGGTTTTCGTTCGCGTAAAAGACGCCGCCGTTTATATTTTCCACGACGTGGCCGATCAGCTCCAGCAGTTTTTCCACGGCGTCGGCGGCGGGGATCACGGGAAAAGTCTGGTGCCTGACGTTGGCGGCGTTCTTCGCGTAAAGGACTTCAAATTTAAGGCCGCCGGCCACCGGGCCAAAGCTGCGCTCGAACAGGTATTTGTAGATGATCATCTGCGGCGAATTCCGGGCCTTGCTCGGCGACCATTTGCTGGTGGTGGTCTTGAAATCGGTGATGCTGTAGTCTTCCTCCACCAGGTCGATGACCCCTTTCAGGATCACGCCGCTCCCCGGCAGTTCCGCGCTCAATTCCTTTTCCACCATCAGCGGCCTGACGGACGGGGCGATGTGGCGCAGGAAGTACTGCAGGAACGCCAGCCCCCTTTCCCTGGTTTCCCGGGGCGGGGTATGCCACTTGATCTCCCTCTGCTTGCTGGCCGCAGTGAAGGCGTCATGGAACAGGGCCGCGGCCTCTGCTTCACCCGGCGCGCTGCCGCCGATCTTCAAAACCAGGAATTGTTCGATCGCGGCGTGGAACATCTCTCCCAGGAATACTTTTTCGTTGACGGGCGGCTGGACGCCTTCAATATAGGCGAAGAAATATTTTTGCGGGCATTCCTTGTAGGTTCTGATCTGGCTATGGGAAATATAGCCGCGGGGGAGGGGCATCCAGCCTGATTATTTTTCCGCTGCTTTTGATCAGGTTGTGCAGGCGGGATTTGTAGCGCGACCCGGTATTCTTGTGAATGGTGCCCTTGCGCACGGTCATGTCGATGATCGAGATGGTGGCGGGAAGCAGCTTGATGGCCTCTTCTCTCTCGCCGCCGCTGATTTTCTTTTTCAGGGTCTTGATTTTATTTTTCATCTTGGAGCGGTTGCTGCGGTTGACCATTCTCTTCTTTTCATCCTGCCTGTGTTTTTTGACAGCCGATTCGTGATTTGCCATTGGCGATCCTCCAGAATTAAAGCCCATGCATACACAATAATGCCCGCTGTCAACCCGTGATGTTATCAATGGGTGGGATCTGCGACCGCAGGGAGCTCATCCCAGGAGCCGCTCTTGATCCCCCCCAGGTCCAGGGTGACGAATTTGAAGCCCTGGGCCTCGCGGCCAGGGCCAGCAGGTCTTTTTTCAGGGCCATGACTTTCCTGAAATTGGCTTCCGCGGTTTCGATGCGCACGCCGTCGGTCATGTAGCGGACGCGCAGCGGGAAAATGCCGTGCTTGAGCAGATCGTATTCCACGCGGCCGATGGCCTCGATCTGCGCGGTTTCCAGGGGAAGATCATAGGGAAAGCGCGTGGCCAGGCAGGTGGAGGAGGTCAGGAAATAGTCCGCGACTCCCTGCTTTTTCAATTCGGCGACGATCTCCGGGCCGGATGAACCCGGCGTCCTTCAAGGGCGACGCGATGGCGAGCTTTTCCAGGGCCAGCCGCCCGGGACGGTTCTCGCTCAGGTCGGAAACGGTCGTGCCGTCGGCGACCATGGCGATGCCGAAGCGCCGGGCTTCTTTTTTCAGAGCGGTGAACATCTGCTTCTTGCACAGGAAGCAGCGCTTCCTGGGATTCTGGCGCATGCGCGGGTCCTTGAACATGTCCACATGGATCTCGCGCAGGTTGAGCATGAAACTTTTTCTTGAAAATACGCGACCCTTTCGCGCGCCGCGTCCCCGGTGAAAGGGGTATGGACGAAATAGGCGAGAACATTGGCCGCGCCCAGGGCTTCCAGGGCGGAGCTGCAGGAGGAAAAAGGAATCCTTGCCGCCGGAAAACGCCAGCAGGATGTTGCCCTGGCGCTTGAGCCGCTCGCGCAGCAGGGCCTTTTTTTCACGCAAGTGATTCGGCCGTCGTTTTCGTCATTCCTGCTCCCGGCGCCGGAGCCGCTTTTGCGCAGCCGCTCGGCATAGCGGCGGATCACCTGGCCAGCTCACGGTCTCCAGGTCGGGATTGCCGTCGATGATTTCCAGGTTGTGCCCCGGCCAGCTCCAGGTAATTGGCGCGCACTTTCTTCAGGAAATCCTTTTTTTCGAACAGCTTGGCCACCCCCTGGCGGGCGCTGCTGATGCGCGCCAGGGCCCGGTCCACATCCACGTCGATGATGAAAACCAGGTCGGGCTCGGGGGCGAACTCGCGGTTCAGGTCGCAGGATGGCCTCCATGTCGAGGCCGCGGGCGCCCTGGTAACAGGCGTTGGAATAATAATAGCGGTCCAGGACCACGGTCTTGTTGGAGCGCAGCGCCGGCAGAATGTTGTTTTCCACGTCCCAGCGCCGGTCCTGGAGAAAATAATCCAGTTCCTCCTGGATGGATATGCTGTCCGTAGTCCTGGGCGACGCGGCGGATCTTTTCTCCCAGCGGCGAATCGGTCGGTTCGCGCAGCCAGACCGCGGGGGTGCCGTTTGCCAGCAGGTGGGCGAGAAACAGCCGCGACAGGGAAGTCTTGCCCGAGCCGTCGATCCCTTCAAAGACGATCAGCCGTCCCATTTACTTGCCGAAACTGGTGCCCACGGCCATGGCGGTCTTGACCAGGTCGCTTTCCGGCTTGACCCGGCGCGGCTCGGCGATGGCCTCCAGGATGGGGGTCGTTTTGATTTCGTTGCCGCGCAAGCCGACCAGGCACCCGAATTCACCGTTGACCGCGGCGGCCACGGCATGGTAGCCGAAACGGGTGGCCAGGATGCGGTCATAGGGGGTCGGGCTGCCGCCGCGCTGCACGTGGCCCAGGATGGTGAAGCGGCTTTCGATCCCGGTCATGTCCTCGATCTGGTTGCCGACCAGGGCGGCGATCCCTCCCAGGCGGACCGGGTCGCTGGCGTCGCTCACCTGGCGGGCGACCACCAGTTGCCCGCCCTCGGTCCTGGCCCCTTCGGCGACCACGACCAGAGAGAACCTCTTGCCCTTTGTGGAAGCGCTCGTTGATCTTTTCGCAGACTTTTTCCATTTTGTAGGGGATCTCCGGGATCAGGATCACGTCGCCGCCGCCGGCCAGCCCCGCTTCCAGGGCGATCCAGCCCGCGTAGCGGCCCATCACTTCGATGACCATGACCCGGTGGTGGGCTTCGGCCGTGGAATGCAGCTTGTCGATGGCCACGGTGGCGGTGTTGAGCGCCGTGTCAAAGCCGAAGGTGACATCGGTGCCGTTCAGGTCGTTGTCGATGGTCTTGGGAATGCCGATGACGGGCAAGCCGTATTTTTCAAAAAAAAGCTGGGCGATGCTCTGCGTGCCGTCGCCGCCGACGGCCAGCAGCACGTCGATCCCGTTGCTTTCGATGGTCTGCATGGCTTGGGCCGACACGTCCCGGGGCTCTTGCCGGCAGCCCGGCGATTCCTCGGCGAAGCGGAAGGGATTGTCGCGGTTGGAGGTTCCCAGGATGGTACCGCCCCGGGGCAGGATCCCCGAAACGTCCGGCAGCTCGAGTTTGCAGACATTGTTGTGGACCAGGCCGGCATAGCCGTCGAGGATGCCGCAGACCTCGATACCGAATTCCCGCCGGGCGGTATTGACCACGGCGCGGATGACCGCGTTCAAACCCGGGCAATCGCCGCCCCCGGTCAGGATCCCCAATTTCCTGATTTTTTTCATCTGCTTTCCTCTTTGGCCATCATAGCAAAAAAAAACACACTTGCCAATTTTTGGCCAGCCCGGAACCAACTCACCCCCGACCCCTCTCTTGCGAAGAGAGGGGAGCATTTTTCTCCCCTTCTCTTGCCAAGAGAAGGAGCGCATCGCCATGCCGAGGCTTCGCGAGGCATCTGGCGATGCCATCCCGCTTTGGCGGGGTGGATGAGTTTTAAAGAACTATTGCAAGTGTTTTTAAAGGGACTGTTCGAGCAAATCCAGCTTTTCCGTCAGCATGGCGGCGGTCTGGTCCACGGTGGCGGCGCCGGCGCTGCCATCCAGGCGCAGCGGCTGGCCGAAAGCGAAATGGATGCGTCCCGAAGGGCAGGGGAATCATGAAGCGGTCCCAGCTTTTTTCAAGACTTTTACCCGTGATGCCGCTCCAGCTGATGGGAATGACGAAGGCCCCGGTCTTCAGCGCCAGCTGCACGGTCCCTTCCTTGACCCGGCGCGCCGGTCCCTTGGGACCGTCGGCCGTGATCAGCACCGCGGCCTTTTCGTTGCGCACGCTGCGCGCCATGTGCAGAAAGGCCCGGGCGCCCCCCTTGGAGGAAGAACCGCGGATCGGGCTTCATGCCGAATTCCTCGGCCACGGCCGCCACCAGCTCGCCGTCGCTGGACAGGGAGATCAGCGGCCTGGCGCCGCTGTTCTTGAACTGGTGGATCACGAACAGGATATGGCGGTGCCAGAAAATATAGATCAGGGGCAGGTTTTGCTTCTGCAGGGCGGCGACGTTTTCCCGGCCGCTGATCCGTGACCCGGCTGCTGAACACGATGGCCTCGATCAGGGCCTTGGCCGATTTTTTCAACAGCAGCGTTCTAATCTTTTTCAGCAAGGCCATATTCCTTGATCTTGTCGAGCAGCGTCTTGTAGCTGATCTCCAAGGATCCTGGCCGCCTGCGTGCGGTTGAACGCGGTCTCGGCAAGAACCTGGCCGATCTTCAGTTTCTCGGCCAGCTTTCTGCGCCCGCGAGGCCACGGCCTTCAAATTGCCGTTGAGATTGAAATTGTCCTGGACGGGAAACGCCTTGCCCGGCAGGATGATCTCCGCGGGGCCGATGGCGGGGCCGCGCGCTGATGATCACCGCGCGCTCGATCGTGTTCTGCAGCTCGCGGACATTGCCCGGCCAGATGTAGGCCAGGAGCTTTTCCCTGGGCGGGGAGGGAAAGGGTGAATTCGCTTTTCTTGATCTCCAGAGAGAGTTTTCTGGCAAAATATTCTCCCGAGCAGCAGGATATCGTCCCGGCGTTCGCGCAACGGCGGCAGTGACGATGGGAAAGCTGGTGATGCGGAAATAGAGGTCCTGGCGGAAGCGTTTTTCCGCGGTGGCTTTTTCCAGGTCCTGGTTGGTGGCGAAGATGAAGCGGATATCCAGGGGGATGACCTTGCCGCTGCCCAGGCGGGTGATCGTTTTTTCCTCCAGCACGCGCAGGATCTTGCCCTGCAGGTGCAGCGGGAAATCGCCGATCTCGTCGAAAAAGAAAGTGCCGCCCTGGGCCAGCTCGAGCTTGCCGAGCTGGCGCATGTAGGCGCCGGTATAGGAGCCTTTTTCATGCCCGAACATTTCGTTTTCCAGGAGGTTGTCGGGGATCGACGCGGAATTGATGGTGATGAAAGGCCGTCCCTGGCGCGGGCTCAGGGAGTGGATGGCGCGGGCGAACAGTTCCTTGCCGGTGCCGCTTTCGCCGCGCAGCAGGACCGTGGTGCTGGTCTGCGCGACCTGCCTGATCTTTTCGGCTTCATGCAGGATCTCGCGGCTGCTGCCGATGATGACGGTCTTTCCCAGTTCCGACTGCAGCACCTCGCGCAGCACCAGGTTTTCGCGGGCGATGTGGGTCGTGGCCAGGGCCTTGTCGATCATCAGCAGCAGGTAGTCCGGGTCCACGGGCTTGGCGATGAAGTCAAAAGCCCCTTCCTTGATGGCTTCCACGGCCTTTTCGATCGAGCCGTAGGCGGTCAGGATGATGAACGGCAGCTGCAGGTTTTTGATTTTTTTAAAGAAGCTCAGGCCGTCCATGTCGGGAAGCTGCAGGTCGGAAATGACCAGCGCGTACTCGTTGTGCTTCAGCAGGGCAAGGGCTGAGGCGACATCGGCGGCGGTGTCGATGGCATAGCCCTTTTCGGCGATGATGCTGGCGAGCATTTCGCGCATGGAGGCCTTGTCTTCCACGACCAGGATTTTGACCATGCCGCCATTATCGGGCATTGGCGTCACGCCTTGTCAACCCGGGTGCGCTGCCGCCCGGCATTGCCCGTTCCCGGCCTCCTTGTCTTGACATGCGGGCTTTTTTAATATATTTTACTCGCATATGGAGAAGAAAATGAAAGAATTCAAGGGGCAGTTGATTTCCAAGGGCTTCAAGGTGGCGATCGTGGTCTCGCGCTTCAACAATTTCGTCACCGAAAAGCTGCTGGACGGCGCCAAGGACGCCTTGCTGCGCAGCGGCGCCAAGGAAGATGAAATCGACGTGGTCCGCGTTCCCGGGCGCCTTCGAGATCCCGCTGGTGGCCAAGCGCCTCCTGCTCAGCAAGAAATACCAGGCCGTGATCTGCCTGGCCGCGATCATCCGCGGCGAAACCCCCCATTTTGACTTCATCGCCTCCGAAGTCAGCAAAGGCATCGCCCAGTTGAACCTTGAATTCGCCCTGCCGGTGACCTACGGGGTCATTACCGCCGACAACACCGACCAGGCCATCGAAAGGTCCGGGAACAAGATGGGCAACAAGGGTTTCCAGGCCGCGCAATCGGCCATCGAACTGCTCAACCTTTTTACCGATGCCAAGATCTGATGTTCCGCATCAAGTACAGCCGGGAAATCGTCTTAAAAATCCTTTATCAGCTTGACGCCCTGAAATGCGATGCGGCCCAAAGCGGGCCGGTCATCGAGGAATATTTCAAATCCTTTCGCAGCGTCAATCCCGACGAAGAAAAATTCATCCGGCGCATGGTGCAGACCGTCATGGACCAAAAGACGGAGATCGACGCCGCGATATCCAAAAACCTGATCGGCTGGAAGCTGAACCGCCTGGCGCTCATCGACCGCAACCTGCTGCGCATGGGCATTGCCGAGGCGACTTTCAACTCGGAAAAGCCCATCATCATCGACGACCTCCTGCGCATCGCCAAAAAATACAGCGATGCCGACTCGTACAAGCTGATCAACGCGATCCTGGACAAGGTGATCCCTTGAGATTGCTCCTGCTGCTGCTGTACGTCTGGACGCCGCTGCGCCAGGAGACCAGCCTCGAGGTCTTTGTCACCTGCCGGACCCCGGAGATCTTCAGCGATTACCGCAACTACAACTTCAAGCAGGAGATCCGCCCGGGCAGCGACGGCCTGAATGTAAAGATCACAGAGCCGCACCCTGAGCCTGCAGAACCTGAACCATGTCATTCGCGCCGATGAGCGCTACCTCGCGGGCCAGGGACCCGCCGTCAAGCGGGCTTTCGGCCAGGTGCGGCTGCAGGCGCTCTCGGTCGCGCGACTATCTTGAAGAACATTTCCCAGTTTTTGAAGAACCAGATCGAATATACCGAAGCCGACCTGCCGCAGGAGGCGGAAGCGGTGCTGGCGCAGGCGAAAAGCCCACTGCATCGGTTTTGCCAATGTCGCCCAGGCGCTGCTGGCCTGCGTCGGCATCGTCAGCCGCCCGGTCAACGGCTTTTACTTGCGCGAAGACGGAAGGCCGGGTCGAACCGGTGCCGCACCGCTGGCTGGAGATCGACCTGCCGGGCGAACGCCGGGTTTTTTACGACCCGCAATACCAGGATTTTTCATCGCGCTACCTGGTCACCAACCTGGGCGTTTCCTCTGGACCGCATCGAGCGCTTCGCGGGCGTCGTCGTCAGGAAAAGCAAAAAAATACTGGATGAATGAGGTAGGCCAATGGAAGAACAGTTCGGCGTCAGGCTGGAAAAACTTAAAAAACTTTCCGACTTGGGGATCGCCGCCTATCCGTACCGCTTCGAGCGCACCATGCGCTTCGCGGCATGTCATCGCCAAGTTCAAGGATCTTAGCGCCGAAGAATTGAAACAGAGCCCCCGATGAACTCAGCTGCGCCGGCCGCATCCTGGCCATCCGCAGCATGGGCAAAAGCGTGTTCATGCACCTGTTCGACGGCGAGGACAAGCTGCAGATCTACATCCGCAAGGATATGGTCTCGGAAAAGGATTTTGCCGTGAACAACCTGCTCGATATCGGCGACATCATCGGCGTCAAGGGCACGGTTTTCAAGACCCATACCCAGGAACTGTCCGTACTGGTCAGCGCAATTGACTTTCCTGGCCAAGTCGTTCCACCCGCTGCCGGAAAAATGGCACGGCCTGCAGGACAAGGAACTGCGCTTCCGCCAGCGCTACCTGGACCTGATCGTCAATCCCGAAAGCCAAGGATGATCTTCCGCAAGCGCTCGCAGATCATCCAGTCGGTCAGCGGCATTTTTTCACGACCGCGGATACGTTGAAGTGGAGACGCCGATGATGCATCCCATCCCCGGCGGGGCGTCGGCCAGGCCGTTCGTCACCCATCACAACGCCCTGAACATCGACCTGTTCCTGCGCGTCGCCCCCGAACTGTACTTGAAGAGGCTGCTGGTCGGCGGCATGGAAAAGGTGTTCGAGATCAACCGCAATTTCCGCAACGAGGGCATCTCCCTGATGCACAACCCGGAATTCACCATGATCGAATTCTACGAACTGTACCGGGATTTCAACGACTACATGAACCTGACCGAGGAACTGCTTGCTGGCCCTGAGCCGCGAATTGCTGCCCGACGGCACCATCCAGTGGCAGGAGCAGAAGCATCTCCGTGGCGCCGCCGTTCAAAAGGGTGAAATTCATGGAAATCATCGCCGAAAAAGTCGGGCTGACGCCGGAGCAGCTTTGGGACGAAGAAAGTGTCAAGAGCCATATACAAAAGCATTTTCCCGAGGAGCCGTTGCCGCCGACCTTCGGCAAGATGCTGGAGCTCCTCTTTGATTTTTATGTCGAGAAGACCCTGGTCGAACCGACATTCGTGACCTACTATCCCAAGGCGATCTCGCCGCTGTCCAAGGTGTCCCGCCTGGATGAACGCGAAACCGAAAGGTTCGAGCTGTTCATCGCCGGCATGGAAATCGCCAACGGTTTTTCGGAATTGAACGACCCGCTCGAGCAGCGCAAGCGCTTTGAAGAGCAGCTGCGCGACCGCGAGCGCGGCGACGAAGAGGCCCAGCTGATCGACAACAATTTCCTGCAGGCCCTGGAATACGGCATGGCTCCGGCGGCCGGGGAGGGCATCGGCATCGACCGCCTGGTCATGCTCTACACGGGAGCGGCCTCCATCAAGGAAGTCATCCTCTTCCCCCTGCTGAGACCCCAGGAATGAAGTTCGCCTGGTTCATCGCCGTCCGCTACCTGACCAAGGGCCGGAAAAATTCCTTCATATCCATCATTTCCCTGGTCTCCATTCTCGGTATCGCCATCGGCGTCGCCGCCCTGATCATCGCCCTGTCCCTGATCAACGGCTTTCAAAATGACATCCGCAACCGCATCCTGAGCTCTTCGGCCCATATCATGGTCACCGACCGTTTGGCGCGACGGATTTGCCGGCTACCAGGACCTGAGCCGCAGATTGGAAAAGGAGTTCCCGGAAGTGAAAGCCGTCATGCCGGTGGTCTATGGGACCGTGCTGGTCAAGGGCGCCGGCACGGGAGGTCACCGGTGCCGTCTTCCGCGGCCTGGACCTGCAGCGGGAAAAAAAGGAACCCTGGCTGAAACAGCTCGACTTCGGGCGTCTTCCCGCCAATGACCGGGAGTTGCTGCTGGGCCGGGAAATGGCCTTGAAGCTGAACCTGTTCGCCGGCGACAGCTGCCTGATCGTGTCGCCGCAAGCCGCCCTGTCGCCCCTGGGCATCATGCCCCGCTTCAAGAAATTTCATGTCTCCGGCATCTTCCGCTCCGGACTTTTCGAATTCGACAGCGGCACGGTGATCGCCGGGCTGGGAGCCGCCCAGCAGTTGTTTTCCCTGAAAAACAAGATCAGCTACCTGCAGGTCAACCTGAACGATATCTTCAAGCGCCGAAGCGGTCGCCGCCAGGATGCGCGACCGCCTGGGCGCCCAGTACGCGGTGATCACCTGGAAGGAACTGAACCAATCGCTTTATTCGGCGCTGGAGATGGAAAAAACCGTGCTCTTCTTCACCCTGGCCCTGATCATCGTCGTGGCTTCCCTGAATATCGTGGCCGGGCTGATCCTGATGGTTATCCAAAAGATCAAGGACATCGGCATCCTGCTCTCTTGCGGGGCGACGGCCGGGCTGATCAGGAAAATATTCTTTTTCCAGGGAGCGATCATCGGGGTGCTGGGCACCAGCCTGGGGGTCGCTTCTGGGCCTGGGCTTCTGCTTCCTGGCCAACCGCTACGAATTGATCAAGGTTCCGGCGGAGATCTACCAGGTCAGCTTCGTTCCCTTCCGCGTCAGCCTCCTGGACCTGGCCGCGGTGATCGTCGTTGCCCTGCTGATCAGCTTCAGCGCCACGCTCCTGCCGTCACGCAAGGCGGCCGCGGTCGCCGTGGTGGACGCCGTGAAGTACGAATGAGCTCCGGGCGCAAGGTTTCCCAAAAAAAAGAATTATTCGCCAAATGATGTATTTTAATTTCTTTTTTTGTTAAAATTTTCCTTGATATGGCAATACTGAAATGGAGGGGATGCATGACTCACCGAAAGACAGTCGTCTGCCTGCTCGGATTGCTTTTGCTGGCTGCCCTGACGGCAAGCGCGCAAACCGGTTCTCCTGCCGTGGATTGGAAGGGCCTGGAGGAGGCGTGGAATGCCTACTATGCCAATCCGGGTGAAGCCGCGGCGGGAAAAATGCTGAACTTGCTTCCCAGCAACGTGAAAATCGCGGACATCAAGGACGGATTCCTCCTCATCAACTCGATCTTCGATCACCTGGGCGTGCTGGAAGGAGAGATCTATTCGGGCAACCCCAATTCCATCCGCCTGGGTTTCCGCCTGTTCACGATCTCTTACGGAACGTTCGAAATCGCCCTCAACAAGATCGTCGGCAACCTGATCGCCTTCAATCCCCGGCTTTTTTTGGAAGAATTGACGTCCCACCGCGATTTGTTCGTCACGCTCGACCCGATCGTGACCAGCTTCGTGCGGGATAACCCCGATGATCCCGTCGCCCAGGACCTGGAAAAAAAATTGCGCATCAAGTCCCTGGAATCGGTCGAGGACAAGCCGCTCAGATCCCTGCGCAACGAGTGCATCAAGATCTTGAAAAGGCTTTGATATAAGGCCCGCTGCGGGGAACTTGGCGGCGGCCGGCGCTTGACTTTGGCCTGGTTTTGTATAAACTAGAGGTTTTAGCGACTCTCGCTTGACTTTGCCGCTTTTTGTATAAACTGAATATTCAAATCAACGCGGAGGAACAGTCCATGCAGGTGAAGATAGCCTCCAGCCATCTCAATGGCCTTGTGGTCCTGGAGCCGGAAGTTTTCGAGGATGAACGCGGGTTTTTCATGGAGGTTTTCCGGGCCGATCAATTTCGCTCCCTGGGGTTGCCCGTGGATTTTGTTCAGGACAACCACTCCCGTTCCCAGAAGGGGGTGCTGCGCGGCCTGCATTTCCAATGGCAGCCCCCCATGGGCAAGCTGATGCGGGTCACCCTGGGCAGCGCCTGGCTGGTCGCCGTGGACATACGCAAGGGCTCTCCGACCCTCGGCCAGTGGTTCGGCATCGAAGCGTCGGCCCAGAACAAGAAGCAGGTGTTCGCCCCGGCCGGATTTGCCCGCGGCTTCTGCGTGCTGTCCGACGTGGCCGAGATCCAATACAAGTGCACCGGGATCTATAACAACAAGGCCGAAGCGGGGATCCTCTGGAACGATCCGCAACTGGGGATCGCCTGGCCCGTGAAAAACCCGCTCCTGTCGGAAAAGGACAGCCGGGCCCGCACTCTCGCCCAATGGCTGGCCGCCCCGGAGTCCGACCTGTTCCCTTACCACCCATAGGAGGAAGCGCAGAATGAAGATACTTGTCGCCGGCGGCGCCGGCTATATCGGGTCGGTCCTGATCCCCAAGCTCCTGGAAAGGGGATATGAGATCAGCGTGATCGACCTTTTCTGGTTCGGCAACCACCTGCCCAAAGAGGTCGGGATCGTGCACAAGGACATTTTCGACCTGCAGGCGGCCGACGTGCGCGGCTTTGACCAGGCGATCTTTCTCGGCGGCCTCTCCAACGACCCCATGGCCGAATTTTCTCCCAGCAAGAATTTCATCTACAACGCCGCCGCTCCGGCCTTTCTGGGCTACGTGGCCAAGGAAGCCGGGGTGAAACGGTTCATCTACGCGGGCTCCTGCTCGGTCTACGGCTACACGGTCAACGAGCTGTACGATGAGACCCAGCCGGCCGTCTCCAGCTATCCCTACGGCATTTCCAAGCTGCAGGGCGAACAGGCGGTGATGCAGATGCAGGACAAGAATTTTTCGGTGATCGCCTTCCGCCAGGGCACGGTCGGCGGCTACAGCCCGCGCATGCGCCTGGACCTGGTGGTCAACACCATGTTCAAATCGGCCGTGGCCGACAAGGTGATCAAGGTCAACAACCCGGCCATCTGGCGCCCGATCCTCAGCATCCAGGATGCCGCCAGCGCCTACATCCGGGCCATCGAGGCCAATGAAGGCATTTCCGGGATCTTCAACATCGCCTCGGGAAATTACACGGTCGGCGAATTGGGCGACCTGGTCCGTTCCGGGCTCAAGTCCCATTTGCAGGTCGACGTGAAGCTGCAGATCAACCATATCCAGGATTTCCGCAACTACAAGGTCAGCATCGACAAGGCGCGCCGGGTCCTGAGCTTCCATCCCAAGCATGACGTGGAATCCATTATCAAGGACCTGGTGGACAACCTGCCCAAGTTCCAGGATTTCGAAAACCCGGCTTATTACAATATCCAGGTGTTCAAGGCCCTGGAAAAAAAGAATTGAGCCTGTCCCGGCCGGCCAGCATGAAAATCGCAGTGATCGGCGCCGACGGGCAGCTGGGTTCGGATATCGTGGCGGCCTGCCGGGCCGACGGCCGGGAGGTCGTCCCGCTGACCATCTCCCAGATGGACATCGCCGACAGCGGGCAAGTGCAGCGGACGCTGGCGGAGATCGGCGCCGATGTGCTGGTCAACACGGCCGCCATGCACCAGGTGGAAAAATGCGAAGCCGACCCGCTGAAGGCTTTCGCGGTGAACGCGTTGGGCGTCCGCCATCTGGCCCTTGCCGTCCAGGCCGCCCGGGCGCGCCTGATCCATATCAGCACGGATTATGTTTTTTCCGGCGCCAAGATGGAACCCTACCTGGAGAGCGATTGCCCCCTGCCGTTGAACGCGTATGGAAACAGCAAGCTGGCCGGCGAACTTTTCGTCCGCACCCTGGCCGAAAAACATTATGTGATAAGGGTATCCGGTTTATACGGGAAAAATCCCTGCCTGGAAAAGGGGGGGCTGAATTTTGTCGACCTGATGCTCAAGCTGTCGCGCGAGCGCTCGGAGATCCGCGTGGTCGACGATGAAGTGTTGACCCCGACCGCGACCGTGGACGTGGCGCGCCAGATCCTGCACATGCTCGACCGCCAGGCCGCCGACGGCCTCTACCATGCCACGGCCGAGGGCAGCTGCTCGTGGTACGGGTTCGCGCGCGAGATCTTCCGTTTGAGCAAGAGCCCGGTCACGTTGAACAAGGCCGCGCCCGGCGAATTCCCGGCCAAGGTTCCCCGGCCCCGCTACTCGGTGCTGGAGAATGCCAGCCTAAAAAAGCAAAAATTGAACGTCATGCCGCCCTGGCAGGACGCCTTGAGAAAATATCTAAAGGAAAAGCACGATATCGGCTGAGGTGGACAAACTTTCGTCTTGTTTTTGAAATTGTGACTTTTTGCCCACCTTTTTCGCAATGCCGCCCCCGTCGTACAGGCGAGGGCAAAAATGGACAAATCGTGCAGTCACAAAACGTTTGGCCGTGCGTTTTCCAGGAAATGGACCTTTTTTTCCATCGCCTGCGGGCTCTTGCTGATTGGCCCGCGGCCGGGCCCCGGGGAACTTTGCGCCGCGGCCGGCAATGACAAAAGCGGGACGGATTCGCTCATTTGGGTCGGGTATTTCGATCCTGCCAGCAACTACATTTCCGCCAACGCCAAGCTCCATTTTGCCAAACCGACCGACCTGCAGCGCATTTGGCTGGGCGCCGGGCTGGAGATGAACTCGGTCCGCAGCGGCACGGCCCAGGTCACGGACCTCAATCGCGATCCGGCCCCGTATCGGCCTCAAGGCCAGGCCGCGGACGATCTGGAGATCAGTTACAGTGGCAGGCTCAAGCCCGCGGAAAATCCCGTCCCGGGCTTTCCTGAGCCCGAAGAAATGCAATCCGAAATCCAGCTCGATAACTTCCGTTTTTTGTCCTACATCAGGGATTTCTATCCCCATGCCGGCATGGATTTCGGGAGCATCGTCCTGGATATCACCATACCCCAGGGCTGGAACTGCCTGGGCAGCGGCACCCTGCGCTCGCAGCGCATCCAGCCGACGCTGACCACGTTCGTGTTCGACAATGCCGGGGCCAAGGGCATGTCGCTGGTTTTCGGCCGTTTCAACCAGATCGGCCGCCTCGACGCGGTGATCCCGGTCCGCTTGCACGGGTGGGAGTACTTCAATTATGAATGGTATTTCCCGCCGCGCGATCTGGCGCGCATCATCGCTTTCTATCATGAACGATTCGGGCCGCTGGCCGTGGAGGAACTCAACATTCTGTTCCGCCGCAGCACCCGTTTCGGCGGCAAGAGTTACTGCGGCCTCATCGTCCTGGATGTGGACGCATCCTGGACGAGTTTTTCGCTGCAAACGCGCAAAAACATCCGCTCGGACTCGCCGTTGTCGATGTTCGACGCCAAAATCGACGTCTTGAGCCATGAGATCGCCCATCAATGGTGGGGAGGGCTTGTTTCCTGGAAAACGCCTCTGGAAAACTGGATCACCGAGGGATTGGCCACTTATTCGAGCCTGATCAGCCTGCGGGCGTGGCGGGGCGAAAAGAAATTCCGCAGCATCGTCGGCCGGCTGCGCCGCCGGGTGAAGGGTTGCGCGGATCTGGGCGCCCCGGCGGACGGCTTCAAGCTGCTGCAGCTTCATCGCGACCCCAAGGTCTACCAGGCGCTGGTCTATGGCAAACCGGCCTTGATGCTGGCCGCGCTGGCCGACAAGATCGGCGAAACGGAGTTGTGCGCCAGGCTGAAGGCCATCCTGCATGATTGCCGCATGCGCAGCCTGGATACGGATGAATTCCTGCGCCGCTTGAGCTGCGGTGATGAATCGCTGCAGTCATGGCTGGAAAAATGGATCCGCGGCACCGGGCTGCCGGCGGGATCGTGAACGTGCGGGAATAAATTTATCCTAGTAGCGGAGGATGCTGTTGCGGTCGATATCCCCGAGGATGCGCGTTTTGGCCCGGAACAGTTTTTTCTTCAGCGGCGAAAACCCCTTGGCGGCGGATGCGGCGGTCAAAGTCCCGGCGAATTTTCCGAAAAAATCGGCGCTGAGGACGCGGGCGTTGTACCAGCTCCAGTAGAACTTTTTGGCCAGCGGCATGCGTACTTTGAAAAAGGCGACAAAGGTCCGCTGCACGACCCGGGTGACGATGGCCTTGACCACGCTGCGCAGCCGGGGAACATAGTAAATATTGAATTCCTGCATGCTGAGATGGGAGTCGATGCACATGCGCCGGAACATGTAGCCGGGCTTGACCTTGTGCCAGTGAAAGAACCGGGCCTCCTTGACCTGGGCGACGCGGCAGCCGTTCAGGATCAGCTTGCGGGCGAAGAGCATGTCCTCGCCGTAGGGGACCGGGGGAAACTGGAGACGGAGCAGGATGGCGCGGTCCAGGCAGGAGGCGCAGTTGTCAAAATTGCTCAGGCGCCGGCGCAGCTGCGGGGGGAATTTCTCCCAGCAATAGGCGGGAACGGGCTCGACGATATCGTCAAAGTCCCGGTACCAGTCGTTGTGCAGGTAGGCATCGACCGGGTCGTGCCATTGCGGATTGATCTGCCAGACGCCGTACGCGGCCGCGGCGCGGCCGGCCAGGACCGGCTCGGTCAGCCTCGAGAGGAAATCCCTGCCGATGGGCACGATGTCGTCGGTGAAGAAAATCACGGCCCGGCCCTGCGCTTCCCGGGCCGCCTGCATGCGCGTGCCGCTATGGCTGAATTTTCCTTCCCCGACCGGGATAATGCGCTTGCGCAAATAGGGGATGGACTGCAGGTATTCCAGCGTGCCGTCGCTGGAATTGTTTTCCATGAAGATCAGCTCGAAAGAATGGGGAAAGTCCTGGTCCAGGATGGCGGTTACCAGGCGCTGGATCACGCCCAGGGAATTGCGGGTCAGAATGACGATGGATACAAGGGGCTCCATTTTTGCTTTCAACCTCGATTGAAGGGGGTCACCGGGCGTTTCGGCATGCATACTCTTCGGCCAAGGGCATGAACAGGGAACGGACCTTGGCGGCGAATATGGCGCGGGTGAAATCCCCGCCCCGCAGCCGGGCGGCGCGGCCGATCGACTCGCGCAGGCCGGGGGCCCGGACCACGTTCCATGTCAGGTCCAACAATTTCCCGATGGAGGAGAACCGATAGCCGGAGACTCCGTTTTCCACGATCTCGCGCTGGCCGCCGCCATCGAAAACGATCGGCAGGCAACCGTTCTGCATGGCCTCGACGGTCGACATGCCGAAATGCTCCACGTTGGCCGGGTTGCTCTGGTTCAAGCCGCAAAAATGCCAGAATATAGCGGCCCGGGCATAAAGCTGCTTCAATTCGGTCAGGGGAACATTGACCTGTAATTCCACCGGCAGTACGGGCAGGCCCTGCAGCATGTCCCGGATCTTTTCCAGGTAGGGATTGGGGCAGGCGCTGCCGCCGCAGAGGACCAATTTCCAACCTCGCAGGTCGGTCCCGGCCCTGGCCTGCAGGCGCTGGAACGCCGAGATCATCTCGACCTGCTGCTTGCTGCCGCCGGGTTCAAAACGCGCCACCGAGAGGATGATGTTTTGCTTGGCTGGTTTTGCCGCTGCGTCAGGCTCCATGTCCACGGGGGGGTAAATATGGTGGCTGGCGGAGAGGCGCCATTTTTTTTCGATCCACTCTTCCGTGTAACAACTGTTGTAGATGAGGTGGGCATAATGGGGAACGTAAAAATACGGGCCGCGCGGTCGTTCAGGGAAATGGCAGACGAACAGGGAAACGTTGGCCAGGGGATAGACCATTTCCAGCATGCTGTTGTTGACGAAAAAATCGTAATTCCCGCTTTCGCGGCTGACAGCCAGGAAAGGATTGGCGCCGCGGGCGGAAACAAGGTCCGGATTGATCGGGCCCTGGCCTTGATCTTCAAAAAAATCAAGGGGCAGGATCTTGATCCGGCAGCGCGAGAGGTCGAGAGAGTACCAGGCCATAAGGTCGGCCAGGGTGACCGGGCGGTGGGCGATCAGGGTGACGTCGAAATCGTCCTGCAGCGCCGCGGCCATGGTGCAGCCGTATTTTTCGCCGCCGCCGATCAGGTGCAGGGTATGGTCATAGATGGCCAGGCTGGGTTTGCGCCAGCCGGCGACGACCTCGCTGCGCAGCAGCAGGTTGTACGCCGCCTGGGGGCCGGATTCGCGGGCCGCGGCTTTTGCCAGAGCGCTGATGGCCGGGGCGGGGGCGGCCTCATGCCGGCCCAGACTTTGCAAAATGTTTTTGGCCTGGGCGTCAATCGGCTTCATGCTTGCTGCCGCGGCCTGCCCGAACGCCGGGGAGTTCCTCCGCCCGTTCCTTGTTCTCCCGGGCCTGATGCTCCAGGCCGCGCACTTTTTCCTCGAGGCGGCGGAGGCGAATGAAAGAAGCCAGATGGAAAGCGACCAACTGTTCGTTGAAGCGGTTCTGGCGCACGAACAGGGTGTTGGTGTATGGCCGCAAAATCTTGAAAACAATTTTTTTGCAAAGCACGACCAGGGGACCGAGGAAGCGGCGGTGCGAGGCGATGTCCGCCCCGGGGCGGCAGTCGATGTCTTCGTTGAGAAATCCCAGGCGCTTGCCCATTTCCCCGTCCAGCTCGCTGTCGGAAAGGGACCAGAGGTCCACCGGGAAATGGTGCTGGATGGGCTCGCCGGCCAGCTCTTCCAGGCTGCCGGCCGCGGTCTTGCGGGCCTGGTAGTATTCTTTCAGCCTGGCGATCTCGTCTTTGATCTGCTCATCCATTTGGTGCCCTTTTAAAAAATATCATAGCATGATTCCATCCCCTAGACAAGAAAGGCGGCGAAACACCCGCAGCCATGAAAAACGCGGCATCACTGGATCAAAGGCTGGATGACCTCGGTGCAGGTCCTGCCGCTGACCTGGTCCTGAACGTCGACGATCACATCATATTTGCCGGGAGGCAGGGAATTGAAGCTCAAGGCCAGGGAGAAGGTTTTCCTGCTAGTTTGCAGGCTCTTGCCTTGGTCAAAGAAACTCTGCCCCTGGGCGTCCTTGATGCGGATGCGCACGAGGAGCAGCCCGGTTGTTTCGCCTTTAACCTTGGCCAGCGAGAAATCACTGATCATCAATGACAGTTTCCTGTCCTGGAATGAAAGCTCCGTGATCTTCACGCTCGGATTCTCCGTCGCCTTTTTTTTCAGGTATTCGTTGATGTAGTCGGCGCGGATGTTGTTGTCGAAGAGTACCGTGTACTTTTTATCATTGACCGTCACTCTGATCTTGCCGACCTTCTTGGCGTTGGCCGGCTCGTAGGTCAAAACATAGTAGTCGTCGGTCTTCTCGCTGACAGCGGCCAGCGATCCGCTTATATCGGTCGATGCCTGCAGCTCACCCCCGGTCTTCCTGGTCAGGTCGCGCAAGCTGTTCTCGATGTCGGTCGCAACGTTCTTGAATTGCAGTTCGCTGTCCTCGCTTTGCGTGAAGGTGCGGATAAAGAAAGAGTGGAAAGTGGCGTTGACCTTGTAGAACATCTTGCTGACTTCCTCGGTGGGGAAGCCGTCGCTGACGTTCATCTCCTTGTGTATGTCGTTCAGGGTCTGGCGGATCATGGTGGCGTAGGCCAGCGACGTGGGGTCGGTGCTGTTGGCCAGGGTGTCAATGAAATCACGCAGCGACCTCTCGATGTCGCTGCCGAAAGCGATCTGGGGGAACATCTCCAGTTGGTAGAAGTTCAGCACCCACTTTTCCTTGCGGATCTTCTCCAGATGGCGGGAAAAATAATAGAACTTGTCGATATCCAGGGTCAGGTAGCGGCGCTTGAAGCTCCGCCAGGCGTCCAGGTAATTCTGCAGGAAGCCCTTGACGTAGTCCTGCGTCGTTCCGAGGCTGTACATTGCCTTCCCCCCGGCATCGCGCATGGTCATGCGGAACTTGGTGATGTTCACTTCCCGCTCGATGCCTTTCAGGGTGGACAACATCTGGTTGTACGCGCTCCGGCTCTCCTCTTTCACCATTTCCATGACTTTAACCTGGGCCTGGTCGTCGTCCCCCAGGCGCGCGAAGGAGCGGACCTGGTTATTGGCCATGACCAGAAGCTGGTCATCGGGGCGCAGGATGTCCCGGAACAGGGTGGCAATGCCGTCTTCCAGCTGCGCATTGCAGTCGTAGGTGTGGAAGACCAGGACGAAGTAGCGACCAATCGGCCGCTCGACACCGGCCCCTTCGGCGGCAGCGGCCTGCATCCGCTTGTGCAGGGCATAAAAGCCGTTGATGACCTGGAGCTTTGCCGTCCTCGCTGATCTGAAAATCCTCCTTGACCAGGCCGGCGACGGAATGCCCTGCGGAAAAAACGCGTACCGGCACCTCGACATTGACCACCGACACTTTTTCTTTCAGCGGTTCATCGGTCTGGCAGGCCAGGGGAACAATCCATGTCAGGAAAGCCCAAACCAGGATGGCGAAATTTTTCAATTTCATGATATTTTCCTCCGGGGAGCGCTCAATAATAAAAGCCCTTGATGGTACGGATCGTATATTTTTTTGTATCTTTGAGCTTGACGGTGATCTGCCGGTAGCGCTTGCCCTTGCCGGTGCGGACGGGAGAGAATTCCAGGACGTATTCCGCCTTGATATCATGACGGATCGATTCATATATTTTTTGAATTTCGGAGTCGTCCTGGACGAAGAACAGCATGCCTCCCGAAGATGAGGAGAGCTTTTTCAAAATTTCCTGGTAGGTGTCGTCGTAGGAACTATTTTGCCTGCCGATCGCATAGATGACGGTGTTGGACCGCTCGGCTTTTTTGATCAGGGTGTAGGGATCCATGTAGGACCTGTTGTCTTCGCCGTCGGAAAAGATGATGATGATGTTGAGGCCGGGCTGGCCGCGCAGCAATTGGATGCAATGCCCGACCGCGTCGTAAAGCGCCGTGGCGCCGAAAGGGAATGCCATGGCGATCGAGTTGGAAAGTTCGTTCAAATCATTGGAAAAATCCGAGCCTTCAAACACCTCGTGGTTGAAAAACACGACAATAGCCTTGTCGTTCTTGGTCAGGAACTGCTGCAGGAATTGCCTGGCGGCGGTCTTGACTTCTCCGATCTTGTCCTTCATGGATGAGCTGATATCGACAAGCAGGACCAGGTGAACCTGGTTCTTTCCGCTTCTGCTGAAATTGTTGATCACTTGCGGTTGGTTGTCCTCGAGCAGGATAAAGTTCTCTTTTTTCAGGTCCGGCACGTAATTGCCCCTGGAGTCGGTGACCACGACCGGCACCAATATCTGGGTGACGTCCACTTCCTGGGAGTCGTCGATGGCCATGGACTTGATTTCGGCGCTGGCGGCCACCTGGTTGTTGACGCGCAGAAGGGCCTTGAGCGTACTGCTCTGGGGAACCTGGCCGAAGTCATATTGGCAGGCATAGGGTGGCTGCTTGAATTCCTTGATGAAGCGCCCGTCCAAATAAATTTCCACCGTATGCAGCGCATCCTCGGGCAGGTTCTGTACATTGATCTTGATCTCCCGGGTGCCGAACCAGATGTCCTGATCGGCAGGTGACAGGATCGTGATCACCGGGCCGTCCTGGGCGGGGGAGTGGCCGCTGCTCAGAGCCAGGGCCAGGAAAAGGCAGGCAAACGCTTTTTTTCTCATTGCAGCCTCAAGAAACCTTCTTGTTGCAGTTTTTTCACCGTATTCTTCAAATGGGCGCTGTTCATGACGTCCAGGACAAAGTAGGTGCTGTGGTAGTCTTTGACATGGTTTTGCGCGAAAACGGGTTTGCATACCGTATTGACGAAATCAAAGACGAACGGCCCGATCAGACAGGGCGGATAGTCGTTCTTCAGCGCCAGGTATGCGGCCTTGATCTTGTACTCGCTGATCGATTCGCCGGAAAACCAGCCTGTAGCCAAAAGCTGGGCGGGTTCCTGGGGAAAGAAGCGGTTGGCCCTGGTCATGAGGCTGCCCATGGAGTTGTAATAGACATTCCCCCAGGCTCCGCCTTCTGCGTCGACGGCCGACCTGAGCGGAGCTTGCAGGAAGGCGCCAAGATTCTGCTTTTGCGAAAAATCGTTCAGCAGCTGGCCGTTTTCTGCCAAATTCAACCCGATCTGCCGCAATTCGCTGAAAAACAAATAGTAATCCTTTGCCCGGCCCGCGAGGAAGTCATCCAGGCCACGGTAATGGTAGCCGGCCGCCACGGTCAGGGAGGCATCCTGCAGCGCCGCTTTGATCTTCCCGTTGCCGGAGCATTTTGACAACGACTCGACGGCGTACTCCACGAGCAAGGCGTCGAAGCGCCCGCAATGGGTGGCCGTGGTTTGCGGGAGCATGGACATGATATTGTAAAGCAAGGCCTGCGTCTGTTCGCTGTTGAAAATGTTTTTTTCGAAAAGCTGGTTGCGCCAATTCAGAGCGAATGTCAGATTCAGGCGCGACAAGCCGCCTTTTAAATAATATCCGGAAAACTCCGCTTTGTTTCCCGGGCCGCTGTTGCGGTTCCAGGGCGAGCCGTCGTTGTCCGAAAAATCGTGCAGTCGGATCAGGTTCGGATTCAGGAAAACTTTCAGCTTCGGGCTCTTGGCGTTCACGGCGTAAGCCAGGGCCAGGAAATAGTCTTTCAGGAGAGGAAGCAGATATTCGCTTTTGATGGCAGCGAGGGTTTTTTGAATCTCTTGCCCGTTGGCATTTTCTTCGCATAATTTCAACAGTCTCCGCACGTCACGGCCCAGGTCGTCCCTGCCGTATGCCAGGACCCTGTCTTTCAGGCTCTTGGGGGCTTCCCCGCTGAAATCGGGATAGGGCAGCTGCTCGAAAAGCTCGCCCAGGCGGCGTCCGGAGCGGCCGTTGAAACCGCCCGGGTCCTGGGCCAGATCGCGCAGGAGGGCGTTGATTTCGCTCAACGTGGACAGGCTGCAGACTTCCTGGCTGCGCATCATTTCGCTCAACTGGGAACGATACAAGTCCCGGACCCGCCACTCATAGCGTTCCCCGCGGATAGACACATCCTGGTTGTCCAGCCCGCTCGCCAGGAAGCGGAAAAGCGAGTCGTCGCTAACCTCGCGCAGCGACCGTTCCCCGCCTTGTTCCTTGAGGAAGGCGAATACGCCGTCATAGAACTCAGGCCTTGACCAGGGGATTTCCAGCAGTGCCCGGATCGTTTTGTCGAAATCGCCTTGAGCGGGGGCGAAAGCGGCAGCCTGGGCGATGGTTTCCAGCAGGGACTGGCCCAGGGCCGTAAACAGCAGGCGATCCTTCTGGTTCAAACGCAGCAAAGCCTCCTGCCAGGCAAAAAGGGCATTTACGTTTTCGCTCTTTTTCAGCGGGATCTTTTCCAGGAAGTCCAGCAGCGTGCTTTTGCTTTCGAATTCCGTGAATGCCCTGCCCAGGAATTCCCGGCTGAGGAACTGCCCCCTCCCGCTGAATTTGGCGTACACGCTGATGAACTTTTGCAGCAGGCTTTTTTTTCTGCCGCCGGCCGCGGATGCGGCCAGCAGGCTTTCCAGGAAGTCGCATTCATCGGCTCCGGAAGGCAATCCCAAGCCCGTGGCCTGGACCCAGGCATCGACGCCCAAAGGCAGGAACAAGCGGCCATCCTGGACCTCCAGCACCTGCAACAGGAAATAATACGAAGCGTTCTCCAGGCGCGGGAAGGCGTTCGCCCTGATTTTTTCGTTTTCGTCCAGGAAAATCTTTTGATAAAGGCGGCGGACCTTGGCCGGGTCATAGTCAAAAAAAAGGACGCGGCGGCTTTCCTCCGGGAGAAAAAAAGAAAACACATAAAGGTAGTTCAACTTGCCTTGGTCCTGGCCGCTCAGTTGCGCCAGGAAAGTGAAGGGAGCACGGTCCGGGTCGCAGCCGGCCATGGCCGACCAGAAGCGCTTGGCTTTGTCGCCGCCTGGGAAAAACAGTGCCCCGTCGCGCACGCGCAGGGCGCTGCTAAGCACCAGCATGCCCATCTGCAGCTTTTTATCCGCGTAGACTTTTTTCCAGGCCAGGAGGGGAGCATTGGGCTCAGCCTGGCCAATGAAATCGATTTCGTTGGCGGACAGGCGGAAGAGTATGGCCAGAAGGAAAGAAAACCTTTTGTTGGCGATCATCTGCTCAAAAAAAGTATCGGCATTGAGCGGCAGACCGCTGACGGCTTTTAAAAAAGCGAAATCCCAGGGCAGGGGCACCGGGCTTTCCTGCAGCTTGAAAAAAAAGGTCCCGGTCTGGTTTATCTGGGTCTGCAGGGAGGACGCTTTCAGGTGGCAGAATGCATAATAGGGAAGAGCCTGGTCCTCGGACTGCGGCACGATTGTCAGGGCGCCGGCAGGCGTTTTTCGGAGTTGAAGCCCGAGCAGGGCAAAAAATTTAATGGCTTGGTCCAGCCCCAGGCCATTTTTCAGGTCCAGGGTGATGGACAGGTTTTTGCCGCTGCCGCGGGCAACGATGAATTCTTTGATCTGCCGGTGCCGCCTGAGCAACTTGAGATACTTCTCGCGCATGCCTTCGCTGTATATGCTGTCATCGGGCGGCTCTGTATAGAGCAAGGTGTCATTGAAATAAAATAAAAAATCGTGTTCCGGCAGGTTGTAGAAAAAATTGTCATAATAGCAAAGAGAATTGACTTCCCCGGGAACTATCACGGTTTCGCAGCGGGCCAAGCACGACAGCCCCAGGGTCAGCAACAGCAGAAAGAGATGCTTTTTCATTTCGTTTGAATCCTTATAAAAGCCCACGAAAGTTTACCCGCCAAATGATTGTAGCCAAATCAAAACAAAAATTCAAAAGTGCCGCTCCCCGGTTCGGCAGCCCGGGTTCACTCTTCCGCCTCTTCCGCTTTTGGGGGGACCAGCGGGCCGGCGTCCAGCGCCCACATGCCGCGGCCGTGGGTGGCGATGACGACGATGTTCTCCCGGGGGTGGATGACCAGGTCGTGGACGTAGACCGCGGGCAGGTTGCCGCCCAGCACGTTCCAGCTCGCGCCGCGGTCGCGGCTGACGAACACGGCGTTGTCGGTTCCCAAATACAGGGTGCCGGGGTCGCGGCCGTCCTCGCGGATGACGTTGACGGGCCCCAGCGGAATGCCGGCGGCGATATCCCGCCAGGTCCTGCCGTAGTCGTCCGATCTCCAGACGTAGGGGGTGAAGTCATCGTCCCGCTTGCCGTTCTGCGTCATGTAGACCGTTCCCAGCGCGTGCTGCGAGGCTGCCAGGCGCGAGACCCATTTTCCCCGGGGCAGGCCGGCGCCGATATCCTGCCAGGTCTTGCCGCCGTCCCGGCTGGCATGAATGCGGCCGTCATCGCTGCCGGCATAGAGCAGCCCGTATTTCAAAGGCGATTCGGAAATGCTGAAAAGCGTATGAAAAGGAATATCGCCCATTTCCGCAGCGGCATTGGTGGTCAGGTCGGGGCTGATCTTTTCCCAGGTGTCGCCGCGGTCCAGCGAGCGGAAAAGGTACTGCATGCCGTGGTAAATGATGTCGGGGTTATGGCTGGAAATGATGAAGGGAGCCAGCCACTGGCCGCGCAGGCGGGGCTCGTTTTCGTAGGCGACGGGCGCGATCTGCTTTTCCGGCCCCCAATCCGGGCGGCTGATGTCGCTGCGGCTGAGCATGCCGTAGAAACCGGCCGAGTAAACCCGGTTGGCATCGGTGGGGTCGACGGCGTGGTTGGAGCCCTCGCCCCCGGGCGCGTACTCGAAAGCCAGGGAAGGGATGCGGTCGCGGCCCCGGCTCAGGTCGACCGTGCCGCGGAAGCTGCCGTGGTCCTGCATGGAGCCGAAAACGTGGAACGGGCTGGCCATGTCGAAATTGACGTTGAAGAACTGGCAGGCGGGCAGGTTGTCGGTGAAGCAGCGCCAGTTCCTGCCGCGGTCATAGGAAACGGCGATGCCGCCGTCGTTGGCGTTGACCAGGTAATCGGAATTGGCCGGGTCGATCCACAGGCCGTGGTGGTCGACGTGCATGCCGTCCAGCTCGCGAAAGGTCTTGCCGCCGTCGTTGGAAACGCTGAGCGGCACGCCCAGGACATAAACCGTGTCCGCGTTGCCGGGATCGACGCGGATCTGGCCGAAGACCCAGCCGTAGGTGCCGGATTGGCGCTCCATGAATTTATTCGTCTCGGGGCTCAGGCCGCTGACCTGGCGCCAGGAATCTCCGCGGTCGTCGGAACGGTAGACGGTGGCGCCCTTGATGAAGCCGCAGGAGGGGACGCCGTAGGGGTTGCGCAGTTCTTCGGCCGTGGGCTGTCGCGAGATCTCGTAGTTGTCCACCAGGGCGTAGAGCACGCCCGGATTGGACAGCGAGACATCCAGGCCGATGCGGCCGCGGAATCTTGCCTCCGGCAGGCCCCTGTCGATCGGCTGCCAGCTCTTGCCGCCGTCGCGGCTGCGGAATATGCCGCTGCCGCGGCTGCCCGGGCCGTTGCGTGGATCGTTCCATTTTTTCCGCGTGCGCTGCCACATGGCCGCGTACAGCGTCTCGCTGTCGGACGGGTCCATGGCCAGGTCGATGGCGCCGGTCTCCTCGTCGCGGAAGAGGACCTTTTGCCAGGTTTTCCCCCCGTCGATGGTCTTGTAAACGCCGCGCTCGCCGTTGGGCGTCCATTCATGGCCCGAGGCGGCCACGTATACCGTCTCCGGGTTCCCGGGATGGATCACGATGCGGGCGATGGTATTCGTGTCGGTCAGGCCCATGTGCCGCCAGGTCTTTCCGGCGTCGGTTGACTTGTAAACGCCGCAACCCGCCTGGGAACTGCGGAAGATATTGGCTTCACCGGTCCCGATCCAGATGATGCGCGGATCGCTCGGCGCCAGGGCCACGTCGCCGATGGCGGTCGAGGGGCCGTCGGCAAAGATCGGTTCCCAGGTGGTTCCCTCATTGGCGGTCCTCCACAGGCCGCCCGAGGCCGTGGCCGCGTAAAAGGTGTAACTCTTGCCCTTGGGCGCCACCACGGCCACGTCGGTGCAGCGGCCGCTGACGTTGACCGGGCCCAGGAATTGCCATTTCAGGTCCTTGTAGGGGCTGTTCTTCTTCATCTCCAGCTGTCGTTCATATGCCTGCAGGCGCGACCCCGGATCGGAATGGACGACCCGCTGCGGCTTGGCGGACGCGGCGGTCAGCAAAGGCAGGGCCAGCAGGCAGGCCATAAAGGCGAGCCGGGCGGATACGGACAAAATAGTTGCTTTGATCTTACTCATCGAGAACCTCCTTGAACTGACTTCACGATTGCGCCTCCGTCCTTTTTCAGGCGGGATTTTTTTCCTGGCGGCTGAAAAAATTCCCCATCTTTTCCTGCAGCCTGTCGAAGTATATGTAAAAGACCGGGAGTGACGTAGAGGGTGACCAACTGCGAGAACAGCAGACCGCCGACCACGCACAGGCCCAACGGGCGTCGCGACTCGGAGCCGGCGCCGAATCCCAGGGCGATCGGCAGGGTGGCCATGAGGGCGGCCACGGTGGTCATCATGATCGGCCGGAAACGGATGCTGCTGGCCTTCAGGATGGCCGCCGTGGCGTCCAGCCCCTGTTTTTTCGCCTCGATGGCGAAGTCGATCATCATGATGGCGTTCTTCTTGACCACGCCGATAAGCATGATGAGACCCACGAAGCTGTACAGGTTCAGGTCCATGCCGAACAGCAGCAGCGTGACGCAGCGCCCCGAACCCGGCGAAAGGCAGGCCGCTGAGGATGGTGATGGGGTGGATGAAGCTCTCGTAGAGGATGCCCAGGATCATGTAGATGACCAGGATGGCCAGGAACAGCAGGCCGACCAGGCTGCCCTGGGAGGACTGGAAGGCCTGGGCCGTGCCCGTGAAGTTGGTCACGATGGAGGAGGGGAGCGTGGCGCGGGCGGCTTCGTTCACGGCGGCCACCGCCTCGCTCAGCGCCACCCCTTCGCCCAGGTTGAAGGAAATGGAAACGGAGGGCAGCTGGCCGGAATGGTTCACGGTCAGCGGGCCGGCCCCGGACTCAGACCGGGCCAGCGCCGAAAGGGGGACGGTCTCGCCCGTCTGCGCGGAGCGGACATAGAGCAGCTGCAAGGTGGACGGGTCCTGGCGGAACTCGCGGCTGGAGCTCCATGATGACGTAATACTGGTTGTTGGGGGCCAGGATGGTCGAGACCTGGCGGGTGCCGTAGGCCGAGTACAAAGCGTCCTCGATGGCCTGGGGAGTGACGCCCAGCGACGCCGCCCGGTCCCGGTCGATGACCAGGTTCACCTCCGGATTGCTGATGCGCAGGTCGCTGTTCACGTCGCGCAGCAGGGGGTTGGTCTTCAGCTTGGCCTCCAGTGCCGGCCCGGCGCTGTAAAGCGCTTTCAGGTCGGTCGACTGCAGGGTGAACTGGTAGACGCCGGAAGCGAAGCGGCCGCCGATATTGATGACCGGCGGGTTGAGGACGAACACGCGGATGCCGGGAATGCCCGCCATCTTGATGCGCAGGGCGTTGACCACCTGGTCGGCGGTCATATGCCGCTGGTTCCTGGGCTTCAGGCGGATGAACATGCGGCCGACGTTGCTCGTCCCGCCGCCGCCGCCGCCCACCGAAGAGATGAAACCCTCCACGTTCGCGTCCCTGGCCAGGATGGCGGACACGGCCTGCTGGTGCTTGATCATGCCTTCGAACGACAGTCCTTCCGCCCCTTCGCTGGTGCCGTTCAGGAAGCCGGTGTCCTCGCTGGGCAGGAAGCCCTTGGGCACGACGACGAACAGCACCACGGTGGCGACGAAAAATGACCAGCGAAAAAAGCACGGTCGCCCGCCGCCGACGCACCACCCACTCCAGGCTTCTTTCATAAAGCCCGAGGGTGCGCGTCCAGAAGGACTCGATGACGTTGAAGAACCGTCCGTGCTTTTCCTCCACGTCGTGCTTGAGAAAGCGGCTGCACATCATGGGCGTGAGCGACAGGGAGACGAAGCCGGAGATGAGGATCGCCACCATGATGGTCACGGCGAACTCGCGGAACAGCCGCCCCATGATGCCGCCCAGAAAGAGGATGGGGATGAAGACGGCGGTCAGCGAGAGGGTCATGGAGACGATGGTGAAGCCGACCTCCTTGGCGCCGTCCACGGCGGCGGCAAAGGGCGCCTTGCCCATCTCCATGTGGCGGAAGATGTTCTCCAGCATGACCACGGCGTCGTCGACGACGAAGCCGACGGCCAGGGTCAGGGCCATGAGCGAGAGGTTGTCCAGGTTGAAGCCGAGGAGCTGCATGGCCGCGAAGGTTCCCACCACCGACAGGGGCAGGGCCAGGCTGGGGATCACCGTGGCGGAGACATTGCGCAGGAAGAGGAAGATGACCAGGACCACGAGGCAGAGGGTGAGCAGCAGGGTGAACTGCACGTCGTTGACCGACGCCTGGATGGGCTCGGCCTTGTCGAACAGGATGTTGAGGCTGGCCGAGGCCGGGATCTGGTTGCTGAAGCTCGGCAGCAGGGCCTTGACGGCCTTGGAAACCTGCGACGGTATTGGTGCCGGGCTGGCGCTGGATGGCCAGCAGGATGCAGCGGTCGTCGTTGAACCAGGCGGCCACCTTGTCGTTCTGGACGCTGTCGAAGACGCTGCCCAG
Source organism: Candidatus Aminicenantota bacterium (assembly GCA_963764745.1). Taxonomy (GTDB): domain Bacteria; phylum Acidobacteriota; class Aminicenantia; order UBA2199; family UBA2199; genus UBA2199. Next base: position 91,765 of record CAVXTN010000002.1, on the reverse strand, counting down.
GTCCTGCAGGCGCACCGGCGCGCCGTTGCGGTAGGCGACGATGATGGGCCGGAACTGCGCGGCGTCGTTGAGCTGGCCGCGTGGCCTTGACCGTGAAGGTCTTTTCCCTGCCCCACAGCGTGCCGGTGGGCAGGTTGACGTTGCTGGCTGGTCACGGCGCTCGCCACCTGGTCGATGCCGATGCCGCGCGAAGCCAGGGCCTGCGGGTTCAGCTGGATGCGCACGGCGTACTTCTGGGCGCCGTAGACCTGGACCTGGGCCACGCCGTTGACCATGGAGATGCGCTGCGCCATCATGGTCTCGGCGTACTCGTTCAGCTTGTAAAGGGGCAGCGTCGGCGATTTCAGGGCGATGAACAGGATCGGCTGGTCGGCCGGGTTCACTTTCTGATAGGAGGGGGGCGTGGGCATGTCGCGGGGAAGCTGGCGCGCGACCGCGGCGATGGCGGCCTGGACGTCCTGGGCGGCGGCGTCGATGCTGCGGTCCAGGCTGAACTGGATCGTGATCTGGGTGGAGCCCAGGCTGCTGCTGCTGGTCATGTTGTCGATGCCGGCGATGGTCGAGAACTGCTTTTCCAGCGGGCGTCGCCACCGCGGCGGCCATGGTCTCCGGGCTGGCGCCGGGGAGGCTGGCGGACACGGAGATGGTGGGAAAATCCACCGTGGGCAGGTCGCTCACCGGCAGCAGCCGGTAGCCGAGGACGCCGGCGACGACGATGGCCAGCATGACCAGGGTGGTCATGACCGGCCGCTTGATGAAAAGGCTCATTGAGCTCCTCCCCTGTCCGCCAGGTTCGATTTGATCTCGCACGGCGGCGCCGGGCAGCAGCCGCATCTGGCCGTCGGTCACCACCAGGTCGCCCGCCTTCAGGCCCTTGTCGATCACCATGGTGCCGTTCAGCGTGCGGTTGACCGCCACCGGCCGCTTGCTCACCGTCTTGTCCGGGCCCACGACAAACACGAAGGTGCCGTCCTGGCCCGTGACCACCGCCCCGGCCGGCACGGTCAGCACGGCGGACTCGATGGCCAGGACCAATTCCGTGTCCACGAACTGGCCGGGCCAGAGGGCGTTGTCCTTGTTCGGGCACTCCGCCTTCAGGGTCACGGTGCCGGTCTGGGCATCCACCGCGTTGTCGAGGAAGCTCAGGATTCCCTTCACCTCGGCCTTGCCGCCATCCCGCGACGTCTGCACGTGGACCTCCAGCTTGCCGCGGGCGGCATATTTCTGGACCTGCGGCAGCTGGTCGCCGGGGATGGAAAAGCTCACGCGGATGGGATCGATCTGGTTGATGACCACCAGCGTGGCATCATTGGCCTTCACCACGTTGCCCCTTTTCACCAGCAGGCTGCCCGTGCGCCCGGAGATGGGGGCCTTGATGGTGGCGTACTCCAGGTTCAGCCTGGCCTGCGCCACCGCGGCCTCGTCCACGCTGCACCGTGGAGCGGAACATCTCGGCCTGGGTGCGCACGGAATCGAATTGCTCCTGGGTCACGTAGTCCTTTTTGACCAGGTCGGCATAGCGCTTGGCCTGGGTCGCGGCGTTGGCCGCCTGGGACTGGTCCCGGGACAACTGGGCCAGGGCGGCATCCAGGGAGACCTGGAAGGGGCGGGGATCGATCTGGAACAGGACCTGTCCCGCGCGGACGTCCTGCCCTTCCGCGAAGGACACCTGGTTGATGACGCCGCCGACCTGGGCCTTGATGGACACGGTCTCGATGGGCTCGACGATGCCGATGGTATTCAGGGACAAGGGCTCGGGCCTGATCTCGGCCCGGGCCACGGTAACCGGCACCGGCGGCATGGGCATGGTTTTCTTGCCCGCGCAGCCGCCGGCAAGCAAGGCCAGTAGCACGATCAGCCCCGCGGCCAGGAAGGTGGCGCGGGGGATGCGAACGCGCTCGGACGAGTCTTTTCATGCGCCAACGTCATGTCGGCCGGATGGACTGGTTTCTTCATGTTTTCACCTCGAAAGAATGGCTTCGGCGGAAAGGGGAGAGTCCCCGGGCGATTCCCAGGATGCCCGTATCGTGGGCGAGCTGAGCCAGCTTGATGAACCAGCCCAGCCGCGCGTTGATCTGTTCGGCCCTGGCCACGGCCAGGACGCGCTGCGCCGAAAGAAGATCCAGGATGCTTCCCACCCCTTCCCGGTAGCGCCCGAGGGCGACGGCCTCCGATTGGCCGGCGCTGGCCACCAGTTCCTCCGTCGTCTTGACGCGCTCATCGGCGGTCAGGAACTCGCTGTGGGTGGAGAAGACCTGGAAGATGACCGCCTGCTCGGCGCTGCGCAGGAGTTCCCGGGCGGCGTCGGCTTCCGCTTTGGCCTGCAGCAGGTCGAAATTGCGCGCCAAGCCGTTGAAAAGCGGGATCTGCAGCTGCAGGATGCCGCTGGTGGCATTGGTGTAGCCGGGAACGTCCCTGAGCCACAGCCGGCCGATGGAACCGGCGGCGGACAGGGAAGGCAGCAGGCGGGAGCGGGCCTGGCGTACCCTGGCCGCCGATCCCAGCGCCAGGGCCTGGGCAGCCTGCAGGTCGGGCCGGCTGGCCAGCGCTTTTTCGATCAGCTGGTCCACCGTCCGCGCCAGCCCGCCGCCCGGGATCTCCGGGACCTGCAATTCGGGCTCGAAGGGAATATTGGCCGCATAGCCCATGGCCACGGCCAGGGCGCCCCTGGCCGTGCGCGCCTGCCCGGACGCGTCCAGCACGGCCAGCTTGACCTCGGCATAGGCGGTCCTGGCCTGCAGGACGTCGGCGTTGGTGGCCAGCCCCATGCGGTGCCTCTCCTCGGCGGCGGTCAGGTTGGCTTCGGCCTCGGCCAGGGAGGTGCGGTTGGCTTCCAGCAGGGCCTTGGCCCCGGCCAGGTTGAAGAAGGCCGCTTCCGCCTGCAGGACCGTGTTCTGCATGACGGCGTTATGGGTCCAGTCGGCGGCCAGCAGGGACTGGCGGGATTCCTCCACCGCGGCCGAGCGGCCGCCGAAATCGAAGAGCAGCCAGGAGAGGCTGAGCGAGGCGCTGATGTCGGCCGTGGAACCGCCCGGCTGCTCCTTGGTGGTGATGTCCTTGGCGTAATAAAGCGACCCGCCCGCGTCCAGCTTGGGGAACCAGGCGCCGCGCGCGGAGCCGTACCTGGCCGCGGCGGCCCGGGCGTCGGCCCAGGCCACCCGGGTGGCGGGGTTGTTCTGCAGCGCGACGTGCACCGCGTCCGCCAGGGTGAATTTGCCGAGCCTGTCCCGGACCTGCTCGATGGGAACGGCGGGCCCGGTCATGGCCGGCTTCGCCGCCGGGGCGGCGGGAGGGACCCAGGCGACGGTGGGCGCAGGCGCCGTGGCCGGCACGTTGCTCACCCTGGGCGGCGCGACGGCGCAGCCCAGAAAAGCCAGATGCCCACGCCAGCAGGACCAGGCAGCGCACTTTTCTTGCCTGTCCCGGCGGTCCGATAAAAACAGGTTTTTTCCTCTGATTGATTTTTCGCCAGATGGACCTGTAAAGTCATTTTTTACCTCGGAACTAAAAAATCAGTTTAATCGCAATTCGATCGAAAATTCAATAGCGCAATTATATGGTAATAGATAAATAAGGAGGCGGATCAAAATTTGAAAGTCTGGCGGGATTTAAATGACCCCTGATGGAATCGAACCATCAACCTATTGATTAAGAGTCAATTGCTCTGCCAATTGAGCTAAGGGGCCATGAAGTCAGAAAATTACCACAATTTCAGCCGCTTGTCAATATTTTTCGCCGCCCGTATAATGAAAACCGCATGGCAGAAAAAAAAATAGCGGGCCGCGGCGTTGCGGCTGACGGATGCGCCGAACTGTTTTCCCGGTTCGCCCATGAAGGCAGCCTGGAGTCGGCCGAACCCTACGGCTCCGGGCACATCCACGAGACCTTGCTGCTGAAAACCCGCGAGAGAAATTGCCCGGACTACATCCTGCAGCGGGTCAACCACCATATATTCAAGGATGTCCCCCGGCTCATGGAAAACATCGTGCGCGTGACCGGGCATCTGCGCCGCAAGATCGCGGCCATCCCCGGCTCCGACCCTGACCGCGAGGTGCTCACTGTCGTTCCCGCTCGCGACGGCAATTCTTTCCACCGGGACGGCGACGGCAACTTCTGGCGCTGCTACCTGCTTCATCGACCACCAGCGGCCGAGCGACCGGGTAAAGGATCCCGGGCACGCCCGCGAGGCGGGGAGGCTTTTTGGGCGCTTCCTGCGCCTGCTGGCCGACCTGCCGGGGCCGCCGCTGCACGAGACCATTCCCGGTTTTCATGACGTCGACCTGTATCTGCGCAAGTTCAGCGAAGTTCTGCAGGCCGATCCCTTCCGGCGCGGCGCCCAGGCCGCGGCCGAGATCGCCGTCGTCCAGGGCCGGGCCTGGGAGATGAAGCGCATCCTGCGCCTGGGCCAGGGCGGCCGCATCCCGCTGCGCGTCACCCACAACGACACCAAGTTCAACAACATCCTGTTCGACAGGCTGGGCCGCGCCCGTTGCGTGATCGACCTGGACACGGTCATGCCCGGCTATGTCCATTACGATTTCGGCGACATGATCCGCAGCGGCTGCAACCGCGCCCGCGAAGACGAACCCGAATTGGCGGGGGTGGGATTGGACATCCATCTTTTCACCGCCTATGCCGGGGGTTTTTTCGCGTCCTGCCGGGGCGGCCTGGACGCGGAAGAAATATCCGGGCTCGCTTTTTCGGCCAGGCTCTTCGCCTACATGGTCGGTCTGCGTTTCCTGAGCGATCATCTGGCCGGCGACCGCTATTTCAAGATCAGCCGCCCGGGCCACAACCTGCAGCGGGCCAGGGTGCAATTCCGCCTGCTGGAAGACATGGACCGGCAGGCCCCCGAGATGGAAGATATCGTTTCCGGGCTGGCCGGAAATACTATTTCTTGATGAACACCGGCTGGCAGAAGGCCAGTTCGCCGTTGGAAGCGATCACCTTGGCGCGCACATAGAGCTCATCGCCGCGGATGGAGTAAGCCGCGTTCAGGCCATCCGCCTTTTTCAGGACCGTGCCGTCTTTGCCGATGAAAAACGTGGTATAGGCCGTATCGTTGTACGGCTTGATCGTCACGCGGTATTCACGTTCCGTGACCTGCACGTCGGCCAGCTCCACGCCGGTGGAGGCGTAAAAATCCCCTTTGTCCAGGGCGGCGCAGACCGCCTCCGGGGTCAGTTCCGCCACCCGCACCATGACCCAGCCTTTGCCGGGATAGGCCTTGCCGGCGGATAAAATCACCCAGGTAGTCGTGGGTATCGTCGGAAGCCACTCCGTACATGACCATGCCGCCGGAAAGCAGCCGGTCCCAGATTTCCTCGGTCCCGGCCCTGCCGCCGGCGGAAAAATTGTTGGAATCGCGATTGACGTTGAGAAGTTCGAACAAATGCACGGAATGAAGCTGCTTCATTTCCTCGCTGCCGAAAGACCATTTCCAGTTGGGATGGTTGATCTGGGGCAAGGCCCCGGCCAGGCGGGCGGCATCGACGCCGTTCTGCAGGGTTTCCGTCAGGGTTGCCCCGGGCTTGGCCACGGCCAGGCGGGACGGGTTCAGGGCGTTGACATGGGCCGGCTGCTCCTGAAAATAAAGGGTGATCTCCTCGCCGGGGATCAGGATGAAGTCGTCGTTCTTGTCGGAATCCAGGAACGCGGTCTCGGTGATCATGTCGTGATCGGTGATGACCAGGAACTGGTAGCCGTAGTCCTGGTACCAGCGCATGACCCGGCGCGGCATTTCGTTGCCGTCAGAGTTGTTGGAATGGGCGTGGGTATTGCCCTTGACCCAGCGGGCCGGCAAGGCGGCCGCTCCCCAGGCGGTCAAAATCACGACAAGGAACGGGACCATTGTCTTTTTCATTTGCGCCTCCGCCGGTCAGCCGCGGCCGGTACGATATTTTAGAAAAAAGCGGCGGGCAAGTCAACCATCAGGAAAAACGACAAACGGTTGAAATCGGCGGTTTTCATTTGCTAAGATGGAAGCCGACAGGGAGAAAAAATGGCAGGAACGATCATTGAGAAAAAAACGTTCAGCGGCGGCCAGACTTTCACGGTCGTGGTGAACGATATTTTGTATGAACCGGTGCAGTGCATCGTCAACGCCGCCAACGGCATGCTGGCCCACGGCGGGGGAGTGGCGGCGGCCATCGCCGACGCGGCCGGCAGCGTCCTGCTGGCCGACTGCCGGGAGATCATCGCCAAACGCGGCCGCATCCCGTCCGGGCACGCGGTGGTCAGCAAAGCCGGGGACCTGCCCTTCAAAGGCGTGATCCATGCCGTGGGCCCCAAGATGGGCGAGGGGGACGAAGAAAAGAAACTCGTCCAGGCCCTGCGCGAGGCCTTTGATCTCGCCGAGGAGAGGCGCTGGAAGTCCTTGTCCTTTCCCGGCATCAGCTCCGGCATTTTCCTGGTGCCGCTCGCGCTCTGCGCCAAAAGCTACCTGCGGGCGGTCAAGGAATTCTACGCCCAGAATCCCGGAGCGCAGCTGCGCCGAGATCCGCCTGTGCCTGTTCATGGGCCCGCTGCTGGACGCGGTCAAAAAGGAATGGCAAAAAGTTTTCGCCGATTGACAAGCCAGAATATTCCCATTATACTGCGGCCGGAGTTGTCAACATAAGCAGAGGTGACACTGGGCCAGTTGAAAATTCCTCATCGACATAAAAACATGTTTTTGAGTAAAACGCGTCTCGACCCAGGGTTTGCCGGCCATTTCCCGCCCCGCCGCAGCGAGGCGGAGCCGGACCGGGTCGGGCGGGTAGGAGGGGTGCATGGCTTTTACCGTTCCCGAAGCATTTGAACCGGCTCCCACGGCCACCATCATCCACGCCTACAACAGCGAAGGCGTTTCCCTGGTGACGCTCAGCGACGAGGACATATGGTCGGTGATCAAGGCCTCGGGCGCCAACCTGATCGGCAAGCCCAACATGCAGCCGCGGGTCCAGGTGATGGACCGCTATATCGAGGAACGCGACATCCAGATCAGCCAGGTGGAGATGTCGCTGGCCATCGAGGAATCCCATGCCAGTTATTTCTGGGAAAAGCAGGTCTCCGGGAAAAAGTCGTTCGAGATGGCCTGCATGGAGGTCAACACCTGCGGCGACTCGCTGAGCCCCAAAGTGCTGAGCACTTTCCTCGACGCCTGCGATTACCCCGAGCTGGTTTCCTTCATCTATTTCGCCCCCACGCCGCTGCTCAAGGACCTGAAGATCTCCGACCGGGAATCGCTGCGCAAGCAGTGCTTCAAGGTCCCCGTCGACTGCTACTCGCGCTATGTCATCGACATCCAGGCCCCCATCGACATCCCCGAAGGCAAGATGTTCATCGCCAATCTCTACCGCAAGGACATGGCCAGGATGATCCGCCATCTGCGCGAGGAGGTCATCACCCGGTATTCGCAGCATTCGCTGAAGCTGGCGCGCAGCGACCGCAAGCTGAAGCTGATGGTCAACTCGCAGCAGGAGGAATACCTGGCCTGCGCCTTCTATGACTGCGACCAGAAATTCATCAAATCGCTCTGCGATCCCAAGGTGCGCGAAGACGAGGCCCTCTACCTGCTGGAGGACTGCTTCGACGACGTGCTGCTCTCCACCGACACCCCTTTCATCTTCGACCATGATTTCGACCCGCCGGGCTATACCGGGGTTTTCCTTACCGGCGGCACCGGCTATATCGCCCTGCACGTCACGCCCAATGCCATCGGCCAGAACAAGAATTTCGTCGAATTCTGCTGCTACATCCATCCCAGCATGTGGGTGTTCGAGCGCGAGTCGCTGGTCCATGTCATGTGGCCGATCCTGAAGCTCTTCCAGCCCGAACAGGCCGAGATCCACTACCGCGTCTCCTCGCGCAACATCACCCGCAGCCGCAACCTGCACCAGAAGTTCATCCGCAAGAGACTGATCGGCCTGGGCTATTCCCTGGATGATTTCGTCTCCTTTTATGACGAATATTTCGGCAGGACATTCTTCCACCTGAATATCGAAAAAAAATAACTTCCGCGGGGCGGGGCGCTCGCCAAATGGCGGAGATCGCCCGCGACACGGCAATCAGGATTTTCCTGATTGCAAAAAGCCGGAATCTGCATTATTTTAGTATGCAGGAGAGTAGGGATTTTTTTTACACGGACCCTAGAAAAGTAAAATGCGCTTCAGGTTCACCTTGCAATCAATTCCGGTGGCGCTGGCGGCCATGGGGCTGTGGGCCATTATCGGCGGCTGGTATGTCGCCATCGCGCCGGTGAACCTCGCTGGAGCGGACAATATCGGCATTGTCCTGTCCACCTTCGGCATCTGCCTGTTTCTGGCCGACCGGCTGGCATTTTATTGGCTGAAAATCGACTGCTGGGTGATCTTTTTCAAGATCTGGGTCTGGGGACTGGTCTTTATCGCCTGGGGACTCCTGGAATGGATTCATTCTTACTCCGAAAAATACATGTCGGTTTTTATCGCCCATTGGCTGGCCGTGGCCCTGGTCATCGGCGCCGTCAGCCTGCTGGTCGGCCACCGCCGCCAGCAAGGCGAAGACAAGCAGCACTCTTCGATCTATCAAATGAAGTAACGCCTACCGCCCCTCGATGATGAAAAGCTTGCCGGAAAGAAAATCGCTGACCCAGATGCGCTTGGCGGCATCGGTCCTGATCTTGCACAGGTCGTAAAGGCAGTCCCCGAACTGGCCGCGCACAAAAAAAGAACTGTTGTTTCCGGCAAACGAGGTTTCCCCATAGGGATATTTTTCACGGTGCAGCAGCGAAAACTTCGCGGTCACGGGGTCAAAGGCCAGGACCAGCAATTCGTCCGCGCTGTGGCAGGTGATCAGCAGTGTATTCTCCCAGGCGATGATCTGGTCGGGTTTCCCGGGAAAGGGGATCCTGTGCAGGCGAGGTCGCGGGCCGAGTTCGGACAGGGTATTGTCGCCGTGGTTGATGACATAGGGAATTCCCCCGGCCAGGGCCAGTTTTAGCGGATTCCTGCCGCAGGCGACATCGCGGCTCGCGAAATCGGCCTTGCGGATGACCGTCAGCCGGTCGGCGTCGAAGCTCAGGGCATAGATGTTCTCCCGGTCCACGGCCAGCGCGGTCGGCGTGGCCCCGATCTCCAGGCGCTTCAGGACCTTTGCCGTCGCCGGGTCCACGACCTGCAGCATGCCGTTGTCTCCGTCCTTTTCGCCGACGCGGGCCAGGCAAAGCCAGTGGCTGTCATCATCGTAGGCGAGCAGGCGCTGGCTGGTCTCGCGCGAGACCGTGTCCGGCAATTCCAGGCGCATGTCGCCCTGGTTGGGGCAGCGGATCTCGTCGCCCAGGGAGACCAGGAATTGCTTTTCGTCGCCCCAGTTGTTCTGCAGGGCATAGAGCGCACCCGCCGGGCGTCACCGCCATGCCCTGGGCCAGCCTGGGGATGCGGCGGTCATAGAATTCCTGGTCCGGGCCATTGAGCCCGATTATGCCGTTGCGGGCAGCCCAGATATATACCACCGGCCAATAACTTTGATGGGGCCCGTAGGAGAGATAGACGTTGCCCGCTGGAGTGGCCAGGGCCTGGTGGGGATACAGCACGGGCAGGGAGCGGACCGTGAAGCTGCCATCGGCTTTCACGCGGGCGAATTGGTCTTCGTTGTTGAAAATCAGGAAGTCGTCGCTGCCCGGCTGCTGCAGCAGTTCCTGGGGCGCCCAGCCGCTGCGCACCTTGTAAAATTCGCCGTTGCCCGGATCCAGAACGCTGACGGCCGCTCCGAACGAACCGTTGACCGCCGTGGCGCCCAGGGGCAGGTAAAGCCTGCCGTCGCCGGGATTGAAAGCCATCTGGAACATGTGCGGCAGGACGGAGGCCTGAAAAAAGCGCCGGCGCAGCCGCCGCGCGCGCAGGTCGACCTGGTCGATCTCCCCATACGCCCAGCTGGAAACGTAAAGCAGGTCGTGCTCCGCATCCAGGGCCGAGGCGTCGTTGCCGTAGGCGGGGAGCAAAACTTCGCTGACCCGCCCCTTGTCCGTGAAATCGACGATGTGCAGGCTGGCATGGTTGTCGTAGGGAATGTAAAGCTCATCCCTTTTTTCGTTGTAGCTCACCCCGACGCCTTCCGTGTAGCCCGGGCAGGCTGACGATCACGTCGGCTGGCCCGGCGGCGGAAATTTTCGCCGCCTGGACCACCTTGCGCTCGGCCGTTTCCACCACCAGGAGCAAGGCGTGCCGCGCCTGGCTGTAGGCGGCGAAATGCCAGCGGGCGCCCGAAACCAGGTCGAGTTTGCGTTCCGCAAGCCTCTTGCCGTCGGAGGCGGCGAACGTGTGCAGGGTGGACGTGTAGCCGTCCACGGCCAGGATGGTGCGCGAGCCGTTGTCGCAAACGACCTTGCGGATGGGCGGCGGCGGCGTCTGGTTCAGGTTCAGGACGACCTCTTCTTTTTCGCACCAGGGGATGTAGCGCACCCGGTTTTTTTTCAGGTCGACGAAGGCCATTTCCCGGCTTTCCCTGCCGACCAGGAAAGCGTTGCCGCTGCTTTCGTCCACGGCCACCATCTCGAACTGTTTTTTGGTGGGGAAGGAGCGCGATTCGCCGCTTTGCGGGAAAACCACCTCCAGGGTCCTGTCGCCGATGACATAGGCGTTGCCGGTCCGGGAATCGACGGCCAGCGCTTCCGCCTTCAAATACTGCGGGACGCGGGTGCGCACCGGGATATTGCGCACGGCACGGCTTTGGCAGTCGATGACGGAAACGGAGGAGGTCAGCGTGTTGGCCATGACCAGGCGGTTGCGCCCGGCGTCTATCCGGATAAGCAGCGGACCGGCGGCATTGACCTGCAGGCCGATGGGCGCCAGCAGATCGACCTTCGTGACCTTTAGGGCGGCGAAGACCCCCTGGCTCGAAAAAAGCAGAACGGCCAAAATCGTTTTCCAGCGCATGCATCCTCCAGGTGACCCGCCGCGGTCGGGGCGCGGGCCTTGGCCAGATGGTATAACGGCCGCTCCGGGCAGTCAAGTTCGCCGCTGCGGCCGTTGCGCCGCTTGTGAATCTTTTGGATTTTGGCTATGATGCGGGTTCAGGGCGGATCGGCGACCGGCTTGCCGCGTTCGCGGGGATCGTTCCTGGAAACAGGATGAAAGAACAGAAGAAAAACAGGCTCGACCAGGCCCTGCTCCTGCGCGGGCTGGCCCCCGACCTGAAGAAAGCCCAGGCCATGGTCATGGCCGGCGACGTGTTCCTCGACGGCCAGAAGGCCGACAAGTCCGACCGCCTGGTGTCCGCCTCCGACCCCATTACCCTGCGCGCCAAGCGCCCATTCGTTTCCCGCGGCGCTTTCAAGATCGAAAGGGCCGTCCGGGAATTCGCCATCCCCCTGCCCGGGCTTAACGTCCTCGACATTGGCATCTCCACCGGAGGCTTCAGCGATTATTTCCTGCAGAACGGCGCCGCGGCGGTCCTGGGCGTGGATGTCACCATCTCCCAGGTCGACGCCGCGTTGAGCCGCGACCCGCGCTTGCGCCTGCTGCGCAAGAACGCCCGCTTTCTTAAAAGGGAGGACGTCCCCTTCGAACCCGACCTCGTGGTCATGGACCTCTCCTTCATCTCCATCACCGCCGTCCTGCCCGCGCTGGCGGGCTTCCCGCGCGCCAGGGTCCTGGCCCTGGTCAAGCCCCAGTTCGAGGCCGAGCGCGGGCGGGTGGGCAAGGGGGGGGTGGTCCGTGATCGCCAAGAGCGCCTGGGCATCCTGCTGCGCCTCAAGCGGCGCGTTGAGGAACTGGATTTTGCCGTCCTGGGTTGCTGTCCGGCCGGCATCAAGGGCAAAAAAGGCAACCAGGAATATTTTTTCCTGCTGCAAAGCGGGAAAAAAAACTCCATTGATGATAAAATGATCAGCGATGCCCAGGAAATTTAAAACAGCCGCGATCGTGGCCAAGCCCCACCAGGACGTGGTCCATTACCTGCACCAGGCCATCTCCGTGCTGAACGAGCACGGCGTCGGCCACATCCTGGAAAAAACCGCCGCCCAGTTGCTGCAGATCCCCGACTTTTGCGCCCGGGAGGACGTTGCCCGCCAGGCCGACCTGATCATCGTCCTGGGCGGGGACGGCACGTTCCTTTCCATCGCCCGCCAGGCGGTGGATGCCCAGGTCCCGGTGGCGGGATTCAACCTGGGCACGCTGGGATTCCTGACCGCCATGAAAAAGGAAGCGCTTGCCGAAGGACTGCGCGATATTCTCGCCGGCAAGGCCGAGAGTTCGCGGCGCAAGCTGCTGCAGATCGATTGCCACGGCCGGATGTTTACCGCCCTGAACGACGTGGTCATCAACAAGGGGACCATTGCCCGCATCGTAAAGCTCCTGATCAAGATCAACGGCGCCATAGTGGCCGAGGTCAAGGGGGACGGCATCATCCTGTCGAGCCCGACCGGATCCACCGCCTATTCCATTTCGGCCGGCGGGCCGATCGTCAGTCCGGAGGTGAATGGCATGGTTATCACCCCAATTTGTCCGCATTCCCTGACCTTCCGCCCCCTGGTGATCCCGGACGATGCCTTGATCTCCGTGCAGTTGCTGACGCCGCACATGGACACGGTCGTGACCATCGACGGCCAGACCGCCCTGCCTTTCCGTTTCGAAGACGTTCTGAACCTGAAGATATACCCCAAGATGCTGACCATGCTGGTCGCCCCGGGGATCAACTACTACAAGCTGTTGAACGAAAAGCTGAACTGGGGGCTGTAGGCGCGGGATCCCGCTCAGGTGGTCGTTTGCAGGTTCTTGCCGATGGCGTGCAGCAGGTCGTCGGAGCGGAAAGGCTTGGACAGGAAATCATGGAAATGGAAACGGTCGGGATGGTTGCAGACCTCGCTGACGCTGTAGCCGCTGATGGCGATGGCCACCGCATCCGGGTCAATGGCGCGGATCTTTTCCAGGGTGCGGATGCCGCCGATGTCGCCCGGGCCGGTCAGGTCCAGGAATAGCAGGTCGTAAGGATCGCCGGCCTGGCGGGCGGCCAGGAATTTTTCCAGGGCTTCGCCGCTGTTGACCGCCAGGTCGATGCGGTAGGAGGTGTCGCGCAGCATGTCCACGAACACGTCGCGGATGATCTCCTCGTCATCCATGAGCAGGATCCTGGCGGGCTTTCCCGGCAGCGGCCGCGGCTTCTGGCTGCGGCTGACGTTTTTTTTCGAGGCGGGCAGGAACACGGTGAAGGTCGCTCCCCGGCCGCTGGTGGACGTGACCTTGATATAGCCGTTGTGCTTGTTGACGATGGAATAGGCGATGGCCAGCCCGAGCCCCGAGCCCGTCTGCTTGGTCGTAAAATAGGGGACAAAAATGCGCTGCTGGTCCGCCTCGGGAATGCCCGGTCCCTGGTCGCTGATGGCCAGGGAAACATAATTCCCTTTTTGCATGAAATTGTCGCTCTTGGCCTGGCGGTGGTTCTGGATGGCGACCGCGATGACCCCGCCGGCCGGCATGGCCTCGCGGGCATTGATGAGCAGGTTGTGGATCACCTGGACGATCTGGGTGACGTCGATTTCGCACGGGGGTATGGGCTCGCCGATCTTCAGGTCGGCGCGCACGTTGCTGCCGGACAGGACCAGGTTCAATGCATCCCTGACCAGGTCGGGCAGGTAGGTCACCTTCTTCACCGGAAAGCCGCCCTTGGAAAAAGTCAGCAGCTGCTGGGTGAGGCCGCTGGCTTTCCAGGCCGCTTTTTCCGCCTTTTCCAGGATGCCGCGGGTCTGCGCGTCGGTGGACATTCTTCGGGCGACCGAGATGTTGCCCACGATGCCGGTCAGCATGTTGTTGAAATCGTGGGCGATGCCTCCGGCCAGAACCCCGACCGACTCGATGTTCTTTGACTTGATGATCTCTTCCTGCATTTTTTTTCTTTCGGTGATGTCCAGGTAGATGCCGATGATGCCCAGGACCTTGCCCTCCACCACGATGGGCGAAACGATGACATGGAAATCCAGTATCTGGCCCGCTTTGTTCCTTCTCCGGCCGTCGAAATAAACCCGTTCGCCCTGCAGGGCCTGCCGGCTGAAGGCCAGGGCTGCGGGAAGCGTTTCCGGCGTATTGATCAGGCTGACCAGCTCCAGCCCCTTGATCTCGGCCAGGGAGTAGCCGAACAGGGTCTGAAACTCCTGGTTCATGTCCAGCACGCGGTTTTGCTCGTCCAGGATGACGATGCCGGCGGGAATGATCTTGAAAAGGTTTTCAAAGTACGATTTTTGCCTCTGGATCTCGTGGACGCTGCGCTTGACCTTGCTGCGCAGCAGGACATTGAAGAAAATGAAGATGGCGATGACAAGCGCCACGGCCAGCATGATCCACAGGTAATACTCGGAAAGGAAGATCAGGCGTTTCTGGTAGTAGGTCTGCCCGAACCAATGTTCGTAAGACTTGCTCAGCAGGCTTTTCTTGTCGCGCTTGGCTTCTCTCAGGTACGCGTCGAGCGCGGCCACGATATGGCCTTTTTGCGGATTGACGCCGAAATACAGCGGCTCATGATAAAAGGAGCCTGGCATCACCTTGATGGGGGAGATCTCCTGGTGGCTCGTCAGGATATAGGAAAGGCTGAAGCGGCCGATGAAGCCGGCGTCGATCTTTTTGGCGCCCACGGCGTTGACGATTTCGACAAAGGCGTCGTATTCGCGAAAGCGGCAATGGATGTTCTGCAAAAGCAAGTCCTTCTCGAACAATTTGGCGTAATAGTCGCTCCTGACGACGCCCACGCTTTTGCCGCCGAGGTCGCCCAGCAGCTTGTAGTTCGCCGTTTCCCCGACGATGATGCTGGACCAGTCGATCAGGACCGATTCCGAATTGTACAACAGGAATTTGCTCCGTTCCTCGGTGAACGCGATGGGGGCGATGATGTCGATCTCGCCGCGCCGCAATTTTTCGAAAAGCTCATAAAAGGGGGCTTGGACGTATTCCAGGCGGATCTGCCGGTCAGCGGCGAAGGCGCCGATGATGTCGACGATGAACCCGGCCGGCGCGCCATGCAGCATAAAGGTCATGGGCGGGTTGTCGTAGATCCCCAGGCGCAGGGAAGCGTCCCGGGCGCACAAGGCGGCCGCCGCCAGCCAGAGAAGAAGCCAGACCGTTCTTTTCATGTTGCTTTTCGCCGGCTAAATTATATTTGAATCCGTCCGAAATGCAAGCGCTCGTTCGTTCCCTGAACCCGGGGCTGGAGGTGACAAAAAAAAATGGCCTGTGTTATAATTAATGACGAGGTAAAAAATGAAAAAAGCAGGGATCTTCTTGTGCCTGGCGCTCCTGGGCGCGGCTGTTTTTCCGGCCTCCAGAAACGACGATTTTTCCCGCGCCATCGCCTATTACCTGGTCGGCGACCTGGAATTGGCCAGGAAAAATATGGATGCGTATTTCAATGCCCATCCCCAGCCGACCATCAAGCTCGGCTTTGTCCTGCTGCTGCAGAACGACAAGTGGGAAGCCACGAAAAAATTCCGCGACTACCTGGAAAGCGATCACCGTTCGCTGGAAGCGCTCACCGGGATCAGCCTGGCCACCGCCGACGTGAAGAACTCCCTGGCCATAGACAATTTGAACAAGATCCTGCGCATGAATCCCGGCTATGCGCCGGCCTACCTGTGCCTGGGCAATGAATACCTCCTGCGCGACAATTTCCCGGCCGCCGAGGACAATTTCAACAAGAGCCTGAAGTACGGCGACGTACCGGAATACAATATCCTGCTGGCCAGCCTGTATCCTGAAAACCGGCCAGGGTCAAAAAGCCTTCGACCTTGATGCGCCCCCTGGCCGAGTCCGCGCCCGCCAACTATTACTATGCGTTCATGGCCGCCAAGGCCTGCCGGCTCCTGGAAAACTACCGGGAAATGGCCGTCTATATCGACCAGGCGCTGAACAGCAAGCCCGATGCCAGGGAAGCGCAGTTGCTGAAAGGGCAGTTCCTGCTCAAGACCGGCGAATTGCGCAAGGCCAAAACGTTGCTGGCAAGACTGAAATTCAATTACTACAACCTTGAATACAGCCTGACCTATGCCGAGGTCCTGCTCAAGCTCAACGACCGCGACGCGGAAAAATATCTCTACGAGGTTTTTTCGCAGAACCAGTGGCATCCCGGCGTCAACAAGCTCCTGGGCCTGTTCCAGATGCAAAAAGAACGGCAATGTCCAGAACTGGATCAACCGCGCCATCCTCAGCGGCCAGGAGCCGCCGGCCTTGCAAAAAGAATTCCCGGCCAAGTTCAATTTTCCGACCCGGCCGTTTTTTCCCATTTTCGAAGTCAAGAAAATTCAATGGCTGGGGAACCGGCGCATCCTGCTGGCCGGAATCCTGCAGAGCGGCGAAAGAGAGAAGCTGCTGGTGCTGGACGCGGCGTTCCCTGAAAACGTTGAAATCATTCGAATACGAGGGAACCATCCAGGAAATGTTCTCTTCCGCCCGGCAGGACAAGATCGTCTTTTCCACCACGGCCTCGGAAAACGAAAAGGTCTATATCTACACCCTGATCGTCAGCGGGCGACGCCTATGCGCTGAAACCGGTCGTCGGCTATGCCCTGAAAATGCCGACCATCCTTGCCGCCTTCAACGACAGCGGCAGCGTCGGCCTATGTCACGGACGGCGCGCTGGCCGAACTGGCTTTCACCTCGCCGTTTTCCACGGTCATCGGCCTACGGCAGGAAGACGGGCGTTTATCCCAAATATCCTTTCCCGATTTTTTCTTACACCTACGCCAACGACCGCTGGGCCGAGATCAAGAACCAGGATGCGCTGCGCGGGCGTGCCGCTGCCGTACCTGCGCCAGTATCTCCTGGTGGCCGATGCCAGCCAGAACAACCCGGATATCGCCAAGCTTCTGGAAAAAGGCAAGGCCATCGACATCACGGCTTCCGAGGAAATGAAAATTTATTTCGGCGCCGACGGCAGCCATTTCCTGCTCTATTTATTCGGACCTGAAAAACGCCTTCCAGGCCTGGGCGTACGACCGGGACAGCAACCGAGCTGATCCGTTTTGACGAGTCCATGTTCCTGGGGGAAAAATAGTTATTCCGAACTCGATATCCTGGCTTTCCAGCCCGAGAAAAATGAGATACTGGTCCGCACCAAGGACAAGGAAAGGAACCTGTTCCTTTTCAATTACAGGTCGCTGCTTTATAAAAAACTGGGCAACGGCGTCATCGCCGCCCGGGCGACCCCGGACATGATCGGCCGTCTACATGCTCGACGGAAAGGAACAAGTATTTTTACTTCAGCGAATCCTATCTCGACGATCATCCAGCTTTCGCCCTATAGCCGCAAAAAGATCAATTCCCGCCGCGACCTGAACGCCATCATCGACTGCTCCGATCCGGAGCGGGTCTATTTTTCGACCTACAACGGCGAGCTGCTGAAGCTGGATGACGCGGGAAATTTCTCGAACCCGCAGGTCTCCCTGACCGGCGCGCTCCACCAGCCTTCCCCGGACCTGAGCAAGGTCGCGCGCTTTCATCAACGGCCGCTTCTACGTTCTGAACTGGTTCGAGTGAGCGGCGCCCGGGCGGCTAGCGGGGCGAAGCGGGGCAGGAACGTGTCGCAACGCGCGGCGATTTTAAAAAGGTCAAGTATTTTTGCGGGCTGATCTTCAGCCAACAACAGCGCCGCCGCCGGAGGCCCTGGACATGCTGCCGGGAGTTCCTCGCCCGCCATCGACAGCCGCTCCGCCGTCATGCCCTTCACCGCCACCGACTATTACCAGACGGAAATGGGGGAGCCCCTGTTCCGCCAGTTCGTCTCCTTCCGGGAATTGCTGGCGCCGGAGCGGCTGCCGGAGATCAAGATGCGCACCATCGAGCTGGAAGAGAAGCTGGCCGCGGGCGGCGGCCGCCGAGTGAACCTGGACCCGGGCTATTTGTCCGACGCCAACGTCATCATCGCCACGGCCAAGAACCACTACCACCGCGTGCCGCTGCGCGACGGCATCTATGCCCACATCGAGTACGTGCTGAAGGACGGCCGCATCAATTTCCTGCCCTGGACCTATCCCGATTTTCAGACCGCCACCTACCTGGATTTTTTCAGGCAGCTGCAGGAACTTTTCAAGCAGGGCAAGAAGAGAAAGTAGGGCGCGGAGATCCGCCGGGAAAGCTTCAGTGGCTGACGCCGACCGGAGCGGGATTACGGGGCTCCTGGTTGTAGATCGAGGAGTTCACCATGGCGAGATAACCGCTGTTGTTGTATTTGTAGCCGTTGTTGTATAAAAAGAGGGTCCTGCGAATGTTGCCGCCCGACACTTCATGGTACTGCTTCAGGATGCGCAGCCCCAGGTCGATGTTGTATTCGATGTCGAAGATCCGGCTGCGGTCGATATTCAGCTCGTCCTTCCAGACCGCATAGCGGACCTGCATCAGGCCGATAGGCCCCGGCCGAGGAAACGGCCATGGGGTTGAAGGCGCTCTCCACCTGGATGACCGAAAGCACGAGGTTGGGATGGAAACCGTAGAGTCGGCTTCTCCTGTAGGCGACATCGACGATCCTGGCGAAATCGGGGAATTTTTTCTGGAAGGTGGCGTTCTGGTATTCCAGCAGGTCGATGCGCGCGAATTTTTTTTCGTTGGCCCGCTGCTCTTCGTCCAACTGCAGCAGCTGCCCGTGCATGTCGCCCAGGTGGGCCGCCAGGAAGCGGACGTGGGCCAGGCTGCGCTCGTAATTGCGGTTGGACTGGACCATCTGCGCCAGCAGCGAGGAGACGGCCAGCAGCGCCAGAACCGACAGCACGACAGTGAACCTTTTAACGGGATTTTTTTGCATCATATGTCACCTGCCCCGAAAGGCCCAAACATTGTAAAGATATAAAAACAAAAAAGCAAGCCCCGCCGGCAAAATCGGCCCTTTATGACAAAAAAAGGGGATTAGAACATCTCGATCAGGAGATTTTTCAGGACCTTGATGCGGTCGCGCAGCTGGGCGGCGGTCTTGAAATCGAGTCTGGCCGGCCTTCTTTTTCATGGCCGCGGTCAGCTTGGCGATCTCCTTTTCCAGCGCTTCCCTGGTCTTGAAGTCGGTCGGCAGGGGCTCCTCGCTCTTTTTCAGCCAGTAGTCGTCGTCCTGGAAGTCCTTGATCGGGCTCCGCACCGACGCCGGCGTGATGTCGTGCTCCTGGTTGTAGGCGACCTGGTAGCGCCGCCGCCGCCCGGACTCGGCGATGGCGTTCTCCACCGAGCGCACCATGTCGTCCAGGTAGAGGATGACCCGGCCGTTGATGTTGCGCGAGGCGCGGCCGAAGGTCTGGATCAGCGCGGTCTCCGAGCGCAGGAACCCCTCCTTGTCGGCGTCCAGGACGATGACCAGGGAGACCTCGGGCAGGTCGAGCCCCTCGCGCAGCAGGTTGATGCCGATCAGCACGTCGAATTCGCCCTGGCGCAGCTTCTTGATGATCTTCACCCGGTCCAGGGCCTTGATCTCCGAATGCAGGTAGGCGCAGCGGATGCCCTGCAGGGTGAGGAAATCGGCCAGCTTCTCGGCCATCTTCTTGGTCAGGGTGGTGACCAGCACCCGGCTCGTGCCGATGACCTTCCTTATCTCGACCAGCATGTCCTGCACCGGGTCGGCCGCCGTCTTGATGAGGATCTCGGGATCGACCAGGCCGGTGGGGCGAACCAGGAGGTTGGTCACCCGCTGGCCGGAGTCGCTGATCTCGAACGGCGCCGGGGTGGCGGAAACGTAGAGCACGTTCTGCAGCCGCTCCGCGATCTCGGGGAAGTTCAAGGGGCGGTTGTCCAGGGCCGACGGCAGGCGGAAGCCGAATTCGACCAGCTTGGATCTTCGCGAACGGTCGCCGGCGTACATGCCGTTGAGCTGCGGCACGGTCACGTGCGATTCGTCGATGATGGTCAGGAATCCCTTGGGAAAAAAATCGAGCAGGGTATAGGGGGCTTCGCCGGTGCGCCGCCCGGTCAGGTGCAGGGAGTAGTTCTCGATGCCCGGGCAGTGGCCGAACTGGTCGAGCATCTCCATGTCGAAGCGGGTCCGCTGCTGCAGGCGCTCGGCCAGGTCGGCCTGGCCCCGCGAGTTGAAATATGCGACGCGCTCTTCCAGCTCGGCGCCGATGCGGGCGATCGCTTCCCGGAAGCGCGTCTTGCGGTAAAAGAAAAAATTGATCGGGAAGACATTGACCAGCTTCTTGTCGCCGAGCCAGGCGGCGGTGATGGCGTCGAAGGGGCCGATGCGGCTGAGCTCATTGCCGCTGAAGACCAGGCGCAGCGGATTCTCCTCGCTGGTGGGAAAGATCTCGATGATCTGGCCGCGCACGCGGAATTTGCCGCTCTCGATCAAATCGTGGGTGCGGTTGTAGCCCAGCTGCACGAACTGGTCCAGGAGCGTCTCGCGGCGTACCTCCTCGCCCACGGCCAGCGCGATCTTCTGCTCGAGGAAGTCCTCGGGGGCGCCGATGCTGTAGATGGCCGAGACCGACGCCACCACGATCGTTTCCCTGGCTTCCAGCAGGTTGCGCGTGGCGTCCAGGCGCAGCCTTTCCAGCTCGGGGTTGATCGAAACCTCCTTGGCGATGTAGAGGTTGCGCTGCGGCACGAACGCTTCCGGCTGGTAGTAATCGTAATAACTGATGAAATAGCCGACGCGGTCGTTGGGGAAAAAGCCCTTGAATTCCGCGAAAAGCTGGGCGGCCAGCGTCTTGTTGGGCGAAAGCACCAGGGTGGGGACGTTCAGGGCCGCGATGATCTGGGCCATGGTGAACGTCTTGCCCGAGCCGGTCACCCCGAGCAGCACCTGCTTGCGCCGGCCCTGGCGGAAATTGCCGACGATCTCCTCGACGGCATCCTGCTGGGCCGGGGTGACCGAATAGGGGGAGTTCAGGTTGAACATAAGGCGGCTTTGCGTTCAGCACTCTTCATCGGCGGCCTGGTTGGAGGCGTCGATGAACAATGCGTTTTTCAGGAATTTGCCCAAAACCTCGGTTTTGATCCTCTTGATCTCGTCAGCGGGCAAAGCCAGGTTTTCCTTTTTGAATATCAGGATCAGGTAAAAGCGCTGTTCCCATTCGATGCGGGTAAAGTAAACCTCTATGTCCTGCAGGTAATTGAAGAGTTTGCTCAAGATCTTCTTTTCCTTGACATAAGAAATGACGAAAATGGTCTTGACGAATTCATTTTTAAACGGGTGCCTGATGTTCTTGTATTTGACGATCACGCGGTCCATTTCCTCTTTTTTGGCGGCCTTGACGGTCGCGCAGACGAGCTTCATGATCTCGGCCATGACCTTTGGCGCCGTTTCCAGGCGGTAGATCTCGTCGAAATTGTAGTAGATCTCCTTGATCAGCAGGGGATTCAGGCTGCGAACCTCGGCGGTCAGGTCCATCAGCGAGCGCATGTCGCTGTCGCGCAGGCCCTCGTCAAAATCCCGGACCTGGCCGTACAGGCTTTTCAGGATGTTCTTGATGGTCTGGAAAATGGCGGCGATGGAAACGAAGTCGGCGAGGGTGATCTTCAGGTTCAGGATGTTGACCTCAGTCTGCTTCTGGTAGAGGCGGGGAGGGGTGACCGACAGGATCTCGATGCCCTTGCGGCACTCCAGCAGGCGGATCAGCTTGTTCTGGCTGTTGCCATTGCTTTGCCTGGAAACGAGGATAAGCTTCAGCTGCATCATGAACTCGGTCTTCTTTTCCACGCTCATGAACACCTGGCTGATGCCGGTGACCTTCAATTCCTCCATCAGGAACGGGATGATGGCCCGGGCGTAATGCTCGTAGCCGCCCACGGACTTGATCTGGGAGAATTTTTCATCGACCGAGGTGCTGATCAGCTTTTCGAGCGAGCTCTCGATGGACTTGATGGCGTCGGGATTCAGGGGCAGATTGTGGCTGTCGACGATCTCGATGCGGTAGACCAGGAGCTTTTCGCTCGAAACGAAGCTCTTGTGGTGCTTGATGATGTGCCCCGGGACGATGAAATCCAGGGTTTTCAGGAAATTTTCAACGGAGAAGTTCTCCTCCCAGCAGACGAAGGTGATGCCGGTGAGCTTCTCGTCCAGGGTCTCGAAATTTTTTATCTTGATCTTCTTGTCGGCCAGGCCGTCGCGGACCTGCTTCTGGAACTTGTAGTTGTCGATCACCAGCCCGGCCAGGTCGGACAGCTTCCGCTCCTGCAGGTATTCCCGGGAACGCGAAGAGAAGAATTTCAGGGTTTCGCCGTTTTCGCCGATGATCTCTTCGATATCCGCTCCGCGGTACATTTTTTTTATGGTCTTGATGACCTGGTTGTAAATCTCGAATTTGATGGTTTCGTCTTCCAGCAGCAGGGTTTTGCCCAAGGTTCCCTGCGAAGCTTCCTTGAGCGCGTTCAGCAGATTGTTCTTGTCTTTCAGGAAACGGCCGTATTCCTCGGGCGTGCGGATCAGGAAAGAGAGGATGACGAGACCCAGCTTGCGGTCCTCGAAGGTCAGGGTGAAGCCTTTCATGAAAAGAACGTTGCCGTGCTTCTGGTGGATGATGCCCAGGATGGAATTGGCCATGCCGGTCCAGTCCTCGGCCAGGACGCCCATGACCACGGTCAAGGGCAATTTTTTTTCACCAAGCTCCTCCAGCTGGATGACCACTTTTTTTTTCGAATTCTCATAGGTATGCAGCAACTGCACCAGCAGCGCCTGCTGCTGCGGCTGGGGAAAAATCTCCTGCGAACTGCGGATCATGGCCAGGCTTTCGCCGATCTTTTGCCGCGGGATATGCAGCTTTTTGCAGCTCAATATTTTTTTGATCGCCTCCAATTCGTTTGCGGGTACAGCCATTTTTAAAATTTATACCAGCGGTTACGCTTTGTCAAGGAGCCGGCACCTTGACTTTTGCGGCGATCGCCGGCTACCATGGCCGTGTGGCGGCAAGCGAGCGTCCGCCCGGCGGAAAGGAGACCTTCATGAAGAAACGCTGTCCCTGGGGCTTCGCGGACCCCTTGTACGTCGATTATCATGACCGGGAATGGGGAGTGCCCGTGCACCAGGACCGCAAATGGTTCGAGTTCCTGCTCCTCGAAGGCGTCCAGGCCGGACTGAGCTGGCTCCTGGTCCTGAAAAGAAGGGAGAACTACCGCAAGGCCTACGACGGCTTCGATTTCGCCAAGGTCGCCGGGTACGGCGAAAAAAAGATCGCCAGGCTGCTGTCCGACCCGGGGCTGATCCGCAACCGCGCCAAGATCGCCGCCTCGGTGGGCAATGCCCGCGCTTTCGTCAAGATCAGGGAGGAATTCGGCAGCTTCGACAGATATATCTGGTCGTTCGTCCAGGGAAAGCCGATCCGCAACCGCTGGCGAGCGCTGGCGCAGATGCCGGCCCGCACGGAAGTATCGGACCTGCTGAGCAAGGACCTGGTCCGCCGCGGATTCAAGTTCGTGGGTTCCACCATCGTCTATGCCCTGATGCAGGCCACGGGCCTGGTCAACGATCATTTGGTCGACTGCTTCAGATACAATGAAATAAATTTAAAAAAAAATAAAAAGTGTTGACAAAAACTTAACTCCAAGTTAAAATTGTTTACGTCGAGTTAATTAATTACCCCGTGAGTAAATTAATTTAACCAGAGGTAAAGCGTTTGACCAAAAGCAAAGAAGATCTGATGCGCGATTTCATTCTCAATTGCTGCGAAACCCTGTTTCACCCAGCACGGTTATAAAAATACGTCCATGGACAAGATCGCCGAAAAATGCGAGATATCAAAGCCGACCCTTTACAATTATTTCCCGAGCAAGACCTCGCTGTTCCTGGGGCTGGTCAACCGGTTCCAGAACGATATCGCTGAAAAAGGCAAGGCCATCATGGGCCAGAAAAAGGACAAGTACCTGATCATCGAGGAGTTCATCGATCTTTCCATCGAACTCATGCAGGAAAAGCGCGACTTCCTGAGGATGATGATCCGGGAGCACCACCTGGTCGTCAATGAATGCGAGGATATCGAAGAACATATGAATGCGGAGATCCGTAAAAGACAGGAAACCGCCAGGGAACTGGGCGAGTTCATGAAGGACATCGTCCGTCCCGAGATCCTTGAGGAATTCTCCGAGGAGATGATCGGCATGGCGCTGAGCACCCTGCTCGAGGGGGCCTTCTGGGACTCGATCAAGGGCGAGATCAACGACCATGAAAAGATGAAGAAACTGATCATGAGACTTTTGAAGAACGGCATTCTTGGCATAGGAGGCATGATGAAACGAGCACTACTTGTTTTGCTTTTGCTGGGCAGCTCTGGGATTTGCCGCAGAAGCCGCCCATGGACCTGACCGTGGACCAGGCGATCCAAGCTGGCCATCGCCAACAATCCCGCCTACCAGGTCAGCCAGCAGGAAGTCAGGCAGTACCGCTACCGCCTGATGCAGAACTTCGGCTTTCTGCCCGAGGCGACGCTGTCGGGGTCCAAGATCCTCGACCAGAAGCTGATGACCATCGAGATCCCGTCCTTCGTCCCCGGGCGGCGAACCCACCAAGGCCTCCCTGCGCTTCCAGCTGGATTATTCATTCTCCTTTCAGATCGTCCAGCCCGTGTTCACCGGCGGCAAGATCTTCTTCAATTACAAGAACGCCGAGCTGGACCTGCGCCTGGCCAAGGAGAGGGAAAAGAACTCGCGGGCCGACACCATCCTGAACGTGCGCAAGGCCTTCTACAACATCCAGATCATGCAGGAGCTGCTCAAGGCCCACAAGGAAGCCTTTGCCCTGGCCGAGAACAACTTCAACAACGTCAAGAACAGCTTCGATCTGGGCATGGCCTCCCAGTACGACCTGCTGCGGGCCGAGCTGGCCTTCAGCGCCACCAAGCCCGACGTGCTGCGCGTGGAGAACCTGCTGGAAACCTCCGTCCTGGGGCTGAAGCTGATGCTGGGCCTGCCGCCGCCGCAGGAGATCCGCCTGCAGGGCGAGCTGGGCTACCGCCAGGTGCAGCTGGAGCTGGCCGGCCTGCTGCAGAACTCGCTGAAAAGCCGCTCCGAGCTGCTGCAGCTGCAGATGCAGCAAGCAGAAGATCGACAACCTGCTCAAGATCGCCTGGGCGCAGTACGTGCCGAATTTTTCCCTGGTGGCCGCCTACAGCTACCAGTCCGACTATTTCAACCTGCGCAGGAACAACTGGCAGGATTACTACTCCATCTCCCTGGGCATGAGCTGGCCCATCTTCACCGGCCTGAAGCGCAGCGCCCAGATCGGCGAGATGAACGTGATGAAAAAGATCATGGACCTGAACGTCAAGCAGCTGAGCGACGCCACCCGCCTGGAGGTCGAGAGCGGCTACCGCACCATCCGCCAGGAATACGAGAACATCCAGATGGGGCTGAAGAACATGGAGAGCGCCAAGGAAGGGGCGCGCATCGCCGAGCTGAGCTACAAGAACGGCATGATCACCATCCTGGAACTGAATTCTTCCTACAATGAACTGACCCGGGCCAAGGTCAACTACCTGCAGGCCCTGTATAACTATAATATCGCCATCGCCGAATTGGAAAAAATCACCGGCATCAATTTGAACGGAGGAGTCGCATGAAAAAAATTTCTATCGCATTATTGGTTCTGGTTTTCATCGTTGCCCTGTCCTTCTGCTCGAAAAAGAAGGAAGTGGTCGACCTGCAGCAGAAGCCGCTGCTGGTCAAGGTCGAGCTGCCGCAGAAAGGGACCCTGGCAAAATACTTCAATTATAACGGCACGGTCAGCGCCTGGAAGACGGCCAATATCGCCCCCGACGCCTCCGGCCGGGTCGGGCGCATCCTGAAAAAGCAGGGCGACAAGGTCGGCCAGGGCGAGCTGCTGGCCACGCTGGACATGACCTCACTGGAGCTGCAGCAGAAGCAGGCCCGGGCCGCCATGGCCGTGGCCCAGACCGCCTACCAGAACGCCAAGCTGAACGCCGAGCGCATGAAAAAGATGCTGGAGAACAAGGCCATCTCGCAAATGCAGTACGAGAACACGCAGCTGGCCCTGGACGCCGCCGACACCCAGATGAAGAGCGCCAAGGCCAACCTGGACCTGGTGGATTACACCGCCAAAAACGCCTATATGAAAGCGCCCTTCGCCGGCATCATCGCCGCCAAGAACATGGAAGAGGGCGACATGATCAACCCCATGATGGGCATGGGCCAGAGCATCCTGACCCTGATGGACCTGTCCAAGGTCAAGGTCACGGTCGATGTCCCGGCCGAGGAGATCGAGAAGATCCGGATCGGCCAGAAGTGCCTGGTCAAGATATCCTCGCGCCCCGGCGAGACCTTCAGCGGCGAGGTCTATTCCAAGAACCTGGCCGCCGACCCGCTCTCCAAGACCTTCAAGGTGGAGATCAAGATCGACAACCCGGACATGAAGATCAAGGCCGGCGTCTATGCCGACATTTCCATCGAATACATCCACAAGGAAAATGTATACATGCTGCCGCTTTCCGCCCTGCTGGCCGGCGACAAGGAAGTGATGGTCAACGACAACGGCATGGCCCACAAGCGCGCCGTGACCATCGGCCTGAAGGACGATTCCCGCTTCGAAGTCCTGTCCGGTGTGGGTCCCGGCGACCCGGTGCTGGTCGAGGGCAACTACGACCTGAAGGAAGGGACCGCCATCGTCATGGCTGGAGACAAAAAATGAAGATCGTCGATTTTTCGCTTAAAAAAAAGGTGACGATGTCCATGGTCGTCCTGGTCATCGTCATTCTGGGCATGATCTCGTTCACCAAGCTGGGCCTGGACATGCTGCCCGACATGGATTACCCCTATATCACCGTGATCACGACCTACAGCGGCGTCTCCTCCGAGGACATCGAGCAGAACATCACCCGTCCGGTCGAGCAGTGGGTATCCACGGTCTCGGGCATCAAGGAGCTGAAGTCCATCTCCCTCGAGGGGCAATCGGTGGTCATGATCGAGTTCGAATGGGGGATCAACCTCGACTTCGCCGCCCAGGACGTGCGCGACACCATCGGCATGTATTCGCAATACCTTCCCGCCGGGGCCGACGAAGCCCTTCGTCATGAAGTTCAATTTCTCGCAGATGCCGATCATCGCCTACGGCATCACCGGCGGCGACATGAGCCTGAGCAAGCTGCGCGACTACATCGACAACGAGGTGGCCACGCGCCTGGAGCGCATCGAGGGCGTGGCCTCGACCGCGGTTTTTTCGCCCGAGATGGACGAGGTCGCTGGTCAGCGTCGACAAGGGCAAGCTCGAGTCGCGCGGCCTGAACATCGGCCAGGTGGAAGGGGCCATCCAGGCCTCGAACATCAACCTGCCCGCCGGCTACATGACCGAGAACCACAAGGAATTCCTGCTGCGCACCATGGGCGAGTTCAAGACCATCTCCGAGATCGACGACATCCTGATCGGCATCAGCCGCACGGGTGCGCCGATCTTCCTCAAGGATATCGGCACGGTGAAGGAAGCCCCGAAGGAGGCCCGCCTCAAGCTGCGCATGAACGGCCAGCCGGGCATCATGATGATGGTCACCAAGAGCTCGGGCGCCAACTCGGTGCTGGTCGCCCGCCAGGTGAAGAAAGTGCTGGCCGAGATCGAGCCGACCCTCAAGGGCGGGGTCAAGTTCCACGTCTGGCTCGACATGTCGCGCATCATCGAGATGATGTCCAACAAGTCGACCATCAACATCCTGGAAGGCGGCCTGCTGGCCATGCTGATCATCTTCCTGTTTTTGCGCAACCTCAAGCCCACCCTGGCCATCGGCATCACCATCCCGCTGTCCATCGTGGTGGCATTCATCGCCTTCTATATCATGGGCTACACCTTGAACCTGATCACCCTGGGAGGGCTTGCCTTGGGGGTGGGCATGCTTGTCGACAATGCCGTGGTGGTCATCGAGAACATCTTCCGCCACCTGCAGGAGGGGATGACCCCGACCGAGGCGGCCCGCAAGGGCACGTCCGAGGTCGGGCTGGCCATCACCGGCTCCACCCTGACCACCGTGGCCGTCTTCTTCCCCATGATGTTCGCCACCGGCATCGCCGGCCGCCTGGCGCAGAGCCTGGCCGTCTCGGTGATCATCGCCCTGATGGCCTCGCTGTTCGTGGCCCTGACCATCGTCCCCATGCTGGCCGCCTGGATGTTCCGCGCCCACAAGAAAAAAGGGGCGCAGACGGCCGAGGGGATCGTGGACCTGGGCGAGGACAAGTTCACACCGGCGCGCGACCGCTATGAAGGCTGGCTGCGCAAGGCCCTGGTCCATAGAAAGAAGGTGCTGATCGGCATCATCGCCGCCTTTGTCCTCTCCATGGTCGGCGCCGCCTTCCTGGGCACCGAGTTCATGCCCGCGACCGACAACTCCATGCTCTACCTGAAGCTCTCCATGCCGGTCGGCACCAATGTCGACGAGACCGACCGCATCGTCAAGTATATCGAGAAGCAGTCGCTGAAGGACCCCAACGTCATCACCACCTTCGTCCAGGTCGGCTCCAGCGAGCAGAACGCCCAGGACACGGCCAGCGGCACCGGCGCCGCCGGCTCCTACGAAGCCATCATCTACGCCTACCTGAAGCCCAGCGGCGAGCGCAAGGAATCGGACAAGCAGATCCTGGAGCGCTGGCGCCAATCGTTCCCCACCCTGGAGAACAGCCGGATCACGGCCATCGACATCGCCGGCGCCTCGATGATGGGCTCCTCGACCAACCCCATCGAGATCAACTGCTTCGGCCGCGACATGGGCCGCCTGGAGCGCATCGCCGAGAGCGTCCGCGCCCGGATCGTCGACATCAAGGGCCTGCGCGACGTCAAGATCTCTCTGGAAAAGAGCAAGCCCGAACTGCAGCTGCACATCAAGAAGGAGGAGGCATCCAAGCTGGGGCTGACCCCCTATGCCATCTCCAGCCAGGTCCGTACCTATACCATCGGCACCGTGGTGTCGCGCATGATCCTGGAAGGCGAGGACCGCGACATCCGCGTGCAGCTCAAGGAGAGCGACCGCACCTCCATCGATGACCTGAAAAAACTTCCCATCCAGACGCCGACCGGGGCCAAGGTCTACCTCTCCGAGGTGGCCGATTTCAAGAGCCTCTTCGGCCCGGTGCGCATCGACCGCGAGAACATGGTGCGCAAGGTCACGATCGGGGCCAACTTCATCGGCCGCGACCTGGGCTCGATCGTCAAGGAGATCAAGGAAAAGACCAAGGACATCAGTTCACGCCTGCCCGAAGGCTATTTCATCGAGCAAGCCGGCCAGTACGAGAACATGACCGAGACCTTCACCACCCTGGGCTTCGCCCTGCTGATCGCCCTGGTGCTGGTCTTTGCCGTCATGGCCTCGCTCTACGAGAGCCTGAAGTTCCCCTTCATCAACATGTTCACCATCCCCCTGGGCTTCATCGGCGTGGTCGTGCTGCTGGCCATCACCCACACGACCATCAACATGGGGGCCATCATGGGCTTCATCATCCTGACCGGCATCGCCGTGAACAACGGCATCGTCATGGTCGACTACATCAACCAGCTCGTCGGCGAGGGCATGGACAAGCTGGAGGCCGTGGTCAAGGGCGCCGCCACGCGCTTGCGCCCGGTCCTGATCACCTCGATCACCACCATCGTCGGCATGATCCCCATGGCCATGACCACCAAGCAGGGCGGCGAGATGAGCGCGCCCATGGCCGTGTCGGTGATCGGCGGCCTGACCGCCACGACGTTCCTGACCCTGTTCTTCATTCCCGTTCTGTATACCTATTTCGCCAAGATCAAGACCAAGTAGCTAGTGAAAAAAAGGGCGGGACCGTTCCCGCCCTTTTTTTTCACATAGAGTGATGAGTAATGAGTGATAAGTGATGAGAAACTGCTTTTCAGCAAATTTATTTGAACTTGTTAATTTTTCGTCTCATCACTCATCACTAATCACTTTTCACTGAGTTCTGACTTCAATATTTTTTTGTTCGATTAATTGCTGTTGCCAATCACTTATCACTATTCACTTTTCACTTAGTTCTGTCTTCAACTAATGCCGGAGGGGGGAATCGAACCCCCACGAGGTTGCCCTCCCGGGATTTTAAGTCCCGTGCGTCTGCCTGTTCCGCCACCCCGGCCGGAAGGAACCGATACTACCATATTCAAAAAGGCCGGTCAATCCGGGACGATTGACAAGTCGCCGCCCCTGTGTTACGAACTGCTTTCAGGCATCCGCTTTTTTGAAGGAGGATATTCATGGCCTCAAGAGGGAAATGGAGTTCCAGCCTCGGCTTTGTCCTGGCCGCCGCCGGTTCGGCCATCGGTATCGGCAACATCTGGCGCTTTCCTTACATGACCGGGAAATACGGCGGGGCGGCCTTCCTGTTCGTCTACCTGGCGGCCGTGGTCCTGCTGGGCATGCCGGTTCTGATCGCCGAGATCGCCATGGGCCGCGCCACGGGCAAGAACCCGGTGGGCGCCTTCAAGGAATTCCGCCCCCATGGGCCCTGGAAGCTGGTCGGCTATCTCGGGGTGGTCGCCGGGGTCATGATCCTCTCCTATTATTCGCTGATCTCGGGATGGACCCTGGGCTATTTTTTCAAGACCTTGTCGGGCGGCCTGAGAAACGCGGGGACGGCGGCGACCCCGGGGATATTCGACGCCTTTGCCCGGAATTTCTGGCTGCAGGCGTTCCTGTTGGCGGCTTTCCTTTTCATCACCGGCTATATCGTGGCCAGGGGGATCGCCAACGGCATTGAAAAGGCATGCAAGTTCCTGATGCCGGTGCTGTTCGTCATCATGACCATCCTGCTGGTGCGCTCGCTGACCCTGCCCGGGGCCGGGAAGGGCCTCGAATTCTATCTCAAGCCCGATTTCTCCCAATTGACGCCGCGCGTGATCATTGACGCCCTGGGCCAGGCCTTCTTCAGCCTCAGCCTGGGCATGGGGGCCATGATCACCTACGGCTCCTACCTGAAAAAGGAGGAAAGCATCCCGGCCGGCGCCGCCTGGGTGGCCTTCCTGGATACGTTCACGGCCGTCATGGCCGGCTTCATTATCTTCCCCGCCCTGGCCGCTTACGGCATGAGCCCGGAAGGCGGCCACCCGCTGGTATTCCATATCCTGCCGGTGATCTTCGACCAGATGCCGTTCGGCACCCTGTTCGGCATGCTGTTCTTCCTCCTGCTCGGGGTGGCGGCGCTGGCTTCCACCGTCTCCCTGCTGGAAGTGGCCGCCGCCTACCTCATCGATGAGCGGAAATGGAGCCGCAGGAAATCGGTGCTCACGGCTTCGCTGCTCTCCTTCCTCATCGGCGTCCCCTCGATCCTCTCGTTCGGCAACGTGAATTTCTTCCGGAAATTGCCCCTCATCAACGTAAGTTTCTTTGAAATGATGGACTTCGTCTGGGGCTCGCTGGCCCTGAGCGTCGGGGCCCTGTTCATCGCCATCTTCGTCGGCTATGTATGGAAAAGTTCCAATGCCCTGAAAGAGATAGGGCAGGGGACAAAGCGTTTCCGCTATGGCCGGCTCTGGTCGTTCTCGCTGAAGTACCTCTGCCCGCTGCTCATCGTCGCGACCCTGTTCATCCTGGTCGTCGGCTGATGGCTAGCCGCGGGTCTTCTCCGTTGGCAGTAGCGCGACCTGAACTGCCGCGCGTACTCGGCCTGATCAGCATCGTCGGCATCGTCATCGGCACCATGATCGGCTCCGGCATCTTCATCAACCCGTCCAAGGTGGCCAAGGATGTCGGCACGCCGGGTCTCATGCTGGCCGCCTGGATCCTGGGCGGCGTCCTGAGCTTTTTCGGCGCCCTGGCCGTCGCCGAACTGGGAACCATGTTCACCCGGGCAGGCGGCATCTATGTCTATCTGCGCGAGGCCTACGGCCCCCTGGTGGCCTTCCTGTTCGGCTGGGCGCTCTTGCTGGTCATCGAATCGGGAACTATCGCCACGCTGGCGGTCGGATTCTCGGCGAAATATCTCACTTACTTTTTCGACTTGTCGGCTCTGCAGACGAAAATGGCGGCGATCTCCCTGATCTCTGTTCTGGCGTTGGTCAACATTCTCGGCGTTAAAAAGGGCGCCTACCTGATGAACTTCCTGACCGCCATCAAGTTCGTCGCCCTGATCGCCATCTGCACGCTGATCTTTATCTTCGCCAAGGGGTCGACCGGCAACTTTTTCGCCGCGGGCCCGGCCGCGGCCGCCGGTGGGGGACTCCTGGGCCGCTTCGGCCTGGCCATGGTGGCCGTGCTCTGGGCATACAAAGGCTGGGAGACCGGCACCTACAGCGCCGGGGAGATCCGCGATCCCCAGAAAAAGCTTCCTCTCGGGCTTTTCATCGGCACCCTCGCCGTTCTCTCCCTCTATGTCCTGGCCAACCTCGCTTATCTGTACGTATTTCCGGCCGGCCGCATGGCCGCGTCGGGGCGCATCGCGGCCGATGTCATGGCCGAGGTTTTCGGCCCCGCCGGCGCGGCGGCGATCGCGCTGATCATCCTGCTGTCCATGACCGGGACCGCCAACGGGCATATCCTGACCTCCCCCCGGGTTTTCTATGCCATGGCCCATGACGGCCTGTTTTTCAAAAGCGTGGCCCGGGTCCATCCCGTGTATCGAACGCCCCATGTGTCGATCATCCTCCTGGCTTCCTGGGCGGCCGTGCTCAGCCTGAGCGGGACCTTCGAGCAGCTCTTTTCCTATGTCATCTTCGGCTTCTGGATCTTCATGGGACTGACCGTCGCCGGGGTGATCATCCTGCGCCGCAAGCGCCCCGACCTGCCCAGGCCGTACAAGACCTGGGGCTACCCGGTTACCCCGGTCCTCTTCATCCTCTCCTCGGTCTTCCTGACCGTGAATTCCCTGATCCAGGACTTCTGGAATTCGGCGATCGGGCTGGCCATGGTCGCTTTGGGCATCCCGGTTTTTTTCATTTGGCGCGGCCGTACTGAAGATCCCGGAAAAGGCGCTGTCGGAACCTCGTCAGAAACGTGAGGGACCGACTTCAATTCCGGGAATTTTCCGGATTGAAAAACGCCGATGATTATGGTATTATTTTTTTTAAAAAAATCCGAAAAACCGTTTTTTTTATTAACTTTAAGTGAATAAACTATCCAGGGGAGTGAGTATGAACATACTCGGTCTGGCCCGGCACGGTCTAACGAACTTTGAACAAATGGCCATCATGGGCGTATTGCTCACGGCCTTTATCAGCCTTCTCTACGCCTGGCTGCTGCGTGGCGTGGTCTTGAAAAAGGACAAGGGAACGCAGAAAATGCAGGAAGTATGGAACGCCATCCGCATCGGCGCCGACAGCTACTTGAGCCGGCAACTGAAGACCATCCTGCCGGCCATCGGCTTCCTGGCCGTCGTCCTCTTCCTGAGCGTGTACGTCATCCCCCCCAGCCGCGAGGCCGTGGCCGAGTTCGGCATGGGCTCCGCGCGCATGGTCGTGGCCATCGGCCGCACCATCGCCTTCATCATGGGCGCCTTCTTCTCGCTGCTGGTCGGCCAGCTCGGCATGCGCATGGCCGTCCAGGCCAACGTGCGCGTCGCCGCGGCCGCCCGCCGCGGCTTCAATGAAGCCCTGTCCATCGCCTACCACGCCGGCACCATCACCGGCATGCTGACCGACGGCCTGGGCCTGCTCGGCGGCACGGTCATCTTCATCATCTTCGGCAAGGCCGCGCCCGACGCCCTGCTCGGCTTCGGCTTCGGCGGCACGCTGCTGGCCCTGTTCATGCGCGTGGGCGGCGGCATCTACACCAAGGCCGCCGACGTCGGCGCCGACCTGGTCGGCAAGGTCGAGAAAGACATCCCCGAAGACGACCCGCGCAACGCCGCCGTCATCGCCGACCTGGTCGGCGACAACGTCGGCGACTGCGCCGGCATGGCCGCCGACATCTTCGAAAGCTACGAAGTGACCATCGTCTCCGCCCTGATCCTGGGCCTGGCCCTGATGGCCCTGGAGCCGAACCCGGCGCTGAAAATGCGCTGGATCGTCTACCCGCTGATCATCCGCGGCATCGGCGTCATCAGCTCCATCCTGGGCACCTTCACCGTGCCGATCTGGGAAAAATTCCCCATCAAGTTCCTGCGCGCCCACGACGCCGAGGAATCGATGTTCCGCTCGTATGAAGTTTCGAGCGTCAACACCATCCTCTGGTCGTTCCTGGTCGCCATCCTGTATGCCGGCGATTGGAAGCTGGCCATGCTGACCGCCATCGGCGTCGCCCTGGCCGTGGCCTTCAACCCCCTGACCTCCTACTTCACCTCCACCAAGCGCGGCCCGGTCAAGGAGATCGTCAAATCCACCAGGACCGGACCGGCCACCACCATCCTGTCGGGCCTGTCGGTGGGCATGGAGTCGAGCGTCTGGGCCCTGCTCGTCATCGGCATCAGCTTTGTCTCCGCCCTGTTGCTGTACGGCGGCAGCCGGAATCCGCTCTACGTGCTGTACGGCGTCGCCATGATCGGCATCGGCATGCTCAGCCATACCGGCAACAACGTGGCCATGGATTCCTATGGCCCCATCTCCGACAACGCCAACGGCATCGGCGAGATGGCCTGGCACGACCAGGACGACCCGAAACCGTCAAGGCCCGCCAGATCATGGCCGACCTCGACGCCGTGGGCAACACCACCAAGGCCATCACCAAGGGCATCGCCATCGCCTCGGCGGTCATCGCCGCGGTCAGCCTGTTCGGCTCCTTCATCACCGACGTCGGCCGGGTCCAGATGCAGCTGGGCCGCAAGGTCATGGATGCCATCCGCATCTCCGACACCAAGGTCTTCATCGGCTTGCTGATCGGCGGCGCGCTGCCCTGGCTGTTCAGCTCCCTGTCCATCCGCGCCGTGAGCCGCGCCGCCGCCCAGATCGTCGAAGAGGTGCGCGCCCAGTTCCGCATCCCCGGGATCATGGAAGGCAAGGTCAAGCCCGATTACGCCCGCGTGGTCGGCATCTCCACCCGCTCGGCCCAGAAAGAGCTGATCCCCCTGGCGGCGATCGCCGTCCTCATGCCGCTGCTGGTGGGCTGGTCCTGCAAGTCGAGGCGCTGGGCGGCTTCCTGGCCGGCGTCATCCTCAGCGGCCAGCTGCTGGCCGTGTTCATGGCCAACGCGGCGGCGCCTGGGACAACGCCAAGAAAACCATCGAGGACGAGCCGCGCGACCTGGCGGCCAACACCGGCAAGGGCTCGGAGCGCCACAAGGCCGGCGTGGTCGGCGACACCGTCGGCGATCCGCTGAAGGACACCGCCGGCCCGGCGCTGAACCCGATGATCAAGGTGGTCAACCTGGTCAGCCTGCTGGCCGCGCCCATCCTGGTCAAATACAGCAATCTGGGCCTGATCGGCTGGCTGGTCGTGGCCCTGCTGGCCGCGGGCCTGATCTGGGGCATCTGGAAAAGCAAGAGGCCGGTTCCCGAAATCTGACGGCATCAGCGCCGCCCGAGTCATTTTCGCTGCCGCCAATTTAGCCGCCGCGGTCCGTTTTCTAAACCCGGCAGCAATATGCTAGAATAAGCGCAGATGCTCAAAAAGATATTCTTGCTGGTCGCTATTGCCTGCTGCCTTTCCTGCCAGCCGCGCAAGCCGGAGCTGGGCCCCGCGACCGGCCCCCATTTCCAGGCGTTGAGCATCAAATTCAGCTTCCATGACGGCGACTCGCATCAGAGCGGCCGCATCCTCTGGCGCTTTGACGACCGCCTGGCCAAAATCCTGTTCTTCACGCCGCTCAACCAGGTGGGACTCGAGCTGAACGCCAGCGGCGAGAATGCCACCCTGGTCAATTTCGCAAAAAAGGCTTTTTGGCAGGGCGATTTCGCGGTCCTGCTGGACCGGCTGTGGGGCATTGAACTCGGGCTGGGGCAAATGAAGGCGCTGGTGGCGGAGGGGATCGTGCCCGAGGCGGAATTCGCCGCCCAGGGCATCGCCGTCCAGCTTGAAAAAGCGGCCGGCGGCGGCGCGCCCGAGAAGGTACGCCTGCGGCGCGGCACCGCCGACCTGACCCTGCGGATCACCAAAAACGAACTGCGCCCGGGCCGCATCGCGCTCATCGATTTCAGCGGCCGCTACCGGGCCGCCGACCTGGAAACCGTCCTGGACAATGATTAAGCTGAGGTCTTTCGCCAAGATCAACCTGGGACTCGGAGGTCACCGGCAAAAGGGCGGACGGCTTCCATGGGCTGCGGACCATATTCCAGACCATCGACCTGAGCGACGAGTTGCGCGTGCGCCCGCTCAAGGAAGGCAGGTTCACCCTGCG
This sequence comes from Candidatus Aminicenantota bacterium, assembly GCA_963764745.1. GTDB lineage: Bacteria > Acidobacteriota > Aminicenantia > UBA2199 > UBA2199 > UBA2199. The sequence continues at coordinate 55,671 of CAVXTN010000002.1, read as the reverse complement.
CGGCCCCGCCGGCACTATCGCCTGGGACGAAAGCAACACCATCGCCCGCGCCTGCCGGCTGGTTTGCGAGAACTTCCCGGTCCGCGGCGGCTTGGACATCCGGGTCTTCAAGAACATCGCGCCCGGCTCCGGCCTGGGCGGCGGCAGCGGCAACGCGGCGGTCATGCTGCTTTTCCTCGACCGTTATTTCGGCCTGAACATCCCCGGCCCGCAGCTGAACGACATGGCGGCCGCTCCTGGGCGCCGATGTTCCTTTTTTTCTCCAGGGCGGCACGGCCCTGGGCGAGGGGATAGGGGAGATCGCTGACCCCGTTGCCCGAGATCGAGCCGCGGCCGATCGCCCTTTTTATCCCGCCGCTGCACGTGTCCACGGCCCTGATATTTTCCCGATTTCGCTTGACAAAAGCCGCTTTTCCCAGTAAAATACAACTCTTCCTGAGAAAAGGCGATTTCTCCATTTTAGAAAATGAACTGGAAAATGTCACTTTTGAACTATTTCCGGAAATCAGGGAAATCAAGCAGAAAATGTTGCTAGGAGGATGCGATTTCGTGCAAATGACAGGCAGCGGCTCGGCGGTATTCGGCATCGGCCCGGCAGAGAAAATGGCCGCTTTGGCCGAAAAAGCTTCCCGGCGTGACACTGACCCGAACCATTTCCAAAAAATACTATCAGGAGAGCATTGGGGTGTCGCCAAATGGTAAGGCATCGGCCTTTGGAGCCGACATTCGGAGGTTCGAATCCTCCCGCCCCAGAAAAACCAAATGACAAACGATAATAAATTCTTGATCTTTTCCGGTTCCTCCAATGAAAAACTGGCCGGCGAGATAGCCGAAGAACCTGCACGGCAAACTCGGCCAATCGGTGCTGGACGTGTTTTCCGACGGCGAGATCCGTTTCCAGAGCCACGAAAACGTGCGCGGCGCCGACGTGTTCATCGTGCAATCGCTTTGCCAGGACAGCAATTTCCACATCATGGAGCTGCTGCTGATGGCCGACGCCTTCAAGCGGGCCTCCGCCCGCCGCATCACGGCCGTGATCACCTATTACGCCTACGCCCGCCAGGACCGCAAGGACAGGCCGCGGGTCGCCATCTCGGCGCGCCTGCTCGCCGACCTGCTGGAAACGGCCGGTTTCTCCAGGGTCCTGACCATCGACCTTCACGCCGCCCAGATCCAGGGTTTTTTCAACATCCCGGTCGACAACCTCATGGCCCTGCCGGTTTTTATCTCCCATTTCAAGAAAATGAAACTGAGAGACCTGGTGATCGTTTCTCCCGACGCCGGCGGCGTGGAAAGGGCGCGGCTGTTCGCCCGCAAGCTGAACGCCGACCTGGCCATCGCCGACAAGAAAAGGACGGCGCCGAACGTGGCCGAGCTGATGCACATCATCGGCGACGTGGAAAACAAGAACGCCATCATCGTCGACGACATCATCGATACCGCCGGCACCCTGAGCGCGACCATCAACGCGCTGAAAAAGAAGGGAGCCAAGAAGGTCTACGCCGCCTGCACCCACGGTATTTTTTCGGGACAGGCCCTGGAACGGATCAACGCGGCCCCGCTGGAAAAGATATTCGTCACCAACACCATTCCCCAGCGCCTCAGCCTCGAGCAGTGCCCGAAGATCGTAGAGTCTGTCCGTATCCAAGCTGTTCGCCGATGCCATCGAGAGCATCCACAAGGAAACTTCCGTTTCAAAATTATTTTTATAAAAAGAGGTGAAAATGGAAAATTTAATCACGATCAACGCGGAACCGAGAAAAGAAATAAGCAAGAAGGCCCGCAAGGGGCTGCGCGCTCAAGGCAAGATCCCGGCCATCATCTACGGCATCACCGCCGAGAGCATCCCCATCGCGGTGAACCTGGGCGACATCAAGGGCATCCTGAAGTCGGAGAACAAGGAAAACTCGATCCTGCGCATCATCCAGGGCGAAAAATCCAAATTCGACGCCATGATCAAGGAGATCCAGTACGATTACCTGTCGGACCACATCATCCATGTCGATTTCATCCGCATCGACCTGAACAAGCCCGTGGAGGTCGAAGTGCCCGTGGTGCTCGAGGGCGAACCCATCGGCGTCAAGACCGAGGACGGCTTGCTGGAGTTCATCGCCCGTGAAGTCATGGTGCGCAGCTTGCCCACCAGCATTCCCAAGGAGATCCGCATCGACATCTCGGGCCTGCACATCGGCCAGTCGATCAAGGTGGAAAACCTGGCCAAGGACGATGCTTACCAGCTGATCTCCCCGGCCAACACCGTGATCTGCGCCGTGGCCGCCAAGGCCAAGGAAGAGGTCGCGGAAGTGGCCGAAGTCGCCGAAGTGGCCGAGGCTCCCGCTGAAGGCGCCGCCGCCGCGGCCGCCCCGGAAGCCGCCGCCGGCAAGGAGAAGGCCAAGGAACCTGAAAAAGGCAAGGACAAGGAAGCCGACAAGGGCAAGGGCAAGAAGGAGGGATAAATTTTTGTTTTCATCGGCTTGGGCAATCCGGATAAAAAGTACGAGAAAAGTCCCGCACAACGCCGGATTCTTGTGCATCGACGAGCTTTGCCGCCGCCACGGTGTCGAGCTGGCCGGCCTGGGCGGCATGCTGCAGTTCAAGAAGACCCGCATCAACGGCCACGAGGTCGTGCTGGCCAAACCCATGACCTACATGAACGAATCCGGGATCGCCGTTCACAAGCTGCAGCGCATGTTCGATTTCGATCTGGCAAATATGCTGGTCATCTACGATGACATCGACCTGCCCCTGGGCGACGTCCGCATCCGTGAAAAGGGGAGCGCCGGCACCCACAAGGGAATGAAATCGGTCATCCAGCACAGCGGCAGCCAGGATTTTCCCCGGCTGCGCATCGGCATCCAGGGCCCCGGCCGCCAGGCCGCCGACATCGTCCATTACGTGCTTGCACCCGCTCCGGGGCAAGAAATTCGATCTGTTCCAAGAAGGGATCGTCAAGGCGGCCGACGCGGCCGAAGCGATCCTGGCAAGCGATATTCACAGTACCATGAATATATTCAACAGGAGAAAGAACTCCTTGCTTCTTCAAAAAGAAGAGGCTAAAACATCCACAAGGAGGAAAAATGAATAGCAGGTACGAGATTGGCTTCATCGTCACCCCCGAGGTGAACGAGGAAGAAGTCAAAAAGATCATCGAGTCCATCACCGCCACCATCAAGAAGGCCAACGGCGTCATCGAGAACCTCGATGAATGGGGAAGAAAGAAAATGGCCTTTCCCATCAAGAAGAACCTGGAAGGGTATTACGTGTTCATCCAGACCGAAGTCGACGGCGCGATCATCGCCACCCTGGAAAGGCGCCTGAAGCAAATGGAAAAGGTGCTGCGCTTCATCACCCTGCGCCTGGACGACAAGCTGAAGAAATCCAACAAGCTGACCAAGAAATGGGCGAAGATCGACAAGATCCGCAAAAAGACCATGGCCAGCAGCGAGGAAAAGGAAAGCGAAGAATTCTTGGAAAACGAGGAGGAATCAGATGCAACCGAGAAGTAATGCCGGCGACGGCAAGCCCCCCAAAAAATATTATTCGGCGCGCAAGAAATACTGCGCCTTCTGCAAGGACAAGATCACGCTGATCGATTACAAGAACCACAAGAACCTGGAAAACTTCATTTCCGAGACCGGGCGCATTTTCCCGGCCCGGGTCAGCGGCACCTGCGCCTATCACCAGAAACAGCTGTCCAAGGCCATCAAGAGGGCCCGGCAGATGGCCTTGATCCGCTTCACCGAGGAAAAGAGGAGGCATGGTATGAAAGTCATATTGACCTCCGACGTCGAAAAGGTCGGCAGCCTGGGCGACGTCATCGAAGTGAAAAAGGGCTTCGCCCGCAATTTCCTCATGCCCAGGAAACTGGCCGTGGAAGTCAGCGCCCACAACGTCACGCTCATGGAAGGGAAAAAGAAGAAGCACCAGAAAAAGCTGGAAATAGAAAAGCTCTCCGCCATGGAGCAAAAGCAGAAGCTGGACGGCGTGTCCATCACCATCAAGAAGAAAGCCGGCGAGAACGATGTCCTGTTCGGCTCCGTCACCACGGCGGAGATCGAGAAGGAACTCGCGGCCATCGGCATCGAGGTGGAGAAGAAGAAGATCCATCTCGAGGAACCGATCAAGAAGCTGGGTGTTTTCACGGGCAAGATCAAGCTCTTCAAGGACGTGGACGCGGAAATCAAAATCGAAGTGCTGAAGGACGGCGAAGAAACTCCGGCATAACCGCGACCCATGGCGCTTGAATCCAACCAGGCACTGCCCCACGACGAAATAGCCGAAAAAGCCCTGCTGGGGGCGATGCTGATCGACAACCGCTATGTGAACCAGGTTTTTTCCGAGATCAGCTGCGAGGATTTTTTTCGCGACGCGCATGTGCTGATCGCCCAGGCCGTGCTGCACCTGATCAACAACGATTCCGTCGCCGACATCATCACGGTCTCCAGCCACCTGGAAAAAAAGAAGAAGCTGCAGTTCGTCGGGCGGCCACGCCTTCGTCACCTCCCTGGCCGACGACATCCCCGAGAACCTGGACATCAAGGAATACATCAAGATCGTCAAGGACCGCTCGACCCTGCGCAAGATCATCCTGGCCTCGCGCGGCATCATCCAGAAGGGGGTGGAACCGGCCGCCGACACCATCAGCCTGCTCAACGAGATGCAGGAAGAGATCATCAAGATCTCCGAAGACCGCATCAAGAAAGGCTTTATTTCCACCGCCGACATGATCCCCGACGCCATGGAGCTGATCGAGAAGATCCAGAAGGGCGGGGAGAGCCCGGGCCTGAAAACCGGCTATTACGAGCTTGACGACATCACCTCCGGTTTCCAGAACGGCGACCTGATCGTCTTCGCCGCCCGCCCCTCCATGGGCAAAACCGCGCTGGCGCTGAATATCGCCGTGCAACATGGCCGTCAAGGAAGAAAAAGCGGTGGCCTTCTATTCCATCGAAATGTCCAGCATGCAGGTGCTGATGCGCATGATGGCCATCCATGCCAAGGTCAGCATGAGCTCGATCCGCACCGCCAAGCCGCACCTGACCCACAAGGAGTGGCACGACCTGGAGCTGGCCGCCTCCGAGCTGCAAAAGGCCAAGCTGTACATCGACGATTCGGCCTCGCTCTCCATCGTGGAGATGAAGGCCAGGGCCAGGAAGCTGAAAGCGGAAAAGAACCTGGATATCGTTTTTGTCGATTACCTGCAGCTGATCAAGGTGACCGGGGAGAACCTGCGCCGCAGCGACACGCGGGCCCAGGAAGTGACCGTCATCACCGCCGCCCTGAAGGAACTGGCCAAGGAGCTGCAGATCCCGGTGGTGGCCATGGCCCAGCTGAACCGCGCCCCGGAGACCCGGGGCGGCAGGAAGGAAAAAGGCCCCAAGTACCAGCTTTCCGACCTCAAGGAGAGCGGCTCCATCGAGCAGGACGCCGACGTGGTGATCTTCATCCACCGCGACGACCAGTTCGACAAGGACTCGGAACGCAAGGGCGAGGCGGACCTGATCATCGCCAAGCAGAGGAACGGCCCCACCGGCAAGATCGTCCTGGCTTTCCTCGACAAATTCACCAAGTTCGCCAACATGGAATTCCGCGAGAGAGAATAGTGATCGCCAACGGCATCGTGCAGCCGCTGTACCGTTTCGCCCAGGCCTGCGGCGAAATATTCATCCTGGCCGGCAAGGCGATCGCCTTGATCTTCAAAAGGCCGTTCAACTTCCGCCTGATCGAGAACCGTCTCTACCTGGACGGCATCAAGTCCATCCCCGTGGTTTTTTTGATGGCCGTTTTCACGGGCGGCGTCCTGACCCTGCAGAGTTTTTACGGCCTGCAGCGCTTCGGCGCCGAGGTATTCACCGGTTCCCTGGTCGGGGTCAGCCTGGCCAAGGAGCTGATCCCGGTGCTGACCGGGATTGATGCTGGCCGGCCGGGTCAGCGCTTCCTACAGCGCCGAGATCGGCACCATGGTGGTCACCGAGCAGGTGGACGCCCTGTTCACCTTCGGGGTCAACCCGGTCAAGTACCTGGTCAGCCCGCGCCTGGTCGCCCTGGTCATCATGACCCCGCTGCTCACCCTTTTCGGAGATTTCGTCAGCATCATGGGCGGCAGGCTGGTGGCCGCGCTGGTGGTCCACCAGAATCCCAACCTGTTCGATTCCCAGCTCTTCGTTTCCCTGGAGATCTGGGACGTGATGTCCGGGATGATCAAGTCCGTGTTTTTCGGGCTGACCATCGCCGTCATCGGCAGCTATTTCGGCTTGAAGACCGAAGGCGGCGCCAAGGGAGTAGGGCAGGCCACCACCACCGCCGTGGTCGTGGCCTCGGTGATCATCCTGGTCTCCGATTTCTTCTGGAGCAAGATCCTGCCCTTCAGCCTGCGATGATCGAAATACGAGGACTGCACAAATCGTTCGCCGATAAAAAGGTGCTGCAGGGAGTGGACCTGGACATCGAGAGCGGGCGAGACGACCACCATCATCGGCGGCAGCGGCAGCGGCAAGAGCGTCCTTTTCAAGCATATCATCGGCCTGATGAAGCCCGATGCCGGGTCGGTCCTGGTGGACGGCGAGGATATCACCAAGATCAACGAGAAGGGACTGTACTGCATGGTGGACAAGTTCGGCCTGGTTTTCCAGGGCGGGGCCCTGTTCGACTCCCTGACCGTCGGCGAAAACGTGGCGTTCGGCATCAAAAACCGCAAAGACATGAAACGCGCCGATATCGACGCCATCATCGAGCACAGCCTGAACCAGGTCGGTCTCGCGGATATCGCCGATCTGCTGCCGGCCGAACTCAGCGGCGGCATGAAAAAGCGCGTGGCCATCGCCAGGGTCATTGCCAAGAAACCGGCCATCATCATGTACGACGAGCCCACCACCGGTCTGGACCCGATCATGGCCGATATCATCAACGACCTGATCATCAAGGTCGGCGGCAACAAGGAGATCACATCCATCGTCATCACCCATGACATGATCAGCGCCTACAAGATCTCCGACAAGATCGCCGTTCTTTTCGAGGGGCGGATCATCGAAACCGGCAGCCCCGCGGAGATCAAGGCACACCCAGAACCCGATCGTCAGGCAATTCATCGAAGGCAAGGCCGAAGGCCCGATCAAAATAAGGTGAAAATATGAAAAAAGAAATCAAGCTGGGATTTTTCCTGATCATCGTGTTCATTGTTTTCGCCTATTTCATCATCAAGACCGAATCCTGCAGCGAGGTCTTCTCCAAAGGCCAGCGCTATCCGATCAACGCCAGGTTCGCCACGGTGGCCGGCATGTACACGACCGCGCCGGTGCGCCTGGCCGGGGTCAAGATCGGCATCGTCGAGAAGATCTCCCTGCAAGGGCGCAAGGCCGTGGTGCTGCTGATGATCGAGAAAGCGCTACCAGCTCCTGGATGACGCCCGCGCCATCATTTCCACCATCGGCTTCATCGGCGAGAAATACGTCGAGATCGTCTACAAGGACGAATTCAAGACCGACGAACCCCAAGATCATCCAGCCCAACGGCGAGATCCTGGTCATCGAGCCGTTCAACCTGGACGAGATCAAAACGAAATTCGACAATATCTACGAGCGCACGATCCAGATCACCGATTCCATCAACGAGATCGTTTCCGACAAACCTTCGAAGGAATCCCTGCAGGCGGCCTTCGTCAATTTCAAGGTGATCACCGATTCTTTCAAAAACATGCTTGCCGAAAACGGCAGGGCCAGCCGCCTTCTGGATGATTTCTCGCAGCTTTCCCGAAAATTCAACCAGACGGCGGATCGGGCCGACCATCTGATCAGCGGGATGGACTACGTCCATCAACGGCAGCCAGGAAGGCCTGCTCAAGGAATTCAAGGATGCGGCCGGTCAAAATAGAAAAGATCACCGCCGACCTGTCCCAGATCAGCGACGACATGCGGCTGGGCAAGGGAACCGCCGGGAAATTGCTCCAGGACGAGGAACTGTATAAAAAAATAGACGATTCGGTCAGTTCGGTCCAGTCCATGCTCAAGGACCTGGAAAAGAAGAAAAAATCGCTGGACGCCATCTCCTTCAATTACGGAGTTCATTTCGATTATTTCACCCGCTTGAAAAAATCGCGCTCGGCGCTGGAAATGGGCGTCTCCACGCCGAACTTTCTGATCATGACCGGGGTGAACGAGGATCCCGTCAACGGCAATCCGCGCTTCACCGCCCTGGGCGGGAAAAATATCGCGATCTTTTCCGTGAGCGCCGGGCTGATCGAATCCGATCTCGGCGCCGCCCTGGGCCTGCGCATGCTGGGCAGCAGGCTGAAGCTGGACGTCTATGCCTACCGCTTCCATCGCGAAAAAAATCCGCTTTTGAAAACCATGCTGCGTTTCTCGCTGTCGAAGAACATCGATGTCCAGGCCGGATATTACGATCTGCTGCAGTCACGCAACCGCGAATTCATGGTGGGAATCAGCTTTGGCAACTAAACACACCAAGAATTCCGGCCAGTTCGAATGCATCGAGTGCGGCTTCCAGAGTCCCAAGTATTACGGGCGCTGCCCGCAATGCCAGGCCTGGAACACCCTGGTGGAAAGCGAGTGCGGGGAAGCGGACGCCGGGGAAGAGTCGCGGCCCGCAGCCCGCCCGCTGAAGATCAGCGAGATCGATCCGCGCGAGATCCAGCGGCTGGTCACCGGCATGGACGAATTCGACCGCGTGCTGGGCGGCGGCATCGTCACGCCAGTCGGTGATCCTGATCGGCGGCGAACCCGGGGTGGGGAAATCCACTTTGCTGCTGGAAGTATCGGCGCTGCTGTCGGCAAAAAACAAGAAAGTGCTTTATTATTCCGGCGAAGAGTCGGCGCTGCAGATCAAGCTCAGGGCGGAAAGGCTGGCCATCCATTCCGACAACATCTACCTGTTCACCATCGGCACGCTGGAGGACCTGAAGAGCCATGTCCGCGACCTCAAGCCCGAATTCCTGATCATCGACTCCATCCAGACCATCACCTCCAAAAAAACCGCGCACCTGAGCGGCTCGGTCTCCTCCCTGCGCTACGTGACCGCGGAGATCATCGAGATGGCCAAAAAAAGCGGCATCACCGTGTTCCTCATCGGCCATATCACCAAGGAAGGGCAGCTGGCCGGTCCCAAGACCCTCGAGCACATGGTGGACGCCGTCCTTTATTTCCAGGGCGAAACGCAGACCGATATCCGCCTGCTGCGCGCCGAAAAGAACCGCTTCGGCCCGATGAACGAGATCGGTATCTTTCAAATGAGCGAAAAAGGGCTGACCTCGGTCAACGACCCCTCCCAGGTGTTGATCCAGAACCGCCAGTCCCACGCCCCCGGGACCGCCATCTTCCCGGCCATGAACGGTTTGCGCCCGCTGCTGACCGAGATCCAGGCCCTGGTCAGCGAAAGCCCGTTCGCCGGCAACCCGCGCCGCATCGCCATCGGCTTCGACAATTACCGCCTGTCCATGCTCATATCGATCATCGAAAAAAAATTGAGGCTGCCTTTTTACAAATCGGACGTTTTCCTGAACATCACCGGCGGCATGGTCATCCGCGAACCGGCCGCCGACCTGGCCGTATGTTCCGCCCTGATCTCCAGCTATAAGAATATCAGCCCGCGACCCAATTCGGTGGTGATGGGGGAGGTCGGGCTGACCGGCGAGATCCGGCCGATCAGCTTCCTGGAGACACGGCTGAAAGAATCGATAAGACAGGGGTTTTCGACAATCTGCCTGCCGGCCGGTCAGAGCCAGTTACCAAATTATCAAGACATATCGGCAATCTCCATCGAAAATATCCACGACCTGCTCGACTTCCTGAAAAAATAGCCGCTGCCGTCCGCTGCGGCAATTGAAATCTCCGCCAAAATAGGTTACAATTGACTATTGCGCAAATTTTATGAAATTTCATGTAAGGAGATGAGATGTTCATTTATGTTTATAAACTGATTTTTGTAGTCATTTTCGGAATAATCGGCTATACTTACCCTCCTTTTCAAGGCACTTCCAAGGAGCTTGGCGCCATGCTCGGCGCCGCCTTTGCCCTCTCCCTGTCCCTGCTTGTTTTCAAGATCAAAAAATCGGAATTGAAGCATCTCTGGAGCGCCTCGCTGGGTCTGCTTGGCGGCATCGCCGTGGGCTAGATCATGTTCCAGCTGTTCAACCTGATCGCCATGTCGTTTTCGGCCTACGTCTTCTTTAAGGCCCTGTTCCTTTTCGGCATCCCGGTGACAGGGCTTTTCATCGGCATCAGCAAGCCGAATATGTTCTCGCCGTTGAACATCAAGGAATTTTTCCGCGGCAGCAGCGCTTTTACCCAATCCTATCTTCTCGACACCAGCGCCATCATTGACGGCAGGATCGTTTCCATAGCGCTATCGGGATTTGTCGAAGGAGAATTGATCATCACCCAGTTCGTCCTGGCCGAGCTGCAATTCATCGCCGATTCCACCGATCCCAATAAGAAGATCCGCGGCAAGCGGGGACTGGATGTGATCGAGCAACTGCAGCAGAACAAGGAGATATCGGTCACGATCCTGAACAAGAATGTTCCCGGGGTCAAGGAAGTCGACCAAAAGCTCGTATTGCTGGCCCAGGAACACAATTTCAAGGTCATCACCAATGACGTCAACCTCAGCAAGATCGCCAAGCTCCAGGACGTCAAAGGTGCTGAATGTCAACGAGCTGGCCTTCGCGCTCAAGCCCATCGTCTATCCCGGGGAAAAATTGCAGACCCGGATCATCAAGGAAGGAAAAGAGAAAAAACAGGGCTTGGCCTACCTGGAGGACGGGACCATGATCGTGGTCGATGACGCCAAGGTCGATATCGGCCGCGACGTGGAAATCGAAGTGACCTCGGTTCTGCAGTCGACGTCGGGCAAGATCATTTTCGGCAGGAAAACGTCATGATCAAGATCCGTTCGGGCATCGGCTATGACATTCACCGGCTGGTCCCCGGCAAAGGGCTGATGATCGGCGGCATCCGGGTCGCGGATTCCCTGCAGGCCCAGGCGCATTCGGACGGTGACGTCCTGATCCACTCCCTGATCGACGCGTTGCTGGGAGCCATGGGACAACCCGATATCGGGGAATTATTCCCTGACAGCGATCCGGCCTACAAGGGAATTGCCAGCTCGCTCCTGCTGGGCAAGGTCAGGGAATTGCTTGTCCGCAACCATTTCGAAATACTCAACCTGGACAGCGTCCTGGTCATTGAAAACCCCAAGATCGCTCCCTTCAAAAAAGAGATCATAAAAAACATCTCCGGGATATTGGGGATCCCCAAGTCCGATTTCAACGTCAAGGCCAAGACCAAGGAAAAACTCGACGCCGTGGGCAGGGGAGAGGCGCTCGAATGTTTCAGCATGGCCATGATCCGCTGCCTGGAGCAAAAATGAGCCCCATTCCCTTGCTGACCATCGTCGGTGTTCCCAACACGGGAAAATCGACCCTCTTCAACCGCATTCTCGGCAAAAGGAAAGCCCTGGTCCATTCCCTGCCGGGAATGACCCGGGATATTTTCCGCCAGAAAGTGGAGATCAACGGCCAATGGGTCGACCTGCAGGACAGCGGCGGTTTTTTCCTGGACAAGGAGATCATCACCGCCGAGATCAACAAGAAAATCTTCAACGCCGCGGAGGCAATCGGACCTGATCATTTTTTTATTCGACGGCAAAAGGGAACTGCTCGGCTATGAAAAGGACCTGTACCTGCAGATCAAAAAGATGCACAAGCCCATCATTCCGGTCCTGAACAAGGTCGACAACCTGGACCAGTTTGTACCGCCATCGTCCTATTTTGAGCTGAAAGCCGATTATATTTATATCTCGGCCGAACACAACCTGGGCGTCGAAGTTCTTCTGGACCGCATCAGCCGCATCCTGGAAACATCGACTCCGGCCGCCCCTGATCTGACCTACGCGCCCAGGATCAGCATTATCGGCAAGCCGAACGTGGGCAAGTCTTCCATCATCAACAAGATCGTCAACGACGAGATGGTCATCGTCAGCCCCTTGCCTGGCACCACCCGGGATTCCATCGACCTGGAGGTGCGGCGCAACCGCCAGAGGTTCATCCTGGTGGACAACGCCGGCATCAGGAAACTGCAAAAGGTAAAGGAGGACACCGAGAGCGCCGCCGTGATCCGGGCCGAAAAAGAGATGCGCCAGTCGGACGTCATCATTTTTGTCATAGACATATCCAAGCGCATCGATCAAAACGACCTGCTGATCGCGCAAAAGATCGTCAAAGCGGCAAAGCCGGTGATCATTGCCGGCAACAAGGCCGACCTGATGGAGGCCGACACCGCCAGCAACAAATTTTTCGCGCGCGTTCATGAGCGGTTCAATGATCTGTATTTCGCGCCATTTATCGCGGTGTCCGCCAAGACGGGCAAAAATATTTTCCAGACCCTGGACCTGGCCGAGAGCATCCTGGCCAAGCTGGATAAAAAGATCCAGATCTCCTCGTTCAACGAGCTGGTAAAAAGGCTATTGCGCGAGAAGAAAACTGACCACCGCCGACCATCGCGTATTCAGCCCGAAATACATATCCATTGAGTCGCAGCGGCCTTTTTTTATCAAGTTCCATTGCAAGTCCAATTTGAAGCTCAAGCCCGCCGACGAAATGTACCTTAAAAAAAGGCTGAACCAGGAACTGCATCTCGAAGGCATCCCCATTTATTTCAAAATTTCAGCCTCCCGCTGAACATGCCTCATAAGAGGGCGGTTCACGAACCGCCCCTACAAAAAAAATCAAAAATGCGACATGTCGCTACATCTACCCGTTTGTCTGAGATTCAATGTCGACATGTCGACATTCAGGTCAAATTCAAACATTTTCGGTCTTGACATTCGCTGATCAATCATTTATCATGGCGTATCCGCTTAAGGAGAAAACGTGATCATCACCATCGCCAATCAGAAGGGGGGCGTGGGCAAAACCACCTCATCGATCAATCTGGCAGCGGCTTTCGCGTTGATGGGCCATAAAACGCTGCTCATTGATATGGATCCGCAAGCCAATTCCACGGTAACTTTTGTGGACCGCAGCGAGCAGAAATATTCGGTTTTCGATCTGCTGGAAAACGCCGACCTGACTTTCGAAGACGTGGCGCTGCAGACCAGCATCATCAACCTCACGCTGCTGCCGGCATCGATCGCCCTGGCCAAGCTGGAATCCAAGCTGGTAGGGGAGATCGACGGCCATTTCCGCCTGAAAGACAAGCTGGACACCTTCAAGTACAAATTTGACTTTATCATCATCGATACGCCGCCGACCCTTGGCTTGATCACGATCAACGCCTTTGTCGCCGCCACCCATCTGATCATCCCCATCCAGTCTTCCTATTTCGCCCTGGAAGGCACCGATGACCTGCTGGAGACCTTTGAGAAAGTCAGGGCGCGCAGCAATCCCGACCTGAACTTGCTGGGAGTGCTCATCACGCTGTATGACAAGCGCATCGTGATCGCCAAGGACAGCGAGAGCCATATTCGCAAAGTGTTCGGCGATCGGGTTTTTAAAACGATCATTTCGAAAAATGTCCGCCTCGAAGAAAGCCCGGCTTACAAGGAATCGATATTCACGTTTGCCCCGAATTCCAGGGGAGCGATCGAATATCAGGAGCTGGCTAAGGAAATCATTAAAAATGTCTAAAAAAGTCGGTTTGCCCGAATTCATTAAAATGAAGCATGACCACCACCTGGTCGATGAACTCTCCCTGCGCACCAAAACGCCGGTCATCCGGAATATTCCCATTGAAAAGATCATCACCAACCAGATGCAGCCGCGCCGGGACATGGGTGATCTGAAGGAGCTGACCGATTCGATCAGGGAAAACGGGATCATTGAGCCGGTCATTGTCAGGCCGAAGAACGGGAATTTCGAGATCATAGCCGGTGAAAGGCGCTTTCGCGCGGCCAAAGAGGCCGGGATGCACGAAATTCCCTGTATCGAGCACGATATCGCGGACAATGAAGCCCTGGAAATGTCGATCATTGAAAACATCCAGCGCAAGGACCTGAATGTCTTCGAACAAGCCCAATCCATTCATTCGCTGACCGAGATCTACGGCTATACCCATGAGGAAATCGCGAAAAAAATAGGAAAATCGCGAGTGACCGTGACCGAACTGGTGCGCATCACCGACCTGCCGGAAGAAGTAAAGCAAAAATGTCTGCAATTGGGCATCGATTCAAAAACTTTTCTTTTGGAACTGACCAAGGTCGAAGAGCCAGAAAAAATGGAAGCGATCCTGCGCCAATACGGGCAGAAGCCTTTTTCCCGGGAAGAGATCAAGCAGCAGAGAAAAAAAGAAACCCAGAAAAACTTCAACTTCCATTTTGTTTCCGATGATAAAAAAATTAAGATCAATTTTCTTTTCAAGCAGGACAGGGTCGAGAGAGACAAGGTCATCGAAGTTCTTGAAAAATTGATTCAGGATATCAGGGAAAACAAGATAAAGGATCTGGGCTGATTTAAAAGAAATAAGCCTTTTTTATTGAATTTTATTAAAAAGTTATATATTGGTTTACATAATCTATCTTATCCGACACTGCATATATCGACTAAATACGTTCATTAACAATTGTAGTTCATAATGTTCTGTAGCGGGTTTGATTAATCAAACTCCTACCCAATGAATTTTGATCTCAGGAGGCTTCTAGGGGCTTGATCGTTACTCGTAGTGCAACGCGTCGACCGGACTCAGCTTGGCTGCCTGTGAGGCCGGAAAAATGCCAAAAAACAGGCCCACGGACGTGGATACGAACAATGCCGCGAGGATCGCGAAGAAATTGACCGCAATGGGCAGGCCGCTGAGCGACTTGATCAGCAGGCTGACCAGGATACCGCAGTATGATGCCGATCACCCCTCCGGCGAGCGTCAGAACGATCGCTTCGTACAGGAACTGGCGCTTGATCTCGGCGCGGCGGGCGCCGATGGCCTTGCGCAAGCCGATCTCGCGGGTGCGCTCCTTGACCGAGACCAGCATGATGTTCATGACCCCTATGCCGCCCACCAGCAGCCCGATCGAGGAAATGATGACCATGACCAGGAAGGCCGCCCCGGTCAGTTGCGTGTAGAGCCCGGAAATGGTTTCCTGGGTGAAAATGGCGAAGTTGTTCTTGTCGCTGATCTTCACCTTGCGGCGCACGCGCAGCAGGTTGATGATCTCGTCCCTGGCTTTTTCGATGTCGGCCCCGGTCTTGAGCTTGATGATCAGCATCACGTCGTCGAAGCCGGGGTAAAACTTGCGAAAAGTGCCGGTGGGTATGAATATAAAATTGTCCCGGCTCTGGCCCAGGAACTTGCCTTTCCGGTCGAGAGTGCCGATAACCATCATTTTTCTCCCTTCCATTACCAGCGTTTTGTTCAGGGGATTGACGTTGGGAAAAAGGGCGTCGACGATCTCGGCGCCGATGACGCAGACTTCGCGCTTGTTCAGATCTTCGGCCGCAGTGAAAAAGCGGCCCGTTTCCAGAGTATATTCCTCGTAGATCTGCAGATATTTATAGCTGGCGCCGATCACCTGGGGATTGTCGATCTCGTTGGCCAGGTATTTGGCCCGCACCGGGGGCAGGAAACGGAAATACTGGACCTGGGGCGTCACCGCGGCCACCGATGGGCACGATTTCTCCAGGGCGGCGGCGTCGGCGAAGTCGATCTTCTTCCTTTTGCGCAGTTCCTCGGGCATGCGGCCGAAATGGATGCCGGGCTCGTGCCGGCTCACGAACAGGATATTGGCGCCCATGGCCTCCAGCTGCTGGGCAAAGCTGGCGTTGATGCCCTCGATCACCGCCACCATGGCCACGATGGTCAGAACGCCGATCACGATGCCCAGGATGGTCAGGGAGGACCGCAGCTTGTTCATCTTGATGGAATCCAGGGCCATGAGGAATATTTCCTTGATCAAACCGGTTTTCACGCCGCACTCCCCTGCTGTTGAATTTTTGCCGTCACGGTCCTATTCCGACCTGAGCGCCACCACCGGGTCCAGCTTGGCGGCCCGGTTGGCGGGGAAAATGCCGAAGAACAGCCCGACCGAGCTGGACATGAGCAGCGCCACGAACACGGACCACGGCTCCAGGGCGGCCGGCAGCGCCGTCAGGGCGGAAATGACCTTGGCGAACAGGAAGCCCAGGGTGATGCCGATCAGGCCGCCCACGGCCGATATGCTGGAAGATTCGATCAGGAACTGGACGAGGATGTCCCGGCGCCGCGCGCCCACGGCCTTGCGCAGGCCGATCTCGCCGATCCTTTCGGTCACGGTGACCAGCATGATGTTCATGATGACGATGCCGCCGATGAGCATGGAAATGGAGGCCACGGCGATCATGGCCACGTACAGGGTGCGGGTCAGGTTGTTGTAAAAATCGATGAAGGTCTGCGAATCCTCCAGGGAGAAATCGTCTTCCTGGTTGAAGGCCAGCTTGCGCCGGCCGCGCATGATGGTGCGTACTTCCTCCTTGGCCGCCGCCAGGCTCTCCACGTCCCTGGCCATGACGTTGATGGTCAGGCTGCGGATGTTGCTGGAGTAGTATTTGCGGAAGGTGGTGATGGGGATGCGCACGAAATTGTCCAGGCTCATGCCGAGGATCTTGCCCATGCCCTTGACCGTGCCCACGATCCTGTATTTGCGGTCATTGGCGGTCAGCCATTTTCCCATCGGGTTTTCGTTGGGGAAAAGTTCTTTTTTGATGTCGAAGCCGATCACGCATACCTGCCGGGCGTAGGCCTCGTCGTCGCCGGAGAGAAAGCGCCCGGCTTCCGCCTCCATGGCGCGGCCGGTCAGGTAGTTGCCCGCGGTCTCGCCGGTGATGCGGATGTCGGCCAGGGTCCTGGGGCCGAACTTGACGCTGCCGCTGCGGCCATACTCGGCTTCGACCCTCTCGCTGACCCTGGCGTGGGCCTTCAGGTACAGGTAATCGTCGTATTCGATGCGCTTGCGCTTGAGCATCTCCTGGGCCAGCTTCAGGTTGGTGATGATCTCGGGGGCGCGCTGCACCGAGAAGGTGTTGGAACCGAAGGCGAACAGCTGGTACTTCACGTAGCGGTTCAGCCCCTGGATGATGGTGACCACCGTGATCACCGTGGTCACGCCGATGATGATGCCCAGCAGGGTCAAAAAAGAACGCAGCTTGTTGGCGCGCAGGGAGCGCAGGGAAATGGCGACCGATTCGGCGAAGTTGATGGTGGCGTTCATCGTTTCTGATTTTACGGCAAACCCGGGCCTAAAGTTATCGGACAATGGGCGCGGCGCCGTTTTTCAACATGAAAAAATTGAAAATGCGCCGGCCGGTCTTGCCGTCGCGGCGATAAGAGGGGAAACGGCCGTTGCTGCAATAGGTGCAAAGCCCGCTGTCGTGAATGCGCCCGGGAGCGACCCCGGCGGCGCGCAGGGACAGGGTCAAGCCGAGCTTTGAGGTCCATGGCGTACTTGCCGCCGCCGCGGGGAACGAATATTTCTGCGGCATAGGACTTGGCCTGGAAAAGCCGCGGCAGTTCCTCCCCCACCTCGTAGCATTTCATCTCGATGGCCGGGCCGAGGAAAAAATTGCAGCGGGCGAGATCTCCGTCCAGGCGGGCGACCAACCTGTCTTCGATCCCCTGCTGCAGGCCGCGCCAGCCGACATGGATGACGCCGCCGCGGCTGCCCTCGTCGTTGAAAAAAAACAGGGGCAGGCAATCGGCGGTCTGGATCACCGCCGCCGCCCCCGGCCGCTCCAGGATCAGTCCCGTCGGCCTCGCTTGCCGGCCGCCAGTCCTCCTGGCCGAGGATGAGGTCGCCGTGGACCTGCTTCAGGAAAAGGAGCGGTTTTTGCGGCAGTAGCCTTTGCAGGGCGGAAGAAGTGAAGCCGGACGCGGTGTAGCCGAAAAGCATGCGCTCATTTTCAAAAAGCCATAGGTCCAGCCCCTGGAAAAGCCGCGGCCGGGGTTCAATCAAGGCCGATATCCTTGCGCTCGATGATGAATTTCCGGACCGCGCGGTTGTGCTCTGACAGGCTCCGGGAAAAATAGTGGCTGTCGGCGTCCTTGGCCACGAAATACAGGTACTCGGTGTTTTCCGGGTAGAGCGCCGCCTCGAGCGAGGCATAGCCCGGGTTGGCGATCGGCGCCGGCGGCAACCCCCGGTGCAGGCGGGTATTGAAGGGGGACTCGATCTTCAGGTCGTCCCAGCCCAGCTGGCCGCGGTAGCGCCCTTCCTTTTTCAGGGCGTACACGATGGTCGAGTCGCAGCCCAGCAGCATGTTCTGCTTCAGGCGGTTGTGAAAGACCGACGACACCAGGAAGCGCTCGTCGCGGTTGGCGGTCTCCTTTTCGATCAGGGAGGCCAGGATCACCGCCTGGCGCACGCTGAAACTGATGTCGCGCGCCCTCCAGATGAAGGTATTGCTGAAATTCTGGCGGAAATGGTCCACCATCAGGGCGACCATCTCCGCGGCGGTGATGTCCTTGCGCA
Source organism: Candidatus Aminicenantota bacterium (assembly GCA_963764745.1). GTDB lineage: Bacteria > Acidobacteriota > Aminicenantia > UBA2199 > UBA2199 > UBA2199. The sequence continues at coordinate 37,230 of CAVXTN010000002.1, read as the reverse complement.
CCAGGTAGGTGTCGGGGAAAAGATAGCCTTCCAGGTCCACGGCCTGCGGATCGAGATCGCCGATGAGCCGCACGTTGGCGGCGGCGCGCCGGAATTCCGCGGCCGTGAACAGCCCGGCATCCGCGAAAAGCTGGGCCGTTTCCCCGATCCACAGCCCTTCCTTGATGGTGATCTTGTAAAGAATGGCCTTGCCCAGGTACAGTTTTTCGATGACCTGGCGCATGGAGAGCGGGCCGTCGAACAGGTATTCGCCGGCCTTGAGTTTTTTGGCGGCGAAAAACATGCGGTAATAGCGCTTGAAATAGGCGGCGTTGGCGATGACCCCCTGGCGCTGCAATTGATCGGCGATCGCCGACACCGGCATGCCGCTTTCGATCTGCACGATCACGCTCTTGTTATATCCCTGGTACGGGGTGTAGACCTTTCGATAAATGGTGAAGCCCAGCCAGGCCGCTGCGATCGCGGCCAGCAGGAACAGGGACAGGAAAATTTTTTTCATGGCTGCTCGAAATAGTTTTGCAGGATCACCTGGGCGGAAATTCCGTCCAGCATGGATTTGCGCTTGCGAAAATCGTTCTGTATTTCCTTGCCCATTTCCTCGGCGGCAAAGCTGCTCAGTTTTTCGTCGACCAGGGTGACGGGCAGGGCCAGGCGCTTGCGCAAAAAATTGACGAAGCGGTCCACCTGGCCGCAGGTGCGGCTGCGGCTGCCGTCGGCGTTCAGCGGGTAGCCGACCACGATCCGTTCGACCTCGAACTCCCCTATCCGCTTTTGGATCCCGGCCAGGACCGCCGCGATGTTGCCGGCGGCGATCTGTCCCAGCGGGGTGGCGACGCGGGTCAGCGTGTTGCCCACGGCCAGGCCGAGGCGCTTGCTGCCGTAATCAATGGCCAAGACCTTCATCCACGTTTTCCTTGCGTTTCTTGAAATATTCGAAGCCGTAGGCGATCAGGCGGTCGAGCAGCTCGGCGAAGGAGATGCCCTGCGCCTGCCACAGCTTGGGGAACATGCTGATGGTCGTAAACCCGGGGATGGTGTTGATCTCGTTGACCAGCACGGCGTTGCTGCCGTTTTCCAGGAACAGGTCGACGCGGGCGTAGCCGTTTAAAAACAGGGTGCGGTAGGCCTTGTGGGCCGTCTTTTTGATCCTGGCTTCCAGTTCGTCGCCCAGTTTCACCGGGATGCGGAACTGCGTCTTGCCATCCAGGTACTTGTCCGCGTAATCGTAGAATTCCTTGGAGGGCAGCAGCTCGCCCGGGCTGGAGACCAGCAATTCGCCGTTGCCCATGACCGAGATCTCGAGCTCGCGCATGTCGATGACTTTCTCGATGATGATCTTGTTGTCGTAGCTGAAGGCCAGGTCCACGGCGGCCAGCAGCTCCTTTTCATCCTTGGCCTTGGCGATGCCCACCGAAGAGCCCAGCGAGCAGGGCTTGACGAACACCGGATAGCTGAGCTTTTTTTCCACCAGCTCGCGGATCTGCTCATGGTTGTTTTCAGTGAAATACAGGTAGGGCGCCTGTTCCAGGCCGGCCTGGGCGAAAAGCGCCTTGGCCGTGACCTTGTCCATGGCCAGCTGCGATGAGAAGCTGTCGGCGCCGACGAAGGGCTTGCCGGCCAGCTCGAAAAGGCCCTGGATGCGGCCATCTTCGCCGTTGGGGCCGTGCAGCACCGGGAAATAGATGTCGGCATTCATGGTCCCGACCCAGCCGGAGCTCCAGGGCATGAAGGAGTGGAATTTTTCCTTCTTCAGCTCATCTTCTTTAAAACTCGTGTTCCCGGTCAGGCACCACTCCCCCGCCCTGTTGATATAGATCAGGAAGGGATCGTACTTCTCCTTGTCCAGGTTCTGGTAGATGGCCGCGGCCGAGTTCAGCGATACCGCGTGCTCCGCCGACTTGCCGCCGAAGATCAATCCGACCTTAATTTTTTTCATAATAGTTCACACAACCTTTTATCCTTTGTTATCGGTATTATTCAGTTCTCCCGAAAAGATATAGTACCGCGTCACAATGCTTTAAGGATCATTGTAACATCAGGGAAAATGCAGGTCAAATTTGCTAGATTTATTTGATTTTGCTAAAAGCATTTTTTCAAACGATTTATTACTTATTGTTAAGTTCTTTTAGTCTATCTTTTGCGGCCTCGCGTACACAACTTTCTTTATCATTTTTAGCAATATCAGCAAGCACAACTTTATCGGTTAGGTGAGGATTTTCTACAGCGGCACAGCGTACCCATCTGGCTTTATCATTCTTAGCAATCTCTGCCAGAAGAGCATTGTCAGCGATTTTATCCACAACGAACATTCGTGACCACTTATCTTTTTCATTTTTTGCGATATCAGTGTAAACCGATTGGGCAAGAGACTTGTCATGGAGTCTATCTGCTGCTTCTTCGCGCACCCGGCTATCTTTATCATTTTTGGCTAAATCACTATAAAACGATTGCGCAAGAGGCTCATCTTTGAGATAAGCCGCAGCTTTTAAGCGTACCATCCCAGATTTATCATTCTTGGCAATTTCAATCAACAAAACCTGGTCATTAAGTTTCATTACCGCTTCACTGCGCACCATACTAGATTCATCATTTTTTGCAATATCGGATAGCAAAGTCTGGTTGGTAAGTTTGCGTACTGCATCCCTGCGTCCATATTCACTTTTTTTATTCTTGGCCAAATCGGCATAAACTGTTTGCGCAAGAAACTTATCGGTGAGTTTATCTGCCGCTTTTTCGCGTAAGGTCCAATGCTCTTCAGCATTATTGGCAATCTCGGCCAACGCAACTTGGTCGGTTAAATTTGGGTTTAACAACGCCCCGAAGCTCACTCCGAACTTATCATTTCTGGCTATCTCGGCCAGGAAAGCCTGATCGGTTAAGTTAGGGTTTTCTGCCGCAGCCGTGCGTACATCCAGATCTTTATCCGTTTTTGCAATTTCGATCAGGAGGGATTGATCGGTAAGGTTTTTAACCGCTACTCTGCGCATGTCATAATCTTCATCATTTTTAGCAATATCAGCCAGTTCTGCGCACGCTTTACTATTCCCTCCTCTGCACTCATCTCTTAATTTTAGGATTTTTTCGTATGGACTTGCGATTGTAGAAAGATAAAACAATATCAAGATAAAAACCGATAATACCATCACAATAAATATTCTAAATCCGGGATTTTTTGAATGATCCCATTTGGGTTTGAAAAGCTCAAAAAATCCCATTTATTTCTCCTTTATTGGCAAAATACGTTAGGCCTTGCCGTTGTCGTAATAGTAGCGGTAGAAGAAATAATTGCGCAGGATGTTCTTGACATAGTTGCGCGTTTCGGTGAAGGGGATCATCTCGATGAACTCTTCCTCGCTGGCGTCGGGGAAATCCCGCAGCCACTGGTCGACGCGGTGCGGGCCGGCGTTGTAGGCGGCCAGGGCCAGGTAGAGCCGGCCGTCGTACATGTCCAGCAGGCCTTTCAGGTATTGCAGGCCCAGGCGGATGTTGATCTCCGGGTCGTAGAGGTCCCTGGCCTTGACCTTGAGGTCGCTGCCGCCGGCCACCTGGCGCGCCGTGCCGTGCAGCAGCTGCATCAGGCCGTAGGCGTTGGCCGGCGAGCGCACGTCGGTGCCGGAAAAAGGATTCCTCGCGGATCAGGGCCAGCACCAGCGCCGGGATCCACCTCCTGCTCCTTGCTGTAGGCCGCGACCAGGTTCTCGTACTGGCGCGGGAAGAAAATGCCGCTCAGAAAATTCGGCAGGTGCACGCTTTCCAGGTGGCTGAAATTGCTGCGGAACTTGCTGAAAGCCAGGAAATACTGGTTCTGCTGGTAATAGAGCAGCGACTCGATGACTTTCAGCAGGTTGAGGTCGCAGGCGCTCGAGCCGCGGATCTTCCTTGGCCCAGTGGATGGTTTCCATGGCCTCGTCCCACAGCTTGTACTTGGCCAGCACCTTCAGGTCCGCGACGATCTCCAGGAAGCGCTCGCCCGGGCGGATCGTCGATGCCGCAGAGAAACTCCTGGTTCAGGTCCTTGAAGCTGCTCCTTGTCCCCCAGCACCTTGACCGCGTAATAGGAAAACGGATAGGCGTCCAGCTCCGGCGCCTGGCCCGTCCTCCAGCTTGCCCTGCCAGTAACGCGAAGCGATGCGGTAGCCCAGCACCGGGGAACCGCTGCCCAGGCGGAAATACTCCAGGGCTTTTTCCTTCTCGTCCTGGCGGTAATGGATCCAGGCCAGCAGCCAGACGGTCTTCCAGTACTCCTCGCCCTTTTCCCGGCTCGACTCGAGGTAGCGCTCGTAATAAGGCAGGGCCTTGGCGAACTCCTTTTTGCTCAAGCAGGATCTGCGCCAGGTCGAACAAAAGCTCGGGATACAGGCGCGCATTGCCGGCGATCTTCTGCAGGCGTTCTTCCACGTCGAGGGCGGGATCATCGCGGATGTCGCTTTTTAACAGGATCTTTTCGGCGAATGGCCGGTATTTTTCAGGGCAGCGGGGCGCGCAGCAGCTGCCTGGCCTGGCCGTAGGCGCGGCTTGAATAAGCGAATTCGGCCTGGAACAGCCGGTTCAGGTCGCGAAAGCCGCTGTAGGGCAGTTCGCGCTTGAATTCGCTTCCTTCGCCGTTCTTCAGCAGAAAAGAGAACTTGGCGAACCAGTCGTCCTCGGCGATGAGCTTCAACATGGCCGCCAGGTCGGCCCGGGAAAGCATAGGGAGAAAAAGCCTGCAGCCGCTGGTTGGCAAAAAGGGTTTTGAATTCAGAGCCGGCCCGCGGCCGCTGCCCGCTTTTCAGCAGGCTGTTCAGGCGCATGATGCGGATCTCCAGGCTGCCGGGCGCATGGGCGTCGGAATAGGCGACGAATTCGGCGTATTTTTTGGCGACGTACAGGTTTTTAAGGAGCAGCTCGTCGCGCCGGGCCGCGACAAACGGGAAGCGGTCCGGCACCAGGGCCAGGACAGCGCGCGCACTCCGTGTATTTTTTTTCCTTGAAGAGCCCTTGCGCCCGCTGTCAAGTTCTCGATGGCGGCCAGCAGGGGGTTTTCCAGGTCCAGGGCCTCGGGCGCGGCGGGGACGGCCGCGGTATCGTCGGCCAGGAAATAGTTCAAAATACGGTAATTCCTGAACAATTGCTGGCGGTTGACGGTCTGCATGCTTTTCGGCCGGGACTTTTTCCGTGAGCAACCCGGTCAAGCCGTAGGCGGCGGCGAAGGAAAAAAACATGACCTGGCAGAACAGAAGGGTGTAGGGCAGGCTTTTGCTTTTATTTGTAGACTTCAAAATTGTAGCCCTTCAAGGCCCGGCGGTCTCCCTTGGCCAGGATGTTGACCATCTGCTCCTCGAAATAGCGCAGGTCGCTGGAGCGGCGCATGTACAGCTCCTTGGCCTGCAGCAGGGTCTCCTTCAACACTTCATACAGGTTCCTGTTCTTGATGCCGTCATCCACCACTTTCTTGTTGTAGAGGATGATATCGTTGATGATCACCCGGGCGTAGCGCTCGGGGTCGTTTTCGCGGATCGGGGCCGAGGTTTTTTCCAATCTCGTCCGCATGCTCGAAGACCCTGGCTTCCACCTCGGTGTCCTCGACGAATTCCTGGGTCTTGATCTTGGCCAGCAGCTTCTGGCGGATGGGGAGCATGTCCAGGCTGAGTTCGCCCACCGTGGCCAGGATCTCGATCTCCTTCTGGCGGATCGCCGTGCCGGTCATGGAATCGGCGTAGATCACCGCCTGGGGCTTGCCCTTGACGAAAAAAGGCATGACCAGGATCTTCTTCGGCTTGCCGCCGCCGAAGCGGTTGTAGATCAAAAAATCATCCGGCTTGTGGATGGGTTCGCCCTGGTAGTTCTTCTTCTGTCTCGATCACGCTTTTCAAGACCGTGTTGGCGGAAAGCGAAAAGAATATTCTCTTCAATTCCTCGTCGCTGATCTGGCCGTCCGCGCCCGAAAAGCCCTTGCCTTTCCAGCCGACCAGCTTGTCGTCGCGCAGCAGGAAAAGGGCGGCCCGGTCGCAAAAATGATTGATGCCCTCGATGATGCCGCCGATCAGGAGCAGCTGGTTCGAGGCCGAGGCGATCTTCTTCACGTATTCGTTCAGGAACGCGATCTCGGCGCCGCTGTCGCTGGCACCGTTGCGGTCGGCGAAATCCTCGGGCAGGGTGAACTTGACCAGTTCGTCCAGCTCCTTCAGCTTTTCTATGTCCCGGAACATGGTGCTCTGGAACGTATCGATGCGGTTCAGCAGCATCTGGATTTTTTCGTTGATCACTTTTTCAACGAAATTCTTGATTTCCTCGTTTGTCATGGCTCTCCTCCTTTGCGGTTAGACCCCCGCCTCCAGGCGGCTGGCCAGCAAGCTCCGGCAATCCGGCTTCCCTGATTTTTTTCTGGGTTTTGGTCACGTCATAGGTAAAACGGTTGAAACTGATCTCCATCTTGCCCGAATCGAAAATGATGTAGCTGGAAGCCGGGTTCTTGTCGCGCGGTTGGCCGATGGAACCCGGGTTGATCAGATAACGGGTGTTGGCGTCGAGCTTGATGCGCGTGTTCTCGGTCAAGGGGACGATGTCGAGCTTTTCGTTGCGCAGGTAGTAAATGATCGGGAAATGGGTGTGGCCGAAAAATCCGATCGACGTCTCCATGAACTTGAACGACTCCGATGGCCTCGAACTGCGAAAACACGTAGTAATCCTCGTCAAAAGTGGAGCCGTGGCAGATGGTGACGAAGCGGTCGATGACCTGGGGCCCCTTGGGCAGTTTCTTCAGGAACTGGTAATTGGCCGGCGCGATCTTCAACTTGCTCCATTCGGCCGAAAAGGCGGCGGCCGGATTGAACAGGGATGACGATTCCAGATCGGCGATGACCTTGTCGTGGTTGCCGCGCACGGAGCGCACATGCGGCAATTCCCGGAATGCGCTCGATCACCTTGTCGGGATCGGGCCCATAGCCGACCAGGTCGCCCAGGAACAGGATCTTGTCGACGTTCTTCAGCTTTTTCTGGCCCAGGAACTTGTCGAAGGCCTCGAAGTTGCTGTGGATGTCACTGAATACGAGATAGCGCATGGGTTACCGTATCGTAAAGTTGTTCGGCATGGTAGGAACTGCGGACGAAGGGACCGGACTCCACCCCGATGAAACCATGGCCCAGGGCCGATTCTTTCAATGCGGAAAATTCGCCGGGAGAATAATAGCGGCTGACCGGCAGGCTGCGGCGCTCCGGCTGCAGGTACTGGCCGATGGTCAGGACGTCCACTCCCCTGTCGCGCAGCGTGGAGAAAAGCCCGTCGATCTCGGCGGCGGTCTCCCCCAGGCCGACCATCAGTCCCGTCTTGGTGATCCAGCCCCTTTTTCTTGCCGTGCTCGAGGATTTGCAGCGTATGGTCGAATGCCTGCTCCGGCGGTTGACGCGGGCGTACAGGGCGGGAACCGTCTCCACGTTGTGCGCCAGGACGTCGGGGCCGGCGTCCAGGACCTTGTCCAGGAAGGCTGCCGTCGCCGTCAAAATCGGGGACCAGGACCTCGACCTTCAGCTGCGGTCGCTCCCGCTTCAGGGTGCGGATCACGGCGGCGAAATGGGAGCTGCCCTTGTCGGCCACATCGTCGCGGGTCACCGAGGTGATCACCGCGTAAGCCAGGCCCATCATTCGGACCATCTGCGCAACTTTTCGGCCTTCGGCCTCGTCCAGGGGAGCGGGCTGGCCGCGTGGCGACGGCGCAAAAGCGGCAGTCGCGGGTGCAGACATTGCCCATGATCAGAAAAGTGGCCTGGTTGCCGTTCCAGCATTCATGGATATTCGGGCAGCGGGCATTCTGGCAGATGGTATGCAAGCCGTTTTTTTCCAGCTTGTTTTTCAGGGCGAAGTAGGCGTCCCCTCCCGGCAGGCGCGCTCTTGAGCCAGTCGGGCTTCCTTCTGCGGATCGCTTCGCTGCTCGTCGTTTGGTTCATGCGTTTCGGGTTTCACCAGGTACAATTCCCGCTGGGGCTGCGAAAGATACTCGGCGCCGTTGGCGGTGATGACCACCATTTCCTCGACCGTGGCCACGCCGAAATCCTTGATATAGATGCGCGGCTCGATGGTGAATACCTGGTCCTTTTCCAGGGGGATGAAGGGCAGGTTGCCGTAGCGTTCCCAGGCCGGGGCCAGCAGGGCGCCGCCGTCGTGGGCGTAGCGGCCCACCTGGTGCCCGAGGGCATGGGGATATTCCTCATAGCCCTGGGAGACGATATAGCCGCGGGCGATCTGGTCGATGTCCAGCCCGCGCACGCCGGGTTTCAGGGCCGCAAACGAGAGGCGGATCGATTCCAGGAGGGCGGCGAACCCTTTTTGCACCTCGCGGCGGCGCCTCTTTTTCCCCCGGGCGCAGGATGTACCAGGTCCGCTGCAGGTCGGAACAGTACTTTTCGACCTTGACGCCGAAATCGATATTGAAGATATGGCCGGGCTTGAGGACGTTGCCGGTCGGGGCCGAATGGGCGCCGATCTCCTGGGGGCCGCTGAACACCGCCGGGCAGCTGCTCACTTCCCAGGCCGCGGCCAGGCCCATTTTTTCACGCTGACGGTGATCCAGCCGGCCAGATCCTTTTCGCTCATGCCGGGCTTGACCGCCTTGCCCACCCGGCCGTAAATTTCCAGGGTTTTCTGGCAGGCCAGCTTCATGCCGGCGGATTTCCTCGCCCGACTTTTTGCCGCGGACCTTGGCGATCACCGCCTCGGCCGAGACGAAACGGCCGGGGAAATCGGTCCCCTTGCAAAAGCTCCAGCAGGTTCAGGTAATTGCCGTGGGTCAGGCCGTCGGCGGCGGCGCAGTCCGGGGAATAATCCATGGCGATCTTGCCGCGGGTCGTGGCGCTGCAGTATCTCCAGCAGGTCGGCCTTGGGGCTGCCCTTGTAGGCCAGCACCGCGTCAAAAAGGCCGGTGCGGCGGAATTTTTCGATATCCAGGTTGCCGACGATGGCGTACTTTCTCGCCGTTCTTGAAAAACAGGAAGAACGAAAGCCAGGTCGCGCCTTCGCCGACGACAAAATCCATGACCGGGTCGGTCAGCAATCCCGATTCGCGGTCGATCACCATCCACAGGTCGATATCCAGCTCACGCAGTATCTCGATGGCCTGGGCGATCTTTTCTTTTTCCATCAATCTTCCTTTTTGACGCTGCGGGAATCAAAATAGAGATACAGGGAGAGGGCGATGAACATGAACAGGGCGATCTGTTCGCCTATGGGCTTGTCGGCCCAGCCCAGGCGGATGAAGCGCTCCACGTTGAAATATTTCAGGAGGGCGCTGACCACGCCGATGATCGCCCCGCCGGCGATGAAGCCCGAAGCGATGAGAATGCCCTTGTCATAACGCTTGGTGGCCAGCTCCTTGTCCTTGCTGGAGCGGGAGACCATGTGGGCGATCAGGCCGCCGATGACCAGCGGCGTGTTCAGTTCCAGCGGGATGTACATGCCCAGGGCGAAGGCCAGCGGCGGCACGCCGATGAACTCCATGATCAGGGCGGTCAGCACGCCGACGCCGTAGAGCAGCCAGGGCACCTGCGCCCCCGGGTTCATCAGCGGCTGGATCAGGGCGGCCATGGCGTTGGCCTGCGGCGCCGTCAGGGCGGAGGTGCTGGTGAAGCCGTAGGTCTGGTTCAGCAGGAAGATGACCAGGCCGACGGTCAGCGAAGAGAGCAGGATGCCGAGGAACTTGTATTTCTCCTGCTTGAGCGGCGTGGACCCCAGCCAGTAGCCGATCTTCAGGTCGGTGATGAAGCCGCCCGACATGGACAGGGCCGTGCAGACCACGCCGCCGATGAGCAGGGCGGCGTACATGCCGTACTGGCCGGTCAGGCCGGCGGCCACCAGCACCAGGCTGCTCAGGATCAGGGTCATCATGGTCATGCCCGAGACGGGGTTGGTGCCGACGATGGCGATGGCCCGCGCCGCGACCGAGGTGAACAGGAAGCTGATCACGAATACCGTGACCATGGCGATCAGGCCGAGCCGCAGGGGATGCGGCACCGGGCTCAGCACCGAGAAGCTGAAAAATACCCAGATGACCAGCGCCGTCAACGCCAGTCCGAAAATAACGTACTTCATGTTCAGGTCGGTCTGGGTCCTGGGAGTCTTTTCATCGCCGACGGCGGCTTTGCGGAACATCTGCTTGAAGCCCATGCCGAAGGCCTGGACGATGATCTTGGACGATTTCAGGATGCCGATGATGCCGGCCATGGCGATGGCGCCGATGCCGATGAAGCGGACGTAGTTGCGGAAGATCTCCTCGGCGCTCATGGCCGAGATCAGCTTGGGGGCGTTGCCCACGAGCTCGGCCGGGATGAACTGGCCGAAGTAATAGATCACCGGCACCAGCAGGAACCAGGAGAGCAGGCTGCCGGCGGCGATGATCGAGGTGTATTTCAGGCCGATGATGTAGCCGAGCCCCAGCACGGCCGAGAGGACGTCCATCTTGAAGACGATCTTGGCCTTGTCGGAAAGGGTTTGCCCGAGCTTGAAGATGCGGCTGGTGAAGACCTCGTTGAAGGCCCCGACCGAATGGACCATGAAATCGAACACGCCGCCGATGATCATGCTCTTGACCAGGATCTTGGCCTGGGCGCCGCCCTTTTCACCGGCGACCAGGACCTGGGTGGTGGCCGTCGCTTCGGGGAACGGGAAATGGCCGTGCATTTCCTTGACGAAGTATTTGCGGAACGGAATGAGGAACAGGACGCCCAGCGCCCCGCCCAGGAAAGAGACCATGAATATCTTGAACAGATCGAAGCCGATCGTCTTGTCCAGGCCGAGAATAAACAGCGCCGGCAGGGTGAAAATGGCGCCGGCCACGATCACTCCCGAAGCGGCGCCGATGGACTGGATGATGACGTTCTCCAGGATGGTGCTTCTTCCTCTTGAAAAGCGGCGAGACGCCGACGGCGATGATGGCGATGGGGATGGCGGCTTCGAACACCTGCCCGATCTTCAGACCCAGGAAAGCCGCCGCGGCCGAAAAGACCACGGCCATGATCAGGCCCAGGATCGATCGAACGGGCGGTGACCTCGGGAATCACCGTGTCGGCGGCAATGTATGGGGCATATTCCTTGCCCGCGGGCAGGACCTCGAAAGCCCCTTCGGGCATGCCCTTGACTTCTTGCTCATGGCTCATGGTCCCTCCTTTAGCGGAATCGGGAAATCACGTACTCCTTGATCTTTTCGAAAATCTCGGCATTGAAGCGGATCTTGTAATCGTCTTTCTTGCTCAGCAGGTAAGAACCGAAGCGGCTGTTCTTGGCGTCAGCCAGTTTTTTTTGGTAATACCCGTCCCGTTCCCTGTTGAAATCCTCGTCGGAGATGATTTTCTTGCTCTTCAGCTTGACGATGACGGCGGCGGCGGACTTGAAGGTCGATGGGCGCGGAATAGGTGTTCTCGCCCATGGCGAAAATCGTGTCGTCCAGCCCGGCCGGGGCGGGCAGGTCGGCCAGGCGTGCTCCCCCTTTGATAAGTGAGCGCTTTCGGGCTTCAGGTTCTTCCTTTTTCAAGTATTCCTCGATTTTTTTGGCGTCGGCAAGCTTGTTCAGCTCGGCGGCCACGCTTTGGGCCCGGGTCATTTGCAGCTGCAGTTTTTTCGCGGTCTGCAGCTTCGCTTTTCACCTTTTCCCTGGCGATCTCGAATTTCTCGATCTCCGGCCTGACGATCTTGGTCAGGCGCACCACGGCGATCCCTTCGGGAAACTCCAGGGGCTGGGAAATCTCGTTCTCGCGCAGGGTGAACAGCTTCTGGGACATGTAGCCCATCTCATCGACACCCTTGATGGCCTGGCCCTGGGTCAGCAGGCCGCTGGCCACGACCTTGTCGGCCAGTTTCCCGGCGCCTTCCTTCAGGTTGTTGGCTTCCTTGATCTTCTCATAGACCTCGGCGATCCTTTCAGCGGCCAGCTTCTTCAGTTTGTCGTTTTCCAGCACGCTCGTTGATGCGGGACTTGACCGTCTCGTAGTTTTCCTGCTGTTCCGGGACCTTTTCGGCCGCGTACAGGATCGAGAAGCCCTGCCCGGCGTCCACCGGCGAAGAGATCCTCCCCTGCTTGAGGTTGTCGATCATGGTCTGTTCCTGGCTGGAAAAATTCTGCCAGGCCAAGTATCCCCAGTCTCCGCCGTCCTTGGCCTTTTCATCGTGCGACAGCTCCCTGGCTTTTTCGGCAAAATTGGCCGGAGTCAGCAGCGCGGACGTCTCTTCCATTTTTTTCAGGACTTGCTCGCGCGTTTGCGGGTCATAGGCGATCCAGATCCGGCTGATCTTGGTTTTGCCGGGAACCTTGAACATGCTCTTGTTGGTTCTTGATAATAGGCGAAGATCTCCTCTTCCTTGAGCGTGATCTCTTTTTTAAAATCGGCGAACTTCAAGGCCAGGATCTCCCCTGCCCTCTTTTCCGGGCTTTTGAACAGATTTTGGTTTTTCTGGTAAAAATCCAGCAATTCCGCATCGCTGACGGCCGGCGCTTCGCTTGACGGCATCGCTTTTAAAGGCGATGTAATCCAGCTCGGCCTTGTCGTTCTCCTTGCGGTATTCGTCCTTCAGCGTGCCCAGGTCCAGGACCTGGCCGGCCGTCACCAGTTCTTTCAACTTGTCGCTGAGCAGGTCTTTTCTCAAGCCTTTCTCGAAATCCAGAACCGGAATGCTGGTTGTAGGCCAGCAGCCTTTCGTATTCCTCGGAGCCGATGAAGCTGCCGTCGCGCTGAAAAGCCGGATAGGAGCGGATGGCGTCCTGCAGTTCGCTTTCGGAAACCTCCAGGTTGAGCTTTTCCGCTTCACCGCTGGATGATCAGCCCGCTGACCATTCCCTGCAGCACCTGCTCGGCGATGCCGAACTGGTTGATCATCTGGCGGTTCAGGTTGTTCTTGAACTGCTTGCTGTACATGTCCAGGTTCTGGGTCAGGTTTTTCTGGAATTCCTCGCCGCTGATCGTGTAGCGGCCCACCGCGGCCACGTCCTTGGCCAGGCCTTCCGATTCAAAACGGCCGGAACCCCATTGCACGAAAATGAAGCCGACGAACGCCAGTATGACCAGCCACAGGGTCCAGGAAAGCGATTTCACGTTATTCCTCATGGATTTGAGCATTATTTTTCCTCCGCGTGATTTTGGTTTTTGAATTTTCTTTTCTGCGATTTTCAGGTAAACCGATACGGTAGCCCCGTTGAGTTCGTTGTTCTTGATGACGATATTGCCCTGGTGCTCCTGGATGATGTTGTAGGCGATGGTCAAGCCGATGCCCTTTTTCTGGGTGCGGTTCTTGGTGGTATAGAACGGGTCGAAGGCCTTGTCCAGGTTCTTGAAGCCGCCGCCGTTGTCGATGACGTCGACGATCGCCTGCCGGCCGTCCATGGATCTTTTTCAGGTTGATGGCGATCTTGCCGTTGGCGACGTTGTTTTCGTGCAGGGCTTCGATGGCGTTCTCCACGATGCCCTCGAACACCTGCCACAAGGCGAAATGGTTGCCGGTGATGGTGATGTCCTCGTCGAAATCGTTCTTGGCAATGGCGTAATCGTTGTATTCCGGGCGGTTGGCGACGACCTTGATCAGCTTTTCCAGCAGGTTGGACAGGCTGATCTCCATCTTGACCTGCTCCATGTCCGGGTTCAGCTGGTTGAGCTGATCGATGATATTCTTGATGCGCACGGCCTGCTTCTGGATGCTGCCCAGCTTTTCCTTGACATAGGGGCTGGCGTCGTCGCGGATGGCGATCAGGTCGACGTAGCCCAGGATCCCGGTCAACGGGTTGTTGATCTCGTGGGCGAAGCCCGAGACGATCGCGGTCAGCGATTTTTGCTTTTCCGATTGGATGATGTGGCGCTGGGTATCGCGCAGCTCCTGCATGGCGATCTGCAGTTTTTTGTTCGACTCGTTCAATTCCCTGGTGCGCGAAGTGACCTGCTTTTCCAGGTCCTTGTGGGTGGCTTCGATCTCGGTCATCATGCTTTCGATCTTCTCGGCCATCTCGTTGAACTGGCTCGCCGAGATAGGAAAATTCGTCGTTGGAGCGGATCTCGATGCGGTGGGAAAAATTCCCGTAGCTGATCTTTTCCAGGCCGTTCTTGAGCAGCTGGATGGGCTGGGTCAGTTTCCTGTTGATGACCACGATGATGATGATGAAGATCATCAGCAACACGGTCGAAATGATAATGATGAACAGGCGCAGCTCCGCCAGATGATATCCTTGTTCTCCTCGTTGGAACGGCCGAAAAGGATGCGCCCCCAGACGGTGTCCGCGGCGGCGACCTTGACCGGCAGGCTGATCAGGTAGTACGGCCGGGAAGCGAAGGCGGCTTCCCAGACGCTGTCGTCCGTTTCGGATTTGTAAGGCTCCAGCTCGTCCCGGATCCAGGCGGGGCCCTTGTAAACGATCTCCTTGTTCTGAGCGTCAAAGAGCATGATGAAATCCTCGCGGTTCTCCTTCAGGATCTCCTCCGCCTGCGAGGCCAGGTTCATGTAATTGTAATAAATGAAATTCGGTTCCACCATGGCTTCGAAATTCCTGGCATAGCGCACGAAATTGACTTTGGCCACGCGGTTGTTGGTGGAGCCGATCTTGTTCAGGATAAAAAACGACGAAATGGCGATGTTGGCCAGGCTGATGACGATGAAAGATAGAAGGAACTTGGAGCGCAGCGTATTTATTTTGAACATTTGCTTACGCTCTATTTTATTATATTTATGGATAAATATCAACCCACGGCTTTGGCGCGCGCGGGCGGCGGGAATTTGCTATTCGAGCATTTCGCGGATGATCTGGGGAGAATTGCGCCAGTCGGGCACGATCTTGACGTGCAGGTCCAGAAATACCTTCTTGGCGAAATACGTCTTCCAGCGTCAGCCGGGCCTGGCTGCCGATCTGCTTGATCAGGCTGCCGTTCTTGCCGATGATGATCTTTTTCTGGGAACGCGATTCCACGTAAATCTCGGCGCGCACGTACACCACTTCCCCGCGGTCCTTGATCTCCTCGATTTTCAGGGTGGTCGTGAACGGGAGCTCGTCTTCGACCAAATTCAGGACTTTTTCGCGGATCAGCTCGCCGAGGAAAAAATTTTCCGACTGCAGGGTGAATTCTTCGGCCGGGTAAAAATTTTCGCCCTCGGGCAGGTATGGCGAAGATCAGGTCTTCGATCAGCTCGAGGTTGTCGCCCTTCAGCGCCGATATGGGGACGATCTCCTTCCAGGGGAACATGTCGCGGTAGCTTTGGATCTTTTCCAGTATCTTGGCCTTGTTCAGCTTGTCGATCTTGTTGATCACCAGGAACACCGGCTTGCCGGCCTGCCGCAGCTGCGAAAAGATGAACTCATCCTGCTTGGCATCGCCGATATCGATGAAGTAAAGGATGAGGTCGGCATCGTGCAGGGCGTCGTTCACCTCTTTCATCATCAGCTCGTTCAGCTTGAAATGGGGCTTGTGGATGCCGGGGCAGTCAAAAAAAATGATCTGGCCGCGCTCCGTGGTCTTGATGCCCAGGATCTTTTTGCGCGTGGTCTGGGGCTTGTCGGAGACGATGGCCACCTTGGTCTGCATCAGGGCGTTGAGGAACGTCGATTTGCCGACATTGGTCCGGCCCAGCAGGGCCACGTATCCCGAATGCCGGGTTTTATCTTTTTTCATGGTAGATGCGCACGGTCTTGATGCGGTTCTTTTCCACTTCCTTGACTTCGAGGACGTAGCCGTCGACGGTGACCTTGTCGTGCAGCGACGGGATCTTGCCCAACTTGCAGCTGATCAACCCGGCCACGGTCTGGTAGTCCTCGTTGTCGTCGATCTCGATCTGCAGGGCTTCGTTCAATTCATAGATGGCGATATCGCCCCGCACCGTGAACCCGTCGCGGTCGCGGACGATCGGTTCCTGGTCGTCGTCGTATTCGTCCTTGATGTCGCCGACGATCTCCTCGATGATGTCCTCCATGCTGATCACGCCGGAGACGCCGCCGAATTCATCGCTGACGATGGCGAACTTCTGCTTGGTTTTCTGCATTTCCTTCAGCAGTTCCAGGATACGCATGGTCTCGGGGATGAAGAACGGCGGGCGCAGGATCTCCTTGATGTCGAAGTCGCTGCGGCCCCAGTAATTGAGGACGTCCTTGGCCAGGATGATGCCCTCGACGTTGTCAAGCTTGTCGGCGCTGACCGGGAAGCGGGATTTCTTCTTTTCGCGGATGATGGCAACGATCTCGTCCAGGCTGGAATCGATGTGCACGTGGATCATGTCCACCCGCGGCGTCATGATCTCCTTGACCAGGGTATCCCCGAACTCGAGAACGCTCTCGATCATCTCCTGGTCTTCCTTTTCGATCACCCCCTCCTTGGCGCCCTCTTCAAGGAACACTTCCAGCTGCTCGTCGCTCAGCTCGTCGTCCTGCGTTTTCGTGCGTGTCCGGCCGGGTTTTCCTTCAAAAAAACGGAAAAAATGAAGTTCAGGGGGTAGAAAATGAACCAGGCCAGCGGGAAAAGGAACAGCAGGTTGCGCAGCACTTTTTCCCGGTTGAGGTAGGCGCCGAGGTACAGGATCACGTTGAAAAAAACCAGGTAGAGCATGCCCGATGAGCAGGATGCGGGCGCTGGCCGAAGGCAAGGCTTGTTCCAGCACCTGGAACGTGCAGATCAGCAGGATGATCTGCAGGAAGAAGACGACCGTTTCCAGGGAATGGATGACCAGGTCGAATTTTTCGACAAAAGCGAAACGCGGCAGGCGTTTTTCTCCCATGCTTCTCAGGAATTTGGCCAGCGAGATGCGCGAAAAACTTTCAAAGCTGCTTTCCAGCATGTGGAGGAGAATGGTGATCACGTAGAGGGCGATCAGCAGGGCCAGGTTCATGGCAGCTCACCGCCGTATTGGGCGAACAGCTGCGCCTGCATGGCCAGCATCTCGCCGCTGTCCCTTTCATGGTCGAGTCCCTGCAGGTGCAGCAGGCCATGGATCATCAGCAGCAGCAATTCCTTTTCCAGGGACTGGGAGTTTTGCCGGGCCTGCTTTTTCGCCACCGGCCAGCAGATCAGGATATCGCCGGCGTAGAAACCGCCGGGAAGCTTTTCCCCGAGCGGAAAGCTCAGCACGTCGGTGGCATAGTCCTTGCGGCGGTATTTCCGGTTCAGGGCGCGGACTTCGGCCGCCCCGGCGATGCGGATGGTGACGGTCCCCCGGATCCCCAGGTTGCCGCTGATTTTTTTGAGCAAAGCCAGGAATTTTTTTTCCGCAAGCGGAAAGCCTTCATGCTGGATTTTGATCATGGTTTTTCCCTTTGCTGAAATCAAAGCCCGGATAGGCGATGCGCTGGTGGTAGATCGAGGCGAGCTTGTTGTAAAAACTGGCGGCAATGGATGTTCAGGGCCTTGAATGTCAATCCTTCGCATTCGTCGAACTGGTTCTCCGCGATGTCGGAGGCGATGATCTTTTCCACGACGTTCTGGATGTCGCGGTCATCGGGCGCCGAAAGGCTTTTGCTGGCGGCTTCTACCTGGTCGGCCAGCATGATGATGGCTTCCTCCGCGTTTTGCGGCTTTTTGCCCGGGTAGCGGAACATGTTTTCATCGAACTCGTCCAGGTCCTTGGCGGTTTTTTCCCTGGCCTTTTCATAGAAGAATTTCACCAGCTTGGTTCCATGGTGCTGGGAAATGGACTGGCTGACCTGCTTGGGCAGCTTCAGCTGCTCCGCTTTCTCCATGCCGATGGGGATATGGGAGATGATGATCTTGGCGCTTTCCAGGGGCGAGAGCTGCCCGTGCGGATCATCGTAAACCGATTGGTTTTCGGTGAAGTACTGGGGGTTGTCGATCTTGCCGATATCGTGGTACAGGGCCATGGCCCGCACCAGCAGCGGGGAAAGCTCCAATTCCTGGGCGGCGGCTTCGGCCAGGGAGGCGACCATCTGGGCATGGTGGTAGGTCCCGGGCGCTTTTTCCAGCATTTCCCTGAAAATCGGCAGGTTCAGGTTGGTGATCTCGACCAGTTTCAGGTCGGTGACCAGCTTGAAGATCACTTCCCACAATGGGATCATGAAATTGGCGATCAGGGCCGACAGCAAGGCCGACAGGATGCCCAGCAGCACGTAAAAAGCCGCCTTGATCCAGGTGGGGTTTTCCGCGGTCAGGGCGAACATCAGCGTGGTCAGCATGTTGACCGGAAGCAGCCAGAAGAAGCCGGCCTTCAGGATCGAGGAACGCTTCAGCCGCTGGTAATGCTCGATGCCGAACCCCACCGCCAGGTTGCCGGCCAGGACGAAGAGAACGATCTTGAAATTCGCCGTCGCAGATGAAGCCGCTGATCAGGGCGTTGATGAAGGAAAAAATGACCGCGCTCTGCAGGTCGAAAAGAAAAGCGATGATCAGCGAACCGACGGCGAAGGGAATGCCGTAGACCAGGCCGGCACTGTCCATCTGGATGTTGAGGGTGATGTTTTTCAGGACCAGCGGATAGATGAACAGCGCCAGGCGGTAGATCACGGCGCAGGCGATGAGGGTCATGCCCGTGGCAAAATTCAGCGGGCCCGGTTGATGCCCCCGATCCGGGTCAGGATGTTCAGCCGCCAGAAGAAAAAGAACAGGATGCTGAGAACGACAAAGATGAGGAAGAAATCGGATATCTTGCTGGAACTGGTTTTTTCTTCCGCCGAGATCAGGCGGATCAGGCGCAAATGGTCCTTGCTGATCTCGTCGCCGCGGCGCAGGACGATTTTCCCCTTTTTCAGATGAATGAACACCGGGTTGACCATGGCCAGCGTCTTTTCTTCCTGCAGGCGGGTCAAAATCTTGGAAAAAGAAACGTCGATGCTGATAAATTCCAGCAGGATCGGCGTCAAGATCTCCTTTTCCCTTTCATTCAGGGCCGAATCCTTCATAAAAGCGGTCAAATGGGTATTGATGTCGTTCAAGTCATAGAGATCCGCCACCTTGACCTGAGAGTAACCGCTTTTTTCGTTGTACAGGGTAATGACGTCGCCAGGGCCGTGGGGAATCCCGATCTTGGAAAGCAATATCCCCTTTTCTTCCCAGTTTTTTATTTCCTGGAGCAGGCGGTTCAAATCGATCTTGACGAAGGGGTTGGAGCGGATCAGCGTATTGATGGTCGTGGTGGGCAGGTCCAATCCGAAATTGTCGCCGATGCGCGCCCGGATGCCGTTCAAGTTCAGTTTTTTCTGGGAAAACTCCTTGCGGATATCCTTGAAGAAATTGAACCACTCGTTTAAAAGCATCTGGCTGTTGGCGATCTTCTGTTCGTTGAATTCATAAACCGGGATCAAGCCGGCCACGGCCTTCCTGCGGTTCAGCTCGGTCGTTTCCTTGTCTTCGACGGTCATGTCCTTGCGGATGACGATATCTTCGCCCGCGATGTCGCCTATTTTCACGCCCGGGTTCTTGATGGAGCGCGCCGGCGGCAGGAAACTGACATAAGAGAGGCTGAATACGAATAAAACACCCAGCAGTATCTTGCCCAGCGAAGACTTGGTTTTTTCGGGGGCTGCCGGCCGCTTTTTTTTCTTTTTCAAATCCGGGTCGAAATTCATTTTTCCGCCCGTTCGTAGGCTTCGATGATGCGCTGGATCAAGGGGTGGCGCACCACGTCCTTCAGGGTCAGGTGAACCACGCTGATGCCGGGAACGTTTTTCAGTACCTTGATGGCTTTGAAAACTCCCGATTTTTTCGGTTCGCCCAGGTCGATCTGGGTGACGTCGGCGGTGACCACCACCCGGGAATTCAACCCGAAGCGGGTCAGGAACATTTTCATCTGCGAATCCACGGTATTCTGCCCCTCGTCCAGGATGATGAAGGCGTCGTTGATGGTCCGGCCGCGCATGTAGGCCAACGGGGCGATCTCGATGATCCCCTTTTCGATGAGTTCGGACGTTTTTTCAAAACCGACCAGGAAATACAGGGCATCGTAAAGCGGGCGCAGGTAGGGATTGATCTTCTGCTGGATGTCGCCGGGCAGGAACCCCAGTTTTTCGCCGGCTTCCACCACCGGCCGCGTCAGGACGATCCGTTCCACCCGCTTGCTGATCAGGAAATTCAAGGCCATGGCAATGGCCAGGAACGTCTTGCCCGTGCCGGCCGGGCCGATGCCGAACACCATGTCGCAATCCAGGATGGCCTGGACGTAGCCGCGCTGGTTGGCGGTCTTGGGAAAAACTTCCTTGCCGTCCACCTTGATGATGTGCTTTTTAAAAATGCCTTCCTGCAGCTGCTCGATCTCTCCGTCCTCGACCAGTTTCAGGCTGAATTGGATGTCGTGGTCCTGCAGGCGGCCGTTTTCCTGCAGGTTGAGTTCCAGGTGCTGCAGGTATTTCCTGAATTTCCTGGACTGCGCCCCGCTCCCGGAAAACATGATCTTGTTGCCGCGCAGGGAAATCTCCAGGTCGAACGCCGCCTCGATCGCGGCCAGGTTTTTCTGGATCAGGAACGGAAAATGATTGCCTTGCCCGTCCGGGCAGATAAATTCTTCCATTAAGAAATTCCCGAAATGCCTGTTTTCATTGCCTTGATTATAGGCAGCAATCGGTCAAAAGTCAAATCAAACCGCCGTTCATGGCCAAGGGAAAGTCAGGGCTGCAAGCGGTTCAGGTGGACCTTCAGATAAAAGGCGAAATCGGGGACCGTATCCATGGGTGGGATATCCTCCATGAACCCGATCTCAAATCGCTTCTTGATCAGGTAGCCGATATAGATCACCTTGCCGTTGTTGCTGTTTTCTTCATATGCAAAGGGAGAAGTCCGAAAGATAGCGCCCAAAATAAATCGGGAAAGCCTTATTTTTAAACGCGCCTCGAAATAAGAATGGCCGAGCTGTTCGTTGGCCAGCCAGGCTGGTGCGTTAAAAAAGGCCATTGCCGCGGCGCCTGAAACCGCCAGGCTGCCTTGGGCATATTCGAACATCAAGCCGGCCAGGGCAAAGACTTTTTTTGAAGAAAAGCCGGGTTGGTCGCTCAAGGGGATGCCGATGTTCACACGACCGTTCAGGGCCAAGTTGCCCATGCGAAACACCTTGCCGGTAAGCCCCAGGACCAGGGGGGCTGGGAGCCAATTGTTGCGGGTATGGTAAAAATGATCCCTGAATTTATAATGGATCGTCCGCTCCGGGAAAACGTCGCGCCCGGAATCGGAAAAGCCCAGGGCGGCATCCACTTTCTTGATAAATTGGTCCATACCCGAGTCAAAGTTAACGCGCAGGCCGCCGGAAACCTCGAAAGTGAACGCCGCGGAAATGCCGCGCCGGTAGGTCAGGTAAACTGAAAACACCGACAAATCATTGATGATCTGCAAGTCCCGGCTGAAGGAGAAGATATTGGCGTCGCTGAGGTCCACTTGCCATGCCCGGCTCCCGGCCGGCAAAAGATTGCCTTCCCCGGGCGGTATCCAGGCCAGCGCCTGGATCAGGGGGAACTTGATCTCCTGGGCGGGAAGCGTCGCGGCGGCCAGAAGCAGCAGGCCGGCGGAAAAGAACTTCCTGGCGCAATTCATTTCATCTCCCGAAATTGGCATGATAGCACGAAGGATCAGGCCAGGCCAATCAGGGGCAGCAGCAGCCGCAACACGGCCCAGATGACCAATCCGCCCGCCAGGTCGAACAGGAACCCGGCCCGGATCATTTTGACGATCGGCACCAGGCCGGAGCCATAGACAATGGCGTTCGGCGGGGTCGACACCGGCAGCATGAATCCCCAGCTGCAGCCCAGGATCGCGCCCAGGGCCGGAGGCACCGGGTTGACCCTGGCGGCCAGGGCCAGCGAAATGACCACGGGCACCACCATGTTGGCGGCGGCGGTGTTGGAAGTGGTCTCGCTGGCGACGATGGCGATGAATACCGCGGCAAAGGTAATGGCCCACATCGATCCCGCCCCGGACAGGCGCAGCAGCCCCTGGCCGATATGCTCGGCCAGCCCGGTCGAGAACATCAGGCTGCCCAGGCTCAGGCCGCCGCCGAACAGCAGCAGGGTGCCCCAGTCGATGGCCACGGCCTGCCGCCAGGTGATGGTGAACTTTCTTTTTTTCCAATCCAGCGGCAGCACGAAAAGCAGCGAGGCGCCGATCAGGGCGGCCGCCGCCTCGGGCAGCCTGCGGCCGTACCACTTGGTGATCGCCGGCGGAGCTGCCCCAGAAAATCGCCAGGAAACCGGGGATCACCCAGAGGCAGACCGTTACCAGGAAGGCGATCAGGGAATTTTTCTGGCCGCGGTTCCAGGGGCCGAGCCGGGCCAGCTCCTGGCGCACGAATTCCCGGCTGCCTTCCATCACCGGCATTTCCGGCTTGTGCAGGAAATAAAGCAGCAGGAAAAGCAGGCCGTACATGACCAGCAGCATGGGCACGGCGAACAGCATCCACTGGAAAAAGGGAATTTTGACGCCGGCGAACTTTTCGATCATGGCGATGCCGATCAGGTTGGGCGGGGTGCCCACCGGCGTGCCGATGCCGCCGGCGGAAGAGGCGTAGGCGGCCATCAGCATCATGGCCGTAGCGAAACGCAGCCGCGCCGGCTCGATCGCCCTGCCGGTTTTTTTCTCCAGCATGCCGGCCATGGCCGTGACGATGCCGATGCCGATGGGCAGCATCATGGCCGTGGTGGCGGTGTTGCTGATCCACATGGAAATGAACGCCGTGATGGCGCCGTAGGCGAACAGGATGCGCCAGGACCGGTCGCGGATCCAGCCCATGGACATGATGCCATAGGCGAACCTCCTGTCCAGGCCATGCACGCTCATGGCGCGGGCCAGGATGAAACTGCCGAGGAACAGGAAAATCGTCGGCTCGGCGAAAGGGGCCAGGACCGTCCTGGCATCCCCCACTCCGGCCAGGATGCAAAGCACGGCGCCCAGGATGGCGCTGATGGGGATGGGGACCGGTTCGCCGATCCACCAGACCACGACCCAGCCGATGATGGCGGCCAGGGTATGGGCCTGGGCGTTCAGCCCGGGCATGGGGGCCAGCAGCAGGATGGCCAGGCCAGCAGCGGTCCCAGGAACAGGCTGATCTTCTGCCGCCAGGATTCGAACTTTTCCTCGAGGGGCGAAATGGTGCACGAGTGAATCGTCGTCAGGCGCCGGGATTCTTTCGCTTTCCATGTTTCTCCTCCTGTTGTTCGGCCAGGGCGCCACGCCCGGGCGGCGGGACCGGCGCTGCACATCGCCATGCTAAAAATATTCGGCCTGCGGATGGCAGACGACCATGGCGCTCACGCTCAATTCGGGGATGCAGCTGGCAGGTTTCGCTCAGGATCACGCCGATCCTGCCCGGCGCTCAGCAGGCGCACCAGCTTCCGCTGGTCGGCCAATTCGGGCCAGGCCGGGATAGCCGGGGCTGAACCTTTTCCCCCGCTCTTCGCCCAGGCCCAATTCCCGCCGGATATGGTCGTGCATCTTGGCGGCCAGGCTCTCGGCCAGCTGCACGCCGAAGCCATGCACGAGAAGGTAGCGGCTGTAATGGTCGGCGGCAAAAAGTTCTTTTTCCAGGGCGGCGATCGCCGTGCCGCAGGTGACGATGAAAAAAGGCGCCATGTCTCCTTTTTCGTGGAAATAATCGGCCAGGGAGACCTTTTTGCGGCGCGGAAAGACCAATGCCAGGTTCCCGGTCGCCGCTGCCGAGCAGCAGGCGGTTCCGTGCCCTGGCGGCGGCAGGCGAAATAGCCGTAAACGGCGGAAAAACCGCTGATCTTCTTGTCGCGGAACAGGCCGAGGGTCTCGGCATAGAACTGCTCCGCCTTGACCCCCTCTTTCATGCGCCAGCGGGATCTGATCAGCATTCTCTTGTCCAGCCAGGGCAGGATATCCTCCAGGGTCCAGTGCAGGATCCTGGTCCCCGAAAACGGCGCGGTCAAAGGCGGCCGGGGCGGGACTCACGGCGGCGCGGCCGCCGGCTTTTTTGTCCTGGCGAACCGGCCGGGCGCGGGGACAGCGGCTCCGGTCATGATCTTCAGGGCCGCGAACGCGTCGGCGGCATAATACACCCTGCCCCGGTACACGGGCTGCAGGGCCGCGGCGACGAAAGCCGGGGTCAGCGCCGCCCCGCCGCAGATCACCGGGCACGCGGATGTTTTTTTCATCGCAAGTGGCGCAGGATGCCGGTCATTTCCAGGGTGGATTTGACCAGCAGGGCGCTCAGCCCGACATGGTCGGGAGCGATACTTTTCCACGGCGGCGGCGATATCGGCTCCGCCCTGGTTGGTGCCGAGGTTGACGACCCGGTAGCCGTTGCTGCGCAGGATGATGTCGACCAGGTTCTTGCCGATGTCGTGGATATCGCCCTTGACCGTGGCCAGCACCATGCAGCCGCGCTGGCGGTTTTCGCATCTTTGTCAGCCGCGGTTCCAGGAGATCCAGGGCGGCCTTGATCACCTCGGCCGCCTGCAGGACAAAAGGCAATTGCATGATCCCTTTTTCGAACAACTCCCCTACCTCGGACATGGCTTTCAGCAAGATGGTCGTTGACGATGTCCAGGGCGGGCATTTTTTTTGCCAGGGCGTCGAGGTCACTCTCGATGCCGGCGGCATTGCCGTTCAGCACGGCGGCGCGCAGGTGCTCTTCCGGGGCGGAGGCTGCCGCCGCCACCCGGCTGCCTTCGTCTTTCCGGCCTTGAAAATGATCGCACAGGGCCAGCAGCGGGTCGCGGTCCCCTGGCGGCGGTTGAAAATAAGGTCTTCGGCCAGGCGGATCTCCTGCGGGGCGATGCGGTTCAAGGGCAGGATGCGGGCGGCGTGAAAAATGGCGGCGTCCAGGCCGTGGCGCACGGCGTGATAGAGAAACACGGCATTGACGATCTTCCTGGCCCCCGGCTGCAGGCCGTAGGAAATGTTGCTCACCCCGAGCAGGGTATGGGCCCCGGGCATCCGTTTTTTCAGCAGCGGCAGCGCGGCCAGGGTTTCCACGCCGGCCGCGGCCAGGCCCGGGTCCCCCGATCCCAGGGTGAAGGTCAGCGGGTCCAGGAACAGGTCGGCGGGATGCAGCCCCCGGGAAACGGCCAGATCGTGAAGCCGCTGCAGCACGGCGACCTTTTTGTCACGGCTCGCGGGCCATCCCCTGTTCATCGATGGCCAGGCAGACCACGGCGGCGCCGAAATCCACGGCCAGGTCGAGTATTTTTTCGGCCCGGGCGCCCCCGTCCTCCAGGTTGATGGAATTGATCACCGCCCGGCCGGCGCAGTGTTTCAAGCCCGCCTCCAGCGCCTCCAGGCTGGTGCTGTCCAGCATCAGCGGCAGGCGGTTCTGCGCATTCAGCCGGGCCGTCGATCCGTTCCATGTCCCGGGCTTCGTCGCGGCCGGCATAGGCCACGTTCAGGTCCAGCAGGTGCGCCCCTTCCCGCGCCTGGGCCTGGGCCACGGCCAGCATGGCGTCCAGGTCGTCGGCCAAGAGCGCCGCCTTGAACTTGCGGCTGCCCGTGGCGTTGGTCTGCTCGCCGATGATCAGCGGACCGGGTTTCACCCGGAATTCCTGGACTGGCGAACAGGGAGGTCGCCTGGCCGCGGCGGCGGTCTTTTTGGCTGGACGGGCTGCAGAGTCCGCCCACGCTGTCTGGCCAAAGCGCGGATATGCCGCGGTGTCGTGCCGCAGCAGCCGCCGACCAGCGCCGCGCCCTGGTCCGCGACGAAAAAGCTCAATTGGCGGGCGAATGCCCCGGGTTCCAGGTCGTAAACGTACTTGCCGGATCGCTGAATTTCGGCAGCCCGGCATTGGGCATCACCGCCAGCGGGAAACGGGGATGCGGCCGGCCAGGATCCTGACCGCGTCCCGCATGTCTTCCGGGCCGGTGCCGCAGTTGACGCCGAAGGCAAAAAGCGGGAACGGCAGGAAAGTGGCCAGCGCCGTGGCCGCGTCGGTGCCCAGCAGCATGCGGTTCTTTTCCAGGGTGACCAGCACGCTGACCGGCCGGGCTTGCCGCTTTTCCCTGAAAACCCGCTTCAAGGCGCGCAAGGCCGCCTTGATCTGCAGCATATCCTGGCAGGTTTCCACCTGGAACAGGTCGACGCCTCCGTCAAACAGCCCCAGACCCTGGACATAGTAGGAATTCTCCAGGGTGGCGAAATCCACCTGCTGCAGGCTGGGCAGGCGCGAACCCGGCCCCATGGAGCCGGCCACATAGCGCGGCTGCCCGGTGGAACTGTGGTCGGCGGCGATCCGCGTCGGCCAGTTCGGCCGCTTTTTTATTTATTTCATAGGTCCTGTCCTGCAGCCCGTGCTTGGCCAGTTCGTCGGCCTGGGCGCCGAAAGTATTGGTTTCGATGATATCGCAGCCGACGGCCAGGTAGGAGGAGTGGATGGCGGCGATGACATCGGGCCGGGAGATGGTGAGATAATCATGGCAGCCGTCGTGGCCGTGGTAATCGTCGGCGCTCAATGCCGCTTCCATGATCGCCGTGCCCATGGCGCCGTCCAGGACCAGGACTTTTTCCCGCTGGCGCTTGCGCGATGTCAGGTTTGCGGCGCGCGGCCATGGTCTGGTCTCCTGCGCTGTCAGCGTTTGCCCGGCAAAAACCGTTTCCAGCAGCGCTTTGGCCGCACGCCCCTGCCCCATGGTGAACACGTGGATGCCGGGTACCCCGTAGTCGATCAGCTTCTCGGCCAGTTGCGCCAGGTAGCGGACGCCGTTGGCGAACGCCTGCTCCCTGGTGCGGGCGTCCTCGATGAGCCCGACCAGCGCGGCCGGGATGCTGACGTGAAAAGTGCTGGGAACGGTCATGATCTGCTTGCTGCTGACCAGGGGCTTGAGCCCGGGGATGATCGGGACATGGATGCCGATGGCGCGCGCCTTTTCCACGAAATCCCGGTACTGCTCGAAGCTGAAGAACATCTGGGTGATGATGTATTCGGCGCCCATGTCCACCTTGTTCTTCAGGTAAAGAAGATCCTTGTCCAGGTTGGGAGACTCGAAATGCTTTTCCGGATAGGCGGCCACGCCGATGCAGAAATTGGTCGGGAAAGGGTCCTCCAGGTCATCGATGTATTTTCCCTTGTTCAGCGAGGCGATCTGTTCGACCAGCTGGCTGGCGAAAAGGTGGCCGTCTTTTTCGGGGATATAGCGCGGCTGGCCCGGGGGCGGGTCGCCGCGCAGGGCCAGGATGTTCTCGATGCCCAGGAAATGCAGGTCGATCAGCGTGTCCTCGGTTTCGTAGCGGTTGAAACTGCCGCAGATCAGGTGCGGGACCGGCTCGACCTGGAAGCGGTTTTTGATGGCGCTGCAGATGCCGACGGTACCGGGTTTTTTGCGCCTGGGCCGGCGGGTGATGACGCCGTCCTTTTCCTCGTAGACCGTGTGCGGCTGGTGGTAGGTGACATTGACGAATTGGGGTTCGAAAGGCATCAGGGCTTCGAGGCCGTGAAAGATATCGTCGACGCTTTGGCCGCGGTCGGGCGGAGTGATCTCCAGCGAAAACAGCAGCTTGCGGTTCTGTTTCAACCAGTCGATCACCTTGGCCATGGCATCCCCTTGATTTAAATTTTTTCAATGATAGCACAAAAAAGCCGCGATTCCAAGTCAGGACAGGAGAATTTGACCTGCACGGCTGAAAAAAACCGGAGGCGAAGCGGCGGCGCAAGTCAGGGACGGCGACAGCAGGACCAGGATCTCCAGTTGCGGCGTGCCGGCGAACATGTCCAGGGGCACCACGCTCCTGGCCGAAAAACCCAGGCGCTGCCAGCTGCGGAGCGCCGCCGGGATCTCTTCGCTGGCGCAGAAAAGGTGCAGGACCAGGCCCGGGCGGCGCCGGGCGATGGCGCGCAGGATGGCTTCATCCGCGCCGCGGCGCGGCGGATCCAGGATCACGTCTTCTTCGCCGGGCGGCAGGGGCCGCGGCAAAGCCGCCTCCAGGCTGTTGCGGGCAATGGTCATGGTTTTGAAACAGCAGCGGCGCGCCCGGCCGGGATTGAGCGGGACCAGGTCGCGGGCGGCGCGGATGGAGGAGGCCGAAGCGTCGATGGCCACGATCTCCCGGTAATCCTGGCGCAAATGGAAGGAAAACAGGCCGTAGCCGCAGTAGAGATCGAGCAGGCGCTCCCTGCCCTCCCGCGCCAGCAGGGAGCGGACCTGGTCGAGCAGCAGGGGCAGGATGGACTCGTTGACCTGGGAAAAGGAGGTGGGCGGCACGGCGAGCTTGGAGCTGCCCAGGCGCAGGCGGAAGCGTTCGGGTCCGAAGAGTTTTTTGATGGCAAAAGCTCCCCGCGGCCGGTCGGTTTCCAGGTAGTATGGAGAGCGGCTCGGGTCCAGGTACAGAAAAGCCGAGATGATATTCACGTCCAGCGAACGCAGCACGGCGACGATCCGGAGCAGCAGGCGGTTGAGGTCCCGGCTCAGGGATTGCAGGTTGAGAATGACCATGAATTCCGCATACGTGCCGCGGATGACCACGAAATTGAGCTGGCGGGCCAGGGGGGCGAATTCGGGCCGCTCCAGCCAGTCGCCGATGGAATTGAAGATCAGCGCGTGCTCGGCCGGTTCCAGGACCGCGGCCTCCGCTTCTTCGACGAAGCCTCCATGCTTGCCCGTGGCGCGCTGCCTGCCAGCGCCTCTTGCTGGTCGTGCGGTAATGGCGGGGAAGCGGCGAGCGAATGACCGCTTGCGGCCGGCCGGGCAGCTCGTGGTGCTTCCAGAAGCTCCGCAATGCCGCATTTTTCAGCTCGATCTCCAGGCCGTACTCCAGGCCCGACAGAACAGCCGTCCCGGCCGCGGGCAGCGCCAGGCCATGAGCGGCCGCTTCCCGGTATACAAAAGCCGCCAGCGTGTCCTGCCCTTCAGGCGCGTGAGTTTTTTTCCCCGCCGGCGGGCCGCTCTACGGCCTGGAAAATCCCGGTTTGCTATAAGGCCGGCTCACGTGCGCAGCGTGGCCGTCAGGCGCAGGGGATGCAACAGCAGTTGCAGCGCCGACAGGATGTCCGGGCAAACCAGGTCGGCGGCCAGCAGGCTTTGGCAGGCCGCTCCTTCTTCCTGCACGACCAGGATGCCCAGTTTCGCTTTTTCCAGCATGGCCCTGTCGTTGCGGCCGTTGCCGATGCTCACCGTGCCTTCGGCCCCGAGTCCCTCCACGTAGCGGGCTTTTTGCCCGGTCTGGTCGGCGCCCTGCAGGATCTTCAGGACACAGGGGATGCCCCGGATCTCGTTCTCCACTCCGCCGAACGTCCCGGCCGTGACGATATGCACCTGCAGGTGCCGGGCCAATTCCTTCAGCAGGTCGGCGACCCCGGGCTTGATCCTGCCGTCCAGGGCCAGGGTGCCGTTGAAATCCAGCACCAGGTGGCTGATCGCCAGTGTTTCTTCGCTGCCGGGAATATTGACTTCGATCATGGCTTTTCCCTGGCTGCGCTGGGCAAATCCTTGGTTCCCGCAGCGGGGATCCCTTTTTCCAAAAACAGAATAAATTTCCCGGCAGATCCAGGCGTCGGTGGCGGCATACACGACCTGGGCCGGGGCCAGTTCGCCGCGTTCCCAGTTGGAGCATTGGGCGCCCTTGGAGATGCGGAAACCCAGCAGCTGGGCGGCCAGGGTGCGCACGCCGCTGGCCTTGAGGCCGGCCTTGGTCGCCATTTTGCCGAGTTCGACGAAGCCGGCTGGGGTGAAACGCATCACCTCGTGGAGCTTTTCGATATCCCCGGCTAACGGCCACGCCGGCCTTGATCACCCGCGCATCGGCGAAAAGGCCGGCCAGCAGGTGCAGGGAATGCAGCTTCTTCAATTGCACCAGGACGACCTTTTTCCTGCCGGCCAGCTGCACCAGGGCGGGCGGGAAATGATCTCCGCTCTTGAAGGTCGGCCGGACCTCGATGTCGAAGCCCAGGACCCGCTCGCCATGAAGCGCCGGCAGGATCGCCCGCAGCCGCTCGTCGTCGGCCACGACCTCCACCGGCCCCTCATATTTTTTCAGGGGCAGCAGGTTGATGTCAGCTTTACTGAGAATGGGCGTCGGCGCTGCGTGCAATCGATGCTTAAGTTGGTCTTCCATGAAGGTGTCATTGTAGCATAGGATGGCATGTATTGAAATTAAATGAACGGTTGACACGGATTTTGAACTCGGGTATAATCCCGTTTGCGCTGGGATGTCGTCCAATGGCAGGACATGCGACTCTGGATCGTATAATCGGGGTTCGAGTCCCTGCATCCCAGCCATATTCTTTCATAAAGATGCGGTCGTTCTATTTTTATGACTTCCGCTGAAGAACCCGTGTGGCGCTATCGTCTAGGGGTTAGGACAGATGATTCTCAGTCATCCGACCGGGGTTCGAATCCCCGTAGCGCTGCCACTTCCCAAAGTTTGTATGCACGGGGGATTCGAATAATCTGTGATCTGCGAATCTTGCAGGTTCAATCATTTCGAACTTTCAGTGATGGGCATGGCGTAATATTTGCGGATGAACTTTTCCTGGACGGCGAACGACCAATGCACGTCGCGCAGGAACAGCGCCGCCGCGGCCGGGTCGCCGGCAGCCAGAAAATCGACGATCTCCTGGTGCTCGCGGATGGAAGATCTCCTCCCATTCCTTGATCCATTGCCGCTGCCGGGGAAAATCGTAAAGCCTTTTTTTCAGGTTGCCGATGATGCGCATCAGGGTCTTGTTGCCGCAGGGCTCGATGAAGCTGTCGTGAAAGAGCAGGTTCTTTTCGTAAAAAAGGTCGAAATCATCGTGATCGATGGCCTTCTGCATCTGGCGGTTCAGCCGTCCATTTTCTTGATCCCGGCCGCTCCCAGCTGCGGATAAGCCTCCTGCAGGGCCGAACTTTCCATGGCCCCGATCACCTGGTAAAATTCCCGGATCTCCTCCAGGGGCAGCGAATTGACGAATATCCCCCGCCGCGGGTTGATGGTGACAAAACCCTCCATCTCCAGCTGGATCAGGGCGTCGCGCAAAGGCGTCTTGCTGATGCCCAGCTTTTTGGCGGTGGCTTCCATGTTGATCACCGCTCCCGGCTGCAGGCGGTGCTGCTGGAACTGCTGGCGCAGGTAATCGTAAACCTGCTCCTTCAGTGATTTGACGTTGATCATCCCCTTTCGTTCTCTCATGGCGGCAGTATACCCCAGGCCAATTATTTTTGACAAGTCAGGAAAAAAGAAATTAGAAGTCAGTAGTCAGTAGTTAGTAGAAAAGCATTCGCACGATCTCTGCACTTTCAAGGAGAGGCAAGCTTCAGCTTAAAATCTGCCAACTACTTCTTAGATCTCGTCAAGTGCCCGCTCCTACTGACTACTGTCTCTGACTACTCACTTTCATTTTTCCTATTGACTTTATCCCAAACGGCTGATATATCAGATATCAGCGGATGGGAATAAAAGGAACTATTTTCGATATCAAGAAATTTGCCGTTCACGACGGCCCGGGCATCCGCAGCACGATCTTTTTCAAGGGCTGCCCGCTGCGCTGCCTCTGGTGCCACAACCCGGAAGGCATTTCCCCCGCTCCCGAGATCATGGTCTTCCCCGGCCGCTGCCTGAAGGGGTGCCGCGACTGCCTTTCCGCCTGCCCCAATGGCGCCCTGGACAAGAAAGGCCGCGCCATCCGTCCTGGACCGCGGCCGCTGCGACGGCTGCGGCGCCTGCTCCCTGGCCTGCCCCGCCGAAGCGCTGCGGCTGGTCGGGCGCCGGGTCACCGTCGACCAGGTCATGGAGCAGCTGGCCAAGGACGAGGCCTTCTTCCGGGATTCGAACGGCGGCATCACCTGTTCGGGCGGCGAGCCGCTGCTGCAGCCGCAATTCTTGCATGAGCTGCTGGGCTCCTGCCGCCGGCAAAGCCTGCATGTCGCCGTCGACACCTGCGGCCACGCCCCCTACGCCCGCTACGAAAAGATCCTGCCCCTGACCGCCTTGTTCCTTTACGACCTGAAGCTGATGGACGATTCCCGCCACCGGCTGCCTGACCGGCGTTTCCAACCGCCTCGCTGCTTGAGCAACCTGCAAAAGCTTTCCCGCGCGGCGGCCAACCTTGCCATCCGCGTGCCCCTGGTCCCCGGCTGCAACGACTCGGCGGCCGACATGGCCGAGCTGGCCGATTTCTGCGCCGCGCTGCCCAACCGCCACCCGGTCCATCTTCTCCCCTATCACCGCGGCGGCAGCGGCAAATGGCAGCGCCTGGGCCGCCGCGACCCCCTGGCGGCCACGCGGCCGCCTGACGCCGGCGGCCGTGCGCAAGGCCAGGGAAATATTCCTGAAAAGAAAACTGACCGTCAAGCATCGGAGGCTGACATGACCGAAAGGATCAAGAGGCTGCGCGCCCGCTCCCTGCGGGCCGTTCCCGCGCTCTCGAGCGAGCGCGGCGTCCTGCTCACCCGTTACTACCAGGGCGGCGCCGCCGACGGCCTCGCCGTTCCCCGCCAGCGCGCCGGCGCTTTCGCCTACCTCCTGGCCCATAAAAAAGTCGCCATCCTGCCCGATGAACTGCTGGTCGGCGAAAGGGGGCCCGGCGCCAAAGCCACCCCCTCCTACCCGGAGATCACCTGCCATTCGCTGCGCGACCTGGACATCCTGGACACGAGGACAGAAAACCGGTTTCCGCGTCAGTGCCTCGACCCGCCGCGATTTTGCCGGGAGATCATCCCTTACTGGACAGGGAAGACCATGCGCGAGCGATTGTTCGCCCTGATGACGCCCGAATGGCTGGCGGCCTACCAGGCCGGCGTCTTCACCGAATTCATGGAACAGCGCGCGCCCGGCCACACCGTGTGCGGCGAAAAAATATACGGCAAGGGCATGCTGGACCTGAAGCAGGAGATCCGGGCCAGCCTTGCGGGCCCTGGATTTTTTCAATGACCCGCAGGCGCTGGCCAAACAGGGAAGAGCTGCTGGCCATGGACACGGCCGCCGGCGCCCTGATCGCTTTTGCCGGCCGCTACGCCGCCAGGGCGCGGCAAATGGCCGCGAGGGAAAAAAACGCCGGCCCGCAAACAGGAGCTGCTGCGCATCGCCGCCGTCTGCGAGCGGGTGCCGGCGCGGGCGCCGCGCGATTTCTGGGAGGCCCTGCAGCACTACTGGTTCATCCACCTGGGCGTGATCAGCGAGGCCAACCCCTGGGACGCGTTCAACCCCGGCCGCCTCGACCAGCACCTGCTGCCCTTCTACCGCCGGGGGCTGGCCGACGGCAGCCTGAGCCGCGAAAAGGCCCGCGAACTGCTGCAGGCCTTCTGGATCAAGTTCAACAACCATCCCTCGCCGCCCAAGGTCGGGGTCACGGCCGAGGAAAGCGGCACCTACACCGATTTCGCCCTGATCAACACCGGCGGCGTCGACCCCGAGGGCGCGGACGGCGTCAACGAAGTTTCCTTCCTGATCCTGGAAGTGATCGAGGAGATGCGCCTGCTCCAGCCCAGCTCCATGGTGCAGATCAGCAAAAAAAATCCCGACGCCTTCCTGCACCGGGCGCTGGAGATCGTCCGCACCGGCTTCGGCCAGCCGTCGCTGTTCAATTCCGAAGCCATCGTGGCCGAGCTGCTGCGCCAGGGCAAATCCCTGGCCGACGCCCGGCGCGGCGGCGCCAGCGGCTGCGTGGAGACCGGCGCTTTCGGCCGCGAAAGCTACATCCTGACCGGCTATTTCAACCTGGTCAAGGTGCTGGAGATCACCCTGAACAACGGCCGCGACCCGCTGAGCGGCAAGATGATCGGCCTGGAGACCGGGGATCCCGAGAAATTCGCCAGTTTCGCCGACCTGCTGGCCGCCTTTGAAAAGCAGCTGCGCCATTTCATCGACATCAAGGTGCGCGGCAGCAACGTCATCGACCGCCTCTACGCCCGCGACCTGCCCGTGCCTTTCCTGTCACTGCTCATCGACGACTGCATCGCCAGCGGCCGGGACTACCACGACGGCGGCGCCCGCTACAACACCTCCTACATCCAGGGCGTGGGCCTGGGCACGATCAGCGACGCCTTGAGCGCCATCCGCCACCATGTTTTCAGCGCCGGGGACCTGGCCATGGGAGCGGCTGCTGCGGACGCTGCGCGGCGATTTCCGCGGCGCCGAGAAGACTGCGGCAGCTGCTGCAGAACAAGACGCCGCGCTACGGCAACGACGACGACGCGGCCGACGACATCACCCGCGAGGTGTTCGAGATGTATTTCCGCGCCGTGGACGGCCGGCCCAACATGCGCGGCGGCCGCTACCGCATCAACCTGCTGCCCACCACCGTCCACATCTACTTCGGCAAAAAGACCGGCGCCACGCCCGACGGGCGCCGGGCCGGGGAGCCGCTCTCCGAGGGGATCTCGCCGGTCCAGGGCGCCGACCGCCAGGGGCCGACCGCGGTGCTCAAGTCGGCGGCCAAGATCGACCACCTGCGCACCGGCGGCACGCTGCTCAACCAGAAGTTCACGCCGCAGCTCCTCGCCGGGCGACGACGGCATCGTCCGCCTCGGGCAGCTGGTGCGCACCTACTTCCGCCATGAACGGCCACCACCTGCAGTTCAACGTGGTCGACGCCGCCACCCTGCGCGCCGCCCGAAGCCACCCCGAAAAATACCGCGACCTGATCGTGCGCGTGGCCGGCTACAGCGACTACTTCGTCGACCTCGGCTCCGACCTGCAGGAAGAGATCATCAGCCGGACCGAGCACCGGGAGTTCGATTGATCAAGCACTGCTCCGTAATTTGTAATTCGTGATTCGTGATTCGTGATTCGTTAAGAAAATTTGAAAAATGGTATTTTAAATAGATCGATAAATTGCAGTTTCGAATTACGCTTTACGAATTACGAATTACGATGGCTCGATTTATTCCGAATAACTCGCCAATGAATCGATGGCCACGGGCTTGACCGGCGGCCGCACCACCAGCGGCGTCATGCCGGCCTGGCCGCGGCCGGTCAGGGCGGCCAGGATATCGTAGACCATGGGGCCGCAGGTGCGCCCCTGGCAGTCGCCCATGGCCGTGCGCAGGGCGATCTTCAGGGTGGCCGGCGTGTCGTAGCCGTTGGCCACGGCCTTGCGCAACTCCCCCATGGTCACGTCCTCGCAGCGGCAGACCAGGGTCTCATCGGGAATGGCCAGGTAATCCGCGGCCGGGATCTTGTACAACAGATTGAAATATTTTCCGAAGCGCAGATGGCGCCGCCTGGCGGCCAGGAGCTTTTTCATTTTGACGCGGGAATCGGCCTCGGCCGTCTTGCCCATTTTGCGCAGGATGGCCAGGGCGGCGATCTCCCCTTCGTTGATCGATTTCAGGGCGCCGGCGATGCCGGTGATCTCGCCGGCGGCGTAAATGTCCGGGACCGAGGTCTCGAGGTCCTCGCCGGTTGAGACCACCCAGCCGCCGCGCTCGTCCAGGAACTGGATGTCGCAGCCGGCCATTTGCGCCAGCTCCACGTTGGCGGCGAAGCCGTGGGAAACGGCCAGCAGCGGGATGTCGTAGGTTTTTTCGCCCGCCGGCGATCGTCTTGCCGGAACCGTCCACCCTGGCCGTGACCGACCTGCTCCAGCCGTCCGCTGCCGCGGGCCTCGAGCACGCGGCTGCGGAAGCGCAGGGGCACCCCGGCAAGGAGGATCCGGCTCATGAAGCGGGCGCCCTCGGTCAGCTTGGGCAGTTGCCGCGGCAGCTGGGCCAGCAGCGGCAGCTTGTCGAGCACGCCGGTCCTTTCCAGCACGGCCTTGACCCTGGCCCCGGCCCGCAGGCTTTCGTAGGCCACGGAGAACAGGAACAGCCCCGAGCCGGCGACCAGCATCTCCCTGGCCGGCAGCACGCCGCTGCTCTTGATCAGCACCTGGACGGCGCCGCCCGAGATCACCCCGGGCAGGGTCCAGCCCGGGAAGGGCAGGAATCTCTCCCGGCCGCCGGTGGCCAGGATCAGGCGATCGGCCTTCAGGGTGCGGACTTTCTTTTCATTTTCCTCGACCAGCACTTCGTGGCCGGGATAGATGCCCAGCACCCGGGTGCGGTTCATGACCGTGATCTTTTTGGCCTTGACCGCGTCGATGAAGCGCCGGCCGGTTTTTTTCACGTAGTCGTCGTGGCGGACGGCCTGGCCCAGCCGTTCCGGCACCTGGCGCAGCAGCTGGCCGCCGATGTGGATGTTCTCGTCGAGCAGCACGGCGTGCACCCCGGCGTCGGCCAGGCGGTTGGCGGCCACGATGCCGGCAAAGCCGTTGCCGATGATCAGGACGTCAACTTTGGGCTGGCTCATAGGTCTGTATCTCCATGTCGGCCTCGACCTCGGTCATGCAGGAACGCTGCTTGGGCACGCCGTTGATGGTGACCAGGCATTCGTAGCAGACGCCCATGCCGCAGAAGGCCCCCCGCGCCTCGCCGCGCACGTTGCTCTTCTTCAGCACGCGCAAGCCGGCGGCGGTCAGCGCGGCCAGCACGGTCTCCCCGGGCGTGGCCTGGACCGGGCGGCCGTTGACGCGGATGCTGACGGCGGGCCGGCGCTCGATGGCGGCGACGCGCAACTCATCTGTCATGGATTACCTCTATTTAAAATTAGAAATAAAGGATGATTATAGCTATTTATTTCGTTTATTTCAATTTTGCACGTAGTATTGAAATAAACGAAAAATAAATTTAATATATTCATATAAAAACAAAATAAGATAAGAAATAGGAAGTTTTGGTATTAAGTGTATAATTATTACACGTTAAAATCATTAATTTAAAACCGCTGTTTTTTTTGAAAATACTTTTTTTTATTTATCTTATTTATTTTTTTGAGTTGCTCGTTCCATCCCGGCAAAGCTTGCTTTTGCCAGCAGCGCTATTTATCCTGGGATACATGCATAGATGCTTTTAGTTTCAACCATATTTGGCATTAAAAGTGCTTGTGTTAATCAGGAGTGGAAATGAATTTAAAAACAAAAGGCTTCTCTTTGATTGAGCTGCTGGTTATCATTGCACTTATTGGTATCATCGCTGTGGTTACCATTCAAATTGGCAGAAGCGCCATCCAGAGAACCTCATCAACCAGGGCGATAAACATGTTTATTTCCGACGTGTCTTCAATCAAGCAATTAGCAGCCAAGGAAAACCGCTATTTTGCCATATCATTTAATGCAGACGGCGTATCCTATACAATCCAAGAACAAACGAATATCGGCGACCTCGCTAATTCGGATAAATATTTCCACTGTGAGTCCCCTGGATGGAAAGGAATTCTTTGACAAATTGATCGTATCCGGTGCCTGGAGTGGTTTTGCTATTAACTCCATTGGCATGGTTTACAATCTTCCCATTGCACCCGGTGCCACCCCAGAAAGCCAGTACTTGAATTTTCGTCTTCCAGGGAAAATTTCTGGACAATATGATTATAGTAAAAATATTTTAATTTATTCCAACGGAGGGATAAAAATTGAG
>CAVXTN010000001.1:0-22810 GCA_963764745.1 Candidatus Aminicenantota bacterium | reverse complement strand
CATATATACTTATAACGGTGATTTTTATCTTTTAATATAGATATTGAGGAAAAAATGAAATCAAACAGAAATGCTACCCAGAACTATATTTTTTGGCTTCTTTTAATCCCGATTTTTCTTCTTGGCATAACCAATAATGTCTTCGCCGCTTCCACCGGCGAGATCCACCTGCTAAAACAATCCGGCTCTGGATACGTTACTGCCGGAGGTGATTATATCAGCTCCAATGGCGGGTTAAACGCATATTATAGATATTTTATCGAAGTTCCTCCCGGAACGGCCCGTTTAACAGTAGAAATCTATGATGCTGACATCGGAGCTGTAACTACCAATTACACTGATTGGGTGAATGGTTCCTTCGGCGACACCTCATGCAATTACTCGCTGAGAAATCCTGCGGGGACATCCGTCGCCAGCCAGACGTACAGCAATACCCAGGCCGCAGCCGACAGTACTTGGACCCAACTGTACACGGTCGCCGATCCAACCGCCGGCCACTGGGAACTGCGGGTCAACATGAGCTCGTCGGTTACGTCGGGCAATGACTACAACGGCTACGGCATCCGCGCCCATGACGGCATTGCGGATGCTGGGGGCAGCGAGTTAAATATATATGCTGAGTCTTTTCTTCCCATCGGTCATATAGGTGCCACCGGCACGTCGGCCACCACCGCTTTTTACCCGTATGTCACTTCAGGGTGCACGGTCGACTGGAATGACTTTGACGGCGACAATGGAACCAACTTGGCCCGGTTATCTTACAGAAGCCGCAACGGCACCATCCCCACCACCACCTACAATGGCTCGGCCAATGATGTTTGGGGGAACAGGGCCATAAGCGGTTACAGTACGGATAACTTGAACGAAGATTCGGGTATCTGGACCGCATCCGGTGCCTATACAACTCTCAGCGGTTCCACCGCCAATTTCGGCGTTTTTTGGGCCGGCAACTGGCAGGCCGTCACTGGGGAGCCCTATGCTCAGCCGCAAGCCAATTCTTTCCGCGTCTATTTGCCCACCGATGGCGGTGGGGCGCCGGAGAAGCCTTATCTCGCCCAGAAGATCGTTTATGTTTCCGGTCCCAATCCGCCGCATCATGGCAATCCCCACACCACTACTTATATGCGCGTCATCATCGATTTCCACAACCCCGCTGCCCGGGCTGTAACCTTTTCCGCCTCCAACCAGGTCACGGCCTATGTTCCGGGGGGCACGGTGTTGTCGCGGGGAGCCGCGTATGCCGGGGTTTCGCAGGGTACGTTCGCCGTGCCCGCCGCCGGCTCCGGGGGAAACATCACCTGGAATCCGGGAACGGTCGCGGCCGGGGCCACGGTCACGATGTATTATCAAATCGGCGTGACTCCCACGGCAAACGGACGGATCGTCCTGACAGGCACCCCCGCGGCCAACGGCACGTCCGCCCGCTATGTGGATGAGACCGGCAACACCACCCAGGCGCGTGCCACCTTCACATTCGGCCCCCTTTGCGAACTGGCCGCGACCGAAGACGGAACACCGGTCCCCACCTGGGTGGCCGTCTCCTGTTTGAAGCCAGCGCCGAAGATAGCCAGCCCACGGTCGAATGGCATACCGCAACCGAGACCGGAACGGTCGGCTTCAACCTCTGGCGCCAGGACAGGGAGAGCAAGGAGTTCGAACTGGTCAATCCCAGTTTCCTTCCCGCCCTGCCCAATTCCCCCCAGGGGGGCGTCTACCGCCTGGCCGATCCCGGGGCGCAATACGGCGAGCCCGTGGTCTACCGGTTGGAAGAGATCGATGCCTCGGGACAGACCATGAGTTACGGCCCCTTCACCGTCACTTTTGGAGCGTCGGCCTTGTCCGGGGAAGCGGACAATCTGTCGGAAAAAGCCGGCAAGGAGATGGCGAGCGACATTTACGGGTACCGCCGCTTCACCCGCGAACGGTCGGCTTATGAGCTGCAGCGCCTCAACGGGCGCCGGCTGGCTTTGCAGGCGGTGGCCACGCCGGCCGCGTCGAAAAACAAGGAGCGCGTCAGGATCACGGTCAAAGGGCGCGGCTTGTTCTACGTCAACTCGGCCCAGATCGCCAACAGTTTGGGCATCTCCGTCATCCAAGCCCAAACCTTGATCGCCCAATACCGGCTGAGCCTGACCAGCTTGGGCAAGAATTTTGCCTGGCTGGCCGACAGCAACGGCGCCGGCGTCTTTTTTTTCAACGACCGGATTGAAAACACCTTTACCGACCAGAACGTTTTCTGGCTGGAACAGGGCAGCGGACTGGGCATGGAAGCCATAGAGCGCCGGCAATGCCGGCCCGGCCGCTGACGGGCAATCGTTCAGCGAGAACGTCCATTTCGAGGAAAATCATTATGCCCTGACCGGCTTGTTCAGCAGCCCCAAGGATGACATCTGGCTTTGGGACTACGTGGAGGGCGGCGGCGCGGCCAAATCCTTCCCGGTGGTCGTCCCCGGGGCCACGTCCTCGGGCCCCGCAATCCTGACCGTCAACCTGAAGGGCGCCACCGATACCGCTACGGACAATGACCACCATGCCGTGATCTTCCTCAACGGCACGGAGATCGGCGGCACGACCTGGAACGGCACCGAGGGGCATCGCTTCGAAATTTCCCTTAATTC
This sequence comes from Candidatus Aminicenantota bacterium, assembly GCA_963764745.1. Taxonomy (GTDB): domain Bacteria; phylum Acidobacteriota; class Aminicenantia; order UBA2199; family UBA2199; genus UBA2199. The sequence continues at coordinate 20,192 of CAVXTN010000001.1, read as the reverse complement.
CTCTTTGCTCCACGAGGGAGCCAATACGATCAGCGTCAGCGGTTCCCTGGACACGGGGGCGCCCTACAGCCTTTTTTACGTGGAATCCTTCGACCTGAGCTACCAGCGGCAATACCAGGCCTACGGCAACACCCTGATCTGCCGCGGCGACGGCCATGCAGCGGTCACCGTGACCGGCTTCACCGATCCCCAGGTCATCATCCTGGATGTCAGCAAGCCCGCGCGGCTCAAGCAATTGAGCGGCGCCGCGCTCGATGTCAGCGGCCGCATCACCTTTGTCCCGCGTGCCGCGGCAAACAATTACCTGGTGATCTCGCTAAACTCGGCTTTGCGTCCACTTTCTGTCAAGGGCGATGTGCCGGCGCGCCTGGACAGGCCCGGCTACTCGGCGGAATACGTGGTCATCGCGCCCGAGGAGTTCAGGGATACGGCGCAAAAACTTGCCGATTACCGGAAGAGCAAAGGGCTGACGGCCATGGTCTTCACCCTGGAAGACATATATGAATCATTCAATTATGGCCTGGCCAGCCCCCTGGCTGTCCGCGATTTCCTGGCTTATGCCTGTTCAAGCTGGAGCGGCAAGAAGCCCATATATGCGGTCCTGATCGGCAAGGGAACCTACGACTACAAGGATTATCTGGGCCTCGGCGACAACCTGTTTCCCGTCATCCTGGCCAAGACGCCGGAAGGGCTTTTCGCCGCCGACAAATCGTTCGGAAGCGTGACCAAGGAGCCGTTCCCCAGGATCGCCATCGGCCGCCTGCCGGTGGTCTCCAACGCCGAGTTGTTGGCCATGATCGGCAAGATCAAGGCGTATGAAAGCTCGCAAGGGACCTGGACCGCTACGGAAATCATGATCGCCGACAACGACGACGACGGCGGCGCTTTTGCCGCCGGCAGCGACGACCTGGCGGCATTGGCCGGGGGCTACCGGGCGCAAAAAATCTACCTTGGCGACCCGGCCCAGGCCGGGGACGTTCGCGTCCGCATCATCGCCGCCTTCAATAGCGGCGCGGCGCTGGTCAACTACTGCGGCCACGCCGGCCTGGACCAGTGGGCCCAGGAAAATATTTTCGACAACTCGGACGCGACTGCGCTGCGGAACGGCAGCCAGCTGCCGCTCATGGTCATGCTGACCTGCGTGGCCGGCCGTTTCGAAATTCCCGGGTACACCAGCCTGGGCGAAGCCTTGCTGCTGAATGAGAACGGAGGCATGGCCGGCGGCCTTGTCCCCTCGGGGGCCGGGTTCCATTCCCAGTCCATGCGTCTCGGCGAGGAGTTTTACAAGGCGGCTTTTAGCGGCAAGGGCATGAGCGCGGGGCAGGCCCTGCTCAAGGCCATGAAAAACTTTGTGCAAACGGGCGGGAAAGCCTATATTTTGAATATTTACAACTGGCTCGGCGACCCGGCCTTGTCTTTCAAATGAATATGGCTGCCAGGTACCGGCAAAAAGACAGGATCGCCAATCGCGACATCGCCGGGGAGTCTTTTCTGATCCCGGTGTGCGGACAACCCAGCGACATGGAGAACATTTTCATCCTGAACCCGCTGGCCGGTTTCATCTGGCAGCGCCTGGACGGCAAGCGAACCGCGGCGGCGATCATCGCGGACATCGTGGAAAACTTTTCCGTGGCAAGCGCGCAGGCCGGCGCCGACATGGACGAATTCATCGGCCAGCTATTGGCAAACGGCCTGATCGAAGAGTTGGCATGAGTCCGCTTTGCGAGCAGGCGACGGGGCTGGGCGACGCCCAGTACTGGAAAGAATTTTCCGGAAAAGTAGAAGGCCGGCGCATCCCCATTTCCGGAAGCCTGGCGCTGACCCATCGCTGCAACCTGGGCTGCCTGCACTGCTACGCCCGGGAAAGGCAGCCGGACGCCGCCGGCGCCGAAATGGGCACCGGGCAGTGGCTGAAGGTCATTTCCGACATCAAGGACGCGGGATGCCTCTATCTGCTGCTGACCGGAGGCGAGCCGCTGCTCCGCGAGGATTTCAGCGAGATATATACTTTTGCCAAGCGCAACGGATTCCTGGTCACTCTTTTCACCAATGGCACGCTGGTGACAGCTGAAATCGCGACGCTGCTCCGCCAGCTCCCGCCGCGGCTGGTCGAGATCTGCCTGTATGGCGCCTCGGCAAAGACCCATGACCGCGTCACCGGGGTTCCCGGCTCCTTCGCCCGCGCCCGGCAAGGCATTGAAACCCTGATCGGCCAGGGGATCCATGTGGGGCTCAAGAGCGTGTTGATGACGCTCAACCTGGACGAATTCCCCGCCATCGAGGACCTGGCGAAAAGCTACGGGGTTAAATTCCGGCTGGACGCGGCGATCTTTCCCACCCTGGACGGAGACTGCCGGCCTACCGACCTGCGGGTCACTCCCGAACAGGCCGTGGCCCGGGAATTTTCCGATCCCGGCCGGGTAAGCGATTGGCGTGAATTCCTGGATCGTTTTCAGGCCAGCCCCGGCGGCGAAAAAATGTATGTCTGTGGCGCCGGCAAGACCACGTTCCATATCGATCCCCGGGGTTGGCTCTACCCGTGCCTGATGGTCCGCGCGCACAAATATTCCTTGGCGGGCGGAAGCTTTCAGACGGGATGGACAGGGGAAATTTCCCGTGTCCAGGAGCAAGTGGTGGCCGGGGATTTTCCCTGCAGCGATTGTGAACAAAAACTCCTTTGCGGCTATTGCCCGGGATTTTTTGACCTGGAAAACGGCCGGAGTCAGGAACTATCGGCATACATGTGCGCTTTGGGCATGGAGCGCCATAACTATTTGACCCGTGCATCATCTGGAGAATAAATGAAACATAGCGAAAAGAAGAAAATCCAAAAAAAGGCATATGAAAAACCGGTATTGCGGATCGTGAATATTACGGGGGGCATCCAGACGCTCGCCGTCGGCTGCAAGTTTGCGTTCGGCTCGACGGCGGCTCCTATGGCTATTCCTTGTATTGCAAACAATTGCGCCCGTCCGGGAAGTTAAACCAGGGCCGGTTTCTCGGGAAAGATCAGGATCTCGGGATCGCCGGCGTCAGGTTCGAAATTTCCAGGGATCCCGCGCTCAGGCTGTGGGTTGGCAACCCTTTGTACCTGCCCTTTTTAAAGAGTACCCGGGAAAACGGAGAAAAAGCAAAAATTGCGGTCTCCCTGAGATTCGACGGTTTCCCCCCGCTGGACGGCCTGGAAAAAATATACGATACCGGCGAATCGTGGTCCCTGTACCGGGACGAAACAAATTTCTGGATCCGCATGGCGCCGCCGCAGCATGCCGAACCCTTCTGGATCGCCCGTTTCGATCGCCAGGTAAACAGGGCGACCGTATTTTGCCGGCCTCTTTTTCCGGCTCCGGGGGGGGAGAAGGCGGATCTTGACCTGCCCATTGCGTATCCGCTTGACCAGCTGCTGCTGATGCATTTCCTGGCCCGGCGGCGGGGTATTCTGACCCACGCGGCCGGGGTTGTCGAAAAAGGAAGATCGTTCATATTCACGGGCGCATCGGGAGCCGGCAAAAGCACTTTTTCGGAACTGCTGGCCGCAGGTGGGATCGGCAAGCTGCTGAGCGATGAGCGGATGATCGTCCGGGAGACGGCCGGCGCCATGCGCGCCTTCGGTACTCCCTGGGCGGGAACAGCCGGCATCGCCAGCAACGGCAGTGCGCCGCTGGCCGGCATCTTCTTCCTGAAGCACGCGCCAGGCAACCATATCGAGAAGCTGGCTTCCGGGGACGCCTTGGACCGCTTGCTGCCGTTGCTCTCCATCCCCTGGTATGATCCCGATACCCTGTCCAGGATCATCGCTTTCGCCAAGCGACTCGTGGCCAAAGTGCCGGCATATGAAATGGGTTTCACCCCCGACCGTTCGGCAACCGGTTTTTTCTGGAAGTCTATAAAAACAATTTTCTGATCAGGTTGCGAATTCCTTTGCTCAGCCGGACTGAAAGACCAGTGCACGGCAACAATAAAACAAGCACGCGGCCATTGTTTTTGGCATGGTTTCCCTGACTCTGTGTTTCCATTGTTTATAAAAAAACAGCAGGTATGGTACAATTCGTCTTAAAAAATCGTTTGGATCGAATTCATAGAGAGATCTTTTTGGATGCAAGGGGAGAAGCATGAAGCGTTTGACCGGTATCTCGGTAATCAGCCTATCGCTATTAATAGGCTGGTTCGTTCTTTCAGCGGCAGAGAATCCTTCAAAAAAACTTATTGCTGCATTTCCCGGGAAGGCGATTGCAGCGGGTAGATCCGAAATTATTCAATTTGCTGCCGGCGGGCACATGGTTGAATTCAGGAATAATGGGATCATCATGGCCGCTGGCGATCATGCCCTCCGTATCGAGTTCATTGGTGCCAACTTCGTGACGCCTGAGGCAAACTATGACGGCGAGTCTCTTGAGAAGGTCGTATACAAGGAACTCTGGGACAAGATCGATCTGGTCTATGAAAAAACGGGCAAAGGCACAGTCAAGAGCAGCTATGTCGTAGCCCCCGGCGGAGATCCGCTGGACATTCGCTTGCGCTACAACGGCAAGGCCGCCATCGATCCCAACGATGAACTGGTGATCGAATATAAGGTCGGCCGGGTAACGGAGTCCAAGCCGGTCGCCTGGCAGGAGAAGGGAAACGTACGACAGCCGGTCACGGCCCTTTTCCGCAAGATAGCGAGCGATGAAGTCGGTTTCGCCGTTTCCGGCTGGGACGGCAGATCGACCCTGGTCATCGACCCGGTCCTGAAATGGAACACGTTTTTAGGTTCGGCCAATGATGAGTTAAGCGACTTGAATAATGTTTCTATCGATTCGTCGGGGAATGTGTATGTCTGCGGATATGGCTTTGTCACTTGGGGAAGCCCCGTCCGCGCCTACACGGGGGGCGGAGATGTCTTCGTGGCCAAGATCGACAGCGACGGCAATCTTTTGTGGAACACATTCCTGGGCGGGACTGGAGCGGAAAATGATCATGGGATCGCTGTTGATTCCTCGGGGAATGTTGTGATAGTGGGTCACAGCACTTCTTCTTGGGGGAGCCCGGTGCGTGCATATACCGGGGGCGAAGATGCATTTGCAGCCAAGCTCGACGCCGATGGCAATTTGCTTTGGAACACCTTTCTCGGCGGAAGTGCGGGTGATAGGGGAATGGGGATCGTTGTTGATAACGCTGGAAATTCTTTTCTTACAGGTTACAGCAATACCACTTGGGGGAATCCGGTGCATCCATATACTGGGGATATGGATGCATTTGTGGCCGAGCTCGACAGCAGCGGTAACCTCAACTGGAACACATTCATTGGTGGAATCTCAGGTGAACGCGCAGAGGGAATCGTGGTTGATGGCGCAGGAAATTCTTTTATTGTCGGTTATAGTAATTCCACCTGGGGAAGCCCGGTGCGGGCATACACTGCCAATGCGGATATCTTTGTGGCTAGAATTGATAACAACGGTAATCCACAATGGAACACTTTTCTTGGTGGAAATGGAGCAGAATCTCCGGGTGGAATTGCCCTGGATACCTCAGAGAATATTTTCATTTCGGGTTATTCTGATACAAGTTGGGGGAGTCCGATACGGGCATACAGCGCAGGCTACGATGTTATGGCCGCCAAGCTCGATAGCAGCGGCAATCTCCTATGGAACACCTTTCTTGGCGGGAGCGGGAATGATACCACTATAGGAGGGGGGATCGCCATTGATGCCAAGGGGGATGTCTTACTTTCAGGAGGCAGCAGCGTTTCTTGGGGAAGCCCATCACGGGCATTTACTGGGGGCTGGGATGCCTTTGCGGCTAAATTAAACGGTAGCGGCAGTCTCCTTTGGAACGCCTTTCTCGGAGGAAATCTTAGGGATTCCAGCTATGGTCTCGCCGTTGATGATGCCACAGGGAATATCTACATGTCTGGCTACAGCGAAGCGAGTTGGGGGAACCCGGTAAGGGGATTTAGCGGAAACTTTGATATTTTTGCAGCCATGTTCCGTCTTCCTGCAATTTCCGGAAATACGGGTACCGGGGAAGTCACCTTAAGTTATAATGACGGTGGGGCCAAGACCGCAACCTCTGACTCCTCGGGACACTATTCTATCTCTGTTTCCGACAACTGGAACGGGACGATCACTCCTGCCAAAGCCGGATACGTTTTCATCCCGGCGAACAGGGTTTATTCCAATATTACTGCTGATCAGACAGGACAAGACTATATTGCAACATAAATACATACTCAATTACTGGGACGATCCTTGTCGGCGGATCTCCATTGGCTGGAGTCGTCATGAGCGGCCTGCCGGGAAATCCCACAACCAATTCCTCCGGAGTCTATTCCGGCACAGTGCCTTTCAACTGGTCGGGGACCGTGACGCCGACCCTGGCCGGCTACACGTTCAACCCCGAGAATAGAGCCTATGCCAACATCGCTGCCGATCAGACTGCCCAGAATTATACTGCAACCGGAGATCCGATTGCCATCACCGTCACCTCGCCCAACGGCGGCGAGCAGTGGCTGCCCTTTTCCAGCCAAGCGATCACCTGGGCCAGCAGCGGATACCTGCTGCAGGTCAGGATTGAGTTATCAACAGACGGTGGGGAAAACTGGACTGTTCTGGCCGACGCGATAGAAAACACCGGGACCTTCCCCTGGAACGTTCCTGACATGCCGTCGGGGAACTGCCTGATCCGGATTGCCCGCGCCGATCCCGGGCCGTTCGCCGGAGACATGAGTGACGCGCCCTTCACCATCATTCCTCCCGCCATCACCGTCACCTCGCCCAATGGCGGCGAGCAGTGGCTGCCCTTTTCCAGCCAAGCGATCACCTGGGCCAGCAGCGGATACCTGCTGCAGGTCAGGATTGAGTTATCAACAGATGGCGGGGAAAACTGGACTGTTCTGGCCGACGCGATAGAAAACACCGGGACCTTCCCCTGGAACGTTCCTGACATGCCGTCGGGGAACTGCCTGATCCGGATTGGCCGCGCCGATCCCGGGCCGTTCGCCGGAGACATGAGTGACGCGCCCTTCACCATCATTCCTCCCGCCATCACCGTCACCTCGCCCAATGGCGGCGAGCAGTGGCTGCCCTTTTCCAGCCAAGCGATCACCTGGGCCAGCAGCGGATACCTGCTGCAGGTCAGGATTGAGTTATCAACAGATGGCGGGGAAAACTGGACTGTTCTGGCCGACGCGATAGAAAACACCGGGACCTTCCCCTGGAACGTTCCTGACATGCCGTCGGGGAACTGCCTGATCCGGATTGGCCGCGCCGATCCCGGGCCGTTCGCCGGAGACATGAGTGACGCGCCCTTCACCATCATTCCTCCCGCCATCACCGTCACCTCGCCCAATGGCGGCGAGCAGTGGCTGCCCTTTTCCAGCCAAGCGATCACCTGGGCCAGCAGCGGATACCTGCTGCAGGTCAGGATTGAGTTATCAACAGATGGCGGGGAAAACTGGACTGTTCTGGCCGACGCGATAGAAAACACCGGGACCTTCCCCTGGAACGTTCCTGACATGCCGTCGGGGAACTGCCTGATCCGGATTGGCCGCGCCGATCCCGGGCCGTTCGCCGGAGACATGAGTGACGCGCCCTTCACCATCATTGCCAATGATGAGGAGACGGTCTCGGCCCCGGACACGCCCGCAGGCCCGGCCACGGGGGCGTCGGGCACGAGCTATGAGTATTCTACAGGCGGCTCCATTTCGAGCCGGGGCGACGATGTGCAGTACTTATTCGACTGGTGTGACGGCAGCGACTCGGGTTGGCTGGCAGTGGGTGCTACCACGGCGGCGCACAGCTGGGCATCGGCGGGCACCTATATTGTGCGGGCCAAGGCGCGCTGCGCGACTCATACGGCTACCGAGTCCGCCTGGTCGGCGACCTTCTCCGTGGCCCTTGATAGGGATCCAACTTGGGTGGCCGTCTCCCGCTTCGAGGCCTGCGCTGATGAGAGCCAGCCAACGGTCGAATGGCATACTGCAACCGAATGCGGCACGATCGGTTTCAACCTGCGGCGGCAAAACCGGGTGACAAAGGAATATGAACTGGTCAACCCCAGTTTCCTCCCCGCCCTGCCCAACTCTCCCCAGGGGGGCGCCTACAGGCTGGCCGACCCCGGGGCGCAATACGGCGAGCCGGTGGTCTACCGGCTGGAAGAGATCGATGCTTTGGGACAAGCCATGAGTTACGGGCCCTTTACCCTTACGTTTGGAACGGATTGCCGGTTGCGGGAAACGGAATATCTTCCGGAGCGGAACGAAAGGGAAGTACCAACCGATGTTTATGGGTACCGCCGCTTCACCCGCGAACGGTCGGCTTATGAGCTGCAGCGCCTCAACGGGCGCCGGCTGGCTTTGCAGGCGGTGGCCACGCTGGCTGCGTCGAAAAACAAGGAGCGCGTCAGGATCACGGTCAAAGGGCGCGGTTTGTTCTACGTCAACTCGGCCCAGATCGCCAGCAGCCTGGGAATCTCTGCAATGCAAGCCCAGGTTTTCATCGCCCAATACAGGCTGAATTTGACAAACATGGGGAAAAATATCGCCTGGCTGGCCGACAGCAACGGCGCCGGCGTCTTTTTTTACAATGACGGCATCGAGACCCAATATGCCGACCGAAACGTTTTTTGGCTTGAACAGGGACGCGGCCAGGCCATGGAAGCCATAAGCGCCGGCAATGCCGGCCCGGTCGCTGACGGGCAATCGTTCAGCGAGAACGTCCATTTCGAGGAAAATCATTATGCCCTGACCGGCTTGTTCAGCAGCCCCAAGGATGACATCTGGCTTTGGGACTACGTGGAGGGCGGCGGCGCGGCCAAATCCTTCCCGGTGGTCGTCCCCGGGGCCACGTCCTCGGGCCCCGCAATCCTGACCGTCAACCTGAAGGGCGCCACCGATACCGCTACGGACAATGACCACCATGCCGTGATCTTCCTCAACGGCACGGAGATCGGCGGCACGACCTGGAACGGCACCGAGGGGCATCGCTTCGAAATTTCCCTTAATTCCTCTTTGCTCCACGAGGGAGCCAATACGATCAGCGTCAGCGGTTCCCTGGACACGGGGGCGCCCTACAGCCTTTTTTACGTGGAATCCTTCGACCTGAGCTACCAGCGGCAATACCAGGCATATGATAATTCCCTGATCTGCCGCGCGATGGTCATGACGTGGTCACGGTTACCGGCTTCACCGATCCCCAGGTCATCATCCTGGATGTCAGCAAGCCCGCGCGGCTCAAGCAATTGAGCGGCGCCGCGCTCGATGTCAGCGGCCGAGTCACCTTTGTTCCCCGTGGCACAGCCAATACCTATTTGATCAGCGCCGGGAGCGTCGGCCCTGCGTCCACTTTCTGTCAAGGGCGATGTGCCGGCGCGCCTGGACAGGCCCGGCTACTCGGCGGAATACGTGGTCATCGCGCCCGAGGAGTTCAGGGATACGGCGCAAAAACTTGCCGATTACCGGAAGAGCAAAGGGCTGACGGCCATGGTCTTCACCCTGGAAGACATATATGAATCATTCAATTATGGCCTGGCCAGCCCCCTGGCTGTCCGCGATTTCCTGGCCCATGCCTACTCAAAATGGAACGGAAAGAAGCCCAAATACGCGGTCCTGGCCGGCAAGGGAACCTACGACTACAAGGATTATCTCGGCCTCGGCGACAACCTGTTTCCCGTCATCCTGGCCAAGACGCCGGAGGGGCTCTTCGCTGCCGACAAGATGTTCGGCGACGTAAAGGGGCTGAATGGGTTGCCGGAGATCGCCATCGGCCGCCTGCCCGCGGTCTCCAACGCCGAATTGCAGGCCATGATCGACAAGATCAAGGACTACGAAAGTGGCCAGGGTCCCTGGACGGGAAACGCCCTGATGATCGCTGACAATACAGACGATAGCGGCGATTTCGCCGTCAGCAGCGATATGTTGGCAAGCCTTGCAACCGGTTACCGTTCAGAAAAGATCTACCTTGTCAATCCAGCCCAGGTCGGGGAAGTCCGCGCCCGGATCAGCGCCGGTTTCAACGGCGGCGCGGCGCTGGTCAACTACTGCGGCCATGGCGGCTTGACCCAATTGGCCCAGGAAAACATATTCGATGCCAGCGACGCCGCGGCGTTGCAGAACAGCGGCAAGCTGCCGCTCATGGTCATGCTCACCTGTGTGACCGGCCGTTTTGAAATCCCGGGATATACCAGCCTGGGCGAAGCCCTGCTGCTGAACGATCATGGCGGCATTGCGGGTGGACTTGCCCCGTCGGGCGCGGCGCAGAATGCGGATTCAACGCTTCTCGGCGCCGAGTTTTACAAGGCGGCATTCCGCGGCCGGGAAGCGAGCATTGGGCTGGCCCTGCTGAAAGCCATGAAAAATTACAAGCAACTGGGCGGCGCGGCCTACCTGTTGAATGTGTACAATTGGCTCGGCGATCCGGCCCTGGCGTTTAAATGAGCACGGGCGGCCGGGACCACCACGAAATCATCACCCGCGGATCGTCTGGAGAATGAATGAAGAAAAACAAAAACTGGAAAAGGGCGAAAAAAGTTTATGAAAAACCGGTGCTGCGGATCGTGAACATATCCGGGGGCGTCCAGACGCTCGCCGTCGGCTGCAAGTTTTCGTTCGGCCTGACTGCCGCTCCTTCCGCTTTTCCCTGCGTGGCCAACCGTTGCTCCGCGCCGGGGAGTTGAACCTAGGCCGGATTTATTCTGTTGCAGATCGTACGCAAAAATTCCGTCAGCGATAGTTGCTGCGCCCCTGCCTGAAATAAGATTGATGGGCGGGAGCGGCGGATTGGCGCGGACCGTCGTGGCGGCCGCGGCCGCCGTTGTTGCCGCCCCGCTGCTCCTTGGGAGCCGGGCGCGCATCGGCCCCGGTCGCCCGGCAGGCCGCCTCGGAATGGAAGCTGTGGGCGGTCGAAACGGGAACCTCGGTGCGGATCAGCTTCTCGATGCTGCGCAGGAAATCGCGTTCGCCGGCCGAGCAGAACGAAACGGCGTCGCCGCCGGCGCCGGCGCGGGCGGTGCGGCCGATGCGGTGGATATACACTTCGGGCTCCACGGGCAGGTCGTAGTTGATGACATGGGAGATGCCGTCCACGTCCAGGCCGCGGGCGGCGATATCGGTGGCGACCAGCACGCGGACGCGGCCGTCCTTGAAGCTGGCCAGCGCCTCGGTGCGGGCGCCCTGGCTCTTGTTGCCGTGGATGGCGGCGGCCGTGATGCCGGCGCCGCTCAGTTTCTTGACCACCTTGTTGGCCATGTGCTTCATCTGCGTGAAAACCAGGACGCGGTCCCAGCGTAGGTCGCCGAGCAGCGATGTCAACAGGGCGTCCTTGTTGTTCTTGTCGACGAACATCACCTTTTGCACGATGCGCTCGACGGCCGGCGCCTCGTGGGCGATGGTCACGTGCACGGCATCATGGACCAGGGTGCGTGCCAGGGCCACCACCTCGGGCTGCATGGTGGCCGAGAAAAACAGCGATTGGCGTTTTTTCGGCAGCTTGGCGATGACCTTCTTGATGTCCGGGAAGAACCCCATGTCAAGCATGCGGTCGGCCTCGTCCAGGACAAAGATCTCGATGGTGTCCAGGTTGACGTGCCCCTGCTGCATGAGGTCGAGCAGCCGCCCGGGGGTGGCCACCAGGATGTCGAGCCCGCGGTTCAGGGCCTGGACTTGGGGGAGCTGGCTGACGCCCCCGAAGACAACGGCATGTGCGAAGCGCAGATGACGGCCGTAGGTGGCGGTGCTTTCCCCGATCTGCGCCGCCAGTTCGCGGGTCGGCGCCAGGATGAGGACGCGTGAGCGGCCGCGCGCCGCCTGCCGTTTGTGCGAGGTCAGATACTGCAAAATGGGCAGGATGAAGGCGGCGGTCTTGCCCGTGCCCGTCTGGGCGCAGCCGATCAGGTCGCGGCCGGCGAGCAAATGGGGAATGGCCTGGGCCTGGATGGGGGTCGGAACGGCGTAGCCTTCTTCAGCCACCGCCCGCTTGAGCTCCGGCAGCAGAGTTGAAAATACTCCGGCCGCCGCCGGTTGGGGTTGCTTGCAGTCCGCTTGTTTTTTGGAGAACGGCCGTTCGGACTGCCGGGCGGACGCACTTTTTTCGTGGATGTTCATCACATTTCCTAAGTTTGATTTTGAACCCGCCATAGCAGCGAATCATGAAGAAATGGCAATCCGGATCGAGTTTTTCAGCTCAATGGCGGGATGCGGCCCGAAGGCTTTGCATCATTTCATTTTTTCCCTGAAGAATCCCCTGGGGGACCACGGGCTCAATTGGCTGCATTATATCCGGAAAAGGCCTTGCTGTCAAGGGCGTTTGTCCGGGGGCACTACCGACCCCGGACGCTTTTCCCTCTCCCACTTGATTTGTTTCAACTTTTAAAACAGAATTTGCGTATCACTATTCGTTCGAAAAAATAACGATCGTTCTGCGGTCGACCTGACGGAGGTAGGCATGAAACGATATGGTGGGTCAAAGCTTTTGCTGGTCGTTTCGGCGCTGGCTTGGTTGTCGCTGCCGGGGGCGGTTCCTCTGGCGGCACAGGAACAGGCGTCTCCTGCCAAAAAGGAGTACCCGCCGGCCATGAACGCGGTCGTCATACCGGCCGCTTCGCATATCAAGATCGACGGCCGGCTCGACGAGGAAGCCTGGCAAAAGGCGGCCATGCTGGAGCTTCCATACGAATGGCAGCCGGGCGACGCCATCCCGGCCCCGGTCAGGACCGAAGTGCTGATCACCTACGACCACGCGAAAATTTACATCGCATTTCGCTGCTTCGACCCGGAGCCGCAGAAGATCCGCGCCCATGTGATGGGCCGCGACTCCATCGACACTTTCATCATGGACGACCATGTCAGCTTCATGCTGGACACCTTCAACGACGAGCGCCGCGCCTTCCAGTTCCGCGTCAACCCCCTGGGGGTGCAGGCCGACGCCAACTTCAGCGAGCTGGAAGGCTATGAGGATTTTTCCTGGGACGCCATCTGGGCTTCCGCCGGCAGGATCACCGATTTTGGCTATACCGTTGAAGTGGCCATTCCCTTCAACCAGCTGCGCTTTGCCAAGGGCGGCGCGGCGCAGACCTGGGGCTTCGAGGCTGACCGCTCCTGGCCGCGCAACGTCCGCCACCGCATGAGCACCCACGTGCGCGACCGCGACCGCAACTGCCTGATCTGCCAGTTCAACAAGCTCAGCGGTTTTCAAGGGATCAGCCCGGGCAAGAACCTGGAGTTCGACCCGACCCTGACCGGGCAACGCAACGACGCCAGGGACATGGAAACGTTTCCAGCCGGCGAACTGGAAAAAGGCACGGTCAAGGTCGAGCCGGGCATCAGCGCCCGCTGGGGCGTAACGCCCAACCTGATGCTCAACGCTGCGGTCAACCCCGACTTCTCGCAGGTCGAAGCCGACGCGGCCCAGCTCGCCGTCAACACCCGCTTCGCTTTGCGCTACCCGGAAAAGCGCCCTTTCTTCCTTGAGGGCGGCGACTTTTTCCTGACCCCTCTGGAAATGGTCTTCACGCGCACTGTGGCCGACCCGCTCTGGGGCGGCAAGGTGACCGGCAAGATCGGTGCCAACGCCGTGGGCGTGTTCGTCACCCAGGACCGCATCAACAACCTGCTCTTCCCCTCCAACCAGGGCACGGGCATGGGTTCGCTGGACGAAGACGTCTGGGGCGGCGTCTTCCGTTTCCGCCGCGACGTCGGACGCAATTCCACCGTGGGTTTCCTGTACACCGGCCGGGCCGGCGACGGATACTACAACCACGTGCTGGGCGCCGATGGCTTCCTGCGCCTCAGCCGCTCCAAGACCTTTTCCTGGCAGGCCCTCTATTCCCGGACCGATTATCCCGGGGAAACGGCCGCGGCACAGGGACAGGACGCGAACCCTTTTTCCGGCTTTGCCTTGTACGGGAACCTGCGCCATGACAGCCGCAACCTCATCTATGTCCTGTCCTACCAGGACCTCGGCCGCGATTTTCGCGCCGACTTCGGCTTCATGCCGCGCGTCGACACCCGGCAGCTGACCTTGAACATCCATCCCCAGATCTGGGGGCGGCCGGGCGGCTGGTTCAACCGCCTCGCCTTCCAGGTCGTTGGCAGCCGCATCACCGACCACGACGGCAAGCAGACCGATATCCAGGGCCAGGCGGGCATTGGCTATGAAGGCCCGCTGCAGTCGGTCTTCCAGCTTTTTCTCATCAGCCAGAAGATCCTCTACCAGGGGGTGGAGATCGAGCGCACCTTCAACAGCGGCTACCTGGAAATGAAGCCGCGCAGCGGTTTGTGGTACTGGCTTTACTGGGAGGCGGGTGACGCCATCGATTACGCCAACGCCCGCGCCGCCAGCTCGGTGCTGCTCAACCCTTCGCTGGAGATCGCCCTGGGCCGCCATCTGAACCTCAACGTGAACCACACCTATGAAAACCTGACCCTGAAGGGGGACCGTATTTACCTGGCCAACCTGCTGCAGGCGCGGCTGATCTACAACTTCAACGTCCGCTGCTTCCTGCGCGCCATCGTCCAGTATTCCGACGTCAAGTACAATCCCGCCCTCTACTCCTTCCCGGTGGAAGCCCGCGAGAAAGGGCTTTTCACCCAGCTGTTGTTTTCCTACAAGCTCAATCCGCAAACCGTGCTCTTCCTGGGCTACACCGACAGCGGCATCGGCACCGCCAACATCGACCTGACCCGCGCCAGCCGCACTTTCTTTTTGAAGATCGGCTACGCCCTGGTGCTCTAAGGCATGGCCCCGGGGGCCGGGATATCCGGCGACCGGAGGGGGAAGTGCGCCTTCAGTGAAAAGCAGAAGAAGTGAAAAGTGAAATGCCCATGAGCATGAACGGGGAATTAGTTAAAAGCGCGCTCCGACTCTTCACCTTTCACTTTTAACTTTTCACTGTTTACTTGACTCTTTGGGCGCCAGAAAATTGCATGAAATCCTCAATCAGTTGGGCATGATCCCCCTTGATCAAAACGTGGTGGTTGGCCAGCGGGCGCTTGAGGAAATAGCCGGCCGGCTCCTTCAGGCGCAGGCGCACCTGGGTGCGGCACAGGCCGGGCTCGGGCCGGCCGGGCAGGATTTCGGCGGCGGAGACGAAATAGCTGTCCAGGCCGGGATCCCCGACTTTAAAGATCGTGGCCGGGCCGGCGGCGAAGTCGCCGCACAACCCGATCCCCAGGCCGGTCTCGAAATGGGTCTGCAGCCGGTAGCCGGACACGGCGCGCCTGGGCACGCTGCAATGGGCCAGGAGCAGCCGGTTGCCCTCGACATCAACGGCGGCGGGGTTGGCCATGAATGGGATCTCCCCGGTCAAGGCGAACAGCAGGAGCATGGAGAATGCCGCCGGCACGTCGCCTTCGCAGCCGCAGATCATCCCTTCGTCGTTGAGCCGGGACAGGGCCAGGCAGCCGCTGGCCCGCATTTGCTCGATCAGGCTGAAGCAGCGCAACGTGGCCGCCCGCAGACGGTGGCGGCGGAAAACGTCTTTCAAGGCGGGGACCAGGCGCGACGCCGCCAGCACCTCCCCTTGCTCCACCCCGTCCAGAGCCTCAGCCTGCCCGGTGAATTCGCGGGCCAGTGCCCGCGGCTTCCCTTCCTTGGCCTGAAAGGAGGTCACTTCGCTCAGGTCGATGTCGATGAATTCCCTTCCCCAGCGTTTTTTGACGCAGTCGCGGTCGACGGCCGAACGCGATCAGCCAGTCCGACGGTTCGCCGATGACGCCGATGCGGCCCGGCCAGGGCCCGGCGCGTCTTTGGAAATCCGCCAGGCGCCGCAAGCGGCGGCGATGACAGCCGCTGTCGCCGTGAACGATCTCCGCCGCTTCCTCCCTGCTGGCGCACCCAGCTGGAAATTTCCAGGGCGGCGGCCAGGGAATTGTGCTTGCCGTCGGCCAGAAGGATGACGGGATTGGCCAGGACGGGGTACAGGCTGGCGGAATTTCTGCTCGCTGCCGCCCGAAGCGATGAAAACGACCTGCAGGTCGGCTTCCGCTTTTCCCTCGGGTCGGACCGCGATCACAATCGAATTCTTTTTGCAGGGGAGCCAGGAACTCGCGACGGTCGCTTTCGAATTGGGCCTGTCATGCTTTCCCGAATCCAGGCGGATCAGGGCGATCTTTGTCATGGCTTCTCCCGAACTTGCCGTACAAGGCAGTCGGAGAGATTCTACCACATGCGAAATTGTCTTTACGTAAGCGCAAGCGATATTTTCAAGAATCCTGCCTGTGGTTTTCTGTTGTCCAGCAGTCACCCGTCGCAGAGCATGGAATCTCAGACGAGCTTGCGGCCGCGGGCGAACAGGGAGCGGACCTTGTCCAGGGCCAGGTGGAAAACGAAGCGCAATCCGCACCAGATGTGCTTGCCCGACCAGAGCATGAGCAGGCCCAGGGCGGCCAGTATCATGGCGAAGATCAGGGTGAGCACGCCGGCCACTTGCGGATGGTTCTGGAAGGGGCCGAATTGGAACACGGCTTCACCGGCCCAGCGGTTGATCTCCAGGTAGAGGTCGGGTGAGACGATGGTGATCAAGCCGACCAGGGCGCAAAGGAAGCCGCTGATCACAAAGACCACTGCCGTGGCGAAATAAACGACCAGCAACCCGGCCAGGAAAGCCAGCAGGCCGGCGACCAGGGCCAAGCCGCCCATGCCCAAAGGCGCCGCGAAAATGACGATCAGAAACCCTGCCAGGATATAAAGAAGCGATTTTTTTTGCCGGCCCAGGCGGGTGACGCTCGCTCCCACGCGGCTGGAGACCACTTCGCCCGGTTCGCCCAGTCGCTTCAGCGCCCGCAAGGCCCGGTCGATCTCGTCGCCTTCATTGTCGCCGCTGAACGATTCGTATATATGCGACCGGATCTCGGCCAGGATTTCCTGCTGGTCCTTTTCATTCATGCCTTTTAACTGGGAACCCAGCTTTTCCAGGTAATCGGCAACGATCTTTTCCGCTGCCGGCGGGAAATGGTTATTCATTTTGCTTCCTCCTGATCGCGATTTTTTTTTGACTGCGGGCCGTCTTGGGCAGCGGTTGCGCCGGCGGCGCCCTCCACCAGCGATACCAGGCGGCGGAACTCGGCCTGGAGCGATTTCGCAGGCGGCGCGTCCGGCCGCGGTCAGTTCATAGTACTTGCGCGGCGGTCCCTGGCTGGACTCGACCCAGGCGGAACTTACCAGCCCTTCGCGGGCAAGGCGGGCCAGGATAGGATAAACCGTTCCCTCCTTGATCTCGACGGCGCCGGAACCGGTCAGGCCGCGCACCAGCGAGTAGCCATAGTGTGACCGACGGTAAAGCGCGGCCAGGACGGCCAGCTCCAGTATGCCCTTGCGAAGCTGTGTGACCTTGTTGTCGGCTTCTTCTGCCATGATCTTGCTCATGCCTAGTATACGATAATGGCAAGTAGTTGGTTCCAAAAAAAAATTATTTTTCCAAGATTGCCGGTGATCCGTTGCCCACGATCATGACTCAACGCGGAATTGGTAAAAGTTACTTCAGCAGCTCGTCGATATTGATGCCCAGTATTTCCGTGGCGGCTTTCTTGAAGCGCTTGATGATGGCGGCCTTGTTGCGGTCCATTGTCGCCTGCTGCATGGAAACCCCGGTCTTTTGCGCCAATTGCATCCGGCCCGGGAGTCCGCCCTTGGCTTCGACGATTTTATAGATCTGTTCCAGTATTTTACCCATGGCTCCTCCTAAAAACCGCGAGTTTTCCCGTCATGGCTTCCGCCAGGGCCCTCAGGGCTTTGGGCATGATGATGTTCAGCAGGAAACCCAGCCGTTCCTTCCCTCCCTTCAGCAGCATTCCCCAATGAAGGCTGGCTGGCGGCACCACATCACCACCATTTGTTCGTCAGCGAGATCGAGCAGGTAATAATTGCCAAGCGGCGGGAATTCGCTGGCCCGCAGTGAATTCAGAGGCTGTCGGTGATGGCCGCAAAGGCGGAACAGGCCAGCGGGTGGGAGTTCCATCCGGCCAGGGAACGGCCGTCCAGGGAAAGGAAAACATCCATACGCAGCAGTTCGTCGGCAAGCAGGCCCTGGATTTCTTGCAGGGCCGAATTGAGCCTGTGGATATCGACGGAAATTTTTTTGCCCAGATGGTTGAAGCGCAGCCGGTCGATGCGTCCGGCCCGGGGTTCCGGGTCCATGGCCACGTCCGGGTCCGGTCCTCCGCTACGGGTCTTGCCTTGCTGGGGCGCCGGGTTGGCGGCGCGCTGGCTGGACGGCTTTTCCACGATCTCCACGGTGACCTTTTCCCAGCTTGACATTTCGGCAAGGGCCAGGTTGCGGCTGGAACCGTTCAGGCCGGCCTGGACGAGCCGTCCCGCCTGTAGAAAAAGATCGCCCTTTTTGGCCCCGCTGCTGACGATGATCCGGCCGGCGAATTCTTCGGTGCTCATCAACTGCAGGAAATTGCCCAGGGAGATGCCGTGGATGATGCCGCGTTTTTTTTTGCTTACTTCCGCGAGGATCATGGCGATAAAACGGTCCAGGTGGCGATGGTCTTCGCAATATTGGACGTGGTCGTATTCCCTGGTCTTTTCGGCGATCCTGGGCAGCTGAAAGCCGTTGTAGACGAAAAGCGGAATGGCCTGGTTTCCCGTGCCCAGCAGGCGCAGGACTTCCAGGGCGTAGCCGATCTTCCTATCGACCTCGATGACGGCTGCGACTACCACCTGGGACTGCAGGATCTGCTTGACCTGGGGTGGATCGGTGGCGCTAATGACCTTGAAGGAAAGGTGGCCCTCGAAGCGGCGCAACTCCTCGGCTACGCGCAAGCCCGGTATGCCGGCATCGGCAAAAACCAGGACAAGGCGCAGGGCCGCGGGTTGGCTCATGTATGCAGGCTATAAGGCGAGGCTTTTTTCATGCGAACTTCTTCCCGTCCGCGGCGGCGGTCCGCCGCGCGGTCCGAGCTGCCCGGACGTAATTACTTCTGCAGGAATTCGTCGATATTGAAGCCAAAATATCGCAGGCGATGGTTTTGAACTTCTCAACGACCTCGGGTTTGTCCTTCATTTCCTCGGCATCCTTTTTGGGGAGGCCGGTGGCTTGGCCAGTTTGATCCGGCCCGGGTTGCCCCCTTCTCCTCGACGATCCTGTAGATTTTTGCTAATTTTTCACCCATTTTGTAATCTCCTGATCCGCCGTCAGTTGCTGGTGATGGCATCTTCGAAGGCGGCAATGGCCTTGGGCAACGACCACATTGAGCAGCAACCCCAGCTGGGTTTTCTTGCCGTCAACGAGCATGCCCCAGGCAAAGTCGCCCATGGGGATCATCACGATCATTTGCCGTCCACCAGGTCAAAAATGCAGTATTTGCCCAGGCCGGGGAAGCCCGACCCTCAGGAGCGCCTGGTCGATCGAACTGATGATCTGGCCGAAAAGGGCGGTGGCGGCGGGTTGGGTGTTCCAGCCGGCGAGCGATTGCATGTCGGCCGCTGCTCCAGATGTCGGTGGCCATCAGGGCGCCGGCCAGGTTTTCCTTCAGGGTGTCGATGGATTTGTTGAGTTTCGAAACGTTCATGATTACCTCCTTTTTTGGTTTACTTATATTGTCCGTGGGTTCTATCTCTTCGTACTCAATTTCAATGGCCGGATCATTTTTGTTTTCGTCCCGGCGGCGGAAACTCTCGAGCAGGAGCTCTTCGATGGTCGCATTGACCGTTTCCAGGCCGGGAAGATAGCTTTCTTCCATCTCGATGGTGACGTTTTCCCAGGCCAGGATCTCCAGGGCGGTTTCCATGCCCTTTTCTTCGTTGCACTCCGCGTTTTTCAATTCGCCATTCTTTATGCTGAGCGCGCCGGTTTGCCCAGCGCTTTTTACGATGAGCGTGCAGGTCATCTTTTCCATCCAGATCAGCTGCAGGAAGGATGCCAGCGTGATGCCCTCGATCCGGCCCTTTTTCTTCAGATTCAGTTCGTATAAGACATGGTCGCGGAATTCTTCAAAACTGATGGGCTTTTCCAGGTAATGGAGTATGCCCATGTCCTTGATCTGCTTTTCGATCTGCGGAGACCCGAACGCGGTCATCACGATGATGGGCACCTGGGAGAAGTCGTTGTGAACGTGAGAGATCAGCGAAATGCCGTCCATTTCCGGCATGCGCAGGTCGGTCACCAGCAGGGAGATATCCTGGGCCTTGAAAACTTTCAGCGCTTCCCTGCCGTTGGCTGCGGTGAGCATTCTGAATTTGTGCTTTTTTTCATAGGGTTTCAGCCCGTCGGCG